>OZ252226.1:0-2940000 GCA_965249285.1 Candidatus Foliamicus sp.
CCGCTCGGTCACAGCGTAGCGCTTGACTCACGTCAAGAAACCCAACACCCGGTCGGCTTGACGCAGCAGCAAAACGCCGCCGTTGGAGGTGATGTCGCCGCCGGAGAAACTCGCTTGGACCCGGCGTCCTTTACAGCGTGGAAACGGCAGCCGTTCTTGGATACAATCTGTCATGGGCAAGGTCTCTTTCGATATCAGCGTAACTAACTGAATTATATCGAATATCAAAGGCCTTGCCCCCTTTACTCATGCAATATCCGGGCTGATATGGCCTTTCCTTGTCAAGCGCACACGGCTGATTCCGCGGCGTGTTTTCCGTGTTGGGTTAGATCGGTTGTATTCCTGCGGCCGGAGCAGCGCAACGCGCGAGCTTTAGTTTGCGACGATGGATCCTGCTGATATGCGCGTGTTGGGTAACGCCTTTCTTCATTCGGTTCGCGGAGCTGCCTCGCTCTAGTATCGGAGATCATCCGTAAGGGATGCTCACATAGCCCGGTCGAGGGTTCTCCTTACCGTGGCTCACGCATCGCGCTGTCCGGGCGCGCCATCGAGGTGCTTTACGAAGTGCGGGAGATCAGCGATGGCAGCGGACTGGTGTTCCCGAGCCCGCGCGGCCGCGTGTTGTCCAACATGACGTTGTCTAAACTCGTCAAAGAACTCGGCATACCGGCGGTCCCGCACGGTTTTCGGAGCTCGTTCCGCGACTGGGCCTCCGAGCAGACCGATGCGCCCCGGGCCGTAATGGAAGCGGCGCTTGCCCACAAGCTCGGCGACGCCGCCGAGCAGGCGTACGCGCGTAGCGACCTGTTCGAGAAGCGGCGCAAGCTCATGGAGGCGTGGGGGCGGTATGTCTCAGTAGTGAGCACTGTTTCGAGCTAATCAATCCCGAAGGAGCAGCGCCCGGACCAAGACTAGAACGAAAAGAATAAGCTTTTGTTCTTATTCATAATTTCTCATAGTACTTGTCTTGTTTCCAACCTTTTGCCCCACGCAACCGCTTTCGTGGTTACGCAATGATCCTATCCGACCTCTATCCTGGTCGCAAAGTGCTTGACTACCACTGCGGGGGCTTATGTATTTTCGTTCCCGGGATCGGATTGGGCAATTGGCATTGACGTAGGATGTTTGGCCGAATGTGCCGCAAGAAATCCGCATGTTGCCTAAGCTCTTTCGACACCCTCCGCCGGCCTCTCACTGGTCCAATCTTCGTGCTCACTAGTCCAATTTCTTTATTGGAGTGTTTCTTCACCAAACGCATTGCTTCCGCAATATCACTATCGTTGGTTACGACTGCCGCACAATCATAGGCGTTTAGCCAGCAGTCGTTCAGCATGTGTGCGGCAAGATTCACATCCGAGCCTTTTTCCTCGGTTCGAATGACTCTCGCTGTGCGTTGGCTGCCAATTGGCGTTTCCAGCGGCAGCGACACGGAATGGCGCAAAAAGTGCCCGTAGTAGATTTTCAGGTTGGGCGAAGAGTGCTGCAGCGCTCGAATATAGGATCCTTGTCGCAGCGGTTTTGAGGGGTCAATTGGCGTGCCGGATACTTGAGCCGTGAAATACTTAATGCCCTGAATGTTGTATTGAGAGGGCAAAATTTTCGCGAACAGTTGATGCAAGTCAAGCCACTTATAATCCGTTCCCTTTAGTGCGCCGTAGTACAGATTTAGGGCATCAACATAGACAATCGTGCGCATGGAAGCCCCTAGAAAAAGCAAGGGCCTCCGAAGAGGCCCGCGGCTTGCGGTCGAAACCACAAGGGGTGTTGGGCAAGACGGTAGCGACGAAAAAGTGAAATGTCAAGCGAAATCGAAAAAGAGGCGCTTGCGCTGTGGGGTTTTTCGGGTGGTTTTGCGTGGCGCGGGGGTTCTTGGCCCGTGGATTGAAGGCGGACCGCGCCTTGTCGGGCGCGGATAGGGGCTTTGCCGAGGTCCGCCCGGTCCCTGGCCCGGCAAGAACGGGCGCCAAAACGGTTCTTTGACGGGCCGCGGCGCCAGTCAGGCGAAAGCCGCTCTCCGCCGGACCGGCGGATCGTCGCAGGCAGGCATTCCCCGGCCGGGGAAGCCGCTATCCGGCGTCTAGGAAGGGCGGATCCACCAGCGAGCGCATCCGTTGGGGGCGGTTCTCCAGCGCCGCGCCCAGGGCCAGCGCCATCATCACGCACACGGCCAGCCCCATCCGCGTCTTCATCTTCGCTAGTCCGCGGATGAAGTGACGCTCAAAGCCAAAGCTTGAATCCACCCGGCTGTTGATCCGCTCCAAGGCCGTGCGCCGCTTATACCCTCGGCGCCATGACGGACTGCCCCACGGCGTGGGCGTGAAGATGCGCCGATCCTGATCGGCAAGCGCAATCCGAACGACGCGCCCGTAGGCGCTGTCTTGGACTCCCGCGCCGCGATAGCATTGCGCCCGGCCCTTGCACCGAAAGCCATAGGCCGCCGCCGGGCAGCGGTACTTCAAAGTCCCCCGGTCCGACTCAAAGCCCTGGAACGCCATGGGACGCTGTTCCCCGGTCGCGGGGTCATGGCATAACACCTCGCCTTTCTCGCTATGCAGGATCGTATCCACCCGGTCCGGATCCAGCGACCGAAGAATCGGCTTCGACGGATCGTAGCCCGGCCTCGCCTTCTCCTCCCGCCACATCTCGCGGGTGTCGATCAAAGGACGAATCCGGTACCGATCCCACAGCCTGGCCTTCAGCGGGCCGCTATCCAGACCCCGGTCGGCGCTGAAGTCCGCGCAGCGTTCCGCCAACTCCGGCGACTTCCCAAACAACTCGTCTACCGCTTTGTCCAGCCGCTTGCACTCCGAGGCCGACGCCTTCGTCACGTCACCACGTAAGAGGCTTGACCGCAGGTCAAGAAACCACAGCGGAATCTCATAGGCGCTGTCGGCGATCAAATGCAACTCGTAGCCGAACCAGCTCTTGACCTTCACCCACGGCTTGCCGGTCTTGGCGTCCACCCCCCGCGTCTCGTGCTGGCCCCAGTCGGCGTCCGCATCCGAGGTGCGGCCCGTCTTGCGGCTCTCTTGACCCGTCGAATGACTCTCCACCGCCTTGCCGTCATAGCCCAGATGACGCCCGAAGTCCGGCACAACCTCCATCAGCCGATCCCGCAAGGTGTCCATCATCCCGCTGACCAGGCCCCGCTCCTCTTCTACGCCAACCACGTTGGACAAAAAACGCGAGAAGTTCGAAGGGGCCGGAACGTTGTCGAATACCGGCGCCGATAAACTGACCACCTTCGCTTGTCCGGTCTGCGCATCCCGCTCGATCGTCCGAACCGTGCGCCCCTGGCGGGGCAAAGCGGCGAAACCGCAGACCTCCAGCAAGGCCGGATTGCGCCGCAACTCGCGCACCAGCGAAGCAATGGAGGAATGCTGAAACACCACCCCCGCAACCAAAGCCCGCCACATCGCCTCGACGGGATAGTCGTCGCGGCCCCGGCCCCGCCGGGCCTTCAAGGCATCGATCACCGGCTCGTCCGGCAGATACCGAAGCACCCACTCCAGCCGCTTCAAGTCCCCCAAGCGTTCGACATCATCCCACGAAAAGAGCCTACTTGCGGCGGCCGTCATGGTGTCTCCTTAGCCGGGAGCGGCGGGTTGTTTTTGTTAAACTCATTATGCCCCATGACGGCCGTTTTGTCCATCATCCTATTGATTTACAAGAGAAATATCCTCTTTACGCTCCTTCCTTCAGCGTTGGGGTGAAAACCCGGGCCGCGCCCCGAAAACGCCCCGAAAACGCCCGAAAAGCGCCCCTTCCTGGGGTAAAGAAAAATCAGGACCGCCCCAAACCCTTGCTATCAGCGGCGCTCAGAACACCGCACGCGCCTCAGGCAATAGTCGCTTGTCTGGATGCATTTGCTGATGCAAGGCGCGGCCGCTATGCAAATTTCTCGGAACTGGGCGATCCGGATCTTGGAACCGAAGAGCCGATAAGCGAGTGGTGGAATCAAGTTGCGAAAGAGATCTTATGGAAGCATTACTACGGAACCCGCGCGCAAGAGAGAATTGAGAGGAACGCGCAGATCGTAAACAAGAACCTTTCTCCCTTTGCCATTGTGCAACATACCGACGAGCAGGGCCGTGCAATGACCGATGTTCTCACAGCATCAATCCATACAGGAAAAACTGAAATTGTGCAGCGCTTTGGCCGATATCACACGCTCACTGTGGTGCGCTGGCTCTCAGATATCTTCTCCCAGATCACGCAAACTGCGTGTGTCACACAGCGTCATGATGCCTTCTTTGGCGTTTCCGCATTTGTTGCGACGTACTTGGTCGACAATCGTTCTATGAAGACTCGAAAAACTTGGCCTTCACGTTAATTGCGATATGGCCGATCCCCATTGGATCCAAGCCGTAATGGGGGCCTCTCAAATACAAGGACATTCTTTATCCCATACGGCTCGGATTACGGGGGAACGGTCACCGGTAGTCCCTCAGACGTACTATGGCATGCCGCACTAGGTGTGCTCCTCCATGCACCAACGGGATGTCGTACGGGCGTGAAGACAAGCCTGCGGGGCTTGGGGGGCATTATGCTCCTAAGAAAGTCCTCACAATTCCGCAGGGTGGGGCCGCAGACGCGCGGTGGGGCATTTGCCTGCGTATTTAAGCCGTGAGACCCTTCTCATTGCATATTGCTCCGGATACGCGCCAATTGCTTAATTCTAGCGCCCTTCGTATTCCAGCATCGCGCTGCAATCGCAGCCGCGTCGTTGGAAAGCTGCCGGCGATTCCATCATCGCTAGGGTGGAGCCGATTAGGCACAAATGGAAATCTTTCACCGAGTAGCACACTAGATTGGCTCGCATTTCACCCGCGTTTGTCCTCATCGAGCCTGCCCGCCGCGAATTCCCGCGCCGGCCCGTCGTTATGCTCTCCCGCCACAGCCCTTCCAATTCAATGGTTCAGAGCAGGGGCAGTTGAAAGTGAGCGGGCAAGCTTCAGAAGGTGTTGCAGATCAGCTCGAAGGTATCCCTGGTAGCCTTGTTGTTCCAGCTGCGATTGGGCGCTGGCGGCGTCGCTCCGACCGGGGAATGGCCCGACCACCACGCGGTGATAGTCGCTGCCGTCGATCGTGATAGCGGCATAACCTTTTTGCCGTAGCTCGGCGGTGATCCGGGCAGCCCCTTCCGCATTCCGAAAAGCGCCCACCTGAACGACCACGCCTGCGCTTGGCACAACCATGGGGGCCGGTCCGTCGGATGAAGTCACAGCAGGCGTTGATTGGCGGCGAGTCTCGGGTTGCGATGGTATCGCCAGGGCTTGCATCTCGGCGGTTTGCGTCAGGGCTGCCGCGAATCGGGGCGGCGACGCCGGCTGGACATTGACTACGCGCGCTTCTCCTTTGGCGGGTGCAGTAGTTATTGATGGGGTTGCCACGCCTTGCAGCTGGTTCGAAGCTTGCGGGGGCTGCGAAGCAGCCGAGGCCGGCTCGGGCGTCGCGGGTTCGGGAGGTGGATTCGCGTCCTGTTGTGCGGCACTGACTGTCTCGGCGGGTGGTCTGACAGCAGCGGCGGTGGCCTGCGGCCCGTCGGCGCCAGACTCGGCATTCCCGCGCGGAATCGATTTCGGATCGAGCGCCTGGGTGGTAACGTCGGCCCGGCCGGCAATGACATCCCGCGAGCCGCCGAAGGGGATTGACGCTCGCAGGAACACCCCCAGATCGGCCGGACCTGTCAGGTTCTCCCTTCTGATGGCTTCCAATTCCAACATCGCGGGCAGGTCAACAACCGGACTCCAGGACGTCCCCCAGGCCAGCTCCCGATTGTGCCCGGACCATCGCAGCCGGCCATAGGGCGTCAGCACGCCCGGTAAACCCGGCGCCTTGATTCCGGCGTAGGCCACCTCGCTTCCCATCCTAAACTGGGAGCCCAGACCCGGTGCTCCCATCCGCGCCGGGCGCATCAGCGCATCCGCGTTGTCCCACAGCGTCGTCCGGCCACCGCCGTCCTGACCCCAAGAGGACATTACCGATGCCCGGAACCCGCGCTGTTTCTCGCCCGGATCCCAACTTGCCTGCACCCCCACGCCCCAGTCCCGGTAGTCGCTCTCATGCACCACCAGCACCCGGCCGTGCAGCGCCACGTCCAGTCCACGGTTTGTATCCAGGTATCCCAGACGAAAACCGGTTTCCACCCCAGCGCCTCGATCCGCATCGCCCCCGTCAAAGCGCCCGCCGGCCTCCGCCTGCAAGCTCAGTGATCGCCACACTGAGAGCTTCCTTTCGTGAACCCACTCCAGCATCAAGCGGGCCCGGTGGGCCTCACCGCTCATCTGCGCGATGTCCTCCAAGGCGTCGGTCTCCAATTGCGCCGTGAAGGCATCCGCGCGCACACCCCATTCGTTGTTGCCCCGCTGCCCCAATGCCGCCCGCACGCCGCCGGCCAACATCCGAAAGTCGGCATCGAAGTCGTGCCGCCGCGCTGCGTCCTCGACATCCACTTGACCTCCCCCCAAGCCGCCAATACCCCATACGCTCACCCGTTCGTTCGGCTGCCAATACAGATACGGATGAAAGGTGTAGAGGTCGTTTGCCAATAGTCCATCAATCCCGTCGTCGGTGTATTCCAAGTCCCCCCAACTGCGCATCAACGACAGCCCGGCCAGCAGCTGCTCGTTGGCATAGAGATCCACACCCACATGCGCGGCGTTGAGTTTGCCGCGATAGTTCATCTCAATCCCCGCCAAATCCCCGTTGAAATGCTGTAGATCGCCCTGTCCCCACAACACCGGTGCCCAGCTCGTTTCCTGCGCCGGTTTACTCAGGGCCGCCTCGAAGGACATTCTCGACAGGCTGAAGTACTGATCCCTCATCCCCACGAAATCGGTCGAGCTTGGCGCCGGCAACACGTGTCCGAGCGGGGTACCTCCAAGTCGATCCAGTCCGGCGCTGCTCTCGACCGGCGCCATAGCTTTGCCGGCAGGCATTCTCAAGTGAGTTTGGCCGACGCCGGAAAAGCGTTCCAAAGAACCCAGCGAGAGCCGCCACGATTTCCAAGTGCTTTGCCCGTCCGACTCCCCGCGCAATCCCGCTACTGGGCTTCCCTCCACCGCATTCCAAGCACTTCGAGCCACCGGGCTTGTCCCGACGACAGAGCCATCGATGCCCTTGCGGACAAATCGCGAAGGCTCATACTGGCCCAGATCGAAATCGCGCCGGCGGTTGGTCGGTGGGCTGCCTCTCACCAGCTCGCCTGTGCCCGGCCTCGCCGCTTGCATCGGCTTGCCCGACGATCCCAGACGACGCCCCTGACGATATCGCTCAAAGCGACCCTCAATCGCCGCCTGAGCGCTGTCACCCATGGAGCGCGCCATCACCGCCAACATCGCCTCCAGCGAAGGCGCAAACTGCTGGGCCATCCGCTGCTGACCGAAGCGCACTTCCGTCGTGGGAGCCTCGCCCGCAATCACTCCCTCCTGCAGCTCGCCCAAGCTAAGCACCATCCCCTCTCCAGGATCGTTCACTTCATCCGCTATGACTTCCACGGTGATCGTTGTCTGACTTGCGCCCTTCTCGAACACCACCGACGCCGGCATCCCGCTAAAGTCGTCCGCAGTCGCTCCGCCTTGAAGCGCCACCACCAGCGGTACTTCCACCCGCCGATCAGGGACCGGCGATATCATCACCTCGATGTCAGCAACCTGACCTTCCGTCACCTCATGCGCCGCCTGCACAAAGCTGACCTGCAATTCCACCATTCCTTTGTCCTTAAGCGTCACCGTCGCCACGGCCGGTTCCCCAGCCATCACGATCGCCGGCAGTTTCTCAAATCCCAGCTCCAACATCTCGTCGTCGCCGTCCCCATCGCCGTTGGCTACAATCCTCAAGGTTTGCTGCGTTGCGCCGGCCGGGAAAGTGAGCGTTCCGGTGCCCGCTTGAGCATCCCAATCTTGCAACTCCTCAACCGTATAGTCGCCGAATTCCGTCATCTCCGGCCGCGTCACCCGGATCGGGATCGACAAAGCCTCGTTCCTGGCATTTCTTAGCTTCACCGTCACGGTGGCGGGGGTCCCATCTTCGGTCGCCGTGTAGGCCGACGCTCCGAAGGAAACCACCGCAGGCGGATTGTCTTCTGCGACCGGCGTGGCGCTCTTCTCTACCGAAGCCGCGCCGTTGCCGTCCGCGTTCACCGCGCGGAGCTGGAAGGTGTAGGCGGTGCCGTTGACGAGCGCCTCCACCGCGTGCGCGGTGGTGCCCGGGCCGCTGCCGGTGATGGCCGTCCAGTCGCCGTAGTCGCCCGCGCCCTGCTTCTGCCGGTACTGCCAGCCCGTGATGCTGTCGTCGCCGGCCGTGTCCCAGGTCAGCGTCACCCGTGCGTCGCCCGCCGTCGCGGCGAAGTTGGCCGGCGCCAGCGGTGGTTGGGTCGCCGACGCCGAATCCCGTACCTCGATGGTAAAGCTCTGGCTGGCCGCGTCCTCGTCGGCGTCCGTCGCGGTGTAGGTGTAGGCGGTCGCCGCCTGGGCCGCCGTCGGCGTGCCGCTCAGCGTGCGCGCATCCGGGTCGAACACCAGGCCGGCCGGCGGGTCCGGGCTGAGCGAATAGCGCACCACGCCGTTGTCGCCGCTGGCCAGCGGCAGCGTCAGCGGCGTGATCGCCTCGCCGCGCGTGTAAGTCCGGTCGGCGATGTCGCTGGCGAAGCTCGGCTGTGTGTCCGCCTGAACCGTCACCGCGAAGGCGTCCGAGGCCGAGTCCGTGCCGTCGCTGGCGGTCACCGTCACCGTGGCCGTGCCAGCCTCCACCCCGGTCAGCGTCAGCGTGGCCCCCGACAGCGTTACGCTCGCCACGGTCGGGTCGTCGGAGACCGCCGAATAGGTCAGTTCGTCGTTGTCGTGGTCGTCAAACGTCGCGGAGACGTTCACGTCGAGCGTCTTGCCCGCGGTCAGCCTGCGGTCGGCGAGCCGGTTCTGCACTGTAGGCGGGTTGTTGCCCGCCCTCGGGGTGGCGCTCGCCGTCGCCGAGTCGCCGTTGCCGTCCGCGTTCACCGCGCGGAGCTGGAAGGTGTAGGCGGTGCCGTTGACGAGCGCCTCCACCGCGTGCGCGGTGGTGCCCGGGCCGCTGCCGGTGATGGCCGTCCAGTCGCCGTAGTCGCCCGCGCCCTGCTTCTGCCGGTACTGCCAGCCCGTGATGCTGTCGTCGCCGGCCGTGTCCCAGGTCAGCGTCACCCGTGCGTCGCCCGCCGTCGCGGCGAAGTTGGCCGGCGCCAGCGGTGGTTGGGTCGCCGACGCCGAATCCCGTACCTCGATGGTAAAGCTCTGGCTGGCCGCGTCCTCGTCGGCGTCCGTCGCGGTGTAGGTGTAGGCGGTCGCCGCCTGGGCCGCCGTCGGCGTGCCGCTCAGCGTGCGCGCATCCGGGTCGAACACCAGGCCGGCCGGCGGGTCCGGGCTGAGCGAATAGCGCACCACGCCGTTGTCGCCGCTGGCCAGCGGCAGCGTCAGCGGCGTGATCGCCTCGCCGCGCGTGTAAGTCCGGTCGGCGATGTCGCTGGCGAAGCTCGGCTGTGTGTCCGCCTGAACCGTCACCGCGAAGGCGTCCGAGGCCGAGTCCGTGCCGTCGCTGGCGGTCACCGTCACCGTGGCCGTGCCAGCCTCCACCCCGGTCAGCGTCAGCGTGGCCCCCGACAGCGTTACGCTCGCCACGGTCGGGTCGTCGGAGACCGCCGAATAGGTCAGTTCGTCGTTGTCGTGGTCGTCAAACGTCGCGGAGACGTTCACGTCGAGCGTCTTGCCCGCGGTCAGCCTGCGGTCGGCGAGCCGGTTCTGCACTGTAGGCGGGTTGTTGCCCGCCCTCGGGGTGGCGCTCGCCGTCGCCGAGTCGCCGTTGCCGTCCGCGTTCACCGCGCGGAGCTGGAAGGTGTAGGCGGTGCCGTTGACGAGCGCCTCCACCGCGTGCGCGGTGGTGCCCGGGCCGCTGCCGGTGATGGCCGTCCAGTCGCCGTAGTCGCCCGCGCCCTGCTTCTGCCGGTACTGCCAGCCCGTGATGCTGTCGTCGCCGGCCGTGTCCCAGGTCAGCGTCACCCGTGCGTCGCCCGCCGTCGCGGCGAAGTTGGCCGGCGCCAGCGGCGGCCCGTCGTCGTCGCTCAGGGTCAGCGTGGCGGTGCCCGGATGGTCCACGCCGTTGCCGCCGCTCAGCGTGCCCGCCGTCTTGTCCGCGGCGTCCACGGCGTTGTCCACCCCGGTGATCGTCACCGTGCCGGTGCTGTCGGTGTCGCCGGCGGCGATCGTCAGGGTCGATCCCGCAGCGTAAAGTCAGTCGCCGCCGGCGCGCCGGCTGCCGCCGTCACCGTCACCGTGGTCGCGTCGCTCGACGCCGACCGTCAGGCTCGCCGTCACCGCGGCCACGTCCCGTCTCGCCGTCGAGCTGTGGTCCCCCGCCAGCGTCAGCGTCGGCAGGTCCACGTCGTCTTTGAGGGTCAGCGTCGCGTCCGGGATCGTCAGGGTCCCCGACTCGCCCGACACCGTGACCGCTCGTCGGCCTCGTGCACCGCGTCGTCGGTCGGGGTCAGGGTGAAGGTGCCCTCGGCCGAGGCCGTTGCCGGCCGAGCGGCGAGCGTGAAATCGCTCACGGTGTCGAAGTCCACCGCCGCGCCGCCACCGCGTGCGCGGTGGTGCACCGAGGCGTCACGGTGATGGCCGTCCAGTCGGCGAAGTCGCCATGCGTGGTCGCCGGTACTGCCAGCCCGTGATGCTGGTCGTCGCCGGCCGTGTCCCAGGTCAGCGTCACCCGTGCGTCGCCCGCCGTCGCGGCGAAGTTGGCCGGCGCCAGCGGCGGCCCGTCGTCGTCGCTCAGGGTCAGCGTGGCGGTGCCCGGATGGTCCACGCCGTTGCCGCCGCTGGCGCTGCCCGACACCGTCACCGTCTTGTCCGCGGCGTCCACGGCGTTGTCCACCCCGGTGATCGTCACCGTGCCGGTGCTGTCGGTGTCGCCGGCGGCGATCGTCAGGGTCGATCCCGTCAGCGTAAAGTCAGTCGCCACCGCCGGCGCGTCCGGCGCCGCCGTCACCGTCACCGTGGTCGCCTCGCTCGACGCCCCGCTCAGGCTCGCCGTCACCGCGGCCACGCCGCCGTTCTCGCCGATCGAGCTGTGGTCCAGCGCCAGCGTCAGCGTCGGCAGGTCCACGTCGTCTTTGAGGGTCAGCGTCGCGTCCGGGATCGTCAGGGTCCCCGACTCGCCCGACACCGTGACCGTCTCGTCGGCCTCGTGCACCGCGTCGTCGGTCGGGGTCAGGGTGAAGGTGCCCTCGGCCGAGGCCGCGCCGGCCGAGAAGGCGATCGTGAAATCGCTCACGGTGTCGAAGTCCACCGCCGCGGCCGCCCCGCTGCCGGTCACCGAGATCGTCACGTTGGTGTCCGCGGCGAAGGCCATGCCGCCGGTCGCCGTCGCCGTCACCGTCACCGTGGTCGCCCCGGCGTCCTCGTCCAGCTCGCTCAGCGCGGTCCCGGACGCGTCGCTCAGCTCCAGCGCGATCCCGGTCGGCGGCCCGTCGTCGTCGCTCAGGGTCAGCGTGGCGGTGCCCGGATGGTCCACGCCGTTGCCGCCGCTGGCGCTGCCCGACACCGTCACCGTCTTGTCCGCGGCGTCCACGGCGTTGTCCACCCCGGTGATCGTCACCGTGCCGGTGCTGTCGGTGTCGCCGGCGGCGATCGTCAGGGTCGATCCCGTCAGCGTAAAGTCAGTCGCCACCGCCGGCGCGTCCGGCGCCGCCGTCACCGTCACCGTGGTCGCCTCGCTCGACGCCCCGCTCAGGCTCGCCGTCACCGCGGCCACGCCGCCGTTCTCGCCGATCGAGCTGTGGTCCAGCGCCAGCGTCAGCGTCGGCAGGTCCACGTCGTCTTTGAGGGTCAGCGTCGCGTCCGGGATCGTCAGGGTCCCCGACTCGCCCGACACCGTGACCGTCTCGTCGGCCTCGTGCACCGCGTCGTCGGTCGGGGTCAGGGTGAAGGTGCCCTCGGCCGAGGCCGCGCCGGCCGAGAAGGCGATCGTGAAATCGCTCACGGTGTCGAAGTCCACCGCCGCGGCCGCCCCGCTGCCGGTCACCGAGATCGTCACGTTGGTGTCCGCGGCGAAGGCCATGCCGCCGGTCGCCGTCGCCGTCACCGTCACCGTGGTCGCCCCGGCGTCCTCGTCCAGCTCGCTCAGCGCGGTCCCGGACGCGTCGCTCAGCTCCAGCGCGATCCCGGTCGGCGGCCCGTCGTCGTCGCTCAGGGTCAGCGTGGCGGTGCCCGGATGGTCCACGCCGTTGCCGCCGCTGGCGCTGCCCGACACCGTCACCGTCTTGTCCGCGGCGTCCACGGCGTTGTCCACCCCGGTGATCGTCACCGTGCCGGTGCTGTCGGTGTCGCCGGCGGCGATCGTCAGGGTCGATCCCGTCAGCGTAAAGTCAGTCGCCACCGCCGGCGCGTCCGGCGCCGCCGTCACCGTCACCGTGGTCGCCTCGCTCGACGCCCCGCTCAGGCTCGCCGTCACCGCGGCCACGCCGCCGTTCTCGCCGATCGAGCTGTGGTCCAGCGCCAGCGTCAGCGTCGGCAGGTCCACGTCGTCTTTGAGGGTCAGCGTCGCGTCCGGGATCGTCAGGGTCCCCGACTCGCCCGACACCGTGACCGTCTCGTCGGCCTCGTGCACCGCGTCGTCGGTCGGGGTCAGGGTGAAGGTGCCCTCGGCCGAGGCCGCGCCGGCCGAGAAGGCGATCGTGAAATCGCTCACGGTGTCGAAGTCCACCGCCGCGGCCGCCCCGCTGCCGGTCACCGAGATCGTCACGTTGGTGTCCGCGGCGAAGGCCATGCCGCCGGTCGCCGTCGCCGTCACCGTCACCGTGGTCGCCCCGGCGTCCTCGTCCAGCTCGCTCAGCGCGGTCCCGGACGCGTCGCTCAGCTCCAGCGCGATCCCGGTCGGCGGCCCGTCGTCGTCGCTCAGGGTCAGCGTGGCGGTGCCCGGATGGTCCACGCCGTTGCCGCCGCTGGCGCTGCCCGACACCGTCACCGTCTTGTCCGCGGCGTCCACGGCGTTGTCCACCCCGGTGATCGTCACCGTGCCGGTGCTGTCGGTGTCGCCGGCGGCGATCGTCAGGGTCGATCCCGTCAGCGTAAAGTCAGTCGCCACCGCCGGCGCGTCCGGCGCCGCCGTCACCGTCACCGTGGTCGCCTCGCTCGACGCCCCGCTCAGGCTCGCCGTCACCGCGGCCACGCCGCCGTTCTCGCCGATCGAGCTGTGGTCCAGCGCCAGCGTCAGCGTCGGCAGGTCCACGTCGTCTTTGAGGGTCAGCGTCGCGTCCGGGATCGTCAGGGTCCCCGACTCGCCCGACACCGTGACCGTCTCGTCGGCCTCGTGCACCGCGTCGTCGGTCGGGGTCAGGGTGAAGGTGCCCTCGGCCGAGGCCGCGCCGGCCGAGAAGGCGATCGTGAAATCGCTCACGGTGTCGAAGTCCACCGCCGCGGCCGCCCCGCTGCCGGTCACCGAGATCGTCACGTTGGTGTCCGCGGCGAAGGCCATGCCGCCGGTCGCCGTCGCCGTCACCGTCACCGTGGTCGCCCCGGCGTCCTCGTCCAGCTCGCTCAGCGCGGTCCCGGACGCGTCGCTCAGCTCCAGCGCGATCCCGGTCGGCGGCCCGTCGTCGTCGCTCAGGGTCAGCGTGGCGGTGCCCGGATGGTCCACGCCGTTGCCGCCGCTGGCGCTGCCCGACACCGTCACCGTCTTGTCCGCGGCGTCCACGGCGTTGTCCACCCCGGTGATCGTCACCGTGCCGGTGCTGTCGGTGTCGCCGGCGGCGATCGTCAGGGTCGATCCCGTCAGCGTAAAGTCAGTCGCCACCGCCGGCGCGTCCGGCGCCGCCGTCACCGTCACCGTGGTCGCCTCGCTCGACGCCCCGCTCAGGCTCGCCGTCACCGCGGCCACGCCGCCGTTCTCGCCGATCGAGCTGTGGTCCAGCGCCAGCGTCAGCGTCGGCAGGTCCACGTCGTCTTTGAGGGTCAGCGTCGCGTCCGGGATCGTCAGGGTCCCCGACTCGCCCGACACCGTGACCGTCTCGTCGGCCTCGTGCACCGCGTCGTCGGTCGGGGTCAGGGTGAAGGTGCCCTCGGCCGAGGCCGCGCCGGCCGAGAAGGCGATCGTGAAATCGCTCACGGTGTCGAAGTCCACCGCCGCGGCCGCCCCGCTGCCGGTCACCGAGATCGTCACGTTGGTGTCCGCGGCGAAGGCCATGCCGCCGGTCGCCGTCGCCGTCACCGTCACCGTGGTCGCCCCGGCGTCCTCGTCCAGCTCGCTCAGCGCGGTCCCGGACGCGTCGCTCAGCTCCAGCGCGATCCCGGTCGGCGGCCCGTCGTCGTCGCTCAGGGTCAGCGTGGCGGTGCCCGGATGGTCCACGCCGTTGCCGCCGCTGGCGCTGCCCGACACCGTCACCGTCTTGTCCGCGGCGTCCACGGCGTTGTCCACCCCGGTGATCGTCACCGTGCCGGTGCTGTCGGTGTCGCCGGCGGCGATCGTCAGGGTCGATCCCGTCAGCGTAAAGTCAGTCGCCACCGCCGGCGCGTCCGGCGCCGCCGTCACCGTCACCGTGGTCGCCTCGCTCGACGCCCCGCTCAGGCTCGCCGTCACCGCGGCCACGCCGCCGTTCTCGCCGATCGAGCTGTGGTCCAGCGCCAGCGTCAGCGTCGGCAGGTCCACGTCGTCTTTGAGGGTCAGCGTCGCGTCCGGGATCGTCAGGGTCCCCGACTCGCCCGACACCGTGACCGTCTCGTCGGCCTCGTGCACCGCGTCGTCGGTCGGGGTCAGGGTGAAGGTGCCCTCGGCCGAGGCCGCGCCGGCCGAGAAGGCGATCGTGAAATCGCTCACGGTGTCGAAGTCCACCGCCGCGGCCGCCCCGCTGCCGGTCACCGAGATCGTCACGTTGGTGTCCGCGGCGAAGGCCATGCCGCCGGTCGCCGTCGCCGTCACCGTCACCGTGGTCGCCCCGGCGTCCTCGTCCAGCTCGCTCAGCGCGGTCCCGGACGCGTCGCTCAGCTCCAGCGCGATCCCGGTCGGCGGCCCGTCGTCGTCGCTCAGGGTCAGCGTGGCGGTGCCCGGATGGTCCACGCCGTTGCCGCCGCTGGCGCTGCCCGACACCGTCACCGTCTTGTCCGCGGCGTCCACGGCGTTGTCCACCCCGGTGATCGTCACCGTGCCGGTGCTGTCGGTGTCGCCGGCGGCGATCGTCAGGGTCGATCCCGTCAGCGTAAAGTCAGTCGCCACCGCCGGCGCGTCCGGCGCCGCCGTCACCGTCACCGTGGTCGCCTCGCTCGACGCCCCGCTCAGGCTCGCCGTCACCGCGGCCACGCCGCCGTTCTCGCCGATCGAGCTGTGGTCCAGCGCCAGCGTCAGCGTCGGCAGGTCCACGTCGTCTTTGAGGGTCAGCGTCGCGTCCGGGATCGTCAGGGTCCCCGACTCGCCCGACACCGTGACCGTCTCGTCGGCCTCGTGCACCGCGTCGTCGGTCGGGGTCAGGGTGAAGGTGCCCTCGGCCGAGGCCGCGCCGGCCGAGAAGGCGATCGTGAAATCGCTCACGGTGTCGAAGTCCACCGCCGCGGCCGCCCCGCTGCCGGTCACCGAGATCGTCACGTTGGTGTCCGCGGCGAAGGCCATGCCGCCGGTCGCCGTCGCCGTCACCGTCACCGTGGTCGCCCCGGCGTCCTCGTCCAGCTCGCTCAGCGCGGTCCCGGACGCGTCGCTCAGCTCCAGCGCGATCCCGGTCGGCGGCCCGTCGTCGTCGCTCAGGGTCAGCGTGGCGGTGCCCGGATGGTCCACGCCGTTGCCGCCGCTGGCGCTGCCCGACACCGTCACCGTCTTGTCCGCGGCGTCCACGGCGTTGTCCACCCCGGTGATCGTCACCGTGCCGGTGCTGTCGGTGTCGCCGGCGGCGATCGTCAGGGTCGATCCCGTCAGCGTAAAGTCAGTCGCCACCGCCGGCGCGTCCGGCGCCGCCGTCACCGTCACCGTGGTCGCCTCGCTCGACGCCCCGCTCAGGCTCGCCGTCACCGCGGCCACGCCGCCGTTCTCGCCGATCGAGCTGTGGTCCAGCGCCAGCGTCAGCGTCGGCAGGTCCTCGTCGTCGGTCAGCGTGATGGCCACGTTCGCCGCGGTCACCGAGCCGTAGTCCGCGCCCGCCACCGTATGACTGATGGTGGCGGTGCGCCCGTCGTTGTCGATGGCGTCGTTCACCCCCGTCACCGTTACCGTCTGCGTCGTGCTCCAGTTACTCGTCGTGAACGTCAGGGTGGTCGGACTGACCGTGGCCACATCCGTGGCGTCGCTGCTCGGGGTCACCGTCACATCGCCCGTCGGCTGGGTGGCCAGCTTCACCGTGTAGGTGGCCGTGTGCTCCGCGGCGTTCTCGTCCTCCGCCACCGTCACGCTCGTCGCGCTCACCAGCACCGCCCTCACGTTGATGGTGACGGCGATGGTGGCGGTGGCGGCGCCGTCGGTGACCGACACCGTGACGGAGTAGCTGTTCTGGGTCTCGTAGTCTATGGTGACGCCGCTGGCCACGGAGAGCTGGCCGTCGTTGGGATTGATGGTGAAGGCGTCCTTGTCGGTGCCGGTGCCGCCCAGGGAGTAGGTCAGGGTGTCGCCGTTCTGGTCGGTGGCGCCGACGGCGCTGCCGATAGTGCCGGTGGCATTCTCGTCGATGTTGCGGGTCGTACTGGTCCCTTCGTTGAAGGTGGGGGCTTCGTTCACGTCGGTGACGGTGACGGTGACGGCGATGGTGGCGGTGGCGGCGCCGTCGGTGACCGACACCGTGACGGAGTAGCTGTTCTGGGTCTCGTAGTCTATGGTGACGCCGCTGGCCACGGAGAGCTGGCCGGTGGATCCATCGATGTCGAAGGCGTCCTTGTCGGTGCCGGTGCCGCCCAGGGAGTAGGTCAGGGTGTCGCCGTCCTGGTCGGTGGCGCCGACGGCGCTGCCGATAGTGCCGGTGGCATTCTCGTCGATGTTGCGGGTCGTACTGGTCCCTTCGTTGAAGGTGGGGGCTTCGTTCACGTCGGTGACGGTGACGGTGACGTTCAGCCTGCCCGCTTCACTGCCGTCGGTTGCCACCACCGTTACGTCATAGACGTTGTCGGTGTTGTCGTCGGTGGCAGACTCGTAGTCAGGCGAGCTAGCGAAGCTCAGGGCACCGCCGCTGATGCTGAAATCGCCGCTGTCGTCTCCCTCCAAGTTCCACGTCACGGTTTCGCTGGTCGTGTAGGTCGCCACCGTCCCGGTGCCGTTCTCCGCGTACGGGATCGCTGTCAATCCGCTCACCGCCGGCAGGTCGGTGACGGTGACGGCGACGATCAGACCACCGTTATTACCGCTCGGGGTTGCGGCATACAACAGTGCCCCATATACGTTGTCGCTGTTATGGTCCGTGGGAGCCTCGTAGTTAGGAGGCGGATTGAATTTCAGTTCGCCATCGCCGTTAGAGAGGGTGCTGACCGAGAATGAATTCCAATCCTCTGTCCCCGGGATATTGAACGAGCTCACGCCCCAAGTGATGGAACGCCCTTCCGGGTCGGTGGCCGAGTAGGTCGCTATCGCATTCGTGCCGTTCTCGGCAAAAGTAACCGGGGGGGGCGGTCCGGTAATGACGGGGGGGTCGTCGTCGCCGGAGATGGTGATGACGACGTTCTGGGTGTTGCTGTCGGAGGCGGTGACGGGGAAGGTGTCGGTGACGTCGTCGCCGTCGTCGAGGGCGTTGGTGTCGGCGTCGGTGTTGTCCAGGGTGTAGGTCCAGACGCCGTCGTCGGCGATGGAGAAGGAGCCGTAGGTTCCGTTGGTATCGGTCTGAGCGGTGATGGTGGGATCGGTGTCGTTCTCGTCCTCGTCGGTGATGGTCAGGGTGCCGGTTGCGGAATTGGCGGCGCTATCGTCCTCGGTCACCGCCCCGGTGGTGGTGCCGGACCAGACAGAGACGTCGTCTACGTCGGTCACGGTGACGGTGATGGCCAGCGCTGTCGTTCTGCTGCCGTCGCTGAAGTTAAGTGTTACCTCGTAGTCGTTGTTGTCGTCGCTGTCGGTGGGAACCTCGTAGTTAGGCGCAGTCGTGAAATTCAACTCGGCAGTGACCGTGGCGGTGCCGCCGCCGGTGTTGGGAAGGGAGAATCGGCTGACGTCGATTCCAGTCAGGTTCAAGACCGAGACGGTATCACCGGCGTCCGCGTCGGTGATCGTGTAGGTCTCGATCGCCGCCGTGCCGTTTTCCGCGTAATTAACCGTTGCCAATCCGGTCACCGTGGGATTGTTATCGTTCACGCCGGTGACGGTGACGGTGATGTCCAGGTCTGTCGTATTGCTGCCGTCGCTGCCGGACAGCGTTACCTCGTATACGTTGTTGCCGCCGCTGTCGGTGGGCGCCTCGTAGTCAGGCGCGTCGATGAAGTTCAACTCAGCAGTGACGGTGCCATCGGCGTTGTCGGTGGTGGTAAGGGAGAATTGGCTGGCGTCGTCTCCACTCAGGTCCAAGACCGAGACGGTACCACTGGCGTCCGGGTCGGCGATCGTGTAGGTCTCGATCGCCGCCGTGCCGTTTTCCGCGTAATCAACCGTTGCCAATCCGGTCACCGTGGGGGGCACAGCCACCGGCGTGGCGGTCACGGTGTCTTCGAAGCCGTTTCCGGCACTGCTTACCGCGCGCACCGCAAAAGTGTAGGTGGTGCTGTTGGTCAGGCCCGTCACGGTGTGGCCGGTGGTGGTCGCGCCGCTGCCGGGGATGTTGGACCAGCTACCGTAAGAGCCCGAGCCTGTTTTCTTGCGATATTGGTACTTGGTGATCACGGAGTTGTTCGGATCGTCCCAGCTCAGCGCCACCTCAGCGTCGCCTGGCGTCGCCGACAGCCCGTCCGGGGCGGGCGGGACGAGAGCGTACCCGAAGACCCCGATTTGCATCGAAGTCGAGTACGTACCACCACCACCCTGCCAGGCCCCGGTTGCGCCGGACTGGCGCGTGTGGCGGTGATCGCGGATGCTCCACCCTGTGGCCGCGCCGGAATCTTCAGCGTTGTTTGTCGTCAAGTTCCATCTGGGGATAGTTCCGTTGCCGCTATAGGCCACGTGCACGAAGTATTGGGAGTTTGCATCCAGACGGGCGCCATTGGGGGCGTCGAACCTCTTGATCCCCGCCGTTCCCAGGTTGGGGTTGGTCAAGAGGTATTTGACCGTGTTGCTCGGGTGCCCCGATCCGTTGTCGCCCCTCACCGTTACCGTCAGGGTGATTCCACTACCCGGAGCCTGTTGCATGTCCAACGTGATGGCGTTCAGGGCGTACTTCAGATGCGGGCCCGCGGTGAAGCCCTGAGCACAGTCTAATGATTGAGAACCTGAGACACATGCTGTGTAACCGTCGGTGGATTGGCCCGTGTTGCTCACGAGCACCGGCTGCGCCTGCGCCTGCGCCGTAAAGCCGAGCAGCAGGGCGGCGGCGCCAAGGAATGCGCCGACGGATGGCAGGTGCGGGGAAGCTCTCCGTCTTTGCCTTCGTGGTCGCCGGGGGAGGGACATATGCCGTTAACTCTTGCAATCGGCCGGCAGTGTGCTCGGCGTTTGTGGATGGCTTGCGTGGGCCCTGCCGGCGGGCGCGATCTCCGCTATGCTCACCTTCAGCTCGAACGTCAGCGTCACGTCCGTCTCGCGCTCCGGCGCCGTGAACGTCGGCTGCTCCGCCGCCGTGCTGCTCAGCGTCACGTCCGCGCCCGCGTCCGGCGCCGTCTGCGACCAGAGGTAGGTCAGCGTGTCGCCGTCCACGTCCGCGCTCCCGCTCCCGTCCAGCGTCACCTCCGTCCCGTCGGCCACCGTCTGGTCCGCGCCCGCGTCCGCCGTCGGTGCTTCGTCAACCCCGTTCACGGTAACGAAGACGTCCAGCCTGCCCGCTTCACTGCCGTCGGTCGCCACCACCGTTACCACATAGACGTTGTCTTTGTCGGCGTCGTCCGGATCCTCGTAGTCGGGAGAGTCTTTGAAGCTCAGGGCGCCGCCACTGATGTTGAAAGCGCCGCTGTCGGCTCCCGCCAAGCTCCACGTCACGATTTTGTTGGCCGTGTAGGTCTCCACCGTCCCGGTGCCGTTCTCCGCGTACTCGACCGCTGTCGATCCGCTCACCGCCGGCTCGTCGGTCACGGTGACGGTAACGTTCTTCGAAACGAGGACGAGGTTACTGGGGCCCTCTGTAAGTTCCAGCGTGAACCTGTATTCGTTGTCGGTGTTGGCGTCGTCCGGATCCTCGAAGTCGGGAGAGTCTTCGAAGACCACGGACAGGCTCATGCTTGTAAGCGTCGGGTACGATTGCAAGACTGAGAAGTCGTCTGCGTCAGCTCCCGACACATCAAAACCCAACAAGTCAAGGCCGTCATAGACGACAGGGTGGCTCCCGACTTCTACATTTTCTGCTGTGTTCTCCGCCCATTGGATCTGTGTATCTCCGTTGATCTGCGGCGGGGCGTACAAATACGCGTAAAAGCTCCGATCGTGCTGCCCTACAATGTTGTTAGGGAACGCGGCACTCGCGGTTACCTGGTTCTCTCCGTGACTAATATAGTTAGCATTGGGGTCCACGGTCACCGACCACCACCAATTTCCGCCGTCCTGGGTATTCGAGGTCGTTTGCCACGTCTTCGTGCCGAGGGACACATCGACAGTTATGTCTTGCTCGGTACCCGTGTTGCCAGTGATGTTGAACCCGTCCGAATACTCCGAGGCGTCGAGAATGTCATTGAAGGTAATAGCGCTAATGGTAATTGTGTAGGTCTGCGCGACAGCCTCGGTCGGCCAGGCGAGCCAGGCTAAACAGGCAACGGCGGCCAACACGCGCACGCCCCCCGAGCCGCGACGGCGGCGCTTGGGGATATGGTCTTTGGGAACCAGCCCCGCCGGTGGACCAGGAGCGAGAGCGCCGTCCCATTGGGCCGCCGAGCGGGACTGGCCCGCTTCGGCATTCGGTCTCGATCGGGTCGACTGGCTCATGCGAGGCGGCTACGACAAGTCAACGGCGTGGACTTGACGGGTTGGACCGGGCATAGAGCGTGCGCTAAGACTTTGATTTTCATGGAGTCTGTGTAGCTAATGGTGATTCCACGACTAGGAGCCCGCTGCATGTCGAGCGTGATGGCGCTAAGGCAGTACTCCAGATTCGGGCCCGTGATGAACCCCTGAGCACAGTCTTGCTGCGAACAGGCTGTGCTACCGGAAGTGGTTT
Source organism: Candidatus Foliamicus sp. (assembly GCA_965249285.1). Classification (GTDB taxonomy): domain Bacteria; phylum Pseudomonadota; class Gammaproteobacteria; order Steroidobacterales; family Foliamicaceae; genus Foliamicus. The sequence goes on from OZ252226.1 coordinate 21,209, forward strand.
GGCCCTGGTCGCTCATGGCCGAGCGCCAGGCTTGGGCGGGCGCCGAAAAGACGAGCAGCATCAGGGCGATGGTGAGCAACCCGCCTACATTTTGCAGTCGGTTGACCGTGTCCATCACGATGATCTCGCTTACATGGTCAAATTCGCCGGAAAAGGTTGCATGGATGTTGCAACATGGCGTAGCATCAAGAAACGTGCGCGGATTCACGGCGCAGTTCAAGAAATACGGGGCCTTCAAGGCGCTGCGGTGATATCGCTCGGCCCAGCCGGCCCCCGCCTTGCAAGGTCTCGTTGTCCATCACCATCGGCAAGTTCAGGATTAAGATGGGGCGCACGGACCGACCCCCCGCACTTTTGGCCGATGCCCCAAGTAAGAGATAATACAGGATTGAGCTACGAGGCACAATCCGGAAACGAGTCTCGCGTCTCAGCCGTGCAACTGTTGCTGACTTACCGGCGCCGGGTGCGCACTCTCAATCCCTCCTAGGAGCCTGCGCCGTAGAAATTTGCGACAATAGGGATGGTATGTTCATGGAGGTGTGAGATGCCGACGACGTTTCGCCCGTATCAGCCGGATCAGTTGCTGATGTTGCCGGAGAGTTTGCAGGAATGGCTGCCGGAAGGTCATCTTTCGCAGCATGTGAGCGACTTGGTGGACGGGCTGGATTTGCGGGTGTTTTACGAGCGCTACGAAGGCGATGGCCGGCGCAAGTCGCCGTATGAGCCTCGGATGATGCTGAAGGTGCTGATTTACGGGTATTCGACGGGCGTGTTTTCCTCGCGGCGGCTGGCGAAGAAGCTTCAAGAGGACGTGGCGTTTCGGGTATTGGGCGCGGGCAACTTTCCTTCTCACCGGACGATCTGCGAGTTTCGGCGGCGTCATTTGGCCGATTTCAAGCGGTTGTTTGTGGAAGTGGTTCGTTTGGCGGGTGAGTTGGGTTTAGCGCGTTTCGGGACCTTGTCGATTGATGGGACGAAGGTTCGGGCGAACGCCTCCAAGCGCAAGGCGATGAGTTATGGGCGAATGGTGGAGGAAGAGAAGCGCCTTGAGGCGGAGATTAAGGCGTTGGTAGGCCGTGCGCGTGCGGTAGACGATCAGGAGGATGAGCGGTATGGGGCGGACGTTCGCGGCGACGAGTTGCCCGAGGAGTTGAAGCGGCGCGAGGACCGGCTGGAGGCGATCGTTGAGGCGAAGGCGCGCTTGGAGGCGCGTCAGCGGGCCTTGGACGATGCGCGCGGGCGCAAGCCGGGTCAGGCCCGCAATCCGAAGGGCGGGCGTCCGTATAAGCGCGCCTATGGCGAGCCGGAAGCCAAGGCGCAGAGCAACTTCACGGATCCGGAGAGTCGGATCATGAAGACCAGCACGGAAGGCTTTCAGCAGTGTTACAACGCGCAGTTGGCGGTGGAGGGGGAGAACCAGTTGGTCGTGGCGGCGGAAGTGACGTCGAACGCCAGCGATCAGGGGCAGATGCTGCCGCGCTTAGACGAGGTCAAGGCGGCCTATGGGGAATCGCCGGAGCGGGTGTTGGCGGACGCGGGGTATTGCAACGAGTTGGACCTGGCGGCTTTGGAGGAGCGGGGCGTGGACGCTTATGTGGCCTTGGGCCGGGAGGGCCACAAAGCGGTGGCGGTCAACGCCAAGGCGCATCCGGCGCGGGCGCGGATGGCCAACAAGCTGGCGACGCCCGAAGGTCAGGCGCAGTACGCCAAGCGCAAGTGGCTGTCGGAGGCGCCCAACGGCTGGATCAAACAGGCGCTGGGTTTTCGCCGCTTCAGCGTGCGCGGCCTTGACCAAGCGCGGGGCGAGTGGGCCCTGGTGTGTCTGGCATTGAACATGAAGCGGATACAAGGGCTGGCGGCGGCGTGAAGAAGGGCAATTCGGCCCCAATCCGCCCTGCCGGCGGGCCCATCCACCGGCATTCCCCGCCCGCCTGCGGGTCTATGACCCCGCGTGGCGCTTTGGAGGAGGCAATCGGACGTTTCATTGCCTGCGAACCCCCGGGGCGCCCAGCAGAAACATCCTATGGCGCAAGCTCCTAGTGTCCTGTATCGTAAATACATGTAGTTATAATGTGCGGGTGTTCAGTTGGCCGGGAGGCCGTTATGTCCCGTGGACGCCCGCTCCCTCCATTGACGCTCGACGATGAGCAACGCAACCAATTGCAGTCGGCCGCCCGATCCACCAGCCTGCCGCATGCGCTGGTCACGCGTGCCCGCATGATCCTCGCCAGCGCCGAAGGGATCACCAACGCGGAAGTGGCGAGACGCGTGGGCGCGTCGCCACAGGCGGTCGGCAAGTGGCGGCGCCGGTTCCTCGCCGACGGGGTGCAAGGACTGCACGACGAACTTCGCCCGGGACGTCCGCGCACCTACGACGACGAGCGCGTTGCGCAGGTCATCAACCGGGCGCTGCGCGACAAGCCCGAGCACGGCACGCACTGGAGCACGCGCACCCTGGCCAATGCCGAGAGCATCTCGCACACCACCGTGCAGCGGTGGTTCACGCTGTTCGGCGTCAAGCCCCACCTGACGCGCGCCTTCAAACTGTCCACCGACCCGTTCTTCATCGAGAAGGTCCGGGACATCACGGGGCTTTATCTCAATCCCCCGGATCACGCGATGGTGCTGTGCGTCGACGAAAAGTCGCAGATCCAGGCCCTCGACCGCACCCAGCCCGGGCTGCCGATGGATCTGGGCTACTGCGAGGGCTTCACCCACGACTACGTACGCCACGGCACCACCACGCTGTTCGCGGCACTGGACATCGCCACCGGCAAGGTCATCGCCGAATGCCGCAAACGTCATCGTCACCAGGAGTTCCTGGCCTTCCTGCGCCTGCTCGACAAGGAGACGCCGGCCGAACTCGACATCCACTTGGTCATGGACAACTACGCCACCCACAAGCATCCCAAGGTCAAGGCCTGGCTGGCCAAGCGGCCCCGCTACCACTGTCACTTCACCCCAACCTACGCGTCCTGGCTCAATCAGGTCGAGCGCTGGTTCGGGCTCATCACCGAACGCGCCATCCGCCGCGGCAGCTTCCGCAGTGTCAAGGAACTCAAGGCCGCCATCCAGGGCTTCACCGAGGCCTACAACGCCGACGCCAACCCCTTCGTCTGGGCTGCCACCGCTGAATCCATCCTCCAAAAGATCGAGCGACTTGCTACACGTATTTCCGATACAGGACACTAGCCCGGATCGCTCACCAACAACTGGAATGGGGCCTCGATTTGTAGGATAATGCGAATTTTATCAAGGACTTGCATTAGTCCAACAAGGAGGCCCCATGAACACACAGTGTAGCGCAGAACAGATGGAATTTCACGGCCTGGGACGGCGTCGCGTGGCCGGCCGTTTTGATGGCGGCCGGATGAGTTCGGACGGCGGGGGGGTGTTATTGCGCGAAGCGGACCTTCGCCTGGGATTCTTGACGTGAGTCAAGCGCTGCGCTGTGACTGAGCGATTGGCAGGGTGTTTTACGGATTACCGCAACGCGGGCGGGGCGGAGCATAGCGTCAGAGAGTTACTGGCGCAGCGCATCTACGCGATCGCGTTGGGCTATGAGGATTTGAACGACCACGACGTGCTGAGTTCCGACAGTCTGCTGGCGCTGTTGGTGGGCAAGCGGGACGTAACCGGCGCCGATCGGGCGCGTCTTCGGGACCGGGGCCGGCCGCTGGCGAGTTCCAGCACCTTGAACCGTCTGGAGTTAAGCGAAGCGGACGGCGCGGCGAACAGCCGCTATAAGCGGATGGTGGCCGACACCCAGGCGATGGATCAGCTGCTGGCGGATGCGTTCATGGAGTCTTTGGGTTCGGCGCCGGCGGAGGTTTGGCTGGACCTGGACGCCACGGACGATCCCTTGCATGGGGATCAGGAAGGGCGGTTCTTCCATGGCCATTACCGTTGCTACTGCTACTTGCCGCTGTATATCTTCTGTGGCGGGCATCTGTTGTGCGCCCGTCTTCGGACATCGGATCAGGATGGGGCGGCCGGCAGTGTTACGGAGTTGGGCCGGATTGTTAGGCGGTTGCGCCGGCGCTGGCCGAAGACGCGCATTCGCATTCGGGGCGACTCGGGATTTTGCCGCGAGGACTTGATGAGTTGGTGCGAGCGCGAAGGGATCGGCTACGTATTGGGTCTGGCGCGCAATAGCCGGCTGGCAGAGCAGGTGGAGGAGGCGATGGGAGAGGCGCGCAAGGCCCATCGGCACACCAAGCGGGCGGCGCGGCGCTTTGTGGAGTTTACCTATCGCACGCGCGAGTCGTGGAGCCGCGAGCGGCGGGTTGTGGGCAAGGCGGAATACCTGTCCAAAGGCCCCAACCCGCGGTTTGTAGTGACCAACCTGCCGCGCCGTCAGGTTCGCGCCAAACGCCTGTATGAGCGGCTGTATTGCGCCCGCGGGGAGATGGAAAACCGGATCAAGGAGCAGCAGCTCGGCCTGTTCGCCGACCGCACCAGCGCGGCGACGATCCAGGCCAATCAATTGCGCTTGTATTTTGCCTCGTTCGCCTATGTGCTGATGCACGCGCTGCGCCGTGTGGGAACCAAAGGTACCCGGCTGGCCCGCGCCCAATGCACCACGCTGCGGCTGAAACTGTTGAAGATCGCGGTGCGGGTGAAAGTCACCGCGCGCCGGATATGGCTATCGTATGCACAGTCCTATGCCTATCCGCAAACCTTGATGCGGGTGCTGGCGAATTTGCAGCGGTACCCGGTGTGGCGTCCTCCCGGATAACTGTAGCGCTTCCCTGGCTGCCGGACGGAGCGCCTGGGGGCGGGGGGTTCGCTCGCCCAGGCGGCGCAGGCACCCCGGATAACGGTCATTGCACCGCACAAATCCGCCTTCCCAGCCCCAAAACGAACTGGCCAAACCGCCGATCCTCGCCTCAACGACCCTCCCAGCCGCCAAATACTCTCCAATCAGCTCGACAAGCCTTCATCGCAAGATTGGTGAGCGATGCGGGCTAGGAATACACGCGATAGCTGCGCTTTGGATTAACCACCAAGCCCTGTTTTTTCCGCAGTGGGTGCAACAACCGGTAACCGTAGCGCGAATAGTGCTGTGCCAACGCCCTCAAGTCCGCCACAACCGCTCAATCATCCCGCTTTGAGGTCGATCGATACCGTGATCTGCTCCCCGATTCTTGGGCCATTCAAAGTGAGAAAATTCTCGGTTAGGTTTTCGATCACCAACCGAGGACGAAGGGATGAAGAGATCGAAGTTCAGCGATCAGCAGATTGCGTTTATTTTGCCCCAGGCGGAGGAGGGAACGCGGGTCGATAAGTCTGGCCGGACCGTCGTGATCGTGGCTGGGCCCGTCCGGATGGGCCGTGGATGGTGCTTTGCCGATCAGGAACGGTTCCTGAACCGCCAACTCTCGTTGCCCGTCTCGATGATGTCGCAATGATGGGTGAGGCGGTCGAGCAGGGCCGCGGTCATTTTTGCATCGCCGAACACGCTGGGCCATTCCGCGAAGGCCAGGTTCGTGGTCACCGCGATGGACGTGCGTTCATAGAGCTTGCTGATGAGGTGGAACAGCAACTGGCCGCCGGCCTGGGCAAAGGGCAGGTAGCCGAGCTCGTCGATTTATGTTGAGCTCAACATAACTCGACTTATGTGGAGCCCCCACTTATGTGGAGTTGGCGGCGCTCGGCACCGGTAATTGCTGAGCCCACGGCAGCGCCAACTCCACATAACAGCATCTACAGATGACGCAGCCATCGGGTGATGTCGGCGTCGTCTGCAGCAAGGCGGGCACGTTTCGGCGGTGCGAGGGCTTCCGGAAACACTTGCGAGAGGGCGGCGCGTTTCAGGTCGATGTCGGCGCGCGCGTAGCGCATCGTCGTATTGACGCTCGCGTGCCCGAGCCACTGACTGATGGTGGCGAAGTCCACGTCGGCCTTGAGCAGTTGGATGGCTGTGGTGTGACGCAGGGAGTGGGGATGCAGCTGCTTGTCCCGAAGCGTGGGTGCGAGGGCGACGCTGGCGGCCAGGTGCTTGCGCAGTCGGTAGCGCACACCGAAGCGCGTGAGCGGTCCGCCGCGCTGATTGCGGAACAGGAGTGAGGCCGTCGGATCCTGTTCGCCGTTCGGCAACCCGCTGTCAATCAGTTTGCGGAGCAATCGCGCTGTGCTTGGCCAGATCGGACACAGGCGAATTTTGCCGCCCTTGCCGTGCAGTCGAACCTGGTGGGGCGGGTCGAGACGTACGTCGCGCACCCGCAGATCAAGAGTCTCTTGGACGCGAGCGCCGGTGTTGAACAGAAGCGCGAACAAGGCGTAATCGCGTTGTCCGCCCGGTGCGGTGCGATCGATACTTTGCATGAGCGCGGCCATCTCCTGGGTCTCGAAGTACTCGATGGGCGCCTCGCGCGCGCCGCGCTTAAAGGGAATCCCGAGCACCGCCTGTAGCATCTCCAGGTGCTCGGGGCGTTCTGCGGCGAGGAAGCGCGCAAAGGTATGGAGCGCGGCCAGACGGGCGTTGCGGGTCGCGACCCCGTTGCGGCGCACCGTCTGGATGTGTTGGAGGAATCGCATCACGCGTTCGCGGTCGAGATCGGCGATGTCGAGCCGTTCGACGGGACGCTGGGCGTCCTCCGAGGCGAAGCGCAGGAATAGCACGAGGGCGTCGCGATAGCTCTTGATCGTGTGCGTGCTCAGCCCCCGCAGATGCGGCAGATACTCCTCGAAGAAGCGACCGATCGCGCGGCCGAGATCGTTGGGTTTACGCCGGCTCATCGGGCACCTCCTTGATCACGTGCCCGCACTGTTGGGCGAGGCGTTCGCTGGCCAGTGTTGCGAGCGCCGGAATGAAGTGCAGGTAGTAGGCGGTCGAGACGATGGACACATGGCCCATGTACAGGGCCAGATGCGGCAGACGACTCTGGACCTCCTCGCCGCGCCGATAGAATCGCATCAGCGCCTGGACGGCGAAGCTGTGGCGCAGGTCGTGGATACAGGGCCGTCGGCCCTGGTCATCGTGGACGCCGGCCTGATCGAACAGCTGCGTGATGCCATGACGCAGACCGGTTCCGGTGTAGGGGCGCCAACCGCGGGAGCGGTTGCAAAGCAGCGGTGCGCCCGTACGCCGGTCGTCGCACACGGCGGAGCGTGCTCGAAGATAACGGGACAGTTCCCGATGCGCGCTTGGCGACAGCGGCACGAAACGGGACTTGTGGAACTTCGACTCCCGCACCCGGACGACGCCGGTCTCGGCATCGATGTCGGCGAGGCTCAGCCGCAGTACTTCGCCACGGCGCAAACCTGCGGTGTAGAACAGCACGATGGCAAGGCGCAGCACCTGGCTGCGCAACGGCGAGTTCGGCGTTGGGCGAAGCGCGGTCACGCACGCCAGCATCCGGGCGATCTGCTCGGGTTCGACCAGAACCGGTTGCCGATAGGGCTGCGGCTTGGCGAAATAAAGCGGATCCGGCACGAAGCAGGCCGGGTCGGTTCTGCGGCGATGCAGGCTCAGCTTGAGCACGACCTGCTGGCGTCCGCGACGCGTGTTGGCTGAAACATTCTTGAGGTGTTCGCACCAGCGATCGAAGACCGTTCGATCGAGATCGTCCACACCGGTCTGGAGAAGAAAGTTCCGGACCCCTTGCAGGATGTACTCCTCTTGGATGTAACCGCGTCCCAGCATGCGCCGGTGGGCGAGGAAATCGCGTATCGGGGCATCCAGCGCGGTGCCCTTCGTCGTCCTATCCATAACTTGCCTCCTGACTGCCATGGAGCGAGGGCACGGGAAGCGCCACAGTGCGTAGCGCGGCGATGTCGAGACGCAAATAGACACAGGTGCTTTCGAGGCTGCGATGGCCGAGAAGATCGCCGATCGCCTTGACGCCCACGCCGCGTTCCAGCAACCGCAAGGCGAAGGCGTGTCGCAGACTGTAAGCCGAGTAGCGCCCAGGCGGGATGCCAAACTCGCGGGTCCTCTTGGCGAACAGGTCGCAGACCGCCGTGTGCTTCAGTGCACCGCTCGGGCGGCGCGCGCGCAGAAACAACTCCCGGTGGCCACCCTGCCGTCGCCCCCGGTGCAGATAGCGGCGCAGCACGCCCAGCGTCGGCGAAGCCAGCGGCAGGATCAGTTCCGACGCGGTCTTGCGCTGCTGGACACGCAAGGTCCGCGCTTGGAAATCCACCGAACCCACCTCAAGCGCGACAATCTCGGACGGACGAAGGCCGAAATACGCCATAAGATGCAGGATCGTGTAGTCACGCCAGCCCGCCTTGCCGGACCGGTCGATCGACCGCAGCAGCCCTTGTATGAGCTCCCACGGCATCGCCCGGGGAGGTTGTTCGCCACGATAGGTCCGCGGCGTATCGATCGTATCGAGGCGTGTCGGAATCAACCGGCTGTCGAACGCATAGGCCAGGAACGCGCGCAGGTGCGCGACCGTGTGCTGCAAGGTCTGCCGAGTGACATGCGCACTCTTCAGCGACAGATAGTGCTCCACATGGACCGCGGTCAGCGCCGCCAGCGAATCCGTCGGGGTCAGCGCTTGGTCCAGAAAACCCGTCACCGTCGACACATGCTGCGCAGTCGTCGAGGGTGCAAAACCGCGCACTTCACGCAGAAACCGACCGTACTCCTCGATACCCCGCTGCCGTTCGCTCAGCGGCATGACTTCCAGGCGACCGCAAGCCGCGAGAAATCGTCGGTAGGCGCGTCGTGTCGCTTGGTAGCCGACCGCTTGCCGATCCGGTACGCTCTGAAACGCGAATAGTTCCTTGAGCCGGCGGTCCGAGTAGGCTGTGTTGGATCCGGCTTCTCCGTCACGCTCGAACACGTGCCGCAACAGACGAAGGTGCCCGCAGGTGTTCTGGCGCGAATAGCCACTGGCCATCAGCCAGGCGCCAAACGCCTCAAGCTCCTCGCCGCAGCACGATTGCTCGTAACGAGGGTGATACCGGGGAAAAAGTGTACGCAGCATGACTGCCTCCTGATTTTTGTCTTCGGAGGCACTACGCTGCCAGTTAACGATTAGTTATGTTGAGTCCCGGCCAAAAGCGGCGTGCTGGCATCAGTGGTCCGAGGAACGAACTCCACATAAGTGGGGCCTCCACATAAGTCGAGGATGATCAAATCCCGTCGGCCCAGTTGGTTGGCGGTCCGGCCCTGGCGGCCGTCGCGCGCCTCGGCCTCGAGGTGATTGACCAGGTCCACAACGTTGTAGCAGCGTGCCCGAGCCCTGTTGCGGATACAGGCTCGGGCGATGGCCACGCTCAGATGCGTCTTGCCGCTGCCCGTGCCGCCGACCAGCACGAGGTTGCGTTTGTCTTCCACGAACGCGCCGGTGGCCAGGTCCCGCACCAGCGGCTCGTTGACCGGGCTTGAGGTGAAGTCAAAGTCGGCCAGCTCCTTGACTGTCGGCAGCTTGGCGATGGTCATCTGGTACTTGATCGAGCGCGCCTTCTCGTCGGCGATCTCCGCCTGGAGCAACTCGCCGATGACGCGCTGGATCGGGTGACCGCGCTGGATCGCCACGGCCACGATCTCGTCGAACACCGTGCGCATGCCCGACAGACGCAGCGCGCGCATCATGTCCAGTACCTCATGCCGCTCCACGGCGCACCTCCATCAAGCCCTCGTAACGAGCGCAGTCGGCCGCCGGCTCCAGGCGCAACCGCAGATCCACCGGTGTCGGGATCGGCGCCGGGGGTGCGGGCTGGCGCCGGCGCGCCAGGATATTGAGCACCACATCGGCGCTGCAGGTCTCTTCGGCCAAGGCTTGGGCACAGGCCGCCTCCACCGCCTCCAGGCCATCCTCCAGCACCGCACCGAGGATCTTCACCACTTGGCGATCGCCGTCGTCATGACGGCCCAATCCAGCCCGTACACGCCCCAGCGCGCCCGGCAGCGCCCAGGCCCTGAACGGCGCCCCGTTCCTCAGCGCGCCGGGCTTGCGCTGGAGGATCGGCACGTAATGCCACGGGTTGTACACCACCTTGTTACGCTCAAAGCAGCGCGGATGCTCCCCCACCGTCTCGCCGTCCTGACGGATCACGATCCGATCGGCGTACGCACACACATCCACCGTGCGGCCCACCGCGCGCGACTCCACGCTGTACTGATTGCGGTCAAAACGCACCAGGCACGTCTTCGATACCGCCGCCTCCACCGCGTGGAACCCGTCGAACGGACCCCGGTAAGCCATCAGATACGGCCGCTCGGCCTCGAACACCTCCCACACCGTCTGGTCCTTGAGGGTGGGATGGCGGCGCCGCTTCGCCTCACGGATGCACTGATCCTCAAGCCACGCATTGATCTCCGCGTAACTGCGCCCGCGTGGGCGCGGCACGAACAGCCGCCCGCGCACGTGCCCCACCTGGCTCTCCACCTGGCCCTTCTCCCAACCCGCCCCGGGCGTGCAGGCCACAGGCTCAATCAGATGATGCGAACACATCTCCACGAATCGCCGGTTGTAGGCGCGCGCCTTGCCAACGAACACCGTCTGCACCGCCGTCTTCCTGTTGTCGTAGATGCCGCGCCGGCATACCCCACCGAAGAACCGGAAGCTGCGCTCGTGCGCCTCAAACACCATCTCCTGGCTTTCCCGAGGAAAAATCTGAACCAGGAACAACCGACTGTGGCACAACCGCAGGTGCGCCGCCTTGACCCGCGTCGTCGTGCCCGCCACCACCGCATACTCGTGGCTCCAGTCAAACTGGTAGGCCTCGCCCGGATCGAAAATCAACGGCACATACACTTGCGAACCCGACCCCGAACGCCGCCACCGCCACGACATCGCATAACGTCGCACCGCATCGTAGCCGCCGTCATAGCCCCGTCCCTGTAACGCCTCGAAAATCCGCAACGCCGACAGCCGCTCGCGCCGGCGCTTGCCCTCGTTGGCCTCCAATAACCGCTCCAGCTCCGCCACGCACGGACCCAGCTTCGGCAGCGGCTGTACGGTGCGCTTGTAACGAAACGCGGCTACATCCCCCCGGATCGCCTTGCGAACCGTGTTCCGCGACAGCTTCAAATCCCGGGCAATCCGCCTGATCGGCACCCCCCGCTCCAGATGATCCCGACGGATCCGCGCAATCGTCTCCACTATCAACATCTCCCGTCACCCCGTCCGTCCAAACAACGAGGCGAGTTGAATCGCTCAACTTAAGGGGGGTCAATATTGGACGCCGATTCCCCCGATAGGGGGTCACTATTGCACGCCGATTAACATGCCGATAGCGGCTTTCAGTACGTACCCCGATCCTTTGGTTGCTTCCGAAGAGGAATCTCCGAAACAACGACCCGGTCTCCGGCGTCGCGCACGCCGGCCTCTTCCAGGAGCCTTACGAACGCGGTCGCACTGACGTACGGGTAGGCCGTAGGGCCAATGATGATTCGGTCCAGCAGACTTCCTATGTCCGCGCCGTGCAAGCCCTTACGCGGGGCATTCCTCAGGGGCAGGGTCCAGACCCTTTGCGGGATCCCGTCGATCACGACCACTTTTTCTTTGAAGATCGCTTTCCGGTCGGGTTGGTCCATTGGCCGAAACCACACCCGCCACTCTTCTTCCTCCGCGAAACCTGGATGTTTGGTTCGGATCCCGTAAAGAAAAGCCATCTGGGCCAGATCCTCTTCAAACTTCCGTCTTCCTCTGCTTTGGATGCTTGCGGCGTTGCTGCGAATGTTCTCCGCTACCTGCTCCACTTGCGCCTCGCAATCACTCAATGAGAAGTAATTGACCGGCAGCGATCGCGTGCCCGATTCGTCGCCGATAGCATGAAACGCGCGGTTCCGCAAAACCAGGGCGATGTCCCCGTACGCGCGCCACATGGAAAGCCGACCGTTTTGATCTTCGGAACGATGGTGCAAAGACCAGCAAGAGAGGTAGGTTTCCAGGTGCCAATCTGGAATTCGCGGCTTTAACAAGACTCCCGCCGATCCAGTCGCATCCGGAAACAGGCCGTTTGCGATGCGCCCAAATCTTTCTCCCGCCGGTCCCGACACCGCGCGGGTAAAGAGCTTCAGGCCATACGAAATCTCCGAGAAATCGCTCATCAGCGCGGCGTTGCGGAACCAGATCTCCCGGTTCTCAAGAATCGACATGGCCGTTTTGGCGCTGGTGTAGTAGACGAGTTTCGCACCTGCTACGATTTGGTCAAGACGCTGAGACTCCCCTGGACAGAAAATATCAAAGAAGCGGTCTGTTTCTTGGTCTAAGTCCATCGTCTTTACGGTCTCCATTCCATGCGGATGTTCGAGCGCATCTTAGGTATGACTCCTTATCCGCCGTAGCACTTTCCACGAAGGCACTTGCAAGCCATCGTCTGCCAGAATTGCGTCTGGCCTTGAGATCCAAGGATTCGCTGAAGCCGCCATTCTCTGGACAAGAGCGTGCCGGGAACCGTCTTTGAGACCCTCCCACCAGTCAGGTCTCGTGTGAACATTTTCGCAATGTTCGAAGAACAACCGAAGCAGCGCAGCGGTAACGTGAGTATCGTCAATCACATGCAGACTTTCGATCAAACGCTCACAAGTCCGATCGCTGTCTGCCGTCCACGCAAACACAATCGCTCCAGCTTTTCCTCCGCCCGTTCCACTCTGAAGTGCAACACTACATGAGAGCCGTTGTCGATTAAAGGATAGTCGGCTCTGTGTCCCGGAGTTGAGAAGCGGCCAGGTGATGGCGATACTCTCCGATATGGAAGAAGGAGGGTATTCGATGGCCAATGGCTACCATCACCTGACCTACGGGTCACGATGCCAGATTTACGCGCTGAAGAAAAGCGGGGCGTCGGTTCGGGGCATTGCGCGTTTGCTTGAGGTGTCGGCCTCGACGGTGAGCCGCGAGATGCAGCGCAACCGTGGTCGCCGGGGCTACCGCATGAGGCAGGCGCAGCGGCGGTCGGAGGTGCGCCGGCGTTTGGCGTCGTCGCGTCCGCGCAAGCTGACGGCGGAGCGCTGGAGTTGGATTGAAGGGAAGCTGCGCCTGCAGTGGAGTCCCCAGCAGATTGCCGGTCGGTTGCGGCTTCAAGGCGGGCGACCGGTGGGCAAGACGTGGATCTACCATCAGGTCTGGAAGGATCGGGCGTCGGGCGGGACGCTGTATCGCAACCTTCGCCGGCGCGGCAAGAAGGCCAACCGCCGGGGTCGGAGTGGCGCGGGCCGCGGGGTGATACCGGGCCGGGTGGACATTGCGGAGCGTCCGGCGGTGGTGGAGTCCAAGGGCCGTGTGGGCGACTGGGAGTTGGACACGATCATAGGCGCGCGGCATCGGGGGGCGCTGGTATCGATGGTGGACCGGTGCTCGAAGTTCACGTTTCTTCGTGGGGTGGAGCGCAAGACGTCGTCTGCGGTTGGGGGCGCGATCCTGGCGTGTTTGAGGCCGGCGTCGGCGCTGGCGCACACGTTGACGGCGGACAACGGCAAGGAGTTTGCCGGCCACCGGGAGGTGGCTGCGGGGCTGTCGGCGGGGTTTTACTTTGCCACGCCTTACCACTCCTGGGAGCGTGGCCTGAACGAGCATACCAACGGCTTGGTGCGGCAGTATTTGCCCAAGGCGACGGACTTCACCGACCTGCACGATACCCGGGTCCGGCAGGTGCAGGACCTCCTCAACGGCCGTCCCCGGCGGGCGTTGGGCTACCGCACGCCGGCGGAAGTGTTTGGCGAAGCTCTGGAGGCGGCCGGTGTTTCCCGTGCGATTCTCGGCGCGCCGGCGCTGGCGGGCCCGGATCCGCCGGCGGGGCTGGCTTGACCGGCCTGCCGATCCCGTCCGCGGCCTTCCCGGGCGGCGGCTGATTTTGCTGTGTCCGGGTAACGGGCGGGCGGCTCAGCGGGGCCGCTTCGGCGGCGAAACTGGGTCTCGGGCGGTGTTTTTCTCCACTCGGGCTACGCCCTCGCTCCGAAAACCACCGCCCGAACCCCACCGGGTGCTATGCTGCGCTCCAACTCAGGAGAGAAATCACCGCCTGACAGGTGTTGCACTTCATAGTGGAAGTGGCGCTCCAAAAAAGGACGTGAAGCTCAGCAAATCGGGCGTTGTCGTGAGATCTCCGATGTCTTGCAGTTCGAGCCCGTTGAAATCTTGCTCGGGAAACACCGCTCCACTGCACATGACATCGGGCGCACCCTCCACTTCGATGACGTAGTAGCGCACCGCTGAGAAGTCCCGCGTTTGAAGTATCTCGTCATAGATGGGCTTGTAGTGGGCATTGTCACTCAGCCCAGCTCGGACGCCAGTCTCGTTGAGAAAGTTGAGCGTCTGGATGTCCAGTTGTTCCTCAAGAGGTTTCCCGCGATCCATGGTTCGACGAAGATCGATAAGCGAAGCTGCGGCCAGCTTTGTGAATATCTCTCGCGCCAATGCCCGATACCCGAGCAAGAAACACTGCTCTGGCGTCGCTGAGAAAGGTTGCTTTTCGATCGCAGCGAAGATTGCGTCATCATGTTTGGAGCAGAAACCGGTAAAGGTCGACGCGCGATTTATTCCTTTCAGTTCGGGGAAACATACGCCATGATGCTTAATGAGTTTCTCAGGACTTGGCACGAACGAGTACACGTGGCCATTACGAGCGATGTGACGTAGGCTACCCGCCCTCGGGACGGTATGGGCGCGAGCGGTTCTTGAGCAGTCGGAACGCCAGCCTTCTGGTGCCAAGCATGTCTTCAAGGCATATGCCTCTCGAAATTCCCGAGCCGCGTCCCAAGGGGCGACCGGCTTCTCAGATCCCCGGTTCAGATGGCAACGCTTGAATTTTTTTCCCGATCCACACCAACAGGGATCATTCCGTCCGAGCTTGCCAGGATTCATCGCATATCAGTAGTGTCCCAACAATTATTCGAACAAATTCAATTGGTTAAGTAAGTGTTGGTTGTTTGGGTTGTATTCGGTTTTTGCAAGTAGATGAATTAACGGGATTTTTTCAAACAGGGTCAGGCTCAGTATCTGTAGAATTGTGTAGAGATCGGTGGAGACGTTGAGCCGCTTCTTGACGATGGCCACCAGCACATACACCGCGACGGCATTCCATAGTTGGGTCTTCACCGCATTTTCCGAGGTGCCGAAAAAGGACTTGATGCGCAGGTGTTGCTTGATCCATTTGAAGAACAATTCCACCTGCCATCGATGGCGGTATAGTTCGGCGACGGTGGTTGCAGGTATGGCGAAATGGTTGGTGAGAAAGTCGAATCGCCGGTCCGATTGCGCATCGCGATACCCGACTCGGCGCAGCGGCTGAGGATAGAGCTTACGGCTCTTGACGCCGGTCAGCACGATGGTTTGGTCGCAGCACACGCCCGTGGACCTGTCCGCGGCGGCGGAGTAGCGGCGCCGGAATTTGATGTTGGACTTGGCGCGCACGACGAAGAACGCGCCCAGGCGGTGCAGTAGAAACAGACGTTCGAAGTCCACATACCCTCGGTCCATGATGTAGAACGCGCCGGGTTCGGGCACGAGCAGGTCCAGCACGTTGACATCGTGCAACTTGGCTTCGGAAACGTGGATAAACGCCGGGATGTTGCCGCGCAGATCCAGCAGCGTATGCAGCTTGACGCCGGACTTGGTGGAGCGGAACAAGGCCCAGGGAAACACGGACAGGCACAGATCGACGGTGGAGGAATCGAACGCGTAGACGGTGTTGTCGAGTTCCAGCCCGAGGTCCTCCTCGGCGTACAGCGGGCGCGCGATGCGAATCAAGGCTTGCGCGAAGTCCGCGTGAATGCGCCAGTCCCGTTTCCGGTTCGCATTGGCCAGCGTGTTGCGGGCCATGCCGCCGCGGATCCCCATGTGATAGAGCTTCTCGCGATGCGCGCGCAAGCAGACCTCGATGCCGCGCAGGCTTTCGCGGTGGGTCAATTGCGCGAACGCCAGACACAAGAACTGGTCCAGGCAGGTGAATGACTGGATGCGGCGATCTCCCCGATAACGTTGCACGCACCGGCGAAAGACCTTCGCCGGCAGATGCTCCATGAGCTGTGAAAACACGAATCGCCCGGAATGCATGGCGAACCTCCCCCGAAGGAAAAACCGCCACAATAGGGGAGACCGTCTCAGATAAACACAGCCCGGCGTTCAAATCGATACCCCCCGCAAATCCCGTATTTGTCTTGTCACAACAATATCTTATACAGTGTCAATCCGACTTTGTTGGGACAGTAGTGATCGCATATATAGAAAAAGTGGTGGGCCGTGAGGGAATCGAACCCGCAACCAATGGATTAAGAGTCCACTGCTCTACCTAGTTGAGCTAACGGCCCAGTGTGGGTGTGGCGTCGAACGCCAGCCGGTGATGGTGCAATATTGCCATAGCTTGCAGGCGCGGCGAGTAAGGGTGGGGTGGACGATGGGACTCGAACCCACGACGACCAGATCCACAATCTGGGGCTCTACCAACTGAGCTACGCCCACCATTGTTGCTGCTTGATTTGCGTTACCGGCAGCGTGTCACGCTTGTGCCGATGGCGCGCCTGGCAGGACTCGAACCTGCAACCACCGGCTTAGAAGGCCGATGCTCTATCCGGTTGAGCTACAGGCGCATCGCTTGGCTGCACCAATTGCGCGCCGGCTCTCAGCGCTTTGGTCGGGGTAAACGGATTTGAACCGTTGACCTTCTGCTCCCAAAGCAGACGCGCTACCAGCCTGCGCCATACCCCGCCAGTGTGCCGAGCCAGCAGCCGGCATGATAACACTGGGCGTGGATTTGGTTCGTAATGTTGGGTGGGGAGGGGCGAGGGCGTTCCGCCCTCGTCGAGGGCTGGAAGCCCTCGTTCCCAGGTTAGGTGGCGGGTTCGGCGTAGGCGTCGATGCCGCGGGCTTCTGTGGATTGGTCGGTCAGGATTAGTTTGTGGCGATAGAAGCGTTCTACGCCGGCTGGGCCCATGCGTGAACGGCCTAGTCCGGAGTAATTGAAGGGGTCTTGTTCGAATTCGTGGACTGTGCCGGACAAGGATGCTTCGTTCACGCTGATTACGCCGCCGTGCATACGGCGGGCAACTGCCAGGCCTTCTTCCTCGGTGCCGGCGAATACGCTTGCGCTTAAGCCGTAGCGTGAGTCGTTTGCCAGTTCAACCGCCTCGTCCACGGTGTCGAAGGGCATGACGGGTAGCACCGGTCCGAAGGTTTCGTCGGTCATGACCCGCATGCCGTGGTTGACGCCGCTCAGGACGGTCGCGGGGTACCAGGTGCCTCCGTCTTCAATGGGCCGGCCACCGCAGTGCAGGGTCGCGCCCTTTTCGACGGCGTCGTCGATGTGTGACTGGATGGTTGCCAGTTGCTTCTCGAAAATCAGTGGACCGATGTGCCCCTTGTCGGGCGCTTCGGTGTTTAGCGTTACGTTCGCGGCCAGTTCAGCGAGACGCGCAACCAGAGCGTCGTGCAATGGGCGCGCGACGTAGATGCGTTCCACGGATTGGCATGCCTGGCCAGTTGCCGCCACGGATCCGCGCAGCAACACTGTGGCGGTCCTTTCCAGGTCCGCGGATTCCAGGATGATGGCGGGGTCCTTGCCGCCCATTTCCAGGAATGCGGGAATGAAGTTGCTTGCGGCGCGTTCCGCAACCAGTCGGCCGGTCCGCACGCTCCCGGTAAAACACACCGCGTCCACGTTGTCGATCACGGCTTGGCCGGTTGCGCCGGCGCCCATCGCGTAGTCCACCACATCGGCAAGTTCGGGAACCTGGTTGAAACACTCGCGGACCGGGTCCGCGTGCCGGGGCGTGATCTCGCTTGGTTTGTAGAGGATTGCGCTGCCCGCAATCAAGGCCGGAACGGAATCGATCATGCCGAGCAGAAAGGGAAAATTCCAGGGAGAAATAATGCCCACCAGGGGGAAGGGCACCAGTTGCGTGCGCGCCGTGATGGTGGGTATCGAGCTGTTGCGGGCTGCTTCGTTCTTGACCAGTTCGCGCGCGAAGCCGGCCATGCGGTCGGTCATGTGCCGGAGGTTGTCGATTTCGATGTGGGTAATCAGCACTCTTCCGGTGTCTGCGCAGAGGGCGTCGAATATTGCCTGGCGGTTGTCCTGGACGGCGTCGGCGAAGGCGTTTAGCGCCTCGACGCGTTTTTCGAGTCCCAGGTCCAGCCAGGCGGGCTGGTTCATATGCAGGCGGTCAGCGGTTGCTGCTACTTCGTCGGGTGTTGCGGGTTTGAGCAGGTAGTCACGTTCGCCGGTACGCGGGTTTCTTACTTTTATTGGGGCGAAAGAGGTGGTGGCGGGCATTGGTGGGTTTCCTGCGGGGGTAGAGAGGCAGGCATTTTGCCACGGTGCTGGTGTGTGAGGAAGGAGGGTGGGAGGGAGGCAGCGCCTTCGTTGGAGGGCTGGAAGCCCTCCGTCCCAGCGGAAGCCCTCACTCCCAGGGGGTTAGAGGGTGTAGGTGTTTGTTGGGGTGCCGACTATGACTTTGTCGGGGCGTTGGCGGGCGAAGAGGCCTACGGTTACTACGCCGGGGATTTGGTTGATTTCGGTTTCGAGTTCTACGGGGTCGAGGATTTTTAGGTTGTGAACGTCGAGGATTTCGTTACTGTAGTCGGTAATTACGCCTTCGCGATATATTGGCTGGCCGCCTAGTTGAATCAGTTTGCGGGCTACGGCGGAGCGGGCCATGGGGATGACTTCTACGGGCAAGGGGAACTTGCCCAGCAGCTTGACTTGCTTGCTCTGGTCCACGATGCATACGAATCGCCGTGAGGAAAACACCAGAATTTTCTCGCCGGTGAGCGCCGCGCCGCCGCCCTTGATCAGGCGACGGTGCTCGTCGGTCTCGTCGGCGCCGTCAACATACAAGTCCAGGGTGCCGCTTTGCGTCAGCGGAACAACTTCAAAGCCTTGCGAGCGGAGCAATCCCGTGGTTGCTTGCGAACTTGAGACCACCGCCGAAATTCGGTTGCGTATGTCCGGCAGCAGGGCGATGAACTCGGTGGTGGTGCTGCCCGTTCCTACTCCAAGAAGACAGTCCTGGGGGACTAATGCAATCGCGGCCTGCGCAGCGTTGCGCTTGGCCACCAGCATTTCCTCTTTGCCGACTTTCTTCGATCCCAATCGGTTAATCCTTAGTAAGGGGGCGAGAAACCAACTCAACCGTTTTTGAACACTGCCATTATAGGGAGCAAGCCGTTGGCGGGATCAGGGCCGGAGCTCGATTCTTCGCTGCTCGCTGATCACGGCGTCCAGCGGCACATCGGTGGGTTTGGCGGCGAGCTCTCCGACGAGCTGAAAGTCATAGGCCAACCCGATCAGCAGGGGACGGCCCCAGTGAACGCAGTGGCGCCGAAAGGCGAATGTGCGATCGTAATATCCGCCCCCTTGCCCAAGGCGGTTGCCGGATGAGTCGCACGCCACCAGGGGCACAAACGCCACGCTTGGAAACCTTGGCGCAACCCAACGCCGGGGTTGCCAATCAGGCTCCAATATTCCCCAACGGTTCGGGAACATCCGTTCGCCCAGTCGATGCGGCGCAAGCCTCATACGGTTTCCGGCAACCACGGGCAACAGCACTTTCTTGCCCCGTGAGAGCGCCCAGTCGATGATCGGCGTGCAGGACATCTCGCCCTGGTAAGCCATGTAGAGTGCGATGCTGCGCGCCCGCCGTACCGCCGCCATTTCACGCGCCAGGTGCGCACAGCGGATAGCCGCGTTTTCGCGTTGGGTGGCGGTCAGGCTCCGGCGCGCCCTGCGCATCGAAGAGCGCAAGTCCTCAACCGGCATTACAGGTCCGTTTTGCGTAGTTCAGCTTGCAGCAGGCAATTCGGCCTTGCTGTCGGAGACCTTCTCAAGGCGCCGCTCCAAACGCCGCCTCACGCTGCGGACACTGTCGATGGTCTCCGCCGTGCTGCGGTCGTCCTGCCGTTCCGATTGCAGCAAATTGGTGGCGAGTTTCAGTGCCACCAGCATTAACACGTTGGGGGAATCCAGCATCGGATCCTGGCGCTGGACCGCCTCAATGTGCTCGTCGAGAAGCGGTGCGGCGCTCTTGAGCAACTCGCGGTCCCCTGGCTCGCAGGCGATCGTGTAGTCCTCTCCCAGAATTCGAAGCCTTACGGTTTCGAACTTATCGGTCACACGCTGCGTTCCATGCTGCGCAGCCGCTGAACCATCTCAGCGACACGTTGGCGTGCATCCTCCCGGGTATTGAACAGCTTGGAACGCTCGCCTTGCAGCTTCTCGCACTGGGCGAGCAGCGCGGCGTTCTCGCGTCGCAGCTGATCGTTCAGATAGAGCAACTCGTCCACGCGCTCGGACAGCAACTCAATCTCTTCTCGCAGGGTTTCTTCCTGGTTCATGGGGCGAGAATATAGCATGGACGCGCCACAGTCACGCGTGCGTGGCGAACCGCATGAACGGCTAAAATCGGGAAATGAACAAACCAGACGAATTCGCCCGGCGTCGCCGGGCCCTGCTTGGCGCCCTGGAATCCGGATGCGCGGCGATCGTCCCCTCAAGCCCGGTAAAGGCGCGAAGCCGCGATGTCGACTACCCCTACCGGCCGGACAGCAATCTCTTCTACCTCACCGGTTTTTCCGAACCGGAGTCGGTCGCGGTCCTCATTCCGGGACGGCCCGAGGGCGAGTTCGTGTTGTTCTGCCGCGAGCGCGATCCCAAGGGCGAACTGTGGGAAGGCAGGCGATCCGGGCCCGAGGGCGCGAAGGAGGATTTCGGCGCCGATTCCGCCTATCCCGTCGATCGGATGGACGAGGTCATGCCGAAATTGCTGAAGGGCTGCGATACGGTGCACTTCGATATTGGCCACTATCCGCGCTTTGAAGCGCGGCTGGGGGGCTGGCTGAAGAAACTGCGGGACCAGTCCAAGGAACGCAACAAGGCCCCGGTGCAGATTGCCGCGCTCGACTATTACCTGCATGAGATGCGCTTGTGCAAGACCGAATGGGAGCTGGATTGCATGCGCAGTTCGGCAGCGGTGGCGGTGGACGCCCACAAACAAGCCATGCGGCGCACCCAACCGGGCATGTTCGAGTATGAGATCGAGGCGGAATACGTCTATCGATTCAAGCAGAGCGGGGCCACCGAGTCCTATCCCTCGATCGTGGCCGCGGGCGCGAATGCCTGTGTGTTGCATTACACCGAGAATTCAAGCCGGATGCGCTCCGGGGACCTGTTGCTGGTGGATGCCGGTTGTGAACTGGATGGCTACGCTTCCGACATCACCCGGACCTGGCCGGTGAACGGCAGCTATTCCCCCGAGCAGCGCGCCGTTTACGAAATCGTCCTTGCCGCCCAGCGGGCGGCGATCGAGACCATTGAGCCGGGCGTATCCATCCTTGATCCGCACCATGCCTCGATCGACACGGTCACGCGCGGCTTGCGGCGCATCGGACTGCTGAAAGGGAAAGTGTCCTCCCTGATCCGCGACGAGGCCTACCAGGCGTTCTTCATGCACCGCACTTCGCATTGGCTGGGGATGGACGTGCATGACGTGGGCGATTACGAGGCCGATGGCAAGCCCAGGAAGCTGGAACCCGGTATGTGCTGCACGGTTGAGCCGGGCATCTATATTTCACCGGACAACCAGGATGTGCCTGAGGCTTTTCGCGGCATCGGCGTGCGGATCGAGGACGACGTGGCGGTGACCCCGTCCGGCCACGAGGTGCTGACGGCTGCGCTGCCGAAGGATCCCGACGAGATCGAAGCGCTGGTCGGATCCGGCTGATGTACAGCGTCCTGGTTGCCGGCGGCGGGCTGACGGGCGCCAGTCTGGCGGTCGCGCTGGCGGACCGGGGGATGCGGGTGGCAATCGTCGAGGCCGTTGCGCCGCAGAGCCCCGCTCAACCCAGCCTCGATGACCGAACCAGCGCAATTGCGCGGACCGGCGTTCGCATCCTCGATAACCTGGGGGTGTGGTCGCAATTGAAAGAGGCGCCGAGTCCGATCCACGCCGTGGAAATCTCCGAGCGCGGCTGCTTCGGCGGAGCCCGAATCGACGCCGCGTCACAGGGTCTGGACAGCCTGGGCAGCGTGGTCCGCAACCGGGTCCTGGGCGAAGCGCTGTGGGACCGGCTGCGGGCGCTCGGAAGCACTCACAGTGACCGCGCTGGCGCGCAGGAAACAACGGAACGAGGGCTTCCAGCCCTCGACGAGGGCCGGAAGCCCTCGTTCCCAGGGTTGTCCCAAGGGAGCGTGGATATTTTCTGCCCGGCCCGGGTCACGGCGGTCTCCACGAAGGACGATCACGTCAGCGCCCGCGTTGAGGGTGAAGGCGAGGCAAAGGCACACACGATAAAGGCGCAGCTATTGGCGGTGGCGGAAGGTGCACGCTCGCCGTTGCGGGATGAATTCGGCATTGCCGCTGAACATAAGGAGTACCCGCAGGTCGCGGTGACCGGGCTGGTTGAAGTCCGCAAAGTAATAAGGCCGGACACCGCCTGGGAGCGGTTCACTGCCCAAGGACCGCTGGCCGTGCTGCCGGCCGGCGGGCGCCGCTACGGATTTGTGATCGTGGCAAACCGCGGCGCGGCCAGGATCAAGGAAATGGAGGATGCCCAACTGCTTGCCTATCTGCAGGACCTGATGGGTTATCGGGCCGGCGAGTTCGTTCGCGTTGGCAGGCGCGCCACCTATCCGCTGGCGCTTGACCGGGCAGACCGGGTTACGGCCCCCCGCGCGGTGCTGATGGGCGCAGCGGCCAATAGTGTCCATCCCCTCGCTGCCCAGGGATTCAACCTGGCGCTCAGGGACGTCGCGGCGCTGACCGAGACGCTTGCCGATGGCGGCAGCCCTCCCGCCGATCCCGGGGCGGCTGGCTTGTTGTCCCGCTATGCCGAATGGCGGCGCCGCGACCAGGACAATGTGGTGCGATTCACCGACAGCCTGGCCCTCTTGAGTCACAGTGCATGGCTGCGTCCGCTGCGCGGGCTGGGATTGCAGGCATTTGATCTTGCGCCCCAGGCCAAGCCGCTGCTGGCCCGGTTTGCCCTGGGCCAGGGCGGGCGCATGTCGCGTCTGGCGCGCGGACTGCCGTTTTGAACTCCCCAATTCAAGCTGCGGTTGCCGGAGGGGGAACTGTTGGCCTGTCGTGCGCGCTGCTGCTGAACCGGCGGTGCGGCTGGAAGGTGGCGCTGGTCGAGCGATCAGCGCCACGCGAAGCCCCCGACGACGGGCCGCAACGGGCACTGACTCTTTCACCCGGCGCTCGCGAAGTATTGTCGGAATGCGGCGTATGGGGTGATGGCTGGGAGCGAGGGCATCCTGCCCTCGAAGAGGGCGTGGACGCCCTCTTCCCAACGCTTTCAAAGCAAGTGCCGTGCCACTCCTTCTCCCGCATGGTGGTGTGGCGAGGTGACGGTGGTCCCGCACAAGAAACCGCCATCACCTTCGATGCCGCCGAACAGGGCGTGGCCGCGCTGGGTTACGTCGTCCGCGAAGCTCCGTTGAGACGCGCGCTGTGGGAATTGGCAGAACAACGCAGGGGTATTCGCCTTCACTCGGGAGCAGCGCTGGCGTCGGTGCGGATCGAGGAGGAATCCGGATACCTTGGGCTGGAGGACGGCGGTGAGGTTACCGCGGAGCTGCTGGTTGGCGCGGACGGGGCGAGATCGAAGTTGCGAGAGGCCCTGGGGATTGGATTTGAATCGCAGGGCTACGGGCAGACCGGGCTGGTATGTGAAGTGGAGTGCAGCGAGCCCGGAGGCAATACGGCATGGCAACGATTTGTCGATGGCGGCGCCCTGGCGCTGCTGCCGCTGGAAGAAACGCGGCTGAGCATTGTGTGGAGCCTCCCGGATGCACAGGCGGAGCAATTGCAACAGCTCAACGAGAAGGACTTTACGTCTGCACTGAACGAAGCCTCCGCTTCGGTAGCCGGCGCTCTGGCTCCCGTGATGCCGATCGCTTCCTTCCCGCTGCGCCGCGGCTCTGCTGCAAGCGCGTCCGGAGAACGCTACGCCCTGGTAGGAGAGGCGGCGCGAACCGTGCATCCGCTTGCGGGGCAAGGGCTGAACCTGGGACTGGGCGATGCCGAAGCACTGGCCCGCGTTTGCCGCGATCAGGGCGATGCGCTGATTGGCGACGCCCGCGTGCTGAGCCGGTTCGCGCGCGAGCGGGCCCGGTACGGGCACGAAATGTCAGCGGGAATACACTCCATCAACGCGGCTTTCGGCGGCGCGGCCGCGCCCTTGGCCGCGCGCGCGCTCGGCGCGGTTAACCGGGTGCCGCCCTTAAAGCGGCGGCTGGCAGCGCGCGCAATGCGCTAGCAGTTTGTGGAAGCCCCCCTGGGAACGAGGGCTTCCAGCCCTCGACGAGGACAGGATGTCCTCGCGCCCAGGTCGAGGGCTGGGAGCCCTCGTTCCCAGGTGGAGGGCTGGAAGCCCTCCTTCCCACGCGGTTCCGGCTCAGTCACCGATGCCGACGCGCTGCCATTCCCCATCCTTGAACAGCAGACGCGAACTCGGCCAATAGCCGGGGTCGAGCTTGACCGTGGCAACCCTGGTTGCCCCGGTGCGCGTAATACCCTCCAGGCGTATGATCCGGTCGTCACCGGCGCGCTGCAGCTCGGCTCCGAATGCGTCCAGGCCATCGGTTGGCTTGCCGTTTACGCTGATAATCTGCAGGAACTGGGTGGGCAGCAGGTAGCGGTGGGCCGGCGAGCCGAAGGTGTAATGCTGGAGGGCCACGCCCTGGGGCTTGATCGACATCTGGGCCGCCATTGCCCGTTGCGGGTTCTGCACCAGCGCGCCCGCCCAGAACAGCACTTCACGCAGGCCCTCCCAGCCGAGTTCCACGGTGTCGAACTCAAGTTCCACCTCTTCCTGGTTGCGCCAGACCCGGATCTCGGCCCGGGGTTGACCGGCAACGGCACGCTCGACTTCGTGCGGTCGTGTCGCCAGGCTTCCGTTAATGCTGAGCAACAGATCGCCCGGACGCATCGCTGTTGAGGCGGGCGTGGCCGCGACCGTGCGCGAAACCGAGAGCATCTGGCGCCGTTCCTTGTCGTGCTCTTCCACCCTTGCCCGCCAGCTTTCCGGCAATCCTCGCCGCAATGCCACCGACAAAGGCGTGCGCTGCCATGTAACCTCCAGCGAACGCCATGGAGCCTCGCGTCGAAGGTGATCGAGCATGACCTCCACATGCTCAATGGGAAGGCCGCCAACGATTTCTCCGGCACGATTTCCGGAGCCGGAGGCAAAACTGCTCCAAAGGGCGCCTACGCGTCCGCGGGAGTCAAGCAAGACGCCGGAGATCTGCTCGTCGGCGTTTTCCACTTCCAGTATTTCCAGGTTGGATTCGCGAAAGGCGCGAGCGTTGCCGGTCGCAAGGTCGATGGGCTTCAGGTCACCGGCCTCGTAGGATCGGATCACAGGCTCAAGGTCGGGTCGAAAGCCGGCGAGAAAGATTTCCTCGCCGGTCTTGGGTGGGCGCGGGGCAAATGAGGCGGCACGCATGGGTGTGTCGCCCAAAAGCACCGGGTCATACTTCAACAGGGCGAGGTTGTGTACCGGGTGCACGTAAGCCACCTCGGCGGTAACCTCCAGCGTGCCGTTGAAAGTCAGAACCGCGTCGCCGATGGTTGCCGGCACGGTGTTCCTATCCACGACCACCCAGCCGCGTTGCGCATCCACGATCAATCCGGCGCCGTAATAGTGCTGCCCGTTTACCGCGGAAACGGCGTAAGGCATGTCAAAGCGCACGTGCGCCAGCGAAGAGGCGATGCGCCGGAGTCTGGGATCGTCGAATTTGCGCGGCTGGCTCTTTCGCGGCTCGGCGGGCTTACCAGGCGAGGCCGCGGCCAGCGGGCGGCAGGACCACTCCTGGTCAGCGGCGCCCTGCCGGCAGCGTTCCGCGGCAAACCAGCGCCGGCCGGTGCGCGCGCTGCGCAGCTCGTTGGCTCGCGGATTGCGCGGCGAACTGAAGCGGAACTGCACCACATCCTCGTGTCCGAGTTCGGCAAGCGCCTGTTCCACGTCATCCAGAGTTTGCAGCGGCTGTCCGTTGATTTCCCGCATAATGGAACCGTTATCGATCGAGGCCAGTCCCAGCATGTAGCCGGGCTGCGCCACGTAAATGGTGTTCAGCGGCACGTTGAAGTGGCGGGCTTGCTGGTAGGAGGTCTGGTGCAGGAAGGTTCCGCCGAAGGATATGTACTCGGCGGGAGTAACATCCTGCAGGTTGCTGACTTCTATGAAGACCTCGGCAATTTCCCCCTGACGCTCCACGATAAGCGTCACTGTTTGCCCCACGCTGTCGTCAAGCACGCTCTCCAGGCGAATGAAGTCCGGGAAGTCCTGTTCCTTAATCCGCAACAGAATGTCCCCGGGCCGGAGTTCGGACGCCGCCGGCGACCCGTTCAGAGTTGAGCGGACCACCAGCAGGCCGGCGCTCTGGGGATAAGCGGCCCGCGCGTCGGCCTCGGATTCCTCTCCCAGTGCAAGCCGGCGAAGTTCATCGTAGGGCAATTGCTCGAAGGTCGTAAGCAGGCCGCCGCGCGGCACGGGCTGGTTCTCGCGAATCAGTTCCAGGGCCCGGCGCACGCGATCCAGCGGCAGGAAATAGCTGGTCGCTGCGCGCACCTGGGCGCCCGCGTTCAAGGCAACGGCGCGCCCCCGGATGTCGATGACCGGACTGCCCGAAGAGCCGCCCGAGGTGCTGGAAGCCGCCTGAATATAAAAGGTATTGAAATCGTTGTAGCGGCCAAAGCCGTAGTTGGGCGCCTCCCGATCGAGCCGCGCAATGGTGCCCGCGAGAATCGAGAAGCGTTCGCCCGCGTCGTTGCCGACAACCCGGATTTCCCGCCCCAATTGGGCGCCTTCGGGCGCCAATTCCAGCCCTTCGGGCTTGATGTGACGCAGGGCGGCCGGGTTATAGCGGAAAAAGCCGAAGTCATGCACGGGGTCGGCATAGATCCGCTCCAGTTCGATTTCCTCCTGGTTGGCGAACAGTGCCTCGCCTCGAACGGGCCCGGTCGATACGATGTGCCGGTTGGTCAGTATGATCCCCTGTTCGGCGTCCACCACGAACCCGGTCCCGTCCAGCAGCGTGTTGGACTCGGTGTCGAAGGGGCGGGTCTTGTTGACCCTGAGCGAGACCACCGAGGGGCGGATTTGCTCTAGCGTCTGCCGCCAGGCCGCCTCGCTATCCTGGGCCTGAACGCTCAGGGAGGCCAGCGCCAGTATCGGCGCCGCCGAGATCGATCTCATAGCCGTAGTTCTGCTTGAATTTCGCATGCAATATCTCTCGATCAAAATGATGATTCTGGGTACCCGCGCTGCCCGCCTTGATCGCGCCCAGCAGGGCCGCAAGCCGTCCCGTGTCCCGCCAACTCCATCCACGCACGATACCGTAAGCCAGACCCGCCCGGAAGGCGTCTCCGCAGCCGGTCGGATCCTCTACTCTTGAAACGTTCGCCGGCGGAATGCGCTCACACCGGCCCGAATGGTAGATCCGCGCGCCCTGGGCGCCTTCGGTCACGATCAATGCCCGGGTTTCAGCGCACACGCGCTCGCGGGACCAGCCCATGTTGCGACACAGCATCTCCGCTTCGTAACTGTTGACCGCAACCCAATCGGCCATGCGCACAAACTCGCGCAGTTCCTCGTCGCTGAATTTGGGCAGGCCCTGGCCGGGATCGAACAGAAAAGGCATCCCCGCCTGGTGCATTTGCGCGGCATGGTCCAGCATGGCCTGGCGTCCGTCCGGTGAAATCAATCCCAGCCCGGCGCCGCTATCGGCGGGCAGCGGGCGCCGATGCGCGTGGTCCATGGCGCCCGGGTGGAATGCGGTGATCTGGTTGTTATCCAGGTCGGTGATGATGTAGGCCTGCGCGGTGAGCTGATCGGGCAGTTCGGTGATCAGCGCCGTGTCCAGGCCCAGCTTCTCGATTCGCTCGCGATAGGGACCGAAGTCGCTGCCCGCGCTGGCCAGCATCAGCGGTTTGTCGCCCAGCAGCGCGAGGTTGTAGGCAATATTGCCGGCGCAACCGCCGAGCTCACGGCGGAGATGCGGTACATCGAAGGCTACGTTGAGGATATGTACCTTGTCGGGCAGGATGTGTTCGCCGAAACGCCCGCGGAACAACATGATGTTGTCATAGGCGAGCGAACCGCAGATGACGGCTGCATGGGCGCTTGGCGATTGCATGGCGCCCGCTGCCTTGTTGAGCGATGCCCGAAAAAAGCGCTGGGGTCAGGAACCGCCCAGCGAGGCGAAATTCGCATCGAGACTCGCCTGCGGTTCGCCGTCCACTGCGTGAATCTCAAAGGTCTTGTTTCGCGCTGAGTCTTGCCCCAACGCGGCAACGCAAACCCGCGCCAGATCACCCCGGGTAATCCAGATTCCTTCGGACCGTCTATCGCCCTGCTCGAACACGATCGTCTGGGTCCCGCCGGGGTCGTCGCTCAAGCCGCCCGGCCGCACGATCGTGTAAGGAACTCCACTGGCTGCAACCGCCTCCTCGCCTCTGCGCTTCCAGATCAGTATGTTGTTGAATGCTTTGTTGAGGTAATGATCGTCATCGGTAACGCCGCGGGAGGAAACCAGCACGTATTGCCCAACGCCCGCCGCGACTGCTGCTTCGGCCAGGTTGCGGGCGCCCTCGTAATCGACCTTCTCCGGCGTGTTGTCCCCGCTGCTGCGGCTGCCCGCGCCCGCGGTGTTGATCACCGCTCCCACACCGTCCAGCGCGGCGGCGATGCTGGCCGTGTCCTTGAGGTCTCCGGCCACGGCCTCCACGTCAGGCCCCAGCCGCTCGGCCGCCTTGGCGGTATCCCGCACGAAAGCGCGCACCGGGTAGCCCTGTGCCTGCAACTCGGCAACTACCAGAGTGCCGGTCCGGCCGGTGGCGCCGGCCACCAGGACCAGCGGTTTGAATTCCTCGGGCGCTGCGTCCTCTTCAACGCCAGTCTCGGTCCCCTGCCCGCAAGCCGCGGTCAGTAAGGCGGCTGCCAGGATGCCAAACGAGTTGCGAGGGCGCATAGGAATTCTCCCGAAGATTTGAGGCCGCGTATCTTACCAATGTCGGTGAGCGCAGTTGCGCCAGCTTCAGGACCCGGCAAGTGCGGCAAATTCGGCAGCGAAATCTGTTTGCGGCTCGGCGTCTTTTGCCTGGATCTCAAACACCTTGTTGCCGGCGTCCTCGTACTCCAGGGCGGCGACACAAACGCGGGCTACATCGGCGCGGCTGATCGCGTCGCCCTGCGCGGAGTTGTCGCCCTGTCGAAAGTCGATCGCCTTAACGCCGCCGGGACCGTCGTTCAAGCCCCCCGGGCGCACGATCGTGTATGTGACTCCACTCGCCGCTACGGCTTCTTCGCCCTTGCGCTTCCATATCAGTACGTTGTTGAACATCTTGTTCAGAGGATGATCGTCGTCCGTCACGCCCTGGGAAGAGACCAGGACATATTGGTCTACGCCGGCATCCATCGCTGCCTCGGCAAGGTTTCGGGCGCCCTCAAAATCCACTTTCTCCGGTGTGTTGTTGGCTGGGGCGGCGACGCCGGAGCCCGCGGCGTTGATGACCGCCCCAACGCCATCCAGCGCGGCGACTATGCTGGCCATGTCCTTGAGGTCGCCGACCACGGCTTCGACCTCGGACCCCAGCCGCTCTGCTGCCTTTGCCGCGTCACGCACGAAGGCGCGCACGGGGAAGCCTCTCGCCTGCAACTCGGCCACCACTTTGGAGCCCGTCTTGCCCGTGGCGCCCGCTACCAGGACCAAAGGCTTGCGATCCGGCGCCGGCGCAACCGTTTGATCGGAGGCCTCGCCGGTCTGCCCGAAAGTAACGGTAAGGACCGCGACTGCGAAAAGCGGCGTGTGGATTCTGAGTGCTTGCATGAAGCCCCTCCAGGAATGATCAGGCCCGGTATCTTACCAACACGCGCCTGTGCCGCAGTGTACCGGACTGCCCTCGCTATTTTTTGGGGGCATCCTGCCCCCCGAGGGCTGGAAGCCCTCGTTCCCGGGGTTGTTCCCTAGGAGCGCAGCGAGCGCAGTCCTACCGCAGCCCGAATGTCCTGCATAAGCGGTTCGCTGATCGCCCGCGCCCTGGCCGCGCCACGCTGCAACTCGGCTTCGACGTCGCCCGGGTTGGCCAGCAGCCGCTCGTATTCCGCCCGACCGGGCGCTAACAGGGCGTCTAAGTACTCATACAGCTCGTTTTTCATCTCCGCCCAGCCGATGCCCGCTGCATACCGCTCGCGCATTGCCGCCGTCTCCTCGGAGCGGGCCACCGAGCGGTACATGTCGAACAGAATGCTGTCTTCCGGGTCCTTGGGTTCGCCGGGCGTTTGCGAGTTGGTCTTTACCCGCATGATGAGCTTGCGGAGTCTCTTGGCCGGGCAGAACAGCGGGATGATGTTGCCGTAGCTCTTGGACATCTTGCGCCCGTCGGGGCCCAGCAGCACGGCCCGGTGTTCGTCGATATCCGCGTCGGGTACTGTGAGCAGGGAGCCATAGTGGTGGTTGAAGCGCTGGGCAATGTCGCGCGCCATTTCCACGTGCTGCCGCTGGTCCTTGCCCACCGGCACCCGGTCGGCGTGAAACATCAGGATGTCGGCCGCCATCAGTATGGGATAACAGAACAGCCCCATGGTGATCCCCCGGTCAGGATCCTTGACTTGAGCGTTCAGATTGGCGTCGGTCTGAGCCTTGTAGGCATGCGAGCGGTTCATCAGCCCCTTGGCGGTGAGCGTAG
This sequence comes from Candidatus Foliamicus sp., assembly GCA_965249285.1. Taxonomy (GTDB): domain Bacteria; phylum Pseudomonadota; class Gammaproteobacteria; order Steroidobacterales; family Foliamicaceae; genus Foliamicus. The sequence goes on from OZ252226.1 coordinate 51,798, forward strand.
TGAGTATCCAGGTCAGTTCCGGTATTTCTCGAATATCCGATTGGCGGTAGAAAACCGCCCGCTCGGTATCCAGGCCGGCTGCCAGCCAGGCCGCCGCGACTTCGAGGCTGGAACGCGCCACTTCCTCGGGATTGCGGTTCTTGACCAGCGCGTGCAGGTCAGCCAGGAAGAAGAAGCTGCTTCCCCCGGCGGCGTTGCGGCTGGCCTCGACCGCCGGCCGGATAGCGCCCACGTAATTGCCCAGGTGAGGCGTGCCGGTGGTGGTGATGCCGGTCAGCGTAATGAGTTTTTTGTCGTTCACGCTAAAGGCACTCCGTATGAAATAAGTCCGGCAGCCTGGCCATCCTTGCGCGGGTCGGACGCGCCGGTCAGCACCCCGGTTTCATCGTCACGCATGACCGCCTGGTAACCACCGAACACGCCTTGAGCAGCGCCGATGCGGTGCCCCATGTCCGACAGTTGCTTGCGCACTTTGGTTCCGAACCCCGGCTCCAGCGCAAGCTCCCCGCCGCCGGGCGCGGCAGGATGACCGGTGGGCTGGCTGGAGCCGCCGTGGTAGGAGCGCGGCGCATCGCCGGCCGCCTGCAGGTCCATGCCGAAGTCCACCACATTGGTAATGATCTGGGCCTGAGCCTGCGGCTGCATTGCGCCGCCCATGACCCCGAATGCCAGGCGCTCGCCGCCGGCGAAGCGCGCGAACCCGGGAATAATCGTGTGAAACGGACGCTTTCCGGGCGCCAAAGCGTTCGGATGATCGGGATTGAGATTGAACAACTCACCACGATTCTGTAACACAAAGCCCAGGTCGCCGGGAGTCATCCCGGAGCCCATGCCGCGATAGTTGGATTGGATCAGCGAAACCAGCATTCCGTCGCGATCGCCCACGGCCAGGTAAACGGTTTGCGGCGCATCCAGCCTCGGGTCGCCATGAACAACCGAGGCCGCTGCGTGGTCGGAATTCATCAATTTGCCGCGTTCCTGCGCGTACTCCTTCGAGATCAGCGCGTCAATCGGTGTTTCAACGAAGGACGGGTCGGCGTAGAACCGCGCCCGGTCCTCGAACGCCAGCTTCTTGGCCTCCGTAAGCAGGTGCAGGTGCTCTGCCGAGCCGAACGCCGCGCCTGCCAGATCATGCTGTTCCAAAAGGTTGAGAATCTGCAGTGTGGCGATCCCCTGGGTATTGGGAGGTAGGGCGTAAACCTCGTGGCCTCGGTAGGTGACGGAGACGGGCTTGACCCATTCCGAACGATGCGAGGCCAAATCGGCTTCGTCCAGGTAGCCGCCGTTCTCGCGCATGTACTCGGCGATTTGCCAGGCTATGTAGCCACGATAGAAAATTTCCCTTCCGCCCAAGGAGATCAGGTCGTACGTACTGGCGAGGTGTGGGTTGCGAAACAGTTCCCCTTTCTTCGGCGCGGCACCCCCCGGCATGAAGCATTCGGCAAAGCCCGGGTATTCGCCGAGCACCCGACCATTGGCCGCCCAGGCGTCCGCGGTCAATTGCGCAACGGGGAATCCTTCGTCGGCCAGCCCGATGGCAGGGGCCAATAGCTTGGAAAAAGGCAGGCGACCGAATCGGGAATGTAGCTCAAACCAGCCGTCTACCGCGCCCGGCGTCGAAACGGGCAACGGCCCTCGCGGAGGCACATAGTCCATTCTGCGCTCGCGAAAGGCGTCCAGATTTAGTGAACGCGGTGCTCGCCCGCTGGCATTCAGCCCCGTTGGCGCATCCTTCCCGGCCTCCCAGACCATGGCAAACAAGTCGCCGCCGATGCCGCAGCCGGTGGGTTCGGTAAGGCCCAACATGGCGTTCGCAGCGATGGCTGCGTCCACCGCCGTTCCGCCCAGGCGCAGAATCTCCAGGCCCGCCTGGGTGGCGTATACCTGGCTGGTCGCCACCATGCCCCGGGTACCCAAAGCCTCGGAACGCGAGGCGAATGGCAGCCCGGCCCCGCGCTCGTAGACGGCTCTCACAGCGCGTCGGCCAACTCGTTCATGGCTTGCGCCAACTTAAAATCGAGTTCGGTAATACCTCCGGCTTCGTGGGTGTTGAGGTGCACATCCACCTTCGACCAGACGTTGAACCATTCGGGGTGATGGTTGAGCTGCTCGGCGGCCAGCGCCGCGCCGGACATAAAGGCGAATGCACGCCGGAAGTTCGCAAAGCGGAACGAGCGGTACAGTTTGCCTTCGTCCAGACTCCAATGGGGCAGACTCTTCAGCCTGTTCGCCACTTCTTCCGCGCCAAGCAATTCAGCCATGATATTCGCGCCCCCGGCGCTGTCGCATTTCCCGAAATAATCTCACAGGTTGAAGTCTATCCTTCTTCCAGAGCCGCCAAGTCCTCGGGACGCAGCCGGTAGCGGATCAGGTTGCCCTCATGCAGCCCGCGTATCTGTTTTCCTACATACTCAACAACATGATCGTGGTCCGCTTCGGGAATCCCGGCTTCGATCGCCAGGGCCGCCACTGCGTCGGGCCGGAAGCCCCGCCATTGCTTCACGCTGCGCCGCACGGTGCTGCGAACGAACTCGCGATAAGCAAGAACCGCCTTGTCAGGATCTGCTAATTCTGCGCGCAATACTCTGTAGTTCCCGGCCGAGGCAATGTAGGCGTCAATATAAACCTCCTTTAAGAGGGAGACATCGTTCATCTCATAGATTCCGATCAGGCCGTCGATATACGCGGCGGCCTCTTCCCCGAATCGGATCAGCCGTTCGGTTTGCAGGAGGTCGTAGGTGTTGCCTTCCATGCGCGACGACGCCCAGGCCAAGTCCACCAGCAGCCGTTCTAGTATTTGTCGCGCATAGGTTCCGGCCGCCGGCGGCGGAATGGGAGTCCCCGCCTCGCGGAGGCGCCGCCGTTCCTCCTCGGCCAGATAGAAACTCTTACCGGGCACATAACGATCAACGAATTCTCCATTATGGGTAACCGGTTTGCGGCGGCCATAAGGCGTCTCCAAATGGGCGCGCACGAAATCCGCGCCCGCGAGCCTGTAGCCGGTGGCCCGTGCCTTGCCTGATCGCTTAAGGCTGCCCTCCTCGATAAGCCGTTTGAGCGCGCGCCACATCGTCGGCGCGCTTGCACCTGGAGCGACATGACGCCTTATCGCTTCCCGGCCAGCGCCCGGGTGCTCGGCAACGTAGTCGAGAATGGCTCGTTTGGAGACAGACATGAAATGATAAAGCCGTTACTATGAAACGATAAAATACCGAATGTAATAGGATTTCTGCCGATCTCCAACATATCGTTTCAAGCATTATGAAACGATTAACGCTCTTATGCCGCCTCGCGCACCGCCGGGTCCGCTGAATATTGGATTATCCCAAAGGGTTCCTGAGATTGGCCGACATGGCCCCGAGAACCCGCGGGTTGCTGGTCGCCGTTTGTTTGCCGGTGGAACGCGGCGGGGCCTCCGCCACGGCTACTAGGCGGTTCCCCAACCCGGGTGAAAACCCAGCGGCAGGCCGGCGTCCGGCGTGAAGCCGTACATCTCGGTGCTGGGCAGAGCTTCATTGACCACTTCGCGCACTTTGAGCAGCCGGCCCAGGTCGATGCCGGTGTTCAATCCCATGGACTCCAGCATGTAGACCAGGTCTTCGGTCACGATATTGCCGCTGGCGCCGGGCGCGAACGGGCAGCCGCCGATGCCGCCCAGGGAACTGTCCAGCGTGGTAATGCCTTCTTCCAGCGCTGCCATGGCATTGGCCAGTCCCAGGCCGCGGGTGTTGTGCAGGTGCACGCCGGTCAGCTTCTCGGCGCCGATTTCGGCGCGCACCAGGCGCACCAGGCGACGAATCTGGGCGGGGTTGGCATAGCCCGTGGTGTCCGAAAGGCCCAGTTCACGGCAACCCGCCTCCATCAGCGCGTTGGCCAGCTTGAGCACCATGCTTTCCGGCACCGGGCCTTCCATGGTGCAGCCGAAGGCGGTGGCGATCCCGGCCTCGAAGTGGGGGCGTTTCGACTCGGGAAGTTCGTTCAGCATCTCGTTGATGCGCCTGACTTCCTCGAGGATTTCGTCATGTCCCTTGCGGAGGTTGGCGCGGCTGTGCGTCTCGCTGGCGGAGATCGGAATGCTGACCTTGTGCGCGCCTGCGCTGACCGCACGCTCGACGCCTTTGAGGTTCGGCGCCAGCGTCGCTACGTTCAGCCCGGGAATGGTGATCGCGTAGCGCACCAGCTCTTCGCAATCGGCCATCTGTGGGAGTAGTTTCGGCGGCACGAAGGATCCCACCTCGATTTCGCGCACACCCGCGGCCGCCTCGGCCTTGATCCAGGCCTTCTTGGCCGCGGTGGGCATGATGACCTTGAGGCTTTGCAGGCCGTCGCGTGGGCCCACTTCGCTTACGAGTATGTCAACGGTCATGAGACGTTAACCATAGCCAGTCTAGCCCCGCCGACCCGGCAATCGCAGCGCTGCCGCGCCCGAATCAGTTGTTGCGGCCGGGCTGGACCCGGGCCTGGCTCTTGCGCCCAATGCGGGTGAGATGAACCCGGCTGGTCTTGCCGGCGCGCCGCTCGTTCAAACGTGCCACCAGGCTGGTAATCTCTTCCTTTACCTCGTCGGCTTCGCCCTGCTTGTAGCCGGTAATGGTGGTCGTTCCCTGGGTCAATTCGTAGCGATACCAGTCGTCCGTATCGGCCCCGTCAGGCGGCGCGGTCTGCTCCAGGCTGATGATCTCAAACGGCCGGGCCGCCGGCATCACAACATTGGCTTCGTCCGTCATAACCCGGCCATTCTACACTGCCGGCCGAACTTGCTCTACCAATGTACCGGCCCCCGCCTCCCGCTGGGAACGAGGGCATCCTGCCCTCGGAGAGGGCGAGACGCCGTGTTTCCAGCGGGAGGCGATGGCTACCAATTCAGGATTTCCTGGCCGAGCAAGCGCCCGAAGGTGAGAGCCGGCATCAGGGACATGCCGCCGACGAAGGCGTTGCCGCTGACTTTCGTAAACCCGATGACCTCGCCGCCGGCATATAGATTGGGGATCGGTGTGCCATCCTCCCTCAAGACGCGCAGCCTGGCGTCAACATCGAACCCAGCGGGGCTGAGCACAGAGAAGCCCACCGCCTTCGCGGCATAGTACGGCGGCGTGTCGATGGGCCGGATCATGTGCTCGCGGCCATACTCGGGATCGTGCCGGGTTTCGACAGCCTGGTTGAAATTCGTGACAGTCTGCTCGAGTGTTTCCGCTTCCATGTTCAGCTGCCGGGCGAGTTTGGCAAGACTGTCGGACTTGAGGAAGTAGGGATGGCTGCCGAACCTTGCAGCCAGTTCTTCTCGCGTTTCCAGGTTCAGCACCGGCGCGTTCTGGCGCATCGGTTCATCGAATATGACATACAAGGTCAACTCCGGCAGAGCCAGGACCGACCGTTCAATATGGTCGATACTTGGGTGATCTTTTCGCACCAACCGCTTGCCTTCTCCATTCACGTAGATCTCCCACGGCATGCGAAGAGCAGGATTCAATCGATAGGCGGTACCCGACAGGGGATCATCGGGATCTTCACGGAAGCCCGCGACGCCCGCGAGAAACTTCTCTCCGCCACTCACTTTGGCGGCAACGGGATGGCCGGGCAGGGGCTCGAAACCGATATCCATCAGCCAGTCGAAGGTCTCGGCGGCATTGTCGATCGCCAGCCGGCCCAGGGCCGGATCGATGGCGCCATGGCTGATGCGCATGGCATCTTCATAGTGATCATCGGGACAGTCCTCAATCCCCTCGGACTCCTGCAGCCGCGTGCCGGCCGCACTCATCTGGCCTGACGACCAGAACAGCGTTGCGCCGATCCGGTTGTCAGCCTCGATCTGCAAGACGCGTGCGCCGCGGTTGGCGGCAAAAATGCCGGTGGGAAGTCCGGTCGAACCCGCACCTACGATTATGACGTCGGAGATTTCGCGCATGATTGTTTCCCGAATGCGTGCGTTAAGCCAAGTGTTGCTGCCCTGGGCAATACGTTCAGTATTCCCTGCGGGCTGCGCCTTGCATTGGCGCGCTTAAGTCCGCTCTGATGCGAATGTACTCGCGTGACACGACACTAGGCTTCTAGTCTCGCGAGCGTGTCTCGTGCGTGGAAAAGATCTCGCTCGACACTGTTCGAGGCGAGATAGAAAAAGCCTGCGCCCCCAAGACTGCACACGGTGGCAATCATCAACAGCGCCATGCCGAGCGCTTCGTCGCCTAAGGATCCTGCCAGGAAATCGCTGATTACGCCGACCGATTGGGGGCCGATGATGCCTGCAATCAAGTTGATGATCAGAATCATGATGGCAGATGCAACGGCACGAGTTCGGACTTCGGCTACACCCTGAGTGGTGGCGAACAGCACCGGTCCCTGCATGACCCCCACGCAGGCAGGGATGATCAGCCAGAGAAGCGCCGCCTTCGGGTTCGGGCTGAGTAGCACGGCGGCGTAGAAGGGCGTCGCAATCACCTGGACGCATGCGCATAGCAGTACCGGCGGTCGAGTCCCATACTTGGCGAGTTCGTTGGCCAACAGCCCGCCAAGCAATGTGCCCGCCGCGTGAGGCAAGGCCTTGGTGTAGGCCAGCCAGGTTCCGACGGTGGCCACTTCGAGGGCATGAGTACGGGTGTAGAAAGACGGCAACCAAACCAACAGGGCAGTGCTTACCATGCCGTACATGCTGCCGCCGAGAACTATGTAGCGGAACGTTTTCTTGGCCCAAAGACGTTGGAACGCCGGATACATGGCAGGTGCTCTTGCCACGCTGCTCACGCCGTCGCTATACCCCCGTGGCGGATCGCGCAAAGTGCCATAAACGATCAGCGCAAACACCACACCCGGTGCACCGAATGCAACCAGCGTTACCCGCCAGCCAAAATTGTCGTTAAGCCAACCACCGAGCAGGAAAGCGAGGAAGACCCCCAAAGAGGACCCGAGACCCAGGATGGCCATGGCGAAAGCGCGTTGGGCGGGCGAGAAGTAATCGGAACCAGGGAATGAGACGGGGGCGTGCAGCCCGCATCGCCGATGCCCACCAGCACTCGGAAGACGGCCAATTGCAGAAATGACTTGGCAAGACCGTACAAACAGGTCATGCCACTCCAGAGAACCAGCGCCCAGGCGATGATCTTCTTGCGCGAGTAGCGATCGGCCAGGCTGGCTATGGGCACGCCAAGCAAGGCGTAGAAAATAGTGAGTGCGGCGCCGGTGACAAAGCCGATCTGAGTATCCGACAAGTCCAGGTCGAGCTTGATGGCCGGCAGCAAGATGCCGATCACATAGCGATCGGCGTAGTTGAGGGTCATCACCAGCAGCAATAGGCCGAGCACGTAGCGGCGAAAATGCTTGGATACCCCAAACGGGGTTGCGGAGGTGCGCGGCAATTCGGTCACAAGAGACGCATCCGAGCGAGGGCGTTGCCGGGACCGAAGGCATCCCCGCCTGGGAACGAGGGCTTCCAGCTCTCGACGAGGGCAAGATGCCCTCGTTCCCAACGTGTCGCTTGCGCGTCAGCGCAGCGGCGGCTGCTGCCAAAACTCCCGGGAACGGCTGCGGGATGCGGCACTAGGCCGCAATCACTTCGATCAATTCACCGACCGCGCCGCGGAGCGTGAATCCCTCCGGCTGGGCATTGCCGTGCATCGGAAGAGCGCCCTCACCGACCGGCACGATTCCATTGGAACGGCACCTGTCGCGGCACTTGCTCAAGTCATTTACCCGCATGGTCAGCATGGCGAGTCCGGTTCGATCCAGGGAAGTCGGGTAGACCGTCCCGCTGGCCGCTTTGAATTCCCATACTTCGATATTGACGCCGGAGCCGATGTTTCCCCACAGGAAGTAACTGTCATCCGGTGCGCCGATCAATTGGTTGGCATTGCGCTGAAAACACTCCAGCTGTGAGGACCGTTTAAGTCCCAGCGCCCTTTCATAGAAAGCGTCCACCGGCCGCTGGTCCAGGCTGGTTATGGAGGCGCTGGCGAATCCGGAATGGATTCCGGGCAGTGTCCAATCCGCCTGGTTGCTGCGCACCTCGGCGGTGATGAACATCTGCTCTCCCCCCGGGCCAAAGGCCGCATAGCTCATCACATCCAGATCGCGGCCCCAGGTGGTGTTGCGGAAGTAGTAGTAGCGGGGCGAAGTGATCACCGGTGTGTTTGCGGAAGCCAGGCGGTGGTAGGACTCTGCCGGATCCCGGGTGAGTCCTTCCATCACCAGCAAACCCGGATCCATGGGCCCCGACAGCGGGCGTGGCCGATTGGCGAGAGCGTCTCGGGGCGCTTCCAGCACTCTCACCTGCGCGCTTAGGGATGGCTCCGGCATCTGCAGGATGGCATAGCGGCGTCCAGCCTTGCCGGCGCCCGGTGCGGTAGTCAATTCGGCAGGCAGCGTATCCTCGTCAGCTAAGGCCATGCCGATGACGTCGCGGTAGAAGCGAATGCTGGCGTCCACATCCGGCGATACGGTCGTGAACACTACAATCTTGGCTTCAAGGGGATTCGCTTCTGCCAGAGGGGTCAAGATAAAACCCTCTTGCTCATATGGTTGTGACTCATCGGCCCGACCTTTGCTCGCCGCTGGGCCGAATGCGCCTGCGGATACAGCCAGGGCGGACGCCTGCAACACCTGCCGTCGGTTCATCGTAGTACCTCCCGAGATCGCTTAAAGGGTGCGAATGTATCATGCGGTTTCGCGACGCGCGAGAAGGGTTGACGAAGCCCACTGATTTCTTCATTCCCGGGCGGGCCGGGCAACTCGCTGCGCGAAGCAAGGGTCCGGCCGCCCGACCCGCCGATGTCGTGGTGCTCGTGCAGGGGGCGAACCTGACCGGCCAGGTTCTCTGTCTCGCATAAGGTCGTCATAGCTGGTAGGGGCACGATGCCTTTATTCTGTTCGGAACCGGCTGTCGCCGGCCACGCCTTTATACATTAGGGGCAGCGAAGTAACCAATTCGCATCTCAAGCCCAGCGGGTCCGGACAGCTGCTTTTGGCGCTTGCTCGTATAACATGTACAGCACCAGGAATCGCTGAAGAAGGATCGTATCCATATGCCCATTCTCGTAGTCGGCGCCACCGGTAATGTCGGTCGCCCAACCGTTGCCGCGCTGACGGCCAAGGGTGAGTCGGTGCGGGCGCTAAGCCGCTCGGAGGACAAGCTGGCCGCCCTTCCCGAGGGTGCTGGCGGCGCCATCGGAGATCTGGAAACCGGCAACGGTCTGGATGCGGCTCTGGACGGCGTCGATCGAATGTTTCTGATCACGGCAAACGGAGAAACGGAAACGGCTCGCGGCTTGAATGCCGTCAATGCCGCAAAGGCGGCAGGCGTTCAACGGATCGTTTTTCTATCGGTCCAGGACCCCGGCCAGGAGCCTGCGATTCCCCATTCCCGCAGCAAGTTACCCATCGAGGAAGCGATCCGGGAGAGTGGCGCCGAGTACACGATTTTGCGGCCCAGTTATTTCAATCAAACGGACCTTTCGGTGGCCCAGGTAATCCAGAACTACGGGGTTTACCCGATGCCTATCGGATCCATTGGCCAGAACCGCGTGGACACGCGCGATATCGCCGGCTGCGCGGTACGCGCACTAACCGAAGACGGGCACGCCGGCGCCGAGTACGCATTGCACGGGCCGGACACCATCTCAGGTCCCGGCGCAGCGGCGGTTTACGCCAAGCACTTCGAACGCGAGGTCTTCTACGGTGGTGATGATGTGGAGAAATGGGCCGAGCCCATCAAAGCATTTATTGCGCCGTGGCTGCTGGATTCTCTGAAAAAGCTGTTTCTGGCCCAGCAGGCCCGCGGCCCCGCAGCCGATGAAGCCGCTGTCGCCGCCTCCCGCGAAGCCGTTGGCCATCCCTTGCGGACCTTTGATGCGTTTGCCGCGGAACTGGCGGCGCAAATGAAGGCCGCGTAGCTCGGGACTTCACGCAATTGCGCGATCCGGCCGGCATCGTCTTCGCCGCCGGAACCCGAACTTCGCCCATTGGGCCTGTTGCCCGTCCTAATTGTGTTGCGATTCGCAGAACGGGCCGCGTCCGTAATCCAGGGCGTAGGCGTCCTGGACGTATAGAGCCCCACAAGAACCGCAATTCGCGATAATCAGCTCGTGAGTCTCTCCGAGCGCACGCAGCAGTGTGGCGGCAAGTTCCAGAGACAATTCCCCGTAAGGCATCAAGCTGCGGAGCATTTCGTACGCGTCGCAGAGGCGATGTCCAATAGTCAGCGGGCTCAAGGTCTTTGGCAGGACGCACGTCACTGTACTGCCTGGCACCAGCAGCCCCGCGTGCATGAACAGTGCAAGCAGGACCGTCGATTCACAATGTTGATCCGGAGTCTTGACGAAACGAGTGACCTGACTGGGTGGTCGCCCGCGCTTGCGACTGGGCAAATTGTTCTTGCCATGTTCGACTACGTAGCTTGTGTAGGCTTTGCGTATCCGGTCACTGGAAAGCCCCGTGTAACGCCCGATCGTGCTGGTGCGCGCCTGAAGACCCAACATGCGTACTGCCAGGTGAAAGCGGTCCAATTCCCCTTCATAGCGACTTTGGGTAACACGCATGACAGGAGCTTTTTATCGATTCCGAACTGGAATTACAACCGGAAAGCGCGGCGAATCACCTACCATTTTGGGGTTGATTTCGCACGGCGATATTGACTCAATACCCGGGAAGCCTTGCAAACCATGCGAAACCATACCTCAGCACAGCGACGTGCGTGGCTCGGTCGCAGAGGCGGGGAAGGAAAACAAAGCTAGGGAACACCGGAGGAAATGATGATAAGAACAGGCGGACAAAAATCACGACTCGACGAAATTCACCAGATTAATCGGAGATTCCTCGAATTGATTGCTATGCGGGCATGCAACAACAAGAACGATATTTATGGGCTGCCGGCAGACTTGTGCCGCCAGATTGCCGGATTGAGCAGCGTGCAGCGCGACATCATGGCAGTGGTTCCTTTGCTCTTGGTTACCGCCACCGGCCGCGCAATCTCTGAAGCTTCGGCGGTGCGTGACGAGGAAGTGACTGAACCGCAAGAGTACATGAGAGTTGACGTGGCGGAGCAGAACTTTACTACCGCTCTCATGACCTGGCTGACTCGGGGAGATCAGCCGGAGCATACTCTGGCATCTCTTTGGCAGGGGACGCCGGAATCTGAGGGCGAATCCATCAGGCACCTGAGTCTTGTCGAGATTCAGAACCTGGCGCCCTTTGCCGGCAGGATACTCCGGGCTCGTCTTGTGGACCGGCCTGGTATGTGGACTGAATTGATTCTTGCCGCCCAGTCCAAGGATTCACGGCGCCAGCAACTCGCGCGCCTTGGGCTGCTTCCGCATTCCTATCCGAAACCAAAGCGGCCGCGGCGCGGCCCGCCGCCCAAACGCCGGAAGTAAGCCACACAGGTCTTCGGGCCGGGTGCCGCGCGGGTTGTTTCACGCGCGGGTCGTAACCGACAAAAGGGATATACTTGAAGGCCTTTTCGGGGGCCTGTAGCTCAGTGGTTAGAGCAGGTGGCTCATAACCACTTGGTCGCAGGTTCGAGTCCTGCCGGGCCCACTCCAGACTTCAAATAAGACATTGATTATACGGTATTTGTCAGTGCTGCATGTCTCAAGCTATCACTCCACGTATCACTTTGTGACATTTTTGTTCCTTTGACCAATTGCGTGATAGCGCAGCAGTAGAAATTTACGCGGCCCGGCTGAATCCTAACCAAACATTGATATCTGTAGCCTTCAAATTTCGTATTTGCCATCCCGGATTTGGATACCAGCTTAGGGCAACGCTCGATGGGTTCCTTTGCAAGGAAAACAGTGATCGCGCTCAGTGATACAAAGTGACATGAGAGCAAGCATGACCGATCAAACACTTTTCAGTGGCATCAATGATCGAATCGCCCTTGACCGCGAGGACGGCGATCACGCGTATTTCCACGCGCTAATGCTGAAGCTTGAATTCCTTACAAAGATAATCGTTTCCGGAGTTGTAGCGTGCATTGGCGATGACGTTGATCGCCATCGTTACTCGCTGGAGCACAAACTTGTGCGTGCAGATTCGCTCGGGACGTGGGTGGAAGTTCTTCATCTGGCCCTAGTGGGCCCGCCAGCGCAATCATTGGTATCGAGCGCCCGTGATCTTGCCAGAGACTTGACCGAGCAGGTGAGTGATACGGATTGGCGCCATTCTGCCGTTAGCCAATTGAACCGAGCAGCATCAAGACTCGGTGTTGAACAAAAGCTGGGAGGCAAGGTTGCCTTAAGGCATTTCTTTGATATTGGAGTGCGGCTCCGAAACAGAACTAGAGGCCACGGCGCAACAACAGCAGTCGAATGCAATAGCGCGAGTGCGGACTTGGAGGCATCTTTGCAATCGGTTTCTGAGAAACTGGAATTGCTACGTCTGCCGTGGGTTCATCTTCATAAGAACTGGTCCGGGAAATATCGGGTATCGCCCCTCATGAACGATTCCGAACTGTTCGACTATCTTCGGCGAACCAGCGAGTCGCGGTTACCAGATGGCGTTTATTTTGATCTTCAAGACAAGGCCGGAGTTTCAACTCACATTTCAATGCCCCTGATCTTCACTGGCCCTGAACTGCTCGATATCTGGCTACCCAATGGGAATTACAAGAAAGACTCGTTTGAGGTTCTTTCCTACATTTCTAACGATCAGGACCGTCGCAACGCTGAGCGATGGTCGATTCCTCCCGCGCGACTTCCAGAAAGTGAAACCGAAGGTGCAGTTGCACTGGAGCCCCTGGGTAACCTGTTTGCCAATGTGCCGCCAATTCCTACGGGGTATGTTCGGCGCATCGTTCTCGAGAACCGTCTTGTGAAGGAACTATTGAATCGCGATCGGCACCCAATCGTCACTCTTACCGGACCTGGGGGAATCGGCAAAACCACGGTCGCAATTCGGGCAATACGGGAGATTGCACAGCGAGAAGACCCGCCGTATGACGTCGTGCTTTGGATAAGTGCCCGGGATATCGATTTGTTGGATAGCGGCCCTAAACCCGTCTCTCGCCGAGTTTTTAGTCAGCAAGATATTGCGAATGCCGCGGTCGAATTGCTGGAGCCGGATGTCGCCGAGAGCGAGGGTTTCGAACCAGAAGCCTACTTCCAATATTGTTTGGAAGAAGGTGCAGCAGGAACAACACTTTTTATTCTCGACAATTTCGAGACCTTGCAGAATCCAACTGACGTTGTTGAATGGCTGGACGCATACATTCGGCCGCCAAACAAAGTCCTGATTACAACTAGGTTTCGAGATTTTCGAGGAGACTATCCAATTGAAATCAAGGGCATGTTGGATGACGAGGCCAGTCAGCTTATTGATGAGCACGCGTTGCGGTTAGATATCGCAGGGCTTATCAATACAAGCTACAAGAGAAAGCTCATAATCGAATCTGATGGGCATCCCTATGTCATCAAGATTCTCCTTGGGCAGGTAGCCAAAGAACAGAGGGCCGTTAGTCCGCAACGAATCGTAGCCACGGCAGATCATCTGCTTAACGCCTTATTCAGGAGGACATATGATGCTTTGAGTCCAGGTGCGCAGCGGGTGTTCCTGCTTCTTTGCAGTTGGAAAGTCTATGTCCCCGAAGTTGCTGTAGAAGCTGTTGCGCTGCGGCCAGGAACTGAGAAATTTGATGTCACCAGTGCACTGGAGGAAGTTGTGAGATTTTCTCTGGTTGATCACAGCGTTTCGGAGGACGACGATGAGAGGTTTGTTGGCGTGCCGCTAGCAGCAGCGATATTCGGCCAACGTGAGCTTCAGGTCAGCCCATTCAAAGTAGCGGTGGAGGAGGATCGCAAGCTCTTGATGGATTTCGGGGCGGGAAAAAAGAGTGACGCTCATAGAGGCGCCCTTCCACGCATTGAGAATCTACTCAAGGTGGTTGCGGCACGCGCGAGTACCCAACCTCAGGAGCTGGCAAAGCACTTGCCTATTTTGGAATACCTTGCACGGCGATTTCCCCGAGCTTACTTGAGCCTTGCAGATTTGGTAATGGAATTGGGCGAGGACATGTCGTCCATCGATCTAGCAAAGAGTTATGTGCGAAGCTTTCTTGAGCGCGCTGACATCCACGAGAGGTACTCAGCTTGGCTCAGGTTGGCGCAATTGTGCGGGCAATCAGATGATGTAAGAGGCGAGATTCACGCTTTGTGCGAAACAGCGCTGGTTCCCGCAGGTCGCGAAAATCTCGGTCGTGTTGCTGTTCGTCTCAACAGTCGCATACGCGATCTGAAGAATCGGCAAATTGAAGATGCTTGGTCAGGCGAGGTTCGTGAGCTGCTGGGTAGCGTCATTCAGGTAATGGAGCGTTATCTAGATCAACTCTCTGCCAACGACTGTTCTCAACTGGCTTGGCTTCATCTGAATGTTGGTAATCCGCAAAGAGCACGGGACATTGCTGATGCAGGCGTAAAGAAAGAACCCTCCAGCGTTCATTGTCTAGCATTGCTAGAGAGACTGGAGAACCCCTCATAGTCAAGAATATCCGCGGGTCAATACTGATCGTAAGGCGATTTCTTTCTTCGCTAAGGCTGATCTTTGCCCGATAAACCGCAGTGTATATCAGTATCTTATAAGGTCTGGCGGTAGCAAAAAAATTGCCACTTCATGAAAACTTTTCTCGGTCGCAATCCTTGAGGAACGTCATGGCCAATTCGTAGGGCCAAGCGTGTCATCTCAAGTGTTAGCCCAAAGCAGTAATGTCCCCTTTCTCCAATTCAGAGATGTCCCCTTTTTTCGAGGTACAAATATCTCCTTTGTTTTGACTTGGGGGGCTGGGTTTTGGTCAAGGAGCATGTATTGATGAGCGCCAAGGAGGTGGTGCGTATTCCAAGGGAAAGTTGCCACCCGTTCTAATTGAAAGTTGCCGGTTGTTCTAATCGGAAGTTGCCACCCGTTCTAATCGAAAGTTGCCACTGATTCCAAGGCAAAGTTGCCACCCTGGGGCGGCACGACGCGGATGACGGACTGAGTACGCTGCTGCTTTTCCAATACGGGAGGTGGGCAGATGCCGAGGTTGAGATCATCGATGCGACAAATCAGAGAAGTCTTACGTCAGAAGTGGGAGCTGGGGTTCAGCGTGCGGCGGATCGCGCGGAGTTGCGGCTTAAGCCGTCCGGCGGTGTCGAACTATCTTCGCCGCGCCGAGGCGAGCGGGTTGTCGTGGCCGTTACCGGCGTCGCTGGACGATACGCAGTTGGAGCGGCGGCTGTTTCCGCCACCACCCTCGTCGCGAGTGCCGCGGCCCAAGCCGGATTGGACGGCGGTGCATCGGGAGCTCAAGCGCAAGGGAGTGACGCTGCAACTGTTGTGGGACGAATACAAGGCGGCGAACCCTAAGGGATATCAATACAGCACGTTCTGTTTGCACTACCGGCGCTGGCGCAGTCGGCTGGACGTAGTGATGCGCCAGGATCATCGCGCCGGGGAGAAGTTGTTCGTCGACTACGCCGGGCAGACCGCGTCGGTGATCGACCGATCCAGCGGCGAGGCTCGGCCCGCGCAGCTGTTCGTTGCGGTGATGGGGGCCTCCAATTACACCTATGCGGAGGCGACCTGGTCGCAACGCCTGGAGGACTGGATCGGCTCGCACGTGCGCGCCATGGCGTACCTGGGCGCGGCGCCGCAGATCGTGGTGCCCGACAATCTGAAGTCCGGCGTGCACCTGGCGCACCGTTACGAACCGCAAATCAACCGCACCTATCAGGAGTGGGCCGAGCATTACGGGGTGGCGATCCTGCCGGCGCGCCCACGCCGCCCGCGGGACAAGGCCAAGGTGGAGGCCGGCGTGCTCATCGCCGAACGCTGGATCCTGGCGCGGCTGCGCGACCGCCAAGTGTTCTCCCTAGCCGAACTCAACGCGGCGATCGCTACGTGGCTGGAGCCGCTCAATACGCGAGCGTTCAAGAAGTTGCCTGGCTGTCGCCGTTCGCTGTTCGAGTCGCTGGACCGCCCGGCGATGCGGCCGTTGCCGGGGCGGCCGTACGAGTACGCCGAGTGGAAAAAGGTGCGCGTGCACATCGACTACCACGTCGATATCCACCGCCATTACTACTCCGTGCCCTACGCGTTGGTCAAACACCAACTCGACGCGCGGGTAACGGCCCAGACCGTGGAGTTGCTGCACAAGGGCCGGCGCATCGCCAGTCATCGTCGCAGTGCGCACCGCGGCGGTCACACCACGGTGCCCGAGCACATGCCCCAGGCGCATCGGGCTCATGCCGGGTGGACGCCGCAGCGGCTGGTCGGCTGGGCCGAGAACAGCGGCCCGTTTACCGCCGCGCTGATCGGGAACATCCTCGCCACGCGGGTTCATCCGCAGCAGGGCTTCCGCAGTTGTCTGGGCATCATGCGGCTGGGCGAACGCTACGGGGACAAGCGTCTGGAGGCCGCCTGCCGGCGGGCGCTCGCGCTGGGCGCCTGCGCCTACAAGAACGTCGAGGCGATCTTGAAAAATGGCCTCGACGGCAAACCCTTGCCACCCCCTACCCCGGAACCGCCGGCGATCGAGCACGACAACCTGCGCGGTCCGGATTATTACCACTGACCTACAAGGAGAACCCCCTCATGCTCTATCACCCCACCGTTGAACGACTCGCCGAGTTGCGCCTGACCGGCATGCGCGCGGCGTTGCTGAATCAACAGGCCATGACCGACATCGAGGAGTTGAGCTTCGAGGAACGGCTCGGACTGCTGCTCGACCACGAAGCCACCTTTCGCGATGAGCGACGGCTGAAATACCGGTTGCGCAATGCCCGGCTGCGCCAACCCGCCGTGATCGAGGACCTCGACTACCGCCATCCGCGAGGACTGGACAAGGCGCTGATGAATCGGCTCATTACCGGACAGTGGATCAAAAAGCGGCTCAACCTGCTGATCACCGGACCCACCGGCACCGGCAAGACGTGGATCGCCTGCGCACTCGGCAACAAGGCCTGCCGCGATGGCTTCACCGTCCAATACCATCGCCTGTCGAAGCTGTTCGATGAACTCGGCTATGCGCACGGGGATGGCCGCTATCCGAAGGTCATGAAGAAACTCGCCCGAACCGACGTCCGCGTACTGGACGACTGGGGACTTGCGAAACTCACCGCGCCCCAGCGCCGCGATCTGCTGGACATCCTCGAGGACCGCCACGAGTGCCGCTCCACCGTGGTGACCAGCCAGTTACCGATCGAACACTGGCACAAAATGATCGGCGAACCCACCCACGCTGACGCCATCCTCGACCGGCTGGTGCACAATGCCTATCGCATCGCGCTGAAGGGAGAATCCATGCGAAAAGTCAACGCCAAGGGAGGAAGATCACTGAAAGCCCAGTCATAATATCCAAACCGCGTTGCTACGCTCCGACGGGGTGGCAACTTTGCCTGGATCAGGTGGCAGCTTTGGCTTGGAACAAGTGGCAGCTTTGAAATGGATCAGGTGGCAACATTCAGTGGAATACGCATGCCTTCACCAAGCTCGGTGGTATTAGCCACGTGCAACTGAACCGCCGGCTATTCCAACGGGTGCAGCTTGACCGCAACCGTCGGTACTATCGATTCCTGTTGTCCGTGTGCCGACTTATCCATGAGCATGTGTTGGTCGACGAACAGTCCGGCGAAACCACCTTCACGGACTTCAGCGATGAACGGATGGAGAAACTATACGAAGACTTCATCATCGAATTCTATCGCTGCGAGCAAGATGATTATCGAGTCAATCCCCGCGGGCGCAGCATCGCGTGGGATGATGAAGGCACACCCGATCACCAGCGCTCGAAAATTCCAGCGATGGAAGCCGACGTTATTCTTGAGGCGCCGGCGCGCCGGATCATCATGGATGCCAAGTACTACAAAGATGCCTTGGGCGGCCGTTTCGGAGGGAAGCTGCACTCGAACAATCTCTACCAGCTATTGGCCTACCTAAGAAATCGTGAGGCAACCGAAGCGCCAGGGCCAAAGCACGAAGGAATTTTGCTCTACCCGACCGTTGACAAGTCCGTTGCAATTGACGTCCGTCTGGAAGGCTTCTCGATACAAGCTCGCAGTATTGACCTTGCCCAGGATTGGCGGAATATCCACGAGGGGATGTTGGAGTTGATTGCATAATGCGAGTGCTTTTTCGGGAGCCGAGTGCCAACTTAGGACCGCGTTACTTCATGATGGCGGTCAAGGCATTTGAAATGTTGATGGGGATACGGTTTCTCCGTCGCAGCAAAAGGGTTAGGACTTTATGGTGAAACAAGCAAACAACAACGGTGCAACACTCGGGTTCGAAACGCAGCTTTGGGCGGCTGCGGACAAGCTGCGCGGCAACATGGAACCCTCCGACTACAAGCATGTGGCGCTCGGCCTGATTTTCCTAAAATACATCTCGGATGCCTTTGAGGCAAAGCGGGCTGAGTTGCTGAAAGAGGAGCTTGCCGACGCGGAGGATCCAGAGGAGTACCTAGCCGAAAACGTCTTCTGGGTCCCAAAGGAGGCCCGCTGGTCTCATCTACAGGCCAATGCCAAGCAACCGACGATCGGCAAGGATATCGACAATGCCATGCTGGCGATCGAGGCCAGAAACGCTTCGCTGAAGGGCGTTCTACCCAAAGACTATGCGCGCCCCGCGCTCAACAAGGTAATGCTCGGCGAATTAATCGACCTTGTGAGCGGGATCGGAATGGCCGAAGAGGCCGACCGTTCCCGCGACATTCTCGGGCGAGTCTATGAGTACTTTCTCGGCGGGTTCGCTGGAGCTGAAGGCAAGCGGGGGGGCGAGTTCTACACGCCGCGCTCTATCGTGCGGCTGCTGGTCGAGATGCTGGAACCCTACAAGGGTCGCGTCTATGACCCTTGCTGCGGCTCCGGGGGGATGTTTGTCCAGTCCGAAAAATTCGTGGAGGAACATGGCGGGCGCATAGGCGATATCGCGATCTACGGACAGGAGAGCAACTACACGACGTGGCGGCTCGCCAAGATGAATCTCGCCGTACGCGGCATTGACGCCGATATCCGCTGGAACAACGAGGGTAGCTTCCACAAGGACGAGCTACCGGACCTTAAGGTGGACTTTATCCTCGCAAATCCGCCATTCAACATTTCTGATTGGGGTGGCGATCGGCTGCGGGACGATGCCCGCTGGAAGTTCGGGGTGCCCCCGGTGGGCAACGCCAACTACGCTTGGCTGCAGCACATCCACCATCACCTCGCCCCGAACGGGTCGGCGGGAGTGGTGCTCGCAAACGGCTCGATGTCGTCCGCGCAGTCGGGTGAGGGCGACATTCGCCGCGCCATGGTCGAAGGCGACGTGGTGGACTGCATGATCGCCCTACCTGGCCAGCTCTTCTATTCGACCCAGATCCCTGCCTGCCTCTGGTTCATGGCCCGTAATAAGAACCCCGGCGGTGACTGGCGCGACCGGCGCGGGGAAGTGCTGTTCATCGACGCCCGGAAGCTCGGACAGATGGTCGACCGGACCCGGAAGGAGTTTTCCGACGAGGACATCGCCCGGATTGCTGACACGTATCACGCATGGCGCGGCGCAAAGGACGCGGTCCCGCACGAGGACGAGCCGGGATTCTGCAAGTCCGCCACGCTGGAGGAGATCAGGGAACACAGCCATGTCCTGACGCCCGGCCGCCATGTCGGCGCCGCGGCGACTGAAGTTGACGACGTGCCGTTCGAGGAGCGATTTGCAATACTGCGGGAAACCCTAGATGAGCAATTCGCCGAGGCCGAGGAACTGAGCGCGCTCATCCAGATAAAGCTAGGCCAGGTTAGACCAAATGGTTGAGTGGCTGAAACACCCGATTCACGAGGTCGCTTTTTTCCAAGAGGGGCCAGGCATTCTGGCCAAAGACTTTGTAAGAAGTGGAACGCCGCTTATTCGGTTGGCGGGCTTAGGCGGCTACGAAGTGACCCTAAGCGGGTGCAACCATGTGTCTGATGAGAAAGCATCTACTAAGTGGCAGCACTTCAAGCTGAAGTCGGGCGACATCCTTGTCTCTACAAGCGCGTCGTTCGGTCGTCCGGCTGTAGTAGGTTCTGAGGCAGAGGACGCAATCTTCTACACAGGCATTATCCGTTTTCGCACTAAGTCGAAGCTCTTGAGCGACGGTTATTTGAAACTCTTTTTGGGCTCTAGGAGCTTGCGCCATAGGATGTTTCTGCTGGGCGCCCCGGGGGTTCGCAGGCAATGAAACGTCCGATTGCCTCCTCCAAAGCGCCACGCGGGGTCATAGACCCGCAGGCGGGCGGGGAATGCCGGTGGATGGGCCCGCCGGCAGGGCGGATTGGGGCCGAATTGCCCTTCTTCACGCCGCCGCCAGCCCTTGTATCCGCTTCATGTTCAATGCCAGACACACCAGGGCCCACTCGCCCCGCGCTTGGTCAAGGCCGCGCACGCTGAAGCGGCGAAAACCCAGCGCCTGTTTGATCCAGCCGTTGGGCGCCTCCGACAGCCACTTGCGCTTGGCGTACTGCGCCTGACCTTCGGGCGTCGCCAGCTTGTTGGCCATCCGCGCCCGCGCCGGATGCGCCTTGGCGTTGACCGCCACCGCTTTGTGGCCCTCCCGGCCCAAGGCCACATAAGCGTCCACGCCCCGCTCCTCCAAAGCCGCCAGGTCCAACTCGTTGCAATACCCCGCGTCTGCCAACACCCGCTCCGGCGATTCCCCATAGGCCGCCTTGACCTCGTCTAAGCGCGGCAGCATCTGCCCCTGGTCGCTGGCGTTCGACGTCACCTCCGCCGCCACAATCAACTGGTTCTCCCCCTCCACCGCCAACTGCGCGTTGTAACACTGCTGAAAGCCTTCCGTGCTGGTCTTCATGATCCGGCTTTGCGGATCCGTGAAGTTGCTCTGCGCCTTGGCTTCCGGCTCGCCATAGGCGCGCTTATACGGACGCCCGCCCTTCGGATTGCGGGCCTGACCCGGCTTGCGCCCGCGCGCATCGTCCATCGCCCGCTGGCGCGCCTCCAAGCGCGCCTTCGCCTCAACGATCGCCTCCAGCCGGTCCTCGCGCCGCTTCAACTCCTCGGGCAACTCGTCGCCGCGAACGTCCGCCCCATACCGCTCATCCTCCTGATCGTCTACCGCACGCGCACGGCCTACCAACGCCTTAATCTCCGCCTCAAGGCGCTTCTCTTCCTCCACCATTCGCCCATAACTCATCGCCTTGCGCTTGGAGGCGTTCGCCCGAACCTTCGTCCCATCAATCGACAAGGTCCCGAAACGCGCTAAACCCAACTCACCCGCCAAACGAACCACTTCCACAAACAACCGCTTGAAATCGGCCAAATGACGCCGCCGAAACTCGCAGATCGTCCGGTGAGAAGGAAAGTTGCCCGCGCCCAATACCCGAAACGCCACGTCCTCTTGAAGCTTCTTCGCCAGCCGCCGCGAGGAAAACACGCCCGTCGAATACCCGTAAATCAGCACCTTCAGCATCATCCGAGGCTCATACGGCGACTTGCGCCGGCCATCGCCTTCGTAGCGCTCGTAAAACACCCGCAAATCCAGCCCGTCCACCAAGTCGCTCACATGCTGCGATAAATGACCTTCCGGCAGCCAATCCTGCAAACTCTCCGGCAACATCAGCAACTGATCGGGCTGATACGGGCGAAACGTCGTCGGCATCTCACACCTCCATGAACATACCATCCCTATTGTCGCAAATTTCTACGGCGCACGCTCCTAGAGAGTTCGACTTACAAGCCGAGGCCCATGCGTCTGGAAGCGTGATTAGGCATTTCGGCCCCTCCCACCTCCGGCAGATGACAATACGAATTCCCCCTATTGAGTTTCAGCGGAAGATCGTAGATTTGATTGGGGTTCTCGAGGACAAGATCGAACTGAACCGGCGGATGAACGAGTCGCTGGAAGCGCTGGCGCGGGCGATCTTCAAGGACTGGTTCGTCGATTTCGGTCCTACCCGGGTCAAGGCAGAAGGCCGCACGCCATACTTGGCACCGGAACTCTGGGAGTTGTTCCCCGACGCACTGGATGAGGAGGACAAGCCGGTCGGGTGGGCGAGCAAGCCTCTGGATGAGATTGCTGAGTTTCTCAATGGACTGGCCCTGCAGAAGTTTCCCGCTTCGGACGCCGAGGACACTTTGCCGGTCATTAAGATTGCCGAACTGCGCGGCGGAATAACAGTGAAATCCAGCCGAGCCTCACGTGCCGTGCCGGAAAAGTTTGTCGTCAAGGACGGGGACTTTCTTTTCTCGTGGTCCGGTAGCTTGCTGGCAAAGTTCTGGACCGAAGGAGAGGGAGCCCTCAACCAGCACCTCTTCAAAGTGACCTCTGACCGATACCCAGCGTGGTTTTTTAGCCAGTGGGTTCACCATCACTTGGATGAGTTCCGAGCAATCGCGAGATCGAAGGCAACCACGATGGGTCATATCCAACGGGGGCACCTGAAGGGGGCCATGACAAGCTGCCCCCCTGATGATCTGCTTATTGTGCTCGGTCAGTTGATTGGCCCGCTCGTCGAACGCACCGTCAAGAACGAGCTTGAGACTCGGACGCTCGTCCAGACTCGGGATCTGCTCCTGCCAAAGCTCATGTCTGGCGAAATCCGCTTGGCTGAGGCTACCGTTGATGCGCCATGACTGAGGCTTGGTATCCCGGTATCAAGGCGTTCTGCACTCATTGGTACCATGCACCTATGTTGCAGCAAACCTTCGCTGCCATGGAACAAGAGTTCGCCGCGGAGCAGGACGCCTGTATCGACGCCGCGAAAGCGATTGTGGAGTGTTCATGCAGGCTATTGATTGAGGAACTTGACGATCCGTCGGCTCCCTTGAAACCTGCTAAGAGTGATGCGTCCCTAGCAGCGCTTCTCGGTTGCACTACACGTCTCTTAGGCCTTGGCGAAACTAGGGATCGTGCATTCACGAACCTAATAAGGGAGCACAATAGACTGTCCGACGCTCTGCGCGTTCTCCGAAACAAGGCAGGTACCCTTTCGCACGGAAAGGACGGATTTATTGCGAAACTTTCAGCTCATCACCGCCGAGCGGCACTGCTCGCTGCCGACGCCATCGTTACCTTCTTGCACGAAGCCTATCTGGAGAGGGAACCCGACCCGGCGCGCACGCTGGAGCCAATTGAGCGCTTCGGAGAGTCAAGCGCACTGATCGACCGTTACAGTCAATTGAGTGCAGAAATAGACGACGACGGTTACTTGCAAGCTATCGTTTCTCTTCCGACGGGCGACGATGTCGAATTGACAATTTCAGTTTCCGAGCTGTTGTTTGGTGTGGATCGCGAAGCTTATAAGCTGTCTGCCAATGCTTGTCGTGAGGCTGCACGCAAGGAAGATGCAGAGCAAGCCGACAACCCAAACGATGATGAGATAGGCTGATGCCGTACCTCTCAGAGGCAGAACTTGAGGAGACGCTGCTACAAGTCTTCGAGGGGCTTGGCTATCAACGCAGCACGGATACTGAGATTGGCCCAGATGGGACTACACGCGAGCGCCACAGTTATGGAGATGTCATCCTGAGAAACCGTCTTGTCGAGGCGATAGAGCGGCTAAACCCAACTATTCCATTGGAAGCGCGCCGGGATGCGATCAAGAGTTTGGTTGCGTCCGAGACCCCTTCTCTTATTGAAGAAAATCGCCGTCTCCACAACCTAATGGTGGAGGGCGTGGGCGTTGAATTCTACGATACGGACGGAACAATTCGTGGGGATACAGTGCGGCTGATCGATTACGAAGAGATCGGCGCGAACGACTGGCTCGTGCTCTCACAACTCAACGTAATCGAGCACGGAACGCAACGTCGGCCTGATGTAGTAATTTTTGTCAACGGCCTGCCGCTGGCCGTGATCGAGCTCAAGAATCCAGGCGACGAGAACGCCACTCTCGACGGTGCTTTCAACCAACTCCAGACTTACAAGGAACAGATACCGTCCCTGTTTCGTACGAACGCCGCGCTGGTGACTTCGGACGGGCTCCGTGCACGCCTTGGCTCACTGACCGCAAATCTCGAACGGTTCATGCCATGGCGCACCGTGGATGGTTCAGTTGTCGCACCAAAGGGTACGCCGGAACTCGAAACGCTCATTGCAGGTGTATTCGAAAAAAACCGGTTGCTTGCATTGATCCGCGACTTCACCGTCTTTATGGACACGGGCGCCGGAATCGCCAAGATCGTTGCTGGGTATCACCAGTTCCATGCCGTGCGCCATGCGGTCGAGAGAACGGCCGCCGCCACGAGCCCCGAAGGTGATCGCCGCATTGGCGTAATCTGGCATACCCAGGGCTCTGGCAAGAGCTTGCTCATGGCCTTCTACGCCGGACAGATCATCGCCCACCGAACCATGAAGAATCCGACTATCGTCGTTATAACCGACCGCAACGACCTCGATGACCAGCTTTTCGTGACCTTCGCTATGTGCCGCGATCTGCTCAGTCAGACCCCGCAGCAAGCGGACAGCCGGGAGGATTTGCAGAAAGTGCTGACTCGCCCATCTGGCGGCGTCGTGTTCACAACCATCCAGAAGTTTGCGCCGGAAGGCGGCGAAACCGACTATCCGGTCCTTACCGACCGCAGAAACGTCGTCGTGATTGCTGACGAGGCGCATCGCAGCCAATACGGCTTCCGGGCCAAGGTGGCGCGCAAGACCGGCAAGATCTCCTACGGCTTCGCCAAGTACCTTCGCGATGCGCTGCCGAACGCCTCCTTTATCGGCTTCACAGGGACGCCGATCGAGCAGGAAGATGTGAATACGCCCGCCGTGTTCGGCGAATACATCGATGTTTACGACATCAACCGCGGCGTTGAGGATGGCGCGACGGTTCCGATTTACTACGAGAGCCGCGTTGCCCGTATCGAACTGGATGAAGACGAGAAGCCGAAGCTCGACGATGAGATTGCCGAGCTGACCGAAGACGCGGCCGAGGGCGAGCAGGAACAGCTCAAGCGCAAATGGGCGAGAGTTGAGGCCGTCGTCGGAGCCGAGAAGCGTCTCGCCATGGTCGCCAAGGACCTCGTGGAGCACTTTGAGAACCGCCTCGTCGGCATGGACGGCAAGGCCCTGATCGTCTGCATGAGCCGCAGGATTTGCGTTGCACTCTACGACGAAATAATCAAGCGGCGGCCTGGGTGGCACAGTAAGGACGACGACAGCGGCGTCATCAAAATCGTCATGACAGGGGCGGCCTCCGACCCGAAGGAATGGCAAGATCACATTGGTGGCAAGGCGCGCCGGGAACTTCTCGCCAAGCGGGTGAAGGATCCCCACGACTCGCTCAAACTGGTGATCGTCCGGGACATGTGGCTGACTGGCTTCGACGTGCCAAATCTGCACACGATGTACGTCGACAAGCCCATGCGCGGACACGGGCTTATGCAGGCGATCGCGCGAGTGAACCGGGTTTTCCTGGATAAGCCTGCCGGGTTAATCGTTGACTACATCGGCATTGCCCAAAACCTGAAATCGGCCCTCGGTCGTTACTCACGTGACGACCAGAAACACGCCGGCATCGACGAGGCCCAGGCCGTTGCCGTATTGATGGAGAAGTACGAGATCGTGAGGGACATGTTCCACGGCTTCGATTACCGAGCCGGGATCACCGGGTCTCCGCAGGAACGGCTTACGGCGCTTGCTGGCGCGATCGAATGGATTCTCGATATGCAGCAGCGCGAGTCGGCCCAGGAGTCGACCGAAGAAGGCAAGAAGCGAGCGCATCGCCGGTTCAACGACACCGTATTGGCTCTCTCCAAAGCGTTCGCACTCGCGGCAGCCAGCGACCTGGCGCGGGAAATCCGCGATGAGGTCGGCTTCTTTCAGACTGTCCGGGCCGCGCTTGCCAAGAGCGCGCCCGGCAGGGGCAAGTCTTCCGCTGAACGGGATCTGGCCGTGCAGCAGATCATCAGCCGCGCAGTCGTCTCGACCGAGATTGTCGATATTCTTAGAGCAGCCGGGATGGAGACGCCCGACATCTCCATCCTCTCCGACGAATTCCTCGCCGAGATTCAAGGGATGGAGAAGAAGAACCTTGCCTTGGAGGCCCTGCATAAGCTCATCAACGGCGAGATTCGCTCGCAGATCCGCGTCAATGTCGTGCAAACCCGATCCTTCACTGGTCGGTTAGAGGAGGCAATCGCCCGCTATCACAGCAATGCGATCACAACGGCGGAGGTCATTCAGGAGCTGATCAAGCTTGCCAAAGACATCCGCGCCGCGCACCAACGCGGTGAGGAAGAAGGGCTGAGCCAGGAAGAAATCTCCTTTTATGACGCCCTGGCGCAGAATGAGAGCGCGGTCGAGGTCATGGGCAATGAGCATCTGCGCGTGATCGCCCACGAGCTATTGAACAGCCTGAAAACCAACGCTTCGGTGGATTGGCAGCACAGAGAGTCGGCACGGGCGCGAATGCGGGTTTTAGTCAAACGCATTCTTCGCAAGCACGGGTATCCGCCGGATCTTCAGGATGCCGCCGTTCAGACCGTCCTGCAACAGGCTGAGGTGCTTTCGGCGAGGTGGGCAGCGTGACGGCACTTCATTAGCAATGGGCCATTGGATAATTTGGACACACCATAACTATATGGACGCTTTCGTCACAACGCCCATTTGCGTTTTCGATCCCTGCAGGAGTAGCGCATTTTCTTTGCCGTGGTATCGCCCAAGACTTGTGCAAGCGCAGTTTCCATAACTGACCGGGGCGCGTCTGTCCAAGTGCGTTCGGGTCAACCGCGTAGCATACGAGGTTCCTGGCCACCACAACCGTGACCGCGTTATTACACTTCTACCTGGACGCAGATATCAACCCGTCAATCAATGAATGCTCGAACTACATTCTTCTGCACTTCTTACAAACTTCAAGATAGTTTCTGTTCTAATTCTCTTTCCGAGTGACCCACTGTTGGTTATCGGAAGATACCTATGCCTTCGCGGCAACTCTCGCTTAAACGATCCATTCACTTTCAGCCCGTTTAACGCAGCGGAAAAAGAAATGGCGCTGGCATTGCTCACGAAGACACCTTTCAAGCATGAGTTTCCGATTACAAATGTTGCGGAAGCACCCGGTTTCAGCACACGCGCCACTTCCTTAACGATGCAATTGACATCGTAGGCATAGCGTTTCACCATTCCTCGATAACGAACCGGCAGATTGGCAATGCATCCCATTGCGTTTGCAATAGCGTCGATACAATCGTGCTTGGCATCCGGTCCTCTTTCCGCACCCACACTGCCAGAACGTATTGACCTGAGTTCCGACACTTGGTAACCAAGCCATACGAGTGAGAGCCGATGCCCGCGAATATAGTCAATAGCATTCAAGTACGGTGGCGAAGTAATTACCATATCGACGCTCTTGTCGCTTAAATCAAGGCGCCGCGCATCACCTAGCGCGACATGACCTCGGACTCGCGGCGGATTCGCCCGCAGTCGCTTGCGAACCTCCTTAACTGATTTCTCAAATCCTTCGAACACGTTAAAGTCCGAAACTGTAACAACCTTGTGTGGCCTACTATGCGATGTATCACGGGCAAGGGAAGCACGTTGCTCCTTCGTTACGATGATTCTGCTCAATGCAACCCTTAAGACATCCAGACAAGCGATTTCTTGTTCGGACTCAATGTTTGCAGATCTTTCGTGAATGGCTGAACTAATGCATCTCAGGTCCCGCTGCTGTTCTCTTCCGAACCAAAAGTCTATGAAATCTCGGGTCTCCGCACTATGGTCGATCCAGGGTAGTGTTGAGTCCGATGGATCACGGGCCAATGCATCACCCAAGATCTTTCGGTACATGCGCTGAATCGCCTCGTCGCACACCGGTCTAGTCCAAACCCTACTTATCAGTACTGCGAGAGGATCCACATCAAACCCAATCGCTGTATGACCCATGTCGCCAGCGTGGCGCAAGACTGTTCCAGATCCCGCCATGGGATCTAGAACAACACCTGCCCCTCGCAACTCTCGAAGCGTATCAATTGCCAGCTCAGGCGCCATTCTTGCGGGAAATGGATGCACGGGAAGGATTCGCATCCCTATCAATCCTTGCCTTGCTCGATTGGCTGATGCAATTGTTCGAGTTGCACCCGAATGGCCTCCGCTACTCGTTCTGCACTTGCATTCACCACAATCTTGCGCGAGGCATCATCAATGCCAATTAAATCCGGTACGGCAATGGCAAGACCGCGGACCATGGCCTCTATCTCGCTTTCCTTGATGGTCGGCAGATTTAGTTCATTCCGACAGGTGATTTGAATAAGCTGGGGATGTAGTAAGTCTGGTACCTTGCCCTTCAAGAGCTCCAATGACTTCAAGAACTTGTCAATCGTAAACTGCCTGCTGCTCGCTAGTTCATCTCTGAGTCTATCAATCCATGGCGAAACCTGGTCGAACTGGCCAAGGCTAAATACCTCTTCCAACCTGTCTAGTGGCAGCGCGCCGAATTCCACTGTCAACTCTAATAGACGACCTAGATCGTGTGCGGACATTAGTGTAATTTTTCCACCCGCCGTACGAGTATTGGCTGCCCCTTTCTGATAGCCCGGGGCCACAATTAACGCATATTTCGCGCCATACTGAACCCGATGTTCTTCGACTGCATCGAGTGTCAAGTTGCCGGTCTTCGCCCGGTCGTGTTTCGTTGATTTCGCATCGTAGGTAAAGCCATAAATGGGTTGCTCCGGCTCCTCAGCTGTCGGAATCCAAGTGCGCGAAATTGCAAACGCCTTCGCAACGCCTTCAGGTTTTCCGGGCCCGCCCATCCTGTCAACATGAAAGCCCAAATATTCCAATGCGTCGCCGACGATTGCTTCTAGTTTTTTCTCCTCGTCGCTCTCGTGCTGTACGGACAACAAAATCCGTGCAATGTGGGTGCCGGACTTTCTTTGTGCTAATGCACGGAATTGCATTAGGCGATTTCGGAAGTTACGCACTCCCTCTAACTTCTTTGGTTCGATGCCGGTTTCTAGACCGTATATGTCGGACAAGAGATAAACTATCGCAATCGTGCGCATTAGTTCCTTTTCAGCCTTGGTTCGCGTATGTTCCAATACGAAGGGGTGATCCTTATTTATAACAATAGTGTTGTCAGAAATTCGAAATTTCACAAACTCACTATCCCCCAGACGCTCATACTTCACCGTAGTCAGCGCATTTCGAATATTTTCTCTCGTATTAGCCTGCCAATCCCGTCGCTTTGCTTCCCGGTCGGATATGCCGGACTCATCAAACAAACCGGGTATTGGAGCCTGCGTTCTTAGCGTTTCCGATACGGCGCTGCGCAAGGGTGCCAACGACAAGACTCCCAAGGACTTTAGCAATACATGTCCTGCACTCGGCATCTCCACCAATTGGTCGCTGTCATAAGCCTTACGCGCCAAATTAAATGCACGGCGAAGAAAGGCGCGAAAAATCTTGAGTGCCTGATGCTCCTGGAACTGCTCTCGGTTTGTCGTAAGGTATTTGTCCAAACCGTCGGCCCGAACCGTCATCCGGAATCGGGACCAAGCTGCGTGATTTAAGTTTTTCTCGCCGAAACTAGGATCATTCTGGTTGATTATTCTGCCGAGAACATTTACAAAAAATCCGTTGGATACCCCACGCTCCTCACTCTTACCCCCGCTAATACGGTCCTTATATAGCCTAACCGTACCTGTAACTCGTTGAACCTCCGGGAGCATGGCATGGGGCACCGGGTCGCGAGCATACGATATCTGGATCTTCTCCGAAGATTCTTCCGAAACCTCGGGTTGATCAACATCATCGAGTGAGTCCGATTCAATATCGAGTTCGGTGA
This sequence comes from Candidatus Foliamicus sp., assembly GCA_965249285.1. Taxonomy (GTDB): domain Bacteria; phylum Pseudomonadota; class Gammaproteobacteria; order Steroidobacterales; family Foliamicaceae; genus Foliamicus. Next base: position 81,515 of record OZ252226.1, read on the forward strand.
ATGATAACTCTTCACTGATCCTCCATTCCTTGATCAACTCGACTTCCGACTTAGTGGAGGTCAACGGCTCCCCATTCACACGGATCAGCATGTCCGCGCTCAAGGGGAGCGCGGCCCGCAGCATCCGCTTTAGAATGCCTATTTTTAGTGCGCGGCCAGGTTGCTTTAGGCCAGATAGGACTACCAAGGTCCAAGTGTTGGTACTGGGGCGATCAAGTACAGAGCCTTCAGCTCCGAAATCGTGATCAATCTCCTCGTCATTTGTCGGGATTGCTGCTTCGCCCGAAATGAAGCGTAGGGTCTCTGCGCCGTCGGTGACACCCTGAAGCGCTTGGATGAGGTCTTCTTCGCTGACCTCGAAAAGTTCAAGGCTCAATTGGCTTATCAGTTTCTCTGGTTCTTCCCTGAGATTGATTCTGCCGTAATCCATAGTCACCCTACGTATGACTTGGTCTTCGGCCTTGCAAATGTAGGTCAGTTGATTGGCTAGTACGTATGTTGCAAGTTTGCCAATTCCGAATTTTCCAATCATCCTCCGGCCGTGTTGTGGACGGCCGTCTGTCTTTGGGGAGAATGCGATATGCCACAACTCGCGGAGACCGTTTTCGTCCATTGAAATACCGTTGTCGAAAACGGTTATGGCTGCATGTTCCGAGGTGAGTTCAGTAGGAATCCTTATGTCGACAAAGTCCGCACCTGCGTCCCATCCATTCGCAATCAACTCCTCAAACGCCTTTTGAGGGGACGAATACAGCTGCTCACTGAAGTGTTCGAGGAAACGAGTGCTTATTTCGACCGATATATCGTTGGTTTTGGTGCCGATATTGTCGGTTCTCGCTTCCGATACGGCGGCGCGTTTCTCAGTCATTTCCCCTTTCACCTATTTCCCGCGGGCGAATCTTGATTGGCATTGCAAGGCTGCTCGGTTAGTGAGATTGAGCGGTGTTGTCATCAGCGCCCAGTACCGCAAACAGTATAGACTCTGAGTATTCAAAGGCACCAATAAACGAAAGCGGGGCACGGTTGGTCCAAGCGTGCAGGCGATGGCACTGGGGGCGCTCCGGGAACATGCAAATTGCATTGAACCATTTTTCTCCGCCGATGCCCATTGGCACGTGTTTAGTGCGATGCTCGGCGGGATAACGGATTTCTGCGGAGCCTACAACTGCAATAAAATCAACGCCTCAATATGCACCCGGATGGACAATGCTCACAGTGAGGTACTCGGCCCACTGCTCCATCAATTTGCGGCGCTTCTCAAATAGGTCACTGCGCGCGTAAGCCTGCTCCACCGCGCTGCCCACCTTGTGGGCCAACGCCGTTTCCATGACGGCATGCGGCGCGTTCGTGCATTCCGCTCCAAAATCCCGGAACGAAGATCGGAATCCGTGCGGCACCGCGGGAACCCCGAGCTCCTTCATGAGCTTCGACAGCGTCATGTCGGACAATACCTTCCCGGTCGGACTCGGAAAGATCCGCCCGGAGCCATCGTTCAACTCCCACGCCTCGCGCAAGATATCAATCGCCCGTTTGGATAACGGCACCCGATGCTCTCGTCCAGCCTTCATCCGCTCGGCAGGAACCGTCCACGTTGCCGCTTCGAAATCAACGTCCGACCAGCGCGCGAATCGGACCTCGCCGGGCCTCGCGGCCGTTAACACTTGGAATTCGAAACAGAGCTTTGTCGTAATACCGGCTCTGGAGCTCCGCACCTTGACGATCGCTTCGGCGACCTGCTTATACGGTAACGCCCGGAAATGTCGGCGAGCGCGGCGTTGCCGGGGCAGTGCGTACTGGATCGCCTCGCCGGCGGGGTTATCGATGCGATAGCCGTGGGCCATCGACCATTTCAGGACCGCGCTGAGTCGGAGCCGTAGCCGGCGAGCGGTCTCGGGTTTGGTGTGCCAAAGCGGCGCCAGCACGGCGAGCACTTCGGCTGATACGATCTCGTCAACGAGCTGGCGCATGAAGGACTCCGGTACGTACAGGCCGAAAGTGCTGCGCCAGATCCTGGCCTCCTGCTCGCCGGTTTTCCAGCCAGGCTTATGGAATTCGATAACCGATTCGAGCGCTTCGGCAAGAGTGGGTATCGTGCTGGGCGGGTTCCTGGGATCGGATCCATCCGCCACGGCTCGCAGGTTTTCCAGCGCCCTCTCTCGCGCCCGCGCCAAGGTGACGGCCGGGAACGTGCCAAGACCAATATTCGTTGGCCGGCCGTTGATCCGACATCTTTGCGACCAGGTCTTCGAAAGGCCCCCGCCCTTGCGTGCCTTTACCAATATACTTAGGCCGAACCCGCCTCTGCCGTCTGTGTAGCGGCCGGGTTCGGTAACGGATCTGACGAAGCGGGACGACAGCTTTTCGGGACGTTGCACCTTTATTACCCTCGTTATCATCTATTGCGGTAAACTGGAGAAATTGGGTCACTGGCATGCCACCAAAAAATCCCTTTTTTATCAATGGGTTTCTGCGACACCTAAGGCCGTATGAAACCAATTGATACCGTAAGACTATGGCTGCCGGGCCCATCATGCCGCTCGCTGCTGCGCGCGGCGATTCGCCGGGAGTGAACATGCTCAGCTACGCAGATCGAGCCGTTGAACTCTTTACCTTTTTGTTCCTGCTGGTCGCAGGCACAGTGTTTCTGGTGCTGGTCATCATGCTGGTGGTGGACCTTTCGCAAACCGCCAATGCGGTGCGCCGCAACTACCCGGTTATCGGGCGGTTCCGGCACATGTTCGAGACCCTGGGCGAGTTCATGCGGCAGTACATGTTCGCCATGGACCGGGAGGAACTGCCGTTTAACCGCGCCCAGCGCACCTGGGTGGACCGGGCGTCGAGTTCCATGCCCATGACCGTGGCCTTCGGGTCCACGCGGGAAATGCGCTGGGCCGGTACTGCCATTTTCGCCAATGCGCCGTTCGGCTTGCTGGAGGAAGAGTGCCGGGACACGTCTCATGTGACCGTAGGCAAGGATGGCCCGAACCCCTACACCACCAACCGGATCTTCAACATTTCCGCCATGAGCTTCGGCGCCATTTCCAAGCCTGCGGTCCTGGCGCTGGGCAAGGGCGCCGCGATGGCCGGATGCTGGATGAACACGGGAGAGGGCGGCCTGTCTCCGTGGCACCTTGAGGCCGGAAACGACGTCGTGTTCCAGTTCGGCACGGCGAAGAACGGCGTGCGCACTGCCGATGGCGCCCTGAGCGAAGAGCGCCTGAAAGAGGTCGGTTCGAATCCTCAAGTCAAGATGATCGAGATCAAGCTCAGCCAGGGGGCCAAGCCGGGCAAGGGCGGGATTTTGCCGGGCGCGAAGGTGACGGAAGAAATCGCTCGCATCCGGGGCCTCCGGCCCGGTCAGGACGCCATCAGTCCCAATCGCCACCGGGAAGTGCGCAATAGCGGAGAATTGCTGGACCTGATTGCTCGGGTACGCGGCATCGGCGGCAAACCCACCGGCTACAAGGCCGTCATCGGCAACCCCCGCTGGCTGGACGAGCTGTTTGAGCTGATCAACCAGCGCGGACCGGACAGCGCTCCGGATTTCATCACCGTGGATTCGGGCGACGGCGGGACCGGCGCGGCGCCCATGCCGCTGATGGACAACGTGGGCATGCTGCTCAGGGAGAGCCTGGTCATGCTGGTGGATGCTCTGAATCGCCACGGATTGCGCGAACGTATTCGGGTGGTGTCCAGCGGCAAGTTGATTACGCCTTCGGAAGTGGCCTGGGCGCTTTGCGCAGGCGCGGATTTCGCCGTTTCCGCGCGCGGTTTCATGTTTGCGCTGGGCTGTATCCAGGCAATGCGCTGCAACAAGAACACCTGTCCCACGGGCATTACCACCCACAACCGTCGCCTGCAGCGTGGTCTCAATCCGCGGTCGAAGGCGGTGAGCGTGGCCAACTACCAGCAACGCATTGAGGAAGAGCTGAAGATCATTGCCCATTCCTGCGGCGTGGCCGAGCCGCGCCTGCTGCGGCGCGAACATTGCCGCATTGTGCAACCCGACGGTCAAAGCCGGCTGCTTTCGGAGATCTATCCCAAGGCGGCGTAAGAGGCAGCTATGGTCCGAACGGTTAGTGCCTGTGTCACATTCCTGCTGGGGGCCATGTTGTGCGCCGCCCAGCCGGCCCTGGCGCAAAACTCTCGTTCCCAGTCGGTGTTCGGCGCCGATCCGAATCTTGCCGACGGCGCCGTGGCGCTACGACTTGGCGACTATGAGGAAGGCATCCGCCTGACGCTGGCTGGCCTTCGCTCGCCGGCCGGCAAGGCCCACAGCGCCCGCACGCGCTCCTCGGCGCACAACAATCTGTGCGCGGGTTACGTGCTGGCCGGCAAATTCCCCCAGGCCCTTGAGCACTGCGACGAAGCTCTCCGTTTGAAGAAAAACAACTGGCAGGCGTATTCCAACCGCGCCGTGTTGCAAGCGCTGACAGGACGCCTGGAGCGGGCCGCCGAGGATATTGAGAAGGCCAAACGTATCAACCCGGATGCCAAGCGCCTTATCGAGGCTGAGCAGTTTCTTCAGGAACGCCTGGCGGCGCGGGCCCAAGAATCGAAACCGTAGTACGGTTGGCCCCGAATCGCCATCGGCGCCCAAAGGTCCAGGTCTTGCGATTGACCGGCAATAGCGGGCTGGAAGTATCAATTGAGAGATAACAGGACAGGGGGGCAGGGTATGGGCTCCGGGAGGAATTCCGGCGGGCAGGCCCACGCACGGCCCCGGGACGAAATCATGATCACCAGGAAGGCGCTCGTCCGGGCCGGGCTGGCGGCAGTCTTGCTGGCCCCGTGGGCGAAGGCCTTGGGTGTGTCGGGGCGGGCCTGGCTGGGTGCGCCTGACGAGTCGGGAGCTGCCGAACCCGGCGCCAATGGCTGCTCGTCGAAGGGCGAGATTTTGCTGGGTGTATCCGCGGCGTTTTCCGGACCCTCCCGGGGATTGGGAACCGAACTCTACCGGGGAGCCAGCGCCTACTTCAGCCACGTCAACGACAACGGCGGGATCGGCGGGCGCAGGATTGCGCTGAAGATGTATGACGACGGCTACCAGCCGGACCCGTGCGTGGAGAACACCATGAAGCTGATGCTGGAAGACGAGGTGTTTCTGCTGTTCGGCTATGTCGGCACGCCCACCGTAACCCGGGTCCTGCCGATCCTGAAGAAATTTCAGGACGAGAACATCTACATGTTCTTTCCGTTTACCGGCGCCCAGCCGCAAAGGCAGCCTCCCTATGGCGACTTCGCGTTCAATCTTCGGGCCTCGTACGGCCAGGAGACCGGGGGCCTGGTGGACAACCTGGTTCGCATCGGGAGGCGGCGCATTGCGGTGTTCTACCAGGCGGACGCCTACGGCCGCAGCGGCTGGGCGGGAGTCAGGGCTGCCCTGAAGAAATATGGCGAACGGATCGCCGGCGAGGCCACCTACAGTCGCGGCGCCAAGTTCACCGGCAGCATGCGCAAGCAGGTGGAAATCCTTCAGGGTTCTTCGCCGGACGCGGTGATTTGCATCGGTTCGTATGCGGCCTGCGCGGCCTTCGCGCGCGACGCGGTGGACCTGGGCCTGGAGGCGCCGATCGCCAATCTTTCTTTCGTGGGCAGTGAGAATCTCTTGAAGTTGCTTACCGAAGGACGCGAGGACCCCGATCCCTACACCCGGCTTCTGCTCAACTCGCAGGTCGTCCCCAGCTACGAGGATCAGTCGATTCCGGCCGTGGCGGAGTACCGCGAATTGATGGCGCGCTACGACCCCCAGCTTCCCGCCGAACTCGTCAAGGAGTCCTACACCCCATTCCCGCACAGTTTCGGCAGCCTCGAGGGATTCCTCAACGCCAAGCTGCTGGCGGAAATCCTTCGCCGCCTCGGCGGGGAGGTGGATCGCGCCCGATTGGAAGAAGCGGTTTTCTCCGTGAAGGATTACGATCTCGGCGTGGGCGAGCAGATTTCATTCGGGCCGGACCGGCGCCAGGGATTGCAGAGCGTTTATTACACCGTTGTGGAGGACGGCCGGTTCGTCCCCCTGGAGGATTGGCAAGCCAAGTTTTCATGACATGAAAATCCAAAAACTCTTTTAGCGCACGCGCTTCGGCATATTTGCCGCCTTCGGCATGATTGTGCTATCCACATCCGCCCTGTGCCTCTGGACGGTAGATACGCAGCTTTCGGCGGAGTACGAAATCAACAACCGGAATATCGCCAAGACTTTGCGGACTCGAGCGTGGACATTCTGTTGAACCGTGACATGGCGACCCTGCAGTCGCTGGTTGACCAGTTCAACGAGATTCAGGGCATCGGCTACATCTACATCACCAGCGAATCGGGAGAACACCTGGCGCACACCTTTGTTCCGGGCATTCCCGAGGAGATTCTTCAAAGCGATCACCGCAATACCGAACCGATTGAGCGCGAATTGCCGGGCTTGGGCAATTTCGTGGAGGTCGGCAGCCCGATCCTGGCGGGAGTGGCGGGTAGCGTTCATGTCGGCATGGATAAGGATGTCGTGTCGCTGAAAATTCAGAGGGCGTTCGGGCAACAGGTTTACCTGGCTTCCATCTGGCTGGTCAACCTGGCGGCGAAACCCTTAGGAGAGTTGCTGGCTTATGCCGTGGATCTGGCTCGCGATCAGGACGAAAAAGCGCTGTCCGATAGGGATATCCTTGCTCGCGACGACGAAGCGGGCGAGCTGGCGCGCCTGTTCCTGCACCTCGCCCGGAACGGGCAGGCGCCGGATTCTCTAAGGACCGCGCCGCAGCCGTAAGAATGAAAGGCATGCGCCTGCCCCGGGTCGTCATCGCGATTTTCTGCACCGTTTTGCAGGTGTGCCTGGGTACGGTGTACGCGTGGAGTTTCTTTCAAACGATCCTGGTCCGACAGTCCGGCTGGACGTTCACCCAAACGGCCTGGGCGTTCAGCATCACGATCTTCTGCGTCGGGGTGTCGGCGGCATGGGCCGGACAGGCTTTGCCGCGCCTTGGGCCCAGGCGGCTTGCACTGATCGGCAGCGCCATGTTCTCCGGCGGATATGTGATCGCGGGCTGGGCGCTTCATCTGGATTCGATTCCGCTGTTCTACCTGGGCTACGGCGTAATCGCCGGCGCGGGCATCGGGCTGGGGTACGTAACGCCCGTGGCGACCGTCGCGAAGTGGTTTCCGGACCACAAGGGGCTGGCCACCGGCATTGTGGTCATGGGTTTCGGCGTGGGCGCCTTACTGTTGAGCAAAGGCCTGGCGCCGGTCCTCGTGGTGCGCACCGGTCAGGAACTGGAAATGGTATTCGTTTGGCTGGGCGTGATATTCGCGAGCGTTCTGATTCCCTCCAGCCTCTTCTTGCAAAATCCGCCCGAGCCCAAGGAGTCCCCGGCGGATCAGCCGGTTAGCGCGCCGGCCATGGGAACCGAGCCCGATTCGGTCTTGCCTTACCTGCGGTCCGGCTCGTTCATTGTTCTTTGGATCGTGTTCTTCTGTAATATCGCCGCCGGGATATCGGTAATCAGCTTTCAATCGGAATTGCTGCAGGAGGTCTGGGGATTGTCCGATCCCCTCATTGAGCCGGCGACTCTTGCGGAGTATGGGGCAACGCTCATCGCCGTGAGTTCGCTTTGCAATGGGGCCGGGCGCCTGCTCTGGGGCATGCTTTCGGATCGAATCGGCCGGGTCGCGGTTTTTCGGATCTTGCTGGCCAGCCAGATGGTCGTATTCGGCATCCTGATGACCGAGACCAATCCGTGGGTGTTCTCGGCACTGGTGTGCTACGTATTGCTCTGCTTCGGCGGGGGATTCGCCACCATGCCGTCGTTTGTAATCGACGTTTTCGGTCCGAAGGAAATGTCAGCGATATACGGGACCATCCTGACGGCTTGGGCCGCGGCAGGCATTGCCGGCCCGGTGTACGTGGGCTACCTGAAGGACGTGTACCCCGATCGAGCAGTAATGTATTGCTTTCTCGTGGGGATTTTGATGCTGGGCGCCGGCTACGTTTTTTCCTACCTCTTGAACGACAACCGGATTCGCCTGGGCCGTCCCACGCTCGAGGGGACGCTTCGGGAATACGGAATCCCGCTGCCCCAGGCGCGCTGACACTTCCATCGTGACTTGAAGGCGGGCGCCTGCGGTTGGCTTTCGGCGCCTTCTGCTATTATTCCTCCGTCCATTGAGGCGGGGGGTTGGATGCCATGGCAACATTGCTTCGGAGAAGTACTGTAGGCGTAGCGCTGTTGATGCTGGCGCCACCGTGGTCGGCGGCCCAGGAGCCTGCTGAAGATGAGGGGTCAGCCGCCCAACCGGTTCTGGAAGAGATCGTAGTTGTGGGCACCCGGCGCAAGGGCGCTCGAGTCCATGATCTGGCAGTGCCTATCGACGTCGTTTCCGGAGAGGACCTTATATCCCAAGGCGCCTCGGACCTGGATGATCTGCTGAGGACCACCACGCTTTCGTACAACGTGCAACGCCATGGCATCGACGACGAGGCGACCATGGTGCGTCCCGCTACACTGCGCGGGCTGCCTCCCGACTCCGCGCTGGTGTTGGTGAATGAGAAACGAAGGCATCGTTCCGGAGTTATCGCGTTTCTGGGAAGTTCGCTCAATTCCGGTTCTCAGGGCCCCGATCTGTTTGTTATCCCCGCGATTGCAATCGACCACATCGAGATCCTGCGGGACGGGGCTTCGGCGCAATACGGATCGGCCGCCATCGCCGGAGTGATCAATTTCGACCTCAAGGACAGAGCCGAGGGGGGAATGCTTGAAGCCCGCTATGGCGAGTATTACGAGGGTGACGGGGGGCTTGCACAGATCGCCGGCAACCTTGGGTTGCCCCTGGGCGGCGGTGGCTTCCTCAACCTCAGCGCCGAGTACAAAACGCTGGATCCCACCGTGCGTTCCGTCCAGCGCGCCAATGCCGCGGCGCTGGCGGCGCAAGGTTACCCGGTGGCCGAGCCGGCTCAGATCTGGGGCAATCCGGTTATCGACGACGCAATAACCACCTTTTACAACATGGCTGCCGAATTGCCCTCCGGCGCCGAGGTGTATTCCTTCGGCAATTACTCCACGCGCACCTCCGAGGGCGGATTCTTCTTCCGCGCGCCCGGCGGCTCAGCCGCCCGCAACGGGGTGTTTCGCACCGGCTCCAGCCGCCTGGTGGCGGATCTGGATCCGAGTGACGCGGTGGATTGCCTGGGAACAGTCCCGGGGCTGGAAGCCGATTTCGGCACGGTAAGCGCTTTTGTGCAGTCCACCCGGGGCGCATGCTTCCTTTTCAACGAGCGCTTCCCCGGTGGCTTTACGCCACGCTTCGGGGCCGACATCACCGACTTCAGCATTACCGCGGGCCTGCGCGGGGAATGGACCAGCGGCCTGACCTGGGATGTCAGCGCTTCAAGCGCCGAGAGCGACGTGGCGTACTTCATGCGCAATACGATCAACGCTTCGCTGGGCCCGGATACACCGACGAACTTCAAGCCGCGTGCGTACACCCAGAACGAAACCAATGTGAACCTGGACCTGGTGTATCCACTGGAGGTCGGGGGCCTGTATTCGCCGCTCAACGTGGCCGCGGGTCTGGAGTGGCGCACCGAGGAATTCGAAACGACCGCGGGCGATCCGGATTCGTATCGGGTGGGGCCGTATGCGGACGGGCGGATCAGCAGTTCCTTCAGCGTCGGCTCGAACGGTTTTCAAGGTCTTAATCCAAGGAACGCCGGCAAGTGGGATAGGCCCAACTATGCGGCCTACGTGGACCTGGAAGCGGACCTGACCGCTGAACTATTGATGGGGTTTGCACTGCGCTACGAGGATTTTTATGACGATATCGGCACCACGGTCAACGGCAAGATGTCGGCCCGCTGGCACGCCTCTGACGCGGTAACGCTGCGTGGCGCCGTCAGCACCGGCTTCCGCGCGCCGTCGCCCGGGCAATCCAACGTCTCGGTTCTTTCGACGACCTTCAGTGGGCTGGGGGGTCTAGTGGAAGTCGGCAAGGTAGCGCCTACCAACCCGGTAGCACAGGCGCTGGGAGGCAAGGCACTACAGGAGGAAACTTCGGTGGGTTACTCCCTGGGCTTGACCTGGGAGTATTCCGCCGCGGCCCGCCTGCGCATTGATTTCTTCCGCATCGAGATTGAGGACCGGATTTCGCCCACCGGCGACATCAGGATTACCGATCAGATCGCCGGCCTCCTGGAGGCCAGCGGTCTGGCGGCGGGGAGCGAAGTCACTACCATTAATTTCTTTAGCAACGACTTCGACACGATTACCACGGGAGTTGATCTTGCCCTTGATTTCTCATTCGAAGCCTTGGGGGGTGACAGCGAACTGAGCCTTGCCTGGAACTGGACCAGGACCGAGCTGGACCATTTCTCCCCGCCCTTCACGGTGACCGAAGTGCTGGGGACGCCGCTCGACCACCCTCAAACCGTAAGCCTCTTGTCGGATCGGCGCCGGACCGAGTTGGAGGACATGAATCCGCCGTACCGGTTTGCCGCCACTTGGGACCACGCCTGGAGTACCTGGCGCCTGTTGGCTCGTGGAAGTTACTTTGCCGGCTGGGACGCTTGCCGGTTCCAGAGCGCGGGCTGCGCCAACCTTGATTCCTGGGGCGGTGATTTCCTGATGGACGCGGAGTTGAGCTACAACTTTGCCGACGGCTACACCGCTACCGCGGGTGTGCAGAACCTGTTCGACGTAACGCCGGATGCCGTTTTGGAGGAGGCGCTGGGGCAGGGAAACGCACAGCCCTCCAGTTCGCCGTACGACTACAACGGTGGGTTCATTTACTTCCGCGTAAGCTACCGCTTCTAGCAGTCGAACTGGAACGAGGGCATCCCCCTGGGAATGAGGGCATCCTGCCCTCGGCGAAGGCGAGAAACGTCATTCCCGCGCAGCCTGTCCCCGACCCTGATCGGGGAGCGGGAACGCCCTCGTTCCCATTGGGAGGCAAGAAAGTGGGCCGTTACAACCCTTTGGCCGAGAGGCCTTAAGTGGTACCATTAACAGTGCCGCGCGACCGAATGACGGGTAGATGTATGAGTCACGAACAGATGCTGCCGGGCGACTACTTCGCCGGCGATGAAGATTATCCAGAAGGATTCCAGGAAGCGATAGATGCCGTCATCAACGGCGGCAACAAGTTGCTCGAATCCAACGACGAACCGGACGCCTGGGATGTGGCGTCGGGCCTGCTGGCCGGCGCGGTCCATTTCTGGCTTTTTTCCCGCCAGCCCTGCAATGACCCCTTGTGCGAATCCTGCGCGTCGGTGTCGACTGCCGAACAGCGCCTGGCGCGACTGCTGGAGGAAATCAATCAGCATTGCGAGGAGAGCGAATACTTTCATACACCGCTGGATCGCAACGCCGGCACGGCCTGAGCCGGCTCTCGGCAGACCGGAAATGGCGCGAATTCACGTAACGGATCGTGAGGGCGAGTCCCTGGTAATCGAGGGACAGACCGGTGTAAGCGTAATGGAGACCCTGCGTGAGTTGGACAACGGGGTCGAGGCGTTATGCGGCGGCATGTGCTCATGCGCGACCTGCCACAGTTATATTGATCGCGCATGGTTCGACAAGCTTCCGCCACGCTCTCCGGAGGAAGACGAATTGCTGTCCGAGTTGGAGTATGTGCGTGAGCATTCGCGCCTGACCTGTCAGGTTCGATTCTCGCAAGAGCTGGACGGCTTGACGCTCACGGTCGCTCCCGAAGAGTAGGCGGCAGCGGGTTTCTTGCGGAGTAACGCCTGCTTGCCGCGGGTTAATTTTCCAGCCCCTGAATTGCCTGAAAGCGCAACAGCGCTGAGGGAAGAGGTACGGACGTTCCTGAAAAGGGCATTGCGTGATGTCCCGCTGAGTGAACGGGCCCTTTCCTGGGACGCTTACAACCCCGAATTCAGCCGGCGAATGGGGAAGGCCGGATTCATCGGAATGAGTTTCCCGGCGGAGTATGGCGGCACCGGCCGTTCGCAGCTTGAGCGTTTCGTGGTACTGGAGGAATGCCTGGCCGCCGGCGCGCCTACCGGCCTGCACTGGTTCGCCGACCGGCAGAGCGGGCCGCTGATTCTGCGTTACGGCAGCGAGCAACAAAAGCACAGCATTCTGCCGAGAATCTGCCGTGGCGAACTGTGCTTTTGCATTGGCATGAGCGAACCCGATTCGGGTTCGGACCTGGCGTCGCTGCGGACCCGGGCTCGCCGCGTCAGCGCGGGCTGGCAGGTAAACGGAACCAAGATCTGGACCACCAACGCCCATCGCGCCGACTACATGATCGCACTATTTCGAACCGGCGAAGGGCAGCGCCGGCATGAAGGACTGTCGCAATTCCTGGTGGATTTGCGCAACACGCCGGGTGTGCAGGTGGCGTCGATCCGCGATTTGGCCGGCCGCGAGCATTTCAACGAGGTGCATTTCGAAGATGCGCTGCTACCTGAAGATGCACTGATCGGAGAGGAAGACAATGGCTGGGCCCAGGTGATGGAAGAGCTGGCCCTGGAGCGTTCCGGCCCTGAGCGCTACCTCTCCTGCCAGGCGTTGTTCAATGAGTTGCTGGTAGTGCTCAAAAAGAGAGGCGCGGACAGTGCTGCTGAAGTAGGCATCGGCAAGCTGGTGGCGCAACTCGGAGCCTTGCGCGCCATGTCCTTGTCGGTGGCGGTCATGCTGGAACGGGGCGAATCGCCCGGGCTGCAGGCCGCAATAGTCAAGGATATGGGCACCCGTTTTGAGCAGTCGCTTCCTGCGGTGGCCCAGGAGCTGGTTGATTTGCCTCCGGACGGTTCGGATTCGGCGTTGCCCTACCAGCAGGCCTTGCAGCTGATGACGCTGTTGGCGCCCTCGTTTTCCCTGCGCGGCGGCAGCGGCGAGATTCTGCGCGGAATTATCGCGCGCGGACTGGGTTTGCGCTGATGCAAGCCGACACCTTGCTGGTGGATACGGTGGAACGCATGTTCGCCGAGAATCTCACGCCGGAGTATCTGGCCGAGGCGCAACTATCCGGCGGTGACGCATTCATTGCGCTGGCCCGCGATGTCGGCCTGGATACGGCGCTCGTTTCTGATCAGGAGGGCGGCTACGGAGGCAGCTGGCTCGATGCGTTCGTAATTGCCGAGGCCTGCGGACGCTACGCGGCGCCCGGCGCCTTGCCTGAGATCATGATGTGGCGGGGCTTGGGCGAAACTGCCCGGGCCACGGCCGACGGCGCCAAGCCATTGCCGCTACAGGCCGGGGCTTTGCTCCGCTCCGCCCAAATGGCGGGTGCAGCCCAGGCGCTGGTGGAGCGTTCGGTCAAGTACTGCGGAGAACGCGAGCAGTTCGGGCGCCCGATTGCAAAGTTCCAGGCGGTGCAGCAGCAGCTTGCCGAGCTGGCCGGTTACGCGGCGTGTATGCAGGCCGTTTCACAGCAGGCCTTTGCAGCCGTGCAGCGGCACGGTATGCCCGCTTCGGAACAGGACCCCGCCGGGATGGCGGTGGCTTTGGCCAAGTGCCGCTGTTCGGAGCTGGTTCACCCGGTAACGCTGATTGCCCACGGCGTGCACGGCGCGATCGGTTTTACCGAAGAGTTCGGGCTGCAGTATTTCAGCCGACCGCTATGGCGCTGGCGAGCCGAGTACGGCCGCCACTCCGATTGGGCGCTCGCGCTTGGGCGGCGCGCCATCGCCGAAGGCCCCAGTGCTACCTGGGCCGCAATTGCACGCTAGCAGTCCACGAAATAACCCTGGGAACGAGGGCTTCCAGCCCTCGGCGAGGGGAAGATTCCCTCGCTTGCATGGAACAAGCCGGGAACGAGGGCGTCCCCGCCCTCGTTCCCGGCTTGTTCCATGCGCGTCGGCGCAGCGCTACCCGCGGCGAGGACTCCCGGCCGGGTTGGCGCGCCCGTACAATTTGCAGACATGAGTTCGTATCCGTTTGCCGAGATTGAGGCCAAGTGGCAAGCGCGCTGGGAACGTGACGGAACCTTTAAGACGCCGGCGAAACCCGATCATTCGCGGCCGAAGGCATACATCCTGGACATGTTTCCGTACCCCAGCGGCGCAGGCTTGCACGTGGGCCATCCGGAGGGCTACACCGCGACCGATATCGTGGCCCGCTACAAGCGCATGCGTGGCTACAACGTGCTGCACCCGATCGGTTGGGACGCCTTCGGGCTGCCGGCGGAGCAATATGCGGTGCGCACAAACACTCATCCGAGGGTGACCACCGCCCGCAACATCGATCGATTTCGCAAGCAACTCAAGTCTCTGGGTTTTTCCTACGACTGGTCGCGCGAGATCAGTACCGCCGACCCCGACTACTACCGTTGGACGCAGTGGATCTTTCTGAAACTGCACGAGCGTGGCCTGGCCTACCAGGCAGAACAGCCGGTCTGGTGGTGCCCGGAGCTGGGCACCACGCTGGCCAACGAGGAAGTTGTGGAAGGCCGCTCGGAAGTAGGCGGCTTTGCCTGCGAGCGGCGCCCGTTGCGCCAGTGGATGCTCAAGATTACCGACTACGCCGAGCGCCTTCTGGACGGTCTTGACGATTTGGACTGGCCGGAATCCACGCTGGAGATGCAACGCAACTGGATTGGCCGTTCGGTGGGCGCAGAGATCGACTTCCTCCTGATCGGTCGCGAGGAGACCGTGCAGGTGTTCAGCACCCGGCCCGACACATTGTTCGGCGCCACGTTTCTCGCCTTGTCACCGGAACATCCGCTGACTGAGAAAATCACCACTGCGCTTCGCCTGGACGCGGTTCGCGGCTACTGCCGGGAGGCGGCGCGCAAGACCCAGCTCAAGCGGGTTGCCGACGCGCATGATCGCAGCGGCGTGGACACCGGAGCGCGGGCCCGGCATCCCGCCACGGGCAAGGAGGTTCCCGTGTGGGTGGCCGACTACGTATTGATGGGTTATGGCACCGGCGCAATCATGGGGGTTCCCGGAGAAGATCAGCGTGACTGGGAGTTCGCTCACGAGCATGCGCTTGATGTAGTCCGCACCATCCAACCGCCCGAAGGTCACGGAGAGGCAGCCTGGACCGGCGAAGGTGTAGTGATCAATAGCGATTTTCTGAACGGAATGCGGGTGGAGCAGGCCAAGCAGGCAGCGCTGGATTGGCTTGAGCGCCGCGGCCGGGGACGGGCTAGAATCGCTTACCGCTTGCGCGATTGGCTGTTTAGCCGCCAGCGCTACTGGGGCGAGCCTTTCCCGGTGGTTTTCGTGGATGGAGTGGCGCGGCCCCTGCCGGCGGCCGATCTGCCGCTGACTTTGCCGGAACTGGAGGACTTTCACCCTAGCGGTTCTCCCGAAGGGCCGCTGGCCAAGGCCACGGAATGGTTGGATACTCGTGACCCGGCAAGCGGCCGGCCCGCGCGGCGCGAGACCAATACCATGCCGCAGTGGGCCGGGTCGTGCTGGTATTACCTGCGCTTCATTGATCCGAAGAACCCGGGCCGCCTGGTGGATCCGGAACTGGAGCGCTACTGGATGCCCGTGGACCTGTACATCGGCGGCGCCGAACACGCCGTGTTGCACCTCCTGTACGCACGGTTCTGGCACAAGGTCCTGTACGACGCGGGCCTGGTGTCCGGGGACGAGCCGTTCCGCAAAGTCGTGCATCAGGGCGTAATCCTGGGAGAGCGCGAATTCACGGCCTACAAGAACGGCAATGGGGTCCTGGTTTCGGCTGATCGGGCCCGCCGCGTGGGCAGTTCTCAGCCCGCTGCCTACGTCGAGAAGGACAGTGGCGAGGACTTGCAGTCGGTGGCCGTGAGCGAAGACAGGGTGCAAAAGAGCGGCGAGAATTTTGTCCTGGCATCGGACCCGTCGGTAGTCCTGGAATCGCGCGCCCACAAGATGTCGAAATCGCGCGGCAATGTGGTGAACCCCGAGGAGATACTTGGCCATTGCGGCGCGGACGCATTCCGTCTGTACGAAATGTTCATGGGCCCGCTGGAAAAGTCCAAACCCTGGAGCACCCGCGGAGTCGAAGGCCCGCATCGCTTTCTTAACCGGTTTTGGAGCCTGCTCGGACGCGGCGTGGTCGACACTCAGCCAAATGCGGACCAGATGCGGCTTCTGCATCGCACTATCGCAAAGGTCACCGGCGACATAGAAACGCTGCGTTTGAACACGGCTATCGCCGCACTGATGGAGCTCGTCAATGCTGCTGCGCGCTGGCGGAATTTACCGCGCGCTGTTGCCGAGCCCTTGGTGCTTTTGGTGAGCCCGTTTGCTCCGCATTTGGCCGAGGAGCTGTGGGAACGCCTGGGCCATGGAGAATCGCTGGCCTCAGCTTCCTGGCCGGAGGCTTTGGACCAATGGCTCATAGAAGAGACCGTGGAAATCGCCGTGCAGATCAACGGCAAGCTGCGTGCCAGCATTCGGGTGGCCGCGGGGGCCGAGCGCCGGGACGTGCTGGCCGCCGCGCGAGACAACGAGCGCGTGGCCGCCCACCTGGCCGAAACTGCGGTGCGCCGGGAAGTGTATGTGCCGGGCCGCGTGGTCAATTTCGTGGTGTGACTACCCTGCCTCCATCACCCTCTTTGAACCAGCCCCCTGGGAGTTTTCGCAGCGGGCGCCGCTGCGCTGACGCGCAGGGAACACGCTTGGGAACGAGGGCTTCCAGCCCTTGGCGAGGGCAAGACGCCCTCGCTCCCGGCTTGTTCCACGCAAGCGAGGGCATCTTGCCCTCGACAAAGCCATCCCCCCCTCGCTCCAGCCTCTTCCACACAAGGCGCATCGCCTGCGTTTGCCTATTCGCCATGACTCTGGCTGCCTGTGGTTATCAGTTCCAGGGACCGCTCACCTTTCCGGCGCTCAGCGGTGGGATATGGCTGCAGAGCGCCCACGGGGCGACGCCGCTTTGGCGCGCCCTCAAGGAGCAATTGCGTCAGGCGGACGTTGAAATACGCTACGGGCCCGGGGAAGGTGTGGCGATTCTGCGCTTGCTGGAAGACCAGAGCGAAGAGAGCCTGGTGGCGATATCAGGCAACAATTTGCCCACCGTTACCGAAATCAGCTACCGCGTGAGGTACTCGCTCCGCCTGGGCGGGCAGCAACCGATAGTGGCGCGTGAGCGGGAAGTGGATCACACCCGCGTGCAGGACGAGTTCCGGGTGCTGGGGATGGAACGCGAAACCGAGGTCTTGCGCGAAGCTCTGGCCGAGGAACTGGCCTGGCAGATACTTCGCGACCTGTCCGCACTTCCTGCCGCGGCGCCACCGGCGCAGCCCTGATGTACCTCTACAACACGCTTGGGGGCGAGCGGCAGCCCTTTGTTCCCGGTGATCCGGCGCGGGTAACCATGTACGTGTGCGGTCCCACGGTCTACGGTCCCGCCCACATCGGCAACGCGCGCCCCGCCGTGGTCTTCGATGTCCTGGCCCGGCTGCTGCGGCGGCGCTACAACTTGCTTTACGCCAGCAACATCACCGACGTGGACGACAAGATCAATCGGGCCGCCGCCGAGCAAGGCGTGGGAATCGCAACCATCACCCGGCGCTGGGAACAGGTCTGGCAGGAAGACATCGAGGCGCTGGGAGTGCTGGCGCCGGATCGTCAGCCGCGCGCTACCGAGCACATTCCCCACATGATTACCCTGATTCGAAGCTTGCTGGGCTCTGGCCACGCGTACGAGGCGGAGGAACACGTGCTTTTCCGGGTCAGCGCCCATCCGGAGTACGGCCAATTGTCCGGCCGTGATCGCGACGGCCAGATTGCCGGCGCGCGCGTGGAGGTCGCTCCCTATAAGGAGGATCCGGCCGATTTCGTCCTGTGGAAGCCGTCGTCTGTTGAATTGCCCGGGTGGGACAGCCCCTGGGGGCGAGGGCGCCCGGGTTGGCACCTGGAGTGCTCGGCCATGGCGCGTGAGCACTTGGGCGCCACGATCGACATTCACGGCGGCGGGCAGGACCTGATTTTTCCGCACCACGAAAACGAAATTGCCCAGAGCCGCTGTGCGCATGGCGCGCCGCTGGCCCGCTACTGGGTGCACAACGGGATGATCCGCGTAGGCAAGTCCAAGATGGCCAAGTCACGCGGCAACATTCTGACGATCCGCGAATTGCTGGGGCGAATCCCGGGTGAGGTATTGCGGCTGGCCCTGTTGAGCGCCCGTTACCGCGATCCGCTCGAATGGAGCGACGAATTGATCGCGTCCAGCCGCAGCCGCCTGGATCGCTTGTACCGCGTGCTGCTGGACAGCGAGAAAGACGGCGTAGATATTGGCAGCGGGGGTACGGGCGAACCTTCTCCGGAATTGGTTCGGGCCATGGAGGATGACCTCAACACGCCGGCGGCCTTGGGCGTTCTCGCCGGACAGGCACGCAAGCTCCGCTCCGGCGTAGCGGATCCTGCAACAGAAATGGCCTCGCTACGCGCGGGCGGGCGTCTGCTGGGACTTCTTCAGATGGATCCCAAAGAGTGGTTTCGGGGCTCGCCGCCTCCGCTTGACGCCAGCGTAACGCTTCACGCCGGCTTGGATGTGAAGTTGCAAGGCGAGGCTTCGCTTGGGCCCTTGCCGGCGCTGCCGGCTGTGGAGATCGAAGCGCGTCTGACAGCGCGCGCGCAGGCGAGGGATCAGGGCGACTACGCCGCCGCCGACCGCATTCGCGAAGAATTGAAGGATCGAGGCGTGATCCTGGAAGACGGCCCCGAGGGTACGACCTGGCGCCGGACGGCGCTATGATTAGTCCATGAGCAAATGGTTTGCGCCACGGCGGTCCGTGCCCCAGGTGGAAGAGGGCTCGGAGCTTGCGCCGAAGTTCGATGCCAACGGCCTGATCCCGGCGGTGGTCACCGACCACGCGAGCGGCGAACTGCTGATGCACGCTTTCATGAACAGGGAGGCGCTCAGGCTGACCATCGAAAGCGGCGAAGCACACTACTTCAGCCGCAGCCGGGGGAAACTCTGGCGCAAGGGAGAGACCAGCGGCCTGAAGCAACGGGTGCGCGAGTTGCTGATCGACGACGATCAGGACTGCGTGTGGCTGCGGGTTGAACTGACAGGCGGCGCAAGCTGCCACGTGGGCTACCGGTCCTGCTTTTATCGCCGCGTTCCGCTCGATTCGGGCGATGGCCCCGTTGAACTGGAATTCACCGAGAGCGACAAAGTGTTCGATCCGGAGCAGGTGTACGCAGGGCAGGAAAACCCCACCCGATTGTGAACGCGGTGCTGACGTCCCCCGGTAGCTTGCGGGACGCTCAAGAAGAGTTGCTTGAAGAGCTGGGCTTTTTCGACAGCTGGATGGAGCGCTATCAGCACATCATCGAACTGGGCCGCAGCGCGCCGGAATTTGCTGATGAATGGCGCATCGAGCAAAACCGCCTGCGCGGCTGCCAGTCCCAGGTATGGCTGAAGTCCTGGCAGGAGGACGGACGATTGGTTTTCCGCGCGGCCAGCGACTCTGCCATCGTATCCGGCCTGGCCGCCATTCTGATGCGCGTCTACAGCGGGCGTTCGCCGGAGGAAATCCTTGAGACTCCGCCGGACTTTATTGCCGGCGCCGGACTGGATCGGCACTTGAGCCCCACCCGCAGCAACGGCTTGCATTCCATGGTTCATGAAATACGGCAGCTGGCCGTAAAATGTCTTGGGTGAAAGTCATCGCTATCGCGCTGATCCGCGCGTATCAGCTTTGCGTATCCCCATTTTTGGGTCCGCGCTGTCGTTTTCAGCCGACCTGTTCGCAGTACGCAAGGGAAGCTATAGAGATTCACGGACTGACACGCGGGTTCGGGATGGCCGTGCGCCGCCTGCTGCGCTGTCATCCCCTGGGGCCCTCCGGTTGGGATCCTGTGCCGCCTTCCGGCGCCGGCATTGATCGGCCTTGATCGAGGTGACGGATTTGGACGAGTCGTTCCTTTCCATGCTGCGTTGTCCTCGAACCGGCGGCGAACTAAGGCTCGCAGACCCCCGGGAATTGGCGGCACTCAACCAATCGATGCTTGACGGAAAGCTGAAGAACGCCGCGGGCCGCAAGGTGGAGCGTTCGATGGAGGGCGCGCTGGTTTCCGCCTGCGGCCGTTGGCTGTATCCGATTCACGAAGGGATTCCGGTGCTTCTGGTCGAAGAAGCCCTGCAGTTGGGTCAGCCTTAAGGCCTTGCGCCGCGCGTGCGATTGAGCTGCCAGGAACTGCCGGCTGTCCTCAAGAAGGGGCTGGCGCCCGTGTACCTGGTGTCGGGAGCGGAGCCGCTGTTGCTGGACGAGGCAGTGGACCGGGTCCGGGCGGCTGCCCGCGAGGCCGATTTTTCGGAACGCGCGCTGCACCTGGCCGATGCGCGCTTCAATTGGAGCGAGCTTCATGCGGATGCCCGCAGCCGCTCGCTGTTCGCCAGTCGGCGCATGGTTGAAGTGCGCATGGTTACCGGCAAGCCAGGGGCCGCAGGCGCGAAAGTGCTCAGGGAATTGTCCGCCGCGCCACCGGAGGACACACTGATCATGGTGATTACTCCGGCGCTCGATCGCAACGCCAGAAAAAGCGCCTGGGTGACGGCGCTTGAGAATGCAGGCATATGGATTGACGCTCCACTTTTGTCCGCCGCCCAGCAACGGTCCTGGATCCGCGATCGTCTGGCCGATGAAGGCTTTGAACCGGAGGATTCCGCCGTACTGCTGCTGGCTGAGCGCACCGAGGGCAATCTCCTGTCGGCGCGCCAGCAGATCGACAAGCTGGCTTTGACCCATGACCCCGGTCCGCTCCCGGTAGAGGCGGTAGTGAAGGCAATATCCGACGCCAGCCGGTTTGACGTGTTTCAACTGGGGTCCGCCGCCCTGGGTCAGGATTTGCGGCGAACGGCGCGGATTCTTTCCGGACTGCAACGCGAGGCGGCGCCGGCGACCCTCATTCTCTGGGTATTGGTTCGCGACATTACGACCCTGGCCGACCTCTACTGGCGCACCGCCCGGGGCGACAGCCTGCCGTCGGCGATGGGTTCGCTGGCCATCTGGTCCAGCCGCAAAGCGGAGTTTCGGGCCGCCTTGAAACGCCACGGCGCCCGGTCTATCGCCGGCCTCATCAATCGTTCGGCGCGCGCGGACCAGGTCATCAAGGGCGCGCGGACCGGAGAGCCGTGGGCGGAACTTCAGCGGCTTGCGTTCGCTTTGGCCGAACCGCACCGCATGGGCACAGTGCATTGAACGAGTGGCGAACACTGGGCCTCATGGGAGGCAGCTTTGACCCGGTGCACAAGGGGCATGTGGCCCTGGCGCGCAGATTGGCCGATACGGCCGGCATTGACGAGGTTCGGTTCGTGATCGCCGCCTCGCCGCCTCACCGGCCTGCCCTGGTGGCGTCCGCATCGCTGCGCAGCAGGATGCTTGAAGCGGCGATTGCCGATCTTGAGGGGTTCTCCATTGAAGCCTGCGAGCTTGAGCCCGGCGGACCGCGTTACACGGTCGATACCCTGGCGGTTTTGCGGCGCCGCAACCCCAGCCGCTCTCTTTGTTGGATGATGGGCTTTGACTCCTTCCTTACCTTGCCGAACTGGCGCAAGTGGACTGAGCTTCTCGATCTGGCCCACCTCCTAGTAGGCGCCCGCGCGGGCCATCCAGGCCGCCTGCCCGCAGTTCTCCAAAGGGAAATTCAGGCCCGTAGCGTTAGCGACCCGCGACAGTTGGGAAGTTCCGCAGCCGGCCGGATCATGCTCTGCCGGGAGCCGGTAGCGGCAATTTCCTCCAGCCGTGTTCGCAACGCCGCACGCTCGGGACACCCGGCGCATGACCTGATTCCCGCCCCGGTGGCGCGGATTATCGAGGAAACCGGCGCCTACGCAGGAGGTCAGGAATGACCGGCCACCCATTGGTAACACTGGCTGAGAGTGTCCTGGACGAGATGCAGGCATCCGAAGTTCGCCTTCTGGACGTACGCTCCCAGACCGGGATGACCGACTTCATGCTCATTGCCACAGGACGCAATGCGCGGCATATCCGCGGGCTGGCCGACCGCCTGATTGAACGAAGCAAGCACGCGGGACGGCCGGCCCTGGGCGTGGAAGGAATGCAATGGTGCGACTGGGTTCTGATCGATCTGGGTGATCTGGTAGTGCACCTGATGCGGCGGGCAACGCGCGACTTTTACAAGCTGGAGGACTTGTGGGAGTTTGACAGCGCTGCTGCCGGGGGTTAGGCCTCAGCTTCCGCCATGCCTCCCGCACTGAAGAAAGTGCTGCGCTGGTCAATCGGCATTGTCTGCGTGGCATTGCTGACGGTGGGCCTTCTGGTGGGAATTTTGCGCGTGTTGCTGCCGCTTACTCCCCAATTCCAGGAGGAAATTGCCGAATGGACCAGTGAAAGCCTGGGCTACCCGGTGGAATTTGCCCGCATCGAACCATCCTGGGGGCTGACCGGACCGGAATTTCGTTTACGTGGCGTACGAGTGATGTCGGAGCGCGGCGGCGGGCCGCTGCTGCTGGCCGACGAGATCCTGGTGGGGCTGAATCTGTGGACATTGTTGCCCGGACGGAGTCTGAGTCTGGACCGCATGGTAATTGCCGGGGCAAGGCTGTCCCTCAGGCGCCTGGGCCCGCAGACCTTCTCCATTCAGGATCGTGATCCCGCCTCCTATCAGGGCGGCCCGGCACGCTTGCTGGCATTCGCGCCGCCCGAGATCCGCGTGCGGGACATCTGGATCGAATATGAGGAGCCGGCCCGCAACGTGCGGGAAAACCTCTGGCTTGAGCACGTGTCCATCAAGATCAAGGGCGGACGCGTTGTGCTGGACGGACGGATTGTCTTTCCCGAGAAATACGGGGACTGGTTGGGGCTTAGCGCCGACATTGAACTTCAGCAATGGACCCGCGGGCTGCTGCCCGCCGGCAACTGGCGGCTCCACCTGGAAGGGCGGGCGCTCGACTTGAGAAAAATGCGGGAAATGGTGGCCGAGGCCGCCGGCTTGCCCGTGATCGGCGCGGGCGACTTCAATCTATTCGTGGACTTGCAGGGTTCGCAAGTTGACCAACTGTTCGGTGAACTTGAATTCGAAGACCTGCAGGTAGCCGGTGGGCCCGACGAGCATTGGTTTGACCGTCTGGGCGGGCAGTTCGAATGGCAACGGCAAGGCCGTGAGTACGTGCTTACGGTTGACCGCCTGGAGGCTAAACGTGACGGGCAAGCCTGGCCCGACACGGAATTTAGCGCCCGCTGGACACTCGGAGAGCAGGGCGGATTGACCCGATTGGAGCTTGAGTCCGGCTTTGTGCGGCTCGAGGATGCGGTCCCACCGCTGCTTGGGCTTGCAAGCCGCGCCGGTGTCCCGCTTGCGGTGGTGCCTGTCGCCGGCGACATCAAGGATCTGAGGCTGAGCTGGGCGCCCGGCGATTCGGCCCTTCCCCAATTGCAGGCCGACTTTACCGGGTTGTCGGTGGATTGGCCCGGTCGCGGCCTGGCGCTGACCGGGGTTGATGGCCGGCTTCGGAACGACCCAGGCGGTGGAGAGGCCAAGCTGGAGATTCGCGGGGAGGGCAGTTTCGCTGCCCCGTGGCTGGATAAGGCCGTCCAGCTGGATGGCCTGCAGGCGGAATTGAGCTGGCGGGCCGGGCCGGGCGATTGGTTGCTTGAAGGCAACAATCTACGCCTTGATGCAGAAGGGCTGGATTGGGCCGGACGGTTTTCTCTGGCGCTGCCCGGGGGGGGTGGTTCGCCGGTCCTGGATTTGAGCGGCGGTGGTGAGCGTATTGAAAATCTGCCGGCGGTGCTGCGCCTGTTGCCGTGGCAAGACACTCCCGGACTGCCCTTCGGCTGGTTAAGCAAGGCGCTGCACGCCGGCCGGGCCGGCAATTGGAACATGCAGTTGAGCGGCCCGATCCGCTCCTTGCCGTTCTCCGGGGGAGTTTTCCGGGTGGAATTGGATTGCCGGGAGGCCGTTCTTACGATGCACGAGTCATGGCCGGACGTGGAGAACCTGTCCGTTAGCGTCGTGCTGAACGGCCCCAGGATGGTCTTGCGGGAAGGAACGGGCGACTTGGCCGGCGTGCGGTGGCGGAACGTGCAGGTTCAAGTCGACGATTTGACCCGGGCCGTAGTCGAAGTCAGCGGTGCGAGCAATGATTCCCTGCCGCGTCTGCTGGCGGGTTTGGCCCGTACTCCGGTAGCCGATCGGATTCACCCGGTGCTGCTCAACTCCGAGACTTCCGGTGAGGCCACTACCCGGCTCGAGTTTACGCTGCCCATCGCGGACCGCGGAGGCTGGAGCATCAACTCCGAGACCGTGCTCGGCGACGTCAACCTGCGCCTTAACGAACTTACGCCTCCGGTCGGCAACCTGCGCGGGACGGTAAACGTTACCCGCGCCGGTGTTGGCACCGGAGATCTGCGCGGGCAGTTTCTCCGGGAGCCGTTGTTGATAAGTGTGGCCAAAGCGCCTCCGGGCGCGGCCGGGTATGGGTATCAGATACGCTTGAACGGCACGGCTACGGCGGACGCCTTGCAAGATTTGTTCAATTGTTGCGCGCTGGAACGCTTGTCCGGGCAATTCGCGTGGCAAGGCCGAATACTGGTGCCGTCTCCGGATGTCGAGGTGGTGCGGCCTATTCACGCTGTCCTGGAAACCGACCTGATCGGTCTCGGCAGTGTTTTCCCGCAGCCGATGACGAAGTCGGCGGACACGCCCGGGCTTACGCGACTGCAGTTGCAGTGGGGCTCGGGCAGCCTGCCGCGCCTCACCGGCCAGCTGGGACTGGGACCCGGCATCGCAATGGAATTCAGCGACGATGGCGGGGGATGGCGCCTTGGCCGCGGACGGCTGCACTTTGGCGACTCACTACCGCAATTGCCGCCCGAGGCAGGATTATTCGTGGATGGCAGGGTGGATTGGTTGCGGCCGGCGGAGTGGGCCGGCTTGTTCGCAGGCCGGGAAAACTCGCTTGAGCTGCCCTGGGCGGTGGATATTGCGGCGGGCGAGTTGTACACGCTGGGAAGCGCTTTCAAGGACCAATCGATCCGCGTGCGCCCCCGTGCCGACGGCTGGCTGGTGCAACTTGCGGGCGAGTCCGCACAGGGCCGCGTCTTTTGGCCGCGCCCCGATGCGGAGGGCGCGCAGTTGCTGGCGAATCTGAACTGGCTGCGATTGGGCCGTCCGGACCCCCAGCCCGCGGCGCCGGCGAACCCGCGTCGCCTGCCGGCGGGGAAAGTTCTGCTGGGTGATCTCAAGATCGGAGACATGCGCTTTGGGGAGGTCCGGGCCCGTTACGAGAAAACCGCGGGTGGGCTGGGCGTCAATTGGTTTCGAACCGATTCGCCGGCCTTCTCGACCGAGGGCAGCGCGGCATGGTTGGCTGCCGATGAACAGGGCGCTCAGCAGCTGGGAAGGCTGGACCTGGTCCTGGAAACTACCGATGTGGCCTCCACGCTGGAGCAGTTGGGTTATGCCCCAGGCGTTTCCGGTGATCGGGGCAGGATGGAGCTGGCGGCAAATTGGGTAGGGCCGCCTGCCGGAGACTTCCTGACCCGGTCCAATGGAACGGTAAGCGTGGAGGCGCAGCAGGGCGAAGTAGCGGCATTGGATCCGGGTGGTGGCCGCATGCTGGGGGTGCTCAGTCTGGCCCGCCTGCCGCGCCGGCTGGCGCTCGACTTCAGGGAAATCACCGAAGAAGGATTGCCTTTTGACCGTCTGGCCGGCGACTTCAGTCTTCGCGACGGGCAGGCGTATACCTGCAATATGGGCTTGCAGGGGGCGGTGGCCGGCCTTGCCCTGTTCGGCCGAACCGGGCTGCAGGATCGCAGCTACGATCAGGTTGCCGTAGTCTCTCCCAATCTGCCGGACTTGCTTTCGCTGGGCGGCGTGATTGTCGGCGGAACCGGCCTGGGTGCGACCATGCTGTTGCTTTCCCAGGTCTTCCGAGAGCCTTTGAAGGCTATCTCGGCGAACTACTACCGGGTAAGCGGCAGTTGGGATGACCCGTCGGTAAAGCGGGTCTTGCGGGAGGACATTGACCTGGGGGCGTTTGGAGATTGCGCCCGCTACCTGGAGGAACACTTGACGGAATTGCCTGAAGTGGACTGGGATGCGTTGTTGAGCAAGGCGGAAGAAGAAGAGCTTTCCGAGTTGCCCGAAGATCCCGGCGCGGAACCGCCCGTAGCGGAGCCGGCTCCGGAGGAGGATAATACGACCACCCAGGCTCCCCAGTCCTCAGATTCCGCCCTTCCAAAGCCATGAGCAAAGTAGCCGTTATTCAGATGTGTTCGGGCGATGAACCCGGCGCCAACCTTGAGCATGCCGCGCGATTGCTGCGCCAGGCGGCGGATCAGGGCGCGGCCCTGGCGGTCCTCCCGGAGAATTTCGCGCTGATGTCCAGGGATGCCGAGCGAATGCGCGCGCAGTACGCCGAGCAGCCCGGTTCAGGGCCGTGGCAGGATTTTGCCGCCGAGCAGGCCCAACGCCTCGGCATGTGGATCGTCGCCGGCACCATTCCCATGCGTTCCGGGGACCCGAAACGTCCCGCATCGGCATGCTGTCTTTTCGATGGTTCCGGCGCCCTGGTTGCGCGCTACGACAAGATGCACCTGTTCGACGTGTCGGTGCCCGGGCGCAAGGAGTCCTACCGGGAGTCCGCCACGACTACCGCCGGGCAGGATCCGGTGGTGGCGGAAACACCCTTTGGACGCCTCGGGTTGGCCGTTTGCTACGACCTTCGTTTCCCTGAACTGTTTCGCGCCATGAGTGAGCGAGGCGCTGAAATTATTGCACTGCCGGCCGCCTTTACCCGCGCAACCGGTGAAGCGCACTGGTACGTGCTGGTTCGCGCCCGCGCCGTTGAGAACCTTTGCTACCTCCTGGCCTCCGCGCAATACGGCAGCCACCGCGGCGGGCGCGAGAGCTACGGACACTCGATGCTGGTCGAACCCTGGGGGCAGGTGGTGGCGGAATGCAAGGACGGCGACGGGGTGTTGTGCCACGACGTTGCTCTCGAGAACCTGGAGCGTTTGCGCGGCGGTTTCCCGGCCCTGAATCATCGCAGGCTGTCGGCCGGCGCTGTAGAGCAATCATGAACTCGGCGGATCACGCCGGGCAGGGGTCCGAAAGTCCGGGTCAGCCGATCGGCACGATGCCGGACCCTTCGACCTTCGCCGTTCAGCGGAAAGCCATTTCTGCGGCCCGCGACAGCCTGCTGGGGGCCGCGAATCTGGGCGATCAACAACTCGACCGGGCGTTCGGCGCATTGATGCGTTCCGGGGTCGATTGGGGTGATCTGTACTTTTCGGAGTACTCCAGCGAGTCCTGGGTGCTGGAGGACGGCATCGTCAAGACCGCCAGCCATGATCGCGGCCGAGGCATGAGCGCGCGGGCGGTCAGCGGCGAGAAATCGGGTTTTGCCTATTCCGACGATCTGGACCCGGCCACCCTGTTGCGCGCCGCCAAAACGGCCGGCGCCATTGCCCGCGGAGGCGGTCGCGGACAGGTTCAGCTGCGCCGCGAAGGCGCCAGCCGCCGGCTTTACGCTCCGGGCGATCCGGCCGCGGAATTCTCCGATCCCTCCAAGGTGGAATTGCTGCACGCGCTCGATCGCGAAGCTCGCGAGGCCGACCCCCGGGTACGCCAGGTAATCGCCAGCTTGTCGATCGCCCGCAACCTGGTGCTGATCTGCTCCTCCGACGGCCGTCTGGCCGCCGACGACCGTCCTCTTGTACGGCTGGGACTGACGGTTTTGCTGGAGCAGAAAGGCGAAGTGCGCCACGGCGTGGCCGGCTGGGGCGGGCGGCTGCCCCTGGCGGAACTCTGCGGCGCCGACACGGTGCGCCATTACGCGCGCGAGGCCGTGCGTCAGGCGGTTGTGAACTTAAGCGCAAGTCCTGCGCCGGCCGGCGAGGAAATCGTGGTGCTGGGTTCGGGATGGCCGGGCGTGCTGTTGCATGAGGCGGTGGGTCACGGCCTGGAGGGCGACTTCAACCGCAAGGGTGTGTCGGCTTTCTCGGGTCGAATGGGCGAGGCGGTGGCCACCGAGCAGTGCACGGTGGTGGACGACGGCAGCCTGCCGGGACGCCGTGGTTCGCTTGAGATAGACGACGAGGGCACGCCGACCGGGCGCACCGTGCTGATCGAGAACGGCATTCTTGCGGGTTACTTGCAGGACCGCCTGAACGCCGGCCTGATGGGAGTAAAGCCCACCGGCAACGGGCGGCGCGAGTCGTACGCTTGTCTGCCGATGCCGCGCATGACCAACACCTTCATGATGCCGGGACCGCACGATCCCGAAGAAATCATCCGCTCGGTGAAGAAAGGCGTGTACGCCAAGAATTTCGGCGGCGGGCAAGTAGA
Source organism: Candidatus Foliamicus sp. (assembly GCA_965249285.1). Classification (GTDB taxonomy): domain Bacteria; phylum Pseudomonadota; class Gammaproteobacteria; order Steroidobacterales; family Foliamicaceae; genus Foliamicus. Next base: position 109,719 of record OZ252226.1, read on the forward strand.
CATTACGTCCGGCAAGTTCGTGTTTTCGGCTAGCGAGGCCTACCGGATCGAAAACGGCAAGCTTGGCGCTCCGTTGCGCGATGCGACCCTGATCGGCGACGGTCCCACGGTACTGACTCGCGTTTCCATGGTGGGCAGCGACCTGGCGCTGGACCCCGGCGTGGGGGTTTGCGGCAAAGAGGGGCAAAGCGTGCCCGTAGGCGTCGGCATGCCCACCATCCGGGTCGACGGCATCACCGTAGGAGGCACCGCCTGATGCTTACCACCCCCTGGGAACGATCCTGGGAACGAGGCATCCTGCCCTCTGGGAACGAGGGCATCCTGCCCTCGGCAAAGCAGTGCCCGCCCTGACGCACAAGAACCGTGGCAGCCCCTGGGAACGAGGGCATCCTGCCCTCGGCAAGCGCGGAGACGCCCTCGCCCCACCGTATTGCATAAGAGGAAGGAGCACCAAATGACCAACAAGGTGGCCATACTCATGGGTTCGCGCTCGGATTGGAAAATCATGGAGCATGCCGCCAACACCCTGGATTCCCTTGGCGTTGAATGGGAAGCCCGTGCGTTGTCCGCACATCGCGCTCCCAGGCAGCTCGCCGAGTACTGCGAGCAGGCCGAGGAGAGCGGGATCAAGGTCATCATCGCCGGCGCGGGCCTGGCCGCGGCCCTTCCGGGCGCCGCTGCGGCGCTCACGCCCCTGCCGGTGCTTGGCGTTCCCATGGCAACCGCGGCTTTCGGGGGCGCCGACGCAATGTTGTCCATGGCCCAAATGCCTGCCGGCGTGCCGGTCGGAACGCTCGGCGTTGGACGGCACGGTGCGGTGAATGCCGCGCTGTTGGCAACCGCCATACTTGCCTTGAGCGACGAAGATGCCGGCGCCGCGTTGAAGGCCTTTCGCGCGGCCCAAACCGCGGAGGCTGTCCGGGGCAGTGATGTCACCCGATGAACTCAGCGAGCGTGTGGCCGATGCCCTGACGCACGCTCGCAACCGGGGAGCAAGCCAGGCCGCAGCATCCGCATCGAATAATACGGGACTGACTCTGCGGGTGCGTATGCGCTCGGTGGAGACTCTCGAGAGCCACCAGGACCATTCGCTTGGCGTAACCGTGTACCTGGGAAAACGCCGCGGTGCGGCCGGCACCTCCGACCTTGCCCCGGGGGCCGTGCGCGAAACCGTGGACAAGGCCCTGAGCCTGGCGCGCTTCGCCGCCGAAGACGAGTACGCGGGCCTTGCCGAGGCCGAGCGTATGGCCACGGAGTTTCCCGATCTGGACCTGCATCATCCCTGGGACCTGGACGCGGAACAGGCCATGGAACTGGCCCTGGAATGCGAAGCGGCGGCCTTGGATTCAGACCCGCGAATCAGCAATTCCGAAGGCGCGGGCGTGGATACCGGCGAGTCCGCTTTTGCCTATGGGAACTCGCATGGGTTTCTGCATAGCGGCCGCTCAAGCAGCCACAGCGTGTCCTGTGTCGTGTTGAGCGAGCAGGATGGCCACATGGAGCGTGACTATGACTACACAGTTGCGCGGGCGCCGGATGAATTGGCGCCGGTCAAAGAGGTGGGGAAACGCGCCGCAAAGCAAACGCTCGCCCGGCTGGGGGCCCGCAAGATCAAGAGCACCCGGGCGCCGGTGTTGTTCGCACCGCGGGTGGCGCGCAGCCTGATCGGCCATTTCTGCGGCGCGGTCAGCGGGCGGGCCTTGTACAACCGCGCCAGCTTCCTGCTCGACTGCGCAGGCACGCAAGTCTTCTCCGACTGCGTGAACCTGGCGGAGCGCCCCCATATTGCACGTGGACTGGCCAGCCGCGCCTACGATGCCGAAGGAGTGGCTACCGCCGATCGGGATCTGGTCAGCAGCGGCGTGGTAAACGGCTACTTCCTGGGCAGCTACTCCGCGCGCAAACTCGGCACGGAAACCACCGGCAACGCCGGAGGTGCACACAACCTGCTGCTTGGCAGCACCGGCGAGTCCTTCGATGAACTGCTCAACGCCATGGGAGACGGCCTGGTGGTGACCGAAATGATGGGGCAGGGCGCCAACACCGTGACCGGCGATTACTCCCGGGGCGCAGCAGGATATTGGGTGCGCAACGGCGTCGCGGCCCACGCGGTCCACGAAATCACCATCGCCGGCAACCTAAAGGACATGTTCCGGAATATCGCTGCCGTCGGCGCCGACATCGACCGCCGCGGCGGAATTCACACCGGCTCGATCCTCATAGACTCCTTAAGCATCGCCGGCGCCTGATCCGCCTTCAAGCACGCTGTCGACACCGGCGCGGAGTTCGTCAGCGCTGATTCGTTGGGTGTAGTTGGGGTTGGCGTGGCCGTAGCGGATTACGCCATTCGTGTCGATCAGGTAGGCGGCGGGTATCGGTAGTGCGTGGTGCGTTTCTCCGGAGGCCTCTTCCATATCCACGCCGAACTCCTTGGCTCTTTGGTAGTAGTCGTCGGAAATGCGGAAAGCGAGTCCAAAAGCTTCGGCGGCGCTGAGTCTGGCGTCGGACAGCAGGGTGTAGTCCAGGCCTTCCGCTTCGCTGTGAAGGGCGGATGCCAGGTTGTCCGGGCTGTCGGCGCTCAGGAAATACACATCCATACCGCGTTTCTCCAGTTCCGGAACGACGTGGCGCAATTCCGCCAGGTGCCGATTGCAGTAGGGACACCAGCCGCCGCGATAGAAGATCAGCATGGCCGGGCGCTCAAGCGCAGCGGGATCGAAGGCGAAGTCGCTGCCGTCAGCGTTGCGGGCGGTGAACGCAGGCGCCTCGGTACCAGCGGCCAGCGGCTTGGTTTGTTCGGCGCTCGCGGCGATTTCCGCGTGCGCTGCGGTTGCAGAAAGCAGGAATGCAAGGCTTAGGCCGAGAATGGCCGGGGATGGTTTGATGTGCATGTCGAATACTCCAATCAGGAGGGAGCATTGTAAAGCGGCGCCCTCATACAATTCGTGGTCATGATCGGAAGTCAAGACGCTGAGGGCATCCTGCCCTCGGCACAATGCAGAGAGCGGCGCCTCCAGACACTTCCTGACTGCAGCCGGAGGGCAGGATGCCCTCCTTCCCAAGTAAGGATGCCCTGCCTCCCAATACAATCGCCGCCATGAAGTCTGCCGCTCCGCAAAGCCTCGATGAATGGCTCAGCCATGCGGCGCGGTTGCACCCGCACGAGATTGATCTGGGCCTTGAGCGAGTCACCAAGGTAGCGGGCAGGCTGAGGTTGCGTCCGCCGCCGGGACGAGTGGTTACGGTGGCGGGGACTAACGGCAAAGGCAGTACCGCAGCGCTGATCGCCGCGAGTCTCCGGATCCGGGCCGGCTTGCGCACGGCGCTATACCTTTCACCGTTCCTGCAGGAGTTCGGCGAACGCATTCAGATCGACGGAAATCATGCCGGCGAGCCGGACCTGTGCCCGGAGTTCGAAACGGTGGAGTCGGCCCGCGGCGACATAAGGCTCACCGAGTTCGAGTTCGTTACTCTGGCGGCTCTCAGCCTGTTCAGCCGGGTTGGCTGCGAGGCATGGGTGCTGGAGGTGGGGCTGGGCGGGCGGCTGGACGCGGTCAACGCGATCGATCCGGATGTCAGCGTGATTACCCGGATCGCGTTGGATCACCAGGACTGGCTGGGGCATACGCTTGATTCGGTGGCTGTCGAGAAGGCGGGAATTTTGCGGCCGGGGCGCCCGGCCCTGTACGGTGCGGGACTTGCGCCTGCGCCGATCGCCGATCGAGCGAAGGAACTGAAGGCGCCGCTGTATCAGGCCGGCGTCGACTTTGATTTTGAGCCTCGAGGCGATGCCTGGAGTTGGCGCGGGACAACAGCGAAACGCGACGACCTGCCTGTGTTGGATTCGGCCAACGCCGCGGAGCTGCCGAATGCGAGCCTGGCGCTTGCGGCGCTGGAACGGCTGAATCCGGCGTGGGTCCCGGATCGCGATGACTACGCGGTGATCCGCAAGGCTTCCCGGTTGCCGGGACGGTTCGAGCGTTTTCGGTATGCCGGCGCGGAGTGGGTGCTGGATGTGGCGCACAATCCCGACGCGGGGGCCTGCCTGGCGAAGAGCTTGGAGAAGCTGCCGCCCCATCCGGTGATATGGGTGCTGGCAATGCACGAGGACAAGGACATTGCGGGATTCGTGAATGTCTTGCCTCTTGGCGAGCAAGATCACGTCATCGTTGCGCGCGCAAGCGGACCGAAGGCGTGTTGCACGGAAGAGCTGGCGCAGGCGGTCAGGGCGCGGCCGCATTCGGACCTTTGGCGGTGTGAATCGGTGGCCGAGGCTTGCAGGCGGGCCGCAGAGTTGGCGGGCGCGGAGTTTCGAGTGGTGGTTACCGGGTCGTTCAATACCGCCGGACCGGCGCGCGGCTGGCTTCAGTCACGGGTGCTTTGTCGAGGGCAGGATGCCCTCGTTCCCAGGATAGGAGAAAATGAAGGGAGATAGCACCATAATAGCCGTAAGATAACAGGAGTTAGGCGCAGATCAATCGGTTTGACCGAATCCGTATATCCGGAGAACGTTGTCGCGCATCAGCTTGCGGCGCGCTTGTGGACGGAGTTCCAGGGCGTCGATGTCGTTGACCGTGCGCTCGAAATCCAGCACCGGGAAATCGGTGCCGAAGATGACTTTGTCCTGCCCGAACGAATTGATGTAGTGGCGGAAACTGTCCGGCCAGTACTTGGGCCGATGCGCGTCGCAGCCGATGAACACGTTGTCGTGCTTCCACGACATGGCGATCATCTCCTCGTGCCAGGGAATGCCCACGTGAATTCCTATCAGCTTCAGCTCGGGGAAGTCGCAAGCCACCGAGTCAAGCGTTATCGGGCGTCCGACGCTGCGTCGCGGCGCATCCTTGGCGTAAATCATTGATTGCCCTACCTGCATTTGTATCGGAACATTCAGTTCGCAGCACTTGGCGTAGAAGGGGTAGTAACGAGCATGATCCGGCGCCAGCTCGAACCAGTGCGGGTAGAGGTGGGCGCCGACAAAACCCATGTTTCGGACTGCATCCTCGAACATGCGCACGCCTTTCATGCCCTGGGTGGGGTCGATTCCTGCCAGTCCGGAGAAACGGTCGGGGAATTTCTCGCAGGCGCGGGCCACGACCTCGTATGGCAGGTGGTAGCAGCCGGGCAGGCCCACCTGGCCGGTGCGCGGCGCGATCAGGAAAGCCCGCTCGATGCCGGCGGAATCCAGCCGCTGGATCATTTCCTCCAGGGACAAGCCGCGCATAAGCGGGCTCTCCGCCTTCATCTTGCCGACGAAGAAATCGCCCTGCCAGCCCGGACGATGCGACAGGGCCTCCGGGGTCCAGATATTGACGACCGCATCGATCGCGCCGTAATCGTGTTTGGGTTTGGTCATAAAACCCCTCCGTTCATTCAGCGGCAATTATCCTTCAACCGCCGGCGCCTGAGTGGAGAAGTCAGGAACGGGTCAGAAGGAATCCCGCCAGCGTCAGAATGAGCGCTGCCAGCGCCCCGCCCTGAAGCCATAGCGCGCGAAACATGTCCGCGCGAAAGCTTGCGATGTCGGCTTTCATCTCTGCCCGCAGCTCCACCGTTCCGGCCCGCAGCTCCGCCATTTCCACCTTCAACTCTGCGATTTCGCTCTTGGTGGCTGTTTGAGTCTCGACGTATTTCTTAAGGTCCCGCAAAACCCTGCCGATTTCCCGGTTGAATCCTGCGATCTGATCAAACGCGCTTGCCAGCATGTCCGCCTGTTCGGGTTGAAACCCCGCCTCTTCCAGTTGCCGTACGGTCGGGAGTGTGCCCAAATCCGCTGTTTCCATTCTCGTCCTCCTTTACGAATTCCATGGAACGACCGTGGTGTGCCGCTCCCTCCAAGTCCCCATATAGCCAGCCCACGCCCAAAGTGTAGCGCCGGATATCGTCTAGGTCCCGCTGAGCCAGGCGGGACAGTCTAATCGTCATGCCGTCGGAGCTATGATTCGGTAGGCGTCCGGCTCGTAGGCTTGGGGGTCGAAGTCGTCAAAGGCGCCAGCCTCCGCATCACGTACGGCATGCTCAAGATCGGCCTTCATCGCGTAGAACTGGCGCGCGCCATCCCGTTGCATCAGCAGCCGGATCCCGGCTCGCACCACTTCGCTCGTATTGGCATACGCGCCGGACTTGATCCGGCCCTTGACATAGGCTTGCATCGGTTCGGTAAGGTGTACATTCGGCATCTGGTAACCCTCCATATGTCGGATAATATCAGATACTGACAGATCACCAGCGTGCACGATGTCCGCATTGGCGTACTCGATCTTGATCTTACCGATTCCTCGCTTGAGCCCGCTCATGGTGGAAGTTAGCGTATCTGGCTTATGCCGCTCGACGGATACCGGATCCGCCTGAGTATTGTCTTGTCTCGAGTGCGGAATGAGCGTCCCTGAGGCTATACTCTGCAGTGACCTGGGGGGCGGTCCTTCGGCCTGAGACCCTTTTTGCAGGGGACCCCTTGAACCTGATCCGGTTAGTACCGGCGGAGGAACGAGGTATGCGCCTTTTCAACCCGCATCGCACATTTTTCTTACTCACAGCAATCACGCTTTGGACGGTGGTGGAAGCTGCGCCGGCCCGGGCCGGAGAAGCTTCATTCTCAATCGACAGTGCCTTGTCGGCACAGCAAGAACAGGACCAGCCCAAGTCTCAGCGGGGGTCCAAAAAAGAGGCGTCCGGCGTAGTGCTGGAAGAGCTGGTGGTAACGGCGTCGCTCAAGGAGGTTCGCAGCCTGGATCTGCCCACCAGCGTCACGGTGCTGGATGCCGAGACGATTAGGCAGGGCGCGGTGCAGCATTTCGAGGAGTTGGCGCAGACTACGCCGAATCTTCATTGGGCCGGCGGATCATCGCGGGCGCGCTACTTTCAGGTGCGGGGAATCGGAGAGCGCTCGCAATATGAAGGTGCGCCGAATCCGTCGGTGGGTTTCCTGCTGGACGACATCGATTTTTCGGCGATCGGCGGGGTCGCAACCCGCTTTGATCTCGGTAGCGTCGAAGTATTGCGGGGTCCGCAGGGCACACGCTACGGCGCCAATGCCCTGGCCGGATTGATCTATGCACGCTCGCGTGAGCCGACGCTCGAAGCGGAGGCCGAAGTGGAACTGTCCTTCGGAAATGACGACATGCGGGCGCTGGGCCTGGCTATCAGCGGCCCGCTGGGAGCAACGACCAGGGGGCGCCTGGCGGCGCACCAGTATCGGGCCAACGGGTTTCGACACAATGCCACGCTCGGTCGGGACGACACCAATGGCCGGGAGGAGTTGAGCCTGCGGGGCAAGCTCAATTTTGATCCTTCGCCTGGACTGGCGCTGCGCCTGACCGTGCTGCATATCGATCTCGGCAATGGTTACGACGGCTGGTCGATCGACAATGAACTGACTACCTGGTCGGATCGTCCCGGGCGCGATTCACAGGCCTCCACCGGCGCATCGCTGCGCGCCGAGCTGCAAGTCGGCGGCGGTCATCGCCTGGTCAGCATTACCGGCGCGGCGACCTCCGAAATCGAGCACAGCTACGACGCGGATTGGGGCGAGGACGGCTACTGGTCGGATATCGCCGGCTTTGAGATGCGCTACGACTACACGTCTCAAACCGAGCGGGAGCGCACCGGCCTGAGTCAGGAGTTTCGCCTGCTGTCGCTTGCGGATAAGGAGTTGGGTTACATATTGGGCGTGTGGCTCTTGGACCTGCGGGAGGACAACAATCGGATCGACCGGGGCCTGTACGCCGAGCCAGGCTACGCACCCGGCCCTAGTGAGGACCGGTTCGATTCAGGCTACGGCGCCGACAGCCTGGCCCTGTTCGGTGAAGTCTCAAGGATGTTTGCGGACGACTGGGACGTTGCCCTGGGTCTGCGATGGGAACGACGTCAAGCCGATTACGATGATTCCAACAGCGAGCGCTTCGCGTCGGCGGATGACATGATCGGCGGCCATCTGAGTATTTCGCGCTCGCTGGGGGAAAACGTTAGCACTTACGCGCGTGTTGCCCGCGGCTACAAAGCGGGCGGATTCAACCTCGGCCTGGGCGGCAAGGGCCTGAGCAGCGATGAGCTTCTATATGACCCTGAGTTCCTGTGGAATTACGAACTGGGCGCAAAAGGGTTGTGGCTGGATGGACGGCTTCGTGGCGAGTTGGCGGTATTTCACTCGCAGCGGATGGACGTCCAGGTGGACACTTCCCGGCAACTGGACCCGCAGGATCCCAACACCTTCGTATTCTTTACCCAGAACGTAGGCAAAGGCCGCAATCGCGGCGTGGAGTTGAGCCTTGCCTATGCGCCGAACGATGCGTGGCGGCTGACCGCGGCGCTGGGGCTGCTGGACACGGAGATCACCCGGTTTCCTTCGCGCCCGGAGCTCGAAGGACGGGAGCAGCCTCACGCTCCGGGCCATGGCTATGCTTTGGGAGCGCGTTGGCGGCACCCGCAGGGCTGGTTCCTGTCGGGCGAGTTGACCGGCAAGGACGGATTCTATTTTTCCAATAGCCACAACCAGAAATCGAAATCGTACTCGCTGCTGAACCTGCGCGCCGGGCGTGCCTGGGCGGGCTGGGAGGCGCTCGCCTGGGTCCGCAACCTGCTGGATGAGTATTACGCGGTGCGCGGTTTCTACTTCTCCAACGTGCCGCCTGACTGGCCGGAGCAGGAATTTCGCCAGCAAGGCGACCCCCGGCACTTCGGCGTTACGATACGCCGCGTGTTTTGAGAACCTCGCCATGCGCATTACCGCCGAACTCAGCCTCTATCCATTGGCCAGCGAAGAGCCGGTGGCCCGCATTACGGAGTTTGTTCGCGATCTCAGGAAACAGCCCGGTATCGAGCTGCTCACCAACCAGATGAGCACCCAACTGCGCGGCCAAATGGAAGACGTTCAGCGCGCGGTCAACGTGTGCATGAAGGCGGTGATGGAATCGGGCGACCGGGTGGTGCTGGTGGCCAAGTATCTGAACGCGGACCTGCCGATCAAGTCGCTCCCGCGGCTGTGACCGCGGATCTCGCCTGCGTGGAACATTCTCCCTCGACGGAGGGCATCTTGCCCTCCGTCGAGGGCTGGAAGCCCTCGTTCCCAGCTCTTTCCCTGCAATGAATGCCTGACTTGGGCCTGATGACGGTCTTGGAGATCCTGGCGGTCGTGCTCGGCCTTGTCTACGTGGTGCTGGCCATACGCCGCAATATCGGCTGCTGGGTGGTATCGTATGTGGGCTCGGGCCTGTTCGTGGTGGTCTTTCTCGACGCCGGACTGGTATTCCAGCCCTGGTTGCAGATCTTCTACATGGTCATGGCCGCGTACGGCTACCGCAAGTGGCGCAGGGGCGCAAGAAATCCCGCGAAGCTGGGGTTCTGGGGCTGGCGCAATAACCTGATTGCGGGCGTCGCACTGCTGGGGCTATCGATCCCTGTCACGCTTTTCGTTGCGCAGTACAGTTCCTCACCGCTGCTGTTTATCGATGTGCTTACGGCGATCGGGGCGCCGTTGGCGACCTATATGCAAGCGCGAAAGTACATCGAGAACTGGATTTGGTGGATTGTTCTGGACGCAACTTACCTGGCCTTGTACCTGGACAGAAGCCTGTATTTCACCGCCGTCCTATACACTTTGTACCTGGTCCTGGCGTGGGTGGGATACCGTGCCTGGAGGCGCGACCTTACGGCGTGAATTGCACCGAATTTCTCGCCGCCTATCCCGATTTCCGGAACGCGCAGCTCATCCGTCGCCTCGCCGGCGGAGGCGGGTGGAACCAATCATGGCTTGTGGCGCGCGGGCTTCAGCGCCTGGTGATTCGCCTGGACACGTCCGCGGTGCCTCGACTGGGGCTGGACCGCGCCGCCGAAGCCGCCGTGCTGCGCGCGATTCATGGCCAGAAGATAGGACCGGAAGTTGTCCTGGCCGATGTGAAGGAAGGCGTTCTGGTTACCCGCTGGCTGGCGGGCCGCGCCTGCTCGCCTGTCCTGTTGCGAAATCCGTACCTGCTGCGGGCGCTGGGCCTCTTGTTGGGGCGCTTGCACAAAAGGGTCGCACCACCGCCCTTGCAGCCTGAGCTTGACATGGGGCTGGCGATGGCTCGCTACGCGGAAACCGTCGGCGGCGCCTTCGCGCGGCGCCTGGCCCACGCCGGAACCCGGGCCTGGCATGCCTCCCGCCCCGGTGATAGGCGCGTGGTGTTATGTCACAACGATCCGGTGGCGCAGAACGTGTTGCAGGGTCCAACGCTGCGACTGATCGACTGGGAGTTTGCCGCTCCCGGCGATCCGCTCTTTGATCTGGCCGTAGTGATCGGCCATCACGGCCTGAACGAGCGGCAGGCGGATATTGTGCTCGCGGCAGCCAGAGGCGGAGTTCGGGCCGCGGATCGGCGGGCGCTTGAGCGACTGGTGGAGGCCTATGGATGCCTGCGCGAACTTTGGGATTGCGCGGTGCGCCGTTTACTCCAGTGGCGCTCGCCGGCATCCGGTCCGGCCGGGGTGTAAGATACGGCCTGATTTGGCGGGGGTTTCAGGTCGGGTCCCATTTCGGGATGTGACCGGTAGTTTGCGATAACTGCCGGTAACTTGTTCGGCGCCCCGTCGTATATACGTCGGGGAGGACAACAAAATGAATAGAACCATCTCAGCCTTTCTCGCACTGTTGCTGTGCGCGGGCATCGCAAACGCGGGCGACTTTCTGCAGGCGTCTTCAACCAAAACCCAATGCCCGGGCCCGGAGCCCGCGGTAGTGGAGATTGACGTAGTGGACGGCGCCTAGGGGATTGCTCTTGAGGACAACAAGATCACGGTCAACGAAGCCGGCATCTACCTGATCGTCGCTGCGCCGCAGGTTGGCCGCGAAGGCGACGGCCCCATGGGCTGCTTTGACCTGTGGCTGCGGGCAAACGGGAGCGACGTGGCGAATTCCAACGTGCAGTTGTGTCAGGACGCCGGAAGCAAGGCCAAGGACGTCATTATTTCGCAAGGAATAGTTCCCCTTGAGGAGGGTGACGAGCTTGAGGTCATGATGTCGGCCAACAATCCGGAGGCGGAACTGTGCATTGAGGCCATCCAGCCCGATGGCGAGCCGTTGGTTCCTTCCATTATTTTTCCATGATCAAGTACTAGCGCCCGGGGCTCTGCGCGAAACCCACCGGCAACAACCGGTTGCCGACCTCGCGGCAACACGCGAGGAGATAAGTGCTTTGTCGCCCCGCTTGGCGGGGCTCGCCGAGGCTCGCGCAGAGCCGCCTTGAGCGGTCGCCGGCGATCACGCGGCCGGGTTTGCTTAGCCGGCGTGGATTCTTTATGCTCGCCGCCCATGAACGTGGATACTGATTTCGCGGTACGCGAGCGCGTTACCAGTATCATCGACGGCGAGGCCACAGGCGTCTCTAGGCGCGGCGTGGATTTCCCGATCATCAATCCCGCCAGCGAGGAACCCAACGGCGTCTTGCGGGAGGCCGACGCGGAAGAAGTCGACGCCGCCGTGCGCTCGGCGCGAAATGCTTTCGAGGCCGGCCCATGGCCGCGCATGGGCGCCGAGGATCGCAAGGCGATTTTCCGCTCCATGCACGCGGCGCTGCTTGAGCACCGCGAGGAACTGGAATTCTTGGACAGCCTCAATACCGGCGTGCCGATCAGCCAGGTGCGGGCAATGCACGTGGCGCGCGCCGCCTACAATTTCGAGTTCTTCGGCGAGGTTTTGAGCCAGGAATCCGGCGAGGTCTATACCCAGAACCCGAACTTCCTGACCTACGTTACCCGTGAGCCCGTAGGGGTGGGCGCGATGATGGCCCCGTGGAATGCGCCGATCCCGCTGGCGTCGATGCGCGTAGCCACCTGCATCGCGTTCGGCAACACCTGCGTGCTCAAGCCGTCGGAATACACGCCTCACTCCATGCAGCGCATGGTGGAGATATTTCACGAAGCCGGCCTGCCGCCGGGCGTCGTCAACCTCGTCAATGGGCGCGGGCCGGTCACGGGGACGGCGCTGGTCACCCACCCGGAAGTGGACATGGTGGGATTCACGGGCGGTTCGGAGACCGGCAAGATCATCATGTCCGAGGCCGGGAAGTCGCTCAAGCCCGTGCTGCTGGAACTCGGCGGCAAGTCCGCCAACATCGTGCACGAGAGCGCCGACCTCGATCGGGCGCTGGACGGCGCGCTGGTCGGCATCTTCTCCAGTAACGGCCAGCAGTGCCTGGCGGGTTCGCGCATCCTGGTGCAGCGCTCGATCGCCGATGAATTCATCGAGCGTTTCGTCGAGCGCGCCAAGCGGCTGCGGATTGGGGACCCGCTAAGTACGGAGACGGAAATCGGCCCGCTTTGCTACGAGAGCCATATGAACCGGGTGCTTTCGTACGCCGACCTGGCGCGCGAGGAAGGCGCGAAAGTCCTGCTGGGCGGCGGGCGGCCCGAGGCTATGGAGCAAGGCTGGTTTGTAGAGCCCACCGCGGTGTTGGCCAACGATAATTCCGCGCGCATTTGCCAGGAGGAGATTTTTGGGCCTTTCGCCACTTTCCTGGTATTTGACCAACTCGATGAGGCCTTGCGTATTGCCAATGACTCGCAATTCGGCCTGGTGGCTTACCTGTGGTCGCAAGACCTGAACGTAACGATGCGCGCCGCGCGTGAGTTACGGGCTGGAACTATCTGGGTGAATACGCCAATATTCAGAGAACTGCGGGCGCCTTTTGGCGGTTACAAGCAGTCCGGCATCGGCCGCGACGGCGCCAAGGGGAGCCTCGAATTCTTTACCGAATCAAAGACGGTGAGCATTCCGCTGACCGACTTTCCTTTGCTCAAGATGGGGAATTAATGCATGGCCGGTGAACTGCCGGTGCGCGTGCAACGCACCAATCTCGTCGTCTCGGATCTGGACCGAGCGTTTCGTGTGTACCGGGACATCCTGGGCTTTCGGGTGGATTTCATTCTCGGCGATCGCCCGCAGGCGTACTCCTACACGGTGTTTCAGATCCCGCGCGAGGCCAAGACTCGCTTCGCGGCACTCAGTTCGAGCGGCCATGAGCGCAGTCTTGCGCTCACCGAGGTCAAGGGTATCAATCTGCCCGAGCCTGGGTTGCCAAGCAGTCACGCCCTGGTGTTGGAAGTGGACGACTTCGACGCCGTTCTCCAAGGTGCCGAGGGCGAAGGCCTGCAGATTTTCCCGGAAGAAACGCTACGTACGCATGACGGACGGTTGGGCCGCGAGATCGGCATGCTGGACCATGACGGCCATCTCATAGTGCTGTATTGCATCCTTCAGGGCGCTTGAGCGCCGACATTGAAGATGCCAAAGCCCGCCTGGGAACGAGGGCTGCCAGCCCTCGACGAGGACAGGATGTTCTCGTTCCCGGCGTCGAGGACAGTGTGTTTTCGCTCCATTGTTTCACGCGCTAGCCTGACGAGTCCGTTGCGAACACTGCGATGAGGCTGCGCGAGGACCCGGATTTCATTCGGCTGCGCCGGCTTCAGCGGCGCTACGCTTTTATCATCGCGGGTTCCGTGATCGGGTTTTATTGCAGCCTGGGCCTGGCGATGGCATTCTGGCCCCAAGTGCTGGATATCCGCCTTGTGCCGGGACGCTGGATCACGGTCGGCCTGGTCTGGAATGTGCTGGGCCTGCTGTACTGGTTTGCCGCGACCGCCACCTACGCCGTGCTCAGCAGTCGCCGGTTAACGCCGTTGCGCGCCGCGGTGAGAGAGCGGCATGGCTGGAACCGGCCGCCGGCCGCCGATTCGGATATTGACTCATCGGGTGCCGCCGGGACGACCTGATGGCGCCGAACCTGACCTCCATTCATACCTTCGGCCTGATCCTGGGGATGTCGCTTTTCATAACCTGGCAGGCGGGCCGGCGAACCCGATCATCCTCGGAGTTTTTCGCCGCCTCGCACTCGGTGGGCGGGTTCAGCAACGGCCTGGCGATCGCCGGTGATCATCTCTCGGCCGGCACGCTGCTGGGAGTGACCGCCATCATTTATACCCAGGGCTATGACGGGTTGATCAACATGACCGGCGGCGCGGTGGGATATCCGCTTCTCATGTGCCTGCTTGCGGAGCGCCCGCGTAACCTTGGGCGCTATACCTTCGTGGACGTGCTCTCGGCACGCTTTCGCGAACCCTCGATCCGCGTGCTGGCGGCAACCGGCACGCTGGTTGTCGCGGTGCTTTACCTGATTTCGCAGATGGTGGCCGGTGGCGCGTTGTTTGAAGTGCTGTTCGGCATTCCCTATCCCCTTGCGGTCGCCCTCGTGGGCGGCCTGACCGTGCTGTATGTGAGTGTGGGCGGCATGCTGGCCACGACCTGGGTGCAAATGACCAAGGCCGTGTTGCTGATGTTCTCGGTTCTGGTTCTCCTGGCCTTGCTGTTCGTCAACCTTGGCGAGGGGCCCTTGTCTTTGCTTGAATCGGCCGCACGTGTTCATCAGCGCGGCGCGGAATGGCTGAGCCCCGGAGTATTCCTGCCGGACAAGATATCCATTATCGCGTTCGTAATGACGGGACTGGTCGGCATGGTGGGGTTGCCGCACCTGCTGATGCGCTTCTTTACGGTGCCTGACGCCAGGCAGGCGCGGCGTTCCGCGGTATTCGCAACCGGCTACATCGTGTCCTTTTCGCTGCTGCTGTGGATTGCGGGCCTCGCCATCGTGGTCCTGCTGGCGGGAAACCAGGAAGTTTTGGACGACCAGGGCGTCATGATCGGCAGTACCAATATGGCCATCATGCACGCGGCGCAAATAGTCGGTGGCAACGTGCTGCTGGGGTTCATGGCCTCAGTGGCGTTCGCCACACTCCTGGCGGTGGTGTGCGGCCTGGTTCTGGCAGCCGCCGCGGCGCTGGCGCATGACCTCTATTGCGGCGTGCTCAAGCGTGGTCAGGTTAGCGATCGGACCGAGGTGCGGGCGTCGCGGATCAGCGTCGTGGTCCTGGGGGCGATCGCCGTAGCACTGGGTGTTCTTTTCAAGAGTCAGAACGTGGCCTATCTCACCGCGCTGGGGTTTACGGTCGCCGCAAGCGTGAATACCCCGGCGCTCATTGCTGCACTTTTCTGGCGCGGCGCAAGTGCGCGCGGCCTGCTTGTCGGGGGCTGGGTCGGCCTGATCGTTTCGGTGGTATTGCTGATCCTGAGTCCGGCCGTGTGGGAGGGGGCGCTGGGCCTGTCGGACCCGCCGTTCCCATGGATCTATCCGGGATTGTTCTCGATACCCCTGGCGGCGATGGTAATCATTGTAGTATCGCTGGCTGATCGCAGTCCCAGCGCCATGCATGGGCGGCAACGCTACGATGAGTTGCTGGCGCCATCGGTGCTGGGGCGGCGTGCCACATAGCAAGAGAGCTGAATATGCCTGGTTTTTCTAGGGCGGACGTGGCGGCAATCTACCATTCGCCGCTGCTGGATCTGGTCTATCGCGCCGCATCGGTGCATCGAGAGCACCACACCTCCGGCGAAGTGCAGTTGTGCACCCTGCTGTCGGTCAAGACCGGCGGCTGCCCGGAAGATTGCGCCTATTGCCCGCAGGCAGCGCGTTATCACACCGATATTGACCGGCACGGCCTTATGAACCTGGAAGCCGTGCTGGATGCCGCGCGCGAAGCCAAGGACGCCGGGAGCACCCGCTTTTGCATGGGCGCGGCCTGGCGCGAAGTACGCGACAACCGCCATTTCGATCGAGTGCTGGAAATGGTCTCGGGGGTCCGGGACCTGGGGTTGGAGGTGTGCTGCACGCTGGGCATGGTCAGCGAGTCTCAGGCCGAGCGCCTCAAGGAGGCGGGACTCTACGCCTACAATCACAATCTCGATTCAAGCCGCGAGTTTTATCCGGAAATCATTGGCACCCGCACCTACGACGATCGACTGAAGACCCTGGCCAACGTGCACAAGGCCGGTCTATCGGTGTGCTGTGGCGGCATTATCGGCATGGGCGAGACCGTGGATCAGCGCATTGATTTGCTGCACACTCTGGCGACCCTGCCCAGCCCTCCGGAATCGGTTCCGGTCAACGCCCTGGTGCCGGTGCCGGGGACACCGCTTGAGGAATGCCCGCGCGTGTCCACCTGGGAAATGGTACGGATGATCGCCTCCGCCCGCATCCTTATGCCCAAGGCCATGGTGCGCCTGTCTGCCGGGCGGTCGAACATGAGCGCCGAGCAGCAGGCCCTGTGTTTCCTCGCGGGCGCGAACTCCATCTTCACCGGTGATAAGTTGCTCACCACACCCAATCCATCGTTTGACGACGACCAGGGGTTGCTTGATCTCCTGGGTCTGACTGCGCGCGAGCCGTACCTCCAACAGGAAAGCAGTTTGCCTGCATGAGCGCGGCGATCCGGCGCGCCGTGGAAAAGGCGCTCAGGGAGCGCGAACAGGCCGGTCTCTTGCGCCGCATGGATGTTGCGGGGCGAGGGGTGGACTTCTGCTCCAATGATTACCTGGGCCTGGCCTGCAACGACCGCTTGCGGCGCCGCATCGCGGCGCTGACCGAAGCCCACGACGCCCCCCACGGCGCAACGGGATCCCGGCTCATTTCGGGCAATCATCCGAAAGTTGAGGAACTGGAGCGCGATATTGCCCGGTTCCATCGGTCCGAGGCCGCGCTGGTGTTTTCCAGTGGCTTTGCCGCCAACCTGGGCCTCATAAGCAGCCTGGGAGGCGTGGTCAATACGTTGCTGTGTGACCGCATGCTGCATGCCAGCGCTATTGACGGCGGGCGTTTGAGCGGCGCCCGGCGGGTGGTTTTCTCGCATAACGACACACACGATTTGCGGCGGCGGCTGGCGGGTCTTGAGGAAGGCGACACGGCGGCGGTCGTAGTCGAGAGTTTGTACTCGATGGAAGGCGACCTGGCCCCATTGAATGAGATTGTGGCCGTGGCCGAAGCCCGCGGCGCCGGCGTGGTGGTGGATGAGGCGCATGCCAACGGCTTGCTCGGCCCCGGAGGCCGGGGCGCGGTCGTGGCTGCCGGGCTTGAGGACCAGGTGCTGGCGCGGGTGGTGACCTTCGGCAAAGCTCTGGGCCTGCAAGGCGGCGCGGTGCTGTGCTCGGCGGCATTGCGGGAATACCTGGTGAACTTTGCCCGGTCCTTTGTGTTCTCCACCGGGATTCCGCCGCTGTGGGCGGCGAGCATCCGGGCGGCCTACGTGCTACTGCCGGAGCTGGACGGCTTGCGGGAGCGTTTGCGGCGCAACGTGCGCCATTTTCGCAAGCGAGTAGCGGAATCACCGTGGGCCTGGCTGCCCAGCGAATCCTGGATTCAGTGTCTGCTGGTTCCGGGCGCCACGCCGGTGCGCCAGGTGGGCGAGGTCCTGCGATGCAAGGGCTTGGCGGCTTTGCCGATCCGCGCGCCCACGGTGCCGGAGGGGCAGGAGCGTATCAGGGTATGTCTGCACGCGCACAACACGGCCGCCGAGATCGACCGCCTGTTCGCCGCGGCCGATGAAGCCATGAGCGCACTCGCCGCCCCGTGACGCGGCGCTTGGATATAATTCCGCTTCCCCTATCGGCATTTACGGGTATCGCTCTATGAAAAGAATCCTGGCTATTTGCGCGCTGGTTGTTTCGAGCGTGCTCGCCGCCGGCGAGGCGCCGGCGGAACCATTGGGCGAAGGCGCCACTGCGCCCGATTGGACGCTTCCCGGTTCGGACGGAAACGTCTACTCCCTTGCTGATCTCTTGCAGGAAGGCCCGGTGGTGCTCGCCTGGTTTCCGAAGGCGTTTACGCCGGGATGCACGCGTGAGTGCAAGTCCTTGGCCGAGAACGGCGACATGATTCGGAAGTACCAGGTCAGCTATTTCATGGCGAGCGTGGATCCGATCGCGGACAATTCGGCGTTCGCCAGCGAGCAGAACGCGGATTTTCCGATCCTGTCCGACGAGACCAAGAAAGTTGCAAACGCATATCAGGTGATCGGCCGCTTTGGCGTGCCAAGGCGTGAAACCTTTTATATCGGCGCCGACGGCAAGATTCTCGCCGTGGACCGGAAGGTCAAGGCCGCCACCGCCGCCGAAGATATTGCCGCCACCCTGGCCCGCCTTGGTGTGGAGAAACGCGACTCCCAGCCGGCTGCTGCGGGCCGATAGAGCGTTAGAACTCGATTCGGATGCGGGCGTGGAGGATGCGCCCGCGGGTTCGTGGGTGCAATCGTGATACGCGCCGCAGCGGGCCCAACGATGGCAGTTGTGGCCCGAGCAACCCGGCGGGTTGCAGCCGCGCGCTATCGTTTCCGCTCGACGCAGGTATTATTCGGCGCTCGGCCGGTGGTGGGTAAGACGAAATGGAACGCTGCGCAGTTGCGGGGATTGGTACCAGCGTGGGGAAGACCCTGGTCTCGGCGTTGCTGACCGAGCGCCTGGGGGCCAGCTACTGGAAGCCGATACAGGCCGGCGAGCTGGTACATACCGACACCATGGAGGTGCGCCGGCTGGCTACGCCAGGTCGTTGCCGTTTCCTGCCCGAGGCCTATTCCCTCAACGCCGCAATGGCCCCGCATGCTGCGGCGAGCCAAGAGGGCGTGACCATCCGGCGAGAGAATCTTGGCTTGCCTGAGGTGGAGGGCCCGCTGGTTGCCGAGCTCGCGGGAGGCGTGCTGGTCCCGCTGGCCGATGGCTTGCTGAACATCGACTTGCTCGTGGACTGGCAATTGCCGGTGGTTGTGGTGTCCAGCTATTACCTGGGCAGCATCAATCACACCCTGCTTACGGTGGCGGCGCTTAGAGCACGCGATCTGCCGTTGGCCGGAATCGTTTTTAACGGCGAAACCAACGACCATTCACGGGGTGTGATTCTTCATGAGACCGGTCTGCCTTGCCTCTTGGATCTGCCGGCATTACCACAGCCCATATCTCCTAAACACGTAAAGGCCTATGCGGCGAGACTTGCCCTGTGAATGAAGGTCTGACCGGCTCCGATCTCGAGTTTGACCGGCGCCATATCTGGCATCCGTACGAGTCGCTGCGAAACCCTGCGCCGGCCTATCCGGTTGCGTCGGCGCGCGGCGTTCGCCTGACCCTGGAAGATGGACGTGAACTGATTGACGGCATGTCGTCTTGGTGGTCGGTGATTCACGGCTACAACCACCCGGCGCTGAACCGCGCTGCGCGCGCCCAGTTGTCCCGCATGCCGCACGTGATGTTCGGCGGGCTGACGCATGCGCCGGCCATTCGCCTGGCGCAGCGGCTGGTGGAACTGACGCCGGGCGATCTGGACCGGGTGTTCTTCAGCGATTCCGGTTCGGTGGCGGTGGAAGTGGCGATCAAAATAGCCCTGCAGTACTGGCGCGCCCGCGGCGTACAAGGGCGAACCCGTCTTCTGACCATCCGGAGCGGCTACCACGGCGATACCTTTCAGGCCATGTCGGTGTGCGACCCGCTGACCGGCATGCATCACCTGTTTTCGGGCGTACTACCGGCGCAGGTTTTCGCCGAGGCGCCGAACGTGCGGTTTGGCGGAACCTGGCGGCCATCCGATCTGGGATCGCTCAATGCGCTGGCGGCCAGGCATAGCGAGGAACTTGCCGCGATAATCCTGGAGCCGATTGTGCAGGGCGCCGGCGGCATGCGCTTTTATCACCCCGAGTACTTAAGGGGCGCCCGCCGGCTATGCGACCAGCATGGCCTGCTGCTGATCGCAGACGAGATCGCCACCGGGTTCGGACGCAGCGGTGAAATGTTCGCCTGCGATCATGCGGGCGTGGTTCCCGACATCATGTGCGTCGGCAAGGCGCTGACCGGGGGCTACCTGAGCCTGGCGGCGACCCTGGCCCGGCCGCACGTAGCCGAAGCGATTTCCGGCGCAAAGCGCCCGGAGGGTGTGCTGATGCACGGCCCCACCTTCATGGGCAATCCGCTGGCCTGCGCGATCGCCGATGCGAGCATCCAGCTTTTGCTCGATTCCCCCTGGCGGCAGAAGGTGGCGCGTGTGGAGCGGGAGTTGCGGCGCGGCCTTGCGCCTTGCAGGCAGTTGCAGCAGGTGGCCGACGTGCGCGTGCTGGGCGCCATCGGCGTGGTGGAGATGCGCCGCCCGGTTGACGTCGCTCAAACGCAGCGTTGGCTGGTGGAGCGTGGCGTGTGGGCGCGGCCGTTCGGCCGGCTCATTTACCTGATGCCCGCCTACGTGATGACAACCAAAGATCTGCGGCATTTGTGCGCCGCCATTTGCGAAACCGTGGCCCTGCAACCCGATTGAAAACCCTTGTAATCGCGATCTGCCGCGATGCCGGCTGCTGCGACCGGGTACTATCGGCGCTCGCATCGTGAGGAAGCGTTCATGAGCGACGCACTGTTGTACGAAAAGGAAGGGTCCTTAGCCCTGCTCACTATCAACCGTCCGGCGGAACGCAACCTCCTGGGCCGGATCGGCGACGGCGCCTTGTTTGAGCAAGCCGCCGAGCGCATTCACGACGACCGCGACATTCGCTGCGCCATCCTTACCGGGGCCGGAACGGCGTTTTCGTCCGGTGGCGACGTAAAGGCCATGCGTGATCGAAGCGGACCGTTTGCGGGCGGTTCCGCCGCCCTGCGGGACAGCTATCGCAGCGAGATACATCGGATGGTCAAGGCGCTGTGGAAACTGGACGTACCGCTGATCGCGGCGGTCAACGGCCCAGCCATCGGTCTCGGCAATGACGTGGCCTGCCTGGCGGACATCCGGCTGGCTTCGGACAAGGCGCTGTTCGGGCAGACTTTCCTGAAACTGGGGCTGATTCCCGGTGACGGGGGCGCGTGGATTCTTCAGCAGTTGATCGGCTATTCGCGCGCCGCTCAGCTACTCCTTACGGGGCAGCTGATCAATGCGGAAACGGCGCGCGACTGGGGGCTGGTCAGCGAAGTAACGCGCCCTGACGAATTGCTGCCGAGAGCTCGCAATCTCGCCCGCGAGATCGCCAAACAGCCACCCGTGGCGCTTCGCATGGCCAAGCAATTGCTGCGCGCCGGCCGTCAGGAACGGTTCGAGGCCGTGATGGATATGTCCGCGAACCTGCAGGGTATGCTTCAGCGCACTTCGGACCACGACGAGGCGCTGGCAGCGTTCTTCGAAAAGCGCGCGCCCAATTTCACGGGAGATTGAATCGCCCGGCGCAGCTTCTGCGCCGCACCACGACGCATGCGTTAACACAATTGCCGGAGTTGATGAAATCGTCCCCCATGTCTACCTTTATTTGATTCGTTTCGCCGGCACACTCACTCCCGGCTCTAGCCGGAACTTCACGCGCCGAATCGGCGAATAAGGCCGTTGTTTCAGTCGGTTAGCGTTATTCGACCTGGACGCGTACGGGGAACATTTTCACTGGATCGACATCGAGCAGTTCGAAGGCGCGTCGCTGTAACGGGGTCGGTTGGGTGGCCACGGTGAAGCGGTTCTCGGGGTTGTCCGGCAGATGCACGGTGTTCAGCGTCAGCGTGGCCAGGTCATCCAGCAGGGTCGCCAGGCTGTGCGGGCAGGCCGTCGGCGGTGGTCCCGGTGGCGCTTTTGCGGCGCGCCCGTTCGGACGTTCGGGCCGGTTGCACGGGCGAGGCGCGCTGGGCGCGGGCGCCTTCGGGGTCGTCGTCCTCGAACAGCATCGGCGCCAGGCGCCGTCGCAGGTGCCACACCAGGTGACAGGCCAGGGTGCACAGGAACACGTGGGCGCGGACGCGCTCGGCGCGGTACACGTACACGGGCCTGACCTGGAGTCGGGCGCTCTTCAGATATCGGAACGCCCGTTCCACGCGGGACAGCGATTTGTAGGCTTGCACGGCCCGGTGGGCATCGAGGGCATTGGCATCGAGGCTGGTGCGCACGATGTAGATGCCGTCGAGCCGGGCCTCGGCCGCGATTTTCTCCGTATTGCGTTGGAACGTCAGGTCGTCGTCCTTGACAACGATATCGAAGTGTTTTTCCACCTTGCGGCGGTTGGCTTCGCGGCCCACCCGGCGGTTGATCTTCTCAAGGCCGCGTAATCGGGAGCCCTTGCGGCGCACGATCTCGGCGATGCGCCGAAGGATCGCTTCGGTGGCCTGCAGGAGGTCTTCCCGCTTGCGCGCGCGCTCCTTGAGCAGGCGCGGATTGAGGCACACCACCAGACGCTCACCGGGAAAGTCCGGACTGAAGATCTCGGCCACCGCGTCGGGTTGCAACGCTTCGGGTTGCAGCGGGGCGGGACGCCCGCCTTCGAGCGGCTTGAGCAGCTTGCGCAGATCGGCGCTCTTCAGCGCCGAGATCCAGTCCAGCCCCGCCGGGGCCACCGATTCGCGGATGCGTGCGGTGGTCAGCATGCCCCGGTCGCCGACCAAGGCGATGCGCTCGACGTTAAAGCGCTCCCTGAGCTTGGCCACCTGTGCGGGCACCGTGCTCGGATCGGCGCGGTTGCCGGCGAACACCTCCACGGCGATCGGACAGCCCTGCCCGGTACACAAAAGGCCGATGACGATCGGCTGCTTGCCGCGCTTGGCGTCGCGGTTGTGACCGAACCCGGCCAATGGGCAACAGCGCCCCTCCAGGTAGCTGGAGGTCATGTCGTAGAGCACCACGGTAGCGTCTTTGAGATACCGTCTGGCCAGACTGCGCTCGATCCACGGTTGGCGCTTCAGCAGCCAATCGAGCATGTTCAACACTTCGTTGCCGCCGACCGCGCCCAGGCCCAGCACCGCGCCGAGGCTGGAAGCGGCGGTGTCGGGCGACAACTGCCGGGCGGTGGCCAGTTTGGAGGCCGGCGCCAGCACCCGTGCGACCAGCGCCGCGAGGGCCAGCTCGCGCGTTCGGCCGGCGCTGCGGTACAGCAGCCGCGGCCATCCCAACTGCCGGCACAGCCCCAGTACGGCGGCCACGTGCCCATGGGGCAGGGAGCGTTGCACGACGAAGGCTTGGTGCGGTGAGGTCAAGACCACGCCGCCTTTGAGCACCCGGCGGATGCCTTCGACCAGTTCCGGGGGCAGGTGGGTGAGGTTGGCGATGGTTTGCTTTCGGATGCGCTTGCCTTCTCGCCAGGCTTTTCGCAACAGGATGGCGGGGGGGCTGTTGCGGTTGGGGATGGTTTCGATGTGGTAGGACAGGCGGGGGTCCTTACATGGAAACAGTATGTTGGGATTGATACATGGAAACACTTATACCCGTTGAAACGCCACTTCGGCGGCATGATCTACCGCAAAATCAACGAGATAAGAAACTCAAACGACTTTGGAAGGGCGTGAAGTTCCGCCTAAACCTCCACCGCTGGATCACGACGGAATCGACGATTATTTCGTCGGGAAGGCGTCTGGTATTTGGTACTGGTACGGTGGACAGTGGCTAAGTCTGGCAGGCGCAGACTGAGGTTGCTGTTGCGTTCTCAAAGGTAATAGAGCCGACTGCCCGTAATCGAGGCTACTCCCGCCAGCGCGGGGCGACGAGGCGGCGCTTGCCGTCTCTTGAGAGCTTGATGTCTTTTTCCTTGAGGTTCTCGCGGTCCCATAATTCGCAGGTGACCTGGCGGTGGCGCTGGTCGAGCGCCTCGCAATAGTTGGTGTAGATGCATAGGCGTACGTCGCCGCCGTGGCCGGTTCGGACCTTTTCGAACCAGTCGGGGTCGGCCAGGGCCTGGCGGGCGAGGCCGGCGATGTCGCCCTCGTCTTCGGCCAGTACGTTTTCGGCTTGCTCGAAGTTGTGGATGCCGCCTACGGCCACGGTGGGCGTGTCGAGACCGGCGGCGCGAATCGTGGCGCGCACTTGCGCGGCGGGCTGCAGGTTGCGGCCGAAGGGCCCCTTTGCATCCGAGTAGTAGGAGGGCATGCACTCGTAACCGCTGGGGCCCGTGTAGGGGTATGCCGCCCAGCCCACCTTGGGTTGCTTGGCATCCTCGAATTTGCCTCCGCGCGACAGTGAGATGAAGTCCATTCCGTGCCCGGCCAGCCGGCTTGCGAAGAACGCGGCCTCGCTGGTTTCCATGCCGCCGTTCAAGCAGTCCTCGGTGAGCATCCGGCAACCCACCACGTAGTCGTCGCCCACCCGGCGGCGCACCGCCTCAAACACCTCGACCGGCAGGCGCATGCGGCCTTCCAGGCTGCTCCCGTAGCCGTCCTGGCGCGAGTTGAGCGACGAAAGGAAGGAAGCCATGGTGTAAGCGTGCGCGTAATGCAGTTCCACGCCGTCGAATCCCGCTTCACGGGCGCGCTCTGCGGCGTCCGCAAACAGGCCGGGCAGTTGCGCGGGCAGGTCACGAATGTGTGGCAGGTGGGTGTCGGTGACGTGCTCGCGCGCGCCGTACTGCAAGGCTTCCCATTCCCTTTGGTCAAGCACTTCGATCAGTTCTTCGTCGGTCAAATCCACCAAAGCTGCCCGCACTTCGGCTTCCGGCTTGTTCGGCGTCTTACCCAGGCGCTCGCGGTGGCGCGGCGTGATCTTGAGAAACTCCTTGAGGTAGCGGTCGCGATGCGGGCGGCGGCGAATGCGCAAAAAATCGATGACCTGTATGAACAAGCGCGTGTAGCCGCCGCTTGCTTCGCGCACGGTTTCCGTCAGCGCCCGCAATCCGGGCAGGAAGCGGTCATGGCCAATGCGCAGCAACGGCCCGGATGGAATGTCTCGGATGCCCGTGGCTTCCACCACGATGACGCCGGGGCGGCCCTGGGCAAAGCGCCGGTACCAATCCAGAACGTCGCGCGTGACCACGCCGTCTTCGGTGGCCCGCCAGGGCACCATGGCCGGCACCCAGGTGCGGTCGTTGAGGTGGCAGTGGCCGTTTCGACCAAGCGCCAGCGGCTGAAACAATCGTGCTTGTTTTGCTTCCTTACGGGTCGGCCAGCGGCCGGGCTCCGCGACATACTTGATGCGCTCGGCTGGCCGCCACATTGCCATGCGATCGCTCTCGTCCGGGTCAGTCCGGGATGACGGCGGTGGCTTCGATTTCCACTTGCGCCTGCGGCTCAACAAGGCCGGATACCTGCACCACGCTCATCGCCGGATAATGCTTACCCAGAACGCGCCGGTAGGCCGCGCCGACTTCGCGCTGGCCGTCAACATATGCCTGCCGGTCGATAACGAACCACGTAAGCCGCACCAAATGCTCTGGCCTGGCGCTGGCCTCGGCCAGGATCGCTAACACGTTCAGAAGCGCCTGCTCGACCTGCTCGGCTAGCGTGTCCGGGAACCGCTGCTCGGCGTCCCATCCCACCTGCCCGGCGGTGAATATCAATTTGCCGCGCGCCGCAACACCGTTGGCGTAGCCCTTGGGGCGCGGCCAGTTGGCCGGTTGCAGAAGTTCGATCATCGCCTCGTACTTTAGCAGCCGGCGAGCGGCGCGAACTGCCGGCGCCAAGTGACCCTGATCTCCACCGTAGTGGGCGCCTCACCTGAGAAACCAGGGCAGCACGTCGAATCCCTTCAGTTGAAAACGCCGGCTGGCCGTAAAATCCACCATGGCGGCGCCATGATCCACTGGAAACCATTTTCTCGAAACAAGCAATTGCCATGACTTCAACCGTAATGATTACCGGCGCCAATCGCGGCTTGGGGCTGGAGTTTGCAAAGCAATACGCGGCCGACGGTTGGCGTGTCCTGACCACGTATCGCAATGCCGCGGATGCCGGCGAGTTGCTGGCGATGGCTGATCGAGGCCGCGTGCAGGCTTTCAAGCTGGACGTGTCGGACTTCGACGCCATCTCGGCGCTGGCGGCGGAGTTGACCGGCGAAGCGATCGATGTTTTCCTGAGTAATGCGGGCCTGTTCGGCCCCAAGCCGGGCGCGGAGTCCGATCTACGCCAGTCCTTCGGTCACGTCGACTACGAGATTGTCCGGAAAGTGCTTACCGTCAACACGCTGGCGCCGCTGAAATGCGCCGAAGCCTTCGTGGAGCACATCGCGCGCAGCAGCGAGCGCAAGTTCGTAGCGCTTTCGTCCATCGAAGGCTCAATCAGCCGGGCGGTGCGCGACCTCTACGCTTACCGCACCAGCAAGGCGGCGCTGAACATGGTGACGCGCCTACTGTCCGGCGACCTTGCCTCGCGCGGAATCACGGTGGTGAGCGTCTGTCCCGGCTGGGTCAAGACCCGCATGGGCGGCGAGTTCGCCAAGCTGGAACTGGAACCTGCGATCGCCGACTTCCGCGGTTTGGTCGCCCGCCTCAGCATTGAGGACAGCGGCTCCTTTATCGAGTCTCCCGGCAACCCGCTACCGTACTAGCGTCCGAGCATAACTTGAAGAACCGGGTGGAAGATGCGGCAATGTTTGCCGCATCGGTTCCGGCCAAGTGACCATCGCAGTGCCCGTAGCGCTGACGCGCTGGGAACACGTGCTGGGAACGAGGACATCCTGTCCTCGTGGAGGGCTGGAAGCCCTCCTTCCCAGCGTGGTTCCGGCCAAGTGACCGCTATGCGCCCCGAGTGGGTCTCGGACGAACTGTTTCCGTTCGGGAGCCGATTCTTCACGGCGCCGTCCGGCCATGCGATGCACTATGTGGACGAGGGAGCGGGCGAGCCGATCGTCTTCGTGCACGGCAATCCGTCGTGGTCGTTTGAATTCAGGCATCTGATCCGCGGGCTTCGGTCCGACTACCGGTGCATAGCGCCCGACCATATCGGTTTTGGTCTGTCGGCGCGCAACGAGCGGCCTGAGGACCGCCATCCCGAGGCCCACGCGAAAGCGTTCGCTGCGCTGCTGGATCATCTGGATCTGCGGGACATCACCTTGTTCATGACCGACTGGGGCGGACCCATCGGGCTGGACTTCGCCCGCAGGCGCTCCAACCGCGTAAAACGCATCGTGGTTGCGAACACGTGGTGCTGGCCGGTCGCCGACGACTTCCATTTCAGGGCTTTCAGCTTCTTCATGTCCAGCCGGCTGGGCCAAAACCTGATCAAGCGCCGCAACTTTTTCGTGAACCGGGTAATGCCAATGGCGGTAGGCGACCGTAGCATCCTGACGCCAGCCCTGATGGCGCACTATCGAAACGCTTCACCAACGCCTGAAGCGCGGTCGGCCAGCGCCGCTCTTCCGGGCTATATCGTGGGCGCCACCGACTGGCTTGGGTCAATCTGGAGCGACAGGGCGGCATTTTCCGACAAGCCCGCCCTCATTTTCTGGGGCTTCAAGGATGTCGCTTTTCGCAAGAAAGAACTCGAACGCTGGAAATCCACGCTTTCCGACTTCGAAGTGCACGAGATGAAGGATTGCGGCCACTTCCTGGCCGAGGAAGCCCCGGAAAGGCTACTTCCTCGGCTGAGGAGGTTCATGGCCCGCATGTGAACAACTGCGAGCGTTCTAGTTCGGACCGTTTCCAGCGACTGCGTATTCCGTCACGCAATAGTTTGAACCCGGGGAGACGATTTCGGAAGGCAAAATAGAATGCCCGCATAAGAAGTGGCCCTGTCGTGAAGGAGCAGGGAGCATGACAAAGACCAGGGTGTACTACAACAGCGCCTGCCCCGTGTGCGATGCCGGAATAAGAAGGCAACGCCGCAAGCTCGATGGCTGCGGCCAGCCGGTGGAATGGATCGATGTGCACGAGAACAACGAGGCCGTGGGCGAGATCGGGGCGAATCTGGAGTTCGTTCGCGAACGGCTGCACGTGGTCGATCGCAACGGCGATGTCCATGTCGGCGCCGATGCGATTGCGGAGTTGATGGCCGAGACCCCGAGGCAACGTGGAACCGCCCGTTTCGTTCGGCTCCCGGGCTTGCGCTTGCTCCTTCGTGGGGCATACAACGCTTTTGCGGCAGTGCTCTACAGGTGGAATCGGCGGGCCGGACACTGGTAGAACTGCAGTCAAGCCATTCGCGCCGATGGTGGGAGACGCCATAAGTGGCGCATTCATGCCAACGGCACGTTACATTGGGCAAATAAAATTGCGAAACCGACAACACCGGATTGCGCCGGAGGACGACCCATGACCGAATCATCATCCGTGCGCGCCAGGAAAGTCGTTCTGGCGTATTCCGGTGGGCTGGATACTTCGGTCATTTGCCGGTGGCTTCAGGAAACCTATCGCGCCGAGGTGGTGACCTTCACGGCCGATATCGGCCAGGGTGAAGAGGTGGAGCCGGCGCGCGTCAAGGCGCAAGCGCTTGGAGTCACGGATATCCATATCGAAGACTTAAGGGAGGCTTTCGCCCGGGACTACGTGTTCCCGATGTTTCGCGCAAATGCGCTATATGAAGGCGAATACCTGCTCGGCGCCAGCATAGCCCGCCCGCTCATCGCCAAGCGCCTGGTGGAGATCGCGGCGGAAACGGGGGCCGACGCCATCGCCCACGGCGCCACCGGCAAAGGCAACGACCAGGTGCGTTTCGAGCTGGGGGCCTACGCGCTCAATCCGGATATCCAGGTGATCGCTCCCTGGCGGGAGTGGGACCTGAACTCCCGGGAGGCGCTCCTGGACTACTGCCGGAGCCGGAAGATTCCGGTGGACTACGAACGCAAAGGCGACTCGCCGTACTCGATGGACGCCAACCTGTTGCACATCTCTTATGAGGGCGGCGACCTGGAGAACCCCTGGAACGAACCGGACGAGAACATGTGGCGCTGGACCTTGGCGCCCTAAGCCGCACCGGACGAGCCGGGCGTTGTCGAGGTTGGGTTTGCGGGCGGCGACGCCATGGCGTTGGATGGGGAACCGATGAGCCCGGCAGCGCTGCTCGCCCGCTTGAACAAGTTGGGCGGCGCGCACGGCGTCGGCCGGCAGGACCTGGTTGAGAATCGCTACGTCGGCATGAAATCCCGCGGCTGCTACGAAACCCCGGGCGGCGCCATCCTATTGAAGGCGCACCGGGCGATGGAGTCCCTGACCCTCGACCGCGAAGTGGCGCATCTAAAGGATGAACTGATGCCCCGTTACGCCAAATTGATCTACAACGGTTACTGGTGGTCCCCGGAACGCAAGGCGCTCCAGGCGCTGATCGACGAGACCCAGAAGCCGGTCAACGGAACCGTTCGGCTGAAGCTATACAAGGGCTCTGTGACCGTGCTGGGCCGCCGCTCGCCCGACAGCCTCTACGATGAGGGCATGGCCACGTTCGAAGACGACCGTGGCGCTTATAGCCAGCAGGACGCGTCGGGATTCATCCGCCTGAACGCGCTGCGCCTGCGCATGGCCGCGAAGAAAGGGCGCAAGTTGTAGGGCCAGGAAAAGTCTGACCCAGTCAGCCGAACTCTTCCAAGAATGCAGCAATACAGGCCACTGATGAACCTCACTTCCAGCACTCACGCGTCCGCGATGCGATCCCCGCGGAGATGGCTTCCCGCAAAGCGGCTCGGAATCGCCACGAGCATCGCCTTCGTCCTTCTATCCGGATGCGCGATACATATGCCGGAGCCGTTCCGCGCGCCGCTCGTCGCCAGGAAGGCAGAGAGTCTCGAGGCCTGGCAAACTGCGGAAATAGACGGCAAGCTGCTGTTGGAGACCCTGGCGCAGCGGATTCCCACGATTTATGTCAACTCCGTGCCCTTCGTCGGCAAGCTGGATGGCAAGATACCGGTCGTCGCGCCAATGGCGCTAGAAAGGAAAGGGGGAACAGCCACGGCCGTGCCGGTAGCGGAAGATGGCTATTTCCTGACGGCGGGCCATGTGGTGAGGCGTGCGTCGTTGCTGGTTCTGGTCTTTGACTTCCGGCTGCAAGGCGGTCGCGCGCAGGTACAGCACGCCATCGCCCGTACTGTCTGGGAGCCCAAGAGATTCTGGTTTGGTGGGCCAGATTTAGCAATCGTCCATGCGGACGTCGGCACACTAGCGCCGTTCACGATAGCCGCCGAACCCCCGCGAATCGAAGACCAGATCGTTACCGCCGGGTCACGAGGAGGTGTCATTCGAGCGGAGTCTGAACGGCTTCACTTTGCGGCGGGCCGAATCCTGTCGGTCACCAAGCAGGATGCACTGCGAGCCTCGCCTGCGTTCGTGGCCGTTCGTCACGACGCCCCAACCGTTTCAGGCGATAGCGGGGGACCGGTTCTCGATCGCAAGGGCAACCTGATTGGCATAAGTGTTACCGGCCACTTGTCTATGCGTCAGTGGCTCTCCATCCTCCTCAACCGTGGACGGGCGCAACTCGACATGCGCGGGTTCTACTCGACGGCGATTCTGCCCGACCCGGACTGGATGCGGGGAGTCATCGAACGTGACCGCCTCCGCACCACCGGCACCCCGTCTCCGTCCACGCCTCAACCCTCGCCCGAGCTAGCCGACTTGCCGCGGTGACCTTCGCAGCGCCGTATTTCGCTTCACACGCCAAGTGCGAAGCAGGTGGTAAGGTCCCGCCTTTATTCGTAGGTTTCCAGTAGCTCCGCCGTGTGGGTCGACGTCCAGCTGGGGTTGTAGGAGTAGCCCCTGATAATTTCCACGGGTTTGAGTGGCAGAAGTTCTTCATTGTCGGATTCGCCGAACTCGAGATTGGCCTCGCCGGAGAATACGTTGATTGAGCGGGGATCCTTGATCCGATTGCGAATGAGTTGCTTCACGCCAGGCAAAGTTGGGCCGACTCCCGGGAAATAGCGGACCGCATAGAGCCAGCCGAACTGTGGCGCCGCGGAGTCCTCTTCCCGGGTATCCAGCCGCACCGATACGTCCAGGATCCGATAGCCTTCGCGCGCGACGACACCCCGCAAATTTGAGCCCACCCCGATGGGCTTCAGGGTCGGGTGATTCGGCGGGACATAGGTCAGATGGATGTTCGCGATTTTCTTCGGCCAGCCCATGAAATTTCCGAACAGCATTGACCAGTCTTTCGAGACCCACATTGCGTTCATGAACGTGCCGGGAGTGCCTTTGTAACTGCATCGCAATCCGACCACGCCCTCCGTGTATCGGGTTCGTTCCGGATTGCTGTAAACCAACTCCGGGTTGTCCCCGGGCACGCAGACCAGTTCATCCACGATCGCGAAGGCGCGGCCCTCCGGGTCGGGCTCAAGGGGCGCGGGCAGGTAACGCGCCACCACATCCACATCGGCGCGATAGTCGACAAAGATGAAGTGCCCGCCGTAGTGGTGCGGCGTTGGAGTTACCAGCGCAGCTTTGCCGCCCGGAGAGAGGGGGTTGCTGTAGCCCTTGAGGTTGAGTTGTCGGTTTGGGGTCATTTGATGTTCTCCCTGGCAAACAGGCGGATGATCTTGGTGGTAGGGCCGGGCACTGCTAAGTGTTTGCCGTCCCACTCGCACCGAACGGTAATGTAGCAATTGCTGACTGACTCATGAGCCGATCAGGGGCTTTCTTTCAATGACTCGGAAATACCGGCCACGACCGTCTCGTGGATGGACTCAATGCTCTGAAGGCCATCCACCCTGAGAAAGGTCTCATCAGCCGCCCCCTCAAACCCAAGGCACACCTTTTCGAGGAACCTGAAGTCCTGCTCCTCGATACTGCTCCACTTTCCGTCGCGCTTGAGAATTCGTTCATGACACACGCGACCCGGAACGTCCAGGTACACAGTCAGCGCCGGTTTGGGAATGCCGGGATTGTGTTGCCGGACAACTTCCCGATCAACACCGCGCGCGAAAAAGAATGCCTCGGCCGAGTAGTAGTAGCGGTCGCACAGCACGATTGCTCCGGCCGAAATCGCGGGCTCGACGATGGTTCTCAGGTGAAACTGCCTGTCCAGCGCCGAAAGAAGAACCAGTTTTTCCATTCCTCCGTCCGGAGTATTCGTTGCAAAAAAGTTCTTGACCGTCGGATGACGGCGGTAGAAATCGCTTGGCTGCCTGGTTACCAATACCCTGTGCTGTCGCTTGACCAGCCATTTCTGCGCAAGCTTGAGTTGGCTCGTCTTACCGCACCCGTCTATACCGCAAAATGCGATCAATGCTCCGCAGCCGGTCGCGCTGCTCACCACGGATGCACTACTGCCTGCCTCTTCTGAAGTCCCGAATCACCCACAATGCACCCCTGAACCTGGCTGTCAGCCTTTGCCGCTTGCGTCCATGAGCGGAGTAAGATTGTCGCAAAACAAACATTGATAGGACATTCGCAATTGTGTACCGCTGCTTCTTATTCGCTATCGCCCTTGGCGCTTGAACTCCAGGCTGTAAGTGTGGTGGAAAGTCGTGATGTGTCAGCAAGCCTACGGGCAGAATCCTACCGCCAGTGTGTCCAGTCCAGGGGGTTCACTCCAACAATCAGGTTAATTTGCTTCGGCATTGACACGCTCCTTCCAGGACGTCACACGTCCGGAGCGAGTAAGTCGCTGCGCCCTCGGGGGGACGGGGATCGGCGGGGTTTTGGGCCGGACGAACGACTGTTCCCTGAATGATTGGCCTAAAAGAGTCATACAATGCGTAGCTGTCCGCCAACTTAAGGCCTTTTGGGTTGCTTATCGATCAGTGTTGAAATGACTGAAAAGGTTCTTTCTCCATTCCATTCGATTGGCGTGCTCATGCTGACCGGATTCCTCATGCAGGTCGGCTATTCCCAAACATTGCCGGAACAGCTTACGGCCGACAATGTCATGAGTTTTGTAAGGGCTAATAGCATTGAAAGCGCCGCTGACCTGATTGAATCTTTGCCGCCATTGCATAAGCGGCACGTGTCACTGGTTTTTGCTTCTCAGGCCTTGAATAAAGAGCTCGTATCCAAAACGCATCCAAGAGTTGTTTCCTGGGGAGCCGATGCCCGCTTTATCTTTTCCTGGGCATCGAACCCCGAGGCGCCCGACAACATCGAATTTCTGCAACACGGAGCGGAACGCTGGGACGCCGGCGTCATTGATTTTTCCGGCGAAGAGCCTGAACTTTCAAACCCGGAGGTTTGCTCAACCTGTCATGGCCAAATGAAGAGACCCATCTGGGGTGATTACGATTTTTGGCGGGGGACGAGCGATGACAAGGATTTGGAACAGTCAGAATGGTTGCAAATCCTTTCGGACCTGGAAGCGTCCGACAATCCAAGAATCTCGCCCTTGGAATTAAGTGAGAAGCGCGTTTATCCCCTTGTGGTTACTTCAAGCGCGACTGGGGTCATGGATAGTTTTGTGAGGTTTGCGGATGAATTCGGTTCCATGTTGTCTCTGAGACACGCACAAGTCTTGTTCAACCGGCTCAAGAAGCGTGACGACTACGCGGAGTTGGCCGAACAGGTCGTGTGCGGAGAAATTCATCGAGTGACACGCCTGTTTCCTCTGGAAGACCATTACCTTGCGGCAATGCACGATGAAGATCGACTGATTGTGGTTCAACAAGACTCGGATGATATTGGCCAAATTCATGACCAGAAGTTTTTTAGCTCCGGTAATGCGAATGTTGAGGCCTCTTTGAGGATTCTATTCCTCCATGATATTTGGAGTCGTGACCGCAGAGTCTCCGATTTTTATGCGAGGTTGGGAAATGAACACGTTTCTCCTCGCTTTTCTTCCTATTTGAACTATTCGCCGGGAACCGCGACTGCCGAACAGGAATTGCGCGCGTCCTACGATCAGCATTTTCGATTACAGGGACAAGCATCGCTGGATGCCAGAATCGACAGAGAAAACGGTCGCTTCCATAAGTCCGCGGTGTTTGGGGAAGGTCACTTAGTATTCATGGCGCCGCGGGTCTGCAGCGTAGTACGGCAAGCTCCAAATCAACAGTTCTCGCAACTTCGAATTGCCGATGGCAAGGCAGGAGAGGACGCGGGAGAAATTGCTTTTGCCGTGACCCTGGATCCGGTTCGTTCCGAGCCGGTGAGCGTGGACTGGTTCACACACGAAACCGTGCCCTTGTCGCACATTTCACTACAGCTCGCCGACCCGGGCGTTGATTATCCATACAGCCGAGGTTCTTTGACCTTCAATGCTGGAGAAGCACGCCGGAACGTTACAGTCGAAATCACCGATGACGGTATAGCCGAACCTCCGGAATATTTCAGCGTTCATCTGGGACGAGCCTCGGGGAATGCATTGGTTGTGGACGGCGTTGCCTTGGCGACCATCAACGGTGAGTTGCCGCCCGTCAAAGCAAGCGGACCGACGGCGCGCTTCGAGAACGCGCCGTTGGCGCACGACGGGTCGGCGGCCTTTACCGTGCAGTTGCAGTTCAGTGAGGAGGTCGCGCTGAACGGCGCCGCGTTCACCAATGGACTGCTGACAATTGTGGGCGGGGCGGTGGGGCAGGCGAGTCGTGTGACCGCAGGCAGCAATATGGCCTGGGAGTTTCCGGTGACACCGGACGGCGATGGCGACGTTGTCATCACGCTGCCGGCGCTGAAAGACGGCGCCTGCGACGAGCAGCGGACGGTTTGCACCTCCGATGGACGCAGGCTATTGCAGGCCACGACCATCACTGTGCGCGCGCCGGTGGCGCCGGAAATCACCAGCGCCTCGACCTTCACGATCATCGAGGGCGAGACGGCGGTGGCGACGCTGACGGCGCGAGACAGCGACAGCGCAGCGGCGGACCTGGCGTGGTCCTTGAGCGGCGGCGCGGACCAGGCGAAGTTCAGCATCACTTCCGCCGGCGTGCTGTCCTTTGCCGCGGCAAAGGACTTTGAGAATCCGGACGATGCCGACACCGACGGTTCCTACCAGGTGACGCTGCAGGTGAACGACGGTGGCCGCACGGACACGGCGGATATCACTGTGGCGCTGTCAAACAGGAATGAGGCGCCGGCGGCGGCTGCCGGTGTCGATCAGGTTTATTTCGAGCAGGGCGTTACGGTGACGCTTTCGGGTTCGGGCAGCGACCCGGATGCGGACGATATGTTGAGTTACGCCTGGACCCAGACAGGCGGGCCAAGCGTCTCACTATCCAACCCCAACACGGCGACGGCGAGCTTTGATGCGCCGGCCGGATTGCCGGTGGCGGCGATACTGACGTTTGCGCTGAAAGTGACGGACCCGGCGGGTCTGTATCACGAGGACTCCGTCTCGATCAACATCGCCGGTCATGGGCCTTTGCCGACTCTGCCGTCGATCGCGGCGGTCACGAGTCCGGTGACCGCCGCGCACGGGCAGACGGAGCAGCTCAATGACGTGGCGGTGACGCGGGCGGAGCCGCAGCTAGCCTGGGGTGAGCGGTTGCCGGATAGGGATATCGAGTTGCCGTCCGGTTCCAATCCCACGGGTCTGTGGTCGGATGGAGAGACGCTTTGGGTTATCAGCGACTGGAGCACGGGGGAGGTGACGACCTATTCGCTGGCCGACGGGTCGGCGCTGGGCGCGGGCCAGGTGACGCTGTCCAACGGCACGTCGGCGATTCACCGCTTCCAATTGCAGGAGGAGGGCGGTTCCCCGGCGGGTTTGTGGTCGAACGGCGAGACGCTGTGGGTGGCGGATGTCCTGGCGGGGAAGGTATTTGCGTATTGGCTGTCGGACGGAGAGCGGCAGTCGGAAGAGGACATCCCCTATGCCGTGCTGGCGGCGGCAGGCAATACTGCACCGACAGGTTTGTGGTCGGATGGGACGACCCTGTGGGTGACGGATATTCTGGCAGGGAAGGTATTTGCGTATCGGCTGTCGGACAAGATGCGGGTGCCGGAGAAGGAGTTTATTCTATGGGCGGCGGACGGTCGCACGCTGCAATTGCCGTGGGGTTTGTGGTCCGATGGAGAGACGGCGCTGGTGACCCTGAACCAGCAGGGCGGCGTGGAGGGATATGCCTTGTCGGGGGGTGAGCACAAGGCGGACCGCGCACTCGGCAGTGTGGCGACCGGCCAGTCTCCCATGGGGCTATGGTCGGACCACGAAACGCTGTGGGTGGTGAACGCGCAGGACCGGTGGATGCGCACCTATGCGGTTCCGGGCTTGCAGCCTGCGCCGGCGCCAGACGCCTTAAGTATGGCGGACCCGTTCCGTGTGCGGGTGGTTACGCGTGTGGATGCGGCGCCGGGCGGAGTTGATGCCGGCCCGCCGGTGTTCATTGCCGATGCGGCGCTGCATAGCGCAATCGCAGAAGCGCTGGGCCTGGGCCCTGACGGGCCGGTGGGCATGAATGCGATGGCGGGTATCCGTGCGCTGAACGTTGGCGGCGCGGGAATCGCCGACCTGACGGGTCTGGAGTTTGCCGTGAACCTTCAGGCACTGGATCTGGGGCATAACCCGGTGACGGATCTATGGACGCTCGGCCTGTTGCCGCGCCTTACGGTGTTGAACCTCGATGAAGCGGGAACCGACCTGTCATCCCTTGCGGGGCTAGTCGCTATGGAACGCCTTTCTCTCCGGAACAACGGCCTGACCGACGTTTCCGCTTTGGCTGGGCTCGTGAACCTGCGCCACTTGTCGCTGCGCGGAAATGCGGTATCGAACGGGTGGCCGCTGGCGGGGCTTGCGCAACTGGAGATACTCGATTTGCGCGGCAACAACTTGAGCGACCGAGCGCCGCTATCCGGGCTCGTGAACCTGCGTCATCTGGATCTAAGCGACAATCCGGCCGATGTCGGCGCAGTCCCCACACTCGACTGGAATCTGGCTGTGCCGAATGTAGACAAGCGCCAGAGGGAATAGCGGCGCTGCAAACCGCAACCATTGCCTTTCTCGGCAAGCAACAAGCAGACGAACGATGAAGGACACCAAATCTCCTGACGCAAGACGGACGATTTGGCAGCGGTATTACCGCCCGCCGTTTATCGGTGTGATTGCCTTTTTCGCCGTTCTTCTTGCCTTGCCGGTGGCCCATTCCTTTGTAATCGTCGTGCGGGACCTTATTGGGTACGAGAATGCTGGCGGATTGTTTCTCAGCGTCGGCGCCGTAGCCGCACTTCTCTTGCTGATCGGCGCCAAACGTAACGAAGAAGTCAGTGGCACTTTGCTAGGGTTTGCGGCCGGGATGCTGATCTGGATCGGCTGGGCCTCCTATGCCTTTAAGTTCAATGAGATTACGCTTCATCTACCCATGCCGGAAGTGGCGCCTGGCGTGCAGTGGCCCGCACATCTGCTCTACATTCAAGGATCCATCGGCATTTGCGTGGCGACGCTGCTTTTCTTTGTGTTCAACAAGAACAGCCGGTGCAATGCCTTTCGCTGGATTCAGAAAACCGGCCGTCTCAATCTCGGCGATCGCGAGCCGGGGCAAGGGCGCAATGTCTGCCGTATTACGTTCCTGGAAACACTCTATGTGACCTGGTTCTTCTATGGTGCATCGCTGTTTCTTGGCGACGCCCGGTTGCTCGGTTATGGCCATCCCGTGACTTACGGCATTGTCGCCGTTTTGGCGGTTTGGGGATGTTATCTGCTGTGGCGGCTGATGAAATTCACGCGGGTGATGGCGGCCATTCGTTATGCCATTCCCACCAAAGCCATCTTTTGGATTCCTTTCGGCGAGCTGGCGCCGCGCTATGGTTTTTACGAAGAGGTTTGGCTCAAACCATTGGAGTATTCGGCGGCCATGTGGACAGTTCTTATCGTCTTTGTCGTTGTTTTCCTGGCGACCGGATTTCTGCCTCAGCGCCGGCAGCACTGAATCTCAAGCTCAAGCCGCAGCCGACATATTCTCAATGCCCCGGCAATGCTCTGCCGGGCACATCAGGACTCGCAGAGATCTTCGTGACCGTAAGGTGGGGCGAAGAGGGGCAATTAAGAAGATCCCGATCGTGCTGCTCAAAGTGCTACGCAGACAATGAGGAATCCAAAAGTTCCTTTTGTTTCAACTAATCAGTAAAGTGTGTTGGTGGAGCCGATGGAGTTGCAACGGAAAATAAACTATTGTTATATAAAGGTGTTTGGCCTACCTCGAATTCTTCAAACGCCGCTCGCCCCAACCCGAATAGGCCTCTTCAAACCTCATCCGCTTCGCCTCCTGTAACCATTGTGTCCGTCTCCTCCTTCACCACCCTCAATTCAAAATGGGCGGGATCAGAACCGGACAGATCATTTGTTGCAAATACGGACAGATCATTTGTTCCTAACATTCGAGCCAGGGCTTTCCCACGCTAAATTTGCTTGATTCGTTTGTGTTTGTATTTACGAGGTTTTTGTTGTTGCGCTGGCTTTTCTTCCTGCGCTGTGGTATTGGTGGTGCATGGAAAGGGAGTCGGCCATCTTTAAGGTTGCGCCCGAGGGGTTTCGGCTGGCGGAGGTGTCGGTGCGTCTTGCGAAGCCGCAGGAGCGTCTTCGCTGGGATGCGCTGATGGATGGCCACCATTACCTGGGCTTCAAGCGGTTTGCCGGGCGTGGTCTGCGGTATGTGTTTGAGTGGCGCGGGCATTGGATCGGTCTGGCGGGCTGGCAGTCGGGCGCGTTCAAGTGCCGGCCGCGGGACCGGTGGATCGGTTGGTCGGGGAAGGAGCAGTTTCGTCGTCTGCACCTGATCGGCAACAACACGCGTTTTCTGGTTCTCGGCGCGCCGGGGGTGTTTCCCAATCTGGCCTCGCGGGCGCTGTCGGCGATGACCCGGCGTCTGAGCGCGGACTGGGCGGCCGAGCACGGTCATCCGCTGCTGATGGCGGAGACGTTCGTGGACCCGTCGCGTTTTTCCGGCGGGATGTACACGGCGGCGAACTGGCGGCGGCTCGGGCGCACGCGGGGCTTTGCGCGGGCGAACGGCCGCTACACCGATCCGCACGGGGTGCCCAAGGCGCTGTACGTGCGGCCTTTGCGCCGGGATGCGAGGCGGCGTCTCGCCGCCCCGGGCCGGCTGCCGGACGCGCTGTCGCCGAACCCGATGGGCGGGGTGTCCGGTCGGCGTCCCCCGGAACTGCGTTCGCTGTACGAGGAGTTGATGCAGGTCCCGGACTTCCGTCGGGCCCAGGGCCGCAAGCATCGGATCGCCTCGGTGCTGGCCGTCTACATCGTGGCCCGGCTTGCGGGCATGGGCAACGGTGTGGCGGCGGTCCAGTACGCCCGGTCGCTGAGTCAGGCGGAGCTCGAGGCGCTTGGGGCGTGGCGCAACCCGAACACGGGCCGGTATGAGCCGGTGTCGAAATCGGTCCTCTACCGGGTGATCGGCAACGCCGATCCGACGGCCATCGAGGCGGTGCTGAAGCGCTATGCGGCGCCGCGGCTACAACTGGGTGCGGCGCTGGCTTCCGACGGCAAGCGGATCCGCGGGGCGAACCGCCACGGGGAGACGCGCCACGAGACCGCGACGCTGGTCGAGCACGGCACCGGGATGCCGCTTGCGAGCCTCGGCTTCCACGACGAGAACGGCGAGCGGGCGGCGGTGCGGGCGCTGCTGGAGGAGGCGCCGCTCGCCGGCCGGGTGATCACGATCGACGCGCTGCACACGGTCCGGGACACCGCGCGGTCCATCGTCGAGAGCCGCGGCGCCGACTACCTGATGACGGTCAAGGGCAACGCGCCCGAAACCTTCGCCACCCTGGCCGGCATCGACTGGGAACAGGACGCGACAGGCGGGCACGAGGAGGCCTCCGCGAAGGCGCACGGGCGCATCGAGCGCCGCTGCATCCGCACCCTGACCCCGCTGCGGGGCACGGTGAACTACCCGCACCTCAAGCAAATCTTCCGCGTCGAGCGCCAGCGCATCGACGCCCGTTCCGGACACGAGAGCCGGGAGCTGGCCTACGGCATCACCTCCGTCCCGGAAGAACGGGGCTCCCCGGAACAACTGCTGGCCTGGAACCGCGGCCACTGGGCCGTGGAAAACCAGAACCACCGGACCCGGGATGTCCATTTCGCCGAAGACGCCTGCCTCGCCCGCAAGGCGCACGCGCCCGTCAATAACGCGCTGTGCAACTGTATCGCGCTCGCCATCATCCTCAGGCGCGGCAAAAGCGTCGCTGAAGCCACGCGCCACTTCGCTCTCCATCGCAACGACGCGCTCGACGCCGTGCTCTCGCCCGGCTAAACACCGTTCCCCTCGCGGCGCCTCGAAACCCCGCCGGCCGACCGGATCGCCCGGATGGCCCCAACCATCACCAACCACCCGCCACAACCACCGCCATCCGGCATCCCCGACCGTGCGTCATCCGCCGACAACTCAATCCGAACCCGACAACCCTTCAAGCCGGACTCCAAAACCACTCAATGCCACAAGCGTGGGAAAGTCCTGCATTCGAGCTATCGGGCCTTGAAATAATGGTCTTTTTGTATGACAATGTAATACAAGGTTCCAATCACTCAGGTTGACTAGCATGGCCAATCAACTCGTTCAGGCGCGCGTCAACAAGGACGTCAAGGAACAGGCTTCCGTAGTCTTGGCCGCTATGGGCCTGACTGTCTCCGACGCCGTTCGACTTCTGCTAACGCGGGTCGCGCGAGAGAAAGCGCTGCCATTCGCGCCGCTCATCCCCAATGCCGAAACCATCGCCGCCATGCAGGAGGCGCGAGCCGGCAACCTTGCGCGGTTCGACGACGTTCAGAGTCTTCTCGACGACCTGCATGCGGACGGTTGAACGGACGCAACAATTCAAGCGCGACTACAAGCGGGAGTCCCGCGGTCGTCATCGCACCGACCTCGATGAACGACTGGCCGTAATCGTACAGGCTCTTGCCGGTGACGATGTGCTTGAACCACGCCACCATGACCATGCGCTCAGCGGCCCGTGGGCCGACTTTCGTGACTGCCACCTTAGACCGGATCTGGTGCTTATCTACCAGAAGCCAGATGCACGGACGCTCCGGCTCGTTCGCATTGGATCGCACGCCGCACTTGGACTGTGAGGTCGATGCGCGAGACCAGCCACACGTCAATGCCATCTGCGGTGCGGAAAGCGCGCTCGCCGTCGTAGATAAGGATGCGGCGAACCAGGCGTAGTGACCTACTTCCCGATTTCTGGGCCATTCAAAGTGAGAAAATTCTCGGTTAGGTTTTCGATCACCAACCGAGGACGAGGGGATGAAACGATCGAAGTTCAGCGACCAGCTTGTGCGTTCATATTGCGCCAGGCGGAAGAAGGCACACGGGTCGAAGAGGTATGCCGCAAGGCCGGGATCTCGCAGCAGACCTATTACCGCTGGGGCAAGAAGTATGGTGGTCTGATGCCCTCGGAGATAAGGAGGCTGCAGCAGCTGGAAGATGAGGGGCCCCTCATCATTCGGGCGTCATGCCCGAATTGACCGGCGCGTTATGAGGGCATCTAGTGTCGTGTCACGCTTCAAATGTCGGGTACAGCCGTTTCAGTTTCACGCGCGCATCGTTGGTGGTGAACTGCCAGTCGACCTTGGCCCGCAGGCGGTCGCGCGAGGCCTGCCAGGCGGCCACTTCGCCGCGCAGGACGTCAATGGAGTCGATGCGCCGGTTGAGGCATTGGCGGATCATGACGTTGAGTTCGACCTCGGCGACGTTCAGCCAACTGCCGTGCTTGGGGGTGTAGACGAACTCGAACCGGTCCCATAACGCCTTCGCCTGTGCTGGCGGATAGGCTTCGTAGAGCGCGCCGGGGCGGTGGGTACTCAGATTGTCCATGACCAAGGTGATTTTCGTGGCGCGGGCATAGCGTGCGGCGATATCGGCCACAAAGCGCGCCCAATCGATTTTGGTCTTGCGTTCGGTCACCTGGGTCATGCGCTGGCCGGCCAAGGGTTCCGTGGCCATGAAGACGCTGCACACCCCGCAGCGCCGGTACTCGTAGTCGTGGCGCTCGGGCTTCTCCAACGTCACCACATAACGCTTCATCTATAGACCCTCGCCGCCCACTCAAGACCGCGAGTAATCTATCAAGAAAGATACGATATATCAAGTGTGACATGACACTAGTCGGAGCGATGGATGACGCTGGTTGGCCGGGGCTGCAGACGGTCGGACCATCGAAGCGGCGATAGAACGAACGGCTGGCCCGGGGCAGCGCCCCGTTAGTGTTTTCCATCTCATTTGAAGATAGTCCACAGAGTACGGGGCGAGCATGTTGTGTGTAAGCTCGTCCACCGTCAGTCGAGTGAGAGCAAGATGGGCCCTCATCTCGCGCTGCGAATATTATTGTGGTTATATTTCGATTATGATTAAATACTGCAATGAAATTTGCTCGACTTCTGGAACTCGTGGAGGATGAACCCGTATTCGAGACGGGTTGGTTGTGTGCGGGACAAGCCAGCCGCAATGAAATCGCGGCAGCGCTCAGCCGCTGGCTTCGCGCAGGGAAACTCGTTCAACTCAGGCGGGGGCTGTACGCCTTGGCTCCGCCCTACCGCAAGGTCAATCCCTCCCCGTTTCTAATCGCCAACCGGCTGATGCCGGGGTCCTATGTTTCCACCCACATGGCGCTGTCCTACGCCGGCGTCATCCCCGAACACATTCCTGTGGCGACGAGCTGCGGCCCCGGTCGTCCTCACACATGGGACACGGTTTTGGGGCGCTATATGTATCAATTCCTACGCCCGGACCTCCTGTCCCTTACTGTGCCTTGCAACACGGGTTTACGGCAAGTTGAGGTGGTGGCCGGACAACTGGCGCTGATCGCCACGCCGGAAAAGGCGCTGCTGGACCTGGTCCATCTGACCCCTGGCGCCGATGATCCGCGCTGGATCGACGGCATGCGGCTGAATTGGCAGCGCTTGAATCCGGCCCAGCTGCTCGCATTGGCGGAAAAATCCGGGCGTCCGAAGTGGCTCCGTGCCGCCCGGCGTATTGCCGATAGAGCACAAGCCCTCGGCCATCCGAAGCCAGCAACATGAAGGGGCAGCTGCTGCAAGTCGTTCAGCAGGCGAAAGCCGACCGCAACGATTGGTATGCCAGACACCTGCTGCAGGAATACCTGCAGGTACGCATTCTGGAAGGCTTGGCGCACGCGGGCGCCATGTCCTCCATCGCTTTCATGGGCGGCACTGCCTTGCGACTGCTGTACCATTTGCGGCGCTTCTCGGAAGATCTCGACTTCGCGCTGGAAGCGCGCCGCGATCAATACGACTTCCCCCGGTGGGTTGCGCACGTCCTGCGCGCGTTCCGGCGGGAGTCCTACGAGATTTCCATCACGCTGCAAGACTCCGGCGCCGTGCACAAGGGCCTGTTCCGGTTCCCGGGGCTGTTCCATGAAATGGGGTTATCGCCGCACCGCAGCGAAGTCGCGCGCGTCAAACTGGAGGTGGACACCAATCCTCCGTCGGGCGCAAACCTTGCAACCCACCGCATCCGCCGGCACGTCGGCGTTCGGGTTCTGCATCACGATCGTTCTTCCCTACTGGCCGGCAAGCTGCTGGCTGTGCTGAACCGTCCCTGGGCCAAGGGACGGGATTTTTTCGATCTTGCCTGGTATCTGGAGCAGGACCAATGGCCCGCTCCCAACCTTGACATGCTTAACGCCGGTTTGCGGCAGCATGGCGAGCGAGCGGAACGAGTAACCAAAGACTCATGGCCGGCCCGAGTGGCTGAACGCGTACGCAGTGTGCCCTGGGCCGAAGTCGCTGCCGATATCAATCGGTTTAAGGAGTCCGCGGCCGATGAGTTAACGCAAGACGATCTTCTCGATCTGCTACGACCCGGCTGCCACCCGTAGAAGGAAGAGCCATTCCAGGAAGATCGGTATTAGGAAGAAAAGCAGCGCGGCATCTGCAATTCCCGGTCATATTGAGCGGAAGAATCTACGGGTCCCTGGGCGGGCAACAGCGAGGCTGCCGGCCTGCCAGTTTCCCTATAATTTGCAGGGGAGGGGTATTGATGATTGCCGAAATAACCCAGCGCGAAAACGTCATCGCTGAGAAGGATGCGCAGTGTCGGGATTGCGATGCCTTTCTGCCGAAAGGGGAGGTGGTATTTCGGCTGTCTCATGAGGATTTCATTTGTGCCGATTGCGAAACCCGCCGGCAAGAGGAGGATGCTCAGCACGGGGGACCGGGATGAAGGGACAGTGGCGAACACGATCCTTCCGGGCGATCTATGAAGTACAACTGATGCGTCCTCCCCGGGGCGCTTCGGGTCGCAATGCGCGCACGCCGGCGCGAGGACCTGGCGCCTGGGGCGTCCCTGGAAATCCACCTGGAGGGCGCGCGCCCGGAAAGCGTCAACGAGCCGCCCGACACCGGCTTGATGCTGAGCGTCTCAATGCGCTGGTCGCAGCGTAAACCTCGGGGAGCGAGGGCATCGCCGGCGCCCGCTCCCCGGAGTGCGGTCCTGTTCCGCAAGCAACAACTCCGCTTGTGTGCGGGTTTCACCCCGCCGGCTTCAATGCCGCAATTGGCGACAGGGCTTAATTCTTCGAAGACACCCATCAACGAGTTGAGCAAGAAAAGGAACGAAGGAATACCAAAAATCAGCGGCAACCCTGCATCGCCGCTAAAGACGCGTGTTCGTATCAAGGCGGCTATGGCAAGCAGGCCCAACGCGTTGAGCGCAACAAAGCCTGTCGCCATGCGTCTCCGGCGTCTTGGAGCAATCTTTTCAAAGCGAACC
This sequence comes from Candidatus Foliamicus sp., assembly GCA_965249285.1. GTDB lineage: Bacteria > Pseudomonadota > Gammaproteobacteria > Steroidobacterales > Foliamicaceae > Foliamicus. The sequence goes on from OZ252226.1 coordinate 153,800, forward strand.
AGGAATATCAGCACAAGCGACATTGGGTGAAACAGGTAGAAGATCAGGAGAAACGCCACAACCTCAAAACTGAGCCGGCTCATACCCTGAATCGCAAAGAGCGTCATGGGAAAGACAATCGCGGCTATACCAGCCGACGCCAGTGTCAGTACCGAGACCACTTTCCGCAGGAGATGTATAACTTGTTTGACTATACCGCGACGCATGGCCCGAGCGACATGCTCGATAGTGCCCGCCCCTGTGAGGGTCTACCTCACCTGCTTCCCGGAACTTGGGCCATTCGAAGTGAGAAAATTCTCGGTTAGGTTTTCGATCACCAACCGAGGACGAGGGGATGAAACGATCGAAGTTCAGCGCCCAGCTTGTACGTTCCTATTGCGCCAGGCGGAGGAAGGCACGAGGGTCGAGGGGAGGTTTGCCGGAAGCCCGGGATCTAGCAGTAGACCTATTACCGCTGGTGCAAGAAGTATGGGAGTCTGATGCCATCGGAAAGGCGGCGTTTGAAGTAGCTGGAAGAGAAGAACGTGCGTTCGAAGCGTTTGGTAGCTGTGGTGGGCGCGGAGTGGGCATTGTCAGAGAAAACTGGCTTGAGCAGGAAAGCAAGCTCTCGTAGCCTGCGTTGATGCACAATCCCTTTCGTTATTTCAACAGTTCGCCCGAGGTAATCCGCCTAGCGGTAATGATGTACATCCGCTATCCATTGTCGTTGCGCCAGGTCGAAGACATCCTGTTCGAACGCGGCATCGACATCTGTCATGAGACGGTCCGTTTTTGGTGGAACCGTTTCGGTCCGATGTTTGCCGGTGAAATCAGGAGGCGGCGCGTAGGCGGGCGCAACGGGTCGAATTGGCGCTGGCATCTCGATGCGGTGTTTGTCCGCATCAACGGTGAGACGCATTACCTATGGCGCGCTGTCGACCACGAAGGTGAGGTGCTTGAGGTTTTTGTCACGAAGCGGCGGGATCGCCGGGCAGCGCCGACGTTTCTGAAGCGCACGATGAAGCGCTATGGCCGGCCGTGGTCAATCGTTAGCGACCGGCTTCGATCTTATTCGGCTGCGATGAAGGCGCTGGGAAATCCTGGACGGCAGGAATGTGGGCGCTGGCTTAACAACACTGCCGAGAACTCGCACCAACCGTTTCGAAGGCGGGAAGGGGCGATGGCGCGGTTCAGAGACATCAAGACCCTGCAAAAATTCGCCGCTGTTCATGCCTCGATCCACAACCACTTCAACCACCAGCGTCATCTCAGCCGCCGCGACATTTTCAAACAAGACCGGGCCGCCACCCTGGCCGAGTGGCGTCAACTTGCAGCCTGAGACTCCTCGATTGCAGGATCTACAGGCTCGGTCCAGTTAATCTGACAACGCCCGACGTGTGGTTAACGTGGAGGGTTCAATGAAGTGCGGTCGGCCTGTATCCGCAGCTAACCGAGCGTTTTAGCTCCGTCAAGCTGCGCCGGAGGGAGTTTTTTGCTTACCGAACGTTCCCAACTCCTTGGCTTGGCTCTGACGCCATAACGAAATCGGCCCATTCTTGCATCAGTTGACGCCGAGCGGCATACAGGTCCGAGCGAAAATAGGCGCCCTCCACACCGGCAACCGTGTGGGCAAGCGCGGCGTTCGCCAGCGCGCGCGACTTACCTGTCTCGGCACACCAATCTCTGAAACTCGATCGGAACCCATGCACGGTTGCTTTCTCCGCGAAGCCGGTATCGCGCAGCGCTTTCAGCAGACTCATGTTGGAGAGGGGCTGGCCACGTTTGCGCGGTGACGGGAAAAGGAGTCCCGACTCGTCCTTCAGGCTGCGTGCCTCTGCTAGGACGGCAAGTGATGCCGAACTTAGGGGTACACGGTGCTCGCGCCGCGCTTTCATGCGTTCCGCAGGGATTCGCCATTCCTTCTTGGCAATATCGATTTCGGACCATTGGGCGTTGCGAGCCTCGACACCACGGGCAGCGGTCAGAACCATAAACCTGAGGCAAAGGCTTACAACCTGGGTAACGGGCGATGCATCAACGGCGCCAAGCGCCGCTCCAACTTCACAGTACGGGAGAGCGCGATAGTGCTGCTGGCTCGAAGGCACTCGGGGCAAGGCCGCATCAATACACGGCCCCGCTACGTTTTCTATCGTATATCCGTATGCCTGACACCAGCCAAGAATCGTGCGAACGCGCTGGCGCACTCTTCGAGCCGTCTCTGGACGCTTCGTCCAGAGACGGCTCTAGCACACGCAAGACATCGTGACGTTTAATGCTGTCCACGCACAGTGTCGCCAACTCAGGAAAAGCATGACGCTGCAAGGTCTGGATCCACCCGCGCGCGTGGCTCTCGTTGCTCCACCGGGGCCGGTTTAACGCGTACACACGCTGGGTGACTTCTTCAAAGGTCGGGACGTGTTTGCGGTGTTTTCTCTCCTTGAGGATGTCGTGTCCTTGCCGGACCCTCAATCGGTTCCCCATCGCGAGGTGGCGCGCCTCGGTAAGACTTACGCGCGGGAACGGTCCAAGTCCCAGATCATACCGTCGACCTTTTATCGATTTGCGCTGAATCCATGATTTTGTTCCCCTAGGCGATACCCTCAGATACAGCGTGTCGCCGTCGCCATGCCATCCAGGGCGCGTGAGCGTGAGCACCTGAAGGTCCGTCAGGCGGCCCATTTCGACTTCCTCGCGCAGAGATGGAACGGCCGCGGTAAGGCAGCCCGTCTGCCCTCTGGCGCCCTTAGCCGTTTCCAGTGTGTTCCCACGCTTGTTCCCACATAACGGGGTAAAAACTACCACGGATCCCCAGGTTCGCAACTTTACGTCTCTATACAAAACCCTTTTGCATCAATATGTTACGCTTTCTGGCCTTAATTCCATTAGGGACAGAAAAAGGGGATTATGGAGCCGATGGGATTCGAACCCACGACCTTCGCATTGCGAACGCGACGCTCTCCCAACTGAGCTACGGCCCCATGGTGATGGCGGGGATGGAAAGACCCGCCTGAGAATCAGTATTTTAGCCTCGCGGACCCCAAAACACAGGTGGTGCGGCGATGATGTGCGACGCCTCATTGGTTTAGTATCGAGGGCACGATGCGCTCGTTCCCAGGGTCCGGCAGGATGCGCTCGTTCCCAGGGTCCGGCAGGATGCGCTCGTTCCCAGGGTTGTCGGACTAGGGGAGGGTGAGGGCGATGAGTTGGGCGGGGAGGCCGGCGCCGCCGATCGGGAGCACGATGAAGGGTTTGCTGCCGATCTCGTAGGCGATCGGCGCGCCGGTGGCGTTGCCGGGTAACGGGACTTCGCCGATCAGTTCGCCGGTATCGAGATCGAAGGCCTTGAGCGAAGGCATGTACGGGCTGGCCTGGTATCGGGCCGCGTTGCGTTCGGGGGAGGTGCCGACCACCAGGTTGATCCCTTCCTGCGCCGCCAAGAGTAGATTGGAAGTCGCAACCACGAAGGTACGGTTGGGAATGCCCATCGCCGGTACTTCCCTGCCCTTGAACTGCGGAAGTTGCTCATATCCGCGGCCCACTGGCGTCATCCAGGCGTGTTCGCCGGTTTCCATGTCGATGGCGGTAATGCGGCCGTACGGGGGCTTGACCATCGGCATGCCGTTGGACAAAAACGGCGCGGGGGTGGGCATGGTTCCGATCCAGTATTCCTGATTGCGACCGATGGGAACGACCTTCACGACCATACCCAGCGTGATGGACGGCACATACAGGTAGCGGCGGCCTGGCTCGTAGGCGGCGCCGGACCAGGACGCGGCGACTCCCGGAAGCATCAGCCGGCCACGAGTTGTGGGGGGCGAGTACAGCGGCCCGCCATCCATGGAATTGAATATCGCCATCGCCTCGTTCAGGAGTTCGGGCGCCAGATCGTTCAGATCGTCCTTGGTAAAACCCTGCCGGTCGAACGGGGCAGGGCGCTTCGGGACCGCCTGGGTCGCCGCAGCCCGTTCGCCAGGCACGTCAGAGGCGGGCACAGGCATATTCTCGATCCGCCATACGGGTTCGCCGGTAAGACGGTCGAAAACGAACAGGAAGGCCTGCTTGGTGACTTGTGCGGCCAGCTTGCGCCCGTCGGGCAGGTCCAAAAGGACTGGCGCGGCCGGCAGGTCGTAGTCCCACAGGCCGTGGCGCGTGGTCTGGAAGTGCCAGCGGCGTTCGCCGGTGTTCATGTCCACGGCTACCAGCGATTCACCAAACAGGTTGTCGCCGGGCCGATTGCCGCCCCAGAAGTCGTTGACCGGCGTGCCGAAAGGGAGGTACGCAAGGCCTGCTTCCTCGTCGCAACTCATGTAGGTCCAGACGTTGGCGGCGGCGTTGCGATTGTTGGAGCCGTCCTCCCAGGTGTCCGCGCCGTATTCGCCGTCTTTCGGAATGCTGTGGAAGTGCCACATCAGTTCGCCGGCGCGCGCGTTGAAGGCGCGGACGTCGCCGGGCGGCGTGTCGGGGCGCGGCGGGAATTCCAGGATGCTGGAGCCTATGATCACGGCTTCGCCGCATACCAGCGGAGGGGAGGAAACGCCGTATAGCTCGTTGGACACTTTCAATCCCAGGCCTTCCAGCAGGTTGACTTCTCCCCTGTTCCCCCAGTTTGCAATCGGCCGGCCGTCGGCTGCGTTCAGCGCAATCAGGCGGCTGTCGCCGGTGGCGAGGAAAATCCTCTTCTCGGTTGCGTTCGACCACAGCGCCAGCCCGCGATTGATGAAGCCGAAGTTGGGCGGCGTGCCGGCTTGATAGCTCTTGGGGTCGAATACCCAGAGAAGTTTGCCGGTCGCAGCATCGAGTGCATAGGCCTGGCTGAAGGAGGTGCTGTTGTAGAGCACGCCGCCGGCCATGATGGGGGTGGATTCGTGCTTGCCGGGCCACAGTTCGTCGCTGCCGGCGCCGGGGATTTGCGCGTCCGGCGAGGTTCGCAGCCATGCTGTTTCCAGAGAAGCGAAGTTTTCGCGGGTGAGGCCCGGCAAAGGAACAAAGCGCTGTGCGCCCTGGTCGCCGGCGTAGTGTGGCCAGTCGGTGGCGCTTGGCGCATCGGTTGGGTGTGCTTCGTGGATTTGCGCTACGGCGGCGATTGGGGAAAACAGCGCCAGCGCGGCGAGAATTTGCGACGGGCGCCTGCGGTGTTGCCTCGAAATGGAGGGCGGGGTGGCCTCTCTCCCAGGCGAGGTGCCCTCTCTCCCAGGCGGGGTGGCCTCTTTTCCGGGGGTGTTAGCGGTCAAGGCCGCCTACGCAGAGGTACTTGATGTCCATGTAGTCGTCCATGCCGTAGCGTGAGCCCTCGCGGCCCCAGCCGCTTGCCTTTACGCCGCCAAAGGGGGCCATTTCGCTGGAAATCAAGCCTTCGTTCATGCCCACCATGCCGTATTCCAGCGCTTCGGCCACGCGCCATACGCGGCCGATATCGCGGCTGTAGACATAGGCGCACAAGCCGGCCTCGGTGTCGTTGGCCAGGGCGATGGCGTTGTGCTCGTCGCTGAACCGGGTCAGTGCTGCCACCGGGCCGAAAATCTCGTGGCGGAAAACGGGCATCTCCGGGGTGACTTCGCGCAGGATCGTGTGGGGATAGAAGCTCCCACCGAGCTCGGCGGGCTGGCCCCCCATTACACATTTGGCGCCCGCTTCAATGGACGATTCCACCAGGCTGGAGACCTTCTCGATTGCCTGGGTGTTGATCAACGGCCCCTGGGTCACGCCTTCGTCGGCGCCGTTACCCAACACCAGCTTGTTGGAGGCGGCCAACAGCCGTTCGCAGAACTCGTCGTAGATGCTGTCCTGGATCAGAAAGCGATTGGCGCAGACGCAGGTCTGACCGCTGTTGCGGTATTTGGATACCAATGCGCCGGCCACCGCCGCGTCCAGGTCGGCGTCGTCGAACACGATGAACGGCGCGTTGCCGCCCAGCTCCATGGTGGTGCGCTTCAGTGTTGCCGCGCATTGCTCTTGAAGCAGTTTGCCGACTGCGGTGCTGCCGGTGAAGCTGAGCTTGCGAACCAGCGGACTGCCGGTGAGTTCCGCGCCGATTTCCTTCGGATCGCCTACCACTACGTTGAAACAGCCGGGCGGCAAGCCTGCGCGTTCCGCCAACTCCGCCATCGCCAGGGCTGATAGCGGCGTATCCTCGGCCGGCTTGACCACGAGGGTGCAGCCGGCAGCCAGGGCCGGCGCGGCCTTGCGGGCGATCATGGCGTTCGGGAAGTTCCACGGCGTGATGGCCGCCACGACTCCTACCGGCTGGCGGATGCAGATGGCGCGGGTATGCGGCGTGTTGCCGGGGAATACGTCACCGTCGGCCCGCTTGGCCTGCTCGGAGAACCATTCCAGGTAGGAAGCGCCATACTGGATCTCGCCGCGCGCCTCCAGCAGGGTCTTGCCTTGCTCGGCGGTCATCAAAGCCGCCAGGTCTTCGGCTGCATCCAGGGTGAGTTCGTACCAACGCCTGAGAACGCGCGAGCGCTCCTTGGGCGTTTTGCGGCGCCATTCCTTGAAGGCGCCGTGGGCGGCCTCGATCGCGCGCCGCGTATCGGCCGCGCTGGCCTTGGCGACCTCGGCAACGGTGGCTCCGGTGGCGGGATTTCTGACCGTCAACCTTTGCCGCTGGTTGCCGGCCTGCCAGGCGCCGGCGATATAGGAGCTGCCTCTCAGCAGGCGTTGGTCTTCCAACGCAGGTGCTTGGCTGGTGTCAGGCAAGGTCATTCCCGGTGCAGTCGCGTAATTCAAGTGCAATGTGCCGCTAAGCAAGGCTGCGTATTTTAGAATACGAGCCAGCATGAATTTCTCAAAACGCCGCGAATTTCTTCAGGGGGCGGGAGCCGCCGCCGTGGGGGCCTTGGCCGGGGCCGCGCTGCCGCTTGCGCGCTGGACGCCGTATGGACTGATATCGAGCGCCCATGCGGCAGACGCACTCCCGATTGAGGGCAAGGATGGACTGACTGTATTGAACGACCGGCCCTTGAACGCGGAAACGCCCGCTCATTTGCTGGACGACGACATCACTCCCGTAGCGCGCCATTTCATCCGCAACAACGGCATCGTGCCGCGCGCCATGAACCCGGACAACTGGAGCTTGCGGATTGACGGGCTGGTTGAACGCCCGATGACGCTGAGTATTGAGGACTTGCGCAACCGCTTCGAGGTGGTGACCTACCGGCTGGTAATCGAGTGCGGGGGCAACGGACGGGCCGGATTCGAGCCCCCTGCGCGGGGCAACCAGTGGACCTACGGCGCGGTGGGATGTTCCGAATGGACCGGCGTTCGTCTGGCCGACGTGCTTGAGGCCGCGGGAGCCAAGGAATCGGCGATTTACACCGCGCACGAGGGCGCCGACCTGCATCTTTCGGGCACCCCTGGCAAGCTGCCCATTTCACGTGGCGTGCCGTTGGCCAAGGCGATGGATTCCTACAACCTGATCGCCTTTGAAATGAACGGCGGGCTGATGCATCCCATGAACGGCGCGCCGCTCCGGCTGGTCATTCCCGGTTGGCCGGGATCCTGTTCTCAGAAGTGGCTTACCCGCATCTGGCTAAGGGACGTGGTACACGACGGACCCAAGATGACCGGTTCCTCCTATCGCGTGCCGCCGAACCCGGTTGCGCCGGGAGAGTCGGTGCCGGTGGAGGACATGCAGATCATTCACGCCATGCCGGTGAAGTCGCTCATCACGCGCCCGGAGACGGGTTTGGAACTTGATGGCCGCGAGCTGGAAGTGGCGGGGCAGGCCTGGGCCGGCGATACCGAAGTGGCTCGCGTGGACATTTCCATGGACTATGGCGCGACCTGGCAGTCCGCTGACTTGGCCGCGCCGCACAATCCCCACGCCTGGCAGCGTTTTTCCGCCAGGGTCCAGTTTCCGAAGGCCGGTTACTACCAGGTGTGGGCGCGGGCTACGGACCGCGAGGGAACAAGCCAGCCCTTTACGCCGGCCTGGAATCCGAAGGGCTATCTGAACAACTCCTTGCACTCGATTGCAGTGCGCGTGACATAGAGCCTATGGTGACTCGCCGGATTGCGGGCGCTTGGGTGAGCGCCGTGCTCGCAGCAGCCCTGGCCGTTTCCGATGCGCCGGCCGATGACGAACCGGACCCGGGCGCCGAGGATGAACAGGAGCAGGCGCTGTTCCGCGGCATGCCGCCGGGCGAGGGCAGGCTGGAAGTCTTCGGCTTTTGCGGTTCCTGCCATTCCATCGACCTGGTCCTGCAGCAGGGACTGTCGCGGGTCACTTGGGACGAGGTGCTGATTGAAATGGTCGAAGAGCAGGAGATGGTGGCGCTGCAGCCGGAAGTCCGGGAGAAAGTGCTCGACTACCTGGAGAAATACTATGGCCCCGACCGCCGCGCCCGCAAAGAATCGGACGACTAGAGTCGCACCTGCTGGGAGTTTTCACAGCAGGCGCCGCTGCCCTGACGCGCAGGGAACACGTTGGGAACGAGGGCTGGAAGCCCTCGTTCCCAGGTTGTTCCATGCAAGCCAGGGCGTCCCCGCCCTCGCCGCCAAGTTCCGCTCCCAGAGCATGAGGACCTAGAACTGTTCCCGCAAGGCGGTCTTGATCACTTTGCCCATAGAGTTTCTGGGCAGGGAATCCAGGATTTTCAGGCGCTTCGGAATCTTGTATGCGGACATCTTGCCGGCGCACCATTGCTTCAAGCCGGAGAAGTCGAGACTGGCTCCCTCCTGCAGGGTCACAAAGGCTGCCACGCACTCTCCCCAGGTATCGTCGGGCACGCCGACAATGCCGACCTCGCGGATGGCATGGTGGTGCAGGAGAACGTCTTCGATCTCCAATGCCGATAGCTTGTAGCCGCCGGACTTGATGATATCCACGGACGAGCGACCCTTGATGCGGTAGTAGCCATCTTCAATGACGCCGATATCGCCGGTGCAAAACCAGCCGTTCCTGAAGCTTTCCCGGGTCGCCGTCTTGTTGCCCCAATACTCCTTGAACACACAGTCGCCCATAATACGAATCTCGCCCTGCGCCGCAACCTTGGTAATGGGTTCATCGTGTTCATCGAATAGCTGTACGGTCACGCCGGGCAGCGCCTGGCCGACACGACCGGCACGCCTTTCTCCGCGATAGGGATTGGAGATCGCCATGCCGGTTTCCGTCGTCCCGTAACGTTCCAGCAGGATCTGACCGGTAAGCTCCCGCCACTGATTGAATACCCCGGCCGGACAGGCTGCGGAGCCCGAAATATTCAGGCGCATTCGACCAAAGCTATCGCAGATCGCCTCTTGCTCGACGGCTTCAAGTCCTTTGAGATAGGCAATGAGTTTCACGTAAATGGTCGGCACCGCCATGAATACGCTGTAGGTTCCACGGGCGACCTGCTCGCAAAGCCTTGCAAGGTCCAGTTTCGGCATGGCGTGGACGGTGGCGCCGCACCAGAGCGCGCAACTCAACACATTGATAATGCCGTGCATGTGATGCAGCGGCAGGAACAAGGGGATGACATCGGCCTCGCTCCACTGCCAGGCTTCGATCAACGCGGCAATCTGAGCATGAATCGCCTTGTGCGTCATTACCACACCCTTTGGCTTGCCGGTCGTGCCGCTGGTAAACACAATCATGGCGCGCCTTGAGGGCTCAATTGCCGGCAGCTCACCGGGGTTCCCGGACAGCAGGCTCTCTACTTCCAACACATCGATGTTGGGCATCCGCCGCGGGTTGCCCCGGCGCTGGTGCGCAGCAGGCAAGCTGGGAGTATTCGTAGCGGACGCCGCTGCGCTGGCGCGCAGGGAACACGTTGGGAACGAGGGCATCCTACCCTCGTCGAGGGCGAGGACGCCCTCGTTCCCAGGGTTGTTCCATGCAAGGCGGTTTACTGCAGCCCGGTCCTTGTGACTGGCAATTACGCGAGTAACGCCGGCGTTGGACAAATAGTGCTCGAGTTCCGGCTCGGCTGCAGCGACGTTGAGCGGAATTGCGATGCCCCCGGCGCGCCAGATGCCGTGTAACGCGGTCACATAGTCGAGGCCGGCCGGGATGAGAACGGCGATGCGTTCTTCTTCCAGATCATGGTTCCCGTTGAGAAGGCCGGCGGCGAACCGGTCGATACGCGCATTTGCCTGGCGATAGGAATACTGCGCGTCGCCCTCAACCAGCGCGATTCTTTCATTGCTGTCGGAAAGTCCGGGAAAAACGGTACGCGTCACTGTCTTTGCTCTCGGCGGCAGGGCGGAGGATAACCTGCTTGGTTCGGCACCTGGTTTGGGAGGGCTCACACCAGTGTGGATGGCGGGCAGGCGAAGGGCCAAAAACTCCCCTACAATGTGCCGCTCAATGCCGTCAACCTTTCAAGGGGAGCTTATGAAACGCAAGCTGTTGGGTCTTTTCGCTGTTGCCGCGGGCGCACTGGCCACTGCAGGAGTATTCGCGGACGACGATCTCACGGGCGCCGCGAAGCAACGTCACGACTTGATGGAGTCGATGGCGGACGCAATGCAGTCGATGGCCGGCATGGTGCGGGGTATACAGCCCTATGACGCGGACAAGATGCGCGAAATGGCCGGAAAAATCGCCAACTCCGGGGGCGAAAATATCACTTCGCTGTTTCCCGAGGGCAGCCTGACCGCGGGCAGCCACGCGCTACCGGCCATCTGGGAGGATTGGGATCGATTTGCCTCTTTGGCGAGCAACCTGACGGATGCGGCCAATGCCCTGGCGGAAGCCGCCGATACGCCGCCGGCGCCGCCGAGCGCCGCGCCGCCCGATCCGGCAGCGGGGGATGCCGGTGAAGAACCTGCCATGGACGCAGGTACGGGGCTGTTCAAGGTGGGAATGAGTTGCAAGGCCTGCCACGATGATTTCCGCGAGGAGGAAGATCACTGATCGCGCGCTTGCGTCTTCCTTTCGGCAAGGGCAAGGGCCCTGTACTTGCGGCCGCTGCACTTCTGGCAGGCGGGCTTTGCGCCGCGCAGGAGGACAACGGACTTAAGGAGCGGGACTACACGGCGCTGACCGGGGACAAGAACCGGGGCTACTACGTCGCCCGCCTGGCCGGATGCATTACCTGCCACCGGGATCCGCAAGACGGCGGTTCGCTTTTTTCAGGCGGCCTGGGGATTGAATCGCGGGCCGGGACCTACTATGCGCCCAACATCACGCCGCACCCCGACGACGGCATCGGGAACTGGACGCTGGAGGATTTCGCCCGCTCTCTGACCCAAGGACTGAACCCGGAAGGGAAGCACTACTTTCCGGTGTACCCGTATCCGTTCTATACCCGGCTGAGCACGCAGGACATCGGGGACTTGTGGGCCGCCTTGCAGTCCACGCCGCCGGTGGCCGGTCCTGCCCCGAAACACAAGCTAAGGCTGTTTTACCGGTTGCGATCTTCGGTAGGGGCCTGGAAGAGCCGTTTTTTCGAGCAGGGCGAGTTAACTCCCGACCGGAGCAAGTCGGCCGACTGGAATCGCGGCCGCTATCTGGCGGAAGGCCCGGCGCACTGTGCCGCTTGCCACACCCCGCGCGGGCGCATGGGCGGTCGTGATCCGGAAAGGCCCTACCAGGGAGGGGTGGAAAAGGCGGGCGCCAACGGCCCGGACATCACCACCGATGCGCTAAAGGCGAACGGCTGGACCGAGGGTGACCTGGCCTGGTCCTTGCGCAGCGGCATCATGCATGACGGCGATGCCTACGGTAGCGAAATGGCCGAAGTGGTTCACCACGGCACGCGCTACTGGAGCAACGCCGATCTGGCCACAATCGCCAATTACTTCTTCGATCTACCCCCGGCGGAATAACCCAACAGCTCTGGAGCCTGGGAACGAGGGCATCCTGCCCTCGACGAGCGCTTGTCCCCGACGCTGATCGGGGAGCGAGACGCCCTCGTTCCCAGGGGAGGGCGAGACGCCCTGGTTGCGGGAGTTTGGAGCCGTGTTCGCCAGGTGCTATTCGAATGCGCCGATGCTTTGCGCAAATAGCGTATAGGGCCGTGGCTCGTCGCGCATCGCCGTATGACGTTCGCGCTGCGCATCGCGGATAGCAGGGTTGGACTTCACGCCGCAGCCCTCGACGATGCGGTTCATGAAATTGAAGATCGCGCATACCGAAATCGCGTGATAGAGCGCCTCTTCGCTCCAGCCGGCGTCAAACACCCGCTGAGCGTCGGCGTCGGTCAGGCGCGCCGGCGTCTCCGTCAATTTGCGCACGTAGTCCAGGATCGGAAGCATCCGGGCCTCCACTCCGGCCCCGGGCGGATCGCGAACCACGTTTTCGAGCAGGTCCGCATCGATGCCGTGCACCTCGGCGATGCTGCTGTGGGCGCCGTGGCAGTACCGGCAGGCGTTGATCCCCGAGACATAGGCGGCGATGAACTCGCGCTCGCCTACGCTGAACGGCGACGGACCGCGCAGAAGGTCGTCGGTGTATTCGCACAGCGACTTTACCCCCATGGGGAAGCGCCGAAACACGTCGGTCAGATCGGAATTTTCGGGCAGGGAGGGGAAACGGGCCATAGGTCTTAGCTGGTCTCAGGTTCCGGCGGCGCGGACACTGCGCCGTCGGTCAGCGATTTCAGGTCGCGCAATATATCGTGGGTAAAGCGCTCGCGGCGAGCCTTGAGCGCGGCCGCGCGTTCCGTATCCGGCTTGTAGCCGTGCAGGTCGGCGGCGCTCACGACACCTTGCCGCGACAGCAGGTCTTCCAGGGCATGCAGGCGATCGATGTTGATCCAAAGCTGTGCACTCAGCTCCAGGATCATGTTCATCATCGCGTCCTGCACCGGGTCGTTGAAATAGACCGGATAGTCGCCGACCAGCGGCGCGCCGCCTTCAGGTGTTTGCCCCGCAGGCCCGTCGGGGTTGCGCTCGTTCATGTCATGCCCAGGGAGGGAAGGATGCCCTCTCTCCCGGGGAGGGGCACTCGTTCCCGGAACGTAGGGTTTATCCACGGGCTACTGCGCGGCGGGGACCGTCGCGTACCAGACTTGGGTGGTGCCCATGGTCTTGCCGGGCGTGGCCTCTACAAAGCCGTGTTTCTTCAGCAGGCTGTCGAAGTCCGAGTAGCAGAAGTCGTCGCCGTAGGGTTCGCCGTTGTTGCGCGAATCAAAGTGACGGTGATACAGCTGAGACGCGGTCATCTTGCGCGCCATGATGAAGTCATAGACCGCAAACACGCCGCCTGGGCGCAGTACCCGGCGCACTTCGTCCAGGGTCTCCCGGATGACCCGCATGGGCAACTCATGGAACAGGATGAACGAAAACACGATGTCGAAGCTGTTGTCCTCGTAGCCGGTGTTCTCCACCAAACGCTGCGAGAAACACACATCCACGCCCAGTTCCACGGCACGGTGATGGGCGCAGCGCAGCATCGGCTCGGAGTGGTCGATGCCGGTAACTTCCGCTTGCCTGAACCGCTGCTTCAGCGCAGTCGTGCTTTGCCCCACGGAGCAGGCCAGGTCGAGAATCCGGTGCACCGAGCCATCGGCCGGCTCCGGCAGGTGGTCTTGTACCAGCGTGGCGTGCAACTGGTCCTTGTCGTTATCGCCAACGAAAAAGATCTTGGTGCCGTAATGGTAGCGAAAGCCCGCCAGCGCATCCTTGTGGTAGCCGTCGGGCTGTAGATGGAAATGCACGTTGGAGTATTCGGGGGCATCAAGACCCGGATTCAGCTCCAGGCGCGCGGGACCGCGCTGTTCCACCCGTTTGAGCCGCTCAAGGTGTATGTCCCGGCGCGCATCCAGCGAACGGCAGATCCGCCTCCATTTCATTTCCTGCTGCGAGCGCATCAGCCGATTGCGGACTCGCGCAATGGGCATGCTTTCGGCCACCCGGCGCACATTCTCGAGCCGTTCGGCCGGCGCTTCGGAGGTGTCTTCCAGGTCGCTGGTTCGGGTCGCAAGCTGATCATCAAAGCGCATTCCATCCAGGACGAAGGAGCGCAGGCTCTCCACGTAATCCAGGTAACTCTCGTCCTCGCGACTGGCCAGCTCCGGCAGCACCGTGGCTGATTCGCGCTGCAGCGCTTCGCTGGTATCGACTTCAATCAATGGCATAGTTTTCCCCCTTATTGAGCCGCCATGCCCCCGTCTATGGACAACTCGGCCCCGGTGATGTGGCGCGAATCGTCGCTGGAAAGGTAGCAGACCAGCTCGCCCACGTCACGCGGATGGCCGATCTTGTGCATTGGCACGTTGGCTTCCATCTTGGCTCTCAGTTCTTCCGCTCGTCCCTTCAGAACACGCTCCACGCTCTCGGTCCATACCAGGCCCGGATGCACCGAGTTTACGCGTATGCGAGTACCAAGGGCCGCGGCTTCGGCCGCTACGACCTTGGTGAGCGCGGTCAGCGCTCCCTTGGCGCAGGTGTACGCGGCGCCGTGCGGAAATCCGCGCAGGCCGGCCCGCGATGACATCACGATGATGCTGCCGCCCGGAGCCATCAGGGGGAGCCCGTCCCGCAGGCCCAGGAATTGTCCTTCCACGTTGACCTTGAGCAGAAAATCCAGGTCTTCGGCCTTCACGTCTTCCAGCGGCCCCAGCTTTGCATCGCCGGCGTTGCTTAGCAGCACGTCCAGCGCCCCCCATGCCTTGCGAACCCGGTCATAGAGCCGGGTCCATTCCGACTCGAGGGTTACGTCCTGGCGCATGAATTCCACTTCCGCGTCCGGGGCGGCTTCCCTGACCATTCGAAGGGTTTCTGCAGCCCCCTGTTCGTTGCGGCCGGTGAAAATGATCCGTGCGCCTTCCTCGGCCATGTGCATCGCGCAACCCCGGCCGATTCCGGAAGTGGCGCCGGTAATGACCACCCGCTTGCCCGCAAGGCGCCCCGGCTCGCCATGCTTGGTGGTGTCGTTCAGGAAATCCATAAGCCCCCATCCAGGGCAACCGTAGAGCCGTGGGTATAGGTGGCGGCGTCGCCGGCCAACTGCACCACCAGCGCCGCGACTTCGCCGGCGCCTATCCGCCCGTCAAGCAGGCCCTTGCCGCCCCCCGGCAGTGCGGGAGACCCTTCGTAGCGGCTTGTCAGAACGGCGTGTATATGGATGCCGTCGCCCGCTTCGGCGCACGCGAGGGCCGCGGACTTGCTGAGAGAACGAATCCCTCCGGCGCTGGCGGCGTACGCGGCGGCGCCTGGCAGAGCGCGATCGGCGAATACCGAACTCAAGTTGATGATGGCTCCTTTTCTCCCGGCCGCGCGCAGGCGAACCACGGCGGTTTGGGTTCCGAAGAAGGCCGCTGTCAGGTTACTGGTCAGAGTCTGGCGGAATTGTTCGAGCGAAGTCTCCGCCAGAGTCCCCGCGTGGTGCGCGTGGCATCCGTTGACCAGCACGTCGGGAAGCAGCGACTTGGCCTCCAGCCGGTCATATAGTTTCGGCCATGCGTGTGGATCGGCCCGGTTGTGCGCTACCAGGCGGGCACCGGTTCCCGCCAAGGCGTGCTCGGCCGCAGGTTGTGATTCCGGATCGTGTGCTACCAGGACCGCTGTCGCGCCGTATTCCAGGGCGCGCCGCGCCACGGCTGCGGAGACTACCGGACCGGCCCCGCTGATCAGCATGACCTTGTTCGCAAGGCGTTCGGACATAACGCGGCGATTCTACAGGACAGCGCCGATTCTCGTGATTTTGCGCTCGATTTTCGGCAGACTTCAGTGCCAAAAAGTGAAATAATCAGGCTATTGAACCCTATGGAGACAGATCGATGAGAAAGACGATCAGTTTGTTGGGACTATTGATGGTCGTCGTGTTCTGGACGCCGGCGTCGTTGAGTCAGGAACAGGACGAGGTACTGACGAATGCCGACATCGTCATGCTCACGGATGCGGGCGTGCCCGCGGAGGCGATTGTCAACAAGATCAATTCCACCCGGACCAACTTTGACACCTCGGTGGAGCAACTCGTGGAGCTGTCGAAGGCGGGGGTGGACGCAAGCGTTCTGGCCGCCATGACAAACCAGGACTCGAATGCAAATTCGAAACCGGAAGCAGACCCTAAACCGGAAGCAGACCCGCAACCGGGAGTAGACCCGCAACCGGAAGCAGACCCGCAGCAAGCGGCCAAGCCGGATCCGGTCGAGCCGGCTGACAAGCAAACCGCGGCAGCTCCACCTGCGGTGTCCAGGCAACCGCCGGCGTCCAGCGAGCAAACGGCAACTGCGCGGATGGTGAACGCCGGCAGTACGTTCTCGGACGCACTACGATCCGGTGGCTTCGGCCCCGAAATGGCGGTCGTGCCGGCGGGCCGATTCCGAATGGGCTGCGCAAAGCGTCGTGATTGCTTTCCGGATGAACGGCCGGTCCACCGGGTCACCATCGCCCAGGACCTGGCGGTTTCGAGATATGCGGTGACTTTTGACGACTATGACCGCTTTGCCGGGGCCAGGAAACCTCTCGACGAAGGATGGGGCCGGGGGCGACGGCCGGTAATCAATGTGTCGTGGGAAAACGCGACGGCGTATGCAGTCTGGCTTGCGGCGGAAACCGGTGAGCATTACCGGCTGCTGACCGAGGCGGAGTGGGAATACGCGGCGCGCGCCGGCTCGGCGAAGAAATTCCATTTCGGCGACGACGCATCGCAACTGTGCCGCTATGGCAATCACGCCGACGCGAGCACGGACTACGAATGGCGCAACACGGACTGTTCAGATGGTGTGGGTAAGCGCACGTCGGTTGTTGGGCGCTATGCTCCCAACGCGTTCGGCCTCTACGACATGCACGGCAACGTCTGGGAATGGGTCCAGGACTGCTGGAACGACCATTACCGGCGTGCTCCCAAGGACGGTTCGTCCTGGCTTGAGGGCGATTGCTCCAAGCGCGTGCTGCGAGGCGGCGCGTGGGGCTATGAACCGGAGTCCCTGCGCTCGGCATTCCGGACCTCGCTGAACGCCAGGACGCGCAGCTACGACATTGGTTTCCGCGTGGCCCGTGTGGTCAGTCCCTGAGGGTCCTGCCCGAGGCCGCCACGGGGCCTCCTAGTGGCTTGAATTTAGGGGGTTTTGCCCCCATTTCAGAGTCAAGAGCAGCTCCCTTGCGGGAGCGAGTTGGCAAGCTACAACGTATAGGAGAAAAGTAATGAGAAGTCTTGTGCTAACTACACGTCCCAGGACCCATGTAACGCCCTGGACCCTCGGTTCCATAAACCGGCAATTGGAGAACTGGGCGGACCGCGCCTTCGGAGGGTCGGTCGTCGCCGACCTGGAACCACGCTTGGCCCTCACCCCGAGAATCGACTTCGCAGAAACCGAGAAGGGCTACGAGCTCACGGCGGACCTGCCGGGGATGGACGAAGACAGCGTGGATGTTTCCGTTGCCGATGACGTGCTGACCATCAAGGGTGAGCGCAGCTACGAACAGGAAAGCGATGGCCGTAACGTCCATCTGAGCGAACGCGGCTTCGGATCCTTCAAGCGGTCCTTCAGCCTGCCCGACAACCTCGACCAGAACGACATTAGTGCCAGGCTCAAGAACGGCGTGCTTGAGATTCACTTGCCCAAATCAAAGGAAGTAACTTCTCCGTCGCGCTCGATTAAAGTGCAAACGAGCTGATTCCAGCTCTCAATCCTGCCGGTCGCCTGGATCTCCCTCCCACATTGGCGGCCGGCAGGCTCTTGTCGTTAACCAGCCATGCGCGCGATGATTCTCAACCGCCCGCGCGCGGCGCTTGAATCAGCTGCTGTTGACCTCAAGGCCCCGTCCCACGGCGAAGTGCTGGGACGCGTGCTGGCCTGCGGCGTGTGCCGCACCGACCTGCACCTGATCGACGGTGAATTGCCCGAGCCCAGGCTACCGATCATTCCGGGACACGAGGCCGTGGCGGTCGCGGAGGCGGTGGGGGCCGACGTCGAGCATCTCCGTCCCGGCCAGCGCTTCGGCGTGCCATGGCTGGGCTGGACCTGCGGCAGGTGCCGCTATTGCCGCGCCGGGCAGGAGAATCTCTGCGATAGCGCCGAGTTCACCGGCTATCACCGGCACGGAGGCTTTGCTGAGAAAATCCTGGCTGAGGCGCGCTACTGCGTGCCGATCCCCGATGGCTATTCCCCGGAACACGCTGCACCGCTGCTGTGCGCCGGACTGATTGGCTATCGCACCTGGAAGCTGGCCGGCCCGTCGGAACGCTTGGGGATATACGGATTCGGCGCCGCCGCGCACATCGTGGCCCAGGTCGCTGTTGCCCAAGGCCAGGAAGTCTATGCATTTGTTCGCCCCGGGGACCACAAGGGCGAGGATTTTGCCCGGGAGCTCGGAGTGACGTGGGCCGGGGCGTCGGATCGGCGGCCGCCCAGGGAGCTCGACGCTGCGCTGATTTTCGCGCCGGTGGGAGAACTGATCCCGGTAGCGCTTCAGTCGGTTCGCAAGGGCGGGACGGTCGTATGCGGGGGAATCCACATGAGCGATATTCCCACTTTTCCCTATGAATTGCTTTGGGGCGAACGCGTGTTGCGTTCGGTGGCGAATCTGACCCGCAGCGACGCTCAGGAATTCATGTTGCTGGCGGAAACCGCACCGATCCAAACACATATAAGCAGCTATCCGCTCCGTGCGGCCAACAGCGCGCTTGAAGATCTGCGCGCCGGCAAACTCAACGGCGCCGCAGTCCTCATCCCTTGATCTCCCGGGAGCCAGGGCATCCTGCCCTCGCTTGCATGGAACAACCTGGGAACGAGGGCTTCCAGCCCTCGGCGAGGGCAAGATGCCCTCGTTCCCAACGTGTTCCCTGCGCGTCAGCGCAGCGGCGCCTGCTGCGAAAACTCCCAGGGGAGGACCTTAAGGAATCAACCCGCCCTTGTTCCCGGGGGGGTGCGCTGCCTCCCAGGCAGCGGCGATCTGCAGCCGGGTGGCGGCCCACACGCCGGGCCGGGTCAGCGCCCGGGCCAGGAAAGCATCCAGCGCCGCCGCTCGTCCCGGCCGACCGGCAATGCGAGCGTGAATTCCAACTGACATCATCCGCACCTCGCTACGGCTTTCCTTGAGCAGCCAGTCCAGGCTGTCGTTCAGGTAGTTCAGCCAGGCCCGCGGCGTATACGCGGGAGCGTTCCACATTTTCATGTCGTTGGTGTCCAGCGCATACGGCAGCACCAGTATCGGCCGGTCGTGGCTGACATCCCACCAGGGGAGATCGCCGCTGAAATCGTCCATGTGATAGTGAAAACCCTGTTCCGCCAAGAGGCGCCGGGTGTTCCCGGTAAACAGGTAGCGCGACAGCCACCCTTGCGGGCGGCGTCCGGTGGAGGACTCGATGCTGTCGGCGGCCTTGCGGATGAATTCGCGTTCTTCAGCTTCCGCCATCCGATGCTGGAAGGACCAGCGGTAGCCGTGGGCGCAGACTTCGTGATCGCTTTGCGCTATCCGTTCAGCCAGTTGCGGTGCGCGCTCCAGCGCCAGGGCGGCTGCGGCCACCGTGCACGGGGCGCCGTAGTGATCCAGCAGGTCGAGCAGGCGGGGCGCCCCCGCCCGCACCCCGTACTGATAGTTGCTCTCGTTGGGAAGATTGCGTCCCGAGCCGCGCAACGCCACGCCGAGTTCATCTACAGGATCGGCATGGGAATCGCCGTCCACGGGATTGGCTTCCGCGCCCTCCTCAATGTTCAGAACCACGGACAGGGCGACCCCGCCCCCGCCCGGCCAGCGAAATTTCTTGCTCACTTCTGACACGACACTAGGCCTGTTTGCCGGCAAAACTGCGCTGCACGGCCTCCCAGTGTTCCGGGTTCGTCCAGGCATTGACCATGTGTTGTTCCTCGGCTACCGCCAGGGCCTCGTGGAGGCGCCGGCGCGCGATCACCGCCAAAGCCTTGTGCCCGCGAAGGACGGCTGCGCTGCGTTCCGCCATCAGGGCGCTCCACGATTGCGCCAGTTGCTCGATGGTCTGGCCTTCCTCGCAACCTTTGTCGATCAGGCCGGCCTGAAGCGCTTCGGCAGCGGTCAGTCGCTTCGCCTCAAGCAGTAGCGCCAGCCCCCTTGCGCTGCCGCAGCGTGCAACCACGTCGGCCGCGCCGCCCCAGGCGGTCATGAGGTTGAGCCGGGCCTGCAAGAAGCCCAGCCGCGCATGCCCTGCCGCCAGGGAGTAGTCGCAGGCCAGCGCCAGTTCGGCGCCGCCGCCCAAAGCGTCGCCGTTGAGCGCCGCAGCCACCGGTACCGGGAAATAGCGAACGGCATCCAGTGCCCGCCGCCCGATGCGCGAGATTTCCCGAGCCTGCTCAAGCGATCGCATCGCATCCAGTTCGTGCAGGTCGCCGCCGGCGCAGAAGGACTTATCGCCGGCGCCGGTGATGACCACGCACTTGAGCGCCGCGTCCTTTGCGTAGTTCTCGAGGCAGGCGCGCAATTCCTCCAGCAAGGCAAAACTCAGGGCGTTGTGCTGGCGCGGACGGTTGAGCGTCAGCCGCAGCAGGCCGCCCCCGCATTCCTCAACTCTGAGCAGATTTCCGGCCATGGCTAGCGGTTCGGGCGCACTAGCGGGCGCAGGTAGCGCAAGCGTTCCAGGGGATCCTGGAGTTCCAGGCAGTGCTGCTTGTGCTCCAGCCCGATCGGCAGAATCTCCGCAAGCCGAAGGCTGACCCAGCTGGCATCTTCGTAGCGTGTTTCTATTCCCTGGTACAGACGGTCCAGCTTCTGAATCAAGTGTTGCAAGGCGTTGCTCAGGGACAGGAATTCCGGCGGCAGCGGAACTTCGGGCTCCGGGGGAAGTTCTTCGATGTCACCGGTACGCAATCCGTCAGGCTGTACCGCCGTGGCATGCAACTGGAATCTGAGCGAGCCGATCGCCAATATGCCCAGGAGTCCTCCTTCACTCTGGAACCAGTCCGCAATGATCGCCAGCGTCCCGATCTTGCAGAGTTTCACCTCCGAGGAAGACTTGGCGTCCTCCTGGATGCGAATCACGCCGAAGGGCTCGTCATCCCGCATGCACCTTCCCACCATGTCCACATATCGTGGCTCAAAGACGCGCAGGGGCAGCGGCCCCTCCGGGAACAGTACGGTGGGCAGGGGGAACAGGGGTGTCCCGGTGCGCATCCGCCAATAATATGCGGAGCACGCACGTTTATTGCAAACCGCCTGCGTGCTAGAATCCCCGGCTCTCGTGGAACCCTTCGGCAACCGTTTCGAACTGCCTTTTTGCCACCCCTTACCGCCTTGCCCTTTAGCTTATTTCCCCCGCTGCGGCCGAGCGCGCCGGCGCCAAGGAGCACGACATGCTGATGGGCCCGCCCCCCTGTGATTTCGGCGCTCCGGCGCCCCGTTTCAAGCTGCCTGACCCCTCTGGGCGTGAATACAGTCTTGAGGACTGCGCGGGCGAGAACGGCACCCTGGTGATGTTCATTTGCAACCATTGCCCTTACGTCCAGGCCATCCTGGGCAAGCTGTCACGCGACAGCGACGAACTGTGCGAACACGGTATCGGCAGCGTAGCGATCATGCCCAACGACATTATTCGCTATCCGGCTGACGCTCCATCCCGAATGGCGGCGCTGGCGGAACAGGCCGGTTTTGGGTTTCCGTACCTGCTTGATGAATCGCAGGATGTTGCACACAGTTACGGCGCGGTCTGCACCCCGGACTTCTTCGGTTACAACGCCGATTTTCAGTTGCAATACCGCGGACGGCTGGATGCCAGCACTTCCCGCCCCGCGCGCGCGGAGGCGCCGCGGGAATTGTTCGACGCCATGGTTGCGATCGCTCGCACGGGACGCGGCCCGCGCAGCCAGAACTCCAGTCAGGGCTGTTCCATCAAATGGCGGCACTAGCGGTCAGGCGGGAGCGCGCCAACGCCTTGCGGGCGCTGGCGATGGATGCTGTGCAGCGCGCTAATTCCGGTCATCCCGGCATGCCCATGGGCATGGCGGACATCGCCGAACTTCTTTATTCCGACTACCTGAATGTCGCCCCCCGGCAACCGGACTGGGTGGACCGCGACCGGCTGGTACTTTCCAATGGACACGGCTCCATGCTGCTGTACGCCGCCGCCCACCTGGCCGGCTACGCCCTGGACCGCGAGCAGCTCATGGCCTTCCGGCAACTGGGCTCACATACTGCAGGCCATCCGGAGCTGAACGTAGAGATCGGTGTGGAGACCACAACCGGTCCGCTGGGGCAGGGTCTGGCGAATGCGGTCGGCATGGCGCTGTCCGAGCGCCTGCTGGCGGCCGAATTCAACCGCCAGAAGCACGAAATCGTCAACCACAGGACCTGGGTGCTGCTCGGCGACGGGTGCCTGATGGAAGGCATCTCGCACGAGGCCTGCTCGCTGGCAGGCGTGCTGCGTCTCGGCAAGTTGGTCTGTATCTACGACGATAACGGGATTTCGATTGACGGAGAGGTGCGTGGCTGGTTCCGTGACGACACGCCGGCACGGTTCGAGGCCTATGGCTGGCATGTTGTCCGCGATGTGGACGGACACGACCCGGAAGCATTGCGCCGGGCGTTTGATCAGGCTTGCGCCGACCACAACCGTCCCAGCCTGGTATGCGCCCGGACCATCATCGGATTCGGCGCCCCCAACAAGCAGGGGACCGCCGATACGCACGGCGCACCGCTGGGCGAGGCGGAGATCGCGGCCGCGCGCGAGGAACTGAACTGGCCGCATGCACCGTTTGAGGTGCCGGAAGAAGTCCGCCACGGTTGGGATATCCGGGAACGGGGTGATCGGCAGGTCAAGAGCTGGCAGGAACGCTTTGCGACTTATCGCCAGGCGTTTCCGGAATTGGCCTCGGAGTTTGAGCGGCGCATGGAAAGCAGGCTTCCGGACGAATGGGAAGCGCTTTCGGCTGCGGCGATCGAAACAATCGCCGCGGAGCATAAATCTCAGGCCACGCGCAAGTCGTCACTGGGCGCCCTGGAGGCTTACGCGCCGATGCTTCCGGAGCTGACCGGCGGCTCGGCGGACCTCACCGGCTCGAATTGCACCCGCCATTCGGGTTGCGTGGACATTGCCGGCGAAGGCGGCGGCAACTACTTGTATTTCGGTGTGCGCGAGTTTGCGATGGGCGCCATGCTCAACGGCCTTGCGCTGCATGGGGGCTTCATACCGTACGGCGGCACGTTTCTCACCTTCTCCGATTACCAGCGCAACGCACTGCGCATGGCCGCACTGATGCGCCAGCGTTGCATATTTGTGTATACGCACGATTCCATCGGATTGGGCGAAGACGGTCCGACCCACCAGCCCATCGAGCACCTCGAGTCGCTTCGGATCATTCCCAATATGCGTGTTTGGCGACCATGCGACGCGGTGGAGACGGCGGTGGCCTGGCGTGAGGCGATCCAGCGCACGGATGGCCCTACCAGCCTGGTGCTCTCGCGACAGGGCTTGCCGGCGCAGACGCGTAGCGCCAAGCAGCTTGCACAGGTGGCTCGTGGCGGCTACGTGCTGAACCAGGAAGCGTCGGATGCCGCCGACGTAGTGTTGATTGCAACCGGCTCGGAAGTGCAATTGGCGATGTCCGCGGCAGCCGAACTTCAAGGCGAGGGCGTTGCCGCACGGGTAGTTTCTATGCCTTGCGTGTACGTTTTCATGCTGCAGGATGCCGGCTACCGCGAGTCCGTGTTGCCGGAAGGCCTGCGGGCGCGGGTAGTGGTGGAAGCCGGAGTTCCCAGGGGCTGGGCCGGCATTGCCGGTCCCAACGGGCGTGTATTGGGGATAAGCAAGTACGGCGCATCGGCGCCCGGCGACCGAGTGTTCGAGCACTTTGGGTTTACGGCGGAGGCGGTGAAGGCATTGGCTCGCGAGTCCATGGCTTTGGCGAGAGATTCACAAAACGGGTGAGGAGCGAAGGTGACTGCAAGAATTGCAATTAACGGCTACGGAAGGATCGGGCGCTGCATCCTGCGCGCCTTGTACGAAGGCCGCCACCGTGGCGCCATGCAAATCGTCGCGATCAATGATCTGGGCGATACCGCCACCAATGCGTATCTGACCCAGTACGACACCGCTCACGGCCGCTTCCTGCTGGACGTTGAGGTGGACGGCGACAACCTTTTGGTGGCGGGAGACCGTATCCGCGTATTGGCCGAGCGCGACCCTGCGCGGTTGCCCTGGGCGGAACTGGGGGTGGACGCGGTACTGGAGTGCACCGGGCTGTTCCGGACGCGTGAGAAGAGCGGCGCGCATTTGCAGGCAGGCGCCGGGCGCGTGGTGATCTCTGCGCCGGCCGGCAGGGAGGTTGACGCTACCGTGGTGTACGGCGTAAACCACGACGTGCTGCGGTCAAGCCACACCATCATTTCCAACGCTTCCTGCACCACCAACTGCCTCGCCCCGCTCGCCAAGGTATTGCATGCATCGGTAGGCATAGAGCAGGGGATCATGAACACCGTGCACAGCTATACCAACGACCAGGTTCTTAGCGACGTGTACCACAAGGACCTGCGCCGGGCGCGTTCCGCCACGCAATCAATGATTCCGACCAAGACCGGGGCCGCCGCCGCCGTGGGGCTGGTGCTGCCGGAACTGGACGGCCGGCTGGACGGGTTCTCGGTGCGCGTGCCCACCATCAATGTCTCGCTTGTGGATCTGACCTTTCGCGCCTCCCGCGCTACCTCGGTGGACGAGATTCACGCCGTCATGCGGACCGCCGCCGACGGTGAGTTGAGCGGCGTCCTGACGGTCAATGATGAACCGCTGGTGTCGATCGATTTCAATCACTGCCCGTACTCTTCAGTGTACGACTCCAGCATGACCAAGGTCCTTGGCGGCGATCTCGTCAAGGTGTGTTCCTGGTACGACAACGAATGGGGTTTCGCCAACCGCATGCTGGACACCACCGGGGCCTTGCTCAACGCTCCGTGATGGCGCTTCCCGCGCTGACCTCCGCCGTTGTTGCCGGGCGGCGGGTGATGATTCGCGCGGACCTGAACGTGCCCATCGAGAAGGGCCGGATAGCAAACGACCAGCGCATTCGCGCAGCGTTGCCGGCAATCCGCCATTGCCTGGATAGGCGCGCGGCGGTGATTCTGCTCTCGCATCTCGGGCGTCCTGCTGCGGAATCGTTTGACGAGCGTTTTTCCCTGGCGCCGGTGGCTGCGGAACTCTCCCGGGCCCTGGGCGTTCCTGTGCCGCTGAAGCGCGATTGGCTTAATGGCGTGAGTGTTTCTCCGGGGCAAGTAGTCCTTTGTGAGAACGTACGCTTCAATCCAGGAGAGAAGAATGACTCGCCGGAACTAGGGCGGCGGATGGCGGCCTTGTGCGACCTGTTCGTGATGGACGCTTTCGGCAGCGCGCACCGAGCTCACGCCAGCGTTTGTGCGGTGGCGCTGGCCGCGCCTCAAGCCTGCGCGGGTCCCTTGCTGTTGCACGAACTCAAAGCGCTTGGAGGCGCATTTTCCGATCCTCCGCGGCCGCTGGTGGCAATCGTCGGCGGCGCCAAGGTATCCGGCAAGCTGGGAGTGCTTCGGTCGCTATCGGCGAAGGCGGACGTGCTCATACCGGGAGGAGGGATCGCCAACACCCTGCTGGGCGCAACCGGCGTGGAGCTTGGCGCATCGCTGGCCGAGCCCACTCTCTATCCTCAGGCGCGAGAAGTGTTGGAAGGCGGCGCGCAAGTGCTGTTGCCGGTGGACGCCGTGCTGGCCCCTTCTCCCGGCCAACCGGAAGCCGCCCGGGTGGCGAGCGTGGACCAGGTGGGCCCGCGCGACATGATTCTGGACATCGGGCCGCAAACGGCAGAACGCTACGCTGACGCCATTGCAGGCGCCGGAGCGGTTGTCTGGAACGGCCCGGTGGGCCTTTTCGAGGTTGAGGCCTTCGCCGGCGGGACCCGGCGCGTGGCCGAAGCAGTGGCGGCCAGCAGCGCTTATCGGCTGGCCGGGGGTGGCGATACCTTGCGGGCCCTGGACGAGTTCGGATTGGGCTCGGGCCTTGATCACCTGTGCACCGGCGGCGGCGCGATGCTGGCCTGGCTGGAGGGCAGCGAGCTGCCCGCTATCGCCGCTCTGGAGAGTCGTTCCACCCGGTCGTTCTGAAACTTCCATGGGAGTTTTCGCAGCAAGCGCCGCTGCGCTGACGCACAGGGAACACGCGCTGGGAACGAGGACATCCTGTCCTCGTGGAGGGCTGGAAACCCTCCTTCCCAAGCCTGCGCCTGCGTAATACGGGCGATAACTCCGCCGTGTATGATGCAGCGGTCATGCGCCGCACCAAGATTATTGCGACTCTGGGGCCGGCAACGGACCGGCCCGAAGTCCTGCGCGGCGTGCTCGAGAACGGCGCCGACGTGTTGCGTCTGAACTTCTCGCACGGCGATTGGGAGCTCCGCCACCAGCGGATAGCCGAGGTGCGCAGGATGGCCGCAGAATTGGGCCGCTGCGTGGCTTTGCTGGGGGACCTGCAGGGTCCGAAGATTCGCATCGCCAGCTTCAGAAGCGGCCCCGTGCGCCTGGTGAATGGCGAGGATTTCTTCATTGACTCCGATCTGGATGCGAACGCCGGCGATATTCACGGGGTGGGCGTGAACATTACGACGCTCAGCGAAGATGTTGTGCCGGGAGACACGCTGTTGCTCGACGACGGAAACGTGGAGCTCACGGTACAAAAAATCCGGGGCAGGCGGGTGAGTTGTAAGGTCGTGCACGGCGGAGTGGTGTCGGATCACAAGGGTGTGAACAAGCGCGGCGGCGGCCTGCTGGTAGTCCCTGCGCTTACCGAGGAGGATCGCGTAGACCTGAAGCTGGCGGCGGAAGCGGGTCTCGATTGGATCGCCTTGTCTTTCGTGCGCGATGGCGCCGACATCGAGACCGCTCGCCGGCTGATTGCGGAGGCTGGAAGTTCAGCGCACATCATTGCCAAGATCGAGCGCGCGGAAGCCCTGGATAATCTCGACGAAATTCTGGATGCCTCCGACGCCGTCATGGTGGCGCGTGGCGACCTGGGGGTGGAAACGGGCTACGAGGGCTTGATCGGACTGCAGAAATCCATCATTCGCCGTGCGCGCCACCGGCACCGGGTTGTGATCACCGCCACGCAGATGATGGAGTCGATGATCGACCGGCCCATGCCCACGCGAGCCGAGGTTTCCGATGTATCCAACGCGGTAATGGACGGCACCGATGCAGTCATGCTTTCGGCGGAAAGCGCCGTGGGCCAGTTTGCTGCCGAAGCGGTGGCCGCCATGGCATCGATTTGCCAGGGGGCGGAGGCCTGGATGCCCGCCCGCATGGAGACCAGCCCGGTAACGGAGGGTGCTTTTAGGCGGGTGGACGAGGGCATCGCAAAGGCGGCAATGTATGCCGCCAACCACATGGATGTTTGCGCAATTGCGGCACTGACGGAATCCGGGGCGACCGCCCTTTGGATGTCGCGGATCCGCTCGGATCTTCCGATTTTCGCCTTGACCCGCCACCCGGCCACCCAGCGTCGCGTCACGCTGTACCGCGGCGTGGTGCCGGTGGCCTTCGACGTAACCGAAACCCAGGCGGACAAGCTGTTTCGCGCCATCTTCGAGCGCTTGCGGGACGTCGGAGGGTTGCAGGCAGGCGACCTGGCAATCATTACCAAGGGCGCCATCATGGGCGTATCAGGACACACCGATTCCCTTACCATCCTGCCCGTAGAAGCTTGAAACGACGAAGTTCGCTACAATGACGCCTGCTATGAACGAGACAGGCGACCAGCGATGCTTGAGCACGGGCGCGATTCTTCCCGGCGCGAAGCGCTGCGTGCCTTGCTGGCGGCCGATACCGAGCCGCGCCTGCGCCGTCTCGTACACGCCCTAAGCCCGCGCGAAGCCGCAATCCTCCTTGAGTCGCTGCCCCCGGGCAAGCGCTCGCTTGCCTGGGAACTGGTTGACGAGGAGGACGAGGGCGAGATTCTTGTTGAACTCAATGAAGAGGTTCGCACCCAGATCATGGAGGGCATGGAGTCCGCGGCGCTGGTGGATGCCGCCGAGGGATTGGCGCTGGACGATCTCGCCGACCTGGTGGCGGACCTGCCGGACGATATTACCGAGCGCATCATTCGTTCGCTTGACGAAGACGACCAGCAACTCCTGCGTTCGGTGCTCACTTTTCCGCCGGATTCGGCCGGCGGACTCATGGTGCCGGAGACGGTGTCGGTGCGCGCTGACATCACGCTGGAAGGGGTGCTGCGCTCCCTGCGCTCGCGCCGGGAACTGCCCGAAGACCTGTATTGCGTGTATGTCGTGGATCACCGGCAACGCTACCGGGGCGTGCTAACGGTGCGTGATCTGCTGGGCGGCTCGCCGGATGCCTCGGTGGGCGAGTTGATGGACACGGAAGCGCGGCCGATCCATTGCAACACTTCCGCGTCCGATGTGATTCATCAGTTTCAGAATCTCGACAGTTCGGTTGCAGCGGTGGTGGATGATGAAGGAATTCTGGTGGGCCAAATCACCGCCGACGACGTGGTGGATGCCTTGCAGGAGCAGACCGACCGCGAAATCCTCGGCTCCGTTGGGCTGGATGAAGAAGACGACATGTTTGCCGGGGTGGCGGTAAGCACCGGCCGCCGGGCGCTGTGGCTGGGACTGAACCTGGTGACGGCGCTGGTGGCCGCCGGAGTCATAGCGTGGTTCGAGCCGGCGGTGGAACGCCTGCCGCTGTTGGCGGTGCTCTTGCCGGTCGTGGCCAGCATGGGCGGTATCGCCGGCTACCAGACGCTTACGCTCATGGTGCGAGGGCTTTCCCAGGGAAGGGTTCAGAATTCCAACGTTCGCTGGCTGTTGCGGAAAGAACTTGCGGTCGGCGTTCTCAACGGTTTGGGGTGGGCGACCGTAGTGGCGCTGATCACGCTGGCGGTGTTCAGCAACCTTCAATTAGCCTTGATCGCCGGCGCGGCGATCGCCATCAACGTACTGGCGGCCGCGGCTTCCGGAGTGCTGGTGCCATTGGTTTTGCGGCGGATCAACATCGACCCGGCGCTTGCGGGCGGCGTGGTGCTGACCACGATTACCGACGTGGTCGGATTCGCCGCCTTCCTCGGCTTGGCCAGTATTCTTTTGCTTTAGCCTGAGGCTGGCGGCGCTTGCGGGCGGCGCAATGAGATCAGCTGAGGCCGTGATGCGGTGCTTCACGCGCGTGATGGTCGTGGAGCTTTTCCTTGTGCCGACGTACCTGGCGGTCCAGTTTGTCCACCAGTTCATCCACAGCGGCATTCAGGTCGTGCCGGACGGCCTCGGCGTGCAGGCGCGCCTGGCTTAAGTGAACCGTGGCTTCGGCTCTGTATTGCGACTTCTCCGCAGATAGAACGCAGTTGATTTGCGTCACTCGGCTGAAATGGCGCTGAATTCGTTTGAACTTGTTGCTTGCGTATTCTCTGGTTCGGGGTGTGATCTCAAGGTGATGCCCACTTAAGTTAAGCTGCATGCCGTTTCTCCATCGAATCAGTGCAAATGTCGTCACGTTCATTATGCACTTGGCGCCCAGTGCAGCCAAATGTCCACGGCCCGCGGCATGCTCCGTACTCGCTGGGAACGAGGGCTTCTAGCCCTCGGTCCGCAGGATGCCCTCGTTCCAAAGGGTGATAAGGACTGAGTAATGGAAAAAGTCTGTGTAGCAGCCGGAGTCATTCAACGGCAAGACGGACGCGTGCTGGTAGCCCGCCGGCAACCCGGCAAACACATGGCCGGCGCATGGGAGTTCCCCGGGGGCAAGGTCCGGCCTCCGGAAACGCCACGGCAGGCGCTGGTCCGCGAGTTGCACGAAGAGCTCGGGGTTGAAGTCAGTCAGGCCCGGGAACTCATGAGCTATGAACAGCAGTACCCGGACCGCCTGATCGAGCTCCACTTCTTTGCCGTTGAGGAATACGGGGGTGCGCCGCGCGGACGGGAAGACCAGGAACTGGCCTGGGAATTTCCCGAGCGCCTGGGTGAATTGGGATTTCTGCCGGCCGACCGGCCGCTGGTGGATTTGCTGATTCAGCAGACCGCGAGTTTGAAAGGAAAATCGACCCGATAGGGCTCGGCCGCTTCCTTTCCGAACGGCGTCTGCATGAAACGGACGTGAACCTTGCCGCTGTCGGAGGCGCCGCTGACCTGCGGGAAGCAGGGAGTGCCGGCAGGCACGGCAATGCGGACCATCCACAGCTCATGGCCGAGGGTAATGGATGCCGTAAAACTACCCCGACTGGCTTCGCAATCCCGGTACTCGCCCCGTTGCCGCAGCAGCGCCAGAAACTTTCCGTTGGCGTCCAATAGCGGCTGGAATGCTTTGGTCCAGCGTTTGACATCTTCACGGCGCCGTTCGGCGCTGGATTGCAGCCACCACTGGTACATCGGCAGGTCTACCGCCATTGCTGCATCCGTCACCGAGCCGCGTTGCCGCAGAGCGCTGATCAAGGGATCAAAACGCAAGGTCCTGACGTCATTGGACTTGAGTTGCACCAGTTCCTGCCGGAACTGTTCGAGCTCGGCAAGAATGGTCTTCAGTCCTTCCTGGCGGATATCCTCGCGCGTGCGCAGGATTTCGTAGTTGCGCTGCAAGTGATAGATCTGCTGCAGCAGGTGGGCTCGCATGTCTTCGCGAAACACCAGGTCCAGCGCGCTCAGGACCGCGTGGGCGGCGGCGCGGTTTCGCTCGGGGCCGCGATGCCCGTTGGCCTGCTTTAGTTGTTGGCCCAGAACCTCAAGGCGCAGGAAAAGCCTGGCGCTGTCCCGCAATGGAAATTCATAGAGGACGCCCGAAGTGCTTAGCGGGCCGGAAAAGTCATTCATGCGGCGTGTAGCGGCTGAAACCCCGGGGATCTTATCTCGCAATCTCCGCGCCGTTGCCTGGGTATGATTCCGCCTTGCGAAGGTATGAGCGGTGAAGTCTTTCGATGCCCTGTAGCAACTGCTCGATGGCGCCGTCGTTCAGGAGCAGGTCGTCGGCCGCAGCGCGCCGTTGCCGCCGGGTTGCCTGGGCTGCGACTATCGCTTGGGCTTGGCGGAAGGTGGCGCCGTCTCGCTCCCGCAAGCGCTTTAATTGCAGTTCGCGCGGCGCATCGATGACCAGCACACGGTCAATTCCGCCGGTAAAGCCCGTTTCCACCAGCAAGGGTATGACCATTACCAGGTAGCTACCCGGGGTTTGCGTGGCGCGCTCCCAGGCCGCCGTTCGAATGCGGGGATGGAGGATCGCTTCCAGCTTCTTGCGCCCCCCGGAGTCCGAGAACACCAATGCGCGGAGCCTGGCCCGGTCCAGTCCTCCGTCGGCCGCGACCAGGTCCTGGCCGAACTCGCGGACAATGTCCCCGAGGGCCGGCATCCCGGCCGCCGTCTGCTCGCGCGAAATTACGTCGGTGTCCACCACCGCCGCCCCGAGGGCGGCCAGCCGGTCGCAGGCCAGGCTCTTGCCGCTGGCGATTCCGCCGGTCAGCCCTACCGTGAATCGCTTGTTCATATTCCCGCCCAGCCCAAAACGCCCGCCGGATCCAGCAAGGTCACCGCCTGCGGCCCCAATAGCAGCGTAAACGCACCGCCGGCGGCCAGAAACGGGCCGAACGGAATTTCGTCGGAAAGAGAGGCTCGGCCGAGCGCGATCAGGATCAGGCCCACTGCCGCGCCCACGATAGCCGCCGGCGCCACCACCAGCGGCAATCCCTTCAATCCGACCCAGGCCCCCAAAGCCGCGAGAAGCTTGAAGTCCCCGCCACCGAGGCCATCCCGCTGGCGCCACCGGCGCCAAATGATGTTGACGGCCCAGAGAAACGCGTATCCCCCGATTGCCCCGGCGACTGCCTGGCCGGGGTCGGGGAAGGCCGATCCGAGTACGGCGCCCGCGGCTGCCGATTTCGGCGCCAGGCTATAAGCCAGTCCCCCCCACAACAGGCCCAGCGTCAAGCGGTCCGGCAGCAGGCCGTGCTCAAGATCGATCACCGCCAGGGCCATGAGCGTTATGCAAACCAATAGCGCCGCTATTGCGTCCAATCCTGCGCCGAACACGTACCAGCAGGCAAGCGCCAACAGTCCGCCAAGCGCCTCGCTTAGCGGATAACGCCAATGAATACCCCCGCCGCACTGCGCGCAACGCCCCTTTTGAATCAGGAAACTGACCAAGGGGATGTTTCTGCTCCAACCGACGGCCGCCCGGCAGGAGGGGCAAAAGGAATCGGGTTTGTCCAGGGCCAGGCCCCGGGGCAGGCGGTAGGCAAGCATTCCGGCGAAACTGCCCAGGACCAGTCCGATCAGCACCGCGAGTGCTCCGGTCCATGCGGGCAAGGCCTGTGGGCCGTTCAGTTCCCAAAACAAGCTTGTGCTCCAGTCCTTCCTGCTCTCGCTTGCTTCATGGCCAGCGGCAGGCAGTTATAGCGGCTGCGCTCGGCAGGTGTCAAGCGAGGCAGTTTCGGGTTCCAAGGTCACTATGGCATTTTTGGGACTAGATGACGGAGCCCATGCGGAAGATTGGCAGATACATCGCAAGTACAAGGCCGCCTATCAGCACGCCCAGGATTGCCATCAGCAGAGGTTCGAGCAGTGCGCCCGAGCGGTCGGCAGCGGTTTGCAGTTCATCGTCGTAGCGGTCGGCCAAGTGCGAGCACATTTCGCTTAGACGCCCGGTTTCTTCTCCAACGCCGATCATCTGGACAAGGGTGGGCGGCAGAGCCTCGACGTAGCTCATCGCCCGCCGCAGGCCCTGGCCGGTAGCTACGTCGTCACGAACTTGGCGGATCGCTGCTTCGTAGATTCGGTTTCCGCAGGCTCCAGCGGCGCCGTCCAGTGCCTCAATGGCGGGCAGTCCAGCCTCCAGCAGCGTTGCCAGGGTGCGCATGAAGCGAGCCAGCGCGGCGCGTGCAAACAGGCTTCCCAGCATCGGCAGGCGCAGTTTCACACGGTCCTCCAGGTCGCGCGCCGCCGGCAGCCGGCTGCGGGCCCAGCCCAGCGCGCCGGCCGCGCCGGCCAAAGCGCCCAACCATGCCATGCCGTCGTTCCGCAAACTCTCTGAAAGACCTACGACCAGCCGAGTCAGCGGCGGGAGCTCGGCCCCGTAGCCGGAGAACATGCGCTCGAATTCCGGAACTACGTATATCAGCATCAGGCCCACCACTACCACGGCGATTCCCAGCACCGCGAGTGGATAACTCAGCGAGGACGAGACCTTCTTGCGAATCTTTTCGCGGCGCTCCAGCCAGGATGCCAGGCTGGCAAGCAGTTCCGACAGGCGCCCGGAGCGCTCCCCCGCCGCCACCAGGCTTACATGAAGCCCGCCGAAGTACTTCGGATGGCGCCTGAGCGCGTCGCTGAGGGAGCCACCGGCAGCCACTTCGCGCGAAAGAGCTTCCAGCACATCCTGCATCCGCGCCTGGTGCTGGCTCTCGGCGGTGATCAGCAAGGCCTGGACCACCGGCAGGCCGGCCTCAAGCACGGTCGCCAGCTCACGCGTCATGAACGCCACGTCAGCCGGCTTGATCGCGCGCCTCTGACTGCGGCGCAGCCGTTTCAGGCGCACCTTGAGTGGGGTGATGCCGTCGCGTTGAAGGTCGGCGCGGACCTTGGCGGCACTCGCCTCGCGCCGCGAGCCCCTGAGCAACCGGCCTTCCCTGGAGCGGCCCTCCCAGTAGTAGCCTCTCAAGGCCATCTCAATTTCCTCCGCCACTCACGCCCTAGTGTCGTGTCATACCTGTATCTTCGCATCAGCGCTTCTCCCTTGGTCCGTGGCAGGGCGCGTCCCGCCGGGAATGGCGTCTCCCATTGCCCAGGGGCGCAACGCCGCCACGGGCCAAGGGAGAAGCGCCCTTCGGGAGCGTTGGTAGCGCGCCACTGCGGCGTTGCAGCCTTGGGCAATACGGCAAGTATTCCCTGCGGGCTGCGCCTTGCATTGGCGCGCTACGAACGCTCTGATGCGAAGATACACGTGTGACACGACACTAGGAGGTAATCCGATTGATTTCCTCCAGGCTGGTAACGCCCTCGCGAACCTTCCTCAGCCCGGAGGCGCGCAGCCCGCTTATCCGCTCGCACCGGGCTTGCGCCTCGATGGCGGTTACCGGGGCCCCTTTTAGGATCAACTCGCGTTGTTCGGGGGAAACCGGCATCACCTGAAATATGCCTACCCGCCCGCGATACCCGTCGGCGCATTGCCGGCAAGCGCCGGCCTGGCCGGGCTGGTACAGCTGCTGTGCCTCGCGCGTCGCATCGTTGCCGAAACCCTGTTCGTGCAGTAGCGTCTCATCCGGCGTGAACCCTTGCCGGCACTCCAGACACAACCGCCGCGCGAGGCGCTGGGCCAGGATCAGGTGCACCGAAGCGGCAGCGTAGGGCGGGACTTCGAGGTCGCGCAGCCGCGCCAGCGACGCGGGAGCATTCTCCGTGTGCAGGGTGGAAAGCACCAGGTGACCGGTCTGGGCGGCGCGGGTTGCAATCGCGGCGGTCTCCGCATCGCGAATTTCGCCCACCATGATCACGTCCGGGTCCTGGCGAAGGAAGGCGCGAAGGGCGCTGGCAAAGGTAAGCCCGGCGCCCCGGTTGACGTTCACCTGGTTTATGCCGGCAAGCTGAATTTCGCAGGGGTCTTCGACCGTACTGATATTGCGTTCCAGGACGTTGAGGCGCGCCAGCGCCGCGTACAGCGTCACTGTCTTGCCGCTGCCGGTGGGGCCGGTGACCAGGATCATTCCCTGCGGCCGGCTCAGCGCCGAGCTGAAGTCGCGCCGCTGGCGAGCGGTCATGCCCAATTCGTCCAGGCTGGGCAGGGCGGCGCCGGAGTCGAGAATGCGCACCACGACTTTCTCGCCATACAGTGTCGGCAGCGTGTTCATGCGCAAGTCCACCTTGCGTCGATCCGAAAGGCGCAGCCGTAGTCGTCCGTCCTGGGGCGTGCGCCGCTCGGCGATGTCAAGGCGGGCAAGAACCTTGAGCCGTGCACAGACCTTTGCCGCCAGACCGGCCGGAGGCCGCGCCGCTATCCTCAACAGGCCGTCAATCCGCACCCGCACGCGGTAGCTGCCCTCATAGAGCTCGAAGTGGATGTCCGACGCGCCCTGGCGAATGGCGTTAAGCAGAATTCGGTTGACGAAACGCACCACGGGCGCTTCCTCAACCGACGTCACGAGGGCCGTGTCTTCCTCCTGGGGAACCTCGGCCTCGAACTCCATCGGCGGCAGATCATCTTCCAACAACCCGTCGGCCACCAGTCCCGTGCCCGGCAACTTCAAACGTGCCGCCAGCTTGTGAAACTCCACCACAATGGCGCACGGCTCAAGTCCGGATTGCTGGCGCGCTTCGTCCAGCAAGGTAATCCGGGCCGGATCGGCCAATCCCACGGCAAGCCGCCGGTCGTCGGCGGCCAGCGCAATCAACCCGCGAGAGGCGAAAAACTCAGCATCCAGCCCAGTGGGCGCCGGTGGAAGATCGGCCAGGCAGTCCAGGTCGAGCAAGGGCAAGCCAAATTCCTGCGCTATCGCTCCAGCCAGCCGCGCTGGGTCAACTTCCTTGCGTTCCGCCAGCCAGGCGATGAGGCTCGCACCCGGCGTTTTCAGCTCCCGTTGCGCCAGCGTCAGCGTCGCTGCAGGGACAATGCCATCGGCGGCCAGACGCTGGGCCAGCGTGCCGGAAAGCGCCCGGGGTTGCATGCTGTGACGCGCGCTTCCGAGCGCCGGCGACTACGAGCGACAGGTTTGCGGCAGGTAGGCGTTCTCCAGGTCGGTTGCGGCCTCTTCCCCCCCGAGAGCCTCGCCATCGGGGGCGGCGGCGTTGCCGCAGCGCCATATGAGGGTGGTTCCGTCCTCCGCCAGGTACGGCGTCAGGTACAGCACCTTGTCGGTAATGATGCGATTGGCTTCATTGCCGAAAGTAATCACGACTTCACTATCGACAATGTCCACCGACTTGACGTAGCGTCCTTGCGTATCGTCGGCATCCGCGCTCAAACCGGCTTCCGCGCGGTTGGCCGGGCCATTCCCGCTGCTCATGTAGGCTTCGGTGACGGCGTTGCGCGCCTGTACGGACAGCGACACGCCCTCCTGAACCTGTGCGCGGATGGTGTAGTCCTGGTAGGCGGGTATGGCCAGGGCCGCCAAAATGCCGATGATGGCGATGACGATCATCAACTCCACCAGCGTAAATCCTTGTGACCTCTTTTGCATGGCATCCGGCCCTCTTGCGCACAACGCCGCCACAATAGGTCAGGCGTCAACCGGGCGCAAGCCGGAATCCATGTGCGTTCGCCTGCAAATTGCGGCGGCTTGCGCAACACGCCACTGCGGCGTTGCGGCCCTGGATAATACGGTAGTATTCCCTGCGGGCCGCGCCTTGCATTGGCACGTTCCGCCCACTCTGAACCGAATGTATATGGGTGACACGACACTAGAGTGAACCTGCATGAGTACCAAGCCAAGGCGCTGCTGAACCGCTACGGCGTGCCGATTGCGGCCGGTGAAGTCGCGGCGGCGCCGGAGCAGGCCGAGGCCGCCGCCCGAACCCTGGGTGGTGGTCGCTGGGCGGTAAAGGCGCAAGTGCACGCGGGCGGCCGCGGAAAGGGCGGTGGCGTGGCCCTTTGCGACTCGCTTGAAGCGGTCCGTGAGGCCGCTGGGCGTCTGCTCGGCACGCGCCTGGTCACGCCGCAGACCGGCCCGGAAGGGCTTCCGGTGGACAAGGTATACGTCGAGCAGGCCAGCGCCATTGCGCGCGAGTTGTACTTGAGCCTGCTGATCGACAGGGCCGCCGAAAGCGCCTGCTTTGTGGGTTCGGCGGCAGGCGGAATGGACATTGAGCAGGTCGCCCACGAAACTCCGGAAAAAATTGCCCGGGTGAAGGTGCAGGCGGCCCTCGGCGTCATGCCCTACGCGGGCCGCCGCCTGGCCAGGGTCTTCGGCCTGGAAGGCGAGGCAGCCCGTGAGATGCACACGATCGCGGTCGCTCTTTACCGCATGTTCGACGAGTGCGATGCAAGTCTTGTTGAGATCAACCCGTTGGTAGTTACCGGGGACGGGAATCTTCTGGCCTTGGATGCAAAGGTAGCGGTCGAGGACAACGCCCTTTTTCGCCAGCAGGAGTTGGCCGCGCAGCGTGACCCGGGCCAGGAGGACGAACTGGAGCGCCGTGCCCAGGAAGTCGGCTTAAGCTACGTTTCTTTGGACGGTTCGATCGCCTGCATGGTGAACGGCGCCGGACTGGCCATGGCGACCATGGACCTGATCAAGCTTCAGGGCGGCGAGCCGGCCAATTTCCTGGACGTGGGCGGGGCTGCGGATGCGTCCCGGGTTGCCGCCGGTTTTCGCCTGATCCTTTCCAATCCGAATGTCCGCGCCATCCTGGTCAACATATTCGGCGGTATCGTGCGCTGCGATGTCATTGCCGAGGGGATTCTTCAGGCAGTGCGGGAGGCCAGCGTGGATGTACCCGTGGTTGCCCGCCTGGAGGGCACCAACGCCGGCCAGGCCCGGACCATGCTGGAGGCAAGCGAACTAACCGTAACCGCGGCCTCCGACCTGGCCGCAGCTGCTCGAATCGCGGTGGAGATGGCGGCATGAGTATCCTTGTGAACGCCGACACCCGCGCGATCTGCCAGGGCCTGACCGGCCGCCAGGGCCGGTTTCACGCCGCGCAATGCCTGGAATACGGCGCCAGGATTCTGGCGGGCGCCACTCCCGGGCGCGGCGGTCAGGAATGTTTGGGGCTGCCGGTATACGACACCGCCGAAGAGGCCGTGCAAGCGACCGGCGCTGATACCAGCCTCATGTTCGTGCCGGCGCCGGCGGCCGCCGACGCCATTATGGCCGCCGCCGATGCGGGCATTCGCCTGATCATCTGTATTACCGAGGGAGTTCCGGTGCTCGACATGGTGCGGGTAAAGGCGGCGCTGAAGTCGTACGATTGCCGGCTGATCGGTCCGAATTGCCCCGGTGTGATCACGCCCGGGGAATGCAAGCTGGGCATCATGCCCGGTTTCATCCACCAGCCCGGCCGCGTAGGCATTATTTCCCGTTCCGGCACGCTTACTTACGAAGTAGTGCACCAGACTACGGCCTGCGGGCTTGGCCAGACGAGTTGCATAGGCATCGGCGGCGACGCGGTGCGCGGCCTGAATTTCATCGACTGCCTGGAGATGTTCGAGCGCGATCCGGCTACGGAAGGGATCGTGATGGTGGGCGAGATCGGCGGCGCCGACGAGGAAAAGGCCGCCGAGTACATCCGCAGCGAGGTGTCCAAACCGGTAGTCGCCTATATCGCCGGCGTAACCGCGCCGCCGGGCAAACGCATGGGCCATGCGGGCGCTATCGTGGCAGGCGGTCAGGGCACGGCCGAGGCCAAGTATGAGGCTCTGCAGGCCGCCGGGGCGGCAGTGACTCGGTCGCCCGCGGAGATTGGCGCGACGATGGCCCAAGCGCTCTCCTAGAACGTGGAAAAACCCCTGGTCGCGCCGGGAGCGAAGGCATGGAGCGAGGGCATCCTGCCCTCGTCGAGGGCGAGACGCCCTCGTTCCCGGCGCGGGCGGGCACGCCCTTGCTCCACTGCGTTCGACCGGGTAGCTGCGCGATGAAGATTGCGCTGGCGCAACTCAACCTGCTGGTGGGCGACGTGCCCGGCAACGTAGCTTGCATTCTGCGCGCAATCGACCAGGCGCGCGCCGACGGCGCCGAGCTGGTGGCATTCTCGGAACTGGCCCTGTGCGGCTATCCGCCTGAAGACCTGCTGTTTCATGCCGGGTTGCGCCGGGACCTGAACGCCGGTTTCACACAGGTTCGCCAGGCCTCAAAGGGCATCGCCGTGGTGTTGGGATACCCGCACTGGGAAGAAGATCGTTGGTACAACGCCGTGGCGCTTTTGGCTGAAGGCCGGCTGCTGCATCTGCACCGCAAGATCGTGCTGCCCAACTACAGGGTATTCGACGAGCGCCGCTACTTTGCGCCCGGGACGGCCGCGGGTTGCGTCGACTTCGGCAAGCTCAGGCTGGGCCTGGCGGTGTGCGAAGACGTGTGGGCAGCGGAAGTCCCCGGACAGCTTGCGGCGGACGGTGCGCAACTGATTGTCGTGACCAATGGCTCGCCGTACGAGTTGGGCAAGCAGGTGCGCCGCGAAGCGTTGCTCACAGAGCGGGTCAAAGAGACCGGCGTGCCGATCATTTACGTCAACCAGGTGGGTGGGCAGGACGAACTCGTCTTCGACGGGGGATCCTGCGTGATCGATAGCTCCGGGGATACCTGCGTGCGCGGGGAGGCCTTTGCGGAAGGCTTGTACCACTGCGAAATCGAAACCCCTGAAGGAAAACCGGCGCGGCCCCGGCATGGCAGCGTGGCGCCCTTGCTGGCGGAGGAGGCCGAGGTCTATCGGGCGCTGGTATGCGGGATCCGTGACTACGTGCAAAAGAGCGGGTTCGAGAGCGTTGTTCTGGGGCTGTCCGGCGGAATTGATTCGGCAGTGACGCTGGCCCTGGCGGCGGACGCCCTGGGAGCGGAACGGGTGCTTGCCGTCATGATGCCGTATCGCTACACCTTGCCGATGAGCGTCGAGGACGCCGAGCGGCAGGCGAAGACTCTCGGTGCGCAATACCAGATGCTGCCGATCACCGGTATGGTCGAGACCATGCAGAAGACGCTGGCGGAATTGTTTGCCGGGCTTCCCGAAGACGTCACCGAGGAAAACATTCAGTCGCGCTGCCGCGGCATGCTGCTAATGGCCATTTCCAACAAGCAGGGACGAATGGTGCTGGCGACCGGCAACAAGAGCGAGTACGCGGTGGGCTACGCGACGCTCTATGGCGACATGGCCGGCGGGTTTGCGCCGCTCAAGGATTGCACCAAGACCCGGGTCTATAGCCTGGCTCGCTACCGGAATACCCTCTCGAGGGTCATTCCGCAGCGCGTGATCGAACGCTCACCCACGGCGGAACTTCGCCCGGGCCAGCTCGACAGCGACTCCCTGCCTCCTTACGAGGTGCTGGACGAGGTGTTGGATGCTCTCATGTTTGAAGATCTTTCGGTGGAGCACATTGCCGGGCGCGGATTTGAGCCGGGGGTGGTGCGGCAGGTGCTGGACCGGGTTCGCCTGAGCGAATACAAGCGCCGCCAAGCGCCGCCCGGGGTTCGCGTTACCCAACGCGCCTTCGGCCGCGACTGGCGCTATCCCATCGTCTCCGGCTATCGCCCTTCGCGCCGTTCGGACAAGAACTGAAGATCTCGCCGCGGCTATGCGGCAACGCGTGCCCACACTCGCGCGCCTCTCGCCCACAACCCCCAAAGGACCAACAACACGTTGGTTTTTCGGCAAGTCGGTTA
This sequence comes from Candidatus Foliamicus sp., assembly GCA_965249285.1. Classification (GTDB taxonomy): domain Bacteria; phylum Pseudomonadota; class Gammaproteobacteria; order Steroidobacterales; family Foliamicaceae; genus Foliamicus. The sequence continues at coordinate 193,863 of OZ252226.1, forward strand.
GAGGTGGACCCCATTCGTTGCACAACTTGGCAGCAAAAATAAGGTGTAGTCGGGTTGTTGTAGATGGATGCTGCCGATGATACGGGGAAGTTCGGATATTCGCACTCGGCGCTGCCGCGCTGATTTCCTTTGTGCCAGTTGAACCGAGCCGTCAACGGTGGTGCTGAACCCGCGGGCTGCCGGTCATTGATGGCCGGAAGCGTGCTTGCGGCCCTGCCGAACCTCATCGCTGTGGCTTGCGGGTTCATCACGCGGCTTGCCTCAGCAGCGGCTGCATGTAGGCTTCAAAGGGGGTCCGCCCACCTAAGCTCGAATGAGGACGCGCCCGGTTGTAGTAGTGGATCCACTGGCTAATCTGATCGCTGGCGTCGCGCATGGATTCAAACGCGTTCAGATACACGCACTCCTGCTTGAGTGATCGCCACAGCCGCTCAATAAACACATGGTCCAGCCACCGGCCTTTGCCATCCATGGAAATCCGAATGCCGGCAGCCTTCAAAGCTTCGGTCCAATCCCGGCTGGTGAACTGGCTGCCCTGGTCGGTATTGAAGATCTCCGGGGCGCGGTGGCGGTCCAGGGCGTCGTGCAAGGCTTCCAGGCAAAAGTCCGCGTCCTGGGTGGTGGACAGTTGCCACGTCAACACGCACCGCGAATACCAGTCCATAACCGCCACCAGATACAAAAACCCCCGCGCCATGGGGATGTAGGTCACATCCGCGCACCAGACCTAATCGGGCCGATGGACGTTCAAATCCCGCAGCAGGTACGGATAAACCGGGTGCGCCGGCGCGCGCCGGGAGGGGTTCGGCCCCGGCGCCAAGGACCGCAACCCCATCACGCGCATCCCCCGGCGCACCCGTTTGCGGCCCACGCCATACCCCATCCGCCGCAAGACGCGAACCATCTGACGCGAGCCATACCAGGGCGTACGCAGATACTGCTCGTCCATACGGCGCATCAACTCCAGATTGAAATCCGACTCGCCTTGGGGCGTGTAATACACGCTCCTGCGGCTGACGCCCAACAGAACGCTCTGGCGCGACACGCCCAACGCCGGGGACGCCCGATCCACCATCCTTCGCCTTCGCCCGACACTCATCGATCGAAGGCCCTGGATAAAAAATCCCGCTCCACCACCAGCTCGCCGATCTTCGCCCGCAGCGTCTTGATCTCCGCGTCCTGATCCACCGGCCTCAAGCGCCCGGAAACGAAGCTCGCCTTGACCCCGTCCATTGCCTGACGCTTCCATTTGGAGATCATGTTCGGGTGCATCCCATAGCGGCTCGATAGCTCCGCTATGGTGCCGTCCCCTCGGATCGCCGCCAACGCTACCCGCGCCTTGAAAACCGCCGAATACTGCTTCCGTTTCGCCCTGTCGATAGGCCCCTTTCGCCAATCGACTACACCTTAGGACATTGTGCAAATTTTTGGGTCCACTTCTGTTCAAAGAGTAACTGTATAATTCGTTTTATACTCGGGCACTTCGATTTGTTGCTGACACGGTGGGCACGCAGGTTAGCTTTCATTGAGCGAATTCGCCAAGATAGTGCAAAAGATGATGGAAATCAGGCCGGCCCATGGCGTCTGCGAAGGCTCGGAAAGCAATGCGCGGTAGCTTTTTCGCAGCCCTTGCCGTTGCAGCCGCCATTTCAGCGGGCTGCGGCGGTGATTCATCGGGTCCCAGCACCTCGCCGAACCTGCCCCAAGGTTCGTCCCAGCGCCCGCCACCACCACCCCCGCCGCTTTCCACCGCCGATACATTCTGGTTTCTCAATCAAACGACTTTCGGCGCCACCGAATCGGAGGCCCAAAACGTCATCCGCATCGGGATCGAGGCCTGGATCGACCAGCAAATCGCGCAACCGATATCGCTTCAATTGCCCTACCTTCGATCCTTGCCAGTGCCCGAACGAACACCCCAGTTACAGGCGGACCGGGTCGATATCTGGTTCCGCAACGCGCTTGGTGAGCCAGACCAACTTCGCCAGCGGGTTGCCTTCGCCCTGTCGCAGATCATGGTGGTGTCGGATGTCGGCGCGTTGCGCCAAGCGCCCTACGGATTGGCGGACTATTACGACGTCCTGGCGCGCAACGCCTTCGGCAACTTCCGTGATCTCATGGAAGAGGTGACCTTGCACCCGACCATGGGCGTATACCTGAGCATGCTAGGCAATCAGCGGCCGGATCCGCAGCGCAACATCAGCCCCGATGAGAACTACGCCCGGGAATTGATGCAGCTCTTCACCATCGGTTTGGTGGAATTGAAAATTGACGGCACGATGCGGCTTGATGCCGAGGGCCGGTCCATCCCCACCTACGATCAGAACATCGTCGAGGGTTTCGCCCACGTCTTCACCGGTTGGAGTTACTCGGGCGGCCGCAATTTCCTTCGAGCGCGCCGCAACGACGACAACCAGACCGTACCCATGCAACTCTACCCGGACTACCACGCCACCGGCGCCAAGCAGCTCCTGAACACAGTCCTCCTGCCCGCCGGCCAATCCGGGCGCCAGGATCTGGAGGATGCGCTGGACAATTTGTTCGCGCATCCCAATGTGGGACCCTTCATCGCCATCCGGCTGATTCAGCGGCTGGTGACCAGTAACCCCTCCCCGGCTTACGTCTCCCGCGTGGCCGCCACCTTCAACGACAACGGCAACGGCGCGAGAGGCGATCTTGAGGCCGTGATCAAGGCCGTACTCCTGGACGTAGAAGCGCGCTCCGAAAGCCAATCCCAAAGCAGCGGCAAACTCAAGGAACCCCTGCTGCGCCTTACCCAGCTGTGGCGGGCGTACCGCGCGCGATCGGCCGATGGCACCTACATATTCCGGCCCTTCGCGGTCAATGCCTTCGGCCAGGGCCCGCTGCAATCGCCGTCGGTGTTCAACTTCTTTAGCCCCTTCTATGCACCGCCCGGCGAGATCGCCGATGCGGGCATGACCGCTCCCGAACTGCAGATCGCCAACGAATACCAGAACGCGCTGGTTACGAGTTACTTCTACCAGCAGGCGTTTCTGCGTCACTCCCGTGATCGAGGGCTCAGTGACAACGAGGTGTACATCGACATCGAAGAGGAGGCTGCCTTGGCCCGGGATGCCGATGCCTTGATCGACCGCGTCGCCGAAAAGCTCCTGGGCGGACGGATTTCCACCAGTCTTCGCACGGAAACCCGGAATATCGTGGAAGGCCGGAGTCAGGACGACGCGACGGGGCGCGTCGCCGAGGCAATCTATCTTGTCGTCTCATCCCCCGAGTTTGCGCACCAACACTAAGCGTACGGAGCAACCGCATGGGCCGAGTCAGTCGCCGCGCATTTCTCGGAGCCGCAGGGGCCGGTGCGGTATTGGCGTCGTCGCCGCGGGTGGGGTTGACCCGGATGGTCGCACCGCCGGGGGCGTTTTCCGACTACCGCGCGCTGGTTTGCGTATTCCTGTTCGGCGGTAACGATTCCTTCAACATGCTCGTTCCCCGAAGCGATGCCGAATACAAGGTGTACGCCCAATCTCGACAGAATCTGGCCGTGGCCAAGGCGGACCTTCTTCCGATTACACCCCTAACCCAGGATGGGTCTCAATACGGCCTGCATCCGACGATGGGGGCGATGCAGACGCTATTCGAGAGCGCCCGGGCCGCGTTCATTGCCAACGTCGGACCGCTGATCGAGCCGACGACGAAGGAACAGTATCTGAACGGCTCGGTTGCGCTGCCGCCGCGACTTTTTTCGCACAACGATCAGCAGGATCAATGGAACTCACTCAGAGGCCAGGCAGCGGCCAAGACCGGCTGGGCCGGACGCGTGGGCGATCTGCTGCGGCTGCACATCAGCGATCAGCAACTGGCCACGAACGTATCGCTTTCGGGGAACACATTGTTCCAGGCGGCCGATGAAACTGTGGCCTACACCATGGGCCGGAACGGGCCGCAGCTCTTCCAGGGACTCGGCCCCGGTGGTAGAGGCCCCCAAAGGCGTCTCGCCTTCGAGCGGGTGCTCGGTGCCGATTATGACTCGATGTACGTGCGTGCCTTCAGGGATGTCCAGCAGCGCGCAGTCGAGACCGCGGACCGCGTGGCCACGGCGCTGGATAGCGCGCAGCCGCTGTCCACTGTCATGCCCACGTCGCCCTTGGGACAACAATTGAATACCGTCGCGAAACTCATCAGCGTGCGCGATCAGTTGCAACTGCAGCGGCAGGTTTTCTTCGTTTCCACCGGGGAATTCGATACCCACGACGACCAACTGCAGCGGCAACCGCCACTTCTCGGCGACATCAGCGAATCGATCAGCGCCTTTTATAGCGCGACGGTGGAACTCGGCTTGTCGAGCAGCGTCACCACGTTCACGCAGTCGGAATTCGGGCGCACACTCACGTCCAACGGCGATGGCACGGACCACGGTTGGGGCGGTGTCCAACTAGTGGCGGGAGATGCCGTGCGCGGGCGCGAGATGTACGGCGCCTACCCCGTGCTCGAGATCGACGGTCCGCACGACGTGCGCCGCGGACGGCTGATACCCGGCGTCTCGGCGGACCAGTATGCGGCGACGCTGGCGAAGTGGATCGGCGTTCCCGAGGCGGACCTGACGCATGTTGCCCCTCACCTGGACAACTTCGCTCAGCGCGACCTGGGCTTCCTGATCTAACCTTCATATCTGGCTAATCTTCTACCGCAGTCGGGAGTGTCTGAGGCAGGGACGAGCATTAATCGAGGCGCGCAACGCAGCGATGCAAGGCATGTCCTTGTCAGATGCGAGCGGACTGACATTGATCTCAGCCCTGGGCGTTACTCCTGCAGGACTGCGCGGCAGGGATGCCTACGAGAACTAAGGGGAGCGTCGGATGAATGCATGCGTCTTCCGGCAGGGGACGGGAACGTATCGCCGGCGAAGACTTCGGATGCGAGCCCTGCCAGTCTGCTATTGCGGTCCGAGAGGGAGAACCGCGGCCAGCCAAAGCAGCGGCAGGCCAATGATCGCACTTGGATCCGAGGTCTCAAGCGACTCCAGAATGAGCCCGGCTGCCCCTTCCGCGCGCAATGCCGCTGTGCAGTCGTACGGCTTCTCCAGCGCAAGGTAGCGCTCAACCCGATCAGCGTCCAATTGTCGGAACCGGGCCACCGTAAGGTCCACATGCGTGTACGTCTCGCCGGCTGGCGTCAGCACGTATACCGCAGTGTGGAAGTTAAGGCGGCGGCCGGAGAATGACATGAGAGTCGCTCGCGCCTGATCTTCCGTGGGTTGTTTGCCTATCGGCCGGCCGCCAAACGCCGCCAGTTGGTCCGCGCCGATTACCCATGCGCCACCGTGGCGCAGCGCCACCTCCGTTGCTTTTTCTTCCGCCAGCCGCACCGCCTGTTCCCGCGGTCGCTCTCCTTCTAGCATGCTCTCGTCGATGCCCGAAGGGTCGGTCGCGAAATCACTGACCAGCCGTGCGAGCAACTGGCGCTTGTATGGTGACTGGCTCGCCAACACGATTTTCGGAGACATTGATTAACCGATCCCAACCCGCTGAATTGACAGCATAAAGACGGCTTCCTATGATAGCGGCCCCTGAGCAAACGCAAGGGTGGATTGTGATTGAGCGTAACGCCGTAGCAATTCGTAAGTTGCGTGAGTGGGCCGGTCGTCGACACGTCGTACAAGCCTCTTTCGCCGCAAGCGAGTCCGCGCGCCTGACGGACCTGTGCGCGGGCGCCGGGTCGGCCGAACTAATCGATGCGCGCTGGTCTTTTGAGTCCGGCATCGAAGGTTTTCCAATCGTGACGGTCTGGGCGCGTGGAGCGCTGCAGCTGAAGTGTCAGCGCTGCCTTACCCCGGTAGTCTGGCCGATTGAGGTGGACTGCCGGCTCACCGTTGTACGCAGCGAAAGCGAGATCCGGGAGGTGGCATCGCCGTATGACACGGTCGTGGCCGGTCCGGACGGGTTAGTGCTGGGTACAATATTGGAAGATGAAATCCTGACCAGCTTGCCCATGGCGCCGGCTCACGAGCAATGTCCGGTGACGAGGCAAGCGGAAGCGCACTCTTCACCGGATGCCTCTCGGCCGCTGGCGGGCTTGGGGGCCCTGCTGAGGCAGGGACGTAGTGAAGGGGCTTCTTGACCGGTTCCAAGGGGGACTATGATGGCAGTACAACAGAATCGTAAATCGCGCTCGCGCCGGAACATGCGCCGGTCGCATGACGCCCTTGGGCGTCCCACACTCTCGCTGGATAAGGAAACCGGCGAGTTGCATCGCCGGCACCATATCGGACCCGACGGCTACTATCGTGGCCGTGAGGTCATTCCGCCACCTCCGGAGGTGAACGAGGAGGAGATGGAAGGCTGATCCCTGCGCTCGTGCGCCGGATTCACCTCTTGTCAATGAAGCCAGCCGGCCGGGTTGGATCGCGCTGAAGGCGGTCTCAACGGCATGAGCAAGCTGACAACCATTGCGGTGGACGCCATGAGCGGCGACCTGGGTCCCGCCGTGGCGGTCCAGGCCAGCCTGGAGATGTTGCGCCACCGCGAGGAGTTGCGGCTGATCCTGGTAGGGGACGCGGACATCGTGCGCGAGAATCTGGGTCGGTTGGGCAAGGAGGCAAACCGGGTGGAGATACACCACGCCGACCAGGTCGTGTCGATGGACGACACCCCCTCAGAGGCCCTGCGCCGCAAGAAGCGTTCGTCGATGCGCATAGCGGTAGAACTGGCCCGCTCTGGAGAAGCGCAAGCCTGCGTGAGCGCCGGGAATACCGGCGCGCTGATGGCCACCGGCCGCCTGCTGCTCAAGATGCTTCCGGGCATCGACCGCCCGGCCATCCTGGTTGCCTTGCCCACCCTGGCAGGCGTCTGCTACATGCTGGATCTGGGCGCCAACCCCGTATGCACTCCCACCCATCTGTTGCAGTTCGCCGTCATGGGCTCGGTGATCGCCTCAATCAATAACGTGGAAAACCCGGCTATTCGTCTTCTGAATACCGGCGAGGAAGAAATCAAGGGGATAGAAACGGTGCAGGCCGCCAATGCCCTGCTTAGCGACAGCCGCCTTAACTACCACGGCTTTGTCGAGCCCAACGACGTATTCACGCATCGGGCCGACGTGGTGGTCTGCGACGGTTTTACCGGAAACATAGCGCTCAAGACCATGGAAGGGTCGGCGCATTTCGTATACCAGCAGATGGCTTCGTATTTCCGCAGCGGGTGGATCAGCCGGGCCTATGGCCTGGCCTGCTGGCCGTTTCTGTACGCGATCAAGAAGCGGCTGGATCCGAACCGTCACAACGGAGCCGCGCTTGTGGGCCTGAACGGCATCGTGATCAAGAGCCACGGCGCCAGCAACGAGGTTGGCTGGCAGCAGGCTATACAGCTCGCCATGCGCGAGGTGGCGAAAGGTGTGAACGAGCGGATTCAAGGAGTATGGAGCAACTTGGCGGCATAGCCGGCGGAATAGCGGGCCTGCGTCATTCGCGCATCGCCGGCACCGGCCGATATCTTCCCGAGCGGGTGCTCACCAACCGGGACCTGGAGAAGTTGGTGGACACCACCGACGAGTGGATCCGAACTCGCACCGGCATGGAGCGCCGCCACATGGCCGCGGCTGAACAGGCAAGTTCCGATCTGGCCATACCGGCGGCCCGAGCTGCGCTTGAATCGGCCAATTGCACGCCCGAGGAAATCGACCTGGTAGTGGTTGGAACCACCACGCCCGACCTGGTGTTCCCCAACGTGGGCTGCATGGTTCAGGACGCTTTGGGCATCCCGCCCTGCGGCGCATTCAGTTGCGAGGCGGCCTGCACCGGCTGGCTGTATGCCTTAAGCCTCGCGGACGGACTGATTCGCCTGGGGCGCGCGAACAAGGCCCTGGTGGTGGGCGTTGAAGTGCTTTCGCGCATTACCGACTGGAGTGACCGCTCGACCTGCGTTCTGTTTGGCGACGGCGCCGGCGCAGTAGTGCTGGAACCTGCACAGGAGCCCGGAATGATGAGCTTCATCCTGGGCGCCGACGGATCATATGTGGACATACTGCGCAGCCGGGCGGGCGTATCCCGTAATCCGCACGAACTGAGCGACGGCGGCCTGGCGGTTCGAATGAAAGGCAGCGAGGTCTTCAAGATAGCCGTTCGCACGATGGGGAAGACGGTGGACCGGCTGTTGGAGCAACACGAGCTTACCCGTGACGATATCGATTGGCTGATCCCGCATCAGGCGAACATCCGCATTATTCAGGCAATTGGCAAGCGGCTTAGCCTGCCCGATGAGCGGGTGGTGCTGACCTTGCAGGATCACGGCAATACCGGGGCCGCGTCCATCCCGCTGGCGCTGGATGTGGCGGTGAGGGATGGACGAATCAAGCGTGGACAGCGCATAATGATGGTGTCGTTTGGTGGAGGATTGACCTGGGCCGCCGGCATGATGCAGTTTTAGATGACTAGTGTGAGATTTCGAGCTGCGCGCTGCGCGCTGATTCTCCTGGCTGTCGGGACGTTCACCGGTCTCCCGGTTCAGGCCGAGAACTTTCTATTGCCCACGCCGACTACCACCGTGGTTGGCGAGTCCCACTGGGTCGCCGCCGATCGCCGCGAGTCCTTGCTGGATGTAGCGCGCCGCAACGGCCTGGGCTTTACCGACATGAAACAGGCCAACCCCGAGGTGGACATGTGGGTGCCAGAAGAAGGCGCGCAAGTTCTGCTGCCTACTTCGTTTATCCTGCCGAACGCCCGGCGCCGGGGCGCGGTCGTGAACATTGCCGAATACCGGCTGTATTTCTTTTTCCAGCAGGCCGGTCAGGACATGGTGGCGACTTTTCCCATCAGCATTGGCCGCATGGACTGGAAGACTCCGCTGGGCGACTGGAAAGTAACCCGCAAGCGAGTCCAGCCCACCTGGCGTCCCCCCAAGTCCATCATTGCCGAATACGCGGCCGAGGGCGAAGTCCTGCCGAGGGTGGTGGGTCCCGGCCCGGACAACCCCCTGGGCGACTACGCCATCAACCTGTCGGCCCCCGGATACCTGATTCATGGCACCAACAAGCCGCGCGGAGTGGGCATGCAGGTTACCCACGGCTGCCTGCGCATGTTGCCGGAGGACATCGAGTGGCTTTTCCCCCAGGTACCGGTGGGTCTGCCCGTGAATATCGTCAATCAGCCGGTCAAGGTGGGTTGGCGTGACGGCCGGCTTTACGTCGAGGTGCATGAGCCGCTGGAGGATCAGTCGCCCGAAGCGATGGATGCCCTGATCAACCAACTGAAGTTCTCGGCGCAAGCGGCCCGCGTCGAACTGGATATCCAGGCTGTGCGCCGCGCCCTGATCGAACGCCTCGGCGTTCCCTTGCCGATTTCACCCGCGCCGGAGCAAGTTCGAATCGCCGCCCGATAGCGCTGTACACCACGGAAGAAGATAGGCTCGGGGCAGCTGATTTCAGCGTTCGGGACTTCCCAAATCCCTTGCATTTTTTCGGGACCTGGGCGAAGATATGCGGTGCGCTTGATTCAGGCGCGACTTACATGGCGAGGACCCGAGGACCTTCATGAAAAAGACCAGACTCTTTATTGCTCTACTTGGAGCACCGGCGGTGGCCATGGCTCTTTCCGGCTGCTGCACCGTGGGCATGGACGAAATGGCCGCCAAGATGGACGCCAACGCTGCTGCCATGGGCAGCAGAATGTCCGCCCTTGAGGGCAGGATAGGCGACCTTGAAGCGGCTCAGCGCCAGACCACTGCCGAAGTGGAGCGCGCGCGCATGACAGCCGAACGTGCGGCGGAGGCGGCCGCGGAGGCCAAGGCCGCCGCGGATGCCAACAAGGAAAGCATGGAACGGATGTTCACAAAGGACCAAGAGAAATAGTCTCCCCAAGTAAGGCGGCTGCGATTTTCATATCGCGGCCGCTTTACCCTTCTCGGCGCCATCGGGGGGCGTGGCCGGGTTCTCCGGCAAGCCCCAACTACCCTGCGTAATCTGAGCGGCGGCGCAAGTCCCAACCTCTCTCATTGCCGGCACCGCGCGCCGGCAGCCCGATTTCCGGTTTTCCAGGCTATTGGCCGATAAGACGGTTCATTTCAAATATCGGCATCAGGATGGCCAGCACGATCACCAGTACGAAGCCGCCTACCAGCAGGATCAGCAGGGGTTGGAGCAAGGACGTCATGGTTTCGATCCGAGCCGACAGGTCGCGTTCCTGGGTCTCCGCGGCCCGGCCCAGAAGTTGGTGAAGCTCCCCGCTGGCTTCCCCGCTGGCGATGAGCTGAATACATAGTGGTGGAAACAATCCGCTTCGATCCAGCGCCGCCGCCGCCGGTTTGCCTTCACTGACTTCTTCGGCCGCTGCCAGCGCAGCCTCGCGCATCGGCAGGTTGGTTAGCATTCGAGCGGCCACCCGTAGCGACTCCCAAACCGAGACGCCCGCATCGGTCAACGTCGCCAGCGACTGCATCAGGCGGGCCGAATTCAACTCCCTTGTCAGGGCGCCGACCAACGGTGTTCGAAGCACCAGCCGGTGGAGTTCCAGCCGCGCCGCCGGCAGGCGCATCCCGCGCGAGATCAAAACGGCGCCGCCGGCCAGGATCAGCAGCGCAAGCCAGCCATAGACGCGGGCGAAGTCGCTGATCGCAACCAGAACTCGCGTCAAAAGGGGTAGCTCCACTCCGCTGTCAACGAACACGGGTGTCACTTGCGGCACGACATATACCAGCATCAGGCTCACGATGCCCAAACTGATTACGGTCAGCACCATGGGATACGCCAGCGCCGAGCGCACCTGCTGGCGCAGCGCCTGCCGCTTTTCGAAATGTTCCGCCAGCCGCTCCAGCACCTCCTCCAGGCGGCCGATCCGCTCACCGGCGCCGACCGTGGCTACCAGCAGCTCCGGAAACCTGCGCCGGGACGCTCCCAGTGCTTCAGCGAAGCTGTAGCCCTCCTGCACCCGGGCGCGAACGCCCATCAGCACTTCGCTGTGGCGCCCGCGCTGCGCTACCAGGGCTTTAAGCGCCGTGTCGAGAGGCAGACCGCCACGCAATAAAGTGGCCAGCTGCCGGATAAGCTGCGCGAGCGCCTGGCTGCTCAACGCGGGCCGCCTGCCCGGCAAAAGGCGATTTAAGATTCCGGCCGGCTGGGCGGGGCGAACGTTGAGCGGGCGCAGCCCCTGCTCGCGCAGCAGACCGCGCACATGCCGTGGGTTATCGCCATCAAGCGTGCCGCGCCTGCGGCGTCCGTGGGGGTCTTGCGCGGTGAAATTCCACTGAGGCAATAGTTGATCTACTCCTTGCTGGTCACGCGCAGCACCTCTTCGAGCGAAGTCAGGCCGCTGCGCACCTTGTCCACTCCATTAGCCCGAAGCGATGGGGTGTCGGCTCGAACCTCGGCCTCCAGTTGCTGCTCGGGCGCGCCATCGTGAATCAGACTGCGGAGCGGGTCGCCGACACTGATCAGTTCATAAATGCCGGTCCGCCCACGGTAGCCGCCACCCTCGGCTGCCGCCACCGGGCCGGGCCGGTAGAGAGCAGGGGCTTCGCCGGGATTCAAGTCCAATAGTGCGCTTTCGTATTCTCCGGGTGAATAGGCCTCCCGCGTAGCCGGATCCAGCTTCCGCACCAGGCGCTGGGCCAGAATACCCTGCAGGCTGGATGAAATCAGGAACGGCTCCAGGCCCATATCACGCAACCGGGTAACCGCGCCCACCGCGGAGTTGGTGTGCAGGGTGGAAAACACCAGGTGACCGGTCAGGCTGGCGCGCACGGCGATTTCGGCGGTCTCCAGGTCGCGGATTTCACCCACCATCACTACGTCCGGATCCTGGCGAAGGATGGCGCGCAGACCACGGGCAAAGGTCAGCCCCACGCGGTTGTTGACCTGGGTCTGGCCCACGCCTTCCAGATAGTACTCCACCGGATCTTCCACCGTCATGATGTTGCCCGTACTGTCGTTTATCTTCTCGAGGGCGGCATACAGGGTGGTGGTCTTGCCCGACCCGGTCGGTCCGGTAACCAGAAAAATGCCGTGCGGGCGTTGAATCAGCTGCTCCATGCGCTCCAAGGTGCCCGGGTCCATTCCCAGCGATTGCAGGTCCAGACGTCCGGACTGCTTGTCGAGAAGGCGCATGACCACACGCTCGCCGTGAATCCCGGGAAGGGTGGAAATGCGCACGTCTACCGCCCGTCCCGCGATCCTCAGCGAAATGCGCCCGTCCTGCGGCAGGCGCTTTTCGGCGATATCCAGGTCGGCCATTACTTTGGCGCGGGAAATGACCAGCGGGCCCAAGCCCCGGCGGAGTTTCAGGGTCTCGCGAAGCGCACCGTCAACACGGAACCGCACGTTCAGGTTGAACTCGCCCGGCTCCAGGTGCACATCCGAGGCGCCGGTGCGGATCGCCGAGGCCAGGACCGCGTTCAGCAGCCGAATAATCGGCGCGTCATTGTCACTGTCGAGCAGGTCTGACGGGGCCGGCAGCTCGCGGGCCAGCGCGCCCAGTTCAAGGTCCTCGTCCAGATCTTCGGCAATAGACAGAGCGCTGTCGGCGCCCATTTCGTAGCGCGCCCGCAGGCGGCGATCAAAATCCTCGGCGTTGATGAGCTGCGGTCGAACCGGGCGTCCGGCCATGCGTCCGGCCTCTGCCAGGCCCGCCAGCCCGGCCCCGGCCCGCACCAGCGCGATCAGCTCGCCGTTCGGTCCCGGCGCAAGCAGCACCCCGTGGCGCTGCGCGAAGTTGAAGGGCAGGGAATTCAATCCGGAACTGGAGTCGCCTCGCCAGGCGGTCCCGCGCCGTCGTCGGGATCGGAGTCGTTGGATTCATTCCCCAAATTGAACGCATCCTCCAGTTCCGGCAGCATCGGGCCCTTGCCGGAATAGGATCGAACCAGCTGCTGGCGACGAAGGTAGTTGTACTTGGCGTTGGTGGCGGCATCGGCCTGGGCCGAATCACGCAGGATGGTGGGCCGGATAAACAGCATCAGGTTGGTTTTCTCCCGGCTTTCGCTGCTGGCGCGGAACAAGCCACCGATCAGCGGCAACCGGCCCAGCAGCGGCACCGCCTGGCGGTTTTGCCGGACCTTTTCCTGAATCAGCCCCCCCAGAACCAGCGTGCCCCCATCCTCAACGATCACCGCAGTGCTCAACGAGCGTGTGTTGGTCACCAGGTCCACGGCGCCGGCCACCGAGGGAGCGAGTTCGGAGAGTGTTTGTTCAATCTCCAGTCGCACAGCGTCGCCCTGATTGATTTGCGGCGTAATTGTCAGTCGCAGTCCGACGTCTCCCCGATCCACGGTGGTGAAGGGCCGGATCTGACCGTCGGCGCCGCTGGGGTTGATTCCCGAACTGGCGTAGCTGCCGGTGATGAACGGAACGGTCTGGCCGACGCTGAACTCGGCCTTCTGGTTGTCCAGCGTAACCAGCATGGGCGTGCCCAGAATGTTGGCGCCGGCGGTGTTTTCCACCGCGCTGATGAGGGACGCAAAGCTTAAGCCCTCGTCGCGCACCCGCCCTAGCGCGAAACCCGCTCCTGGCCCCATGGCCTGGCCCGCCAAGGCCCGCCCCTGGTCGGTATCCGACAGAGAGCCGGCTACAAGTTCGCGCAGGCTGGACCCCGTTGCCGGGAAATCGGTGCTGCCGAGCACCCGTTTCGGGTCGTAGGCGGCCCAATTCACGCCCAGTTGGTTGGCCCTCTCGGCGTTGATCTCCGCAATCAGGACTTCCACCAGCACCTGCGCGCGCCGGATGTCGAGCTGATCGACCACCGAAAGCATGCGCCGCAAGGTGTCGGCCGGAGCGTCGATGATGAGCGCGTTAGTGTCTTCGTCGGCCGACACCTGCACCTTCTGTTCGGTGTCGCCTTCGTCGGAAAACTGAAAAGAGAGCTTGGCCGCCAGGTTCTCGGCATTGGCGTAATTCAAATAACGCACCCGGGTGCTGGCGCCTTCCACCAGTGGCGTATCCAGATGCGCAAGCAGAGCGCGCATTTCGAGGCGACGGTTCTTCTCGCCGCTCAGCAGAATGCTGTTGGTTCGGTCGTCCGCCACGGCCACGCCGTAGCTCGCCCCGGAGACTTCGCCGATGTCGCTTAGCACGGCAACCAGGTCCCGGGCGCTGGCGTACTCAAGCGGTATGACCTCGATCGGCTGGTCGTTCCTGAGATCAATGCGCTTGACCACCCGCTCGACCCGGTTCAGGTTGGATCCGCGGTCGGACAGAATCACCACGTTGGTTGGCGCATGGGCGGCCAGGTGCGCGCCCGGAGAGAGAAGCGGGCGAAGTATCGGAACCAGGGTCTGGGCATCGACGTTGGCAACCGGCAGAACCCGCGTCTGAAGTTCATTGCTGCGCAGCTCACCCTCGGGGACCTCGGCCAGGATACGCAGGGTCCGGTCCGGCGACAGCTTGATCACGGGGCCGGAGGGGACCGCGACGATGCCGTGGGCGCTGAGCATCGACAGGAACGCCTGGTAGAAGGCTTCGGGCGACATGGGACTGGATCCGACCAGTGTGAATTTCTGATCCATGCCGACCGCCGGATCGATCACGAAGTTCTTTCCGATGGCGCGGCCCACGGCTTCCACCACTTCTTCCAGGTCGGCGTTGCGATAGTTGAGTCGCACCGCGTCTTGCTGTGATTGAACGGGGCCGGCCAGCAAAAGTATGGCCAGCAGCGCCCATGGCCCACTCAATCTTGCGCGGTTCAGACTCATCTTCCTACCCTCACATGGCCAGAAGGCCGAAATTCGCACCGCCTACGTTCACTTCAAGCTGCTCACCTTCGCGGATTACGCTAAGCATCATATCTCCCCCGCTATTCATCTGCCCTCTTGCCTGGGCGATATTGTCCTTGTCGAAGGGAATGCCGTTGATCGCAACGACCAGATCGCCGGACACCAGCCCCAGGCTGTCGAACAAGGCGCGCCGTGTGCGCGGGAAGATTCGATAGCCCTCCATTCCGCCGTCCGCATCCATGATCGGCTCCATGCGCAGGAATTGGGACAGCGTCATTTGCGGGGGCGCGGCCAGGATATCCGCGATATTGCCCGGGTTGGGGGCTGCGCCGAGGTCTCGTGGAATCCTGCTGCCGATGCCGGGGCTCAAGTCAAGCAGCGGCAGGCGGAGTAGTTCGGCGCCGCGCCTGAGAAGCACTTCGTTCGGACGCACCTCTTGCAGGCTCAGGCCGTTTGCCACACTGTCCCCGGGAAAGTAGGCGCCGGAAACCCCGCCGGACTCGATGATGGCGTGCGCCATGCGCTTGTTGCCCGACGCCACCACGCCGCGCAGATGAAAGTCCCCGCCACTCAGCAGTCCCGGAGCTCCGCCTGATTCGATTCGCCGGGGCGGCGATCCGAAGAGAGTGCTTCCCGGAGCGTCAGCGGTCTCAATACGAGTCGTCACAGCAGACCGTCCCGCGGTCGGATTCGGCTGCTCAATCCGGGTCATTTCCCAGGCGGTCAATCCGATCCGTGCCAGCAGCCAAGCCGCGACCAGAGCCAGCGCCAGCGCGGGAAAGCCCTTAAGCAGTCTGCTCCAATTCACCGAATTCATGCCAAATATCCACGTCTACATCACAATGAGCCCGGCAGCTTGTGATAATTTAAGGCATCATCGCGTCTGCTCAAAATGAACAAGCCCACGGACAACGAATATCTGCACAAACCCGACGGCGCCCTGTCAACCGAAACCGCTCCGCCGGAAGTTGACCGCCCATCGTTGTTTCGCGTGGTGCTGCTCAACGATGACTATACCCCGATGGAGTTTGTCGTGCAGATGTTACAGAACCTTTTCGGTTACGGACGCGAGAAGGCCACTCGCATCATGCTGGAAGTGCACATGAAGGGGCGCGGCGTGTGTGGCGTGTTTGCGTTTGAGATCGCCGAAACCCGGGCTGCCCAGGTGCTGGAATACGCGCGCCGTCACGAACATCCGCTTGCTTGCGTGGTTGAGAAAGCGTAGTGTCGTTCACAAATGACACACGACACCCATGCTAAGCCGCGAGCTTGAAATCTGCTTGTCGAACGCGCTGGTGCGCGCCAGGGAAAGCCGCCACGAGTTCCTCACCGCCGAGCACCTGCTGCTGGCCTTGACCAGCAGCCCCGTGGTGGCCGAAATCCTGGCGGCCTGTGAAGCCGACGTGGATGAGCTGGCGCGGTCGCTGGAGGACCATCTCGAGGAAACCATGCCGACGCTGGGCGTTGAAGCCGACCGGCAGACGCGGCCCACCCGGGCCTTCGACCGGATACTCAAGCGGGCCATGGCGCACGTGCAGAACAGCGGAGTCAAGGAAGTCAGCTCGGCAAACGTGCTGGTGGCGCTGTTTGCCGAGAACCAGACCTTCGCGGTTAGTGAGCTCAACCGCCAGGGCGTCACCCGCCTGGACGTCGTGAACTATATTTCCCACGGCATCGCACGCGCCAAGGCAGCCCCCCCCGGAGATGCTATCAGCGAAGACGAATCGGGCTCGCGCAGCGCGCGCGCTTTGGACACGTATGCCGCGAATCTCAACGAGCGGGCCCTGGAAGGGCGCATTGATCCGCTGGTGGGGCGCTTGAAGGAGGTTGAGCGGGCCATGCAGGTGCTGAGCCGCCGGCGCAAGAACAACCCGCTGTTTGTGGGCGACGCAGGTGTGGGCAAGACCGCCCTGGCCGAGGGTCTGGCGCAGATGATGGTGCGCGAGGACGCGCCGACCGCGTTGGCCGGGTGCACCCTGTATGCTCTGGACATGGGCGCGCTGCTGGCCGGCACGCGCTACCGGGGAGATTTCGAGAAGCGCCTGAAGGCGCTGGTGAACGAGCTGGCGGCCGAGGAAGGCGCAATTCTGTTCATCGATGAGATTCACACGGTGATTGGCGCCGGCGCCGCTTCCGGCGGAATGCTGGACGCCTCCAACATCATCAAGCCGGTGCTTGCCAACGGTGACTTGCGCTGTATCGGATCCACCACCTACAAGGAATATCGCGGCGTGTTCGAGCGCGACCGCGCGTTGGCGCGGCGCTTCCAGAAAATCGACGTGCCGGAGCCGAGCGTGGAGGAAACCTACGAGATTCTGTGCGGGCTCAAGAGCCGTTTCGAGGAGCATCACCGTAGCGCCTACAGCGACGAAGCCCTGCGCGCGGCCGCCGAGTTGTCGGCCCGCCACATCGGGGATCGTTGCCTGCCGGACAAGGCCATCGACGTCGTTGACGAGGCCGGAGCGCGTCTGAAGCTGAAAGCGGGCGAGGACCAGGAACGTATCGTGGACGTATCCCAGGTCGAGGCCGTGGTCGCGCAGATGGCCGGCATTCCGCCACGCACCGTCACGGCCTCCGATCGCGAGTTGCTGGAGCAGTTGGCCGGTAACCTCAAGCGGGTGATTTTCGGCCAGGATCCCGCTATCGAGGCCTTGTCCTCGGCGATCCGCATGGCGCGCTCGGGGTTGCGCGAACCGGAAAAACCGGTGGGCAGTTTTCTGTTCTCCGGTCCCACCGGCGTCGGCAAGACCGAAGTGACCCGGCAGCTGGCCTATTGCATGGGCCTGGAACTGCTGCGCTTCGATATGTCGGAATACATGGAGCGGCATACGGCCTCGCGGCTGATCGGCGCCCCGCCCGGTTACGTGGGCTTTGATCAGGGCGGACAGCTGACCGAGGCCGTTACCCGCCATCCCCACTCGGTACTGTTGCTGGACGAAATAGAAAAAGCCCACCCGGACGTGTTCAATCTCCTGCTGCAGGTGATGGATCACGGCACGCTGACCGACAACAACGGCCGCAAGGCGAACTTCAACCATGTGATCGTGGTCATGACCACCAACGCAGGTGCGCGCGAGGCTGCCCGCAGCTCCATTGGCTTTGTCTCGCAGGATCATTCCAGCGATTCCATGACGGCGATCGAAAAAGCCTTCTCGCCGGAATTCCGCAACCGCCTGGATGGCGTGATCCAATTCGATCCGCTGGAGCATGACTCGGTCCTGCGGGTGGTTGAGAAACTCGTGTTGGAGCTGGAGGCGCAATTGCAGGGCCGTAATGTGACGCTGGTACTCGAAGATGCCGCAAGGGAATGGATTGCCAGGGGCGGGTATGACCGTAAAATGGGCGCCAGACCCATGGCGCGCGTAATTCAGGAACACATCAAGAAGCCGCTGGCTGAGCGAATGCTTTTCGGCGATCTCCAGACTGGAGGCCGCCTTCTGGTGAAACTCGATGAATCGGGCGAGGGACTGGCACTTCAGGTAGAGGATCGCCAGCTGGCCGAGGAGGATCAATGAGACCTCCCGGGAACGAGGGCATCCTGCCCTCGACGAAGGCGGGCACGCCCTCGCTTCCAGTAAGGGCGGGATGCCCTCGCGGCCATTATTTCATTCGCGGGTAGCCGTTCGGTGGCGAAACAGGAACCGATTCAATTTCAAGGGATAGTCACCGAGACTTTGCCCAACACCACTTTTCGCGTCACGCTGGATAACGGCCACGCGGTGATGGCGCATATATCCGGAAAGATGCGCAAGCACTACATCCGCATCCTCACCGGCGACCGGGTCACGGTGGAATTGACCCCCTACGATTTGAGCAAAGGGCGCATCATTTATAGAGAGAGGTGAGTGCCTTTTCGGGCGCTCGGCGCGGGCCGCGGGCCGCGGGCCGCATCGCAACGATTCTTCGGGAGTGAGAGCATGCCAAGGGTATACATGCCGGTCTATGCACTGGCATTTGTGATGATTACCGGCGCCCTTGCGGCGGGCGCGCAACAACCGGCCGCGGAGCCGCAGTTAGATCAGTTGTTTGCCGAGGAATGGGCCGCGAGGCTGCGCGAGAACCCCCTGCTGGCTACCGCAATGGGGGTCGACGACTACAACGACCGGCTGCCCGGCGTGTCGTTTGACGATATCGAACGCCGCAAGCGCCAGGCCGCCGCATTCATGGATCGCCTCAAGCGGCTGGAAATCAACGCGCTACCGGCCGCGCGCCGCATGGACTACGAATTGTTCGAGTGGATGCTGCGCAACCGGATCGAGTCCGCTGCCCATTATCCCGAGCGCATTCCATTCATCGCCGACAGCGGCTTTCATTCTCAATTGCTGCGGGCTACCGACGGCGTGAGTTTCCGGACAACTCAAGCCTATGAGGACTATCTTCAGCGTCTGCGGGCAATTCCCGAATACGTGGAGCAACACATTCAGAATATGCGTGCCGGCATTACGGACGGCTTTGTGGCGCCGATGGTAGTGCTCGACAGTGTGCTGCCCACGGTCGTTGCGCCGGCCGCCGAGGCGGTCGAGGAAAGCGCGTTCTTCGAGCCGTTTACCCGCGTGCCGGCCTCCATACCCGCCGCGGACCGAATCCGGCTTGAAACCGAAGCCAGGGAAGTCATCGGCCTTCAGGCGCTTCCGGCGCTGGCCAGGCTGGCGGAATTCCTGGATGAGGAATACCGGCTGCACGCGCGCGAGAGCCTGGGAGCGTCGCAACTGCCCGGTGGCGCCGACTACTACCGGCAGAGGATCCGCGCAATGACCACGCTGGATCTGTCTCCGGAGGAAATTCATGCCATTGGGCTGGGGGAGGTGGCGCGTATCCGCTCCGAAATGCTGGCGCTTGTGGAGGAACTTCAGTTTGAGGGCGGCATTGAGGCGTTCGTCGCGTTTCTCCGCACCGATCCACGCTTTTATGCCCGGACCGAGGAAGAACTCTTGAGCCGGGCGTCCCTTATCGCCAAGAAGGTGGACGGCTTGCTGCCGGGCTGGTTCGGCCTGCTGCCGCGAACGCCGTATGGAATCATGCCCATGCCCGCAGAGATGGCGCCCACCGGAACCACGGCCCGCTATTGGGCGCCACCCCGCGGCGGCAACCGCGGCGGTTATTACTGGTTGAATACACACGCGCTGGATCAACGCCCACTCTACGAGCTTCCGGCGCTGACCGTGCATGAGGCGGTGCCGGGTCATCATCTGCAGATAGCGCTGGCGCGGGAGCTGGAAGGCGTCCCGGAATTCCGCCGCACTCTGGGATTTACCGCGTTTGTCGAGGGATGGGCGCTGTATACGGAATGGCTGGGTGTGGAAATGGGCATCTACACCACGCCCTACGAACATTTCGGGCGGCTCAGCTACGAGATGTGGCGCGCCTGCCGGCTGGTCATCGATACCGGCATCCATTCCAAGGGCTGGACTCGCGACCAAGCCGTGGCCTACCTGGCGGGCAACACCTCGCTGAGCCTGACCAACGTCGAGAACGAAATCAACCGCTACATTGCCTGGCCGGGCCAGGCGCTGGGCTACAAGCTGGGTGAATTGAAGATCAAGGAGCTGCGGCGGCGGGCCGAGGAAGCGCTGGGCGATAAGTTTGACGTGCGTGCGTTCCACGATGCCGTGCTGGTCAACGGCGCCCTGCCGCTGCCGTTGCTGGAACGCGAGGTGGACCACTTCATAGCGGGTTCGATTGATGGCGGGTAAAGCAACGCCTTTGCTGGACCAGCATCGCGCCGGCGGGGCGCGGACGGTGGAGTTTGGCGGCTGGGAGCTGCCGCTGCACTACGGATCGCAAGTGTCGGAGCATCACGCGGTGCGCAACTCCGCCGGCGTGTTCGACGTTTCGCATTTGGCGCTGACGCTGGTCTCGGGCCGGGGCGCAAAGTCGTATTTGCGCCGGCTGTTGGCCAACGACGTCGATCGGCTGGGTGACCGGGTTGCGGGGCTCTACACCTGTCTTCTTGACGACTCCGGAGGTGTGATCGACGATCTGATCGCGTATCGCCTGGCGGATGATCGATACCGCGTGGTGAGCAACGCCGCGACCGCCGAGGCGGTGCGAGAGCAGATGCGGAGGGTTGCGCGCGCGTTTCCCGTGCAGCTTGGCCCCGAGGACAACCGGGTAACGCTGGCGGTGCAAGGCCCCAAGGCCATGGAATCGGGCGCCACGGTGGCCGCCACGGTCGTTGGCGCGGAATATGCCGCCGGCCTGGCCGCCCTGAAAACCTTTGGCGCCATGGACGAAGACGGAATCCTGGCTGCGCGAACCGGCTACACGGGTGAAGACGGCTTCGAAATCTATCTCGACGCGGCGATGGGACAGGCGTTCTGGCGAGCCCTGCTCGAGTCCGGCGTAACGCCCTGCGGGCTGGGTGCGCGCGACACGCTCAGGCTAGAGGCCGGACTGTGCCTGTATGGCCAGGATATGGACACCACCGTGACCCCGCTGCACTGCGGGCTCAAGTGGACGTTGGCAATGGACCCTCCGCAGCGGGATTTTGTCGGCCGGCGGGCGCTGGAAGAGCTCTTGGAGGACGCAGATCTGCCGGCCTTCAAGGGCCTGGTTGTGCAAAAAAGAAGTATGCTTCGCGCCGGCCAGAAGGTGTTCACCATCAATGGCCCAGGCGTGGTGACCAGCGGTGGTTATTCACCTACTATGGGAGTTTCCATCGGTCTGGCGCGCGTGCCGGTCGGGCCGTACACGGAGTGTGAAGTGGAAATTCGTGGCGCGGGGACGCCCTGCGCCGTTGTGAAACCGCCTTTCGTGCGCCGCGGCCGAATTCTGGTTGAGCCGGGACACCAATAAGGGAAATAGCGAGGTAGCTTACGTGTCAGAAATACCGACTGAGCTGAAATACACCAGCGAGCACGAATGGGTGCGTCTGGAAGACAGCGGGACACTGGTAGTGGGCCTGACCGACTATGCCCAGGAGCAGCTCGGCGACCTCGTTTACGTGGACACTCCGGAGGTGGGCGCAGCGCTTGTGGCCGGTGACGTTTGCGCGGTCGTGGAATCGGTCAAGGCGGCCAGCGACGTGTATTCGCCGGTGGTGGGCGAGGTGGTCGCGGTGAATGAAGTCATCAAGGAGTCCCCGGAACTGATTTCGCAGGACCCGTATGGCGCGGGCTGGCTGTTTGAGATCAGTCCTGAGGATCCTGCCGACTGGGAGGAATTACTGGACTCGGACCAGTACGAGGAATTACTGGACTCCTGACCCGAAATGCCGTTTGTCCCGCACACGTCCTCGCAGGTTCAGGACATGCTGCGGCGCCTGGGCGCCGGCGCGATCGACGAACTGTACGACGAGATTCCGGACCGGCTGCTGCGGGCCGAGCCGCCGGGTATTTCGCCGGGCCTGGACGAAGCGGGAGTGGGGCGGATCGCCAATCAGCGCGCCCGCCGCAACGAACTGTTGCTGTGCTTCGCCGGCGGCGGCGCATATGAGCACCATATTCCGGCGGCGATCTGGGATATCGCATCGCGCGGTGAGTTCTACAGCAACTACACGCCCTACCAGGCCGAAGCGGCCCAGGGCTCGCTGCAGCTGACCTACGAGTATCAGACCATGATTGCCGGGCTCACCGGCATGGACGTGGCCAATGCCTCGCTGTACGACGGCGCCACCGCCTTTGCCGAAGCCTGTCTGATGGCGGTGCGCTGCAACAGGCAGTCGGGCTCGCGCCGAATCGCCGTGGCCCGTTCCTTGCATCCGGCCTGGCGGGCCGTAGCGAGAACCCTGTTGCGCGGGCAGGGGATTGAGCTGGTGGAAGTGCCCCTGGATTCATCGGGCCGGGCCGATTTTGGAGCGGTGGACCACGCTGCCGGTGGCGGTTTTACCGCGCTGGCGGTGGCTCTGCCGAATTATCTGGGCGGCCTGCCCGTCATCGATGCCTGGCGTGCCCGTGCCGACCAGGAGCGGGCTCTGCTGATTGTGGGTGCGAATCCGGTATCGCTGGGACTGTTGCAGCCGCCGGGGGAATGGGGGGCGGACATCGTATGCGGTGAAGGCCAGCCGCTGGGTATCCCCATGTCTGGGGGCGGTCCATACCTGGGCTTGTTGGCCTGCAAGGCGCGCTACCTGCGGCAGATGCCCGGGCGGCTGGCCGGGCGAACCGTCGATGCGGCAGGCGATCCGGCCTACGTGCTGACGCTGCAGGCGCGTGAGCAACACATCCGACGAAGCCGGGCGACCTCAAACATTTGCACTAACCAGGGCCTGATGGTTACCGCGGCCACCCTCTACATGGCCCTGCTTGGCGGCGAAGGCTTGCGCCGGGTGGCGGCCGCCTGCCATGCGCGAGCGAGCGAACTGGTTGCGGCACTGACGGCCGTCAGGGGTGTGCAAAGAGCCTTCGATGTGCCGTTTTTCCACGAAGATGTCTTGATTCTGGATCGCCCCGTGGCGCCGGTTCTCGCCGCGCTGGCCAAAAACGGGATTCTGGGAGGCATCGACATTTCGGCCCAATACCCCGAGCTGGGCAACGCATTGCTGGTGTGCGCGACCGAAATGCGCACGCAAGAGGATATTTCTCGCTACGCATCCGCCTTGCGCCAGATCATGGAACAAATCCGGCCTGCCGAGAGTAGTAGAGATGCCGCGTAAGCTGATCTTCGAGATTTCACGCCCCGGCCGTCGCGCCCGGGCGCAGGCGCCTGAGATGGAGAACGCAAGTCTTGCCGATTTGCCGGCCGGGGTCTTAAGGAACCGGATCGCACCGCTTCCGGAAGTTTCGGAGCTGGACGTGGTGCGCCACTACACCCGCCTCTCGCAGCTGAACTTCTCGATTGACACCAACAGCTATCCGCTGGGTTCCTGCACCATGAAATACAACCCCCGGGCCTGCCACCGCCTGGCCTCGCTGCCGGGATTTCTGGAGGTGCATCCCGCGGCGCCGGATTCCGCCACCCAGGGCCTGCTTGCCTGTCTTCATGAACTGCAGGAACTGCTGGCCGCGGTGACGGGCATGGAGGCCATATCCCTGGCGCCGATGGCCGGCGCCCAGGGGGAGTTTGCCGGGGTGGCAATGTTTGACGCCTACCACCGGTCGCGCGGTGATTTCGGCCGCGACGAGATCATCGTTCCCGACGCCGCGCATGGCACCAACCCGGCTACAGCCGCCATGTGCGGCCTGAAGGTGCACGAAATCGCTACCGGCAAGGACGGCGACATTGATCTGGCGGCGCTCGATGCCGCGCTCGGACCGCGGACCGCCGGCATCATGCTTACCAACCCGTCCACCCTGGGCGTGTTTGAGCGCCGTATTCTGGAAATCTCCAAGCGCGTTCACGCCGCGGGCGGCCTGTTGTACTACGACGGCGCCAACCTCAATGCCCTGCTGGGCCGTGTGCTGCCCGGCGACATGGGGTTCGACGCCGTGCACCTGAATCTGCACAAGACTTTCTCTACGCCGCACGGCGGAGGAGGTCCCGGCGCCGGCGCGGTAGGCGTGGCGGGCTGTCTGACGCCGTTTCTCCCCGTGCCGTTCGTGGAAAAGGCCGATGGCGCCTACCGGTGGCGAAGCGAAAGCCCGGAGAGCATCGGCCGGCTGTCGGCCGGCGGAGGCAACATAGGCGTGCTGCTGCGCGCCTGGATATATATCCGGATGCTCGGGCGCGAAGGGTTGCAGAGGGTGGCGGATCATGCCGTGCTCAACGCCAACTACCTGGCATTCCGGCTCGCCGAAGAAGGCTTTGATCTGGCCTATCCGCAGCGCCGCGCCGGCCACGAATTCGTGATCAGCCTGAAGCGCTTGCGCGACGCCACCGGCGTGAGCGCGGCCGATTTCGCCAAGGCCATGCTCGATGAAGGCTTTCATGCGCCGACGGTTTACTTCCCTCTGCTGGTTCCCGAGTGCCTTCTGATCGAGCCGACCGAAACTGAATCCCCCGAGGCGCTGGATGCACTGATCGCAGCAATGGTGCGCATTCGCGACACGGCGCTTAAGGATCCGGAGGCGGTACGTTCGGCTCCCCACCACATGCCGATCCGCCGCCCCGACGAGGTGCGTGCGGCACGCAAACCCGACCTCGCGTACGCGCCGGCTCTCGCCCGGGAGTGAAACGCTTGTCCGGTGCGCGGCTCGCGGTGCGCGGGAGCCGATAGCCGTTGCCTATGAAACGCGCCTACGTAACAACCAAGCTCGGCCAGATTCACCTGCGCTTGCTTGATCCCCGGGAACGAGGGCATCTCCCCTGGGAACGAGGGCTTCCAGCCCTCGACGAGGGCAGGATGCCCTCGCTCCCGTAGCAACCACCTCTCGTATGTCTGCACCCGTTCCCCTACAGCGGGTCCTTTTTTGAGACGATCGCCCCGCTGCTGGGGGAGCAGAGGCTGGTATGCGCCCCTGATTGTCCCGGTTTCGGGGGATCCGACCCACCCGCGCGGATGCTATCGATGGAGGAAATCGCAACCACGATGCTTGATGCGCTTGAAGCTTCGGACAACCTGGCGGGAAACCACTGCGATCTGCTCGGCTTCCACAGCGGATGCCTGCTGGCAGTTGAAATGGCGCGCCTGCAACCGGACCGGGTGCGCAGGCTGGCGCTGATCGATGTGCCTTACTTCATGCCTGAACAGCAGGCCGCGCGGTATCCGAAATCGACGGCCGATCCTGGCTACACGGAGGAGCTCAACAGCCTTTCGAATGCCTGGGAATTCAGCGTAAGGAAGCGTCTGGGCGGGATGACGCTCAAACGGGCCTTCAGCAATTTCGTTGAACTGCTGCGTGCGGGAGAGCGGGCGAATTGGGGATATCACGCCACGCTCACCTACGAGTGTGTTCCCCGGTTTCGAAGCGTACGGCACGACACTCTGATTGTGGCCACCCAGTACCTGCTGAAGGACTATACGCGCCAGGCCGCCGCCGACATTCCGGGCGCTATCTTCGTCGAGCGCAAGGTTGTGACCCGGGCCGTAATGGAAGAGGGCGCCGGCGCGATTGCCGAGGAAGTGCTCGCTTTTCTCGATCGCTTGAGCTAGAAAACGTCGTCGCCCGCGACCGACGCTCGCTGCATCTTGCGGTGTTGCGGGTAGTAGTCGGCAAGCGCGTAATGCGAAGTGCATCGATTGTCCCAGATGGCCAGGGTGCCGACCCTCCACCTGAGTCGCACGCAGAACTCGGGCGTCTCGATGTGCCGGTAGAGGAATTCCAGCAGGTTCTCGCTCTCCTTCGGTGTAAAGCCATCGATGTGGTCGGTGAAGAAGCGATTGACGAACAGCGACTTGCGGCCGGTTCGGGGGTGGGTTCGGATCAGTGGGTGTGACACCGGCGGAAAATCCACTTCGAATTCCCGCTGCTTCTCTTCGGCATTTTCCCATTGTTTGACAATGGGCTCGTAGTATCTCAGCACGCTGTGGGTGCAGGTGAGACCACAAAGAAATCGCCGCATGTTTTCCGACAGGCTCTCGTAGGCGCAGTAATTGCAGGACCACATTGTGTCGCCGCCGCCTTCAGGGACCACTAGCGCGTGAAGCATGTGCAGGGCCGGCCGGTTGGGGCAGCCCGGTCATGTCCTGATGAAACGTGTTCAGAGTGGGCGGTCTGCTGTTGTCGTTCTCCAGGAACAGGAGTTCCTGGTATTTGTGCGCCAGCGCCGGCTGGACAAAGCTCTCTCCAAAACGCCGCGAGAACTCGACGAGCTGGCCGCCGTTCAAGTCCTGGTTGCGGAAGAAGAGTACCCGGTGATTCAACAGCCCCGCCTCGATTTCATCGATTTCGGCATCGGACAGGGTCCCTGAGAGGTCAATTCCGGAGACCTCGGCGCCCAAAGCGGCGACTCGCTCGAACTTCATGACTTATTGATCCAGGAATTCGCGTGAGACACCGGCCAGGCGGTCCACGCCCACGTCGAACACGCCGTGGCTCAAGTCGGGCATTTCCGCCACCCGCACGTCCGGCAGCAGTTGCGCGGCAGCCCGGGAGTTTTCCTGTAGGTTGCCGTGCGTATTGGGCACCAGCACGGGCTGCCGCACCAGGGGAAGGCGCGCTTCGGCCGGGTAGCTGAACACGCTGTGGTAGGCCCACCAGGAATAGGGTCCCGACTGCAGATGATCGACGAAGTGTGAGGCGCCGCGCTGCAGGGACACGCCAGGATGCCGGCCGTTCACCCAGAAGCGCCAGACTTCCATGGCGTTGGAGCCGTCTTCCGTAAGCTCTTTGCGCCTGGCGTACTGTTCGTACATCTCCTTGCGCTTTTCTCCGACGTTGTAGGGAATTCCCGGCAGCACCAGCCGGCGCACCAGATCCGGCCGGATCACTGCCAGTTCTGCCGCGATAAAGGTCCCGGTGTGATAGCCGATCACGTCCACCGCGCCCTGGCCGTTGGCCCCGTAGCCCAGCGCGTCCAACGCGTCGGCTGCCGTACCGGCCAGCTCGATCATCGGCTGAGGCTCGGGCGGGGGGTCGGAGCGGCCGTAGCCGGGCGTGTCCATCGCCATCACCCGCCGGTCCTTGCTCATTTCCAGCATGAAATCGCGATAGAAGTCGCCCGACACCGCAGTCGGATGAAAGCACATCAAGGGTGTGTTTGCCGCTGATCCGTCGACAGCCTCAGCGATATACAAGTGAATCTGGCCGAAGCGGCCGTCCACGTATCGCCGCCGGATGCTGGGATGCCGGACAGTTGCAGTTGCCGAATCGGCGCGGGCTCGTAATACCGCCGGCCCGGCCCAGGCAAGAGCCACCGCCGCCGCCAGTAGTCCTTGCAACAGCCTCCGGCGGTCCCGCCGCATAGTCTTTCCGTTTGCCATGTTTGTGTTACCCCTGGCCCGGCAATTTCGAAATGCGGGCGATTGCATCTTATCAGGCAGTCGGGCGTTCAGATAAGAGCGGCTAACCCACCGGAAAGACGCATTGTTTGCTACCCTGAAAGGCTGGCGTGTGGAATGGGCGGTGTACCCGTTGGCGAGAAAACTCGGAGTCCTGGTTGTGCAACTGGCCCTCGCCTGTGCGTGTTTCGCTCAGGAGCAATCGACGCCTCCCGATAGCGCCGGCATCACGGTCTTTCCGGCCTCCTTTTTCGCGGATGGCGAACCTGTAAGCGCACAGGACATCGTTAACCGAACGCCCGGATTCGCCTTTGACCGCGGGAATAACAGGATGCGCGGTCTTGAGAGCGCCGCCGGTAACGTGCTGATTGACGGTCGTTGGCCGACGGTTAAAGCCAATTCGCTTGCGGAAGTACTCTCGAGTATTCCGTTTGCCGTCATCGATCGCGTCGAACTGATTCGTGCTGAGGCTGCGAACTTCGACATGATGGGACGCCAGGTCGTCCTGAACATCGTTCGCAAGGTAGGCGGCGCGGCGACGGTAGTAACGGAAGCCGCCTTGAGGAAGTACTCGGACAATGACCGTGATCCGGGTGGTTCCGCGCGAGTCGAGTACACAAGGAGTTCGGGTCGGCTGAACCTGGATGCGGGATTGGTATACAAGACCGAGCAATTCATGTACGGCGCGGGGGAGGGACCTTACACGCGTACGGCTGCGGACTCCGAATCGTCGCGCAGTGGTTGGTTCGACCGTGACGACTGGCAGGAGAGCGTGCAGGCCACTGCCAACGGCAGCTACACATGGGGCCGCTTCGATATCGGACTGAATCTAACGGCAAAAAACACCGAGTTGGTTCTCGACCAGGTTGGTGACTACGAGACTTCAGCAGGTGAATCGCACGACGAAGTCGTCGATATCGTGCGACAGAGTGACGTATTTGAGATCGGCTCGGACATGAGTTTCAATCTGGCCCCAAACCGGCGTCTGAACGGCAAACTGCTGCACCGGATCGAATCGCAGGGCGGTGACGCATCGTTGCAGGTTCGGAACTTGCAGACTACGGCGGACGACGAGTTCGATTGGTCGGAGACGGCAGCACGCGCAACTTTTCACTGGGACCTGGCCACGCCACTGAGCCTGGAACTCGGCGTCGAAGCCGCCTTCAACCAGCTCGACAGCTTCGTTGAGCTCAGTGTAGGCGGCGCCCGCCTCGGCCTGCCCAATGACAACATCAGGGTGGAGGAGAACCGCTATCAGGGTTTCGCCAAGGCCATCGCCCGTGTTCGTTCGAACTTGTCATTCGAGGCCGGCGTGGAGTTCGAGAAATCGACCTTGAAGCAGAGCGGTGACGCAAATCTCACCAAGGAATTCGATTACGCCAAGCCGCGGTTTACAGCGACCTGGGCCGTTGATGGCGTAACGGACGTGCGGCTTCGCTTCGAGAAAGTTGTAGGACAACTGGATTTCAACTCCTTCGCGGCTTCACCATCCCTCGAGTCCGGCATTTTTTCCGCCGGAAATGCCGGCCTGGAACCGGAAGAGTCTCAAGAATTCGAGCTGCAGCTGGAACGCAGATTCTGGAACGAGGGCTCGGCCATAGTGACCTACACGCATGGCAGACTGAAGAATGCGCTCGACTATATTCTTGTCGGATCCGGCTTCGATGCTCTGGGCAATGCGGGCAAGGCGACGCGTGACAAGTGGGTGCTGGATCTGAATTTGCCCCTGGATCGTCTGGGGTGGGCCGGAGCTACATTGAGGGGGAGAGTCGTTCACTTCGATTCAGAGATCGCCGATCCTTTTACCGGGACCACCAGGGTAAGAACGGGTCGCGATTCACTGCTGGGTTTTGTCGGTTTCACCTGGGAATTGCCCGAATGGAATTCTGTCCTGGGATTTGATGGGTTCCTGGGCTTCAAGGAACGCGCCTACCGGATTTCGGAGGAGCGGCGTGAGCGGGAATTCCCGTTGCCCTTGAACGTCTGGTGGGACCGAACGTTTCGCAACGATCTCACCCTTCGCGTTGCGATCGAAAACCTGATATCCGCGCGCCGCACGCGAATACGGGACATCTACGCGGCCGGCCGTTCCGAAGGCGAGATTTCAGCGATAGAAATCCGCAAGACCGAGCAAGCGCCTCACCTCATGCTGAGAGTACGCAAGAGCTTCTAGCCGGCATCACTGCGCTCAGCCGGTTAGCTCCAGGAGTTCTTCGTTGGCGCCGAGCAGCAGCGCCACCCTCGGACTTCATTGTGAGCTATTGATCCAGGAATTCGCGCGAAACACTGGGCCTGCCAGCGCGGCGAGATCCTGCGCGCGATGCTTGATAACAGCACACGAGTTTCAAAAGGTAGTGCAAATGGTACCAATTGAGGGATAATACGCACTCACTGGTTAGCGCGCAGGTGTCTTCATGGCCCGTACCGTACAAATGCAGATCAGGCTGGAACCGGAACTGAAGGCGCAATCCGAGGCAGTTCTTTCCGAGCTTGGGCTTAAGCCCACGGAATACGTCCGCATGGCTTTGCGTCAACTGATCATGCGCAAAGGGTTGCCTTTCGACGCGCGCATCCCGAATTCCGAAACCATAGCGGCACTAGAGGAATCGGTGGACAGTATGGAGCGATTTCCATCGGCCAGGACGGCCTTTTCCTTTCTCGACAAGGCTGAGAATAGCAAGCGAAAGGCGCGATGAGGGAAATCGCGTATGCCAAACACTTTCGCCAAGACTACAAACGAATCAAGAAACGAGGCTGGGACATTAGAAAGCTTGAAGTGCTGGTGGACGCTCTGGCCCGCGGTGGGCCACTGCCGCGTGGCGCCCGTCCACATAGGCTGTCAGGAGATCTCCGGCATGCCTGGGATGTTCACCTGGCCGGCGACTGGATATTGATCTACGAGATCACCGACGAACTCCTGATCCTCCGCCGGACAGGAACCCACGCCGACCTTTTTCAGAGCTGACGGCTGATTCGCGCTAGACGGCCTATGGGGCCGCTACATTGGATTGCTTCAATTGCCGGGCATCAGTAAGACTGGGATAGCTCCAGGAGTTCCTCGTTGGCGCCGAGCAGCAGCGCCACCCGCTGATCGCCAACTTCGCAGGGGCCGCGCAGCAGCGTGGCGCCGGACTTGCACGCCTTCTCCAGCGTGGCGTCCAGGTCGCTTGCGGTATAGCTGAACAGATTGACGCCGAGCTTTCCGGGGCGCATGCGGCCGGTCAGTCGCTTGCCCGGCACGCCCTTGAAGTGCACGAAGAGTAGCTTGCCGCTGGGTTCGCCCGGTGCGGCAACCAGCAGGAAATGCATGCCGGTCGCTGTCTTGACGCCGGTGAGACGGCGAGCGAGATCCAGGTTTTCTTCGGGTACCCACGCGTCGGTTCCCGCTTCCATGCCCAGCGCGTCGCAGTACAGGCGGCGGGCGGCGTCAGGATCGGAACACACAACCGAAGTCGTCGCAATTTCAGAGAAACGAACATCCCTAGGCAGCACGCGCATCGACTCCGGGGGATGGCGGTGGCCGATCATCAGCAGGGCGGGCACCCCGTCGGGGCCGGAGAACAGGCATTCCTCGCTCTCGATATCACCGACCTCGTAGCGAATCGGCTCCGAACGGAAGACGTAGCCGGCGCCGGTAATGGCCTCGACGGCTGCGCTCATCGGCGGCGGCACGTAGAAGTCGATCGCCTTGGGACCGATGTCGGTGGAAGAATCGACCGCGCCCGCGCCATGATCCAGGCGCACGGCCTCGGTTGCGGCCGGGGAGTACTCGGCCAGCCGCAGGTGGCCGGCCGGGTAGCCGCGGCAGGATAGTTCGACCAGCCGGGCGGACACGCTTGCCGGCAAGCCCCAGGCGTCCAGCAGAGCGCGCGGCGCCTCGGCGTTGCTGCCCACCTGCAGATCCATGACGTCGCGGAACAGGCCCAGCGACTCATCGATGCGGCTGACGCCCACCGTGACCGAAGTCATTCCAGATACGCTCATGCGCTCGTCTCCAGCAAGACCTGCAACGCGCCGCTGCCGGGCGCGCGCACCAGCATGGCAGGAACAGCGCCGGCACCCGGCCATGTGACTTCCTGCGGACCGCTGACTACCTCGACCTTGAGATCTGCGCACTTTAGCCGTGTGTCTTCCAAATTTCCGACCGCGAATGCCTGGGCGAGGTAACCGATATTCGGCGGCTTCGCCCGGTCGATCAGCGAGGCACACTCGTAGTTGAGCGGCTGCGACAGGACCACCTTGCCGAACATGTGCGCGCCCTGCATAAACACAACCCGGGTCTTTGCGTCTTGGGGAAGGTTCAAGAGCCGGTTGGACTCCGGCGTTCCCAGAACTTCGTCGATCAGCGGTCCCATATTTAGCACCTGTGCGTACCAGGCCATGGCCCGTTCACAGGAATCCACGCCGTGCGAGGTGGTAACGATGGGCGTGAAACCGGCCGGCGTATAGCCGCGCTGCTCAACGTAGGCGCGCATCTGTCCTACGCGGGTGGTGGTATCGCGGGTGGCAAGCTCCACTAAATTGATTGGCAC
The DNA here is from genome assembly GCA_965249285.1 of Candidatus Foliamicus sp. GTDB lineage: Bacteria > Pseudomonadota > Gammaproteobacteria > Steroidobacterales > Foliamicaceae > Foliamicus. The sequence goes on from OZ252226.1 coordinate 225,821, forward strand.
GCGGTCCGGACCCTCAAAGATGCCTTCAATCGGATCGCCCACATCGGCGCCGAAGAAATGCTGCACCGGATCGGACCACAGCATAAAACCGTCCTTCTTCAGGCCCTTGAAGACGCCATGAATGTCCGCCGTGTAGAAATTGAGATTGAACACACCGTAGGCGCGCACTATGCTGCGGTCGCGCACCTCCACAGGCGGGGCGCTCCCTTCCGGCAGGTGAAAGTCAAGCAGCAGCACCTGGCCCACGGCTTCCTCTCCCTGCCCGAGAAGAACAGCGCTGGCAGAGGTTGCGCCGTTCAGTTTCCAAAACCGCCGGAACTCCGGGCCGCTGAGCTCCTCGTCGGCCAGCACCGACAAGCCGATACGTTCCTCGTAAAAGGCTCTTGATTTGTCGATGTCACGGCAGCCTATAACGGCGGCCCGCAGCGGCGATCCATTCGGCGCAATGATTTCCTCGGCCACGAATTCTCCCTCTTTGCTTCGCTTGGTCCGGCTGGCGGCGGACTAGGGCGTGTTAACACTAATGGGTCTGATTATGGTACGATTGGGGTATGGAAATCACGCCCGAACAATACGAACGCATCGTTCCTTATCTCCCGGTGCAGCGCGGCAACGTTCGCCTCTCGAATTTTGCGGTGCTCAACGCCATTTTGTATGTCGCCGAACAGGGCTGCAAATGGCGCGGATTACCGCCTCGGTTTGGCAACTGGCACACCATTTACACGCGGATGAACCGCTGGTCGAAGAACGGGGTGCTGGACCGGGTATTCGAGCATCTGCAGCGCGAGCGGATCGTGCGCGTCAAGCTGGAAGCCGTATCGATGGACAGCACCATTGTCCGGGTGCATCCCGACGGGACGGGGGCGCTAAAAAAAACGGCCCCCAATCCATTGGCAAGTCCCGCGGCGGCTGGACCACCAAGATTCATATGGTTGCCGCGGATGCTCGAACGGCTATAACGTTCTCGCTCTCGCCGGGACAAGCCCACGACGCTCCGCAAGGGCGCAAGCTGCTGAATCGCCTCGGCCAGCAGGACGATAATCCCTCGCTGATCATGGACCGCGCGTATGAAGGCGATGAGACACGGCAACTGGCCTTGGCGCTGGGGTACACGCCCGTCGTTCCGCCGAAGCGCAACCGGCTCGACCCCTGGCAGTACGACCGGGAGATGTACAAGCGGCGCAACGAAATCGAGCGGCTGTTTCGCCGTTTGAAGGGATTCCGGCGAATCTTCTCCCGCTTCGAGAAGCTCGACGTCATCTTCCTCGGATTCATCCTCTTCGCACTTATCTTCGATGCGTTGCGTTAGTGTTAACAGGCCCTAGTCTAAACCGGATCGGGCGCGCTCATCGTCGGCCGTTTGCCGGCGCGTTCCCATTAGACGGGACGAGCCTCCTGTTGAGATCATGTTCGTTGTGGCTGATTGGCTTCCGCCAAAGCAAGAAGGTCTCGATAAAGGCGGTCAAAGATGTAGGCGCCCAACTCCAACCCCTGGAGAATGAAATAACGGTTTTGCTTGTTCGACCATAGCGGTTCGATGATTGCAAAGAACTCCGCGGCGTGGCGCTCGTCAATTTCAGCGTGCAGCTTGTAATGAACCAAGTCCCCAGCCGCAATCCAGCCGTTGGCGACAACGGCTTTGCCGATCAACGATGAAATGCCCGCAAATGCGTACTCGATTATTCCCATGCAGGCCACGCCCACCTCCACCTCGTCCATAAGGCATGAAGTCGTCAGTACGCTATTGAATGCTCGTAACTGTGGCGCGAGAAACATATCGTTGAGCCGATTGGGATCACTTCCGATGGAACCGAGAAATTTCTTGAAGGTGGTGTGATGAAAGGCGGCCTCATCGAACTCCCCGTGCTCTTCGACCAGGTTATGAAGAATGTCCAGGCGCTGTCCTGGATCGGGGATCCGCGCCAGCAGCGCGGCCATCGGCCGCGGGAAAAAAGTCACGGCAAAAAAGAACTGTTCCTGCGTCTTTCGAAAGGCTTCCAAAGACATGGAGCCGTCTTGCAAAGCTTTGAAATACGGATTTCCCAGGATGCCGAAGCGGTCCAACACCTTATCTGCGCATGCAATGATGTTAGGCGCGCACTTTTCTTGTGTCATGGTTCATATCTCCGCGGTGTTCAGATTCCAGTTCAAGCCGGCGTTCAGGCCGTAGCCGTAAACGTTGGCATACGCTTGGGTGATTCCGGGCAAATCCAGGCCGGAGACTATTTTCTTCGCTTCCCGAGAATTGACGGCCAGGAACATTTCATCAAATCCATGGGCCGCAGAGCAAAATAATGCCTGTCTGATAAGAGTCAGCGCTTCCCCGTGGCCTTCCCAGGCGCAGAACGAGAGGTGAGATCGATTCATTTCCCTGCCGTCTTCTGCGATCAGGCGCTTTGCGAGCCGGGTGTCCTCCAGTAATCCTGCCGCCTTCAAAGAAGGGGCCACAAGCCAGCGTGGTTTCACCATGGACCGAATATTCGGATCTCCGTCCAGGCATTTCGCGGAATTGCGGCTCAGGCTGGCATAGCATCTGCGGCCCGTTTCCTCGTCGCCATCCCAGAGGCGGTCGTGGTTTACCTCCGCGCCGTGCGTGGGAATGATCAGAATCATTACTCTACCGAGCCTTGTGAACGGCTCGATACCCAGGCGCCCGGTATAGCGCGTTGGCGTCATCGGCGTACCTTCCATGACCACGGAATAAGCCGCTTCCGCAAACGGGACTGCCCAACTTCGCAGGCCAAGGATCAAGCGCAAAAGCACTCGTCCGCTTAGCGTGCCCGGGGGAACCTTCATGTCGCCGACGTACGCCACTTCCTTTCGAGTGCCGGAGGGCAGGCTCAGCGTTCGCCGGGCTGCGCTGATCACACCCAGGATCTTTCCATTGCGCTCTGCAACAAAGCACGCATTGGTTCCCATTGCGCGAAAAAACCTCGGATAATCCCGGCCATGGCTGATGCGAAAGAAACTGCCCGGACCCAGCGGGTATTGGAACTGCTTCTCGAACTCGGTCAAGGCCGCGACCAGATCCGGCGGCGGTTCGCCGCTTATGGCGTGGATATTCAACGCTTGCGGCCGAGGAGTATCGCCCTGTAGAAGAAACTGCGGTCGCGCCGCAGCAATTCATCCGACGCACGATCCAACCACTCAAACATCCTGCCCTCTTGCCGAATGTCCAGCACGGAGTTCAATTGCCTTATCAGCACTCTTCCGTTTGGCCGCAAGGCTTGCGCCGCCAATTCCAATGTTCGTTTTGCATCGTCGGGAGTCAGCCAATCGAGGATATTGGATAGATGAATGAAATCGTAAGCAGCCGTTTCCAATTGAAGCGCTTGCTCCATATAGCTGCAAGACTCGATGGTTACGGGATGAGTTTTCGGCGCCGGACGAGTTAACCACGGTGCGAAGTGGTTTCTTGGGTAGCTTCCCTTTAGCATCTGCCAAAGATAGGGGTTGGTGGCGGCCGGCCCCTGACCCATAACCCAACGAATACGGTCGGCAAAGTGGCGGTGAAATGGCTGTAGCCGATTGTTTGTCGCATCCTCACCAAAACATCGAACCAGATTGGACAAGGACATTACCTGTTCCAACGCTCCGTCCAGTACTCCACCCAGCCGAGTTTCGGGCGCAAGTGCGCGGGTCTGCGCCTTGACGTCGGTCAAGCGAAGCACTGAATCAACTTCCCGCGCATATCCGCAAAAGGCTCGGCGCACCGCTCGAAAGACTCCTTCGTAGCGTCCCACGTAATCGGGCCCCAATGCGGCCACTTCACGCAAGGGTCCGAGCACTTCATGAGATAGCCCCAATTCTGAAAAAGCCTTTATGAGTCTGGAGCGTCTTTCTTCCCCGGAAAGTCTCCGGTGTCCCAGCAACTCCAGCCTTTGAGCTGAATCCGAATCCGCGAGCAGTCGGAGCTTGAGCCGGGTCAGGGCCAATTGCGCCGGATTGGGATCAACCACATGAAGTCGCCTGACTTCAGGCAGTGAAGCCAAAAGCGCGGCAGTGCAACCACCCGAGGCAACCATCAGGACATCCACCTCTTTGCCCAGATCGGCCACCACGGATTCGTCCAGCAGGGCGTCTTCTCGTACCTGCGAGAAGGCCACAGGCATTCGCGCGACTTTATCGACCCAGCTCAAGCCTGTCCTGCCTTCTTCGCAACCGGGACTCGTGTCTGGCGGGGGTGGTCATACTCTGGCGCGTCGACATCGGGTACTCGGCAATACAGTATCCTATGGCGGGCTCATCTTAACTTGCTCCGGAGTGCCGCCATGACCGAGTACGTGCGCCATGGTTTGAGAATCGAACCGACTCGTGACGAGTTGTCGCGGCAGCGATTCGTGTCCGAAATGCGCCGCCACGTTCTGGGAGATCTCGCGCGTGAAATGCGTTCCGAGTATGTCCGGCGGGTGGAGCCGGCGATCAGGCGGGAACAGGGCGCGCCGCCGGAGGACGGTGTGCAGGTTCACAAGGCTATGCGCGGCGCGCGTGCCTATCGCTTCTATTCGGCGATGCGGGTGAATTGCCAGAAACTGGTATGGCGGTCGGTCATTCCCACGGTCCAGCGCAATCTCGAAGATCTGAACCGTAAGGTTAGCGCTGCCGACTCCAACGGCAACGGATGCGGGGGAACCGTGAGGCTCAATCCGGATCTGGAAACGCCGCCGTACGTGACTGATTTCGACGTGCACCTGATGCCGGGCTGCTATCACACCGAGTACGGCGAAGACGATGTGGCCGCCGGCGCTGTTTACGACAACGGGACGGCTGTGCACAGCATGGGGCTGTTCGGCAGCGGCCGTGACGACATCGGCAGCTCCATCGCGCGGTTCATTTCGCTCAAATTCCCGGACTTTCGGCCGCGCCGCATCCTGGATATGGGTTGCACCATCGGGTCCAACACGCTGCCTTGGGCGCGCACCTACCCGGATGCGGAGGTCTATGCGGTGGACGTGGCCGCGCCGCTTTTGCGTTACGCCCATGCGCGGGCGGAATCCCTGGGCTCGCGGGTGCACTTCCGGCAAATGGACGCGACCCGTTGCGATTTTGACGGCGAGGAAGGTTTCGACCTCGTGTGGTCTTCCATGTTCCTGCACGAATTACCGCCCAAGGGCGTACGCTCCGTGTTCAGCGAGGCCCACCGGCTGTTGCGCAAGGGTGGGCTGATGCTGCACATGGAACTGCCGCCGAACTGCCGCACTCAGCCTTACGAGAGCTTTTACTTTGATTGGGACAGCTACTACAACCAGGAGCCGTACTACAAGGCTTTTCGGGACATGCGCCCGGCCGATTGCTGCGCAGGGGCGGGATTCGACGAATCCGCCTTCGTGGAATTCACCATTCCCAGCCTCGCCCGCAACGGCGAGAAGGAACTTAAGGACTACGTGTCCGGCAAGGGCGTAACGGTGGATGAAAACACCGGACGGCTAGCCCCCTCCATCCGCTGGTATTGTTTCGGCGCCTGGAAATAGGGCCGGACCCTTGCCCAAGGATTCCCCGAAGACACGGCTTAGGGACTTGACGCGCGGCAAGACGCCGCGTTTCTTCGACGTGCAGGGCGTGGACGAGCTGGTGTCCATCACTATGGGACTGGCGCAGGAGCTGTGGGCGGTGAAGGAACGGCTGGCAGCGATCGAGGCGCTCGGCAAGGACGGGGTCAGCGCCGCCGCGGTTGAAGCTTACGAGTTCAGCGAGTCCGAGCGTGCCGCGCTCGACCGGGAGCGCAACGAGTTTATCGATCGAATCTATTTCGTGTTGCGCGAGAGCGAACGGTAGAAACGCTCCAGACCGGAATAACCGCAAGCTGCGTGTTCTGATTCACGCTGGGAACGAGGGCATCCTGCCCTCGGTACACTTGGTTCCTGTCCTCCGAGGGCAGGATGCCCTCGTTCCCAGCGGCGTTCAACCAGGCAGCGTTATTCCTGGCCAGGGACCATGAGTGTTTGTTCTTGACGCTGCCGCGTTTGCGCCTTGACGCTCAAGGCTGGCTTGGCCTATAAGTGGGCCTGACAGGACGGGCTGGGTGGCCTGTCCAGGGAACCTTCAGGGAGGACGGAAATGAACCAGGTTTCATTCGACACCCACGCGGCGATGCGGAGGCTTGGGCAAGCGGGGGCCTCAACCCCGCTGGCGGAGGCGGTGGTGGATATCGTGACCGAAGCGACGAGTTTGAACATGCAGATGGTTGAGGACTTGGCATACGTCAAGTCGCAGATTCAGACGAACATGGCCACCAAGGCCGACATTGCAAGCTTGCGTGCCGACTTGTTTCGCGCGCTATGGATTCAAGGCGGGGTGCTGGCCGGGCTGATCCTGGCGCTTGCCGGGGTAATGCTGGGTTTTGCCGGAGTCGTTCTGACTGGTTCCTGACGCCGCAGCCATCGGCTCGGCGCCAACCAGTTCAACGCACACGTATGACGTTCCCAAAGACTACGACCCTCGTTCCGGGCGCAAGCCGAACTGGCTTGACCTGGATGCTTACGGTTGGGCTGGCGGCGCTTTAAGCGCTCGGCAAGGCAGGCATCAGCGCTACCGTTGTGTAGGCTTACGAGTTCAGCGCGGAAGAGCGCGCTGAACTCGGCCGCGAGCGCCGCGAATTCGTTGATCGGATTTACTTCGTTTTGCGCGAAAGCGATCAGTAAGGCCGCTCCAGGACAGCGCAGAGCTGATACTTCACTCTGCGTTTAGGGGCGATGCGGGGTTGGAGGTTAACGGCCTCCGCGCCAGCGGCGTAGTCTATTATGGTTCGTCCGCAGGTTACTCGCCGGGCCGCGCAAAAACAGGAGTTCCCATGCCGCGCAATAGCGTTCATACCATGCCGGAGCCGGGAATTGCTGCGGGGGTTTCCCGCCGCCTCTTTCTGCGCGCGGTCGCGGCCGGTTCGGCCGGCGCTGTTCTCGCGGGCTCCGCGCCGCCGGGCGAGGCGCGGGTTGCCATCACCGACATTCAGGATGCGCATGCCGAAAGCGTGTCCGAGGCCAAGTTCTGGAAGAAGGTGCGCCGCGAGTTCCTGATCTCCGACGAATTCGCCTATATGAACAGCGGGACCCTGGGTCCGATGCCCAAGCCCGTGTACTACACCGTTGTCGACGGCTATCGCGCTCTTTCCAGCGATCCGGGCCGGGAGAATTCCCGGCAGTTGAAGGGACAGCAAGACTTGCGTGACAAGCTTGCGGCATTCGTCAATGCCGATCCCGGCGAGGTCGCGCTGACGCGCAACACCACGGAAGGGATGAACTTCATCGCCAACGGCCTGGATCTCAAGAAAGGCGATGAGGTGCTGTGCTCCTTCCACGAGCATCCCGGCGGGTTGGAGCCCTGGAAGATCAAGGCGCAGCGGCAGGGCATCGTGGTCAAGGAGCTGCCGTTCCCGATTCCGACCTCCGACCCGGCCGACATCCTGAACCTTTTCGAGGATGCAATCACTCCGCGCACAAAGGTAATCAGCGTCAGCCACATCACCTTTCCCACCGGCTGCATGCTGCCGGTGAAGGAGCTTGCCGCGCTGGCCCGGCCGCGAGGAATACTTACCGTCGTCGATGGCGCCCATGCGATCGGGATGATGGCTCTCGACATGCACGACCTCGGCGTCGACTTCTATGCTTCGAGTCCCTACAAGTGGTTGGGCGCGCCGGTCGGAACCGGGTTCCTGTATTTGAGGCGCGAGTCGCAGGCGCAGGTCTGGCCGACCGTGGTCACCTCGGATTGGGACGATCCAGAGGGCGGCGCCAAGCGCTACGACCGGTTGAGCCAGCGGGCCGGTCCGCTGCTGATGGCGACAATCACCGCGCTCGATTTCCAGAACGCAATAGGACGCGAGCGGATCGAGCAGCGCGTCCGCGCGCTTGCCGGGCGGCTGCGGGATAGGCTTGAGGAAATCCCGCAGGTAAAGGTGCATACCTCGGCCCATCCGCAACTGTGCTGCGGTCTGACCGGTTTTACGGTGGAAGGATTCGAGCGGAAAGCGGTCGTCAATGCCTTGTGGCGCCGTCATCAGGTTTGGGTGCGCGAAACCGACTTCGGTCTTGACACGGTGCGCGCCTCGACCCACCACTACAACACGGAATCGCAGGTGGACCGTCTTGCTGAGGGGCTAAACGATATTGTGGCAGGGGGTGCTGTATGAGGAAACCGATTACCCATAACATTGAACGGCGCGATTTCTTTGCCGGGATTGCCGGCGGGGCTGCAATCGCGCTTGGCGGCGCCACGCTTGGCGCTCAGCACGCTTACGCCAACTGGGGTTTGATCGCTCCCGGCCCGTCTCCCGGAGACGACTTCGACGGACGCAGCCTGGTCAACAAGCCGCGCGCGTACGAGGTGATGGAGCAAGAGGGCGTAGGCGGGATCGTCGCGCTCAACCCCGTCAATGTGTTCTACCTCGGCAATTACTTTTCCTACGAGGTGCAGAAGCTGCGGGCAATTCCCAGTTTCGCGGTAATGCCGCGGGATCCGGGTAAGCCTTCTTTCCTGGTTGTGGCTTCGACCGACTTGTGGTTCATCGCCAATGCCGAGCGGGAATATCCCGAGATTATTCCGTACAGCGCGCCGGTGGCATGGGAGCAATACCGTGATCCGGATACCTGGAATCAGCCGCCGGATGCCCGCGGCGGTATTCGCCGGCCGATCCGTGAAGAAAGCCTGACCGACATCGAGCGCGGCTGGGTGGAGATGGAGCGCCGCTTCGAGAACCGGAAGGCGGCTACGCCGGAATGGGCGCTGGTGCGCGCACTTGAGGAAGCGGGGCTGGCGAGAGGCCGCATCGCGGTGGACGATATGCGCATCGCCCACATCCTCGGCACTCTCGGACAGGACGCGGTTACTTGCGTGCCGGGCGATAACACTTTCCGCAAGATCCGCATGATCAAGTCGGACGTGGAACTCGCGCACATGCGCGCCGCGGCGCGCGCCAATCAGGACGCTTGCATGGCTATGCTCCGGCAAGTTGAAGTTGGCATGACCAAGGCCGATATTGACCAGCTATTCCTGTTGGAGGCAGCCAAGCGCGCGGCGAAAGCCATTTGGATTGCAGTCGGCACTATCGGTGGCTTTCCCGAGGGTAAGGTTGTGCCGGGGCGTCCGATGATGGTCGACGCCGTGAGCCAGATCAATTTCTATCACGGCGACTTCGGCCGTACCTGGTGCATCGGCGAACCTCGCAAGGATGTTCAGGATCGGGTCGGCATTCTTCGAACGGGCTACGGCGCGGCGCTGGATGCGCTGCGGCCGGGTCTGAAGTACTCGGAACTTCGGGAGCAGGCAGGCGAAGCCATGCGCAAGGCCAACAAGGCGCTCAGTGGCGCGGTTTTTGGCGCTTCGCCGCATTCCGTGGGGCTGCAGCATACGGATCAGCCGTATCGGGACGGGCTGCCGTTTATGGTTTCGGATGATCTGACCTTTCAGGAAAACATGACACTGACGGTCGACATGCCGTCCCTGGAAATCGGCTGGGGCGGGGCTCACCTAGAGGACCTGATTGTGGTTACAAAGGACGGATTCGAACCGCTGGCCACCATGGACGACCCGCTGGTCGTAATCTAGAAATAATCGGCGCGGTTCCCGCGGCGCTGACAAGCAGGGAACTCCCCTGGGAACGAGGGCATCCTGCCCTCGTCGAGGGCGGGGACGCCCTCGTTCCCAGCGTGTTCCCTGCGCGTCAGCGTAGCGGCGCCTTCTGCGGAAACTCCCAGCGAGAGCGGGGGCGCCCTAGCTTGTTCAATTCAAGTGGGCAGATGGCGCGGAAACGTCTATAATTCCGCGCCGTCAATGGTTGGAGTTGATCGTGTCGATCTCGGTGTTTGAGGCCGCCAGGCCGGTGTTCAAAGGGTTGATTATTGCCGTGATGGTGATTCTCGGCGCATTCATCGGCCATTGGGCGCACGGCGCCTGGTTGAACGACTACACCCCGGTCCAGCCGATCGAGTTCAGCCACCAGGTTCATGCCGGCGAAAACGAGATTCCCTGCCAGTATTGCCATTCCTGGGCCGATCGTTCGGCGACTGCCGGGGTGCCCAGCGTAGAGACCTGCGTGGGCTGCCATAAAGGCCTGAGCGAGGTGCGCGACAAGCCCGAAGTGCAGAAGCTCTTCGACTACTGGGAGGCGGGTGAAGGAATTTCCTGGGTCAAGGTGCATGACACGCCGGACTTTGTCCATTTCCGCCACAAGCCGCACATTCGCGGTGGCGTGGAATGCCAGACCTGTCATGGGCCGGTGGAGGAAATGGCGCGCGTTACCCGCCGCGTGGACCTGAACGAGAACCTGCGCATGCCCTGGTGCATCGATTGCCACACCAAGGACAAGGTGAGCAACGGCCGCGACTGCCTGACCTGTCACTATTGATGTCATGGTAAGCCGAAGGGACATATTCAAGTATGTGGGCGCCGGCGGTGTCGGCGTTGGCGCCGGCCTGTTACTTGGAGAAATAAATGAGCGGCCGCTGGAGACACTGCTCTCCACCCATATTCCCCCGGAGGATTTCTCACCGGGCATAGATACCTGGTACAACACCGTTTGCCGCATGTGTCCGGCCGGCTGTGGGATCTCGGTGCGGGTACGCGAGGGACAGGTCAAGAAGATCGAGGGCAACCCCAACCACCCGGTAAGCCGCGGTGGGACCTGCGCCCTGGGGCAGGCCAGCCCTAATGCCTTGTACAACCCCGACCGGATACGTTCTCCCATGCACACGGACGGGCAAGGCGGTTTCAGCGAGTCTTCCTGGGACGAGGCCTTCGAAGAGTTGGCCTCGCGGCTGGGCGCCTTGCAAACAGCCGGGATGGGCAAGCGTGTCTGGCTGCTGACCGGAGGCGCCCTGAGTTCCGGTGAGGAAGCGCTGGATCGTTTCGCCGGCGCCGTGAACGCCAGGGTGTTGAGGCTTGGTCTGGACACGCCTGCCACCGAACTGGCCGCGGCGAAAGCCATGTACGGTTTTGGCGGGCTCCCGCACTACGATATCGCGCAGGCTGACCTTGTCGTTTCCTTTGGCGCCGACTTCCTCGGCGCCTGGCGCTCGCCAACCGCGTATTCCAAGGCCTACGGGGAATTTCGCCGGGGTGGTCATGGCCATCGGGGTTATCTCATCCAGATTGAACCGCGCATGTCGCTGACCGGCGCCAACGCCGACCAATGGCTGCCGGCGCGGCCGGGAACCGAGGGCGCCCTCGCCCTCGCCCTGGCCGCCGAACTGCTGCGCCATGGCCACGGCGGTGAGCAATTGGAGTCCTGGGGCCATTTGACCGGCGCCATGAGTCTCGGCGAAGCGGCGCAGGCGGCGGATATTCCGTTGCAACGGCTGCAGGCGATTGCCGAGCGGATGGCGGCAGCCGAGACGCCCCTGGTCCTGGGTGGCGGGGCGGTTTCGGGCGGTGTGAACGCCACCGAGACGCTGACCTGCGTGGCGGCTCTCAACCGGGTTCTCGGCGCGACCGGAAAAACCGTGCGGCCGAACCTGGCGCATGCTCCTCGATACTCCAGCGTCGATGAGATTGAGGCCTTCGGTTCGGCCGCGGCCAATGGCGACGTTTCCCTGGTGCTGGTGGCCGGCGTCGACCCGCTCCACGACTTGCCAGACTCCCTGGGGTTACGCGGCGCGCTCGAGCGGGCCGAACTGGTGGTGGCGTTGGATAGTTTCCCCAGCGACACGGCCGCCGCCGCCGACTGGATTCTGGCCACCGACACATTCCTCGAAAGCTGGAACGATGACATTTCTTTTCCGGGAGCCGGCCAGCTGTCGGTTACCTTGCAGCAGCCGGTGCAGGAGCGCCTCTACGACACGCTTTCGGTTACCGACATCATTCTGCAGCTTGCGCGCCGCGCAGGCGGGGCGCTGGCCGAGGCATTGCCGTACGAAGACGCACAAGCGTTTACCCGCGCGGAATGGGCCAAGGCCTGGAATTCAATGGGCCTTGCCGGAGACTTCGACGCCGGTTTCCGGCAGGTGCAGCAGGACGGCGTGTGGGTCGCGGATCTGGCGGAGGGATTGGCCGATCAATTCTCCACCGATGCGCCGGCGCCCACCACAGCGCCCCAAGCAGAATTTGCCGGCAACGAATCCGAACAACCTTTCGTCCTCCATCCCTATCAGACCCAGGGCTTCCGCGAGGGCGTAGGCGCTAACCTGCCCTGGATTCAGGAGTTGCCGGACCCCTTGACCAGCGTTGCCTACGGCAGTTGGGCGGAGTTGAACCCCGCCACGGCCGAGGAACTCGACCTCAAGGACGGCGACCTGGTTGAATTGAGTTCGGAGGCTGGCGCGGTGACGGTTCCGGTGTTCGCCTACCCGGGCGTGCGTCCGGACGTCATCGCAATGCCGCTGGGACACGGCCACCAGGACAACGGACGCTATGCCCGGGGGCGAGGGGCCAACGCCGCTTCGCTGCTGGCGCCGGAACGCGACCGGAAGACCGGGGCGCTGGCCTGGGCGGCCACTCGCGTTGCGCTGCGCAAGACCGGCAAGCGCGTGCGCTTGACGAAGACCAGCGGCTTGAGCCGCACCCTGAACAGGCAAATTCTCGGACCCGCATAAGGCCATGAGCAAGATCGCCGACAAACTGCGCGAGTACCGCACCGCCGGCTACTACAAGCAATTCGAATACCACTGGACGATGACCGTGGACCTGGACAGTTGCACCGGCTGCGAGGCCTGTGTAGTGGCCTGCCAGGCGGAAAACAACCTGCCGATCGTGGGCGAGAAGCGCATGCGCCAGGGCCGCGAGATGAAATGGATACGGATCGAGCGCTACTGGGATGACAGTGACTATCCCAACGTGCGGCTGAATTTCATCCCGATGTTGTGCCAGCATTGCGATGAGGCGCCGTGTGAAATCGCCTGTCCGGTGTTCGCCACTTACCACAACCAGGACGGTCTCAACGCGCAGGTCTACAACCGCTGCATCGGCACCCGCACCTGTGCGGTGTACTGCCCCTACGAGGTGCGCTTCTTCAACTGGTTCACCTACACCTGGGACGAGCCGCTGGAGCAGCAACTCAATCCCGACGTGACCGTGCGTGAGAAGGGCGTAATGGAAAAGTGCACCTTCTGCGTGCAGCGCATCAATCGCGCCAAGGACCTGGCCCGTGACGAGGACCGGAAAGTGGCCGAGGGCGAGGTTCAACCCGCCTGCGCCCAGGCCTGTCCCACCGATGCGATCGTGTTCGGCGACCGTAACGACCCCGACAGCGCGGTGTCGCGCAAGATGCAGGATCCCCGTGCTTACGAGGTGCTCAAGGAACTGAATACCGCGCCCAGCGTCATTTATTTGCAGAACGCGCGCGAGCCGCTAAACGGCGGAGACGGGACAGAAGAGCACGGCGGCGAGTCCGGGGAACATGTGGCAAGCGGAGCGCCTGAGCCCATCAACGCCGGCAAAGCGGTAGCCTGACCATGCTGGCGACACGCGAGCAGATGTTCGATCACGGACAGCCGAGTTACGCGGAGGTCAACCACGACGTAATCAAGGCGCTGACCACCACCACCTGGCGCTACTGGGTAACGCTGGGTATTTCCGCCGGCACTGCGCTGCTGTTCTTCATGGCTCCCTGGATGTACCAGATCATGGTAGGCGTGGGCGCCGCGGGCATGAACCGCAACGCCATGTGGGGCACCTATCTGTCCAACTTCATATTCTGGATCGGCTTGAGCCATTCCGGAACGCTGCTGTCCGCCGTGCTGCACATCACCCAGTCGGATTGGCGCAAGTCGATCTACCGCAGCGCCGAGGCAATGACGCTGTTTTCGCTCATGACGGCGGCCATGTTTGTCATGGTGCATGTGGGACGTGTCTGGTTCGTGCACTGGACCTTGCCGGTCCCCAACCCGATGGAGTTGTGGCCGAACTTCCGCTCGCCGCTGATGTTCGACGTGATGGCCATCGTGACCTATCTCACCGCCAGCAGCGTATTCATCTACATGGGTTCGCTGCCGGATTTCGCCGCGGTGCGGGACGCTTCCACCGGCCTGCGGCGGCGCATCTACGCGATCCTGTGCTTCGGCTGGCGCGGGACCGGCCACGAATGGCACACCCTGGGCTGGGCCTACACCTTCTTCGCCGTGCTGGTCATCCCGCTGGCGGTTTCGGTGCACTCCATCGTGTCCTGGGACTTCGCCTTGTCCACGGTTCCGGGCCTGCACCAGACGATATTCGCGCCGTATTTCGTGTGCGGGGCGATCTACTCCGGCACGGCCGGCATCGTGACCGTGATGTGGATGCTCCGGCGGTTCATGGGATTCGGCCGCTATATCGGGCAGCTGCACATCGACAACCTTTCCAAGCTGCTGTTGGTCCTGTCGCTGATCTGGACCTACATCAACATCTGCGAGGTATTCACTGGCTGGTACAGCGGCACTTCGTTCGAACTCGAGGCCATGGCGTACAAGATGAGGGATGGCCCGTTCGCCTGGCTGTACTGGGAGATGATTACGCTCTGCGCGCTGGTTCCTCTGGCGTTGTTCTCACGCCGGGTGCGCACCAACTGGAGCCGGATGCTGGTGATTTCGATCCTGATCAACATCGGCATGCTCACCGAGCGTTTCATCATTGTGGCCAGTTCGCTGCCGCGCAAGTTCCTGCCCGATGTGTTCGGCGTGTATATCCCCAGCCTGGTTGAAATTTCCATTACCGTGGGTTCCTTTGCGATCTTCACGACCCTGTTTCTCCTGTTCGTGAAGATATTCCCGGCCGTATCCATCTACGAGGTCAAGGAAACGCTTAATCCGCTGCGCAAGAGGGAGGCCCATTCATGACCTTGCTGGCCTCGTTCGCGCACGAAGACACCGCCCTGGAGGCCGCCCGGGCCCTGCGCGAGAACGGCGTAGGCAGCTTCGAACTGTTCTCGCCGATTCCTCTGCACGGGGCCGAAGAGGCCCTGGGGCTGGGCAAATCCATGGTGCGCGTGTTCACCTTGCTGGGCACCATATTCGGAGCGATAGGCGGTTTTGCACTGTGTGTCTGGACCGCAACCCGGTTCATTCTGCCGACTTCCGGGCGGGCTGTGATCACGCTGCCCCCGTACCTGCTGATTACCTACGAGAGCACCATCCTGCTGGGGGTGCTCGCGACGCTGCTGGGCTTCTTCGTGGTGGGCCGCTTTCCGGCCTGGAAAGACCGGGTATACCGGTCCTCCAGCAACGTGGACCGCTTCGTCATTGCCGTGTCCGGTCCCGATAGCGCTCAGGCGGAGCAAATCCTGAGCGCCGCCGGCGCCGAGTCCATCGAAAAGGAGGGCGCCGCATGAACCGCTTGGCGGCCACGCCGGGAACGAGCGCATCCCCGCTGGGAACAAGCCCATCCCCCCTGGGAACAAGCCCATCCCCGCTGGGAACGAGGGCATCCTCCCTGGGAACAATCCCATCCCCTCTGGGGACGAGGGCATCCTGCCCTCGAAACCGCGCGCAAAGGCTCCAAGCCCTCCGTCTTCCCGCCATGCTGCTCGTCGCCGCACTTGCCACCCCCGGCGCCCTGCAGGCCCTGCCCTGGAACGACGACATGAAGGACCAGCCGAGCGTGAAGGCCCAGACGACCGAGGTAGAGCTGCCGGCCGAGTCCGTTCCCAGCGACGGCGGTGAACTGGACGGTCCGGCGGACCTCCCGGAACTGGTGCGCGCGCGCCTGTCCGCCGGCGAGCAACTCAGTAACCCCCTACCCGCAGACGATGCGAGCAACGATCGCGGGCCGCTGATGTACGAGACCTACTGTCAGGTTTGTCATGGCGCCGCCGGCTCGGGCGACGGCAGCGTCGGTCAGAAATACAACCCCCAGCCCATGGACCTGACCCTGCCGTACGTGCAGAACCAGCCGGACGGTCAGCTCTTCTACACGATCACGCACGGCGGCGTAGTGATGCCCAGCTATCGTTTTGCAATGTCGCAGGAAGACCGCTGGCGCATCGTGCGCTATCTGCGTACCGGCCTGCTTGAAGAAGCCGCGAAAGTGGCGGATGCCGCCGAGAGCGAATCGGGCGGCGAGACGGCAGCGGAATGAACGCGCAAGTCGGCAAGGCCGCGATGGGCAGCACCGCCTTCCTGGCGACGCTTGGTTTCCTGGCCGGGCTGGCGGCTACGGCCTTTGTATTGCTGCTGACCATGGGCGGGGACGGCGAATTCCCCTGGGGTTTCGCGGTGGTGATGTGGATGTTCGTGCTGGGCTTGAGCCAGGCGGGCATTTGCTTTACCGCCGTCATGCGCTTGTGCAAGGCCGAATTCGCCCGGGTTTTTTACCGATTGGGCGAGGTAATGACGCTCGCCTTCCTGCCGCTCGCCTTTATCGGATTTGCCCTGATATTCGCCTGCGGCCGCGAATCACTGTTCTATTGGCTGCATGGCGGTAGTCATGGGCATATGAGCCCGTGGCTTAACGAGGACCTGCTGCTGTGGCGCAACCTGGTGGCGCTGGGGGCTTTCTACGGTCTGTCGGTGATGTATTTCCTGTGGGGCCTGCTGCCGGATGTGGGCGACGAGCGGGCCGAGAGCGGCAATCCGGTTTGCCGGGCCTGTTGGCGGGCGCTGGCTTCCTGGCGGGCCCGCGTTGACATGTTTTCGCTGCAGCGCCGTTTGTATTTCTCGTCCTTCTTCATCCTGTTCTTCTACGTGGTGTCCAACTCCTTCATTGCCTGGGATTTCGGCATGATGCTGATAGAGCACTATCACAGCACCGTGTTCCCGATGTACTTCATCCAGGGTATCAACCTGGCCGGCTCCGCCGCGGTGTTGTTGATGAGCGCGGTGCTGTGGCGCTGCGAAGGCCTGAAAGAGTCGTTCGACAGCGGCCGGCTCAAGCAAATGGGTATTCTCATTACCTCGTTCTGCCTGCTGTGGCTGTACATGTTCTGGGCGCAGTTCTTCGTATCCTGGTTCGGCAACCTGCCGCACGAGTACGGGCCTGTCTGGAAGCAGATGTACGGGCACTACCAGCCGTTTTTCTGGGTCATGGTGAGCTGCATGTTCTTCGTTCCCCTGCTATGCGGCATATTCGCCTGGTTCAAGCGTTCCTGGCCGGCCATGCTGGTCCTGTCCGCTCTTATCGTCGCCGGTTTCTGGATCAACCGCTATCTGATCGTGATGCCGGTGTTTGAGGACGCCCATGTTCCGTTCGCGGCGGTGTCCGAATGGTTCATTGCGCTGGCCGCCCTGGCCTCGTATTTCTTCCTCCTCCTGCTGATGTTCCGCAGCCTGCCGATGATCTCGCAATGGCAGGTCCGGCATTACGCCACCGAAGAGCAACTCGAAGCCGCCTCTTAGCTCTTTCGCGGGCTATCTGCACCGTTGGGATTTTTCGCAGGGCCCCCCGCTGCGCTGACGCACAGGGAGCAATGGAGCGAGGGCATCTTGCCCTCGTTCCCAGGTTGTTCCATGCAAGCGAGGGCATCCTTGCCCTCGTTCCTTCTGTTTCGCACAAAGCAGGGGTCAGGAGAGGCTGCGGATCAGTGCCTCGATTTCGCTGTCGGAAGGCTCGGCGGCAGTCACCGGAGGGGCGCCTGATACGCGCGCTTCGGCGCGTTCTCCCAGGATTTCCAAGCGTTTCCGGCGGGCGCGGAAGCGGCGCTGCGCCGTTTTACCCAGGCGGCGCAGTTTGTTGCGCCGCATCTCCTCATCTTCCGCGGCGGCAGGCGCTCCGCTGAAGCGCGGCTCGATATCGATGCAGTCCACGGGGCAGGGCGGCAAGCATAGGCCGCAACCGACGCATTCGTCGTGAATGATCGTGTGGGTGAAGTTGCGGCTGCCGATGATCGCGTCCACCGGACAGGCCGGCAGACAGCGCCCGCAGCCCACGCACAGCGCTTCGTCGATTCGTGCTACTTGGGGCTGCATGAGTTACGGTTTACGCGGCTTGGTTTCCCGCTTTCGCGGGAATGACTTGTTTTTGCTTGTGGCGCTCTTGGGGGCACTGCGGACGCACGTTGTCAGCGGACTCGCATGCCGGGTTCCGCGCCTTCGTCGGGGGACAGCAGAAACACGCGCGTATCGCCTTCGCCGGCGGCCAGCACCATCCCTTCGGAGACGCCGAAACGCATCTTGCGCGGCTTCAGGTTCGCTACCAGAACCACCTTGCGTCCCACCAGAATGGCCGGCGCATAGGCGCCGGCAATCCCGGCAAACACCGTGCGGCCCTTGCCGCCGTCGTCGAGTGTGAGGCGCAGCAACCGGTCGGCGCCGGGCACCCGTTCAGCTTTGGTGATGCGCGCAACGCGCAGATCGGTGCGCAGGAATTCGTCGATTTCAATCGGTTCCGCACGCTCGGCGGCTACGGTGGAAGGCTCACCGCGGTTGGCTTCTACCAGCGCCTTGAGCGTCTTGATTGCCACGCGTCCCGCCAGGGGCTTGAATTTCCCGATTCCGGCGCCGAGCAGCGGCTGGTCCACTTCCTGCCAAAGGAGTCCCGAGCGCAGGAATTCCGCCGCTTTGGACGCCATTCTCGGCAGCACCGGCGTGATATATGTCATCAGTACCCGAAACAGATTGACGCCCTGCGTGGCCACGGCCTGCAATTCATCCCGCCGGGCCGGGTCCTTGGCCAGTTGCCACGGCTTGTG
Organism: Candidatus Foliamicus sp.; assembly: GCA_965249285.1. Lineage (GTDB taxonomy): Bacteria > Pseudomonadota > Gammaproteobacteria > Steroidobacterales > Foliamicaceae > Foliamicus. The sequence continues at coordinate 244,344 of OZ252226.1, forward strand.
CTCGTTAATCCACACGTTGGCTCGATCCGCCAGGGCCATGATCGATCGCATTGCCTTTCCATATGCACGCGATTCGTACAACTCGCCGATCTGGTCCCGCTGTGCGGCAAACTCCTCGTACAGCGCCGGGTCATGCAGCCTGGGGCCGAGTTTGCCGTCAAAGCCGCGTTCGATGAAGCTGGCGCAGCGGCTGGCGATATTCACCAGCTTGCCTACCAGGTCGGAGTTGAGGCGCGCGGCGAAGTCTTCCAGCTGCAGATCGATGTCATCCAGGCCGGGGCCCAGCTTGGCGGCGTAGTAGTAGCGCAGGTATTCCGGATCCAGCTCGGCTGCCAGGTATTCGGCCGCGGTAATGAAGGTGCCGCGCGATTTCGACATTTTTAGTCCGTCCACGGTAAGAAACCCGTGCACGAAAACGCCGCTGGGCGTGCGCATGCCCGCGCCCAGGAGCACTGCCGGCCAGAACAGCGCGTGAAAGTACAGGATGTCCTTGCCGATAAAGTGATACAGCTCGGTATCGCTTTCGGCCCCGAAGTGACGTTCAAACCGCTGCTCGCCCGCCTCATCCGGGCCGCACAGATTCCTGAAGCTGGCCATGTAGCCCACCGGCGCGTCCAGCCACACATAGAAATACTTGCCTTTTTCGCCTGGCACTTCAAAGCCGAAATAGGGCTCGTCGCGGGTAATGTCCCAGTCCTTCAAGCCTTCCTTGAACCATTCGGCCAGCTTGTTGCGGGCGCCGCGGTCCAGGTTGCTGGCCTGCATCCAGGTCTTCAGCAGCGACTCGAACTCGCCCAGCTTGAAGAACTTGTGTTCCGACTCCCGGGTTACCGGGGCGCGACCGCTCAGGATCGAGCGCGGGTTGACCAGTTCCGAGGGCGAATAGGTGGCGCCGCAGGCTACGCAGCTGTCTCCGTACTGGTCTTCCGCCCCACAGGTGGGACACTCGCCGCGCAGGTAGCGGTCAGGCAGAAACATGCCGGCTTGCTCATCGTAGGCCTGCTGAATGGTGCGGGTGCGGATGAAGCCGCGCTCCACCAGGCGGGTGTAGATGCGCTCCACCAGGGCGCGGTTCTCCGGCGAATGGGTGGTGTAGTAGTTGTCGAACTCAATGCCGAAGCCCTCAAAATCGCGCAGATGGGCTTCCCGGCAGGACTCGGCCAGCTCCTCCGGACTTACCCCTTCCTCGCGCGCTTTCAGCATGGTGGGCGTGCCGTGCGCATCCGTGGCGCACACGAACGCACATTCGGCGCCCGACAACCGCTGATAGCGCACCCAGATGTCGGTCTGCACCATCTCCAGCAGGTTGCCGAGGTGTATCTGTCCGCTGGCGTACGGAAGCGCCGCGGTAACAAGGATATTGCGAGACATCGCGCGAATTATCCCGCAAATGTCAGCCGGGCGTTACCAGCCGCAGGACTGGCCCTGGTTCTCGACCTCCAGCCAATCCATCAGTGGCTGAAAATAGGCGATGATGGCCGAGGCGTCCATCTCGCGCTGCCCGGTCACGGCTTCCAGCGAGTCCTGCCACGGCTGGCGCGAGCCCTGCTGGAGCATCTTCCACAGCAGCGCGCCGGCTTCCGTGTTGCCGTAAATCGAGCACTCGTGCAGCGGTCCCTCAAACCCGGCGGCGTCGCACAGCGTGCGCTGGAACTGGAATTGCAGCACGAACGCCAAAAAGTAGCGCGTATAGGGCGTATTGCCCGGAATGTGATACTTCGCTCCCGGATCGAAATCGTCTTCGCTGCGCTCGACCGGCGGGCGTATCCCCTGGTAACGGGTGCGCAGGTCCCACCAGGCGGCGTTGTAGTCCTGCGGCGCGATTTCACCGGAGAAAACGCCCCAGCGCCACTGGTCCATCAGCTTGCCGAAGGGCAGGAAAGCGATCTTGTCCAGCGCCAGCTTCATCTGGGTATTGATCAACGCCTCGTGGTTGTCCTTGACTTCTTCGACCAATCCCAGGTTCTTCAGGAATGCGGGCGTCATCGACAGCGTGACCGTGTCGCCCACCGCCTCGTGAAAACCGTCATGGGCCCCGGACTGGAAGATGATGGGCTGATCCCGGTAGGCGAGATAGTAAAAGATGTGTCCCAATTCGTGGTAGATCGTAAACAGGTTCTCCTGGGTGGGCTCGATACACATCTTGATGCGCACGTCGTCCTTGCCGTCCATGCTCCAGGCGCTGGCGTGGCAAACCACCTCCCGATCCTGCGGCTTGACCAGCAGGGAACGCTCCCAGAAGCTCGCGGGCAACTCGGGCATTCCAAGCGACACGAAGAAATCCTCGGCCAGCTCCGTCATGTGAATCGCGCCGTACTCCTGGTCCTGCATAGCCTGGGTAACGTTCAGTTCCGCGACTCCCGCGTACGGTTCGGCAAGATCGTAGATTTCACCCCAGGTCTGCGACCACATATTGCCCAGCAAATGCGCCGGGATGGGCTGACCGGTGGGCACCTGCTCCTCGCCGTAAGCCTGTCGCAGCTTGTTCGCGGTGTAGCAATGGACCTGTTCGTAGAGCGGCTCGACCTGCCCCCACAGTCTTTCCACTTCCTCGCGGAAGTCGGCGACCGGCATGTCGTAGCCGGATCGCCACAACTCGCCCATATCGTTGAATCCCAGTTCGCGGGCTCCTTCGTTGCCCAATTCCACGAACCGCTGATAGTCGCCACGGAACGGCGGCGAGATAGTGCGCCAGCCGCGCCAGGCAGCCAGCAGTTGGTCGTAGTCGCGGCTGTTGGCCATGATCTCGCTGAGTTCTTCGAGATCCCGGCAGCTTTCCGGGCCATCCGGGCAATACTTCCCGCTTCCGTAAGCGCCTTCCATACGGGTCATGATTTCCGATAGCTCGCGGCGCTTGGCGTCATCGTTGGGCGCCGGCAGCGTCGTGCCCCACTTGATCGAGTTGAGGGCTCGCCGGGTCACCGGGTCCAGTTCCATCCCGTCGTAGCGCTTCGCGCCCTCAACCGCGGAACTCTGGAATTTGAGGCGGCGTTCCTGCGCCCGTGAAGCCAGCAGCGCGGTGTCTTGGTTGATGTAGGTCTGGTATGCCCAGCCGGCAGCGGTACCTTCCAGGCGCATTTCCTCGTATTTCGCGCTGGTCTCCTCAACGAATTGCTCCGCGCTCTGCTCGGGCGCGCAGCCTGCGAGAAAGCCTGCGGAAACGGTCAGGGCCAACGCCGATACAAATGCTCGAGTTCTCACTGTTGATTTTCCTCCGGGGTTGTCATGCATTTCTTCAATGGTTTGATGAATACGGCCAGAATCAGCCCGCTGCCTGCAGTGGTCAGCACGATTTGCCAGTACAAGCCGGGCATGTCGCTTAAGGCATTCGGATCGAATTCGCCCGCCACCAGTCCGGCAATCAGGTTACCCAGCGCCGCGCCCAGGAACCAGATACCCATCATCTGTCCCACGTACTTCTTGGGCGCCAGGCGGGTTACCGCCGACAGGCCTACCGGGCTCAGGCACAGCTCGCCGGTGGTGTGCAGGAGGTAGGTGAAGAACAACCAGGTGGGAAGCACCGGATTACCCTCCGCCACCAGGGTAGCCGCGCCTATCATCACCACGAAGCCGAGTCCCAGTTGTATAAGGCCGAGCGCAAACTTCAGCGGTGTCGACGGGTCGAGATTGCGCCGCGCCAGGGCTGTCCAGAGCATTGCGAACAGTGGGCCCAGGACGATGATGAAGAACGGATTAAGCGACTGGAAGTACTCGGCCGGGAAGCTGAAGGCGCCAAACTCGCGGATCGTGTAACGGTCGGCGAACAGGTTGAGCGACGAGCCGGACTGCTCGAACCCGGCCCAGAACATGGCGGCCCCGAAGAACAGCACGATAATGCCGATTACCCGGTAGCGTTCCTCGCGCGTAAGGCCGCCGAGAAACAGCACAAACAGGAAGTAAACAACCGCCACGCCCACGATTACGAAAGTGCCGGCCTCCGCGATTGCGCGGGCGTTCAGTTCAATCGCGCCGCTCAGGGCACCGACATAAAGCGAGGCCAGAGCGACCAATACGGCAGCCACGCCCAGCCATACCCGCTTGCGGTACGCTGCCGATGCGGCATTCTCAGGACGCGCTCCCGCGTCGCCCAGGTAATTTCTGGTGTAGTAGAACTGGACCAGGCCCAGCAGCATGCCCACGCCCGCGGCCGCGAATCCGTAGTGCCAGTTGTAGTCAGCCAGCCATCCGCATACCAGCGGTCCCAGGAACGCGCCGACATTGATGCCCAGGTAATAGATCGTGAACCCGCCGTCGCGGCGCGGGTCGTTGGGCGCGTAGAGCTGGCCCACCATGGCGCTGATGTTGGGCTTGAGCAGGCCGGTACCCAAAACCACCAGAATCAGGCCGAGATAGAACGCCGACACGCTGGGTATGGCCAGCACAAAATGCCCGAACATGATGATGATGCCGCCGATCCATACGGCGCGCTGTCCGCCGAGAAGGCGGTCCGCCAACCAGCCTCCCGGCAATGCCACCAGGTACACGGCGGCCGTGTAGACGCCGTAAATTGCGGTGGCGATTTCGTCGGTCAGGCCCATGCCGCCTCTCCGGATCTGATCGACCATGAACAGGACCAGCAGGGCGCGCATGCCGTAGTAGCTCATGCGCTCCCACATTTCGGTAAAGAACAGAGTGGCCAGGCCACGCGGTTGGTTGAAGATTGTTCGCATCGGCGCATTATATGCAGCGCGCTGTCATGGGGAACGGAGATTTGGCCTTGCTCCCTGTGGGTTGGCTGGCGATCGGCGTTAACCTCTGGTACCAGGCGCGTAGGCCGGTGCAACCAATTGTGTCCACTTTGGCCAACGCTGGAGGATGTTGCGTGCCCTCATCACATTTTGCTAGCATTATGTGAAACCTACGCCATTTCAAGAAGGAGCAGCTTGATGAGTTCCACGACGATCACGGTGCGCGACATGGATCCGAAGGACAAATCCTGGATCAAACTCGAGGCGCGGCAGGTCGGTGTATCGATGGAGGGGTTCGTCCGCCGGCTCATTCACGACAAACGCGAGAAAGCAGAGCACTGCACGAAGCCTTCCGAAGCCTTCAAGCACTATTTCGGGCCAGACCACGGGGTTGAGTTACCGTCGCCTGAGCGCTACGGCTACCGGCCGGTTGATTTCAGCGACGCGAGCGAGGCGTGACGGTCCCTCTAACTTGGCTTCTTGATACGAACGTTGTTTCGGAGATGATGCGGCCGAATCCGGCGCCGCGGGTCGCCGGTTTTCTCGATTCGATCGAGGCGGGGCGAATCGCTCGATGGCCACCTGCCGGATGCCATGCTCGCGGGAACGGCGGTCAGTCGCGGGCTAGTGTCCTGTATCGTAAATACATGTAGTTATAATGTGCGGGTGTTCAGTTGGCCGGGAGGCCGTTATGTCCCGTGGACGCCCGCTCCCTCCATTGACGCTCGACGATGAGCAACGCAACCAATTGCAGTCGGCCGCCCGATCCACCAGCCTGCCGCATGCGCTGGTCACGCGTGCCCGCATGATCCTCGCCAGCGCCGAAGGGATCACCAACGCGGAAGTGGCGAGACGCGTGGGCGCGTCGCCACAGGCGGTCGGCAAGTGGCGGCGCCGGTTCCTCGCCGACGGGGTGCAAGGACTGCACGACGAACTTCGCCCGGGACGTCCGCGCACCTACGACGACGAGCGCGTTGCGCAGGTCATCAACCGGGCGCTGCGCGACAAGCCCGAGCACGGCACGCACTGGAGCACGCGCACCCTGGCCAATGCCGAGAGCATCTCGCACACCACCGTGCAGCGGTGGTTCACGCTGTTCGGCGTCAAGCCCCACCTGACGCGCGCCTTCAAACTGTCCACCGACCCGTTCTTCATCGAGAAGGTCCGGGACATCACGGGGCTTTATCTCAATCCCCCGGATCACGCGATGGTGCTGTGCGTCGACGAAAAGTCGCAGATCCAGGCCCTCGACCGCACCCAGCCCGGGCTGCCGATGGATCTGGGCTACTGCGAGGGCTTCACCCACGACTACGTACGCCACGGCACCACCACGCTGTTCGCGGCACTGGACATCGCCACCGGCAAGGTCATCGCCGAATGCCGCAAACGTCATCGTCACCAGGAGTTCCTGGCCTTCCTGCGCCTGCTCGACAAGGAGACGCCGGCCGAACTCGACATCCACTTGGTCATGGACAACTACGCCACCCACAAGCATCCCAAGGTCAAGGCCTGGCTGGCCAAGCGGCCCCGCTACCACTGTCACTTCACCCCAACCTACGCGTCCTGGCTCAATCAGGTCGAGCGCTGGTTCGGGCTCATCACCGAACGCGCCATCCGCCGCGGCAGCTTCCGCAGTGTCAAGGAACTCAAGGCCGCCATCCAGGGCTTCACCGAGGCCTACAACGCCGACGCCAACCCCTTCGTCTGGGCTGCCACCGCTGAATCCATCCTCCAAAAGATCGAGCGACTTGCTACACGTATTTCCGATACAGGACACTAGCCATTGTCACTCGAAACGCACGGGAGTTCCGCAACACCGGCGTTGAAGTGGTCAATCCTTGGACGACCGCGTGGGCCGAGCGTTGAGTTTCGATATGGGGGCCGTCTACTGGCGGGTGCTCGGCAACGAATAGACGCGCCCACGATTGCACCGGCGCCACGGAACATACGCGCTATCATTTCCGCCGCCGTGCAGGTTTTACTGGACTTTTTCTTTCTCGGACCGTTTCTGGTCGCCTATTGGCTGTGGGGGATGATCCCGGCGGTCTGGGTGCTGATGGGTGCCGTGATTTTGCAGCTTGGAGTGCAATGGCTGATTGGCGGATCGTACAAGCCCAAGCCGATAACGCTGGGGTCCGCGGTGCTGGTCCTGGTGTTCGGAACGTTGACGGTAGTGCTGAAAGATCCGGTGTTCATCAAGTGGAAACCAACCGTGCTGTACTGGATGATGAGCCTGGCGCTGGTGGTCGCGCGACTATGGAAACGCAAAGGCGTGGTTCACGCCCTGCTGGCGTCGCAGGCGGAAGGCCTCTCGGCACTGCCGGCCCGCGCGGCGTCAAAGCTGGACTGGGCGTGGTTGGCGTTTTTGATGCTGATGAGTGGTCTTAACCTTTGGGTGGCGTACAACTTCAGCATGTCCACCTGGGTGTATTTCAAGATATTTGGCCTTACCGGGCTTGCGCTCGTGTTCGGTTTGTTACAAGCCTTTTGGATGGTGCGATCACTGAAAGCGGCAGACAGCGAATGAGCGCCGAGCGTCCCGCGCTGATTCGCACAAGATTGCTGGAAGCCTTGGAGCCTTGCGAGGTCGAGGTTCAAGATGACTCGCACCTGCACGCCGGGCATGTCGGCGCTCGCGAGGGCGGGGGACACTACTCGGTGCGGATCGTTAGCGAAGAGTTTGACGGCCTGGCGCCGCTGGCGCGTCATCGCCGGGTTTACGCGGCCCTGAGGGAAATGATGGACGGTCCGATCCATGCGCTGGCGATTACCGCACTTACGCCGGAAGAGGCGGGGTGAGCGGCACAGATTAGCCGGAGTGTGCCCGCCTGGGAACGAGGGCATCCTGCCCTCGTCGAGGGCTGGAAGCCCTCGTTCCCAGGCCTCTATGCCTCTTTTGATCCCCGGGAATCGCCGGGGTCCAGTGCAGCAACAGGGTCGGTGATCCCGAGCCGGCAGTCCGGACGTGAACGAATCCCGAAGGTGTCTCAACCAGCGTGCGGCGAATGGTCAAACTAGGCAGCCGCTTTTTGCGACACTCGCCGCCAAGTCACGGGAATGACTGAATCAGGAATGCGTTCGCCTTCTCTCAGCCCCTCGCTGCCTTCGAACGGGGACTTTGCGGCCGTCGGATTGAATTGGTAGCGGATATCGCTGCCGATCCAGCGCAGCGAGAACCCGAGGCGGCGCCCGGCCTGGTTGCCGTTGCGGGGCTTGGAGGCATGTATCGTCTTGGGGTGAATGATCAGCATGTCGCCGGCGCGGGCTTCCCACACACGGACATCCGCGTCCGGCGCGCTGACTCGCTCCAGCAGCTCCGACCACGGGTGAAAATTGGGCGGCGCTTCGACGCCTTTCAGGGCCCAGGAGCTGATATAGCGGTGCGGGTCCTTGTTGGAGCCGGCGAGAGTAAGCAGGGGCGCATTGTTGCTGTCCATGTCGGTCAAAGCCACCCACATGGACGGACTGTGCTCGCCTGAAAAGGGAAACAGGCACTCGTCGTTGTGCCAGGGCGTGGCCGTTTCCTCCTTGTTGCCCTCTTTCAGGAATGTGCCGTCCACCCAGGCCGGCATCTCATCGGACCCGATCACATCGGCAACGATCTCGGCTCCATCGCACTCTTCGACCAGCGCCCGCATTTCCGGGACGCGCCAATAGGCGTTGACCAGCCGCACATAGCCGCCGTGGTCCTCGAACTCCAAATTGCGCATGACCTTGTGGGGTCCATAGGTGATCGAGCCATCACGGAGCCCGGAAACCACCGTATCGATGACTTCGGTCATGCGCTCAACCCAATCCCGCGAAAATACTCCCGGGACATGAGCCACGCCCATGTCGTTGTAGGTGTCGATAATTTCCTGGGTTACTTCTGGGTGCACGGTATCAGTATCCTCGCAAACTTTGCTCATGCTCTTGAAGCGTCTTGAACAGGTTCGGCGGCCCCGGATTGAGCCCATCTGCTCTTCGCCCGCACTGCTTTGAGTTTTTCTTCGGTCAGATCGTATTTGAACAGGAAGATGAGGCTTAATCCGTAGAGGATGGCCGGCGCCAAACCCGCGCCTATGTAGATTGCCGTGATGGCGCTGGCCGGTTGCTCGATCTGCATACCCTCCGTACCGGCTTGATAGCCGAACCAGCCCAGCAAATACAGCGACAGGGCCGGGCCGATCGCGAACGAGAGCTTTTCTACGGTGGTGTAAAAGGCGGAAATCGTTCCCTCTCGGCGCAATCCGGTCTTCAGGTAGTCGTACTCGACAGCGTCCGGTAGCAGGGAAGGACCCATTACCAGCACACCGCTGGCGAAGATGCCGAGAAAAACAGCCCTGACGAAGACGTAAGACAGGGGATCATCCGCCGTTGCCAGCAGCCAGGTCAGCATCACTAGTGCGTAGCAGGCGGTGCAAACCATGTAAACGAAGCGCTTGCCACGCTTCCTGGAGGCCAGGTTCCAAAGTGGAATAAAGGCAATGATTACAACCGTAATGGTGACCAGGTACAAAGTGGTTAGCTTGTAGCTGAGCCCAAGTATCACTACCTTGAAGTAGACCGCCGTTGAGGAAGTGGTTGCCAGCCCAAGTAGCTGGCAAAGTTTAGCGCCCAGCAGAAATTTCAGCGGCCGGTTGCCGAAGGCGGTTTTGACTTGCGTTCTGAGCGAATACGTGTGTTTCTTTGCGGTGGTTTGTCTTGCCGAGGCAGTGCCGAAGAAACAATAGGCGGACGCCAGGGCAATGATGATCGCAAACATCCAGCCCATGGTGCCGTGCGCGCCGCGGTCGTTGCCCAGCTGTTCCACGAGCCAGAAGGAAGAAACCGCGATCAGGCCGCCGATATTGACGAAGGCGATGCGATGAGACATGAGGGTTGTGCGTTCGTGATAGCTGCTGGTCATCTCGGCCGGCATGGCGAGATAGGGGATATTGAAGACGGTGTAACCGGTATAGGTCACAAGCAGCGCTCCCAGCATGTAGGCGATGAGTAGTGTCTGGCCGCCCAGGGCCGGTGGGTTGAACGCCAGAGCAAAGCCGGCCGCGCCGATGATCCCGCCAATCAGGAGAAAAGGGCGGCGGCGCCCCCATCGAGTCTGGGTCCGGTCGCTGATTACGCCCATGAGCGGATCGGTAACCATGTCATAGATCTTGGAGAGCAGGAACAGTGTGGCCACCGTGTTCGCGCCGACGCCCAGAAAGTTGGTCATGAATGGCGCAAGGATTCCGGCCGGCGTGTTTAGCACGATGGCCATGCCCAGCGCGCCGGCGCCGAAGTTTATGCCAAGGCTCCTTGAAACAGAGCGCTTGGCCTGCGCCGGGACACCCGGTCCCGAAACTGAAGTTGTTGCTGGACTATTCATGAATTGCGCTCCGAGGAACCGGCAGTATTGTGAGAAATGGCCGCTCCGGCGCATACAATCAGGCCAAGCATTTTAGGGGACAAATGTCCACGGATTTCGAAGAGACGGTGCTGGGCGTTGAGGCTCCGTTCGGAGGCTTGAACCTGGGCGAGGCGGGTGCTCGCGTGCGTGTGACACACGGAGGCCGGATCGTCGAATTGACGGTTGGCTTCCCGTGCGGAGGTTTCAGCGCGCAACTGATCGCGGCAGTGCATGAGGCGGTCGAGGTCGAGGAGGTCGTGGTCAAGACCGAGATCGCCGCGCACGTAGTGCCGCCGCAGCTGCAACGCCTGGAGCAGGTCAAGAACATTGTCGCGGTGGCCTCCGCCAAGGGCGGCGTCGGTAAGTCCACCGTGGCGGCCAACCTTGCGGTAGGACTGGCCATGGATGGGGCGAGCACCGGCATCCTGGACGCCGACATCTACGGCCCCAGCGTGCCGCGCATGCTGGGCCTTGAGGGCGAGCGCCCGCGGAGCGCCGACGGCAAGAGTTTTGAGCCTTTGCGCGCTCACGGCCTGCAGGCAAGCTCGATCGGTTTCCTGGTGGACACGCGCAGCCCGGTGGTGTGGCGCGGCCCCATGGTGACGCAGGCGCTCATGCAGTTGCTGGGGCAGACCCGCTGGGAAAACCTGGATTACCTGATCGTGGACATGCCGCCCGGAACCGGCGATATCCAGCTGACGCTTTCGCAGCGTGTGCCACTTGCCGGCGCGGTGGTCGTGACCACGCCGCAGGAACTGGCGGTGGCCGACGCCCGCAAGGGCATCGCCATGTTCGGCAAGGTTAACGTTCCGGTCCTGGGCGTGGCGGAAAATATGAGCGCCTATGTTTGTCCTCACTGCGGCCACACCGAGTCGCTCTTCGGAGAGGGCGGCGGCGCCCGGCTGGCCGAAGAATTCAGCGTGCCGCTGCTGGCGCGCCTGCCGCTTTCGACGGACGTGCGTGCGGCTACCGACGACGGCCGGCTGGTGGCGCCCGGTGAACCTGATACAGGCGGCCACTACCGGGCGCTGTCGCGGGCCATGGCTGCGCGTCTGGCGGGCCGCGCTCGCGGCGCGAGAACTGCGTTCCCTAAAATAGTAGTAGAGTCCGACTGATTGGCTATGGCCGGCAAACAACGCTGGGAACGAGGGCGTCCCCGCCCCCCGATCAGCGTCGGGGACAGGCCCTCGACGAGGGCAGGATGCCCTCGTTCCCAGGGGGGACCATTGTGATGGCTGACAAAGAACAGCTATTTGAAGATCCCGGTCGCGAGGCGAGCCTGGCGATAGTGTCCGGCGAGCCGTACGTGGAAGCGCCGGCGGACCTGTTCATTCCGCCGGAAGCCCTGCGGGTGTTCCTGCAGTCCTTTGAGGGGCCGCTGGATCTGTTGCTGTACCTGATTCGCCGCCACGATCTCGACATCATGGAAGTGCCGATTACGAAAATCTGCGAGCAATATGCGCAATACATCGAGTTGATGCGCGAGATGGAACTTGAATTGGCCGGCGAGTATCTCGTCATGGCTGCAACGCTGGCAGAGATCAAGTCGCGCATGCTGCTGCCGCAATTGCCGTTTGAGGATGAGGACGAAGAGGACCCGCGCGCGCGGCTGTTCGAGCGGCTATTGGAGTACGAGCGCCTGAAACAGCTGGCGACAAAGCTGGATGAGCTTCCCCGCCTGGAAAGGGATGCGATGCAGGCCAGCGTGGACGCGCTGGAGCGGCAACGCCCGCGGGAGTTGCCGCAGGCTACGCTGAATGAACTGGCGGTGGCCTACGCACGCATTATCGAGCGGGTCCGCTTCCAGGTGGGCTGGGCGGTGCAGACCGAGCAATTGTCGGTGCGGGAGCGCATGTCGGACATCCTCAAGCGGGTGTCCAGCCGGGAATTCAGCGAATTCACCGAATTGTTCGATAGTGACGAAGGGCGTATGGGCGCGGCCGTTACCTTTTCGGCGCTGCTGGAACTGGTTCGCGACAACGGCGTGCAGGCGGTTCAAAACGGCCCATACGCGCCCATCTACATCAGCGCGCCCGCCCAGCGGAAGGACGCGGGCAAATGAGCTCCGTGGAAACGCGGAATCTGGTTGAGGCTGCGCTGCTGGGGGCCGGCCGGCCGCTCAGCATGGACCAGTTGCTGACCCTTTTCGATCCCATGGAGGAGGTCGGTGAAGACGAGGTCCTGAAGGCCCTGGGGGACATGGAGCGCGACTACGCCGGCCGCGAAATCCAATTGAAGGAGGTGGCCGGAGGATGGCGGGTTCAGGCCGGCGTCGCCGCTGCCGAGCGGCTGGCGCGCCTGGAACGGTTCCGCCCCCCCAAGTTCTCACGCGCGCTGCTTGAGAGCCTGGCTGCAATTGCCTACCGGCAGCCGATCACGCGCGCGGAAATCGAGGAATTGCGCGGTGTGCGTTTGAGCGGACACATCATGCGAACGCTCATGGAGCGCAACTGGATTGAAGTAGTGGGTCATCGCGAAACGCCCGGACGGCCGGCCTTGTACGGCACCACCAGGGACTTCATGCATTACTTCGGCCTCAAGCGCCTGGACGACCTGCCTTCCGCGGGCGAATTCGCCTCGCCGGACGATGCGCCCGCCGCCGGTCCGCCTGGCGGCAGGAACGGCGTGCAGGCAGACAACGAGCGCGAGCAGGGGTCCGGCCTCTTCGACGGCGAGCATACTGCCGGCGAGTCGTCCTTCGATTCCGGTTGATCCGGGTTCAGAAATTTCTGGCCGACGCCGGCATTGCCTCGCGGCGCAAAGTGGAAAGCTGGATCGCTGCGGGACGCCTGAGCGTCAACGGGCAGCGCGCGGTTCCCGGTCTTCGGGTGGTGGGCGGCGAGCAGTTTCGCCTGGACGGCCGCCTGCTGGCCATAGCGCGATCGAAGAGTGCGCGGCCCCGGGTTATCGCCTATAACAAGCCCGAGGGAGAGTTGGTTACGCGTGATCGGAGCGCCACGCATCGCTCCGTATTTGCTGCTTTGCCGCGGCTTAAGGGACGGCGCTGGGTGGCGGTCGGGCGCCTAGACCTCAACTCCAGCGGATTGTTGCTACTGACCACCGACGGTGAATTGGCGCATCGCCTCATGCACCCTTCTTTCGGCATGGAACGCGAATACCTGGTGCGGGTGTTGGGGCGGGCGAGCGCGAAAACGCTTCTCCGCCTTGCCGAGGGCGTCCTGCTTGAGGACGGTCTGGCGCGATTCGACGAACTTGCAGAGCAGGGAGGTGGCGGAATTAACTGCTGGTACCGGGTAACCCTGCGCGAAGGCCGCAACCGCATCGTGCGGCGCCTGTGGAGCTCGCAGGGTCATGCCGTGAGCCGCCTGATCCGGGTTCGTTACGGGCCGGTGCGCCTGCCTCGCGACCTGCCGCAGGGGCAGTGGCGCGAAATCGCCGCCAAGCAAGTAGCCGGCCTGTAAGACTGCCTTCGTAGTAAGGGCATGGGAACGAGGGCATTTTGCCCTCGCCGAGGGCGGGACGCCCTCGTTCCCAGGAGGGGGCGTGTGATTTACGTGCTGCCGGTGGGCTGCTGCTTCGTTTCGGGCGGGCTCTCCTTTACAGCGAACCTCGGGGCGCCACCCACTCTGCATCCTGTTTCGTAACAGCCGCGATGGTATCGAAGTCCGAATCGTAGTGAAGCACGATCATGCTGTCTGCTTCCGCCGCGGCCGCAATGATCAGGTCCGGTATGGGTAAACGGTGAAGCCCTCGGCCGGCGAGCAATCGCTGCACCTCGATCGCCCGCTCGAATATCGCCTCGGTCAGTTCGATGCGCCGGTAGGCGAGATCTCGCCGCAGGCGCGTGCGCGAATGGTCATGCCGGTTGCGAGTTGAGTAGAGAACCTCAAGATCAATGATTGCACATGTTGCCAGCTCCCGGCAAAACGGATGTCTCAATGTACGGGTTGTTCCTCAGACTTCTCTGTCCAACCCCACCATCGCTGAACACATGCGTTGGCGACGCTACTCCCCAACTTATTGGCGGCCGGGGTGGCCAGCGCATGAAGCCGCAATTCGCTCTCGGTAAGAACGGGACGCTCGTCAAGATACTGATGTTCGGCCAGATAATTCCGTAGCCGCTCGACGCTATCCATGCGAAAACCCTTCAACCGCGGGTCCTGGCGTCCAGCCAGCACAGCGAGTAGCTGCTCAGGGTCTCCGGCGAGTTCCTTGGCAATGGCAGCCACAACGTCCAGGTAACGTTGGGTCAGGATGCCGCTGTCATGCAAAGTATCGATATCAACGGGCCGCCCTCGTCCTTGCTTCCACAGTTCGCAATAGACATCGAGCAAGTCCAGCCGCAAGCTGATCTCTTCGGCGGCAATCGATCGGGAGCCCAGCCTTTCAGCGAGCAGAGTGTCCGAAACCGTTTTCCACTGCCCGGCTCGCTCGATTCCGTTGGTCAGAAAATCGTGCAGCAATTCCATGTCGTCCCACAGGATGTAGAACATGTGCTGCTGCGCAAAACCAAGCGCCGGACGAAATGCCGGCACCGCCAGGGCCGCGCCATATTCCTCGGACGATCGCCCGCCAGGCGCGGGAATCGCCGGCGGGGGATCGACGGTGAGCGCCTGCGGGCCGCTGACTGTTTCCGCGCCGGTGCGTATCCGGCCCAGGTCGATCGCGGCTGCGATCTCGCGACTCTCTTTGTCCAGCGCGTTGCGAATCCGGTCGACATCTAGCGGGTCGCTGGTGAGATAAAAGATCTGGCGGCCCTGGTCCAGCGCGACGCGCCCGAGACTTTGTACGATGGCTTCAAATCGCTGCGGGTCGCTTTGGTCGAGCGCCTCGTCGAGAAACAGTGGAAGAACCTTGCCCTGTTCCACCTCCTCGGCGAATGCGATACGCGCCGCCAGCAACAACTGCGCCCGGGTGCCGTCCGAGAGTTCGTCGAGTTCACGTTTTTGCCCGCGGATCAAATCCGTGGCGAAAAGCCGCGGAGAACCGTCACCCTTCTCCAGTCGCAATTCGTAGTTGTGGAAGGTGAAGAGGGAGAAATGATCCCGGGCCCGTTCGAAGACGCGGGGCATCCGGGTCTGCTCGTATTCCTGTTCGACATCGCCGACCAGAAAGTCCCCCGCCGTTGCAAACAGCGCTTCGTCGCGGAGGTCTTGCAAGTTTGCGCGGGCTTCTTCGCGGGCAGCAATGAGATCCTGCATATTGTTGCCGCGCCTTGCCTGCTTCGTAAGGGCGGTTACGTCAGCAATGCCGTTGCGCAAATCCCTTGCTTGGGGCGCGGCATGAGCCAGTTCCTTTTTGAGTTGTTCGAGGGACTGGCCGTCCAGATCGGAAAGTCCAGACTCGCCGGCTTTCTTGAGCTCGGTGCGATCGAGCTCGATCTGGCTCCTGAGGCCGGTCCTTTGCTTCTTCAGGCCGTGATATTGCGGCAACGCTCCGAGCAGTGATGTGAGGCCGTGCAAATCGCCGTCGCCCAGCCCCGCTTCCGCGTAGATCCGGCTGATCGAAGCGAGAGTTGAATCGCCGTCGGCGGTGTTTTGCTCAAGTTGGCCCTTCGCCTGTCTTTCGTCGGCGAGCGCCTTTTCCAGTCGCGAGTTCCGATCCGAAAGCTGGTTCAGGCGGGCCTTGGCTGCCGCGGCGCCGGCAGGCTGTGGTTCGCCGTGATGCTCCAGAATCTGGGCCAGTTCCGTCAGCTTGCCGGTGTGGCTGTTTTTGAGGCCCTGCACCTTGCCTGTTGCAGCTTCGTATTCGCCGCGAGCCAGCCGCAACTGGTCGAGCGCCCGCGCAAAATCGACCAGTTCCGCATCCGGCGGGAGCTTTTCAAGGCCGAGGGTGGCTTGCAACTCCTGTCTGCGGGTTTCGAGCGTGTTCTTGTCATCGACCAGACCGTTCAGCTGGTTCTTCAGCGAATTCCTTTCGACGTCGCGATCCCGCGCCCGCTTCAGGGACGCCTCCAGCCTTGCGATTTTGCTCTCCAGGCTGCGCAATGCAGAGCCCACGGAGGGAACATCCCAATGGGCGGGCTCTTCAAGCCCGAGGTCCTCATAGGTGGCCTGCGCAGCCAGTCCCCCGCGAAGCGAGCCGCGTTCGTTACCCAGGAACCATGCCGCCAGGCCGATTCCGGCGCCCATGCCTGCGATCGCGGCCAGTAACGGATCGATGAGATAGGCCAGCCCGGCGCCCGCCGACAGCAACGCGAACGCCAACACGAGCCAGGGCCACCGACTGCGAAGCCTGACGGCAAGGGAGTCGCGTTGAGACACGCGCAGCCAGGAACGCAGAGTCTCGGCCGCGTTCCGGAACTTGTCGATATCCTGTTCGCTTTCTTCGGGTGGATCGAGGCCCTCGAAAAGACGCAGCCTTTCCCTTATTGCGCCAACTTGGGTGTCATGCGAGTGACTGGCGCGAAGGAACTCAAAGAGTTCGCCGTGGTCGGGCAGGCTCAGCGCCGGATTGTCGATATTGTCGGCCCCGATCGCGGCCAAAGCCGAGGCAAGCTTTTTTCGGGCTTTCTCATGGTCGGTTTTTGCCGCCTC
Organism: Candidatus Foliamicus sp.; assembly: GCA_965249285.1. Taxonomy (GTDB): domain Bacteria; phylum Pseudomonadota; class Gammaproteobacteria; order Steroidobacterales; family Foliamicaceae; genus Foliamicus. Next base: position 260,897 of record OZ252226.1, read on the forward strand.
GAGTTCCTGTTCGATTCGTACCAACTCGTCCGCCTGGTCGCGCCACGTTGCAAGGTCGGCCTGGTCCAGAGAACTGACAAGCCCGGACTCCTTCTGTTTTGCGCGCGCTTGATGCAACTCACTTTCAAGCTCGCGGGCACGCTCCTCCAGGGTGGTCAATTGTTTCTGGTGCTCCTCGACGTCATCGCACTCCTTGCCAGTCAGATTTTCCAACGCGCCGGGCAGCGCCTTGAATTGTTCCTTGATCCCGGCAAGATCATTTCGGCGTTTTGCAAGTCCGATTGCGCGATCGACGTGCGTCAGGCGGCTGGCGGCGTTCTCCGCCTCCTCCAGTTGCGTCTTCAACTCTTCAAGTTGATCCACTCGCTGCTGGAGACCGGATTGTTCGGCCTCCGCCCTCTGGACGCCGGTCAGCGCATCATTGAACCTGTTCCGTTCGCGGCGGCTGCGGTTGCGCGTGACAGGGGGGAACAGGTCAGAAGCGATCCCGTCCAGGTCGAACCCGCCCGACATCTGCCGGCGAATTTCCGAGGCGATGTCGACCGTGCTCTCCAGCGACGGGTCGACCAGATCCCGGAGGTGCAGAAAGAAGCAGCGGTAGTTGTGCGATGGGGGAAGATTCGGCGAGACGTTGCCTTCATCGCCGCGGCTCCAGCGAACGGTCGATCCTTCCCGCTCCCCCCGCCAGGTTTCTCCGTCCCATTCGAATTCGCCGTTTACCGACGTTTTCCGGGAGGACCCACGATCGCCCCAGTACAGTCCCTCGACCGCGCGGCAAATGCTTGATTTGCCGATGCCGTTCGGCCCGAAAATGACGTGGATACCTGGTTCCGCCGCCTCGATTTCAAACGGTTGGTCGATGCCGGGCAGCCGGTTGATGGCGAGTCGTTTGAGTATCACGATTGATTACCTGAATCCCGGCCGGAGAGCATCACGCTCAAGGCGGCCTTCCCTGACCGCAGGAGCAGGTCGCGCAAGGTATCCTCTGACAGGGGATCGGTCGCATTACGGTGTTCCCTAACCGGGTTCCAGATGTCCTGCCGGGCAATCTCACTCAATCGCTCGCGTGCCCGGCCGAGAAGTTCCCCGGATTGCTCATGGTTCTGCCCGAGCACCAGCAGACGATGCGCCAGCAGGCCGGCGGGATCGTCGCCGGATGCGATTTTCTCGAGGTCAAGATGCAATTCCATCGCGTCGACGATCCTGTTGAAGAAAACGACTGTGCCGTCCACGACCCGGGCCATCGAATTCCAATCGCCGGCCGTGATCCACTTGCGGATGTCTTCGTATGCGTTGCTCGCGCCGGTAAGCCGCACCCGAACGCCGAGGGCGCGGGGAACCGGCCCGGTTTCCGCCAGCGCCTGGAGGCGCTCGCTCGCTATGGCCAGCAGCCGGTCGGGCACATCCTCGACATGATCGAGTCCGTCCATCGATACGGCGACGTTCTCCCACCGCACAGGCGCGAGGGGAATCTGCTCCAGACCGATGCTGCCTTCCTTGGATACGGTAACAAGCCAAGGTCCATGCGGCCCCGTTTCCGAGGGATCAAGCCCGACCAGTGAACCGAGATAGCCGGACGGTCGAGCGCCGCCCGGCGCCGACAGCCCTTCGAGCGACGGCTTGTGAATATGACCCAAAAGCCAGGCGTCGTAGCCGGCATCGTCCAGTTCGATCTGCCGGATGGGCGCATAGTGCCCACCGGATGCGCCGAGATCCCCGTGCAGCAGACCGATCCTCGGAACGGTAGGCGAGGGCGCCGGCAGCGGCTCGCGAAGTAGCAGCGCCAGCGGGCTCTGGCGCACGTAGGTCTCCCCGAACGACCAGCCAACCACCTGGGCAAAAGGGCTGTCATCTTTCGAAAGGGTGATCGCTTCCCAACGGCCGCCCGCGCCCAGCAACGTGAAACCGTCGATGAGCGCTGCGAGCCTCGGCAGCGCCTCGACGTCATGGTTGCCGGCAACGGCGATTACTTCGATTCCGGAGTCCATCAGCCGCCGCGCGCTTTCCTCAAGAGGCGCCATGGCCTCGAACCGGGCATTGGTGCTTTCCACGACATCGCCCGCGAATAGCACCGCATCCACTTGCTGCTCGATTGCATAATCCACGGCGAGCCGCAGAGCCGCGGCGGGAGTCAGGTCGGCAGGGTCGATGCCCCACGATGAAATCGCATCCGGCAGCCCCGAGCAGGACGTGCCGAGGTGAACATCACCGATCGCAAGAATCAAAGCGCCATCTTTCATTCGGTTCGGTCAGGGCTGGATCGCGAAATCGCAGCTTCGGTAGCCCGCAAGTCCGATCCGATCATCCGAAGCATTCGGGCACAGGTCATCTTGTCGATGCACACCCGCATCGACTTGCCCGATTGCCACCGGGTCGCGCAGTGCTCGACGAAATCGGCCGCGGTCGTCCAACTGCTTGTGCGGAGTTGCGGCGGTCTCGGCGTCATTTTCCGCCAGAGCCAGAACTACGCCGGAGCCGTTCATGCCGCGCGTGGCGATGCGGGACGGGCTTTCCTCGCTTCGCAGCGGGTGGCGAGCCAGGGCAGCAGATCCGCGGGCGCCTCCAGAACGGCGTCCGCGCCCCAGGCGCTTACGTCTTCGTCCGGCGCAAAATAGCCCCAGGACGCCGCCAGACCCGTCATGCCCGCTGAATGTGCCGCCTTAATGTCGCGCGCGTCGTCGCCGATCATTACGCAATTCGCCGGATCCACGTCCAGCCGGCCGGACGCGTGCAGCAAAGGCTCGGGATGGGGCTTGTTGTTCGCCGTGGTTCCGCCCGCTACGGTTACCGCGCACTGCTCCGCCAAGTGCAGGGCTTCAAGGAGTGGCAGCGTCAGGTATTCCGGTTTGTTGGTGACCACGCCCCAGCGGATGCCTTGCCGCGCAAGATTGTCCAGCACGCGGCGCATTCCCGGAAACAGCCGCGACCGTTCCGTCAGGCGCGCCGCGTATAACTTGAGGCAGTGTTCCTGCACGTCGGGATATTCCGCGCTTGCAATGAAATCGGCGCCGTAGGCGGCCGTCAGCAGTCCCCGCACGCCCTTGGAGACGTAGCTGCGCAGTGTCTTGAAGGGCAGAGGCCGCCGGCCCCGGGCGCGCATCACGTCCTGCACGCAGCCCACCAGGTCGGGCGCCGTGTCCACCAGCGTTCCGTCCAGATCGAACAGCACGGCGCGGACCTCGGTTGCGGCCGCGCTCATGTCCCGGCGGCCCGTTTGAAGTGCGCGATGTAGTTCACATCAAGATTGCCGCCGCGCCGAAAGCTGCCATGCAGGGGATTGTAGTGAAGCCCGCTGAAGTCTTGTGCGCGCAGCCCGGCCGCCCGCGCCCAGGCTTCGAGTTCCGAGGGCCGGATGAACTTCTCGTAGCGGTGCGTTCCTCGCGGCAACAGCCCGAGCACGTATTCCGCTGCGACGATTCCCAGCGCGAACGCGTTGAAAGTACGGTTCAGCGTGGAAATCAGCACCTGGCCGCCCGGACGTGTCAGCCGGCCCAACGCACTCATGAGTTGAGCGGGCCGGGGCACATGCTCAAGCACTTCCAGGCAACAGACCACATCGAATTGATCGTCGAGTTCCTCCGCCGTGCCGAGTTGGTATTCAAGATTGGAGAAACTGCCGGCCTGCGCATGCAGGCGCGCCACCTCCAGCATTTGCTCCGTAGCGTCCACGCCAAGCACCGAACTTGCGCCTTCGGCCGCCAGCGACTCGCTCAGCAGGCCTCCTCCGCAGCCCACGTCCAGGCATTTCTTGCCCTTGAGCCCCCCGACGCGCTCGGCAATGTATTGGACCCGCACCGGGTTCATCGCGTGCAGTGGACGATTCGGACCCTGCGGGTCCCACCATTGCGCGGCCATGGCGGCAAAGTGCTCCAGTTCGGCCGCGTCGGCGTTGCGCTGTGTGTTCGATTGCGTCATTGTCCTCCCGCTGCTGCCGAATGACCCTTCCCCCGGGCGCCGATTCGGACTCCCCACTCCCGCGCCGCGGCCAGGATGCGGTCCTCATCGCCCCATCTGAGCCCGCCATCCTGCAACAGCCGTTTCCCTCGCACCCAGACATCGCTGACTTGAGAGGATTTGCAGGCGTAGGCTACTTGCGAGACCGCATCATAGACCGGTTGGGTATTGGACGGCGACAAATCCAACGAGACGATGTCCGCTGACTTGCCGGGCCGCAGCGAACCGATCTCGCCGTCCAGGCCGAGCGCCCGGGCCCCTGCAAGCGTTGCCATTTCAAGCGCCTGGGTCGCGGACAGGGCCTCGGCATTGCCCGCCACGGCTTTGGCGAGCAGCGCGGCAGTCCGCATTTCGCCGAGCAGGTCAAGATCATTATTACTTGCCGCGCTGTCGGTGCCCAGCGCCACGTTCACTCCGGCCTTAAGCAGCGAGTGTACCGGGCAGAACCCGCTGGCCAGCTTGAGGTTTGATTGCGGGCAATGGACTACAGTGCAGCCCCGCTCGGCAAGCAGTTCGGTTTCCTCATCCTCAAGCTGGGTAGCGTGCACCGCCATCAGCCGTTCATTGACTACGCCCAATTCATCCAGGCGAGAGAGGGGCCGGCGGTCATGGCGCTCAAGCGAGTCGGCGACCTCGGAGGCGGTTTCATGCACGTGAATGTGTAGGGGAATATCACGCTCTTCGGCCAGATTCGCGCAAACCGCAAGGCCCGCGTCATCCACGGAGTAGGGCGCATGCGGTGCGATCGTGAAGGAAACGCCCGGCTCGCCGCGGTATCGCCGGTAGAGTTCCTCGTTCTTGCCCAGAGACTCTTTACGGTTCGCCGCCCAGCGGGTTGGAAAGTCGATCATAGGCAGCCCGGCCGCAATCCGAACTCCGCGGCGCAGTGCAACTTCCACGCCGGTTTCAGGGAAGAAGTACATATCGGCAAAGCAGGTCGTGCCCGAACGCACCATCTCCATGATCGCCAGGTCCGTTCCGGCGCGCACATAGTCCTCACACAGGTGCTCCGCCTCTGTTGGCCAAATATGCTGCTCAAGCCAGGTCTGCAATGCCAGGTCGTCCGCGTAACCCCGTAGCAGGGTCAATCCCGCGTGGGTATGGGCGTTGACCAGGCCGGGAATGAGAATGTGGCTCGGCCTTTCGATTCGGGGCGCTTGCGGCCATCGGAACTCGGCTTCCGCGCGGGGAACCAGCCCCGTGATTTTCTCGCCGCGCACCGCCACTGCGTGGTCCTCAAGCACCACTCCGGACGGCTCAACGGGGGCAATCCAGCGGGCAAGAATCAGGAAATCGGGTGCTTGCATGCGCGGCGGCGGCAGGTAAGAAAAAACGTAACAAAATTGTACTGTCGGCTGGCCCGGATAGGTGTGCCTGCAGGACGCTTGCGCCGCAGGCTTGCTGCGCCGACGCACAGGAAACAACAGAACGAGGGCATCCTCCCCAGGAACAAGGACATCCTGCCCTCGACGAGGGCTGGAAGCCCTCGTTCCCAGCTTGTTCCGAGCAAGCGTGCCTTGCCTGCAGGCAACATCCTGGCCCCGGACTGCTAGACTACTAATAGCGCCACGACGGGGCAGGACTTATGTGGATTCGCAAGAGCGACAAGGACCGGCGAGACGATCGGTGCACACCCATTCCAACGCAGGTTGTCTCCAACGAGGAATACATTCCCATGCCGCAGACGGAGGACCAGCGGCGGGTGGAGCAGCGCATCTACGAGCTGGCCGACGGCCTGGCCGCACAGCGCAAGATGAGCCGCAGGCAGTACTTGAGGAGCGCCGGCGGCATGGCAGCTGCTTTCCTGGCGCTGAATGAGGTCTTCGGGCGGTATTTTCTGGTCGATTGGGCGGAGGCCGCCGACGCCGATATCCAGGGCGATCCCTGGCCTGAATTCATATTCGACGCGCAGTTGCACCACGTCAAGGACGAAATATCCGGGCCGCTGGCGTTCCGCCGCCTGGCCGGCATGTTCAACCTCAATCCGCAACTCGTTGGTATCAAGCCGAAGCGCGGTGACTTGCACCTGGAGAATTTCACCAAGGAGGTGTTCCTGGACAGCGACACGGCGATGGGCATCATCAGCGGCGCCCCGATCGGCGAGGACCAGTACAACATCCTGCCGGTTGACCTGATGGTGGAGACACGCAGGGCGATCAACGATCTGGCCGGCTCCCGGCGCATGCTGAGTCACGGTCTGGCGGCGCCCAACATGCCGGGCAGCCTGGAGGAAATCGAGCGTCAGGCCACCGAACTCAAGGTGGACGGCTGGAAGTGCTATACGGGCGTCCCGATCAACCCCTGGCGTATGGATGACGAGGAAGTGGCCTATCCGTTCTACGAGCTGGCTCTCAAGCTCGGAATTACGAACATTTCGGTACATAAGGGCCTGCCGATTGCCGGGACCGCCCCGGAGTATTGCCGGCCCTGGGACATCCGCAAGGCGGCGCTGGACTGGCCTGATCTCACCTTTATCGTGTATCACTCGGGCTTCAAGAACCTTACCAATGAGCTCTCGGCAGGCGCCACGGGGATCGATGAAAGCGGCTACCTTACGTGGACCACGGACATCGTGAAGGACCGGCTGGAGACCCCGGAAATGACCAACGTCTACATGGAATTGGGCAGTGTTTTCGGCCATACGGCAATTACCCACCCGGAGATCTGCGGCCACCTCATGGGTCAGATCCTCAAGGCGTTCGGCAGCGACCGGGTGATCTGGGGCACCGATTCAATCTGGTGGGGTTCGCCGCAGTGGCAGATTGAGGCGTTCCGGCGGTTTGAGATACCCGAAGCGCTGCAGGAAAAGCACGGATATCCCGCCCTGAGCCGTCAGGACAAGGAACTGATCCTGGGCCTGAACGCCGCAAGGCTGTATGACATCGATGTGCTCGCCGCCCTGCGGGACTTGCCAGGCGATACCTTGAGTCGTCTCAAGGCAGCCTATCGTGAACAGGGCGCCGAGCCCAGCAATACGCAGTACGGTTGGGTCCACGAAGGGCCGTTGGAAGACGAGTTCGAGCTACCCTGGAACGCCGCAATTTGACCTATACCGCTGGCAACAAGGGCATCCTGCCCTCGTCAGATGCAGATACATATTCACTTTCGGCGTTATCCTTGCGCGCCAGCTCTGGGGAACCGCATTGAAAACTCACAAGCACATCACAGTACGCCCGGTGACCGGCACGCTCGGCGCGGCGGTAGCGGGCGTGGACTTGTCGCGGCCCCTGGACGAACAGACGCTGGCGGAAATACGCGCCGCCTGGCTGGAGCATCAGGTGCTGTTCTTCCGTGATCAGGAGTTGACCCCGCAACAGCATGAAGCCTTTGCGGGGAATTTCGGCGAGCTCACCAAGGCCGGTTTCATGCCCACGCTTGAGGGCGCCTCGCACGTATTCGTGCAGGAATACCCAGGCCTCTATAGCCGCGATGTGACGGACATCACCTGGCATTGCGACGCGGCCTTTCTGCCGGTTCCCTCGCGTGGCTCCGTGCTTTATGGGCTCGACGTGCCGGAAGGCGCCGGAGATACGGTCTGGGCCAATATGTACGCGGCCTACGAGGATCTGTCGGACAGTATGCAGTCGTTTCTGTCGGGCCTGACCGCGGTGCACGACAACGCCTACCGCAACCTCGAGACCCTGATGACCAGGCTGGGTCCGGAGCAGTTTCTGCAAATGCGCAAGATGCTGCCGCCGTCGGAACATCCCATGGTTCGCACGCATCCGGAGACCGGGCGCAAATGCCTGTTCGTGAGTGAACTGATGACTTCACATATCAAGGGGATGAAGCCGAAAGAAAGCCGTATGCTGCTGGATTTCCTGTTCCGCCACAGCACCCAGCCCGAGTTTCAGTGCCGGTTTACCTGGCGTAAGAATTCCGTGGCCTTCTGGGACAACCGCTGCACCATCCACAAGGGTGTGTTCGATTTCGGCGACCGCCATCGCCTGATGCACCGCGTTTCCATCGACGACGACCGCCCTCCCGCCTAGCCCTCTTCCTGCCGCTCGTCTTTCCCGAGAGCCCCGTAAGTGTTGAGGGTTAGTTGAGGGTGGGGAGGGCGACGAAGGTGCCGCAGTTGCGCTCGCAAAGCACGCGCATCAGGTTGGCGAACCGGCTGGCCTGCTCGAACCACCCGCCCCACAGCAGCACGGGGAACCCCACCGCGTGGATACGGACGAGGCAGTTTCCGAACCGGTCGGCCTCGTTGATTCGCTCCACGTAACGCACCAGGGCTTCGGCCGAGCCCTTCGAGAAGTCGTCGCCGAACACGTAGATACTCACCTTCTTGGTCTCGTCATAGAAGGTGGTGATGGCTTCGACTATCCCTTCGGCCGGGTCGGAATCCGAATAGGCCTGCCAATTTGCAATCGCCCTGATGATGGATTGCCGGCGCACGGCTGAATCGGGAATCCACTTGCCCGCGAACGAGGAAAACAGGTATTGACCTTCGTCGTTGAGAATCTGCACCCCCTTGACCGTGGGGTACACCCTCAGGGTCTCGGCCACCACCCGCTGGACCGCCGGCCACGCGTTCTGCGTCATGCTGCCGGAGGTGTCGATTACGAAAATAATGTATTCGCTATCCACCGGGATGCCGCCCACAGTCGTTTCGTTGGGCGCCGGCCTGTAGTCGGCCAGCAGGCGCTCCATCTCCTCCGTCAGGCTCTGGCGGGCGGCCAGCAGATTGCCGGCTTCGTCGCTGCCTTCGGCGGCCGTTTCGCGGGCGGCGAAATGGCGGTCCTCGGCTTCCTCGACTTCGCGGCGGGTTACATCCACGCGTCGCACACGCTCGGACGTTTCCGCGCGCAGCGGTTCCAGATCGCGCTTCAGCACCGAGGATTCGCCCCTGATCTCGAACAACTCGCGCTCCAGCATCAGGATCAGCCCTTCCAATTCTTCGCGGCTGCGTTCGATGATGACCGGTTCGTGGATCTTGGTGATGACCAACAGCAGGATCACGGCGCCGAAACCGCAGCACACCACGTCCAGAAACGACAGGTTGAGGCCCTGTTCTTCGCGCTTGGTCCGTTTGCCCAACATGGTCAGTCCGGCTTTTTGGGCGGCAGGGGGAAGAACATGCTGGTGCGCCGCATGTAATCCTCGTAGCCGGGACGGGTGGCGGCCAGGTGTTTCTCAAGAATCGGCACGCCGGAGAATTTCAGCAACGCCCAGGTCATCAAGGCCGGGCCGAAGAACGTCCAGGCCGCTGCATCAACCTCCGAGGCGCAAAGCCAGATGCCCCACCACAAACAGGCGTTGCCGAAGTAGTTAGGATGGCGGGTGTAGCGCCACAGCCCGCTTTGCAGAACCTTGCCGCGGTTCTCAGGATCGGCCCTGAAGCGTTTGAGTTGCCGGTCGCCCACTGCTTCGAGCAGTACCCCCACGATCCATAGCACAAGCCCCGCAACTACCGGCCAGCCGAGCGTGATCGGGTCCTGGTACAGCTGTCCGAACTGAACCGGAAGGGAAACCAGCCACATGATGACGCCCTGGAGCAAGAAAACGACGAACAGGCTGTGCAGGCCCCACGATTGGCCGCTCTCCTCGGCTTTCTTGCGCATCGCGACGTAGCGGTAATCCTCGCCGTGGCCGATGTTGCGCCGCCAGACATGCCAGCTGTAGCGCAGCGACCAGACCGTCGTCAGCAGAGCCAGCAGAAAGGCGCGTGGCGAAACGCCGCCGGTGCGCCACAGGGTGGCCACCGCGATGACCGCGAATCCCAGGCCCCAGAAAAGGTCCACGATGCTGGTGTCACGCAGGCGCAGGCTGACCAGCCAAAGCACCAGCATGATCCCCAGCACCAGCGCCAGGTTGCCCAGAAGGATTCCGGTCATGGAATGAGTCATGCGGTTATTCTATACAGCCGCTGCCGCATCGCAGGCAGCGGCTGTATTTGCATCGAAGGGAGGGTCCGATGAGATCGGTAATTCGAATTTGCGTGCCGCTGGTGGCCGGCGTTGTCCTTGTTGGCTTGGCGCAGGCGGACACTGATCCGGAAGACGAAATCTTCCGGATCATGGACCGCCTGCTTGGCACAGTGACCGAATCCGATGCGGACGAGCGCACCGGAGCCACCGCAGGTCTGGATACTGCTGCGGGACGGCTGGCGGCCTACCGCAAGATTCAATGCTCGCTCAATGACGGCAAGGAATCTTTTTTCTGGTGGACCGGCACCGCCTATGGCCATGTACCCGGGCAGCGGGACATCAAGCTGTTTCGCGTGGAGGGCATCAACGTGCGGCAGTGCGAGACTGTACAGGACTACGAACGGGGAACGGGTTTTCGCATGGTCAGCCGAGAGATCCTGATCTACCAGGACCCGAACAGCGGCGAATTGATCGATAGTTGGGAAAATCCCTATACCGGCGAGACGGTCGAAGTGATTCATGTGGAGAACGATCCGGTAAACCAGCCGGCTCAATTCCCGCTGAGGAGAGACGGTTCCGAATATCAGCTTCCGATAGTGCGCCAGGGCGATAACTGGTGGTGGTCGGCTGCGGTTCCTCTGTTCTATACCAATCCATTGGCGGGTGATTTCCAAAAATACATCGGCGGTACCTATCACGCCACCGAGATGTTCAATTTCAAGGGCAGCCTGAGCGACCTGCTCGATGCGGAGAGCGACTCCGCGAGCACTTTTGTGGGTTGGGTGCGCCTGGCGCAGTGGCTGCCCTGGATGGAAATGGGCTCACGCGCCGGCAAGATGTATTTCCACGCCGGCGGCGCCAAGGTGGGCGGCTACGAAAACGTACCGGCGAGTCTTCGCGCAATCATTGAGAAGCGTTTCCCCCTTTATCGAAACGCTCCTCCTCTGGACGATGACCGGCCCAACGAGACCAGCTGGACCTACTTCAAGAAAGTCCTCGAAGCACGCGAGAAGTAACAGCGGAGCGAGGGCATCTTGCCCTCGTCGAGGGCTGGAAGCCCTCGTTCCCAGGTGTGGAGGGCGAGACGCCCTCCTTCCCAGGTGTGGAGGGCAAGATGCCCTCTTTCCCGGGGATGTCAGAGCTGGCTTGCGTGTTCGAGGGCGTTGGCCTCGACCCACTTCGCAAAGCCCGGATGGGATGACAGGCCTTTCTCGTTGAAGGTGAACTCAAGGCCGGCGAAATCCTCCGGGATTTTGTGCTGAATGCCGCGCGTGGCAAGCAGGTAGCCCACCATGATCACGTCGAGGCCGGCAGCGTTGGCCTCCTCGATCCAGCCCCGCATGGTATTCACGTTTGCGCCACGGACCTCCGGGGGCGCGTCATCCTGGAAGTTGTAGGCCTTAACGTCGGCAAAGCCACCGTTCGCCTTTACGCGTTCCGCGTGCTTCGCAATCACCTTTAGTTCGGCCACGTTGTCCTCCGGCTCGGAGGGACCGTGACCCAGGATCAGCACGAATTCGTTTTCCGGATTCTTGCTGATTTCCAGCGCGTGATCCAGCAGCATTTGCGAAGCCATCGGGTGGTCCCGCATCGGCTCGGCAAGCGTCATCGGCACGTTGGAAGTCATGCGCGGCGCATCAAGGTAGACCGCATCCTCGCGCTCGCCGAAATAAAAGGCCCACTGCTCGTAGACGGTTCCGTTGGCGGAGAGTGCCGCGGGGACACACACGATCTTCTGGGCGCCCGCCGCCTCCAGGTTATCGATCGCCGACTGGATATGGTTGCCGTTCATCATCGCCATGCCGTATCCGACTGATACCGGGTGCTGTTGAGCGAGTCCCATCAAGGAGTTGGCGAAGTAGGTATCGCCCGGTTCGAAAGCACCGTGCGTCAGGACGATGATACCGAGATCGCCCTTAAGCTCCTTGTCGCTGATATAACGATCGTAGGTGGGCGGCATGGCCATCATGTTGTCCATGATTTCCTTATTGCTCCAACTCCGATAGGTGAGAATCCTCTCGCGCAGAGTGTCGTACTCCTCCTGGCTGATGTCGTGGTCCATCCCGTCGTGGTCCATCCCGTCGTGGTCCATCCCGTCATGGTCCATCCCGTCATGGTCCTTCGCGTCATGGTCCATTTCCTGATGGTCCATTTCCTGCGCTTGAGCCGCGCCGAAAACGACCAGGGTGCACACGCAAATTGCAGCGAGGCGCAAATTCCATCGGTTCATGTCCTATTCCTCTCTTTAAAGCCAAAAGTCGCGAACGGGGCGAAAAGCATATCACTCTCGCCGTGTGTACGCTCACGCCTGCATCTTGGCAATCATCCGGTCGCCGAATTCGCTGCACTTTACCTTGGTGGCGCCTTCCATCAATCGGTGAAAGTCGTAAGTCACGGTGCGCTCGGCAATGACCGCGTTCATGGCGTCGATGATCTTGTCGGCGGCCTCGTTCCAGCCCAGATGCCGCAGCATCATTTCGCCGGACAGGATCAGCGAGCCCGGATTGACCATGTCCTTGTCGGCGTACTTGGGCGCGGTGCCGTGGGTGGCCTCGAATACCGCGTGTCCGGTGTCGCTATTGATATTGCCGCCGGGCGCAATGCCGATGCCGCCGACCTGCGCGGCCAGGGCATCGGACAAATAGTCGCCGTTGAGGTTGGTGGTGGCGATTACGTCGAAGCTGTGGGCCCGGGTAAGCACCTGCTGTAGGGCGATATCGGCGATTACATCCTTCACCAGGACGGCGCCTCCGTCCAGGGCAGCCTTTTGCTCGGCGTTCGCGGCTTTTTCTCCCTGGCTGTCCTTGGTTCGATCCCACTGCCGCCAGGTGTAGAAGCGCTCGCCGTATTCGTTCTCGGCCAGGTCGTAGGCCCAGTTCCGGAACGCGCCCTCGGTGTATTTCATGATATTGCCCTTGTGCACCAGGGTCACGCTGCGGCGTTTCTGCGCCAGGGCGTATTCCAAGGCCGCGCGCACCAGGCGCTGGGAGCCTTCACGCGAAACGGGCTTCAGACCCACGCCGGAAGAATCAGGAAAGCGCACTTTCGCATAACGCTCGGGGAAGTGTTCCTTGATCAGCTCAAGAAAACGCCGCGTGTCCGCCTGGCCTTCCTCGAACTCCGCGCCGGCGTATATGTCCTCGGTGTTCTCGCGAAAGATCACCATGTCCACCGCTCCGGGATCGCGCACCGGCGAGGGCACCCCCTCGAACCAGCGCACCGGCCGCTGGCAGACGTATAGATCGAGAAGCTGCCGGATAGCCACGTTCAGCGATCGGATGCCGCCGCCTACCGGCGTGGTCAGCGGCCCCTTGATTGCGACGCGGTATTCGCGGATGGCATCGATCGTGGCGTCGGGCAGCCAGGAGTTGAATTTCTTGAATGCCGCTTCCCCGGCATAGATTTCCATCCACATCAACCGGCGTCTGTTCCCATAAGCTGTCGCGACCGCCGCGTCCAACACCCGAACCGTGGCTCGCCAGATGTCCCGTCCTGTCCCGTCGCCCCGGATAAAGGGAATGATGGGGTGGTCCGGCACGCGAAGGCCGGCGCCGCTCATTGTGATTTTCTCGCCTTGTTCCGGGATCTGCATTCCGCAAGTCCTTCTCTTGAAACCGATGCGCGGGCATTATCCGCGCCCCGCCGCGCAACGGCAAGCTTGCGGGGCGCTCTCCGCGGGGAAGTAGCCTCCGGTAAGGTTTCGGTAAGGCTCTCCCGGTATGCTTGTGCGCGCGGGGACTAGACATTCACAACGCGGGCGGTTTCCGTCTGTTTTTGATACAGGGGAGCGCTATGTTCAGGAAATGCTACGCCGGATTGTCCGGGATACTTTCGATTGCCGCCGTTCTTTGCTGTGCCGCGTTGCTGGCTGCGCCTAACGCGCAGGCCCAGGAGCAGGAAGGCGATGAAGACAACGAGGCGCTGGAGATCAAAGGCGTAACCGTTACTGGCTCGCGGCTACGCGATTCTCTGAGCGGCGCGCCGGTGTTTGTGCTGACTCGCGAGGACATCAAGCAGCGCGGTTTCGGTTCCTTTGAGGACTTGATACGTGCCCTGCCGCAGAATTTCAGCACTGTGAACGCGGGCGCGGCACGCGACAATTCGATCAATTCGGTAGACGCAATGGGGCAATCCATGGTCAATCTACGCGGATTCGGCGTGTCATCCACCCTGGTGTTGGTCAACGGACGGCGCTGGCCGCAGGCTTCCAGCTTCGGCAACGGCGCCGCGAACATCAACGGCTTGCCGTTCAGCGCCATCGAGCGGGTGGAAGTGCTCACCGATGGCGCCTCGGCAATCTACGGCGCGGAGGCCCAAGCTGGTGTGGTGAACTTCATTATGCGGGACGACTACCAGGGCGGGGAAACCCTGGTCCGCTACGACATGGCCGCGCATGAAGGCGACACCAGGCGTATCGAGCAGAATGCGTCCATGAACTGGGAAGGGGGCCGCGCAACGCTATCTTTGAGCTTCTCGGAAAATGAAGCCATCGACAATCAAAAGGCCGGCTTCGTTTCCTCCGATTACAGGTCCCGCGGCGGCGGGGACAACCGGACTCAAATCGGTTCCATCGTTCACCGGGGCCAGCCGAGCGTGGTCGGCTACGGGCTGCCGCTGGGCTTTTACAACTTCCTGATCGTACCACTGGGCGCCTTGCCGCAGGGTGATGACGGCACAAGCGGTGTTTCTTCGAAGCTTTCTCCGGGAAACCTTGTGCCGTGGGACGGCGCCGCGCTCAGCGCCGGAGAAGCCACCTCCCATAGCGAGCGCTTGTCCGGACATTTAACTGTGGATCAGGATTTCTTCGCTGGCGCGCTCAACGTATTCGGAGAATTCAGCTTCGATTACTCGGAATCCTGGGCGCACCGGGGATCGCCGAGTTATGCCGGCGCCGTTCCGGCCACCAATCCCTACAACGACATACCGCCGCATCCTGCCTTTGCTACCGTGGTTTCCTATGTGTTTGCCAACGAATCCGCTGCGGGACTGTTGGACCCCATCAGCAACGACAGTGATCAGAACAACCGCCGGGTGACACTGGGCTTTCGCGTGGAACTCCCGTTCCGGGACTGGGTCGGCGAGTTTTCCGCCACGCGGGGTAAGGAAGAAGCGTGGTATCTGTACTACGGGTTGAATGACGATTTGCTGGCTGAGCGAATTGCCGGTGTGGACTCCGCGGGCAATCCGCTTCCCATCGACCAGGTTATCAACCCCTTCGGCGACGGCACGGGGCAGAGCCCTGCGGCAATGGCCGGCTTGGTGCAGCCGTTCTACGGCGAAGGCGGTGCTCACCCCAACTGGAACTTTTCGCGGCAGAATGACTACATTCTGTCATTGGACGGCAGTATTTTCACTCTACCCGGCGGCGAAGTCCGGCTGGCCGTCGGCGGCGAGAATCGCATGGAAACTCTGGATTATTCCGCCGACCAGTCCCGCAGCACCTTATTCTCCGTTACCGACCCGGAGCGCAAGATCAATTCGTTCTTTGCGGAGTTGGGAATTCCGCTGGTGGGGGAGAACAACCGCATGGGCGGCGTGCATTCCCTGGGAGTGAAGTTGGCCCTGCGCAGCGACGATTATTCGTTCTCCGGCCCCTTCGGAGGGCCCGGGTCGCCGTATACGGAGAAGACATTCGACAGTGTCTCGCCCAAGTTGGAACTGGCCTGGGCCCCCGTTTCTGTTCTGAAACTGCGGGCCTCCTGGGGAGAATCATTCGTGCCTCCTGCATCGAGCAGGCTGTTCGGGGTTGAGAACGGCCCATTCAATTTTCTTGCGCTGGTAGATATCGAAAACCCACAACAGGGCGTGCTGTTCCCGGACGCATACTTCACCGGCAATTCGGACCTGGACCCGGAAATTTCCGAGAGCCTGGCCGTGGGTTTCGATTGGACGCCCGGCGGCATGTTGGATGGGCTTTCCGTAAATGTCACCTGGTTTGACGTCGAGTTTACGGACAAGTTCGGTTCCGGTTTTTCGCTGGCCTTTGACGAGCCGGAGTTGTTCTTCCAGATTCCCAACGCGGTAATCCGTGACGCGCAAGGCAATATCTCGCGGGTCAATTTATTTACCGTGAACCTGGCCCAGCGATTCAGCGAATACCTGGATGCTTCCGTGCGCTATCAATTCGATACGGCTCGTTGGGGCTCGCTTACATTCGGTGCGGACGCCACTTTCACGGCCAAGCTGCAGGACGTATCGGTTGCGGGCGCTACGCCCAATGATCTGCACGGCACCCCGAGCGGGCCCGAGCGCTGGAAAGGGAGCGGTTATGTCAACTGGGCGCAAGGCGACGCCACGCTCAATCTCACCGCCAACTACTCCAGCAGTTACGAGGCGTATAGCTATTTCGTACAGGAGCGCGTGGAGAACTATCTGACCTTCGACCTAACCGGCAGCTACGAATTCGGCGACAGTGGCTGGACGGTGTATGCGGGCGCCCGGAATATCACCAACAAGGAGTTCCCGTTCTATGACTCGGGATACCAGCCGTGGGATCCGCGCCGCGTGGACCCACGCGGCCGCATCGTGCATCTGGAGATCCGCAAGACCTACAACTTGTTCTAGGGTGATTAGGGTGATGCGAGCCCCGAGAAGCCGTAGGAGCAGACTCTGCGCGGCCATGCTGACTTGCATGGCGCCTGCGGTAGGGCTGGCTGGCGGGATCCAGTTCTTCGAGGGCAGCTTTGAAGAGGCGTTGGCGCGAGCCGATGAAGAGGGCAAGCACGTCTTCGTGGACGTTTATGCGACCTGGTGCGGGCCATGCAAGGTCATGGACGCGGTGGTCTTCCCAAGGGATGAAGTGGGCGAGTACTACAATGCTCGCTTTGTAAACGTGAAGCTGGACGCTGAGGACGAAACCATCAATGGTCCGGCGATTTCCGAACGCTATGCCGTGGGCGTCTATCCCACCTACCTGTACCTAAATCCCGACGGCACGCAAGTCGGTCGCGCCCTGGGAGCACTTCCGCCGAGCCTGTTCGTGCAGGTGGCCGGGCAGTTGGCCGAGGGCGTGGACTCCGGCTTTTCCGAGCTTGAGGCCCGCTACGCGCAAGGCGAGCGGGATCCTGCGTTTGTTCAGGATTACCTGTGGGCGGCGCAAGTGGACCTGGCGCTGTTCGAGGGCGACATGATGCAGCGTTACGTGCGCAAGGATGCGCTCGACAAGGCGGCGGACGAGTACTTCAGCGCCCGCGACTATTCCGAGCTTCTCAACTCGCGAGACTACGCACTGATTGCGCACTACAAGGAAAAGAAGCCGCGCGGCGACCCGCTCGTTGAGTATGTCATTGGCAATTACGACGCGTTTCTTGAGGTGGCGCCGGAGATTTCGCTGGCTCGCCTGGTGCTCGAAATCAACTATTACGCAATGCTGGACGCGGCGCAGCAGGGCGATGAACAGTACCTGTCCTATCTCGATGACTTGAACGGATCGCTCAAGCCTGCAGCGGACTACATCGGTGGTCTTGAGCCGAACAGCGAACTGTTGTACGACTCAATGGCCGACCGGTCGCGGGGCGAGTACCTGTCGGCTGCCGGCCTCTGGAATGAACTGCAAAGCTATGTCCAGGAGAGACTCGCCCGACCGGACGTGGACCGGGCTGGGGCACTGCGGTCGGCGGCCAGGTATCTTCAGCAGTCTCCTGAGCAGGAACAGCAGGACCTGGCGTTGGAATACGCCCGCGAAGCCTACCAACTGGATTCGGGCAATTGGGGGGCCGCGTTGAGCTATTCCTCGCTGCTGGCGGCGCGGGGTGATGCTCAGGAAGCCGAGAAAGTGCTGCAAGCAACTCTCGACAGTCTGGAGGGCAAAGAAGGCGTCACGCGATTCCGGGAGATCCTGCAGGGCCAAATGGACCGCATCCGGCAGTAGTTCCGGCACGCCGTCGCGCGGTGTGTATCCAAAGTCAATAGGCTGTACACTTCGCAGCCACCAGTCGCAAGTTTCTTGGTGACCTATGCGGGCTGCAAATTGGAAACACGTCGGGGAGCGCGTGAGATCAGGGGGAGAGCAGATTTTCCGCCGCATGCTGTCCCGATCTATCGCATGCTTGGCGCTTCTGGCGGCATGCATAGCGCCGTCTGCACAGGCGGCCGACCTGGGCGAAGCGATTGCCGGCGGCAAGACCTCGCTCGGTTTTCGCTATCGTCTTGAGACCGTTTCGCAGGACGGAATCGATAAAGACGCCCTCGCCTCCACGGCCCGCGCCCGCCTGACTTGGAATTCAGCCGAAACGGATTCCTTGTCGTTCGGCATTGAGACCGATTACCAGCTGATTCTGGGAATCGAGGACTTCAATTCGACCACCAACGGCAAGACCGCTTATCCGGTTGTGGCCGATCCCGACGGCTTTGACCTCAACCAGGCGTTCGTCAAGTACAAGCAGGACAATCTCACGCTTACCGTGGGCCGCCAGCGGATCAACCACGGCTCGCAGCGGTTCATCGGCGGCGTGGCCTACCGTCAGAACGAGCAAACCTACGACGGCCTGCGAATACAGACTTCCGCCGGTGCGTTGAACCTGGACTACGCCTATATCCACAACATCAACCGGATATTCGGTCCCGACGACGGAGTGCAACCCGGCGACTGGCACGGCAACTCGCATGCTTTCCGCGCGTCATTCGAGGCAGTTCCGGGACATACTCTGTCCGGGTACGCCTACCTGTGGGACTTCGAGAACGCCAATGGTCCCGCCAATTCCAATGCCACCTACGGTATTGAGTATCAGGGAGTGTTTGATCCGTTAACCGTTACCGCTATGGTGTCGAGCCAGAGCGACCACGGTGACAATCCGGTGTCGTACGACGCCATGCACTATCTAATTCAGGCCGACCTGAAGCTGAGCGCAATTACCCTGACGGCTGCCTATGAAGTGCTGGGCAATGATGATGACCATATCTTTGCCCAATTCCGTTTCCCGACCGCAACGCTGCACAAATTTCAAGGCTGGACCGATAAGTTCCTTATTCCACCCGTGACAGGGGTCAAGGATGCCTGGATCAGCGTTTCGGGCAAGGTGGCCGGAGCCACGGTGACCGGCGTTTACCACAAGTTTGATGCCTTCCAGCCTCTGTTAATTCAATATGACTTTGGCGGCGGCATAGTGCCTGGACCGGTATACAGGGATTTCGGTAGCGAAATCGGGCTTGCGATTACCTATCCGCTACGGGATAACCTGGGGCTGTTGTTCAAGATCGCCCACTATTCGGCGGAGGATTACGCCAGCGACACCAC
Organism: Candidatus Foliamicus sp.; assembly: GCA_965249285.1. Taxonomy (GTDB): domain Bacteria; phylum Pseudomonadota; class Gammaproteobacteria; order Steroidobacterales; family Foliamicaceae; genus Foliamicus. The sequence goes on from OZ252226.1 coordinate 279,956, forward strand.
CAAAGCGTGGCTGATGTTCGACTGGAAGTGGTGAATGCATGGGAACGAGGGCGTCCCGCTCCCCGATCAGCGTCGGGGACAGGCTCTCGACGAGGGCTGGAAGCCCTCGGTCCCAGGGGAGTTAGTCGCCGCTGCCTGACGGCACCCGGATCCGGCGAACGAGCGCCCGTACCGGCTCAGGCGGCGCCGGGGTCAGGGCGCTGACAACCATGGTTACCGCGAAATTGAGGGCGGCGCCCAAGGCGCCGATGCCTTCGGGGGAAATCCCGAACAGCCAGTTTTCCGGAACGTTGGCGGCGAACGGTTCCATGAACACGCCCTTGAAGTAGATGATGTAGCCCATCGTGAAGAGCAAACCGGAGAGCATTCCCGCGATCGCTCCCTGCTTGTTGACGCGCAGCGACAGAATTCCCAGCAGGATGGCGGGGAAGAGAGATGCGGCGGCCAGGCCGAATGCCAGCGCGACCACTTCTGCCACGAATCCTGGAGGGTTGTAGCCCAGGTAGCCGGCAAGAAGCACCGCCAGGCCCGCGCTGATCCGGCCCGCTCGCAGTTCCGCCCGGTCGGAGATGTTGCGCACGAATACGCTCTTGATCAGGTCGTGCGACACGGCCGCGGATATAACCAGCAGCAGTCCCGCGGCGGTGGAAAGCGCGGCCGCAATACCGCCGGCGGCCACCAGCGCGATTACCCAGTCCGGCAGACCCGCGATTTCCGGGTTGGCGAGCACTACGATGTCCCGGTCCACGGTCAGTTCGTTGCCGCGCCAACCGTTCGCCTCGGCCCGTTCGGCAAATTCCGGGTTGGCGTCGTTGTAATACTGAATGCGGCCGTCGCTGTTCTTGTCCTCGAATCGTAAGAGCCCGGTGTCCTCCCAGGTGCGGAACCAGCCCGGCCGATCTTCGTAACGCAGGTTGGCGGTTTCCTCGAACACCGGCCCGGTCTGGATGGTCGTCGTAAGGTTGAGCCGGGCCAGCGCTCCCACGGCCGGCGCCGTTGTGTAGAGAATGGCGATAAACAACAGCGCATAGCCTGCGGAAGCCCGCGCATGGCGCACCTTTCTAACGGTAAAGAAACGCACCAGGACGTGAGGCAGCCCGGCAGTGCCGATCATCAAGGCCAGCGTGATGAAGAAAATGTCCACGGTACTCTTCGACCCGCTGGTATAGGCGGAAAAGCCGAGATCGGTCACTATGCGGTCCAGGGTAGCCAGCAAGCTGCCGCTGCCGTTGACGACCTCGCTGCCGAATGCTATCTGAGGCACTGCCACCCCAGTGACCTGCAGGGAGATGAACACCGCCGGCACGGTGTAAGCGAAGATAAGCACACAGTACTGCGCCACCTGGGTGTAGGTGATTCCCTTCATGCCGCCCAGCACCGCGTACAGGAAGACCACGGCCATACCCACCGCAAGCCCCACACTGATGTCGACGTTCAGAAAACGCGAGAACACAATACCCACGCCACGCATCTGTCCGGCCACGTACGTGAACGAGATCACGATCAGGCAAATCACGGCTACCACCCGGGCCGCATCGGAGTAATAGCGCTCGCCGATGAATTCCGGGATCGTGAACTTGCCGAAACGGCGCAGGTAGGGCGCGAGCAGCAGCGCCAGCAATACATACCCTCCGGTCCAGCCCATCAGGTACACGGCACTGTCGTAGCCCAGGAACGCGATCAACCCGGCCATGGAAATGAACGAAGCCGCCGACATCCAGTCGGCCGCCGTGGCCATGCCGTTAGCCACGGGATGCACGTGCTTGCCGGCTACGTAGAAGTCACCGGTAGTGCGCGCCTTGGACCAGAAAGCGATGCCGATATACAGCGCGAACGAGAGTCCCACAACGATGTAGGTGAGCGTTTGCAGGTCCATCAGTCTTCACGCACGCCGTGTTTCCTGTCGATACGCCCCATCAGAATGACGTAGACGAAGATCAGCACCAGGAAGCCGTACATGCTGCCCTGCTGTGCGAACCAGAACCCCAGTTTGAATCCACCCAGCGAAAACTGGTTGAGGAAATCGACCAGCAGCACGCCACAACCGAACGAAATGGCGAACCACACCGCCAGCAGTATCGCTACCAGCCGCATGTTCTCCCCCCAATACGAAAGCTTCTTCATCCCTTCACCTTGCTACCCCGGCTCGCTAGTTTACCGGGGGTTCGCCCGGATACTCTCATTGAGCAGTAAGTGAGCTTGAGGCATTGCTCTCCTTTCCCGGGAGCGTCGGAGCCAGGGATGGCGGAGCCGAGCTCCATGGATGGATTCATGCGTCTCCCGGGAAAGGAGAGCAATGCCTCAAGCGTCGCTACAGTGAAGACCATTGGCGATTGGCAGAAGCTCGCGGTACACAGCGGTGTGCAACGGTGTAGGAACTCCAGTCTGCTTGCCCATTTGGTGTATCGCCCCGGACAGCCATTCGATTTCCAGCCTGTTGCCTCGCTCCAGGTCGGTGAGCAACGAAGCCTTGCCTCCGTGAGCGAATACACGCTTGAGGGTATTGCGTGTGTCAGTCTCGATTCGCCCCGGTAGCGGAACGTCCAGGGCGCGGGCTACCGCCAGCGCTTCGTGCATTGCGATCTCCAGAAGCCAGTGAAAGGCGGGGTTGTCCGCCAGGGCGTCAAAGCCCTGCCGGGTGGCCGCGTTGATCGAACTGGAGCAGGCCACCATCAGGAATTTGAGCCACAGCATGGTTGCCATTTCGTCATGAATGTCGGCGGCGATGTTTGACCGGGAGAGAGCTGCATGCAGGCGTTGCAAACGCTTGCTGATACCGCCGCGCGGTTCGGCAAGGTTGATCTGCAGTGTGTCGCCCTCGCGCAGGATTACGCCTGGCTCAAGCAGTTTCGCTACTACCTGCACGGTTCCGGCCACTATCTTCCCTTCAGGCAACATCTTCGCTGATGTTTGTGGTGCGTCCAGGCCATTCTGCAGCGTGATGACGCAGCCGCAGGAGGCCAACCAGCCGGCGTGAGCTTCTATTGCAGCCACCAGGTCGTAGCGTTTTATGCATAGCAAGACGGCGTGGGCAGGCGCCAAGTTGGACGGATCGGAGGTCACTGCGATTCGCTCGGCGCGGAACGAGGCGGTCGCGTGCCGTACGGTCAGCCCGCGGTTCTCCAGCGCGCGCAAGTTCTCGCCTCGCGCCACGAACAGGACATCGTGGCCGGCGCCCAGCAAAGCCGCTCCCAGGCTGCCTCCCACGCCGCCGGCGCCGATGATTGCAAACCGCATGCGGGCTATACTGCCCGTTTTGCCTGGCAACGAACAACCACCCGCAAGAATGCCGACCGAAGACGCTCAAGCAGCGCCCCGAAAACTGCCTCCGGAATGGGCGGCCCGGGCTCAAGAGGAGCTTAAAGGCGCCGATGCCGCCAGCCTGATCTGGGAAACGCCCGAAGGCATCCCGGTGAAGCCGCTGTACACGGTCGAGGACCTTGAGGGGCTTGAGCACATGCATGCTTTGCCCGGCGCGCCACCTTTCGTGCGGGGGCCGCGGGCAACCATGTACGCGGGCCGGCCATGGACGGTGCGTCAATACGCCGGATTTTCCACCGCGGAAGACTCCAACGCGTTCTACAAGCGCAACATCGCCGCCGGCCAGACCGGCTTGAGCGTTGCTTTCGATCTGCCGACCCATCGCGGCTATGACTCGGACCATCCCCGCGCCCTGGGGGATGTGGGCAAGGCCGGCGTGGCTATCGATACCGTGGAGGACATGAAGCTTCTGTTCGACGGCATTTCGCTGGAACAAATGTCGGTATCCATGACCATGAACGGCGCCGTATTACCGGTCCTGGCCATGTACATCGTGGCGGCGGAAGAGCAGGGCGCTCAACTCAAGCAACTTTCCGGGACCATGCAGAACGACATCCTCAAGGAATTCATGGTCCGCAATACCTACATCTATCCTCCCGCGCCCTCGATGCGAATCGTCGGCGACATCATCGCTTTCAGCGCCAAAAACATGCCGCGCTTCAACCCGATTTCCATTTCCGGCTACCACATGCTGGAGGCCGGCGCCACGGCGGTGCAGGAATTGGGCTACACCTTGGCCGACGGGCTGGAATACGTCCGCGCGGCAATGAGCGCCGGGCTGGATGTGGACGAGTTCGCCCCGCGTTTGAGTTTCTTCTTCGGCATCGGCATGAACTTCTTCATGGAAGCGGCCAAGCTGCGGGCCGCGCGGCTGCTTTGGGCGGAGCTCATGAGCGAGCAGTTTGCGCCGCGCAATCCCCGATCGATGATGTTGCGCACGCACTGTCAGACGTCGGGAGTGAGCCTGACCAGCCAGGATCCCTATAACAACGTCATTCGCACCACGATTGAAGCGCTGGCCGCGGTACTGGGCGGCACCCAGTCCCTGCACACCAACAGCTTCGACGAGGCGCTGGCGCTGCCGACGGAGCACTCGGCGCACATCGCGCGCAATACGCAGCTGGTGTTGCGCGAGGAAACCGGGGTTACCCGAGTTGCCGACCCGCTGGGGGGCTCATACTATGTGGAGAGCCTCACCGCGTCGCTGGCGGCGGGCGCCCGCGAACTGATCCGCGAAGTGGAGGACCTGGGCGGGATGACACGCGCGATCGAGGCGGGTGTTCCCAAGCTCCGCATCGAGGAGGCGGCGGCCCGCCGTCAGGCGCGGGTCGAACGTGGTGAGGACGTGGTGGTGGGCGTCAACCGTTACCGGGTTGCAAATGATGCCGAGATTGAACTGCTTGATATCGACAATCGCAAGGTGCGGGAGGGCCAGGTTCAGCGGATTGCCGAAGTCCGCGCCCAGCGGGACGATGCCGCGTGCAGGGCGGTGCTTGAGGAGTTGCGCAACGCGGCCTCGCAGGACGGGAACGATCTGGTTGAACCGGCGCTTCAGGCAGCACGGCGGCGCGCGACGGTCGGGGAGATCTCCGATGCGATGGAAGAGGTGTTCGGCCGCCATCGGGCCGTGTCGCAAACGGTGAGCGGTGTGTACGCAGGCGCTTACGAGGGCGATGCCACATTCGCCGCCCTGCAGGAAAAGGTGCGCGAGTTCGGCGAGCGGGAAGGACGCCGCCCCAGGATACTGGTAGCCAAGCTCGGTCAGGACGGGCATGACCGCGGTGCTCGCGTAGTGGCCTCGGCGCTTGCCGATCTGGGTTTCGACGTGGACATCGGGCCGCTGTTTCAGACACCTCAGGAGGTTGCCAGGCAGGCCGTCGAGAACGATGTGCACCTGGTGGGCATCTCCTCGCAGGCTGCAGGGCACCGGGAGCTGGCGCCGCGCATGATTGAGGCGCTTCGTGCGGAGGGTGCGGACGCCGTCCGGGTTGTAATCGGCGGCATCATTCCGAAGCAGGACCGCAAGGCCCTGCGCGACGCCGGCGTGGCGCTGATTTTCGAGCCCGGCGCCAACATTACCGCGGCGGCAGGGGAAATGCTGGCGCTGCTGGAGGGAGATCTCAAGTGAGCGATCGCAAGCAGATGCTTCAACGACTACAGGAGATGCGGGTCGCGTCACGCGCGGGCGGCGGCGAGGCCCGGGTGGAACGGCAGCATAAACGCGGAAAACTCACCGCGAGCGAGCGTCTGGACGTGCTGCTGGACTCCGGGAGTTTTGAGGAATGGGACGCCTTTGTCGAGCATCGCTGCAGCGATTTCGGTATGGAAAAGCAGCGCATTCCGGGCGATGGCGTGATTTCCGGCCACGGCCGGATCAACGGCCGCCTGGTGTTCGTTTTCAGCCAGGATTTCACCGTGTTCGGAGGATCCTTGTCGGAAACCAATGCCCGCAAGATATGCAAGGTGATGGATCAAGCTATCAAGGTCGGCGCGCCGATCATCGGCCTGAATGATTCCGGCGGCGCCCGTATTCAGGAGGGGGTGGCCTCTCTGGGCGGCTATGCCGATGTTTTTCAGCGCAATGTGCTGGCGTCCGGCGTTGTCCCGCAGCTTTCGCTGGTGATGGGCCCCTGCGCGGGCGGCGCCGTGTATTCGCCGGCCATAACGGACTTTATTTTCATGGTGCGCGGAACGTCGTATATGTTCGTCACCGGCCCGGACGTGGTGAAGACAGTCACGGCCGAAGAGATTAGCGCCGAGGAACTGGGCGGAGCGGATACCCACAATTCCCGTTCCGGAGTGGCTGATCGTGCGTTCGATGACGATGTTGAAACCCTGCGCATGGCCCGCACGCTGATGGGTTACCTGCCGTCCAGCAATCGTGAACGCCCGCCGGCGCGGCCGACCGAGGATCCCGAAGACCGCGAAGAGCCTTCACTGAACAGCCTGGTGCCCACCGACCCGGCCAAGCCGTACGACATCAAGGAACTGATCCACAAGGTGTCCGACGAGGGCGAGTTCTTTGAAATACAACCCGATTACGCGCGCAATATCGTTACCGGCTTTGTGCGCATCGGCGGCGAGACGATCGGAGTAGTGGCCAATCAGCCCGCGGTGCTGGCCGGCTGCCTGGACATCGAGGCTTCCGTCAAGGGCGCCCGTTTTGTTCGCTTCTGCGACGCTTTCTCGATCCCGCTGCTGACCCTGGTGGACGTTCCTGGATTCATGCCCGGATCGCAACAGGAATACGGCGGCATCATCCGCCACGGCGCAAAGCTGTTGTACGCGTATGCGGAAGCTACCGTGCCCAAGGTCACGGTGATTACCCGCAAGGCCTATGGCGGCGCCTATGACGTGATGTCGTCCAAGCATTTGCGCGGTGACGTGAATCTCGCCTGGCCGAGCGCCGAGATTGCCGTGATGGGACCGAAGGGGGCGGTCGAAATCATCTTTCGCCAGGACCTGGGGGATGCGGAGAAGATTGCCGCGCGCACTGAGGAATATCGGCGCAAGTTTGCCCATCCGTACGTAGCGGCGGCGCGTGGGTACATCGATGACGTAATCGAGCCGCGGGTGACCCGCGCGCATCTTTGCCGGTCCTTCGCCATGCTCCGCAGCAAGCGCATCAAGGATCCCTGGCGCAAGCACGGCAACATCCCCCTGTAGGCGTGTGCTCCTTCGGTTCCAGGAAGCTGCGTGGAAGACCCTGGGGCGAGGGCGTTCCCGCCGTCGCGGAGGGCAGGATGCCCTCTCTCCATTGTTCCCTGCGCGTCAGCGCAGCGGCACCCGCTGCGAAAACTCCCGGGATAAGAGCGGGATGCTCTCGCTCCTGGCGTTATCTCTAAAGAACGAATGCGGATTACGAAGCTGCTGATTGCAAATCGCGGAGAGATCGCCTGCCGTGTAATGCACGCCGCCAAGGCGCTCGGAATTCCCAGCGTGGCCGTGTATTCCGACGCTGACGCCGACGCATTGCATACGCGCACTGCCGACGAGGCTGTGTGCATCGGCGGTCTGAACGCTGCTGAAAGCTACCTCGACGCCGACAAGATTATTGCCGCATGCAAACGCTCGGGCGCCGATGCGCTGCACCCCGGTTACGGCTTTCTCTCGGAAAACGCCGCATTCGCCGCGGCCGTCAAGGAAGCCGGGATTACCTTTGTGGGCCCGCCGGCCGAAGCGATTCGGCTCATGGGCGACAAGCTTGAAGCCAAGCGCATCGCCGCCAAGGCCGGCGTTCCCACAATACCCGGCCGCCCGGAAGCGCTGGACAGCGCCGATGCCGCCGCCGAAGCGGCCGGCGCCATCGGCTACCCGGTGCTGCTCAAGGCCCAGGCGGGCGGTGGTGGCCGCGGCATGCGCATCGCGCGTGACGAGGCCGAATGCCGGGCGGGTTTCGAGCAGGCCGTGCGTGAGGCGCAGGCCGCTTTCGGTGACGGCCGGGTGTTCGTGGAGAAATACCTGGAACGCCCGCGTCACATCGAAGTGCAGATCCTTGCCGACAACCACGGCACAGTTGTGCACTTGGGCGAGCGCGAATGCTCGATCCAGCGGCGTCACCAAAAGGTCATCGAGGAAGCGCCTTCACCGTTTGTTACGCCCGAACTGCGTGCCGCAATGGGCGAAGCCTCGGTATCACTGGCCAAAGCCATCGGCTATCGCTCGGCCGGCACCGTGGAATTCGTGGTGGACGCCAAGCGCAATTTTCACCTTCTGGAAATGAATACCCGCCTGCAGGTCGAGCACCCCGTCACCGAGTGGGTCGCCGGTATCGACTTGGTCCAATGGATGCTCCGCATTGCCGCCGGCGAGGCGCTGGACTTCGGCCAGGATGACGTGCGCCTGGAAGGCTGGGCCATGGAGGGGAGAATCTGCGCGGAAGATCCCGAGCGTGGCTTTCTGCCTTCTGCGGGGCGACTGGTCCGCTGGTTGCCGCCTTCGGAGGGCAGGATGCCCTCCATCCCAGGTTTGTGCCATGGGAGCGCATCGGCGCCCGGCAACCCGGACTCCGGCGCTTCCCCATACGTGCGGCTGGATAGCGGAGTGGAAGAGGGCGACGAGGCCTCCGTGTACTACGATTCCTTGATCGCCAAGCTGGTCGTATACGGCGATACGCGGAAGCAGGCCACCGCTCGCCTGGCCTCGGCCCTGGACGACTTTGCCGCCGAGGGCCCCGCTACCAATCTCCTGTTCCTCGCCTCCCTGGCCCGCCATCCAAGGTTCAAAGCCGGCGATCTTTCCACCGCGTTCATCGCGGAGGAATATCCGGATGGGTTTGACCCGGCGGCAGCCTGTTCGCAGGACATGGCTGAAATGCTGGGGGCCGTGGCGGTGCTGGCCCAGGATCGTTCCGGCCGCACTCTGCCAGGGGAATGGACCGAGGCAGTGTTGATTTCAGACGGCCAGGAGACGCCGCTGGCCAGAAAGTGGGCGGACGGTGGCGTGAGCGTGCGCTTCGAACAGCACGTGTATGAATTGCGCAGTGGTTGGCGCCCGGGCGAGCCCGTTGTTCATTGTGAAATACGTTTGCCGGACGGCGCCCCCCTGTCGGGCGGGGACCGCCATTTCCGCGTGCGGCACGCGGGACTGGGCATAAGCGTGAGCCATGGAGGCGCGCAGCGCAGCTTCATTTTCTTGCCCCCGAGGTCCGCCCGAATGCAACAGCAGATGGCGGCGCGGCCCTCAAAACCCGGCATTCCCACGCTCAACGCCCCCATGCCCGGCGTTCTGACCCAGTTGCGGGTAGAGGAAGGAGAGGAGGTAAAGGCCGGCGAGGAGATCGGGGTAATCGAAGCAATGAAGATGGAGAACAGCCTGCGCTCTCCTCGTGAGGGGCGAATCCTCAGTATTGCCGTATCTCAGGGCGACAACCTTGAGACCAACCAGTTGATCCTGCGTTACGAATGAACGAAGGCATCGGAGCGTTGGCTGCAGGGGTGCTTGCCGGAGAGCGGCGAAGTCTGGCGCGGGCGCTCACCCTGGTGGAATCGGAGCGCGGGCAGGACCGTCGCGCCGCGCAGGAATTGCTTGCCCGGCTGGACGGAGCGGCAACGCCGGCCGTGCGTATTGGGATGACCGGTCCCCCCGGCGTAGGCAAATCGACTCTGATCGAGCAACTTGGTTTGCGCTACGTTGAGGCGGGCAAGCGAGTGTGTGTTCTGGCAGTGGATCCGACTTCCTCGCGCACCGGCGGCTCCATCCTCGGCGACAAGACGCGTATGACCGAGCTGGCCCGCAGCGCCGGCGTGTTTATTCGGCCCTCACCCACCGGGGACGGCAGCGGAGCGCTCAGCGCCCGTACCAGCCAGGCCCTTATGGTGTTGGGTCATGGACCCTTCGACTACCTGATACTGGAGACGGCCGGCTCGGGACAGGCCGACACTCAGGTTGCGGACTTGGTGGACGTGCTGGTGCTGGTGTTGGCGCCGGGGGGAGGTGACGAGTTGCAGGGGATGAAGCGCGGAGTGCGGGAACTGGCCGATCTGATCGTCGTCAACAAGGCCGATGGGGACATGCGGCAACTGGCCAAGGCCACCGCGGCGGACTATTCGCGTTCGATCCCGGCCGTTGCGCGCGACGCGGGGGCCGTGACCTGTTGCTCGGCGCTGGAGGGCACAGGCGTGGATGACCTGGCGGGTCGAATCAGCGGCCTGGCCGACGCAGCGCCGCGCGCACGCACGCAGCGGGATGAGCCGGCGGGAGACGCCGCAGGGGCGATCAGCCGGCTCAACCACGTTGCGCTGGCTACCTCCGATCTTGAGAAAGCTACGGCGTTTTATCGTGACGTTCTGGGCGCCGAGGTATCGGAGCCCAAGCCCATGCCGGAGCATGGTGTCACAACCGTTTTTGTGCGCTTGCCAAACGGGGCGCTGGAGTTGCTGGAGCCGCTGGGGAAAGACTCGCCGGTGAGCGCCTTTCTGAAGCGCACGCCGGCCGGCGGTATGCATCATATCTGCTGTGAGGTGGATGACATCCTCGCAGCCCGCGATCGTCTCCGGGGCCATGGCGTCCGAATTCTCGGCGATGGCGAACCGCGCATCGGCGCGCATGGATTGCCGGTGCTGTTTCTGCACCCCAAGGATTGCTTCGGGGTGCTCATCGAGCTGGAGCAACGCTCCAGATAAGGAGGCTGTTATGCCGTTTGTATTCGTGATTGTCGGAACCTTGCTGCTGGCATCGTCGGTGTTTCTGGGCGCCTATGGAACCCACGGGCTTTATGAGGCCGGCGCCGCTGCCAGCGAGGTACGCGGCTGGGACTGGGCCAACCAGATGCACGTCGCGCACTCCCTGGGGCTGGTGGTGATTGGACTGATGCTGCGGCGCCAGCCGGGCAGCCTGTTCTACAAGCTGGCGGGCTGGCTGTTGATTGCGGGCATGGCGCTGTTCTCGTTCACCATTTACCTGAAGACGCTGGGAGGCCCTGATCTGGCGTCGCTGACGCCCTATGGGGGAATGACGCTGGCGCTTGCGTGGGTTTGCGCCACCATCGGAGCCTGGTTCGACTTCCGATCGTGACTCTTGGCTTGGCGTGCCGCTTGCGCTACCCATCCCTGTCGGGAGACGCATGAATCCATCCATGGAGCTTGGCTTCGCCATCCCTGGTTCCGACACTCCCGACAGGGATGGGTAGCACAAGCGGCAAAATGTCTAAGTGGCGAGTGCTTGGGCGGAGGTTTCGTTGATGACGGCCTGGATTTCGGCCTCGTGGCCGGCGACGCGGCAGTATTTCTTCAGGATACCTTGCAGGTTGGGACGTTTCTCGGCGGGAGTTTCGCCACGGCCGATGCCGCCGCCCAGTTCCAGGAAGGAAATTACGCCGTTGTCCACCGCCCACTGCATGCATCCCACCCAATTCACCGGGTTGATGAGCTGGAAGAACAGCCGGGTGCGAATGGCTTCGGGGGCGGGATCGTGGGGCCGGGCCGTGTAGTTGGAAAGCACCGGGTAACGTGGAGCAAGAAACTCTGTTTCGTTCAGCACTGCCCGGAATTCGCGCGCCGCCGTCACCATCAGGTAGGTATGAAACGCCCCTTCGGTAGCCAGCGGCGTGCCGCGTTTGCGCGGGTAGTTCTCCGCCAGGTCGGCTGCCAGGCGCTTGATGTCCGCATGCGTGCCGCCCACCACGGTTTGGCTCGGCAGGTTTAAGCCGGATACCTGGCAGCAATGCCGGTCTGCCAGTAGCCGTGCTTCTTCGGCCTCCATTGCAAGCGCCAGCATGCCGCCCTCGCCGTGTTTGCCCATAAGCCGTCCCCGCTCGCTTACCAGGCGCAACCCGTCCTCGAACCGTAACGCTTCGGCGGCCACCAGCGCACTATATTCACCGAGGCTGTGGCCGGCCGCCGCCAGCGGGGTCAAGTTTCTTCCCGTTTGTGCCTCGACGACACGCAGGCAAGCGATGGAATGAGTCAACAGAGCGGGCTGCGTATACCGGGTGCGTCCGATCTTTCCTTCGGGGTCCTCAAAACTCAGCTCCCGCATGTCATAGCCGAGCACGTCGCAGGCCTGGTCATACACTTCGCGGGCGGCTGCAAAGGCTTGGTACAGATCGCCCCCCATACCGGCGTACTGGGCGCCTTGGCCGGGAAAGACCAGCATCCTGGTTTGCATGGGGATTCCGCTCAGGCGGCCTTTGCCTGCAAGCGCGAGGCTTCCTCGCCGATGATTCTCAAGCCTTCAAACACTGAATCGGAATCGCCGCACACGTTGATTCGTATGCATTCGCGGGAGTGGATCCAGGGAGAGCGCAACCCCGGGAAAAACTCGTGACCGGAAAGAACCATGACGCCACGTGCTTTCAGGCGCCGGTACAGAGCGTGATTGTCGTTGAGCCCGGGGAACCAGAGCCAAAGGAACATCGAGCCTTCGGGTTTGTGGATGTAATAGTCGCAAGCGGTCAAGGTCTCATGGCAGAAACCTACCGCATCGGTAATCTTGCCCTGGTAGAAAGGTTTGATCAGATCGCGGCTGATACGGAGCAACCCGCGGTTCTCGAGCAGGGGCGCCACCAACGCCGCGCCCGCCGCGCCAACCGCCAACTGGCTCAGCGCATTGATCCGCCCCATGATCTCTATCACTTCCTCGTTCGCCACCACGATTCCCGTGCGCAACGCCGGCAGGCCGATCTTTGACAGGCTCATGGTGAGTATGGTGTTCTCGTTCCACGTCGGCTGCTCATTCACGTAAATCATGCCGGGGAAGGGGAAGCCATAGGCATTGTCCAGAATCAGCGGAACTTGTCGCTGTTGCGCCACGGCATCCAGGCCGGCGAGCTCAGACTGACGGATCACGTTGCCGGTGGGGTTGGTGGGGCGCGAAACGACGATCGCTCCAATATCCTCGACCTCATCCAGCCCTTCCATGCGCAGGCCGTACTTGAATTGACGATTCGGCAGCTTGCGGATTAACGAGCGCCTTGACGCCACGTCCGCGTCATCGGCAAGCAGGCCCTTGTAGCCGATGTACTCGGGCGATAGCGGAATGATGATTCTGCGTCTCTTGCCGCCGGGTCCCACACCGCCGAAAAGGTTGAAGAGAAAGTAGAAGCCGAGTTGGCTGCCCGGAGTGAGCGCTATATTCTTCGCAGTTAGCGGCCAGCCGTATTCGTCTCGCAACAGGTCTGCCAAGGCCTCCCGGAAACGCGTGTCACCCAGAGGGTCGGAGTAAGTCGAGGCGAAATTGTCGAAACGCGCCGGATCGGCTGCGATCTCTGCCAGTTCGGTGCGGAACAGCTCGGCGACTTCGGGAATAATGGCGGGGTTGCCGCCGCCTAGGCGATACACGGTGTCGAGCCCCGGAATGTCGCACGACATGTCTTCCATCAATTCCTTCGCGCCGCTGTGGGCATTGAAGGTCCTGACAAAATTGGAGTACTTCATTAAAACACCTTCTCAGTGCTTTGGCGGGTTGCGGAAATCCAGCGAAGCTTTCTTATCTACTTAACAGAAATGGGCGTACTCAAGGGGATTTCAAGCATAGCACAGCGGCGCGATTGTGCGCTCGCGCTGGTTTTTCGCCGGCCTCGCGAAGGGCATGGCAAACGCCGCCTGGCCGCGTCCATCGGCGAGGCAACTGCGAAGGAATTCTGCTACCTCATGTTGCAGTGCGCGCTGGAGGATATTCGGACCTGGCGAGGCCCTGTGGTCCTGGCTCCGGAACACGATGATGATTTGGCGTGGGCTCGAGAGTTGCTCCTGTCGCGCCCGGCAGGCGCCGGTGACGCAAAGTTTCTGGCGCAGGGCAGCGGTAACCTGGGCTCGCGCCTTGAGCGATTGGACCGCGCCTTGCGTGGCATGAATTTCCGCCGCCGCATCTATATCGGTAGTGATGCTCCGGCCCTTGGCCAAGGGCATTTTCGGCGCGTCGTCGGGGGGCTACGCACCCATGACGCAGTACTGGCAAACGCCCGCGACGGCGGGGTAACGATGATGGCGACCACACGCGCATGGCCTGGCCTGGCGGCGTTGCCGTGGGGCGCCCCGGGTCTGGCGGCAGCATTGAGCGCCGCCTGCCGCAAGGCCGGGCATTCGGTCCTGCGTTTCCCCGGGGGATTTGACGTGGATCGCGTGGCGAACCTGCCGCGTCTGCGCCGGGCGCTTGATGGCGACCCACGCCCGGCTCGCGTAACTCTGTTGCAGTGGCTTGCGCGAAACGGGTTTGGCTGATGGAAGTATCCGTGGTTATCCCGGTGTTTCGTGACCGGCAAGCGCTTGCCCGGATGCTGGATGCACTCAAAGCGCTTACCCCGCAGCCGTTGGAAATCATCGTTGTGGAAGGCGATGGCGGGGACGAGGGCAGGGCGTTGTGCGAAACCGCGGGTTGCCGCTATCTGGTCTCTGCGCCTCGCCGGGGCGAGCAGATGGATCGGGGCGCGCGAGCAGCACACGGCGAGGTCTTATGGTTCCTGCACGCGGACGCCGACCCGCACCCGGAGTCCATTGCCGTGATCCGGGCCCATCTTTCAGAAGGCGCGGTGGGCGGCTGGTTCCGCTTCGTGTTCCGCAACGAGCGGTGCTGGCAGGCGGGTCTGCTGGCCTTACTCATCAACCTGCGAGCAAGGATCGGGACACCCTACGGCGACCAGGGATTGTTCATGCACCGCGAGGCGTACCAAAAGACCGGAGGTTTTCCTCGGCGCGCGCTGTTCGAGGAGCCGCCGTTGGTGCGGGAACTGCGCAAATTGGGCCGGTTTACGCCGGTGTGCACCGAGTTGGGCGTATCCGCGCGCCGCTGGAAGCGCGACGGCTGGTTCAGGCGCAGCCTGGCGAATCGCCTCCTGGCCGTGGCCTATATGTTGCGTCTTTCGCCGGAGAAACTTGCTCAGCGCTATTTTCGGCGCGGCCGAAGGTAGAGAGGCGCGGGGTCAGCCTGCGATCAGGACCCTGGTTCGCAAATCCCGCCCAATCGCTCTGATAGACGCCATTCCTCGGGCCACTCCGAGGGCGCCGGGGGCCCGGTGAAATCGGCGCTTGGAGCGTTGGCAATGGCCGGAAGGGAATCCGGCGAGAGCGCTGCCAGTTCATAGTCGGGCTTAAGCGGTTCCGTCCATTCCCCGTTGTTGGACGCACTGATTGCTGGTCCGGCAGGACGTTTGGGAGCCGGAGAATCAGAGCCGCGCACGGCGCTTTTTGCCAATTCTCCGCCTACGTCTGCCGCCAGTTTGGTTCCCCGGGCTTCAGGGCTGTTCCGGATTGAGTCTATGGCCAATTCCGTGGCCACGTCCAACGCCGCGTCGGCTAACTTTCCGGTGATCCTGCTCGCCAGGCCGGGCCCGGAGGATTGACCACGCTCCGATTCAGTTTCGCTCGGCGGCAGGTCTTCGCCTTGGGGAGTAACCCACGTTGCGGCCACGGGGGCGTTGCCCGTGGAAAGGTGATCGGCGGCCCCGGCCATTTGGCCGGTAGCCGTTCGCCCCGCGTCTGTCGAGGGCAATTCCAGGCCGTCCGGAGTAACCCAGCTTCCCTGTGTGGCCGCGTTTCCCGAGGATACGGCGCCTGGCGCACTCGCTATTGCCCGGGAAGGAGATTGAGTAAGATCAATAGTGGAATCTGTCGCGCTGGAATTGGTCTGCGAGGCGCCGCTTGCCTTCGGGCTGGAGGGATCAAGCGGCGCGGACTCTGCTACCTGGCGCCGTTCTTCGTCGTCAGCGAAGCGCAAGTTGTCCGTGTCCCTGATCTTGCTCAAAGGCGTGGCTTCGGTCGAGAGAGGGGGCACGGATTCGTCCAGGACAATCAGGAAGTGCTGCGCGATCGTCGGCAGTTCGACTTCCGTGTCCTCAAGCAGCGTCCGGCCGTCCAGTCCTATTGCATCGTTGTAGAACTCCACGTTGGAGTCCTTTTCGATTCTCAGCACGCCGCCTTCCAGTGCTACGCCGGCGAACAGGCCCCTGGAGCGGGCCATCGCCACGATCTGGTTTTCCAGCTTGTTGTCGGTGGCTGCGCCGGCGCTGCCGCCCAGATCACCGGCGGCATAGCCTGCGTCCGCGCCGACGCTGAATTGGCCACCGGAAATCGCGTCAACGGCCTTGGGATCCTTGAATACGATCAGCAGCTGTGACATGGAAACGCCGAACTGCAAGCCGAAGCTGCCGCTGGTGATGCGCACGAATGCCGGCTTGCTCCAGTCTCCGGACGCAAGGCGCGTCGCCAACACGCCTCGTCCATGCTTCACGCCGCCGAACAGCCCCACCTTGATGAACTCGGGGAAAACAGCCACCGCGTAAGCGTCTTTCAATATGCCGGGGGCGTCTTCATCCAGCACGCCACGGATTTCCTGAAGAATCGATGCGGAGTGCATCATTCTGTCGTCCAGCTTCTTGTCGGCGAGCAGCGGAGTCGCCAGCAGAAGCACGATCAGTCCAACAACTGACTTGCGCATCATCTTTGCCCTGATAGTGGCGTTATTGGTTCAGCAAATATACAGGAATTCATGGGCTTGTCAACGATTATTACATCGAGTGTAAAGCTGCGGGCCGCAAAACCCGGGAGCCCATTATTGACCGCAACGGCATTGCGTAAATGGTCGGGTGACTGGATTTGAACCAGCGATTCCTGCCATCCGAATCCAGGAACATTATTCGTCGTCGCCCATTTGTGCCTGTCGTCGCCTTTATGCGAGGTAGACGCGTGACGAATCACAGCTGAGTTGACTGCCAACAAGCTCTTGCGCCTTTTGCGCACCCGACCTGCCGTACTCATCGTAGTCAACGCCCTGGTCCTCCAGACTTGCATGAGCGGTAACGAACTTAAGGTCAAAATCTTCGCCGCCACCACCGTATACCGGCAATAGCACCCGCATTCCAGCCGTTGAACCATGGCCTTCGCGGTACTCCGCCCAGGCTTTGAGTGACGGAATCAGGTCCGGAAACTTGACGTCGTCAGCCAGTTTACAATCCGAAATCGAAAGAACCAGACTCGAGATATCGCGGTCCGGGCACGCTCGATCATCTCCCTGACCAAGCCCTTGTCTTTCCACACATAAAGCTGAAACCACTTCGGACCCTCCGTAAGTTCGCCAATTTCCTCGATGGAGATCGAGGACAGGGTCGACAGGGAAAAAATAGTGCCGACGCGAGCCGTTGCTTTTGCTATCGCCGCTTCGCCCTCGGTGTGAAAAAGCCGGTGTCCAGCAGCTGGAGAAGCCAGAAACGGAACGTGGATGCGCTCGCCGAGGATGGCGGTCGATGTGTCTTCCACATCGACACCGGCTAGTGTAGTGTCCTGAATAAAGCATGGTTTATGTGATGGAAACGAGTTATCCTACTCAGCGTCGAGATTATGAGAGTGATTCGATGCGAGTAGCGGCAGAAATTATCCTGTCAAAGGAAGAGCGCAGGCGGCTGGAAAAGTGGGCTTCGATGCGTAGCACCTCGGTGCGCCTGCGCGAGCGTGCGCGAATGGTTTTGATGGCGGCCGAAGGGATGACGAACCAAGCGATTGCCTTGGAGTTGGGGACCGACGCGAACAAAGTAGGGCGCTGGCGAAGTCGTGTTGCGAAAGAAGGGATGGGGAGTATTGAGAAGGAACGCCCGCGTGGGGCGAACCACGGCGGCAAGAACTCCCACGAGCAAGCGGAGCTGCGCAGCAAGGTCCTTGAGGCGACGACGCAGACGACGCCGAAGGACGCCACCCATTGGTCGTGCCGGTCGATGGCGCGGCATCTGAACACGACCCACAGCTTCATCCATCGGGTGTGGCGTGCGCACGGGCTCAAGCCGCACCTGATCCGCACCTTCAAGCTCAGCAACGACCCGCGCTTTGAGGAGAAGTTGCGCGATGTGGTGGGGCTGTACCTCGACCCGCCGCACAATGCCGCGGTGTTCAGCTTTGACGAGAAGAGCCAGATCCAAGTGTTGGACCGCACGCAGCCCGGTTTGCCCATGAAGAAGGGGCGCTGTGCAACGATGACGCACGACTACAAACGTCACGGGACCACCACATTGTTCGCGGCATTGAACGTGGCTACGGGCGAAGTGATCGGCAAGACGTATCGCAAGCACCGGCACCAGGAGGTGTTGCGGTTTCTGCGAGAGATCGAGAAAACGGTGCCCAAGGAACAAGAGATTCACATCGTGCTGGACAACTACTCGACCCACAAACACGAGAAGGTGCTGGCGTGGATCGAACGCAAGAAGCGCATCTTCCTTCACTTCATCCCGACCAGCACGTCTTGGGCCAACCTCGTGGAGCGGTTCTTCGCCACTCTTACGCAGAAGCAGATTCGTCGGGGTGTGTTCACATCGGTACCTCAATTGGAGAGGTGTTTACGTGAGTATTTGCACAGCTACAACGAACACCCACGCCCTTTGGTGTGGACCAAGTCCGTCGGGGAAATCCTCGAAAAAGTCCGTCGGGGTCGAGTGGCGTTGCCTGAAACATCTTAATAACTATTTTATTAAGGACACTACACTAGCACCCGGAAATGAAGCTCGTATTCCGCGAACGCTCGAGTGTTTCTCGCCAATGTCCACTCGTCATCAGACCCGCCGTCGATATAGTCAAATACCATTTGGTGCGCGCGCCGCTGTGCTGCCCGGCGCAGATAGCTGATGTTCAAACACCGATCGAGCTTACGATTATGGAACGTATGCCACGACTCTCTGACACTGTTTGCCCAGCGAGTCAATACCGAGTTCAACGTGATCGCCGGGTTTCAGAAATACCTGTGGTTTCTGTCCCAAGCCGACGCCGGGGGGCGTACCGGTCGAGATGATATCGCCTGGCTGAAGGCTCATATAGTGGCTCAAGTAACTCACAATGAGCGCCGGACTGAAGACCATGGTACCCGTATTCCCATCTTGGTAACGATGGCCATTCACCTCCAGCCACATGCCGAGGTTCAAGGGGTCATCAATTTCGTCTCTGGTGACAAGCCACGGCCCTATGGGGCCGAATGTGTCGCATCCTTTGCCTTTGTCCCATTGGGAGCCTTGCTCGAGCTGAAACCTGCGTTCCGAGACATCGTTGCAGACGCAATAGCCGGCAATATGGTCTTCGGCTTGTTCTTCTCGGATGTATACGGTGTGCTTGCCAACAACCACTGCCAACTCCACTTCCCAGTCCAATTTGTCGCTATTGAGTGGCTGAACGATATTGTCGTTGGGACCGCAAATAGCACTCGTCGCCTTGGTGAAGACCTCCGGCTCTACAGGAATGGGCATCCCGGATTCCTCCGCATGGTCCGCGTAGTTCAGCCCGATACATAGAAACTTGCCGACGTCGGCGACGCAGGGCCCGAGTCTCACCGTATCTCCGACGAGGGGAAGATCGTCCGGACTAAGCGCCCGTAACGCGGCGATGGAATCATCGGATAATACCTCCCCATTGATATCGCGGACATGTTCCGCTAGGCAACGGATTCTTCCTTCCTCGTCCAATAGTCCAGGCCGTTCGATTCCCTTGGGACCGTATCTCAGCAATTTCACAACAATACTCCTGTGAATGAATTTACCGTGAGCCGAAAATCTCATCGAGATCAGCGAGAATGCGCTTTGGTTCGGTGCGATGACGCAGGTGGTATTCGAGAAAGTCTCCGGTGGCGTCCTGCTTAGCCACGAAGCCGGAATGTCGGGGTCTGATGTATCCCGCCTCCATTGTCCCGAGAACATTCCTGATCCGCCTTACCTCCTGCAACCATTGCGTCCGTCTCATCTCCCGCCACCCTTCGCTCCAAAAAGGCAGCAGCAAAACCGGACAGATCATTTGTTACAAATGCGGACAGCTTATTTATTTCTAACACGTTTAAAAAACTTTATTGACATTATAAATTGATAAAGTATCATTCAAAAGCGTTTTACAGTCTTTCTTGGTCTTGTAAACTCTTACCCGGAGATATCAGAATTCGAGGAGAGCAAGATGGGGTGGAGTTGATGCACCGCGACAATCACTGGCCATTGAATCGATGGTCTTCCGTCCAATTCGCATCATTCGGCATCGTCGTCCTTTTAGCGGTGTTGTCTTGTGCCGGTGTCGCATGTGCGCAGGACGCGGGAAAGCGGCCGAATATTTTGTACATCATGGCGGATGATCTCGGGTGGGGCGATCTGGGCAGTTATGGCAATGAATCGATTGCGACGCCGAACCTGGATGCTCTGGCCTCGGGTGGAATGCAGTGGACCCAATTCTATGCAGCATCGGCGGTCTGTAGTCCAACCCGAGCGAGTGTGCTTACCGGTCGTTATCCAATTCGCTTCGGCATCACCACGGCCCTCGAGCCGCCGGAGGTGACCGATCAATCCATTCCGGGCGACACGCTGACTATCGCTCGACTGCTCAAAGAGGTTGGCTATTCGACGGCGCACATCGGCAAGTGGCATTTGGGTCCGAACAATCAACGGGAGCTTGGTTTCGATCGGTATACGACGCGAGGCTGGAAATACCCTTACCCGCGCAAAAGGCTGAATTACACAATGTACTACGAAGGCGCAAGGTACATTGAGAAGGACGGCGAAATGGCTGAGCCCTCGGAATTGTTCCTGACCGACTATTTCACCGAGGATGCGATTGAGAAAATTACCGCGTTTCACCGGCAGGACAATCCGTTTTTCATCAACCTTTGGTATTACAGTCCCCACGCCCCATACAACCTCGCCCCGGACGAATACTCTCGGCGCTATCTCGACACTGATTACCGGGGTTTGGCTGGCACTCGAAGCTCCGTGATGTACCGATCGATGGTGACGGCGATGGACATGGGCATCGGCCGCATTGTCGCCAAGCTGAAGGAGCTTGGAATTCTCGAGGAGACTCTGATCGTTTTTGCCAGCGACAACGGCAGTGCTCGGGAGGGCAGCCCGGGACCGTGGACCGGGGGCAAGGCCTCATTGTACGAAGGCGGTATCCGCGTGCCGATGATCGCGTACTGGCCGGGAATTATTCCGGCGGGAAGCAAATCTAATGATATGGCTAGTACCATCGACATACTCCCAACGCTGTACCGCGTTGCTTCAGGGGAGCCGTTCAGCCGCGCCGAAATTGACGGCGTCGATTTGGTCCCTCGATTGACCGATAAAGGCTCGGTCGAGCAGAGAGACATGTACTGGCAGATGGATTCCCGTGGGGCGTTTCCGGGCAACTTTCACCGCCGCGAAGAATTGGAACCAATGATAGCGACGGAGGTGGTACGAAGAGGCGACTGGAAGCTGTTTGCGCACGATGGCGAACCCGTGAAGCTAGTGAACCTCAAGAGGGACCCTGAAGAACTCCTCAACATGATGACTGTTGAACCTGAGGTCGTCCAACAGTTGTCAGCCAGTCTCCGACGCTGGTTAGATTCCGTTGCCCGATAGCCCCTCAAATATGGTTGACCTCGGAGGCGGACAAATACATCAGTTGATAATCGCGAAACTGCAGGATCTACTAGTGTCGGGTAACGCTACTCAAAGAACTATTCGATCCAAATGGCATCCTGAATGCTAACCGGCTAATTCCCTGATCTCTTCAGCCAATGTCTTGAGGCCCGGCTTTTCGAATGGGAACATCGGCTTTCTTCGCCGTACGTAATTCAAGGCACGCAGATCTGCTGACGTGGGTCCGGGCGAGTTTGCTTCTACAAACGTTCGGCATACGTCGCGATAGGCGGCTATGGGCGAGTTGACTCCTTTCGCCACGAGTATGTGGAAATCGCTGGGGTCCAATCCGAAGGCGGATAATTGACAGAGACTATACGGGGGTTGTCGCAACGACGTTAACATTACCGTCATACGGCTATGGTGCCTTACTACGGCCGTATCTCCCTGATCATATTCAGTAGCTCCGCCGTGTCTCGGCGTCGGATCCGAAAATCTGCCATCGTACTTGCCCAGCAATTCGAACCGTGAGGTCCATGGCTTGCCCGTGCCGGGAGCGGCTCGCCCTCCAAGGGACAACGAGATTGTTTCACCGACGTCCGTCGAGGCCAGACTGGCTACCGTCTGCGGATCGTACAGGCAGATAAATGCGTTCGTTAAGTCGCACCGCAGAAGTTCGTGAATAATGTACGTGGAGTCGGCGGGGGAGCCGGCGCCGACGTTGTCCCCCATATCCAGCAAGCAAATGGGGCCTGCGAGCGTTTTGCAACGCTGCAACGTCTCGGCTATCGGTTCGAACCCGGCATCGAACTCATCAAGCCGCTCGAAAATGGCGGACTGCAGCACGTGCACGAACTCATTTGCTGCAGAAACGTCGCCATCCGCAACAGCAATTAATGACAACCCCATCTCATCGACTTCGGCATAGGGAAAGCCAAACAGCAGGCTGTAACTGACCATGTGACTTTCACGCAACCACTCGCCGGCGAGCTGATGAAGACTGAACCAGGGTTCCACATCGGTATTTTGCCGCTGAATATTAACTGCAACCGGCAACGATGTTGCGACCATGCTCGGTAACATGTCGCCTCTGATCGTCTGAACAAGCAAGTCGGCGGCGTGAGTGCCCGTGTCGAACTGATCGATGTGCGGGTTTGTTCTGTAGGCAGCCAAGGCTGTGCACGATTTGACCATCGCAGAAGAGAGGTTGGCATGTGGGTCCAACGTGCCAACGATCGGAATGTCGGGTCCAACGACTTGACGGACGGCTGCAAGCCATTGCCCATCGGCATCGCGATGCATTTCGGAGACCGTGGCCCCATGGGGAGCAACCAGCAATCCGTCGAGCGGGAGAGCGTCCTTTACGCCGGTAATGATCATGGAGAGTATACGGTCAAATGTCGATGCTTCAATGACGCCGTACGGCATCGCTCGAGCGACGACGATCGGCACGATTTCAAATTCGGCGGCAACCGACTGGAGGCCTGAAATAAATCCGGAAACTTCGTGATTCGCGCCCGTTAGCCGGTCGATAATCTCGATGCCGGAAAAAAGCCAGTCCTTTTCGAAGTCTTCGAAAGTAGTTTGGTCTCTTATGAACGTGTTGGATTCGTGAAGAAACCCAAGTATGCCAATTCGCTGTCGGGACACGTTTGATACCTCAAGATCCCTGATTTCAGTTGAAGACGATGTAAATGCCCACCATCATGATGCTGAAAATGGTCCACAGAAACCCGATGATTCGGCTGTCGTAGCGGCTCGTGATTTGTGGGTCTCTGTAGGCTTCGCGTAAGGACGGAAGAGCACCGTTTGTCGAGGTACGCGCTGTCGAAATTGAGGTGGCGATCATGATCGTACTGCATATAACGAACAGATACGCAGCATTCAGCAAGAATGGGGGCCAGTCGAAAAACTTCGGCCATTGCATGAAGTACATTACGCCGGCCGCCGCACTCACGCAGCCGCCCATTAGGAGAGTCGCTGCGGCGCCTCTGTCATTGGCCCTATTCCAGAAGACCCCGAATAGAAACACCGTCGTGACCGGAGGCGCCAAAAACGCATTCAAGCTCTGCGCTATCGTGAAAAAGTTACGGCCTGCCAGAGAGTAGGAGTATGCGATCAGCGTCGATGACAGGCCGGCCGCTAAGCAGGCGAATCGACCAACCAGTCTCAATCGGGCTTGACTGGCGTCAGGCCGGAGCAGGCGCCCATAGATGTCCACTGCGAAAACCGTGGAAAACGAGTTCAACCCGGAGGTCAATGTGCTGACAACAGTCGAAAAGACGACAACAGCCATCAGGCCGACCAGTCCGGAGGGCAGGTATTGCATCACCATGGCGGTGTACGCTCGATCTTGGTTTGCCAGATCAGGGTGAGAGGAGAAGAACAGAATGGCTGGGAGAAAAAAGAAGATTGGCGATATTGCTTTCAACAACATCGCAAACAAAACACCTTTCTGGCCGTTTTCGAGATCTCTCGCCGCGAGAACCCGCTGGACCATCGTCTGATCCGCACAGTAGAACCAGATGGCAACTATGGGATAGCCGAGAACGATAGCGTGCCAGGGGAGCAGGGGATCGTCTGACGGCCTGAACAACTTCCAGTAATCCGGCGGCGTATTGGCAATAACATGTTCGACACTGCCGGCATCCTTTGCTGCTGATACAAGCAGGAAAAGCATGCCAAACATGATGACTATGATCTGAAATGAATCGGTCGCCACAACCGTGTTCAGACCTCCGGCAATCGCGAAGAACATCGACAGTAGCAATATGATCGCTATGGACCACATAAGCGGCCATTCGAGGAACTGAGAGACCAACAACGAACCGCCATACAGAACGGCGGAGAGCCACATGACAAGAGTCGCCGCCAATGTATAAAAGGCAAAGAGCCGGTGCGTACTGTTGCCAAATCGCACCCTTAGGAATTCGGGCAAACTCGTGATCCGAGTCTTGAGATAAAACGGAATGAAGATCATCGAGAGCAAGATGAGGAACGGCCAGGCCAGAAGACCCAGGTTTGCGCCAACCAGGCCGGACGAATAGGCAATCCCAGCCGATCCGATCAGGGCGCCTGCGCTGAGATTCGTCGCGAACATCGAAAGCCCTATTCCCCACCATCGTAATCGTCTGCCGCCCAGGAACAGATCCTGCGAGTGGTTCTTGCGAAAGCTGACCCAGGAACCTAGCAGAACCATGAACGCCAAATAGACTGCGATAACGAAATAGTCTGCGAACTCAAGTTGGGCGCGCATGATCAGGAGTCGTCCGCAGACCGGCCAACAAAACTGACGAAACTTACGATTGTTCTCGGTTGCGTACTGACAGTCGGCATGTCATCGTCGGCAACAGGCGAGCCGAACGAGGCTTGGCCATCGCTTGATTGGAATCGGTGAAACTCATTTATCGAGGAAGTTCTCAGGAGCGGCCTCGAACCACATCGGATCCGGTTCGGGTGGTTTGACGATGGATACCCAGTGGGCGACGAGCGAGAGTTCCTTATCTATCCGTTCGACGGCGAGCACGACTGCACTTGGATCCCAGTCTCGAAGGACGGCAGCGTGCAATTGCTCACATATTTCGCGAAAATCCACATCGACCGACAAGTCTTCCAGCTCGAAGGGATCTTTCTGGAGATTAAAAAGTTCCGAACGTAACCCATGGTAATAGTTGTATTTCCAGGGACCCGATCGAACCATACGGGCAATAACGCCAGGCCTTTTACCAAGAGGAACTGCGGCATACTCGGAAAACACATAGTCAGTATCGACGCGCGTGCTGCCCTTGGCGAGGTCCAACAGGCTCGCACCAGAAGTTCGCGGCAGTGGATTTGCGCCGGCTATTTCCAATACCGTCGGCCCAACGTCGATCAGGCCAACTGGCTGATTGACGATTCGTGAGCGATCCGCATTTTCCAGTCCCGCGATTATCAACGGCACGGTCACGGCCTCCTCAAAGAAATTCGATTTCCACCACAGTCCGTGACGGCCAAGCATCTCACCATGGTCCGACGTATAGATAATCACAGTGTTTCGATGCAGCTCGTTGGACTCGAGTGCTGAAAGGATTTTCCCGATCTGCCGATCTACAAACCGACACAAGCCGTAGTAAGAGGCGTGCACGCGAAGTCGCACATCTGACGGAGGAAGATCACGAATGTCTGATGCATCGCGGAGCGCGCGTATGTAGGGATGTTGAGATTCCCCCACGCGGGGCAGATCTTTCGCCGACAGCTTGCGGGCAAAATATTCATAATCTTCGACGGGAGCAATGAAAGGATTGTGGGGGCTTACATAACCGATCGAAAGAAAAAACGGTTTGTCCTGAGCATTCGATTTTCGATCGCATCGTGAATTGATCCATCGCACGGCCGCGTTCGTAACTTCTACGTCAAAAGCCTGATAGCCGGTGTGTCCAGGCCCGCTCTTAACCAGGCTCGCATAACCCGCGCCCGGTGTATCGACGAACTCGCCCAGTATGTCGTCGAGCATCCAACCAGCTGACAAGTGTACCGTGCCGGGGACATCGCTTATGATCCTCTTCTGAAAACCATGTAACTGGTCGGAACCAACGAAGTGCGTTCGGCCCGCAACGACAGTTTCGTATCCGGCCGATGTCAGAGCATGAACAAATGTCGGCGTGTCACTGGGGAGTTGTTGCTCGTTTATCCAGATCTCCGTTTCATATGGATAGCGTGTTGTCATAAACGACATGCGGCTCGGGCCACAAAGCGGTGACGGGCAATAGGTAGTTGAGAATCGAACGCCGTTGTGAGCAAGCCGATCGAGATTCGGCGTGTCGGCAACCGCGTCACCCGCGCATTTCATGATACCGGATCGGTGTTGATCGCTCATTATGAGGACGATATTGGGCTGGCTCATCGCATGTCCCTCTCATGCGAATCTTTGGAGTTACTTGTTTGGCTAACTGAAAACATAGTAGATCGCTGCCATCACCAGCCCGAGAATTACCCACCACCTCCAAGCTTGGATAGTGGACCGAGAATCGCTGCGGAAATACTGCCTGTAGGATTCGAACAACGTGGGCAGTTGCTTGCCCTCGGACAATCTGGCTCTGGATAGAATTGACACGAGTGTCATGATCAGAATACAGAACAGGAACAGGTATACACCGATTTGAAGAAATGGTGGCCAGAATCCAGCACTGGGAAACTCCATGTAGTAGAGCACTGCGACAACCAGACATGCAGCGAATCCGATGAATAACGTGGCTGTAGCCCCGTAACTGTTACTCCCGGGCCAGGCCACGCCTGCAATGAATACGGCGACGACCGGGGGCGCAAGAAAAGCGATCAAGCTCTGCGACAAACCGAAGAAGTCGCGGTCGATCATGTTGTACATCGTGGCGAGGGCAATCGCGACCAATCCGGCGACGATCGAGACGATTCGACCGACGACTAGCGTCTCGCGAGCTGTTGCGTCAGGAGAAAACCGAGGCACATACACATCCAATGTAAAAATAGTGCTGAAGGAATTCAGTCCGGACGTCAATGTGCTGATTACGATCGACATGAGCAGAGCACCCATTAAGCCACGCAAACCAATCGGCATATACTCTGCGACGAGCGTGAGGTAAACATTGTCCTGAGGCAGAAGCTCCGGGAGCAGTACGAAACCGAGGATCCCTGGAAATACGAACAGCAATGGCACCAGAACATTCAGGAATGCGGCGAAAATGACGCCTTTCTGGCCATTCTGCAGATCTTTCGCGCCAAGGACTCGCTGTACCATGGTCTGGTCGGCACAATAGAACCAGATTGCCATGATTCCGTAGCCGAATATCATGGCAGGCCAGGGATACTCGGGATGGTCGGCAGGTTTGAATAGCTCCCAGTAATGATCTGGCGTACTCGCGATTAGTGTGTCTATGCTGCCTACCTCGACGGCCAGGATGCAGACTAAAGCGGCTGCGCCGATCATGATCAGAATCGCCTGAAAGCTGTCGGTGGAAACAACCGCATTCAGTCCACCGGCGGCGGCGAAAAACACAGCGACGGAGATCAGTACAATTTGGGTAGTGAAGAACGGCCAACCGGTGAATAGGCTAAGTAAGATGCAACCACCATACAATACGGCGCCCAGCCACATGACAACGGTAGCGACGAGCGTGTAATAGGAGAGCATTTGATACGCAGTCCGCCCGTATCGCATCCGTACGAACTGTGGCAGGCTGGAGACCTTCGTTCGCAAGTAATAGGGCGCAAATACCATAGCTAGGACTAGCATGTACAACCAGGCGGACCAAATAAAACTCGCAGGAATAAGCCCAGTTGAATAGGCTTGGCCAGGCGTACCGATAAGCGCACCGGCGCTTATATTGGTGGCGAACATTGACAAGCCGACGCTACGCCAGCTGAGACTTCGTCCTCCCAGGAATAAGTCGCTGGAATGCTTTCGTCGAAAGCTAGACCATGCGCCGACGCCTAACAGAATCGCAAAATAGGCTGCAATAACAAGGTGGTCGGCCGGTTGCAGGAGTTTGTGTATCGCCAAGAAAAAGCCTCGGTTGTTGGTCGATCCGTGTGTATATCCTTCTCGGCCCTATTACCTTCCTTGGAACAACCGCACACTGATTGTTCAGATGACCGCTACTGCATTCTTTTCAAGCCAGTCCCAATCAGGCTCCGGCCCGAGTCCAGGTTCATCACCAACGCTGATGCAACCGTCGACGACAGGCACAACGGCATCGCCCAGATTGTGTACGTGATTACGATCGTAAATGATCTGTTCGTAGAAGTCGTTGTTTGGAATTGCGGCTGCCAGTTGAGCTTCCGCGATTCCCATACCGTGTACTTGTGCTTTCATCCCATGGGACTCAGCGAGATGCGCTATCTTGAGAGCGCCCGTTACACCGCCCTTGTACAGTGTGCATGTGCGCACCATGTCCAGTGCGTTTAGTCGTATCCAGGTCGCACAGTTCCAGTGGCTGCCCTCGGTGGTTTCCGCTGCGAGCACAGGAATCGTCAAGTCGTCACAGAGTTTTTGATACGAATACAGATCGAATTCGCGCATCGGTTCTTCATACCAATAAAACCGCAACTCTTCGAGAATATGGCCAAACTGCAGCGCGTCTTCGTAGCACCAAGCGGCGGAGCCGTCATACATGAGTATGGCTTCGTCACCGGTCCATCGCCTGAGTTCGCGGCACAGTTCCGCGTCACGGCGTAAGTCCCCCCAAGCATGAAGCTTGAACGCTGTAAATCCGGTCTGCATGCAATCCTTGATAACGTGTTCGTAGGTCTTCAGGTCGGAGTAAGTCGCAGTTGATGCGTAAGCACGGACGATAGGGTTGTATCCCCCGAGGAGCTGGTGTAAAGGCAACCCGGATAACTTCGACTTTACGTCCCATGCCAGCAAATCAAGCATTCCGAACTGATTGATCTGGAACTCCTCGATTCGATCAATCTCCCAGATCTTTTTCCACAGGTGTTCTGTCAGTAGAACGTTCTCGCCAATCAACGGCTTGTAGCGCCGCAATATGGTGTCCGCTACCGCATTTCCGCGGGGCATTTGCAATGAACCTGTAATCCCGGCATCCGTGTCCAGCCGGATATAAGCTACACGGGGCGTCCTCCCTTGCGGTGTTCCGTCGCTCGGGCCTCCTGGTAGGCCATCCCGCCACGCATATGTCGGCCCATCATTTTCTTCTTCCATGAGATAGCACCGAATGTCAGATATCTTCAATGGTCCCAGCTCCCAGTGGCGTGATGAAGAGTAAGCTTGCCCTGCTTCATTGTGCTATAAGTTTTGCAGCGACACTCGTCCTTTCAGACACTTTACGACAATTGTAATTAAATTAAAAGACAAAAAAACTATTATAAAAATCTTTAAAGGGTTTCTGAATCGTTTTCAAACTCCGCCGCGGAGTCGAAAATGAATTCTGCTCCCAGCTGATTCCCACATTTCCGCGTCGATGCGCTGGCGGAACGCAGTCCTCATATCGTTGGGGGGGATGCAACAGAAGGGGTCAATGAGATGGATGACGGCGGAACGGATGACGGCAAGTGACCCGAGTGCTCCGGATAAGTCCGTGCCAGCTACTGTATTAGGGCCTGTTAACACTAACGCAACGCATCGAAGATAAGTGCGAAGAGGATGAATCCGAGGAAGATGACGTCGAGCTTCTCGAAGCGGGAGAAGATTCGCCGGAATCCCTTCAAACGGCGAAACAGCCGCTCGATTTCGTTGCGCCGCTTGTACATCTCCCGGTCGTACTGCCAGGGGTCGAGCCGGTTGCGCTTCGGCGGAACGACGGGCGTGTACCCCAGCGCCAAGGCCAGTTGCCGTGTCTCATCGCCTTCATACGCGCGGTCCATGATCAGCGAGGGATTATCGTCCTGCTGGCCGAGGCGATTCAGCAGCTTGCGCCCTTGCGGAGCGTCGTGGGCTTGTCCCGGCGAGAGCGAGAACGTTATAGCCGTTCGAGCATCCGCGGCAACCATATGAATCTTGGTGGTCCAGCCGCCGCGGGACTTGCCAATGGATTGGGGGCCGTTTTTTTTAGCGCCCCCGTCCCGTCGGGATGCACCCGGACAATGGTGCTGTCCATCGATACGGCTTCCAGCTTGACGCGCACGATCCGCTCGCGCTGCAGATGCTCGAATACCCGGTCCAGCACCCCGTTCTTCGACCAGCGGTTCATCCGCGTGTAAATGGTGTGCCAGTTGCCAAACCGAGGCGGTAATCCGCGCCATTTGCAGCCCTGTTCGGCGACATACAAAATGGCGTTGAGCACCGCAAAATTCGAGAGGCGAACGTTGCCGCGCTGCACCGGGAGATAAGGAACGATGCGTTCGTATTGTTCGGGCGTGATTTCCATACCCCAATCGTACCATAATCAGACCCATTAGTGTTAACACGCCCTAGTTCGGCTCAGGTTGGCCGCCATGTTCGGGAGGCCAGCCCCATCAATTGCTTGTCTGGAGCGTTGGATAGTTCAAAGCCATACCACAGATGTCCAGGCTGACGCGGCACAGGGCGCGTCCACCCAGGCTCGCGATCACCAAATCGCGGAGATTGTCGCCGGCGAAGCAAATATTGGTCGGCGAATTTAGTATTCGGCGCTGGGGATCATCGAGGAAAATTTCGAGCGAGCCGTCCGCTGCAAAGCGATAGATACGATCAGGAGCATAGCAAGATATGTACAGGTTGCCGACCGAATCGAATGCCAGGCCGTCGGGAATGGTGCCGGCTATCTCGACTACGGTCTCTCGCACTCCCGCGTGGCCGTCATCTCTAACCTCGATTCGGGAGATTCTGCCAGCGATACTCTCCACGACATACAAATAACGGTTATCGTCGGACAAAGCCAAGCCGTTTGTGAAATCGGACGGCTCAGTAGACCATATCTCAGCCGACCCGTCCGTCCGGATCCTGTAGATTCTTCCATTCAACTTGCCCCACTGTCCCGAATCGGAAACATACAGATTTCCGTCAGCATCAAATACGGGGAAGTTGGGTGTTTCCATCGACAACCGCTTGCTGCCGCGAGCGTAGGTTTCGTGTCGTCCTTCCGGCGTGATCCGGATGACGGATTGATTCTTCGTATCGCAAACGTAGATATTGGAATTGGCATCAATCGCGAGGCCGAGACAGAAACCGCCGGTCGATGCAAGAAGTTTCGCGGACCCGTCCTTCAGTCCGATTCGGTAGATCTGACCTTCCTCACCACCGGCATAGAGTAAATCGTCCGGACCATAGGCGACGCCCTCAGGATGATCCAAGTCGAATACGAATGGCTCGACGTATTGGAGTTCCATTTAGATTCTCCCGGTGCGCCCGTCTATTAGGGCCAAGGCTTTCATCTTATAGAGAGCTCGTTCATTCACGACCTAGTGTTTGGAGGGCATCACTGAACACGCTGAGAGTAGATTCGACTTCCTCTTCACCGTGCGCCGAAGAAAGGAAGAACGTCCCGCGGGATGTTGGCCGAACGCCGCGTTCGGTAAGCGCACGAACGAATTCTGCCAACATGGCGGTATCGGTGTTGCGGAACTGTCGATAGTCTTCAATTTTCCCCCGGTCCGAGAAAAAGACATTGAATACGCTACCGAAGCCCTGGACGCCCAGATTGGTGTTCGTTCTTGCTGAGATTTCGGCAATGCCGTCCAGTAATTGGCAGCCGATTTGCTCGATACGTCGAAGGGCAAGACCGTCCTCTCGAGCGAGTTCATCTAGCGCTGCAATCGCCGATACGAGGCTGATTACATTGGCGTTGTATGTTCCGGAATGGTTGACCCCACCTGTGCCGAATAACTCCATTATTCTTGCTTTCCCTACAAGCGCTGCCACGGGAAAGCCGGCACCCAGTGCTTTCGCGAAGATCGAAAGATCGGGTTCGATGCCGTAGTACTCCTGCGCACCGCCAAGTGCCAATCGAAACCCAGTGATGACCTCATCGAGAATGAACACGGTGTCGTACTTTTCACACAGTGCCTGAACGCTCTGGAGGTAATTTGGTCGTGGCAGGATGACGCCCGTATTGCACATGACGCCTTCCATGATTATCGCGGCAACGTCTTGATGGTGTTGATCCAGGTATGCGCGCAATGCGTCCATGTCGTTCCACGGCAATATGGCGACATCGGTCTCGATGGACAGGGGTTGTCCTGAAGACTGGCGAAAAACCGGGATTGAATCGCCAAGCGTCGTCACTGATGGTTCAGATGACAGGTTGACCAAAATGTTGTCATACCAACCATGATAGTGGCCCTCGAACTTGACGATCCTCTTGCGACTGGTGAAGGCACGGGAAACTCGGATAGCTGCATGGACCATTTCCGATCCAGACATACCGATCCGAACAAGTTCGGCACCGGGAATGTGGTCCCGCAAACGTGTTGCCAGTTCGAGTTCATGCGGGTTTTGTCCGGCAAATAACTGTCCATCTTCCAAAGTGTCCCGTACGCGGCGAACGACTGATTCGTTGGCGTGCCCGAGTACGGTGGGCCCCATTCCCAGGGCGTAGTCAATGTAGCGATTGCCGTCAAGGTCTTCTAGATACGGTCCACTCGCACGACGGAAGCAGATTTTCGGATCGGTCAGGCGCACGTTGCTGTTGACAGCGCCGGCAATGTATTCGGAGGCTCGTTCGTGATAGGCGGACGAGTTCGTCAGATCGATGGCATCATCACCTGTGAGTCGGATACCGAGAAGTGAAGAATCGGAGTTCTTTGGCATGGCGTTACCCCTTAGGCTCGTTCCGCGCCGAATTGGCGCAGAACGTATGGGCCGAGATCCACAATATGAGTTGTTTGCTCTAGATGTTGCGGCAAGTTTCGGCTTCCACTTCGCTGATCGAAATCGGGTGCGCCAATCAGGGAAACGCGGCCCGGCCCGGACTGTCTGCCGTCGACCCATAGATGCCGTATCAAGCACATTAAGTAAAGCTAGACATAATTCAAAAATTTTTAAAGTAAAAAATAGACGTATTTTTTCCGCGCAGAAATACTTGCCGACAAAGCGAATTGTGAATATTGTATTCGCGGCTACCGACGGCGTCCTTGTCTCACCGGCAGTTGCCTTTCAACCGGACGCTGTGAATAATGAGGACAATATGAAGCTAAGCGACAGAGCCTACTTGCGTTTCAAGGACGCAATGCTGAGCGGCGAGATCGAGCCGGGTGGGGTCATCACCCAAGCAGATCTGGCCAAGAAACTCGATGTCCGGATCGGCCCGTTGCGAGTTGCCATCAACAAGCTACAAGTCGAGGGGCTAGTGGACGTATTGCCACGCAACGGTGTGCGGTTGATCAAACCCGATTTCGAGCTGATCAGGAACAGTTTCCAGTTGCGCACCATTATCGAGAGAGAGGCGGTCAAGGTGTTTGCCAATCGCGTGTCGAATGACGAAATTGAAGAACTGTGTGCAAAGCACGAAGCCCTTCTTGAACGGGTGTCTAATGATGGCGTCATTGACGAAGAATTCATGATGGATGCGAAGTACAGTGACGACAATTTGCATCAGCGCTTCGTCGAAAGCCTGGAGAATCCCCTGGTCACCAAGAACTATGAAACAAACGTAGATCGAATCGCCCTCATACGACGGGAAAGCCGGCCGCGGTTTTCCAAGGAGCACTACATCAAGACATGCGGCGAGCACTTGAATATCCTTCATGCAATTCGAGACAGAAATCTGGAAGAAGCGGTTTCCGCCCTTGACACGCATCTATTTCTGAGCATGCGTCGCGAGATGGGACTTTGAAGCGCACCCTTTGTCGGCTGCCCGGCTTGACTGGAAGAATGGCTGTGGCAAAGGTTCTTTTCGAGTTCCGACTCTCGACTGATTCCCTGTACGTTACAGTGGCATTCGAACGGTGAAACTGGCCTCAGTTCTGACTCCGATGTCTGATGCAAATCTAACGCTGGCAGCTCAGACTGGCGTGGATTGCATAACTCTACGTTATCTCGGCGAGAAGCGGGCATCGTGGTCGCAAGCGGTCGAACAGATTCGTGCGCTTGGGATGGAGCCTGCCGCCGTCGAAGGTTACGTGCCCATGAATGCGATCATTTATGGCACCGAGTACAGGGATCGTGAAATCGATGTTATTCAAGACCTTCTTGAGACGATGCACTCTCTGCGAATCCCGATCCTTTGCTATAACTTTATGGCAGGCACCGACTGGGTCAGAACTAGTACCAAGGCCTTGGAGCGCGGTGGTGCCAGAACGTCCCGATTCAGACTCGCGGATGTCCAAGACGCCGTCATGCTGAACTACGAATTGCGTAGCGATGCGCGGGAGGACACTCCAAGTTTGACTAGCGATGCGCTTTGGGACAATTTGGCGTACTTCCTCGAACGTATTATTCCGAAAGCCGAACAGTTGGGAATCGCCTTGGCTATGCATCCGGACGATCCACCAATGGACAATTTTCTCGGGCGCCCCAGAATTATGAATTCAGTCGAATCGTTTGACAGATTGCTTAGTTTGGCAACGAGTGCCAGCAACGGCATATGTTTTTGTCAGGCGACATTCGCGGCGATGGGCAACGACGTTATCGAAACCATTCGTCACTTCGGGTCGGCCATCAAGTACGTACATTTTCGGGACGTGCGCGGGTCGAAAACGGATTTCACAGAGACTTTTCACGACAACGGTCCGACCAATATGCCAGCCGCGATGCGGGCGTATCGGGACATTTGCTTTGACGGTCCCATCCGGCCCGATCACGTGCCCCAGCTGCACGGTGAGGAAGAAGGGGAGCCCGGCTACACGATGCTCGGCCGGCTCTTCGCATTCGGCTATATTCGCGGTTTGATTCAGGCGACCGGAGAAAGTACGTAGCTGATCGTCTGGTGCGCATCAACTCTCATCAGTTGCCTCCTGCGGAATCGGCGCATCCGGATGGATGTGTCCTTCAGTAATCATTTCGCGCCAGAACTCGATCGGTATTTCTTCATTCATCCAGTTCATAGCCGCCTGGATGTGCTCGGGCGCACCGAGCCCCGGGATGATGGAGGAAACCCACGAGCTGGCCAAAGGAAACTGAAGGGCGGCGGCAGGAAGAGTGACACCATGGGCGTCGCAGATACATTCGATGCTTTGCACCCGCTTGATAATCGCCGGTGTTGCGGGCTGATAATCGTAGTATGGCATATGGGTGCCACGGGTGCCATGTACCAATATCCCGGAGTTGTATACGCCGCCGACAATGATCGAGGCGCCGTGTTCAAGGCATTTCGGCACAAATTCATCCAGGCAGTTCTGTTCCAGCAACGTGTAACGCCCTGCAAGCAGAAAACAATCGAATTGACCATAAGCCATTGCTTTGGTGCAAACGTCCCAATGATTGGCTCCCAATCCGATCGCCTTTACAAGCCCGGCTGCCCGTAATTCCTCGAGCGCCTTGTACCCGCTTTGCATGCAAGTATCGAATGTCTGTCGGCTGGGCATGTCCGAGACCGAAACTGTCAAGTCATGTATTAACAAGACGTCGATCCTCGAAAGCCCGAGCCGTTGTAGACTGTCTTCGTACGATCGCATTATTCCGGTATAGGAATAGTCGAATTCGGGCTCGAACGGCATTGGGGAGCAAAATCCAAGCCGATTACTGAGAATGCCTTTGCTCGCAACGGGTCGCAACAGGCGGCCAACCTTCGTAGACAGTACGTAGCTCTGGTCGCTTCGGCACCGAAGCATGTCGCCGAGACGGCGCTCGCTTAGCCCGAAGCCGTAGAATGGCGCGGTGTCAAAATAGCGAAGACCAAGGTCCCACGCGGTATCCAGCATCGACATAGCCTGTCGATCGTCGACGGCCTGATACAGATTGCCAAGTGGCGCCGCTCCCAGACCAAGGGTCGTGACCCGACATTGGGTTCGCCCCAATCGTCGGCGCGAAAGGTTCGTTGCTGGCACGTGCTCCTCCTTGCTGCAAGCCGATAAGGCGTTGTACAGGTCAAAAAGCGTCGCGGTTAACAATAGCGGTTCTACGGTATGGCCACGTTCCCAAGGCAGTCACGCTATGATTCCCGATCAAACCTGAAAAACTCCTTTTCGAGTTTCCACATTTTTAGTTGAAGTTTAAAAATTTCCTGTTGATTATAAAACGTGATACTTTAGGTGGTAAAGTAACGATCTCACTGAGATGAGGGGGCTGATCGATACCTTTGGTGCCTTACAGATAGTAATGCACGCAAACGTAGGCATCAGGGGTTCGAACACCCGACGTTGCTGCGTCCAGGCCGCGGTCAAATCGAAGTCCGAGACAATTTTTGGGGGCTATATTGTGATGTTCTACAGCAGGATTTTCGTCAAGGTATTGGCATTAAGTGTTGCCATGGGCAGCGGCACAGCGATTGCCGAATCGTACTATGTTTCCATCGATGGAGACGACGCGAACAGCGGATCAGTAGACGCGCCGTTCCGGACAGTCCGCGCCGCAAGGGATGCAATTCGGGCGAGAAATGGTGATATGAATTCGGACATTTCGGTCTACATCCATGGTGGCGTCTATTTTCAATCCGAACCTCTCGTTTTCAACGAGTCAGATTCTGGCTCAAATGGTTATCGAGTGATCTATCAAAATGTACCGGGAGAATATCCGGTGATCAGTGGCGGCCGTCGCATTCAAGGTTGGAGACAGGACAAAAGGGGTATTTGGAAAGCAACGCTCAATGACGACGCAGAGTTTCGCCAACTATATGTCAATGGCCGGCGAGCTACCCGAGCCAAGTCTGGGATCGACAAGTATTATCACCTTCATGGATTGCAATCCATTCCCGAGTTCAGCAGTGCACCGGGCGCGAGAGGCAATGACTTTTCGAACGGTCAGGCACTTCCTGGATCCGTCATGCATGCCGAATTCGGGTTTACGACTTCGGCCAAAGGAATGAGCGAGTGGGGCAATCAGAACCAGATTGAATTTATTTTCCGAAAGAACTGGCGAAATCCTCGTGCAATAGTCGACAAGATAGTCGGGAACAAGATCTATATGCGCCAACCCTATTGGAATGCACAGATTCGCATTCATCCAAGATGGGGTATTAAGGAAGGTCCTGTTTTCATCGAAAACGCTTTTGAACTTCTGGACGAGCCTGGAGAGTGGTATCACGACACTCAAGACAGGACTCTTTACTACATGCCCCGCACCGGGGAGAAAATAGATGAACTCGAGGTCATCGCTCCCATATTGGAATCATTGGTCCTGGTAAAGGGCACGTTGTCCGATCGTGTCCATGACATCACCTTCCGGGGCCTGCAGTTCTCGCATGCGACATATATGAAGCCGAGCAAGGAGGGCGTCAATGATGTGCAGGCGAACATGATCGTTCGAGTCGGCAGCGAGTCGACCTGGGAGGGGCGTGCTGAGGACAGCCATCCGATGCCTGCAAACGTCTCGGTCGAGGCTGCCAGGGACATCGTGATCGAGGGATGTGTCTTCACACATCTCGGCAGCGCTGGTCTGGATCTCATCTACACGCAGAATGTGCTGGTCAGGCGAAACGTGTTTTCAGAGATATCAGGCACCGGGCTGCAGGTGCTGGGAAAGGTATCAGAGCCTTCCTTGGACAGCCCGGAAAAACTGAGTATCGGAAATACGATCACCGACAATTTTTTCTCCCGGGCGCCATTGGAATACTTGGGCGGACACACCATATTCGTAGGCTATACGAAGAACACTACTGTCTCTCATAACGAAGTGTACGATGTTCCATATTCCGCCATAGCTGTCGGATGGGGGTGGGGTAGGCGGCCAAACGTTCCGGCAAGCGGCAACCGCATCACACACAATCGAATCATCAACTACATGACCCAACTCGATGACGGAGGCGGAGTGTACACGCTGGGCACATTAGGGGGTGACAAGGACCGAACAATCATTGCTGAAAACTATTTCAAGAGTGAGCGGCC
The DNA here is from genome assembly GCA_965249285.1 of Candidatus Foliamicus sp. Classification (GTDB taxonomy): domain Bacteria; phylum Pseudomonadota; class Gammaproteobacteria; order Steroidobacterales; family Foliamicaceae; genus Foliamicus. Next base: position 317,430 of record OZ252226.1, read on the forward strand.
GGATCCCGGCCCTGTGTTTTGTGGAATATATCTGGACAATGGTTCTTCCTACATTGACGTCGAAAGAAACGTCGTTCAATTGCCGACAGGCGCGATGCCGTCTCGATGGTCGCATGCGATACGGCAGGCGTCGAAAAGGACGAACAGACACGTCAATGTCAGGGACAACTACATCAACAAAGCACCAGGTCCTATCAGTTTTTTTGGAACAAACGTCGTAGTCGAGCGACATACCGTTGTGCCAGAGGCGCTTTGGCCAGAGGAGGCGCTTGAGATTATAGAAAACACTGGCATCCGATCTGACACGGCCGACGGCATCAATCATGCGCCGATGCTCCGTATCGATTGGCTTGAAAATGGCGAAGTGGTGACCCCATGGAATAGCGAGCGATACGGCTTTCAAGGTGTCGCATACGATCCCGAGGACGGCCGACTTACCGGAGCGAACCTGACTTGGTTATCGAGCAAGGACGGCGTGATTGGGCATGGGGAATCCACTCGGTTGGCAAGACCGTTGTCGATAGGGAAACATGAAATCACCCTTTTGGCCAATGATAGGAATGGCAGGCAATCGAAGGCTCGCATACATATTGAAGTTGCAGAATGACACAATTGGATGGTCGGTACAGCATAATGAACCGAAAGCGATGGGTTGGTCTGATTTGAGCATCGGAAAACATAACTACACAGCTAGTAATGCCACTGTCGTCTGAATTGTCGAGCTCACGACAAGCGCCGCGACGGTTTATTGACCAGGTTAGTACCCACCTGAAATGAAAGTCGACCAATTCGGGCCGTTACACGGCCAGTAGGCTAACTACTACAATCTACTTCAAGAGATCCACCAGGCGAGTCCACGCTATGAGAAACCAGCCCAGACGGGAGTTCATGAAGACACTGGCTGCCACTTCAATCGCAGCGGCGTTCCCCGGGCTGAGCCTGGGCCAGAAGGCAGAGCCGGAGGCACGTGGGCCGAAGCCCAACGTTGTAATGATCGTCTCGGACGACCAAGGGTTCGGTGATCTGAGCTATTACGGCAACCGGGTTCTGAAGACACCCCACCTGGACGCACTGGCCACACAAGGTGTCCGACTGAACCACTTCATCGTGTCGCCGCTGTGCTCACCTAGCCGGGCGGCTTTGATGACGGGGCGCTACGACTACCGGGTTGGAGTCTGGGATACCTACGGTGGCCGAGCGATGCTACGTGACGGAGAGGAAGCTCTTCCAGCCGTGCTGGCTGCGGGAGGATACCGGACCGGCTTTTTCGGTAAATGGCATCTGGGCGCCAATTATCCCTCACGTCCCCAGGACAAGGGGTTCGACTTCGTCTGTTCGTATGGCTCTCCAAAATTCGATCCTTGGATGAATGTCAATGGCACCCGAAGAAAGTTCAGCGGATTCGTCGAGGATGTGCTCTTCGATGAGGCGGCCCGTTGGATAGAGAAGAATCGGGAAGGTCCTTTTCTTGCTTACGTGGCCTCCAAGTTGCCGCACGATACCCCGCGCCCGATGGCGCCGGAGGGCTACGTCGCTCCCTTCCGGGGGCTTTCAGGTTTGGGCGAAGGGGACGCCGATGTCTATGGCATGGTTGCCAACCTAGACCAGAACGTCGGGAAGCTCCTAGGGAGGATCAGCGATCTGGGTCTGGAACAGAACACGATTGTGATCTTTCTCGCCGACAACGGTCCGCTGCGGCAAACTCCGGACTTGAAGACTCCCTATGAGCTGGACGTGTGTGCCGAGTACGGTATCACCGACCGCTACAACATGGGGCTTCGGGCCGGCAAGACGTCGGTCTACGAAGGAGGGATCAGGGTTCCCTGTTTCTTCCGCTGGCCAGCGAGACTGCCCGCTGGGTCCGAGATGGACCGCCTCTCCGCGCATATCGATATCCTCCCGACACTGATCGATCTGTGCGGAGTAGCGCCGCCGCTGAAGGCACGCTTCGATGGCCGCAGCCTGGCGCCTCTGCTCGAAGGTAAGTCGACCGAGTCTCCCGAGCGCCAAGTCGTCGTTCAGTCGGATCGGGTTCCGGTGCCTCGCCGCTGGTACAACGCCTGCGTACGCGGTGAACGCTACAAGCTGGTGAACGGAAACGAGCTGTACGATATCCGCAGAGATCCCGGCGAACGGAAGAACGTCATAGCCGACCATCCTGAGATCGCGGCGCGAATGCGTCAGGAATACGCTCGCTGGTATCGCGGAGTGACTGCCGAAAACAGCTCTTTCACCCCTTCCTACACCATTCTGGGCTCGGAACATCAGTCGGCCTTCAGTCTGGACCTGATGGACCGCCACCCCCGGGGATGGCGCCTGAAGGTCCTGCAATCGGGCCACATCAGTTGTACGCTCGAGGAGATTCAGGACGACCTGCTTGAGGCAGGGGGAGGCTTCACCCTGACTGCTGGTGGTCGGAGCTCAAGGAAGACCTTCGTGGTCGGCGCTGGAGAGGTGGAATTCGATGCCATTCACATGAGCGCGGGTGAAAGCTACCTTGACATCGCGGTCGATGGCCTCAAGGAAGCACGAAAGTTCATTCGCATCTTCGACGATCTGGGATTCCGCCGAATCAGACTGGAGTTCGAGGCGGATGATGCCGGGGGATCCTGATTCTGTTTCTCGAAGCGGTCAAGGATCGGAGCATTCTTGAGGTCATCAATCAGCACTCCCGCGACGGCGTGCTCGTCATCAAAGGATAGGAAATTCCATCGCGGCGTGGAGTCATGATTCGTCGAGAATGAGTTGTGAAGCCTCGGGTTGGTGCTGAACGGGGGGGCAAACGTTCAATGCATCGCACTGTGCCTCCAAACCGAGTTGGCAATCCCTATTGCGGCGAGCAAAAGCCCAGTAACGAACAGGATGAGGCTTGGATTTTCTAAAGCAATTCAGCATCAAGCCAAGGTTGACACGATTAAGAACATGTTTAAACTCCGTATAAGAGCTGTTAACGATCAATTAGAGATTGTTAATTGAATCAGAAAACGCTTTACAAGGCGTAGAAAGCGTTGTGCTGCCAGGACGGCGTGAAATTTCCTGTAACTGGGGAAAGCGTTAGGGGGTGATTTATGATGGTATGGAATTCCATTCTTCGTTACATTCTGGTTCTGGTTGCGGCCGGTTTCGGATTTGCGGCGAGCGCCGTTGCACAAGACGCGTCGGAGACTGAGAAGCGACAAGAATTATTGGAAGAGATCGTTGTGCGTGGCGTCAAAGGTAGTATTTCCAACGCTCTACAGGCTAAACGCTCCGCTAACAAAATCGTAGATGCGATTTTTGCCGAAGATATAGGGAAGCTCCCGGATCATAACCTCGCCGAAGCGTTGCATAGATTGCCTGGCGTTTCACTCCAGCGGAGCCAGGGCCAAGGGAAACAGATTTCGATTCGCGGTCTTGGCCCCGGTCTGAATCTGACTCTCTTTGACGGGCGCCCTTTCGCTGGCGCAAGTCGTACATTCAACTATAACACTGTGGCATCCGAGATTGTCGGTAGCTTGACTGTAGTCAAGAGTCCATCTGCCGACACAATCGAGGGTGGGGTTGGCGGTGTAGTCAACGTCTATACGCGCAAACCACTTGATCTCGACCCTATGACAGTTTCGACCACCGCCGCAGTGCAGAGGATCGATATTTCCGGTGAATACGATTCACGCGTATCCGGGCTGATTAGCAACAAGTCCGAGGATGGCAGGTTCGGTGCGCTACTTTCGGTCGGCTATAGTGAACGTACCAACCGGTGGGATTCGGTAGACGTAGCGGGTTGGGCAGACCTCAACTTCAATGTCGTTGATGATCAACGTGTCGTAATAGATTCGATTGACGATATTGCTGCGCCAGCCAATATCCAACAGAACATTATCGAAAATCCACAAGAGCGATTCGGAGCGAATTTCGTATTACAGTCAAGACCAAACCAGAATACCACTCTTGGCCTAGAGGGTGTGTTCACCAGGCTAAAGACGACCGATGGGAAGCACTACCAGATGTTTTGGGCTGGCGCCGTGAGGGCACCGAGGGCGCGCGGGAGGCGCTTGGTACTGGGCCTTGAAAGCGACAATAATCCTGACTCGGATAACGCTACGCCAGCGTACCGAGACAATGGGGCAGTTCGTCGATTGGAACTGTTCCCTGATGTTTGGGCACTAGTCGGACTAGATCTACCCAGCGACAACGAAGCATATCTTCTAGCGGCAAATTCGCAATGGACTGGAAACCAATGGTCAATTGATGGCGACATTTCCTTTTCTGAATCTGATGTTACTTCCAGCGTTAGCCGCGTGATTTCGAGACGGCCGAATCATACGGGGCGAGTATACGAGTTTAACGGTACAAATCTGCCTCGAATGACAAGTGACGTGCCTCTGACCGACGCAACCGGGCTTTTCCAATTCGCGAATTCCTTGGATGACCGCTATGGAGATTCGTCGGCATTGTCTGCGCGAATTAACCTTGCTCGATCAATTGATCGTGGTTGGCTGACAAACGTTGTGTTTGGCGCCCGATATGCGGATCTTGAGAGTGACAATTCTGCCTATCTAACCGGAATATTCATCGCAAACAATGGCCAGGCATTTCCATCGGAGTTCTTGTCACCGTTTCCAGGTGGGGGCGGCTTTATGTCGGGAGTGGGTGGCGATTTTGAAAGAGATTTCCTGGCCATGGATGTCGTGGGGTACCATCGATTTCTCGATGAGCAGGGGTTGCTTGCCGAGCCTACCCTTAACCCAAGTGGCACAACTCGTGTTGCAGAGGACTCCCTCGCGGGGTATGTCAGATTTGATCTCGAGGGGCAACTTGGCGCCATTCCTATGGACGGAAATATCGGTGTCCGTGTGGCAAGGACAGAACAACTTGTAGATGGATTCACATCAGAATTCCGATTTTTCTTGCCGCCCGACGGAATATCTGACGTAATCACGAGGGTTCTTTCCGACGGGACGGAATTGGTAGTGGAGAAGGACTACACAGACGTTTTGCCTAGTTTAAATCTGAGGTTGGACCTTAAGGACGATCTGTTACTTCGCCTTGCCGCCGCAAAAGTAATAGCGAGAGCTGGGTTCTCGCAAATGTCGACCCGAATCGGAGTCCGTGCTGCACACGCATCCGGAAGCGCAGGAAATCCTGAAATTGAACCATATCGGGCCAATCAATATGACGTTTCTCTGGAATGGTACCCTACTGAGTACAGCGCAATCGCTGTTGCCGGTTTCTACAAAGATGTCGGGAATTACATTGTTGGAATCGCGCTTGAGGAGACCATTCCCGGAGTTATAGTCGATCCTGCCAACGACCTACCGAGCGCAAACGTGTTCGTGAATCGCCCTCGTAATGGCGGCGATGCAAAGATCCGCGGTGTCGAACTGTCTGTTACACACTCTTTTGACGGGCAATTGCCTGCTCCGTTTGACGGGTTGGGAGTGCAGGCCAATTACACATACATTGACAGCTCGACATCGTTCCAACCTGAACCAGGAATCGAGGATTCGTTTCCGTTTCCTGGACTATCCCAGCACACATACAACATTATTGCCTTCTACGAGAAAAGCAAGTGGAGTGTGCGGCTCGCATACGATCACCGGTCGGAGTACCTAATCAGTCCTTCCGCACAAAGAGGTAACGCGATTTACGGTATGCCCTATGGGCAGCTGGACGCATCTCTCAGTTATTCACTGACAGACTCGTTTACCGTCTACCTAAACGCCATCAATCTAACCAACAATGATGTCAGGCGCTACGCTGACGTGCCGGGGCGATTCAGTCGGTATTCCCACTTTGGAACGGTGGTGTCGCTGAATGTACGTGGGAATTTCTCCAAACTGTGAGCGGACTGTACTAAGTGACGCGGATAAAGTAATCTCATGTGACTCTATCTGCAATTTGGCAATTCTGTCCAGGATGGCCAACGGAGAGACTACAACGGCTTTCATTCGGTAATGCGATGTCCAGCGTACAAGAGTAGCTCGGCAAGTGGCAGGTAGATTGCGCGGGAAGCGTGCGCTCGTGACCGCTGCAGCGCAAGGAATTGGAAAAGCGACCGCGGAGTTGTTTTCGGCGGAAGGCGCCGATGTTCTGGCAACGGACATCAATGCCGCGCGATTGAATGACGTGTCAAATTGTCGTACACGCCGACTCGATGTAACGAAGGCGCCCGATATCAACGCCCTGGTCGCGGACATCGAGGGTCTAGATATTCTCTTCAACTGCGCCGGATACGTGCACGACGGGTCTATACTCGACTGTTCCGAACAAGATTGGGACTACTCGTTCAACGTCAATGTGACGTCCATGTATCGGCTTATTCGAGGGATCCTGCCGGTATTGATTGACGGCGGCGGCGGATCGATCATCAATATGTCTTCCGTGGCAAGTTCGATACTCGGCGTTTCCAGGCGTTTTGTGTATGGCGTAAGCAAGGCGGCCGTCATCGGCTTAACCAAGTCAGTTGCCTGCGATTTCGTGACTGACGGTATTCGCTGCAACGCTATATGCCCGGGTACAGTGCAGTCCCCGTCACTTGATGAGCGATTAGCGGCAAGTGGAAACTACGGGCTGGCAAAAGAAGTATTCAAAAAGCGTCAGCCTATGGGCCGCTTCGGTACGGCAGATGAGGTCGCACACCTTGCGCTCTACCTGGCAAGCGATGAGAGTGCATTTACGACAGGACAGATTCACATTATTGATGGCGGTTGGTCCAATGTCTAGGTGCAATCCGGATCAGTCGGTATCGTGCACGATACGATCCCGCGGGTTGTGAGCGGTTCGGCACAGCAGTTGAGAACCCACTCCTTTCCGCCATGATAGGTGGCGCTTCTCCAGTCTCCTGTGCACCGATCAATGAAGGTACGACAAAGAGAATACTGGCCAATAATCGCAAGTCAGGTACCAGACAGTCCGGGATTACAGACGCCAGGCAAATACGCCAAGCTAGTCGTGCGTCCAGCCACGATCGACGGTGAGGCATTGCCCGGTGATATCCTGGCTCAACTCCGATGCGAAGAAGGCGAAGACCGCTTCGATTGATTCGGGTGTCAATCTCCCTCGGCACGACTGTTTGGAGTTCATTTCGCGAAGCAGTGCTTCCTGGTCCGGGAACAACTCCAGTTCCCCCTCGGTTTGGACAGCGCCCAGGTGCAGGCAGTTGACTCGTACGCCATAAACTCCCAGATCCCTGGCTAGGCCACGGGTGAGTCCGACAATTCCGCCTTTGCTCGAGAGATAGTGAGTCAGGCTGGGCATGCCGAGTCTTAGGGCGATGCTGCCAACGTTGATGATCGCACCGCTTTCTTGGGCCACGAAATGCGGGATTGAAGCTCGCGCACAGCGAAATGCGCCGGTCAAGTTCGTATCAATGGTCGCAGTCCAGTCAGAAGCAGACAGTTGCCGGGCATCGATACGAGGATAGATGCCGGCATTGTTGATCAGGACGTCGATACGGCCAAAATGGTTGATCACCGCTTCGACGGCGCCCTTCACTTCGTCGTCGTTGGTCACGTTCAATTGCACGGCAAGCGCATCGCGGGGGACCAACCGTTCGGCCTTTCGCCGATTGCGGACGCCTGCGGCAACCCTGGCGCCTCGGGACAGAAATCCATGTACCAAGCCCAAACCGATGCCGGCCGTCGCACCTGTGATCAGGCAGACTTTGTTATCCAGTCGAATCGACATGTTGCGAATAAGGTTCGCAATAATCTGCTTAAGTAGAGCGTTCGAGTGTATTCAAAAGAGCTCTAATATGCAATTTATAGTAATATAAAAGCCAATTAAATATTTCGAAATTCCGCTCCCGTTGATGGTTACAGGTCGCTTTGATTACTCTGCAAAATGCCCGTATAGCGGTTGATGTCGTTCCTGGCTTTGGCGCGGAGATTCTGCCAGATTCACGCTTCAGACGGTACCGGAATGCTCTTTCATGCCGATTGGCTGAGTCCCGTACCCACGTACCGTGGGCTGTCATATGGCGACGACGCAAAAGACTGGCTCTCCGGCTACCGCGGCGGGTGGCAATTGTTGTTTCCCAATACCGATCCCCGGTGCCAAGTCCTGGATACACCGATGGCTATGCATTGACCTGCTTCCCGATTTTTGGGCCATTTGAAGTGAGAAAATTCCCGGTTACGTATTGATAACCGATCTGCTGGTTCGCGATGACGCGTAGATTTTTCTGTGGCGTGGCTCGTGTTGTACTCAGATAGTGGTATCCACTGCAATCTCAGCTGTAAGAAGCCGATCTGGTTTGGAAAAATTGGTCGGGGTGACTGGATTTGAACCAGCGACTCCTGCCACCCGAAGACAGTGCTCTACCAGGCTGAGCTACACCCCGACCACAGGGCTGGAACGCCGGAATGCTAGTAGCCGCGTTGCGCCGCGAACCGCGCCAGCGACCTCAAAATGTCACCGAAACCGTTCTTCGGCAGGACCGACAAGGCATCCACGGCGCGCTGCGAAGCTTCGCGCGCGCGCTCCGCTGCGTATTCTAGCGCTCCCGTGGCTTCGATCGCCTTCATCACCTCCGGTAGATTGTCCAACCCGCCGGTACGCAAGGCGTTGCGCAGCACCATCTGTTGGTCGGGAGACCCCTCTCGCATAGCATACAGCAGCGGCAGAGTGGTTTTTCCTTCCTTCAGGTCGGTGCCGATATTCTTGCCGAACGCTTCCTCTCCGCCGGAGTAGTCCAGCGCGTCGTCGGTTATCTGGTAGGCCATGCCCAGCTCCAGGCCGTAGCGGGCGGCCGCCTCTTCTACGTCACGATCGGAATGCGCCAGGATTGCGCCTATGCGCGCGCAGGCCTCGAACAGGGAGGCGGTCTTGCGCCGTATTACTTCCAGGTATTGCTCTTCGGTAACGGCCAACTGATTCAAGTTCATCAGTTGCATGATTTCGCCTTCCGCAATCTGGTTGGTCGTGGATGCGAGTACTTCCACGGCGCGCCGTTCGTCCAGTAGTTCGACGATCAGCTGAAACGCGCGTGAATAGAGGAAATCGCCAACCAGCACGCTGGCTGCGGGCCCGTGAATGACATTGGCGGCGGATTGGCCGCGGCGCATTTCGGCCTCGTCAACGACGTCGTCGTGCAGCAGCGTGGCCGAGTGGATGTACTCCACGATGACGCCTGCGCGCACCTGTGGGCCACCGGGAGCGCAGCCCAGTGTGCGCGCTACCAGTATCAGCAGCATGGGTCGAATGCGCTTGCCGCCGGAATTCAGAAGATACTGGGCCACCCTGCCTACGAGCGGCACGTCGCTGCGCAAATGGCCGTAGATCAGCCGATTGAGGAGGTTCCAGTCCTTCCCCACCAGCCGCAAGGCCTGCCGGAATACCTCCGAATTGGACACCGGGCCAATCATATCAATTCGGCGTGCAGGGAGCACCTCCCGTTAGAATGCACGCTCGCCAGGTTTGGAGTTATTGGAAATGCGTAGATGTTATCTGCTTTTCGCGGCCGTCCTGCTTGCCGCAAGTTGCGCGCCGCCCGCGAATGAGGGAATCAAGTATCCGTCCGCCACGCGTTCCGGGCAACAGGACGATTATTTCGGTGTTCAGGTTGCCGATCCCTACCGGTGGATGGAAGAATTGGACGCGCAAGAAACTTCCGCCTGGGTCGAGGCGCAGAATGAACTGTCCGTGCCGCACCTTGAGGCGCTGCCGCTCAGGGAGCGCCTGCGGGAGCGACTGACGGAAGTCTGGAACTACCCGCGCCGGTCCGCGCCCTGGCGCGAGGGCCCCTGGTACTTCGAGTTTCGCAACGACGGTTTGCAGAACCATAGCGTGCTGTTCGTGCAAGAGGGATACCAGGGTGAAGCGAGGGTGCTGCTCGATCCCAATTCATGGACCGAGGACGGAACCGTGAGCATGGCCAGCAATTCGGTGAGCCCCGGCGGGCGCTACATTGCCTACGCGAAGTCCGATGGGGGATCGGATTGGCGCGACTGGTACGTGCGCGAAGTGGCAACCGGAGTGGACTTGCCGGATCACCTGACATTTACCAAGTTCACCGGAGTCTCCTGGACCGCTGACTCAAGCGGCTTCTACTACAGCCGCTATCCGGCGGACGAACAGGGCAGGGGCGACGACCAGAAGGCCGTTTCGGTCTACTTTCACGCCCTTGGAACGGACCAGGCCGACGACCCGCTGGTCCTGGCGATGCCTCCCGACGAAGGACGCAACGCCTATGCGTCGGTGACCGAAGATGGCGAATACCTTTTGGTCGTCCTCCAGGAGGGCTACTTGAGCAACGCGGTGCATTACCGGCGCATGGACGAGCCGGATTCGGCCATCCGGCCGCTGTTCAATGAATGGGACGCCATTTACAGGTACCTCGCCAACGAAGGAGAAAGGTTCTATTTCTCCACCAATAGGGACGCGCCCCGCCGCAAAGTGATTTCGGTGAACCTCAATCGCCCGGATGAATGGATCGAAGTGATTCCACAGGGCGAGAACGTTTTGCAGAGAATCAGCGCGGTGGGCGGCCGCCTGATTGCTTCCTACCTGAAAGACGTGCAGCCGCTGGTGCGGGTGCATGAGCCCGACGGTGCCCTGGTGGCGGAAATCGAACTGCCCGGCATCGGGGCTGTGCGCGGCTTCGGCGGACGCTGGGATGATTTGGAGACCTTCTACAGTTTTTCCGGCTTTACCAATCCCGGAGCCGTATACCGCTACGACGTAGGCAGCGGTGAGAGCACCCTGCATTACCGCACTGAAACGCGGATGGACGGCTCGCAGTTCGTTACCCGGCAAGTCTTCTATGAGAGCAGGGACGGGACACGCATCCCCATGTTCCTGGTGTATCACAAGGACCAGGAAGCGACCGGAGATCAGCCCACGCTCCTGTATGGGTACGGCGGATTCAACATTTCGCTTACGCCCAGCTACAGCAGCTCCCGGCTTGTTTGGCTCGAACTGGGCGGCATGGTTGCCATTCCCAACCTGCGGGGCGGAGGCGAGTACGGGCGCGAGTGGCACCTGGCGGGAACTCGCGAACGCAAGCAGAACGTGTTCGATGACTTCATTGCCGCGGCTGAGTGGCTCATCGACGAGGGTTACACCACGCCTTCCCGCGTTGTGATCCAGGGCCGCAGCAACGGCGGCTTGCTGGTGGGCGCTGTGATGACGCAGCGTCCCGACCTGTTCGGGGCCGCCCTGCCGGGCGTGGGAGTGCTGGACATGCTTCGCTACCACACGCCCAGCGCCAATGCGCGAGCCTGGGCCGACGACTACGGTCTTTCCGAAAACGAGGCGGATTTCCGTGCCCAGCACGCCTATTCCCCGGTGCATCGCGTGGCTACGGGGACATGCTATCCACCGACGCTGGTCACCACGGGTGATCATGACGACCGCGTAGCGCCGTGGCACAGCTACAAGTTTGCCGCAGAGCTTCAGCATGCCCAGGGTTGCGCCAATCCGGTGCTGATCCGTATAGAGACGCGGGCGGGGCATGGCGCCGGCACCCCGACCTGGATGCGGATTGAAGACGTGGCCAATCAATTTGCGTTCGCGGCGGAGGCCGTCGGCCTTGCCGGCGAGCCAGCCAGTGAGTAGCTTGCCCGTCCGGGGCCTCAAGCGGATATAATCGCGCCCCGGCGAGTCAAGGTTCTGGAGATTCCGGATGTTTGCGGTGATCAACACCGGCGGCAAGCAATATTGCGTAACCGAAGGTGAGCGAGTGCGTGTCGAGCGCCTGAGCGCTGATGTGGGCGTCGAACTTAAGTTCGACGCCATGCTCATCGGTGGCGAAGAGGGGCAGGAGTCCCGGATCGGGACCAACCAAGCGCCTGTAGGACTGGTGCGCGCAACCGTTTTTGAGCATGGACGGGCGCGCAAGATTGAGGTCATCAAGTTCAAGCGGCGCAAGGATTATCGCCGCACGCTTGGACACCGCCAGCAATTCACGACCGTAGAGATAGCCGGCATCGAACCGGCCGGGGCGTCCGCCGAGAAGTCGCCGGCCAAGCAAGCAGGCAAGGAGAGTTGACGGATGGCGCATAAGAAAGCCGCGGGCAGTTCCCGCAACGGGCGTGATTCCGAATCCAAACGGCTGGGGATCAAGAAATACGGCGGCGAGAAAGTGCTGGCCGGCAATATTCTCGTGCGCCAGCGTGGAACCGCCTTTCATCCCGGCGCCAACGTAGGCCTCGGACGCGACCACACGCTGTTTGCGATTGCCGACGGCACCGTCAGGTACGGGCGAAAAGGCCGGGAAAACCGCCGCTTTGTTTCCGTAGTCCCCTCCTAGAAACTCTTCCCCCGGCAACGACCCCGATCCCCCCTGGGAACGAGGGCATCCTGCCCTCGCAAAGAAATCGCCGGAGACAAGCGCATCCCCCTGGGAAAGACCCCATCCCTCCTGGGAAAGAGCGCATCCTGCCCTCGCAAAGAAAACCTCGGAAACAAGCGCATCCCGCCTGGGAACGAGCGCATCCTGCCCTGACCAAGACCAAAACGCCCGCACTCCAACCCGCACCCCGCTGAGATCACCCCAGACTTCAGCCGCTATCGCCCTCATGCGTGGTAGTTTCACGAGTTGCGAGCCAACCGTCTCCCAAAATGAAATTCTCCGATGAAGCTGAAATTCGCGTTCGCGCCGGCGATGGCGGGGACGGCTGTGTGAGCTTTCGGCGTGAAAGGTTCGTGCCGCGCGGTGGTCCTGACGGAGGCGACGGGGGAGACGGCGGCGACGTCACGCTGGTGTTGGAGGCCGGAATCAACACCCTGGCTGATTTCCGTGCCCGCAAAGTGTTTCGAGCCGGCAAAGGAAGAGGCGGAGCAGGACGTGAACGCAGCGGCGCGGCCGGAGCCGACCTTGAGATTCCGGTGCCCGCCGGCACCCGGGTAATCGAGGCCGACACTGGAGAAACCCTGGGCGAATTAAGTGCGGATCAGACCGAATTGCTGGTGGCGCGTGGAGGCCACGGAGGCCGTGGGAATGTCCGCTTCAAGTCCAGCGTAAACCGCGCCCCGCGCCAGCACACGCCGGGCACAAAGGGTGAAGCGCGGCGCCTGGCGATGGAGTTGACGCTGTTGGCGGACGTGGGGCTGCTGGGCTTGCCCAATGCGGGCAAGTCCACTTTACTTCGGGCAGTCTCCGAGGCGCGTCCCAAGGTTGCCGATTACCCCTTCACGACTCTGCATCCGCAACTCGGCGTGGTGGCGGTGGGACCGATGCAGAGTTTCGTGATGGCCGACATTCCCGGCCTGGTGCCGGGCGCGGCCTCCGGAATCGGCCTGGGATCCCGCTTTCTTCGACATTTGCGCCGCACGCGGCTGCTGTTGCACCTGGTCGACCTGTCAACTCCCGAAGGTGGAGTGGCCTCTTCAGAAGCGCTGGCCGAGTCGGTGACCACGATTGCAGGCGAATTGGCCGCGTTCGACGATCGTTTGGCTCGCCTGGAGCGCTGGTTGGTGATCAATAAAGCAGATCTTGTGGCCCCGGACGAGGCCGACCGTATCAGTGCGGAACTGGTGCGGCAGCTGGGTTGGAAGGCGCCGGCATTTACGATTTCCGCTTTGACCGGCGCAGGGACCAAAGCGTTGGCAGCGACCGCCATGCAAAGACTCGAACACCTGGGGAAAGAAAATGATTCTGACGACGACACCGACAATTGAAGGCAAGGCCATTCGCGAGTATCGGGGCATCGTTTCCGGCGAGGCGATTGTTGGCGCCAACATTTTCAAGGACCTGTTCGCCGGCATCCGGGACATCGTGGGCGGACGATCAGCCGCCTATGAGAAGGAATTGCGCCGGGCCCGTGAAGCCGCGCTGGCCGAAATGTCCGAGGATGCCCGCATGAAGGGCGCTGAGGCCGTAGTGGGTATTGATCTCGACTACGAGGTCGTCGGCGCCGGTGGCAGCATGCTAATGGTTGCCGCCAGCGGCACCGCCGTCACTCTAAGCGCGCTGCGCTGACCGACCAACGGCGAGCACCGCTTGCTTGGAGCTGCGTGAGCTTGCTCGCGCAGTTCTGTGACGCTGGAATTTGCATTGTTTCTGTGCGGGTCCACGAATACTTGTGCGCCAATTTGAGTGAAATTAGGGAATTTATGTTTCGAACATAAATTCCCTAATTTCCGTATAACCTTCCACCAAGATTGGTGTTGTCGGCGTATCTGACGTGGTCCGCTGGTTGTGAATATCGGACTGGCGAGCAAGTTGGGCAGCAAGGCGAGATTTCTCAGTTGGACTTGCTGACAGCTACAGTTAGATTGGATATCGAATTACGGACGCTGTCTTGCGGGTTTGCAACGTCAAAGGGCAGGCAAATCAGCGTCAGGCTATCGTGATGACTTGCTTGACCAAGAAACCGGTAGCGTAGCGGATCCTTGAATGTCTGCGTTTGAGGATAGACCAACGCCACCGTCCTGCATCCGTATCGTTTTCCGTAGGCGTAAAGCTGGTACATGTCGGCTTGATTGATATCGTGCTTTCGATCAGCGCCGAGCGCGTTGATTCGCTTCCATTTGGCGTCGAGGATGAATGCGACCCGATTGTCGCTCCGAAGAGAGATATCGGGCTTCATCATGAATGTGTTCCGGCCGTTAAAGGTGGCCAGGTATTCGCGCGGGCCTTGAGAGGTAACGGCGTACTGGTCCTGGTAGCGGCGAAAACTCTGAGTAACGAAGTCCTCGAAGACCTCTTCCATGGGAAACAGCAAAGACAAATTTACGTGCCGCCCGGCGAATGTCGTCAATCCCCGGTTGAACAGGAATAGCCCCACCCATTGCATCACCGGCTCGTAGTGGCGCATTGAGCGGTCCAGGCGATGCCTTCGCCAGTCGTCTTGCAGACTGGTCGCGCGTGGGACAACGGAAAAGGCAGTTGTGATTTCCTGCAGCAATTGCCGGTTTTCGGCCCCTCGAACCTGCAGTCTCAGTCGGGCCAGGGCGCTGTGAATCAGACGGTTGGCTGGCCGGTCGACGCTAAATTCGTCATGCGAGACCAGTAGTGTCCCAACAATTATTCGAACAAATTCAATTGGTTAAGTAAGTGTTGGTTGTTTGGGTTGTATTCGGTTTTTGCAAGTAGATGAATTAACGGGATTTTTTCAAACAGGGTCAGGCTCAGTATCTGTAGAATTGTGTAGAGATCGGTGGAGACGTTGAGCCGCTTCTTGACGATGGCCACCAGCACATACACCGCGACGGCATTCCATAGTTGGGTCTTCACCGCATTTTCCGAGGTGCCGAAAAAGGACTTGATGCGCAGGTGTTGCTTGATCCATTTGAAGAACAATTCCACCTGCCATCGATGGCGGTATAGTTCGGCGACGGTGGTTGCAGGTATGGCGAAATGGTTGGTGAGAAAGTCGAATCGCCGGTCCGATTGCGCATCGCGATACCCGACTCGGCGCAGCGGCTGAGGATAGAGCTTACGGCTCTTGACGCCGGTCAGCACGATGGTTTGGTCGCAGCACACGCCCGTGGACCTGTCCGCGGCGGCGGAGTAGCGGCGCCGGAATTTGATGTTGGACTTGGCGCGCACGACGAAGAACGCGCCCAGGCGGTGCAGTAGAAACAGACGTTCGAAGTCCACATACCCTCGGTCCATGATGTAGAACGCGCCGGGTTCGGGCACGAGCAGGTCCAGCACGTTGACATCGTGCAACTTGGCTTCGGAAACGTGGATAAACGCCGGGATGTTGCCGCGCAGATCCAGCAGCGTATGCAGCTTGACGCCGGACTTGGTGGAGCGGAACAAGGCCCAGGGAAACACGGACAGGCACAGATCGACGGTGGAGGAATCGAACGCGTAGACGGTGTTGTCGAGTTCCAGCCCGAGGTCCTCCTCGGCGTACAGCGGGCGCGCGATGCGAATCAAGGCTTGCGCGAAGTCCGCGTGAATGCGCCAGTCCCGTTTCCGGTTCGCATTGGCCAGCGTGTTGCGGGCCATGCCGCCGCGGATCCCCATGTGATAGAGCTTCTCGCGATGCGCGCGCAAGCAGACCTCGATGCCGCGCAGGCTTTCGCGGTGGGTCAATTGCGCGAACGCCAGACACAAGAACTGGTCCAGGCAGGTGAATGACTGGATGCGGCGATCTCCCCGATAACGTTGCACGCACCGGCGAAAGACCTTCGCCGGCAGATGCTCCATGAGCTGTGAAAACACGAATCGCCCGGAATGCATGGCGAACCTCCCCCGAAGGAAAAACCGCCACAATAGGGGAGACCGTCTCAGATAAACACAGCCCGGCGTTCAAATCGATACCCCCCGCAAATCCCGTATTTGTCTTGTCACAACAATATCTTATACAGTGTCAATCCGACTTTGTTGGGACAGTAGTGATGCGAGACATAGAATCGCGCCTGATTCACCAGATTTTCCCGAAGATGTTCGCGGAAAAGAATTCGCCCACGCAAATGCGGCAGGTTTTCCTCGACCGGCCGGTAACGTCGGGCGAGACCGCCACGAACCAGCGCGTTCAGCGCCTTTAGGAACTGGAGAACGAAGATTTCCAGCATGGGAAAGCGGCGCAGGCCACGAATGCTGCTGTCGGGCAGGTGCGCCGCCTTCGCCAGGCCCCGATGCCAGCGCAGCATCTTGAGGAAGCAACTCCGCGTGGTCTCGTAGTCCTGCTCCGGCTGATCGCCAAGATCGATCTTGGGGAGAATCTCGACGGCGCGCCCACGGCTGGTGGTGATGATTCCGACAAACTTGCCGGCGGCCAATGTGCCGTCTCGCTTACGCGCGAAGACCCATTGTGCTGCGCCTTTGCCGGCGCGGGATGTCAGCTCCCGGTGGATTTGCTCAAGGTCGGCGTAGTCTTCCTGGCTTAGTGATTTACATACCTGAAACGGGTCGTGCTCCCTGACGGTATGGACTGCCTTCCGAGGGTTATTCGGCAGTGTCCGGCTTTGGGCTCTCATAGATCTTGCGATACTCATTGGAGTCCCTCCATCTTGAGTCATCCTTGGGCAGACGGTCGTAATTCCTGCTCTCCGGGTCCAGCAAGTCGCTGTCCTGTAGCGATTTTGGGGGATTCTGTTCCTGTACGAAGCCATTGCCACCCAGAACCGCGCGAATCTTCGTCCAGTCGTCGAAGAAGTACTCCTGAAGCAGCGGGAAGATCTTGTTCTGGACGGCTCTCGCCAGATCTTCCATGCCGTTCGCATCGAACAAATAGGTGTGCCCGATCTGATGTTCCCGATCCAGCAAAGCGGCAATGCACTCGTTCATCGCCCGGAGCATTTTCCGGCAGTTAACGCCTTCAATATCTTCGGAAATGCGTTCGTGATCCGCGTTTGGCATCATCTCCACGAATTCGAACCGGCGCCGAAGCGCGGTGTCCAATAGCTGGATCGACCGATCTGCCGTATTCATGGCGCCGATGATGTAATAGATAAACGTGAACGGGTCGGGACCAACACTTCGAATCATTGTTGGCGGATCTTTTTCTTTGTCGCTCCAAGTAACCTGTCTGGCGCGGTCAACTAATTCTTTGGGATCGCCGGCGGCGATTTTGCGCGACAACTCCGTGAACCACGGCACCCAATCGTAAATTTCCTTCATGCGCGCCTCCTGCGTACCGGAGTTTCAGCGCGATTGCGAAGCCTGCCGGCCACGGCAGAGCCTATTCTGCGGTAAGGGCTTTCAGGCGCTTGTTGAGGCGGCTCTTGTGGCGGGCGGCCTTGTTCTGACTGATGATGCCCTTGCCGGCCATGGAATCGATGACAGGCTTGGCTTCCTGGTAGGCGGCTGTGGCCTGCTCGGCGTCGCCGGAATCCAGGGCACGTACGGCCCTGGAGATGGCGGTGCGCAATTTCGAGCGCATCGACATGTTGCGCGAGCGGCGATCGACGGCCTGGCGCGCACGTTTGGCGGCTTGTGCTGAGTTTGCCATGGGCGCGAATTGTGTCCGAAGGCCCTGGGGCTGTCAACATGATGTACGAGATCACTCCATCCGGGACTGTGCTGGAACCATAGGTGGCTCATCCACAGTTCAGGCGGCCGTTCAGGTATGGCCCGCCTCCCGACACAGCGCGTCCATGGCGATGTTGTAGTCCATGCGCTCGCCACCCCAGCCGCAGCGGGCGGTGTGGGCGTTGATGGCCAGGCCGCGCGCCGCATTGAACGCCGCCAGCCGCCGCGCGCCGCTGGCTGCACAGGTGTTTCCGCGGAAACACCCCCTGTGCGTTCGGCCCGCCGGCGGGATCACCCTGCCATCCGGACACGTGAATTCGATCGCACCCTGGCGCACCCGAACGCCATAACCCCCCTCGTGCACCTGCCGGTGATGAAACGAACACAAAGTGACCAGGTTGCCCAGGCCGGTCTCGCCGCCATCGGCCCAATGCCGGATGTGATGGGCGTGCAAATGGCGGGAACGATCGCAGCCCGGGAAGCGGCAGCCGCCGTCGCGAACGCGCAGCGCGCGACGGATGGCCGGCGGTACCGCCCGGGTCCGGCGCCCGACCGCCAGCGGCTCGCCCTGCGCGCCTTTGACCACTCCCAGCAAGGCGCCGTCGCAACCCAGCCGCCGCGCCGTCTCCACCGCCACCTTACCGCCGTGTTCAAACGACGCGCCCGTGCTCTCCGGCACGTCACGCAGCGCATCGTGGGCGATGTGCACCACCAGCTCGTGGGCACTGGCCGCCGAACCCGAACACTTCCCGGCCAGAAACCGCTCGACCATGTGCTCCAGCGCATCCGCGCGCCGCTGACTGGCGCTCCGAGGGGGTGTTTCCGCGGAAACACTTTCAGGCGCCGCATCCCACCGCGACGGCAGCGCGGATTGCGTCCGGGGAGTTTCCGCGGAAACATCGCCAGGCGCCAAGCGCGCCGGCTCGGTCGCCCCAGCGTTCTCCGCATCCCCGCGCCGCTCCTCAAGTTGCGCTTCCGCAGCTTCCAGCGCCTTGAGCAGCATCTCGCCCACCTCCGGCGCAAGGCGGGCCTCAAGCCTGACGCTGCCGTCGCTTTCCCGCCGGCAGTCCAGGTAGCGCCGCTCGTGCATGACTTCGGCCTCGTTGCGCTCGAGATCGCGCTGCACCCGCCGAAACCCCCGCGCCGTGCGCTCCACATGCGCCGCCGTGCCGTTCAAGGCAATGTGCAGCAAGGTCTCCTCCGTCGCCGCTGTCGCCACCCGCGTGAGCGCGCGTACCTTCGAATACGACAGCCGGCCCTCGCCGAAGGCTTCCGCGATCTTCGGCAGCGATTCCAGGGCCCGCGCCGTGCGCACCTTCTCGCGCGCCGCCACCGGGCCGATGCCGCATTGCCAGCTCAGCCACTGGGCGCAACTCGCCATGCCGTGCTGGGCCCAGCCTTCCTTGCGATCGAACTCCGCAATCAGGGCCAGAAACTGCGCCGTGGCCGCGTTGATGTGCCCCCATAATTGGGTGATCTGTGCTTCCAGGGCGTCCAGGGCCCCGTCTTCGCGAACCCGGGCGGCAATTCGGACGTCAGCATCCGGGTGGGCAAACTGTGCAGCGCTGGCTGCCGGCAACTCAAAAGCGCCACTCGGAGGACGCTCAGCGTCGCAAACAGGGGCGCGGGAGGAAGTGCGGTGAAGGTCCATTTCCAGGCTCCGTTCAATCCGTTGACGTGATCGGAACTATAGCACGAATCACCATTTAAATCAAGTCTTTACGGGCCTTTACGGGCCTTTACAGGCTCACTTAGGGCCATCCCAAAGGCTGAGCCGTGTGTGTGATTGGTTTGCTACGCTCCCTTCGGGACAAAGGTGCGAAAGTCCCCCAATCCCAGTCCCACTTGTATCTGAATCCGGACACATGAGATAAGTCTTGACCCTCAGGATTGCGCAGGGTCGCGGCGGCCTGTTATCGTGCCGCTTGTGCGGGCGGCAGCAGGCAGGCTGATCCCGTAGCGTCCAATTCGCGCCGTAGTAATCGCAAGGAACCGCCATACGTTCCGAACTCCTAAGCCGCAATATCGCGATCCTGGTCCTTGCGCAGGCCGCCTCGGTTACGGGAACGGTCGCCGTCGTCACGATCGGCGGGATACTCGGCCGCAGTCTGGCGGCAAACCCGGCGCTGGCGACCTTGCCTTTGTCGCTGTTGATCGTCGCCACGGCGGTTTCCACGGTCATCGCGTCGTGGACTATGTCCCGCATTGGCCGTGCCCGGGGATTCGCCCTGGGCGCGGCGGTCGGCGCTGTGGGCGCCGGTTGTGCAATCCTCGCCACCACGATCCACAGCTTCCCCTTGTTCTGCTTCGCCTCGATGTGTGTCGGTTGCGCAGCCGCTTTTTCGCAGCAGTACAGGTTTGCCGCCACGGAGAGCGTCAGTGCGGCGGCCGCGCCCACGGCGATCTCGATCGTGCTTTGCGGTTCGCTGGCTGGGGCCGTTCTGGGCCCCGAAATGGTGGCGCAGGGTGGGTCCTGGATTTCCGGCATACGGTTCGGCGGCACTTTCGCAGTGATTGCGGTCTGCTATCTGGTCGCCAGCGTTGCTCTCTTGAGCCTGCGTTCCATGCCTTCTGCGTCCAGGCACGAGGTGACAGGCAGCGTCCGCCCATTGCGCACCATTGCGCGCGGCCGCCTCTTCGTCGCCGCCGTTGCGGGGGCGGCGATCGGACAGGGGGTCATGGCCTTCATGATGACGGCAGCGCCGCTGGCCATGCACGTGGTTGACCAGTACTCCGTGGAGGCAACGGCGAAGATCATCCAGTACCACGTGCTGGCCATGTATGTCCCATCGCTTCTTACCGGGTTCCTTATCGGGCGATTCGGAGTCGGCCGCATTATGGTGCTGGGCACCTTGCTGCTGGGGGCAACGATCATTGCAGGGCTGGCCGGCCGGCAAATAATGCACTACGGCGCCGCCATGGTGGCGCTGGGGGTCGGCTGGAATTTCCTGTATGTCGGCGGCACAACGCTGTTGGCGCGGACCCATCGTCCCGCGGAGCGCTTCCGCGTTCAGGCGCTGAACGATTTCACCATCTTCGGTACGGCGGCGGTCGGATCGCTGAGTGCCGGTGTGGTCATGCAGCTCCTGGGCTGGGACGCGGTGCTTTACGCGTCGCTGGCGCCCATCATCGTTGCGGTAGCCGCCCTCGTGTGGGCACGGCCGGACCGCGAGGCCGCGGTCGCGCGTTGATATACTCCAGCCGCCAACGCCGAGGGGAACCTGTCCGGATGCGCTACCGACTACTAATGGCTGCGGCCGTCTCCTCAGGCACACTTGCACTGTCGAGCGCTTGTTCCCCAATGGCAGTTGGGGCTGCATCGGAGCCGGCCGGCGCCCTTATGCGCTACACGGAACAGCGCGAGCCGTGCGTGAACCGCAACCCATACCGCAACGCCTATTTTGGCGATCTGCATGTACACACGTCCTATTCCTACGATGCGCTTCCCCTGGGTGTTACAACCATTCCGGCCGATGCCTACCGCTACGCCCGAGGAGAGGAAATCGTTCTGCCGCCCTACCAGGCGGGCGGCCCGGAGACAACGGTGCGGAAAATCGGCCCACCGCTGGATTTTGCTGCGGTCACGGACCACTCGGAGTTCCTGGGCGAACTTGAACTTTGTGCGGACGAAGAAAGCGCAGCGTACGACAGTCAGAGTTGCGAGACATACCGCAGGGGCGGACCTCCTGCGATCCTGGTCATGGCCAGGGGATTGAGCCAGGATTTGCCCTCCCGGAATGCCGATATTTGCGGCGAGGACGGCCGCCTGTGCCTGGAAGCGTCGGCAACCCGGTGGCGCCTCATCGGGCAAATGGCGGAAGAAGCCTACGATCGCTCACCCGGCTGTGAGTTCACGACCTTCGTGGCGTACGAGCACAGCGGCACGCCTGACAACAACCCGTATCACCGCAACGTGATCTTTCGTAACGGTTTGGTTCCTCGATTGCCGACTTCTTATTTCGAGGCGCCCACGGATATCGAACTTTGGGACCGGCTGACCAGCGACTGCCTTGAAGGCTTGCACGGCTGCGACGTACTGGCGATCCCGCACAGCTCCAATCTCAGTTCCGGCACCTTGTTTTCTCCCCGTGCGGCCGGTTCCGATTCCCGTCAGGCAGCTGGTGAGTTGGCAGTCAGGCGCAACAGGCTGGAACCCGTCATGGAGATCATCCAGCACAAGGGGAGTTCGGAGTGCTTCAATGGTTTTCCGGACATCTTGGGCGAGCCCGATTTGTTGTGTGAAATGGAGCAGCTCCGCCAGTACTATCGCGGCCTGCCGGCCGAAGGCAACGCGCCGCCGATTTGCGATGAGGGCGAGACCGGTCGTGGTGGCGCTTTGAATTTGGGATGCGTCTCGAAGAACGATTTCTTTCGCAGCGTCCTGCTGACCGGCTTGCAGAACAAGCAGACGTCGGGCGTGAATCCGTTCAAGTTCGGCGTCATCGGTTCCACCGATAACCATCTTTCCACTGCGGGCGCCGTGGACGAGTCCGGCTGGCAGGGGCATACCGTTTCGGAAATCGATAGGGTCGAGCGCCTGACGGCCAGCAGGGTGCACGCCAGCGGGCTTTATACGAACCCGGGGGGTTTGGCGGGAATCTGGGCGGTGGAGAATTCGCGCGACGCGCTGTTCGATGCGCTGCAGCGGCGCGAGGTGTTCGGTACATCGGGCCCCCGCATCGGGCCACGATTCTTTGGGGGCTGGGATTTCTCGGATTCGGTGTGCGCATCGCCGGTGCGGGTCGGCTATGCGGGAGGAGTCCCGATGGGAGCGGACTTGCCGGAGCGAGCCTCGAAGAGGGCCCCGCGATTCATCGCCATGGCCGAGCGTGACGCGGCCAGCGCGCCGCTGCTGCGTCTGCAGGTGATCAAGGGCTGGGTCGACGAGAGCGACCAGGCTCATTACAAGGTATTCGACGTGGCGGGTGATGCTGAGTCTGCCGGCTCCATGGACCTTGATACAGGGGAATGGAACGGGCCCGGCCACGATTCGCTCTGCGCTGTGTTCGAAGACCCCGAGTTTGACCCGGGCCAGCCGAGCTACTACTACCTGCGAGCGGTGGAAACGCCGTCGCTACGCTGGAGCTGGCGCCAGTGCCTGGAAATACCGCCCGAGCAGCGGCCGGCGGAATGCGAGAACAGCGCGCCCAAGGTGGTTCAGGAACTCGCCTGGACCTCCCCCATCTGGTACCTGCCGGAAACGCATTAGAAGTGTGCAGTTGACGGTTGCCATTGACAGCGCATGGATTCAGGGCGCTCTCGCGCTCTCGTTTGGCGCCAACATCGAGCCGACCGGTTGACACGTCATGACTGGTCTTTCATACTGGTCAGATGGAAATTGTGACCGCATCCGACTTCAAGGCCCGCTGTCTGGCGATACTGGATCGCGTCCAGCAAACGGGTGAGCGCATAGTCATCTCAAAACGGGGTTTGCCTGTTGCCGAACTGGGACCCGCCACCAAGGCCAACGAAAAATACCCGCAATTCGATCTGAAAAACTCGGTGACCGTGCTGGACGATATCGTGGGGCCGGCCGTTCCGGAACACCTTTGGGAAAGCCTGGAACGGTGATAGCGTTACTGGACACGCATGTCCTGATTTGGTGGCTTAACGACGGAGAAGCGCTGTCCCCGGAACAAAAGGCCGTGCTTGAGTCCGCCAGCCCGGCAACTCCGATTCTGGTTTCTGACATTTCGCTTTGGGAAGTGGCCACGCTTCATAGTCTTGGCCGCATCCGTTTGACCATTCCCTTGCGGGATTGGCTGGAAAAGGCGGTGGCTCCGCCTCTGGTGCGCAGAATTGGAATTTCCCCGGCAATCGCCGCCGAACTGGCCACCTTGCCGGATTCCTTTCACCGCGATCCCGCGGATCGAATCATTGTCGCTACGGCCCGAACGCTGGGCGCGACACTACTGACGAAGGATCGCCGAATTATTGACGCGGCGCTGATCAGGACCTTGAGCTGATCACGCGGCCATGGGAATGACACTCAGGGTTTCCTGACACCGGGAGCGGCTAAAATTTACGGATGCCGTATGCAATTCAAGTAGACCGGGCCGGCGGCCCGGAAGTGATGGAATGGCGCTCTGTTGAGACGGGCGCTCCCGGGCCGGGGCAGGTGTTGCTGCGCAACCGGGCCATAGGTTTCAATTTCATCGACATTTATTTCCGAACCGGGGTGTATCCCCTGGAGTATCCCAGCGGCCTCGGTTCCGAGGGGGCCGGTGAGGTGCTGGCGGTGGGCGAGGGCGTCGAGGGGTTCAATCCCGGGGGCCGCGTGGCCTACTGCACGCCTCCTGTCGGCGCTTATGCGGAGGAGCGGATCTATCCGGCCGACCGCCTGGTGCCGTTGCCGGACGAGGTCAGCTATGAGCAGGCGGCTGCGATGATGCTGAAAGGGTTGACCAGTTGGTACCTGCTGCATCACAGCTACCCGGTGAAGAAGGGTGACACGGTGCTGCTGTACGCGGCCGCGGGGGGTGTGGGGCACATTGCCGCGCAATGGGCGACGCATTTAGGGGCGCGTGTGATTGGGGTAGTGGGGAGCGAGCCGAAGGTGGAGCGGGCTCGCGAGGCCGGTTGCGCCGAGGTGATTCTGCTCGACGATCCCGATTTCGTCGCCAGGGTGCGCGAACTCAGTGGCGGAGGAGTGGTTGCGGTGTACGACTCATTGGGTAAGGACACCTTCTTTCAATCGCTGGATTGCCTGCGTCCGCACGGAACCATGGTGACTTTCGGTAACGCAACCGGCGTTGTGGAACCGGTGGCGCCGATGGAACTTGCACGGCGGGGCTCGCTGAAGCTCACCCGGCCGGTGCTGTTCCATTTCGTGACTACACAGGAAGAGCTGCGCGACGCGGCTGTTATCTTGTTTGCGCAGGTTGCGGCCGGAGCTTTGTCGATTACGATTGGTAGCCGCTATCCGTTGAAGGAGGCGGCCACGGCGCACCGCGATGCGGCGGCGCGGCGCACGATGGGTTCAACAATACTGCTGCCCTGACCTGGGACACGCTGGGAACGAGGGCAGGATGCCCTCGATCCCAGCCTTTGAGGGCAGGATGCCCTCATTCCCAGGGGAGGGCGGGACGCCCTCTTTCCCAGGGGGTTAGGCTTCGCTGGCGCCGGTTTGTTCGCGTTCGCGGGCGCGCTTTTCCCACAGCAGTTCGTTGACGGCGCTGATCACGTCCGCGTGCCGTTTCTGGGCGTGGCGGATCACGCCCTTGTCGTCCAGGATGTAAATGGAGGGCCAGCCGGTGACATTCCACTCGGTGGCGATGGGGCCTTCGGTGTTGACTTCGCCGTGTCCGTCCCACCAAACGCGGTAGTCCAGCCCTTCGTCTTCCTTGGCCTCCAGTATGGTCTGGATTTCCTCGTCGCTGTTGACGCCCAGAATCTTGACTGGGTCGTCCTCGTATAGCTCGAGCATGAAACGCTGGTAGGGATACTCGCCCCGGCAGGGCCCGCACCACTGGCCGCTGAAGTAAATCACCACGATATTGTCCCGATAGTCGTTCAAGGCAAACTCGACGCCATCAAGGTCATTGCCGACGATGTTCGGGGCTGTTTGACCGGGCAGCAGGTTCTGCACCTGGAAGCGGTTACGGGCGATGAGTTCGCCGGAATCGGGATGCCGTGCAACGACTTCATCAAGGTAAGCGACTACGCGCGCCGTTTGTTCTTCCGTGAGCTGGCCCTTTTGCAGGCGGTTACCGAACCGCCAGAAATGGATACCAGCCTCTTTGTCAAAGTCCGCAACGGTTTCGGGCATGGTGAGCAGTGTGTCCAGTATGCCGATCAATTGATCAACCGCTTCATCCGCAAACGCTTCGCCATCGGTATCGAATTCTCCGGCGTCGCCAAACCAGCGGCCGGCGGCAATGCTGAACGGAGACGCGCGCTCATTGGCTTTCGCGTAGTATTTTTCGAGCATTTCCCGCTGCCGCCGGATCATGCGTTCCTGTTCCGGGTGCTGCTCGGCCAGCTGCTCAATGTACGCGTAGGCCTTTTCGGTCTGATCGGGCGTGAGTTCCGGCATTTCCAGGCGGCGAATGAAGCTGTGGAGGTACACCGGGGCCTCGCGTTCGAAGTCCACCAGCGTCTCCTCGGCTCCCATGCGCTCCTGCATGGTTGTCAGCAAGGCGTCGAAGCTCTCGTCCGTCAGCGCCTCGCCGGAGTACTCATCCATGGGTGGGAACCAGGCTTCCCGCGCTGCGACGGGCAGTACCAGGCCGGTTGGCGCTTCCGCCTCGGGCGAGGCGGCCGTATCGGTCTGAGAATCATCCCAGGGCGCCCACTCCGCCACCAGGAAACCCACGGCGAAGGCCAGAATCGCCGCGCCAATAATTGATCGAGACTGTCGCATGGAACTTCTCCTGGTCTTAGTCGTATATGTATGTAGAATTCACCGCTGTTTTCGCGGCGCTAGCGCGCATGGAACCACCTGGGAAGGAGGGCTTTCAGCCCTCCACGAGGACAGGATGTCCTCGTTCCCAGCGCGCCAGCGTAACGCAATCCGCTGTGAACACTCCCAGCGGCCGGCGGCAGCAGCTTTTTCCATCCGGGTGCGAAGAATCAGGTTTGAGTGCTTTCCAGCAGCTCCAGCAACCGGGTAGATTGCTCGTTGTATTCGCGGAGCGCCGCCTGCTGTTCCGGAGTATCCATCATTCCGCGCTCGTTCCACCGTTCTGCGCGTCTTTCCTGTTGGCTTCGCACCATTTCTGCAGCCGTTGCGCCGTCGCCATTTCGGGCGGTCGGGTCCATTCCATGTTCCAGCAGCAATTCGGCGAGCGGGTAGTATCCGTACATTGCCGCAAGGTGCAGCGCGTTTCTTCCCAGTTCGTCCGTCTCGCCTGGATCCATTCCCCGTTCCAGAAATGTCCTAAGGAGATCGGCATCTTGGTAGAACATCACCCACTTGGGCAGGTATACGGACGAGTCGCCATCGGGAACTGCGCCGGCGTCCAGCAACGCCCGGGCGCACTCATCGTTGCGTTCGCGAACTCCAGCCATCAGTGCCAGCCGCAAGGGCGTGGCGCCACCGGCATCCGGTTCATTTGCCAGGTTTGGGTCGGCCTCGACCGCCGTCAGAAACTCATCGCAGCGGCCGATACCGATCAGGTCATTGGTCCCAATGGCCGGTTCATGCGACAGAATCAGTTCGATCAGTGCTTCCTGGCGAACGCTTGGGCTTCTGAGCGCCAGCGTAAGGGGCGTCTGACCATCGGCAAACGGCTCAACCAGAAGATCGGGCCGATGCGGGATGATTGCGCGGATATCGTCAAGTTCGCGTGTTACGAGAAAGTGCCGCCGATAGTCGTCGCCTTGCAGCAGTTCCAGCCGCGTATCGAGCATATCGCCGCCGTCGATCATCGTTGTCAGATACTGCGCGTAGAGCTCACGCTGTTGCGGTCCGCTTATTCGATCTTCTTCCCGTCCCTGATTGAAGAAAATAACGGTGGGAATTCCATTGACCCGAAGCTGCTGGTAAATGTTGGGAGACTCGTCGATGTCGAGCTTTACAACCTTGGCTTTTCCGGCCATCTCCGCCGCCAGTTCATCCACGATCGGGTCCACTTCCTTGCAAGGCGCGCACCAGGTGGCCGTGAAGTCCACCAGCACGGGCATAGCAGACTCGAAAACTTCCAGCTGGAAGTTCTCGTCGTTGACATAAACAGCCTGTATCGCTGCGTTGCTGGGGGCGGCTTCGTTCCCGCTCATGTCACAGCCGGCCGCGGTGGCCAGCCAAATCCCCACGAGCGCCGCCAGGCACGTCGGGTACCGAAACGCCGCCACGCTCATCATCGTGCGTGGCGGCGTTGCATGGCAGGTTTGCACGGCTTTCACCTGCAAGCCCGGAATTAAGCCCGCTACCAACTGAACTCCTTGGCGATATCCACGAAGGCGACACGCCGGCGGAAATCGACGTGCGAGGAATCGACGCCTGAATACCCATCGAAGAACGGGAAATCGGCGTCAAAAATATTCTGCACGCCCGCCGTAATGCGCCAGCCGGATTCAGGAAGAACGTACGACGCTTGCAGGTCAACCGTCGTATAGCCGTCCACATCGGTCCGCAGTACGTTGGGACTAACGTTCTCGTAGCTGCCTTCGTGGTTGATTGTCAGGTTGGCGCCCCAGGGTCCGCGCGACCAGTCCACGTAGGCACTGCCCTTGAGCTCGACCGGCCCCTGATTCGTGCCTTCCTGTGAAATAGGATCGGTGCCGGGCGCCGGGACAGTTTCCAGCGCCAGCGTATAGGTGCCGAGAATCCCTGCCGCGAACGCGCCCATCGCCGTGTCGAAGGAATACCTCACAACGAAATCGAACGCTTCGCTCGTCCTGGCAGTCAGGTTGAAACTCTGCCAGTTCACGAACGTCAGAACGCCATTTGCATCGCGCTTGACGAGGTCCGGGTATTGTTGCCAATTCTCGAAGGCATACACCGGGGGGTTGCCAAAAGCGCCCGTCAGGGTCCCGATCACGCTCTCGAATTCGGTCTTGCTCCAGGTGGCGGAAAGATACAGTCCCGGCATCCCTGCTGGCGTGTACTCGAACCCAAGGGTGGCTGTATCGGAGGTTTGCGGTTGCAGGTCGGGATTTCCGCCAAACCTGGTGACGGGAAATACATTCGCAAACGGCCCCCCATTCTCAATGGGGTTGAGTGGATCAAGATACCGGAAGAATGTGACGTCTCTAGGTGGCCTGAACAATTCCGGCAGTGTGGCCGCCAGGAAAGCCTGGCCCCATGTGGCGCGCAACTTCAGGTTCTCGACCGGACGATAGACGACCCCAATCTTTGTGACGAAGTCGTCAAATTTTCGATTGCTCGCCGGCTGCAGAATGCCCTCGAAAGGCCCTTCGATCTCGTATTCGTCATATCGCCCGGCGACGTAAAAGTTCAATCCCTGGATCCCCGGGCGGGAGTTGGAGTCGCCGATAATCGGCGCCGAGAGTTCAAAAAACCAGGCTGTGTTTTCCGACTCCGGAACGATTTCCGGAGCATCCGGAACACGGAACGTGAACGGATTCAACAGGAAGGAATCGAAGTCGAGCGTGTCCGTCCGTGCTTCAGTTCCCACGGCCAATTCCACGGGCCCGCCGGAAAGATCAAAAAGCGAACCGGCCAAACTCAAGCCGACGACGTCCTGGCTGCCGTCTCGTGCACCTCGGGTGGCGTACGTCACAAACTCATCGAGTGTGGCCCGCTGCACGGTGCCGTCGCCGAACGGATTGATTGCTTCCGCCGGATCGCTGCTGGCAAGCGCCGCTTGAAATTCGGGGCCGTTGTAGTTGAAGGAACCTGGATAACCGCCGTAAGGATTGTCACTGCCGCTATTGGCGGAAAAGGTCGCTGTCCAACCCTCAATGGGTGTCTCCCAGCTTAGCGAGGCGCTCAGATTCAAGCGCTCCAAGTCCGTCGTTCTCGCAAAAGAAATAAGTTTGCCATCGGCGATTTCGCGATTAAATGCGTAGGCCATATACACGGTCTCGCCAAATGGGTTGAAGTAATTGCTTGCAGGAACGCGACCGCTGAACGAAGCGCTAGTGCCCCGTTGATACGAGTCTTGCCGCGCGAAAGATCCAGACAAATTCAGCGTCAAGCTTTCGCCGAATTCCTGCGTCAGGCTCAAGTACGCAGACAGGTGCTCCGAAGCTGGAATCGCCTCGCCGGGAGCGGTAGCCCCACGCCCCTTTTGCAGGAGATTGAAGTTCCCGGATTGGGTCGCGGCCTCCTCATTGGAAACCCATATGACATCATCCGGACTGAAATTGGTGCCGTCGCCTGCGGGCAGGATCCCATAGCTGGTGTTCGGTGGCGCGCCCGAGGGGAGTCCAAACCTCAGGATGTTGCCGGGTTGCGCCCAGCTGGTGGGGTAGAGCCTGCCACCCTGCTCGCGGTAGTCCCCGTCTGTGTCAAGTCCCGCATCACCCGCAAATACGGCATCTTCGTCACGCCAATTGACGGACGCTGTCAGGTTGCCGGAACCCCATGACATTCCGAGAGTCTGCTCAACAACCTTTCGATGCCCGCCGGAACTGCTGTTTTCGTAGCGTATCGAAGATTCCGAACCCCGGTAGTTCTTTTTCATGATGAAGTTGACCACGCCTCCAACCGCATCGGAACCATAAACCGCGCTGGCGCCGTCCGTCATCACTTCAACCCGCTCAATCGCACTGAAGGGAAGCGTGGCAACGTCGGTAAAAGTGCCATTCTCGGAGGGCGAAGCCGCAAGACGCCTGCCGTTTACAAGAACCAAGGTGGATCCCTCTCCCAGGCCACGAAGATTGAGCGTGACCGAACCGATCTGGAACCGAGGTGACTGACCGTCATAACTGCCCCCGTTCGTAATCGTGGAAAAGTTTTGCGGCAGGTAGCGGACGATATCCTCTATATTCGTTAGCCCCCGGGCATCAATCTGCTCCCGGGTCAGTACGAAGATGGGAGAAGCGCCGGCCGCTGTCGGCAACCGGGTGCCGGTTACGGTCTGTACCTCCAATTCCAGCGCTTCTTCGGAGTCCCCCCCCCCGTCGTCGCTGTCCTGGGCCATGACCATGGCCGGCGCGGCAATAATGAGCAGTAGCGCCGCCGGCCAGCGCGTGGAAATACGATTCAACATGATTTGTCCCCTCATGAAATGACCAACGTCAGGCGTAATGATTGCCGGACTTCCCCAGACAGCGATCTTGGCACAACAAACTTACTATAGCCTTACGGCAATGACCGCGCAACCTCACGGAGTGACTTTCTCCGCGTTGTTCGAGGGCAGGATGCCCTCTTTCCCAGGGTGCTGGTCAGCTGTTGGGGCGGACGATGATCTTGCCGTCGCGACCGGAGCCGGTGCGGGCGGCGTGGGCGAAGGCTTCCTGCCATTGATCGAGGCTGTAACGGGCGGCAATCTTGGCGCTCAAGCGGCCGTCCGCGGCCATCTGGGCGATCTCGTTCTGGACCCGGTCGATCTCCTCTTCGGAGCGTGTCGACAGGCATCGAACCGTAGACATGCCGCACAGGCGGATGTCGTGCATGAACATCTGCCAGAAATCGATTTGGCAGGGCGTATCGGTGAGGGTGCCGTAACTGACGATCAGACCGCCGTCGGCCAGGCAGTTGGCCATGCGCATGACCGCTTCGCCGGCAATCGCGTCGATCCCCAATCGAATCTCCGCGCCGCCCGTCGCCTCGCGAATGCGTTCCGGCAGGTCCGGCCCGTCCAAAATGACCGCATCGGCGCCCAGGTCCATCAGTTCACCGCGGACTTCTTCACGGCGCACCAGGTTGACGGTGCGAAAACCCCATTTCGACGCAAGCACGATCAGGTAGCGGCCGACGTTGGAATTTGCCGCGTCCTGCAGCACCCATTCGCCTTGCTTGAGCTCCACGAAATCCTGAAGCAGTGTCCAGGCGGTCGCGCCGTTGATGTTGGACAGCACGAGCTGTTCCGCGTCGCCGGCCGGCGCGCGTCGCATTCCCAGGTCGTTCCTGTGCACGCGCACAAGTTCGGAAAAAGTTCCGCAGCCGAGCGGTAGAAATACCCGGTCGCCGACTTCGTAGCCGGCATCCGGACCGGTCGCCACGACGTGGCCCACGCCCTCGAAGCCGGGCGTGACGGGCAGGGGGCGGCGCAGCGCGTCGATGCCTTGCACCAGCTTGATGTCGGCGATGTGCATCGCGCTGGCCTCGGTCCTGGCGATCACCTCGCCGGGGCCGGGATCGCCCAGTTCGACTTCTTCGAGACGAACTACATCGGCCGGTTCGCCGCAGCGGTCGAACCTAAGCCGGCGTGTCCGCATCGGCGTCGGATCTCTCAAATCGTTCGAATAGTTCTTCGCTGATACCGAATTCCTGGCCCAGAGCCTGGAACAATGCTCCCGTGACCATCTTCTCGCCGCGTTCGCGCAGCGCACTCTCCACCTGGCCCGTGACCATCTTGTGCAGCGTTTTCGGCACCGCCTCAAGCATTCTCTTCGCGTCCCCGTCCCATTCCATCGCATCTGCCGCGGCAACTTCCTGCTCCGCTTCTTCCTCCACCGGCGGCACTTCGATATCTGGAGCATCGCCCAACACGTGCATTACCACGTCGCGCGTGGAGGTATGGAAGTAGTACTTGCGCTTCTCGTCGCCCAAGCCCACCGGCAGGTTCATGGCCGGCAGGCGTTCGGCGCGCGGCAGAGCGGCGAGGCCCTTGTCCATGACGATGGTCTCGATGGAGCCGATCACATGGCCCTGGGTGCGGTTGAGTTCATACACTTGGTCGACGGTGCACTCGATGATCTGCGGGCACTCGGCGATGCTGGGCGGCTTTACCTTGCGCGAGGGAATCATTGTGTAGCCGGTGTAGTCCAGCTCATTGGCGCCCTCGGGATAGAAACGTGCGGTTTCCATCATGTCGTCCAGCGTGTCGTACTTAGGGCAGTTGATGACGAACTCGCCCGTGTCGCGGATGTTGAGGAAGGTGTCGGACGTATTGCGGAAACCGAGCAGGATGCGCGGCGTCTTGTGCATCACGTCGTATTGCATGATGTGCGAATAGGCTCCGGCGTTCACGCGGCCGTGCTTGTCCAGCGTGGTGACGATGGTGATGAGCTTGGGGAAGATGAAGTAGTCCGAATACCAGAACGGCCGGACCCGGACCTCCTCCTTCTCGGGCAGGTTCTTGGCGTCGCTGTTCATGCCGGGGGAGTATAGCCGTCCTCGCGCGCGTGCGCTTTGAACTCAATATGGCCCGTTGAACTGCCCGGAATGCTATTTCGAGGGTGAGAATTCGTTTACGAATTGGCGTGTCGAAATCACAGACGTGCCGCTTGGTGGTCTCGCGTGAAGAAGCTGATCGCCGGTGACGAGCCGGCTCTGCAGATGGCTCGCCAGCAGGGCCCACAGGTGCTGGTCGCCGGCATCGGGAGCGTTGCTTGCCGCAGCGGGCTTGCGCCACATGGCGTTGGCAACCAGATCGGCAAGCAGTCGATCAAGATCCTGGCTGCTCAGGCCATGCAGCCTGACCACGTTTGCGCGGCGCAGAACCGACGAATACTCGATCAGCAAATCTTCCGACATCAGGTAGACGAGATCACCATCAAGCATGGCGTCCAGGATCAGGGCCGGCGGGCTGTCTTTGTCGATACCGAGCAAACCGGAAACGACCACGTTAGTGTCAACCACACAAACCGGGGGAGTTATCGGGGCCTGCCGCATTTTCCATCCATGGGCTACAGACGCTCGGCAGCGCTAGCGTCCTTGCCGATAGCTCCTGGTTTCCTTGATGGCCACGGCCATCGCCTGACTCGAGTCCAGACCGGCTTTCTCCCGTGCCTTTGCCACGATCTCCCTGGCGCTTTCGAGTGGTTGTATTCCTCTCAGCCTCAGGCTTTCCTCGATGATCGCCGCCATCGAGCGATTCTGGCGCGCCGCCGCCTCTTTCAATGCACGGTGTGTTCGCTCGGCCAGACTGATAGTCAGACGAACCATGGCGTAGGTTTCCAATATTCGCGCAATTCTTGCTGTTGATGCACCATAGCACCAAAGCACAACAATCACGATGTTGCGCCGGCTCACTCAGGGCGATCCCAAAGTCGGTATCCGGCGCGGTCTGGCTATCGGATGGTTTTGGCAACACTCGGCGTAATGTTGTCGCTTGCGAGTTCCCGGAAAGGGTATGATGGTTCCCGATATGGGAATTAAAAGTACGGAACGGATATCTGCAAGCGGTCTGGCCGGGGCCTTGTTCACGCCTGTGCAGCAGCGTGTGCTGGGTTTGCTCTTCGGCCAGCCGGAGCGCAAGTTCCAAAGCGCTGATCTCATTAGATTGGCGAGTTCCGGCACTGGCGCGACGCACCGCCTGGCGAAAAGGCTGGCGGCGTCGGGCCTGGTGCGGATGAGCCAAGACGGTCGCCAGATCTACTATCAGGCTAATTCCCAGTCTCCGGTATTTGGGGAACTTGTCGGGTTGGTTCAAAAGACTGTTGGCCTGGTGGGCCCTTTGCGTCGGGCCCTGCAAGCCACCGCAGGCCACATACGCGCTGCCTTCGTGTTCGGTTCCGTCGCTGCGGGCCGAGATCGAGGCGATAGCGACATCGACCTGATGGTCGTAGCTGGCGATGCGCTCAGCTACGCGGATCTGTACGCGGCGGTGCAAACCGCAGAGTCGGAGTTGGGGCGAACCGTCAATCCGACAATAGTCACCCCCGCGCAATGGTGGGAAAAAAGGGCGAGGGCCGACGGGTTCTTGGCGCGAGTTGTCGGCCGGCCGCGCCTGCCGGTCATTGGGGACGAAGATGACATCCCCGGCCCTTGAGAAACTGGTCCGCATTGGCAGGCTCACGAAGGAAACACCGAGGGCCGACTAATGCCAACGGGGCTACTCGACTTCACTGAAGTTCTGTGCAGCAGCCTCTCGGGGGAGTAGCAAGCTCGTCATGGCGCGGCCGCCGTTAAACTGCCGGCTGGGATGAGTGACGTTAAGAAAAAGGACGGCATGCTGGGGTCCTGGTCCCTGGTGGCGGGCCTTACCACCGTATCCAGGGTGCTCGGTCTGGCCCGTGAGATCGCCTTCGCACGCTTTCTCGGGGCCGGCGTGGTCATGGATGCCTTTATCGTGGCGTTTCGCATTCCCAGCCTGTTCCGGCACTTTTTCGCCGAGGGTGCGCTGACGCAGAGTTTTGTCCCGGTTTATTCCGAACGGATGCAAACCGGGGACAAGGAAGAATTGCGGATTCTGCTGGGCCGGGTTGTCGGCACCGTGGGTGCTGTCGTGGCTCTGGTCTCGCTGGCCGGCGTGTTGTTTGCTCCCGTCTTCGTGTGGATTTTCGCCCCGGGGTTCGCGCTTGAAGGTGGTGAAGCCTACGAGCTCTCGGTGACGATGTTGCGCCGCACCTTCCCGTATCTGTTCTTCATCTCGATTACCGCGATGCTGGCAGCGGCGTTGAACTCCCACCGCAAGTTCGCTGCTGCGGCATTTACTCCGGTGCTGATGAACGTGAGCCTGATTGCTGCGGCCAGTCTGTACGCAATGCAGACCCAGCCGCAGGGCGCGGTGCTTGGCTGGGGTGTTTTCGTGGCCGGATTGGCGCAAATGCTGTTCCTGCTTGTGTTCGCACGGCGCACCTGCGGCGTGATCTTTCCGCGCTGGGGCTGGCGCGACTCAAGCGTGCGGCGGATTGCGAAGCTGATGGTCCCGGTCATCATAGGCTCGTCGGCGGCCCAGATAGGCGTGCTCCTCGACACGGTGCTGGCCACCTTTCTGGCGTCCGGCAGCATCAGCTGGCTGAACTACTCCCAGCGTTTGATGGAGTTTCCGCTGGGCGTGTTCGGGGTGGCGCTGGCCACCGTGGCGCTGCCCAGGCTGTCGCGGTTGCACGCCGCGGGAGAGCGGGAGGAATACCTGGCTTCCACCGGCTGGGCGATCCGCTCGGGGCTGGCCATTTCGCTGCCTTGCGCCGCCGGTCTGTTCATCCTGGCGGAACCGATCATGGCCACGCTGTTCTTCGGCGGCAAGTTCAGTCTCGTGGACGTGGAAATGGCGGCGCTGAGCCTTAAGGCCTATGCCTTGGGCCTTCCCGGCCTGATCGGGATCAAGACGCTGGTGCCGTCGTACTTCGCCCGGCAGGACATGAAGACTCCGGTCCGGGTCGCTATCCTGGCCCTGGCGTGCAAGTTTGCCGTTACCTTGCCGCTTCTGTGGTTCTGGGTCGGGCAAAGCCTGCCTGCGCCGCACGCGCTGCTGGCTAGCGGCACGGCCTTGGCTGCCACCATCAACGGGGTGGCCCTGTGGTTGCTGTTCCGGCGCCAGGACCCGGAAGGCAAACGTGGCGTAATGTTCAAGCCGCTGCTGCGAATTGTGGTGGCGACAGCCGTGATCTGTCTGCTCCTGGCGGAGTTCGCTCCCGAAGCGGCGCGCTGGACCGAGGTCTCGCTGACTACTCGCTGCCTGTGGATGCTGGCGTGCGCGGGCGGGGCCGCTGCGGCGTATTTCGTGTGCCTTTCCGTAACCGGTCACCGATGGCGCGACGCAACCTGACGCCAATTCTCGTCAGCCTTCTATAATTCGCGGCACCAAAGGAAATCTGCCCCGCGAGCGATGCTTCTACTTCGCCGTATCTCCAGCCTGCCCGCCCCACTTGACCACGGTTGCGTCGTTACGGTGGGCGGTTACGACGGCATGCACCTGGGGCACCTGGAAGTCCTGCGCCGGGTTCTTGAGGCGGCTGCCGAGCGGCAGCTGGCCGCGGTCGTGTTCAGCTTCGATCCTTCGCCCAAGGAATACCTGGCGCAGGGAGCGCCTCCGCCGCGGCTGATGACGTTGCGAGAGAAATATGCTGCGCTCAGCATTGCGGGAATCGATGCCTTGTACTGCCCGCCTTTCAACGAAACGATCCGACGGCTTTCTCCGGATGAGTTCATGCAGGACGTGCTGGTCGACCTGCTGAGGGTGCGGTACGTGATCCAGGGCCCCAATTTTCGGTTCGGCTATCTGCGCCGCGGCGGTATGGATACGCTGCGGGAAGGCGGGGCGCAGCAGGGTTTCGGCGTGGAGCAGGCGCCGCCGGTTCGAGTGGATGGCAAGCGCGTTTCCAGCAGCGGCGTGCGGCGTGCGTTGGCGGATTCCGACATGCGTCTGGCCGCGAGGCTCCTGGGACGTCCCTATTGCATGGGCGGGCGCGTCGTTCGAGGACTGAATATCGGCGCCGCACGGCTTGGATATCCCACCGCCAACATTCTGCTGAAGCGCCGCGTGAGCCCGTTGGACGGGATATTCGCTGTGCGCGTGCATGGCGCGGCAGAGCGGCCCCTGGACGGGGTGGCCAGCATCGGCTACCGGCCCACGGTGGGCGGCAAGGAGAAGATATTGGAGGCACATATTTTCGATTTCAGCGGAAATCTGTACGGCCGCTTCCTGGATGTGGAGCTGGTGGCGAAGCTGCGTGACGAAGTGCGTTTCGACAATCTGGACGAATTGCGCGCGCAGATGGACCGGGATGCGGATCAGGCCCGTAAACTCTTGCGCGCGGCCTAAGGGTTCGTCACACTTCCGTCTCAAGCACTCACCGTTGTCATGGCTGACTATCGAGAAACTCTGAACCTGCCGCGTACGGCTTTCCCGATGCGGGCGAATCTGGCCCGCCGCGAGCCGGAAATGCTGCGCCAGTGGGCAAGCAGCGGTCGTTACGCGCGCATCCGGGAGCACATGGCGGGGCGCAAGAAATTCACCCTTCTGGACGGGCCGCCGTACGCCAACGGGTCGATTCATATCGGCCATGCCTACAACAAGATCCTCAAGGACATCATCGTCAAGTCCAGGATCCTGGACGGCTATGACGCGCCCTACGTGCCGGGATGGGATTGCCATGGCCTGCCCATCGAGGTGCGGGTGGAAAAGGAACTTGGCCACAAGGCTGCCGCGCTTGATGGGG
Organism: Candidatus Foliamicus sp.; assembly: GCA_965249285.1. Classification (GTDB taxonomy): domain Bacteria; phylum Pseudomonadota; class Gammaproteobacteria; order Steroidobacterales; family Foliamicaceae; genus Foliamicus. Next base: position 354,679 of record OZ252226.1, read on the forward strand.
CACGGTTCCGGGAGGCATGCCGGCGCTACGCCGCGGGGCATATCGAAGGCCAGCGCAAGGACTTCCGCCGCCTGGGCGTGCTGGGGGAATGGGAGCGGCCCTATCTGACCATGGCGGCGGGCTACGAAGCCAACCAGATTCGCGCGTTTGCCGAAATCTATGCCCGCGGTCACGTGTATCGCGGCCACAAGCCGGTCCACTGGTGCCTCGATTGCGGGTCTGCCCTGGCGGAAGCGGAGGTCGAGTACGAGAACAAGACCTCGATTGCCGTGGACGTGCGTTTCATGGCGCACGATAGCGCCGACTTCTACGGGCGGTTCGACGGGGTGGAGGATAACGGCGCGCCGGTCTGCATTCCCATCTGGACCACCACGCCCTGGACCCTTCCCGCCAACCAGGCAGTGGTCCTGAGCGATACCTTCGACTACGTGTTTCTGGAGGCGGAAATCGGTGGCCGCGCCGAACGCCTGGTGCTGGCGCGGGGCCTGGCCGAAGATGCCCTGAAGCGTTTCGGCGCCGCGGGCGCCGCGCGGGAGTTGGCGGCGCTGAAAGGCGAACAACTCAAAGGGGTTGAATTGCGCCATCCCTTCTACGAGCGACTCTCGCCGATCCTGACGGCCGATTACGTCACCCTGGACACCGGCACCGGAGCGGTCCATACCGCGCCCGCGCACGGCATCGACGACTTTGCGCTGTGCCGCGAGGCCGGACTGCCGCTGGACAACCCGCTGGGAATGGACGGCCATTTCCTCAAGAGCACCGAGCTGGTGGGCGGAATGCACGTGGAAGAAGCGGACCGGAAGATTCCCGGCATGCTGGCGGACCGGAGCATGCTGCTTTGCCGGGAGGACTATCGCCACGCCTATCCCCACTGCTGGCGCCACCACCGCCCGCTGTTGTTCACCGCCACACCGCAGTGGTTCGTGGGCCTGGACCGGGCGGGACTTCGCAAAGGCGCGGCAAGTGCGATTGAGAATGTCAATTGGTACCCGGGTTGGGCAGAGCAGCGGATAGCCGGAATGGTGGAGACTCGACCCGACTGGTGCATTTCGCGCAGCCGTTCCTGGGGCGTGCCGCTGCCCCTGTTTGTAGACCGCGAATCCGGCGAGCCGCATCCGCAATCGGCGCGCTTGATGGCTGACATCGCCACACGCATGGACGAGAAGGGCATCGAGGCGTGGTTCGAGCTGGATCCGGCCGAGTTGCTGGGGGGCGACGCGCAGGAATACCGAAAGGTCACCGACGTAATGGACGTATGGATGGATTCCGGGCTCGTTCATCGTTGCGTGGGCGCGGAACATCCCGAAATCGAGAACCCCGCGGATCTTTATGTGGAGGGCTCGGACCAGCATCGCGGCTGGTTCCAGTCATCGTTATTGACCTCCGTGGCCATCGACGGCCGGGCGCCGTATCGAGCGGTGCTGACGCACGGCTTCGCAGTGGACGAACAGGGCCGCAAGCAGTCCAAGTCGCTGGGCAATGTCGTGGACCCGCGGCAAGTGGTCGACAAGCTCGGCGCGGACGTTTTGCGCCTTTGGGTGTTGACTTCCGACTACCGGCGCGAAATGAGCATTTCGTCCGACATCCTTACGAGGGTATCGGACGCCTATCGCCGACTGCGCAATACGGCGCGATTCCTGCTCGGCAATCTGCGTGGGTTCGATCCCGATGAACACGCGCTGGAGCCCGGCAAGCTGGTGGATCTGGATCTGTGGGCGCTGCGGCGGGCCGCGCAGTTGGACGAGGCGGTATGGAAGCACTATCGCAGCTACGAGTTTCACCCGATCTTTCAGCTGGTGCATAATTTCTGCGTCGTCGACATGGGCAACTTCTACCTGGACGTGATCAAGGACCGGCTCTACACCATGCCGGAAGACAGCCCGGGCCGGCGCTCCGCCCAGACTACCCTTTGGCGCCTGGCCGAATGCCTGGCGCGCTGGCTGGCCCCGGTGCTCAGCTTTACCGCCGAGGAGTTCTGGCGGGAAATGCCGGGCGACCGCCCCGAGTCGGTATTCATGTCCGATCCGCACCAGCTGCCGGACTTGCCCGAGTGCCGGGCGGACTGGGAAACGCTGCGCGAAGCCCGTTCGCGGGTGCTGGGGGTGGTGGAAGAGGCGCGCCAGGCCGGCGATCTGGGATCCTCGCTGGAAGCGGAACTTACCGTGCCCGCGGATGCTGCCGCGTTGCCTGCCCTGGAGCAGTTGGGAGACGAATTGCGTTTCGTGTTCATATCCGCAGCCGTGAAACTTGAGCCGGGAGAGGCGGATCAGGCGCCGGTGTGCCGCGCCAGCGGACATTCCAAATGCGAGCGCTGCTGGCACCGGGTTCCGGTTCGCCCGCAAGGCGATAGCCACGAGGGCGTGTGCGACCGCTGTGTGTTGAATCTCGGCGGTGCAGGCGAGGTTCGCGAATGGGCATGAAACCGCCGCGGTTCGGCTGGCTGCTTGCGATATCCGCGGCAGTGGTGGCGCTGGACCAGGCGGTGAAGTGGCTGATCGCCGCGCGCCTGGTCGAATTGGAGCGCATCGCCGTGCTGCCGTTCTTCGATCTGGTGCGCTGGCACAACAGCGGGGCTGCGTTCGGTCTTCTTTCCGGCGCCTCGGGATGGCAGAACGGGCTGTTCCTGGTCCTGGGTTTGGCCCTGGTCGTGTACCTGGGATCGCTCATGCGTCAGGCCACGACCGGCGGCGATGCGTCCTGGGCGCTGGGCCTGGCGCTGATGGCCGGCGGCGCGGTGGGCAATATTATCGATCGTGTTGCGCGCGGCTACGTACTGGACTTTGTCTCGCTGCATTACGGCGGCTGGACCTTTCCTGCCTTCAACATCGCCGATTCGGCAATTACCGCCGGCGTTATTCTGGTGCTGTTCCACTTGCTGTTCCAGAGCCGCTCCACTTCGCGGAAATAACGCTGGGAACGAGGGCAAGATGCCCTCGTTCCCAGGCGCCTACGGCCAGCATTCCCCGCTGCTGTCTACTCCATCGGCAGTTTCGCTTGAGCGGCCGCCGGTAGAGTCCAGAGCAAAGACCCGGCACTCTTCGTCGCCCGCCTGAGCGTTTTCCGGCTCGGCAAGAGCCCGCACCTCATATCCGACCGTCAAATCACCGCCAAGCGCGCGCAGGTCAAGCCGGTAGTAGCCCCGCTCCGTGCCGCTGACGCCCAGTCCCGAGGGCGCCGGCGTCGCCAATTCTGCGCTGCCGGCATAGCGGCCGTTCTCGAAGTAGAAACGCTCCTGCAGCACGGCAATCCGCATAAGTGCCTCGGTTGCGTCCAGACGCCGCGTTCGTTCCACCTGCCGGTTCCACAGAGGTATGGCGGTGGCCGCCAGTAATCCCAGGATTGCCAGCACCACCAACAGCTCGGTCAAGCTGAACCCGCGCCTTGCCGGCATCAGCTGGCCTCTTCGCGCCAATAGCGCCGGATTGGAGGACCAGCGGAATCGTGGGGGCAACTATCCTCCTTTGCGCATATCTCAATGGCTTTCGGTAACGGGTCGTCCGTTGCGCCGGACGTAATCAACACAAAGCCAACCACTATCGGCGCTCGCGCCCGGGTCCCGGCGCGTCCTTCGGCGCTGACTTCGAAATGCAGGGCGCGCTGAGGCTCCGGGCGCTTATCCAAACCTGCCGGCGCCGGAGTGGTCTCGACATGGCGTGTGGTCCACTCGACGCAGCGTGAAGCGATCCGGCAGTAGCGGCCGGTTTGCGTTGCGGCGATATTGAATTGGTCGCCGGCAAGCGCCATTCCGATTCCGGTGTGGGCCAATTGAACCGCCTCCGCGTACTCTCGGGAATTGCGGACCTGTAGCCATTGCAAGGCGGCGTCGCCCTTGCCGGTCACCGCCATCAGCGACAGTGCCGCAAGCACCATGAGCACTGCGGCCAGCACAACTCCGCGCTCGGACTTCGCCGCTTCAGCGGGCATTGGCCACCACTTCGCTACCGCTGACCAGCAGGCGGCGGCGGGCATCGCTAAAGCGCCGCGCCGCACGGTCGGCGTACGCGTAGTCCCTCGAATCCTGGTAGCCGGGCTCAGTAGCGTCGCTGCGCAGTAGCACCCAGAACCGCACGGCCACAACAGGCTCCGGCGACCCCGGATCCATCACCCGGTCGGCCAGGCCGTCGCCGTCGGTGTCCACGGCAAGCCGGACTTGAAGGTCCTCAACCCCTGAGAGGATTTCCTCGTCGCGCAGCAGCTTGCCGCTGATCAAGGTCTTGCGCCGTAGCGACGGCGTCCCGGAATCATGGCTTGAACGAGCCGAAACGTACCAGGCGTGGACTACCAGGTCGCGCAGTTCGGTACGGCCCTCCAAAGTCGGCGGCGTACTTGCCGCAAACACCACCGCTTCGCGCCTTGAAGAAAGCACCTGAAGCTTGCGCGCATCCGCGCCGGAGGTGCTCAGGTCGGCCCGGCGAATCTCAAGCAGGTCGGCGCCCGGTTGCCGCCGGTTCCGATAGGGCGGGCATGGCAAGGTCCACTCGTCGTTGCCGGCGGCTACGGAGTGATCCAGGCGCAAGGCCCAATCCGTGGCATCGGCGCCGCCGCAGCGCACCGTCGCGCCTGCCCCCAGACGGATGGCTGCCGAATCGGCATGCAGTCCCCAATAGCCCGCGGAGCGAATATCGGCGCGCAGCAGATCCAGTACGAATCTCGCCTTCTCCTCCAGCTTGTGCAGGTTCTCAGCCGCTTGCGCGGCCTGGCGGAACTGCTGAGCCGAGGCGAATACGCCCAGCAACAACATGCTTGAAATCGCCAGGGAAACCAGCAACTCGGTCAGGCTGACGCCCCGCTGCCCGCTGGAAGCTCCGCTCATTGCCCTAGCCACACGACCAGTCGACCGGACTCGCCTGAACTTAGCGGCCACAACAGTTCCACCCGGTACGCAGGCGGGGCGCCGCCCAGGGCTGCCGCCTCGCATTGCAGGCCGGGCAGACTGTCCGAAGCCTGTCGTTGCCAGGCCCGGAAGTCGTCTTCGCCGAGCGCCCGGGGGTTTGCTTCAATGCGCGCTGCCAGGTCCTGCGCCAGCATGTCGGCCAGGAAATGGCTGTGCGCGGCGCGGCTTTCACGCAGGCGTTCGGTTATCAGCGCGCCGGCGCCCAACAGCCCCAGGCTGAACAGAGCCAAGGCCAGCAGGCATTCGGCGAGGCTGAACCCGCCTTGCCGTTCAGCCGGGCGGGCAGGGCAGCGGGTCGCCATCGGTGGCGGTCGGTGATAGGCGCGGACGGCCCATGTTGTTGACGATAACGGCACGCGCCTCGCCGCTTCCGCGGCGGTCGCACAGGATCAGGGTGCCGTTGGTGGAGCGCCCGCGGAACGGCCGGAACACGAACTGGGTGCGATTTGCGCTGATGGTCAAACCGGTCCGGCCTCGTAGTCGGTACAGGACCGCGCCTGGCGGCGGCGCGTAGGGCCCCTTTCGGCGAGGGCCGTCATGCACGATCCATCCGGTGCTCCAATCATCTTCGCCGCTGCACCGCCGACCGTCGGGGCTGGCGCACAGTGTCGTGTCGCTGCCGCTTTCGGCGGCTGTGCGGCGTGCGAAGTGCAGGCTGCGAATCAATCCGTTGATCGTTGTGCTCCGCTGCAGATTGAGCATACCGGTTGCGAGAACGGGCTGGGTCAGGAGAACAGCAATGGCGCTTAGAGTCAGTGCGACCAGAATTTCCAAAAGCGTATAGCCACGCATCATGCGATCCCTTGCTACGCCGTTCCAGCAGGCGCGAACACAACAATAGTCAGCGGCCTCGCCGCGATGAACGGGCCAATTGCTCGTGTTCGTGGACAAAATGCCGCAAACTGCGATTGCGATACAATCCGCCCGTTCAAGCGCAGCGGCGAGCGCTTACGTGCAAGGATTTACACGGGGCGCCAGCCGCCGGCCGGACTCGCCGGAATAGCTCAGCTGGTAGAGCAACGCATTCGTAATGCGTAGGTCGTCAGTTCGAATCTGACTTCCGGCACCACCTTCATTTTCTGTTCTCGAAGTCTTGCTTCTTGTATATGCATGTATATGCTGTTGCACGAAAGAAGGTTATAGATGGATAGACAAATGAGTGTAAAGGAAGCTGCCAGAAGGCAATACGCTCGAATCATTGATGGTTCGGCCGAAAAAATCGGCGGCCTGAAACTGCCGAGTGAAGGATGGCTTACCACCATGCGCAAGGCGCTTGGCATGTCCGCGCCGCAGCTTGCCCGCCGGGCGGGAGTGACCAGGGCCGCCATCTATCAAGCGGAGCGTAAAGAGCGTGAGGGTGGCGTCACTATCAGGCAGATGGAAAAACTTGCCGACTCGCTTGGCGGGCGCTTTGTCTACGCGATAGTGCCGAATGAAGGCAACGTAAGTGCGTGTGTGCGCGCTCAAGCGCGCGCAATGGCCGCAAGAATCATTCGCCGGGCCAGTTCACACATGGCCTTGGAGAAGCAATCCTTGCCCGACCATCAGGTTGTCCGGGAGATAGAGCGGTTGGCAGACAAGCTTGCCCACGAAATGCCGCGCAATTTTTGGGATGAGGCATGATGTTCGAAGAACCTGCATCGGCAGCTTGAAACGCGCCGATCGGGGTGAATTTGATCCTCTCCTGGAATTTGTCGGATTACGATAGGCGCAGTTTCTTGGGAGTAGACGTTTGTGCGGCTAATCATTGGAATTTCGGGCGCCAGCGGCGTGATTTACGGCATTCGCTTGCTTGAAGCCCTGCGTGAAGCCCCGGAGGTGGAAACCCACCTGGTGCTGAGCAACGGCGGCAAGGTCAACATAGCGCTGGAATCGGATTGGAAGGTCCGGGATGTGGAGGCGCTGGCCGATGTGGTGTATTCCGACAGCGACGTGGCGGCCACGATCGCGAGCGGGTCGTTTCGCACCGGCGGCATGATCGTGGCGCCGTGCTCGATGAAGACGCTGTCCGCCATTGCCAACTCCTATGCGGCGAACCTCCTGGTCCGCGCCGCGGATGTGACGCTGAAGGAGAATCGCAAGCTGGTGCTTGTGCCTCGCGAGACTCCGCTGCACGCGGGGCATTTACGTCTGATGCGCGAGGTGGCGCTGATGGGCGCCGTGGTGGCGCCGCCGGTTCCGGGTTTCTACGCCAAGCCGGAAACGGTGGACGACATCATCAACCACAGCGTCGGCAGGATCATGGACCTTTTCGGCCTGGACACCGGCTTGGTGCGCCGCTGGCCCGGAGGTAAGGAGGCAGCAAAGAGCTAACCTGGGAACGAGGTCATCCTGACCTCGTCGAGGGCAGGATGCCCTCGCTCCCAGCGTTGAGGGCTGGAAGCCCTCGTTCCCAGGGTTGAGGGCTGGAAGCCCTCGTTCCCAGGGGTTTGGCTAGTGGCTCAGCGGCTTTCGCGAGCAAGTGGCCCAGTGGCGGATGCGCCACTCGCCATTCATGCGCTCGGCAACCAGAGTGCCCATTCCCTCTACGCTGCGCCTGTTTCCATCACGTGAGCCGGCGGCGCGATAGGTGAACACGCCATATGACAGGTTGTCATTGCCGTAAGCGTGCACCAGTTCTGCGCTGTATTCGACCTCGTCAATCATCCCGAGCTCGAGGCTGAGATGGTTCTGGTAGTAGTCATCCCAACCGTAGTTCGGATAGGTGGATTCGACGATCAGGAATTCCTCATCGGTGCGCATACACGCCTCGACTTCCGAAAGCTCGGCATTCTCGATTCCCTTTGAGTAGCGGTCCAGAAGTTCCTGTAATTCCTTTTGCACACCGCTAAGCGACTCCGCGGGGCCAAGTACGGGCATATCGGATATTGGACGCTTCACCCACGCCGGCATTTCTCTTCCTGTCGGGGCGGCCATGATTCTTTCTCCTGTGGTAATGGGGCGGCGCCAACTTTACCGCAGCCTCGGCGGCCGGGCCAGCCTGCAGATTGCGGGCTAGAATTGCGCGCCATGAACGAACGGAAAACCGCCATCGTGACCGGCTCGGCCACCGGTGTTGGCGCCGCTACGGCCGAACTCTTGGCGGCTCGCGGCTGCAACGTCGTAGTGAACTACACCCGCAGCGAGAAGGAGGCGCTTGCTACCGCCGCGCGCTGCAGCGCCGCCGGCGCAGAGACGCGGGTAGTGCAGGCAGACGTGTCCGAAGACGCCGATTGCCGTGCCCTGGCGGCGGCTGCGATGGAAGCCTGGGGCCGCATTGACTACCTGGTCAACAACGCCGGCAGGACCAAATTCAACCCGTACTTCAAGCTGGACGGCATCAACAAGCAGGATTTCCTGGACATATACGCGGTCAACGTGGTGGGTGCCTACCAGATGATCCGCGCAGTGGAACCGCATATGCGGGCGCTGGGCAGCGGCGCCGTGGTCAACAACTCCTCGATAGGTGGTATCACGGGCATCGCATCGTCGATCCCCTACGCTGCCTCCAAGGCCGCGCTGAACCTGATGACCAAGTCCCTGGCCCATGTGCTCGGGCCGGAAATCCGCATCAACAGTGTCGCTCCCGGCATGATCCAGACCCGCTGGCTGCAAGGAGGAATGGGTGAAGAGGCCTACCAGGCCATGCTCGATATGGCCCGCAACGTCCTGCCGCTGAAGCAGATTGCGGAGCCACATCATGTCGCCGAGGTCATCGTATGGTTCCTGGAAGGCGCCCCGCTTATTACCGGCGAGACCCTGATTGCCGATAGCGGAGTGCATCTCGGCCAACTACCGCCCCTGGCCAGCGGCGAACCCGACTAGCAACCACGACGAACCTCATTGCGGTGGCTTCGAGCCCAGAAATCGGCGCAAGTCTGGCGCAATTGAAGGAGCGGCTGCGGCTGCCGATCTTTGCCGCGCCCATGTTCCTGGTTTCCGGTCCGGAGCTGGTGATCGAGGCCTGCAGGGGGGGCGTGATCGGGGCGTTTCCTTCACTCAATGCCCGGCCATTGGAAGTCCTGGAAGAATGGCTGCAACGCATTTCCGGCGAACTGGCCGCCGCGGAACAGATTGATCCGGGAAGGATTGCACCGTGGGCCGTCAACCTGATCGTGCATCGCAGCAACAAACGGCTGGCGGAAGACCTTGAGCTTACGGTCCGGTACCAGGCGCCCATGGTGATCAGTTCCCTGGGCAGCCCCCGGCTGGTACGCGAGGAGGTGCACTCGTACGGCGGCCTCTTGTTTTGCGACGTCAACAGCCTTTTTTACGCGCGCAAGGCCGCCGCCGCCGGGGCGGACGGCCTGATCCTGGTGGCGTCCGGCGCAGGTGGGCACACCGGCATGATCACGCCGTTTGCGTTTCTGGCGGAAGTGCGCAAGTTCTTCGATGGCCCGATTGTTCTGGCCGGCGGTATCTCAAACGGAGCGGACATCGCGGCTGCAATCGCCATGGGCGCCGATTTCGCGTATGTCGGTACGCGCTTCATAGCCGTCCGCGAAAGCCTGGCGTCGGACTCCTACAAGCAGATGCTGGTGGACAGCGGCGTGGACGACCTGGTGCTTACCGCGTACTTCACCGGCGTCCCGGCCAACTACCTTAAGACCAGTGTCGAACAGGCCGGTATTGATCCCGCCGAATTGGGTCGGGCCAACCCCGACATCCAGTTCGACAACGAGGAAAAGCGCTCGCGCGCCTGGCGCGACATCTGGTCGGCAGGGCAGGGCGTGGGTTCGGTGGAACGCGTGCTGCCCACCGCCGAACTCATCACCGAGCTCGAGGATGGTTACCGCGAGGCCATTGCCCGCCTGACCGGCGAGTAGCGATCGCTGGGAGTATCCATATTGTCAAGCATGGGCAGCCAGAGGTATGGATGGGCAAGTTGGGACGGGTGTGTGGTTTGTCCTTTGGGTGCTTGGCCGGTTGGATTCCGGCGGAGTGTATTCGGGTGATGGCATGGGCAAGGGGCTGTGGCCGATGGCTTGTTTGGTGTGAGCCTGGGGTCGTTGGGGAGTCCACAGGCGATCTTGCTTGATCAAGACGTTGGCCAGGATCAGGAGTTTGCGCATGATGGCCACGACCGCGACCTTGCCGGGTTTCCCGCGTTCGGCCAGTGTCCGAAACGTTTGCTTCATGTCTGGATTGCAACGGATCGCGGCCACGGCGGGCATGTATAAGAGCCGGCGGACGGGATGCCGCCCGCCCTGGATGAAGCGGCGGCCCTGCCAAGCGCCGGATTCGCGTGCGATGGGGGCCAACCCGGCCAGGCTGGCCGCGGCCTTGTTGCTGAGGGTGCCCAGTTCGGGCATCTCGGCCAGCAGGTTGGCGGCGGTGTTCGACGCCAGACCGGGGATCGAGGCGATGATCTCGGCCTTGCGGGCCAGGGTCGGCTCGGCGGCGATGAGCTCTTGGGTCTTGGTGTCAATGGCGCGGCGATGGCGGTTGAGCATATTCAGGTGGGTCTGATGCTGCTGTTTGAGCAGGGGATCACGGAGATGATCGCCCCGGTTGAGTTCGGCGGTGCGGTCCCGGATGAGTTTGTTTTTTCCGGTTTGCAAGTCGCTCAATGCGCGTTGGCACTTCGACGCAAGCGAGGTGGGCCGCAGGGCCAGCGTGGCGGCCATACACGCCAGCATGCGCGCATCCACCGCATCGGTCTTGGCGCGCTGTCCGGTGGCCTGGGCGAAGCGCCGCGCCTGCCAGGGATTGACCTTGGCCAGCGGCAGCTTGGCTTTGAGAAGGGCCAGCTCAAAGTCACGATGGTAGGGTCCGGTGGGTTCATAGGCCACACACTCGATGGACTTGCCGATCCAGGCGATCAATTTCCTAAAGCCCGCGGCGTCGTTGGTGAACTGGGCGGCCTTCTCCTCGGGCAGTTGGAAGGCGTCCAGGTGTCTCTTGGAGATATCCACTCCTACGGTATGATCAGTCATCTTTTCTTCTCCTGTGCTTGTAATGCGAGCCTTGTTGCTCATGTATCCATTCAGGACGGTGAGAAAAGACGGTGGCGACCCAACTCCCATACGGCTCTTAAAGGCCAGCGAGGGCACGGTCCTACCACCGCCACCCTCGGCAGCTCGAGGGCCCCGAGGGTGGCTCCATTCAAACATACAAGCGAGGGCATCCTGTCCTCGTCGAGGGCAGGATGCCCTCCTTCCCAGGGTGTTCCTGGCAAGCGAGGGAATTTTGTCCTCGTGGAGGGCTGGAAGCCCTCCTTCCCAGGGTGTTTCTGGCAGGCGAGGGCATGTTCTCCGCTTACGCCTCGGGCCAGCGCGGGTGGTGCAGGTCGATTACGTAGTCGTGGGAATGCCGCGTGGGCTCGTGGCGGTGGGTGTGGCTATGCGGGTCCGGGCCGTCGTCGCTATCGTGGGAGTGCTGGTGGTGCGCATCGTGGAAATGCTGATGCGTGTGTTCCATGGCGGTATGGTCATGCACGATTTCCTGGCTGTCCTTGCTCGGCCACAATCTTGCGCCGGTCACCGCCAGCACGATGCAGGTCAGTCCCAGGATCAAGCCGGCGATCGGCAGCCCCAAGGCGGATCCCAGCCAGCCCGCAAGTGGATAGCCCACCAGCCATGCGGCGTGCGAAAGCGAGAAGTGAGCTGAGAAATATGCCGGCAGATCGGCCGGGTTGGAGGATCGATTAATCACCCGTCCGGCGGGCGTGTATACCCAGGATCCGCCCATCCCCATGAAAACCCACACCACCAACAAAGGAGCCAGCCCGGGCGCCAGGATCAGAAACAGGGCGGCGGAGCCTGCCAGGAGCGCTCCCCGGGTAATCAACTGCCGGCTGGCGATGCGGCGCAGGATCAATGGAGTCGTTAGCGCCGCGGTCATCGAACCGGCGCCGTAGGCCAGCATGGTTAGGGCAACCAGAAAGTCTTCGCCGCCAAGCTCGGTGCGCACGTAGTCGACGTTATTTACCAGCACCGCGCTGCTGACCATGGCGGCGGCGAAATACAGCACCAGCAGGGCGCGCAGTCTGGGCGTGGCCAGGTACGACCGGATCCCGAAGGTAACCTCGTCCATCCTTCCGCCGGTGCGCTCCACCGGAACGACGGAAGGCAGACGAGTGACGATAATCAGTAGCGCCGAAATCAGGAAGGCGGCGGAGTTCAGTTCAAACAACAGCTCAAAGCCGCCGCCGGCGGCCATCAGGGTAATGGCCAGCAGCATGCTGCCAACCGTTTCCAGGTCGTAGGCGATGCGGGTATAGGAAAGCGCCCGTGTGTAGGTTGCCGTATCGGGCACTACGGTCGGGATGATCGCCTGAAACACGGGCTTGAACGCCGCCGCCAGCGCTTGCACCGCAAAGATCAGCAGATAGATCTGCCACTCCTGCGTAACCAAAGGCAGCAGCAAAACCAGCCCGGCGCGCAGCACATCGCTGGTCACCAGTATCGACTTGCGTGACCCGCGGTGGGCCAGGCCGCCGCAAATCGGGGCCAGGAACACGTAGGCGACCATTTTGATTGACAGGGCAGTGGCCAGTACCGGCGCAGCCTGGCCGCCGGTCATCCGGTAGGCCAAGAGCTGCAGTCCAACGGTGCTCAGACCCGTTCCGATCAGGGCGATGACCTGGGCCGCGAACAACCGCCGGAAACCCGCCGATCGAAACGGGTTGTCATTCATTGGGAGGGTGTTCTTGTTCAACGTCGCGACTCTTCAATCCTGGGAACGAGGGCGTCCCCGCCCTCGACGCCGGGAGCGAGGGCATCCTGCCCTCGGCGAGCGCTGGAAGCCCTCGTTCCGAAGGGTCCCGCATAGCGGCGGCGCAGTTCCGTCTTCAGCACCTTGCCCTGCGGGCTTATGGGCATCTCGTCAACGATCCTCACCTGTTTGGGAATCTTGTAATGGGCCAGGTTGGCCCGGCACTGGTCAAGCACCTCGTCGGCGGTTACTTGCATGTCCTTGCGGGGCAGGACCAGCGCCATTCCGACTTCGCCCCACTTGGGATCGGGCACCCCGATCACGCCCACCATGCTTACCGCCGGCATTTTTACGACCACGTGCTCAATTTCGGCCGGGTAGATGTTCTCGCCCCCGGAGATGAACATGTCCTTGAGCCGGTCCACGATTGTGAGCGTGCCCTTCTCGTCCATGTGTGCTGCGTCGCCGGTCTTGAACCAGCCGTTCACCCAGGACGCGGCAGTCAGTTTGGGATCACGCCAATAGCCTGGAGTAACGCCGGGGCCGCGGATCTGGATCTCGCCCACTTCGCCGCGCGGCAGTTCGTTTCCTTGCTCGTCACCCACTTGCACGTCCACATGCATCAGTGCTTGCCCGGCCGAGCCCAGCATCTCGCGGGCGCGATGCGGCGGAGTGAGCGCCACGCTGAAGCATTCGGTCAGGCCGAAAGACTGCGCCAGCGCAACGCCTTTGGCCTCCCAGGTGCGCAGCAGTTCCATAGAAACCGGGGCGCTGCCTACGCCAAGGTGGATCAGAGTTGGGAAGCGGGCGTTGGCGAATTCGGGCAGCTCGCTCATCATCACATAGTGTGTGGGCACGCCGATGCAGTGGCTAATCCCCATATCCGCGTCCATCAGGTAGCCGAGGCATTTTTCGGCGTCCCAGCCGGGCATGACATACAGGCAGCCGCCGTAGTGGAACAACGGCGTGGCAGCCGCGTTCAGACCGGCGGTGTGGAACAGCGGCGCGTAGGTAAGGGTCGCGGTCTCGCGCGACACGCCCCCGTGCAAAGCCGCATGCAGCACGAAGTTGTAGGTCATGCGGTAGTTGTACATCACCCCCTTGGGGCGGCCGGTGGTGCCGGAGGTGTACATCAGGCAATTCAGGTCCTCGCCCGTGAGGTGTGGCATTACCGCTTCCGGCAAGTGATCCGTAATCAGCTTCTCGTAGTCCGAATCGCTGCCGGGGCGACGGATCAGCAAGGCGCCCTTGTCCCATCTCTCGGCCAGAGAGCGGAATAGCTCGTCGCAGAACACGACCTTCGGCTCGCCGTGGGCCAGCAGCGCGGCGATTTCCACCGGGTGCAGGCGCCAGTTCAACGGCATGAAGAGCGCCCCCAGCTTCCAGCAGGCGAACATGAGTTCAAAGAAATCGGTGCTGTTGGTGGCGATGATCGCTACCCGGTCGCCCTTGCCGACGCCATGTTGGATGGCCAGCCCGGTAGCCAGGCGCGTGCTGCGCTCATTGAATTGGGCGTACGTAAATCGACGCCCGGTTCCCAGGTCCACGCAGGCCGGCGAATCGGCGTTGTAGCGGGCGTGATAGGCCAGCCAGTCGTAAATCTTGTCGCCTGCGTTGCTCAAATGACGCCCCTTATGCTTCGCCCGGCCTTTGCCCGTGGAAAGAAACGGTAAATTGCATTAGGCTGCGCGTTTACGCAAGTGTTGACGGGAGGAATGTTGATGGCATATGACGATTTTCGGGCTTTTCTGGACCTGCTCGATGAGCGCGGGGACCTGCGCCGCATCACCCATCCCCTGTCGGCGGCGCTGGGTAACAAGGACCTGCAGCCGCTCATGGCGCTGCTGCACGCCGGCTCCAACCGCGCGCTGATGCTGGAGAATCTTACCGGCTACAACACGCCGGAAGTGCCCGTGGCGTTCAATCCCTACGGCACCCGCGAGCGCACCGCGCTAACCATCGGAGAAGAGGATGTGCTTAAGGCCAAGCGTAAGCTCGCAGGCGTGCTCTCCGATCCTGCGAGCTGGCACAAGCCGGTGATGGTGGACTCCAAGGGTGCGCCGTGCAAGGAAGTGGTGATTCCCGAAGATCAGGTATCGCTGGGCAAGCAATTGCCGCACGTGTGGTTCGGCAAAGAAGGTCCTGCCTATATCACCAACGGCATCGCGATTACCAAGGATCCCGAAACCGGCGCCCGCAATGTAGGTTGGTACCGCTATACGCAGTTGTGGAACGCGCAGCATCCGGCCGGCGGCGAGTATTCGCAACGCAACCAGGACCGGTGCCTGGCGATATTCGCCTACTGGAATCCGCCGATGAACCACATCGGCTTGCACCTGGCCAAGGCGCTGGCCGCGGGTAAGGAGCTGGAGGTGGCGATCGCCTGCAACTGTGATCCGGCCCTGCACCTGGCATCCGCGACCGGGCTGCCGTACGGCCAGGACGAATACGACTTCGCCGGCGGTTTGCGCGGCTCACCGCTGAAGCTGGTGAAATGCGACACGGTGGACATCGAAGTGCCCGCCACCGCCGAGTACGTGCTGGAAGGCGTGTTCCTGCCCGGCCAGCAGGAACAGATCGGCTGGCATTCCAACCCGGTGGGCTACTACGACAAGGTGCAGGTGTTCCCGTTGATGCAGGTGAATCACATCACCCACCGCAGCAATCCGATCTGGCACTCGACCATGGAAATGGTGCCGCCCTTTGACCACAACTACCTGGCGCTGCTGCCGGTGGAAGGCGAAGTCTTGAGCGACCTGGGGCGCAAGATTCCCGAGGTCAAGGACGTGGTGGTCACGCCCAACATGACCTATATCATCCAGCTTTCCGTGGATGGCGCGACCAAGCCGCATCCCGAGTTCGGCAAGTACGTGCTGCACGCCGTGTGGGGCGCTGCGGGACGCTGGGGGCGCACTGCCAAGCTGGTAGTGGTTGTGGGTCCCGACGTCAATCCCTATGACATGAATTCCATCGAATGGGCGATCATGAGCCGTGTGCAGCCGGTCTCCGACATCATCATGAACGCATCAGGCCAGGCCTTCGTGCTGGATCCTTCGGCGCCCAAATCGGCCCAGGGCGTTCCGGTGCAGTCCGAGCAGATGGGCATCGACGCCACGATCAAGATTCCCGAGCGCTTCACGGATTACCCGGAGGTCAGCAAGGCCGATCCGCAGGATGTGGCGGACCTTGCCGCGCGCCTGGGCGACGTGCTGGACTGATCGTTGGCCGACCCGGTTGATCTCTCCAGACTGCCGCGGCTTACCAGCCGCGAGGCGGTTGGCGGCGAATTGGTATCCGTGGATGCCGAGCAAGGCCGGGTAGCCGCGCGCTACAACCCACCGCCTGAACTGGCCAATCCCATCGGTTCGCTGCAGGGCGGCTACGCGCTGGCCATACTGGACGATGTGAGCGGTTCCACCACCTGGTTCGGTTGCGGCCAGCGACCGTTCACCACCGCCCAGATTTCCGCCAATTTCCTCAAGGCCGTGCCGATGGGAGAGCCGCTGCTGGGGGAGGGCCGGATCGTCCACCGCGGGCGCCGCCAGGCGGTAGTCGAGGCGGAACTGAAGCGCGAAAAGGACCAGGCCGTGCTGGTGCGCGCCACGGTCCTGAACGTTTTTCTGAAAAAGTAAGCGGGTTTCCGCCCGCCGCCGAGGCAATGGGAAACGTAACCGCCGGCCCACCCATGGAAGCGGTGCGCGAGGATGTGCGGCGGGCGCTGCGTGAAGACGTGGGCGAGGGCGATGTTTCCGCCCGGCTGCTGCCGGAATCCGCCGTGGCGGCCGCGGTGGTGGTGGCGCGCGAGGAGTGCGTGCTGTGCGGGCGCGATTGGTTCGACGAAGTGTTTCGCTCCTGCGATGGGCGTATCGACGTCCGCTGGCGGGTCGCTGAAGGCGAACTTGCCACAGCCGGCGAGGCGGTTTGCGAGTTGAACGGCCCGGTGCAGGGCCTGCTAAGCGGAGAACGATCGGCCCTGAATTTCCTCCAGTTGCTCTCGGCGGTCGCGACCAGCGCCCGCAGGATGACCGAAGCCCTGGCCGGGTCGAGCGCGGTCCTGCTGGATACCCGCAAGACCATTCCAGGCTTGCGGCAGGCGCAGAAGTACGCGGTACGGGTGGGCGGAGCTAGCAATCACCGTATGGGCCTGTACGACGCCGTATTGCTGAAGGAAAACCACATCGCCGCCGCCGGGGGCGTGCGCGAGGCGATAGAGCAGGCTTTACGGCGGGGCGGCGACTTACCCGTTACCGTGGAAGTGCAAGACCTCAAGGAACTGGCGGAAGCACTGGGGGCCGGCGCGGGCTGGGTGATGCTGGACAATTTCTCCCTGGATCAACTTGCCGCCGCGGTTGAAGAGCGCGACCGCCGGGGGAGGGAGGTGATTCTGGAAGCCTCCGGCGGAATTGGACTGGACAACCTGGCCGCCGTAGCCGCAACCGGCGTGGATCGTATTTCCGTCGGTACCCTGACCAAGAACATCAGGGCCTGTGATTTTTCGATGCGAATCACATCTTGATGTCCCTGGGAACGAGGGCATCCTGCCCTCGTAGAGGGCGGGGACGCCCTCGTTCCCAGCGTCAGAAGGGCAAGACGCGCTCCTTCCCAGGGTAGCTAGAACATCATGCCGTGGCCGGCGCCCACCATGCTGGCCAGCATCGGAATGGACAACAGCGTGTTGGTCCGCGAGGCCAGAAACGCGGTGCGGCGGGCCCTGTTGATCTCCTCGGCGCTGGCTTCCACCATCCCGAGAACCCGTTTCTGATTGGGCCAGATGATGAGCCAAACGTTCAGCGCCATGATGGTGCCCAGCCAGACGCCAACACCAATCGTAAGGCCATACATGGCGTCGCCGCCGCCGGGCGTAAGGCCCAGGGAGAAAGCGTTAAAGAAATCGCCCCGGTGCAGCAAGAAGGTTGCACCCGCCAGCCAGGTGACTACTGCGCCCCACCGGAACCACCACAGCGCGCGCGGCGCTACGTAGCGGGTAATGGCCGCGCCACTGGGGCCGCCGTCATCCGAAGCGGCCTCCGACAAGGCCGGAACCTGCACAAAGTTGAAGTAGTACAGCAATCCGATCCAGGTAGTACCGGCGAACACATGCAGCCAGATCAGAAACGCGTTGACCGCATTGGCGCCGGCCATCGAACTGCCGGTGGCCGCCGCGATAAACATGATGACCAGAGAAATTACAAGGCCGCCAACCAGCGTGCCGGTAAGGGTATTCAACGGGTTCATAACGTCCCCTTTACGTTAATTCCGAAGCGCCGATTGTGCCACAACTGACGCAACGGAGTTTTGTCAAATGGCGGTGGTCGGCGGATACCCTATGATCCGCTGTTGCCAAGGCCGTTGATTCGCGAGCGGACGCCCCCCGCTATGGCCGCCAATCTTGGGAACGAGAAGGAGATGAAAGGATCATGAGAACTATTCAGCGCATTCTGGGCGCATACGCTTTCCTGCTGGCTCTCGCCGTGGCCGTGCACTTTGTCGTTACGCCGGTATACGACGACGGCACTACGGGCTATCCGGTATGGGCGGCCTTCGATTGGTTCATGGCGCCGGCCGTGGTACTGGCATGTGCCGCAAGCCTGGTCTGGAAGCTCGACTTGAGCAACGGCGGCGCGGAAATTCCGGATGCACGACGCAGCCTTGAAGTGAACACCCTGTTTTATTCGTCGCTGGTACTCGCCCTCTGGTTCCTTTCCAACTGGTTCGGCGACCTCGTTGGCCGCGAAGTCCCACTGCTGTGGTCGTTCATCGACCCTTTGTATGTCGCAGTCACCGGTGCCTGCGGCGTGCGCCTGTGGCGTTCCGCCGCATCATAAACAACCCGTCATTCAGGCCGATCTTCGTGGCTGGCCAGTGGATCCGCCACCGCACCGCTTCCGTCAATGAGCTCAGCGCGCGCTACAGTGTCCTGCCGCTCTTGTTCTACACGCCGCCCGGCGGCCAGTTCGCCCAGCAAAGCGCGGTCAACAACCAGGGGCGCGGGGAGGCCCCCGCACCAGTTGCGGTCCATCAGGCGGCCGGCGAACGCGGCGCCGACGACGATCGAGTCCGCGACACCGACAGACCAAGCCCGAACCGGGCTCCTGCGACCTCTAGGCCGCCGCCCTTAACCGGCTCTCCTGCCCGACGCGCCCGCACAGGAACGCCATCTGATCGGCCAGGATCTTCCGATTGTGCAGAATCAGTCCTTCCGCTGCGTTCGGCGCGTACGGCAACGCCAATAGCTTCCAGCCGATCTCCTCGGGCCGGCGGTTGTCCTTCCGCTGGTTACAGGCGCGGCAGGCCGTCACCGCGTTCTCCCAGCAGTCCGCGCCGCCGCGTGAAAGCGGTCGGACGTGGTCGCGCGTCAACAACCGCGACTTGAACTCCTCGCCGCAGTACATGCACATGAATTCATCGCGCCGGAACAGCCCGGGGTTGGTCAGCCCCGGCACCTTCGCCACCGCCAATGTCGGATCCAGCGAACGCACCGCCACAATCGAGTTGACATCCCGGACCGTACGCAGCCCGGTGCGCCGGTTGGTACCGCCCCGCAAGCGGATGACCTCGCTGCCCTGCTCCCAGGCAACTTGGTCGCGGCAGTACAAGAGCAGCCCTTCATAACGCGACACCCAACGGATCGGGCGGCCGGCGCGGTCGAGTTTCAAGATCATTGCGTTCATCAGTTTTTCTTTGATTGGAGGTTCTGCAACAACGAGGTTTGTGTGAAATGCTTGGTACGCGACCCTGGACTCGAACCAGGAAACGGATGGGTTTGAGCCATCCAGGTATGCCAATTCCCGTCAGCCGCGCTTGGTGCGGAGCCTCGGATTGGAACCGAGAATCGCCTGCTTCTAAGGCAGGTAGGTATGCCTGTTCCCATCAGATCCGCATGGGCTTGGTGGCCGCCCTCGGACTCGAACCGAGATGCGCCCGGTTTTAAGGCAGGCAGGTATACCCGTTCCCGTCACACGGCCGCCGGGGCCCAGCGTTCCCGCCGGGCCCGATTCGTGGTAGCCGCCCCTGGAGTCGAACCAGGAAACACCTGTATCTGAGACAGGTAGGTATGCCAATTCCCGTCAGACGGCCATGATATGAAGTGGCGTCCCCGGCAGGACTCGAACCTGCAACCATCGGGTTAGAAGCCCGGCGCTCTGGATCCATTGAGCTACGAGGACATCGTGCCCCAGGCAGGATTCGAACCGGCGACCTCCGCTTTGTAAGAGCGGCGTTCTTGCCACAGAACTATCAGGCTATGGAGGGACCGGATGCGTGAACATGCCGATTCTGTGGGATACTTGGCACAATGCCCAGAGAGCCCTGCAACGCCGAAAAGGTGCAGCGATTCATGCGGTTTTTCGCCGACCGTGTGCAAGGTGGGCGGGTGTACCTGACCGGAGGCGCGTCCGCTGTACTCTATGGCTGGCGCAACTTGACCGTGGACGTGGATCTCAAGCTGGATCCAGAGCCGGCCGGGGCTTTCGAAGCCATTGCCCACGCCAAAGAAGCGTTGAACATGAACATCGAATTGGCTGCCCCGGATGATTTTATCCCGCCGTTGCCGGGGTGGCACGAGCGCAGCGTGTTCATCGCCTCGGCGCAGGGCCGAGGCGCAAGGGTGGAGTTCCTGCATTACGACTTTTTTGCTCAGGCGCTGGCAAAGATTGAGCGTGGCTACGAACATGATCTGCGCGATGTCGAGGCAATGCGCAAACGGAATCTGATCAAATCGACAAGGCTGATGGAATTGTTTGAGGCTATTGCGCCGGACCTTGCACGTTACCCTGCCTTGGATCCTGAACACTTCCGCGGGCAGGTCCGATCGGCGATTGCCCGCCTGGCGGCGATTCACAGTCAGAACAATGAGCCCGAAGCCGGCCCGACGCTTGATGGCACTCCGTAAGCGGGACCTCCCATCCGATCTACCGGGAGCCGATTTGGTAGTATCCGGCATCGCGGCCCTGGAACACGGAGAACGCACCACCGAAGCGCTCCTGGTGGCCGTGGCTGCAACCCGGCTCCAGAGGATCGGGTTGGACATACCCAAGGCCGCGGCCGCGATCGAGAATCCCAATCTTGCGTTGTACGCCGCGGTGTGCGAAGCGGGCGGCGGGCATTCGCATTACAACGCCCTGCTACGGAGGCTGGTCAGCTTCATGCGGGCGGCCGAGCAAGTGCTGCCAAGGCGAGAGTTGGTTGAGAGGGCCGGAATTGAACCGGCGAAAGCGGGCTTATGAGACCCGCCTGAGAGCCTGCCTCCCTCTCAATCCGGTCCCCCCCTGAGAAATTCGAACTCCCGTCTCCGGATTAAGAGTCCGGTGCTCCACCACTAAGCCAAGGAGGGCAAAATTGTGATCCGCCCCCGAGGAATCGAACCTCGCTCTCCAGGTTAAAAGCCTGGTGCTCAGCCACTAAGCCAGAGGCGGCAAAACCTGCGACGCGCAACATTCGGGAAATTTTTTCCGTCGGAAATTGGAAAAATACACTTCCTTTGGGACCCCGGTGATTTAGCCAAGAACAGAGGAAATCTGCATATTTCAGAAATATTTTGCGGTCACAATTAGGGAAACTCTGGCCCGCCCGGAGAGACTCGAACTCCCGACCTGCAGGTTCGAAGCCTGCCGCTCTTCCATCTGAGCTACGGGCGGATAGATTGACAGAGAGGGCCGGATTTGAACCCGCGATACGAAGTGTTGTCCCGTATACCTGATCTCCAGCCAAGCGCCTTAAACCAGACTCGGCCACCTCTCCACATGGGGTGAGCCACCGGGGTCGAACCGGCATCGTCCAGGGTCACATCCTGGGGCTTTCCCGATTAAGCTACGCTCACCATTGCTTGGCGGAGGCTGA
Organism: Candidatus Foliamicus sp.; assembly: GCA_965249285.1. Taxonomy (GTDB): domain Bacteria; phylum Pseudomonadota; class Gammaproteobacteria; order Steroidobacterales; family Foliamicaceae; genus Foliamicus. Next base: position 376,046 of record OZ252226.1, read on the forward strand.
GGGGATCGAACCCCCACGTCGTTTCCGACATCACGGTTTTCGGGACCGATAAGCACGCCAACCTTGCGAGCCTCCTGAATGTGGAGCGGACGGCCGGCCTCGAACCGGCAACACCCAGCTTGGAAGGCTGGCACTCTACCCACTTGAGTTACGTCCGCGAAAGGTGGTCTGGGAGGCAGGATTTGAACCTGCGACATCCTGGTTCCAAACCAGGGACTCTAGGCCAGGCTGAGCTACTCCCAGATGGTGGACCGAGGCTGACTCGAACAGCCGTCCTCACGCTTATCAGGCGTGCGCTCTCGCCAACTGAGCTACCGGTCCAGTGGAGATCCGGACGGGATTCGAACCCGCAATCTCAAGGGTGAAAGCCTTGTGACATAACCATTAGTCCACCGGATCATTGAAAGCATGGCGATGCGAACCGGGGTCGAACCGGCACCTCCTGGCTCGACAGGCCAGCGCTCTACCGAATTAAGCTACCGCACCGAAAACCGCGTGATTCCCATTTCGTTTGCCATAGTGGGTCTCGTCTTGATCTGCGATCATCACAGCAAGCACCGGTGACATTCTGCCAATGCCTGACGTGCGCCACTTGGAAAGTCGAGCTAATCGCTATGCTCGCCGTATGGCCCGTCAAACCAAGGGAAGCAATCGCGGGGCGGCGACCGCCGGAAAGTTGGCCTGAACCGACGATCTCTGGATCATGAGTCCAGCGGGGACGGCCAACTCCCCTACCCCGCAACTGGCTGGCACGGCTGGACTCGAACCAGCAGCATTCGGCTTAACAGGCCGACGTTCTACCATTGAACTACATGCCATGTCTGGCGGATCGGGGCCGAATCGAACGGCCGCCGCGCGGGTCTTCAGCCCGCCGCTCTACCTGCTGAGCTACCGATCCGAAACTGGTGGAGGGAGCTGGAGTCGAACCAGCACGGCACTGAGGCGCCTGGTTTACAGCCAGGGGAACCCGCCAATGTTCAGCCCCTCCGGAAACTGGAGCCGGCGACAAGGAATCGAACCTGCAACCTGCTGCTTACAAGGCAGCCGCTCTCCCATTTGAGCTACGCCGGCAAAGGGTGTCGGGGACAGGCGCATGCACGCGCCGCCGAAATTGCGGCCGCCTCGTCTTCGACGAAGCGCTGCCCCGACATTCACACAATCCCCGTTGTTAAAGATCATTTACCGGGGAAACAAAAAACCCCGGTAGGTTCTTGAACCGACCAGGGCCTTTGGGGGGTGATCTGGAAGGTTCGTTTTGCAAAACCTTCCGACACCAATGTTGAGGAAGGCTTAGCGCATGGGTTCTCCATCATTGAAGCGATAGGAATCCACACTCAGGCGCATCGTCCGCAAACGCCATGCGTGCGCAGCCGCGCCGCCAGCTGTCGCCGCGGTCGGTTGTCCGACCGATAAGGCGCCAGCGGCCAATCTGAGTTGTGTTGATTTCCCGTTCATCGTGCTGGGTACTTTACACCGGGCCGGGCTCGCGTTCAACAACTTGTGCCGGTTTGTGTTAGGAACAAATAAACTGTCCGCATTTGTAACACCTGATCTGTCCGGTTTGTCCTCCGCCCATTTTGAGCGGAGGGTGGTAGGCGTCGACCGGATGTCACGCCGGAGAAATCAACTCGGCGGCCATCCAGGTCTTCGCGGCCAATGCTCATGGATTTCTTGCTTCTCTCCATGGTAGTCAACAGGTAGAGACCTTAAGCACACTAAGCGTAGGTTGGATTTCCTTTCCAAAGGAGCAACAGAAATCGTATTTGATTACGCTTGCCGCGAGGAAAGCAACGCTCGCTTTACTGCGTCAGGCTCCCTTTGAATTACGCGCAAAAGGATCGCGGCCGGACCACTTACCTGTCGCGCTCCCTGTTCCCATTTGCAATAGCCTGACAAGCTCATGCCCATAAGCGGCGCCATCTGCGCCTGCGTTAACTTCACGCTTTCACGCACCTCGCGCGGCGCCACTGGCGTATGCAGGATTGCCGGGCCTTCGCCCCTTGCGTGCGCAAGGGCTTCGTTAAGAGATTTGATCAAATTATCTGCAAAAGTGCTCATTTCATCTCCTCCCAGGAATTCCTGATCGCTGCCGCCAGCCCCGAGAGTGCTCGTTTTTCTTTGTGTGTCAGCTCGCTCCTTTCCTCCTCGTTGAAGAGCTTGTTCGCTAGACGAGAGAACACCGGGGTCTCAGCTATGGTCTGCAACGGCATATTGTATAACCCATTGGGTTATCTCGATTCCGCCGCAATAGAGGCCCATGATCCGTGACAATTCCTGTACCCATCCTTAGCTCTGAGCCTTCCTCATCAAGCGCAACCGGGTCAAGGGGAAATTATTGATGCCTAAGGTGCTATGACGTGTTGTCTACGACTTCAGATGCGGCTGATTGCGATGCGGCGCCTGTCGGCGGCTCTGGCTGGGAGCGGCTCGACACCTTGCCGGACAGGACACCTTCAATGCGCGCCACGCGTTCGCTCAACGTGCTCACGCGCTGGCCAAGGACGGTAATTCGCTCGCTTAAGGTTCCCAACTCCGCGCGCATCTCGGTGCGCAAATCCACAAACTCAAGGCGCGTGGAATTCCACGTACCGAGAATCGCCAAGACAATGACGATGAAAGGAATATGCTTCTTCAATTCCATTTCCGCTCTCCATAGCATGCGCGCACTTTATCACGGAACTTGGGCTGCTCACTCACGCTCAAGCAATGCGGGCAGCATCGGGTCTCCGTGCGCAATGCATGAACGTGTCGGAGCGTAGCGACGCGGGGTTTGCCATCATTACTCCGAAGGCGTGGCATGCGTCGATTTGGCGGTTTATCCGCAAGTCATGGCGCATTTGATGGCGCCGTGTTGATTCCGAAACGGTCGGCGGCCCGGATGAGTGGCTTGTCCAGCGTCGCGAGTTCCATCCCGCGCCGCAGGGCGAGTTCAAGGTACGAGGCGTCATAAGTCGTAAGGTTCTCGGAGCGGGCAAGCGCCAGTATCTCGCGCAAGGCGCGGCTCTCCGTTTCGGCGTCGGTGACAATCGGCAAACGTTCCAGGAGGCCGAGGCATGCGGAAATCTGTGCGGTGGTGATGCGATTGCGCCGTTCCGCCGCCGCCAGCACGTTGCCGATCTCCAGTCGCCAGAGACCGGGAACGTGCGCGCCGTCCTCCTTCAGCCGGTCCAGCAAGGCATCGATCTGAGGTTTCGCTTCGTCTTCAAACAACCAGGCGACGGCGATGGAGCAGTCGAGAACGAACGCGCTCATTGCCGTCCTTCGTCGCGCAGTTGCTTCCAGTTCAGGCCACGAAGCTTCAGACCGCAACGAAGTTTCAGTAACTCCTCGATAACGCCTTCCGTACCGGCCCGCTCGGGCGGCGCGGGTTGGCGGTTGGCCTATAATTGCAGGGTTTACTTCTAAAGATCACGCCAGGGCCATGCAAGACAAGCAGTTAGAGCAGCGCATCAGCAAGCAGATCGGCGAGTTTCCGCTGCTGCTGTACATGAAAGGATCGCCGGATTTTCCCCAATGCGGGTTCTCCGCGCAGGTCGTGGCGGCGCTCAGGCAGTGCGGAAAACGCTTTGCCTACGTTGACATACTGCAGGACGCCGAGCTTCGGCAGGGCCTCAAGGAATTCTCGAACTGGCCCACTTTTCCGCAGCTCTACCTGAGCGGCGAACTGGTGGGCGGCGCCGATATCATCACGCAGATGGCCCGCAGCGGGGAGCTGCAGGGCCTTGTCCAGGACCTGGACTAGCGGCCGTTTTCAGCGCAACGCGGGGTTGGATTGATCGTTGATCCGGTTGACCGCCTCGCAGAACAGTTGCGCGCAGCACTGGGCGTCGTAGAGAGCCGAATGAGCGCGTTCCTCGTTCCATTCCAGGCCGGCGGCTTGGACGGCCAGGCTCATCACGGTCTGACCGAACATCGCCCCTCCCAGCGTGCAGGTGTCGAACACGCTGAACGAATGAAACGGGTTGCGCTTGATGCCGCTGCGCCTGATTGCCGCATTTAGCACGCCAAGGTCGAAATGCGCGTTGTGACCGACCAGAATGGCGCGTGAGCAACCAGCCGATTTCAGTTCCCTGCGAACGACGCGGAATACGCGCCGCAAGGCTTCGCGCTCCGGCACCGCCGGGCGCAACGGGTGGTGCGGCTTGATGTGGTTAATGCGCAGCGCCGCGTCGTCGATGACAGCGCCCTCGAAGGGCAGCACGTGGAGCCAGATGTGCTCGGACGGCGCCAGTTGGCCGTCATCGCCTACCGTGAACAGCACCGCGGAGATTTCCAGCAGCGCATGGATATCGGGTTGGACGCCGCCGGTTTCGACATCCACCGCCACCGGCATGAAGCCGCGAAAACGTTTTTTCAGGGACCAGGGAGCTTGCATGACACACGCCGGTCGGGGCCGGCTGTTTGGAACAATGATCTTGTCGGCCTGATTTTATGCCAGACGAACCTAACCTACACGCCAATCCGTTTCACGACAGCGACCCGCTGGAGACCCGCGAGTGGCTGGAGTCCCTCGACTCGGTCCTGCGCACGCAGGGACCGGAACGGGCCGCATTCCTGCTCAATCGGATTACCGACCGGGCCCGGCGCTCCGGCGCGCATATGGCCTATGGCGCCAACACCGCTTACCTCAACACCATCGACCGGGCCGATCAGCCGGAGTACCCGGGTGATGTAGCGTTGGAGCGCCGGATCGAGAACTACATCCGCTGGAACGCCATGGCGATGGTGGTGCACGCCAATCGCAAGAGCTCGGAATACGGCGGCCACATCGCCACCTATGCGTCCGCGGCCACCTTGTACGAAGTGGGTTTCAATCATTTCTGGCGGGCGCCGACCAAGGAGAACCGGGGCGACCTGGTGTATTTCCAGGGTCATTCCTCGCCCGGGATTTACGCCCGCGCCTTCATGGAAGGGCGGCTGACCCGCGAACAGCTCGCCCGTTTTCGCCAGGAAGTGGGAGGCGGCGGCTTGTCCTCCTATCCGCATCCCTGGCTGATGCCGGGTTTCTGGCAGTTTCCTACCGTGTCCATGGGCCTGGGCGCAATGATGGCGATCTTCCAGGCGCGCTTCATGCGCTACCTGGAGCATCGCGGCCTGGCGGACATGACTGGCCGCCGGGTCTGGTGCATGCTCGGCGATGGCGAGATGGACGAGCCCGAGTCCCTGGGCGCGATCACGGTGCCGGTGCGCGAGCGCCTGGACAACCTGGTGTTCGTGGTGAATTGCAACCTGCAGCGGCTGGACGGACCGGTGCGCGGCAACGGCAAGATCATTCAAGAGCTGGAAGCGGCGTTCCTGGGAGCCGGCTGGAACGTGATCAAGGCGATCTGGGGTTCGCGCTGGGATCCGCTGCTGTCCCGCGACCACAACGGCCTGTTGCGCCGCCGCATGGAAGAGTGCGTGGACGGCGAGTACCAGAACTGCAAGGCCTTTGGGGGCGAGTACACCCGCGAGAAGTTCTTCGGCGGTATCGAAGGCCTCAAGGACCTGGCCGCGCACCTGTCCACCGAGGACATCGAGCTGCTGAACCGGGGCGGCCACGACCGGATGAAGATCTACGCGGCGTACGAGAGGGCGATGCAGCAGCAGGGCCGCCCCACGGTAATTCTGGCCAAGACCGTGAAAGGGTTCGGCATGGGCGAGGGCGGCGAGAGCCGCATGACCGCCCATCAGGCCAAGAAGTTGGACCTGGCGGCGCTGCAGGAATTCCGCGACCGGTTCAAAATTCCGGTCAGTGACGAGGCGCTGAAGCGCGGCGAGATTCCGTTTCGTACGCCCGATGAGGATAGCGAGGAAATTCGCTATTTGCAGGAGCGTCGCCGCCGGCTGGGCGGCTTCTTGCCGCAGCGGTTGACCAAGGCGCGCCGTCTCAAGGCGCCTGCATTAAGCACCTTCAAGTCCGTTACCGGAGGAAGCGGCGCTAGGGCAATCTCCACCACGATGGCGCTGGTGCGCCTGTTGCAGATGCTGGTCAGGGACAAGGAACTGGGCAAGCACATCGTTCCCATCGTGCCCGACGAGGCGCGAACCTTCGGCATGGAGGGCATGTTCAAGCAGCTTGGGATTTACTCGTCGTTGGGCCAGCTTTATACGCCGCAGGATTCCGAGCAGCTGATGGGCTACCGGGAGGACCGCAAGGGGCAGATTCTCGAAGAGGGCATCAACGAGGCCGGTGCATTCTGCTCCTGGTTGGCCGCGGGCACGTCGTATTCCAACCACGGCCTGCCGATGATTCCGTTCTATATTTTTTATTCGATGTTCGGCTTTCAACGGATCGGCGATTTCATCTGGGCCGGCGGCGATGCGCAATCGCGGGGTTTTCTGATCGGCGGCACCGCGGGACGCACCACCCTGGCAGGCGAGGGTCTGCAGCACCAGGACGGCCACAGTCACCTGGCCGCGGCCACCGTGCCGAACTGCTTGTCGTACGATCCGGCCTACGCCTACGAATTGGCGGTGATTATCCAGGATGGGCTGCGGCGCATGGCCGAGCGGCAGGAGAACGTCTTCTATTACATCACCACGATGAACGACAACTACCGGCAGCCGGCCATGCCGCGGAGTGCGCGCGAAGGCATTCTCAAGGGCATTTACCGGCTGCCTCCTGTGGAGGGCGCTTTGGAGGAGGGCGAACGAGTGCAGTTGTTCGGGTCCGGCGCCATTCTCAACGAAGCGGTGGCCGCCGCTGCCCTGCTGCGGAAGGATTGCGGCGTCGAGGCGGATGTCTGGTCGGTGACCAGCTACAACCAGCTGCGCCGCGACGGGATGGCTTGCGAACGCCACAACCGCCTCAACCCGGGCAAGGAACCGCGCCGCCCGTACCTGGTCGAGGCGCTGGAAGGCGCCAGCGGACCTTATATCGCGGCGAGCGACTACATGGCGGCCTTGCCCGACTCGATTCGGCAGTGGGTTCCCGGCGCCTATGTGACGCTGGGGACCGACGGCTTCGGCCGCAGCGATGCCCGTTCGGCCTTGCGCAACCATTTCGAGGTGGACTCGCGCTACATCGCCGCCGCCGTGCTCTACGCCCTGGCGGAAGACGGCCGGATGACGGCGAAGAAAGTCGCCGAGGCGATCAAGGCCTGGGATATCGACCCCGAGCGGGCCGATCCGGTTACCTTGTAGTGAGTCAGGATAAGCGAAGTTAGCACTATATAGCACTTAATTAGCACCATATTAGAAGACGTTAGCAACACTTCCCACGATTGAACCATGCCCGAAGCCACCCAAGTTCGCGTACCCGGCCTGGGTGAGTTCTCCGACGTGGAGGTCGTGGAGATCGCGGTCTCGGCCGGCGACGAAGTGGCGGCCGGCGATCCCCTGATCACGCTGGAGACCGACAAGGCGGCCATGGATGTGCCGTCTCCGGTCGCAGGGCAGGTCCTGGCCTTGAAGGTTGCCGTGGGCGATAAAGTCAACGAGGGAACCGTCATCGCGGAACTTGAAGGCTCCGGCGAACCGCAGGCAGCGGAAGCTGAAGCTGCCGCGGACAAGGCCGAAGCACCGGCTGCCGCCACCGCTCCAGGCGCTCCTGCCCGAACCGCCCCGGCCGCGCAGGCGCCGGCTGCCGCCCAGCAGCTCGCTGCCACTGCCGGCACGCTGCCTCCAATCGATGAAGAGGGCTTTTCCAAGGCCCATGCTTCTCCCGCGGTGCGCAAGTTCGCGCGCGAACTGGGCGTGAATCTGGCGGCGGTCAAGGGCTCAGGCGACAAGGGCCGGATTCGCAAGGCCGATGTAAAGGCCTGGGTCAAGCTGGCGCTGCAACAGGGAGCGCCGGGCGCCGGCCTGCCGCAGGTTCCCGAGGTGGACTTCTCGGCCCACGGCGAAATAGAAATCGTGCCCCTGGGCCGGGTGCAGAAGGTCTCCGGACCGCGTCTCTGGGCGAGCTGGGTGAATCTTCCGCACGTCACCCAGCACGACGAAGCCGATATCACCGAGATTGAGGAACGCCGCAAGGCGCTGAAGGCCGAATTGGCGGCTGACGGGGTGCGCCTGACCATGTTGGCGTTCGTGGCGCGCGCCACGGTGCTGTGCCTGAAGGAATTCCCGGTGCTGAACTCCTCGCTTACCGACAAAGGCTCTTCGCTGGCGCTCAAGAAGTTTGTGCACCTGGGCTTTGCCGCGGATACCGAGCGCGGCCTGCTGGTGCCGGTGATCCGCAACGCCGACAGGCTGGATATCGCTGGATTGGCGCGCGCCTTTCAGGAGCTTTCCGCCAAGGCCCGCGAAGGCAAGCTCGCGCTGGATCAAATGCAGGGCGGGTCGTTCACGATTTCCAGCCTGGGCGGAATCGGCGGCACCGCGTTCACGCCCATCATCAACGCGCCCGAAGTGGCGATCCTGGGAGTCTCGCGCGCTCGCATGGCGCCGGTTTACAGCGACGGCGAGTTCAAGCCGCGTCTCATGGCGCCGTTTTCGCTTTCCTACGATCACCGCGTGATCGACGGCGCCACGGCGGTGCGGTTCACCACCCGGCTCGCGGCGCTGTTGGCGGATGCCAACGGGCTGCTGGCGCCGGTAAGCGACGGCAGCGAATCGGAGAGCGAAGAGTGAAGACCCAACTGGCCGTGCTCGGCTCCGGCCCCGGCGGCTACACGGCGGCCTTCCGCGCCGCCGATCTCGGCCTTGAAGTCACGCTTGTAGAGCGCTATCCCACATTGGGCGGCGTGTGCCTGAATGTCGGCTGCATTCCTTCCAAGGCCCTGCTGCACCTGGCGCGGGTGATGGGCGAGGCCGAACATCTGAAAGAAGCCGGAATCGAGTATCCGGCCCCGCGGGTGGATCCCTCGGCTTCACGTGCCTGGGTGGAGCGCGTTGTGGGCCGGCTGACCGGCGGATTGGCGGGCATGGCTTCAAAGCGCAAGGTAACGGTGCTTGAAGGAACCGGACGGTTTGCAGGTCCCAATGAACTGGCCGTGGAAACCGCCGAAGGCACGGAAAGCCTCGCATTCGAGCAGTGCATCATCGCCGCCGGCTCCCAGAGTCGCGCCCTGCCGAACTTTCCCGATGACCCGCGCATCATGGATTCCACCGCCGCACTGCTGCTGGGCGACATTCCCGCGCGGTTGCTGGTCATAGGCGGCGGCATCATCGGTCTGGAAATGGCCACCGTCTATCAAGCGCTGGGCAGCGAGATCACGGTGGTGGAAGCGCTCGACCGGCTCATGCCGGGACCGGACGCAGACCTGATCAAGCCGCTGGAACGGCGCATCCGCAAGAGCTACACGGCGATTCATACCGGCGTAATGGTGGCTTCCGCCACGGCCACGAGCAAAGGAATCGAGGTGTCTTTCGAAGGCGAGAAGGCCCCGGAAGCCGACACCTTCGACGGCGTGCTGGTATCCGTGGGGCGAGTTCCGAACGGCGACAAGATCGACGCGGACAAGGCCGGCGTTACGTTCGACGAGCACGGTTTCATCCCCGTGGACAAGCAACTCCGCACCAACCAGCCGCATATCTTCGCCATCGGCGACATCGTCGGTCACCCCATGCTGGCCCACAAGGCCACCCACGAAGGCAAAGTCGCCGCGGAAGCGGCAGCCGGCCAGAAAGTCGCCTTCGATGCCCGCGTGGTGCCTTCCGTGGCCTACACCGACCCCGAAGTCGCCTGGGTGGGCCTGACCGAAGCCGAAGCCCGCGAACAGGGCGTGGATTACGGCAAGGGCGTGTTCCCCTGGGCCGCCAGCGGCCGGGCCATCTCCATGCAACGCTCCGAAGGCATGACCAAGCTGCTGTTCGACGCCCAAGACGGCCGCATCATCGGCGGCGGCATCGTCGGCATAAACGCCGGCGACCTCATCTCAGAAGTCGCCCACGCCATCGAAATGGGCGCCGAAGCCGAAGACCTGGCGCTAACCATCCACCCGCACCCGACCCTGTCCGAATCCGTCGGCATGGCCGCCGAAGCCTACCTGGGCGTAATCACCGACCTCTACCTCCCGCGGCAGGCGCCGAAGGGGGCTTAGACAGGCAGGGTCAGTCCGCCAGCCAGCGGAGCAGGGGGACGATCGTAATAGCGAGAGTGGCGGCTGCCCAGAATGTGACGGAACGCACGGCGGAACGGAGGAAATCGGCGGCGATGGCCGGCGCTTGATCCAGCCAGACGCGTAACCCTTCCAGCGTGCTGATGTAAGTGCTGCTCACGGTGGCGCCGAGTTCCCAAAGGGCCGAAATGGCGAATACGGCGGCGATCAGCCCGCAGCCGCCCAGAATCAGCCAGCGAAGGCGCTCGCGGCGCCGGATGCGCGTATGGACGCTTTCAACAAACAGCGCATCCCGTTCGGGAGGAGTACCGGTGGCGGCGAATAGCGCCGCCAACTTGCGGTCTGCTGCTCGTTGTTTGTCAGCTTTCTTCATCGAACTGCTCCCGTACCTTTCGGCTGCCGCGGTGGATCAGTGACTTGACTGTTCCCAGGGGAAGTCCGGTCAATTGGCTTACCTCCCCGTGCGAATAGCCGTAAGCATAATTCAGGACGACGACGGCGCGCTCGCGCCTGGACAGGATGGATAGCACGCGCCGCAGTTCCAAGGCGCTTTCCGGCTCGGCGGACGGCGCGCTCTCGTGGTATGGAGCCCCCTCTGCTGCGAACCGCTCCATTAGCTCGTCCCGCCTTTTCCTGGAGCGGCGGCCTTGAAGAAATTCGTTGTATGCAATCTTCATGAGCCACGGGGCAAACCGGGATGTGTCCTTCAGGCTGTCGATGCGGGCCCAGGCGCGGACGAAGGCGTCCTGCGCCAGATCGTCCGCCTCGGCATGATCTCTGCAGAGGTGGCGCAGCCAGCCGCGCACTCGGCCCTGGTGCCGCGCAACCAGTTCGCCGTACGCGTCTCGGTCGCCCAGCCGAGCGCGAAGCACGAGCCGCCGGTCGCTCTCCTGCATGACGCGCTCCGTGGCTTGTCTAGTTCTCGTGGCGCGACCGAACGACCCACAGGATGGTTAGTCCTATTCCAATAAGCAGCGGAATGGACCCAATGCCCATGAACGGGCCTATTGCGTCTTCCTCTCCGACCAGGAAACCGAATGCCCCAATGCCCAAGCCGACCGCCGTCAAGATAATCCCCCGGCGCAGGTCCTGATCCTTCCTGGGTTGCGCCTTCGGCCTGTTAATGTTTTCCAGGAATTCCGTCGGCAAGTCCTGGCCCTTCTCAATAGCAGCCCGGATCGTTCGTTGTACTTCCCTGCGGCCGCGATGGACGAAATAGAAAACAAGGGCGATTATTAGCGCGGGTAAAAGCATCCCCACTATAGGAATCAATAAAGACAAGGCTGCAATCCAACTCTGATTGCCCAACGCTTCTTCCAACATAAGAATTCCCCGATTTGATTTGTTTCGACATATTACCGATGCCCGGCAGGCAACGTTTGGATGCAAATGCCGGCCTGCGCGGTCTTGTGCAGAACTCGGCGCCCAAGCTCACCAGCAGGAAATTCGAGCGATAGGGCTTACAAGTGGATCATTTTAAGATAGTCACACGGATCATGTGTAGCACGGAAACCGTGTTAGTATTTGGCTCTCGGTAGCTGCGGCCTAGAGACAATGAATTTAACGATAACCGTCGAGAAAGAGGTACTCAGGCGCGCGCGCATCCGAGCACTTGAGCAAGACACTTCGGTCAACGCGGTGCTAAGAAAGTTCCTGGCTTCCTACGCGGCTATTGGAAGCAGTAGGCGCAAGGCAATAGACAGTTTGCTGCGCTTGTCCAAGCAGGCCTCGTCGGGGCGCGGCGGAAACGATTGGACGCGTGACGAACTGCATGAGCGCTGAGTCCTGTTTTATCGACACCAACATCCTGGTATATCTGTTTGACGCCGACTCGCCTGACAAGCAGGCTCGCGCGCGTTCGGTGTTCAAGGAGGTTTCGGACAACGCAATAGTAAGCGTTCAGGTGCTCGGAGAATTCCATGTCGCCACAACCCGCAAGCTCGAAAGGCCGTTATCTCGGGATCAAGCGCAGGCTGCTGTAAAAGCGCTTTGCGAATTGCAGGTGCGCCCCTTGCACGCGGGACTTGTCAGGGCGGCAACTCGGCGAAGCGCGGCCTCGCAATTGTCCTACTGGGACGCCCTTATTGTGGAGACCGCACTTGAAGCGGAAGCGACGGTCCTGCTTACGGAGGATATGCAGGATGGCCAGAAATTCGACGGAATGCGTGTGGTCGATCCGTTCCGGTAGAAACCGTATTGCGGCCCGCAAGTTACCGGACACATTGTTCCCTGGAAAGTCCGCAGCATCGATAAGGATTCACGCCAAGAGCTTCAAACACCAGACGTTAGACTTGATCGCGTAGGCAGATGTGTGATTCACGCTTGCAAGAGCGCTACAGTGGGAGAAACTAGTAACCCATCAGTCAGATAATGCCGCATGTTAATGTAGTTTCTCAATAAGGTTGAGCAACTTGTTGAGGGATTTGCCATGAAGAAGCTTTATGTGGTGCGCCTGACGTTGGAGGAACGGGAGCGGTTGCACGATGTGGTGCACAAGGGGCGGGTGGCGGCGTACAAGCGCCGGCACGCGCAAGTCTTGCTGCTGGTGGACCAGGGCGCGCACGGTCCCGCTCATCCGGACCGGGTGGCGGCCGAACGGGTGGAGATGGCGCACCGCACGGTGGAGCGGATTCGTCAACGTTGTGTGCTGGAGGGGTTGGAGGCGGCGCTGGGGCGTCGCAAGCGCCGCCGCGAGCGTTCCCGGGTGCTGGACGGGGAGGCCGAGGCGCAGTTGATCGCCATCGCCTGCTCGGAGTCGCCCGAGGGCTGCGCGCGGTGGACGCTGCACTTGCTGGCGGACGAGTTGAAGCGGCGCCGCATCGTGGCCTCGGTGTCGCACGAGACGGTGCGTCAGGTTTTTGAAAAAACGCCGTCAAACCTTGGCGGCGGCGGATGTGGTGCATTGCGCCCAAGCAGGACGCGGCCTTCGTGTGCGCGATGGAGCAGGTGCTGGACGTGTACACGCGCCCGCATGACCCGATGCATCCGGTGGTGTGCATGGACGAGACGACGAAGCAATGCGTGAAGGAAACGCGCATCCCGCAACCGGCCGCGCCGGGCCGTGCGGCGCGTTACGACGCCGAATACGAACGCAACGGCGTGGCCCATCTGCTGTTGTATTACGCGCCGCTGGAGAACGGGCGGCGGGTGGACGTGAAGGAGGATCATGTCGCCACGACCTGGGCCGAAGGCGTCCGCCAACTGGTGGAGGAGGATTTTCCCGAGGCCGAGCGGATCACGCGGGTGATGGACAACCTCAACACCCACGCCGGCGCCTCGCTGTACAAGGCGTTTCCGGCGCCGAAAGCGCGCCGGCTGCTGAACAAGCTTCAGTTCGCGTACACGCCCAAGCACGGCAGTTGGCTGAACATGGCCGAATCGGAGTTCGGCGTGCTGGCCCGCCAGTGCCTGAACCGGCGTTTGCCCGACACCGGCGCCGTGGCCGCGGAAACGGCCGCTTGGGTCAAACGCCGAAACACCCACGCCGCCCCGGCCCAATGGCAGTTCACCACCGAGGATGCACGCACCAAACTTCATGGCTTATATCCGTCACTATCAGAATGATGGGTTACTAGTGGCAATGATTAGAGATCGAATTGCCCTTCACGGCATAAGGCGGTTTGTCGGGTCAACTATTGTCGGCGTTGTTTTTGCTTTTTCTGCACCGAACGCATCGGCCGAAACGGCCGATTGCGCCAACTGGAACACGGAGGAGTTCTTTGAGCAAGCACAGGCGATGCAAGTAAGGGACTGCCTTGCTTCCGGCGCCGATCCGAACGCGATGGACGAGGAGGGCCTTGCGCCGTTAGATTGGGCGGCTGCTCTCAGCAAAGATCCAGCCGTTTTGGATGCACTTCTTGACGCGGGGGCAGAACTGGATGAGCCGGCCGGGGCAGGCTTGAGTCCCCTGCACCTGGCAGCAATGTATAACGACAACCCCGCAATCATTGCTAGCCTGATTGGCATGGGCGCCGACCCGAACACACGGGACAAATCCGGCAGAACGCCCTTGCATTGGTCTGTAATGAAGGACGGCAATCACGCAATTGTTACAGCGCTGATTGATGCCGGCGCCGATCCGAACGCACGCGATGACGCCGGTCGGACGCCCTTGCATGATGCGCCAAAGGGCAAGAATCCCCTGGTGGCGTCCGCGCTACTTGCGGCTGGCGCCGATCCACACGCCAGGGATGAGACCGGCGCAACGCCCCTGCATCGAGCGAGCCAGGCCAGTGCGGAGATGGTTGTCGCGCTTCTTGCTGCAGGGGCCGATCCGCGGGCAACGGACGAGGGTGGATCCACGCCCTTGCTATGGGCGGCGCTTTGCGAGGATCCTCACGCGGCTTCGGCATTGATTGATGCCGGCGCAAATGTAAATTCGGGGATCGAACCCCGCTCACCAGCTTTGCTTTCCGCAGCAGCTGCCGGCAACGCCGCGGTGATCGCCGTGCTCCTGGAGGCCGGCGCCGATCCGACTGGGGCCTATAGAGATGGCAGGACCTCATTGCATCTTGCCGCGGAGCGCTTGGATGATGCTGCCGTTGTACGCTCACTGCTTGCTGCAGGCGCCGACCTTCACGCACGAGAGGAGTACAACCGTACGGCTCTGCATTTCGCCGCAGAAAGCGCGAATCCAGCCTTTGTCACGGCATTGGTTGAGGCCGGGGCTGATCCGGATGCGCGCGATTTTGATCGCTCAACGCCGCTGCATGCGGCGGTTGAGGCTTGGCGGAGTCAGCGAGAATCCGCTTCGCGCGCCAGGACTGGTGATGTAGTTGCTGCACTACTCAACGCCGGGGCGAATCCAGATGCTCGCAATGAGTGGGGTAGGACAGTTCTGCATGTTGCGGCCATGGAAAACGACAATCGTGCGATTGTTGACGCGCTCCTCATTGCCGGCGCCAACCCTAATACGCACGATAGAGGAGGCACATCCCCTCTGCATGCGGCGGCTCGCAGCACACTTGAAGTGGTCAACTTGCTTTTGGCCGCGGGGGCGGACCTCAACGCGAAGGACGACCGCGGCGGGACAGCGCTGCACGATGCAGCGGGGGTCAATGACAATCGCGCAATTGTTGATGCGCTCATCAAGGCCGGCGCCGGCGTCAGCGCGCGCGACAATGCCGGCCACTCGCCTTTGCACACCGCGGCAGCGCAAAGCGGGCTAGAGGTGGTCAACTTGTTATTGAGTGCTGGAGCAGATCCGCACGCGAAGAGATTCGACGGTAGGACGGTTCTCCATAGCGCGGCGTATAACGCGAATCCGGATGTTGCCGCTCGTTTGATCGACGCCGGCAACAGTCCACTGGCGCGTGATGATCGCGGTGCAACCCCACTTCATCTCGCATCGGGTCGCAGTAGGGGTGCTGCCGTTATTAAAGTGCTGCTGCAGGCGGGAGCGGACCTGCATGCAGTGGACGACTCCGGTAGGACGGCCTTGCACGGCGCTGCTTCAGGCGTGCGAGATGGGGATGTGGCCACGATGTTGATCGAGCTTGGCGCCGATCCAAGCGCGCGAGACGATTGGGGGATAACGCCTCTGCATGAGTTCGCGTCAGATGGTACGCCAGCGGTGGTAGCTGCGTGTTTGGAAGCTGGCGCTGATCCAAATGTGGGGGGAAGCGGGAAACAGACGCCTCTGCATTTGGCCGCAATGAACAGATATCCTCAAATGATTGCAATGCTGCTGGATGCGGGCGCCGATCCGCTGGCTCGCAATCATCAAGGCGCGATTCCTTGGTATTACGCCCAAGGAAATGAAGACCTCAAGGAAACAGAGGCATGGCGGCGGCTGAGAGACGCGAGTTTCTGACTACCCCGTAGGCGTTGTCCCTCAGCGCATTGATCAGCCGGAGGCGATTTTGTGGGCTTGGCGGGTGGGTTCGGGGAGTCGGTAGCGGGGGGCGCAGTTCAATGTGAGTGCCACGGCTGTTTCCAGGCTAACGCGGTGGCCGACGGAAACATAGATCGGGCGCACGTCGGTTCGGGTTCGGACGACTGCCCCGATTTGTTCTTCGCCGTCGAAAAGCGGCGTCTGCGAACCGCGCTCGGCCGCCGGTGCATCGTGGGTTCCGATGAGCCGGGATTTGGCGGCGCCGATTGCGGGTATGTCCAGCAGCACGCCGAGGTGGCAGGCGATTCCGAAGCGCCTTGGGTGGGCCAGGCCCTGGCCGTCGCAGACCAGCAGGTCGGGGCGCTGCGGTAGGGCGTGCAGGGCGGCCAGGGCCGGGGGGCATTCGCGGAACGAGAGGAGGCCCGGGACGTAGGGAAAACGCAGTTCCGCCGTGATCACTACGTAGTCCCTTAGCGCGAGGGAAGGAAAATCCAGCAGCACGGCGGCGGCGCGGCCAAGGCCCTTCTTGATGCCGATATCCACGCCGGCTACGGTGCGGATTTCTCCGAAGCGGTCTTCGGTTATGACGCGTTCGCGAAGCGATTCCTGGATGGCGCGGGCTTCAGCCGGGGAGACGTTCCATTCGTGGGCCGGTGTGGTGTCGGCCCAGTGTTGCAAGTGAGGGCGTTGCATATTGGTGTTTTGATTGCTTTGCGGATTGTGCTTTCTTATGAGGGCAGGATGCCCTCAATCCCAGGGAGGGCTGGAAGCCCTTTTTCCCAGGGGGAGGGCAGGAGGCCCTTTTTCCCGGGGGGGCAGGATGCCCTCGTTCCCAGGGGGCTATTATTGGCGGTGGCGCCAGGCTTGGGCGATGTAGTGGTCCAGGCTCACGAAGCGGCCGCCGCCCAGGTAGAACAGGGCCAGCAGCATCACGAAGTAGGTCACGCCCAGCGCAACGCCGTTGTTCAGAATGGTCAGGCTGCCGAATTCCGTGAACCAGCCCGAGTCGCCGTGCAGCGCTTCACCCTGATCGCGCAGGATTCGGTTGGCTTCGCCCAGCCGCTCCCGCGCGGCGCGTACGTCTTCGCTGGGGAAAGGGCTGAGCGGGTCGGCGGTAATCTGCCAGCCGTTCTTCCAGTGATACGTGGTCACGGCTACGGCCATGACGGCCATCAACGGGATGCAGGCCACCCGGGTGGCCAAGCCGAGAAGCAGCATCACGGCTCCCCCAATCTCGGTGGCCGTGGCGAGAAAAGCCATCAGCTCCGGCAGGGGATAGCCCAGCTTGTCGAAAAACCGGACCGTGTTTTCAAGGCCCTTCTCTGAATGCCACTTGTTTGTCCCGGCAACCCAGAACACCGGCACCAGGTACAAACGAATCGCCAGCGGCGCCAGCCAGTTGGCAAGCTGCAGGCGCTTCATCACGCTACAGGCCACTCGGACCACATCGTTGAGAAAATCACGCATGGCCGGGCAGAATAGCACAGCGTCCCGGTCTTGAGGCGCGCTTCCGCAAGAGGGTAGTTAGATTCAACCATGCGACTGACTTCTGGAATTCCTGGACATTGGTGAACTACGACGTAGTTGTGATCGGGGCCGGCTTTACCGGACTGGCTTGTGCGCGCGAGATTGCCCGGCGAGGTCTTGGCGTTTTGGTCCTGGAACGTAAACCCAAGGCGGGCGATCGGATTCACACAACCGGCATCCTGGTCAAGGAAGCTCAGGATGAGTGGGCGGCGCCGGCCCATCTGGTGCGGGAAATCACCAGAGTGCGCGTCTACGCGCCCAGCCTGCGCTCCGCGGCGGTCGAGCGGGCCGGCTATTTCTTTCTCGCCACGGATACCGGGGGATTGCTTGAATGGCTGCTTCAGGAAACTCGCAACTGGGGCGTGGATATCCGATTGGGCGAAGCGTTCCAGGGCGCCACGCAAGAACATGGGCGGTGGACCATTGCCGGAGCGAAGGTCGATTGCCGCTTTCTGGTGGGCGCCGACGGCGCTCGCTCGCAGGTGGCGAAATTATTGGGCTTGGACCGCAACCTCAGGTACCTGAAAGGAGTCGAATACGCATACGAGCCTTTGCCGGATGCCGAGCTAAGCCTGCATTGCTTCATGGACAAGCAGTTCGCGCCCGGCTACATCGGTTGGGTGCTTCCGGGTGTGGGCGTGACCCAGGTCGGCCTGGCTTGCCACTCCGGGAACACTGTGGATCTGCCCGGTTTCATTCGCCGCATTGACCCGCTGTTCGGCTTGTCGGAAAGACGGATCCTGGAAAAACGGGGCGGGATCATCCCGATTGGCGGGCTGCTGAGCGACTTCTATCGCGAGGGGGCAATGCTGGTAGGCGATGCGGCCGGGATGGTGTCGCCGCTGACAGCCGGCGGCATTCATCGTGCCTACCTGTACGGGCGTTTGGCCGGGCAGGCAATCTCGGACCACCTGCTGGACGGAGGCCCGCAGCCGGGCGCGGCATTACGCAGGCGTTACCCTCGCCGAAGATGGCAACATGCGGCCCGTTGGGCTTACGATCACTTGCCTGCCGGAACCATGCTTGATGCGCTGTTGGGAATGCCGCGCTTGTTCAGGCGAGTGGCGGGCAAGATCTTTTTCGACCGGATGAGTTGGCCGGAATAGGAAACGAGAACAGGGTGCAAACGAGACCAGCCTTGCATGGGAAAAGCCTGGGAAGGAGGGCTTCCAGCCCTCCACGAGGACAGGATGTCCTCGCTCCCAGCGTGATCCCTGCGCGTAAGCGCAACGGCGCTTGCTGCGAAATCTCCCAGCGCGTGCGCGCGCAGATTGACTTGCCGGCGCCGGTGGCGGTGTGGGTGCTGGCGGCGCACGGCATTGCCCTGTTGACTCCGTTGCTGTTGCTGTGGGCCGTCCACGCCAATTGGGACTATGTTGCGTCTCAAGCCGCCGAGCCGGGGATTTTCTATGTCGCTGTCGCGCTCATGGTGGCGGGCGCCGCTTTTGAGATCGGTCAGAACACCGCCGATCGCTGGTACCTGGAGAAGGCGATGGGCAGCGCGGACAGCAGGGCGTTGGCCGACTTTCTGTTCTATCTGTGCAATTGCCTGGGCACGCTGGCGCTGATCGCAGCCTGCATAACAAGCCGCGGACCTGCTGGTAATCCTGGAGTTGTTAGGCTGTTTCAAAATCGCATTTTGAAACAGCCGCGATTGTGCGGGGCGGGCCTTAGCGGTAGGCGCCCAGGAGTACGCCGATTCGGTGGAAGCGGCGTAGCCCTGCCTCGCCCTGCCGCATCAGGGTCGGGCGAGAGTCTGGGGGCGCCTGCTCCAACATGCTTTCAAGCAGTTCGCTACCGGTCCGGCCGCCCTGGTCCAGAATTATTGCCAGAAGTCCGGCGGCCAGAACACCGATTTCATCCGTCTGCATGCGTCCGGCCCGGTCGCGTCGCAGAAGCAGGAAAGTCGGGACTTCGGGGGGCACATCATTCAGCTTGCCGTCTTTGCTTGTGTGGACCGGGTGGCGGAGCGTAATCAGGCGAAGCAGGGGCGAGGGCGCTGGAATCCCCGAAACCACATCGCCTTGCGGATCGATCTCCGGGTTTGGCGCAGGGTCTTCCAGGTTACGCAGTCTGCGCTTCTCCGATTCATACAGGATCAACTCCCCCAGCCATGGCGGGTCATCCTCACGACCCGGCTGCGTAGCCTGATACCACCGCTGAAATTCGCCAGCCAAGCGCGGAAAGTAGGGCGTTGCGGCACGGTGCTCGCGCAGGAAACTCCGTATCAGGGCCGCGAACGCTTGCTTGCCCAATTGCTTTCGCGCAAACGGAAAGTTGGCTCCCAGAAGGCGCGACACGTTGCCGAATACGAGTCGACGGTAGATTTCGATGCGCCGGTCTTCGGGGCCTTCCGGCGGGGGATGGGCCTCCGGGTCGCGCAGATGGGCGGTGAGCTGGTGCTGCAGCTGCTGGAAGTCAGCCTTCATTTTGCGTCCCCTGGGAACGAGGGCGTCTCGCCCTCGTTCCCGGGGGAGGGCAGGATGCCCTCTTTCCCAGCGTCGAGGGCAGGATGCCTTCGCTCCCAGGCGCGTTGGACGGCTTTGATGCGGGCGACTTCGCTCAGCAGTTCGGGCAGGGGCGGCTGGTTGAAGTCTCGCTCGAGGACGGTGGGGCGGGGGCCGATGCGCTGGTAGGCGTATTCGAGCAGTTGCCAGACTTCTTCCTTGACGGTGGCGCCATGGGTATCGATCAGCAGATCCGGTGCTTCGTCGTAATGTCCTGCCGTGTGCAGGTACATGACTCGGTCCGCGGGCACTTTGTCCAGGAAAGCGCGCGGATCGTAGTCGTGGTTGATGCTGTTGACATAGACGTTGTTGACGTCCAGCAGCAAACCGCAGTCCGCTTCGTTCAGCACCGCCGCCAGAAACTCTGCGTCGTCCATTTCCGCGCCCATGGAGGCGTAGTAGGACACGTTTTCCACGGCGATGCGCCTTCCCAGGATGTCCTGCACGCGGCGTATCCGCCCGGCAACGTAGTGAACTGCCTCGCCGGTGAACGGGATAGGCAGCAGATCGTAAAGCTGGCCATCGTCGCTGGTGTAGCTCAGGTGTTCGGAATAAAGCCGCACGCCGTACTCGTCCATCCAGGCGCCCACGTCGCGTACCAGCGATTCGTTGAGTGGGTGGGGGCCGCCTATTGATAGCGACAGGCCATGGGCGATGACCGGCCACCGTTCGGTGAAGAACGACAGCCGTTTGCCCAATGCGCCGCCCACGCCGATCCAGTTCTCGGGGGCCAGTTCGAAGAAATCCACCTCTTCGGGCGGCTCGGCTGTAAACGGCTTGAGGTAGGGGCGGCGAAGGCCCAAGCCGGCTCCGGCGATTCCGTTGATTATGGGGGTCATTTGTCAGTCACGCTGTGCTGGGAACGAGGGCTTCCAGCCCTCGTCGAGGGCAGGATGCCCTCGCACCCAGGGGAGGGCAGGATGCCCTCTTTCCCAGGGGAGGGCAGGATGCCCTCTTTCCCAGGGGAGGGCAGGATGCCCTCTTTCCCAGGGGGGGCAGGATGGCCTCTTTCCCAAGGGGAGATTCTACTCTTTGGGGCGTTTACTTATGGGGTATTCGCACAGGTCGGCGATGGCGCATTCGCTGCAGCGGGGTTTGCGCGCCTGGCATATGTAGCGGCCGTGCAGGATCAGCCAGTGGTGGGCGTGCTGCAGGTATTCCGTTGGGGTAAGCCGCATCAGCCGCTTTTCCACTTCCAGGACGGTCTTGCCGGGGGCAATGCGGGTACGGTTGGCCAAGCGGAAGACGTGGGTATCGACGGCGATGACCGGCTCGCCGAAGGCTGTGTTGAGGATCACGTTGGCGGTCTTGCGCCCAACCCCCGGCAAGGCCTCTAGCGCTTCACGCTCGCGCGGCACTTGCCCACCGTGCTGCTCGACAAGCATCCGGCAGCAGGCCACCAGGTTGGCGGCCTTGGCGTTGTAAAGCCCGATGCGGCGGATGTGCTTGCGGATGCCCGCTTCGCCCAGCGCCAGCATGGCTTGAGGCGTGTCGGCTTCGGCGAATAGCGTCTCGGTGGCCTTGTTTACGCTGACGTCGGTGGCCTGGGCCGACAAGACCACGGCCACCAGCAACTCGAACGGCGAGCCGTAGTCAAGCTCCGTTGTCGGGCGCGGATTGGCCCGGCGCAGGCGCCGGAAGATTTCCGCTCGCTTTGCCGCGTTCAGCGCTTCAGCGTGACCAGTCCCGGCTGGTTTGCATAGAACTCGGACAACTCGGACAACTGCTCAGCGGTGAGCAGGTTGAGAAATGCCATCATCGAGGGGTCGCTGCGCTCGCCTTCCAGGTACTGACGAATCGTCTCGTTCAGGTAGTCGGCGTGCTGTCCCGCCAGGTGCGGAAATTGTGTAGTGATGCTGACACCGTTTACCCCATGACAGGAGATGCAATAGATGCCGGATTCGGGCGGTTTGACCTCCGTATCCGCCTCAACGGCAGTTGCGTTTGCGAAGTAGGCGGCGATGTCCTGGCGGTCCTGTTCGGTCAGATCGGCGGCCTGGGCATGCATGCCGTCGTGTTCGCGATCCTCGGCCGCATAGTTTTCGAGCGCCTTGACTATGTACGCGGCGTTCTGGCCGCCCAGCCTAGGTACGTGATACGGCGGATAGGTGGTCATGTTGCCTTCGATGCCGTGGCAACCAAGACAGGGGTCGCCCAGTATCCTGCCTCGCTCCGGATCGCCCTCGGCGGCCAGTTGCGAAGAAAGAGCCGCGGTCAGCAGCAAGGCCGCCAGTTGCAGTTTGTTTTTCATG
Organism: Candidatus Foliamicus sp.; assembly: GCA_965249285.1. Taxonomy (GTDB): domain Bacteria; phylum Pseudomonadota; class Gammaproteobacteria; order Steroidobacterales; family Foliamicaceae; genus Foliamicus. Next base: position 398,148 of record OZ252226.1, read on the forward strand.
CTCACAGATGCCTCCGCTACAGCACGTATACGAAAAGGAACAGGCACACCCACACCACGTCAACGAAGTGCCAGTACCAGGAAACGGCCTGGAAGCCGAAGTGTTCGTTGGGCGTGAAATGCCCGCGCAGAATGCGGAACCAGGTCACGGTCAGCATGATTGCGCCCAGGGTCACATGCGCGCCGTGGAAACCGGTCAGCATGAAGAAGGTGGAGCCGTAAATTCCGGTGCTGAGGCGCAGGTCGAGGTCCTGGTAGGCCTGTAGGTATTCTTCAACCTGGAAGAATATGAAGGCGCCGCCCAGGAGGACTGTCAGCAGGGTGCCGATATTGAGCAGTCTGCGGTTGTTGTTCTTCAGCGCGTGGTGGGCAATGGTGATCGTTACGCTGGATGTGAGCAGCAGGGCAGTATTCAGAAGCGGTACGCCGCCCCAGCCCATGGGCTCGAAATTGCCTTCCACATCGCCGCCCCACGGTCCGGGGCCGTTGGTGGGCCAAGCGGACTCGAATCCGGGCCACAGCAGGCTGTTGGTGGCTTCTCCGATGCCGTCGCCGCCCAGCCAGGGCACCGCCAGCGTCCGGGCGTAAAACAAGGCCCCGAAGAAGCAGACAAAAAACATGACTTCGGAAAAGATGAACCAGGCCATACCCTGGCGGAAGGAACGGTCAACCCAGCCGCTGTAAAGGCCGGCAATGTTCTCCCGGATCACGGTTCCCAGCCAGCCGAACATCATCACGGTCAGCCCGGCCAGGCCCAGGAACAGCACCGGCCTGCCCGGCGCCGCTCCGTTCAGCCACAGGGCGCCGCCCAAAGCCATGGTGAACATGGACACTGAGGCCACGATCGGCCAGGGGCTGCCGTGCGGTAAGTAGTATTCCGCCTTGGTCTTGGCCATCAAGTCCTCCTCAACCGGGCTCCGCGGTAAACAGGGTGTAGGCCAGTGTCACGGTGTCGATGTGCGCCGGCAACTCAGGATCAATCGTGAAACGAAGCGGCAGTTCGCGTTCCTCGCCGGCAGCAAACGGCTGCGCTTCGAAACAGAAGCAAACCTGCTTGCTGACGTGGCTTACGGCGTCCATCGGCCGCACGCTGGGGAGAGTCACCGAAACGACGTCCAGATCAAGCAGGTTGCGGGCAAGAAAGTGGGTCTCTGCGGTTCGCCCGGGCGTGACTTCGATACGCAATTCGCCGGGCTGGAATTCCCAGGCCGCCTCATTTGGCGTGGTGGCGACGAATTCCACTTTCACCACCCGGTCTTCGTCTATCATTGAAGCGTGGGCAACGCCGCCCGGCTCGGTGGCCCGGCTGAGACGCTCCGAATCCAGTCCGGTCAGTTCGCAGAACACCTCATACAGGGGCACCAGCAAGAAGGCGAAGGCGAACATGCACGCCACCGCCCCGCCCAGGGTCAGCACCAGGCGCGGGTTGCCGCCGGCCCGCTTCATGCCCCGCTCCTCAGCCACTGGGCCAGGATGAAGCCGCCGTAGAACATTGCTGCCAGCAACACCAGCAGGACGGCGTGGACGCGTTTGCGGGCTGTGGGATGCATATGTCTTCTAAACGATCCGGTTTAGACCTTGGGCGCCGTCTCGAAAGTGTGGTACGGCGCCGGCGACGGCACGGTCCATTCCAGCCCCTGCGGATTGTCCCAGACCTCGGTGGTGGCCTTTTGGCCGCCGCGCACGCACTTGACGATCATTACCACAAGCAGCAGCTGCGAAAGGCCAAACCCGAATGCGCCGATCGTCGAGACCATGTTGAATTCGGTAAATTGCACGGCGTAGTCCGGAATGCGCCGCGGCATGCTGGCCAGCCCTAAGAAATGCTGCGGGAAGAACAATACGTTCACGAAGATTGCCGACAGCCAGAAGTGCCACTTGCCCAGGGTCTCGTTGTACATGTGCCCGGTCCACTTGGGCAGCCAGTAGTAGACCCCGGAAATCACCCCGAAAATGGCGCCGGGAACCAGTACGTAGTGGAAATGCGCCACCACGAAATAGGTGTCGTGGTACTCGATGTCCGCCGGCACCAGGGCCAGCATCAATCCGGAGAATCCACCGATGGTGAACAGGATCACGAAGGCCAGGGCGAACAGCATCGGCGTCTCGAAACTGATCGATCCGCGCCATAGCGTCGCCACCCAGTTGAAGATCTTCACTCCGGTTGGCACCGCGATGAACATGGTGGAGATCATGAAGAACAGCAGGCCCGCCTGCGGCATGCCTACGGTAAACATGTGGTGCGCCCAGACGATGTAGGAAAGAAACGCGATGGCGGAGGTCGCGATCACCATGGAGGTGTAGCCGAACAGCGGCTTGCGTGCAAAGGTGGGAATGACCTGCGAAATGATGCCGAACGCCGGAAGGATGAGGATGTACACCTCCGGGTGGCCGAAGAACCAGAAGATGTGCTGGAACATCACCGGGTCACCGCCGCCCGCCGCCAGGAAGAAACTGGTGTCGAAATAGCGGTCCGTCAGCAGCATGGTGATGGCGCCGGCCAGCACCGGCATGGCGCCGATCAGCAGGTAGGCGGTAATCAGCCAGGTCCACACGAACAGCGGCATCTTCATGAAGCCCATGCCGGGCGCGCGCATGTTGGTGATGGTCACGATGATGTTGATCGCACCCAGGATGGAGGAGGCGCCCAACATGTGGAGTGAAAACACCACAAAGGGGAAGGCGTCTCCCGTCTGCAGGATCAGCGGCGGATACAGCGTCCATCCTCCCGCGGGGCCGCCCCCGGGCATGAACAGCGTCGACAGGAGCAGCAGGAAGGCCGGCGGCAGGATCCAGAAGCTCCAGTTGTTCATGCGCGGCAGGGCCATGTCCGGCGCGCCCACCATCAGCGGAATCTGCCAGTTGGCCAGCCCCACGAAGGCCGGCATCAGGGCGCCGAAAATCATCACCAGCGCGTGCATGGTGGTCATCTGATTGAAGAAATGCGGGTCCACCAGCTGCAAGCCCGGCTGGAACAGCTCCGTGCGGATGATCAGCGCCATGGCGCCGCCCACCAGGAACATGATCAGGCTGAATACCAGGTACAGCGTGCCGATGTCCTTGTGATTGGTGGTGGTGAGCCACCGCCAGATTCCCGAGGCGTGCGGGCCGTCGTGATGTTCTTGTGCGTGGGTTGTATCGCTCATATTCAGTAATACCGCGGTTATCGGGCGGTTGCGCCGCTAATGGCAGGCAAAGATGCCTGGCTCATGATTGCTTCAGGTTGATCCTCGCCGGATTGCGCGGCCACCCATGCGTCAAACTCTTCTTCCGGCAGGGCTTCCACCACGATCGGCATGAATCCGTGTCCGCGCCCGCAAAGTTCCGCGCACTGACCGCGGTAAACACCCGGTTCCTCGATCCTGAACCAGGTCTCGTTGATCGTGCCGGGCACCGCATCGCGCTTGACGTAGAGCTCCGGCACCCACCAGCCGTGAATGACGTCGTTGGAAGTCAGCTGCAGCTTCACCTTGCGGTTGACCGGCACCACCATCCGCTTGTCCACGTTGCGCAGGTAGTGCTCGGTTTCATGCACGCTACGGTCCGAGTGCAATATCGCCGCTGCCTTGCTCGCCTCGTCGATGTTGCTGAAAAAGTCGATGCCGTGATCCAGATACTCGTAACGCCATTTCCATTGATAGCCGGTTACCAGGATCCTCAAGTCGGCTGATTGGGTGTCCTCCATTTCTATCAGCACCCGCGCGGTCGGAATCGCCAGGCCCACCAGGATCAGGACGGGAATCACGGTCCAGATGATTTCCGCCTTGGTGCTGTGGCTGAACTTGGCCGCCTGCGCGCCCTGCGACTTGCGGAACTTCACCAGCGAGTAGCCGATCGCCCCGAACACGATCACGCCCATAACGATACAAACGATCAGGGCCATGTGGTGCAGGCCGCGTACCTTGTCTCCGAGTTCCGTGGCGCTGGCCGGAAAATCCAGAGCCCAATCCGCGGCTGCCGGACCGGCCGCTACCAGCGCGGCGCCCGCCATTGCCAGGATCAGCCAGCCCCTGTGTGCCTTGCTGCGTTTCATCAAACCGTCGCTCCTTGTTTTTTCGGGGGTACCGGGGCGCGGGTCAGTTCGCGCAAACGCCGGCACAACGATTGCCTTTCTTCCTCCGTCAGGCAGGCAGCCAGCTCGCAAGACGAGCGGCCTGCGCCCAAAAAAAGGCGTCCAGGCAAGGCAGGACTCGGGCCGGGTTCAATCCAGGCACGGGTCCAGGGCCGGGGGAATTCTACATGCTCTTGACGACCGGCATAACCCCGCCGCACTCTCACGAAGCGTGTGCCGAAACCAATGACTTCACGGTAGCCGCCCCGATGCACGGTAATCGCCAGGGCGATGCCCAAGACAACCAGTTCCAGGCCCGCAAACGGCAGGATCAGCCAGTAGCCTCTCAGGGCCCAGGCGACCGCCATTGGGAGCACCGGAAGCGTCATTGCAAGGAAAAGCAATACCGCGCCGCGTCCGGAGAAATTGCAGTTGGGGCGGATGACGATGCGGGGGGCAGGCTCGCCGGTTTTCATCGCTCTGCAATTCTACCGGGATTGCCCTCTTTGTGGGAACGGGAGCCCGCTGGGAGGGAGGGCTTCCAGCCCTCCACGAGGGCAGGATGCCCTCGTTCCCAGCGTGGAGGGCAGGATGCCCTCCTTCCCAGGGGGCGCACGCGGCATGGCGCAGGGTCCTTTGAATGTTCTATCCTTGCGGCCCCCCGCGTCACCTTTCCTGACTATGAAACTACGCATTGCCGCCGCCTTGCTGCTTGTTGCATCGGGCCTTCAAGCCGCCCAGCCGAATTTCTCTCCGCAAGACGTGTTCGCACTGGCCTATGCCAGCGATCCCCAGGTGAGCCCCGACGGCTTGTTCCTGATCTACACGCACAACTTCATGGACATCATGGAGGACCGCCGGCGGTCCAATTTGTGGCGCATGGATATCGACGGCGGTAATGCGCGCCCGCTGACCACCGGCGCGGTGAACGATCGCGGCGCGCGCATCGCGCCCGACAACCAGCGGGTTGCGTATCTGTCCAGCGACGGAACGGGAGTGCAGATTTTCGTGCGCTGGATCGACAGCGGCGAAACGCTGCAGCTTACCCGCCTGGACCGGGCGCCGCGCGGCCTTGCCTGGTCGCCCGACGGCAAGTGGCTGGCGTTTGCGCTGCTGACGCCTTCCAAACCCCCGGTCATGGGCAAGCTGCCCGACAAGCCCAGGGGCGCGAACTGGGCCGAGCCGTCGGTGGTGGTGGAGCGCGCCGTGTTTCGCATGGACGGGGCAGGGGCCTTGCCGCACGGACATACCCACGTATTCGTGGTCTCGGCACAGGGCGGCGCGCCTCGCCAGCTCACCTCCGGGGACTACAACCACCGCGGCTCCATCGCCTGGTCGCCCGACGGCCAAAACATTTATTTCACCGGCAACCGCCACGACGACGCGGAACTCAAACCGTCCAATACGGAAATCTATCGCGTAGGCATGGACGGTGGTGAGATCGTTGCGCTGACGGACCGCGAAGGACCGGACAATTTCGTGTCCGTATCGCCGGACGGTGGGATGCTGGCCTGGACCGGATATGACGACCGGATGCGCAGTTATCAGATTACCCGCCTGTACACGATGAACAGCGACGGCAGCGAGCGGCGGGAATTGCTGCCCGAGCTGGACCGGGACGTATCCAGGCCTCGCTGGTCGGCCGACGGCAAGGGCTTGTATATCGCCTACGACGACCAGGGGCTGACCAAGCTGGCGTATGTGGACTTGCGCGGCAATCTCACCGAAATCAGCAGCCAATTGGGCGGTCTGGCGCTGACGCGGCCCTACACGGGCGCGCAATTCTCGGTCGGTGGTGGCAATGCCTACGCGATTACCCGAGGCGATGCGCTGTCGCCTGCCGATATCGCCGCCGGTCGTGGCCTGGCCGAGCCGAAACGCCTGACTCGGCTCAACGCCAATCTTCTCGACTACCGCCAACTCGGGAAAGTCGAGGAGTTCCGGTTCAAGTCGAATTTCGACGACGAAGAGATTCATACCTGGGTGGTGTGGCCTCCCGGCTTCGATGCCTCGAAGAAATATCCGTTGCTGCTTGAGATTCACGGCGGCCCGCACGCCGCCTACGGCCCGCATTTTTCCGTGGAAGTGCAGCTGTACGCCGCGGCGGGTTACGTGGTCGTTTATGCCAACCCCAGGGGCAGCACCAGCTACGGGGAAGAATTCGGCAGCTATATCCACCACAACTATCCCAGCGAAGACTACGACGACCTGATGTCGGTAGTGGACGCGGTGATTGACCGAGGGGTCATCGACAGCGAACAGCTGTATGTGACCGGCGGCAGCGGCGGCGGGGTGCTGACCGCCTGGATTGTCGGCAAGACCGACCGCTTCCGGGCGGCGGTCGTGGCCAAGCCGGTGATCAACTGGATCAGCTTCGCCTTGAGCGCGGACCTGGCGCTGATGTTCTCCCAATACTGGTTTCCGGCCATGCCCTGGGAAGATCCCATGGGCTATTGGAAGCGTTCGCCGCTGTCGCTGGCCGGCAATGTCACTACGCCCACCATGCTGCTGACGGGTGAACAGGACTGGCGAACCCCCATGTGGGAGTCGGAGCAGTACTACCAGGCGCTCAAGCTGCAAGGTGTGGAAACCGCGCTGGTGCGGATTCCGGGCGCTTCGCACAGCATTGCCGCGCGCCCCAGCCAGTTGGCGGCCAAGGTCAGCGCGGTGCTGGAATGGTTCGACCGGCACAGCGGCAAGGAAAGCGAGGAATAGGCAGCGTTCCACCGCCTTTTTGTTGCAGCCTGCACCTTTGCACAGCGCGCCGCATTTGGTACAGTTCGCGCCTGTCGCTGAAAGTGGCGGAAATCAAGTTTCGAACCATGAAAAGAGTCTTTGTGCTGTGCCTGTTGGCGTTGGCCGCCCCGCTGCAATCTTTCGGGGCCGAGCCGGACCTTGAGCGCGGCAAGCAGTTGTATTTCTTCTGTGGCACCTGCCACGGCCAGGCAGGCGAGGGCAGCGCCCCGTTGAATACCCCTGCCGCCGGCAAGCAGGACTCCTGGTATGTCGAGCGGCAGCTGGAAAATTATCGAGCCAACCTGCGCGGATATTTGAGCCCGGCTGAAGACATTTACGGTTTCCAGATGAAAAACATGGCGATCGCGCAGGTTCCGGATGAACAGTCGATTATCGATATGGCGGCCTATATGGAGTCCATGGCGCCGCCCGAGTCGCTTGCTATTACCGTGTACGGCGATTCGGAAGAGGGACGCAAGGTCTATGAGGCCAGTTGCATTGCCTGCCATGGCGAGAATGGCGAGGGCTCGACCGTCTTGGGTGCGCCGCGGCTGTCCAACCAGCACGACTGGTACCTGCTGCGGCAGTTGAAGGACTTCTTGGGCGGCGCCCGCGGCTGGCAGCGCGACGACATTTTCGGAACCCAGATGCGCTACATGGCGCAGTTGTTGGATACCGAGCACAAGCAAAATGACGTGGTGGCCTACATCGCCACGTTCAAATTCACCGAACAGCGCGACTAATTTGCCTGGGAAGGAGGGCATCTCCCTGGGAAGGAGGGCATCTCCCTGGGAAGGAGTGCGTCTTCCTGGGAAGGAGTGCGTCTTCCTGGGAAGGAGGGCATCTTGCCCTCCTTCGAGGGCGGGACGCCCTCGCCCCCAGGGGAGTGCAGGATGCCCTCCTTTCCAGCGTCCTTCCCAGGGACTACCTAATCGCGTTGTAGACGTATTGCGCCGCGGCCAGGTCCTGAGCGGTGTTGCCCAGGCTTTCGTAGAGCGTAATCTCGTTCTGGTCGCGGCGTCCCTCGATCCGACCATCGAATATCGCACCAATCTCGCCGCACAGGTCGTCGGCGGAAAACATCCCTTCCTCTATGGCCAGCAGGATGTCGCCTGCCTCCTGCATGGCGAAGCTCGTGATCTCGGTGAATACACGGGCCCGGCGCAAGGTCTCGCCGTCGGCCTCGCGCGTCGTTGCCGTATGCGAGCCCACCAGGTTGAGGTGACAACCCGGCGCCAGCCACTGGCCTGCAACAATAGGCGCATCCGCGCCGCTCACCGCGCAGACAATATCCGCGCCGAGAATCGCTTCGCGGGCCGTAGCCACGGCCGTTACCGCTCGATCCCCGGTGGTGTGCCGTTCAGCGAAGCTGCGGGCCTTGCCGATACTTGGCCCCCACACGCGCACTTCACGCACAGGCCGCACGCAGCACATTGCTTCAAGGTGGGTCTCGGCCTGCACGCCATAGCCCAGCAGCGCCAGGACCCGGGACTCCGGGCGGGCCAGTTTGCGGGTGGCGGCTCCGCTGGCGGCCGCGGTGCGTATAGCCGTGATCGAACCGCCATCGATCACGGCGGCCGGCGTGCCTGTATCCCGGTCGAAAAGCACGATGCAGCCTTGTATCGCCGGCAGGTCGCGGCTCGGATTGGCGGAATACAGGCTTATCAGCTTGGCGCCGAACGCGGACGGAATTTCGCCGGGCATCAGGCCCAGGACTCCCTTACCGTCGGCAACCGGCACAAACGACCGCAACGGCAGCGTAATCTCGCCACGCGAAATCGCACTTTGCGTATCCGCCATCAGGTCAATGCACGCGTTCATGCCAAGAACGCGGCGCACAGTCGACGCGTCAATGAAGGGTATGCCGCTCAATCGACCGGGCTGTCCGGCGCTTTGCCCAGGTATAAGGTGGGGCCGTAGCTATGCGCGCCGTCAACGTCCAGGCGAACGCGGTAGCGGCCCGGCTCCGGAAAGGTCACGTCTTCCAGCGGCAAATTGAGTTGGGTGCGGGGAGGGGCAGAGGATCCCGGCGTTTCTTCCACTTCGCTGAAGCCCTGGACGGTGAAAATCACCTTTTCGCCGGGATCCAGCAGTTCAATGAGAAACGGCACGCGCCCGCGTTCGCCCTCATTCCAGCTCACCAGCCCGGCGAGGCGCATGCGCGGCTGGCGCGCCGGAAACGAAGGCGCGCGCAGCTCGTCGAATATGCCGCCGATTTCGAGCTGGCCGGACTTATCGGAACCGGCCCGGTGACAGAAAAAAAGTGTGCTCTCCATGTGCGCAGTGTACCCAGTGTGCTGTCGCTCAAATACCCTCGTCAATCTGCGGGCAATTTGCGGGACAGCACACTACGAAACCGCATAAAATAGGCAGGTCGATAGCGCGCGACTCTTGTGTCGGCCAGTGGAAACAGATACCGTTCGCGCCGGTTTGCCAGTGAAGTAGAGGAACAGAATGAAGCGTATTGGCTATTTAATGATCAGCGCCGCCGCCATGGTCGCGGCGGGAACCGCCCAGGCCGCCGGTGACGCCGCCCGCGGACAGACCGAATTTGAAGTATGCGCCGTGTGCCACGGTGAGAACGGCGAGGGCTTCGAGAAGTACGGCGCCCCCCAAATCGGCGGCCAGGAAGACTGGTACGTGATTACCACATTGAAGAATTTCCGCGCGGGCCTGCGCGCCAAGGACAACTGCGGCGTGGCCGACGTGGCCGGCACCCTGGAAAGGGCCAAGGCCCAGTCTCCCTCGTATGCCGACATCGAGAGTGAATTGGCAAGCCACTTCGACGGCACGCTGCCGTCCGGCGGCGCCTGCAGCGAGGCCTCGGCCGACGTCTACGGGCCGCTGATGCGGGCCATCTCCTTGACGCTGGCCGACGATCAGGCCGTCGAAGATCTGGCCGCTTACGTCACCTCCCTGTCGCCGCCGATGCCGGCTGCGACGATCGAAGGCGACGTCACTGCCGGCAGCACCGGCTACGCCACTTGCATTGCCTGCCACGGAATGAACGGCGAGGGCAACCAGTTGCTCAACGCGCCGGCCGTAGCGGGGCAGCATGACTGGTACACCGTGCGGCAGTTGGAGCACTACATCTCGGGAGTTCGCGGCAGCGATCCGGCCAATATTTTCGATTCGCAGATGCGGCCCATGGCTATGGTTCTGCCTACGCCGGACGCAATCAAGAACGTAACCGCCTACATCAACACCTTTACCCCAGCCCAATAGGCCGGCCCGCTTCGGCGGGTCCGGGTCGCAACAGGTTTGCTGCGGTCAGCATTCTTGAAGTTCGAATTAGGTTGTCTTTCGATCCTCCTCTAAAAGAAGGCTTTTAATCTTCCTGAAACGCGCAGCCTGAGCCCATCCAAGCACAGGAAGTAAGATCACGAGTCCAGCTTATTTCTTTGGGAGGAGGACTCATGGTCAGTGCAGGAATTTTCAACCTGGTAATCGCCGTAGTTGTGGCGCTCGTGATGTCGAAGGTGCTCAAGGTGGTGACGCGTGAAGGCGATATCTGGACATTGCTTGCCCGGATCGCCCTTTGCTATGCCGGAGCCGTCTGCGGGGGCCAAATGCTCGGGCTAGAGTTGGTCTCGTTTATGGGCGTCAATGTGGTGTCCTCCGTGCTCGGCGCCGCGGGCTTGTATCTCATCGTGGTCGAAGGGATCAAGAGCATCAGGGGCGATTCGTAACGCTTGTAAGCCGTCAAGGCATTACTGAGTAACACCAGGGCGCCGGGGCCAACCCGGCGCTTTTTTCCCTAGCCCGCCTGCTTGAAGGGCGTGTGCTCGCCGGCGATTTCGACGTAGCGCGCAACCTGTTTACGTTCATCGGAGAGGAAGCCGGTCAGCGCGTCGGCAAATCCGGCGTGGCGTACCCAGTGCGTCGAATATGACGTTGCCGGGCTGAATCCGCGCGCCAGTTTGTGTTCTCCTTGAACGCCGGGGTCGAAGACTTGTAGGCCTTCGCGGATGCAGTACTCGATGCCCTGGTAGTAGCAGGTCTCGAAATGGAGGCTGTGGTAGTAGCCCGTGCTTCCCCAGTAGCGCCCGTACAAGGCGTTATCGCTGCGGAAACAGATCGCCAGGGCGACCGCCTCACCCTCGAGACACGCCAGGAAGATCACCAGCGACTCGGGCAGGTCGCGCGCCACGCGTTCGAAGAAATCGTGGTTCAGGTAAGGGTATTGTCCTCGTTTCAGATAGCTTGCCGCATACAGGGGATAGAGGCTCTCCCACAGTTCCGGCGTCAGGTCGCCGCCGTGGAGTGTTGCAAATCGAATTCCGGCTTCCCGCACCCGCCGCCGTTCGCGATTGACCTTCTTGCGCTTGGCTGAACTGAAGGTCGCCAGGAAATCCGAGAAGTCCTTGTAGCCATCATCTTTCCAGTGAAATTGGCAATCCGTGCGCAGCATCATACCTTTCTCTTCCATCCATTCGGCGTCTTGCGGAGGCGGGAACAGGCAATGCAGCGAGCTGGCTTCCAGGCGCGCGGCGAGTTCCACGGCGCCGGCCAGTAACATGGACCGTGTCTTTGCTTGTTGCTTGGCGGAGCCTCCGCACAGAAAGCGCGGCCCGGTCACCGGCGTGAAGGGCACCGCGTTGAGCAACTTGGGATAGTAGTCGTAGCCGGCCCGCTGGTAGGCGGCCGCCCAGGCCCAGTCGAAAACGAACTCGCCCCTGGAATGACTCTTGAGATACAGGGGCATGGCGCCGGCGGGCTTGTCCTTGTTGTTGAGCAATAGGAGATGACAGGCTTGCCAGCCCGTTTCCGGCGCGGCGCACCCGGATGCTTCCAGGGCGTGCAGGTACTCGTGGCGCAGGAAGGGGTGATGGTCACCGGCCAGCGCGTTCCAATCGCCGGCCGCGACCTCTTCGATTCTGTCAAGCACCCGGATTCGCACGGGCTAAAGAGTAGCGCCTAACTCGCGTCGAGAGAAGCCTGGGAACGAGGGCTTCCAGCCCTCGACGAGGGCAGGATGCCCTCTTTCCCAGCGGAGCGGTTGGGAGGGAGCTTGGGCGAACGCCTGGGCGGGAGGACATCCTGTCCTCCGAGGGCTGGAAGCCCTCTTTCCCAGGTTAGAGCGGGTTGGCGTCGCAGAACTTCTCCGCGTCCAGCGCCGCCATGCAGCCGGTGCCTGCCGATGTGATTGCCTGGCGGTAAACCGAATCGGCCACATCGCCCGCGGCGAAGACACCGGGCACGCTGGTGGCGGTAGCGCCCCCCGCGTCGCCGCCATGCACGGTCAGATAGCCGCCATTGTGCTGAAGCGAGTCCACGAACAATTCCGTGGTGGGGTCATGGCCGATGGCGACGAACACGCCATCTAGCTTCATTTCCTCGAATACGCCGTCTTCCAGCGTGCTCTTGATCTTGAGGCCCGTCACCTGGTTGCCGTCGCCCAGGACTTCTTCTACCACCCGGTCCCATGCGATCGAGATCGGACCATCCGGCCCGGCGCGTTGCATAAGCTGCTGTTGCATCATCTTTTCTGCGCGCAGCGCGTCACGCCGGTGCACGAGGGTAACGCTCGAACAGATATTGGACAGGTAGAGCGCCTCCTCGACGGCCGCGTTGCCGCCACCGACCACCGCCACCGGTCGGCCCTTGAAGAAGAAGCCGTCGCAAGTGGCGCACGCCGACACGCCCTTGCCGCGGTAATGCTGTTCGCTGTCAAGGCCCAGATATCGCGCCGTGGCTCCGGTTGCGATGATCAGCGATTCGGTCCGGTATTCGTCCAGCCCCCCTTTCAGCCTGAACGGCCGGCGGGACAGGTCCACCTCTTCGATATGGTCGTATATCACCTCGGTCCCCAATCGTTCGGCGTGCTGGCGCAACTCTTCCATCAGCTGCGGCCCCAGCAGCCCCTCCGCTCCCCCGGGCCAGTTGTCAACGTCGGTGGTGGTCATCAATTGTCCGCCGGGCTCGCTGCCGGTGATCAGCACCGGAGTCATGTTGGCGCGCGCCCCGTACACGGCGGCGGAATACCCGGCCGGCCCGGAACCCAGAATCACAAGTCGGCGGACGGAATTCGACATGCGCGCAAGTTTATCCGGGTTTGTATTCGGCGGACACCCGAATAACATTAGGCGCGACGTGAAACGAAAGGAGCGAACCTGGGTGGAGCGCGCCCTGCGCGAAGGCGGCCTGTGGCTGAGCTTGGGCCTGGGCTTGCTGATGTTCGCGGCCTTGCTCAGCCATGTGCCTGAAGCCGCGTCAGCCGGACTTCCGGGCGCCAACCTCGTTGGCTCGGCCGGCACTTGGTTTGCCAACTTCGCGTTCGACCTGGCCGGGCAGGCGTCGTACCTGTTTCCGGCGGCCATCATCGGTTTCAGCGCCTGGTACCTGGCCCCTTCAAGGGCCCGCGAAGACTGGTCCTGGCCCGACGCCGGCGTGCGCGCCGGTGGCCTGGTGCTGGTGGTGGTTTGCGGCTGCGGCCTGCTTGAGTTGTCGGCCCGCGCGGATCTCGGCGGCGGCATCGTCGGAAGCTGGATCACGGACGCACTGAGTCCTGTTGTGGGCAGCATGGGCGCCGTGGTGGTCTTACTGGCCCTGTGGATGACCGGCGTTACGCTGGTTACCAGCCTTTCCTGGGTGCGGCTGGCGGAATTCACCGGGCGTTTGACGATGCGAGGCCTGGTGGTGTTGTGGATGAGCGTGTACGCGGGAATCAGAGCGCTGATGTCGCGGTTCGGCTCGGGCGACTATCGCAGGCCAACCACCCGACGCCGCGCGAAAATCACTCGGCCCGCCCGGAAGAGGCCCGCCGCCGGCCGGGCCCGGCGCGGGCGACAGACAAGCGAGAGCGCGGAGGTCGAACTTCCTTCCGGCGTTCGTCTGCCCTCACTCAGCCTGCTGTCGGACCCCCCTCCCGACGCTTCTACGCAGTCGCAGGAGCATCTGCGCGCCCAGGCCAAGAGGCTGGAGGAAAAACTTCAGGAGTTCGGCGTGGGCGTAACGGTAGTCGCCGTATCGCCCGGTCCCGTCGTGACGCTGTTTGAAGTGCAGCCGGCCGCGGGCATCCGCGCCAGCCGGATTACCAGCCTTGCGCGGGACCTATCGCGCTCACTGATGGCGCATAGCGTGCGGGTGGTCGAGTCCATGCCCGGCAAGTCCACCGTCGGGCTTGAAATCGCCAACAACGAGCGGATGCTGGTCACGCTGGGTGAGATTCTTCGGTCCCGCACCTATGCCAGGGCTCAATCGATGCTGACGCTGGGCCTGGGCAAGGACATCGCCGGCGATCCGGTGGTGGCCGACCTGCTGAAGATGCCGCACCTGCTGGTGGCCGGCGCCACTGGCTCAGGTAAGTCGGTGGCGATCAATGCCATGGTCTTGAGCCTGCTCTACAAGTCAACGCCGGAGGCGGTGCGCCTGATCATGATCGATCCCAAGATGCTGGAGCTGTCGGTTTATGAGGGCATACCGCACCTGCTGTGCCCGGTTGTCACCGATGTAAGCGAGGCTGCCAATGCACTGCGCTGGTGCGTGGCGGAGATGGATCGGCGCTACCGCCTGATGTCCTGGGTCAAGACGCGCAGCGTAGAGGGCTACAACAACCGCCTGCAGGCGGCCCGTGATGCCGGCGCGCCGTTATGCGGACCGCCGGAGAACGACGAGGACGAACAAGGGCCGGAGTTGGAGCCGCTGCCGCGCATCGTGGTGGTGATCGACGAACTGGCCGACCTGATGATGGTAGTCGGCAAGAAGCTCGAGCACCTGATCGCGCGCCTCACCCAGAAAGCCCGGGCCGCGGGACTCCACCTGATCGTGGCCACCCAACGTCCCTCAGTAGACGTGATAACCGGCCTCATCAAGGCCAATATTCCCGCACGGATCGCGTTTCGCGTTTCAGCGCAGGTCGATTCGCGCACCATCCTGGACCAGGTAGGCGCCGAAACTCTCCTGGGCAAGGGCGACATGCTTTACCTGGCGTCGGGTTCCAGCGACCTGACCCGAGTCCACGGCGCATTCGTGGACGACGGTGAAGTACTGAAAGTCGTCGCAGCATTGAAACGCACCGGCGGCCCCAGCTACGACGAACAGGTCACGCTCGGCCCCGTGGAAGCAGAAGAGACCGACGGCACCGCCGCAGACGGCGGCGAGGTAGACGAACTCTACTCCCAGGCCCGAGAAATCGTCACCGAAACCGGCCGAGCCTCAATCTCCTACGTACAACGGCGCCTCCGCGTAGGCTACAACCGCGCCGCCCGCCTAGTCGAAGAACTAGAACGCGCCGGCGTAGTCTCCGAACCCGACGGCCGCGGCGAACGCCGCATCATAATCGGCGCCCCAGAATAATGCGCTTCTCTGCCTGGCTCCAACCCCCCCTGGGAAAGAGGGCTTCCAGCCCTCGAAAATGGCTAGCACTAGCCTTCCTACTCCCCACAACCCTAACCCTAGCGCAAAACCCCCCACCCGACACTTCCCCTACCGCGCAGCAAGCCAACGCCACCACCCTGCTACAACACTTCTTCCACGAAATCCAGCACCTACAAGCCGACTTCACCCAACTAGAATTCGACGCCGAAGGAGCATTCCGACGCCAGAGCACCGGGCGCCTCTACCTCTCCCGCCCCGGCCGCTTCCGCATCGACTACCTGGAGCCCGACGAGGTGATGATCTGGGCGGACGGAGAAAGCCTTTCAATGTTCGACCCGGAATTGGAACAAGTCACCGTGTGGAAACAGGCCACACGGCTTAAGGAATCGGCTGCAGCGCTGTTGGCAGGCGACGCCTCGGTTCTGGAGAACTACCGGGTAAACGTGGCCGAGTTCCAGGACGGCCTGCAATGGTTTGACCTGGCCACCACGACTGAGGAAGAAGGGGACCTGCGCCTGGCTCTACGGGACAAGGCGCCCGCGATCATCGAGTATTCCGACGAGCTTGGCAGCCGCGTACAAATGCAACTGTATCGCCTGGACCTCAATAGCAAAATCGAAGACAAGCTGTTCAATCCCGAGATCCCACCGGGCGTGGACATATTCGAGGCCGTGGAATCGTGATCGATCCCAAGCTATTGCGCGAGCAGCCTGAGGCAGTGGCGCTAAACCTGTCTCGGCGCGGCACTTCCTTCCATGTGGGCGGTTACCTGGAACTGGAAGCGCGACGAAAGCGTTGGCAGGTGCGCGCGGAGAAGCTACGGGCCAGGCTCAACCGGCTTTCAAAGGAATATGGTGAGGCTGTTCGAAGGGGTGACGAGATTCGCAAGACAGCAAACTCCGAGCAGGCATCAAAACTGGAAATGGAGGAAGTCGAGGCCGGGGCTGAATTCAAGAAAGTTCAGGAGCAATTGCGGGAGATTGAATTGGGCCTACCCAATCTGCTCGACGAGGCCGTCCCGGACGGCGCCGACGAGAGCGCCAATCGCGAGATAAAGGTTTGGGGCGAACCGCGTCCGGCAAGCGACAACGTTCGCGATCACGTGGCCCTTGGCGAAGCGCTGGGACAAATGGACTTCGCCGCCGCCGCGCGCGTGGCCGGCGCCCGTTACACCGTGCTGCTGGGCGATCTGGCGCGGCTGCATCGCGCCCTGATCCAGTTCATGCTGGATATGCACCTCAACGAGCACGGCTACACCGAGGTCTACGTGCCTTACATCATTAACGCCAAATCGCTGGTGGGCACCGGGCAACTCCCCAAGTTCGAGGACGACCTGTTCGCCGTTCAGTCCGAACGGCCGTCCTACCTTGTGCCCACAGCCGAAGTGCCACTGACCAACCTGGTGGCCGGTCAAATCGTGGACATAGCCGAACTGCCGCTGAAATTCACCGCGCACACCCCCTGTTTTCGCTCCGAAGCCGGCTCCTACGGCAAAGACACGCGCGGAATGTTGCGCCAACACCAATTCGAAAAGGTGGAATTAGTGCAAATCACCCACCCCGACCAATCGGCAGCGGCGCTAGAGGAACTCACCGGGCACGCCGAAGCAGTACTGGAACGGCTGGAATTGCCCTACCGCAGGGTTGTCCTGTGCGCCGGCGACACCGGCTTTGCATCCGCCATGACCTACGACCTCGAAGTCTGGCTGCCCGGACAGAACCGCTACCGCGAAATCTCCTCCTGCAGCAACTGCAGGGACTTCCAGGCCCGGCGCATGAGCGCCCGCTGGCGCGGCAAGGACTCACGCGGCTTCGTACACACGCTGAACGGCTCCGGCGTGGCCGCCGGCCGCGCCCTGATCGCCGTGCTCGAAAACTACCAGCAATCCGACGGCAGCATCGTCATTCCCGAGGCCTTACGCTCCTGGATGGGCGGCGCGGATAAAATCTCTGCCTGATCTGATCCCTCAATCATCGGAGAGGTGGCAGAGTGGTCGAATGCGGAGGTCTTGAAAACCTCTGACGGTTTACGCCGTCCGTGGGTTCGAATCCCACCCTCTCCGCCCAACATAACCTCAGAAGATATTGACAAATATTATTTTCAATTTTCTCAATTAGTGGAGTTATCACTTCAGGAATTGCTGGTGACTACCAGGAGTAGTACCGTAAGAATTAGCCGACTTTAGGCAACCAATAGCAAGAGGCCGTGCACGCAGCATGACAACAAAGGCTTTTGTTTCGTACTCTCATGAGAGTGAAAATCATTCGGAATGGGTATTGCAGTTAGCGACACGATTGCGCTCCAACGGAGTTGACGTCTTTCTGGATAGATGGAATCTACAAATTGGAGGGAACGTAGCGTCCTTCATCGAACGGGGGCTTTCTAAGTCGAATTGGGTATTGTGCATATGCTCTCAAGACTATGTAGAGAAGGCGAACAAGGGACTCGGCGGAGTCGGATACGAGAAGACAATTATCACTGCCGAGCTATTGTCAGATTCAAATGCTGAATGGGTAATCCCTACTATTCGGGATAACTTGGAAGAACAGATTGTTCCAACTTTCTTGAGCGGTCGCCTGTATGTTGATTTTCGAAAAGACCGGCTCCACGAGAATAGCTATGAGGCCCTGCTGCGCTTACTCCTTGGCGAGCCGGTGTTGCCGATTCCCCCACTGGGTGAGAATCCATTTCGAGCGGCACGTCAGTTTGCCAAACAAAAATTCTTCCCCGGCTCCGAGAAGTATGTTTCACCCGCACAAAAAGGGGCGAGTAACATTCGACTATTCGAACAACAATGGAAGGTACTGCATAGGGTCCGGCGAGCTGATGTTCGAGACCAAATGGTCGAAGGCAAGTGATCGCAGCATTCACCTATATAACGATCCAGCAAGCATTTTTTCTGTTGCTGTCGTCAAAGACAGCAAAGAAATTAACGCTATTGAAGACGCCCGGAGGTACAACGGTTCGTCACGATATCGAATACCCGGTGTGAGGCAGATCGCAATTCTTCAGAACACTAATGGCTTTTTCGCGGCATTAAGAATTCTGGAAATTAAAGATGATACGCGGGGAAGTGATTTTGATGAAGTCACTTTTGACTATTTAATCCAAACTAACGGAACACCAGATTTCCGGAACTGACATTCTTAGCGTGCAGGTAACGTGCTTCTCGAATCTTGGGGAATGGATAACCTTGACGGTCCCCCCAAAAACTGGGCCACGTAGGATGTGATTTCTGACAAACTCTAGACGAGGAAGGAGGATGTCAGATGAAGCGCAAGCGCTACTCGGTAGAGCAGATCGTAGCGGCGGTTAGGCAGCATGATCTGGGAGTTTCGGCGGCGGACATCAACGCAATGGCGGCCCCGGCGTACCTGAGTGTGTCTCTGCGGGTGGTTTTCATGGCGTGGTCCTTCCCCCTCGGTGTTCTTTCGCCTGAGTATCCTCTGGATTCCCGGTCCAGAGAAATAGGACTAACTGCTTCGAAAAATCGTCAGATGTTTCTCGACCATCCGCCGGCGGGGTGAGACCGAACCAACAGACCGTCCGGATAGGGGTATACTGAACTTGACCCGAGCCCTTGCTATGACTGCGCTCACGCCAAATCGAAGTCACAACCTAGGACCTCCGCCCGGAAGGGCGGCGGCAGTGGTTCGTGCGCGCTTGGCGGCGCAGCGTGGCGCTCTCCCGGATGTCCCTTGGCTGCGTTCGCTGCACAAGGCCTATGGCCTCGCGTCGACACCGCGCACCACGGACAACTTACGCTTGCCTTCTGTCGCCCGTCTTGGATTGCGGGCCTATGTCCGGAGCTTGGCGGCGATGCCACCCCCGGCCGTTGCTCTGATTTCGCGGCTGATCCTGTACGGGAGCTATGCGCGCGGCGATATTCGCGAGGAGAGCGATGTGGACGTGGCGCTCGTCCTAGCTGGCGACGCGCCGGAGGAGAACAAGGCCGGCGTTCGTCTCCGCACCATCTGGTCGCTTATTGATGCAGAAGACGATGTGTTGCATGCCATGTTTATCGACATCAGCCCGATAGTTGTATGGGAAAGCGAGCTTCGCGCCCCGGACACTCATTCGAATCCCTCCTTCGTGCGCAATATTCTGACCGAGGGCATTGAATTGACTACGGCGCTGTGACCGTCCCCACAGGCATTCAACTGGCGCAACAGTACCTCAAGACCGCCCGCAACAACTTGCGGGACGGAGATTCGAATAGCGCCTGCAATCGCGCCTACTATGCGTCGTTCAAGACATTGAAGGGAGTTCTGCACTTAGCTGGTGCGTCGGCCAAGACCCACAAAGGGGCAAGGGCGCTTTTCGCCCAGTACTTTCCCGACCTCAGCAGGGGCAATCGGACCAGCAGTAAGATCTTCGCCGCTCTCGAAAGGGCCCGTTTGGCAGCAGATTACGGCGACGAAGTTGTACCTGCCGAGGAGGCTTTGGATGCGGTTCTTAGGGCGGAAGGGTTCGTGACGGCGATTCTAGAGAAGTTTTTCCCCCAAGCCCTCGAACAAGTCGACGCGGCGCAGCCGTCCGCTGCGAAAGTACCGGACTCGACCGGGGAAGCGCAGCCCTAAGGCAAGTGATCTATACCGGAAACACGCTTGCCTGTCATATAGGCTGGAATGGCCCTTCCTTTTCGACGCGACCGCTTGAGCCTCGGAATCCGTTCTCCTGGCCAAAGGATGTCCTCGAAACGCAACGGTTGACGCGCAAAGCCTAGGCGCATCGCAGGCGTCTTCCCGTCTGTTCCGACGTAAACGAAGTTGTTCACGCTTCGGAAGATTGCCAGGTATTTCTCCAGCATCCGGGGCTGTAGGGCGCGTAGCCGCGCCAGACCCGGTTCTGTCCGCTGGAAGTGCCGACCGGACGCTCAAGAGCGGAGAACAGGCGGCGGGTTTTCATAAAGACATTGTTGATTTGCGCAAGCTCTGCCGTGACCGTTGCCCCGTAATCCAAGCCATTTTGGTTCTGGAAACCCTCAGGCTTGAGGGGCCCCCTTTTTCCGTACCAGTTCGTCAGCGAATTTCTGACCTTCGTTCGGCCCAACGGGCCTTGAATTCCAAGGGCGAGAGCTCATCGAGAGACCGGTGAGGCCGGATCTCGTTGTACTCTCGCCGCCAAGCTTGCAATTTCTCCTGGGCATCCGTCAAATCGTCGAACCAGTGCACATTCAGACATTCGTCCCGCAGACTGCCGTTGAACGATTCGATGAACGCATTGTCCGTCGGCTTTCCGGGCCGAGAGAACTCCATGGTCACGCCATTGGCATAGGCCCACAGATCGACCAGACGACCCACGAATTCACTGCCATTGTCACAGTAAATCCGTTTCGGAGCACCGCGTTCCTTGGCGATCCGACTGAGCACGTTGACGACATCGGCGCTTCGTAAGCTCTTGCCCGGCTCGATGGCCAGACATTCTCGCGTGAAGACATCCACGACCGTTAGCGCTCGAAAGCGCTGCCCATCGGATGTCTGATCACTGACGAAGTCCATACTCCAGGCCACGTTGGGCGCCCGCGGCTTTGCCCGGGGCGGTTGCCGGCTTGCTGCGCTCACATGCCGCCTGGGCCGGCGAGGCCGTAACTGCAAGCCTTCCTGGCAATACAGGCGATAGACGCGCTTCTTGTTTACGTGGATCCCCTGGCGCTTGAGCAGGACGTGGATGCGCTTTTAGCCGTAACGAATCCGGCTGCGGGCCAGGTCCCGGATCCGCTGACGCAGCGCCTCCTGAGAAGGCCGGGTTGATTGGTACTGAAACGTACTGCGCGCCGTGCCGGTCACCGCACAGCCACGCCGCTCGCTCACCGAGTAGCGCCCAGCGAGATAGCGCACCGCCGAGCGGCGTTGCGATGCGCCTACCATTTTTTTGAGGCAATGTCCTGGAGCATGACCTTGTCCAGGCTCAAGTCCGCCACCAGGAGCTTGAGCTTGGCGTTCTCCTCCCTCAGCTGCTTCAGCTCGCGGACCTCAGACGCCTCCAAGCCGCCATATTGCTTCTTCCAGCGATAAAAGGTCTGCTCCGCGATCCCCAGCTTGCGGGCAATGTCCGCCGCCGAAACTCCCAGATCATGCTGCCTGACCGCCGCTACGATCTGCTCTACCGAGTAGCGCTTGCGCTCCATCTGACATCCTCCTTCCAGGTTCAGAGTTTGTCAGAAATCACATCCTCCGTGGCCCAGTTTTTGGGTAGACCCTCACATGCTGATCCTTGCACATCAACGCTGGCTAGGATCTAGGGGGAAGGTCAATCCGAATTACGGTTAGGCCTCAACATCCGAAATGCCTTGCTTTCCGCCACTTATACAATACAACCTCGGTTCTTATCACGGTAAGAGATCGCATGCTTCGTGTTCTTTTGATCGTTCTGGCTATTCCTGCAATCGGGTTCGGAATTTCGACCTGGATCATCGCCGATGTGAACTCCGGACTTGCTAGTCAGGGATTGCCGTCGATTCAAGTCATTTGCGCCTCGGAGGAAGCGACAGAAGATGCGACTCTTCAAGCCGCATGTTCAGAATTTGACAATATACGGCTACTACAGCGCTCAAGCACCTATGCAGGACTGTTAGGTCTAGCGATACCCGGTCTGATTTGGTTTGGTTCTCTTTTGGCTGGTTCCAATAGGGCTCGACTGGCCCTTGTTTTCCCGGCCCTGACGCGCCTAGTTCTATTGCTTCTTTCGGTGCTGGTCATTATGCAGGGTGCAATTCTTACCTACGGAGCATATGTAGGTGAGTCTTATGCTTTCGAACGAGTACATTTCGTTCTTATTGGATGTATCGGGATTGGGGCAGCGATTGCGGCAATCGCGTTGGTTCGTGCGGCTTTTTCTATTGGCAAGAAACTTCAGACAACGGTTACTGGTTGCACTGTTTCAAAACGCAAAGCTCCTGCTTTGTATGGTTTCATTGGCGATCTTGCGCGTGAGCTGGGTGCGACTCCGCCAAAGAACATCGTAATTGGCCTGGACCCCAACTTTTTTGTAACGCCACTTCCACTATGAAGTGCAACACCTGTCAGGCGGTGATTTCTCTCCTGAGTTGGAGCGCAGCATAGCACCCGGTGGGGTTCGGGCGGTGGTTTTCGGAGCGAGGGCGTAGCCCGAGTGGAGAAAAACACCGCCCGAGACCCAGTTTCGCCGCCGAAGCGGCCCCGCTGAGCCGCCCGCCCGTTACCCGGACACAGCAAAATCAGCCGCCGCCCGGGAAGGCCGCGGACGGATCGGCAGGCCGGTCAAGCCAGCCCCGCCGGCGGATCCGGGCCCGCCAGCGCCGGCGCGCCGAGAATCGCACGGGAAACACCGGCCGCCTCCAGAGCTTCGCCAAACACTTCCGCCGGCGTGCGGTAGCCCAACGCCCGCCGGGGACGGCCGTTGAGGAGGTCCTGCACCTGCCGGACCCGGGTATCGTGCAGGTCGGTGAAGTCCGTCGCCTTGGGCAAATACTGCCGCACCAAGCCGTTGGTATGCTCGTTCAGGCCACGCTCCCAGGAGTGGTAAGGCGTGGCAAAGTAAAACCCCGCCGACAGCCCCGCAGCCACCTCCCGGTGGCCGGCAAACTCCTTGCCGTTGTCCGCCGTCAACGTGTGCGCCAGCGCCGACGCCGGCCTCAAACACGCCAGGATCGCGCCCCCAACCGCAGACGACGTCTTGCGCTCCACCCCACGAAGAAACGTGAACTTCGAGCACCGGTCCACCATCGATACCAGCGCCCCCCGATGCCGCGCGCCTATGATCGTGTCCAACTCCCAGTCGCCCACACGGCCCTTGGACTCCACCACCGCCGGACGCTCCGCAATGTCCACCCGGCCCGGTATCACCCCGCGGCCCGCGCCACTCCGACCCCGGCGGTTGGCCTTCTTGCCGCGCCGGCGAAGGTTGCGATACAGCGTCCCGCCCGACGCCCGATCCTTCCAGACCTGATGGTAGATCCACGTCTTGCCCACCGGTCGCCCGCCTTGAAGCCGCAACCGACCGGCAATCTGCTGGGGACTCCACTGCAGGCGCAGCTTCCCTTCAATCCAACTCCAGCGCTCCGCCGTCAGCTTGCGCGGACGCGACGACGCCAAACGCCGGCGCACCTCCGACCGCCGCTGCGCCTGCCTCATGCGGTAGCCCCGGCGACCACGGTTGCGCTGCATCTCGCGGCTCACCGTCGAGGCCGACACCTCAAGCAAACGCGCAATGCCCCGAACCGACGCCCCGCTTTTCTTCAGCGCGTAAATCTGGCATCGTGACCCGTAGGTCAGGTGATGGTAGCCATTGGCCATCGAATACCCTCCTTCTTCCATATCGGAGAGTATCGCCATCACCTGGCCGCTTCTCAACTCCGGGACACAGAGCCGACTATCCTTTAATCGACAACGGCTCTCATGTAGTGTTGCACTTCAGAGTGGAACGGGCGTAACAAATGCTGAGGTGGATTGCTTAGTAGACGAGAAACTTCTGAGCGGTGAAACACTCTTCGTGTCTGCTCCCCTAACTAGGCTCCTGACGAAAGACGAGTTCGCGGCGGTCGTTGGACACGAACTGGGTCACTTTCGTGGCAAAGATACCGTCTTTAGCATGAAATTCGCTCCGGTGTACGCTGGGATGGCTGACGCAATTGGAGCTATGGATATAGAGGGCGAAGAAGGTGCTTTGGGGTTGGCGAAGATACCTGCACTAGCCGTTCTTTCTTACATGTATGAGAGCTTTTCAAGAAACGAGCGCTCCGTTGCGCGGGAACGCGAGTTACTTGCTGACCAAGCCGGGGCAGAAGTGTCTGGCGCGTTCTCCTTGGCAACCGCGCTTACTAAAGTTTCGTTTTATTCTGCAATTTGGCCGTCCACTCAGGAAAAGAATATCGAGAGACTTAATTCGGGGAAGATTACAAGAAATCTCAGTACGGTGTTTCTCGATTCGGCAAAGTACGATATTCAGCACACACAATTCAAGGAGATACTTGACGCGGTTCTGGAGGAGAAAATTCCTCATCCGACAGACACGCATCCTACTTTAGCCGAGAGACTTAGTGGACTAGAGATCGCGAGTGACGACTTAGACGTGACTGACATTCTGCCACCTGAGCAGAGCGCAATAGAACTACTCGGCAACTACAGGGCAATTGAAGAGCAACTCACACTGTTCGAGCATCGGCTGCGGGTAACTTTGGGTCAGGTTGTAGTTCCTAAAGAAGCGCAACAGAATCAATTCTTGAACATTATTTATCTGATGGCTGCTGCAATGGCCAGCGCTGATGGGAAAATAGATCCTGAAGAGATAGGTATGGCAGAAGCAATTGGTGAGAAGCTGATTAGCGAATTTGATTCGGTGGACTTTCGAGAAGCATGCAAGTCTGGAGATTTGCCAGATTTTGTCGACTTGGTTGATCTACTCAAAGATGTACTTGATCAAGAAATGAAGGACTTGCTCTACAGATACCTTGAGGAAATTGCGAAGGCCGATGGTCTGGTTTCACCGGCAGAACGAAAACTGCTAGCGGAGCTTTCTAGCGGATTTGGAGTCGCTTTGGGATAGAACGGTTCAAGCGGCCGGTCGAGTTCGAGTGGTTGAGGGGCCCTCATTATTTTGAGACAGGCTCACCTCGCGTGGCGTGCTCTTGCCGGTGCGGTCATGGAACACGAAACCGTCCCCGTTGGAGGAAAACGCGAAGGGGATGTGCAGCGTTTCGGCTTAGTCGAGCGCCTGCTGCATGCCATCGCCCACGCTGTGGAAATTGTCCTTTGCCTCGATGACCGCAATCGGGATGTTCGGCTTGTAGTAGAGGATGTAGTCGGCGCGCTTGGCCTTCCCGTGGGCAACCAGCTTGCCACGGACGATGATGCGGCCTTTGGTGAAGGATACCTCCTCGCGGATCTGCAGCATCCCGTCTCACCCAGCGCCTCGCAGGGCGGGCGTGATGAACTTGGTGCAGATGTCGCGCTCGGAGAGGCCGCGCTTGTCGATCACGGCCAATCCTCCCACCTCTCGTTACGGGTCATCGGTTGATACTTGTTCTTTTCCCCCGGCGCGCAGCTTACCAGAGCCGCTCAAGCCCGCTGTTTAACCTGAAAACCGATCACGGGAACGGCATGCTGAATTTCAACAACACAGCAGCGTCCGTTTGGGCAAGAATGCGCCTGACTCGCCTCTAAAGCATGCCCAGTCTTTACGACAACAAACCGGGCACTTAGTCTAGTTGACCAAGTTGAGGGGTGCGAATATGCTCTCAACCACTGGATTCTCTTGAAGTGGTGGACAAACTTTGTTGCGCGCGGATATAGGTATTTTCGATCGGAGCGGCCAGCTCACCGTAGTTGCCGAGATCAAGAACCGGCTTGGAACGTCATGTGACTGGGCCGCCAAGACGCGGCGAAACATCCTTGCGCATAACGGCCTGTGCCGGGCTGAGTATTTTTTGCTGATCACACCGGACCGTTTGTATCTTTGGAAGGACGGCGGGGCGGAGCCTCATCAGATCCCGCCGACGTATGAGGCTCAAATGAAGTCGGAATTTGCCCGGTATTTTGCGGGCGCCGGAATTGATCCCAGCCAGGTCAGCAGGCACGCGTTCGAGTTGCTTGTAGCCGCCTGGCTCAGCGACGTGATCCGATTGGAGGGCGAGGCAAAGGATTCTGCCGAGAATAGAAGTTGGCTTGCCGAAAGTGGATTTCTTGCCGCTGTCAAAGAAGGGCGCATCGAATATGAAGTACCGATGTGAACGTATACGTTGAATCAAACTTCGTGCTTGAGCTGGCCTTGCTACAGGAGCAAAGCAGTAGCTGTGAAGAAATTCTCAGTCTGTCTGAAGACGGGCGTATTCGGCTTGTTGTGCCTGCCTATTCATTGATTGAACCCTACGAAACGCTTATTCGCAAGCAGAAAGGGCGCAAGCGTCTCGAGCGAAGGTTAAATGCCGAACTTGATCAGATTGCTCGAACTGAAGAACACAGGAGTCAACTTGACGGATTTAGGGACATAACGGCACTCCTTATACGGGCTATTGACGAAGACACGAAACGCCTCAACGCGGTGAGGTCCCGCCTATTGGAGTCTGCTTGCGTCATACCGATGGACGCATCAATTTTGAGTGCTGCGCAAGCGTCAGAGCGCGAGCAGAATTTGTCGCCGCAGGATGCGCATATCTACTCCGCAGTTCTCGGCCACCTAAAGCGAGCTCAACGTCGTGTGAGCTGCTTTCTGAACAAGGATCGCAAAGATTTTGACGAACCGGATATCGTTGATCGGCTCACGCAATACAGTTGCAAGCTATTACCGCGATTTGATTCGGGGCACGACTACATTCTGCACGCTCCTAGGCTGATGTCACGACCGTTAGGAGTGCTCGTTAGCTGCATTCGTCAGCATCGGCGCTTCCGCAGCCAGTAGATTGCGACAGAATATAGTATATGCAAGCCATTGATCTTAAGAGAAAAATAGAACCAAGATTATAGGACTATCATTGCGGAAGATTTCGACACGCGCACGCTGGACAGGCTCGAAGCATCATGAAACTCTATTCGTTCTCACCGACACCCAACAACCGCAAGGTCGAAGCGTTCATCAAGCACTTCGATCTGCCCGTCGAGATCCACTCGATGGGGTTCCGCGAACAGGAGAACAAGAAGGAGGCCTATCTGCGCATGAACCCGATGGGCAAGGCCCCGCTTTTGGTGGACGGCGATTTCTGCCTGTGGGAATCGAATGCGATCCTGTGCTATCTCGCAACGCTGCACCCGGCCACGGGCATGTTGCCCGACGACCCTCAGGGCCGGGCGGATTGTGACCGCTGGCTCTATTGGCAGGCGTTCCACCTGATCAATACGATCATCGCCGTGCGCAGCAAGAGCAGCGATGCCAAGAGCGCTGCCAAGAAAGACATCGACCTCAATATCGGTGTCCTCAACGGTCAACTTGAGGGTCGGGAATTCGTCCTCGGCGACCTGTCCATCGTCGATTTCGCCATCGCCCCGTATCTGCTCGGCCGACACGGACAAGCGATCGACTACGATTCGTTTCCCAACGTGCGGGCCTGGCTGGACCGCTGCAACCAGCTCGACGGCATCGTCGCGACGGTGTTCAGACCAAGGAAGAAATGATCGCCAACGGGTTGCGTGAGACGACTATTGGGGCGAAGGATCGCTCTAGCTGGCGTCCGGCAAGGCCGGGCGATTGCCCTCGGGCGCGTTGGCCGCTTTCCCTTGTGGCATTTGCAGCCGAATCCCCCGATACTCGGCATCCGCGTCTGTCTCAAATGCGTTGCAGGCGCGCAGCTGATCGAACGTCGGCTCCAATGCCTGCCACTGGACCGCGGCGGTGAACTGCTGTGCAAAGTCCAGCATGCGGATCTGCGGCTCGGCTGCTGTTCGGTGGGATAAGGCGTGCTGCGCGGCAGTGTAGTCGCCGCGATAAACCGTTGGGATCACGATGCGCTCTTCGCCCCCGGCGATCAACTCCGCATTCATCATTACGCGCGCCAACCGACCGTTGCCGTCCGCGAAAGGATGAACCTCTAAGATCAAGAAGTGCATGAATACGGCGCGATGGAAAGGGGATTGCAGGTTGGCGTAGATATCAAACCCCTGCCTGAGGGTTCCGATCACGGCGTCCGGTGCGACAAACACGGTTGAACCGACCCGGTTAGTCTGAGACTTGAAGGAGCCGGGACTTGCTTCGGGGCGTGCTTGCATCGCTATGGCGTGGCGGTCCCTCAGAATCTCGATCAGCTCATCGGCCGTCTTCGGCGCCCGGCGCATTTCCGAGGGGTCGGACACAATTCGCCAAACTCCCAGGATATCGTGCGCATCCGCAGGTCGCTGCTGCGGAATATGTCCGCGGAATACGATATTTGCCGCTTCCTCGACCTCAAACTCCGTGCCTTCGATGTAGTTGGAAAAATAGGCATCGAAAAACGCCAGCGTTGCACTGCCAATGCCATCGCGCGGCGCCGGAATCCGGGCCGCTGCCGGGTTATGCTGCAACGCTGCATATAGGCTCTCGAACAGCAGCGCGCGCTCCGGATCGTACGCTTGCCCACGAGCCCTGGCCTGTGCGATCGGCGCGGTCAACCTGGCCTCACGGGTGCCGGCCAAGGCGCCGACGAGCTGATTGAATTCGGCCCATTGCTGCATTCGGCCCAGGGCCTCGGCCTCCCGCCGGGCCTCATCACGCAGCCGGTTGCACGCCTCGACACCCCCGGCAGCAAGCAGGCGCTCCAAGCGTTCCTCGATGACCTTTCGCGACACGGTGCGCGACAGCTTGCCACCGCTCGCTCGCGAGGGGCACAGGTTGTCCAAATAGGTGCGCGCTGCCGAACTCATATGCAAGGGCTGACCCATATAGGGACGATCGTTCTCGCCGGGAGGCGCGCCGCGGCGCACACGCAAGGTGGCGTCGGGCAATTGGATCGTCCGGCCGTGTGGCGCAACCAGGCAAACGGAGCCATCGGCCGCCGGCTGGCCCTCGAATGCGGTTCGATCAGCCACTACGGCGTTGGGAAAATAACCGGCAACAATGCCCCATAGATTTCGGCGCACGATGGCTTCGGGCGAATCCTCAAGATTGCGGGTGTAAAGCCGCGTAGCTAGCTTGCGCAAGCGTCCGTCGGCTACGCGGCGCGAAACCTCGGTGCTGATCCGCGCATTAGACACGAACGCCTCGGGCATCGAATCGACAATGCGGGCTGGGGTTTTTGGAGATGTATCAGGCATGATTGGGTCGGAAATGATGATAATCTGCGAATAAGACGCGAAATATGATGATTCTATAGCTTTAAGGCAGCGGATGGGGTGCGATGTCACCACGCGCCTCGCCGCACCGGCGAGCTATCCCGGCGCCCTGGAACGACTCCGGGCATCCGTCCACTTGCGCGACTGGCCGCACGGAGGATACGTTTGCGACTTCCAGTCTGAGGAAACGTGGGCCGAGAGGAACGATCCGGCATCAACAGCTACGCCCCTGGCCCGGGAGCCTTGATCTCCGGTCTTCGTGAATGGGCGAACGCCCGCGCCGGAAGCAGCAGTGTGCCTTGCCGGTCCATGTGTTTCCGGATCTCATCGACCTGTTCGTTCGGAATCGGGTAGTGCCGAGCCTTCCGGCCCCATAAGGACGCCGCATCGCATACTTCCTCAACCGCCCGTAGCGCCTTAGCGCGCGGGATGGATGCGGTGCGCGCCAGATCCAACAGATCGTTGCGGCTGAAATCCTTCCCCTTGCCCTGGACCGTCATGCTGTGATGACCCCTTATACCCGGGTTATAGGTCAGATCGTAGGCGGGGGTGTTTGCCCACTCGCCGTCCGGCGACATCCGGAAGGCAAAGTTCTTGGTGTGATCGTCGCGGTTGCCGCTAACGATGTTGAATGCCATACGGCGGAAAAGTTCCGTCTTCTCTGCATGCGACCGGGTCAGCAGGTCGCTGAGCTTGAACAGGTCCAGATAATCGAAATCCGGCAGCCGATAGTTGGCGTGCGCCAGGCCGGCAACGCTGTGGACATGGCGCCGCCGATTGCCCGGCCGGCGGTCGAAGCGGCGGGTGAGGAAGTAGGCATTGCCTTCTCCCCGCCCAGGAACAAGGCGGGTTTCCATCATGCGTATCCCGGCCGTGCGGGCCATTTCCGAGAACAGGTATTCGATCGCGCCGGCGGAGCGGGCGTGGGGCGCATCGCCGGTCGGAAACTTCGCCAGCCAGTGGCTGTAGCCTTCGGGGAGATCCTCGGCGCCGGCGATTACCGAATCGTCGGAATCGGAAAGCCCGATGAGAAATTTCGGACGTGCGCCGCCGGATGGCGAGGCGTGGCGCACAAACTCCTCAAGCACTTGGCCGACCTCCCCCCGGTATTGCCGAGTGGCCTCGATCCCGATCACGGGGAGGTCCAGCAATGCGGGTTTGCCAGAGCCCGATGCGCCCGTGTCCGGCGCATACGACAATGCGCCCATTGTCCGCGAGCCGACCATTGCCAAGCGATCAAGAGGCGAAACGGCATGCGGCTCAATCCCCCGCTGGCGGAATAACCGATCCATCAAGAGCCTGCCCCAGCCGTCCGGTAACGAATCGGCGAACAAGCCATGCAATCCCTCGAACGGATCCGGCGGCGCCGCTTGCAGGCCGGCTTCGAACTTCAGGCGAAGAGGCGACAGAGAGATGCCCCGCCGCAAGAACCCGGGGTCCAGTTCGACGTGCGTATGCTTATCCCCGCGCCCGTAGCCCAGGCGCCCCGCCAGCACAGGCTCGGCCGCATCGAACCCGTGGAAATAAACGCGCAATTCGTTCACGCTGATTTCTGATGGGTAGCCAACAGTTCGTCCATCGTCGCCGGGCCAGGTTCCGGTAGCAGCGACTCAGTAGCCGCCAGATCTCCATAGGCCGAGGTCAGCATCAGGAACTGACGCAACGAAATCTCACCGCTCGTTTCGAACCGGCGAATCGTCGGCGCCGGCACGCCGCTAATCTCGCCGGCCTTTTGGCGGCTGTGCTTGCGGCTGCGGCGAAGCGTGCGCAGGCGCTTTGCCAGATCGATCTGCATTTCATAGGGAGTGCGGGGGAGATACATTGAGATATCAAATCTTCGCTTTATAGCGCATTTATGAATATTATACGATCATATTCACTGCGCCGGCGGGCATTGAATAACGCTGGGAGGGAGGACATCCTGTCCTCCGCCGAGGGCTGGAAGCCCTCTTTCCCAGGGTCGTTCCATGCAAGAGTAAATACGCGATCCCCGTTCAGCAGGTTCACGGCGCCCAAATAAAACCCGGCCAGCGAGATTGGCGCCACTCGGGTGTCGCCGAGGCCTCGGCACAAGCCCTAAGCGCAAGCAGCGCCATGAGGCGCTTCGGTCTCAACCTCGTCAGTCCCTCGAAGCTCGCATGATTCGGCAATTCGTCGAGCGCCTCAAGGATCGCGCGCTCCTCCGATGAGGCCCGTATCGGCCAGCGCCACACGTTTACAGCCCGCGGGGCTTCCTGCGCCTCACGGAGAGCAAGCTCGACGACCAACTGTTCGATCTTGAGATTCCTCCAGGCGTGGACATCCAAGGACTCAAGAACCAGGTTGCCGAAGCTGCGAAAGGGCTACACCGAAGCCTACGTGCCTTACATCATTAACGCCAAATCGCTGCTGGGCACCGGCCAGCTCCGCAAGTTCGAGGAAGATCTGTTCGCCGTTCAGTCCGAACGGCCGTCCTACCTCGTGCCCACAGCCGAAGTGCCGCTGACCAACCTGGTGGGCGGTCAAATCGTGGACGAAACCGAACTGCCGCTGAAATTCACCGCACACACCCCCTGTTTCCGCTCCGAAGCCGGCTCCTACGGCAAAGACACGCGCGGAATGTTGCGCCAACACCAGTTCGAGAAAGTCGAATTGGTGCAAATCACCCATCCCGACCAGTCGGCAGCGGCGCTAGAGGAACTCACCGGGCACGCCGAATCCGTGCTGGAGCGGCTGGAGTTGCCCTACCGTAGGGTCGTCCTGTGCGCCGGCGTCTCCGGCTCGTAGCTCTTCAGCTTGCGGACATGCGGGCCGAAGTGCGGGTGTTCCCGCAGCCGTGGGTACACAGTTCGGCGCAACTTGCCAACGACTTCTTTGTGACCCGCCTTGGCGATAGAGCGCAGATCCCTTCGAAATTGCTCGGTCTCGAAGATGCGGTATTCATCCAACGAATTGGCCCTTGCGCTGGCGAGCCTGCCGTGAACCGGTCTTCATTCTCTCAATCAGCACGTCGTCGCTCAGTATTCCCGCCGCTTCCGCTTCATCGACGAACTGGGCCTCCCTGATTCGTTCCAGCGCGGCCGTTTCAATAAGGTTCGACACAGGGCGGCGCTCGGCTGCCGCCGCTTCGCGGAACTCCGTGTACACGTCCTCTCCCAATCGCAAGGTAACGGACTTCGCCATTTTCGCTTCTCCTGTCGCTGAACTGAGCGGCGCGGGACTGCCGGTTACCGGTCGCCATCACCCAATCGGCCTTCGCGATCAAAGCGGCGCCTGACATCGAAACACCGGCATATTTGCACGTACGCCAGAATTTTAGCGGGTCTCCGCACGTAGTGCCGCGCTCAAAGGAATCTGCCGCCATAGATGGGTGGCCCGGATACAATTCACGTCTGACGGCCTGATCAGCGGACTAGCGCTGTCGTTCGGACGATCCGCCGCGCAGACTAATGCTCCCGTACGGTCGCCCGGACATCATCGGAGAGGTGGCAGAGTGGTCGAATGCGGAGGTCTTGAAAACCTCTGACGGTTTACGCCGTCCGTGGGTTCGAATCCCACCCTCTCCGCCAGAGCCGTTCCAAGTTTTCTTGGGTTTTGTTGCGGGATACTCCCGCAACCGTGTACGGCGTACCTAGATAAAACAGTGCCTTACGTATTCGCAACCTTTGGAGTTAGATTCAATTTGGCACGAATTTGAAGGATTTGGAATTCCAACTGGCTTGGATTAGACCATCTGCCGGAAATGACGGTCGGCGCAATTCTGTCAGCTTGTGGGTGGAATAATGGCGTCGCAAGTGGCGATCTTTGACGGCTGACTGTGAGCCCGCTGCGTCCGCGTTGTATGTATCGACGGCAACCCGGCGCACGATCGCTGCTGCAGGCAGTGCGCGGAGAGCCAGCCGGCCCGCGAGTTTTTTTGAACGGGTCGGCCAATTATTCACGTGCAATGTCATTGGTAGGTGCGGGATTGGGGTGGGCTCCCATGTTGCGCGACGGTGAACTAGCTTCTGGTCGACGAACCACCTGATTTCGCATGGATCCCATTCGATCGTGAAATCATGCAAGGCCTTTGACGCATCAAATCCCAACTTGATGATAGCAGGCGTTCCCCGGAAGCCGTAGTCAAATTTCGCACCGTCGGTACCCGGGTTGTAGAACACATTGACCAGAAGCTGGTCTGGCCGATTCCCTAGTATTTCTACATCGATCTCCTGTCGGGGCGAGTCACGGTGGAGAAAGAAACCGGTCACCAGGCCCGGAACATTCGTGGCTTGCAGCGTCGCTTCAAAACGCCCGTGCAGGAAACTGACGCGGCTCGAGATCGCTGCTGCGCTGAGATTCCGAACGCCAAGTGGCTCCTCGATGACTGCAAGTGAGAGACCGCCACTCGGTGCTGAGGTTACGTTAGCCGGACGAAAAAGCCCGAGGTTTCCAGGGAAGGTATCTCTTCGCAGCAGCCACCGCGCGGACTGGATTTGAGCTAGATCGTCCTCGAAGCACACCCGTAGAGAATCTGACGATTCCTGCCCCGCGAACGCGTTCGCGCTGATTCCGGCCCAACCTGCGCTTGGCTTCGCAATCCAC
The DNA here is from genome assembly GCA_965249285.1 of Candidatus Foliamicus sp. Lineage (GTDB taxonomy): Bacteria > Pseudomonadota > Gammaproteobacteria > Steroidobacterales > Foliamicaceae > Foliamicus. The sequence goes on from OZ252226.1 coordinate 431,531, forward strand.
GGCGACGGGTCGTGCCGAAGCCACCTTGCAGGAGCGGCCATTTTTCTGGCGGGCGGTACTCGCTGGTGCCTTCCCAGTCCAATGTCGCGAACAGCCGGGTATTGCGCGTCCGGCGGTGCCAGCCTCAAGTGCTCACAAAGTGCACGCCAACGGCTGGTGAGTTCGCGATGCAAATGAAGGACATCGGCCCTTTCCAAGGCGTCTAGTATGGCGGCATTGTTGCGATCAGCGGAATTCGCTACGTCGTCGATCACAATGTACTTGGCGCTCGGGTAGCGCTGGGTGAGCGCTCGTATCTGCGGTCCTAGAGAAACTATGTTGACGTAAGCATCGAAAACGCGATCATTACGACCTGCGAGCAGGTTCTCAAATTCACATTCCGGGATATCGTCAAAATCGCTGCAACAACGATAACCAAGCATCGAGAGGGCCATTGCAAGCGATGACAGCCCAGATCCCGAGGCTCCGAATGCGAAAACCGGAGAATGGATCGGCCGCCTATGAAAAAGGGCCGCGTCGCCGCTATCGAGAATGCCAATCCGGCTGAGTGCCGGCAGGATCGAGTATGAATTCGTCGAGTGGAGATCGCGACGTTGGTTGATCACTGAGCGGCGTAACGCCCGAATCTCCAGCTCTCGGAACTTGTGATTGATCCAGAGGTCGATCGGGCCGCGGCACGGAAGAAGGTCAAGCAGCGCCTGGGCCCCCTTCTTCGACAGCACGTAACCAGACAAGTACCAGAGACCGCGTTCCGGCCGAAACACATTCTTCGAAACTAGTTCCTTTGGAGCACCGTGGCGCACCTCCCCGTACGACACGTACAAGACATCGAACCTTGGGCTGGCCCGGTCAGCATCTTCCATCTCGCGCCACGCCTGCTCGAGAATCCGTCCAAAGTTGCGCTTGAACCAGACGTCGTCCTCAAGCACTAGAGCATAGGAAGCACTGGACTGCACGATCGCTTTCCAGACGCCGATGTGTGAGCACGCAACGGCGATCTCTGCCTGACTCATCCTAATCGGGCGTCCAAGGTCAAATGCATCCTGGGCTGCATGAGGTTGCGGTTCGACGAATAGCTGGTCGCCGAGAGTGTAATACGGGTCGACATCGGCGCCATCAAGGAATTCTGGAGGATCGTCCTGCGCGTCACATGCGGAGTATCGAACGACGCGCTCCGAAAGCGGCTTGCCGGGGGCGTCTAAGATGCAATCGAGCTCGCGCACCATATCAGCCCAACGATTCGATTGTCGGTCCAAGTTGATGACGAAAATCGGGCCGATACCCGATTGCTGAGCATCCGAGACCTCCGAGAAAGTACGGCACCACTGCCGCGGTAGGCGCGATCGGCATTGCAAAAATAGGATGTGGAGAAGGCGCGACGCTGAACGCAGCGGTTTCGAAAGGTTCATTTGGCGACTATCGGTCCTTACGATCGAATCTCTTTTGATTGGATAAGCGCCAATTTCGGGCATCGCCGCGATGACTTAATGGCCATTGAGAGACGGCAATTGAATCCCAGTCTCGCAATACAACTAGATCGCTTTCAACACCGCCCTCCGACATCGTGCCAAGATCGAAAATCGACTTCGAAAGATTCCCCGGCCCGGTCGTCGTCTGAATCTCAGGCAAAGTGTCCTCGCCAGCCAGTTCAAGGAGACTTGTTGTCTGACTGAGCGCACGTTCGATGATCGGATGACCCCGGCTTGCAACGAGTGGGTTGTTGTTGAAGTAGAAAATCCAGTTCGGGTCGTAGGCATCAGCACAAAGAAATACGGAAGGCTCCACCATTGCCCCAGAAGCGATGTTGTAGCAGAGGGGATGGAGTTTGAGCCGACCGTCCTCGAACAGCCAGCCTATGTCGGCACCAACACAGACGTCGTCCGCATCGACATAGAAGCCACCTTCGACTAGCAAGTAGCAAAGCCGGAAGTAGTCGGCCTGCATCGCCGGGTGGTAGCAGCGTTCGAAGGCGCACTCGTGTCGCGTACCCAACGAACCACCGATGAAAGCCTTGGCAGCGTGCTCGTCGAATAAGCGGTGCGTGAAGCCGCTCGTCTCCCAACGGGTCCACGAGGCAATGCATTCCTCGACATCGTGTGGCAACTGCCGAAGGTCATGCCAAAATTGCACGATCGTTCTGGGTATCGGATGCCCGTACGGATCATTGACGGAGTGCTGACCTAAGCGGCGTTGCACCAGCTTTCTGATGAAGTCCGAGCGCTGCCGATGGTGCTCGGGACTGTCGGGCTCCTGTTGCATTAAGTTCCACTGCCGTTGAGAGGAGGCTTTAGCTCACGCTGGTGACTGCAAATTCGTGGGGCTACTTTGTGGGCCCTGTACTGTACCCACAAAGTTGTCTTTGCGCGACAAGGAGAAGGCGCGCCCAGGTGCACCTCAACATTGACCGTCTGCCAGAGCCCGCTGTCGCGCCACTCGTAGAAGTCGCGTTGCACCGTCGAGACCTGCGGGAAGTCTCTGGATTGATCTTTCCCCATTTTCCGGGCCAGTTCGTTAGCGAATTTCTGACCTTCTGAGGGGCCTCTCATATGCTGATCCTCCCACATCCAGGATCCAGGGTGGCTCGGGCCGGGGGGAACGGTCAACTGGTCGTTCCGCGCACTCATAATCTGAAAGTGTCGGCTCCGAAGGAATGCCGGTTTTTTGTCTCACCAGAAGGAATAGGGAAAGAAAAAAGAGGTTTGGCAAAAAGGAACGATGTGATAAATTACATCAATAGTATGATTTTTTCACACACCCTTGGAGGCTGAAATGGGGAAGACGACCCGCAAAACCATCACCGTTACCGACCAGCAAGACAAATGGATTAAGGCGCAGATCGAGGGTGGGGACTTTACGAATAATAGTGAATATTTCAGAGATCTGATCCGGCGTGACCAGGCCCGAAATTCCGAAATCGACGCTATTCGCGGCGAGTTAATCATTGGCGAGCAGAGCGGAGAACCACAGCCGTTTGACGGCGGCCTGTTCAAAGAAGAAATGGCTGCCAAACATGCCAGCAAAGCCCGCTGAATATCGGTTAGCACCGGAAGCCAATCGCGATATGGAAACTATTTGGCTTTACACGCTGGAAGAATAGGGTCTGGAACAGGCCAATCGTTACACGGACGAGTTGACTGAGGCGTTTGGTCAACTGGCCGCAGAACCGAATATGGCCACACCTTGCGATCACATTCGCAAAGGGTATCGGCGCAGCAGAGTAGGGCGGCACGCGGTCTACTTCCGGGTGACGGATTACGGAATTGCAGTGGTCCGAGTGCTGCATGATCGGATGTTATCAACGAGGCATTTGTAGGGAGACGGGGCAGGGTGATGGACCATAAGCACAAACATTTGGAGCTGATAGAGGTGGACCCCATTCGTTGCACAACTTGGCAGCAAAAATAAGGTGTAGTCGGGTTGTTGTAGATGGATGCTGCCGATGATACGGGGAAGTTCGGATATTCGCACTCGGCGCTGCCGCGCTGATTTCCTTTGTGCCAGTTGAACCGAGCCGTCAACGGTGGTGCTGAACCCGCGGGCTGCCGGTCATTGATGGCCGGAAGCGTGCTTGCGGCCCTGCCGAACCTCATCGCTGTGGCTTGCGGGTTCATCACGCGGCTTGCCTCAGCAGCGGCTGCATGTAGGCTTCAAAGGGGGTCCGCCCACCTAAGCTCGAATGAGGACGCGCCCGGTTGTAGTAGTGGATCCACTGGCTAATCTGATCGCTGGCGTCGCGCATGGATTCAAACGCGTTCAGATACACGCACTCCTGCTTGAGTGATCGCCACAGCCGCTCAATAAACACATGGTCCAGCCACCGGCCTTTGCCATCCATGGAAATCCGAATGCCGGCAGCCTTCAAAGCTTCGGTCCAATCCCGGCTGGTGAACTGGCTGCCCTGGTCGGTATTGAAGATCTCCGGGGCGCGGTGGCGGTCCAGGGCGTCGTGCAAGGCTTCCAGGCAAAAGTCCGCGTCCTGGGTGGTGGACAGTTGCCACGTCAACACGCACCGCGAATACCAGTCCATAACCGCCACCAGATACAAAAACCCCCGCGCCATGGGGATGTAGGTCACATCCGCGCACCAGACCTAATCGGGCCGATGGACGTTCAAATCCCGCAGCAGGTACGGATAAACCGGGTGCGCCGGCGCGCGCCGGGAGGGGTTCGGCCCCGGCGCCAAGGACCGCAACCCCATCACGCGCATCCCCCGGCGCACCCGTTTGCGGCCCACGCCATACCCCATCCGCCGCAAGACGCGAACCATCTGACGCGAGCCATACCAGGGCGTACGCAGATACTGCTCGTCCATACGGCGCATCAACTCCAGATTGAAATCCGACTCGCCTTGGGGCGTGTAATACACGCTCCTGCGGCTGACGCCCAACAGAACGCTCTGGCGCGACACGCCCAACGCCGGGGACGCCCGATCCACCATCCTTCGCCTTCGCCCGACACTCATCGATCGAAGGCCCTGGATAAAAAATCCCGCTCCACCACCAGCTCGCCGATCTTCGCCCGCAGCGTCTTGATCTCCGCGTCCTGATCCACCGGCCTCAAGCGCCCGGAAACGAAGCTCGCCTTGACCCCGTCCATTGCCTGACGCTTCCATTTGGAGATCATGTTCGGGTGCATCCCATAGCGGCTCGATAGCTCCGCTATCGTGCCGTCGCCTCGGATCGCCGCCAACGCTACCCGCGCCTTGAAAACCGCCGAATACTGCTTCCTCTTCGTCATGCCGATAGGCTCCTTTCGCCAATCGACTACACCTTAAGACATTGTGCAAATTTTGGGGTCCACTTCTCAGCGCGTTCTCGAACATTACGACCAGCCCTTCGAGGGCTGGGAGAAGTTAAGTTTTGTCGGCCAATTCCTAGGCGTCGACCGCTACAAGATTCGCGGACAGCTACAGTGGCGAAAGGACCGCCTTTCCGCCACGATGTCGATCCACCATACGCCGGGCTATCTTGGCAACTACTTCGAACGAGATCGGTTCAGGGACATTCCGAGCATGGAGGTGAGTTCCTACACGACGATTGATCTCGTGGCGACCTACAAGTTCGACAACGGCCTAGTGCTGCGGGCGGGCGGACGCAACATTTTCGACAAAGCCTACCCATTCGTTATGAGCCGTGAAGGACAGTCGTACGACTCGCAGCGCGTCGATGTGCGTGGCCGCGTGCTGCTCCTCGAGGGAACTTGGGATTTCGGTCTGGGGATCGGCTAGCGCCGGGGCAACCTTCCACCACGCCTCCACTTTGCGGGAGCGCGAATCGGTCAGGGGCGGGGACGCGCCTGACGGGTAACCGCCTGCCAGGCTTGGGCTTCGTAACGTTCCCATCTCAATGCGAATATTTCACGCGTAATTGCACAGCCACAAACGCCGCGAGCGCCACGCCCAAGGCCAGAGGCAACCAGAGAATCTGATCAAGACTCAAGACGATCAGGCCAATTAACAGGAATTGAAGCACCAATAGACTAAACAGGATCCAACCAAATATTCCCGTTGACCAAACGTAATACCGCAGCAGATTTTGACCAGCCATCATGCCAAAGAACACAATGAACATGCCTACCAATCGTCCATCTTCAATCACATCCGGCAACCAAGGTGTAGCCAACATTATGACCAAAGACAAGACAGCAAATACAGCGAGCAGAATCCAGCTCACGAGTATCGAATCTCGTTTGTTCCGCTCGCGATCACCGGCTTGCCGGCAATAACGCGCGTAGCGCCGATTCACCAGGACCATGCCGAGTTGCCACACTGCCTCGCCCAAGCTGAGCGCAAACGCAATGGCATCAAGCCCATCGGTCTTTTTGAACAACGTAGGCCAAACAATCAATGCCCTCATGCTACCCAGCATCGCCAGGTTGCTTGCGAGTTTGAATCGACCCGCACGAATGGCCGGCCACAGTTGTCTGGCTCCATCTGACAGGCGACGGTATCCAATTCGCAATGCCAAGGCCGCTTTCCGCACAGCAATGATCTGAGCAAACAGTAAACTGGCCCACATCAGGATCAGCAGACGATCCGCTTGCCATTGCGTGGGCCACAGCGCCATAAGGAAAAACACAGGCCAGTGGCAGTTGGCCAGTAACTCATAGGATCGGACATCCACCGATCTCACCAGCCCGCCCAGCAAACTGTGGGCGCCATAACCAAGTGACAGGCAAGCTACCGCAAAGATCAACTCGCCGGACAACACATAAAACAATGCGGCAACCAAAGCGAGAAGCGCGACGCCGCTATACAGTGGAACCCACGCCTGAGCGACCTCTCTCTTGCCCTTCACGTACAGGGGTAACTCGTCCTCGAGACCGACCGCCATAAGCCGGGAAGCCATTAAAGCGGTCGTCGAGAAGAACACGAACCGGCCAAGTTCACCATCGGGAAGCGATGGGCACACCACAAACAGGAATCCAGCCCGCGCCGCAAGGGATACCAACTTCCATGCGGCTCCGTAGCGAAATTCGGCCAGGACCGATTGAATGAGTGCGGCCAAATTGTTGCGGCCGTCCATCTTCATTCAATCCTCATGCCCAAAGATCTCTGATGCTGCAATTGGGGAACCATCACGCTTAGCACCGAGAAGATCAACAGGTAGCGCGCATCCAGCAAATCTCCGCTGACCATTTGGGAAAAAAACAGGAACAATGCGATGTATTTCAATGACCGGACCGTCGAGAACAGGAACCACATGAACGGCAACAACGCGATCATTCCGATGAACAGGCCTGCTTCAGAAACCAACTCCAACAGCATGTTGTGCGGGTAATCGAACCCGAGGTTATCGGAAACACCATGCGCCCAGCTACCCCACCCAACACCAAGTGGGTGATCGGCAATGAACTCCAGTGTGTTCTCAATTTGGCGAAGACGGAGATCAATACTGGCGCTTGGCGCATCGCCCCTGAAAATAGTCCACAATTCGATGAGCGCCAACAGGCGCCCGCTGATCCAATACTGCACCCCATAGAACAGGGCGGCGCCACCTACTATCAGGCTACCGGCCAAGGCCCGGCGTTCGGATTTGTTGGGTGAAAACGCCATCGCCAAACACAACGACAGCACCAAAGCCAGCAGTGGTCCCTTTGATTCAGTCCATGCCGTGGCTAGTGCGAACACAAGGGCAAGTACATATCGCCATCGGCTCTTTATAGCTAGCAGCGCCGCAATGCTGGCGATACCCATCAACCTGGCGAAGACAATCGGCCCGTTCATAAAGAATGGCACTTCCCGATCAAACAGACCGTAGTTCCACTTGTAGATAAACGCAACGATCAACAATCCGAAGAGACCCAAGATGAGCTGCCGAAGGAAACCGACCAACGTGGAATGTTGGATGACGAACAAAAAGTACAGACTTGATAGAACAGATACGGCCAGAAGATTGAGCAACTTGAACGCACCGTAATCCGCGTCCGCACTCCAAGGGAGCATCAGCGCCAACAGAAAAACCGGTATCTGTAGAAGGAAGGCCGACCGAACAATATGACGGTTCAATCGCAGCGCGAAGATTCCCAGGGCCAATACGGCGAAGATGAAGATGTTGAGCGGAATTCCCGAGACGATGAGCCGATCATCCCACCAAACATTGCCAATCAGACACGACAGCAATCCACCAGCGGTCGCGAGAAAAGCGGTGATGGTTACGCGGGTGCGTTTTTCAGTTGGCTGTCCTACGGAGGGGATATTTCCTGATGCAATCACATGCTCGCTCATGTGAGCGTGCGAGCACGGACGACAAGTTTGAGAATCGGCCCCACGACAAAACCAAACAATACCCCGATGGCCACCAACAGCAGGCGCTTGGGCCTTTCATGCTTGTCCGGGTCGGCTACGAATGCTGGGTCAATCACTCGAAACGCATATTCTTCCGTCACGTTGGCGAGTATCTTGTCCTGGACCTTGCTTTCGATTAGACGAAATATGGCCTGCTGCAATTCAACCACATTGGTCGATTCCAGTTCGAGATTCAAATAGGCAAGACTCTTGTCTGCATTGTCAATTGCCCGCTGCCGCATGATTTGATTGACCCGCTCGACTAAGCCATTGGCCCATTCAGCCACCTTCGCACGGTCTCGCCACTCGACCCGCAATGTGATGAGATCACTATCGGTTTCCTCAATGACTGCGATTACATCCTCAGTGAGCAATTCATACGCATCACCCATAGTGGGCACAGCATCGTCCGGCATCCAGTCGTTTCGAGAAGCGTCCCATGATGATTCGAACAGTTCCGGCATAAGGCGTTCCCGTTCAACAAATTGCGCAAGGAGCGAATACGATGTCAAGAGGGCCAAAGCTTCTGTCCTGCCTAATGACCGCTCAATATTATTAAATGCTTGCATCGGCACTCCCAGCCCGCCTCCAAGGCTACCGAGCAAGCGACCCGCGGATGAAGGATCACCTTCCTGAATCGGTGCCGGAATCATAACGACCTCGGACCGAAAGATCGGCGTTGCTAACAGACCATAGGCGAGAGCCAAGCCGCCGAAAAACAACACACATGCCAATATCCAATACTTAGCGGACAAAAGGGTCCGCGTAAACTCTTGCACACCGAACGCGTCCATATGTTGGTCTCCCGTGGTTCGAACTGACTCACTACCGGCGACTACGCAGCCGTATGTTCACGACCCAAGCGCGTTGACCGCCGCGGCTGCGATGCCGAGGTTGTAGAGAATCTGCGTGGCCTTCGACCAGAACAAGACCGCCGGCATGCCCTCGGTATCCACCGGCACGACGATGGTATCGCCGGGCAACATTCGTGCTTCTCGACCACGTGCGAAGAACAGTGATGAACGACCTGCCATCACTTGCCCATCAGCACGAACCACATACGCGCGGCGACTATCAGCCTTACGGGTAAAGCCGCCGCTCCTCATGATGTAGTCGCCACGATCAAGGCCGGGTTTATACAGATGCGATGTGGGATACTGAACTTCGCCCAAGACCGTCACTTCCTGTACCGCATCGGGCACAATCAAGACATCCCCATTTTCCAGAATGATATTGCGATCCAGATTCGCAGCAATGATCGCCTTGAGGTCAATCACCAACCGTCCCACTGGAGTCGCGGCGCGCAGATCCTGGACCAACTGGCGACCAACATTAAGGCGCTGATAGGTATCCGGTTCCGCCCACTGGGTGACGGACGCCAATAACTCACGTTCCAAACGGCTGGCCAATAAGTTCAGTTGGTCTTGCTCACGCTCACGCAAATCAGATCGCAGGAATATGGTTCCTTGGACAAATGCGCGATCGGTCAATCCGCCGGCACGCCGCAATAACTCCGAAAGCCGTTCCTGCGGTTTTATGGCGTAGGTACCAGGGAACACGATCTCGCCCTTCAACTCGACCGTATAGCGTTGGTTCCACGATTGCACGGGTTTGATGATGAGATGATCATGTGGCTTGAGCTTCAGGTCGGCTTGAGAATCGCCGGTCAAAGCTCTCGTGATATCAATATCAATGACCTCCAGTTCGACATACTCACCATCAATGACGTCGTAACGAGCCAATTCGGCATGCGCAATATAGGCAGATTCCATGAGGCCGCCGCCGGCACGAATCAAGTCACTGACGCGCATTCCAATATCCAAGGGATACATACCCTGTGCCCGGACCTCGCCCCCGATTTGTGCCACGGGAACTGGTTGGTTGGATCTGGCGCTGGAGCGAAGCTCCCCTATCAGGTCATTGACAATGCGTCCGCGCCCGACTTCCCGATTGAACACGTAGATCGTATCGCGCGCATGCAGGATGAGATCCTGACTACCGCCCGGCGCCTGCCATGCGGCCTCCAGGTCCGCCGATAGTACGTCGATCCCCGTGCGCGCTTCGTTTTCGCGCCGTATGAGAAGATAGTTGATATCTGTCTTGGACTTCAGAACTAAGGGCGAGACCAGCAGCTCCGTCAATCTCATGCCGGCATGCCATTCGTAAATGCCCGGTTTGTGAACATTTCCCGAGAGCCGTACTGCTTGCAGCAGTCGCCCGAGACCCGATCCGATCTGCACTACATCCCCATCTCTGACGACGACCCCACGCGCACTTGCCAAATCAAACTCTCGCACGGCGATGCCTTCATTGGATTCAATACGCTCCAACTTGATAGTCGACTGGTTTGCGGATGCCTTGAACCCACCGGCGATTTCAACCAATTCGCTGATCGTGGTCTCGCCCCGGGTCTCGTAGATTGCGGGGCGCTTGACTTCCCCATGGATCGCCACCGTGTCGCCAACCGGTGGAGCGAAAATAACGTCACCTGGCTTCAAGCGTTCATCATCGCTGGTGTCGCCATGCAAGAGCAGATCGTATAGATCCAATGACGACACGGTTACGCCATTGCGCCGCAGATCAATACGACGCAAGGATCCGATTGTGGTAATCCCCCCGCTGACGAAAATTGCGTTGGTCATGGTAGTCAGTCCGCTGACCGTATAGGAGCCCGGTCGCGCCACATCGCCCAATACGAAGATGCGGATAGAACGCAATCGATCCATCGTGATGCTGGCTCGCACGCCGATCATCTGTTCGTTGACCCGCGCAATGAGTTCGTCCCGCAAAGTCTCGAAGGTCAAACCCGCCACTTCGACAGGGCCAATTTCCGGCAGGTTGATGAGTCCGTTGCGGTTAACCACCAGGAGATGTTGGATGTTCTCATTACCAAAGAGTTGAATATTGATCGTGTCTCCCGGGCCAATGATGTAATCGACCGGCACCGGAATATCCGTTGCCGGCGCGAACGTTGTGGGCACACCCCGGAACAATCCGTATCCAAACTTGGTCAACGCATCCACGCCCACGGGATCAAGGGGCAACAGTGCTAGCGAAATGCCAAGGTCCTCAAGAACGTGCTCTGCTCGAAGCCGAACGATGGCTTCGCTAACCCGCAATCCCGCCAGCGGAATGGCTTCAACCCCAGGCAGGACAAGAGCGCCCGAACGATCGAGCCGATACGGGTTGCCGCGATGCAATTTCTCAACGAAGCCGTCATTCGCGGAACCGGAGGTGCCAACCTCAATCTGCACCACCACCGTGTCTCCCGGCGCAAGCCTGTATGACGCGCCGAAATCCTCGCTCTCTGGAACTGCTTCGATAAGGGTGGGGGAGTCAAGCGGCAGATCTTGAACACCGGGGCTCTGGCCCTGTAGTTGCCGCAGCACCGCCTCGCGTTGCGCGGGCGGCAGTGACTCCAACATCTCCATCTCGGCATCGGCCGATGACTGAGCGGCTGCGTTCGTAATACACGCCAGTGCAAACACGGGCGTCACAAGGATTCTATGAATGACTTTCAATGCCGAGGCGTGCATGCGTTCCGATTCCTTCAATTCATTGGGTATTGGATATTCGATCGCCACTGCACAAAGGCCCGGACGTCAAATTCTTCACGAATTGGAATTCGTTGCCGTATCCAATCGAAGCCAATACCTACTGTGATATGCGCCCAAGGGTAGCCGCGCCGATGTGTGATATTGAGGCTTGTCATACGCTTCTTGACCCCGGCCAACTCGCTGGCGCTGCCGTTCAGATCGTGACGATTCAAATCTGCATGGCGTACGGCCGCAAACCACTCGGGACCGCGGTCACTCACCAACAGGGCGCTGATGGATAAAGCGCGGCTGTCTTCATCCAGCGACGAACCAATGACGCGTCCTCGATACCGATAGCCAGAACGGTAAATGTGATGCCGATACGCACAGTCGTAGTGCCGGTCGCCACTAATTACACCACAGGTGGTGCCGGCGGCCTCGACACGCAAGAGTATATTGTGATCATGCCATCGCAGGGCGCGTTCAATACCGAGCAAACCAAGATGCCTGCTCGGCAAACCGCCAGCCTCGTCTTCGCCCGTGACTTGAGCATACAGGGCGCCGAAGGGTGAGACATAGCGAATGCTCAATCCCGCTAGCTGGTTGCCGGGTTCCGTCCTGATTTCAGCCGCATCAACATTGTCGCGCCCGGCTAACAGATCCAAGAATGTGCCTAAACCACACGGACGCTCTTTACCACACCATTGGGCTGTACGTTCAAGTGCAAGCTCCAGTGTCGGCAATGGCTTGAAGTTGAATTGCCAACCAAAGAATCGGGCTTGAGGAACCACGCGTTGGTTTTCCAGCTGCCCCATCACAATGCTTGTACTCCACGGGCCGAGCCAGCGCAGCCAGGCGGACTCGAAACGGTCGGGGAAGTTGCGCTGCACCGATAGCGCAGGGATCGGCCGCGTGTTCGTGGACAAGATCAGATTGTCATCCCAGCCTGCGCCCCACCACCGGTCTACCATCCCAATGGTAACGAGCCAATTGCCAAGCGCCATAGCACCCCAAGAACCGTCCAGACGTAGCCGTTGACCGTCGATTGGATCGCCGTTGACCGTTGTGATTGCCAACTGTGACGCGAACCGCTCGCCAGTCCATCCAATCGTTGCGTTTGCCTCCCAGTTAGCCCGAGGTTCTGCGAAGAAGCCTCGCAATCGTGGCGGTTCCTTCGAAGCTGCCAGTGAGATCCTGGCGGAAGGCTCAAATAGCCGTGTCTCTCTCAGTATTCGAATCTTGACACGGTCGAGTGCTGCCTCAGCATGGGCATCTATAGGATGATTCGAGCGTTTGAAGCTATCCAGATCGCTAATAATGCTGCCCCATGGCAATGGCCAAGCCATCATGGGTGTCGATATCAATCCAGCATCCGCCAACACATGGAGATCATGACGCAGTGTAGGGTCGCCAGGGCTAATCCACGGTGCGGCGGTCACGTGATGCGCATGTGTAATCCCAATGAGGAGCGCAAATAGGAGCTGGATTCTTGACATCCTAGACATCCGGATTGTTCACTCTCATTGCCGGATCGCGGATTCCAGTACGCCCAGAACATCGCCTGCCAAGCGGTCTCTTGAGAAGCACTCACGAGCCAACTGCAGCGCGGCCGCGCCGGCGCGTTTGACGCGACGCTCCGAACTGAAGAATTCCTGAATCAACTTGGCGGCCACGCGTGGCTTATCAGGAGGAACAACAAGCCCGATGCCTTCACTACGAATGAGATCTGCCTGCCAGCCCTCATAATTGATCAGCACAGGTCGACCCGCGGCTAGCGCATCGAAAAACTTATTGGCCGAATTGTGTCGCATCTCGGGGACATTGGTGAACAAGGAGGCGGCCAAATCCGCCTGATGCAGCACTGCCGGCATGCTCATCTTGGGAACAGCCGGTATCAGCCAGAAATTCTGATCTAATACACCGAGATGTCGTGCCTTGTCTCTCACCTGTTCTGCCAATGCGCCATCACCAATCACCACGCTGGATATCGGCGCCCTGTCCCTGTGCAGCTGATGTGCCACATCGACTAAGTATTCAACACCATTAATTCTTCCAATAGTGCCGGCATAAACGATGACATGGGGCTTTAATCGCGCAGTTTTGAAATCCTGCTGCAGAAGCCCATTGACTAACGTGTCGTTTTGGAACAAAGCGATATCGCATGCATTCGGAACAATGGTGATCTGATCATCGGGATAGCTCGTTCGGGCTATTCCGTCGGCCATACCGGGCGATAGCGCTACAATATGTGCGGAATTGCGATACGTAATACGCTCTAACCATTTGGCTGCTCCGATAGCCACGGGATTTCGAAGCGCCCCCACGGCAATAGGCAGTTCGGGCCACAAATCCCGGACCTCGAACACCATCGGAATATTCAGTCGTTTTGATGCATACAAACCCGGGATCGCGATCGTCAGAGGCGTGCTTGTCGCAAAAACCACATCACCGCCCAGTTTGACAGCTCGAGGGCCTGCTGCGAGGGCGAATTTGCCGAACGCCACCATCCGTCTATGGAATGACATGGCATTGTTGTACCCGACGGGTAATTGGTGAACCCGTATCCCCTCAATCTCACAGACCTGCCATTCATGTATCTTGTTGGCCGGCGAACGATCACTGGTGATCATCTCGACCTCGTGCCCAGCTTCCACCCAACGGCGCGCCATCTCATATGAACGCGATCCGCCATGCATTTCCGGCGTCGAGAAATATTGGTGCAAGTAGAGAATTCTCATTTAGTTTCGTGTACTAAATACAACCGCGCTCAGATGAAGTCAAGATTTTTGCACGGTGCATCATTGGCGTTTCCTGACAGTGGAGCCCGAACATCGGTCATTCCTCCGTGTGGATGAAGGCGCAACTTCGAAGCACCGCCTGCAATGAGTGATTCCACGTTGCTATAAATGCTGTCCCGATAGTCTTGTACGAGTCCACCTCGGATGGCTTGAACGACTTGTTCTATGCCCCGCTGGACCGTCCACGCGGGTTTGAAATCAACCGCCTGCTTGAATTTGTTGAAATGCACGCGATAGTCGCGTAGATCCGAGTCACTATGATTGATTTGAGTCTGAGCAGATGGAACCACCGTCTGGATCAGGTCACCCAACTGCTTGATCTGATAGTTCTGCTCGTTAGATCCCACATTGAATATCTGTTCTCCAACCGCATCTAAGGGGGCATCAATGACTTCAAATATGCCAAGCGCCGCATCCCGCACATGAAGGAAGGGACGCCATTGGTCTCCGCCTGATAACGTGATGCTTCCTTCCTTAATCGCCTTGGCCGTCAAAAGATTGACAACCAAGTCAAACCGGATGCGACCGGACAAACCATAGAGGGTGCCAAATCGGAGAATCATGGGATGGAATGTGGATGAGGCGAGCCGAAGCAATAGCTTCTCGGCGGCGAGTTTGCTCCGGGCGTAGATCGATATCGGATTCAAAGCCGACTTCTCGGTTAGGATTCCATTGCCCGTTCCATAGACCGAACACGTCGAGGCAAAAACGAACCGATTGGCATGGTTTTTCTTGGCAATTTCAGCGATCATGCGGGTCGCTTCGATATTGATATCAACCGTCAATCGTTCATCAAGATTGCATGCAGGGTCGCCAACGATAGCTCCCAGATGCACCACCACATCCATCCCCTGCATCGCCTCCACCACACGATCTACGTCTCTGAAATCCGCTTCAATGATCTCCAACCGCGGATGGCTAATGAGATTAGCGATGGGATTGCACCCGAACAATAGGATGTCCAACAGCCGAACCTGAAAGCCATGATCCAGTAGCCGTGGCAACAGCGCGGATCCGATATACCCCGCACCTCCAATTACCAGGACGTTCCGCGAGGCCCGTCGCACTCGCCGACTGGAGGTGTGTTTATCGGATGTATTCATGCGGAGGCCTTTGCTCTATGTAATGTCTTGCGGATTGGGATTGCATACTCATGGATACTCTTGATCGCATCAGCGATCCGCAAACAGATATGATGTTCCATATTGGACCAAATGGGCAAACTCACGCTTCGATGCGCAAGCATGTCCGTTGTGGGCAAGCGCTGATCTGATTTCACATATTGCCGATAAGCCGTCTGCCTGTGGACAGGAGGATTGTAATACCGCCGAACATCAATGTTTTCCGCGTTCAATGCGATAACCAGTTCATCCGCAGTCAACCCGAATTCGTCATGAATCACGATCGAATAGTCCTTGTAGGAACAACGGTTGGTTGAATCAACTGTTTGGAATTGGATCCCCGGCAAGCAACTCAATTGGCGTTCATACAGCGCCGCCAACTGATTGCGATGCTGTACTGCATCTTCCACCAATCGGAGACTATGGATTGCCATCACGGCGCTGAATTCTGGTAATCGTGCACTGAGACCAGCAAATTGGCTGTTGTAGTCTGTCATGCCGTATTCACGACCCAGTCGTATTTGCTGCGCTAGATTTTCATTGTTGGTTGCCACGATCCCGCCTTCGCCGGCAATGACTAGTTTGGTTGGACTGAGACTGAACACCTCTGCGGCGCCAAATGCGCCAATGGGCCGTCCATTGTGAAGGCTGCCAAAGCCGTGTGCCGCATCAAAGATCAGTTTGAGCCCATGCTTGTCTGCGATTTGTTCCAAGGCATCAATTGCCGCAGGGTTACCAAAGTTATGTACGGCCATGATTGCCCTCGTTTCGGGCGTGATGGCGCGCTCGGCAGCCTCCGGCATCAAATTGGTCGTACCGATATCAACATCGGCAAACACGGGTCTCATTCCGGCCCACACGCAGGCAGCAACGGTCGCCATGAACGTGAAACTGGGCACAATTACCTCACCTGATTTCAGTCCCAGCCCGCGTAACACCAAGATCAGGCCCGCCGTGCAGCTGGACACGGCGATTGCATGCTCCACCTGCAAGTACTCTGCCATTTTGGCCTCGAGTTGCTTGAGGTGGATGCCCTTGGTGACCATTCCACTCTGGAGGATCGCCTCAATCTCGGATTGCAATTCATGTAGTTGCGGCAATACGGGCCGGACGATGTTGATTCGTTGATCAAATACGGGCGAACCATCCAAAATTGCTGGATGCGTTGACATTGTGTCCCATATGTTATTTGATTCGTTTCGCCGGCACACCCACCACTGTCGCATCTTCCGGCACATCACGCGTCACTACGGCACCGGCGCCCACGATGCTTCTTGCCCCCACGGTGATATTCTGCAGGATATTGGCTCCTTGCCCAATATAAGCGCGATTGCCCACATGCACGTTGCCCGCGAGAAGAGCCCCGGGGTTGATGTTGCAACAATTGCCGATCGCGCTGTCATGACCAACGGTAGTGGCCAAATTTAAGATCGTATGATTGCCGATACGCGCGTTAGCGTTCACGATTGAATTTTGAGCGATCACGATGCCATCGCCCAGTTGGGCCGTCGGTGAAATCCAACTCTGAGGTGAAATCGCATTGGCGAATTCATATTGAAGAGGTTGAAATCGAAGCGCAAGCTTGTGGGCAACATTGGGGTCGCCAAAGGCAAAAATGATCGCCAGCGGTTTGTCCTTGGGATATCGTTGCAGCCAGGACAGGTCGCCTAGAACCTGTTTCCGCACTAGGGTCTGCCCATGAAGGGATGGATTCTGATCGATGAATCCAAGTACCGGTACGTCGGCACGGTCGTCAAGAATTTCTGCAACTTCACGCCCAAAACCGCCCGCTCCCACGATCACAATGGGCGTAGTCTGTTCGCTAGTCATGCTTATCGCCCATGAACTCCTCCATGGATACATGTCCTTCCTTGGACACGTGATCTTGCCGTATAACCTTCCATAGCGTTACCGCAATAATGCGGAGATCAAAGAAGAACGAATAGTGATCCACATACCAGCAATCCAATTTGAACCGATCATGCCAACTGACATTGTTGCGGCCATGGATTTGCGCCCATCCGGTGATGCCGGGACGGATATCCAAACGTCGCCTTTGATCAAGTGAATACCGATCAAGATATCTGTCACGCAGAGGGCGCGGACCCACAAGGCTCATCTCACCTCTGAGCACATTCACCAACTCCGGCAGTTCGTCCAAACTCGTTCGGCGCAAGAACATGCCGAATCGGCCAAGCCTTTCGGCATCATGCAATGGTTGGCCCTGAGCATCGCTGGCATTCGTCATCGTGCGAAACTTGATAATTTCGAATGGCGCGCCATGTATTCCCGAGCGACGTTGTCTGAATAGACATGGTTTGCCTAGCATGGTCCGAATGCTAGCGGCCACGACGAGCATGACCGGCAAACAGATCGCAAAGGCGAAACCTCCCAACGCCACATCGAATAGGCGTTTGCCAAATGTCCGATACATACAGGGAATCGCTATCCCCGCCCTATGGAATGTGGGTGGGAACGACGTAGTGAGGGATGGAAGGATGTCCCACTTGGGGAACTGTTCGCACGCAGCGTGACGTTTTCGTTGACCCCCATCCACACTCCTCCCCGATGCACACAAGACGTGGACGGCATCCACGTCAATTGGTATTTCCAAAACCAGATGGATCCGTTATCAATGTAACGTCGGGAATTCCACCATCTCAAACGGCGATTGTCAAATATCCGTCTTGTCCCGCCTTAGGGAAGGTCTGATTAAGTCTCCTTTGCGATAATAGCGACATGGAACGGTTGGGGGTGCTGTGGATATGGAGCAAGCGACCTTTTCGGAGTTGGAGCACGATTTAAAGAAGCGGCGGACGCGGCGGGAGTTGTTCCTGGCAAGGATGGAGGAGTTGATTCCGTGGGAGCGTCTTGAAGCGCGGATCGAGCCGTTCTATCCGAAGGCGGGTCGTGGCCGGCGACAGTATCCGCTGGGGACAATGCTGCGGGTTCACTGCGTGCAGTTGTTCTACAACCTGAGTGATCCGGGGATGGAGGACTTGCTGTATGAGGTGGAGTCGGTGCGCCGCTTTGCGGGTTTGCGTCTGACGGGTTCGCTGCCGGACGAGACGACGATCCTGAACTTCCGGCACCTGCTGGAGAGGCATGGTCTTGGGGAGGGGTTGTTTGCGGAGATCAACGCGCACCTTGAGTCGCTGGGTCATCGGCTGAAGCGCGGCACGATCGTGGATGCGAGCCTCATCGACGCGCCGAGTTCGACGAAGAACAAAGACCGGGCGCGGGACCCGGAGATGCACCAGACGCGCAAGGGCAAGCAGTGGTACTTTGGCATGAAGGCGCACATCGGGGTGGACTCGGAGTCCGGGCTGACGCACGAGTTGGCGACGACGGCGGCGAACGGCTCGGACGTGACGCATGCGCACCTGGTGCTGCACGGCGCCGAGACCGAGGTGTGGGGCGATGCCGGCTACCAGGGGGTGGGCAAGCGCGCCGAGAACGCCGGGCGGGAGGCTGCGTGGCATGTGGCGATGAAGGCGGGCCGGCGCCGCCGGCTCGACAAGTCGGGACCGGAGGAGGCGCAGGAGAAACACAAGGCGTCGGTGCGAGCGAAGGTGGAGCATCCGTTCCTGTACGTGAAGCGCCGCTTCGGCTACCGCAAGGTGCGTTACAGGGGTCTGGCGAAGAACACGCAGCGCATCGCGATGCTGCTCGGGTTCACGAACCTGTTGATCGCCGGCAGGTACGCGGTGACCTGACATGGGATTGGTGTGTTCGGCAATCGCCCGCGGCGCCGAAAACCGCTGGCGAATCACACCTTTTGCACCGTTTTGGTGCAAAACCCGCCCGCGGGCCGCCGTGAGAACCGTCGTCGAGTATCTCGGGGCCAATGTCGGCCGTTGTTCAGACCTTCCTTAGTGATTCCAACAGTACCCTCGTAGAATCTATGCGACAGCGATTTGCTTCACAGTTGGTTCGCTGCTACAAAAATTGTCTAAACTCCTCTACGACATTTTGCTGCTCTTGGCATTGCCCTGGGTGTGGGCACGGTTGTTCGTGAAGGCGCGCCGGGAGCCAGCCTACCGGGAACGCATCGGAGAACGCTTCGGCTTTACGCCTGCCGGGGTGTCGGCCGGAGTGATCTGGTTTCACACGGTCTCGGCCGGCGAGACGAACGCCGCCGCCCCGGTTATCCGCGCCGTGAAGGATCGGCTGCCGGGTGAAACGATCCTGGTGACGACCATGACGCCCAGCGGCAGCACGCGGGTACGCACGCTGTTGGGCGACATCGTCGAACACTGCTATGTGCCCTTCGACTACCCGTGGGCGGTGGGGCGCTTCCTCGCGCGCGTTCGACCGAAGGCCCTGGTGCTCATGGAGACGGAGTTGTGGCCCAACTTGGTCGCGCAAACCGCTGGCGGCGGCGCCGCAGTGTATCTGGTAAACGCGCGCCTGTCGGCGCGTGCCCATCGCGGCTACCGGCGTATCGCGCCGCTAACACGGCGCATGCTGCGGTGTCTCGACCGGATCGTCTGTCAGTACGAGGACACCGCGGAGCGGTTCCGGTCGCTGGGCGCGGCTGCGGTGGAAGTCACGGGTAGCGTGAAATTCGACGCCGAGTTGTCGCCGGACCCGTTCAGCTTCAGCGACCCCGGCTTCGGCGACGCACCGGTGTGGATCGCCGGCAGCACCCATCCTGGCGAGGAAGAGATCATCTTAGACGCCCACCTCCGGCTGCTGGACAAGCACTCGGATCTGCGCCTGATCGTCGCCCCGCGACACCCTGAACGGGCGCCGGGAGTCGCCCGTCTCTTTGCGGATCGCGGCATGTCGGTCGGCTTACTTTCGGAGCGCGCCCGTGGAGCGCAGGTGCTGATCGGCGACGTCATGGGAACCCTGGCGCACCTGTACGGTTTTGCGGACGTGGCCTTTGTGGGCGGCAGCTTGGACGAGACCGGCGGCCACAACCCCATCGAAGCGGCCGCGCACGGCATGCCCGTCATAATGGGTCCGGCACGGTTCAAGATCGAGGAAATCTGCGCACGTTTCGAGGCCGCGGGCTGCTTCCACCCGATAGCCGGCGCCGATGACTTGGCTCGCGTCGTGGGCCAATTGCTCGCCGATCTGGACCGGCGCGTCCGCGAAGGTCGCCTGGCGCGGGTCGTAGTCGAACGCAACCGCGGCGCCCGACAAGCGCTGGTGGACAGGCTTTGCGAATGGCTCGGTGAGGCGTCGGGGGCCTGAGGACTCAAATTATCGGGTGTTCAAGGCCGAGCACAGATCGAGCTTACGTGACTCTTGAAGCGGGGCAACTTCTAGCAGACGCTGGCGGGAAGGGAAGTGGACTTTGCGGAGACGGACCGGCGCGCCGACCCCGGTCCGTCTCCGCTCGACGCACCCATCGGCGCAAAGTCTCCGTTGTGCAGCCAAACTTCTCCGCAATGGAAATCATCGCCGACCACTGCGAGGAACACTCCCCTTCCTGCTCGAACACCAGCCGCACCGCCCGTTCCCGTACCTCGGGAGAATATCTCGTTCTTCTGTCCATCGCTCCATCCTCTCAAATAATGGAGCCTCCGGGAAAGCCGGGGCGGTTCAAGTAGCTAGAAGCCATCTCATAAATACAAGAGGTTATGTTACTGTGTTGATCCCGATTGTGAAGATAATCGGAGATTCTCATGACACACGACCTCGCCGATGCTCAGTGGGCCTTCATCGAACCGTTGCTTCCCGAACTGCCCCGGCGCGCCGATGGGCGCGGACGCCCCTGGCGTGACTCGCGGGAGGTGCTGAACGGGATCCTGTGGATTTTGCGCACCGGCGCGCAATGGTCGGAAATGCCGAGCCGCTATCCGCCGTATCAAACCTGCCATCGCCGATTTCAGCAATGGCGCCGGGCCGGCGTCATGGATCGACTGCTGCGCGCCTTGGCCCAGGACTTGGAGCGGCGGGGTAAGATCAAGCTCGACGAATGCTTCGTCGATGGCAGCTTCAGCGCCGCCAAAAAGGGGGCGCTGGCGTCGGTAAAACCAAGCGGGGCAAGGGCTGCAAGGTCATGGCAATTGCAGACCGCTGTGGTCTTCCTGTCGCCCTATGCACGGGCAGCGCTTCGCCGCACGAGACCCGATTCGTGCAGGACCTGATCCGCGGCTGCGTCACCCAGGGCCGACCCGACAAACTCATCGGCGACAAAGCCTACGACAGCGATCCGCTAGACCGGGAGTGCGAAGCGTTGGGCGTGACGCTGATTGCCCCGCACAGGCGCAATCGCACCAAGCCGAAGACCCAGGACGGGCGCCCATTGCGGCGCTACAAGCGACGCTGGAAGGTGGAGCGCTTGTTCGCATGGCTACAAAACTATCGCCGACTGATTACTCGGTTCGAATATTATGTTGAAAACTTCCTGGCCTTTCTTCAACTCGCCGCGTTCATGATTCTGGCCAAAAAATATTTGTGAGATGGCTTCTAGTGTTATTCCAGAAATATAGCTAATATTATATTTCGCCACTTCCACTCCGAAGTGCAACACCTGTCAGGCGGTGATTTCTCTCCTGAGTTGGAGCGCAGCATAGCACCCGGTGGGGTTCGGGCGGTGCTTTTCGGAGTGAGGGCGTAGCCCGAGCGGAGAAACGCACCGCCCGGGACCCGGTTTCGGCGCCGCGGTGGCCCGCTGAGCCGCCCGCCCGTCACCCGAACACAGCAAAACCGCCCGCCGCCCGGGAAGGCCGCGGACGGGACCGGCAGGCCGATCAAGCCAGCCCCGCCGGCGGATCCGGCCCCGCCAGCGCCGCCGCGCCGAGAAATGCACGGGAAACACCAGCCGCCTCCAGGGCCTCGCCAAACACTTCCGCCGGCGTGCGGTAGTCCAGAACCCGGCGCGGACGGCCGTTGAGGAGATCCTGCACCCGCCTCACCCGAGCGTCGCCCAGGCCGGTGAAGTCCGTCGCCTTGGGCAAATATTGCCGAACCAGGCCGTTGGTGTGCTCGTTCAGCCCGCGCTCCCAGGAATGGTAGGGCCTGGCAAACAAAAACCCCGCCGACAAGCCGACCGCAATCGCCCGGTGGCCGGCAAACTCCTTGCCGTTGTCCGCCGTCAAAGTGCGCGCCAGCGCCGACAGCGGCCCCAGGCGCGCCAGGATCGCGCCCCCAACCGCCAACGATGTCCGGTGCGCAACGCGCTGCAGAAACACAAACTTCGAGCACCGGTCCACCATCGACACCAGCGCCCCCCGGCCCCGCGCCCCAATGATCGTGTCCAATTCCCAGTCGCCCACGCGGCGCTTCAACTCCACCACCGCCGGACGCTCCGCAATGTCCACCCGGCCCGGGATCACGCCCCGCCCCGCACCACTCCGACCCCGGCGGTTGGCCTTCTTGCCGCGCCGCCGAAGGTTCCGATACAGCGTCCCGCCATTCGCACGATCGTTCCACACCTGACGGTAAATCCACGTCTTGCCAACCAACGGCCCGCCTTGAAGCCGCAATCGGCCGGCGATCTGCTGCGGACTCCACTGCCGCCTCAACCGCGCCTCAATCCGACTCCATAATCCCTCCGTCAGCTTGCGCGGGCGCGAGGACGCCTGCCGCCGGCGCACCTCCGAGAACCGTTGCGCCTGCTTCATCCGGTAGCCCCGAAGCCCACCGTTGCGCCGCAACTCGCGGCTCACCGTCGAGGCCGACACCTCCAGCGCGCGCGATACGCCCCGGACCGACATGCCGCTTCTCTTCAGCGCGTAAATCTGGCATCGTGACCCGTAGGTCAGGTGATGGTAGCCATCGGCCATCGGATACCCTCCTTCTTCGATATCGGAGAGTATCGCCATCACCTGGCCGCTTCTCAACTCCAGGCAGCCAAACCGCCTATCCCTTACGGGACAACGGCTCTCATGTGTTGCACTTCATAGTGGAACGGGCGTTTCTTAAAGTTTTAGTCGAATTGCAATCCAATGCCGTAGCGTTTTGCTTAAGGATATCCACCTGGCCGAGCTTGCCGATAACGGCTTCGTACGCGCCCGGCTCCCTTGGCGCGAAAACCCGGGCCCCGCCCTGCCATGCTGTGTAGGCATAGCCGTGCAGCTTCAGGACCGAGTCGTAAGCGATGACGCCGCCGGATTGCAGCCAGGAATGCGTGATGTTGATTTGTTACAAATGTTGAAATCTGTACAATACGCACATATTGAGGAAATCCTATGTCCAACCTGTTGCCCATCACCGAGATTCGCGAGAGATTTGCGGAAATTACCGGTCGCGTGCAGTTCGCCGGCGAGCGTTTTGCGATTCAGAAGCATGGCAAGACGGTTGCCGCGTTGGTACCGCCTTCCGATCTTGAGGCCTTGAAGACGCTTGAGGATCGGCTCGACCTGCTTGATGCTCTCGAAGCCCTTACGGATTATCGGGAGAATGGCGGAATCAGCCTTGAGGAAATAAAAGCGGACCTTGGTCTTTGACCTACCGCATAGTTTTCTCACGGGCAGCGGCGAAAGACCTTGGCCGCATCTCCAATCAATCAACGCTTCGACGGCTTATTCTCGCGATAGAGGCTTTAGCGGACAACCCGCGTCCCGCTGGCGCCAGTAAGTTAAAGAGCGCAACGGCAATCCGGCGAGTCCGCCTGGGGGATTGGCGGGTGTGTTATTCGATCAAGGACGAGCAACTACTTGTGTTGGTGCTTGCAGCCGCCCGACGAGGTAATGTCTATGAGCGGCTCCGTCAACGCTTGAGATAGAAGGGCTACCGCCACTACCAGAGACTTTTCAATGGTTCGGGGGATCGGGCAGCGGCGTGGTCAGGAGCGGATGCGTCTTGGACATGGAGTCATGGTAGGCGTGAGCGGCGGAAGAGCGGGCTCACCGAGAATGCAACCCCCAAAGCGAAACCAGCATCAATATCTAGGAGGAAAAGTCTTGGAGGAGTGGAAGAAGTGAATTGTCAAAGACTTGCTGTAGCAAGCCTGAGGGTTTCCAGAACCACAATGGCTTGGATTACGGGAGAACGGTCACGGACACGTGCGCGTGCGGTTCTCCTGGCCATGGGTATCTACTTGGTTTACGGATTATCCTTCGGTGCGACTGCACAGGGCGCGGGCATTCAGGCCGAACAAGGACTGGAGGGAAGTCGATGGTGAAGTGGCGCGCATCAACACCGGCCGCATGGGCTTTTTTGCCAAAGAAGCAAAGTACGGGGCGACCACTCGAATCGGGCGTCGATCGGACCGAAGACCGCCTTCCAGGGATCCCTTCGAGAATTTACGTAAGAGCACGCCCTGAGCGTCTGCTCGTTGTGATCTCTTAGCAGGTTGCTCATGGCACTTCCTGCTATGCTCGGGTCATAGCTCGGAAGGGTCTACCAAACCGGGGGCACTCCATTGAAAGGATGGAGCCTCCCGAAAAGCCGGGGCGATTCAATCCAATGATCTTTCGAACCTTTGTATGGTCGCTGTGGTTACCGATCAGCCTTGCCGTCGTTTTTTCTGTCGGCGATTTCTCATATGGCATCTACGATGAGCGACGGTTCGAACTATTTACATCGGCACTAGTGTCTTGGTTTCCGCTGATGTGGCTTCTGGGAATGCCGCTAACGCTTGCCGTGCAAATAATCCACCGCCGGTCCCGGATCTTGGCTTTCGCTGTCGCGGCGATCTGTGCGCCGATTTCGGTGACAGCCTATTTCCTAAGCGTTCCACTGCCGAGTTTTGCGAACTCACTGTTCGGTGCGGCGCTCGCCTGGTTGGTTGTGATCTTATTGTTTCTGGCGATTCTGATCAGCCAGTTCTGCCGGCGCGCCATAAGGTGGAACAGGAATAACGGGTCGTTGGGATCGAATTAAGAGCCAATGAGGCAAAAAGTTCGCCGGAACGATTTTCCCCTATCCAGGCGGACCGAAATAGAGGGGAAAGATCGCATGGGATACTCTGGCAAGAGAACACCGAGGGGAAAGGACCACGCCATGACAATCACCCGCAGAGACACACTCAAGTACGCAGGGGCCGCCATTGCGGTGATGTCTGGATCCCGTGCCGCCTCTGCCGGGACGCGGGCGGAAAGCAATGCCTATGCGGTCCGGTCCGGACCCATGCCCGTGCCCTATTTACCGAGGCGCGGCTATGCGGACGGACCCTTCGGACAGGTCCACTTCCGTGACACAGGTGAAGGAAGGCCCTTGGTTCTGTGCCCCCAGGCGCCCATGACCTCGCGCCAGTTCGAGAATGTCTACAAACCCCTCGCGCGCCGTGGAATCCGGGCCATCGGCGTTGATTCGCCTGGTTTCGGGGAATCGGACCCTACGCCCTTTGTTCCCACGGCTAGTGACTGGGCCGAGGCGGTGCCTGCTGTGCTCGACCAACTGGGCATCGAAAAGGCCGACGTGCTCGGCCACCATACCGGGAGCATGGTGGCGACGGAAGTGGCGATCCTCTTTCCGGAAAGAGTGAACAAGCTCGTCATCAACGGTCCTTTGCCCATGGGCGAGGAAGAACGTAGCAATTTCGTCAAGTCCGTCGAGAAAGGAGAGATCAACTTTGTTTACCAGACCGACGGCAGCCATTTGCAGGACGCCTTCGCCAGCCGCTACCGCATGTACGTCAACGGCGGAGCAACTCCCGACCCGAAGACTATCACCCGTTATACGGTGGAGCGCTTCCAGGGTTACGCGCCGTTCTGGACTGGCCACCACGCCGCATTTATCTATGATCACAATGCAGCTCTTATGAAGGTCCTGGTCCCCACCCTGATTCTCACCAACACAGGCGATCAGATCTACGAAAACGCCAAGCTGGCCGCGCAGATGCGTCCCGACTTCGCCTATGCAGAACTGCAGGGCGGCGGCATCGACATCGTCGATCAGATGCCCGAGGAATGGGCCGACGCGGTGGTGAACTTTCTCGACGGCTCTGCCTGATCGATCAACCTTTTGTTCGGCAGGGCGCAGGGCGCAAGAGAAAATGACGGGAAAATGGCGCTGAAATGAGACTATTCATAGAGTTGTCTTCGCCCTGGATCTGTTGTCTGAAAATACCACTTTAATTTAGTGTCGCGCTGAGTTGCGCCATATGCAGCGGGATGCCGAACCCGCCCCCGCCGCTCATCATCATTTCTTCATCGTGCACCGATATCTTTGCTCATAAGTCTCGTATTCCCTGCCCGTCCGGGCCGTTCCAAAGCCAGGTTTTAGCAGGCCGTCGTAGCCCCACTGCCGGCACATTGATTCTGCCTCCTTCCACAGGGCCAATTGCTCTGTGCCGTCATAGCACCGCCGGGTATTGCGGTCATGGCACCGAAACTTGATTTTCCCGTCCGCTTGAGACGATTCGACAACAAACCAGTAAACGGGCGGCCCGGTGGGTGGCGGGACGGGAGGCACGCCGCGAGGGATAGTGCAGCCGGCCAGAGCAACGGCGGCAAGAACACCTGCGGTGCTTGAAAAGATGCTGGCTAAAGGGCGATCGGACAAACTACCCGTGGCAAGGATCATAGGAAAACCCCGTGCTCGGCATGGGCAAGGCCCACTGTTGCATACCCGGTCGAAAATAAGGGAACAATGGCAGCAACGACACATATGGCGCCACCAAGAAGCGGCATGCTGGCTCCTCGGAAGCCCTTGAACAGCGCGATGATCAAGCCCAGGCCGGCGAATAGCCCGCCAACCAATGCGATAGGGATTGTGAGAAGTCCAAGGAACGGGATCCAGCCGCCCAGCAGTGCCAGTGCACCGCAAACTACAGAGATGATGCCCAGGGTCGCCGATGCGGTGTTCCTGTTAATGACAATGACTTCTTGAGGCCTTTCTTTCATAGCCCTGTCTCCTTTCCGTAATCAACCAACGCACGCAATTCAGCGCAGCTCAGCGTAACCGCAGTCTTAGCGCAGAATCCAGGATATCAACATCCGAGGACTTGTAGCCCACAATTGCCTCTCGCAACCTCTCGAAAACCGAAGAATGACCGCCAGCTTCGACTAGTATGAAGCTACCAAAGAAGACTTCCATGAAAGTTATTACCCCCATTCTCGCCGCCGCACTTCTGGAGGCTTGTACGGGCTATACGCGGCCGGATGAGCCGCAATACCTCACCGATTCAACGGTCTGCGCGGAACCATTCGGCTAATTCTGTTTCTCTGATCCGGCCGGCGGCGACGCCTTCCATGAGCCGGACTGCGTCCATGCGGTCAAAGCGGAGGACTTCGCCGTTGTCCGCCAGGAACAGGCGGGCGACGACCCACGCGGTGCGTTTGTTGCCGTCCAGGAAGCCGTGGTTCTTGGCTATTCCGCAGGCGTAAGCGGCTGCGAGTCGGGCGGCGTCGGGGTCTTCGTAGTTTGCAATCTGCACAGGCCGATTCAACGCGGAGAGGATCGCCCCCTCGTCCCGCACGCCGTCCAGGCCTCCGTGCTCGGCAATTTGGCGGTCGTGCACGGCAAACGCGACGGCGTCGGATACCCAGCGCCAGGGCGCCGGGCCTCCTGTGCTCATTTGGCCAGCCGCCGCAGTACCTCGCGGTCGTCGTGCATGATTTGCTCGGCCTGCTCCATCTGGCGCGCGAATTCCGGGTCATAAGGCGTCAGGCGAAAGCCGCCCGGCGCTTCCGTCAGATAGAGCCGATCGCCTTTCTTGACACGAAGCCGGGCCATGGCTGCCTTGTTGAGAATGATGCCGGAAGAGGCGCCGACGGTCGTGATCTTGAAAACGGGCATGATCCCTCCTCTATATAATTGTTATTATATACCTGTTGATCTCGAGCGGGGTTTACCGACGACCAATCCCGCTGTTGCGCCAGGCGCCAATGGAGCGTTGGAGCAGAAAGAGGAATGACGGAACCGCAAACAGGATCGGAATCGCTGAATCTCCCTTGAAGGCGCCCCCTTGAATCAAGGTTGCTGCGGCGAGCAGCAACAGCACGTTGAGCGCAATAACACTTGTGGCGATTTGCGTTGGGCGACCCGGGGCGAGTTTCTTGAACGTGGCCAGGAAAATCAGCACGATCGAGACTGGGTGAAACAGGTAGAGCGTCAGCAGGAACACGATCAGTTCAAAGCTGAACTCGCCGACCCCCTGCAGGGCAAACAGCGTGACGGGAAAAATGAGCGCGGCCAGCCCGGCCGTCGCCAGCGTCAATGCTCGTAAGACTTTCTCAACGAAGTACATAACAAGGGGCTCGTTCAGGCCTTCCTGAATCGCCAGCCGCACATGGTGCGCCCGTAAAATCGGATCATTGTCCGCTCGTAATCTTGCATCGTTGGCAGATTTCCGTTCTTAACACGTTTCCCGCCAGTGGTGGCAGGCGACGCGATGTGCCGGCGAGATGTTCTCGGTCGGCGGTGTCGCGCGCGCGCATTCGGGCGTGGCGATCGGGCAGCGGGTCCGGAATACGCAGCCCGAGGGCGGGTCCAACGCCGAGGGTATTTCGCCCGGCAGGACGTTAGCCAATTTAGGCGGGCGTTGGTCGGGATCGGCGTCGGGAATAGCGTCGATCAGCGCCCGGCTGTATGGATGCCGGGCATTTCTAAACAGCTCGTCGCACCGGCCAATCTCCATTAGCCTGCCGAGATACAGCACCATCACCCGATGCGACATGTAGCGCACGACCGAGAGATCGTGGCTGATGAACAGTATCGCGATGCCGGTTTCCCGCTGCAGTCGGCGAAGCAGGTTGCAGATCTGCGCCTGTATCGAAACGTCGAGCGCGCTGACCGGTTCGTCGCAAACGAGCAGCTTCGGCTCGGTAATCATGGCGCGTGCAATGCTGATGCGCTGGCATTGTCCGGAGCTGAACTCGTTCGGATAGCGTCGCATCATTTCGGGTCCCAAGCCCACTCGCACGAACATGGCTGCTACCGCAACCTGGCGCTCTCCGGCGGACATGTCCGCCGCGTGCACACGCAGCGGCTCACCCACGATCTCGCCGACCGGCATTCGCGGGTTCAAAGCGGACAGCGGGTCCTGAAACACAATCTGAAGTTCGCTGCGCAGTTTCGTCATCGTCACTGCGTCGGCACGCGACAAATCAACCCCGCGCCAGACAACGCGTCCCGCTGAAGGCGTGATCAGTTGCAGGATCGCCTTCCCGAGCGAGGTCTTCCCGCAACCCGTTTCGCCGACGATCCCCAGTGTTTCGCCCTCGGAAAGCTCGAAGCCGATGTCGCTGACTGCGCGCAGTGTCCGGGTACGCGAACCGAATGCCCCGGTGCGCCGTTGTTCATAATCAACGGACAGCGACTCCACGCTGAGCAGCGGCCCGCTCACGTTGTATGCAGGTGGCAGGCGGCTGCATGCCGCCCTTGGGTCGCGCCCAGCAGCGGACGTTCGCTCAGGCAGCGATCCATCACTTGCGGGCAGCGTTCGGCGAACGCGCAGCCGCGCGGCATCGCATGCGCATCGGGCGGCTGGCCGGGAATCGCCGGCAAATCGGTCGCGGGATCCGTGGCGAGGCTCGGCAGCGAGGCGAGGAGACCCACCGTGTACGGGTGCTTCGGGGTCCTGAACACCTGGCGCGTGGTTCCGGATTCCATCAGCCGGCCGTTGTACAGGATCATGATGCGATCGCATAAGCCCGCGGCGACGGCGAGGTCGTGCGTGATCAGCACGATCGAGGTATTCGCGTCACGTCTCAATTCCGCAAGCAGCCCGAGTATCTGCGCCTGGATCGTTACGTCGAGGGCGGTTGTGGGTTCGTCGGCAATCAGCAGATCGGGACGACAGATCATTGCGAGCGCAATCATCACGCGCTGGCGCATGCCGCCCGACAATTCGAACGGATAAGCGTCGATGCAGCGCTGCGGATCGGGCATACGGACCGTTTCGAGCATTTCCAACGCTTTCGCGCGCGCTTTGCTCGCGTTCATGCCGAGATGCCGTCGTGCAGCCTCTTCGAGCTGCCGGCCGATGCGCATGGTGGGTGTGAGCCCGGACAGCGCGTCCTGGAACACCATCGCGATGCGCTTGCCGCGAAGCATGTCGAGTTCCCGGCGCGGCGCATTGAGGATTTCGCGTCCACGATAGCGCACGGAACCCCCTGTTCGCGCGTTTTCCGCGAGCAGCCCCAGAATGGCGAGAAATGTCTGGCTCTTGCCGGAGCCCGATTCGCCGACCACCCCGAGGCATTCGCCTTCGGCCATTTCGAAAGACAGGTTGCGAACGGCGGTCAGCTCGGCATCTCCGACATCGAAGCTAACGCTCAAGTCGCGAATCTCGAGCAGAGAACTCATTGCCGGGCGCTAGCGGTAGGAGGGGTCGAGCGCATCGCGCAGCCCGTCGCCGATGAAGTTGAAGCAGAACATCGTGATCGCCAGCAGCGTCGCCGGAAACAGGATCAGCCATGGCGCCGTATCGAGCTGACCGGCGGCCTGCGAGATCAGCAGCCCCCAGCTTGTGAGGGGCTCCTGGACGCCCAGTCCGATGAAGCTCAAGTAACTCTCGACCAGGATATTGGTGGGGATCAGCAGCGTCACGTAGACCACGACCGGACCGGCGACGTTCGGAAGGATGTAGCGGCGCAGGATTGCCGGTCTTGACAGCCCGATCGCGACTGCCGACTCCACGTACTCCTTTGCTTTGACGCTGAGTGTCTGTCCGCGAACGATGCGCGAAAGCGTCAGCCATTCAACCGCGCCGATGGCGACGAATATCAGGAAGATGTTCCTGCCGAACACGGTGACGAGAATGATGATGAAGAACAGCAGCGGCAGCGAATACAGCACATCGACGATGCGCATCATGAACCCGTCGGTGCGCCCGCCGGTGAAACCGGCGATGGCGCCGTAGCCGACCCCGATACCGAGCGCCACCAGTGTCGTCATCACGCCGATCGTCAGCGAAATGCGGCCCGCGTAGAACACGCGCACGAAAAGGTCGCGGCCGTTGGCGTCGGTACCGAACCAGTGCCAGTTGTCGAAACTCGGCGCCAGGAGGATATTCTCCCAGGAAGCCTCTTCGACCGCGTGCGGCCAGAATGCCGGTATCAGCGTCGAAGCGAGCGCAATGGCTAGCAGCACGCCGATGCTGCCCATCGCGGCGCGGTTGCGCCGGAAACGCCGCCCGGCCTGGCGCCAGAGTGAACCGGACAAGCCGCCGCTCGCCGCCCGGCCGAGCTCCGGCGACTGCAACAGTCCGTCCACGCTCACCGGTAGGTCCTCCGCACACGCGGGTCCAGGGCCGCGTAGGCGAGATCCGACAGGAGATTCAGCAGGATGATCAGTGCACCGTAGACAATGACGATCGCCATGACGAGCGGGTAGTCGCGGTTCAGCGCGCCCTGGATGAAGTAACGGCCAACGCCCGGCAGATCGAATATCAGCTCGATGACGAGCGACCCGGTCATGATGCCGGCCAGGGCCGGGCCGAGGTAGCCGACCAGCGGGATCGCCGCCGACTGCAGCACGTGGTTCCAAACGACCTGCCGTTCAGGCAGACCCTTCGCACGAGCCGTGCGAACGAAGTTCGCGCGCATTACCTCGAGCATTCCGCCGCGCATCAGCCGGGCAATGATCGCGAGCTGCGGTAACGCCAGCGCGACGACCGGCAGCACCATGTTTGCGGCCGCGCCGTCGTTCCAGCCGGCGACGGGCAGAAGTCTCAGGTAGAGCCCGAAAAACAGCGCGAGTATGGGCGCCGTGACGAAAGAGGGTATTGCGATACCGGTCATCGCCAGCGTCATCGTCGCGTGATCGAAGAATCGATTGTGACGCAGCGCGGCCAGGATCCCGCACGGTGCGCCGATGAGCAGGGCGACGAGCATCGCAGTGAAGCCGAGCTTTGCGCTGACCGGCAGCCCTATTGCAATGAGCTCCGTTACATTGAAATCCTGGTAGACCAACGATGGCCCGAAATCACCCTGCAAAACGTTTGTGAGATAGGTTCGATATTGCTCCAGCAGCGGCCTGTCGAGCCCATAGGCTTGGCGCAGACTTTCGAGCACTACGGGCTCGAGGTCTGCTTGCGAATCGAATGGTCCGCCGGGCGCCGCACGCATCAGGAAGAACGATGCGGTCGCAATGGCGAGCAGTGTCGGTATTGCAACGGCGAGCCGCCTGAGTGTGAATGCGAGCATCAAACGTAAGGATCAGCGCCAGGGTGCGTCCACCGGAGCATAGCAGGCCCCCTGGGAACGAGGGCATCCTGCCCTCGTCGAGGGCAAGATGCCCTCGTTCCCAGGGGGCCTAGTCGGATTGCGCGTTCGGATTGCTCTCGCGCCAGGCGTAACGGCTGGGTGTGACGCCGTTTACGTTAGGCAGAAAGCCATGAATGTCGCTTGCCACCAGGCGGCGGTGCACCGTGAAGAACAAGGGCAGCACGGGATAGTCTTCCAGCGCGCTCACTTCCGCTTCACGAAACGCCGCTCGGCGCGCATCCGGATCGAGCAGCGTCTCAGCCCGGGCGATCAGTCGATCGACGCTCGCATTGCGGTAACCCGAAAGATTGTTCGGATTGTCCGACTCGACCAGGCCAAGAAACGTTTCGGGGTCGTCCGTGGGGGAGTACCAGAAGAACCGCGAGGCGGTGTAACCTCCCGTGCGCACCGACCGGTGCAGCGTGCCGAAGTCCGTGTGCAGCAGTTCCACGTTGACGCCGATTTCACGCCAGGTCGCCTGGAGCGCAACTGCAAGGCGCCGTTCTTCTTCCAGCGGTTCATAGCGTAGTTCGAACGCCAGCGGCCGGTTGCTGTCGTAACCGGCGGATTCGAGCAGGGCGCGCGCTTCGTCCAGTCGACCCGGCATCGGCTGATTGGCGTAATCGGGCGCCGGCGGGTCGTAGCCGGTGACCGTGGGCGGGGTCAGTGAGTAGGCGGGAGGGACGCCGATCACCATGATCCGGTTTACGATCTGCCGCCGGTCGACGCTGATTGACAACGCCCGGCGCACGCGAACATCGTCGAACGGCGGCTTTCGATGATTCAAGAGGATATAGCTGATGCCGAGCGCGGGCCACACCTTCAGCTGACCGGGCAGGTTCTCTTCTATCCATTTCATGCGGTCGGGCGGGAACAGGAACAGAATGTCGAGTTCGCCTGCCAGGTATCGACGCATGGCCGTTTCGGCGTTCGTCGTTGGGTAGTACTGAACGTTCTGCATTCGAACGCCATCGGCGGCGTAGAAGTGGGGATTTTTCTCAAGCGTCAGGTGCGACTGCGGCACCCATTCGACGAGACGGTAAGGTCCGCTGGAAAGCAGCCGTCCGGGACGGGACCAGCCGCGGCCGTGTTCCTGGATGACTTCACCCGGCACTGGCGCCGCGGCGAAACTGCCCAGCTTTTGGAGCAATGACGCATCGGGGTGCTCGAGCTCAAAAACGATCGTCCGCTCGTCCTCGGCACGGACACCGAGTTCCGCTGGGTCGAGGTCACCGCTTAAGGTGCTTCGCGCATTCTTGACCGAATAGAAAAATGGCCCGTGTCGCGTACCGGTGCCGGGAGTTAAAAGCCGACGCATGGAGTAGACGAAATCGTCTGCGACGATCGGCGAACCGTCGGACCACTTGAGATTCTCGCGCAGGTGAAAACGATAGGTGAGACCGTCCGAACTGATGTCCCAGGCTTCGGCGGCGCCGGTGATCAGGCGGCCGGCGGCATCGAGAGTGGTCAGCCCGGTGTTGAGATCACGCAGAATTGACGACGCGTTACCGGATGCGACTTGGGGATCGAGACTGTTCGGTTCGCCGGCCGCGCCACGTCGCAGTGTGTCCGCCGTCACGCCCGTTGCCAGTAGCAGCGCCCCGGCTGCAATCAGCGCTGTTCTGAAGGTTGACAACGGCCGGCTCAGGCAGCGACAGTCCGCGCGCCGTTCGCCAGCATCCTGGCGACGTCATCCTCCACGGCCGTGCCGACGAAAAATTCCGGATCCATGTTGGTGAAAAGACGCGCGGGATTGTGGAACACGAAATCGGCGAAATCGTCTTCGCTCATCAAGCCATCGTCGACGAGTTCATGCGCTTCGCTCAGTATGCCGGTCATGTCGGGGACATCCCAGTGGCCGAAGTCCGACGAGAAAATCGCATTGAGTTTCCGCCCGCCCGGCAACAGCCGCGTGTCGAACGCGGTCGCATTCATCCGGTCATCAGCCTCGCAGCCATAGTAGAAGTTCGGCACCAGCCGATCAAGCAGTTCGTCGATGCTCTTGATGTTGGCTGCCGCGAAATCGTCGACGCCATCGCGCTCCTTTACGCTTCTTAAGATAGCGCCCTGCGGCAGGCGTCCGGACAGAACCTCGCCGCCGTACTGCTCGAACAGCGATTCCATAAGCTCGCGGTCGATCTTCTCGGGGTTGAACTGCTGGATTGCTTCGGCGCTGCGTTTTTCCCAACGTTCCTTGAGGTCGCAGACAAGACACGCGGCCCAGGCGACGCCGCATTCCAGGAACGCAAAATTCAGGTCCGGGAAGCGATTCGTCACGCCACCGAAAAAAAGCGCCTTGGCAAACGCGTGACCGGCATCGGCGAAGTGCCCGGTCTGGTTGTACATGTAATTGCTTGGGGAACGGCGCATGTGCATGCCCTGTCCAACCGCGTGGGCCGTCACCGGAATCTTCAAGTCCATGCAGCGCTGCCAGAGCGGGTCGTAGTCGTAAATGCTGTCGATAGCCAGCGTGTCGATCCAGAACGCGTAGGGCCTGAGTGTCGGGTCTACCTCATCGATCGGGCCGATCGGGCGTCTCACGAGGTTGATGAACATCGGCACCTTGAAGTTCAGTTCCCCCATTGCGTAATCGAGCTCCTCAATGGCTTCCTCGGGCGTGTGGCATGGAATAACCGCCGCCGGCGTAATGCGGTCCTCGAAGCCCCGGTAGATGTCCGCCATCATCAGGTTGTGGGCCCGGCAGGCCGCCCGGCGAACCTCCGGGTCGGGGATATCCGGCAACAGGAAACCGATCGTCGGGTAGACGACCGCGTAGTCGATTCCCATCTCAGGAAGCCGTTCGTGCATCAGCTTCGGCAGCATTGCGGTCGCCAGGTCGAGCGTATTCTCAGCGGGCGCCGCCCAGAAGGCCGGTCGAATGACATTGTGGTGCCGGCGCTGTGCGTGGTCCAGCTTGTACCAGTTCAGGTTGTCCCGGCGACGGAAGCTCGCGAAGGTTTTCTCGGACATTTCCGGCCCGCCCACCTGCTTCAAGTAATCGAAAATCACCGGAAACAGTTCAACCATGTGCCCGTCCGTGTCGATGACGGGGTGATTCAGGCGCGCGCGAAGCTCGCTTGATCGTGTAATTTTCGCTTTGCTCATGGCCGTGTACTCCATTCCACTCCAAGTAACTTTACACGTTGCGTGGGAAGTAACACGTGTTGCCTGCGAATGTTCACAGCGGGCGCCGTTACGCTGACGCGCAGGGAACACGCGCTGGGAACTAGGACATCCTGTCCTCGTGGAGGGCTGGAAGCCCTCCTTCCCAGGTTGTTGCTTGCGAGTGCAGAGTGTTTCCGGTCGTTTGCTGCTCTCCCGTTCGGCGAGCACTGGAGAGATGAGACGCATCATAGGCTGTCAGATTAGTGAACGAATTTAGTGCGGAGTTGAGCGTTCCGAGTCGCCCCATCCTCTTGTGTTTCCTGTGCGAGAATGGGTGGCGCTTGACTACGGGGGTCTCGATCATGAAGAAGGTGTCGGCGCTGTGCGCCCTTACCGCTTTCGCAATGATTCTTGCGGAGATGGCGGCAGGGCAGGAACCGGGGGATACCTTCTCGGAAGATCTCCAGGCGGGCGGGCGCGGCCCTGAGATGGTGGTCATTCCCGCCGGCAAATTCGAGATGGGCTGCGTATCGGGTCAGGAATGCTACGAGGATGAGATGCCGGTGCATAGCGTAACGATCTCGCAGCCTTTTGCCGTTTCGAAGTATGAGATCACGTTTGAGGATTACGACCGCTTTACGCATCCGATCGAAGTGGATGACGAGGGCTGGGGGCGCGGGCGACAACCGATCATGAATGTGTCATGGAATGACGCCAGGGAATACGTGGCCTGGTTGTCCTCGCAGACTGGACAGACCTACCGCCTGTTGACGGAGGCCGAATGGGAATATGCAGCCCGGGCGGGGTCGACGACCCAATTCAGTTGGGGTAACGAAATTGGTCAAGAAAGAGCCAATTGTGGAGGCTGTAGCACGCAATGGGACTTTGTGCAGACCGCCCCGGTGGGATCTTTCGCGGCCAATCCGTTTGGCTTGCACGAGATGCATGGAAATGTATGGGAGTGGGTTGAGGACTGCTGGAATGACAGTTATTCGGGCGCTCCCGCCAATGGAGATGCGTGGCTCAGCGGCGATTGCTCGCAGCGCATTTTGCGTGGCGGCTCCTACGACGACTTTCCGTATGACCTGCGCTCCGCGATTCGCGTCGGGAACGCCGCCGGCGACCGCAGCAGCAGCCTCGGTTTCCGCGTTGCCCGGACCCTCACCCCCTGAATCTTTAGATCTTTACTTCACTGGGGGTTCCAACCAGGGCGTTCGCCCCCCGTGGATAGCTAGTCGAGCGCCGCCAGCCGCTTCTCGCTCTGGCGTCTTGAGTAGTTGATCCAGTTGCGTCCGTTGAAATTCTTCTCGCGCTTCCCCAGTTCCTTCAACACGGAAATACGAACCCGTAGGGCGCCCGGGTGATCAGGGCCGACAGCCAGCGCCGCATCGGCGAGATTCAGGCTTTCCACGAGCTGCCCCTTGCTTTCCAGCTCCAGGGCGCGCGACACAACCTCGTCGACGCCGCCGGCCAGCGCTACCAGTTCACGGGTTTTTACGTCGGGGGAATCCGACAGCAAGGTGGCCGGACTGCCATCGAACCAGCCCGCATAGCCGTGATAGATGCCGCGCACGCTCCATCCAACTGCGCCATAAGACTCCTCAATCTCGAACCTCTCCGGAAGTTGAACCTCGCGCATCACGGTATAGACATCCTTGCCCTCATTGAGTCCGCGCACGGTCGCGTCATGGACGTACTCAATCGCGTCACGATATTCCCCCAGGGTCTCTTGAATGTAATCCTTGCCCTTTAGCGGCGGCGCGTGCGCGACCAGCACCAGATCGGGGTCCAGCTCCAGAACCCTGTCGATGGACGTGACATAGTCGAGCGCAAATCGTGGTGGGGCGCCTCTCACTGCGGCGATGTTCGGAAAACTGCTGTAATAGTTGTCGCCGATGAAAGCCGCCTTCAGCTCCGGAATCCACACGGTCGAGTGGTCCCAGGTTTCTCCCGGCGTGTGCAGCATGCGAAATGTCAGCCCGCCGAATTCGAATTCATACTCGTGATCGAAAAGGACTGTGGTGGGAATCTCGGCGGCGAAATTGCCCTTGGATTCGATCTTCCTCGGCGGGGCAAGAAACTGGGCCTCGTTTCTATATTGGAAGAAGCCCGCGAGCCGCTCGCGGTAGTGCATGTATTCCGGGAATCTTCTCTGGGCGATGACCTCGGTACCCTCTTCTTTCCACAGATGGATGCCGCCTACGTGATCTTCGTGCGCGTGGGTCAGAAGGATGTATCTCACCGGCGCCGAACTGATCTTTCGCAGTGCCTCATAGTGGCGCGGCGCGGCATCCCGCGTGGATGTGTCAATGACCACGTTGCCCTGTTCGGTGACGACCAGGAAAGTTCGACTCATGTCGGTCGCCATATAGATTTGGTCGGTGACTTTGACGGCCTTGACGGTTCGCGCCAGGCCGGCTGGACTAACCGAAATCAATAGAGCCAGCAAAACACCACCGCAAATGGCGCGGTGACGAGTGGCCTTTCCCATGAGTTCAAGTTTCCGGAATGGTGTTTTCATGATATTTACTCCGGTGGGTCTCCACTTCATAAGCCCGATTCGACCCCACTATATACTCACTCTCATGTAGTGGCGGAGAGGCTGTTCCTTGCTTTATGGCCAAATAGACTTGATAGCTGGGAATGTGATCGGCGCCTTCGAAAAGAAGAGGCGAAAGCGCGTCCACGTCAAACGATCTATCACTGCTCATTCGAGCAATCGCACTAAAGATTTTTTTCAATCGTTGCACGCGATGCGCGGTGTTCAAACTCAGTTGCGTTTTTCTTCTACCAACCTGTCTTGATCAAACGCTTATTGCTCGTAGAAAAACGCGGATAGTCGCCGCGTTTGATTGTCGCGGAGCGAGCCTTGGTATGTGTACTTGCGATAGAACACTAGCTGTGTGAATTCACCACGTTGTCAAAATCAGCAGCCGGACGGTTTTGTGGTTCGGAAGAATAAGGCTTGAGTACTCGCGCTAGCAATGGTATATATCACTGATATATATCCTAGGAATCAAAGCAAATGACCAAGATCGCAAAGCTCTTCTGGTCTGGGCGCTCCCAGGCCGTGCGCTTGCCCAAGGAATTTCGCATGAACGGCAGTGAGGTGCGGATACGCAAGCAAGGCGCCGGGGTATTACTTGAGCCCATAGCATCCGATTGGGAATGGCTTGATGAAATTGCAGGCAAGTTCTCCGGTGACTTCTTTGCGGAGGGACGCGAGCAGCCCGAATTGCCGACCCGTCCGGGTCTTGGTGGCGCATTCAAGTGATTCGCTACCTCCTCGATACGAACGCCTGTATTGCATTACTCAACAAGACTTCGCCGACCCTGCTGGCGCGGGTTTGTCGTCATAATCCTGAGGTAATTGGTCTTCCTGCGCCGGTTGCCTATGAGCTCTACTACGGAGCCTTCAAGAGCAGATACGCAGAACGCAACCTCGAGCTATTGGACAAAATAGGCTTTGAAATCGTTCCTTTTGATGCGGATGATGCTCGAATGGGCGGAGTGATCCGAAGTCGACTTGAAGCGGTTGGGTGCCCGATTGGCCCGTATGATCTGCTGATTGCGGGACAGGCCTGCGCGCGACAAGTGGTATTGGTGACCGCCAATACCAGGGAATTTCTAAGGGTTGAGGGGCTTGATTGCGAAGATTGGTCGGTTGCCGAAACCCGCAATTCATCTGACCATAACAGTCCGCGTTGACTGGCGCGCTCTAAGTTGGAGGAATTGGAGGCGCTTCCCACTGCCGTACCCGATTTGTCGCTTCAATTGGGAAACAATATATGGTCATTGACGTTTGCTGGATATGTCCCTATAGTGTAGGGACAATTCGGGGCGCAGGATATGCTGAACTTTATTGATCCTGATGTGTCTTCGAGCGAAAGATCGACCGACAGCATTGAGATGCGGATCAAGCCCAGTGTCAAGAGCGGCATCGTTAGGGCTGCTGAATTGATGGGTGTCCCACTCACTGCATTTGTGCGTGCTTCGGCGATGCGGGAAGCCGAACGGGTCCTGCGTGAGCATCAGACGACTGTTCTCTCCGCGCGCGATCAGCGCGCTTTGCTGGCGGCTCTCGACAATCCACCTCCACCCACCAAGGCCGCGCTGGAAGCTGTGGCTCGTTATAAGGCACGGATAGCCAATGCCCGTTGACGGAGAAACCCTCCCCCGCGCTTCCATAGATCCTTTCGAGCCAAGCCGCCATGAGCGGGCAGCGTTTTCGTGCGGGGTGGCTCGTCTGGACAACTTTCTGCGCCTTAGCGCCAAGAAACAACAAAAAGACGGTTTCACACGGTTGTTCGTTGCGGTTGCCGAAGGAGCCAGTCGGATCTTGGGGTACTACGCTTTGAACACGCATGCCGTTGGGACTACTGAACTGGCACAAAACCGTCCGCGGCGTGCTCCGAGCACGGGTAGCCTCCCGGCCTTGTATCTCTCGATGATTGCCGTAGACAAGAGTCTGCAGGGCAGGGGGCTGGGAACCGATCTCTTGATTGACGCGCTGCGCCGCGCCTGGAATGTGTCAAAGGAGGTTGGACTCAAGCTGGTGATTCTGGATGTGATCGAAGATGACGGAAACAAGGCGTTCCAGCGACGCAAAGAGTTCTACCGACGCATGGGTTTTGAAAGTTTCAGCGATTATCCAGATCGAATGTTCATTACCATAGGTACCATCCGACGCATGTTTTGTGAGGCTTAGCCTGCATTTTGCATGAGCGCCTTGTTGACAGGCTCGGCCCATGCGCCGGGCTAGCTATACTCGACGACAATGAGGAAAGAATGAAGAAATTTGCTGTTATTGCCGCGCCGCTGCCGGCAGCTGTTGCTGTCATGGCTTATGTCGTGCTGGCTGGCTGTTCCCCCGATTCGGGGGATTCAAACCTAGCCGCACCCGCGCAAGAGCAGGAACTTTCAGATGATTTGCCCGCGGCGGCGGCAAACCTGCCTCCCGCTCAAGCCGCTGGAAACGCCGTGCGCGGGGAGGCCGAGTTTGCCGTTTGCGCCGTTTGTCACGGCGATCAGGGCGAAGG
The DNA here is from genome assembly GCA_965249285.1 of Candidatus Foliamicus sp. Lineage (GTDB taxonomy): Bacteria > Pseudomonadota > Gammaproteobacteria > Steroidobacterales > Foliamicaceae > Foliamicus. The sequence continues at coordinate 471,970 of OZ252226.1, forward strand.
TTTCGAAGAGTACGGGGCGCCGCGTATCGGGGGTCAGGAAGACTGGTATGTGATCACCTCGCTGCATAACTTCCGCAAAGGCTTGCGGGCCAGGGACAATTGCGATGTCGCGGACGTGGCCGGCACGCTGGAGCGGGCCATGGCGCAATCACCGGGCTACGCGGACATCGAGTCGGAGCTGGCCGGCCATTTCGACGGCGGGCTGCCCTCCGGCGGGGCCTGCAGCCAGCCGTCGCCCGACGTCTACGGCCCGTTGATGCGCGCGATTGCCCTGACGCTGGCCGACGACCAGGCGGTTAAGGACTTGGCCGCCTACGTTAGGACCCTGTCGCCGCCGCCCGCGCCGGCAACCATGGAAGGCGACGCGACCGCCGGTCAGGGCGGTTACGCTACGTGCATTTCCTGCCACGGGGAAAGGGGTGACGGCGAGCCTAAACTAAATTCGCCCGGACTGGCGGGCCAGCACGATTGGTACACTGTGCGTCAGTTGCAGAATTACATTTCCGGCGTTCGGGGCGCCGACCCGGCCAATATTCTTGACACGCAGATGCGGTCCATGGCCACGGTTCTGCCGACGCCCAAGGCGCTGAACGACGTAGCCGCCTACATCAATACATTCAGCTCCGGCGAATAGCTTTGGCCGAGATGTTAGCAACAAATAGAAAGGTCCGCTTTTGGAACAAATGATCTGTCCGGTTGTTGGATAGCGCTCCAAAGCCCCGGAAGGACGGAGTCCGACGGGCGCTTTGGAGCGCTGCACGGGCGCGCAGACCCTATGCCGCGGCCGGCAATGAAATCGTGGAACGGGGCCCCGATGGAAAAATCTTCAAGATCCGCGTCACTCCGGTATCCGCGGTTGCAACGCCTCAAGCCATGGAGAATCTCGTCGAAAGGTACGAATCGGCAACCAAGGACAACCGGGAGGCGCTACTCGTCGTTCCACTACTTATCCTGGATTTTCTCTGCATTCACCCGTTTCGTGACGGCAACGGTCGCATGGCGCGGCTATTGACACTATTGGCCCTGTATCACGCGGGCTACAACGTCGGCCGATTTATCAGTCTGGAACGCGTCATTCAAGGCTCGCACAAGTCCTATTACGAAACCCTGGAAGCAAGTTCCCGGGGTTGGCGCGAGAGCGAACATGCTGTCATGCCATGGCTCGAATACTTCTGGGGCGTGCTGTTACGCGCCTACAAGGAATTCGAAGAACGTGTCGGGAGTCTCGATCAGCCCGGAAAAAGGAAATCGCAACGTGTCAGAGCAGCAGTAGAACGAAAGGTCAAGCCTTTTCGAATCGTGGACATTGAACAAGAATGTCCGGATGTCAGCCGGGAGACGATTCGGCTTGTCCTTCGGGCAATGAAGAAAGAGGGGTTAGTCGAACCAAGAGGCCGGGGCCGCGGTGCTCGCTGGCATAAACTGAGGTGACTTCTTCGGGCCAAAAAGTAAGGACTTCAAATGACCGCGCAGCGAATCGCCGAACTTCAGCAACAGATTTTTGAACTAACCGGGGAACTCGGGACGCTCTTGAAGCAAAGCCCCGGCGTTAAGGTTCCCAACTACAGCTTTGCATCCGGGGAAGGGGAGGTCAGCCTGCTCGAACTGTTTGCAGACAAAGATACCCTGCTGGCGATTCACAACATGGGGCAGGGGTGTCGCTACTGCACTGTTTGGGCCGACGGCTTCAATGGCTTTCTTCCGCACCTGGAGTCCGCCCTGTCGGTGGCGCTGCTGTCCAAGGACTCGCCCGAGGTGCAGCGCCGGTTCGCGAATGAACGTGGATGGCGCTTTCGGCTCGCATCTCATGGCGGCGGCGCTTACATTCGCGAGCAAACTGTCGTGGATGGACAGGAAAACTATCCGGGCGCGGTGGTGTACAAGCGGCAAGGCGACAAGATTCTTCGCTACAACGCCTGTGTTTTCGGGCCCGGCGACCTCTACTGCTCCCTATGGAGCCTGCTTGCCCTGGCAGGGATGGGTGCGGAGGATTGGACACCCCAGTATTCCTATTGGCGGCGCCCAGAAGTGCTGGAAGATGGCGGAGAAAACGTCCTGGATTGAGGTTCGAAGGCAAGTTCCCTACCAGCCTGCCGCGGCTAGTGGTTCGATATCTCTCAGGTCGGTGGATGCCCGGGCGCGATCCAGGTCATACAGCTTCTGTAGGTTCAGCCAGAATTCCGGGGTCATACCCAGCGCGCATCCGATGCGAAGCGCCGTGTCCGCCGTAATGGAACGGCGCCCGTGCACGATTTCGTTGATTCTTCGCGGCGGCGCCCCGATCGCTTTCGCCAAACGGTACTGGCTGATCCCAAGTTCGCCAAGAATCTCGGCCAGGTGTTCTCCGGGATGAATGGGGTCGGTTGCGATCATGGTCATTCTTCAGTGGTAGTCGGTGACTTCGATTTCCATAGCGCCTTGCTCCGTCCAGCGGAAACACACTCGCCATTGGTCGTTGATCCGAATACTATGCTGCCCCGTTCTTTCGCTCCTCAATGCCTCAAGTCGATGGGACGGTGGTATCCGCAGATCGGCAAGCGCGACGGCGGCGACCACTCGTTGGACTCGCATTCGTGCTCTCCGCTGGATGTCAGTTGGCAGATGGCGGGCTGGCTGTCCAATAAAGAGCCGTTCGGCATCCCTGTCCCTGAATCGCCTCACACACGTATATTAACGCATTGGGATAATACTGGGGCGACCTCTGTCAATGCCGAAGCAAATTTCCCCAGTTGTTGGAGTGAACCCCTGAATTTGGACACTCTGCTGGTTTGCCGCGAGAATGCCCGAGTAATTGAACGCTAGTTCGGCAACTTACGCCGGGCGCGAAGCTCCCCGTCCATGTCGAAAAAGAACAGCTCTACGTTGGCATCGTGCGGGAGATAGAGCAATACGGCATCCTGTCCCCTAATCTCCACGCGATCGTAGGCGACCTCATCCGGCTGGTCCGGGTTGCGGGCCTCGACAATGCAGCGTGTATGGGAACACTCCGACACGCCAACGGTGACCGGGCGGCGCCTCCCGCGCATGTCCATCCAGGCGGACCGACCCTCCCGATAACGGGTTGGAGGGGAAAGCACATGAATATCCATTCCGGTGCTGATATCCGGTAAATTTCCGTCTTCATTCGAAAGAACTATTGGGTCAGCATCCATCAAGCCCTGGCGATGGGCTTCGATGCGCAACGGACGCTCGAAGCCGGCATCACTGCGTTCGCCCAGCGTTGTTTGGTCCACGGTTAACGGATCAATCCCGGCAATCTCGCGCACAAAGTGGGCCATGGGCCGGAATTCCGGCGATGCCCGCTCGCTTGCGTGCCCCCATCCGCAATGCACGAGTACCCGTGCCGTCGAGTCGCGGGCCAAAGTGCGTCCTGCCAAATTGCGCGCTTGCCAATAGTCCCGGCGGGCTTGAGGACCGCGGGAATCCGGCAAGCTCTTCTGATCTTCTTCGATTTCATACCAAACGATCTCGTAGCCCAGGGAAAGTGCAACCCGTAACATTTCCGCGAAGACCACGTCGTTGATGTAATACCCCGTGTTCTTCGTGGGGGTACCCGCGTTGATTAATGTCATCTCCCGGCCATACCGCCTCAACTGCTAGATAGCGGAATCCTTTTCGGGACAGCGGCTCCAAGAGGTCCAGCGTCAAGAGCCGATCGCTGGCAACATGATGACGCTCATTGACTATGACCATTCGGTGATCAGACGAGCGATCCACGATGTAGGAAATCGCGTTTTCCGCCTTAATTGCGGGGATAGTCCTTCCTGGACCAACGAGTGTTTCCTGCTCTTCCGAGCGCCTGGAGTAGTTCTTGTCCCAGTAGGTCAGCGCCTTGCGATGATTACCGACGAAGGATTCCAACTGTGCTCGGTGTTGGTAGTAGAACTGGGCGGATTCACACTGTGATTCGAGCAGTCTAAAGCTCTCCAACGGCGCCCACCCGTGTTCTTTGGCCCGGTACATTGAGGAGAGTAGTTCACTACAGGCACTCGCTTTCTCATCAATCGGGCCCGACTCATCGGAATGCGCCGGGATCGTCAAAACCGCGAATGAAACGATTGCTACGAATCTTGCAATTGGCACACAGTCCCCTCCGACGCCCGGCCGTACGACTTATTTTGCTCGCATTATGGTTCCGTTAGGCTTTGATGCATCGGGAAAATCGAATAATCGAATCAAATGCAGAGGCATTCACGTTGTGCGCCTACACAAGGTGACAAGGAAGCCCAAGAAATGGGGCAAGCAAGTGCTTGTAAATTGGTACTATATACGTTACCTTATTAGTGATGATCGAAGTAAGGGAATACTTGGATTACCAGGGCCGTAGCCCTTTCGCCATGTGGTTTGAACAACTTGATTTTCAAGCAGCGGTCAGGTGACTACAGCCCTGGTTCGTATCGAGAATGGCAACCTGTCCAACATCAAGAACTTGGGAGGTGGCGTCTCTGAGAGGCGCATCAACGTCGGCCCTGGTTACCGGGTCTATTTTGGCAAGGACGGTAACGCCTTGATCATCCTGCTTGGCGGTGGGACCAAGAAGCGCCAGAAAAGTGATATTGAAACTGCCCGCAGCATTTGGCGCGACTACAAACAACCAAAGAGACGGGAGTACTGACACTATGCCCCTAACTCGCCACTTCAAAGAGACAATCCGCGAGCGCACTGAGCGCGACCCGACTTTTCGCGAGGAACTGTTGAGAGAAGGAATCGAGCATCTCATTTCCGGCGACATGGATACCGGGAAGACTGTTCTGCGCGATTACATCAACGCCACAATCGGCTTTCAGGAATTGGGTGAGCAAACCGGCAAGTCACCCAAGAGCCTGATGCGCATGTTCGGACCCAACGGCAATCCGCAAGCGCAAAACTTGTTTGAGATTATTAGCTCGCTGCAGAGGCATGAGGGCGTGCGCCTGAAGGTAGAGTCCAGTTCCGAAGAAGTACACGCGAAAGCGAACCTCAATGTCCATGTTGAAGCAGAGCCTCGATTCTGATTAGTGAACACCTTGTTTCGGACGATGCAAGATCGCGCTAGGACGATGATTGTGCTCAAGGGTGGGGGCGCGTATGCGGCGCGGACTGTAAATCCAACCGCCAGCTGAAACGCTGGCACGACAACGAACTGACTGCTATTTCGGCAGCGTGCGCCTGGCGGGCAGCTCCTCGTCAATCTCACCCTGCCCGCACATTGGTTCCAATATGCTGTGGTCCGTCCAGAAATATCGCCTCTCTTAGAGCTGAGGTCTTTCTACCGTCGCAGATTATGCTTTCGACGCCCTCGCTTGCCGCTGCCAAAAGGCTCTTCAGTTTGGTTCGCAGGCCGCCGGTTATATCCGGTTTCTCCGAGGCCTCGCATTGAGACAAAGCGTAAGCGGCATTGTTCGAGTTGACTTCCTCGATAAGACGCCTTTCCGGCTCCGACCTCGTTTCGATTCCCTCAACGTCCGTGAGCATTACGATTCTTCTCGCCGACATTCGTATCGCCAGTTCGCAAACGACATAGTCGCTCGAAACAACTGATTGCTTGCCGTTAGCATCAAACATCAAATCGCCGGCAAGTACGGGCGCCAAGCCCCTCTGTAATGCCAATTCGATTGGCTTACTATGAACTTCAAAGCCACTTGCCGGATTGCCTACGAATAACGACGAAGACTGGAAAGGCAAGCAGGCAAGCCCAACACTTCGCCAGGACTCCGTGATTCTTGCAAGTAGATCGAACATTCCCATCGTCATCATGGGAGCATTCAGTCGGTTCTTTTCTTCATCTCCAATAGCGTTGTGCCTTACAGGAATTTGATTCCCAAAGATCCTCCCCCGATCACGCATACCACCTGAATTTCGCTTTCATCCAGTATTGCTCGAAGTTGGCGGCCGTAGGAAGCCACCCGCTCCAGATTGATCTTGCGATATTGAGACTTATGAGTGACCAGGCTGCCACCGAGCTTGACGACAAAAATCTCTGGGCGTTTATTCTTGCGCACAACAACCGCTCAAGTCGGAGAAGACTGTGAAGGATATTCTGAACTTCTACCAAATAATGGCAAACACCGGAATTGGAGGCAGATGAAATCGAACAAAAGAGCAGAGGCTTTGTAACCGATAGAGTGCTTATTTCACCTTGATTCTGGTTAAAGTGTTGCTCGCGCTACGCCGCTAATACGACGTCTCTAAGAGCAAGGTCTTGGCCTCCGTCACGGCTTGTAGCCGGCTATGCACGCCGAGTTTTCTGAAAATGTTCTTTAGATGGAATCGAATCGTGTTTTCTGTGATACCCAGGTTCCTGGCGATGACCTTGTCGGACAGCCCTTTCGACAGTTCTTCAAGTACCTGATGTTCTCTCTTGCTCAATTTCGTCACTTCCTGATCCGCAACAGCATTGCCCAGGAGACTCAGGAGATGCGCAGCATGATCTCGCTCAGATGAATTGCGTGACTTCATATATGCCGCAAGCAAGTCCACAATGAACGGGGCTTCATCCAAAACAAGCCGAACAAACCCTTCTCGCCGAACTGCAGTAAGCACCTCATTCAAAACATCAAAGGATTTCCCCCGTTGCTTCGCGAGATAGAGTGCAAGCGAGAGCAGGAGAGAGTATTTGAGGACGGCCCTGGTGTGCTTGATCTCTTTTTCTATGCCGACAAAAAAGGAAAGTTCATCAATAGCCTTCTTAAAACGTTTCTCAGCAATCAACAGTCGGCAGAGAGACGGGGTGATGCCGAAACGCTCCCTGATCAGTGAATTTTCATCGGTAGGGATCTTGTACTCGTCAAGCGACAGTCCGCTTTCCTGCACCAGTGTTCTGGCCTTTGCGATGTCGCCGGATCTCGTCAAGTGTCCGCAGCTGTTTGCCACCAGCAGGCGTCTAAGCCTTCTTAAGCCCTCTTCTTGAACATACTCGTTGGCGCCTTCTGTTTCTTTCCTGGCAGCGTCCAGGCCGTGAATTTCATAGGCGATAGATGACGATGTTGTGTATCCGGCAGCGTAAATCTCGTACCAGGCTTCGCCATGCACCAGGCGTGTGTTGGTGTCTCCCAGCAAGTTCTTTGCCCGTGTTACGTCATTTCTCTCGAAATACCATTCGGCTGTCAGCACATTCGCTACCAGTTTCATGTCCTTGTCGTCATGAAAGTCCCTTCGGATAATGACTTGCGCTTTTCTGTACTCGGAGATCGCTTCATGGACGTGACCCTCCGCCAAGTTGATGGCGCCGAGATGAAGATGAAAATAGGCGATTTGAAAGGGCAGTCCTGTTGATATTCCGGAATTTGCAGCCTCTCTGGCCTCAATGAAGCGACCGTACTGCAATCCGGAAACACAAACCGTTGTGTACAAGAACGCGCTCTGTGCGTCATGTTGGTCGTCGTTGGCATCCAGCGTCGCTTTGAGTTCAGGAATGTAAGCCGCCGGATCGGAGCCCTCGTAAAAGCTGATGGCGGATGCCAGGACTGTGATCTCATAATTGAGGCGAGCGTCGGTCGATTCCGCATTCCGGCTGCGGACATGCTGAAGGATTTGCCTTGCTTCGGTCAGATTTCCGTCCTTGAGCAACACCAGGGCCCGGATCAGGTGCAGCCTGGGCCGACTGACAACAATGTCATCCGGCAACAAGGAATGGGCAGTTCGGAGCCTGGCCATGCCTTCGCGGTCCAAACGCGTGAGTCCGCCGGCCGATTCAATGAATTCCGCCGCTGTTTCCTGATCACCCACTTCCAAGGCGTATTTCATGGAACGGATTACGTGCCCCTTGGTTGCCGCCCAGGTGGCGGCTCGTCGATGTACGGATCGGTATCTATCGGAATAGTGCAGCTTGAAATGATGCTGAAGAAATTCTCTCAGTAGTGGATGCAGGCGATAGCTGCGATCGCCGGTTTCTTCGCGAACCAGAAAGCCGCGCAGATCCTGCATTTCATCCAGGAATAGTTGGCTATCTGTTCTGTTCCTGATGAAATCCGCAGATTCCGCATCGATGCAATCAAGGATACTGGCTTCGGTAAGAAACTCTTGTTGCGCGTCGGGAACGAAATTCAGAAAGTGCTCCGAGAAATAGCTGTGAAATTCCTCCCTGGTTCCTCGAAATCGTCGCAATAGTGCCTTGCGATCGTGGCTATTGGTTAATGCAATCTTCATGAACTGCAGGGCAATCGGCCAACCACCCGAGATTCTTGCGACTTGCTTGAGCTGTATCTTGTCGAGGAGGGGCTCCAGAAAGTTCGTCATCTCGAGAAATGTGAACTTCATGTCATCGGCGTTCAGCTCTGTCAGCGCGCCATTGAGCCGGGAGTCCGACAAGGGCAACAGGCCCGTAGTGCGACTTGCAATGACAATATGGATATTCTTCGGTAAATACCTCAGCAACGGTTCGATCATTGACTTTGTACTTTCGGCCCTGAGCGATTCGAATCCATCGAGCATCAGAACGAATCTTTCTTCGCTCATCGCTATTGCCGTAGCGAGCATTCCGACGACGGACCTGGGATCCAGATGCGGACCAAAATCCTCTTCCGACATTTCGTCGATTGCACTTTTCAGCCCAATACTGTGAAGGGAGAAAGAGAGATAGGTCGCCAACACACCCGGTTGATTGTCATCCTCATCCAGACCAAGCCAGGCCGTCTTGATGCCCTGATCCAACAGGTCGCGGCGCCAATGGCTCATTAACGCTGTTTTTCCGTAGCCTGCCGACGCCGAGATCAACGTTAATTCCTGGCGCAGTCCGTTGTTGAGTTGTTGAATCAGTCGTGGCCTGTCGATCAGCGAAACCAAGTGCTCTTCCGGTTCGATTTTGGACTTGATAATCCAGGCCGGAAATGGTGACTCTTGTCGAAATTGACCGTTCATTTCAAAACCCCCCAAACACAAAAACAGCCGCCATGAGTATTTCTGTCGTGTATGACCTACCTAAAACAGTAGGCTTTTAGAGTATGAGACACGATTCTAAGACCTACCCGAAACAGTAGTCAACCTACTGACCAAGGGACGCAGGTTTCCCTGGTAACAGTGTTACTTTTCTTGGTGAGGGCCAAGTCGAGAAGGGGAGGCGATTTCAATGATCATTGGCGTCGATGTGGGAGGCACCAATACAGACGCCGTGCTTATGGACGGCACGAGGGTGATCGCCTCCCAGAAACTGCCCACGACATCCAACGTCAGCTTCGGCATTCTCAATGCCATTCGATTGGTCCTGCGCCAATCCGGTGTTTCGGCAGGCAAGATCCAATGCGTAGCGATAGGCACTACGCATTTCACCAACGCGCTCATACAGCGTGAAGGGCTATTGAATGTCGGTCTGATTCGCATTGCGCTCCCGGCATCATCAGGAGTCTTGCCTTTAAGCGACTGGCCGCCGGAACTTGCTGCAGCAATCGGCGCCAATATGGTCCTGGTAGGCGGTGGCTACCACGTAGATGGAAGCGTCGATTCCGAATTGGATGAACTGGCCGTTCGTGACGCTGCCAGGGACTTTCGGAACAATGGCTTGAAGACCGTGGCAATCAGTGCCCTGTTCTCTCCCGTGAATGACGACATGGAAAGGCGTGCGGAGGAAATCGTTCGAAATGAAATGCCCGAGGTGTCGGTAACTCGTTCATCTGAGGTTGGCAGCCTTGGTCTGCTGGAACGGGAAAACGCCGCCATCATGAACGCCAGCCTGGTAGGCCTGTCGGCGAAGGTTGTGAAGTCCATTGAACAGGCCTTGAAAGAACTGCAAATCGAGTCGCCTTGTTACATCAGCCAGAACGACGGAACGCTGATGGCCGCCGACGTGGCTGAGCGTTACCCGGTGCTGACGTTTGCTTCCGGTCCTACCAACTCCATGCGGGGAGCAGCGTATCTGTCCGGCGCCACCGATGCCTTGGTCGCAGACATCGGCGGCACAACAACCGACATTGGCATGTTGACCAATGGCTTTCCTCGAGAGTCGTCGGTCAAGGTGGATATCGGTGGGGTTCGAACCAATTTTCGTATGCCCGATATTCTGGCGCTGGGCCTTGGTGGCGGAAGCCTGGTATCGAGAGGCCACAATGGCATTGGCATCGGACCGCAATCCGTGGGCTACCGGTTGCTGGAAGAAGCCCATGTCTTTGGCGCCAACACGCTAACCGCAACGGATATAGCAGTCGCATCGGGATACGCAAAGCTGGGCGATCCAGACCTGGTTGCCGATTTGCCGCGGAGAACTGTTGATCTTGCGGTCGCCGAGATTCACCGGATGCTGGCCGAGGGTGTGGACCGGATGAAAACAAATGCCGAGCCGGTACCCCTTATTCTGGTCGGCGGCGGCTCGGTGCTTATTTCCCAGGACATTCCGGGAGTTTCCGAAGTCATCATCCCGGAAAACGCGGCGGTTGCAAACGCCGTCGGTGCGTCCATAGCACTGGTCGGCGGAGAGGTCGACACCGTCTATTCCTATGACAATGTTGGCCGGGATGCCGCGATGGAGGCTGCTCGCGAACAGGCCGAACGGGCGGCTATCGACGCTGGTGCTCAGCCCGGCACCGTTGAGATTACAAACGTTGAAGAAATTCCGCTCAGCTATGTGCCAGGCGCCGTAGTGCGAGTGCGAATCAAAGCCGCCGGCGCTTTAGCGCGGTTGGGCGTGAACACAGGGTGAGGGCAAATGACCCTCAATTCCGCCGGAGTTGGCGGACATTGACTATTAACCGATCGCGGAGAAATGAAATGAGTAAAGCTGGATTAAACAGGGTCTTGGCAATGACTTCATGCGTAGGCGTTGCATTGATTGTTTCTACGTCAGTTACGGCCCAGGAGCAGCCTGCCACGGTGCTGGAAGAGATAGTGGTCACTGCGAGGCAACGCGCGGAGAACCTGCAGGACGTGCCGGACGCAATCACCGCGTTCAGCGGACCGGAGATTGAGAGGCTGGGTATCGACAGCTTCGAGTCGTACGTAAACCAGACGCCCAACTTCTTGTCTCGGCAGGGTTTCCGCGCCGGTGTTGTGTTTGTGACGATTCGCGGGATAACGACCGGACAACAAGGATTTCCGCCGATCTCCTATACCGTTGACGGCGTCAAAGCCGGCATGCTCGACGCCCTCAATCCCGGCACTCTGTTTGACTTGGAGCGGATCGAAATCCTGCGCGGGCCACAGGGGGCTCTTTACGGTAACGGCGCAATAGCAGGGGCAGTCAACATTGTGACCAAGGCCCCTCGTGACGAATTCGGCGGTGAGGCACGAGTGTCTTACGCCCAGGGCAATGATCGGACCCTTCAAGGCATGGTTTCGGGGCCGCTTGCTGAAGCAAAAGTTTCGTTCCGGCTGACAGGCTTGGTGCGGAGCTCGGATGGCCTGATCGATTCAACTACCGGCGATGACATCGATTTCGTCGATCAGAGTTCCCTTCGAGCACAGCTGTTGTTCACACCATCTGAGAACTTGAGCATCGACTTGCGGGCTTCCTACTCCGACGTCAATGCGGGCGCCGCCATGCAGGAGCGATTCGAAACCTTCGAGCAAGTCAACAGTTTCAGCAAGGCGGACTTCAGCGTGGATCGCGGCATCATTGGTGAAGAAAACCGGGAATCAACCGAGGGATCGGCGAAGATCGACATCGACTTGCCGTTTGCCACGCTGACGTCGGTGACCAGTTCCGTGACATTGGATCAGGACATCTACGGGTCCGCCAGTTGGTCTCGACCCCCTGCGCGAGGCGAACCGCCCATCGGGAGTATCTTCGGCCCGATCCTTGGCGAGAATGCAATGCCGGGAGAACCCTATGACCACTACCAGGAACTGGCGGACAACTTCGAGGTTTTCTTCCAGGATGTGCGCCTGACATCAACCGGCGATGGGTCGGTTCGTTGGATCGCAGGCGCCGAGTACCTGGAGAGAACCACCGAGAACCGCCTCGATGTCGGCTTGCTGCTTGCTCCCGCGCCGGGCTCCATTTCCAGCATCTTCAGCCGATTCGACGACAAGAAAGATGAGATATTCGGCATCTACGGGCAAGTGAACATTGACCTGACGGATGCTTATGAGCTGACGATCGCGGGCCGCTACGATGAGAACACTTACAGCACGCGTCAGTTTGACGGGGCCACCGGCGCGACCATTCCGAACCTGGATGGCAATGGCAATTCGGTTGAGCAGTTGACGGCCAAGGATGCCCAGTTTCAGCCCAAGGTGCAACTCTCCTATGACTGGTCCGGCGATCTCATGACCTATCTGACGTATGCAAAAGGATTTCGCTTCGGTTTCTACAATACCGGCGACCTGACCCGGCCGGAAACGACGGATAATTTCGAGCTGGGCTTCAAAGCCACGTTAGCCGACAATCGTCTGTCACTGAACGGAGCTGTCTTCAAGATTGACTACTCGGACCAGCAGCAGTCCATCATCCTGGCGGAGCCACCGTTCAGGGAAACGACCAATGTGCCCAGCACGGATATCAACGGCGTCGAGCTGGAGTTCCTATGGCGCGCCAACGATCGTATCGAACTCAGTGGTGGTTTCGGATACCTCGACGCGAAGATTACGGAACAAGACGTTCGGCCGGATGGTGTTCCCGAATGGACATCGAACCTGGCGCTGGAATACACGCGGCCCGTGGCCAATGACAAGGAGTTGTTCGCACGATTCGATTGGCGTCATCAAGGCAACTTCTTCATCAATGAGAGTGGGTTTACCTTCGATATCGATCCGGTTGATCTGGTTAGCGCGCGAATTGGTGTGAATGGCGATCGCTGGTCCGTTTCAGCTCATGTCAAGAATGTTTTGGACCAGCAATACACCAGCGACCCTGGGTTCTTGGGCTTTTTTGTCCGCAGTTACAGCCTCCCGCGCTCGATTGGCGCGGAGTTGCGCTATCGGTTCTAGAGAATCCCCGGCTTCTTGGGAGCAATCCCGGTAAGTGAAATGGAGGATAGCCTCTGGAAGCTCGATATTGACGACGTGGCGCGAATCGCGTTGGGCGCGTCCTTGCTTGGCGCGGGAGGCGGAGGAGATCCGTCCATCTCATTGCTCGCTGCGCGGCAAGCCTATGCGGCCGGCGGTCATCAGGCGAACCTGATCAAGGTCTCCGATCTTGATGACGACGCGCAGGTGCTATGTGTCGCAGGTTTTGGCGCTCCAACCGTCGAGAAGGAGCGATTATTTGAGCGGTCCCATCTCATGCACTCGATTCGCACGCTGGAGGAGCACATCGGACGCAAGGCGGATGCCTTGATTGCCGCTGAAATGGGAGGCTGCAATGCCTTGATTCCCATCCTGGCTGCCACCGATTGCGAGCTCCCGGTCATTGATGGCGATGGCATGGGGCGGGCCTTTCCCGAACTTCAGATGACGAGCTATTCGCTACATGGGATCTCGGCATTTCCGTTCGTCATGACTGACGAGCACCTGAACACAGTCATTTGCCAAAGCAGCGACAACAAGAAGGGAGAAACGCTGGCACGAGCCGTGTGCATGGGAATGGGTTTGTTTTCCATTCTGTCAGCCTACGCGATGTCTGGACGTGAGGCGAAGCGAGTAGTAATACGGGATACCGTGACCCTTGCTCACGCACTCGGCGAGGCTATCGAGAATGCAAGATCCGGCAATAACCCGATTGAATTGTTGATGGAGGGTATTCGTTTGAAGGCCGAAGGCGTCGAGGTGGTCCAACTGTTCAACGGCAAAGTAGTGGACGTCTGGCGTTCAACCGAGAAAGGATTTGTGGTCGGTTGGCTGGACCTGGCCCCTTTGAACGGGGGCGGCCATCGAGCTCACATCGAATTTCGAAACGAGTACCTGGCATTCACCCTTGATGGCGTGCCACGCGCTCTGACGCCGGACCTGATTTGTGTCGTTGACAGCGAAACCGCCGAGCCCATTCCGACACCGGATATCCGATACGGCCAGCGGGTTACGGCTCTCGGTTTGTCGTGCAATCCGGTTTTCCGAACCGAACGTGCCCTGGAGGTGGTGGGACCCGAGGCGTTCGGCATGAACTACACCTATCGCCCGCTTGAGGAACTTGGCGGCGCCTGAACTTGCAAGCGCTGAAGAGTGTGCAAAGCCCCCGTTTGACAGACAATCACTCTCGCGGCCCGGTACCGGACCGCGAAACGGTAAGCGGCACGGCCATTGCCGTCGTCATCATTGGCGTGAGCATTACCTTGCCGGCATTTCTTGTCGGCACCGAACTGATAGGGGCCCTGGGACTTGTCCGCGGCGGTCTGGCCATCTTCTTCGGCGGACTCCTTACTGCTTGTGTGGGTTACCTCACAATGCTTGTCGGTACCGAGACCCGACTTTCAACCTATAACGTAATTCTGTTTTCCTTCGGCCGGGCAGGGTCGCACATTGTCAATCTGATACTCGCCATTACGTTGTTCGGTTGGTACGGAGTAACCGCTGCATTGTTCGGGCGTGCGCTTTCTCAAACGGTGGAGAGCACGTTCCAGGTTCTCGTATCGCCCCATATCTTCACAATTGCCGGCGGCGTCCTGATGGTGGTCACGACCATATACGGTTTTCGCGCCATAGATCGTTTGAGCCGAATTGCGGTGCCGTTGCTCGCCGCTTTGCTCCTGTACGGAGTCTGGGCGGTATTGGACGGCGCCAGCGTGGAGGAACTTAGCGGCGTGTCAGGCCGGCCCCATGAGGGACTTGCATCCATTTCCGCCGGGATTTCCATCGTAATCGGGAGCTTTTTCCTTGGCGTCACGCTGGTTCCGGACCTTTCCCGTTTCGCGCGCGGCCGCAGGGATGCGATAACCGGCGCATTCTTGAGTTACGGCATCGGATTTCCCGTGATCCTGTTGCTGTCGGGCTTACCGGTCCTGGTGTCTGCCGAGCCGGACCTGATTACGTCAATGACCAGCCTGGGTCTCGGCATTCCCGCACTGATCGTGATGGTATTTGCCACCTGGACCACGAATATCAACAACTTGTACTCCGCCTCATTGAGCATCGCCCGGATCATGCCGAAGGTCCGGGACTGGGTTATCACACTGGTCTCCGGTGTGATCGGCAGTCTATTGGCGCTTGCCGGGATCATGGACCACTTTGTCGGGTTTCTGATTCTGCTTGGAATCATTGTTCCACCCATCGCCGGCGTCTACCTGGTGAACTACTTCCTGATCCGGCCGACCCGAGTCAACGTCCAGCAACTGGACGCGGTTCCGAATTTTCGCTGGGACGCGATTGGGTCCTGGGCGATTGCATGTGCGCTCGGATTTCTCGAGAGAGCGCAGGGCTGGAGCATTACGAGCGTGACCGCAATCGACACGCTGCTAATCGCCATGGCCGTGCTTTGGACCTGGAACAGATTTCAATCGAGAGCTCGTGTTTCTCCCAACCGAGCACGCCGGCGGTTTTGATTTAAGCGCCCAAAGTTAACCGGCCGGTAGTGACCTGAAGCGTCAAATGGTTTAGGGTTACCAAGGGTTTCGGGCTAATCAAGCCCGATGACGGCCCAAAAGGACGCATTTGTCTCTATTTCCACTGTCATCGGTACCTCATGAATGATCTTTCCGCCCAGGCCGGGCAAGAACTCTCGCACTTAGCCGCCAGGCTGTCACAGTACTGTCGGGCACGATTGGGTCGTGCCATCTGGGAACTCTCCATCACCGGGGTGTCGTTCCTGGGCTGCTGGCTGGGGGCATTGCTCGGCGTCGCTTACGTGCATTGGCTGTTCGCGTTTCTTGTTATACCTGCGGCCGTTTTTCTTATCCGCCTGTTCATGATCCAGCACGATTGCGGCCACGGCTCCTTTTTCCGTAACCAAAAGTGGAACGATCGGGTTGGCCGTGTCATCGGAGTTCTCTGCTGGACGCCGTACGCCTATTGGCGCCGCCTGCATGCCGGCCACCATGCGACGTCGGGAAACCTGGACAGGCGCGGTACTGGAGATATCGCTACGCTTACGGTCAGTGAATACAGGAGCCGGACCCCCTGGGGCCAGTTCAAATATCGGCTTTACCGGAATCCGCTTGTGCTGTTCGGGTTTGGACCCTTCTATATATTCATCTTGAAGCACCGCATGCCGCTTGAATTGACCCACGAACTCAAGGATGGCTGGATCAGCGTCATGGCCACCAACGCGGCCATTATCGGCCTCGCCATAGTCGCGTCGATTGTGGTGGGTCCCACCACCTTTGCCATCGTCCATCTCGCGACGATATTGTGCGCCGGCACGATCGGGGTGTGGCTGTTCTACGTGCAACATCAATTCAAGGAAACGCGATGGGACGGTCACGAGAAGTGGAATTTTCGCCGGCATTCCATCGAGGGCAGTTCCTACTATGACCTGCCCGCGCCCCTGCGCTGGCTCACTGCCAACATCGGCATTCATCACATTCATCATCTGAAATGCCGCATCCCCAGCTATCGGCTCTACGAGTGTCTCAAGGACATTCCCGAACTGCGCAAAGTCAATCGCCTGACGATGTGGGAGAGCCTCAAATGCATACCCTTGGCTCTATGGGATGACAGCCAGCGGAAGCTGATCTCGTTTCGGAGCCTCCGCAAGATGGCCGCTACCCAATAACAGGAAGGCTCTTGTGACGGGCGGCGCCCGGCCGCTCCCATGCCGTCGCTCTACTCGCGCGAGGATCAGTCCAACCGACATATGGCAGTGGCGCAAGACAATGCGCTGCTCTGCCGCGGACGATGGCCGATCACGCCTGGGCGATGGGATCGCGGCTGCGCTGTGCGCCTCCACCGCCCTCAGCCCATCTCATCGCAACCAGGGCCCCACCTCCGAACAACGCGTAGGCGGCAATCAGGGCGTAAAGAGTCCCGTCAAAGCCATAGCCTACGAGCGCCCCCAGCGGTACCGAGACGAAGGTGGCGAGCGAAGCAACCACCGCTGCTCCCACGCCGGCGATGTGGCCCAAGGGCTCCATGGCGAGCGCACTGAGATTGCCGAACAGGAGCCCGACGCACAAGAACACGAACAGCAGGTAGGCCATGAACAGCCAGAATGGGGGAACTCCCTCAAAGGCGAACGCCAGCGTCCAAAAAGCGGCCGAGGCCGATGTGATGGAACGCATCGCCACCCTTGAGAGCCGGCGCATCCCATACTTGAGCACCAGGCGGCCGTTTACCAGCGAGGCGCCTCCGATGGCAAGCGCCAGCGCGCCGAAATAGACGGGGAACAGCCGGCCGGTCCCGTACACGTCCTGGAAGATTTGCTGAGAGGCGCTCAAGTAGGCGAGAAACGGCGCGAACACGCATCCGCTGGCCAGGGTATATCCCAGTGCCGCCCGAATCTTAACGACTTCTACGACGGCTCCGCCGATAGCGCGCGGAGAGAGGGGCCGCCGGCGAGCGGCGGGCAGCGTTTCCGGCTGGCGAATTGCAAACCAAACGAATGTGATCGCGGCGACGGCGAAGAACACGGCGAAAATCGCGCGCCAGCCTCCCAGCCACTGTATCCACTGCCCGAGGGCCGGGGCGACAGTCGGAACGAGGATGAAGAGCCCCATGGTGAAGGACATCAGACGCGCCATCTGGCGTCCCGAATACTGATCGCGCACCAGCGCCATGGTAACGACCCGCGGCGCCGCGACTCCGATGCCCTGCAGCACTCGGCCTGCGATCATCATCTCGAACGTGCGGGCGTAGATGCTCATGAGACATCCCGCCATGAACAGAATAAGGCCCGCATGGATAGCAGGCTTGCGTCCGATACGGTCGGAGAGCGGGCCAAAAATGATCTGACCAATGCTGAGCCCCAGGAACACAGCCGTAACGACGAACTGGACATCGTTCCGATGCGCCACCCCAAGATCCCGACCGATCGCAGGCAGCGCCGGCAGCATCGCGTCGATCGCAAGCGCGACCAGCGACGTCAGCAGCGCGATGAGGGGAACGAATTCCCCCACACGAAGGGCGGGCGCGGTTGCTGTTGGGCTCAATTCTTGCTTAAGGGGCGTTCGTGACGATGACGTCGGCGATGGCGTCGGCGTGAGCGTCAGCCTCTGGTCCAGACGAAGACGCCTTCGTTTCCTGCACCTTCATGACTAGCCGCCGATTACAGGCTTGTGCCAATCGGCCGATTGTTTCGACGCTTGGCCCCTGCTTGCCAAGCCCAGTCTCCAATCGACTGATTTCGGGCTGCGACATTCCAGCACGTGCAGCGAGTTCGGCCTGAGTAAGACCCGCCTCAGAGCGCATCTCGCGCACTACTCGCGCAGCCTGCATGATCGCGTCGCGTGCCTCATAGCCTTCGACGAAGCCGTTCGCTGCCATGCCACGCTTTCGCAATGATTCCAAAGCAGCGGACTCGCCGAGCTTGTCTTGTTCGACCGTTCGCGTGTTCATATCCCGAAGTACCCCTTCATTCGTTCGATTGCCTGAGTCGGGAGCGCCCGCCCACCTTCTTTGCCCAATTCCGACAATTGAACCAAGAGCATCGTCTGCCCATTTGCGGCCACAAACATGCTTGGTCCATTTCCAGAAAACATGTGCAGTTGGCATCCGCTCTCCGTGTGCAATGGCGCAAACCAATCGGAAAGACAGTTCTCCACAATCTCTTCCAGTACGCGAAAGAGGTTGCCTGCATCGTAGGCCGTTGAACGATCACGATTGACGAATTTGTCAAACTCATAATCAGCATCTCCATGCACCTGTAATTTGTATCGGGCCAATATATCAAATTCCCTATATTTCTACAATTGCCGAAGAATCACTCGGACGACAACTTGAATCTTTTACCATTGGGAGAATCCGGCAAGCAATGCTGTAAAGCGTGTGCAAATGTAGAGTATTCGCGGAAATTATCCGCAGGGTTCTTGTTTACTCAATCCGAGAGAAAGCCGCCATTAGTCTGGGCGGTCACGGAGTAAATGCTGTCATTGACCTACAGCGCAAAGTACGTGCAACAGCCCGGCCTTGCCCAGGTCTATCAGGCACGATGAGGGTCTCCCCAGAAATTTGGTCCACGGAGAATGTGATTTCTGACAAACTCTGAGCAAAGTAGAGGGATGTCAGATTGGACTTTTCCCAGCCACATGAATGAAACGCGCAATGAGAGGGTGCTCCATTGGACGGAAGCCCGGACCGCATTGCTTCACTCTGATCCAGTGCTCGGCCGCGTCATCCTGGCCGCCAAGGGATCTGTTCTTCGGCCTCGAAACGATGCGTTTCATTCACTTTCGCGCTCCATCGTGGGGCAGCAAATCTCCGTTCATGCTGCACAGGCCGTGTGGCGGAGACTGATCGCACGCGTCGGCGAAATGACGCCAACAGCGGTGTCGAGCCATTCCGAGGAGGCATTGCACCTTTGCGGACTGTCGCGGCGCAAGGCTTGCTATCTTCTTGGCCTGGCCGAGCATTTCAAGAGCGGTGCCTATGACCAGAGCTTATGGGATCGAATGGATGACGAGACCGTAATTGACACGCTGGTCACAATAAAAGGGATCGGCCGTTGGACGGCTGAAATGTTCCTGATATTTCACCTGGTACGGCCAGACGTCTTTCCCACAACTGATGTAGGAATTCAAAAGGCGATTGCCCGCCACTACAACGATGGCGTGCGTCTGACTCTCGATGAGCTATTGGCCATTGCAGAGCCTTGGCGTCCATGGCGCTCCGTTGCTTCCTGGTATTTGTGGCGAAGCCTGGACGCAGTGCCTACCGAATATTAGTGACCACGCGCTTCGCCGGCAATCCGGGCAGTACACTTCACGAACCGCCGCACCTGATTCGCGCGCTCGACCATGATCGGTCCGCGCGGGCCTGAGCGCTTCGGATAATCAGCCTCGTTAATCAAGCAAGGATTTTTACGCGTTACAACCGTATGGAGATCACAGTCCCCGAACTTTCGCTCATCGTTCTTGTTGGTGCATCCGGCAGCGGCAAGTCAACGTTTGCGCGCAAGCATTTCAAGCCGACGGAAATCCTGGCATCGGATGAGTGTCGTGCGCTTATCTCTGACGACGAAAACAATCAGACCATCACACCAGAAGCGTTTGAGCTTCTCTACTACATTGCAGCCAAGCGCCTCGCGCTCGGCAAGCTGGTTGTCGTTGACGCCACCAACGTTCAGCAGCGTGACAGGCGGGGATTGCTGCGCCTGGCGCGTGAGTATCATGTGTTTCCGATTGCGGTTGTTCTGGACCTCCCCGAACGCTTGTGCCACGACCGAAATGCCGACCGCCCCAACCGCAACTTCGGACCGCACGTGGTTCGCCATCAGGCGCGGCAGCTTCGCAAGTCCTTGCGCTCGCTAAAGCGCGAGGGGTTTCGTCAGACTCACGTACTGAAATCGCCCGAAGAGGTGGAGTCGGTCACGTTGGCCCGGGAACCCATGTGGACGAATAAGCGCAGCGAAACGGGACCGTTCGACATCATCGGCGACATCCACGGCTGCTTCGACGAAGCACGCGAGCTGCTCGACAAACTTGGATATGCCGTATCGGGAACGCCGCTCGAATCCGGCATTCGGTACTCCGTAAGGCCGCCCGGCGGACGCAAGGCGGTCTTCGTGGGCGACCTCGTGGATCGAGGGCCCGACAGTCCCGGCGTGCTCCGTCTGGTCATGGACATGGTGGACGACGGAGTAGCGATCTGCGTGCCCGGCAATCACGAAATCAAGCTGTTGAAGAAGCTGTCGGGCAAGAACGTCAAGATGACCCACGGGCTTGCCGAGACGATGGAGCAGTTGGCCGGCGAGAGCGAGGAATTCATTGCTCGCGTGAAATCGTTCATCGTGGGCATGGTCAGCCATTACGTGATGGATGAGGGGCGGCTTGTCGTTGCCCATGCGGGAATGAAACAGGCCTATCAGGGCCGTGCTTCGGGAATCGTTCGCGCGTTTGCGCTGTTTGGCGAGACCACCGGCGAAACCGACGAATATGGCCTTCCGGTGCGCTACGACTGGGCGTCCGAGTACCGCGGCGACTCCATGGTCGTTTACGGCCACATACCGGTCGTAGAGGCGGAGTGGCTGAACAACACGATCTGTATCGACACAGGCTGCGTGTTCGGCGGCAAGCTGACGGCGCTCCGATACCCGGAGAAGGAACTGGTTCAGGTGCCCGCGGTTCGGCAGCACTACGAACCCATCAAACCCCTCGGAGCAGCAGGCGCATCAAGCCTGGCGGCACAACACGAGCACGACGACATGCTGGACATCGAGGATGTCCTTGGCAAGCGCCATATCCCAACCGAATGGGGCAAGACCATCATCCTGACGGGGGACAGGACACTCGCCGCCCTGGAGGTGATGAGCCGGTTCGCCGTGCATCCGAAGTGGATCAACTATCTGCCGCCAACCATGTCGCCGTCCGCCACCAGCAACAAGGCCAGTCTGTTGGAGCACCCCGAGGAAGCACTCGACTACTACCGAAAGCAGGGCATGGAAACGGTCGTCTGCGAAGAAAAGCACATGGGATCCCGTGCCGTGATCCAGGTATGCCGGGACGCGGACGCTGCCCGCGATCGGTTCGGAATTGAGACCGGTGAGATCGGTGTCTGTTACACGCGCACCGGCCGTCGTTTCTTTGCCGAGCAGCCGCTCGAAGCCGCTTTGCTTGAACGGCTCAGCAAGGCCGTGTCCCGGGCCGGCTTGTGGGACGAGTTGCAGACTTCATGGCTCACGCTGGATTGCGAACTGATGCCGTGGTCCATCAAGGCCCTAGAACTCATTCAAGAGCAGTATGCGGCGGTTGGAGCCGCAGCGAATGCGTCGTTGGCGGCCAGCATCGGGATGCTGACGCTGGCGGAAGGGCGTGGCCTGCCGGTCGATGAGCTTCTGGATGAACAAAGGCAGCGAACCGGGATGGTCCAGCAGTACGTGGCCGCGTATCAGGGCTATTGCTGGAACGTGGATTCGATCGACAAGCTGCGGCTGGCGCCTTTTCACGTGATGGCCGGCGAGGGGGCGGCGCACATCGACAAGAATCACCAGTGGCACATGGACACACTGGCCCGGTTGGCTTTGCCCGAATCCGAAATTTTCGTGGCGACGCCCTACAAGACCGTCAACCTGCACGATCGCGGCGAGTGTGACGATGTTATTGGCTGGTGGGAGCAGCTTACCGCGGGCGGCGGCGAGGGAATGGTGGTCAAGCCCCTGAACTTCGTGGCCAGCGGAAACAAGGGCTACGTGCAGCCGGCGCTCAAGTGTCGCGGTCCCGAGTACTTGAGAATTATCTATGGGCCCGAGTACTCGCGGACGGAAAATCTTGAACGGCTGCGGTCCCGGGGGTTGGGCGCCAAGCGGCAAATGGCGCTTCGCGAGTTCTTTCTGGGCCTTGAAGGTCTGCAACGATTTGTGCGCAGGGAACCCATCCGCAGGGTGCACGAGTGCGCGCTGGGCGTTCTCGCGCTGGAATCCGAGCCCGTTGACCCAAGGTTGTAACGATGTTGCTGACGATATCCACAACCCACCAGCCCGCGACCGACCTCGGCTATCTGCTGCACAAGCACCCGGACAGGCTGCAGACCTTCGATCTGTCCTTCGGCAAGGCGCATGTCTATTACCCGGAGGCGACCAACGAACGATGCACGGCGGCGCTACAACTTGAGATAGATCCTATCGGGCTTGTTCGCGGCATAAAGAGCAGGGGCAAGCAACGTTCCCTGCAGCATTACGTGAATGACCGCCCTTACGTAGCTTCGTCTTTCTTCAGCGTCGCGATCAACAAGGTTTTTCGGTCCGCCTTTGCCGGCCGCGGCGGCGGCAAGCAGGAACTTGCCGCAACGGAGATACCGCTTGAGGCCACCGTCCATTGCCTGCGCAATCGTGGCGACGACTCGCTGCTGCTGCGTTTGTTCCAACCTCTGGGTTATGAGGTCAGCATCCAACCGCATCCCCTGGATTCCAGATATGACGATTGGGGAAACAGCCCTTACTTCACGATAACGATCAAGGGCTCCAAACGGCTGAGTGACTTGCTGCGCCATTTGTACGTCCTGATCCCGGTTTTCGACAACGAAAAGCACTACTGGGTTGGCGACGACGAAGTCGAGAAGCTCTTGCGCCAGGGTGAGAACTGGCTTGAATCGCATCCCGAGAAGGCGCTCATCGCATCGCGATACCTTAAATCGCAGCGGAGTCTGGCGCGTGCCGCCCTGGAGCAACTGACGGTCGAGGACGGTGACTCCGAAACGGTCGAAAGGAACCGGCTGGACAGCGAGCAGGTTCTGGAGGCCCCTCTGCGTCTCAACGAGCGACGATTGCGCGCCATCGTCGAGGCCGTGAAGGCAACTCGCGCCAGCAATGTGGTGGACCTGGGATGCGGCGAGGGCAAGCTGATCAAAGAGCTTCTGGAAATACGCGAGCTTGAGAGGATCTTGGGATTTGACGTGTCCAGCACCGCGCTTGAGATCGCGGAACGGCGGCTTCGCCTGCAGGAAATGCCGGACAATCAGCGGCGGCGGGTCAAGCTGATGCACGGATCCCTTACCTACCGGGATACCCGGCTGAACGGCTTTGACGTGGCGGTAGCTGCAGAGGTCATAGAACATATAGACCTGGACCGCCTGGGCGCCTTCGAACGATCGGTCTTCGAGTTCTCACGGCCGGGCGCGGTCATCCTGACTACGCCCAATGCCGAATACAACGCCAACTTCAAGGGCATGAAGCCCGGACAAATGCGCCATCCGGATCACCGATTCGAGTGGACCCGCGCGGAATTCCAAGCGTGGTGCTCGCACCTGTGCGGGAAGTACAACTACACCGTAGAGCACAAGGATGTCGGCGACGCGCATCCGGACCTTGGGCCACCCACGCAAATGGCCGTATTCAAGACAGCTTGAATTGACGGGCTTGCCCCGCGCAGGCGCAAGGTAGGGGCAACCGAACTTGAGGCGTGGAATTCTCCACAGTCTTCCCAATTGCGGCACCCGGAAGTGCTGGATGGCGGCGGAAACAACGTCCTGGATCAGAGCCCGTCGGCCCATCTGATTGCGTTGGTCCCTTGACAATGAGACTTGATAAGTCATTTTGAACAGATCATACTGGTCACCATGACGACGGTATCCATTTCCGACCTGAAAGCGAACCTGTCTCGCTATATCCGCGAAGTCCGACGTGGGGGCGAGGTTCAGGTTCTTGACCGGGGCACGCCGGTTGCGCGATTGGCGCCACCGGTTGCTACGGGCGACAGATTGCGCCAAACGCTTGTAAGGATCGGCCTGCTGCGCCCTGGCAACGATCAGGCAGCTGCAATCCTGGACGAGCCTCCGATTCAGTTGCCGACAAGCCTATCGGCCGCGCTCATGGAAGATCGGGCCGACCGGCTGTGAGGTACTGGGACGCATCCGCCCTCGTCCCTCTGATCGTTGCCGAGCCGGCGAGCGAGACGGTCCGCGGCTGGCTTGCCGAGGACGGGCACATCGTTACCTGGGCCTGGACGCGCACCGAGATTGTCAGCGCGGTCGAGCGGCGAACCCGCGAGGAACTACTCTCCCGCACGCACCGCCGCGAATTGCTTGAGCGATTCGCAGCCTTCGCCGAAAGTTGGGATGAAGTTACCGAAGTGCTTGCGGTCCGGGTCCGGGCAAATGCTCTGCTTGCCCGGCACCCGCTTCGAGCGGCAGACGCGGGTCAACTTGGCGCCGCCCTACTGGTCCAGGAACAGATAGCCGAGCCACTCTCGTTTGTATGCCTGGACAGCCGGCTTGCATACGCCGCGGAGCTGGAGAGCCTGCGAGCGATCCCGGAACCCACAGCTGCAAAATAAGGATGGGGCCCGCTCACAGGGTCAGGATTGCGCTATCTTGATGGACCGGATGATGGGTAGGCCCTCACGTTAAGGAGTCCGCTCAAGGCGAGTAGTTCAGTCACTGGACTCAACCTCAATGCGCGTTGCGCGATGCTCGCCTGCCTGATGCAGTATCAGCTCGTGAACGGCGCCGCTGGCGTCGCGCAGGAACTCAATCTCCGCGTCAACGACCTTCAGGAAGAATCGATCCGTATCCATGGCAAAAGCCGGGAAGGCGGCCTGACCTGTAACTTGAATGAATAGCTGTGATCCTCGAACCGTGACCGTCATCGCCACTCCTTCGGCAAGTTGATACTGGCCCTCGTAAGCCTTCAGGTCTTCGCTGTCGACGTGTATTTCCTCACGCGCCGTCGGCCCGTACTTATCCTCGACACGGGGGGCATTGATCGTTTGGCCCGCTTGAACAAACTCGATTTCCGAAGACAGACCATCTGATGGAGTTTGAAAAGCAACCCGAATCTGAGCGTTGGCGAAATGGAACTCGTGCTCCCCCTCATGTGTCAATGGAAATTCCGCCTGTCCGGTAGCCTGGCCAAACAGCCGGCCATCACGCTCCGAGAACGTAAGGAAAAAGGTCGGCGCCAACTGAAATACTCCCGTGTACGGTGTAAGGTCAACTTGCTCAACGCGCTCCGGTGGTGCGAGTAGCGACAATCCAAGCTCCGTAACCCAGGCGTACTCGGTAGAAGCGGCAAGAATCAGCCATCCTTGCGATTTGCCTGGATTCACCGCCAGAAAACTGGCATATCCGCCCGTACCACCGTTGTGCCAATAAACAGTGTTCCCGTCGCTGTCTGATCTTGTGTTCCAGCCCAAAGCCATTTCGTCAACTTCCTGGGGCTGTTGTGTGGCGACGATTGCCTTGTTCATGTCCGACGCATCGTCTTCGCAACTTGCCCGTATGAGTTGCATCAAGTCATTTGCCGTTGAAACGATCGCGCCGGCGCCCGCCAAGGCCTTAAAAGTCCAGGCCGGCACAACCGCCCCATTGCTGTATCCCAACGCCATATTCGAGTCCGTTTGCTGTGGATACGAAGCAAATGAACGGCTCATGCCCAATGGTTCAAAGATGTAATCGTCAATTGCGCTCGGATATTCCATTTCAGCGACATCCGCCGCGATGGACCCAAGCAAGCCTGCGCCCAGGTTCGAATAGGCGCGCTCCGTTGAAAGCGAGTCAGGATTGAATGAACGCAGAAAGGCATGCAAGTCACTTTGAACGTAGTCCGCATACGGATTCAAACCGTCGGCTGGCGAAATGTTGGCGGGCAGACGCGGCAGCCCCGATGAATGGGTTGCCAACGAACGCAGCGTGATTGCCCCTACCGCTTCGTTCTCGAACTGGAAATCGCTCAGGTAGCCGGAGATTGGATCATCCCACTCGAGCCTGTCTTGCTCAACCAGGCGCTGAACAAGCATTGCCGTGAATACCTTTGTGATTGACCCGATCTCGAACAATGTCTCGCCATCAGGTTTCTGCGCTCCATTGGGATTCTTCTGACCGTAGCCGAATACCCTTGCATCGCCCTGGTTGTAGATACCAACCACAGCGGCGCCGACCGTACCACGACCCACCGCATTGTTGATCCTGGCGTGTATGTCCTCTGATTCCATCGCCTGGATTTCTGGAATCAACAGGATCGTTAGCAACGTACAGAACGTTCGAACTGACGAATTAATCATGGAGATGCTCCTTTGACCGTGCCATCATGCCGGCTGTTGTAGTCGCGCACTCAACTGTGAGTAGTGTCGTTGCGTTGGGAATCGCATTGCGATAGAGATTCTAAACAAGGGTGCAGTATGAAGCGTAGCCGCGCGGCGGGTCGCGACGCGGCCCGAACCACCGGTGGGACGGGACAGGGAGCGATGATGCTATTGAGACGAATAACGGGAAGGGGCCTGGCGGCGACCGCGGTGGTCGTCGCGGTCCACACGGTCGGCGAAGTGGTGTGGCAGTGCTCGCTCTCCGGCTGAAGGCATGGCGTTACGGTTGCTGGTTCGTGCGCCAGATCGTGCATCAGTTCCGCGACGACGGCTGTACCGTCGCTGCCGCCGCGTTGACGTTGACGACCATGATTGCCATCGTGCCTTTCTTC
This sequence comes from Candidatus Foliamicus sp., assembly GCA_965249285.1. GTDB lineage: Bacteria > Pseudomonadota > Gammaproteobacteria > Steroidobacterales > Foliamicaceae > Foliamicus. Next base: position 498,743 of record OZ252226.1, read on the forward strand.
GCGGTCGTGTACCGGATCCTTTCGCTGCTTCCGGAGTTCTCCGGGGTCGGCGACACGATCACGAGTTTCGTCTTCGAGACCTTCCTGCCCGGTTCCAGCGACGTGGTGCTCGAAAAGGTGCGGGAGTTTTCCACCAAGGCGAACGAGCTGACAGTCGTGGGCGTCGGCATTGTCTTCATGAGCACCATGCTCCTGCTGATGCGCATGGAAGCGTCGTTCAAGCGCATCTGGCACGTCGCCAACACCCGTACCGGCCTGGTGCGCTTCCTGTCCTATTGGGGAATCCTGGCGTTGGGCGTTCCCATGATCGGGATCGCCGTCATCGCCGCGAGCTACGACTTCGGCCTCGATTACATGGCGCCGCTGCGCGGTTCGCCGGTCATGGAAGGCGTTCGCGAGGCGGTTCCGCCCGTGGCCATGGCGTTGACGTTCACGCTGCTCTACTACGCGGTGCCGAGTTGCCGGGTCCGGATCCACCACGCCCTGTTCGGCGGCATCCTGACCACCGTGCTCCTGATCTTTGCGAAGGAGGTCTTCGGATGGGCGGTTCCGTGGTTCCAGCACGAAGTCATATACGGAGTCTTTGCGGCGCTGCCGCTGTTCGTGATTGGGCTGAACCTCGTCTGGGTGCTGATTCTCGCGGGAGCCATATGCGTGCGCACCCTGTCCCTGACCCCCTGGGAGGACGAGCCGGACGGCGTACCGGCGGCGGTCAAGTGCGCAAGAGTACTGGAGTTGCTGCACCAGGCACATCTCGCCGGGAATGCCGTAACGGATGCCGACATCCTCCGCGCCGTGCCGATGACGCGGACCGAGCGCGGGCGGATCTTCGACGTGCTGCATGAGGGCCGCTGGCTGCGGCCCACGGAGAACAAGGCGTGGGCGCTCGGACGTAGTCTCGAGCGCATTACGTTGTGGGAGCTGTTCCTGAAGCTGCCCGACGGCATCGCGGAGAAATGCGTGGACGGCGACAGCACCGTCGAGCAGCGCTTTCGGGCGTTCCTTGCCGCTGGCGCGGTCCATCTGGATGTCAGCCTCGCCGAGGTAACTGCCAACCAATCCGAGCCTGACGTCCGGCGGGATTGAACGCGCCGAGAGTGTTGGTGTCCGACTTGGGAACCACCTGGGAAGGAGGGCTTAAGGTGTAGTCGGGTTGTTGTAGATGAATGCAGATGAGAGCGAATGATCTCGTGGCGCTAGCAATCGCCTGCGCACTGGCCTCGGTGCTGATCGTCCCCGACGGCGCAGTTGGGCAAGCTCCCGAGCGCGCCCGGGCCCAACCGCAGCAGGCGGCGCTCGCCGAGGATATCCCCAGCGGAGATGAAGACCGGCGTCAGCGCGCTGTTGTCGTCGCGGAAAGGTTGGGTCCTTCGAGAATGAGTGAAGACGTCCGTGTCGCGCTCATAACGCTATTGGAACAACGCTATGACGCGCGGGACGCAGCCCGTAGACGGGGCATCCCACTCAGCGACGTTGTGGATTTTGAGTTTTTTGTATCGGTCGCTGAAGTTGTTGCCACCCTCAATGACCCTCGCGCAATACCGGCGCTTACGCGAGTTGGCAACTCCGGCTATAGCAGGCACGCCGCGCGTGGGCTCGCTTCGTTTGGTGAACAGGCGTTGCCGGCGATTCTGAAAGTCTTCGACACCCCTGGAGCGTCGGACAATGCTCTTGCGTATAACATGGATGCACTGTCGATGATGGTCGAAGACATCGGAGCGAATGGTCTTTCGATGTCGGCGCGTGACCATATTGTTCGTGTCGCCAGAGATGGCCTCCGTAGCCAAGATGGAGGTGTACTTCTCTCGACTGTGGATATCGCCGTTGCGCTGAACGAGCCCGAGCTGGTTCAAACGGTAGTGGCGTTCTCTCAGGACTCCGGCGAACTCGTCGCACGCGGCGTCAGTCCGACAACGGCGAAATTGCTTCGCAAACGTGCAACCCGTGCGCTTGCCCGGACTTCAAGTGGGCGACTAGCCGAATAAGTCTCGCACAACTGGAGTGCCCCCGGTTTGGTAGTCACTGCCGGCCTATGTTCCGAGCATAGGAGGAAGTGCCATGAGCAACCAAAGGTACAGTCCAGAGTTCAAGGACGAAGCCGTCCGCCAGAGATCGGGTAGTGCTAAGGCACGCATGCGCGGACCCCATCAGGGCCCAGTCGCTGATGGCGCTCAAGCAAGAGGCCGAACAAAAGTCAGTGAGGGGGCCCCTCACAAAATGGAAATCCCACATCACAGGGGGCTCGGATTACGGGGGAACGGTCAGTCACACACAACGAGTCCTCAAGATGATCGTGTTTGCAAAAGAGAACATCTAAACTTGCTCATTGAATGTAGCTTATTACACATCCAGTGTAGAATAAACAACCATTCATGAGTGGATTTCTTCAACGTCCCAACCTCTTGGCCGCAATTGGGCAGGGCCTGACAGAGTCGCCAGTTGTAGCTCTGCTAGGCGCGCGCCAAGTGGGTAAGACCACGCTCGCGCACCAGGTTATCAAGGCCTGGAACGGGCCGTCCACGCTATATGACCTTGAAACGGCGCCAGCGCGCGAAGCGCTTTCCACGACGGCGGAATCCCTCCTGCGAAACAGCGAGGGCTTGGTCGTTATCGACGAGGTTCAGCGCTTGCCGAAACTGTTCTCCACGTTGCGGCCCATTTGCGATGATCCGAACCGGAAAGCCCAATTCCTGCTCTTGGGCAGCGCTTCCCTGGACTTGATCCAAGGCGTTTCAGATTCGCTGGCAGGCCGCATTCAATTTGTAGACGTGTGCGGCTTTTCATTGGCGGAAACCGGCGCCGACAATCAGGCGCGCCTTTGGACCCGCGGCGGGTTTCCCCGAGCCTACTTGGCCTCAAGCGAGAAAGCCTGGTGGCGATGGACTGAAGCCTTTTCACAGACCTTCCTGGAGCGGGACATACCGGCGCTGGCGCCGCGCGTCCCACCCGTAGCCTTGAGCCGTTTCTGGCGCATGCTCGCGCACTGCCATGGCCAGACCTGGAACGCATCGGAACTGGCCCGATCGATGGATGTGCGCGAGCGTAATGTCAACCAGTATCGCGACCTGCTGGCGGGTGCGTTCATGGTCCGGATATTGCCACCGTGGTTCGAGAACCTGGGCAAACGCCTCATCAAGAGCCCCAAGGTGTATCTGCGCGATAGCGGCATCCTCCATTTCCTGTTGGGTCTGCAATCCGCATCGGAGCTAGCCATGCATCCGCGTTACGGGGCCAGCTGGGAGGGTTTTGCCCTTGAACAGACACTGATTGCTCACGGGGCGCGCGAAGCTTATTTCTACCGGACCCAACGCGGCGCCGAACTAGACCTGCTGCTTCTTCGCCGCGGCCAGCGGTGGGGCTTCGAGTTCAAGTGTACGGATGCCCCCCGGACCACCAAGTCCATGCACGTTGTTCTTCAGGATTTACGGCTGGCACACCTGTGGGTGCTTTATCCGGGCGATCAGCAATACCCTTTGACGGATTCGATTACTGCGCTTCCCTTGCGCGACGTCTCCAAGATCGCACTGGTTCCGGAGCGACGAGACCGCAGCGAGGCATAACGGCCGACTGGTGAGGATTCAACGGCCTAGGGCCGCTATTTTCCTCTACGGCCCGCCGACGTTCTTCCAAACTTGGAAATCGCCTAGATTCCTGACATATGAAAGCCCCGTGCGCCGGAAAAAGGGGGAACGGTCACAACGAGTCTCCGAAAATCCCGGGGCGGTTCAGATTCATGCGGCTGCTTTCGGATCCCTTCTTGGTGTGAAAAGCACTCGATTCGGTCTTGGCCGTTGAAGTGAGCGGTTCCACGTCTCCGCTAACTCTGTCTTGGGCTTACCCAAAATGCGGGGCCCCGCCCGGTTCGTCCCGCACTTCCCCCGGACCGCTATCCGAAGTACGTGACAGTTCGCCTTGGGGAAGGAGAAGGTTTAGGCGCGCAAGAATCTCGTCCGCGGGCAGGAACACGGAGGTGTCAAATCGCCAGGTGTTGAGAGCACTTGCCAGAAGTGCGTCGTCGCAGACGTTGCCTTGCATCAACTGGTCGACTACCCAAAGAACGCCATGCGCACGCAAACCGTTGTTCCTGGCTGTTCAAGCGAGTTGGGCATCGCCCGTCAACAGGATCGCGTCTTTGCTCTGGGCGGTCACGAAGCAAAAGCAGTCATTGGCTGATAGCGCAGGGTAACTTTTCTTAACCGCAAACGCCGCTTTCACTTCGTTGGGAGTCAAGTCATACGTAACCATGCCGCCCGAGTCGAGCGCTTGCCAGTCTTGATGCCTGAAGTCAAGTATTTCGGATGTGCGAATCGGCAGCGGAACGACGAATCGATATGGAAGCCGGCAAAGCACCGACAATAGCCCGCCCTTGTGCAGATCGATCAGGCACGATGCATCGTTCACTACTGCATGTTTCATTGCAGGTTCGGCCCCCTGATTCTGCTCTCGATGTCTTCAAGGGGCTGCTGCAGGAATTGTGCGGCTCGAAGCGGCGAGATCAACTCTTCGCCGACGGCTCTCCAGACCAGGTTCTTAAAGCGCGACGGTTTCTCGAAGGCGCCAAATCCTTCGTTTTCGCGAATCGGCTCGGGCTCGACTTTTCGCCAAGCGCGGGCGAACGTGGCAAAAGCGCGCTGCACTGCTGCACCCGGCAATATCCCGGCCTGTCCGAAGCGCAACAGCAACGCGGCCGCGGACACGCCGTAAAACCGCTTGAGGCGGATGATCTCGTAGTAGGTAATCCTACGACGATGAGATCCCGCCCCCCTGCTCAGATGCTCGCTTGGCATGAGAAAAGCGCCCGCGAATCGATTCATTGCTGTTTCCAGCTTGATCGCCGGATTGCCCGTCGATTGGATGATCCGGTGAGCAAGTTCATGCGCCAGGGTGAAGCGCTTGCGTTCTACATTACTGCGACTTGAGACAACAATGACTTCGGTCTCGGGGTTATCCGCACCCGTGCGAAGAGCGTGGCACGTAAGGCCGTTGATGTTCTCCGGCAGATCGGCTTCGATGACAAGAAGTCCCTTTTCCTCCAGTAGCGCGCACATGCTTGGGATTGGATCCATGCCGAGGTCCCAGGAGTTTCGTAAAACGTTGGCCTTGGCATCGATTTCATCCTCCGATGCGATGTGATCACAGCGCATGCCTTTGAAGGCGTCACTGGGCTGCCTTATCCCCAAGATTTCCTCGACAGCAAAATAGTTCTCCAGGCTGTCAATCACGATTGCTTCAGCCGTTGCCCGATCCCGTGCCAAAGTGCCGGCCTGCTTACGAAACTCCAATCGCTCCAGCTTTCCCACTTGTCCTCCCATGAGAAAGTCGAGGGATACATCGAGAGCCTTACCAAGTCCCACCAGAATCGCCGAGGACGGCATCATCTTGCCGGCTTCATATTTACTAATGGCCTGCGCGGTGACTTTGGGGTCCATAAGATCAGCCAATCCGCGCATTGAGAGCCCGGCCCGTTTTCGGGCCAATCTAAGTCGTTGTCCGAACATGCTTCCCTCCTGCTACGTTATCAATTAGATTGACAATATAGAAAAATAGTAGAAGTTGTCAATTCATAGTTGACATTTTCCGTATCATTTCGGTTATAAGTCAACTTAAGTTGTCTGCTGGCCAACTCTCAATGTTGCTACCGGCAGATCTTTTCAGCTCCGAGTGGCCGTCGGGGAAGGTGCCGGTCATCTCACAGCCACGCTCCTCATGTAATGACTATGAAGGCGTGTTGCCCAAGGCACGCATTAGTAATACCATTGGAGACAAGGAGTAATACCGGAAGCGCAATGAATACTGTTTCGCTAAAACTGCCCGATCCGCTTGCCGTGCAACTTGCCGAAGCAGCGCGACGGAGACGCATGAGTAAGTCTGCCCTGATCCGTGATGCGCTAAAGGCGTACCTAAGAGCAGATGAGGTTGGTCGGCCCGGCTCCGCCTTATCGTCTGCAGCGCATGTGGTGGGAATTCTTGCGGGTCCTGAAGATCTGTCCGTGAATAAGGACCACCTACGGAAATTCGGTCGTTGAAATGCATTCTCGATACCGGGCCGCTGGTGGCTTTGCTGAACCGTCGCGACCGGTATCACGACTGGGCAAGAGATCAATGGTCGCGGATCAGCCCCCCGCTGATGACCTGCGAAGCCGTTCTTGCGGAAGCCTGCTTTCTCGTCCAGCCGCTTGCCGGCGGACAGGGCGCCGTGCTTGACCTGGTGCGACACGGAGTTTTGGACCTGTCGTTTCACCTGGCCGCGGAAACCGAGGCCGTATCCCAACTGCTGAACAAGTACCGGGACGTTCCCATGTCACTGGCCGACGGTTGCCTCGTTAGGATGGCGGAACTGGACGCGGACGCCGTCGTCCTGACTCTGGACAGCGACTTCGCGTTCTACCGAAAGAACAGTCGCCAAGTCATTCCGAGCATGGCCCCGAGTTAATCGAGAGCAGAACGAGATTCGGTCTCGTCGGTCTCTCGATGAACGCGTTGACCGTCGGTTCCGAACAAGAACAGTTCTACGTTGGCGTCATTCGGCAGAAAGAGCACGACGGCATCCTGATCCGTCACCTCCACGCGATCGAACGCGACTTCATCCGGTCGCTGAGGGTTGCGGGCCTCAACGACGCAGCTTGCACGGGAGCACTCCGGCACGGCAACGGTGACTGCTCGCCGCCTTCCCAGCATCTCCATCCAGGTGGGCCGGCCGTCCCGATACCGAGTGCGCGGGGAAAGTACGCGAATATCAACCCCGGTGCCGATCTTCAGCAATTCGCCGGCTTCGTCCACAAGGACAAGATGATCATCGCCCACTAATTCACGGTGCCGGGCCTCAGCCCGCAAAGGATGCTCGAAACGGGCCGAGCTGCGTTCACCCAGCCAGGTCTGGTCCACGGTCAGCGGGTCAATCCCGGCAATCTTGTGCACGAAATGGGCCATCGGCTGAAAACTCGGTGTCGCTTGCTCGCTTACGTGCCCCCAACCGCAATGAACGAGCACCCGGGCACCCGGATCCCGAGCCTGCGTTCTTTCCACCAGGTTGCGGGCCTGCCAATAGTCCCGGCGGGCCTGTTCATTTCGGGAATCCGGCAGGCTTTTCTGGTGCTCCTCGATCTCATACCACACGATCTCGTAGCCCAGGGACAGCGCGGCCCTCAACAGTTCCGCGTAGACAACATCGTTGATGTAATACCCCGTATTCTTCGTGGGGTACCCGCTTTGATTGATGTCGTCCCCCGGCCATGCCGCCTCAACGGCAAGGTACCGGAACCCTTGCCTGGACAATGGCTCCAACAGCGCAAGCGTCAATAGCCGATCGCTGGAGACATGGTGGCGTTCATTGACGATGACCATTTGGTGGTCGGATGAGCGGCGGACAATGAGCGAAATTGCGTTTTCGGACGTAATTTCTTGTGAAGTGACTGGTTGAGCGGCCTGCCTTCCCTGGTTTTCCGGGAACCCGAAGTGGTTCTTGTCCCAGAACCTCAGCGCCTCGCCATGATTGCCGACGAAAGATTCCAGTTGCGCACGATGTTGGGAATACAGACGAGTGGCCTGGCACTCCGATTCGCGCAGCCTGAAGTCTTGCAGCGGCGCCCAAACGTGCTCCTTGGCGTAGAAGGCGGAGCGGCGAAGGTCATCGCAGGCGTTTCGAGCTGCATCTGTAGCGGCCGGCTCATCGGAATGCGCGGCGATCGCCAGCATTGCAAACGAGACGGTTGCTACGAATCCGGCGATTGACACATAAGGCCTCATTCAAGGAAATATTCTAGACTCCGCATCGAGACCCAAGGCATGTGCGGACGATTCACCCAGCGTTTTTCCTGGCAGCAGGTCCATGACTACATAAACCAGCAAGCCGGCATTCAGGGCCGCCTACTGCTCCAGACGGTGCCTGATTCCCGCCGACGGGTTCTTCGAATGGGTCCGGCAGGGTTCGATGCGGCAGCCCTACCTGGTGGGCTTCAGGGACGGCCGGTTAATGGTCTTTGCCGGGTTGTGGGAACGTTGGCGGGTTCCCGAAAACATCGCTTTGCCACGCTCGCACAAGAACGCGGCGCCGGGCGATGCCATCGAAACCTGCACCGTGCTGACCACGCAAGCCAATGAGGTGATGAAGCCCATTCACCACCGCATGCCCGTCATCCTGCCCGAAGAGGCATCCGCGCCCTGGCTTGACGGCGAGGACCTCCCGCTGGACCCTTGCCCGTCCGAGGCCATCAGCGTCCGCCCCGTCAGCCGTTTGGTCAACAACGCGGCGCACGACGATCCCCGCTGCATCGAACCCGCAGACGGCGCTGGATAAGTTGCAAGCTTGGCGGCGTCAGCCCCGAGGTCTTCGAGGAAGCCTCATTTTGAGGCCCGGCGGTGTCCACCGTTCTGGGGGCACTCCACTAAGATCAATTAAAGGTATAGTGTGAAAGAATGGGATATAAGGTGCACGGAATGGAATACAGAAAACACGCTCCAATAGGAGCGAAGTTGGCTGCCTTGTTGGCTGGCGCCATCGCCATCAGCGGATGCGCAAGTATGGGTAATGGAGATGTGAGCAATGTACTGGTGGGCGCAGCAGCGGGTGCGGCCTTAGGGGCCGCCGTGGCAGGCAACAGCGATGATCCAGCGGTCCAAGTGGGGGCCGGTCCGCAATCGGGGGTAATCATCGCCGTAGATCACGATGACAGAATGGTGGAATCCGTGCTGGCCGGAGCTGCAATCGGAGCGTTGGTCGGCATGTTGTTCGGCAAAGACGCGACCGACGCGATGGGCGGTCAAGCGCAAGAGGTGCCGACAGCAACCCAAACAAGGCGTTCAGCGGGGCTCAGAAGGGAAGCAGTGCAACGCGAAGCACAAGAGGGAACGGCCCAGGTTTTTCTGCGAGCGCGCGTTGGGCGGGATTTTCAAGAGGCCAGCGAGGCACAAGCGGCTCAAGCCCTAGAGGAGCGCAAGGCAAGGGATGCTGCTGAGATCGCGGCCACCGTGTCAGCAAATTTCTGACCTTTATTCGGCCTATCGGGCCCCAAATTCCAGGAGCGAGAGCTTCTTGAGAGGCCGCTTACGTCAAGTCTCGTTATACTGGAGTAGCTTTCATTTCCCGGCCAGTTCGTTAGGGAAGGTCTGATTAAGCCTTTTTTGGGCTGACCGATCCCCTGATCTTTCCCCTGAAACCGGTCCACTTGAGCTGAGGGAAGAAAATCATCTCAGGCAGCTTGAGTAGCGTATTCCGCCGGCGTGGCATAGCCCAGTGAACTATGCGGGCGTTCCTGGTTGTAATGGCGACGCCAGTCCTCAATCAGTTGCCTTGCCTGGTGCAGATCCTCGAACCAGTGCTGGTTGAGGCAGTTGTCTCTAAATCGGGCCTTCCCTCCCGCCAAGGCCTGCCCGATCCGGTCATACACACGAAGATCGCGCCGCGTGACCGTTTGGCCGGGCGGAGGCAGGAGAACCAGGCCGCTGGATCGCTTGCCCCGTGTGCCCGGCGGCGGCCAGCGCCGGTGACCGGCCGCCAGGCGGCTTTGCCCGCAGCCTTCCAGCACCGGATGCACCGCCAACAGCTGAGAACCCTCATACAGGCGCACTTCGTCCGCCCGCGTCTGCACCTCCACCACCCGCCGGCGGGTGCAGTCCGGAACGCTATAGCGGTTGCCGTTCACGCTCACCATCCCTTCGTGACTGACGCGGCGCTGAAGACTTAACACGGCGTTGAATGGAATCGCAGGCAACGAACCCAGCTGCCCGCGTTCCTCGGCATAGGCCTCTTGAACCACGCGCCGAGTCGTGCCATGACAGCGCACATTGGCCACCTTCTCAAGCCAATCGGCGAACTGCCCATTGAGATCGTCGATGTTGCGGAAGGATCGGGCCAGGAAGAAGTCCTCTCGGATGTACCGGAACGGCCGCTCGAGCTTGCCCTTGGTCTTGGCCCGGTAAGCGGCGCAGGCGCGCGGCGCAAACCCGTAATGCGCCGCCAACTCCAGAAGCTTCAGATGGTAGATGACGTGCCGGTCTTCGCTCTCCCCCAGCACCACCGTCTTTATCCGGTCATACAGAATGTGCTTCGGAATGCCACCCAGAGACTTAGGGACCTGCATGTGGCAACGCAATACACTCGCCAGGTTCTGGCCGAACACGAACCGGCCAGCCAGAAAGCGGCTATAGCCCAGCACCAGGGAAAACAGCCAAACTACCCGAACCTGGTCCGGCTGATCGGTAAACACCGTCTTGAACTGCGCAAAGTCCACTTGCGCCTGCTCGCCCGGGCCGGTCTCGAAGCGATGCTCAAAACCCGGCTGCACCGGTGGGCGGACCGTCCGTAAGCACGCGGTCAACTGCGAATAGCCGCCCGGATAACCCAAAGCGCGAATCTCCCGCAACAGCCGGGTGGCGCGCAGGCCAGGATACGCGGTCACCCGGTCGCACAAATGCGACCGATACGGATCCAGCAACTGCACCCGCGGCGCACGCGGACCATACGACGGCCCCGTCAATCCCGCCTTGAGATACTTGCGTACCGTCTTGCGGTCCAGGCCCACGCGCCGGGCAATCGCCGAAATCGACAGACCTTCTTCACGCAACTGATGAATCATCAATACCTCTCCACTGACTACCAAAGCACCGTCCTCGTTGCCGAAAACGCTCCATGCTGTGGTGATCGGGTTGCCTCGGCAACCCGATCACCACAATCAGCAACTGGGGACTTTTACTTCGGCAGATGGAGTATTACTTCAGCAGTGACAGACGCTGTTGATGAGTGGATTGAAGGCAGAATTCGAACATGAATTATCAAGCCTGTACGAACGGGTGAAAGAGAGGATCGGCCACAAACCAACGGTATTGCAAAGTATGGTCAGTGATTACGGACCAGTAACGCGGAACCTGTCAACGACATTGAGACAGTGGCGTCCTTCTTCCCAAAGGATCAGGTACTCACGAAAACGGGTCAACTCCAATTGTCATGGCTGGATTTCATCGATGATTTGTTTCCAATCCTCGAATTCCAACTCTTGCGTGGAATCTAGGGTCGCAATCTTCTCCCATTTGTCCCAATCGCGAGGAGGAAACAGGACCACGTTTTGTCCAGTCGGGATGACAGTGCCTGGATAGAGCATGCCCCCAATTCGAAGATCGCGATCCGGCGATGCAAAAATCTCAGAGAAATACTCGGACACCACTTGTGATGGAACAAATTCCACGTGCTCACGCCCATCTTTCTCGACAGGTGAAGCAATTCGCTCAACAAAGTCGCGCAAGAAAAGAATTGACTGGCGCCGATCGTAGGCGTCATCGTTGAATATTGAGGGCGGATTGGGCAGGTTTGTCAGATCCAGGACAGGGATTGCGTGACTGAGTATGAATGAGCCAATGGCGAGTTTTCCAGGGGGATTTGAAGTGACCTCTCCAATCGCGGTCTCTCTCTCTTGCGAGATAGAAGTATGGAATGCCAGCGGCGTTCATCCGGCCTGCCTTAGCAGCATCTTTGGGAGGCGGACCCAATTCCTCAAAGCTTAGTCGCTCGTTGGCAGTGCGACCCGGAAACCGTAGTAGTTCAGCGACCGGGTTTCTCTTCGAAACCCGTTGCGCGCCTCGAACGGGGCACCCCCTATCGGGGCAAGTTCACCCGTGCGCACGACGCGTTCACGGCAACGCTCCTTCGTCCAGGGGGTTCCATCGGAAGGGGCGCCGCGAAAGTGGGGGCGCCAACAGTCTTCAACGAATTCTCCTGCGTTTCCGGCCATGTCATATAAGCCAAACGCATTCGGGCCTTGACCGCCAACGGCTGCCGTACCCGGATAGGCAATAAGACATGCTTTTATGTCCTGTAGGGTTGGCCCGCTCCGCGAACCACGCAAACTGGCGCAATAAAGAAGTTTCTGCACCGCTTCTTCGCCCAACTCCTCACCCGAGGAGCCCGCACGCGCCGCATACTCCCATTCCGCCTCGCTCGGCAGCCGGTACGGCATGCCAGTCTCCGCGGCAAGCCACCGGACATAGGCCTGAGCATCCGCCCAGCTCACGCACACGACGGGATGCTGGTCCGTCTGCGGAAAATTGGGACTTTCCCAGGTAAAGTCCTGCAAGGGCAATTCCCACATCTGCTTAAGGGCCGCACAACCGCGGACCCATCCGCGTGTTACAAGATCGAAACGGGACGGGTGCTTCGGGGCGCGTTCCGCATCGGTGATATAGCCCGTTTTCTCGACGAATCGCCGGAAATCGCCGCGCGTAATCTCGTAGACCGAAAGTGCGAACGGCGTGATGCTGACTTCGCGCACGGGCTCGTTGTTTGTGCATGCAACACCCGAAACACAGCCCATGCGGAAGCGCCCGCCGTTCACGCCGATCATGAGCGGCCCCGATCCTCCGGACTTGAGCGGATCGCTGAACGTTGCCCAGTGCGGCTGCGCCGCCTCGTCACTGCGGGCAATCGCAGCCAGGAGTAGGCAGATCGCGGCTGCCGCTGCGCAGCTTGTTTTATGACGCGGCAATCCGCCTTTCGGCTCACTAGCCTGCGTAAAACTTGCGCAAAAGATCATCGCCTCCGTCGTGGCGCTGCTCGGCATTTGACACATAAGGCCTCATTCAAGGAAATATTCTAGACTCCGCATCGAGACCCAAGGCATGTGCGGACGATTCACCCAGCGTTTTTCCTGGCAGCAGGTCCATGACTACATGAACCTGCTCGGTCCGCCCGTGGAACTGAGCCCGCGCTACAACGTCGCCCCCGGGTAGCAGGTAGCGGCGGTCCGCGCGTTCGAGGAGGGCCGTCGCCTGTCCATGGTGCGCTGGGGTCTGCTGCCGGCCTGGGCGAAGGACCCGAACATGGGCTACCGTATGATCAACGCCCGGTCCGAAACCGCGGCCGGCAAGCCGGCATTCAAGGCGGCCTACCGCGCCAGACGGTGCCTGATTCCCGCCGACGGGTTCTTCGAATGGGTCCGGCAGGGATCGGTCCGGCAGCCCTACCTGGTCGGCTTTAGGGACGGCCGGCTAATGGTCTTTGCCGGGTTGTGGGAACGCTGGCGGGTTCCCGAAAACATCGCTTTGCCACGCTCGCTCAAGAACGCGGCGCCGGGCGATGCCATCGAAACCTGCACCGTGCTGACCACGCAAGCCAATGACGCGATGAAGCCCATTCACCACCGCATGCCCGTCATCCTGCCCGAGGAGGCATTCGCGCCCTGGCTCGACGGCGAGGACCTCCCGCTGGACCCTTACCCGTCCAAGGCCATCAGCGTCCGTCCCGTCAGCCGGTGGGTCAACAACGCAGCACATGACGATGCGCGCTGTATCGAACTCGCAGACAGCGCTGGAGAAATTGCAAGCTTGGCGGCGAGAGTACAACGAGAGCCGGCCTCACCGGTCTCTCGATGAGCTCTCGCCCCTGGAATTTAAGGCCCGATGGGCCGAAAACAGGTCAGAAATTCGCTAACGATCTCGTACGGAAAAAGGGGGCCTCTCAAAGTGTTTTTTTCCCTCAGCCTAGCCGGACCGATTTCGGGGGGAAGATCATCTTCGGTAGCGTGACTCAAGCCGAGAGCTCGTAAATCTACTCGCAGTTGATAAAAAGGCCGTACAGGGTTTGGTGAGATTGGTGGTGGGATATCGTTCATTTCAGCCTCCTTGCATGTGTGTTTGGGCTGCAGTATAAAAGATCACCCAAAGGGCGCAATCACCGAACATCCGGTGCCCCATTCAACAGCATCTGCAAAGGTTTGATGGAATATCCGTAAAACCAAAGGGTTATGAAGTCAATTCAGAGGTGGCCCCATTTGTTTGGACAGCTAAACCCGATTCTATAAGTGGATCCAAGCCTGTCGTTTAAGCAGCCAGGGTTAGCGGCTGCTGAGAATAATAAACCTGATCCGGTGTTTTTCCTTTCAAGCTGGAATGCGGCCGTCTTTAATTGTACAGATTGAAGTAGCAAGCGATACCAGCACGTGCGTCAGAGACCGTGTCGTAGGCGTGAAGATAAACCTCTTCGTACTTCACCGATCGCCACAACCGCTCGATAAAAACATTGTCTCGCCAAGATCCCTTGCCGTCCATGCTGATGCGGATGCCGTGTTTGCTGAGTAAGCCGGTGAACGCCTGCGAGGTAAACTGAGAACCCTGATCGGTGTTCACGATCTCAGGTGCGCCGTAGCGGGCAATGGCTTCTTCGAGCGCCTCAAGGCAGAAATACACGTCCATGGTGATCGAGACGCGCCACGACAGGACCTTGCGCGAGTACCAGTCCAACACCGCCACCAGATACACAAAACCCCGTGCCATCGGGATGTAGGTGATGTCCATGGCGTACACCTGCTTTGGCCTAATGATGTCCAGGCCTCGCAGCAGGTACGGGTACACACGGTGCTGAGGATGCTTGTTCGTGGTCTTCGGCTTACGGTACAGGGCCTCGATGCCCATACGTTTCATCAGCGTCGCCACATGCTTGCGGCCGACCTTGATACCGTCCTGGGCCAACAGATCGCGCAGCATGCGAGAACCGGCGTACGGCATCTCCAGGTGCAATCGATCAATACGCTTCATCAGATCCAGGTCGCGATCCGAGATCGGTGCTGGCAAGGCATAGACCGTGGAACGAGCCATCCCGAGCGCCTCGGCCTGGCGTGTGATCGGCAATGGGTGGGTCCGGTCTATCATCGTTTTGCGCTCAGCAGGCCGGCCTTGGTGAGCGCTCCTTCTAAAAAATCGTTCTCCAAAGTGAGCTCGCCAATTTTCGCGTGCAGTGCCTTGATGTCGATCGGCGGCGGCTCATTTTGCCCGCTGCCTTCGAACACAGCGCCCGCTCGCTCCAGCAGCTGGTTCTTCCACTGCGTGATCTGGTTCGGGTGAACATCGAACTGCTGGGCCAGCTCGGCGACCATCTTGTCGCCCTTGATGGCCGCTACAGCGACTTTGGATTTGAATACCGGCGTGTGATTCCGGCGGGGTCTTCTGGGCATGATTGCCTCCTGATATCGTTGCCAATAACATGGCTCATATCAGACTCAGAATCCACTTATAGCGCTGTCCGATTTTCCGGGGCCACCTCTCTGATTGCGGTCAAAACGTACCAGGCACGTCTTCGATACCGCTGCCTCCACCGCGTGGAACCCGTCGAACGGACCCCGGTAAGCCATCAGATACGGCCGCTCGGCCTCGAACACCTCCCACACCGTCTGGTCCTTGAGGGTGGGATGGCGTCGCCGCTTCGCCTCACGGATGCACTGATCCTCAAGCCACGCATTGATCTCCGCGTAACTGCGCCCGCGCGGGCGCGGCACGAACAGCCGCCCGCGAACGTGCCCCACCTGGCTCTCCACCTGGCCCTTCTCCCAACCCGCCCCGGGCGTGCAGGCCACAGGCTCGATCAGATGATGCGAACACATCTCCACGAATCGCCGGTTGTAGGCGCGCGCCTTGCCAACGAACACCGTCTGCACCGCCGTCTTCATGTTGTCGTAGATGCCGCGCCGGCATACCCCACCGAAGAACCGGAAGCTGCGCTCGTGCGCCTCAAACACCATCTCCTGGCTTTCCCGAGGAAAAATCTGAACCAGGAACAACCGACTGTGGCACAACCGCAGGTGCGCCGCCTTGACTCGCGTTGTCGTGCCCGCCACCACCGCATACTCGTGGCTCCAGTCAAACTGGTAGGCCTCGCCCGGATCGAAAATCAACGGCACATACACTTGCGAACCCGACCCCGAACGCCGCCACCGCCACGACATCGCATAACGACGCACCGCATCGTAGCCGCCGTCATAGCCCCGTCCCTGTAACGCCTCGAAAATCCGCAACGCCGACAGCCGCTCGCGCCGGCGCTTGCCCTCGTTGGCCTCCAACAACCGCTCCAGCTCCGCCACCCACGGACCCAGCTTCGGCAGCGGCTGTACGGTGCGCTTGTAACGAAACGCGGCTACATCCCCCCGGATCGCCTTGCGAACCGTGTTCCGCGACAGCTTCAAATCCCGGGCAATCTGCCTGATCGGTATCCCCCGCTCCAGATGATCCCGACGTATCCGCGCAATCGTCTCCACTATCAACATCTCCCGTCACCCCGTCCGTCCAAACAACGAGGCGAGTTGAATCGCTCAACTTAAGGGGGGTCAATATTGGACGCCGATTCCCCCGCTAGCGGGTCACTATTGCACGCCGATTAACACATAGGAAGCACTGGACTGCACGATCGCTCTCCAGACGCCGATGTGTGAGCACGCAATGGCGATCTCTGCCTGACTCATCCTTATCGGGCGCTCAAGATCAAATGCATCCGGGGCTGCATGAGGTTGCGGTTCGACGAATAACTGGTCGCCGAGAGTGTAAAAGGGGTCGACATCGGCGCCATCAAGGAATTCTGGAGTATCGGCCTGCGCGTCACATGCGGAGTATCGAACGACGCGCTCCGAGAGCGGCTTGCCGGGGGCATCTAAGATGCAGTCGAGCTCGCGCACCATATCAGTCCAACGATTCGATTGTCTGTCCAGGTTGATGACGAAAATCGGACCGATACCTGATTGCTGAGCATCCGAGCCCCCCGAGAAAGTACGGCACCACTGTCGCGGTAGGCGGGATTGGCATTGCAAAAATAGGATGTGGAGAAGGCGTGACGCTGAACGTAGCGGTTTCGAAAGGTTCACTTGGAAGCTATCCGTCCTTATGATCGAATCTTTTTTGATTGGATACGCGCCAATTTCTGGCATCGTCGCGGTGGCTCAATGGCCATTGCGAGACGGCAAGTGAATCCCAGTCTCGCAATACAACTAGATCGCTTTCAACACCGCCCCCTGACGTCGTGCCAAGATCGAAAATCGACTTCGAAAGATTGAGAGGTCCGCCTTTTCTTCTTTCTCTACTCTCTCACACTCGAGATTGCGTAGTTCTTTTTTGAAAGCTTTCCAGGTTTCGCAGTATTTCTCTCTCATCAAGCCGACCCTTAGCAGTCAATTCCAATCAATGATTCCGCCGGTACAAGCCTACCTCAGAGGCTGACATTTTCTCGGCCAGTTCGCCAGCGAATTTTTGACGTTTTTTTCCGCCCACTGGGCCTTAGTTTGCCATTGCGCGAGTGGGCCTCCGCTCGCGCCTAAAACAACTCCGATGAGCGTGCTGAGCAATTGTCGGTGCAGCTGCACGAATAAAATAGACACCGTACGCACGGCGGCTTCAAATGTTACCCAGCCATGTAATTCCTTAGCCTGCCACTGAACAGCGTGGTGGGCTCACACAGCCTAGGAGGATATTGGAATGGTGGAATCCAAGGATTCTTCGAAACAATTGGCGACTTCTTGCCGTCAGTTATTGTCGAAGGCCAAGAACATTATCGTGAGTGTATTTGGAACGGTTAGGCTTCATTGGAAAAACACAAAGAAGCCAACTTTCCTGCGATTCGTATCCATCTTCTATTTCTTTTGGATGGTAAGTTCCGTTGTGCAGGAATCTGTTCGTTTTCGTGCCATTGGCGTTGACATATTCGATTACGCAGTAGTGAACGACTTCGTATTGGTGCCTTTCGGTGATCTAGACGCTCTTATTTCGTTGGCTGTGATGGTTGCAATTGTCGCCGCTGCCTATGTCGTGGGATTTGTGGCCATTGTTTGCGTTAACCGTTCTAAGAATAATGCCAATAAATCCGGCCTTGGGCCAGACGAAAACATATCCCGTCCCGCCTTTCAGTTCTTGGGCTACGGCGCCATAGGCTATTTTCTAGCAGTGCTTATCCTAGGTACTACCTACTACAACGCCCGTTATAACAAGCACTGGCTCTATAATTTTTTGGCTAATGAAGACAACAGAGTTTGTGTCAGTTCTCAGTCTGGAGTAGGTTGGAAATACTATCGGAAATGCAAGGAATATACACTCTACGGTACCGCTGGGGGTTACGTATTTCTACTAGAAGATTTGGACCAACGCATACCATATTTCAAGCTCAGACTGCTGATCATTCCCCAACAGAGTATTGAATATATTTCTAAGAGGAATAAGACTGTGAATGTAAATGAGCCTTAGCCCACCGTATGACAATCATTTTGCGTTTGCGAGGGCACAGGCAAATCGTTCGGGGATTACTACTGGCTGGCGCAATACGGTTGGATCCTGATTTGCCCGCCGAATGAGCCGGCCTCCCCGTTTCTGGGACGGCTCACGCTGGCGATGGTGTTCGTCGCGCCGACGGATTCTTCGTGGGCGCCGGAAGTGGGCGAGTTCGATTACACGATGTGAGAGGTGGCCCCATTTGTTTGGACAGCTAAACCCGATTCTATAAGTGGATCCAAGCCTGTCGTTTAAGCAGCCAGGGTTAGCGGCTGCTGAGAATAATAAACCTGATCCGGTGTTTTTCCTTTCAAGCTGGAATGCGGCCGTCTTTGATTGTACAGATTGAAGTAGCAAGCGATACCAGCACGTGCGTCAGAGACCGTGTCGTAGGCGTGAAGATAAACCTCTTCGTACTTCACCGATCGCCACAACCGCTCGATAAAAACATTGTCTCGCCAAGATCCCTTGCCGTCCATGCTGATGCGGATGCCGTGTTTGCTGAGTAAGCCGGTGAACGCCTGCGAGGTAAACTGAGAACCCTGATCGGTGTTCACGATCTCAGGTGCGCCGTAGCGGGCAATGGCTTCTTCGAGCGCCTCAAGGCAGAAATACACGTCCATGGTGATCGAGACGCGCCACGACAGGACCTTGCGCGAGTACCAGTCCAACACCGCCACCAGATACACAAAACCCCGTGCCATCGGGATGTAGGTGATGTCCATGGCGTACACCTGCTTTGGCCTAATGATGTCCAGGCCTCGCAGCAGGTACGGGTACACACGGTGCTGAGGATGCTTGTTCGTGGTCTTCGGCTTACGGTACAGGGCCTCGATGCCCATACGTTTCATCAGCGTCGCCACATGCTTGCGGCCGACCTTGATACCGTCCTGGGCCAACAGATCGCGCAGCATGCGAGAACCGGCGTACGGCATCTCCAGGTGCAATCGATCAATACGCTTCATCAGATCCAGGTCGCGATCCGAGATCGGTGCTGGCAAGGCATAGACCGTGGAACGAGCCATCCCGAGCGCCTCGGCCTGGCGTGTGATCGGCAATGGGTGGGTCCGGTCTATCATCGTTTTGCGCTCAGCAGGCCGGCCTTGGTGAGCGCTCCTTCTAAAAAATCGTTCTCCAAAGTGAGCTCGCCAATTTTCGCGTGCAGTGCCTTGATGTCGATCGGCGGCGGCTCATTTTGCCCGCTGCCTTCGAACACAGCGCCCGCTCGCTCCAGCAGCTGGTTCTTCCACTGCGTGATCTGGTTCGGGTGAACATCGAACTGCTGGGCCAGCTCGGCGACCGTCTTGTCGCCCTTGATGGCCGCTACAGCGACTTTGGATTTGAATACCGGCGTGTGATTCCGGCGGGGTCTTCTGGGAATGATTGCCTCCTGATATCGTTGCCAATAACATGGCTCATATCAGACTCAGAATCCACTTATAGCGCTGTCCGATTTTCCGGGGCCACCTCTGTGGGCAACGTTCACGACGACGCTTCCTCAGCGTGGCGTCACCGTAACGGCGACGCTGATCGTTTCCTCATCGCGCAGTACCGTCGCAGTGACGGTATCGCCCGGCGCCAGGGTCTTGAGGAAGTCGGAAAAAGCGCCGAGGCCGGCCATTGTCTGGCCGTTCATCTCCAGCAGTACGTCCCCGGCCTGTATTCCGGCCAGCTCGGCCGGGGAGCCGGGCACTACCGATTCCACTCGCACCCCGTCGGTGTTGTGGGCAAAGTCCGGCACGGTACCGAAAGAGACGCGTCGCTGTCCTTCGGTGTTGGCCGGCCGGTCATCGGAACCCTCGGAACCCACGGACCCCTCGGAATCCGAGGCTGTCGCGCTACCCGCAAGCACCATGGGTTGCTCGCGCTGAATCAGGTAGGCGGTCGCTTCCTTGACGAATGTGGCGACCTTGACCATGCCGGCGGCGTTGACCTTGTCCGGGGTGTCGCTGGGCCGGTGATAGTCGAGATGCGTGCCGGTGAAGATCTGCACTCCCGGCACGCCGCGCTCGATGAAACTCTGCTGGTCTGACGACGCGGCCGCGCCGGCAATGCTCTCGCTGGGGATGCCGGTAACCGCGCTGACGCCGCGAAACACGAACGGCCATTCCATTGCGGTGCCGGTGGCCAGTACCGATATCGGCTGATCTTCCAGCCGTCCCACGCTGTCGAGATTGATCACGCCTACGATGCCTTCCAGCGGGGCGGGCCGCGGATGCTCCACGTAGTAGCGCGAGCCCTGCAATCCTGCTTCCTCAGCGCTGAACGCCACAAATGCCAGGTTGCGCTCGGGGGGCGCTCCGGCGGCAAAGTTGCGCGCCAGCTCGATCAGTACCGCCACGCCGCTGGCGTTGTCGTCGGCGCCGGGATGGATTCGGCCGGCATCCGACTGCCGGACATCGGGCCAGCCGCGTCCGAGGTGGTCGTAGTGGGCGGTAATCAATACGGCCTGGTCCGCATACGCGGGATTGGTCGCGGGCATGTAGCCGATGACGTTGTGTACCCGGTGCGGTTGCCCGTCTTCCCCCTCCTCGACGTTGAAACCCTGGAGATAGCTGCCATCGTCGCCGGCGGCTGCAAGGCTGGCGTTGGCGAATTCGCGGGCGATGTAGGCGGCCGCCTCTTCCAGTTGCGTGGAGCCCAGCCCGCGGCCTTCCATCTCGGGCGAGGCGAGGTAGTCCACGTGTTGTTTCAGCCGTTCCCCGGAGAAGACTGCCGGGAGTTCGGCGAGCGGTTTGCGGGCCGGCGGGGGCGTGGCGGTCACCGGACCGGCGGCGCGTTGTTCCGCGCTGCGCAGGTCCACCCGCAGCGGCGAATCGCTGTTGGTCCATTCGCCGCTGGCGATGTTGGCCGGCTCGTCGCCTTCGAAAGCGAGGTAGGAATACTTGCCGTAATGGGGCAGCTTGGTCGCGATTCCGGGGAATGCGGCAGCGGGATCGACGACGATCCAGCCGACTGCCTTGTTGACGTTCGCGGGATGCCGGCGCACGGCCACGGTCGAATGGCCGGCGGCGGGAATCGCCTGGTCCTGGAACTTAAGGCCGGTGTCGCTGACTGTCAGTCCCAGCGCGGGGTCCGACTGAAACAAGGCTTGAGCGAACCGGTTGTCCCGGCCCAGGATCCAGGCGGCGGAGTCGGCCGGCAATTCGTCGGCATCGATGTCGGCGTCGAGCACGATCGTCATGTCCTGCGTCGGGCTTCGCCAGCGTTCAACCATCTCGCGATACGCGGCGCGGGTCGCTTCGCTGGCGGCGGCCGGCAGGATGGCCACGAGCTTGCGATCGCCGAGCACCTGGCCGATCGACGGTGCGGTTTCGCGCGCATCCAGCAGTCGGAACAGGTCGAATTGCGGGTCGACTTCCAGTAACTGCGGTTGGGAGGCGGTCTTGAACGAGAACGGCGTCGCTGCCCCGGTCACGCTCAGCACCTGGGTCTTCAGTCCATCGGCAGTGGTGAGGGACAACGGCGCCTGTAATGCGAATTTCGCGCCGTCCTGGACCTGTCGCAGCACGCCGGTCACCTCAAAGCCGTCGTCAATGGTCCGGACCTCGACCGCGTCAAGACGCAGGTCGGCTGCGCCGGGGAGTTCCACCCATTGTTCGAAGAACGGCTTGAGGTCCTGGCCGGATACTTGTTCCAGTTGCGCGCGGATATCGCCGAAGCTTGCCTTGCTGCCGCGGTGCTCGCGGTAAAAGCGCGCCAGCGCCGTCGTGAACGCTTCGTCGCCGAGTTGCTGGCGCAGCATGTGAAATCCCATCAGCGTCTTGCCGTAACCGACGGCTTCGGTGGCGGCGCTGTGCCGGGAACGAAACTCGGTCAGCGGAAAATCGCGGCCGTCACGGACGAAATCGCGGTATTTCTTCAGCGTATCGCGCCGATACTCCGCCGCCTGGCCTGCCTGCTCCTTCATCAGGTGATCGGCCATGTAGGCCGTCAGTCCTTCGCACCAGTTGCCGGTGGGGTAATCGACGAACACCGAGTTGCCCCACCAGTTGTGCAGGATCTCGTGGGGATAGGAAGAGGTCAGGATGAACGGGAAGCGGATGATCTGCGGTCCCAGCAGCGTGAACGACGGCATGCCGTAACCGGTCTCCCAGAAGTTCTCCACCAGTGCGAACTTGCCGTACGGATAGGGCCCGATCAGTCCGCGATACATCTCGATGTAGCGGGCGGTGGCGGAAAGATACTTCTCGGCCAGCGCCGGATCGGGCTGTCTCAGGTACGCCTGCGCCGTCACTGCGCCGGCCGCTTTTTCGTACGGCGTCAGCGGACCTCCGACCAGGTAAATCTCGTCCACCAGACCGCCCGAGTCCCAATGCGCCTGCCCGGTTTGGTCGCGTGAAGACCCATTGCCCTGACTGATCAGGTGCCAGCCGTCGGGCGCCGCGGCCGTGAGTTCGAAACGGACCAGTTCGTCGCTGAAGTACGGGTACCACAGCGTGCCGCCGGCAAGATACACGCCATCGCTACGGATCAGGCCGGCGGTTTCCGTGATGCCGCGGGCGTATTCCTCCTCCGGGGAAGACAGCGGGAAGTTCAGCGTACCGCTGTAGGTGAGATTGAGCGTACTCGAACCTTCAGCCAGCGTGACCCGGTAACGCGCGATCGCCTCGAGTTCGCCCAACACCACGCTGGAGCCATTGATGCCAGTAAAACCGCCTTGTTCGTATGGCAAGCGGTCCACGTTCGGGTCGGAGTCGTCGGTTTGCAGGGCCGACGTCAATAGAAACTCGACCGAGCGGCCGGCGAACTCCGGCGGCAATTCGACCACGGCGGATACTTTGAGCTGATGAGTGTCCGGCTCGATGCCGACGTCGAGCTGGTAGCGCGTTGCGTTTTCGGCGTGCGCCGTGCCCGCCACCAGGAACAGCAGCAGCAGAATCGAACGCCAGGCGCGGGTGAAATCAGTCATGCGTTGATGCAATGCAACCATGGACATGCACGTTCGCGCTAGCTGTCCGTTTCCGCCGGCACGCGGCGAAAATGTAAATCCAGCGTCCGGACCTCTCCGTCACGCTCGAACCGCAATAGGGCGCTGTCGCCCCAGTCATAGCCCGCGATCTGCTTGCGCAGCGCGACGCCCGAGTCCAACTTGCCTTGGTCGAGATACAGCAGCACATCCCCGATCTGGATCCCGGCATGCTGCGCTACCGAGTCGTCGCTGACCTGAATGATCCTGGTCGGAGCCGAGCCCAACGCACCGGCCAGCGAAACCCCCAGGCTCGGATACATAGACTCGATCTCGGGCGGCACGCCCCAGATGAAGTTGGCGTAGGAAGCTCGCACCTCATGGACCGGTTCGTTTTCATCGTCGCGTATTGGCACCGGCACCAGGGAACTGATCCGACCGTCAAACGCATCTTTGATTTGGCGTTCGGCGCCCAGACCGTAGGTGACATGGCCCGCTCCGATCAACACCACCATGATGGCATCCTCGCCACCGTGCCGTTCCAGCGCCATACGCGCATTCCAGCCCATCGCCGCGTCCCAGGTGCACTGCACCCGGTACATGCCGTCCCACTGCTGCGCACTGATGGCCGCGTGCAGCGCGTCGTCGTGTTCGAAATAAGCGCGGAATAATTGCCGGTGTTCGTCGCTGTCCGTGTTCACGGACTCCGGCATATGCGCAGCCTGCTCGGCGCTCAAGCCCTCGAAGCCCTTCATGCGCACCGTCCGTACCTGGTCGCGGGGAATGTTCACGCCAAACATTGGAATGCCGTTGTCCCGGGCGAACAGAAAAATACGCCGGTAGTAGTCCCAGCGATAACCCCAGCTCTCGTACCAACCGGACAATTCAATAAACTCTTCTTCGGTCAGTGAGCCGCCGCTCCATTCGTTCAGGATTTCCTGGCGCGTATACGGGTACATTTCCAGCCCGACCAACA
Organism: Candidatus Foliamicus sp.; assembly: GCA_965249285.1. Lineage (GTDB taxonomy): Bacteria > Pseudomonadota > Gammaproteobacteria > Steroidobacterales > Foliamicaceae > Foliamicus. Next base: position 522,634 of record OZ252226.1, read on the forward strand.
CCTCGCGGCCGTTGCGGTGCAACTCTTCGATGATTCTCGCCTGCACACGGTGAAAGTCCATGTCGGTGTGGTCCTCACCTATAAAAAGTATGCGGGTATCGGCCAGCCTTTCCGCCAATTCTTGTGGGGTCAACAACTCGCCGGTGGTGGTGTCGGTAATACCGTCGAGCACGACCGCAGCCTGCCGGCCCTTGCGCTTTGGATCGCCAATTTCCAGATCGAATACCTTTGAACCTGCAGCCAGCGCGGCAGCAGCCGGCACAAACACCGTTGCGAGCGCGGCGAGCGCTAAAGTTGATCTCATTGGGAGTATTCGCAGCGGGCGCCGCTGCGCTGACGCGCAGGGAACACGCTGGGAGTGAGGGCATCCTGCCCTCGACGAGGGCGAGACGCCCTCGTTCCCAGGCTTGTTCCATGCAAGGTGAGCAAGACTAAAGCCATTCATCCAGGTTCTGCTGTCCGATGATCGCCATGATCTCCGGCCTCTCGCCATCAACCCGAAAATAGATGCTGTCTCTGCCGAGCACACTACGGCGGTAACCATCGCGAATATGGTCAACGGTCGGATATTGCAGTGGGTTGGCCGCGATCGCTTCGAAGCGTTCGTGAAACGCCCGGTGGTGTTTGTCGGCAGCGGCGATTCCCCACTGCCGCGCGCCATAGAGCCAAATGCGGTATAAGTCGGCCTCCGCTTCGGGAGCGAGCCTATAGTTCGCCATCTCGACGGGCGCTCTCCTTGAAGCCGTCCAGCATTTCATCCGCCGTTCTTGTCACCCAGCCATGCTCTTTGGCCGACGTTTCTGCCAACTTGAGCCGCTCGCGGATCGCCTCGGTCTTCCGCGCTTTGCGGATCAGGTCGTTCAGCACCTCGCTACGGCTGGAAAATGCCTTGCTGCCGATCTGCGCTTGAATCCACTTCTCGTTTGGTTTGCTGATCGACAGGCTTGCGCGTTTTGCCATGTCCGCTGTCCTCCGATGAAAGCTGCAATTTCGGCAAATGGATGAGATTGGACTCCTATCATATCAACTCTGGACGGTCCCGCTACGGTGAAGTCCCCGGACTTCCCGCTGCCAATCTCGTCACGTAGTTCTCGAAGGTATTGGGCTCGCGCCCCAGGATCCATCGCAGCACATTGGGATTTCCTCGAAACCCGAACTGGTCGTAGTGCTTGTTCATGGTGAGCATTTGCGTTACTCGATCAGCGCTTCTTCCGCGTCCAGTTTGAGCCGGTGATGTCGTACCGCGCGGCGCAGCGGGTGCATGACCGAGTAATAGACGAATCTCGATGTGCCGGTAGATAAGGCGGAGTCGATGAAACGGCTTGTTATTTCTGTCTTAGCCAGTCCCGTGAGAACTGCACGGCCGGTTCGGCCATTTGCGGCGGTCAGCAGGATTGTCATGGTTTCGTGAGGCTACTCAACCTATTCAGGCAAGCAATGCCGGCGCCTGAAAGTAGCCGAGTTCCGTCTTCTCGTTGGGCTTTGTCGCCGTCCGATCAAGCATTCTTCTTATTCAGGAGCCGCTTGAACTTTTGCTCCAGATAAGCGCTCACGGCCTTACCATCGGTAACACCACATTTGGTCTCTTCGTCGTGCGCAGATTCCGAGGCGGCATATTCTGTCGCTTCGGACAAGAGAGTTTCGATGCGGGGGCTTTCCATGGGTTGGTGGCCCTTGCCGGTCTGTTGCAAAATTACAATGCCCGAGTAGCGCCATATTGCGTTTTAGCCGGGGCCGGTAAGAGGCTATCCTGCTTAGACCAGCAAGACTCGGGCTTCGGCGAATTCCAAGGCCTTGAATTGGAAGAGCTAATACACGGTTATCGGGATGAACCTTTTTGGCAAGGCCCGCTCGCTGGGACGCCAGGCGTGGTATCGCCGGCTTGAGTTCTGGACGTTAAGCAGAGCTGATCGCTCGGCCCGCGCCGATCGCGTCCAAACCGGCGAATGGCTCCACGCGAGAGGCTCTCCATGAATCGTCGGCCCCAGCGCCTTGGGTCGCTTCGTCGGCCGGGGCCTTTGAGCAAACTTTGGTTGCTTTCCTGGTTCGGGTCTGCGAGCGAACTTCGGCCGCTTCTTTCCAGGTTGTCCAGCCAAGAGCTTCTATAGGGCGGAGTAGTACTCCAACATTGACGCATGCGTGATAGCGGCCCGTCCGCGCTCACCGCTGTCAAGGCCGTCCTTCTCACGCGCATCCCGCCATGGAGCTTCCATATGGGTTAAATCACTCAGCCATTGAGATGACTTCTCTCCATAGAATCGAAGAACCGCATCGACTGTCTCGCACTGATCTCTATCCAGCAGATCCGGGTCTCCATCGGGAATGCGGGAAACAGAATACTGTCCGCGATGCGCGTCATAGAGTTCTCGAATCACCGGACCATTCGCCCACGCTTCAATCGTTTCCTCAAAGAGCGGTTTGTCATCCCAAACGAGAGACCAGGCCAGTGAGTAATAAACGAGCTTTTGCAGCTTCATGGCCGGCATGGAACCCTGGTTGCGCAGGATGTAGGCAGCTACGTCAATTGCACGTATGCTCATGATTCGATTGTCCTGACAAGAAGCAGCGGATTGCAGACGTCAACCAACTGAATTTGCAGTCTAACATGCCATGAAACAGCCTCGCAGAAGCGACTTGTACTACGGCGCTGGCACAAATGCAGTTCTTTTTCATGCAGAGTTCCGGCACATTTACCTACATATGCCCAACGTCCACGTTTGCAACTACTTTCTACCGAAACGGGAAGGGATGAATGGCGTCTATGGAGGACGGCTATCCCGCCGCGCTCCTGGCGGCTAACCTTGTTACGTAGTCCTCGAATGTATTGGGCTCACGCCCCAGGACCCATCGGAGTGCATTGGGATTGCTACGGAACCCGTACTGGTCGTAGTGCTTGTTCATGGCTAGCATTTGTGTCACTCGATCGTCGCTGGCGCCGGCTGCGCGGGCGTTCTTCTCCAGCTCCTCCAGGCTCACGGCTGCGGCACGGATTTCTCTGCCGAACACCCGGCTGATCACGGCGGCCATGTCGCGCTGGCTCAGGGCCTCCGGGCCGCCGAGCTCATAGGTCGCGTAGAGATGTCCCGGGTTGGTGGCCACGATGGCCGTGGCTTCGGCGAGATCGCGGAGGTCCACGACATTGAAGCGGACATCGATGTTGAAGGGCATGGCGTGAATGCCGGTCTCAAGCACCTTGTTCCAGATCAATGCCAGGTGCTGCATATAGCGCATGGGCTGCACGATGGTGTAGGGCAGGCCGGACTCGATGAGCGCTTCTTCGGCGTCCAGTTTGAGGCGGTGATGGCGGACCGCGCGGCGTAGTGGGTGCATGACCGAGTAATAGACGAATCGGGATATGTCGTGGGATAGGGCGGCGTCGATGAAGCGGCTTGTGATTTCGACCTCGTTGGGATGCATGGGCGGGCCGATATGGATGATTGTTTCGCACGAGGCTATCGCGGCGTTGATCGTTGGTGCGTCTTCCATGTCGCCGAGGGCATAGGATGCCGCTCCCAGTTGTTCCAGGGCGGGCCACTGGCGTTCGTCGCGCAGGAACACCTTTGCGTCGGCGCCTGCTTTGGACAGTTGGGTGAGGACTGCGCGGCCGGTTCGGCCGTTGGCGGCGGTCAGAAGGATGGTCATGGATTCGGCACGCTTGCATGGAACAACCTGGGAACGAGGGCTCCCAGCCCTCGTCGAGGGCAAGATGCCCTCGCTCCGTTGTTCCCTGCGCGTCAGCGCAACGGCGCCCGCTGCGAAAACTTGCGTGGAGAGCAGGGGGGACGAAGGGGTTTGCGCCGTTTTCGAGGGCTGGAAGCCCTCGTTCCCAGGGGTTGGGGATGGTTTCTTGGGGATGCTTGGCTTGGTGGATGTTAGAAGCGGTCCTTGCGACGGCGAACCTCTGCGAATACTTGGACGTCGTCTGCTTCTTCCATTTTCAGTTGCACGCGGATTCCTTGGCTGTTCGGCCTTAGGAAGGGGTTGGTGCGTTTCTCCTGGTACATCGTGGTGGGTACGGTCGGCCGTCCCTCTGCGCGTAGGCGCTCCACTTCTTCCATGCGTTTGACCAGCGCCTGGTTGTCGGGGTCCACGGTCAGCGCAAACCGCCCGTTCGTCTTCGTATATTCATGCGCGCAGTAAATCCGCGTTCGTCCGGGCCAGTTCATCAGCTTTTGGAGCGAGTTCCACATCTGCGTAGGTGAGCCTTCGAACAGGCGGCCGCAGCCCATGGAGAACAGGGTGTCGCCTACGAAGGCCACGTCTTCGTCGGCGAAGTGATAGACGATGTGGCCGCTGGTGTGGCCGGGCGTGTCATATACGTGGGCGTCGGTGTTGCCGAATTCCAGGATTTCGCCTTCGCCTACCTGGAGGTCGATGCCGGGGATGCGTGCGGCGTCGGCGCTGGGGCCTACGATGACGCAGCCGGTGCGTTCCTTGAGCCACAGGTTGCCGCCGGCGTGGTCGGCGTGGTGGTGGGTGTTGAGGATGTGCGTTAGGCGCCAGCGCTTGCGCTTGAGTTCTTGGTGGATGGCGCGAGGGTCGGGCGTGTCGATGGTGGCGGTCACGCCGGACAGGCGCTCGTGCACCAGGAAGCCGTAGTTGTCGGACAGGCAGGGGAACTGGTGGATCTGGAGCAATGCCATGGGCTTTAGGTTTCTCTTAAGCGGGGTTTGAGCTCGGCCAGGTTGCAGGGGCGGGTGCGGGTGTCGAGCTGCGCTTCGATGAGTTTGTCCCAGCCGGTGGCCACGGCGTTGCGCGAGCCGGGCAGGCAGAACACGAAGGTGCCGTTGGCCAGTCCCGCCAGGCAGCGCGATTGCAGGGTGGAGGTGCCGATGTCCTCGTAGGACAGCACGCGGAACATCTCGCCGAAGCCTTCGATTTGTTTGTCGAGGAGGGGTTCGATGGCTTCGGGGGTGCCGTCGCGGCCGGTCAGGCCGGTGCCGCCGGTGGTGATGATGGCGTCGATGGCTTCGTCGGCGATCCATTGGGATATGACGGAGCGGATGCGGTAGCGGTGGTCGGGTTCGAGGAGGCGCTCTTGCAGTTTGTGGCCGGCGCTAGTGATCCGCTCAGCCAGGAGCGCGCCGGAGTCGTCGGTTTCCAGCGTGCGGCTGTCGGAGATGGTCAGCACTGCGATGCTGAGGGGTAGGAAGGTTTGGGAGTTCTTGCCCAAGGTTGTGTGCTCCGGTGTTGGGGGGATTTTAAGTCAGGTGGTTTGAGGGCAGGATGCCCTCACTTGCATGGAACAAATTACAACTCGTTGATTTATCATGGAATAATTTTTGGGATTCAGGCGGCATATATGGAGCGTATCCAGCGCTTGTTCCCTGCGCGCCAGCGCAGCGCGAACCGCTGTGACCACTCCCAGGGGGGGTGGGGCATCCTCGTTCCCAGGGAGGTAACACTACGCAGGCAAAATCCGTGCGCGTATTACAGATTGAGAGACGTTGTTGAGTCTAACGTCAACTACTCGCCTTGCACCTGCCTTTGTGAGCAATTCGAAAAATCGCTTGGCGCTCTTCCTGGTAAAGCCGATCGTCAGTATCCTCACTCTTGAACCCCCTGCGCTTCTTGAGCGTGTTCTGCGGTAGCGTAGGCAATCTTTTCCTCCTGCGCCGCATATGCGTCGTCCTCCAGTTCTTCGGGCGGACGGAGCAGGTCTTCTTCAATTCCCAGCTGTTTGCACAACCGGTTCATTACCTCCTGATGCGTTTCAATCTCTCCATCGGCGAGAATGTGCTTGACCTCCGTGCCCAAGCCAACCAGTTCGCGGGTGACCAATATGGTTCGATGGCAATCGAGAGGGTCCTTTTCCGCGCACATCAGCGCAATACTCATGCGCTGACTTCCGTCCAGTATGCGCTTGATTCCTGACTGAAACAGAGTTGCCTTGGCCAGTCTCCGGAATTGGACGCGCCCATTCACATAACAGGCTGGATCGTTGCTCCTTGCTCCAAGTTCTTTGCCGAGATACACGTACGCTATTCCATGCGCCCTCAACGCCTTCATCAGAGCTTCCCGATTGAATTGCGGATGCCGACGACTGTAGGGCATCGACCGTACATCCGCTACGGCCCCTATTCGGTTCTGCGCAAGCAAATCTACGAACTGCGCAAGTTCGTGCGCCGAATGACCTATGGTAAAGATTCCGGCTTGCTGTGCCGCTCTTGTTGTCATTGTTTTTCCAATACAGCGGCAACCAACTTGTAGCAATAGTCATCGTAGGGCTCGCCCAGGCTGATGGATACTCGCGCGTGCAAGTCGCATAATCACTGGCCATCTGGCTAAAACCGATTTTTCCGCGATGAGAGGATTTTATGGCAGGTGCGGGGAGGGCAGGCCGCCCTCGTTCTTTGTTCCTGGGTCCAACCATTGAATTCTATGCGAGGCGGTAATCCTCCTATACTTGTATCGAGCAGACGTTAGAGGGTAAGGCTTGCAGATTGTCGCCGTCGTTGCCGGGGTTGCGATTGTGATGTTCGTGGTGGAATCGATCGCCCGCGGCCGTCCGTGGAAGAAGGTGACCGGATGGTGGGGCAGGGCGGCGCTGTTGAACGGGGTGCAGGTGGCGGCGGTGTTCGTGTCGGGCGTGACCTGGGACCGGTGGTTTGATGGTTGGGCGCTTTTTCGACTTGAAGACTACCTGGGCTTTGGCGGTGGGGCGGTGGCGGGCTACGTGGTCATTACGTTCATCTACTACTGGTGGCACCGTTGGCGTCACGAGGTGCCGTTGTTGTGGAGGGTGTTCCACCAGGTGCACCACAGCCCGCAACGGATCGAGCTGATCACCAGCTTCTACAAGCATCCGGCGGAGATATTCGCCAACAGCATCCTTTCCAGCGCGATCGTCTACATCCTGTGCGGTCTGAGTCCGGCGGCAGCCTCGCTCTCCGTGTTGCTTACCGGGTTGGGCGAGCTGTTCTACCACTGGAACGTCAACACGCCGCGCTGGATCGGGTTTATCTTCCAGCGCCCGGAAAGTCATTGCATTCATCACAAAATGCGTTGGCATCGGCAGAATTTCTCCGACTTGCCGATCTGGGACATGGCGTTCGGGACTTTCCACAATCCGTATCGGTTCGAATCGCAGTGCGGATTTGAAAAGGACTACGAGCTGCGGTTGATGGAGATGCTGAAAGGGACGGACCTGCATCAATCCGCCCAGGCGGAGGGAGGAGGGGGGACTTGAGGTTTCGGGCCTGGATCTCCGCCGGCGCGCTGGTCCTGGTCGGGGTGGCGCAAATGGTCGGCGAGGTATTCGGCTTTCCGGTGCTCAAGGGATTGGCCCAGGCCACCGGCAGTTCGCCGACGCCGAAAGTGTTTACTGCGCACCAAGGGTTCGAGACCTATTCGTCGGAGTTCCTCCTGACCTGGACGGACCGAAGTGGCCGGCGGCACAAGCTCAAACTCACACCCGCCAACTATCGCGGCGTTCGCGGCCCCTATAACCGCAGAAACGCTTACGGGGCTGCGATTTCGTATGCGCCGGTGCTTAACGCCAGCGAGGTCACAAGGCCGATGCTGGACAGTGCATTGCGATTTGCCTTCTGCGGTTCCTCCACGATCCTGGAGGAGCTGGGCGTGAACGCCGACGACGTTGCCGGGCCGGTGTCCGTGATCATCGAACCGCGCCAGGAGCTGGCCGCGGGCCACGGCTGGCAACTTGAGTTTGAGAGCCGCTGCGATGCGCAATAGCTGGACCGGCGGCCAATACAGCATCTTCCGCATCCTGCTGGGCGCGTACCTGTTCGCGCATTTCGTGCATCTGGCGCCGTGGGCCTGGGAGTTGTTCTCGTCCGAAGGAATGCTTCCGGACGCTCGCCAAAGTCCGTTATTCGGTGTGTTTGCGAACATCTTCGGCCTGGCGGATACGCCGGGTTTTGTGGTCGCGGTGGTGATCGCGGCGGCTGCGGCGTCGCTGCTGTTTATGGCTGGAGTGGCCGACAAATGGGCCGTTTTTTTCCTGTGGTTGGTGCTGGCCAGCCTGTTCGGCCGCAATCCGCTGATCGCCAATCCGAGCCTGCCGTACGTGGGCTGGATGCTGCTGGCGCACTTGTTCATTCCTCGAGCGCCGTACGGTTCCTGGGCGGCGCGTGGGCGCCCGGATCCGGGCGGCGGCTGGCGCTTTCCCGCCGCTGTTTTTCTCGCGGGATGGATCGTCCTGGCGTTGAGCTATAGCTACAGCGGTTATTCCAAGTTGCTCAGCCCGTCGTGGGTGTCCGGCGATGCCGTGGGCTATGTGCTGCACAATCCGCTGGCGCGCGATTACTTCCTGCGCGACTTCCTCTTGTGGCTGCCGCCCATTCTCGTGATGCTCGTCACCTGGGGCATCTTGTATGTGGAGTTGCTGTTCGCGCCCATCGCGCTGTTCCGCCGCGCCCGTCCCTGGGTATGGAGCGCGATGCTGGTGGTGCAATTCGGCTTCGCGTTTCTGCTGAATTTCGCCGATCTCACGATTGCGATGTTGCTGTTTCACCTGTTCACCTTCGACCCGGCGTGGGTCAGGGATCGAACACTGCCTTCGCAGGCGACGCTGTTCTACGACGGCACCTGCGCGCTCTGCCACGGGATCGTGCGCCTGATTCTGGCCGAGGACACCGAGGGCCGCATCCGCCTGTCACCGCTGCAAAGCGAGTATTTCGAATCAGAATTGACGCCACTGGAGCGGGCAGGTCTCCCGGACAGCATCGTGCTGATGAGCGACGACGGCCTGCTGATGGAGGCGGACGCCACAATCCGGATATTGAAGATGCTGGGCGGCCTGTGGCTGTTGCTGGCGCTTCTAATGAGCGTCTTCCCCGCTCGAATGCGCAACATGGGCTACCACTTCGTCGGCGACCGCCGCTACCGCATGTTCGGTCGCACCGAAACCGCCTGCCCCGTCGTGCCCCCACATCTCCGCACCCGCTTCAAGGAATAACCCTGGGAGGGAGGGCGTCCCGCCCTCGTTCCCAGCATATTCCCTGCGCGCCAGCGCAGCGGCACCCGCTGCGAATACTCCCAGGGACACGGCGCGACTCCCTCCCATAGTTGTGATCGTATTCAATATTGCTTATATTGAACGCACCATCTCCCTGGAAATTGAGTTATGCCACGCACAACGACAATGACGGTCCGGCTTAGTGGTGCGCTTCGCGACTTCGTATCGGCCAATGTCGGTGAGAACGGCTCCTACGAGAACGTCAGCGAATATGTCCGCAACTTGATCCGGCGCGACAAGGAACGGGCGGAGCGCGAGACTTTCGAGCGGCTCAAGGCCGAGTTGACACGCGCCTTCGTAGCGCCGGATGACTCCTATCAACCGCTTTCTGCTTCCGAAGTCATCGCCAGGAACAAGGGGCGGTCCGAGCCATGATCGCGGTTCGCGTCCAGGGATCGGCCGCACTCCGCATCGACGAAATCTACCGTTATTCGCGGGACCGCTGGGGGAAAACTCAAGCAGATTCGTACATTACTGGTTTGTTTGATGCGTTCGAGAGGATCGCGGCCGGTGGTGTCGCCTCACGTCCGGTCGCCGCCGAGTTCGGCGTGGATGGCTGTTTCTTTCGCGACGAGAAGCACTTCGTATATTGGAAGTGGTTGAGCAACGGAGACATCGGTATCGTGACAGTGCTGCACGAACGCATGCACCAGTTCGGACGATTCCTGGATGACTACGGCACCATTCCTCGCAAGCCGTAGTGGTTTTCTGCCGGGAACGAGGGCTTCCAGCCCTCGTCGAGGGCAAGATGCCCTCGTTCCCAGGGGTGAGGGCGTCCCGCCCTCGCTGAAGCACAACATGCCTTCCCTCTAAGCAGGTACCGTCCGCTACGTTTGGCTGTCGGCTCTTAATTCAGTAGTTCTTCGAGCTTCTCGTCGAGCTTGTGGCGGCGAAGGTCGGCCGCGACGATCTTGCCGGTGCGCGAGTCCACCAGGTAGTTGCTGGGCACGCCACGATACTTGAGGGAATAGGCCTGCGCCGCCTCCGTTTCGAAGCCCATGCCTATATCTATCCAGGGCAAGTCTTCCTCGGCCGACGCCTGCTCCCAATCCTCCCGCTCCTCGTCGATGGTGAACGAGATGATCTCGAAGCCCTTGTTGTAAAAACGCGAATAGGCTTGCTTCATGTGCGGAATCTCCACCCGGCAAGGGCCGCACCAGGACGCCCAGAACTCCACAAGCACGAACCGGTTCTTGGCGCGCACGTCGGCCGTTCGCACTTCCAACCCATCGAGCGTCTCGCCGGTGAAGTCAACGATGCCTTCGCCTACCCGCGGAGCTTTGATAATGATCACATTTTCGTTGGAAGAATCCAGACTGGCGAGCCTTCTGACGACCCACGGGTCCTCTGGCGTAAGTCTGGCGAGTGAACGCACTGCGTCATTCGCCCACGGTCCAACAATCCAGGATGCCTCAATCGCGAACCGTCTTGCCAACGGGTCGGGGTCAGTGAGGGCAACCTTGGACATGCCCTCTACTTCAAGCTGCATCGCTAGTCGCCGCGCCTCGACCATACGATCCCAGCGGCGCCGCTCGGCTTGCTCCGTTTCGTCCTCTTCCGGCACCAGTTCCCGCATATAGTCCGCCTGTGCTTTCTCGTATTCGTCCGAGAGGCGCCAGGAGTTGAACACGGCATCGTTGTAGTGGCCGCCTGTAATGATGGAGTAATCGTGGCGGATCATCCGCAACTTGAGTTCCCCGGGCTCCAGGATGAAGTTGTTGCCCGTCTTGGACGGCTTAAGCATCTTTCCGTCGGGGGTCTTGGCGTTGACGACAGCGAAAGCTACCGTTCGGGTCTTGTTCACTGCAATTCTCAGGCGAAATGTGCCGTCGGGACCGATCGGCGCCTGGGCAATAACGCCCTGGGATTCGATGGGCGGGGTTTCGCCCGCCGCCGATTTTTCCCACTCCTCCCGTCTGGCCTTGTCCCATACACGTGTGTTGTCATACACCGTGAAGTCGCCATTGTCGTACGGAGCGGCTGTAGTGCCCTCAAGTACCATCATCGACTCTTCCTCGGCAAGGGTCGGCGACGCAGCCAGCAGTAGTAGGATCAGGGGGATCATGCAACTTGGCATGTAGTGCTTTTCGTGCCTCATTGTTCGATCTCGCATCGTCAATTGAACTTTGCCGACCCTACCACAAACGTTTATGCGCGACGTTGGGGGTGCCTGGCGAATGAGCGTGTCCCCGCCCTCGCTGGAAGGCAGTGCGCTCTCCCTCGCAGGGGTAGCGCGCGATGCGTCTGGTTGTCTGCCCTCAGTCGAACAGTTCTTCGAGCTTTTCGTCGAGCTTGTGGCGCCGGAGGTCCGTCGCGACGATCTCTCCTGAGCTTGATTCCACGAGGTAGTTGTCGGGCACACCCCTGACGTTGTAGGCCTTTGGAGCATCAGCTTCCGGTCCCATCCCCAGATCGAACCACGGAATTTCTTCCTCGGCCGAGGCTTCTTCCCAGTCTTCGCGTTCCTCGTCGATGGTGAACGAGACAATCTCGAAACCTTGGTCGCGGAAACGCGCATAGGCTTGCTTCATGTGCGGTATTTCCACCCGGCAAGGGCCGCACCAGGACGCCCAGAATTCGACCAGCAAGTAGCGGCTGTCGGCCCGCAAGTCCGCCAGTTTTACCTCCTCGCCGTCGAGCGTGTCGGCGTTGAAGTCCAGGACACTCTCTCCCACCCGCAATTGCCTGTAATTCTCCGCATTCGCCTCAGCGTCTTCTATCCAGGCGAGACGTTGGACGACCCACGGGTCCTCGGGCGTCAGTACCGCAAGTTCGCGCACTGCTTCGTCCGCCCAGGGGCCAATTGACCAGGCCGACTCGATAACCAACCGCCTTACCTTCAGGTCAGGGTGGGTTAGAGCGGTTTTGGATCTGCCTTGGCTCTCAAGCTGCATTACTCTGTTGAAGACCTCTCCTATGCGATCCAAACGACGTCGCTTGGCTTGCTCGGGCTCGTCCGGCACGGGTTCGCGCAACTGATCGTATTCCGACCGCGTTGCCTTGTATTCCTCCGACAGGCGCCAGGAGTTGAACACGGCATCGTTGTAGTGGCCGCCCGTTATGACGGAATAGTCGCTTCGTATCATCCTCAACTTGAGTTCTCCGGGCTCCAGGATGAAGTTATTGCCCATCTTCACTGGCGCCCAGCGACTACCGGTGGGACTCACTGCGTTAAGGACGGCGAAAGAGACTGTTCGGGGCCTGTCCACGGCGATTTCAAGGCGAAACTTGCCGTCGGGGCCAATCGGTGCCTGGGCAATGACGCCCTGGGATTCGATGGGCGCCCTTTCACCCGGCGCCGCCGTTTTCTTCCATTCCTCCCGTCTGGCCAGGTCCCAGGCACGTGTGCGGTCAAACACCGTGAAGTCGCCATTGTCGTACGGCGCGGCTGTAGTGCCTTCGAGCACCATCACCGACTCTTCCTCGGCAAGGGCGGGCGATGCTGTCAGAGTAAGAAGGATCAGCGGAAACATCCAGCTATGTTTGTAGTGCTTTTCGTGACTCATTGGTGGATCCTGCATCGTTGAATTGCTTGCAGCCACCCTACCACAATGGTTGATGCACTAAGCTGGGAGGGTGCCCGCCTGGGGGCGAGGGCTTCCAGCCCTCGCTTGTATGTTTGAATGGAGCCACCCTCGGGGCCACCAAGCCACCGAGGGTGGCGGTGGTTGTAGGTGTATTCAATATTGGTTATCTTCAATAGCCAGCTTCCGAAGAAAACACTTGTTCCCACGCACGATGAAATTGACGGGCCAGCTTGGCGACCTGATCAAGCGCCACAAGGAGCAGTCGGAGCGCGCGTCTTTTGAGCGGCTTAAGGCGGAGTTGACGCGTGCATTTGCGACGCCCGACGGCTCCTACTATCCACTTTCGGCTGCTGAAGTCATCGCGAGGAAAAGGAGCTGCCCAACCCATGACTCCGGTTCGCGTCTAGGGATCGGCCGCGAATAGCCGCTATTCAGAACCCGGTACATGCCGATTTCGGATTAATGGTGGAGGTTGCTTCTTAATGCCAGTAATTGTCGCATTGGTTATGCTCTGGTTCGGCGTTTTTCTGGATATGGCGTCCACGTATTTCACGTTTGGTACGCACGGCGATCAATTGAGCGAAGTCAATCAGCTCGTTTATCCTGGCAACCCGAATTTCTTCGTAGCAAATGCGTTAATTTCGCTTGTTCTTAGTGCAGCAGTAATGTTTGTGCTGATTGATTGGGAGACGGTCAAGAAATACATACGACAAACCGGCCTTGGTACATACCTTAAGGAGTTGACCACAATGAAATACTATAGAAAAGAAGACGTTGTCTCCTTCAAAGTAGTTACATTGGTATCAATTCCGGTCTTCGTAGGGTCTGTTGGAGGGGGACGTTTTCTGGCCTTTGTAAATAATGTGCTGGAATCCTATGGCTACGTTGGATTCATGAGGCTTTTTCTTTCGACGTTTTCAGTACATGACCAACTCGCTGTAAGCATTGTATTTACGATATCGCTCCTCGCTTTTTTCCCAATCACTTATATCCTGCTGCGGTCGTCAGTTCGATGAATTTCTATGCGTCCGCCTTTCCGACAACAGCGTCAGATTATGCGACGGATTATTGATACTTTCGGGTTAGAAGGCTGGTAGGCTACCCGCCCATGGATACGAACAAAAGTGTGACCAACGACCTGCCGGATTTGCAGGCGTATTGGATGCCGTTTACGGCGAACCGTCAGTTCAAGCGCGACCCCCGCTTCGTTTCCGAAGCCCAGGGCATGTATTACACGACGCACACTGGGAGGCAGGTGCTCGATGGCGTGTCGGGGCTGTGGTGCTGCAATGCGGGTCATTGTCATCCGCACATCGTCTCGGCCATTCAGGAGCAGGCGGCCAAGCTGGATTACTACACGGCCTTTCAGATGGGCTATCCGCGCACCTTCGAGCTGGCCAACCGGCTGGCCGAAATCGCGCCTGAGGGCTTGTCCCGTGTGTTCTTTGCCAATTCCGGATCGGAGGCGGTCGATACGGCGCTGAAGATTGCGATTGCCTGGCATCGGGTGCGCGGCGAGGGGCAGCGGGTGCGCTTAATCGGGCGAGAGAAGGGCTACCACGGCGTGGGTTTCGGCGGCATTTCGGTGGGCGGAATCGCGCCGAACCGCAAGCTGTTTGGGGCCTTGCTGCCGGGCGTGGACCATCTGCGCCACACGCAGGACCTGGAGCATCAGGCGTACAGCCGCGGACAGCCGGAGTGGGGCGGTCATCTTGCCGACGAGCTGGAGCGGATCGTGGCGCTGCACGACGCCTCGACCATCGCCGCCGTGATTGTGGAACCGATTGCCTGTTCAGGCGGGGTGCTGATGCCGCCCAAGGGCTATCTGGAGCGAATTCGGGAGATTTGCGACCGCCACGGACTGCTGCTGATCTTCGACGAAGTCATTACCGGCTTCGGGCGAACCGGTGAAGCGTTTGCCTCGCAGACATTCGGCGTAACGCCCGATCTCATTACGATTGCAAAAGGCCTGACCAGCGGTTCGGTGCCGATGGGCGGGGTGCTGGTGCGCGAGCAGATCTACGACGATTTCATGCAAGGCCCCGAGCAACTCATCGAGTTTGCCCACGGCTATACGTATTCAGGACATCCGCTGGCGGTGGCGGCGGGACACGCGGCCCTGGATGTGTACCAGAACGAGGGCCTGTTCACGCGGGCCAAGGAAATGGGCGCTGTGCTGGGCGGCGCATTGCAGGCGCTCAAGGGCAAGCCCTACGTGATCGACATCCGCGATTTCGGCATGCTGGGCGCAGTCGAACTGGAGCCGATCCCCGACAAGCCCACGGCCCGCGCCCAGGAAGTCTTTCGCAACTGCTACGACAACGGCCTGCTGGTCCGCACCACCGGCGAAACCGTAGCCCTATGCCCGGCACTCATCGCCGAAGAACAACACATCACCGAAATCGTAGAAAGGCTAGCCACCTCCCTCGACTCCCTCGCCTGACCCGGCTGGGAACGAGGGCTTCCAGCCCTCGACGAGGGCAAGATGCCCTCGTTCCCAGCGTTTCCCCCGAAACGCCCAGCGCTGCATAAGCTTGGAAAACTGCGCGATTCACATGATTTCGCCGAATGGATTGACGTGATCGAGTCCCGCAAAACGCTGAAAGTCATAATCGGCGGAATAGATAGGGGCGCCCACTTCGATCGCCATGGCGGCCAGATGCAGGTCTGAGGTCAGATTACCGGCCGTGCCGGCCGAATGGAGCAAATGCCGGAGAATGGGCCAATGCCCGGGGCCCGGCGAAACCGCCTCCATAGACGGTTGCTTCAACCATTCTTCGACAAATCCCGCAGCTTGTTCGACCGTAAGAGGATTGGCGAGTATGCCCGGTCGAGTTGTGATTCGCAGGAAGGCCAGGAGACAAATCCATGGCAGTCCCATGTGCTCGCCGCTGGAGAGCGCCTTCTCGAACCACTTTCTCGCAGCCTGGTGGTGGGGAGCATCCCGGTTGATGGCGTAGATCAACAGATTGGCGTCGATGAGTATCATTTTCGCAGTTGCAGCTTGCGGGCAATCTCCTGGTCTTCAATCTGATCCGCCAGTTTCAGTGTTTTATCGAGGTTGTATGGGCCTACTACCGGTCCCATGGCGACCGGCTTCATGCGATAGGGTTTGGGCGCCGGCACGTCTGGTTTGCCGGAAATACCGGCGCGCAGGGAATCATTGACCACCGCCTTGAAGGACCTGCCGGTTCGATAGGCGATTTCCTTCAACTGCCTGGCGATCTTGTCATCAATGGTCAGGGTGGTGCGCATCATGGGCTCCGGACAATGGCTCCGCGTCATAATAGCATCATGTTGCAGAGCATCAAGTCATCAATTGTCATTGCTGCGCCGCCGCCGCATTGGCGCCGCGCAAGAAAATTCGGGTGCGTCGAGATGTCGTGCGATCCAACTCCCTGGGAACAAGGGCGTCTCGCCCTCGTCGAGGGCAGGTGCCCTCGTTCCCAGGGAGGGATGCGCTCGTTCCAATGTTCCCTGCGCGTCCTTGAGTATGATGGTCGCTCTTGAGTGTAGGGCGAAGTAGTGTGGTGTGGAGAGCAACTTGCGGTAAGAATTGGCAACTGATGAAATCCAATCGTGACGTTGTGGGCCATGCGCTCCGCTCGGTTGTGTGCGCAGGGGCAATCGCCGCGCTGTGCATAGGCCCGGTGGCAATGGGTCAGGAAGACGGCGCGGATGATGAGCAAGAGGACGTCCTGGAGCTCGGCCGCCGGGTGGTCACCGGTTCGCGGATCAAGCGAATCGACGTGGAGGAGGCCCGCCCGGTAATCATTATTACGCGCGAGGAAATTGAGTTGAGCGGTCGGGAATCGGTGGCCGACGTGCTGCGGAACAGCCCGGCCAACAGCTTTGGCTCCTCGCGCGAGGTTTCCGGTAGCTCATGGATTGGTCAAGCCACCGTAGATTTGCACGGAATCGGCGCAAACCGCAGCCTGGTGCTGCTGGATGGGCGGCGCATGCCGCGTTCGCCGATCACCGCCAACCAGGCTGTTGACCTCAATATTCTCCCCTTGGCGGCCGTTGAGCGCATCGAGATTCTCACCGACAGCGCCTCCGCCATCTACGGCTCCGATGCGATCGGCGGCGTGATCAACGTCATCCTGCGCAAGGACTACGAGGGCATTGAAATAGGGGCGTCGCTGGATCATCCCACCCGCGAAGGCGCAGAGGCGGAATCCGGCGTGATTACGCTGGGCGGCGCCACGGATCGGGGGCGCTACCTGTTCAGCGCCGATTTCCGCAACAAGTCGCACATTGCCTCCGCGGATCGTTTCTACACAAGGGGGGGCACAGGCTACGCGGCCGGTGCGGCGGATTACCCCAATGCCCCGTTTCCCGCAACCTGGTATGCCTGGGGCAACGCCGACAACGTGAGCTCTTGGGGCAATACCATCTGGCCTCATTACCTTGCCGCGCCGAATTGCGAGCAGGCAGTGGATCCGGCCACCGGGCAGCAGGTGCTGGCCGGTCCGTATATCGCCGTTACCGGCGAACAGCACTGCGGTTTCCATTACGCGACCTCTGCGTGGGAAACTACCGACCTGAAGCGCGCGAGTCTCTTCCTGCATGCCGATTACGAACTCACACCCACTCACGCGCTGCGCGTGCAATCGCTGTTCAGCACCCAAGACGTGCATGGACGCTTCGCACCGCCGCCGGGCGACATCCTGCTGACCGATGCTGCAGCCACAGGGCTGAAGCAGGGCTTTGACTTCGACATTCCCTATCCCGAACTACTTCCCTACACGCTCCGACACCGTTTTGTGGGAATGGGCGACCGCAACTTCAAGGCCTTGCTCACATTGCATGAGAACGCGCTGTTGGCCTATGGCACGGTGGGCATCTTCGAATACGAATTCGAAGCCCGGCACACCCGCTACGACGGCCGCGAGAACAGTTGCTGCTTCCCCAGGTCTTTCACCACCTCGCAATTGATTTCACAGGGCCGATACAACCCCTTTGATCCCTTAAGCCCGGGCAACGACTCCGCTTACGGCGACCTCAGCGCGAGCTCCACCCGCGATTCCCGGGCCGATTTCCGCTCCTACAGCGGCAACGTAGGCTTTGACATGTTCACGAGTCCCGGCGGTCCGGTGAGTTGGGCCCTGGGATTTGATTACTTTGACGAAAAGTACCGGGATATCTACGACCCTTTAACCACGGGGGGAGATCTGCTTGGCCGTGCCGGCATCAGCGGCTCCGGTGAACGGCTGATCAAGGCGCTGTTCGGCGAAGCACTGGCTCCGCTAATGCCCAACCTGCAACTAAGCGCGGCGGTTCGCTGGGACAAATACGACGATGCCGCCGGCAGCGAACTGAGTTCTTACTTGTCGGCGCGCTACCAGCCCACCGGCTGGCTACTGTTGCGGGCCTCCTGGGGTGAGGGGTTCCGCGCCGGCAGCATGAACAACCTGTATGACGGGACTGCGTTGTGGCTCCAGAGCAGCATTGACCTGGTCAAGTGCCGGCGCGACGGCATCGCGCCGTCGGATTGTGACGAAGGGGAATTTCCCACCTACACCGGCGGCAACCCGGCGTTACGGCCGGAATTGTCGGACAGCTATAACGTCGGCCTGGTGGTGGGGTGGAACTCGCTCACGGCTCGCCTGGACTACTGGAACGTCAATCTGGAAAACGGGATTGCTCTGCCGCCCCTGCAGGGCTTGATCGGCCAGGAGTTCGAGGGGCAGTGCGTAAACACGGGACGAATTGAACCAACGAGGTATACAGGGACGCCGGCGGAGATCGTCCTTTGCGGCTCCGGCAGCCTGCTCAAGCGGCACCCGGCCACGGGAGCATTGGTTGAAGCCGACGTGCCCTGGGACAACACCTACAGGGCGCAATTCAGGGGGGTGGATTTTCAACTGGCATACGATCTCACGACGGCAAGGCTGGGCGACTTCCACTTTGCCCTGTATGCCGGGGTCATCCTCCGGCATCGAACCCGATCCCGCACCGCCACGCAACCGAGCTCGGGCCTTGGGTTTGCATCCGGGGCTGGTGCGGCTGCCGGCGCAAGGCCCACGGATCGCAGTTCGGCGGCGATAAACTGGAGTTACGGCAATCACACCGTTTCGACCTATATCCACTATGTGGGCGGTTTCGGCTTACCCGCGGCCGAGTTTTCGATATCCCCGCACGCGGAGTACGACCTGTTTTATCGGTGGCAATCGCCCTGGGACGGCCGCATCACGGTGGGCGTCAAGAATCTCACCGACGAGGATCCCGAGCTCGGCTCATATTCATCTCCGCTACCGCAGGCATATCGCCTCTACAGTCTCGACGGACGAGTTCTGTACGTCAGTTACCGGCACTTTTTCTGATTTTTGCCTTGATTAGGCAACATTCCAGCGGAATATGCGGGTTGAGAAGCCGCTGGTGAAGTAGCTGCGGCCGGCGGGGAGTTGGGCGAAGCCATCGGTTTGGGCCAGCGAGGCGAAGTCGCCGGAGGTGTTGGTTTGGCGGGGGTGGGCGAGGAGTTGGTTGTCATGGCTGGTGGATAGGCGGACCGGGAGGAACCAGGTGAGGGCGGGCGTGAAGGTTACGTCCTCGGCAAGGGTCGCGTATTCGGGTGATGCAGGCCGGGCGCCTTGGGCCTTTTGGAGCGCTGGAATTACGTAGCGGCGGAGGCAGACGAGGCTGGAAACCGGGTTTCCTGGCAGGCCGAAGATCGGCGTTTCTCCGTCCATGCCGAACCACAGCGGGAAGCCGGGGCGCTGGCGCACACGATGGAATATTGCCTTGGCGCCAAGCTTGGTCAGGACGCCGGGGACGTAGTCTTTGGCCCCCTTCGATACGCCGCCGCTCAGGATCAGGGCATCGCTTTGGGCAAGGGCCTCTTTGATGCGCTCGGCAAGCACCTCGGGGTTGTCGGGCGCTTGCGTTGCCTTGACGTTGTTGTATCCGTTTCGTTGCAGTAGAGCGGCCATGGCGGGGCCATTGCTGGAGCGGATTTGCCACGGCTCCGGTTGGGACTCTAAGCCCACCAGTTCGTCGCCGGTGGAGATCACGGCAATCCGCGGGTCTGGGGCCACTGAGGGTTGCGCCACGCCGTTGGCGCTGAGCAGGGCCATATCGACGCCGCCGATGGGTTGGCCGGCCTTGAGCAGGAGGGCGCCGGCGCGTCGGTCGGAGCCGCGCTTGTGGATGAACTGGGATCGTTTGGGGCGGTAATTGTCGACAATGCAGACCGCGTTACTTCCGGCAACGATTTTTTCTACGGGGACGACAGTGTCGCCACCGGCGGGCAGGGCTGCGCCGGTGGCGATGCGCCAGGCGGCCTGCGGGTCGGCAAGCGTCCCCGGAGGTTGGCCGGCGCTTTGCAAGCCTTCAAGCCGGAATTCTCGCTGTCCGGAAGCCCAGGATTTCCAGCGCAGCGCGATGCCGTCCATGGTGGCGCGGTCGTACGGAGGAAGGTCGCGTTCGGCAAGCACGTTCTGGCGCAGGATGCGGCCGGTTGCGCACGACAGACGCACGCGTTCCGCCGGCCACGCAGCGACAGTTTGCAGGACGAGCCGTTCAGCCTGCGACACGGTAAGGTTGGTCTGCATAGGTGACTAGGTTAACTCCCTGGGAAAGAGGGCATCCTGCCCTCTCCGAGGGCGAGACGCCCTCGCCCCCAGGACAAGCCGCGACCGAGGCCGCTTGGGAACGAGGGCATCCTGCCCTCGAAACGCAATGCCCGGGTAGAAGTGATCGTCCCGGGGCTTACTCGGAAAATTCCAGGAGAACGCCGGGGCTCTGAACGCGCAGGCTGCCGGCGTCGAGTTCAAACGGTTGCTCCGTCTCGCGGAGTGTTTGGGCGGTCTGATCCAGGCTGCCCGTTCGTAAGTGCAATGCCGTGAAGCCGCTCAAACCCCGCTTGGCCGGTTTGATCTCCAGGCTTTCCGGTGCTTGCGGGCGCTCCAGCAGCCCGAACCGGCGCGCTGCGTCATCCACGTCAGCCGTGTGCAGCGTCATGCCGGTCAGTTCCTCGGCGCCGTTGGGATGGGCGTTCATTTCCGGCCAGAAAACAAGTTCGGGCGTAAGGTGCTGCACGTACCCGCACAGCGCCTCCGGATAGCTTTCCGGTGGCAGCGCCAGCCAGCGAAAGCGCGCCACCGCACCGTCGGCGTATTGCAATCCGCGGCTTGCTTCGCCCATCGGGCTGGGGTGTTGCCCGGCTTGGAGCAATTGCTCGCGAACGGCGGCGATGTCCCTGGCGCGCAGAATCAGGATGCGGATGGCGTGGCCGTCGCCCTGCCAGGCGGCCAGGTGGTGGTTCGGCCCGGGAGCGGTCACTTCGCTCAACTCCACGTAGGTGGAGCCGAATATGAAATGGGCGCTTTGCTGTCCCAGGCTCTGTTCCCTGCCGTTGGGGGCCGTCCCCATCAGTTCCACCGGGTCCGTTACGCGGAAACCGAGGCGCCGGAACGCGCCGACGGTGGCGTGAATGTCCGGCCCCACCAAGCCGACGTGATCGATATCGAGCGTGACCTGGTTCAAGAAGCGCTATCGTTTGCGAGTTGCCGCTCGCGCACGTCCATGGCGCGCCGGTAGATGGAAAGCAGCAGCCACAGCAGGATGATGCTCAGAATCCCGCTCAGCGCGGCGGCGCTCGCTATGGAGTAGTGCAGCATGGCTTCGTCGCGAAACACGAAGTCGGTAATCAGCGCCACGGCGGTGCCGCCGAAGCCGATGCCGGTCAGGTTGACGACGAACAAATACACGGCCGAGAACTGCGCACGCATGGCCGGTGGGGTAAACAGCTGCAATGCGGTGGTGGCCGGAGCAAACACCCAGCTTGCGAAGAACAGCAGGGGCGCGCACACCATCAGCGACAGTTCGGCGGTGGGCATAAGCGTCGCCGTGGCGCCCAGGGGCAGCAGCAGGCAGGCAGCCATCAGCGCCGAACGAATCGCTCCGCCGTTGTCGCCGCGCCGCTTCAGATAATCGCAATGGAGACCGCCGCAGATGATGCCGGAGCCGCCAAAGAACGTCACGATCAGCCCCAGGTACCAGCCCGCGTCGGCCCGAGTCATACCATGGATTCGGATGAGGTACTCGCCGAACCAGGACATCACGCCGTTGAACAGCAGCGTAAGCATGGAGAAGGCCACGAAAAGCAGCACGTAGATTTTCCAGTGCCGCCGGAAGAACACTCTCACTTCTCCCAGCGGAACGCCGCCGGTCTTGGCGCCCAGCCGCGCCGGTTCACGAAAGGTGAAGCACAGCGCGGCCACGATCAGCCCCGGAATGCCCAGCACGATCAGCGTGAGCCGCCAGGGGGTGAGTTCGCCGACAAGCGGCAGCGTTACGGAGTCAAGGGCGCCGATGAGCTTGCCCACCAGGATGAAGCTGAGCCCGATGCCGACGAACACGCCGGAGGAATATATCCCCAAGGCGCGGCCGAGCTTATCGCGCGGGAACAGGTCGGCGATCATGGAGTAGGCCGCCGGCGATAGCGCCGCCTCGCCCACGCCTACGCCGACACGCGCCAGGAACATGGACCCGAAGGTGCGCGCCAGGCCGCACAGGGCCGTCATCAGGCTCCATACGGCAATGCCGGCGGAAATGATGTTGCGGCGGCTGGCGCGGTCAGCCAGCCAGGCGATGGGGATGCCCAGCAGGGTGTAGAAGATCGCGAAGGCGAAGCCCTGCAGAAGACTGAACTGGGTGTCGGTGATGCCCAACTCGGCCTTGATCGGGCCCACCATCAGGCCCAGCACCGAGCGGTCGATGTACGAGCAGGTGTAGGCGACCGTCAGGACGCCCACGATGTACCAGCTGCGGTTGGGCCTGGCGCTCACGATTCAACGCGCTGAGGACGAGGGCATCCTGCCCTCGTCGTGGAACAAGCTGGAACGAGGGCGTCCCGCTCGCGTCGAGGGCAGGATGCCCTCGTTCCCAGGGGGGCGCGCGCGTCGGACGCGCCGGCCTGGATCAAAATGCGGCGTGCAGTTGCAGCGCCATGGAACGCCCCTCGCCCGGGTAGCCCAGGGCCGCGCCGATACCGCCGAAGTCCTTGCTGCGGTCGTTCAATGACGTAAAGCGTACCGAGTTCTGGTAATACTCGCGGTCCAGCAGGTTGCGGACCACGAAGGCCACCTCCACGCCGTTCAGGAAGCGTATCCCGGCACGCATGTTGGCCAGCATGATGCTGCCCTGGCCCACTTCCACCTCGTTGAACTGGCTGTGATACACCGTTGAGCGGTACGAGATCTGGGCCATGGCCGAGAACTCGCCCAGCGGGATGTCGGAGTTGTAGTTCAATGTTGAGGTCAGCGAGAGTTCCGGTGCGTTGACCATGTTGTTGCCGTCCAGATCAAGAACGTTGGGCAGGCGGCCTGCCGGTGTGTCAATGAACCCATAACGGCTCAGGAACTCGTCGTACTCGGCCCTGAGCGCCATCACCGAACTGTTCCAGGTGAACTCGTTGGAAAGCACCGCGGACACGTCCAGCTCCAGGCCCGCTATCGTGGCTTCGGCCGCGTTGGTCACCACCACGGTGCCTTCGGAGAAGGTCGAGACCTGCAGGTCGGTGTAATCGTAGAGGAAAGCCGCGGCGTTCACGATCGCGTTGCCGTCAGCCAGCGTGGACTTTCCACCTACCTCGAAGCTCCAGAGATACTCGGGATCGAATGCTGCGTTACCGCTTAGCGAGTTGGTACCGCCGGATTTGAACCCCCGGGTGAGCGTGCCGTAAAGCAGAATGTTCTCGCTGTAGTCGTACTTCAGCCCCAACTTGGGCGTGAACGCGTCCCAGTCGTCGACCGTCATACGCGGCGGAAAGCTGAACGAAAAGGCCCTCGGGTCGCTGCCGCCGAACAGTCCGTCGAAGTTGCCGCCGGTCAGCCCGCGCAGATTCCAGTCGTCCTTCTCCTCATTGCTGTAGCGCGCACCGACGATGCCGCTCAGGCGGTCGTTGAAGTGCCAGGTCAGTTCGCCGAAGCCGGCCCATGCGTCGGTCTTGTTGGTGGCGAAGATATTGAATGCGCCGCCGAAATTGATGCCCGGCAGCCCAAAGTCCTCTACCTTGTCTTCCGTGAAGTAGTAAAGGCCTGCGATCCATTCGTAGTCGTTGCAGTCGCAGGCCAGCCGGATTTCTTCGGAGAACTGGTCGGTGTCGCGCTCGAAATGGGTCTGGGTCACGAAGATCTCGGTACCATCGGTGTTGAAGCGGAAGCTGTCCTCAAACTGCCGGTAGCCGGTAATGGACGTCAAGGACATGCCGGCGCCCAGGTCCACCGTTACGACCCCGGTCACGCCGCTGATGGTCCATTTCTGGAAGCTATCCACTTCGTTGCGGGTCTGGTCGAAGTCCGGCAGCGCCTTTGCGCCTTCGGCTGCCGAGCGGTGCAGGTTGCCGCGCGGGCGAATCGTGCGGTTGTCGCCGTCGAAGTCGGTGTAGTCTCCGATCAGCTTCACGTTGATCGTGTCGGAGAGAGCGAACGTCAGGGTGGCGCGTACGCCCATTGTTTCGCCGCCGTCAACCTCGTCGCCACCCGTCGGGTCCAGGTCCTCGGTGAAGCCGCCGTCGGAACCGTAGCGGGCCGCCAGGCGGAAGCCGGCGCCTTCGCCGATCGGGCCGCCGTAGGCCGCTTCAGCGTCGTAACGATTGAAGTTGCCGAGCTTCAGGTTCACATAGCCCTCGGCTTCGTCGCCCGGCTCACGGTGAATGACGTTGATCACGCCGGCAGTGGCGTTACGGCCGTAAAGCGTGCCCTGCGGTCCGCGCAGCACTTCCACCCGCTCCACGTCCAGGAACTGGTTTAAGCCCATCTGCGCGCGGCCCTGGTAGACACCGTCCTGGTGCACCGCCACGGACGAGTCCTGGCCGATGCCGAACAGGTTGGTGCCCACGCCGCGAATGTAGAGCTGCGCTTCGCCGCCGGCGCGGCTGAAAACCAGCGATGGTACATCCAGGCTCAGGTCTTCAAGTTCGTCCAGACCTCGGTTCTCCAGCATGTCGCCGGTTACCGCGGTGATTGCCATCGCGGTGTCCTGGAGTGACGCCTCGCGTTTCTCGGCGGTGACGATAATTTCTTCAAAAACGTTTTCCTGCGCCGCCAGGCTGCCGGCGGCGACAAGAGAAAAGGCGGCGGCCAGCGACCACCGAATCGAACGATTGAGCATGCAAGAATCTCCTGAACTTTTTTCCTGCAAAAAATGGCGACCCGAACGCCGCCACAAGAACCTTGGCATGATACCGCACCCTGGGAACCAGGGCAGCCTGCCTCCCCCGGGGAACCAGGGCTTTCCCACGCTAAATTTGCTTGATTCGTTTGTGTTTGTATTTACGAGGTTTTTGTTGTTGCGCTGGCTTTTCTTCCTGCGCTGTGGTATTGGTGGTGCATGGAAAGGGAGTCGGCCATCTTTAAGGTTGCGCCCGAGGGGTTTCGGCTGGCGGAGGTGTCGGTGCGTCTTGCGAAGCCGCAGGAGCGTCTTCGCTGGGATGCGCTGATGGATGGCCACCATTACCTGGGCTTCAAGCGGTTTGCCGGGCGTGGTCTGCGGTATGTGTTTGAGTGGCGCGGGCATTGGATCGGTCTGGCGGGCTGGCAGTCGGGCGCGTTCAAGTGCCGGCCGCGGGACCGGTGGATCGGTTGGTCGGGGAAGGAGCAGTTTCGTCGTCTGCACCTGATCGGCAACAACACGCGTTTTCTGGTTCTCGGCGCGCCGGGGGTGTTTCCCAATCTGGCCTCGCGGGCGCTGTCGGCGATGACCCGGCGTCTGAGCGCGGACTGGGCGGCCGAGCACGGTCATCCGCTGCTGATGGCGGAGACGTTCGTGGACCCGTCGCGTTTTTCCGGCGGGATGTACACGGCGGCGAACTGGCGGCGGCTCGGGCGCACGCGGGGCTTTGCGCGGGCGAACGGCCGCTACACCGATCCGCACGGGGTGCCCAAGGCGCTGTACGTGCGGCCTTTGCGCCGGGATGCGAGGCGGCGTCTCGCCGCCCCGGGCCGGCTGCCGGACGCGCTGTCGCCGAACCCGATGGGCGGGGTGTCCGGTCGGCGTCCCCCGGAACTGCGTTCGCTGTACGAGGAGTTGATGCAGGTCCCGGACTTCCGTCGGGCCCAGGGCCGCAAGCATCGGATCGCCTCGGTGCTGGCCGTCTACATCGTGGCCCGGCTTGCGGGCATGGGCAACGGTGTGGCGGCGGTCCAGTACGCCCGGTCGCTGAGTCAGGCGGAGCTCGAGGCGCTTGGGGCGTGGCGCAACCCGAACACGGGCCGGTATGAGCCGGTGTCGAAATCGGTCCTCTAC
Source organism: Candidatus Foliamicus sp. (assembly GCA_965249285.1). Taxonomy (GTDB): domain Bacteria; phylum Pseudomonadota; class Gammaproteobacteria; order Steroidobacterales; family Foliamicaceae; genus Foliamicus. Next base: position 548,392 of record OZ252226.1, read on the forward strand.
CGGGTGATCGGCAACGCCGATCCGACGGCCATCGAGGCGGTGCTGAAGCGCTATGCGGCGCCGCGGCTACAACTGGGTGCGGCGCTGGCTTCCGACGGCAAGCGGATCCGCGGGGCGAACCGCCACGGGGAGACGCGCCACGAGACCGCGACGCTGGTCGAGCACGGCACCGGGATGCCGCTTGCGAGCCTCGGCTTCCACGACGAGAACGGCGAGCGGGCGGCGGTGCGGGCGCTGCTGGAGGAGGCGCCGCTCGCCGGCCGGGTGATCACGATCGACGCGCTGCACACGGTCCGGGACACCGCGCGGTCCATCGTCGAGAGCCGCGGCGCCGACTACCTGATGACGGTCAAGGGCAACGCGCCCGAAACCTTCGCCACCCTGGCCGGCATCGACTGGGAACAGGACGCGACAGGCGGGCACGAGGAGGCCTCCGCGAAGGCGCACGGGCGCATCGAGCGCCGCCGCATCCGCACCCTGACCCCGCTGCGGGGCACGGTGAACTACCCGCACCTCAAGCAAATCTTCCGCGTCGAGCGCCAGCGCATCGACGCCCGTTCCGGACACCAGAGCCGGGAGCTGGCCTACGGCATCACCTCCGTCCCGGAAGAACGGGGCTCCCCGGAACAACTGCTGGCCTGGAACCGCGGCCACTGGGCCGTGGAAAACCAGAACCACCGGACCCGGGATGTCCATTTCGCCGAAGACGCCTGCCTCGCCCGCAAGGCGCACGCGCCCGTCAATAACGCGCTGTGCAACTGTATCGCGCTCGCCATCATCCTCAGGCGCGGCAAAAGCGTCGCTGAAGCCACGCGCCACTTCGCTCTCCATCGCAACGACGCGCTCGACGCCGTGCTCTCGCCCGGCTAAACACCGTTCCCCTCGCGGCGCCTCGAAACCCCGCCGGCCGACCGGATCGCCCGGATGGCCCCAACCATCACCAACCACCCGCCACAACCACCGCCATCCGGCATCCCCGACCGTGCGTCATCCGCCGACAACTCAATCCGAACCCGACAACCCTTCAAGCCGGACTCCAAAACCACTCAATGCCACAAGCGTGGGAAAGTCCTGGCCGGGGAACGAGGGCATCCTGCCCTCGGCGCCAACAGGCGTTGCAGCGGGCTCGTCAGCCGTTCTAGAACCAGGGCGTCCCGCCCTCGTCGAGGGCAAGATGCCCTCGTTCCCAGGGAGGATGCCCTCGTTCCCAGGGAGGATGCCCTCGTTCCCAGGCTAGGGGAGGGTGAGTTCTACCTTGCCGTGTTTGCGGAAGGCCGCGGCTACACGGTCGAACACAACGCCCACGCGAATCACGCTGAAATCGCTGAAGTCCACGATGGTGCTCGAATACCCTTCCGGGTTGGCGTACTTCGACACGCCATAGTCGAAGAACACGCTTGCCGCCTCCCGTACCGGGGCCTCGATGTCTTCGTAGCGGTACTTGGAGCCCTGCAGCGAGGTGTTAGCCGAAGAACCGAACACCGGCATGCCGCGCTCCAGAGACTGGCGGGCGATCTCGTTGTGGAACTGCCCGGCGTTGAGCAGCATGTCCATGGTGCCGGCCTTGGTCGAGGATTGCATCACGAACGGATCGACGCGACTGAAGAACTCGTGCCTGGTCTTAAACGGCGCCACGATCGAGAACGGGATGTTTTCCTCCCGCACGATCGTTTCGGCCAGGTCGTGCTTCCAATCGTCCATGATGTGGATGGCCCGGCTCATCGCGACGTTGGCGAACAGACCGCCGGGCTTCTCGTAACTACGCTTCTTGGCCGCGTAGATTCGGCGCACGCCGGCCTCGGTGCAGGCGTTTACGGCGTAGGCCACGTCCAGCGGCGCGATCGCCACCTTGCCTGCGGCAATGGTATCGAGCAACAGGGTTACGTCGGTGCGCAGTTGCTTTGAAGGCACCGGGTCAGCGGTGTTGCGTTCTATTCTCATAAGCGAAGTTAACCACACAAGGCTGTAAGAAGAGGATCAATTAACCGAAGTTGACGTAAGTTATCCAGTGTTGCGGCAACTTCGCCGGGCTTGATGGCGTTTTCGCCGGCGGTTAGTCCTGCGAATTTCACCAGCAGGTCCTCGCGCCGCATGGGGTTGGCCGGCGTGCCCAGGCTGTCGAGCACGTCCGAGCGGCGGCGCTCGCCGTTGCGCGCCGTGAGCTCCAGCCAGCTTCCGAAGTGCGCCGGGAAGACTGCCTGCATTTCCGGGTCGGCCACCGCTTCGACCCGGTCGGCGATCGCCAGGGTGCGGCTGTCGTCGAGCGCAGCGCCCATGAAACCGGCCACCGAACTCGGGCCGTAGTGGAGCGCCGCGCCCAGCGTAAACGGCAGGCTGTACTGGGCGGCCATCTCCGAGGTAGGGCGTCGCAGCATGTGCTGGGTGACCATGATGTCCGGGCCGCCCACCACCAGCGACTCAATTTCCTCCGGATCCAGGCTGAAGTTGTCGGTGACCTCGGCCAGCGCATCCAGCGTGGAGTGAAACAGCCGGCAACAGGGGTAGGGCTTGTAGCTGATGCGGTGAATCTCCGGGCCGTCCGGGTGCGGCCGGTTGAGCCGCTCAATATCGGACTTGGCGCCAAAATTGTGGATCAGCCCGTAACGTCCTTCCAGCGCCTGTTCTGGCCCCGCAATCCCAAGCGCGGCGTGTTCCGCGGCCATCACGCCGTGCAGCGCCGCGTAGCCGCCGTGCAGCCGCTTGACCGTGGTGCCCTCCGGCTCCTGGCTGAACTGCATCGAGCCGCCGGCCATCGACAGGGCCAGGCCCCAGCCCCGCGCCAATTCCCGCGGCGAAAGGCGCAACAGCACCGCCGCTGCCGCCGCGGTGCCGAAACCCACGAACAGGCAGGTGGGGTGAAAGCCCAACTCGATGGTCTCGGCCGCGTTGGTGGCCGCGCCGATTCGGCCCACCGCCTCGTAGCCGGCGCAAATCGCCGCCGCCAAGCGCTCGCCGTCGAGGCCGTGATGCGCGGCCAACGCCAGGCTGGAGGCGATGACCGCGGCGCCTGGATGACTCACTGATTCGTCGTGGGTGTCGTCCAGTTCCATGCCGTGCGCCGAAGTGGCGTTGACGAATGCGGCCAGCGCCGGCGCCAGCCGCGTATTTGAAGCCAGAAGCGGCGCATTGCCTGAGCCCGCGTGGGGCGCCGCCCACTCATGCAGCCGCCGGCCCCAGGCGAGCTGCGAGCCGGCGTAACAGCAGCCGAGGTGATCGAGAATCAGGTTCTTGATCTGCCCCAGGTCGCGATCGTTGAGCGGGGCATCGCCAACCGCCAGCAGTTCCTCGGCCAACAACACGCTGCGGCCCTTCCCGCCGGGAACGAGGGCATCCTGCCCTCGCGGAGGGCTGGAAGCCCTCTTTCCCAGGGTTTTTTCCGCGCCGGGATTGCCCATGCTACGTCCGCCCCCTGCCGGGGGCGAGGGCATCCTGCCCTCGCGGAGGGCTGGAAGCCCTCTTTCCCAGGGTCTTGCGCCTCAATGCTTGGGTGGCTTCAAGATCTACAGCGCCGGTATCCGGATCGATCACCACGCCGTAGCTGTCCCGCGCCTCGTCAACCGAATAGAGTCCATCGAGCACGTCGTTGGCCACCCGGGCCGGGTCGCGCTCCAGCGGGTCGCCGTAGCCGCCACCGGACACCAGGGTGATTTCCAGGCGGTCGCCGGCGGCGAAGCGGGCCCGCGAGATCTTGGCCGGCAACTCCTGTTCGCCGGGCGTGCCCGGATTGAGCTTCACCCGCCCCGGCCGGCCGTCGCCGCCGCCGAAAATACCGCGCGGCGGGTCGCCGGACCGGTTGTCGCCGGTGGAACTGACCGCCGCGCCTTCGAGGAAGCGCCAGGTCTTGACCGCGCCCATGCCGCCCCGCCAGCGGCCCGCCGCCGGGGCTTCGTCACGCAACTCGTAACGCTCGCACAGCATCGGCACCGACAATTCCATTTCCTCCAGCGGGTTGTTGCGGGTGTTGGCCATCAGCGTATCGACCGCGTCCAGGCCGTCGCGGCCGTGGCGCCCGCCGTACGAGCCCTCGTTAATCTCGACGTTGATCTGGTACTTGCCCTTGTAGGACTCGAACGAATACACGAAGCAGGAAACATTGGCCGAGTTGCCGCCGGTGACCCGTTCCGGCAAGGCATGCTTAAGCGCCCGCAGGACCTGGTCGGGGATGCGGTTGATCTGGGTGAAGCGCGCCTCGCAGCCGCGCGGGAAGATCGGGTTGAAGATGCTGCCCTTTGGTGCGTGCGCAAACACCGGGCGGAACACGCCGTCGTTCTGCGGTACGCCGGCGCCCTCGGCGGTCTCGTCCAGCAGCAAGGCGCGCACCGCGAAGTTCACCGCCGGCAGCACGCTGCCTTCGAACGGGCAGTTGAAGCCGGTCGAGGTCTGGGGGGTGGAGCCGGTCAGGTCCACGCAGATGTCGCTGCCGCGCACCAGGACGCGGGTGGCAATCTTCAGCGGCTTGCCGAAATGCTTGCCGTCGTCCTCCAGCCAGGCATCGGGGGCCGGGTATTCGCCGTCGGGCAGTTGCTCGATGCGCGCCCGCATCCGCCGCTCGGCGTAACTCATCCATTCCTCGGCCGCGCTCATCACCCGGTCCAGGCCGTGCTTGGCGACCAGCCCGTCGAAGCGCCGCTCGCCCAGCCGGCAGCAGGCGATCATCGCCTCCAGGTCGCCGGCGTTGGCGTCCGGGGTGCGCACGTTGTCCATGATCAGCGACCACAGGTCCTCGCGGCGCTCGCCGGCGGAGTGCAGCTTGACCGCGTCCAGGATCTGGCCTTCGGCCCAGAAGTCCGGCACGTCCACTGAAAAGCCGGGATCGGCCGCGCCGATGTCCACCATGTGCCCGGTACAGCCGGCGAACCCGATGTGCATTCCGTTGACGAACAGCGGCAGCAGCACGCCGTAGTCGGGGCTGTGCGAGGCGCCGTAGTACGGGTGGTTGTGCAGGTACACGTCGCCCGGCTGGTAGCGCCCGCGGTGTTTGCGGTCGATGCCTCGTACATAGGCCGGCAGCGAGCCGCAGTGCATCGGCGTGGAATCGCTCTCGCATAACTGCCGGCCGTCGAAATCGAGCAGCGCGGCGCCGATATCGCGGGACTCACGCATTACGCTGGAATACGCCATCCGCACCAGGAGTTCGGCCATTTCGTGGGCGATGGACTCCAGGGCGCCGCCGATGACCTGCAGCGACACCGGGTCTACCTCCACCTGGTTCCAGCGGCGCTCGGCATGGGCCCCCAGGCCGGTGCTGCGCGCCTGATCCAGGCCGGGCCAAAGATCGTTCGCGCTCACCAGCGGGCCTCCGACACTGGGAGTTTTCGCAGCAGGCGCCGCTGAGCTGACGCGCAAGCGACACGTTGGGAACACGCGCTGGGAAAGAGGACATCCTGTCCTCGTGGAGGGCTGGAAGCCCTCCTTCCCAGGTTGTTCCTGGCGAAAACGCGCATGCTCACAACCGCGTCAGGTGAAGGTTGGAGTAGCGGGCCACGCTGGCTTGCCAGCCGGGCGGGATCGCAGTGGTGGTGTCGGCCTGTTCGATGATGGCCGGGCCGTCGAGGAAGTGGCCGGGCAGTAGATCGCTGCGGCGAAAGAACGACGTGGGTTGGGCTTCGGCGGCGCCCGGGAACAGGCAGGCAGCGGTCAGCGCAGGTTCCACGGCGCCGCCCCCCGCGTCCGGGCTCTCCTGCGAGACCAGCGGTGTGCCCGGTACGTACGCGGACACCCCCAGGTTGATGACTCGCACCGGCATGTCGCGATAGGCGCGCAGATAGGCGCGCTGGTGTTCTGCATGAAACCGCTCGCGCAGCGCATCCGCCCAGCGGCCGTCGATGTTGCCGGGGGGCGTCTCCACCGCCAGTTCGTTGCCCTGGCCGGCGTAGCGGCATTCCGCCCACAGTTTGAGCCGCACTGCCTCGGCGGCGAATCCGTCGCCGGCCAAGCGTTCTTTTGCTTCTTTGGTCATGTCAGCGAACAGGCTCGATACGCCCGCGTAGTCCAACTCGTCCAACTCCCCCCACAGCGTGGCCTTGAATTCATAACGCACCTGCGCGCACAAAAGCCCCCCGGCGGCGCCCACGCCGGGGAACGGCGGGATCAGCACCTCACCGATAGACAGCGCCTCGGCCACCGGCGCGGCGAACGCGCCGCCCGCGCCGCCATAGGCTACCAGCGTGAACTCGCGTGGGTCAAAACCCTTGGCTACGCTGGCCACCCGCATGGCCTCGACCATGTTGTTAACGGCGATATCGAATATTCCCATGGCTGCGTTCTCGATCGAGAGATCCAGCGGCTTTGCAACGTGCTCAAGGATGGCTTGCCTGGACTTATCAGGGGCCAGCGTGGGGACGGCTCCGGCCAGGTGTTGGGGGCGATACCAGCCGCTAACCACCAGCGCGTCGGTCACGGTGGGAAGCTGGCCGCCCTTGCCGTAGCACGCGGGACCGGGATCTGCGCCGGCGCTGTGCGGGCCGACCCGGAACATGCCCTGCTCGTCCAGCCAGGCGATTGAGCCGCCGCCGGCGCCCAGCGTCGCGATATCGACCATCGGCGTCATCACATCATATTCGCCCACCTTCGTGTCGAGAAGGCTACGCATGCGCATTTCACCGTTCGGGGCCACGCCGATGTCGGCCGAAGTGCCGCCCACGTCCAGCGTGATCACGTTCTGCCGCCCGATTTCACGGGCCGCTTCGATTCCCGCGATCAGCGCACCCACCGGCCCGGACAGCAGCAGGTTGACGGGCCTGCGCTCGGCTTCCATGGGCGCCACCATGCCGCCGCTGGAGGTCATAAGGCGCAGCTGCGCCGGCACGCCGGCTTGTTCAAGCGCCTTGGCGAAGCGGCGGATATAGCGGGTGGTGACCGGTCCCACGTAGGCGTTCATCGCGGTGGTGGAAAAGCGCTCGTACTCGCGCACCAGGGGAGCGATCTCGTGGCTGGCGGTGACGTAGGCTTCGGGGAGCTCACGGCGGGCGATTTCCGCGATGCGTTGTTCGTGTTCGGGATTCAGGAAGGAGAACAAACAGCAGACCGCAACCGCCTCTACGCCTTGTTCCTTTAGGCGGGCGACGGCCTCAAGGACGTCTTCCTCGTTCAGCGGCACCTCCACTTCGCCGTTCGGCGCGCGGATCCGCTCGCGCACCGTCATACGCCATCGGCGCGGCGCCAGAGGACGGCTTTGGCGGGCAATCTCCTGGTAGTGCGAGAAGTTGTAGGGGCGGTCCTTGCGGCCGATGTGCAAAACGTCGCGGAAACCGCGGGTGGTGATCAGGCCGGTCCTGGCGCCTTTACGCTCCAGCAGCGCGTTGGTGGCCACGGTGGTGCCGTGGCAGCAGAACTCAACGTCGCCGAAATTGAGGCCCGCCTTGCGCAGCAGTTGTTCGGCGCCCTGCATGGCGGCGCGCGCCGGATCATCCGGGGTGGATGCCAGTTTGCAGGTGGCCAGCACCCGCCCGTCGCGGTCGGAGGCGATGAGGTCGGTGAAGGTCCCGCCGATGTCGATGCCTATTCGCGCCAAGCCGTCCGCGCCCCTCCGCGCCTTGAGCAAGGCCGCGGATTTTCTCACAAGCCCACGCCGGGAACGAGGGCGTGTCGCCCTCGGAGGGCAGGATGCCCTCTCTCCCAGGGGTGCGTATCATCCCCGAAACGCCAGTCCTTTCCTGGGAACGAGGGCATCCTGCCCTCGCATTGCTAGCCTGTCATGCATTGCAGCAACCGTGTATCTTTCCGTCAGTCATGGGGGCGCTCACCGAATCCATTCTCGATTTCCTGTGCGGCGCCCTGCCTGCGCAGGCGCCGGAGGAGGCGCGCCGCCTGGCCACCACCGGCTTTATCGACTGTATCGGCGTGGCGCTGGCTGGCGCGGACCAACCGGTAACTCGCAATCTATGGAGATCGGAGCAAGGCGGCCGGAAAGAGTCCCGCGTGCTGTTAAGCGCTATCCGTTTGCCGGCGGCCGGTGCAGCGCTGATCGGCTCGGCGGCGGCCCACGCCCTGGATCTCGACGATTACGCCTTTGCCAACCACACCAGCGCCGTGCTGGTGCCGCCGATCCTTGCAGAAGCGGAGGTCGTGAACGCTTCCGGCGTCCGCATGCTGGGCGCGTACCTGGCCGGATTCGAGGTGTGGAGCGTGTTGGCGCGGCGCGAAAAGGACTACATGCAGGGAGCAGGCTGGCATCCCACCGGAGTTTACGGTCCGGTTGCGGCGGCCGCGGCCCTGTGCTGGCTGCGCGGCATGTCCCGCCGCGAGTCCCGCAATGCATTGGGTCTCGCCGCTGCCGCTGGGGGCGGGGTAATGGACAACTTCGGTACCCAGGCCAAGCCTTACCAGGCCGCGCGGGCGGCGGAGGCTGGCGTAGTGGCGGTGCGCCGTGCGCTGGCCGGCCTGGATGCGGGGCCGGAGGCGCTGGATGGGGCAGGGGGCTTTCTCAAAGTGATTTCTCCCGCCGGCCGAGTGGACCGCGTTTCCCCGGCAAACGATCTGGGCAAGGATTGGTACATGGCCGAGCACGGGCTGAACATCAAGCGCTACCCGGTGGTGGGCGCGGCGCAGCGGTGCGTGGATGCGGCTTTGCAGTTGCACGCGGACCACGAGTTGGATTGTGGGCGGATCGAGCGGGTGACCGCCAGGATCAGCGAAGCATACTCGTCGGTCATGCAATTCCGGCTTCCCGTGGATGCCATGCAGGCCAAGTTCAGCCTTGAGTTCGCGGTGGCGGCCGCGTTGATCTTCGGGCGCCTGAGTCCTGCGGAAATGCGCGACGAAAGCGTGCGGCGCGAAGATGTGCAGGCGCTCATGGAGCGCGTGGCGCGGCTGGAAGGGCCGGATGACGATCCCGTGTATCCGGTAGGTGCGCGCCATGACACCGTGAGCGTTTCCCTGGACGATGGAACGGAAATTGTGAGCGACCCGGTGCATCGCTACCGCGGGCATTGCCAGAACCCGCTGAGCATGAGTGAATTACGGGCCAAGTTCATGGACTGCGCCACCTCGCTTGGGACGAGGGCGTCCCCGCCCTCGGAGGGCAGGATGCCCTCCTTCCCAGGGAACAAGCCGGGAGCGAGGACTTCCAGCCCTCGCCGAGGGCAGGATGCCCTCGTTCCCAACGTGTTCCCTGCGCGTCAGCGCAGCCGGCGCCTGCTGCGAAAACTTCCAGGGTCTTCGGAGGGCAGGATGCCCTCCTTCCCAAGGGAGCTGGCGGCGGAGTTGTTTGAGCGCCTCGAGCGGCTCGAAGAACTGTCTGGCGTGGCCGATCTGCCGGAACTACCCCTTTTCTTGAGCTCCTAGCAGGCTTTCGAGGATGCTGGCGGCGGCCAGCAGCTGCTGGTCGGAGAACCGCGCGCCCACCAGTTGCACGCCCACCGGCAGACCTGCCGGTCCCGTCAAGCCCGGTATCGTCACGCAAGGCAGGTGCAGTGCCGTGAACAGCCGGTTAAAGGTGGCTTCGCCGTTGCCGTCTTTGATGAGCGGCGCTTCGCCGGGCACCGACGGCGAAAGCCATGCGTCGTAGTCGCGCAGGCGCTGGTCGAAAACCGGCCGCAAGCGTGCAATGCCGTCGTAGGCCTCCGCCATGGCGCCAGGGGTGATGCCACGGTTGACCTCCACCTCCTCGATGATGTCCGGGTGCAGGCCCATTTTGCCGGCCCCGTATTCGGCCAACAGCGAAATGCGCACTTCTCCGTGCATGATCACGTCCTGCCACTCATTCAGGGGCTCGGCGCCGGGTATATCGGCAACCGTCTCGACCTGATGTCCGGCGCCGGACAGCGTCTCGGCGGCTGTTTCGACGGCGGATTGACTGGCTGGTTCCGCTTCGGACCAATAGGGGGTGCGATACAGGCCAATGCGCAGACGCGACTCGGCGGTAGGCGCCTCCCAGCCGCCTAATCGAAGGACTTCGGCGGTTTTGGCCAGCAAGTCCACATCCTCGGCCATCCAGCCGACCGTATCGAGGCTTGGCGCGTGCAGCCACAAGCCCTGCACCGGCACCCGCCCGTAGGTGGGCTTGAAGCCGGCCACGCCGCAGAACGAAGCCGGGCGGATTACCGAGCCGCCGGTTTGGGTGCCCAGCGCCAGCGGCGCCATGCCGGTGGCGACACAGGCGCCGGAGCCCGCTGAGGAGCCGCCTGGCGTGTGCTCGGAATTGTGCGGGTTGGTAGTGGGCGGATCGCGGCCGATGCCGGCGAACTCCACCGTCGCCGCCTTGCCCAGCAGCACGCAGCCCGCCTGGCGCAGCAGGCGCACGCAGGCGGCGTCCTGTTCCGCCCGCCGGCCCTCGTAGCGCGGCGAGTTGCGCTGGGTGGGCATATCGGCCGTATCGATAACGTCCTTGACTGCAAAGGGCAGGCCATGCAGGGCGCCGCGCGGCCCCTTGAGCGCCCGCTCCCGATCCCGCGCCCGCGCCGTGGCGAGCGCCTGCTCGCCGTCGAAGTGGGCAAACGCCCGCACCGCCTTGCCGTACTGCTGGAAGTTCTCGATGCACTGCCCAACCGCCTGCTCGCTGGAAAGTTCGCCATTGGCCAGCCGCCCGGACAAGGACGCAGACGCGAGGCGATTGACTGGAATGCTGCTCAAGGGCCTTTCTTTTCTACGCCGTCTTGAAGGGATTGATTACTTGTAACCCAGCGTAGTTCTGCGTGTCGCTCAACTCCTCTGAATAAACGGCGTCACAGCCACAGGCCCGCGCCGCGGCGAGAATAGCGCAGTCCCAGTAGGAAAGGGAGAATTGGCCGCGCAGCGCGAAGGCATCTTCTATAACCGGCAAGCTGATTTCCTGAACCCGAAATCGTCGCATTGCCATGGCAAAGCTTACCGCTTCAGTATGAGTTAGCGCGCCGGGCCGGCTTGGTCTCGTCGCTTGAACATAGAACTCCTGCAACACCTGAGCCGACAGCGCCAGTTCGCGCGACTCCAGTAGTGAAAGCGCCCGTCGAGACCTGGCCGCGTCTTCGGCAGCCGTGCTTACTGCATACAAGAGTATGTTGGTATCAACGAAACGCATCGCGGTCGTGCAGAGCTTCTCGATGAAGGTTGTCGATGCTGCACAGACCGGCTCCTCGCTTTCTTATTGTGCGCAAGGTTTCGTCCTGCAGGCGCTTGAGTTGCCTGAAGCCGTCCTCTTGCGAGCCTCCCTGAACGAGCGAAACAAGAAATGATCGAACCAATGCGGAAACTGAAGTGCCGACCTCGGCGGCCTTCATTCTGGACCGGCGGTAGGTTTCGTCGTCAATCGAAACGGTAATGTTCTTCATGGCTGTGAATCACAGTTATTGTGACCCACAGTTTACCTGAGTTTTGTGGCGGCCTATACCCTGCGCTCGATTGTGGGGCTGACTATGGAGCGCGCGCCTGCCGGGCGTCTATGGGCGCTCCGCCGATCCAGGTTCTGTGAAGGACCATGTTGGTGTCCAACTCCACGAAATCGGCCGCGCAACCGGGACGAATGAAGCCGCGCCGGCTGTCTACGCCAATCGCCAGTGCGGGCTCGCCGGAGGCCATACGCAGCGCTTCCGGCCAGTCCAGGCCGGCCAGACGCATGGCGTTTCGGACCGCCTCGATCATGCTCAGATTCGAACCCGCAAGGGACCCGCGGCAGTCCCTGAGCACGCCTTGTTTGAGCTTGATCCGCCTGCCGTACAACTCGAACACGCGTTCGTTCGAACCCACTGTAGCCATCGCGTCGGTTACCAGCAGCGCTCCGCCGTTTCTCCTGGACTTGAGCGCCAGGCGCAACAGCGCGGGATGCACATGGACACCGTCGGCAATGATGCTGAACACGCAATCCGGCGATTCGAGCGCAGCGCCCACCATGCCGGGGTCACGGCCGCGGATCGGCGCCATTCCATTGAACAGATGGGTAAAACCGCTCAATCCGGCGTCCAGCGCCGCGCGGCATTGCTCGTAGCTTGCCTCGGAATGTCCCGCAAACACGACCACTCCGGCGGCGCGCAGGCGCGCTATCGCCGCCGGATCGACTATTTCCGGCGCAAGCGTGACCAGCGTCACCAGTCGCGCGCCCAGCGACGTGACGACTTTCATCGCCTCCGCGTCGAACGTTCGCAACTTGCGTTCATCGTGCGCGCCTCTCCGCTCCGGGTTAATGAAGGGGCCTTCGAGATGCACTCCGATTACGCCGGGTACATGATTCCGCTTCGCACGCCGCACCGCATCGATCGCGGCGTGCTCGCGAGCGAAGCGCGCTCGCCGGCCCAGCCACGGCCCTGGGCGCCGACGATCGCCGCTCCCCGCACGCCGCTTGCTGCGCCGTACTTCGCCGGCGCGATGACGGGCGGATCAATACCCGAGAGGAGGTGGCCGGACAGCACCGCGGGCAAACGCTCGTAGATTTCCGAAATTCCCGACAAGCCGCCGCCGATCACGATGATGTCCGGGTTGATATGCAGGACCATGGCCGCGAAGCTGCTCGCGAGGTAGTCTATCCAGATGTCGAACACTTTGTTGCTGGCTGATTCGCCCCTGCGCATTCCGCTGACGATGTCCACGGTGGGCATCGGCGGCCCCGCCGTGCGCTTCGGACAAGGCCAGCGCCCGCCCGTCGTTGATGATCTCAACAGAGCGCTGCAGGACCCGGGTAAGGTCGGCCTTTGCCTCCCGGCCGGTAAGGCAGGGCACGTTGACCGCTAACGATTTGCCCTTGGGGTCGATGATGCCGGGCAGGCCGACGCCCACCGCGCCGGTTGTCTCAAAGCGCTTGTCGGCGTCGTCCACGAAGCCCTTTACGGTCTTGAGCAAGCCCTCGTAGTCGTCCGTGGGGGTGGCCGCTCTTACGCTGTGGACAAGTTTCTGGTTCGGGTCAAATACGGCGAACTCGGTCTTGGTGCCGCCGATGTCCAGGCCATACAGGAATTGCGATTCTGTCCATTCGGACTTGCCGGCGTTTACCAGCGGGTAGATCGTGACTCCGGTCACCACCCGGTTGACCTCGCCGCTCGGGCAGGGCGCGTCCGCGGCCACGCCCAGCGCCATTGCCTTGTGAAACGCCAGTACCTGGCAAAACACCAGATATACCAGCGACAGCCAGGCGTCTTCCAATGCGGATGCTCCCTTGGCGTCGGGGGGAGGCTCCCCGGCTACCGCGGCGGGGCTCAGTTCGACAATGGCCGCGGAGGGGGATTCGGTGCGCAACTCCGACAACAGGTCCCGGTCGTAGAGCCGGGTGTGTGGATCGTTCGAGCGCATATGAATGATCAGTGTTGTATCGTCGATGATGATCTTCGGCCCATGGCGGAAACCCAGCGGCGTATCGTGAATCGCCACTACTTGCCCCGCCGTCAATTCAAGGCACTTCAACGCCGCCTCGCGGGCGGCGCCCAGCAGGCTGCCCGCGCCCAGCACGGCGATACGCCGAAAATCGCCTTGCGCCAGGCTCGCGATGCCGGCGTTTCCCTGGTTGAGCAAGCGCTCGGCCCACAGGGCGGCCTGCTCCATTTGCCCGGAATCGGGAGTGAAGATCGCCAGGCAGGAAACCAGCATCGCCGTATAGCTGCTGGTCATGGCGAAGCCGCGGTCATTGGTCTCGGCCGGCATCGTCAGGCACAGGGCGTTATCGCGAGCCTGGCTTGCCTTCGCCAGGCGGCCCTCGGGGTTGCATGTCAAAACCAGGTGTTGGCAGCGCGACAGCAGCTGGTCCGCCAAATCAAGGCACGCAACGCTCTCGGGGCTGTCCCCGGAACGAGCGAATGAAATCATCAGCGTGGGCAGGTCTTTACCCAGAAATTGGGTGGGGTCGCCCGTCAGGTCCGTGGTGTGGACCGCCGCTATGCTGCCGGATGCGGGTCTGTGCTCCTGTTTTCGGAGCCAAGCCGCGATGGTTTTACCGATAAAGGCCGACGATCCGGCGCCGCACAGAAAGATACGCAGATTGGGAGTGGCAAGCAGCGGCTTCAGCCAGGCGTCAATGGTATGCCGCGACACCTCGATACGGGCATGCGCCTTGCGTCAGATCCGTGGCTGCTGGCAGATCTCGCGGGCGGTCCAAAGGCTGTTTCTGCTCTCCAGAAGCTCGGCTTCCAGGCCGAGGTGACGCTTCATGGCCTGCATTCGCTTGCGCACACGGCCTGGAGGGGGGTCGGGCAGGTTTACGTCCATCAGGCGAAACTTCCGCATGCGCGGGAATAAGCCGAGGTTACTTGCATGATGTTGTGAATCACCAGTTCACGCGGCCGCGTGCTGAGTTCTCCCTTCCTTACGGCCTTGTGTTGGGCAGGCAGGCGCCGGCTCAGCAGGGACAGTGGTATGTCGATCCGCGAGAGGTTTTCGAACAGCCGGCTAACGGCTGAGGAAACGGCGGGGTGGTTCCAGTAATAGCGAATGCGGTCACTGTAGCTTTTCCGCCGGCACCAGGCTGCCCGGGGTCCCTGCTCGGGGTAATGCCTGATCCAATGGGCCGGGTCTTCCCGCATCGCCTGATCGCAGACGGCCGGCAGGTGGGAACAGGAATCACCGCCGAGCAACTCCTCCTCAATGGCGCTCAGCCCGAACATGGCCTCGCGCAGGGCGAAAGTGAGCTGGGGCCCAACCTTGAGAATCGCAAAGTGGTCCCGAACCAGCGCCTGACAGGCCTCCGCGGGCTGGTAATCGGTGGAGTGCGCCTCATAGACCATGCCCGGCAGGTCTGCCGCCGCCGTGCTTAGTTCTTCCGCCTGTTGCGGTTCGTAGGGATGAACCGAAGCGTGATCAAACTCCACGCCCGGTTGCACCACCAGCCCGATTACCCGCGGCCAGGCGACCGAAAGTCCGCGCGCGGCAAACGCCTGCTTGTGAATCGCGGCGGTGCGCACGGCATTCTCGGCGGTGGTCACCTTGAGTTTGTGGATTTCCTCCTGAGCGCCTCCCGGCGTAGGCACTTCCGTTCCCACGATGTAAACTGGACGAACGCCGCCGTTGCCGCCCCTGGCGGCTTCCTCGGCCACCTCGCAAAGCTCCGCCGCGCGCATGGCGATCACCTCCTCGCCGAGTGGCCTGGCGTCGTCTCCGCAAGGCATGCTGGTGTCCAGATGCAGCTTGCGAAAGCCGGCCTTGACGTAGCTTTCCACCAGGTCGCGTGCCCTGGCCATTGCCACTTCCGCTTTCTCTTCACTCCAGCATACCGGGCCCAGGTGATCGCCGCCGAGGACGATCTGGTCGCCCGGCAATTCCGCACGCTTCGCGATCCGGGCGACGAGTGTCGGGAAGTCCGCCGGCCGCATCCCCGTATAGCCGCCGAATTGATTGACCTGGTTTGCGGTGGCCTCCAGCAGCACCGGCGCCTGGTCCTGCCTTGCCTGGATCATCGCCGCTTCCAGGGCCAGCGGGTGGGCCGAGCAAACCGAATAGACGCCCACGGACTGCCCGCTACGGTTTCTGTGGAGCACTGCCAGAACCCGGTCGAGCGCGCTTGACTGGCTCATGGCGCCGACTCCCCTGCGGTTCGCTTGAGGCGCCAGCTATCCAGTCCGTGTCCGTGCAGGGCGTAGTGAAGGATCACAAGGTAACAGGGCAGCGTGACCCAGTAACCGGTTCGGGGATCTACAGAAACATCGGTCAGCGCCCCGAACGCGACCGGGATGATCGCGCCGCCGGCGATCGCCATGATCAGCAGGGCCGACCCGGTGCCGGTCTGGCTCTGGTTCAGGCCGCGCAGCGCCAGGGGCCATACCGCCGGCCACACGAGCGCGTTGGCCAGGCCGAAAAGCGCCACGAACAACACCGCATCCGGGATGGCCGGCACTGTAGTCCATGCCAGGGTCGCCGCCCAGATGCGATCCGATTGAAGGTCGCTTGTGAGTACCAACACGCAGGTCAGGATGCCGAGTAAAGCCGACCACGCCAGGGCTCGCTCCTGGCTGATCCAACGTGGGATCAGGATCACGCCCAGTAGGTATCCCAGCATCATGAAGGCCATCGTGTAAGCGGTCAGCTGACCAAAGTTGGTGACCCCCAGCTCGCGACCGAACAGGCTGATGGTGTCCCCGGCCACGACTTCCGCGCCCATGTAGAAGAACAGCACTACCACGCCCAGCACCAGGTTCGTATGGCGCATCAGGCTTTGTTTGCGGCCGGGTTCTTCGGCCGGGGAAACCGGGTCCGGAAGGGGCGAGAACCGAATATAGGCGGCCAGCAGGAACAGCAGCCCCGCCAGCACAAGGTACGGCTCAATCAGCCGGGCCGACAGTTCGTTCAGCTGCAGCAGCTTCTCGGCGGGCGGCAGGGCGTCCAGGCTCACTTGGGTGAATTCCGCTACGTCGGCCAGGACCAGCGCGGTGAACGCCAGCGGCGCCAGGATTCCGGCGCCCTTGTTGAGCAGGCCCATGATGCTGATGCATACCACGGCAGTCCTGGCCGGGCCGATCAACACAATGTACGGGTTGGCGGCGGTTTGCAGAATGGCCAGACCGGTGCCCATTACAAACAGGCTTCCGAGAAACACGCCGTAAGTTCTGAGCATCGCGGCGGGAATAAACACCAGCGCGCCGGCCGCCATGAGCACCAGTCCCAGAGCCAGACCGTTCTTGTAGCCTGTGCGGCGCAAGACCAGCGACATCGGCAATGCCATGACGGTGTAGGCGATGTAGAAAGCCAGCGTGACCAGGTAGGCCTGCAGGTGAGTGAGTTCGCAGGCAATCGTGAGGAAGGGACTCAGGGCCCCATTGATCCAGGTAACGAAACCGAAGACGAAGAACAGCTCGCCGATGATCAGCACGCCGGTCTTGTCGCTTTCGGTGACCTTCTTCACGAAATCCTCAAGCTGCATCAGGGACTCGCGCGCGCCGGGCAGTGTTGGCCCCCTGATGAACACACAATGCAGCTACGGATGAGCCAGGCAAGTTCGCCGCAGCGGGTAACCCGAATCACCCTGCACGGGGGCTGGGTTAGCGCATCAGGATTCTTCAGATTGCCCGCTTACGGCGAAGCGAAAGAATATAACAGCAAGATGGCTTTTACAAGCTTGTGATAAAGGAATCAAAGCGCCCCTTTGGGTAATCTGCTTAACCGGGCATTTCGCGCCGTCAGGAGGTATCGTCGACCAGCTGTACGTCAACTCCAGCCTTGGCCAGGGCTTGCGCGATCTGGCCCGGAATGCCGGCGTCTGTGACCAATGTGTTGATGTCGCTCAACCCGCAGATGATGTGCGAGCCTCTCTTGCCGAACTTGGAGGAGTCCGCCACCAGGATAATCTCGTCGGCCATCCTGCACATTATTCGATTGAGGCTAGCCTCCTGGTCAAAGTGAGTGGTAATTCCAATCCCGGGGTCGATCCCGTCCGCGCCGAGAATGCACTTGTCGAAATGCAGATAGCGCAGACTCTCCTCGGCGTGCTTGCCGTAAAAGGACATGGATTTCTTCCTCAGATTGCCGCCGGTTACCAGAACCTTGATTCCTTCGGCGGGTGCCAGCGCGGTTGCGACATTAAGGCCGTTGGTCATGACCGTCAGATTGGAATGCTCCCGCAGGCATACTGCCACTTCTTCGGTCGTGGTCCCGGAATCGAGCACCAGGTTGCGCGTTTCGCCGCATATGAGTCTCGCCACTGCCTGTCCCAAACGCCGCTTCCTGGGGAAGTTATCGAGGTATTTTTCCTGTACCGACAACTCCAAGGTCAGCCATGTGCTGGCGACGGCCCCGCCCCGTGAGCGCACGACCAGCCCCCTGCCGCTCAATATATTCAGGTCATTGCGAATTGTGACTTGCGATACGTCGAGTTGCTTTGCCAGCTCATCAACCACGACCTTTCCGTTCAACTCGGTCTGGCGGACGATTTCCGAGCGCCGTTCGATTGCGTTCAACATAGCTCCCCCAAGCGCAAACCCTCGAATCGTAGCCGCATTCACCAGCCTTAACAACCGAAACACGATCTTTGCGTCGCACTGATCGGCGCTGCGCAAGGGTTTTTGGTGCTCCAAATCCGTTTGCCGCGGGTTAGGATAGCGCCATGAACCGGGCCGCCATGCCGTTTCGCCGCTCCCGCGACCGCTTCTTGCGGGCGGTCTGAGCCGGTGGAGATTACCGGCGAGCAAGTTCTGCCACATTCGCGGGAGGCAGTGTGGGCGGCGCTGATCGATCCTGAAGTGCTGGGCGCTTGCGTACCCGGCTGCAAGGCATTCGACCGGGTTAGCGACAACCACTACCGCGCCGCCATGCAGGCCGATGTGGGGCCGGTCAGTGCGAGTTTTTCGGTGGAGATCCGCATTACCGATCCGGATCCGCCACGCTCGTACCGGTTGGAGGGCAGCGCCAAGGCGCCGGTCGGTTTCGGCCGCGGGCAGGCGGACGTACTCCTGGAGGAAGACGGACAGGGCGGGACCAGGCTCAGCTACAAGGCCAAGCTGCAGCTGGGCGGAAAGCTGGCGCAGGTTGGGTCGCGCCTGCTGTCGGGCATTACCCGCAAGATTGCCGCGCATTTCTTTCAGAGGTTTGCGGAAGTTCTGGATGGAAAACGGCGAGTCGGAGCGGCGGGCCCGGCGCGCGGCTGGGTAGCACGGCTCATCGCGATGTACAAGCGGCTGTATGCGAATCGCGCAACCCGCTGGCCTCTATTGGGCGGTCTGTTCCTGTTGGGGGCGCTGCTCAGCTTCTTGCTGGTCTTGTTGGCCGATAACCTGTTCGGCATCTTGTAGAGCGCCCCCGGCGGCCGCAAGTGGCATTTTCCTGCACACGATTGCGTGTGTCGACTAGGTTCCCGGCGAAGCCCTGGAGGCGGTATGATCGCGACTAAGGGACGGCGGTAAGCCGCAAACAACAGAAGCAATAGTATGGAGGGCGGGATATGGACGCACAAGTTTCGTTCACGCTGAACGGCAAGAATGTCAGCGCGCAGACCAGCGGCGCCACGCTGCTGGTGGATCTGCTGCGCATTCACTTCGGTCTGACGGGCGCCCACGTGGGCTGCGACACCAGCCAGTGCGGCGCCTGCGTGGTCCATGTTGACGGCGTATCGGTCAAGAGCTGCACCATGCTCGCGGCGCAGGCCGACGGGCGGACGGTGGACACGATCGAGGGTCTGGCCGGGAACGGCGAATTGCACCCGGTGCAGCAGGCGTTTCACGAGCATCACGCCCTGCAGTGCGGCTTTTGCACGCCGGGAATGATCCTGAGCGTCGTGGACCTGCTGCGGCGCAATCCGCGGCCCAGCGAACTGGAGGTGCGCGACTGGCTGGAAGGCAATCTGTGTCGCTGCACCGGATACCACAACATCGTCAAGGCAGTGCGCGCCGCAGCCGTCGCCATGGGGGAGGGCGGATCATGAGCGCCGCCATGGGTATCGGCGTATCCGCGCCACGCACTGAAGATCGCCGCTTCCTGACCGGCCGCGGCCGCTATGTAGACGACATCAACCTGCGCTCGCAGCAATATGCCTGGTTCGTGCGCTCGCCGCATCCGCACGCCGAGATTCGCGGAATTGACGCCGAGGAGGCGCTCAGGATGCCGGGAGTCAGCGCCGTATTGACGGGCGCCGATCTTCAGGCCGACGACATCGGAGGCCTGCCGGTGGTCTGGGAAATAACCAGCAAGGACGGATCGCCCGCCGTTGAGCCTGCCTTCCCCGCGCTGGCCACCGACCGGGTGCGTTACGTGGGCAATCCGGTGGCGGTGGTGGTTGCCGAAACCCGCGTTCAGGCGCGCGACGCCGCCGAAATGGTCGATGTCCACTACGACGAACTGGAGTCGGTATCCAGCGCCGCGGCGGCTCTGGAAGAGGGCGCCCCGCTGATTCATGAGGGTGCGCCGGGCAATCTGTGCTTCGACTGGGAGTGGCTGCCGTCGGCTATGGCGCCGGACGCCAAGGCCAACACGGACAAGGCGTTCAAGGAGGCGGCCCACGTTGTGTCGCTGGAACTGGTCAACAACCGCCTGGTTCCGAATGCCCTGGAACCGCGGGCCAGTCTGGCGGACTTCAATCCCGCGACCGGCCGGTTGACCCTGTACACCACCAGCCAGAACCCGCATGTGAACCGGCTGTTGTTGTGCAGCGCAACGCTCAAGATGCCCGAGCACAAGGTGCGGGTGGTGGCGCCGGACGTCGGCGGCGGCTTTGGATCGAAGATCTACCACTACGCCGAAGAGCTGGTGTGTTGCTGGGCCTCGCGCCGCCTGGGGGTCCCGGTGAAATGGACCGCCGAACGCAGCGAGTCGTTTGTGGGCGATGCGCAGGCACGTGATCATCTGACCCGGGTGGAGTTGGCGCTGGACGCCGATGCTCGATTTACCGGCTTGAGGGTTGACACCATCGCCAATCTGGGCGGATGGATTTCGGCCTTCGGGACGGCCATACCGACGGTGTTCTATGCGCCGCTGCTGGCCGGTGTCTACAAGACGCCCAATATCTACGCAACGGTCAAGGGCGTGTTCACCAACACTACGCCCACCGACGCCTACCGCGGCGCCGGGCGGCCCGAGGCCTGCTACGCGCTTGAGCGGATCGTGGAAGAAGCCGCCGTGCAACTCGAAATGGACCCGTCCGAATTGCGCCGCCGCAATTTCATTCCGCCCGACGAGTTCCCGTATCAGTCGCCGGTGGGACAGCTCTACGATTCGGGTGATTTCGAGGGCTGTCTGGAACTGGCCATGAAGCTAAACGGCTATGACGAGTTCGCCGAACGGCGCAGACAGAGCGAGGCCCGTGGCCGATTGCGCGGCCGCGGCATGTGTTTCTACATCGAGGCTTGTGGCGCTGCGCCGTCACAGGCAGCCGGGCAGCTGGGCGCGCGCGCCGGTCTTTATGAGGTCGCTACCGTGCGCGTGCACCCCACCGGCAGCATACAGATCCTGACTGGATCTCACAGCCACGGCCAGAGCCACGAAACCACCTTCGCGCAGATCGTCGCCGAACGGCTGGGCGTGGATTTCGGCAACGTGGAAGTGGTGCATGGCGATACCGGCGAGATTCCGTTCGGAATGGGAACCTTCGGTTCACGCTCGCTGGCGGTGGGTGGAACCGCGCTCTACAAAGCACTGGGCAAAGTAGTGGAGAAGGGCCGCAAGATTGCCGCGCATCTGCTGGAAGCGGCGGACGCGGATATCGAGTTCACCGACGGCGAATTCCGGGTGGCCGGTACCGACCGCGCGGTTTCCTTCGGCGACGTGGCGCTGGCGGCATACGTGCCGCACAACTATCCGCTGCAGGAACTGGAGCCGGGACTGGAGGAGACCTCGTTCTTCGATCCGGAGAACTTCACTTTCCCGTCCGGTTGCTACATCTGCGAGGTGGAGGTGGATCCGGACACCGGTGAAGTGGATCTGCGCGACTTCGTGGCGGCCGACGATTTCGGCAACATCATCAATCCCATGGTTGTGGAGGGGCAGGTCCACGGCGGCCTGGCGCAGGGAATCGGTCAGGCCCTTCTGGAGCACTGCCAATACACGCCGGAGGGGCAGTTGCTGACGGGTTCCTTCATGGACTATTGCATGCCGCGGGCCGACGATCTGCCGTCGTTCATCGTGTCCACCTGCGTTACGCCGACTCCGTTTAATCCCCTGGGCGTAAAGGGTTGCGGCGAGGCCGGCGCGATCGGCGCGCCGCCGGCGGTGATCAACGCGGTGTTGGATGCCGTGCGCCCGCTGGACGTCAAACACATTGATATGCCGGCCACGTCGCAAAACGTTTGGCAGGCGATACAGGCCGCCCGGTCCGGTGAGTAGAGGAGGGATTAAGTAATGCACGAATTCAATTACTACCGCGCCGGATCGGTGCGCGAAGCGGCCAAGCGGCTCACCTCCGGGGGCAATGCCATGCTGCTGTCCGGCGGCATGACCCTGCTGCCGGCGCTCAAGATGCGCCTCAATGAGCCGTCGGAACTGATCGACATCACAGAAATCGATGAGTTGAAGGGCGTCAAGCTGGGGCGCAAGGGAGCGCAGGTCGGGGCCACCACTACCCATGCCGAAGTCGCCGGCAACGTCGATTTGCGCGCCGCCATTCCGGTGCTGCCGCATGCCGCGGAATCGATTGGCGACCCGCAGGTGCGCAATCGGGGCACGCTGGGCGGTTCAATCGCCAACAATGATCCTGCCGCGGATTATCCGGCGGTAGCTCTGGCCCTGGGTGCGACCGTGTTCACCAACAAGCGCAAGATCTCGGCCGACGATTTCTTCACCGGCATGTTCGAAACGGCCCTGGGCCGCGGCGAGATGGTGACCGGGGCGTTGTTCCCTATCCCGCAACGGGCCGGCTACGCCAAATTCCCGAATCCGGCTACGCGCTACGCCCTGGTAGGCGTTTGCGTGGCCCAAGTGAAGACGGGCGTGCGCGTGGCGGTGACCGGGGCGGGTTCTTCCGTATATCGCCTGGGGGAATTCGAGGCGGCGCTTTCGGAAGACTTTTCGCCCGAAGCGCTCGATGGGTTGACGGCATCCTCCGCCAACCTGAACGACGACATGCATGCCGGAGCCGAGTACCGCGCCCACCTGGTGGGCGTCATGGCCCGCCGCGCTGTCCGAATGGCCCTCGACTAACCCCTGGGAACAAGCGCATCCCCCGGGAACAAGGTCCTCCCCTGGGAACGAGGTCCTCCTGCCCTGAACGCCGGGAACGAGGTCCTCCTCCCCTCAACGCCGGGAACGAGGTCCTCCCCTGGGAACAAGGTCCTCCCCCGGGAACAAGGTCCTCCCCTGGGAACGAGGTCCTCCCCTGGGAACAAGGTCCTCCCCCGGGAACAAGGTCCTCCCCTGGGAACGAGGTCCTCCCCTGGGAACGAGGGCATCCTGCCCTCGATAACAGCGTAGACGCCCTCGCCCCCCTAACCCCGAGCCTTACCTCATGACTACCGCGCCGGAATCCGTTGACCAGGTTCGAGACCTGCTCGGCGAACAGAACTATATCGCCGGGCACCGCCTCAGCACTGCCGTCTTCCTCGCTCTCAGCCTCAAGCGCCCGCTGTTTCTTGAGGGCGAGGCCGGCGTAGGCAAGACCGAACTGGCTTCGGCGCTGGCCGGGGCGCTTGGGCGGCGCCTTATCCGCCTGCAATGCCATGAAGGGCTGGACCTGGCCGGCGCCGCCTATGAATGGAATCACGCCCGCCAGATCCTCGCCATCCGCCTGGCCGAGGCCGAGGGCCACACGCGCATGGAAGGGTTGTCCGAGGACCTGTATTCCCGCGAATTCCTGATTGAACGTCCTTTGCTCAAGGCCCTTTCACCCGCCTCGGAAGGCCCTCCCGTGCTGCTGGTCGATGAACTCGACCGCGCCGACGAGCCGTTCGAGGCCTACCTGCTGGAATTCCTCGCCGAATTTCGCATGAGCATTCCCGAACTGGGCGAAGTCGCGGCGGTCGAGCCGCCCATCGTCGTGCTGACCTCGAACCGCACTCGCGAAGTGCATGACGCGCTGAAGCGCCGCTGCCTGTATTGCTGGGTGGATTACCCAACCCAGGACGCCGAGGAGCAAATCCTCGCTGCCCGGGCACCCGGATTGCCCGACGCGCTGCGGGCCAGGGTCGCGGGTTTCGTTCAGGCGCTACGCAAGGAAGGCCTGTTCAAGGCGCCGGGCGTGTCGGAAACGCTGGACTGGGCCGAAGCCCTCATGGCCATGCAGGTTCGTGAGGTGGATACGCAGGCCGTGTCGGAAACCCTCGGCGCGCTGCTCAAATACCAGGAGGACCTTCAGCAGGTTGACGAGAGTGTTGTGGACCGCCTTCTCGCCGCCTCGGCCTGACCCCCCCTGGGAACGAGGGCATCCTGCCCTCGAAAAAGCCGGAGGCGCCTTCGCTCCCGGCGCTCCCCTGGGAACGATGGCGTGTCCGCCTTCGCTCCCGGCGCTCCCCTGGGAACGAGGGCATCCTGCCCTCGAAACATGCACTAGTGACCCGTTGTGACCACCTTTACTAACGGCGCTGGCGTCGCCGACCGCGTCGTAAGTCTCGTGCAAGCACTCCGCGGGGCCGGTTTGCCCCTGGGAGTCGGCAAGACCGCCCTGGCGCTTGAGGCCGCACATCGGGTTGACATCGGCAACCGGGTCGAATTCTCAGCGGCGTTGCGCTCGGTACTGACCGCCAGTGCCGCCGAGGGCGTGCTGTTCGACTGCGCCTTCCAGATATTTTTCGGTAACTCCGCCGGTCTCGGACGCCTCAATGAACTGCAGGCCCTGGGCTTGCGCTCGCTCGGTGACGTCAAGCCGCCGCCCGGCGCGCTGCGTTTGCTCCGCGCCATGGACAGCGCACCGAACCTGGTAGCGGCGCCGACGGCCCAGCAGGTCGTAGCCGGCGACGGTTACTCCCCGAATGAATCGCTTTCCACCAAAGACTTTGCCCAGATGACGCCGGAAGAACAGCTCCAGGCTCGCGAATTACTGCGCCGCGGCGTGCTGTGCCCCAAACGCCTCGGGCGGCGCTTTCGGGCGGCCGCAAATGGCCCCCGGATCGACTTGCGGGCCACTTTGCGCTCCGGATTGTCTTCCGGTGGCGAGCTTATCCAGCTGAGACGCAAGAAGCGGCAGGCGGAACCCATGTCGCTGGTGTTGCTGTTCGACGTATCCGGGTCCATGACCACCTACGCGCGCATGGCGGTGCACTTCGCCCATGCGCTGTGCAGCGCCCGGCGTTGTGTGGAAGCATTCGTGTTTGCAACCCGGCTGACCCGAGTCACGCGGGAATTGCGGGGAAGGGACGCGGATGTTGCGACTGCCGCGGCTCTGTCCGCCGCTCCGGACTGGGAAGGCGGGACGCGCATCGCGGCTGCCCTGGAGCAGTTCAATCGCCTGTGGTCGCGCCGGGTTCTGGCCCGGCCCGGCATGGTACTCCTGTTCAGCGACGGCCTGGAGCGGGCCCACGTCGAGAAGTTGCGCTGCGAAGCGGCCCGCCTGCGGCGTTCCTGCAAGCGCCTGATATGGCTGAACCCGCTGCTCAGCTATGACGACTTCCAACCCCGGGCCGGCGGCGTGCGTGCGCTACTGCCCGCAGTCCACGAACACCGCTCCGCGCACAATGTAAACAGCCTGCTGGGCCTTGCTGACGCCCTCGAATAAGAGGACTGACGAACTGGCGCAGTTTCGATCATGCGAAGTGCGCGTTTCGACAAGCTGAGCGACCTGGAGCTGGTCGTTATCTGCAACAGCGGTTGGCGGGATGACGCCGTTGAAGCATTCGGTTTGCTCTATCGCAGGCACCGCGACTACGTCACGAGGGTCGCCCTGCGTTTCTGTTCCGACCGGGAAATTGTGGCGGACACGCTTCAGGAGACCTTCATTTATTTGCTGCGGAAATTCCCTCCGAGTGGAGAGGGGCTGATTCTGACGGCGCGATTGCGGTCGCTGCTCTACCCGGTAGCCAGGAATCTCACGCTCACGGCGATCAAGCGACGCCGCCGGGATGAAGGATCCCCAGGCTTCGATCCGGATCAATTGCCCGATCCGAAGACTGTCGATCCGCAGCAGGAAAACCTGGAAAAGGTGATGATGAGCCTCCTGGAATTCCTCGCCGAATTTCGAATGAGCATTCCCGAACTGGGCGAAGTCGCGGCGGTCGAGCCGCCCATCGTCGTGCTGACTTCGAACCGCACCCGCGAAGTGCATGACGCGCTGAAGCGCCGTTGCCTGTATTGCTGGGTAGATTATCCTACCCAGGACGCCGAGGAGCGAATCCTGGCCGCACGGGTACCCGGATTGCCCGACGCGCTGCGGGCCAGGGTCACGGGTTTCGTTCAGGCGCTACGCAAGGAAGGCCTGTTCAAGGCGCCGGGCGTGTCGGAAACCCTGGACTGGGCCGAAGCCCTCATGGCCATGGAAGCGCAGGACGTGGATGTGCAAGCAATGTCAAACACCCTCGGCGCCCTGCTCAAGTACCAGGAGGACCTTGAAACGCTGGACGAAGGCAAGGTGGAACGCCTCCTTGCCGCCTCCGCCTGACACTCCAGGTAACGAGGGCGTCCGCGCCCTCGTTAAGCGAGGGATTAGTCGAAGACTTGCTGCGATACCAGCCGTTCCAAGTGGATTCGTACCTTGGAATTGTCGCGTCCTGCAAATTAGCGCAGTTACTTGCGGGACACGATATCAGCTCGGCAGTTTCTGCCCCAGGCCCAGGAACTTCACCGCGTTTCGGCCCAGAATCTGGTCTTTTTCCGAATCGCTGAGCCAAGGATTTCTTCGGACTCCTTCACCCAGTCTTTGCTCGCCCAGCGGAAACGGATAGTCCGAGCCATAGATCACCCGGTCACTGCCCATTATTTCCGTAAGCAGTTTCAGCGAATGGTCGCTGAAAACCGCCGCATCCACATGAAATCGATCCACATACTCAGAAGGGGGTTGTGGGCAGTCCTTGCGCACGATGTCACGGTGGCGCCATGCGTTATCCACCCGGCCCAGCAGGAAGGCGAAGCTGCCCCCGCCATGGGCAAAACAAAGCTTGAGTGACCTGGGCAGCCGCTCGAACGCGCCCGACAGAATCAGGCTCAGAATCGACAGGTGAGTTTCCGCCGGCATCGCGACGGTCCAGGCCATCATGTATTTCGCTGTTCTGACGCCGCCCATCATGTCCCACGGATGAATCAGCACGGCCGCATCCTTCGCGGCGCAATGCTGCAGGAACGTGATCAACCCCTCATCGTCCAGATCACGGTCATCCACGTGATTGCCGATTTGTACGCCGACATGACCGTCACTCATGGCCCGGGTCAATTCGGCGCAGGCTGCATCGGTATCTTGCAGCGGGACCTGGCACAGCGACAGTAAACGTCCACTACCGAGCGCGCAGATCTCGCGCGCAGTATCATTGAACAAGCGGGCACACTCCGCCGCCTGAGAGGCGGGCCGGCGATAGGCGAACAGCAATGGTGTTGCGCTGATCACCTGCAAATCCACGCCGTCCCGGTCCATCTCCTCCAGGCGTCTGGCCGGGTCCCAGCAGGCATCGTAAATCGGCCGAAACGACCGATCACCGATCATGACCGTGGCCTTGCCGTTGCCTTCGTGGCGCATCCACGGCCAGCCGGACGAGCCGAACTTGCGATTCAGGTCCGGCCATTCCTTCGGAAAGAAGTGAGAATGAATATCGATGACGGGGCTGCTGGCGCTCACAGCTCGACCCAGCCTTCCGGCGGCTTGCCCTTGCCCGGATGCAATTCTCCGCAGTTAGGACAGGCACGCGCCTTTTCATCAGCGTGGAAGGCCGCGAAAATCTTCGGCAGCGTCTCGACGATGGCGCTTGGATCCGTCAGCGCCACCTCCACGCGGTAGACCCTGGCTTCGCAGTTGAAGCAATACCACACAAAGCCCTCCTTCATTCCCATCATGCGCGGCGACTCCACGACGATGCCGATGGAACCTTCCTGGGGTCTTTGCGGTGCGTGGATCGTATGAGGGGGGAGTAGAAAGACTTCTCCTTCCCGAATCGGCAGGTCGTATATCCCGTCGTCACCGGCGATCTTCAGGACCATGTCGCCCTTGAGTTGGAAAAACCACTCCTCGACCGGGTCGTCGTGAAAATCCACCCGGGTATTCGGTCCGCCGATGACCATGACGATCATGCCGCTGTCTTCGTGCAACAGCTTGTTGCCGACCGGCGGCTTTAGCTGGTCCCGGTTTTCCTTTATCCAGCGGTTGAAGTTAAAGGCTTGGAGAGTCGCGTGAATGTTCATAGCGCATGGTTCTCGGGTTTGTAGGCTATTGCCTTCATCTCGATGAGCAGGTGGGGATGCGGGAGCTGATGCACGGCAACCGTGGTTCTCGTGGGGCCGCCGGCGTCGAAGAACTCGGAATACACGGTGTTGTATGCGCCGAAATCGTCCATATTGACCAGAAACGCGGTCACATCCACCAGGTCCAGGATGTCTGCCCCGGCGCTTTGCAAAATGTCGAGGACATTTTGGATGACGGCACGGGTTTGGGCCCTTATGTCAAGCTGGATCGCGCCGCGTTCATCGATCGAGACCCCGGCGAAGCTGTTGTCGGCGCACCGCGAACTGATTCCGGAGAGGTAAATGTAGTCGCCCGCCCGTTTGACGTGAGGGAAACTGCCCAGCGGCACCGCCTTCCCGGCCACCACCTTGCTCGTCATTGTCATCATGCGCCGCTCGGATCAACTGCCTGTTCAAAGTTTGATGCAGACGTTCATGGGCTGTGAATAGAAAGCAAAGGAGTGCGCTCCGCCTTCACGGCCGATTCCGGACAGTTTGACGCCCCCGAAGGGCGTCCGAAGGTCACGGACAAACCAGTCATTGACCCACAGGATGCCGACATCCAACTGCGGCGCAATGCGATGAACTCGCTTGACATCCGTTGTCCATAACGCTGCCGCCAATCCATACTGACTGTGATTGACCAGACTGACGACTTCACTTTCCCTATCAAACGGCCGCATGTGGGCACACGGGCCAAAAATTTCTTCGGTCACGGTCCGGGCGTGGTCGGGCAAGCCGGTCCACAACGCAGGTTCTATGAAAGCGCCCGCATCCCTGTCATCACCGAAGTGAGGAACATCGCCGCCACAAACCAATGTCGCGCCTTCCTTGAGAGCCAATTCGTAATAGGCCAGGACCTTTTCGCGATGGGCCTCGGAAATCAACGGCCCCATATCAGCGCTATCGTACGGCCTGCCGATATCAATGCTCTCGGCCTTTTCCTTCAGCGCATCGACGAACCTTCGAAAAATCGGCCTTTCGACGTATATTCGTTCCGAACACAAGCACACCTGACCACAATTGCTGAAGGTCGATCGGGCGACGCCGGCCACGGCTTGATCAAAATCGGCATCGGCGAAGATGATGGCGGCATTCTTGCCGCCAAGCTCAAACGAGATCGGTTTTACACCGTTGGCTGCCGACCGCATGATCGCCGAACCGGTCGCGGATTCGCCGGTAAACGTGATCGCGTCCACCTCCGGGTGGCTGGCGAGAAACTCTCCGGTGGCGCCGGCGCCATGCCCGTGGAGAAGGTTGAAGGCTCCCGCGGGCAGGTCCGAATCCGCGATGACCTCCGCCAGCAGAGTGGCCGAAGACGGCGTTTCCTCCGATGGCTTGGCGACCACCGCGTTGCCCGCTGCGAGCGCCGGCGCAACCTTCCAGGTGAGCAGGAGCAGGGGGAGGTTCCACGGGGAGATAACCGCAACCACGCCCAGCGGCTTGTCGATCGTGTAGTTCAAGGCGCCGGCGCCATCCGGTGTCTCGGACTCAAAGCACTGCCCGGACCGGCCGCCCAGCAGATCGGCGAAGCTCCGAAAGTTGGCGGCGCCACGCGGTATGTCGATGCGATGCACCTGTTCCAGGGATTTTCCGGTGTCCCTGATTTCGGCGCTGGCAAAGTCATCGTAGCGCGCCTCAATTCGATCGGCGATGTCACGCAATATTGCGATTCGGCGGCTTGGGGGCGTTTTTCCCCACGGGCCGGCAAATGCGCTCCTGGCTGCGGCCACAGCCGCATCTACCGTCTGTTTATCCGCTTCGCAAACTTGACAGATCAATTCGCCGTTTACGGGATTGATGTTGGAAAACCGCTCGGAGGTTTCCCGAAACGCGCCGTCGATGAAGTGCCGCTGCACCGGGAATGGAGGTGGCTGTTCCGGATGATTGGCCATCGGCAGATTGGAGCATCGCTATTCCGAGGCGAATTGCGCTTGTTTTCGTTTCCTAGAACGGTGCAAGGGCGCCAAACCGGAACCCGCCGGTGGCGTAACACTCACGTCCCCGGTGATGGATACGCTCCCGAATATCGAAGGTGGTATTGTGCAGGCCGGCCACGACGTATTTCTCATCGCCGATATTTGTGCAGGCCAGAAGAGCGGACCAGCGTTCAGTCGGAGATTGCCAGGCCAGACTTAGGTTCACCATCGTTACGCTATCCGCCTGTGCAATATCCGGCGTATTGAGCGCGTCGTTGAAGTAGTCGCTGCGAAAAGAATAGTCCAGCCTTGGCGTGAACATTCCCATGGGCGTGGCAAAGTCGCGCGCGATGGACAGGAAGCCTGTCCATTCCGACACGCGTTCGAACTTGCTGTCCAGAGTGATTTCATCGGCGCGCTCGTCGACGGCTTCGAACTCGGGATCTACCCATCCAAGGCCGGCCTCCAGGCGGATACCGTTGGTGGCCAGCAGGCTGAGTTCTACTTCAAGGCCATTGATGCCGGCTTCGGCCGCGTTGCGGAAAATGGGCGCAGTATTGCCCCCGGAGGGATCAAAAATGGAAACCTGGATGTCCTTGTAATCGGTCGTGAAGACGGCCCCGTTAAGACGCAAGCGATTGCCGAACCCCGTAAATTTCCATCCGAACTCATAAGAGGTTACAAACTCCGGGTCGAATGTCGGAACGATAGTCAGAGGCGGGAATACCCGTTGCGTAAATCCTCCGCTTTTGAATCCTTCTGACCAGGTTGCATAGAGCATCAGGTCCTCGGTAGCGAGAAAGGACAGGTTGAGCAGCGGCGTCGCTTCGGTAATTTCCACCTTCTCCGTTACGAACGGCAAAACGCGGGCACCGGGGCCGAAAGCGGGGCTGTCGGGAATGTTGTCGCCGTCGGTGTCAACTGCCGTCCTGTCCGCGAGAATATATTGGTCGGGCGAGAAGCTTTTTTCCTCGTCCGTGTACCGCAGGCCAACTGTGGCGCGCCAGCGATCGCTCAATTCGTAACTTGCTTGTGCGAACACGGCATTGCTTTCATTGTCGAATTCACCACCGCTGCGCACGTCAGCGGGAGGGAAAAAGACATCGTTGACGTTCAGGCCGTCTTCGGAGAACAGGTACAGGCCGACAATCCAATTGAGGCGGTCCGAAAGACCCGTCCCGAGCAATTGTAATTCCTGGGCGAACTGGTCCTGCTCATAGGTGTCGGTCAACAACACGATCGGCAGCGGGGAATGGTCTCCGTCGCGGGAGAATTCCCCTTGCAATTTTCTGATGGACGTTATGGACTTGACCTGGAGATCGTCATTCACGTCCCAGGTTGCCGTCAGCGCATAACCCGTCGTCTCCAGGTCGGAAACAGTGCGTCCCGTGCCCGCATCGCGGCCATCGCCGAAGATGTATTGCGCGTTGTAACATGCGGGATTGCCTGGGTTGCCGGCGCCGCTGAAGGGCTGGCCGGGAATTTGCGTGAGGCAGTCGGCGCCGCTCGTGATGCCGAATTGGGGCAGAACGATGGCTTGAATCCAATTGTGCAGCAACGCGAAATTGTCGACTGGAGTCAGCGAGTTGATACCGAGAGTTGCGATCTGCCTGCCGATGGCTCCCGGATCGAAATTGCCGTTCGCGTCCACCGGGTTGTAGAACACCGAGCCGAAGCCGATACCGGTAAGCTCCATGGGCGGTCCGTTTTCGCGATCACGAGTGAAGTCGGCGCTGAAATCAACACTCAGCCTGTCGGTCAGTTCCCCGTAGAGCCGCAGTCGGCCCGTGAAGGTATCGTCGTCACCGAGACTAACGCCATCGGCGATTCGGTCCACGTATCCGTCCTGACTCAGCCTTGCGACGGAAATCTTTGCGGCAAAATCGTCAGACAGCGGGAGGTTTCCCATGAGGCGGACATCCTGCCGTTCGTCGCTCCCGAGCTTCACGTCAACGCGTCCGGCGAACGCGTCACCAGGTGCTTGCGTGATGATGTTGATTGCGCCGCCGGTGGTGTTGCGGCCAAACAGAGTGCCTTGCGGACCGCGAAGGACTTCAATGCGCTCAATATCCACAACGTCCAACACCGCGCCCAGGGAGCGCGCAACATAAACGCCGTCTACGTACACTCCCACGCCGGGATCCACGGTGGGGACGAAATCCTGCTGGCCGATGCCCCTGACATATATCGCGGCGGCCGAATTGGATCCGCTGTGGCCGGGGCTGTTCTGAAAAGTCATATTAGGCGTGTAGTTGGCCAGGTCATCCATCCGGTCGATGCCGCGCGCTTCCAGTTCCTCGCCGCTGAAGGCGCTGATCGATATGGGCGTTAATTGAAGGTCTTCCGTTCTCTTGCGGGCCGTCACCACAATTTCCTCCAGGGTGATTTCCTGCGCAGCGCGGGAGGCGCCCGAATCGATCTGGGCTGCGCTGAAGACCGGAAACATGCCAAGCAACAGGGCTGCCGGCGCGGCGCCGGCGCCGGTACGGATCATTTTGGAATCAGGAGTCATCGCGCGATCCTCCAGTAGGTTTCTTCACGGTCAGTAGGTTTCTTCACGGTCAGTCCCTGCCCGCCTCAATGAGCTTCTCGGCGAGCAGGCCAGGGTTGGTCAGCAGCGCCTCGTGGTCGCCGGGCATCTGAACCAGCCTGTACATTCCAAGCCGGTTGGACATGCGTGGATGCCAGCCGGTTTCCGGGCCCGGGGGCAGGGCGACATCCTCCGTGCAATTGAGGTAGCTTCGAGGCACATCGAGGGCAAAAAAGGCCTTTAGGTCCAGCTTGTCCCTGAACGGCTGGGCCGGTTGGGGCGAAAAGTGGCTTTGCCACAGTTCTCGTGCCGTGGCGAGATCAACGCTGTTGAAAAAGGCTTCCCGGCAGACTTCAAAAGGCAGGGTGAAGGAGTCGTCCAAACTTTGGGACAGGAGATCATTCACCAGCGCGCGGTAATGCGGAGGGTTTTCGTCGAGCAGGCACTGCCCGTCCAGCAGGACGAAGGCGTTGTAGAACACCAATCGGCGCAACCGGTCCGGTACCGCCTCGGCCACTTTCTGGATGATGGAGCCACCGTAACTGTGTCCAACAAGAACCACGTCGGTGAGTCCGGACTTGCGGATCAGGTTCACCACGCCCCCGGTGCAGCCGGCGTGCGTCATTCGTGTCTTCTCGACGCCGTGCCCGTGGCCGTCCAGAGTGGGGGCCGCCACCTCGTGGCCTGCCTGACGCAGAAAATCGGCTACATCGTCCCAACCGGATCCATCGTGCCAACCGCCATGTATCAATATGAACTGCACGGTTCTCCCCTGTACCGCCCAGCCTGCATCGCACTGATCAAACGAGGCGAAAGATGTCTTCTTTATAGACTTAAGGGCGCGAAAATGAACCTGTCGATTGCGACAGGTTTGCGGTCGCCCGCACCAGGCCGGGCGGCGGTGGGAAATCCTGCTCTATAATCGCTGCTGCGGCCTGCTCTCGTTGTGGCGGTAAGGAAATCGGCATACACGCATGGCATGGATCGCGGCTGGACCAGGCCGCCGGGGTTCATCGGACAAATACTTGCAGGGGGTGCCGGGACAGCCGATCACAATCCGGGCTTGGCATAGAAATGCACCGTTCCGTATGGGAGTTCTACGAGAGCGTCGGTGACATCAACACCCGGCGCAATATGCACGGCCTGCTGACTCGCCAGACGGAAGAACTCGGGTTTGAACAATACGCATTCTTCTCGTTTCAACCCGGAAAGCGCCCGGAGTTGATGTGCAGCGAGGGATTGCCGCTTGGCGCTTACCTGAAGCAGCGGGCATTCACCGTGGACCCAATCCTGCATCGCGCCGAGGAGAACGTCACGCCGATCAGTTGGAATACGAGCCGGTGGGATCAACCTCTTTGTCGGCAGGAGCACGCGGTCCTGTCGCAATTGCGGGATCTTGCGATCGAGTGCGGTGTATCCGTGCCGGTGCATGGTCCGGGCCTCGAATTCAGCGTCTTGTGCCTGTCTACCCGCGAGCGCCTTCGCCCAAATTTGAGGATTCGCGGAGAATTCGAAGCCGCGTTGCTCCTGCTGGGCGCCTACGTTACGTCGATAAACCGGAAGAGAACACAGCTCGCCGAGCCGCCTTCCTTGTCCATGCGGCAAATCGAATGCTTGTCCTGGACGGCGCAAGGCAAGACCGCGTGGGAGATTGGCCGAATCTTGAGCATCAGTGAACGCACGGTCCGATTTCACCTGGGCAATGCCATGACCGCACTTGAGGTTGTCTCCAAACACCAGGCGGTGCTCAAGGCCATTGCCCTTGGCTTGCTGCGTTACTAGAAGATTGCACCGCTGCCGGATCACCGCTGGCTGCGGAAAGGTCCGGGAACAGAGCATCCGGCAGCGGCGTAGAAAGCAGTGAATAGTGCCATCACGACCGGGGAAGGCGCCGGCGTAGCCGAGCGGGTCGTCAGCCTGGTGCTTACGCTGCGCGCCGCGGGTATGCCGCTGGGAGTGGGCAAGACGGCGCTGGCGCTTCAAGCCGTGCAGAGGATCGAGCTGGGGCGCCGTGCGGAATTCTCCGCCGCCCTGCGCTCGGTGCTGACCGCCAGTCCCGCCGAAGGCGTGTTGTTCGATTGCGCCTTTCACGTATTCTTCGGCAACCCGGCCGCACTCGGGCGGCGCGGCGAGTTGCATGCCCAGGGCCTGCGCTCCTTGGGCGAGGTCAAACCGCCGCCCGGCGCGCTGCGCCTGTTGCGGGCCATGGGCAGCGCACCCAATTTGATTGCCGCGCCGGCGGCCGAGCGCGTGGTCGCCGCTACAGGCTATTCGCCGCAGGAATCGCTGACCTCGAAGGATTTCGCCCAGATGACGCAGGAGGAACAGGCCGCGGCGCGCGATTTGCCGCGCCGCGGCGTGCTCTGCCCGACGCGCCTGGGCCGGCGCTACAAGGTCGCCGCGCACGGCCCGCGGATTGACTTGCGGGCCACCTTGCGCGCGGGGCTCTCATCCGGCGGCGAGCTCGTGCAACTGAAACGCAAGGCGCGTCGGGCCGAGCCGATGGCGCTGGTTCTGCTGTTTGACGTTTCCGGATCCATGACTGCCTACGCGCGTATGGCCGTGCATTTCGCCCATGCGCTGTGCAGCGCCCGGCGCGCCGTGGAGGCTTTCGTGTTCGCCACCCAGCTGACCCGTATTACCCGGGAATTGCGCGGGCGCGACGGTGACGTGGCGACGGACGCGGCGCTCAAGGCGGCGCCGGACTGGGAGGGCGGCACCCGGATTGCGGCGTCCCTGAGCGCGTTCAACCGGCTCTGGTCGCGCCGCGTGCTGGCCAGGCCGGGCATGGTGCTGCTGTTCAGCGACGGATTGGAGCGAGCGCATGTGGACAAACTGAAATGCGAGGCCGCTCGCCTGCGGCGCTCCTGCAAGCGCCTGGTTTGGCTGAACCCACTGCTCGGATTTGACGATTTCCAACCGCGCGCCCGCGGCGTGCGAGCGCTGTTGCCCGCGGTGCACGAACATCGTTCGGCCCACAACGTCGACAGCCTCCTCGGCCTGGCCGACGCGCTCGAATAAGCGGGCCAACGAATTCCCCGGCGCATCCCCTTACGGCGACTGCTGGCCGCACGGCTCATTCGAGCGTACATAACTGTAGCCACAGGCATAGTCAGCTCGAACCCTCGGCAAGCGCCACGGCGCAGTCCGCGGCAGCGGTGTGCGGTTTGATCATGCGAAGTGCGCGTTTCGACAAGCTGAGCGACCTGGAGCTGGTCGTTATCTGCAACAGCGGTTGGCGGGATGACGCCGTTGAAGCATTCGGTTTGCTCTATCGCAGGCACCGCGACTACGTCACGAGGGTCGCCCTGCGTTTCTGTTCCGACCGGGAAATTGTGGCGGACACGCTTCAGGAGACCTTCATTTATTTGCTGCGGAAATTCCCTCCGAGTGGAGAGGGGCTGATTCTGACGGCGCGATTGCGGTCGCTGCTCTACCCGGTAGCCAGAAATTCACGCTCACGGCGATCAAGCGACGCCGCCGGGATGAAGGATCCCCAGGCTTCGATCCGGATCAATTGCCCGATCCGAAGACTGTCGATCCGCAGCAGGAAAACCTGGAAAAGGTGATGATGAGCCTCTCTGTCCGCCATCGGGAAGTCCTGCTGTTGCGATTCGTCGACGGCATGCAATTGAATGAAATCGCCGAAGCACTGGAAATCCCGCCCGGGACGGTCAAGTCGCGTCTTCATTTTGCAGTTCGAGAGCTAAGAAAAAAGCTCGGCACACGAGGCTAGAGAAAGTTAA
Organism: Candidatus Foliamicus sp.; assembly: GCA_965249285.1. Classification (GTDB taxonomy): domain Bacteria; phylum Pseudomonadota; class Gammaproteobacteria; order Steroidobacterales; family Foliamicaceae; genus Foliamicus. The sequence continues at coordinate 584,187 of OZ252226.1, forward strand.
TTGAACCTTTCTAGGGGTTCGGACGCTTAACTCATCAGGAAGGACCATGAAACCACATCCCGAATCCATCGAACTGCCGAGCGATCTCATCCAGGAAATGGAGCGCCTAGACAAGTCCTTGGCGGTCTTTACGCCGGACGTGGACCGGCGGGTGGCTGCTGCCGCGGCAGATCATTTCCGGCGCCGGCCGGCCCGCGCCCGCCCGGCCACGAGGCGTTGGGCGATGGCAGGCGGCCTGGCCGCAAGCCTGGTGATTGGCGTATTCATCGTGCGGATGCAAACCAATCCGGGACCTGGGCCGCTGGCCAACGACATCGACGGATCCGGCGTCGTCGATATCCTCGATGTGTTCGCGCTCGCAAGGATGAACCAGGGTCCGAAGGCGGCGGTGCAAACGGAAATCGACGCGCTCATCACCAATATCGTGGCGCTGAACCGGACCGCGCCATGACTCGGGCATGGCCAAGAATCCTGTTGTGCGCTGTCTTGCTGGGTATGGCATGGCCCTTGTTGCCGCAATCCGAGGAAAGAAACACTCGCTTCGCAGCGCTCGACATCTATCTTGAAACCGCCGAGCCACTGGCGGCCTGGCAGTTCGAGCTACGCGAATCCGCCGGGCGGATGCGCGTGGTCGGGGTCGAGAACGGCGACAGTTCAGCGTTCAGCGGCACGCCCTACTACGATCTCGAAGCGGTGAGCGAAGGCGCTGCGGACCGCATCATCGTGGCCGACTATTCCATGCGCCCGGCCGGCAAGCTGCCCACCGGCAGAAGCCGCATCGCGACGGTTCATGTCCAACTGCAAGGGTCGGCCGATCCCGAATACGTCCTGAGCCTCATGGCCGCCGGCGGTACGGACGGCGATCCCATCCAGGCTTCGATCGATTTTGACACTCCTTAGCGGAGACAACGGTATGAAAGAAGAGAAATTTACCCGCCGATTCAAGAGAATTGTTCTTAGCTTCGTTTTCGCAACGATCCTGATTGGCTTCCTAATCGCTGTTGTAGTTGGTGTATTTGAAGTGCAGCAAGACATGCCGTCGGGAGAAAAGGCTCCGCAACGGCCGCCGGAAACCGAATTTATCAGGAATCCGAAGGAAGAATCTCTATTTCAACAGCCGCCGCAGACAGCCCCTGCTATCGCCGAGGCTGACGAAAGACGTTCATCAGCGGGCTATTCATCCGAAGAGGTGACGAACCCCGCTCTTCGAGTGCGTCCCAAGTCTCGAGCAATGAGGCCAACGGAGAATCGCCAGTCTATCGCGAGCAGGGCCAAGGCGGAGGAGGTCGTTGTTACGGGGCATATGGCCTTAGAGGAGAAGGTGTCAGGCCCTTATGTTGCCCATCAAAGGTATGTTGCCCATGAAAGGCTTACCGTCGTGGATAGCAGCCCGTTGCCGCTTACGGCAAGCGCGAACGAGGAACTCTGGATCATTGCGACCCCCCGTCCAGCCGCAGCGTCAAGCGGCGTGGCCGAGGACAACTCGCCCGGCTCCGGCGCGATGATCGCATGTTTCGCTTCGGTCGACTGCCAGCCTGAATCGCCGGAAGCACTACCGCTGCCGCTGAAGCACACCCAGGTACAAGCGCGAATCACGGGGTATGTCAGCACTGTTGACGTGACTCAACAGTTCGAGAACCCGTTCGACCGGAAAATCGAAGCCGTCTACGTGTTTCCCCTGCCGGAAAGGGCTGCGGTCAGCGAATTCGTGATGACTATAGGTGAGCGGCGCATACGCGGAATCATCAGGGAGCGCAAGGAGGCCGAGGCGATTTATGAGGAAGCGCGGGCGCAGGGCTACCGTGCCAGCCTGCTCACGCAACACCGACCCAACATCTTCGAACAGAAAGTGGCCAATATCGAGCCCGGCCACCGGATCGACGTGAACATCCGCTACTTTCATACGCTCGCCTACCGTGACGGCTGGTATTCGTTCGTGTTTCCGACCGTCGTCGGCCCTCGCTACAACCCGCCCGGCTCGGCCGATCCCGTATTGGCCCTGCCGCGAACGCCGAATCCGCCGCCCGGCGCCGCCGTGCAGTACTTGCGCCCGAACGAACGCTCCGGCCATGACATCGCCATTTCAGTGGAACTTGACGCCGGCGTCGCGATCGAAGCCATCGAAGCAAGCCACTTCATCGACCAAGTCCGCCCCGGCGCCGATGCGGCGAGAATCGAACTCGCAAGCCGGGCCACGATCCCCAATCGTGACTTTGTGCTCGACTTCAAGGTGGCCGGTGGCCGGATCAAGTCGAATCTGTTGACTTACGCGGATCCCGAAGAGGGCGACCAGGGCTACTTCACGATGATGCTGTATCCGCCGGACGATCTGGACGACCTGCGGCGTCACCCGCTTGAGTTGGTTTTCGTGCTGGATTGTTCCGGTTCGATGAGCGGTCAGCCGATCGCACAGGCCAAGGCGGCGGTGATCGCAGCGCTCGATCGGCTTCAACCCGACGATACGTTCCAGGTTATCCGGTTCTCGACCGATGCAAGCCAGTTTGGCGATGAGCCGATTCCCGCCTCACACGAGAACGTCGATCGCGCCAAGCGCTACGTGCGATCCCTGCAAGGCCAAGGCGGCACGCAGATGGTCGAAGGGATCCGCGCAGCGCTCAACTTCCCGCACGATCCGGGCCGTTTGCGCTTTGTGTCGTTTCTGACCGATGGCTACATTGGAAACGAGGCCGAGATTCTGCGCGAGATTCACGCTTCGATCGGGGCGTCGAGAATCTTCAGTTTCGGTGTCGGTTCATCGGTCAACCGATACCTGCTTGAACGAATGGCCAGTTCCGGGCGGGGTGCGGTTGCATACCTTGGCCTGGACGACTCCGGAAGTGCCGTAATGAACGCCTTCTTCGACCGGATCAGCCACCCGGCGCTCTCGGACCTGGAAATCGACTGGGGTGGCATGCAGGTCAGTGATGTCTATCCGTCTCAGTTGCCCGATCTGTTCGTCGGCAGGCCGGTGATCGTCACCGGCAAATATCGCGGAGAACCGGGCGGTATCAAGATCCACGGCAGTGCCGGCGGAGAACGCATCGCATTCAGTCTTCCGGCCGATGACGCCGAGACCGAACACTCGTTTCTTCCGCGGATCTGGGCGCGGCAGCGCATCGCCGATCTGATGGACAGGCGCGCCTGGGCCATGGATCCGTACGGCGAACTTGAGGGCTTGATCAGGCAAACGGCGCTGCAGTACGAACTCATGTCCGACTACACGGCCTTTGTCGCTGTGGATGCGTCGCTACCAACGCCCGGCGATTTCGGCGTCACCATAGTGCAGCCCGTCCCCGTTCCGGTGGGCGTCCGCTACAAGACGACTGTACCGCCCAAGCCCTAACCCTGCGCCGGGCCGCACCGACGCGCAAGGAACGATGGAACGAGGGCATCTTGCCCTCGGCGAGGGCTGGAAGCCCTCGTTCCCAGGATGTTCCATGCAAGCAGGCTTACAGAGAGCGGTTCGACCCTCCGCTTGAGACTAGTTTCAGGTTAATCTATGCGGCAGCAATCACGATGCCCGTTTGTTGCAGTCAAGCAAAGTGAAAAAAATCTCCCTGGATGCGTTCATGGCCGGTCTGCTGCAGCGCAATCCCGGCGAGAGCGAATTCCATCAGGCGGTCCACGAAGTTGCGACCGACATTTTTCCCTTCGAAGCCGAGAACCCCCTCTACCGCGAAGCGCGGGTATTTGAGCGGCTGGCGGAACCGGATCGCGTCGTTTCATTTCGTGTGTGCTGGGAAACCGACCGGCGCCGAATCCAGATCAACCGGGGCTATCGCGTTCAGTGGAACAATGCGATCGGACCCTACAAAGGGGGCTTGAGGTTCCATCCGTCCGTCAACCAGAGCATCCTGAAATTTCTCGCTTTCGAACAGACGTTCAAGAACAGTCTGACCGGCTTACCCATGGGTGGCGCCAAGGGCGGATCGGATTTTGATCCCAAGGGCAGGTCCGATGCGGAAATCATGCGCTTTTGCCAGGCATTCATGACCGAACTGCATCGCCATATCGGCCCGAACACTGACGTTCCAGCGGGCGACATCGGCGTAGGCAGGCGGGAAATCGGCTACTTGTTTGGCCAGTACAAGCGCCTTGAGAATGCTTTTGAACCCGTGCTTACCGGGAAGGCTCTTGAGTTCGGCGGCTCTTACATGCGCCCGGAAGCAACCGGCTACGGGGTGGTCTATATGATGGAAGAGATACTGGCGCTTCGCAACGAGGAGTTGGCCGGCAAGATATGCGTCGTATCGGGCTCCGGGAACGTGTCCTTGCACTGCTGTCAGCGGCTCATGCATATGGGCGCCAAGGTCGTTACGCTGTCTGATTCTTCAGGATTCGTCCACGATCCAAGCGGGCTTGATACGGAAAAGTTCGCCTGGGTGAAAGATCTCAAGCTGTCGCGGCGTGGCCGGATCGAGGAATATGCGAAGCAATTCGGGTGCGATTTCCATCCGCACGCCCGTCCCTGGGCAGTACCTTGCGACTTGGCGTTTCCATGCGCCACGCAGAACGAACTGGAGGAGTCGGATGCCCGTCGCCTGGTCGAGGGCGGGTGCAAGGCGATCGCCGAAGGCGCGAATATGCCTTCCACGCCAACAGCCATCGAATTGCTTGCGGAGGCTCAAGTGCCCCACATGCCGGGAAAAGCCGCAAACGCGGGAGGCGTCGCCGTTTCAGGTCTTGAGATGAGCCAGAACAGCCAGCGCTTCCTGTGGTCTCGGGGTGAGGTGAACGCAAGGCTGCGCGACATCATCCGTGACATTCACGAGCAGTGTGTCCGCTACGGCACCCGGTCCGGGTTCACCAATTATTCCCGGGGGGCCAATATCGGGGGCTATGCAAAGATCGCCGAAGCAATGCTGGCCTACGGCGTGGTCTGAGGGATCAGCGCGCTAGCTCTCCGCTGAGCCCAGGCAGGCCGCGTTCAGGTCGGCCCGGGTCGGCATCGAATCCGCGACTGCGCCGCGAGAGGCGTCGACGGCGCGGGTAAACCGGTTGGGCAGCATCGCGTCGTCCCAGGTCGGATCGTCGTGACCGGTGCGCAGGATCACCAATTCGCGCGAAGGGATCATGTACAGGCGCTGTTTTCCGGCGCCGTCCAGGAAGAACACGTCGTCAGCCACAAACGGTTCCGAGTGGCGGTTGCCGAAGAAGGTGATGCTCGGATCGTAGGTGCGCAGGGGCTCGTAGGTTTTTCCCAACCAAAGCTGCATACCGAAGTTTTCGTAGGCTGCCGAAGGCGTGGTCATTTCTGCTACCCAGCCTTGGGGTATGACCTGTCTGCCGGCATAGCAGCCGTCCTGCATCAGGGTCTGGCCGATGCGCACCCAGTCCTCGATCGCCGTCCACATGCAGCAATCGGTGTGCACCATTCCGCCTGGCCGGTCCAGCATCAGCCAGCCGTCTCGCATTCCCAGCGGCGCCCAGAGCTTTTCGGACAAGTATTCGGCAAACCGTTGGCCGGTGGCCCGTTCCACCACCACCCCGGCCACCTGGCTGTTCGGATTGGCGTGCGAAAAAGCCGTGCCGGGCGGCGCATTGAGACCGACTGCGAGGTTAGCCGCAACGATATCAGTTCCCATGGTGCGATCGGTGCGCGCCGACCAGGGCCAGAAAACAAAGGTTTCCTCTACCCCGCCGGCCATGTTCAGGAGATGCCGTACCGTAATGCTGCGGCGTTCATTAGTATCCCATTCCGGGAGGAAGTCGGCAGTCGGTTGATCCACCGATTCCATGTAGCCGTCGGCGATGGCGTGTCCCACCAGGATGGAGCTCAAGACCTTGGTGAGCGAATGGGCGCTGAATTCCGTCTCCGGCGTGCGGCCGTTGAAATAGCTGGCATGCGCCAAACGCCCCTGATAGAGCACCACCAGCGAGTCGCTGGCGTGCTCCTGCGCCCAAAGCGCCGCATCGTCGTACACCGACTGCTCGATTGGATTCTCCTCCGCCGGCCATACCTCCAGCGGAATGAACCGGTCGCCGGCCACGCGCTCCTGCGGGTCGTACCAGGAGCGCGCCGGATCCATCGGATTCCCCGTCATTGAAATGACGTAGCGCTTGGCATGCAGGCCGTACCAATCCAGCCGGGACGGCAAGTAGCCAAGCAGGCCGATGGCCGCGATCACGATGACCAGCCACTTGCCGGTAACGGCAAGCCCCTTGAGTATGCGCTTGAGCATGGAATTCTCCTCTTACGTAAGCGCCGGCGGGCGGTTACTTCGGCTCGCCGCTTGTTCTGCCCTTTTCCGGGCGTCCGGGCCGGATGCCGCCGTACAGCACGGCGCCGCCGTGCATGGGCGTCTGCCAAAGCTGCTCGGCAAACCGGGGTATGGCCATGGCCACCACGGGGAAGCACTGAACGATGTAGTCGGGCTTGACCGGCAGACCCTTCAGGGCATAGCAGAAGAAATCGCGGTCGTCGATGTGCCAGAACCCGTCGACTCCTTCCAAATCGGCGCCGACGGAGCCGTCGGTATTGAAATACGCGTCGAATTGGAATTCCTGTTCGTCGTCCACCCAGCGGAAGCGGGTGGTGTTGTACATCAGGTGGTTGAAGAAGCTCGGAAAGCGCTCTTCCGGCGGCTTGGTCTTGTCGGTCTCCAGGGCTGCCCGGTCGATTTCCGGGCGCGGCCAGTCGGCGGCGCCGGTTTCCACCATCATGAAGGAGATCATTGCCAGACGGTCCCGTTCGGGCACCGGCTCCGGGATCAGCATGATGTTCCCCGGCAGAAAGCTGTTGGGATTCGCCAGCCAGTCGTCCACGCGGTCCGGCGTCCAGGCGAAGTCGGCATTCTTCATCACCTCGGAATACACGAAGTCTTCCCTGGCGCCGGCGGTCTGGCCGAATACGCCCCACAGGTTGGGCCCCGCCAGGTGCAGCGCTCCTTCGGCCAAAGTGTGGCAAGCGCTGCAGCGCTGCTGAAAGGCGATCCTGCCCCTTGCGTAGTCGGCCTCGGCGAGGGCATCGCGAGTAAGCCGCTCCTGCGCGCCGGCCCAGGGCGCCGACAGGCTGCAGATCAGCGCAAGACCGGCAAGTATTTGGGCCAGACGCTTCATTTCATGGTGCTCCGTACTTCTCGACCATATAGTCCACGGACAGGCGGATCAGCTGTTCCAGGACCGACCCATCCACGTCGTAGAGCTTGTTGATGTACAGGCACGACTTGCCGGTCTTGAACTTGCCCAGTTTCGCCATCAGCGCATCATAGCGTTGGAATCCGGGCATGATGTAAATCGTCAGGGCCGCCTTGCGCGGCGAGAAACCGGTGATCAGAAAGTCGCCTTCCCGGCCGCTGGCGTACTGGTAGTGATACTCGCCGAAGCCGACAATGCTCGGGCCCCACATTCTCGGCTCCCAACCCGTAATCCGACGCATCATCGCGTTGACGGTTCGGGCGTCTTGCCGCCGCCGGTCATGGTCAACGGCATCCAGGAAAGCATCGACGCTTGAGTTGGTCAGACGAGTCTTGTTCTGGTTGTCAGGCATTTCTTTCCGGATTTCAGCGAGTGCCGGCGAGCATTCAGAGAATCCCTCGGATGACCGTGTTCGGGATAAAGGCTTCGTCGAAGCCCTTGTCACGCGGTGGTGGATAGCCCATGCGCAGGACGATGAGATCCAGCTTGGGGCTGATCCACACCCGCACCTTGCCGCCGCCGTCCAGGTAGAACAGATCACCCGCCGCGAAGGGTTCCGAGTGATAGTTCGCAAACTCAAGAGGCAGCCCCGGGTAGTAGGGCCGCCGCTCCATGTATACGGCGTCGGTCCAGATCTGAAAACCGTAGTTCGGGTTGGGGGTGGAGCCGGTAAGCATCTGCTTCACCCAGCCATCGGGCAGCAGCTGCCGGCCGTCGGGCAGCCTGCCGTCGTTCATCAGCAGATGGGCGACCCGCATCCAGTCTGCCGGCGCCGATAGGAAACAGCAATACGAGACGACATTGCCGTTTAGCCCATCCAGGCGCAGGGCGCCGCGTTGGGCGCCCATGGGCCTCCACAGCTTCTCCCCCAGGTAGTGGGCGAAGTTCCTGCCGGTTGCCCGCTGCAGAATCACGCTCGCCAACTGGGTGTTCGGGTTGTTGTGGGCGAAGCTCGTGCCCGGCTTCTCCACCAGTTCAAAGGACAGCACCGTAGCGTTGATATCCGACCCTTCCACCAGTTGAATACCCTTGGAATAGGGCTGTGGCGCCTGGCGGCGCAAACCGAAAGGCAGCTCCAGGCCGGTCGTGTTGTGGAGCACCTGGCGAACGGTGATCCTGCCGCGCGGATCACCGTTCCATTCGTGGATGTACTTCTCCACCGGATCGTCGAGGCTCTCGATGTCACCGTCGGCCAGGGCAAAGCCGGCGAGTATGCCGTGCAGGGTCTTTACCCACGAATGAGAGCTTATGGGTGAGGTTGCGTGGATACCGTCCATGAACACGGCGTGGCGAATCCGGCCCTTGTGGTAAATCATGAAGGCCTGGGTCTCACGCTCCATGGCGTAGCTGGAGACGGCGGCAATGGCTTGGGCACGGATGGTCGGCGGCTCGCTTGAATCGGCGCTGGGGAAATAGGGCTGGGAGATCCCGCCGTCGACCAGGATCATCGGGTTGTACCAGGTTTGGGGCTGGCGGAAGGCGGCGTGATCCGGCTGGTCGCGCCAACGCCGCCAGAATTGAAAGTCCTGGGATTCCACCTCGTTGACCCAGTCCACCTTGGCCTGTATTTCCTCGGCCGTCATATTGGTATCCGGCTGCCCGTGGGCTGTCGTCAAGCCAACGGCAAGCAGCGTCGCTGCGGCAAGCCGGTGTCCAGTCTTCATGGTACAGACCTCCTCTTGGGGAGTTATCGGAGTCCGGTGAGCAACAGGTTGGGGAGGCGCGCGTCGTCCCAGTCGCCGGCTATCGAGCCGGTGCGCACGATCACCATGTCGGCGCTGGGGATGATGTAGACGCGCTGGCCGCCGAAGCCGTCGAAGTAAGCGACATCGTCGGCGGCAAAGGGCTCGGAGTGATAGGTGCGTAGCGAGGCCTTCGAGTTATAGCTGCGCTGTTCCACGTGCTCGTTGCCCAGCCAGGTAAGGAAACCGTAGTTCGGATTCGTCGGAGCTGGTTTGCGAATCTCCGCCATCCATTCGTCCGGCAAGATCCGGCGGCCGTTGGCGACGCCGTTGTGCAGGTGCAGCAAACCCAGGCGCAGCCAGCCGCGCGCGGTTACGTCCAGGCAGCAATAGCTGCGCGCCATGCCGCCTTCCTTATCGAGCTGTACCCAGGCGTCGCCGGCGCCCAGGGGCTTCCACAAGGCCTCGGAGAAATACTCGGCATACGGTCGGCCAGTGGCATTCTCGATCACCAGGCCAAGGATCAAGGGATTGATGCTGTTGTATTCGAACGTCGTTGCCGGCGGCTCCACCGCCTGCTGCTCCAGCGTGATCGGCCGCATGTCCTGACCCACCAGCAGCCCCATCATCGGCCCAAGGCTCCCGAATGCGAAAGTGGGGAAATCGATGCCGCTGCTCTGCCAGAGCAGGTGGCGCAGCGTAATAGCTGCGCGTTTGCCGTCGGCCCACTCGGGCAGGTAGCGGCTCGCCGGGTCGTCGACCGACGCGATGTGCCCTTCCGCGATTGCGATACCCACAAGCAGAGCCACGACGGACTTATGCATGGACTGGGTGGAAGTGATCGTGTTCTCATCGACGCCTTCGTAGTAGTGCTCCAATTGAATGCCGTTGCCGCGCCACACGATCAGCGCGTCGGAGCCGGTCTCGGCGCCGTAGGCTAAAGCAGCTTGCAGGCTTTCAACCAACAAGCCTCGCTCAGCGTGGCTTGCCTTGGGCAGCGGCTGCTCCGGCGTGCCCGCGGCCAGTTGCATGTGTCCCGGCCGTTCACCCGCGAACTGGCCGAAGAACCGCGCCGTCTCGGTGGGCTTGGCGGCGAAGAACCCCACCACCACGAGCAGCAGCAGGCCGACGATGCCGCCCACAGTCCAGGCTATGAGCAGGCCCAAAATGCGCAGCAGTCTCTTCAACGATTCAGTAGGCAAGCCAATCCAGCGCGTAATCATATCCGCGGAACGCGGGCATCCCGCCTGGGAACGAGGGCTTCCTGCCTGGGAACGAGGGCTTCCAGCCCTCGACAAGAGCCCAACTCCCTCGTTCCAGCTTGTTCCATGCAAGTTTCCATCCCGGCGCCGCCGGCGCGCGAACGCGCAAGGAACACGTGCTGGGAACGAGGACATCCTGTCCTCGTGGAGGGCTGGAAGCCCTCCTTCCCAGGTTGTTCCATGTAAGCCGGCGCATGGCGTTCGGTCCGTATCGCCGCCCATGCGGGCTAGAATTCCCCCGGAACACGATTGCTTTAAGAACCTATGACCGGCAATCCTTACGCAAGCAACCCCGAGGCGCTGCACGCGCTGGTGCGTCCCGATGCGGTGCACCGGGACCTCTATATCTCGGAGGAGCTGTATCAACTTGAGCTGCGTCGCCTATGGCGCAACACCTGGATCTATATGGGTCACGACAGCCAGGTTCCGAAGCCCGGCGACTTCTACACCGCGCACATTGCCGGTTCGCCGCTGGTCATGCTGCGCGGGCGCGACGGAGTAGTGCGGGTGATGCTCAATCGCTGCGCTCACAAGGGCACGCGGGTGGTTAGCGCGGTGCAAGGCAACTGCGGCAGCACGCTGCGCTGCCCCTATCACGGCTGGACCTATCGCCTCGACGGCAGCCTGCGCACCGTGCCGCAAAAGGGCGGTTACGCAGGCACGGAAATACCGGAAACGGCGCATTGGAAGGGGCTGGCGCAGGTGCCATGCGTGGAGATCTATCGCGGCTTCGTGTTTGTGCGGCTAAGCAATGAGGGTCCCGATTTCCACGACTATTTCGGCGACTCCCTAAGCTCCATCGACAATATGGCCGACCGCTCGCCGGAGGGCCGGCTGGAGGTTGCCGGCGGCGTATTACGTTATTACCACGACTGCAACTGGAAGATGTTCGTGGAGAACTTGAACGACGCCATGCATCCGATGGTGGCGCACCAGTCTTCTGCGGGCGTGGCCAAGCGATTGTGGGAGGAACAAGGAGGCGAGGGGACGCCACCGATGGTGGTGCAGCAGTTTGCGCCGTTCGTCAACGACTACGACTTCTTCGACAAGATGGGCGTGAAGATCTACGAGAACGGCCATTCCTACACCGGCGTGAAGTTCTCAATCCACTCGAAATATTCGGCCGTGCCGGAGTATGAGCAGCAGATGTTCGAGGCCTACGGGGAGGAACGCGCCCGGGCCATCCTGGGCGAGAACCGGCACAACACCGTCTATTTCCCCAGCCTCACGATCAAGGGCGCGATCCAGGCGATCCGCGTGGCCCGGCCGTTGGCGGCGAACAAGACGGTGCTGGAGAGCTGGACGTTTCGCCTGGCGGGCGCGCCGGACGAGTTGCTCGAGCGCACGATGACGTACTCGCGTTTGATCAACGCGCCGACCTCGGTAGTCGGCCACGACGATTTGCATTGCTACAGCGAGATCCAGCAGGGATTGCAGGCCGAAGGCAACGAGTGGGTGAGCCTGCACCGCAATTACGACGCCGCTGAGCAGGAAGGTATCGCCGGCGTGTATAACGGCACCAGCGAAGTGTCCATGCGTGGTCAGTTCCGTGCATGGCTCAAGTACATGCTTCCGCACGAGGAGGTCGGCGCCTGATGAGCCCGCCTTCGTTCTGTCCCCTCTTTCCCGGGAGCCGCATGAACCCGTCCATGGGGCTCGGTGGCGCCATCCCTGTCGCCAACGCTCCCGGGAAAGAGGGGACAGAACGAAGGCTTCCGTTTCCGTGTTCATATGAGTAAGAAGGGGCCGAAGAAGGGGGAGTTGGTGCGGTTCGTGCATCGCGAGGCGCGTTTGATCGACGAGAAGCGCCTGGATGAGTGGTACGACTTGTTCGCGGAGGATGCGCTGTACTGGATGCCGCTGGTGCGCGGCCAGACGGACCCGCACAGTCACACCTCGCTGTACTGCGAGGACAAGTTCCTGCTCAAGGTGCGTATCGAGCGGTTGAAGAACCCCTTGTCGCACTCGCAGCAGCAGCCCAGCTTCTGCCAGCACGTGTTGCAGCGCCCGGAACTGTTCAAGAGTGACGCGACGACGCACGAATATTCGTTGCGAACTCCCTTCGTGTACCTGGAAACCCGGCTCGATGACCAAATCGTGCTGGGCGGTGTGGCGCATCATGACTTGCGCTGGGAGGACGGCCGGCTGAGGATCGCCGTAAAGCGCATCGAATTGCTCAACCGCGACGCGGCGCTGCCGTCCATACAGTTGTTTTTGTGAGCATCGCGGCTTCGGGCACCGTGGCGCGGGCCCTTGAGGCGGCGGCGCGCCGGCATGGTGACAGGCCTTTCTTGCGGATTACCCGCGATACGGCGGATCGCAGCGGAGTTGCGCCGGGTGACTTGAGCTACGCGGAAGCCTGGCGCAGGACGCGCGCTCTGATCGACCGTTTCGGCGCGCTCGCCGGCGGTTCTCCACAGCGCGTGGCGTTGTTGCTGGAGAACCGCACGGACATGTTTCTGCACTGGCTGGCGCTGAATGCATTGGGCGTATCGATCGCGCCGCTGAATCCCGCCTGGCGGTCAGCCGAGCTTGGCTACGCGCTGTCGCATAGCGAGGCCCGTTTGGTGATCGCCCTGCCTGAGAGGGTGGCCGAACTGCGGGAAGTGGTACGCAGCGAAGAGCTGAACGTCCCCGTTTGCGTGCCCGGTGATGACCTTCCGGATTTGCCTTCGCGTGACGATGGCGAAAGCCAGCCCAGGGAGGCTGGCGACAGGGAATGTGCGCTTCTGTATACCTCCGGGACCACCGGCCGGCCCAAGGGCTGCATGCTCAGCAACCGCTACTTCACGATGATCGGCGAGTGGTACGCCTCGCTCGGCGGGCTGTGCGCGCTGGACGAAGGCGGCGATTGCCTGGTCACGCCGCTGCCTATGCACCACATGAACGCGCTTGCCTGTTCCACCATGGTCATGTTGCGGACCGGCGGCTGCATCGTGTCCCTGGATCGTTTTCACCCGCGAAGCTGGTGGCGCGAAGTGAAGGAATCGCGCGCCACCATCGTTCATTACCTCGGTGTGATGCCGGCGATCCTGCTGAAACTGCCTTCGGATCAGGCCGAACGCCGGCATCGGGTGCGGTTCGGCTTCGGCGCCGGTGTGGGCAGCCGCCAGCATGCGCCGTTCGAGGATCGCTTCGGTTTCCCCCTGGTGGAGGCCTGGGCGATGACCGAAACCGGCTCGGGCGCGGCCGTCATCGCCAATCATGAACCGCGCAAACGGGGAACCGCCTGTTTCGGCCGGCCCTTGCCGGCCCTGAAGACCCGTATCGTGAACGATGCCGGGAAAGAATCGGATGTCGATCAGCCGGGTGAGTTGCGGGTGCGTCACGCGGGTGAGGACCCGCGGCTGGGATTCTTTTCCGGGTATTTCAAGGATTCCGCCGCCACCGATGCCGCCTGGGAGGGCGAATGTTTCCATACCGGCGACATCGTGGCGCGCGATGCCGAAGGGGACCTGCATTTCATCGACCGCAAGAGCAATCTCATCCGCCGCAGCGGCGAAAACATTGCCGCCATCGAGGTGGAAGGCGTTCTGGCGGAACATTCCGCTGTGGCCGAGGCGGCCGTGGCGGCGGCGCCCGACGAGATACGCGGCGACGAGGTGTTTGCCTGCATCCGGGCCTCCGGCGCAAGCGCTGAATCCGCCGATTCGGAAGCCCTGGCGCGCGAACTGGTGCGGCACTGCCTTCTGCGGCTTGCGTACTTCAAGGCCCCGGGTTTCGTGGCGGTGGTGGAGGAACTGCCGCACACGGCAACCGAAAAACTCGATCGGGCCGGACTGAAGGCCCTGGTCTCGGATCTTCTCAAGCGGGGTGCGTGCGTGGACACACGAGCCATGAAACGGCCCAAGCCGTCGAGGGCGGCATGACCCGGCAGAGTTATGAGGGAGTGGCGGTGGCCGCGCCGGTCACCGTGCCGTACCGGCGTTACTCGACTCGTGACGCGCACTGGTGGATCGCCCGTGCCCTGGCGGCCTTGTTGAAGGACACCGGGCTTACGAAGGAGCAGATCGACGGCCTGGGCATATCCAGCTTCACCCTCGGGCCGGACACCGCCGTGGGCCTCACCCAGCACCTGGGGATGTCCTTGCGGTGGCTGGATCACGTGCCCATGGGTGGCGCCTCCGGCGTCGTTTGTCTCAGACGCGCGGCCCGCGCGGTGCAGTCGGGCGATGCGGAGATCGTGGCCTGCATCGCCGGCGACACCAACCATGTGGACACGTTCCGGCGCACGCTTTCGACCTTCAGTCGGTTCGCCATGGACGCCGTCTATCCGTACGGCTCGGGGGGGCCGAACGCCAGCTTTGCCTTCATCACCGACTGGTGGATGCGTCAATACGGCGTAACGCGGGAAGATTTTGGCAAGCTGTGCGTGGCTCAACGGCGCAACGCAATGGACAATCCTCATGCGCTGTTGCGCAAACCTATGGATTTGGACGCGTATCTGAATTCGCGGGTCATCGCCGAGCCGCTGCATTTGCTCGATTGCGTGATGCCCTGCGCGGGCGCTGACGCCTACCTGGTGATGACGGCGGAGCGCGCAAAGGCGCTGGGACTGGACTCGGTGCGGCTGTTGGGCGCGATCGAGCGGCATAACGCCTTTCCGGCCGATCCGGTGCAGATGCACGGTGGCTGGGCGCTGGATCGCGACGAGCTTTGGGAGCAGGCCGGCGTAGGGCCGGGCGATATGGATTTCTTCCAGGCTTACGACGACTACCCGGTGATTACGCTGATGCAGATTGAGGACCTGGGATTCTGCCCGTCGGGCGAGGGCGCGGCCTTTATTCAAGCCCACGAGTTCGGTGTCGACGGCGATTGCCCGCTGAACACCTGCGGCGGGCAGCTTTCCATGGGCCAGGCCGGCGCGACAGGCGGATTCCTGGGACTGGTCGAGGCGCTGCGCCAGCTCTTGCGCCGGCCTTTGGGCGCGCAAGTCGCGGACGCCACCCACGGCGCCGTCTCCGGGTTCGGCATGATCAACTACGACCGCGGCCTGTGCAGCGCCGCCGCCGTCTTGGCGCGCCCCTGAGATGATTTGCAGGGAACAACCCGGGAACGAGGGCTTCCAGCCCTCGCCGAGGGCAAGATGCCCTCTTTCTCAGCGGGTCTTGCGCCAGGTTTGGGATGGAGGGCATCTTGCCCTCCAACGAGGGCGAGGACGCCCTCTTTCTCAGCGGATTTTGCTCCATGCGAACTAAGCCGAAACTCAAGAACCCGATTCTGCGGACGCGCGCGCCGCTGACTCCGCCGCTGCCGCGCAGCCGCGCGGCCCTGGGGCTGACCGCCCGGGCCGCGGAGGGAAGGTTCTCCCTGCAGCGTTGCGAGCAATGCGGGCAAGTCCAGTATCCGCCGGTGGACTGCTGCCGGGTCTGCCTTTCGGAGGAGCTGCTGTGGACGCCGATGTCCGGGCGCGGCGAACTGCTGGCGCACACCACCCTGCATCACAGCAATGACCCCTTTTACCGCGAGCGCCTGCCCTGGCGCCTGGGTCTGACGCGGCTTGATGAAGGCCCCGTGGTAGTGGCGCACCTGCACCGCGATTGCCCGCCACCGCCCGCTCCCGTGCGGGTTACGGCTAAACTGGACAAGGCGGGACGGGGCGTGCTTGTGGCGCTGCCCGCCGGTGAAATGGGAGAAATGCACACAGATCCGCGCCACGGCGAATTCTCTTGCGATCCTCAATTCCGCAAGGTGCTGGTGACCGACGGTAAAAGCCGGGTAGGCCAGGCCCTCGTTCACGCACTCGCGGAGGCGGGCGCCGCCGTCATCTGGGTGGGGCAGGCGGAGCCGTGGAAGAAGTTCGCCGGCCAGGACGCCGTGGAGAAATTGCCCCAGGTAACCAAGGTGCCGCTGGACCTGACCGACGAACGCGGCGTTACGCGGATTGGCGCCGAGATCGGTGGCCGGGTGGACATTCTGATCAATAACGCTGAGGTGCACCGCACCGAGGGCATCGCCACTCGCAGCGGTGCGGCGCTGGCGCGCCGGGAAATGGAGGTCAACTACCTGGGGCTGCTGCGCCTCGCCCAGGCCTTCGGGCCGGCGATGCGCGCCAGGGGCGCCGATGGGTCCGCCTCGGCTACCGCCTGGGTCAACGTCTTGAGCGTATATGCGCTGAGCAACTACCCGCCTCAAGGCACCTACTCGGCGTCCAAGGCCGCGGCGCTGTCGCTGTCGCAGTGTCTGCGCGCCGAGATGCAGGCGTCCGGAATTCGGGTGATGAATGTATTTCCCGGGCCGATCGACGAGGAATGGAACCAGCCTTTGCCGCCCCCCAAGCTGGCCCCCGAACGGCTCGCCAGGGATATCGTTCAAGGCCTGCGCGATGGCGTGGAGGACCTGTTTCCGGGAGACGTGGCGCGCGAGTGGCTGGAACGGTGGCGCGACAATCCCAAGGTGCTGGAGCGGGAACTGGCGCTGGAGTCGCAATCGCAATGAACGGCGAGCGCGTATGGTTGACGGGGGCCAGTTCGGGCATCGGCGCTTGTCTTGTCCAGATGCTGGTGGAGCAGGGTTGCGAAGTGGTGTGCTTTTCGCGCCGCCCGGCGCCGGTCAAATCGGCACAGGTGAAGTCGGTTGCTGTCGATTTGACCGACCCGGACGCGACCCGGCAGGCGTTCGCCGAAACCGCCGAGAACGATCCCGCCAATCGGCTGGTGCACAACGCCGGCGTGATTCGCGAGCGGCCGCTGCCGGAAGTCACCCAGCAAGACATGGATGAGTTGGCGCGGCTGCACATGGGTGCGGCTGTGGCGATTGTGCAGGCCAACCTGGAGTGCATGCGCGAGGTCGGCTGGGGCCGGATCGTGCTCGTGTCCAGCCGCGCGGTGGTGGGCCTGGCCAAGCGCACCGCGT
The DNA here is from genome assembly GCA_965249285.1 of Candidatus Foliamicus sp. Lineage (GTDB taxonomy): Bacteria > Pseudomonadota > Gammaproteobacteria > Steroidobacterales > Foliamicaceae > Foliamicus. The sequence goes on from OZ252226.1 coordinate 601,123, forward strand.
ATGCATCCACCAAGGCCGGCATGCTGGGCCTGGCGCGTACCTGGGCGCTGGAACTGGCGCCGCTCAAGGTAACCGCGAACGTAATACTGCCCGGCCCGATCGCCGAAACCGAAATGTTCGATGCCGCCGTGCCTCCGGGAAGCGAAAGGGCCACCCGGCTGGCGGCTTCAATCCCGGTAGGCAGATTGGGGCGCCCTCAGGACGTGGCGCGATCGGCGTTGTTTTTCCTGGATCGCAACAATGGCTATGTCACCGGCCAGACGCTTTACGTGTGCGGCGGTACATCCGTGGGTTCGCTTACCCTGTGAGCGCTATCCTGGAGGAGCTGCTCGCCGGGATCGCCGCCGGAACCGTACGGGTCGTGGACCTTACCCACACGCTCAACGCAGATTTTGCGCAGCTCAGCCTGCCCCCGGAGATGGGCCAGGCATTGCCGTACCGCAGCGAGGAAATCTCCCGCTACGACGACCGCGGCCCTGCCTGGTACTGGAACAATTTCAGCCTGTGTGAGCACACTGGCACCCATTTCGATGCGCCCATCCACTGGGTTTCCGGGCGCGAATTACCCAACAATTCGGTGGACACGATTCCGGCCGAACACATGATTGCCCCGGCCTGCGTCGTGGATTGCACCGATGACGCCGAACGCGACGCCGATTTTCTGCTTAGCCGTGAGCGGCTGCTGGCTTGGGAGAAGCAACACGGCCGCATACCGGCCGGTTCCTGGGTCCTGATGCACACCGGATGGTGCCGCCGGGTGAACGATCCGGTGGCGTTTCAGAACTACGACGAGACCGGCCAGCACACGCCGGGACCGGACGTGGACTGCGTCCGCTTCCTGGTGGATGAGCGTGACGTGCTCGGTTTCGGTACCGAAACCATCGGCACCGACAGCGGCCAGGCGCAGCGCCTGAATCCCCCGTTTCCCTGCCACTACTACATGCACGGCGCGGGAAAATACGGCCTGCAATGCCTCAACAACCTGGACCAACTCCCGCCAACCGGCTCGGTCCTTCTGACCGCTCCCCTCAAGCTCGAAGAAGGCTCCGGCAGCCCCCTCCGCGTCCTCGCTCTCACCCCCTCCACCGGCTGATAGGCAAGAGAATTACCAATGGCCTGTGCGCGGGCGCCGCCGCGCGGCTGCTGTGCGGGCCACCTTGCACCGCCCTGTCCGGGAGCTTTGGCGACAGGGGGGTCGTCACCGAGCCCCATGGATGGGTTCATGCGTCTCCCGGACAGGGCGGTGCAAGGTGGCCCAACGCCGGCCAAATTGATACTGCGCTGGAAAAGCGCGACCGATTGCGGGGTTAGGGCATCCAGAGAGCGACGGAGGCTATAGTGGTCTCAATTGACAATCGGGAGATATCGTAATGAAGAAAGCGTTCACGACTGCCGCCACGCTACTGTTGGCCTTCGGTGTGGCCACCGCCCAGGCCCATGATGTTGCGGAGCAACGGACCAACTGGTTGACCGAAAGGCTGGACCTTACCGAGGAGCAGCAGGCTCAAGTCAACGCCATTTTTGCCGAGGCGCAGGAGCAGCGCGAGCAATTGAAGGCGCATGCGCAAGAAGAGCGTAAGGCCGCTGTTGAACGGCGCAAGGCTTTGCGCCAGCAATCGAATGCGATCGGCGAAGCTACCCGTGAACGCCTCGGCGCCGTGTTAACCGAAGAGCAGCAATCTGAGCTCACGGAAATGCGGGAAGGCATGAAAAAGCGCGCGATCATGCGCCGCGGCATGCAGGGAAGGAACGGGGGCCGCATGAACCGGCAGCACGGCATGAATTCCCATGGCGGTATGCGGGGGAGAGCGGAGATGGGCCGCCGCATGATTCAACGAGCCCGGAAGCATGAGCAGGAACAGGCAGAAGCGCCCGCCGCCGAAGAATAACTCGATTCTGTTCCCCTCCAGGCAGGGCTTCTAGAGGCCCCGGAGCGAGGGTTTCCCCCTGGAAGTACTCGCCGCGGGTAGCGCACCGCTGACGCGCAGGGAACACGGGCCGGGAACGAGGACATTCTGTCCTCGTGAAGGGCTGGAAGCCCTCCTTCCCAGGTAGTTTCATGCAAGGGATGCCCTCCTTCCCAGGGCGCATCAAATGAAGGCGCACCGGCGTACAATCGCCGGATGCCCGAAATAACCCTTCCCGACGGCAGCCGCCGCAGCTATGACGCGCCTCCCAGCGTGGCTGAGGTAGCGGCTGATATCGGCCCCGGTCTGGCGCGCGCGGCGCTGGCCGGAAGAGTCGGCGGGAAGCTTGTTGACACCGATTTCCGGATCCAGAGCGACGTTGATCTGGCTATCGTTACGGGGCGCGACGCCGATGGATTGGAGATCCTGCGCCACTCCACCGCCCACCTCCTGGCGCAGGCCGTTCAGGAACTGTTCCCCGGCGCCCAGGTCACCATAGGCCCGGTGATCGAGGACGGTTTCTACTACGATTTCGCCTATGAGCGCGGATTTACGCCCGAGGACCTTGAGCGCATCGAGCAGCGCATGAAGGAGCTCTCCAAGGCCGACCTGCCTGTGTCGCGCGAAACCATGGACCGTGAGGAAGCGGTTGCATATTTCAAGTCCATCGGCGAGCACTACAAGGCCGAGATCATCGCCGATATCCCCGAGGAAGAAGCCATAACGCTGTACGGCCAGGGTGATTGGAAGGACCTCTGCCGCGGTCCGCATGTGCCTTCAACCGGGCATCTGAAGGCCTTCAAGCTGACCCGTACAGCGGGCGCCTACTGGCGCGGCGACTCTTCCAATGAGCAGCTGCGACGCATTTACGGCACTGCCTGGGCCGATTCGAAGTCTTTGAAGGCGTACGTAAGGCGCCTGGAGGAAGCCGCCAAGCGCGACCATCGCCGGATCGGCACGGACCTGGACCTGTTCAGCATCCAGGAGGACGCCGGGGGCGGATTGGTGTTCTGGCACCCCAGGGGGGCGCGTATCCGGCAGGTGATCGAGGATTTCTGGCGCGACCGGCACCAGCGGGCCGGCTACGAACTCCTGTTTACGCCGCACATCGCGCTGGAGGACCTCTGGGACCGTTCCGGGCACACGGATTTCTACCGCGAGTTGATGTATTCGCCGGTGGAAGACGAGGGCCGCGGCTACCAGCTCAGGCCCATGAATTGCCCGTTTCACATCCTGATCTATCGCAACCGTTTACGTTCGCACCGCGAACTGCCGCTGCGCTGGGCCGAACTGGGCACCGTGTACCGAAAGGAAATGTCCGGCGCCCTGCACGGGCTGTTGCGCGTTCGCGGGTTCACCCAGGATGACGCGCACGTGTTCTGCACCGAGGAGCAGATCGAGGACGAAATCCTGCATATCCTCGACCTGGCGCTGGAGATCTTCGGCGCTTTCGGTTTCGAGGAATTCAACACGGTGCTGGCCACCCGGCCGGACAAGGCAGTGGGGCCGCCGGAAATCTGGGAGCGGGCCACCAGCGCCCTGGAGTCGGCCCTGCGCAAGAAGGAATTGAATTTCGAGGTGGATCCCGGCGGCGGCGCCTTTTACGGGCCCAAGATCGATATCAAGATTCGCGACGCCATCGGCCGCGAGTGGCAATGCTCCACGGTGCAGCTTGACTTCAATCTGCCGGAGCGTTTCGATCTCGAATACGTTGCCGCCGATGGCGTGCGCCGCCGGCCGATCATGATTCATCGCGCGGTGCTGGGCTCGCTGGAGCGCTTCTTCGGCATCCTGATCGAGCACTACGCGGGCAAGTTCCCATTCTGGCTGGCGCCGGTACAGGCCGTGGCGCTGGCGATTACCGAGCGCCAGGACGCCTATGCCCACAGAGTGCATGAAGCTATGCTGAAAGCGGGTTTGCGCGCGGACTGCGACTTGAGAAGCGAAACAATAGGCTATAAAATCCGCGATCACACTTTGCAAGGGGTCCCCTACCTCCTGATCCTCGGTGATCGAGAGGAACAGGAGGGCACCGTGGCCGTTCGGTCGCGCGAGGCCGGCGATCTGGGCGCTATGTCACTGGATGGATTTTTAGCCAGGGTCGCCGTCCAGGGACGGGGTTCCTTGCACGGGGTTTCCAACAAGTAGCTGCCCGGAGGATATCAATATCGCTCAAAAGAAACGGATTTTTCGCAACGAAGAGATCGAAGCCTACGAGCTTCGTGTCATCGGCGACGATTCCAAACAGATCGGTGTCATGAACCGCGAAGATGCGCTGCGCACCGCTAAGGAACGAGGCCTGGACCTGGTGGAAGTGGATCCCAACGCCACGCCTCCGGTTTGCAAGATTCTGGACTACGGCCGCTATGTGTTTGAGCAGAACAAGCGAACGCATGCGGCCAGAAAGCGGCAGAAGCAGATTCAGGTCAAGGAGATCAAGTTGCGTCCGGGTACGGACAAGAGCGACTATGACGTCAAGCTCCGCAACGTGTTGCGGTTTCTCGAACAAGGCGACAAGACGAAGATCACCTTGCGGTTCCGCGGCCGGGAAATGGTTCACCAGGATCTGGGTGTGAAGTTGTTGCAGCGAGTGCGCGAGGATCTGAACGAGGTAGCGCTGGTTGAGCAAGAGCCGAAATTGGAAGGTCGGCAGCTCACAATGGTGATGGCGCCACGCAAGCGAAATTGAGCCGATACGGAGCCTGGAGAACGAAATGCCAAAGCAGAAGACCAATCGCGGCGCGGCCAAGCGCTTGAACCGGACCGGGGGCGGAGCGTTCAAGCGGGCCCACTCGCACCTGAACCACATTCTCACCAAGAAAAGCAGCAAGCGGAAGCGCAAGCTGGGTGCGCCGGCTACGGTGGCGAAGGCGGACGTGGAAAGCGCCCGGCGGCTTCTGCCTTATTCATAGCCGTTCAGTGCTTCGATCAGCAGCGTAACGGCACGCATCAGTCATAACTCGCAAAGGCGGAGTTCACTATGGCCAGGGTCAAACGCGGCGTAACGACGCATGCAAGACACAAGAAGGTTCTGAAGAAGGCCAAGGGCTACCAGGGAGCGCGCAGCCGTTCCTACCGCGTGGCCCGACAGGCGGTAACCAAGGCCGGCCAATACGCATATCGCGACCGGCGCCAGCGTAAGCGCAATTTCCGGGCGCTCTGGATTATCCGGATCAATGCCGCGGCGCGGCGCAACGGCCTGTCCTACAGCCGCTTCATGAGCGGCCTGCATAAGTCGGAAATCGAGCTGGACCGGAAGGTGCTGGCCTACATCGCGATGCACCATCAGGAGGCGTTTGCCGATTTGGCAAGACGCGCCGCGGCGGCTTGATTCTCTCCCCGTGGGGGACCTTACACAGCGGGTGCGCGACGCGCTGGCGGAGATTCAAGCCGCCGATACCCTGGATGCCCTGGAAGCCTTGCGGGTCCGCTTGCTGGGCCGCAAAGGGGAGATTACCGCGCAATTGAAGGCGCTGGGGGAATTGCCCCCGGAGCAGCGCCCGGCGGCCGGAAAGGCCATCAATGAAGCCAAGCAAGCCTTAGGCACGGCGATTGCGGCACGCAAGCAGGCCTTGAGCGAGCGGCGGCTGGGCGAGGAGCTGAGCGCGGGGGGGATGGACGTAAGCCTGCCGGGCCGCGGGATTGCGCCAGGGGCCCAACACCCACTGACGAGAACGATCCGAAGGATCCGGGACATCCTGACGGGCGCGGGGTTCACGGCGCGGTCGGGACCCGAAATAGAGGATGAATTCCACAACTTCAGCGCCCTGAATATGCCGGAGAACCATCCGGCTCGCGACATGCACGACACCTTCTACCTGCCGTCGGGCAAGCTGCTGCGCACCCATACTTCGCCGGTCCAGGTTCGCACCATGCTGACCGAAGGCGCGCCGCTGAAAGTGATTTCATTGGGGCGCGTATTCCGGCGTGACTCGGACCAGACGCACACGCCGGTATTCCACCAGGTGGAAGGCCTGGCGGTTGATGAGCAGGTGAGCCTGGCGAACCTCAAGTCGTTGTTGCACGAGTTCGCCGAACTTTTCTTCGAACGCTCGGTCGAGGTGCGCTTCCGGGCCTCGTACTTTCCGTTTACCGAGCCTTCCGCGGAAATGGACGTGCGCTGGGGCGATGGCGGCTGGCTGGAGATATTGGGCTGCGGAATGGTGCACCCCCAGGTGCTGCGGTTCGGCGGCGTGGACCCGGAGCGTTACACCGGCTATGCCTTTGGAATGGGTGTGGAACGGATGGCCATGTTGCGCTACGGGGTGCGGGATATCCGGCGCTTTTTCGACAACGACATCCGGTTTCTGGACCAGTTCACGCCATGAAGATCGACCTTGCATGGCTGCGCGAGTGGTGCGATCCCCAGGTCAGCGATGAAGTCCTTGCGCATCGGCTCACGATGGCCGGGCTGGAAGTTGCAGGCATAGTTCCCGCGCCCGGCGGACCCGGCGTCCTTGAACTGGATTTGACCCCCAATCGGGCCGACTGCTTTTCGGTGCGCGGAGTGGCGCGCGAAGTGGCTGCGCTGTTCGGCAACCCGATCGCCGCACGGGACGCGCCGGCATCGTCCGCCGGCAGCGAGACGCGGCGGGAGTTGGGCCTGGTTGCGCCGGAAGGCTGTCCGCGTTTTACCGGGCGCGTGATCGAGGACTTCAATCCCGCCGCCGAGACACCGGAATTCATCCGGCGGCGCCTGACGGCTACGGGCGTTCGGCCACTTCACCTGTTGGTGGACGTGACCAACTACGTGATGCTGGAACTGGGCCAGCCGATGCACGCCTATGACCTCATTCGTCTGAACGGCGATTTGTGCGCCCGCTGGGCGAGCCGGGGCGAATCGCTGATGCTGCTCGACGGGACGGAGCTTAAGCTCGCCCCGGACGTGCTGGTGATCGCCGATGAACGGCAAGCCGTGGCGGCCGCCGGCATCATGGGCGGGCAGGGCAGCGCGGTAACCGGGGACACCTCAAGCGTACTGCTGGAGTCGGCGTTCTTCGCGCCGGCCGCGATGGCCGGCAAGGCCCGCCGATTGGGTCTGCAGACCGAAGCGTCGCTGCGGTTCGAGCGCGGCGTGGACCCGGCCGGCCAGGTGGAAGCCTTGCAGCGCGCCACGCAGCTGATACTTCAGTCCGCCGGCGGGCGGGCGGGGCCGGTTATCGATTCCGTAGCCAGCAAGCACCTGCCGGGACGCAAGGCGATTGACTTCAGACGCGAGCGACTCGCGGCGGTACTCGGCATTGCGCTGCCGGATGAGGATGTCGCAGCCATGCTGCGGCGGCTGGGCATGGGGGTAAGAAAGGTCAAGACCGGCTGGCAGGTAACGCCGCCATCGTTTCGTTTCGATCTGGACTGCGAAGCGGACCTTATCGAGGAGATTGCGCGGGTCCACGGCTACGAGAACATTCCCGAGACTCCGGCGAGGTGGAATGCGCTTCCGGTTGCGGCTACCGAGCAGCAGGTCGATCCGGACCGGCTGCGCGCGCTGCTGGTTGATCGGGGATATTACGAGTGCCTGAACTACAGCTTTCTCGATGAAGAGTCGCACCAGCCTTTCCACTCGGGCGAGGCGGAACTGGAATTGGCCAATCCGCTATCGAGTGAACTTTCGGTGTTGCGCCGTTCGCTGTGGCCGGGGTTGCTGCGCAACTACCGCGCCAACCGGGACCGCGGGACTCAAGAGGCGCGATTGTTTGAAATCGGCGTGTGTTTCTCCGGGCAGCCCGAAGATATTCATGAGGAAACCTGGTTAGCAGGCTTGCTGGCCGGCGGTGCGCTGGCGGAGCAATGGGGCGCCAGGCAGCGCGATTCGGATTTCTTCGATGCCCGGGGCGATGTAGAAGCTATTCTCCGCTTGACCGGCCGGGCCGGAGATTTCAGTTTCGAGGCCACACGGCATTCGGCCTTGCGTCCGGGCCGGGCGGTGCGGGTGCTCCGCGGAGAGGAGGAAATCGGCTGGTTGGGCGAGCTGCATCCAAGCCTTGTGGATGGTGGTTCGGCGCCCAAGTTGTTTGCCTTGCGGCTTGATGCCGTAGTTCAGACCCGCCCGCCGTCAGTGGCCGACGTTTCTCGTTTTCCTGCCGTGCGTCGCGATCTCTCGCTGATTGCGCCCTCCTCGGCGCCGGTTGGCGAGTTGCTGGCCGCGGTCCGTTCTCACGCCGGCGAACTGTTGCGGGACGTCTTCGTATTCGACCTGTACGAAGGCGGGGAAAGTTTGAAGACTAATACAAGAAGCGTTGGTTTAGGGTTGATTTTTCAGTCAATTTCGCGCACACTTACGGACGCGGAGGTGGACCGGGCCGTATCGGCGGTGGTTTCACTTCTGGTGGAGAAGTTTGGGGCTAGCGTTCGGGAATGAAACGAGACATGCTCACCCGGGCCGGGATTGTGCGCTCCCTGCACGCCAATATAGGCATGAGCAAGCAGGAGAGCGCGATGGTGGTCAACGCGGTATTCGAGAGCATCAGCGACGCGCTGATCGATGGCAGCCGCGTGAAGATTTCGGGTTTCGGCAATTTCGACCTGCGCGACAAGGGCGAACGGCCCGGCCGTAACCCGCGCACCGGGGAAAGCATCCCGATCAGTGTTCGCCGGGTCGTGACTTTCTCCGCCGGACAGAAATTGAGGCAGCTGGTGGAAGCAGGTGCTGGACCAGATTGAGCAGGATCTGAAGCTTCCGCCGATTCCGGCGAAGCGCTTGTTTACGATCGGCGAGGCCAGCACGCTTTGCCAGGTGGAACAGCATGTTCTGCGTTATTGGGAGAAGGAATTCCCGCAACTGAATCCCACCAAGCGCCGCGGCGGCCGCCGCTATTACCAGCCGCAGGACATCATGTTGATCCGCCAGATCCGACATCTCTTGCAGGTCGAAGGCTATACGCTCGCCGGCGCGCGCCAGCGTCTGGAGGGGGAAGACTCGCGCAAGGACCAGAGTCATTTGCGTCAATTCGTGCGTCAGATGCGCGTCGAGTTGGAGGAATTACACCGTCTTCTCCGGTAGCCCGCGCCGGGCGGCCCTGCCACGCGATAGAATTCACACCCGGTCCGGGGCGTGGCGCAGTCTGGTAGCGCACCTGCATGGGGTGCAGGTGGTCGGAGGTTCAAATCCTCTCGCCCCGACCATTTTCTTTATTTGCACTCGTTCCGATCATGGGCCAAGTCCTTCAGCGTAGTTCCCTGTTAGTGCTGGTCGCCGCGGTCAGCGTGGCGTTTGTATTGCTGCTGCTTGACCTGCTGCTGGCAGTCTTTTGGGCCGCAGTGCTGGCGATTCTTTTCCACGGGCTGTTTCGGCGGTTTGTGCCGCGTCTGTGGGGCCGGCCCGCCCTGGCCGCTGGAGCGGTCCTGCTGATCGTGATGGCGGGCGTAGTGGCGCCTGTGCTGCTGCTCGGCTGGGCGGTGGTCAACGAGGCCGGTGAGTTCTATGCCGCGGTTGAACAGGGATCGTTGGATCCCGCGGCCTGGCTGGAGACGGTCAGCGCCTGGTTGCCCGGAGCGCGGCAGCTGCTCGAAAGCTTCGGGCTGAGCTTCGATCAAATTGGATCCGGTTTGACCTCGGTAGCCGCAAAGGCGGGACGGTTTGCCGCTACCGGCCTGGTCGCCGCCGGGCAAGGCGCGCTGAAAATGATCCTGCAGCTGGCGATCATGCTCTACCTCTTGTTTTTCTTCCTGCGCGACGGCGAGAAGTTGGTGGCCGGTCTTGTGCGCGTCCTGCCGCTGGGAGATGAGCGCGAATACGAGTTGCTTGGGCAGTTCGCAACCGTATCGCGGGTAAGCGTGACCTCGACGATTGTGATCGGCGCGGTGCAGGGCGGCCTTGGGGGCATCATACTGGCATTACTGGGCATCAGCAGCCCGGTCTTGTTGGGTGTCCTGATGGGCGTGCTGTCCATTATTCCGGCCGTCGGACCGGGCCTGGTGTGGGCGCCGATTGCGATCTGGCTGTTCGCATCCGGAGCCTGGGTGCAGGGATTGATCCTGGTTATTGTCGGTGTGCTGCTTGTGGGCATGGCCGACAACCTGCTGCGTCCGCTATTGGTTGGCCGCGCCACCCAATTGCCCGATTACCTGGTCTTGCTGGCTACCCTGGGCGGGCTGTCCGCGTTCGGCTTTTCCGGGCTGGTCATCGGGCCGGTGCTGGCGGCCCTGTTTGTCGTTTCCTGGCGTTTATTCGAAGAGGAATTCTCGCCCGTGGAAACCTTGGATGAGCCGTGAATACCCTGACCCTTGCGAGCGAGCTTGCTTCGATTGTGGGCGAACGCCATTGCGTTGCCGATTCGGCGGTCCTGCAGCCTTACCTTGAGGAGCCGCGCGGGCGTTACCACGGTCGATCACGGCTGCTGTTGGCGCCGGCAGATACCCAGGAAACGGCCCGGGTGTTGGCCTGCTGCAACCGGCGCGGCGTGGGAGTGGTGCCGGTGGGCGGTCTCACCGGCCTTTGCGGCGGTACGCATTCGCAACCGGACGAAGTATTGCTCAGCGTGCACCGTCAGCGGAAGGTGCGGCGTCTTGGCGCCGGCAGCCTGACCGCCGAGGCCGGTTGCGTGCTGGCCGCGCTCCAGGAACGTGCGGCGGATGCGGGGTACCTGTTGCCCTTGAGCCTGGGGTCCGAAGGCAGTTGCCAGTTGGGCGGGGTCCTGTCCACCAACGCGGGCGGCATACACGTGCTGCGCTATGGGATGGCGCGCGAGCTGGTCCTGGGGCTGGAAGTTGCGCTGCCGAACGGGCGAGTGTTGTCTGATCTCAAGCCCTTGCAAAAGGACAACACCGGATACGACGTCAAGCAGCTCTTTATCGGCTCGGAGGGCACGCTGGGCGTCATTACCGCGGCCACCGTGCAGCTGTATCCGCAACCACAGGCCCGCGTGACGGCCCTGTTGGGGGTGGCGAGCGCTGCTCACGCCGTGTCCCTCTATCACCAGGGGCAGTCGGCCCTGGGAGGCGAGCTCAACGCCTTTGAACTGGTGTCGCGCCGCGCCGCGCGGCTGTGCGAGGAACAGCTGGAAGGATTCCGCATCCCGGCTGATATGGACGCGCCGTGGCTGGTGTGCATGGAACTGGCCGGGGCCGGGGAGGAAGCGGCGCTTACTGAGCGCCTGGCGGTGTTTCTGGACGGCGCCACGTCGCGAGGTGAGCTACTGGCGGCGGTATGCGCCACCAGCGAAGCGCAACGCGAAGCGATCTGGCGGCTGCGCCACGGCGTGCCCGAAGCGGTGCGCCGTTGCGGTCCGGCGCTGCGTCACGATCTGGCCGTGCCCCCGGAGCGTATTGCCGAGTTTCTCGAGGAAGCCTCCGACTTATGCGGGACATACCTTCCAGGGGCCGAGCCGGCGCCATTCGGGCATGTGGGAGACGGCAACCTGCATTATTCCGTCCCGTGCCCGGCGAAGATGGACCTTGATTCGTTCGCCGAGCGAGGCGCCGAACTGAGCGCCGCGCTGCGCGAACTGGCCTGGTCGATGGACGGCAGTTTCAGCGCGGAGCATGGCGTCGGCCTGCTGTTTCGGGAAGAACTGGAGCGGCTGGGCGATCCGGTGAAACTGGAATTGATGCGTGCGGTCAAACGCGCCCTGGATCCGCGCGGCATCATGAATCCGGGCAAGGTGGTGGCGAAATGAACGCCCCCTGGGTAGTACTCAAGTTCGGCGGCGCAAGCGTGGCCGGGTCCGGTGGCTGGGACACTATCGCCCGTCTCGTACGGCGCCGCCAGGATCAGGGCTTCCGGCCGATCATCGTGCATTCAGCCCTGGCCGGTGTGACCGATGAACTGGAAGCCTTGATTAAACTGGCGCGCCGTAACGAACACGCCCACAGCGAGCAGGCGCTGGCCGAACGGCATCACGAATTGGCTCGCGACATGGGTATTTCCGACCCGGACCGCCACCTTGAGTCCGAACTGGAGAACCTTGCGCAATTGCTGCGAGGCATTGCGCTGACCGGTGAGGCGGGATACCGGGCGCGGGTGAAGGTCCTGGCCCTGGGAGAGCGCCTGGCCGGGAGGCTTGGAGCTGAAGCGCTGGCGCGCAAGGGAATCGAAATTTCGCCGGTGAGTCCGGCAAGACTGCTGCGGGCTGCGGATCGGGATTGGGCCAGCGAACGCGAGGCCATCCTCAACGCGGCGTGCGCTCATGACCCCGATCCCGAAGTGGTCGCGCTTCTCGACAGTCTTCCGGGGGTACCGTTGACGCAGGGCTATATCGCCCGCAACGGCCACGGAGAAGAGGTTCTGCTCGGCCGCGGCGGTTCCGACGTATCGGCTGCCGCGCTGGCGGCGTCGATCGGTGCTCGCCGGCTGGAAATCTGGACCGATGTGCCCGGAGTGTTCAGCGCCGATCCCAAAGTAATCAGCGGCGCGCGGCTGTTGCGCAGGCTCAGTTATGCCGAAGCCCAGGAGATCGCCACCTCCGGCGGCGGCGTATTGCATCCGCTGACCATACCGCCGCTGCGCGACAGCCGCATCAGCATGACCGTGCGATCCTCGATGCACCCGGAATTGCCCGGCACGCGGATCGGCCCGGCGGAAGATACCGACAGCGCGCAGGTCAAGGCGGTCATGCTGCGCAGTGGCGTACCGTTGATCTCGCTGGAAACCCTGGGGATGTGGCGCCGGGTCGGTTTTCTCCAGGAAGTGTTTTCCTGCTTCGGCAGTCTGGGCCTGTCCGTGGACCTGGTTTCCACCTCCGAGAGCAACGTAACCGTTACCCTGGACACTGATCCGGAGGTGCTGACTCCGGCATTGATGGCCAGGCTGCGCGCGGAACTGGGGCGTATAGGCGAAGTCCGTATCACCACCAATACCAGCGTGGTTACGCTGGTGGGCAGGCGCATCCGGGCGGTATTGCATGAAGTCGGGCCGGCGCTTGAGGCCTTTCGCGAGCAGCCGATTCATCTCCTGAGCCAGGCCGCAAGCGACCTGAATATCAGCTTTGTGGTAGAGCCGGGTCAGGCCCGGCGGCTGGCCCAGCGCCTGCATGGGCGCCTTATCGCGCCGGAGCCGGGCGACGAGCTGTTCGGTCCCGCCTGGGAGGAGCTTGCCCGCCCGGCGCCGATACCTTCCGCCGGCTCCGAAGCGCCCTGGTGGGTCGGGCGACGGGCCGAATTACTGAAGCTGGCGGAACAGCGCGGAGCGGCGTACGTGTACAGCCTTGACCGGGTGGAAGCCGCGGCCGCCCGGCTGAAGGGCATCGGTTCGATCGATCGGGTCTTTTACGCGCTCAAGGCCAACTCGCATCCCGGCGTGCTCAAGCGCGTGCTGGATTGCGGGCTGGAGTTCGAGTGCGTGTCGCCGGGCGAGCTGGAGCTGCTAGCCAAGCTGTTTCCGAAGCATGAACCCGGGCGGATTCTGTTTACACCCAATTTCGCGCCGCGTTGCGAGTATCGCGACGCGTTGCAGGCGGGAGTGCAGGTAACGATCGACAATCTCAATGTGCTGCGTGACTGGCCGGAAATGTTCCAGGGGCGCGACGTGTTTTTGCGCCTGGACCCTGGGGTGGGCCGCGGGCTCCACCGCCATGTGCGCACCGCGGGGGTCCATTCCAAGTTCGGCGTCCCGCTCTTCGAGGTGGAGCGCGCCGCAAAGGCGGCCGCCGATGCCGGCGCCAGGGTCATCGGATTACATGCCCACATGGGCAGCGGCGTGATGGATCCGGGCGCCTGGATTCCAATCGCCCAGACGCTGCTGGAATGCGTCAAACATTTTCCCCATGTGCAGGTGTTGAACCTTGGTGGCGGGCTGGGCGTGCCCCAGCATGGCGCCGAGCAGGGTCTGGATCTGGCCACCTTGGACAAAAGCATTGCGCTGGTCCGTGAGAAGGCCCCGCGCGCGCTGGAATTCTGGCTCGAGCCGGGACGCTATGTGGTCGCTGAGGCCGGCGTGCTGCTGGCGCGCGTGACCCAGGTCAAGGGCAAGAGCGGGACGCGCTATGTGGGCGTGGAGACCGGGATGAATTCGCTGATTCGCCCGGCGCTGTATGGTTCGTACCACGAGGTCCATAACCTGACTCGGCTGGACCAGCCCGCGGCTCGTCTGGTGAACGTCGTCGGGCCGATCTGCGAGAGCGGCGACGTGTTGGCGCGCGACCGCATGCTTCCCGACTGCCGCGAAGGCGACGTGCTGCTGTTCGCCAACGCCGGCGCCTACGGCCGGGTGATGGCCTCCGCCTATAACCTGCGGAAGCCTGCAACAGAGGAGGTGATCGAGTGAGTGGAACAAGCGATAACAAGAGCGCGTCCGTTGATTTTCTAGTGGAACTTGAGGCAGTGATCCGCTCGCGGGCCGCGGCGGCTCCGCAGGAAAGCTATACGGCTCGCTTGCTCAACGCGGGAGTTCAGAGGGTGGCGCAGAAATTCGGCGAGGAAGCGGTGGAGCTGGCGCTGGCTGCAGCTTCCGGCGAACCGGAAGCGGTACGCGCCGAGGCCGCCGACGTGATCTACCACCTGCTGGTGCTGCTCGAAGGCAGCGGCGTGTCACTCGCCGAAGTTGTGGACGAATTACGCTCGCGCCGCTAAACGCTGGGAACGAAGGCATTGGAGCGAGCGCATTGGAACGAGGGCATCCTGCCCTCGTCGAGGGCGAGACACCCTCGTTCCCAGGGGGGCTCCTGCCGCGGTCGAGGGCGAGATGCCCTCGTTCACTAAGATTCGGTTGCGCTATTGTTTGAACTATGGACGCCCGTATTGAGCGAATCCTGTCCGCTGTAATGGACCCCGAAATTCCGGTACTCTCAGTGCTGGATCTGGGCGTGGTGCGCCGGGTGGAGGCGAAAGGCCTTGAGGTCGAAGTGGATGTTTCGCCCACCTACACCGCCTGTCCGGCCAACGCCGTTATAGAGCGCCGGATCCGCGCCGCCCTTCAGGATGCTGGCTACTCGGTCCGGATTCTCCAGGTGCTGGCCCCGCCCTGGACCACCGACTGGATTTCTGCTCAGGGCCGCGAGCAACTGCGCAAGGCGGGTATTGCTCCACCGCGGCTGAGCAGAGAGGAGGGCGATGATCCCACCCAGCCGGCCTGTCCGGTGTGCGGCGCCTCTGCTACAGAGAGAATCAGCCAGTTCGGATCCACTCCCTGCAAGGCTCTGCACCGCTGCCTGTCCTGTCAGGAGCCCTTCGAATATTTCAAATGTCTTTGACAGGAATACAGAGCCCGTAGCCAAACCTTGGTCAAGCCGCAGGCCGTCATTTCAGGCGCACGCGTTTTTTCTCTTGACACCCGGCGCAGTTCCTGACTATAAATGCCCCATAAGGATTCGCTGTCCACCGGTTCTCAAGGAGGAAGATATGTCTCAAGTCTCATTCGACGTTCGTACGGCGATGTGGAGGCTTGCAAGGGTAGGCAGTTCAATTGGCTTTTCGAGGCGATGGCTAAGAATTAGCCAGAGTCGTCCCGTTTCGACGGCTCCTACGATTTGGATTGCAAGTGTTGGCAGGCGAACGCGCCGGCCCCGCACCATGGCGATAAAGTGCTAAAGGAATGTGGAATGCCCCCTGAAATTAGATTTGACCCAAATGAAATTTGTTTTGCGCCGAACCACCAACCGGGATGCATATGAGCAAAATCACGGAGTATTTCACTCTTGCCTACATTTTCGATCCCGAAGGTAGTGCGAGCGCTGGCGCTACGTCTGGAATCGAGATTGTTTCCAAAACTAAATTGCCTGCGTTTGAGCCCGGAAACGAGTCAAACGTCGCACATCAAGGACACCTTGTCCAGCGGGGCGATTGGGCCAGCACAAGAATATTCGAACTGTCTGCAATGGCGAGGATGAAGAATCCTGGGTGACGGTACTCAAGGAGCCCGTATCGTTTCATGACAAGATAAATGAGGCAAAAATAGAACAAATCGCTACCGCCAGCGGTGCGCTTGGTAATGAGAGAGCTTCGGAAGCGGCGAGGGGTACGTTCATTGTTCTTCAAATCAAGGAGGGTGCGCTGATGAAGGAGGGTAGGAGCATTGTGCATTTCCTGGGCCACGAACTGAACTACCGCACCCCGGGATACGTATACTGCGTGCTTGATGACTCCTTGAAATAATTTGAGTATTTAATGCGGAGGATTCAATGAGGCTTGCTTCTCACGCAGAAAGAATCACGCGTATGCCGGAAGAGCTCCGGCGCTGCGCTACTGGGGACAATTGGATTTTTTCTGGTGACGACGCGCGTCAAGGGTCATCAACAGCCGGATCCATTTTTGAAGCGCTGGAGAGAATTAGCAAGTCCGTGCCGGACCATGCTTTGCGCAAGGTTCCAGCCGATGGATCCATAAACTACAGGAAGTACCTCTACGGCTAACGCAGTCGACTGTCGTGAGGAAGGTTTTTGCCGACACAGGCTACTGGATAGCCATGACCTATAAGACAGACCAGCGTCATGAGAACGCACACGCGGCTTCGCGGGAATTAAATACAGGAGGTCCATATCGCGCAATCACCAGCGAGATGGTTTTCACCGAGTTTTTTGCCTACGCGTCAGGTAAGGGCAGGGAGGCCCGTGGGATGGCGGTAGCGGTCTTGCGAGATACGAGGCGTGACCCAAACGTGACCATTCACATCCAGACGAGTGATCTGTTCGAGAGCGCACTACGAAAATACAAGCAGGCAAACGACAAGAAATGGAGCCTCACAGATTGCGCGAGCTTTGTCTTGATGGAGGAATATGGAATTACAGAGGCCTTTGCTAACGATAAACACTTCGCTCAGGCTGGCTTCAAGACACTCTTCTAGGCGAAGTGGGCTTCGTAGCCTTGGCTTAGCAGATCAATGGAAGCGTTTGGTTATGTTGGGATCAAGACCTGCACGACTCTCCGCTTGTTCTTATAAGAGGATGTGCATTGCTGATCCATGTCGAATCTCCCACATTCATGAATGCACTGGCTATATAGACTTGAGCCTGATTGGCCGAATTTGCAGGTAAGAAAGGAGGAGGAAGTGAGTCAGCTTGAAGAGCGCGAAAAAAGTGTCAATGGCCGGTGAATCAGCAAGCGAGGTGTTTGGGGAGCAGGGGGAACAACTTCAGCGCTCTTTTGAACTGATGACGGAGATAGCAGATGAGATTAATGGCTTGCGAATCAAAGAGTTGCCGACATGCAGGCGCTTGCAGTTGGCAGCGGCCTGCTGGCATATAGGTATAGAGCACGGGCAGGCAATACTTATCCTATTGGATCAAGAAAGAATCGGCTCCGCATTGGCTTTGCAGCGGCCCGCCATTGACTCGTTCTTGAGGGGAGTATGGCTGCGGTTCTTGGCGGATCGTTGTGAGATTGAACGTGCGACCCAGGATATTTTTCCTTCCCTTAAATTTGTCGACAAACAAATCAAGAAACGACTGCTGGAAGGGAAAAACACCGTAATGAACGAAATGTTCGGTCCGTGGTGGGGCCAGCTTTGCAGCTATACGCATACAGGGAAGGCACAGATTCTCTCTCGGTTGACTGAGCGTGGATTGGAACCGCAATATGACGCTGACGAGATACGGCAAGCGGTGCGCTTAGCAAATCTTGTCCAGTTGGTTTCCGCGGCACAATTGGCAGCGGAGTCCGAAGACCCGGGATCGGCAGAGAGATTATTGAAGCAGCTTGGTCAAGTAGGTGATTTCTGAGACTTGAACGCAGACGCAGTGCTGCTTGGTCAGTTGCGGATCGGGAGGCCTGCGGCGGTTAGGCACTCTTTCAGTGCCGGGATTGCGATCTCTCCGGAGTGAAAAACGGTTGCGGCTAGCGCGCCGTCCACGCGCGCCTGGCGGAACACTTCAACGAAGTGCTCCGGCGCGCCGGCGCCTCCGGAGGCGATCAGCGGCACGCGGCAGCGCTCGCGCACGGCTTGTAGTTGCTCGATGTCGTAGCCTCTTCGGACGCCGTCCCTATTCATGCAGTTGAGCACGATTTCTCCGGCGCCGCGATCCTGGGCTTCGCTGACCCAATCCAGGGTATTGCGGCCCGACTCGCAGCTCAGCGAAGGGTCGCCGGTCAGTTCATGCACCCGCCACTCGCCATTGCCGCCGCTGCTGTCGATTCCCACGACCACGCACTGGGAGCCAAAGCGCAGGGCCAATTCGCCGATCAGATCGGGGTTGGCCAGCGCCGGGCTGTTGATGGATATTTTGTCGGCGCCGTTCATCAGCACTTCCTCGGCGCCGGCTACGTCGCGGATACCACCCGCAACGCAGAACGGAATATCCAGGACTTCTGCGACGCGCAGTATCCAGCTTCGGTCCACGGAACGGCCATGCGGACTTGCGGTAATGTCGTAGAACACCACCTCGTCGGCGTGTTCTTTCCGGTAGCGGCGCGCCAGGTCCATGATTTCGCCCATGACGCGGTGGGCGCGGAAGCGCACGCCCTTGACGACCTGGCCGTCGCGCACGTCCAGGCAGGGGATTACGCGGTGCGCCAGCACTGTTCCGCTTCTTCGGCGCTGATGCGGCCTTCGAGCAGAGCCTTTCCGGAAACCGCGGCCGCCACTCCGGTGTTGGCCAGCGCCTTGAGATCTTCGGCCCGCGATATGCCGCCCGAGGCGATGAACGAAGCGTGCGGCGCGCGCCGCACGCACTCGGCGTAGAGGTCCGTGTTGGGGCCGCTCAACATCCCGTCGCGGCTTACGTCCGTGCACAGGAACCATGTAACCCCCTGATCGAGCAGAAGATCCAGAAGTTCCCACAGGGACAAGCCGCTGGTGCGGGTCCAGCCGCGGGTCAGCACTTCAGGTTCCGGGCCCGAGCGCACGTCCAACGCTGCTACCAGGCGGTCGGCCCCGTGCTCCGCAACCCAGCGCCGCGCCCGCTTCGGGTCCTCGGCCAGCGCGCTGCCGGTTACGGCGCGATGGGCGCCGCTTGCGAATACCGCGTGAAGGCTTTCGTCGTTGCGAATGCCGCCGCCGACCTGAATCGCCAGCGAAGAATCCCGTGCGAGGCCGCTGATCGTGTCGGCATTCTCGCGCCGCCCCGAGCGGGCGCCGTCCAGGTCAACTACGTGCAGGCTGTGCGCGCCCAACCCGGCCCACGTTTTGGCCAGTTCCAGCGGATTACGGGGGTAATACACCACATCGTCGAAGCTGCCGCGCCGCAGCCGCACGACCTGACCGCCCATCAGGTCTATGGAGGGAATCAATTCCATGCTAGTTCTGCCCGCCCTCGGCAGAGGGCAGGATGCCCTCTCTCCCAGGGGGGCTTGCCGTTACTTTCCCAGGGGGGCTTGGCGCTTCTTTCCCAGGGGGGCTTGCCGCTTCTTTCCATTCACGGGCGAGGAAGTTCTTCAGCAGGCGCGCGCCGTGGCGTCCGGACCGTTCCGGGTGAAACTGCACGCCGTAGAAATTGTCCTTGTGCACCACCGAGGCAAAACCGCGGCCGTGATCGGTCTCGCCGATGCAGTCCGCGCTCAAGGGAGCGGCGTAGCTGTGGACGAAATAGAACCAGGCGCCGTTCGGGATGCCGGCCAGCAAGCCCGGTTCGCCACGCTGCATGACCTGGTTCCAGCCCATGTGCGGAATCGTAAGTTGCGGCGAGCCCTCCAGCAGGTCAACGCGACCGGGAATCACGCCCAGGCAGGGCGTGTCATCCTCGCTCGATCCGTCGTAGAGCAATTGCATCCCCAGGCAGATGCCGAGCACCGGCTGAGTCAGGTGCGGAATCAGTCCCTCGAGACCGGCTCCGGCCAGCCTTTCCATGCCTGAACCGGCGGCGCCCACGCCAGGCAGGATCACGCGAGCAGCGTTTTCGATTTCGCTGGCGTCACGGGTAAAGTGCGCCTCAACCCCTAAACGCTTCAGGGCGAATCGCAGCGAAGCAATATTGGCCCCGCCACAATCAACCAGGGCCACCTGGTGGGTCATAGAACGCCCTTGGTGCTGGGAATATCGCCTCCCTCGACCGCGATCGCCCGGCGCAGCGCCCGTCCGACTCCCTTGAAGCAGGACTCGATCATGTGGTGGGTGTTGTCGCCGCGAACACGAATATGCAGGGTAGCGCCACTGGCTTCGGCCAGTGATCGAAAGAAATGTTCCACCAGCTCGGTGGGCAGGCCGCCGACATGCTCGCGCGGAAAATTCCCCTTGAATCGGAGCCAGGGGCGTCCGGACAGGTCGAGCAGGACCTTAACGCTGGCCTCGTCCATGGGCAGTTCAGAGGCGAACCGGGTTATGCCGCGGCGGTCGCCCAGCGCCTCCTTCAGCGCAGCTCCCAGGGCCAGGGCGCAGTCCTCCACGGTGTGGTGTTCGTCCACCTCAAGGTCGCCCTTGCAGCGCAGTTTGAGCGCGAAGCCGCCGTGCTTGGCAAGTTGCTCCAGCATGTGGTCGAAGAAGCCGATGCCGGTGGCGATGTTCGCGGCCGCCGGGGCGTCGAGGTCGACTTCCACGTTGATCTGTGTCTCACGCGTCTTGCGTTGCGCGCGGCCAATGCGGGGCGCATCCACGACGTCGTGAACGACTTGCTCCCAACTGCCGGGCAATGAGGCATCGGCACGATAGCCGCGAACGCCCAGGTTTTCCGCGAACTTGAGATCGGCATCGCGGTCGCCGATCATCACGCTGGCCGCCCGGTCCACCGGCCTGTTTCGAACGAATTCGTTCACCAGTCCGGTGCGAGGCTTGCGGCATTCGCAGCCGTCCTCGGCGCGGTGGGGGCAAACGAACACTTGAGCAAATTCGATTCCCTGCGAGGCGAACAGCTTGAGCATGAAGTCATGGGGGACCTGGAAGTCTTCAAGCGGAAACGTCTCACTTCCCAAGCCATCCTGGTTGGTCACGATCACCAGTTCGAACCCGGCGCCGGCAAGCCGCCGCAGCGCCGGCACTACGCCTTGTCCCAGGCGCAGCTTTTCAATGCGGTCCACCTGATTGTCCGGCGGCTCCTCGATGAGCGTGCCGTCACGGTCCACGAAGGCGATGCGAGCGGTCATGCCGAGGCCCTCAGGGCGGCGAGCAGTCCGTCGTTCTGCTCGGGCGTGCCCAGGGTGATGCGAACGCAGGATTCAAGGCCCGGCTCGTCGGGAATCCGCCGGAGCAGGTAGCCTGCATCGCGTGCGACGGCGTTGAAACCATCGGCGTCGGCGACTTTGAGCAGCAGAAAATTGGTATGGCTGGGGAATACCTTCCGTACCTGGGGAAGTTCGGCGAACAGAACGCCCAGGCGCTCCCGCTCTGCGGCGATCACTGCAATTTGCCTTTTGGTGTTTTCAAGGTTTTCCGGCGTCAGGGCCTCAAGAACCGTGTGCTCGCAAAGGGAGGAGAAATGGTACGGGGATTGCACCCGGCGCATCAGGTCGATGATCTCCGCGCAGGCGATGATGGCGCCACAGCGTACACCGGCCAGGCCCAGGGCCTTCGAAACGGTGCGCAAAACCACGACATGCGGATACTCGGCGATCCAGTCGCTCCCGGGGTTCTGGCCGGCGAACTCGGCATAAGCGGCGTCCACGACTACCAGCGACCGCCCGTGAGCGAACTCCACGAGCTCAAGGACATCGCCGCGATCCATCAGATTGCCGGTGGGGTTGTTCGGCGAGCACAGCGTGAGGAGCTTGACGTCTTCGCTCCAGGCCGCTTTGAGGGCCGGCACGTCGAGCGCGAATCCTTTTTCGGCGCGTAACGGAATCTCAATGACCTGCGCACCCTGCAAGTGGCCGTACCAGCGATACATCTCAAAGGAAGGAGGGCAAAACAGGACGCTGTCGCGGTTCGCCTCGCAAAAAGCCCGATACAGACAGTCGATACCCTCGCTGCTGCCCCGTGTGATCGAGAGTTCCTCGGGTTTGACCCCATAGTGTTCGGCCATCCGCTCGGCCAGGGCAGACGGATACAACAGCGGGTAGAAGTTCAGGTTGCCCGGCGCCGGGTCGTAACCGGGGGGCCAGGGAAGTTCATTGGCGTGCATGCGCGTAAGAACCGGCGTTGTCGGTGCCTTGTATGCCTGACCCTTCTGCACGGCTTCCCGCGCCAGCGAAGTAATCCAACTCATGCCCTATCCTGAAGTCCTATGGCGCCGCCGGAAGCGCGCGCATCCTCCCCAGGAACGAGCGCGTCCCCGCTCTCGCCGGAGGGCAGGATGCCCTATCTCCTAAAGGGTTTGTTGTTTGTTCCATGCCAATTCGGCCCCTGGTACCCGCGGCGCTGACCCGCAGGGGAAAAAAGCTGGGAATGAGGGCGTCCCCGCCCTCGCCGGAGGGCAGGATACCCTCCGTGCCAGGTGTGTTCCATGCAGGCGGCAGCGGTTTGCGTGCGCGCGAAGCAACTATGATAGATTACTGAACCGCAATTTGCATGAGACCGGCTGTCGCAATGAACATGAATTCCTTTTTCTTCAAGAGGTTTGCTCCAAGGGTAGGCCGTTCGGGATCCTGGGTACTGCGCCCGCCCCGCTCACGCAGCGTGCTCGCCGTCAGGGTGGTACGACTAACGGCGGCGGCTCTGGCCGGAGTCGCGGCCGCCGCCGGTACGGTCAACGCCGAGGAAAATGGCATTCTGGAGGCCATGAGGACCGAGCTGGACCGGTCCATGAAGGTACTCCAGACTCAGGAAGTGCCGCCTTATTTCCTGAGCTACGAGATCACCGAGGTCCAGAAACTAAACGCCCAGGCCTCGTTTGGCTCACTGACCAATAGCGGCGAAAACCGTCAGCGCTTGCTTGACATCGATCTCAGAGTAGGCGACTACGAACTCGACAACACGCGCCAAGTGCGGGGCGCGGGCGGGTCCTTCTTCGGATTCAACTTCCCGATTCCGGTCAAGGTTCCCGTAGAAGACGATGCGAATGCGATCCGTGCGGTGTTGTGGGCTCAGACTGACAGGAAATACAAGCAGGCATTGGAGCGGTTCACCACGGTACAGACCAACGTGGTCGTGAAGGTGGAGGCCGAAGACCAGTCCGCCGACTTTTCGCGGGAGCCGCCGTCCAGCGCGGTCGAGGCGGTACGGCCGATAGAGGCGGATCTAGCCTACTGGGGGCAGAAGGTCGAGCGCTATTCGGCTCCCTTCGCCCAGCACGGCGTGTTCTATCAGGCGCAGGCTTCAATCTCGGCCAACACGGAAACGCGCTGGTTCGTAAACAGCGAAGGCTCGCAAGTCCAGACCTCCGAGACCGTGTACAGACTCGCTATTGCCGCCAACACGAAGGCGGACGACGGCATGGTTCTGCCGCTTTACAGGACATACTTCGCCTTCACCCCGGACGGGCTGCCCGACGACGAAACCGTGCGGCGCGATGTCGAGAAGATGATCGCCACTCTTCTGGCGCTGCGCGAAGCGCCGCTGGTGGAACCCTATACGGGACCGGCGATCCTCGCCGGGCGGGCCAGCGGGGTGTTCTTCCACGAAATCCTGGGGCATCGCCTGGAGGGTCACCGGCAAAAGAGCGAGAACGAAGGCCAGACGTTCAAGAAACAGCTCGGCGAGCGGGTGTTGCCGGAGAATTTTTCGGTCCATTTCGATCCCACGGCCGCGGATCGCGCGGGGACCGATCTCGCCGGCGCCTACCGTTTCGACAACCAGGGCATCGAGGCCCGGCGCGTGCCGGTCATCGTAGGGGGAGTGCTCAAGAACTTCCTCATGTCCCGCGCTCCCATAGAAGGTTTTTCCAACTCCAACGGCCACGGCCGCAAGCAGGCGGGCTTCGCGCCCGTCTCCAGACAGTCCAACCTCATTGTGGAAGTGAGTGATCCGCTAACCAGCGGAGAACTGAAAGCGCGGCTCCTCGCCGACATCGCGGACAAGGGCAAGCCGTTTGGCCTGCGCTTCGCGGACATTCAAGGCGGCTTTACTACCACCGGGCGCTTCACGCCCAATGCGTTTAACGTCACACCGCTGGTGGTTTACAGAGTCTATCCCGATGGGAGCGAGGAGTTGGTGCGGGGCGTGGACCTGATTGGCACCCCGCTCACCACCCTCAGCCGTATCGTCGCCGGGGACGACCAGATTGCCGTATTCAACGGCACCTGTGGCGCCGAGTCGGGCGGGGTGCCTGTGTCCGCGTCGTCGCCTTCGATCCTCGTCTCCCAGATCGAGGTGCAGAAGAAGGGCAAATCCCAGGACAGACCCCCGCTACTGCCCGCGCCACTCGATTCCGTCGGTCGCGGTTAGCGAATTAAAGAGGTTAAGTGCCACCCATGAAGAAACCAACGCTTTCGACAACCTCGGTTGCCGCCCTGTTGACCATTTCCCTCTTCGCTACGGCGCAGGCCGGCGAAGACGCGCTGATGCAGGCGATGCGCGACGAAATGGCGCGCACGGTCGAACAGCTTCGA
This sequence comes from Candidatus Foliamicus sp., assembly GCA_965249285.1. Taxonomy (GTDB): domain Bacteria; phylum Pseudomonadota; class Gammaproteobacteria; order Steroidobacterales; family Foliamicaceae; genus Foliamicus. Next base: position 625,248 of record OZ252226.1, read on the forward strand.
ATGGAGGACCTGGAGGCGCCTTACTTTGTCTCCTACACCGTCCGGGACACGGTGCAGATGAGCGCTCAGGCGAGCTTCGGCGCGCTCCTCGCGAGTGGCGAGAACCGTGGTAGAAGCCTGCAGGTCGAGCTGCGCGTGGGCGATCCATCCTTCGACAACACCAATTTTACATTCGGTCCCGGCGTGGCAAGCGCGACGCTGCCGCTGGAAGATGATGCAGTCGAGATTCGCCGGCAGATCTGGATCGCGACGGATGCCGCCTACAAGCGCGCGCTGGAGGGGATTGCCGCAAAACGCGCGGCCCTCAAGAACCAGACGCGGAGCGAGGACCTCGCCGACTTCAGCGCCGCGGAACCCTTCACATATTCCGAAGAGCCGGGCCAAAACCTGCCGGCCCTGCTTGCGATGGAATCCCTCGCGCGGAGTCTCTCCGAGTTGTTCACTCGAATGCCTGAAATCAAGGAATCGTCGGCACAGGCTTCCGCGGGGCACCAGCGAACCTACTACCTCAACAGCGAAGGCTCCTACTTCATCCGCAACGACCCCTCGGCCTCCGTTAGAGCGATTGCGCAAACCCAGGCGCCGGACGGAACGGCACTCCAAGACTTCGTGGCCGCCTACGGAAACACCTGGGAAGAAGTCGCCGATGAAGACGGCCTGACCGGCCGGGTTATCTCAATGGGGCAGGCGCTCGCGGCGCGGCGTTCCGCACCCGCCATCGATGACTACATCGGGCCGGTGCTCTTCGAGGGACAGGCTGCGGCCGAACTGTTAGCGCAGGTATTGGCGCCCAGACTTGCCGGTATCCGGCCCCCCGATACGCCGGGAGGCTTTGCGGGGCTTTTTGGCTCCACCAGGAATCCGTTTCTCGACAAGATCGGAGCGCGGGTTCTGGCAAGGTCCTTAAGCCTGGTGGACGACCCCACCCGGCGGGGTGGCGGTTTCATTGGCGGCCGCGCGGTGGATGACGATGGCGTGCCGACTCGGGTCACTTCCCTGGTCGAGAACGGTACCCTCAGGACGCTGCTTACCACCCGAAATCCGGTCAGGGGCATTGAAGGCAGCACCGGCAGCCGGCGCGGTCCCGGGCCGGTGCCCAGCAACCTGCTGCTTACCACCAGGCAGGGCATGAGCCGGGAGGAGCTGCTGGCCGAGTTGATGCTGCTGGTGGAAGAGAGGCAGGCCGAGTACGGGATCATCGTGCGGCGCCTCGGAAATCCGCGCGTTCGGCCACCCGCGGATCCCGTGGATATTGCATTCCTCATGACGCGCGGCTCACAACAATCCCGGGTCGAAAATGCCAAACTTGCCTATAAGGTTTACCCGGATGGACGAGAGGAACTGATCCAGAAGGCGGAATTCGCCGCCATAACGGATTCCCTGTTCAAGGAAGTCGTGGCCGCTTCGGAATCATCCACGGTTTACACCATCGGCTCTTCCGGCTTCGGACCGGGGATCGGGATTTCATTTGGTGGCCCGGTTGTGAGGTTCCAGACTGGGGGTCCCGGGGGCAGCGGAAATTTCGTTTCCGTGTCCGTGCCGGATCTGCTGTTCGAGGAAGTCACCCTGCGGAAGCCTGCCGGGAACATCCCGCACCCGCCGGTGGCTGACCATCCGTTCTTCGGGGAGTGAGGGAGACGAAGGAAGCAGTGCTGACTCCTGCACTCGCAAGAAAGCGCCAGCCGGCGCGACCTCGTGTGCAAAAAGGGATGTTGGCTGCTTGGTCTCCAGCAGTATGTCGCAGGTCGTTACGGTAGCATAAGAAGCTGTAATATTAGCTTTTTTCCGAATTCAATCATTGCGGATTATCCGGCCGCCGAGCATGACGAACTGGACGTTTTCCAGTATCGAGATGTTATCCAGGGGGTTGCCCTGAACAGCGATGATGTCGGCCTCCTTGCCCACCTCGACGCTGCCGATCTCGTCCTCGAGATCCATGAGCCTTGCGCCGTTGATCGTACCCATGACGATGGCATCCATCGGTGATACGCCGAGTCTGACCAGTGCCGAAAACTCCCTGGCGGAGTGTTCGTGAGGGAATATCTGATCCGAGCCCACGGCCATCTTGACGCCTGCCTTGTACGCTTTCCGAAAGCTGATATCCCGAACTCTCACAATGCCCCGGGCCTTGGCCATGCTCTCAGCGCTAATTCGGCGCGTTTCACCTTGCTCCAGGATGTAGTCCAGGACGTAAACGGTCGGCACCAGCCAGGTCCCTGACTCCACCATCATCTCGATGGCCTCGTCATCCATCAATGTGCCGTGCTCCACGCTGTCGAAGCCGACTCGAACCGCGGTCTTGACGGCGCCGGCTCCGTGTATGTGTGCGGTGATTTTCTTGCCGTGACGATGGGTCTCGTCGGCGAACGCGGCGAGTTCGGCGTCGGTAAACGACTGCACCCGCGGGTCGTCGCCAACGGACATGATGCCTCCGGTCGCATATACCTTGATCCAGTCGGCGCCATACTTGAGTTGGCGGCGTACGGCTTCGCGAACCGAGTCTTCGCCGGCCCTGATTACATGCGGTGCCGTTGGTATCCCGCTGTCGGGAGCGATGCTGTTGCTATCGCAATGTCCACCCAACGGGCAGATCGCGTGCGGCGCCACCTGCATCCGCGGACCCACAAACAAACCCTCGGCGAACGCATCGCGCAGCACGATCGCCCCGAACCCGATGTCGCCGTCGCCCGGCACCCGCAAAGTCGTGAAGCCCTGCCGCAGCATCGTCTGCGCATTCTTGAGGCCGGTAAGCGTTTTCGCCGCGCTCGAGGAGTTCATGCTTCGCCCGCCGGTCATCAGGTGGGTATGTGCGTCGATCAGGCCGGGCAGGCAGTATTGTCCGGTGAGGTCTATGACTCGCGCGCCAGCCGGCGTGTCTATCTCCTGGCCGATATCCTGTATGACCCCATCAGTGACAAGGATGGCTTGGTTTTCGACCAGTCGTTTGCGCTCGACATCGACGAGATTCCCGCAGCGCAGCAACGCTGAATCCGCAAACGACGCCGTGGCGCAGAGCACCAACAGCAAGGCGAATGGCAAGCGGCGTATCAAGCGGCTGCTCAAGTGAATTCTCGTCACGGTGCTTATATTAGTGCCTGTTAACAGACCCTGGTTTCGCCCCGTCAGGTTCCCGGCGTGCTTCGGCGGCGCGCGCGTGGGCTTCCAGGCCCTCGATGCGGGCCAGGGTAGCGATGGCGCCGGCAATGCTGCCCAGGCCTTCCTGCGATAGTTCTTGAACGCTGATGCGTTTGTAGAAATCTGCTAGCGACAGGCCGCTGGCCCAGCGGGCGCTGCCGTAGGTGGGCAGAACGTGGTTGGCGCCGTTGCAATAGTCGCCGCTGGATTCCGGCGACCAGGGACCGAGGAACACTGCTCCGGCATGGCGGATGTCCGCCAGCAGGGCGCGCGGTTCGGTGACGTGCAGCAAGAGGTGTTCGGGCGCATAGCGGTTCGCCACCTCGACGGCCGCCGCCAGGGAGTTCATGACCAGCAGCGCGCCGGACGAAAGGGATTTTTCCAGCACTTCGCGGCGGGGCAGGGTGCGCAACTGGCTTGCAATCTGATGCTGAACCTCGCGCGCGAATTGTTCTTCAAGGCACAGGAGCAGCACGTGGGCGTCCTCGCCGTGCTCGGCCTGACTGAGCAGGTCCAGGGCCACCAGGCCAGGATACGCACTCTCGTCGGCGATCACCATGGCTTCGGTCGGTCCCGCCGGGAGGTCCTGCGCCGGGCCGCCGGGTTCCATGGCGGCCTGCTGTTTGGCCGCCGCGACCCAGCGGCTGCCGGGCCCGAAGATCTTGTCCACTCGGGGTACGGTCTCGGTGCCGTAGGCCATGGCTGCGATTGCCTGCGCGCCGCCCAGCTTGAACACGCGATGTACCTCGCAGCAATGCGCGATGTACAGAATCGCGGGGTTGGCGCTACCATCCTTGGCCGGAGGCGTGCACATTACCCGCAAGGGGCAGCCGGCCAATTGCGCCGGCGCAGCAAGCATCAGAGCGGTGGAGGGCAGTGGCGCGGTCCCGGCCGGAACGTACAGGCCCACCGCTTGCAGGGGCCGGTGGGTCTGTTCACAGACCACGCCAGGGACGGGCTCAACGCGGGTATCCACGGGGCGCTGGGCTGCATGACAGGCACGGATGTTTTCGAGCGCTGTTTGGATGGCTGCACGCTCCGCTTCAGTAAGCAGGTCGCCGGCCTGCGCTATTTCTTCGCTTGAAGCTTCCAGGGTTTCCAGTTGCGCTCCGTCAAGCTCCTCTTCGAGACGCTTCAGCGCCTGGTCGCCGCCGGTGCGCACCATTTGCATTATTTCCCGCACCCGCGACTCCAGCGTCGGGTCAGCCGGGGCGGCCAGGCGAGCCAGAACCGCCTCGCGTTCAGCCTCGCCCAGCGTATCCCAGTGCAACAGCGGCGGGATCGGCTTCATTCCAGCATTTTCTCCACGGGCAACACCAGGATCGAACTGGCGCCGGCACTCTTGAGCGCTTCCAGGGTTTCCCAGAACACGCTTTCCCGGCATACGGCATGCACTGCCACGCGGTCGCCGCGCCCTTCCAGCGGCATGATGGTGGGCGCCTCGGAACCGGGCAACAGCTCCGCTATCGTATGCAACGTCGAGCGTGGCGCGTGCAACATGATGTACTTGGTTTCGCGGGCCTGCATGACCCCGTCGATGCGGCGTTTGAGCAGATCCACCCATTTGCGGCGCGCCGCGGGCAAGTCGGCCGGGGTCAGCAGCAGCGCGGCCCGGCTTTCCAGGACCGTTTCGCCTTCACTGAGTTGATTGGCCGCCAGGGTCTTGCCGCTGGATACGAGATCGCATATGGCTTCCGCGCGGCCCAGGCGCGGGGCCAGTTCGACGGCGCCGGAAAACGGAATGACCTCGGCGCTCACGCCCGCTTCATCGAGAAATCTGCCGGTAAGTCGCGGATAGCTGCTGGCTACTCTGAGCCCATTGAGATCATGCACTTTCCGTGCTTCTCCATCTCTGGGATAGGCCATGGAGAGCCGGCAGCCGCCGAAATCCAGGTCTCGAATCCGCTCGGGCGAAGGATGTCCTTCGTCCAGGCCCAGCCGCTGTTCTTCGGCCACGTTCAAACCTACGATTCCCAGATCGCAGGCGCCTTCGCGCACCAGGCCGGGGATTTCGTCATCCCTAACCAGCAGTACGTCCACCGGCATGTTTTCTGCTACGGCCAGCAGTTCATCGGCGCCGCGCGTAAGGCGTATGCCGCAGCGTTTGAGCAGCGCCATGGAATGATCGGTGAGGCGGCCGGATTTCTGCACCGCGATCTGGACCCGCTCGCTGCGCTTCCATTTGCTGGTCATTGTTGGACGGCCTCTCGGACAATACTTTTGATTCTGTTGAAGTGCGGCGCATGCCTTGCCCCCTCCTGGCGGGAGACGCATGAATCCATCCCTGGAGCTTTCTTCGGCATCCCTGCCTCAGAAACTCCCGCCAGGAGGGGGCAAGGCATGCGCCGAGCAATCCAGGGAGGACGATTGGGAGCGAGGGCGTTCCCGCTCCCCGATCGGGGTCGGGGACAGGCTGCGCGGGAATGACGTTTCTCGCTCTTGTCGAGGGCAGGATGCCCTCTTTCCCAGGGGGGCTTTTGGGACCTTTCGGTATAAGACTCAATAATCATTTGAGGCCCTTTTCCAGGCGGGCGAGGACTGCCTTGGTGAATTGTTGGGTTGACGCCGCCGAGGCGTCGCCGGCGATGTCGGCGGTGCGGATGCCGTCGGCGACGGTAGCGGCGACGGCCGCTTCGATCTCGTGTGCCGCTGCGGGCGCATTGAGGCTTAACTCGAGCATCATGGCTACGGACAGCATCATTCCGCAGGGGTTCGCCAGGTTCTTGCCGGCAATGTCGGGGGCGGTTCCGTGGATCGGCTCGTAGAGTCCCCGGCTACCGCCGCCGATCGAGGCCGATGGCGCCATCCCCAGCGATCCGGTCAGTACCGACGCCTCGTCGGTAAGGATGTCGCCGAACATGTTCTCTGTGACCAGCACGTCGAAATTCGCGGCGTGAGTCAAAAGGCGCATGGCCGCGGCGTCCACCAGGAGATGTTCGAGTTCGAGTTGCGGGAACTCATCGGCGATCAATCGGGTGGTTACCGAACGCCACAGGCGCGAAGTAGCCAGCACGTTGGCCTTGTCGATAGAACTCAGCCGGCTCCGGCGCTGCTGCGCCAGTCGCGCGGCGTAGCGCACCACCCGTTCGACTTCATGGCGACTATAGGCACACAGATCAGTCGCCGTTTCCTCGCCTTCCTGCTTTTCGCCGAAGTAGATACCGCCGGTAAGCTCGCGGACTACGATCAGGTCCACGCCCGCGAGACTCTCGGCGCGCAGCGGAGAGGCTGCGGAGGCGCCCGGCAAGGGGCGTATCGGCCGGAGATTGGCATAGACGCCAAGAACAGCGCGAAGGTTAAGCAGCCCCTGTTCCGGACGCAAAGCCGGGTCCGCGGGGGGCGGCCCCGGAAGACCGACGGCGCCCAACAGCACCGCGTCGGACTCCATGCACAGGTCGCGGGTTGAAGCCGGGAGGGGAGTGCCGAACTGCTCCAGCGCGGCGCCGCCGAATGGCGCTTCCCGAGTCCTTATGTCAAGAGAATGACGAGTAGCTGCGGCCCGCAGCACACACAGGCCTGCGTGCATCACTTCCGGCCCGATTCCGTCGCCGGGCAAAACTGCAACCAGGGACGTCAATGGCCAAGCTCCCAGGCGTGAATCCTGTCTTCCTGCTGAAGCAGATAACCCAGTTGATCCACGCCGTTCATCAGGCAGTAGCGGGCGAATCGTTCCATTTCGAAGGGCGCCGGCGGTCTGTCCGGTAATTCCACCCGCGTGTGCTCCAGGTCGATCACGATTTTCGCACCGGGATGGGCCAGCAGCCAGGCATGCGGCTCAGGGTCGATGACTACCGGAACGAAACCGTTCTTCAGCGAGTTGTTACGAAATATATCGGCAATGCTGGTGCTGATTACGGCGCGCAGGCCGCTGTCCAGCAGGGCCCAGGGAGCGTGCTCGCGTGACGAACCGCAGCCGAAGTTGTCGCCCGCCACCAGGATCGCGCGTCCCTGGTTCTCGGCCCGGTTGAGCACGAAGTCGGGGTTCAGCTGCCCGTCCTTGCGATAGCGCCAGTCATGGAAGGCCGCGTCTCCCAGCCCGTCGCGCCCAATGGTGGTGAGAAAGCGCGCCGGGATGATCTGGTCGGTATCGACGTTGTCCATATTGAGCACCACGGTGCGCGATGCGATTCGTGTGAGTCTGTCCATCACCGGGTTCTGCTTCAGGAATCCATCAGGTCGCGTGGATCGGCCACCTGTCCGCGTATGGCGCTGGCGGCCGCGGTCAGCGGGCTGGCCAGAACCGTGCGTGCGCCGGGTCCCTGGCGCCCCTCGAAATTCCGGTTGCTGGTGCTGACGCAAAGGCTGCCCGAGGATACCGTGTCGCCGTTCATGCCGATGCACATCGAGCAGCCCGATTCGCGCCACTCGGCGCCTGCCGCCTGAAATATCTCGTGTAATCCTTCCGCTTCCGCTTCGCGCTTGACCGCCTGGGAGCCGGGCACCACCAGCATGCGCACGCTGTCCGCGACCCGCCGCCCGCGCATCAATCCCGCGGCCGCGCGCAGGTCGGAGAGCCGGGAGTTGGTGCAGCTCCCCAGGAACACGATATCCACGTCCCGCCCCAGCAAGGGCTTTCCGGGCTCTACGCCCATGTAGGCCAGGGCCTTGTCCAATGCCGGATCGCCGCTGGCGGGCACCGGTTCGTCAATCTGCGCCGACATGCCGGGATTGGTGCCGTAGGTCACCATCGGCCGCAGCCCGCTGGCGTCCAGATCGATTTCGCGGTCAAAAACGGCGCGCTCCTGGTCTTCCAGCGCGCTCCAGCGCTCCAGCGCCGCGTCCCATTCCGCTCCCGCCGGCGCCATCGGACGCCCGCTAAGCCATTCGTAGGTGGTGTCGTCCGGGGCAATCATTCCGGCGCGGGCGCCGGCTTCGATGCTCATATTGCACACCGTCATGCGCTGCTCCATGGTCAGAGCCCGAATGGTTTCACCGCGGTATTGCAGGACCCGGCCGGTCCCGCCGCCCACGCCCAGCTTGCGAATGATGGCCAGAACCAGGTCCTTGGCGGTAACGCCCGTTCCCAAGCGCCCGGACACGTTGACCGCCAGGGCGCCCGGGCGGCGCTGCAGCAAACATTGCGTCGCCAGCACGTGGCCTACTTCGGTGGTTCCGATGCCGAAGGCCAGCGCGCCGAAAGCGCCGTGGGTGCTGGTATGACTGTCACCACATACCACGGTATGGCCGGGCCAGGTGGCTCCCAGTTCCGGGCCCACCACGTGCACGATTCCGCGCTCGGGGCTGCCCAGGCCGCGCAGCTCCACCCCGAACTCGCGGCAGTTTTCGATCATCGCCCGCACCTGCGCCGCCGCCGCCGGCAGCGCTACTCGTTGCAGTTGCTCCAGGGTGGCGGCAGGCGCCGTGGGTGTGGAGTGATCCAGTGTCGCCAGCGTCCGGTCCGGACGCCGAACCGGCAGGCCGCGTTCGCGCAATACGTCATAGGCCTGCGGCGTAGTGACCTCGTGGATGAGATGCAGATCGATATACAGGACCGCCGGGACGTTCGGCGTCTCGGGCACTACCTCGTGGGCGTCCCAGATTTTGCCGAGTAGCGTCTGTCCCGCCATTTCGAATCAAGCCTCGCTCTTAATGCCTTCGACCGGCTCCAGCCAGCCCCGGGGGTCGGGTGTGCGTCCGTCAAACAGCCCGAAGAAAGCATCCTGCAGGGCACGGGTCAGTTCTCCGGGCTTTCCGTCGCCGATGGTCAGGCGATCCAGGCTGCGGACGGGCGTGATTTCCGCAGCAGTGCCGGCGAGAAACAGCTCGTCTGCAATGTAGAGAACTTCTCGTGGCAAGGCCTCCTGGATGACCGGGATTCCCAACCGTCCAGCCAGCTTGATCACCGTGTCGCGCGTGATGCCCGGAAGAATGGAAGCGGAATAAGGCGGCGTGTAGAGCTTGCCGGCCACTGCCACGAAGATGTTCTCACCGGCGCCTTCGCTGACCAGCCCGTCGTGGGTCATGGCCAGTCCTTCGACGTAGCCGTTCTGCTGCGCCTCCAGGGTAACCAGGACGCTAGACAGGTAATTGCCGCCAGCCTTGGCCAGAGCGGGGATCGTGTTGGGCGCCACCCGCTGCCAGGAAGTGCAGCACACATCGACGCCTTCGTCCGTTCCGCCTAAGTACGAGCCCCATTGCCACGCCGCCACAGCCACATGCACCGGCACCTCTTCGGATGGCAGGATTCTCAAATCGCCGGCGCCGCGGAATGCGATTGGCCGTATATAGGCGCCGTCAAACAGGCGATTGCTGGCAATGACCTGGTGGCAGGCTGAGTTGACCTCGTCCGGGGTGAACGGAATGATCAGCCGGTAGATCTTTGCCGAGTTATACATGCGCCTGGTGTGGGCCCGCAGGCGAAAGATCACCGGGCCCAAGTGGCTGGAGTAGCAGCGCACGCCCTCAAAAACCGAGGTGCCGTAATGCAGGGCGTGGGTCATGACATGCGTCTGGGCCTCCATGTACGGCTTCAGTTGGCCGTCATGCCAGATCCATTCGGAGTGTTGGCTCATGACGATGGGGTCTCGTGTGCTTGGATGGAATACCGCTGGTGCGGTTTGGGCGGGATTTTACGGCCCAAGGCGCCTGCGCGCACCCGGTTTGGCGATCTTGCCCGATGCCGCCCGCTCCTGCGCCCGCAGGGCCCGGTTCAGCACTTCGAGCAAGGCTTCCGCACCGGCCTCCACGATGTCGGTGCTGAGCGCGCGGCCGCGATAGGAAATTTCGCCCCAGCGAGCGGTTACGCTGGCCTCGCCCTGGGCGTCCTCACCAGTGGTCACGCTGCGAACCTCGAAGTGAATCAGCTCGACGCTCATTTCGGTGGCCCGCTCCAGCGCCTTGAAGGTGGCATCGATAGGGCCGTCGCCCACGGCTGCTTCATCGCGCTGCTCACCGCTGTCGTGCTCCAGGCGCACCGCGGCCACAGCCAGAGTGCTGCCGCCGGTGTTGATGCGCAGCTCGCGGAGGCGCCACGGCCCGACCGCGGCGCCGTCCTTGTGCACAATCAGGGCCTCGATATCTGCATCGAACAACTCTTTCTTGCGGTCAGCCAGCTTCTTGAACTCAATGAAGGCCCGGTTGAGCTGATCTTCGCTCAACTCGAATCCGAGCTGCTGGGTCCGGTCGCGGAAGGCGTGGCGCCCGGAGTGCTTGCCCAGCACCAGGTTGGTTCGGTGCATGCCCACCGACTCCGGCCGCATGATCTCGTAGGTCTCGGAGTGCTTGAGCATGCCGTGCTGATGAATACCGGCCTCGTGGGAGAAGGCGTTCTTGCCCACAATGGCCTTGTTGCGCGGCGTGTGCATGCCGGTAACGCTGGAAACCAGGCGGCTTGCCGGGTACAGCCCGGTGGTTTCGATGCCCGTGTCCAGGCCGAAGTAGTCGGCGCGCACCTTGAGCGCCATGACGACTTCCTCGAGCGAGCAATTGCCCGCGCGCTCGCCGATCCCGTTGACGGTACATTCGATCTGGCGGGCGCCGCCGGCCACGGCGGCCAGGCTGTTGGCCACCGAAAGCCCTAAGTCGTCGTGGCAATGAGCGCTCAAGACAACGTTTTCAATGCCGGGCACGGTGGCGCGCAGATGCTCAAACAGGCTCTGGAATTGCTCCGGCATCGCGTAGCCCACGGTGTCGGGGATGTTGACCGTGGTGGCGCCGGCCTCGACCACGGCGGTTACGATCTCGGTCAGAAACTCGGGTTCGGTGCGGGATGCGTCTTCCGGCGAGAATTCCACGTCGTCGCACGCTTCACGGGCCATTCGCACGGCCTCCACGGCCCGCCGCACGATTTCCTCGCGGGCCATTTCCAGCTTGAACTTGCGGTGAATCTCGCTGGTGGCGACGAATACATGGATACGCTTGCTTGCCGCAGGCTCCAATGCGCGCGCGGATTGCTCGATATCTCCCTCGTGGCAGCGCGCCAGCGAGCAGATCGTAACTCCCTTGATGGCGCCGGCAACTTCCCGCACCGACTCGAAGTCTCCGGGCGAGGCCGCCGCAAAGCCCGCTTCGATGATATCCACGCGCATATCCCTAAGCGCGCGCGCAACCTTGAGCTTCTCGCGCAGCGTCATGCTGCAGCCGGGCGCCTGCTCACCGTCACGCAAGGTGGTGTCAAAGATGCGTACGCGATCCTGGTTGACTTGCTGGTTCATCTTGGAAGCTCTCATCAAGGTTTATGCCCATAGAAAAAACCCCGCGTCCGGTGTTCGGCTGGCGGGGTTTCAAAAGAGGCTTTATTGTGTTGATCAGGCCTATCTCTTACCCCGCATTCGGTGCCCTGCAAGCAGCGCGAGCGCAGCAAGCCGCAGGCCAATAGCGGCAGCGTGGGGGCTCAGGTTTGACCGGCTGATCTTCATGAGCGCCGATTATGCGCCATGCGGCCCCCATGTCAAGGCCGATGGCCCCAATAAGAAGCCGCCGGGAACGAGGGCGCTCCCGCTGGGAGCGAGGGCATCTTGCCCTCCGGCGAGGGCTGGAAGCCCTCGTTCCCAGGTTGTTCCATGCAAGGCTATTGCTCAAATGAGCGGTGGCCTGTCCGTAACCCAGGGGCTTGTTGGCCCGTTCTTTTTCTCGGTCTGTGTCACGCTCGTGAAACATGCTTGTGGACCAAGCTGTGCTAATATCCCCGTCCTTGTTTCAGGCCGGTCTCTTGGGTCCGCTTGATGGTTATGTACCTGCTTTTTGGACAGGGGGAGCGTTTGATGAAGCCAATCTTTAAGGGGTTGTTTTGCGCCGGGGGCTTGCTTGCAGCAGCCGCGCTGGCCGGAGCGACCACGCTGGCCGGAGCGACCACGCTGGAAGAGATCGAGGCCGTCCAGGCCGATCGCGCGCAGGCCGGCCGGCAGTCGCAGAATCGGATCAACGATATCGTCAAGGAAACGGATTCGCTGGAGTCGCAGTACAAGAGAGTGCTGAAGGAATTGGAGAACTTTAAGGTCTACAACACCCTGTATGAGCGGCGAATTGCAGGGCAGGAGTCCGATATCCGCAAGCTGAACGCCTCCATCGACGAAGTGGACGCCACCGGCCGTGCGATCGTGCCGCTGATGATGCGCATGATCGAATCGCTGGAGCTGTTCGTCGAAGCCGACGCGCCGTTCCTGCTGGATGAAAGGCGCACCCGCGTGGCGAACCTTTATGTCCTGATGGGGCGGCAGGATGTCAGCGTCGCCGAGCAGTTCCGCAAGGTGCTTGAGGCCTACCAGATCGAGAACGACTACGGGCGCACGATTGAGGCGTACAAGGCTTCGGTGGATCACGAGGGCGCGGAACTGGAAGTGGATGTTCTTCGCATTGGCCGCGTTGCGCTGATGTATCAGACCGCCGACCTTGGCGCGACGCGCGCCTGGAGCCGTGATTCCAAGACCTGGGTTGATATTGGTGGAAGTTATCGCAATCAAGTGCGTTTGGGGCTGCGTGTTGCGCGCAAACAGGTTGCCCCCGACCTGCTGTTGCTTCCCGTATCTGCACCGGAGGCCGGATAGATGTTTGTAAAGAGAATTTTCGCCGGCGCCGTTCTCGGCCTGACTCTTTGTATTTCCGTGCAGGCGCAGGAGGCGCTGACCCTGGACGAATTGCTGGATCTCGTCAAGCAGGGCGCCGTAAGGGACAATGCGGAGATGCGTGGCCGCGAAGAGCAGTTCGCGCAGGCTCGCGGAGAGCAACAGCGGCTGTTGAACGAGGCGAAAGCGGAAAGGGACGCCGAGGAGCGCCGAAGCCAGAGGCTGGAGAACAACTACACTGCAAACGAGCAGCGGATCACCGCTTTAATAGCGACTCGGGATGTACGGCTTGGGTCGCTCAAGGAGCTGTTCGGCGTAACCCAGCAGGTCGCGGGTGACGCGCGTTCCAATTTCGAAAACTCGGTTTCCAACGTGCAGTTTCCGGAGCGTTCGGAATTCCTGACCTCTTTGGTGGAAAAGCTGGGTTCCGGAATCGAGTTGCCGTCGATTGAGGAAATGGAGCGGCTGTGGTGGGAACTGCAGCGTGAAATGACGGAATCGGCCAGGGTTGTCAAATTCACTACCGACGTGGTCAGCCAGGCGGGCGAACGCGAGGCGACCGAAGTGGTGCGCGTAGGCCTGTTCAACATCGTTTCCGACGAAAAGTACCTGACCTACCGCACGGCGACCGGCAATGTCACCGAACTTGGCCGCCAGCCGGAACAGGGGCGCTACACCAACAGCGCCGGGGACATCCTCAACGCAGAGCCGGGAGAAATGGTCAAGTTCGGGCTCGACCCGACGCTGGGTGGCGTGCTCAATTCGCTGGTGGGCCGTCCTAACCTGATGGAGCGAATCCAGCAGGGTGCGTTGGTGGGATACCTGATTATCGCGCTCGGCATTATCGGTCTGCTGATTTCGCTGGAGCGCCTGGTGACACTGACGCTGGCCAGCCGCAAGGTAACGGCGCAATTGCGCAGCGATACGCCCTCAAGCGACAACGCGCTCGGGCGCGTATTGGCGGTGTATCACGAGAACAGGGACGTGGATACCGAGACGCTGGAGTTAAAACTGGGAGAGGCCATCTTCAAGGAGACACCGAAGCTGAACCGGGCCCTGCTATTTATCCAGATCATTTCGGTTGTGGCTCCGCTGATGGGATTGCTTGGAACCGTTACCGGAATGATCAAGACCTTCCAGGCGATCACGCTCTACGGCACGGGCGATCCCAAGCTGATGGCCGGCGGAATCTCACAGGCCCTCGTCACCACGGTGCTGGGGCTGAGCGTGGCCATACCCATGGTTCTGCTGCATACGGTCGTTAGCGGGCGCAGCCGCAGGATCGTACAGATTCTGCAGGAGCAGAGCACCGGGATCATCGCCGAGCATTCCGAGGCGCAGCACAAGGCTGCTGCGGCCTAGTCCGAGAGAATTGGAGGACTTGCGGGAACGGTATAACTGACGATGTTTAACTGGTTCTACGACGCCTTTGAGGCGATCCGCGATTTTGTGGAGCTGGGCGGGGACGTATTGCTCCTTATAGCCCTGACCATCTTCCTGATGTGGATGCTGGTTTTCGAACGCCTGGTGTTCTATCGGTTGGAACTCAGGCGCCGGCGGGCGGCCCTTGAAGAGGCTTGGGAAGGCCGGTCCGAACGCCAGTCATGGAATGCGCACCAGGTCCGCGACCGGCTGGTTTCGGAGTACGACATGGCGGTGCGGCGCTCGCTGCCGCTGGTGCAGACCCTTGTGGCGCTGTGCCCGCTGCTCGGTCTGCTGGGAACCGTGACCGGAATGATCGAGGTGTTCGACGTAATGGCGATCGTCGGCAGCGGCAACCCGCGTTCCATGGCCTCCGGCGTTTCCAAGGCAACCATCCCCACCATGGCGGGAATGGTGGGCGCCCTTTCCGGCGTGTTCTGGACGACCTATCTCAACCGGCGCGCGGCGCGTGAGGTGGAAGACCTGGAAGAACACCTGACCATGGATCACTGACACCGCGTACGGACGCGGAAGATTACCTGGAGAAAGCTCTAATGCGCAGATCCATAATTCAAGCAGCCGGGGATGAATCCTCCAGCGAGATCAACCTCACGCCGATGCTGGACGTGGTGTTCATCATGCTGATCTTCTTCATCGTTACGGCGTCCTTCATCAAGGAGTCCGGGATTGACGTAAATCGCCCGGACGCGCCCACGGCCGTGCGGCAGGAAAAGGCGAATATCCTGGTGGCCATCAACGCGGCGAACGAAATCTGGATTGATCGGCGGAGAGTGGACCCGCGCGCCGTTCGCGCCAACATCGAGAGGCTGCATGCCGAAAACCCCGAGGGCTCGGTGATCATTCAAGCGGACAAGCACGCGTTTACGGAGACCTTGGTTGGCGTCATGGACTCCGCCCGCCAGGCTGGTGTCTTCAACGTCTCGATAGCGGCCGCTAATGAATGACCTGCAACTCCTGTAGCGAACCGGGCAGGCAGCGGGCTGCGCTCCTTACGCATGGGAGTAAACTATCCATGTTGGTGTAAGTTCAGGAGGGGATGAAATGGCAAATCAAGAGCAGGTAGCAGGAAAGGTTCGGCGCTATTGTCTGGCCATTGCCATTGGCAGTTTCGCCGCCGTATCGCTGCTATGGGTCATGCAGTATCTCATCGCCTCCGGTCAGGCTGCGGTCACCGAGGCTCGAGAGACGGGTTTCATTGAGTTTGTCCGGGTCGAAAAGCCACCGGTGGTGAACACTAAGGACAAAAGGCCGAAGAGGCCGCCCAGGCCGGAGGACGAGCCGCCTGATTTACCCTTGAAGTTCGGTGACGACCTGGGTGACGGTCCTGCCGTGCTGGGCGAGCCGGAAGGCCCCACGGTGAACACAGACCTCGACAGCGTACTGGGAAACTTACGTTTCGACGGCGATTACCTGCCGTTAGTGAGGGTACTTCCTGAATTCCCCCGGGCGGCTTTGTCTCGCGGGCTGGAAGGCCACTGCGACCTGGAATTTGCCGTGACGCCGCTGGGGACCACGGCCGATGTCCGGGTGATTCATTGCACCAATAGCGTGTTCGAGCGTAATTCGATCCGGGCCGTGCTCAAGTACAAGTACAAGCCCAGGGTGGTGAATGGCACGGCTATTGCGGTTCCCGGCCTGCGCTACCGGATTACGTTCCACATCGCAGAATAGATCAGGAGGGGATGAAATGGCGGACCAAAAGCAAGTTGCACGCAGACTCGGGCGCTACCTAATGGCCTTGGCCGTTGGCGGTTTCGCCGCCGTATCACTCTTGTGGGTGATGCAGTTTCTTATCGCAACCGGCCAGGCGGCCATCACCGAAGCCCTGGACGCGAGTTTCCTGGAGTTTGTCCGGGTCAAGAAGGAGGAAGTGGTCGAGCGCAAGGAAGAAAAGCCTGAGCGCCCGCCAAAGCCCGATGAGGCGCCGCCGGCTCTTCCCCAGATGGACATGGATTCCACGGACTTTGATTCCGCCGTGGGTGTGACGCCGGTGGATCCGGGTCTGGAGCTGGGCTTTGACTCTGAACTCGGAGACTTGAGCCTGGCCGAAGGCGATTATCTGCCGATCGTCAGGGTTGAACCCATGTACCCCCGCCGGGCCCAGTCTCGCGGACTGGAAGGCTATTGCATTCTCGAGCTCACCGTAACCGCGCTGGGCACAACAGCCGACGTCAGGGTAATCGAATGCAGCAGCTCACTGTTTGAGCGCGCCTCGGTTCAGGCCGGGATGAAATTCAAGTACAAGCCCAGAGTAGTGAACGGAACGCCGGTGGCGGTTCCCAACGTGGGCTACAAGATGACCTTCCAGATTCAGGATTGACGCGCTGTGAAATCAAGGTTCAATTTTTTCTTCCCCGCAGTCCTGTGCCTGGTATTCCTGGCGCCGGTGGATCCGGGCCTGGCTCAGGAGGAAGGGGCGGAGCAGCAGAAGACCAAGCGCGTAGAGGCCTTGAGCGAAAAAGTCCACCGGCGGCTGTCCAAGGCGCAGGAGGCATTGGAAGCCGAAGATCTTGCGACCACGGAGGCATTGTTGCGGCAAATAACGGAACTCCGCGGTCTTACCCCGTACGAGCTTGCGCAGACGAACCGGTTCTACGGGTTCCTGTACTTGAGGCAAGAGGATGACGCCAACGCCATAAAGGCGTTCCTTCGGATAATTGAGACAAACGGGCCGGACGTGATTGGCGCGGGGACTTACAACGAGACGATCTGGACGCTGGCGCAGCTCTACATGAAGGTGGAGAATTACCCCGAGGCGGTTAGATTCGCCCGGCAGTGGCTCAACTCACAGGAAAATCCGGCGCCCCGCCAGTACATGATTCTGGCGATGGCCCATTTCGCGTTGGATCAATGGCGGGAGGCCCTCGATGTCCTTACGCTGGCGATCGATAAGGCCAAGGCTACCGGCGTGGAAATCGAAGAGAACTGGTGGCGCTACGTGCTTGCCGCGCACTGGGAATTGGAACAATTTCCGGAAGCCTTGGGAATCACCAAGATTCAAGTGGCTCAGTGGCCCAAGAAGAACTACTGGAACCAACTCCAGGGGCTTTACGGAATCGTTGAAGACGAGCAAAGGCAACTGGCGGCATACTGGTGCATGCATGACCAGGGGCTGTTGGAGACGAATTCCGAATTGGTGGGCATGGCCCGGCTTTTCATGTTGGCGGAAAATCCTTACAAGGCCGGGCTGCTGCTGCAGGATGGCCTGGATAATGGCTTGATCGAAGAGAAAACCTCCACTTACAGGCTCCTGGCCCAGGCGTGGCAGCTTGCACGGGAAGACCGAAAGGCGGTGGATCCGTTACGCAAGGCCGCAGAAAGCGAAGAGGACGCGGAGGAAAAAGGGATTTTGTACTTACGTCTGGCAGAGACCCATAACGCTCTGGGCGATTACGATGAGTGTGCTGCCGCGGCCCGCACGGCCCTGTCCGAAGGCGAGCTCAAGATCGAAGGGAGAGCCTATGTCTCGCTGGGGCAGTGCCTTTTCGAGCAGGAAAAGTTCGATGAGGCGAGCGATGCTTTTACCCGGGCGATCCGCGACAGCGAGACGCGCCGCACCGCCACGAGTTGGCGTAATCATTTGAACAATGAGGTCAAGCGGCTTCAGGAACTTGAGCGCAAGCTGGCCGAAGCCGGCAAATAGTCGCATTCTCGCGGGCAAAGCAGGGTAGCGTCATGCCTACGGTGCATTTCGTGGATTGCCACGGGAATCCTCGTGACATCGAGGTTCCCGAGGGCTGCACGTTGATGGAAATCGCGCTTGAGAACGACGTGGCCGGCATCGTGGCCGAGTGTGGCGGATGCTGCGCTTGCGCAACCTGCCACAGCTATATCGACGAAGAGTGGGTGGACCGGCTGCCGCCCGTAGATGACATGGAAGACGCCATGCTGGACTGCGCGCTGGAGCGCAAACCCAACAGCCGGCTTACCTGCCAGATTCAGATGACGGCGGAACTCGCCGGCCTGAAACTTCAAGCCGTCGATAACGAAGCCTGAGCCCACCCCCCTGGGAACGAGGGCTTCCAGCCCTCGACGAGGGCAAGATGCCCTCGCTTGTATGTTTGAATGGAGCCACCCTCGGGGCCCTCGAGCTGCCGAGGGTGGCGGTGGTAGGACCGTGCCCTCGCTCCCAGGTCGAGGGCAAGATGCCCTCGCTCCCAGGTCGAGGGCAAGATGCCCTCGTTCCCAGGCCGTTCCCGGCCGTTCCCAGACGCTAGAGTTTGCCTTCCTCGAACTCGCGGTGGACTTCCGCGACCGGAGGCATGCTGGCCACCGGGCCTTTCTCCTCCATCTCGTTCTGCACCACGCGCATTACGCGCTCAATGTAACGGCGCCGGGTGTCTTCCCGTTCGACTTCAGCCTCGGCGTCCGGCTGAAAGGCGTCGATTTCCTCCTGCTTGAACAGGCCGCCTTTCTCAATCAGGCGCTCGACGCTGTCGAGACGGTCGCGCAGCACCGACAGCTCTCCGATCACGCTCATCAGGATTCCCAGCAGCCGATCTACGGCGGGATCGGAGAAGTATCGCGGGCGTTTCCCCTTGGCGGTACGGCGCAGGCGGGGTGCGTCCTCGCCTGAACTCATGCCCGAATCCCGGCCAGCACCTTGAAACTCATTTCCTCCTTGGAGTAATTGCGCTGGGATACATCGAGTTCGGGCTTCATTAGTTCCAGCCCCGCTTCATCGGCGGGCCAACCTGCCTTGTGTGCTTCGGCGACCAGATCGAGATCGGTCATACAGCGCGCGAAGGATTCGTTGTTGTTGTAGCTCTCCCAGTCGTGCATGAACTGATCGAAGATCGTGTCGCCGCGGGGAATGTCAAAGTGCAACATGCGCCCGCCGCTGCATAGCAAGCGGCGCGTTTCGGCAAAGATGCGGGGCAGGGCCTTCTTGGAGGTCTCGTGCAGCATGATGTGCGAGACAACCAGGTCGAAACTGCCGTCCTCGTAGTCGGTACATTCGGCATTCTGTTGGTTGAAGTGCACCGCCACGCCGAGCGATTCCGCTCTTGCATGGCCGTAGCGCAACATGGGCGCGCCGACATCGATGGCATGAAGCTCCGCGTTCGAGAACGCCCGGCCCCAGGGCAGGGTGCTGTTGCCTGCGCCGCAGCCCATGTCCAGGATGCGCTTCGGCTTGAAATCCGGCCAGATTCCACGCATGCCGTCGCACAACATGCGGCCCAGGAAATCCGCCTCCGGCCCCCAGGCATCGGCCATGTACATCTGCAATCCGGTTTCGTACAAGGCGCCGGCGGTGATGTCGTCGGTTACCTGGTCGGTGTGGTATCCGCCAGGTTGAATATGAATGTCGTGCACCGAGTGATAGCGTGGAATCTCGAGTTCGGGGTTCAGCATCAAGCTGCCGCCCGCGTCTCCATTGGTGGCCCGGAATCGTTCGATCATGTCGCTGAGCTGCCGTTCGACCGTGTCCACCGTGGCGTCCCACATCATCTCCTGGCTGCGGCGGGTCATCGCGCTCCACATCTGGTAGTACGGCTCACCCGTCATCTTCTTGCGGATCTCGTCGCGGTGCTGCGGCGGCCGTCCGGTCTCCTTTTCGATGGCCGGCTTGATTTTTTCGTCATAAAGGGAGAAGTTGCCGGGCATGATCTTGCCCGACAGGTGCGCCCGGAAGGCCCGCACGAAGTCCATGCGGGAAGCTTCATCGTGGTTGGCATCGGGGGTCAGGGCGTGAACGTTACGAAACATTGGAACTGCCTCCCAAATGTTGGCTGTGTTGGGCTAAATGTTGAGGATAGCATGAGACGGCGGGTGTGATGATTTCCGGCCGCCGGCCAGGGGTCGCCGAGGGCTGGAAGCCCTCGTTCCCAGGGAGGTGGCTCTCCGGGGCAGAGCTCGGTCAAGGGGCGATAAGTTCCACCCGCTCGCCGACGGGACCGCGCCAGATGCCGGCTTCGCGCCCGTAATACGGAGCGCCGGGCTGACCGGCCAGCGTGTTCTCGCCCAGCGAATCGGAAATGAAGCTCACCATGCTTATGGCCGGTGGCAGCCAGCCCTCACGCATCGGACGTGGCGTTGCGTTTTCCGGCATGTCGTCGAGTTCGATCAGGTTGCTGCCGGACAGGGGCAGGGTACTGAGCATGAATCGGTGATCGGAGGGCAGGCCATAGACCTGCCCCATAACCGTAATCTTCACCGGCCGCGGCTCGCTGTGTGTAAGCCCGAACCGCTGGCCCCAACTCTCGCCGAGCATTTCCACGGAAGGTCCGCCAAGGATCACGATAAAGGTCCGGTCGACAAAATCCACCGCTACGGGCACGTCGAATTCCGTCTTCCGCTTGAACATGGTGAGATACAGGAACTCCGCTGCTGGGCCCTGTACCTGCATGGCGCGTATGGCATCGGTGAAGGACAGGTCGGCGGGCGGGCCCAGGATGTGGAAAGGCGTGCCCATCAGCTGCTTTTCCAGCGCATCGGTGTCCTGGACGATCAACTCGGCGGCGTTCCATCCCCAGCAACGGTAAGCGCCATAGCCCTCCGTGGCCGGCTGCTCCACGAACCGGAAATGAAAGCCCGGGGTCGTCTCCGGCGCCATCATCAGGAACTGTGCGCCTTCGACCGATTCAGCGCCCCAGAATCCGGCCAGTTCGCCGGGAATTCTCCCGCCGGCCGTCGCCCGGTAGCCGAGCAGTTCATAGGCTTCCTCAGTCGCACCCAGATCCGGGGCGGCAATCGTGACGCAGCAGATCGGGCCGATCATAGCGATGCCAGATATTCGCTCGCCTGTCGCATGCTGATGACTTCGCCGAACTTCTTGCCGATGTCGAACAGGTTGGCTTCGTGGGGGCGCTCGTCGCGATCGCCGGTGGCTTCGCGCACCACGATCGGAATGTAGCCGTACTGCAGCGCGTCCACCGTCGATGCGCGCACGCAGCCGCTGGTGGTAAGGCCGCAAATGAGCAGGGTGTCGATTCCCAGGGAAGCCAGCGTGGCTGCCAGATGAGTGCCGAAAAAAGCGCTGGGGTACTTCTTGGTGATGACGACCTCGCCATCGGCCGGTTCCAGTCCCTCGCCGAAAGCGCAGTACGGCGAGCCCTTGACGAAATTGCTCAAGGCCGGGACCTTGCGGTAGAACACGCCGCCTTCCACTCCGGCCGAGTCATATTCCACGCAGGTATGAAAAATCGGGATGCCGGCGTTGCGGCATTCGCCCAACAACTTCACCGCCTGGGCTAATTCCTTCTCCACGCCTGCGTACAGCGAACACTCGGGATCCAGGTAGGCGCGCACGAAATCGATGATCAGCAGCGCGGGGCGCGCGCCCGGCTCGATCGAGCCGCCGAATCCGGCCTTGCTGTAATCGTGGTCCAGTTCTGCCATGGTGCTTAGATGATCCCCCGTTGTTTGAGGCCCGCAATCCTCTCGTCGCTTATTGCAAGCACGTCGCGATAGATTTCATCGTTGTGTTGGCCGATCTCCGGTCCGGCAACACGGACCTGACCGGGAGTGAGCGACAACTTGGGAGCGACGTTTTGCATCTTCAATTCACCGAACTTCGGGTGCATGACCGACACGATTGCGTCGCGCGCCTTGAAGTGGGCGTCTTCGAGCATTTCCGGCGCCCGGTAGATTTTGCCGGACGGCACTCCGTGCTCCTCCATCAGCGCCTCCAGTTCCGAGGCGGTCTTGGTGACGCTCCACTCGGCGATCAGTTCGTCGAGTTCGGTCTGGGTCTCGCCGCGGGCTGCATGGCTGCAATAGCGCGGGTCTTCGGCCAGTTCCGGACGCCCCATGGCGGCGCTCAGGCGCGTAAATACACTGTCCTGGTTGGCCGCGATCAGAAGATAGGTGCCGTCCTTGGTGGGGTAAACGTTCGATGGCGCCACGCGGGGCAGTATCGAGCCGGTGCGCTCGCGGATGTAGCCCGCCTTCTGGTACTCGGTGACCAGCGATTCCATCATGTTGAGGACCGCTTCGTAAATCGCCGAATCCACGATCTGTCCCTCGCCGGTGCGTTCCCGGTGGTGCAGGGCCGAAAGCGCGCCAATGCAGGCAAAGGTGGCCGCCAGCGTATCGCCGATGCTGATGCCCACGCGGCTCGGCGGACTGGAGGGGTCGCCTGCAACGTAACGCAGGCCGCCCATCGCCTCGCCGATGGCGCCGTAGCCGGCCCGTTGGGAGTAGGGCCCGGTCTGTCCGTAGCCGGAGACACGAATCAGGATCAAGGCCGGATTGATATCATGCAGTTCTTCCCAGGACAGGTTCCAACGCTCGAGCGTGCCGGGACGAAAGTTCTCGAGCAGAAAATCCGCCTTGGCGATCAGTTCCTTGAGGATGTCCTGACCCTCTTTTTCCCGCAAATTCAAGGTGATCGCTTTCTTGTTCCGTGCAATCACCGGCCACCAGAGCGACATACCGTGCGCTTTCTCCTGGCCCCAGTCGCGCATCGGGTCGGGACGGTCGGGTGCTTCCACCTTGATTACTTCGGTGCCGAAATCCGCCATCAACTGTCCGCAAAACGGGCCTGCCAATAACGCGCCCAGTTCAATCAGCCTGAGATCGGCCAGCGGGCCGGTCTTTTCCGTCATGTCGTTTTGTTCCCCAATAGTCCGAGATTGCCCGGACCTGCTTGCCTCCGTAAGCAGGCCAGGATGAAGTTTGGACGCACATTGTATAGAATACGTGCGCTCTGTTTGAGGGGGCTGCAATTCAATGACTGCCAGCGCACGCCGCGTTTCGATAGTGGAGGTAGGTCCACGGGACGGCCTGCAAGCCGAAAGGGTGCTGCCGACCGAGGTCAAGCTGGAATTCATCCGCCGCGCCGTCGATTCCGGCATCCGCAAAGTCGAGGCCGTGAGTTTCGTGCATCCCAAGCGGGTGCCCCAGATGGCGGACGCCGAAGCGGTCGTGCGGGGTCTTCCCGAAGGCGACAATCTGACTTTCATCGGCCTGGTGCTTAACCAGCGGGGCTTTGAGCGGGCGCGGGATTGCGGAATCGACGAAGTGGGTATGGCGGTAGTGGCCAGTGATACCTATAACCGCCGCAACCAGGGCGTGTCCAGCAGGGAATCGATAGACGCGTGGCTGAAGATCGCCAAACAGGCGCGCAGCGCCGGTATTCGCGCCAACTGCATGGTTTCCTCGGCTTTCGGCTGTCCCTTTGAGGGCGAGGTGCCGCCGGAGCGCGTGGTGGAGTACGCCGAACGCGTCGCCGAAGGCGATCCGGTGGAACTGGGAATCGCCGATTCCATAGGCGTGGCTGTGCCGGCGCAGATTACCGACGTTCTCGGCAGGATCTCCGAGCGGCTTCCCGGTTTGCCCATAAGGGTTCATTTGCACAATACGCGCAACATCGGCCTGGCCAACGCGCAGGCCGCGCTGGACGCCGGCGTGGCGTCGATTGACGCCAGCATCGGGGGAATCGGCGGTTGTCCGTTCGCTCCGCTGGCGACCGGCAACATCCCAACCGACGACCTGCTGTACCTGCTTTCGCGGTCGGGAGTCGAGACCGGCGTGTCGCTGAAGAAAGTTATTGCAACCAGTGGTTGGCTCAAGGACCAGCTCGGCCACGGTGATTTGCCGGCCATGTTGCCGCGGGCGGGGATATTCCCCGACGTGGCCATGGGTGTGCAGGCCTGAACTGAAATACACACGGGAGAAATAGCATGAGCTATCGCTTAGGCGTGGATGTGGGCGGTACGTTTACCGACCTGCTCCTGGTCAACGAGCAGTCCGGGGAGACCTACACCGCGAAAGTGCCCAGCACGCCGGAGGATTCGTCGATCGGCGTGTCCAACGGCATCAGCCGCGTTTGCGGCGACGCAGGGGTCGATCCGGGCGAAATTACCCACGTAATGCACGGAACGACAGTGGCGACCAACACCATCCTGACCGGCTCCGGTGCGCGAGTCGGATTGGTGACCACCAAGGGTTACCGGCAGGTATTGCAGATCGCCCGTTCCTTCGTTCCGGGTGGCCTGGGTGGATGGGTGATCTACAACAAGAGCCTGCCGATTGCACCGTTGGCGCTGACCATCGAAGCGGACGAGCGCGTGGGCGCCGACGGCTCGGTGGTGCGTGAGCTCAACGTCGAAGCCCTGGAGGGGGAACTGCAGAAGCTGGCCCGCAGAGGCGTCGAAGCGCTGACCGTATCGCTGATCAACTCGTTTGCCAATACCGCTCATGAGCAGCAGGTGCGCGAAGTCGCCGAGCGCATGCTTCCCGGCGTGCCGGTGTCCCTGTCTTCGGAAGTAGTCCCCGAAATGCAGGAATACGAGCGCACCATCACCACCGTCGCCAATTCCTACGTGCGGCCCAAGGTAGCCACCTACGTGCGCAACCTGGAGCAGCAACTCAACGACACCATGGGCGGCGTGCAGTTGCACGTGCTGCGGTCCGATGGCGGCCTGGCTTCGGCCGCGGCAGCGGAGGCCTACCCGGTCAACCTGCTGATGAGCGGCCCGGCGGGCGGCGTGTCCGGCGCGATCTGGATTGCCGGACAGTCCGGCCACCAGAATCTGCTCACCTTCGACATGGGCGGCACGTCCACGGACGTGGCGCTGGTGCAGAACGGTCAGGCGCAACTGCGCCGCGAGACCACCGTGGGCGACGTAACCGTACGAGCTTCCTCGGTGGACGTGCGCACCGTGGGCGCCGGGGGCGGCTCCATCGCCCACGTGCCGGAACTGACCGGCGCGCTGCGCGTTGGCCCGCAAAGCGCGGGCGCCGATCCGGGTCCGGCGGCCTACGGCAAGGGCGGCGAAGCGCCGACCGTAACCGACGCCAACGTGGTGCTCGGCTACCTGCCCGCGGAGGTGCGGCTGGGTGGCGACATGAAGCTGGAGCGCGCCAAGGCCGAAGCGGCCGTACAGACGATTGCCGATGCCCTGGGCTTGTCGCTTATGGAAGCGGCCTCCGGCATCGCGAGCCTGGTCAACGAGAACATGTACGGCGCGTTGCGCCTGGTGTCGGTGGAGAAGGGCCACGACCCGCGCGAATTTGCGCTGATCGCGTTCGGCGGCGCCGGGCCGTTGCACGCCAACGCCCTGGGCAGGCTGATGAGTTCCTGGCCGGTGATCATTCCGCCGGGACCGGGCGTATTGTGCGCCTACGGCGACGCCACCACGCGGGTGCGCAACGAGGCTTCCCGCACGTTCATCAAGCGCTTCGGCCGCACCAAGGCTGAAGAGGCGGTGGAGATCTTTGCCGACCTGGCCGAGCAGGCTTCCAAGGCCCTGGACCAGGAAGGCATCCCCGGCGCCGACCAGACACTGAGCTACCAGGCGGACATCCGCTACCACGGCCAGGGGCTGCTGCTGACCATCGATTTCGGGTTGGACCAACTGCGTGCTCAGGGGCTGGACGCCATCGGCGAGCAGTTCGACCGGATGCACGAACAGCTGTTCACCTTTGCGCTGCCGGAGGACAAGGAACTCGTCAACCTGCGCGCGGTGGCCGAGGGCAAGCCCACCATGGTGCGCGCTCTCAAGGTCGCCAAGGGCGATGCCAGCCCGGCGGCCGCCGAGATGGTCTCGCATCAAGTCTACATGGATGGCGGCATGCAGAAAGCAATGCTGTATGACCGCTCCAAGCTGACGGCTGGAAACGTCGTGACCGGACCTGCCATCGTGCTTGAGATGGATTCGACCACCCTGATTCTCCCCGGTCATGAGGGGCAGGTGGACGACTACGGCAACATCCTTATTACGCCTTCGAATTCCTGAACGGGAGCTACCCAATGCCTGCACAAATCATAGAAACCCGCCCGCGCCCCTTCAACCGCGTGGAACTGGATCCCATTACGCTGGACATTATCGAAAACGCGATGCTCAACGCGCGCTGGGAGATGGACGCGGTGCTGTTCCGCACCGCCATGTCGCCCGGCATCCGCGAGCAGCACGACGAGTTCCCCATGATCGCCAACCTGGATGGCAAGATGGTTGTGGGACAGTTCGGCAGTTTCATTCACGGCTTCAAGGAGGCTTACGACCGGACGATTGAGGAAGGCGACATGTTCCTCACCACCGACCCCTATGCCTGTAACGGGGCTGTGAGCCACGCCAACGATTGGCTGCTGCTGCGGCCGATTTACAAGGACGGGCGTTTGATCGCCTACGCCTCGATGTTCGGCCACATGACCGACGTCGGCGGCAAGGTGCCCGGCAGCCTGCCGACCGACGCCCGGCAGATCTTCGAGGAGGGCATTCGCGTGCCTCCGGTCAAGATATACAAGAACGACGAGCTTCAGGAAGACGTGCTGCGCCTGATTCTTCACAATTGCCGGCTTCCGCACTGGAATCGCAGCGACTTCAACGCCATCGTAGCCGCCATCCGCACCGCGGAGAAGCGCGTATTGGAGATGGCGGAGCGTTTCGGTGATGACGTCTATTACTCCGCACTTGAAGAACTGCTGGATCGCAACAAGCGCGCCATGGGTAAGCTCATCAACATGACGGTTCCCACCGAGAAGCAGTATTTCGAGGACTACATCTGCGACGACGGGCTGGGCATGGGGCCGTACAAGATCAAGTGCGCGATGTGGCGTGAAGGCGAAAAGGTGATATTCGACTTCGAAGGCACGGATCCTCAATCCATCGGCTCGGTGAACTTCTACTTGAACGAGGAAATGTTCAAGATGTTCGCCGGCGTTTACATGATCATGGTCTTCGATCCACAGATCATGTTCAACGACGGCTTCTATGACCTGATGGAAGTGCATATCCCCGAGGGCACCTTGCTCAAGCCCAGATTTCCCGCTGCCCTGTCATGCCGCACCCACGCGCTGGGCCGCATCTTCGATGTGCTCGGCGGACTGTTGGGGCAGGGGAACCCGGATTTCCTGTGCGCGGCCGGTTTCTCCGACAGCCCGCACTTCATGTATTCCGGTTACCGGCGCGCCGACGGCGAGTGGTACCAGCTCTACCAGATCGGCTTCGGCGGGATTCCCGGCAAGCCCTTCGGCGACGGCCCCGACGGCCATTCTCTGTGGCCGAGCTTCACCAATGTGCCCAACGAGTTTCTCGAGAGCTACTTCCCGTTGCGCATCGATGTATACGAGACACTGCCCGACAGCGGCGGTCCCGGCGTGCACCGCGGCGGCAACGCATTGCGGGTGGGCTACCGGTTCCTGGAGCCGGGCGAAATCTCCATCCACGATGATCGTTGGCTGACCTATCCCTGGGGCGTCAACGGTGGGCTGCCCGGACAGCGCAGCCAAAAGACCCTGCACCGCACGGACGGCAGCGAGGAGCTGCTGCAATCGAAGTGCGACCGGATCAAGGTAGAGCCGGGTGACCTGCTGTACTTCGACACCTGGGGCGGAGGCGGCTGGGGCGACCCGTTCAAGCGTCCGTCCGAGCAGGTGAGCTTCGACGTGGCCGCCGGCCTGGTGACCGTGGAAGGTGCGCGGCGCTATGGCGTTGTGTGCAATGAAGACGGAGAAGTGGACGAAAGCGCGACCGAGAAGCTGCGCAGTGAAATGGCCGCCGAACGCGGCGACACCCAGCTGTTCGACTTTGGCGGCACCACCGAAGAACTCAAGGCCCGTTGCCAGGACGAAACCGGACTCCCCGCGCCCAAGGCGCCCGAATTCCCGACCTGGTTCCGCTCCGCCGCCGCCTAACCTGGGAAAGAGGGCTTCCTGCCCTCCCTGGGAACGAGGGCATCTTGCCCTCGTCGCAAAAGGCAAATTGCCTACAACTCGTGCGTGCGTGAATGCGCGGAAGCGGCCCTTGTATGCAGCGTTGGTCGCCAACCTACCGGAAGCGTATTCTTGTCTGCTGAGACACTCGTAGAATTAACCAAACCCGCGAGGATGCCATGGCGAGAGTTGTTCCAGTCTTGCTGTGCATGACCATTTTGGTGGCCTCCCCGCCGCCGGCGAGTGCGGATACCGCTGACTTGGAACTGCTTGAGGCGGTAAGGCAAGGCCGAGAAGATGAGGTGCGCCGTCTGCTGGACGCTGGTGCGGACGTGAATTTCCGGGACGATCATGGTAGAACCGCGCTGCAGGTCGCGGCACGTGAAGGCCACGCAGCCATTGCGAATGTGCTGGTTAGTAATGGCGCGAGTGTGAGCATCCCAGATGCTAATGGCAGTTCTGCGCTGTTATACGCCGCGACCAATGGGCACGCGGAAATCTTGAGGCTGCTGCTTGATGGTGGCGCAAATGTGAACGCGCGCAACGCGGACGGCGGAACTGCGCTGCATAAGGCCGCACTCTCTTTGTCCACCCTGATGCGGTTCGCCTCTTGCTGGACGCTGGCTCAGACGTGAATGCGCGTAACGCGGATGGTGACACCGCGCTGCACCTCGCCGCCCTCCACGGCTACCGTGATCCTGCTCCTGTGCTTCTTCTGCTGGATGCGGCCGCGGATGCAAATGCGCGCAATACGAAAGGGGAAACTGCGCTGCATCGTGTAGTGTGGAACGCTGGCGACGCAATCATCGAGGGCTTGTTGGTGCGTGCTGGTGTGGATGTAAATGCACGCAACTCGGAGGGCGAGACTGCGCTGCATCTCGCCGCCCTCGATGGCTACGCCAATTCGGCACGTCGTCTACTGGAAGCAGGTGCTGATGCCGAAGTGCGGGACGCAGAGGACAATACTGCAGCAATGCTGGCGACGAAAGGAAACCACGCGGACGTGGCGCGGGTGTTGCGGGAAGCAGGAGTGACTGTTGAGAAGACTGTAAGCGAGCGCATTGAAGAGCTAAGCAATATGGAAGCGTCCCGGGAACGATTCCAGTTGTTCAACGCTTGTAGCCCGACGGATATTCTTGTAACCCTTAACCAAAGAGAGGATGAGGTAGTGCAGGGTCTCAGTGAGGAAAACATTAAAGCTGCCGTGGAAAGCAGCCTGCGTGTGGCTCGTCTATTCGATGCGGAGGCATCCAGTTACCTTTCTGTTTATGTTCAACTGATGGGGGCTACTGTTGGGGACCGGCGCGTTGGGTGGACGTATACCACACGCGTTAAGTTTAACAAGTTGGTCCGGGACGTGGCATCGGGACAGGCGAGACATGCATCGACTTGGGAGAAGGCGGTTAGCGGACTAGGCCCTACAGGTCCCGGTATTGGAGAATCTATCTTGGGCGACATACGGGGATACATGGATCAGTTCCTTACCGAGTATCTGCGTGTGAACGAGGAGGCGTGCGAATAGAATCCTGCAGCGCAGCAGAATGCATAGTGAGCAGTATGCATGGGGGTAGGCATCGACTGTAGCAGATGAGTTTTCACCTCGGTTCCCGCGGCGCTGAAGCGCAAGGAAAAATGCTGGGAGCGAGGGCGTCCTCGCCCTCGGCGGAGGACAGGATTTCCTCCCTCCCAGGGCCGCTTGCAGTGGCCGATGGGGCGCGAGGCGAGCGCAGTAGCCGCAGTCTGCTACATTCACGTTGGGCCGCAGTCTTAAGCACGCGCAGGAGGATCACGTGAAACGGGAAGAGGGGAAAATCCATGAACCATGAAGCAGTTCTTTCGCAGAAGCTGGTGGAAGGTATCGAGAGATCGTTGGAGCTCTTGCAGAGATCAGACGAAGAATTCAAAAGGAAACGCGAAGAGGCGCGTAAGTGGCTGAAGTGCAACAGCGCGACAAAACGCACTCCAGAATGCATCGCGGATCTCAATCGCCGGGGAGGCATTGCCGACAGTTACATCATTCTCAGCGGCCACGCCTTCTGGAAAGAGTATCAGCTTCGGGACGGTCTTCATTCGCTATTCCACTTCGCCGATCAGGCGTGCAGGGACATGTGCCTCCACGAGAATGCCATTGCGGCATACAAAGGCAATCCAGAGGGTTCGCCCAAAGAATTTGATGCGGCTCACCCAGCGCTTCTTGCGCAGAAAGACTTCCTGACCTATTGCGCCTCGGCGGTTGGGTTCGAGGAAACGCTTAAAGGTATTAGGGGCATTCGTTGTGCTGATGCCCCAGATCTCAAGCGCATAAGCAATGACTGCTTCAAATCGGAGATTGGAGTGCTCATCAAATTGTTAAGAAACGGCTTCGTTCACGCAAGGGTTCCATCACCGGTCTGGTCAACGACGGCGAAAGCATCCAACGGCGGGAAAGAAGCAAGAAGGGCCTCGCTGTTTCTCTTCCAGAATGAACTTGAGAGCCTTCGGGATAGGCACTTGGAAGAGAGGCAAGCAAAGAAGAGCTGGGAAACTGCGTTTGCTTACTTTGACAGGGTTTGCGAGCACGACGATCTGCTTGGGCCGACTATGAGTTTGACTTATCTGGTTGCCCAACACTTTCAACAATTGAATGCGTGTTACGACTCGGTCCTGACTCTATTCGGTGCAGATGTTTCCGACTGTGAACAAGATTTCCAATCGCTCTTGGATTCCGCTTCCTCTCTATACGCGGCCTGAACGAGTTTCTTCTTTACAATTCGCGCGGTACGATCGAAGGTTGTCCGCCGTGAAGGTCTAGATCACCTCTGATCTTCACTTGGAGGTGTACCAGCATGCGATCCCAATATAACGTGCGTTGCTGTGCGCTACAGCAGCTTGAAACGGCCCTGTCCCTATATTTCGAGGGCGAGGATTACTATTCGGCAATCACTTTGGCGGGCGCGGGAGAAGTGGAGTTGTCCCGTTTTCGTGGACGGTTAGGGATGTCTGCGATCATGCCGCTTCGCATGGTTCGCATAGACAACTCTTCCGGTACTAAGTGCGGAATTGCCGAAAAAGATCGCTCATGGTTTGGTGCGGCGATCGAAGGCGAGCCTAGCAAGTTCCTGGATGAGCGTTGCCAGTGAGGGAACATCCTGTGCCGCAAGAGTCAGGCGGTATCGGTTGCGCTTGTTGCCGGATACGTATTCCACTCGCAATCCGGCCTGCTGGATTCGGTGGTCAAGGCCAGGGTTTCTCGGTACCTGCGGATCGAAAGTCGCCTCCCCGTAGCGGCCACGGAACCGCACAAAGTTACAAGCGGTCCCGCTCTCTTTCCTCAGTCCGATAAATTCCTTCTTGTAGGCCAGCTCCCAACCGGCGGGTATGATCCCGGACTCGCGCAACAAGGCAAACACTGCGTCCGCGAGCGCAACCGCGGCCGGATGGCGTGACTTCCACCCGGCCCGATTCATAGACTTATTTGGCACCAACTTGTTCTTCTCCATTCGTGGCTCGCTTACGACATGCGGGGGTTGGGAAACGCGTCTGCTGAGCAGATCCAATTCCGCCGCCTCGCGTTCTTACGCAAGCTCGAATCCGGGGCGGGATGGGGTCATGAAGGTGATTGACCGGTAGAAATCATCCAGCGCAACGAAAATACCGTTCGCTTCGGCCCATCTCCGCATCCGCTGGTTGGTGGAATGCGCCCACGACAGGATTTCCACCCGCCATCCGCGCTTGTGCATGCGCTCAAGCGTGCTGTGAATGCCTGTGCCTTCCAGGTAGCCGGCTCCATCGCCAGTCAGCAATACGACGATTCCCGGGTGTCCATTGAAATCCAGAGCGTCCTCCAGCATGCGGAGTTGTAGAACGCGGTCGGGCATCTCCTGTTCTCCCCGCTTGATCGCCCCCCGATCGAAGAGGTGGACTTCGATTCCGGCGTTCTCCATGCGAATCCACAACTGGCGCATCTCCGGCGGCGCCGAACCGGCTGCAACCGCTTTGTGCAAAGGGCGGTCCGCATGGGCCAATCGGAGCAGATTCTCAAAGTGTATGCGGACGCGGTACCTGGCGCCGGCCCCCTCGCTTTGCTCCTCGGCCAAGTGCTGCGCCTCGTGAAAGATATTCGAGTCATCCCAGTAGATGGAAACGCGATCCATACTGATGCGGGCCACTTTAGTGAATTGGCCGGATTCTAACGCAGGAGCAGCATCCGGAGCCGGGTGCGCAGGGGCGCATAGAGGATCTTACCGGGCTGATATGGCGCTATTGGGTGGAGAGCACAACGGCGGCCACGCGGGCAATTGCTCGGAAATGCGCGTCGAATGTCAGCACTGTTGCACCGGACCGTGCTGCCGTTGCCGCAATCCAAATATCATTGGTGGGCAGCGGCTCGCCTCGGGCGCGGAGGTCTACCACGATTTCTCCGTAGATACGGGCCACATCGTCGTCCACCTTCACGATCTCGACAACCGAGTGGGCCAGAAATTCCCGTAGCTGTGCCACGTTCGACTCCACGCGGCCTCCCAGGAGAAAGCCAGCCCACAACTCGCCCAGGGTTACGCTGGGCATCCCAACCCAATCCGCCGCGTCAATGAACTCCATGGCGCCCGTGTGACCCCTCTGGAAATTGCTGTACGCGGAGGTATCCAAACAAATCCGCGTCACTGCCAGATTTCCTCGTCAACCTGGCCAAAGGGAGCGGTGGCGCGCTCAAAGTCCCGGTATTCATCTTCGCTCCAAGCCCCCGCCAGCTGGCGCAAGCCGTTACTGCGGGGACCGGTGTCCGACAGTCCCAATGCTTCGCGCATCAGCGCCAGCACCGTACGATTCAAGGAAGCCCCACGCCTCTGCTTTTCATTTTCCAGCGCCGCGGCCAACTCAGCCGGTACGCCGCGAATCGTCATGGTTTTCATGCCTGCGCCTCGGATAGCTGCTATGTTATGCAGTCTATGCATTCTTTTTGTGCAGTCAAGCGTTGAGAACCGGCTGCAATGACGGATGGCTGCTCAAGCCCCGGCAGCGTAACCTCCATGGAGCCGCCTCGAATGCTGGTGCCGATCGGGCAGCAGATCAGCAGGCCTGTCTTTGATTGTATTCCTGGCTGGCCAGCCCCATGTGCCGGGGGCCGCTGCCGCTGAACCTGGCGAAGACCCAAGCGAACCTGGAAGGCCACGGGCTTCGACTCTTAGTGCGCTTCGCGTTCTGACCGCGAATGCACGCCACTGCGCCGAGTTTAGGATCACTTTCCAAGGATATTGGTGTTGGCGGAATGCTCCATCAGCCCAGGTCAAGCGCGAAGCGAACGGCTTGTGCCACTTGTTCCATCTTTTGCGTAGATAGGCTGCTGACCGGCGCGCCGAGCCTGCCGCGCGGCACGGTCTGCAAATGATCGCAATTGACCGCGCATTCCCGAGGAGGGCCATCTTCCTTGGAGAGCGCTACTTCGCTGGGGATGTTCCGAATCCGGGTGGTCAATGGCGCTATGGTTACTTCACTTAGACTGGGAATAATCGAATCCCGCGTGAGAATCAACACAGGACTGCGCTTGTCCGGTTGGGCCAAGCGGTACCGGCGGATCTCTCCACGACGCACTACTTTTTACTCCATGCTTCATCGCCCCAAGCATGATCTTCTTCCGCAACCTCGAACTCGCCGGGTTTGGAAGGCGTTCTGCGGTATCCGGCCCTGTGATGCTCCTCCAGTTCCTTTTCCTGGATGCGCTGCAAAGCGGCTCGCAACGCGTCGCGCGTGAACCCTGAGCGTGTGGCGCCGATGCGTCGGGCGCAATCGTCCACCTGCGCCGCCAGTTCAGCATCCATGGTGATTTGTATGGTTCGCATAGTTATTTCTTCCACTATTTCAATAGATACAGGAATCAGCAAATCATACGCGAATGGAGAATGGCTCTAACCCGACGGAATCCATACTGAAGTGGACTTTGACTCCTGAGTTCTCCATGCGATTGCACAACGGGCGTATCCGCGGCGGCGCCGAACCGGGCGCCGATAGGGAGAAGCAGCGGGAAGCCGGGTGGCGGTCGGGGAACAGTTCCCGCTTATGTGAGGCATCCGGTACCGGTCAAGCGCCTTGTAGCACCTCCGCCGCGCCGATGAGGGGTAACAGCCGGAGTAAGGTTTCACGATAGGCGCGCTTCGGGGCCCGGGTGATTTTCCTTATGTTGCGATCCCTCCACGAGAGGGTCTGCACCAGGCCGGCTGCAATGACGGATGGATGTTCAAGCCCCGGCAACGCGACCTCCGTGGAGCCGCCTCGAATGCTGGTGCTGATCGGGCAGCAGATCAGCAGGCCTGTCTTTTGATTGTATTCCTTGCTGGTCAGCACAAGAGCCGGGCGATATTTTCCTATCTCGCGCCCTTTGGCCGGTTCAAAATCCAGCCAGACCACATCCCGCCGGTCAGGTAAGTACGAAATACCGGTCACGCCGCCAGAGACTAATCGCCGAACTCGCGTTCAGTAAGACGCGCTATTTCGTCGGCATGGACTGTTTCCGGCGTCAGTCCGGCGAGTAGTTCGCTCTCGGTGTAGATGAGCGATTTCCGGCGCCGATTCAAAGGTTTGACCACCAATCCGTGCTCGCTCACGTCCACGGTCACCGGGTCGCCCGCGCTGAAATTGGGCACTGTGGCCATGATGCCCGAAACCCTCAAGGCAAGGCTGTTGCCCCATTTCTTGATTTCAGCGCGAACCTGCATATTTCTTCTCCGGTTGCGGAAAGTCTGTAGTGTATCCGATGTAGATACTACCGAGCGCGGATCAATGCAACAATTGTGCGGCTCTCATCAATCCAACATCAGGCCTTGCAGTTGCTGGCGCAAATCTATCATTGTGTCGTTTTCGGCGTTCTTGGCGACAAACGTTTTTCCCACAGCCGCTTCGTCGTTCAATACTGCAACCGCGACACTTGCCAGATCTTCTCGTGTTAACAAACGGCGTCCCGACCCGCCTTGTTCAAGAACAATGGGCTCTTGTCCGCCGGGATCATCACGGAGGCCCGGCCCGCGTACGATCGTATAGCGAAGACCGGAGTCGCGGAGGTAATCCTCAGCGCGTCCTTTCCATATCAGGACATTCCCAAACCTTCTGTTTAACGGCGAATCCGGGTTTCCTGCGCTCGCCGCTGAAATCATCACGTAATGCTTTACGCCGATGTTCCTGGCGACGTCGATGAGATGACGGGTGCCAATCCAATCCACATGCTCCGGATCATTCGGACCTTGGGCTTGTGTTGCTCCGTGTGCCGTTATCACAAAGTCCACATCCCTTACTGCCGCATCCACGCTCTCTCTGGAAGTTATGTCCATACGCCGCCAGACGAAGCTTCCTCCAACCGTTTCCGCGGCTCTCTCGGGATTACGGCTGGTCGGCAGAACCTCGTATCCTCTCTCCTTGAGCATGGTAATGATGAAGCGGCCCGTCCCGCCCGAGGCCCCCACCACGAGCACCCTCTGCTCTTCTTGTGAGAGCGCCGGAGTCAGCACGGTAAGGCCAATGACCATGGACAAGAAGTTACGCTTGGAAACAGTGCTTTTCATTGGAAATTCCCATTGCATACCACTTGCGCGATTTTGTCTCCTAAAAGGCTTCCGATCGGGGCCCCGAGCCTGCTGCGCGGCACGGTCTGCATACGATACATGAAAGACTCAACATGCCCGAATCCCCCCGGTTTCATCGGCAGCGCATCGTTATGATGTGCATCTATCGTCATTACGAAGATGCGCGTAGGCGCTGAGCTACGGTCTTGCGGCAGTATGATCAGCGCTCGGCTGGCGGAACGGTTGAGCGATGAACGAACGGCATAACGAGCCCTGGTGGGCGGTGGTGGGTCCCGGCGAGGGCGAGTCCCTTTGGCAGCCGCTGCCTTCTCGCGGCTATGTGGACCTCAAGCTCACGCCCGAGAATACGCCTTATGACGGCTTTACCTCGGGGCTGCAGTTGCTTCCACCGGGTTGTCACGTGCGCGAGCACGGCCATCGGCGCAACCACGAATTGATTTTCGTGCACAAGGGCCGCGGGCGAGTCGAAATCGAGGGGAATGAGTATCCGATCATGGAAGGATCGACCGTGCTGTTCGGCCGATATGCGCGTCACATCATTGAGAACACCGGCGATACGGACATGGAGTTGTTCTGGGTGTTCCTGCCACCCGGATTGGAGCATTGGTTTCGCGGCATCGGAAGAAAGCGCCGTGGGGGCGAGCCGATGCCCGAGGGGTTCCCGCGCCCTGAGGGCGTGGAGGATCTCATGGAGCAAATGCAATTCGTTCCGCCCGCCCGCCCGCCTGTTGATATCAAGGAATAGCACTGCCATGGATAATGCACATTCACCTTTGGCCGTTGTTGCGTTTGTCGTCTTTTTGGGCGCTTGCGCCGGCGCCCCACCGGGCGACGCGGGGTACGACATGGCCACCGCCAAAGACGAAATCTGGGCCAAGGAGCAGGCGATCTATGCCTCCCGCGGGCGTGGCGACCTTCAGTTCTATGTTGATAACGCCTCGGAGCACTACATGGGTTGGCCGCCGGGCTGGCCAACTCCTTCGGGCATCGAGCAATTGCGCGCCGGCGCGGCACAGATGAGCGGAATGGACCAGGAAGAACTCGCTATGGAGTTTGAGGACATCACTTTCTCAGGGAACGCGGCCGTTATTTACTACAGCACGCACCGAACGCGTTTGCCGGGCGGGGAGGTTGTAGATCAGCGTTTCGATATCGCTCACGTATGGGTCCGGGAGGAAGGCACGTGGAAACTGCTTGGAGCGCTGGGCCGCACCAAGCTGCCGCCCGCCGAATAACGAGGGCGTCCGCACTCCCTGGGAACGAGAGCTTCCAGCCCTCGGCGAGGGCAGGATGTCCTCGCTCAAGGATTCGAGGGCTGGAAGCCCTCGTTCCCAGGGTGAAAGCGCGAATTAGTTCGCTGGGACGGGTTGCGGGCGCAGGCCCGCTCTGATTTCTTCTTTAAGCCCGCGCAAAACCGTGTTGACCAGGTAAGCGTTGTCCCATTCGGTTTCGGCGGGCGGACGGTTGCCCAGGCGGGCAACGATCAGCCGTGCCGAGGGAACGATGTAGATGACCTGGTTGGCGTTGCCGTCGAACAGGAACAGGTCACCGGCGAGATACGGCTCGCCGTGCAGGTTGCGGCCTACGTCCAGATCCGGGTTGGCCGCGCCGCGCCGTTCGATGTAGTTGCCTGCTATATACACGCCCATTCCTGAGTGCAGATTTTCCGCCGTCGGCGTAGTCATTTCCGTCACGAAACCGGGGGAGAGCAGCCGCTTGCCGTCCACTTGGCCATCGTTGATCAACAGGATCGCCAGGCGCAGCCAGGATTCCGCGGGCAGCAGCCAGCAACATCCGGCGTGTGCCGTTCCTCCTGCGCGGTTCATCCACACCTGTCCGCCAGCCGCCCCGATCGGCCGCAGCACCCTGTCCGTTATCCAGTCCTCATATTGGACGCCGGTGGCGCGTTCAATCAGAGGGGCGACCAGTTCCGAGTTCGCATTGGAATATTCGTAACGGCTCCCCGGCTCGTGCGTCAGCGGGTAGTCGTTGATGATGACTTCGTCATGGCGGGGATGCAGGTAGGCGCGATTAAGGATGTCTCCGATCTCGGTTGCCGGCGCCTGGGGCTTGAGCCCGGAGCGCATGCTCAGAAGATGGCGCACTGTTATTGCAGCCCTGGGGGTTCCGCGCCACTCGTGAAAGTAGTTCGCGGCCGGCTCATCCAGCGACGCAATATGGCCCTCCTCCATGGCGCGCCCGACAGCGATTATTGATAAAGGCTTGGCGAGCGAACGGGCAACCAGCGGCGTTTCGGGAGTGGCGTCTGCAAAATACCGGGCCGCTTCGACCAGTCCGTCCTGCCAGATCAGCATCGCGGTGGAGTTCATGGACCGGGCGTATTCCGTAGCCTCCTCGACGGCGGTACGCGAAACCCTGGGCATCTTGGCCAGCGGCAGCGGCGCTGCCAAGGAAGCGCCGGGCACGTCCTTGAGCGGGTCGTAAGACGCCAGTCCGCCGCCGCCGCTCTGATCGGTCAGCGCCTCAAAGCGCTTGCGGTACAGGGCCTCATCGGCCTCGCTGTAAGCGCGCGCGCCAGCGCCTCGATCCGTTTCTTGCGCCGCAGGAGCGGTTGAATACGCTCCTGTCACCAATATGAGAATTACCCGGATGCAAAGCTTGCGGTTTCGTCTGGAGCAGATCATGGGCCGGGAGTATATGCGCCGTTTGCAGCCGCATAATATGTCCGCCTGGCCCGTGATTGAGGAAAGGCGATTGAAGCGTGCAGCAGGAGGAAAACGGAATGTCCTATGACGGCGTTCGGAAACGTTGGTTGGCCGATCCGGAGGGCTTTTGGGACGAGGCGGCTAAAGGTATCGAATGGATTGAGCCGTCGAGCGAGATCCTGGACCGCAGCGCGCCTTCGGGCCGGTGGTTCCGCGGTGGGATGCTGAATACCTGCTATAACGCGCTGGACCGGCACGCGGATTCGGACGCGGCAAATCGCACCGCGCTGATCTACGACAGCGCCATGACCGGCGCCGTTCGCCGGTTCACCTATGCGGAGCTTCTTTACCGCGTAGCGCAACTGGCCGGAGCGATAAAGGCCGCCGGACTCAGGCGTGGCGATCGTGCGCTGATCTACATGCCCATGATTCCCGAGGCCGCCATGGCGATGCTGGCTTGCGCGCGGCTCGGGGTGATTCACTCGGTGGTTTTCGGAGGCTTCGCCGCTCGCGAGCTGGCTACCCGGATCACCCAGGCGCAGCCGAAATTGATACTTACCGCCAGTTGCGGCCTGGAGCCGAATCGCATAGTGGCCTACAAGCCGTTGCTGGATGACGCGCTTACCCAGGCAAGCCACTCCCCGGAACTCGTCGTCCTGTTGCAAAGATCCGAGTTGCGCGCTGACTTGCAGGCGGGGCGGGATCTCAACTGGACGGAGTTCCTGAGAGATGCAGTGCCCGCCGACTGCGTCCCGGTGAGGGCGACCGATCCCCTTTACATCCTCTACACCTCCGGTACCACCGGCCAGCCGAAGGGTATCGTGCGGGACAACGGCGGACACGCGGTTGCGCTGCACTGGTCGATGCGGGCGCTATACGGCATATCCGCCGGAGACGTTTTCTGGGCCGCATCCGACATCGGTTGGGTGGTCGGACATTCCTACATCGTCTACGGTCCGCTGCTGGCCGGTGCAACGTCCATTCTTTATGAAGGCAAGCCGGTGGGTACGCCGGATGCCGGCGCTTTCTGGCGGGTTGTCGGTCAGCATGGCGTCAACGCGCTGTTCACCGCTCCTACCGCGATTCGCGCAATCAAGCGGGATGACCCGGAGCTCGAGCAGGCGGCCCGGTATGACTTGAGCACCTTGCGGGCGCTATTCCTGGCCGGCGAAAGATGCGATCCGGATACGCTTGAGTGGTCCGGCAAGGTCCTTGGCGTGCCCGTGATCGACCATTGGTGGCAGACGGAGACGGGCTGGGCGGTGGCCGGCAACCTGCTGGGCGAGGGCCTGTTCGAGGTGCGGGCCGGCTCGGCCGGCAAGGCGTTGCCCGGCTGGGACGTCGAAGTCGTGGATGAGTCCGGAGTTCCGGTTGCCGCGGGCGAAACGGGCGCCATCGTATGCCGTCTTCCCTTGCCGCCCGGGGCCCTGCCCACGCTTTGGCAGGCCGATGAACGATTCCACGAAACCTACTTGACCGAATTCGACGGGTGTTACAGCACCGGCGACGCCGGCTACATGGATGCCGAAGGCTATCTGTACGTAATGACGAGAACCGATGACGTAATCAACGTTGCCGGCCACCGCCTGTCGACCGGCGCACTGGAAGAAGTTCTGGCGATGCATCCGGACGTGGCCGAATGCGCCGTCACCGGCATTGCCGATGCCTTGAAAGGTCAGGTTCCGCTGGGCTTCGTGTGTCTCAAGTCCGGAGTCGAACGCGCGCAAGGCGAGGTCGTAGCGGAGTGTATTGCCCTGATACGCGAGCATATCGGCCCGGTGGCCGCGTTCCGCAAAGCCGTAGTCGTGGATCGTTTGCCCAAGACACGCTCTGGCAAGGTCTTGCGCGGCGTGCTGGCGAAGATCGCCGACGGCGTGGAATTCGCCTTTCCGGCGACCATCGACGATCCCGCGACTCTCAAAGAGGTTGAATCAGAATTGCTCAGCGCCGGCATTCGTGTTGAATGAACGTTTGCGCTGATCGCTTGCCGCAGTGGCGGCACGGATGATGAGATCGCGTCTATCCGGGAAATCTGGAAGCTCGATGAAATCGGGGCAAGGAATTCTTGCCGGAGAGGCGTATGGCTGGTACGTGGTCTTCGTGATATGTGTTTGCGGCGTAGTTGCCTTTATTGACCGGCAGGTCATCAATCTCCTGGTAGAGGACATCAAGGTCGACCTGCTGGTAAGCGATACCCAGATCAGCCTCTTGCAGGGCTTCGCGTTTGCATTCTTCTATGCTCTGGTAGCGATTCCGCTGGGCCGCATCGCCGACAGCGCCAACCGGCGGTGGATGATCACGATTGGAATCTGCGCCTGGACAATCGCGGCCATTTGCTGCGGTCTGGCCGAGACCTATGAGCAGCTTTTCGTGGCCCGGATGATGGTCGGCGTGGGCGAGGCTGTGCTGACGCCGGCGGGATTCTCGCTGCTTGCGGACCTGTTCAAGCCCCAGCGCCTAGCCCGGCCGATCAGCGTGACCACAGCGTCCAGCTTCTTCGGGTCGGGAATCGCTCTGATGGTGGGCGGTTTTATCGTGAATTCGATCGAGTCCACGGATGGGGTCGTATTTCCCTTCGTCGGTTCTCTGGAGATCTGGCAGGCGGTGTTTATTCTCGGCGCTCTGCCGGGCATTCCCGCAGCGGCCTTGTTCTTCTTTTCGGTGAAGGAGCCAAAGAGGCGAGCCGCGGTCGTTCGAGACAGTGAAGAACAGTACCGCGAAGGTTTCCTGCAGGCAATTCGCTATATCTCACGCAACCGGCGATTGTTTGCGGCGGTGTTTCTCGGGGTTTCCCTGCTGGCTGGCGCGCAATTCGCGCTGGGCGCCTGGATTCCGGCGTTTTTTATCCGTGTGCACGGCTGGTCGGCCGGCGATATCGGCTACGCGCAGGGCCTGCTGTTCCTGGTCTGCGCGACGCTGGGCGTGGTAGCGGGGGGATGGCTCGCGGATGGACTTCATGCACGTGGTTACCGCGACGCAAACTTAAGAATCGCAACCTTCGCCGGGCTCTTGGCCTTGCCCTTTGCGGTTGGCATTGCGGCGGCGCCCACAGGAACGCTTGCCATTGCGCTGCTCGCACCCGTCATTCTGTTCGGCGCAGCCCCGTTCGGCGCGGCCGTCGCGGTCATTCCCATGGTCTCGCCCCCGCAGTTCAGGGCCCAGCTTGTGGCGATCTATCTGCTGGTTGCCAATTCGCTGGGACAGGCCGGTGGTCCCTGGCTGGTGGCGTTTCTGACGGACCGTTTATTTGCCGATGACACGGCGGTGGGGTGGTCGCTGATGATTACGGTTCCGCTGCTGCTGCTCACCGGAAGTCTGTTGACGCTGATTGGTTGGCGGCCGTTGCGGGCGCAATTTACTGCGAGCGCGGAATAACCGTTACGGTTCTGAAATCAGGCGCTGAATTCACTCAGCAAGCGTATCAGCTCGCGGTTGTAATCGTCCGGCACGGTGATCGGGCAAAAATGCCCGCCCTCGGGCAGCAAGATCCTGACTGCGTTGGGAATCCGCTCGGCCAATTCCAGCGACATGCCCGGAGGGGTAAGCGCATCGTCCTTGGCCGAAATGACCCCGACCGGCGCTCGAATTCCTTGAATTTCTTCGCGCAGGTCGTGGGTCAATACCGCGTTCAGGCGCCCCAGCTCTACTTCCGGGCCGGGAAAACTCTCAATCCTCTCACGCAGAAAGTCGTCTATTCCGGTATACGAACGCTCAAGGGCCCAGCCGGGCATCACGAGCAGGCTGCCGGACATCAGGTAGCTCTCAACTCCGGATTCGAGCAGGATTCTGCGGCGATGCCGGAAAAGATCGGTAAACAACGGCGTGGGTCCCGCCCAGCTTGCGCTCAGGACCAGTGAGCGCACCCGTTCCGGCACCCTAAGGGCCAGGTGCTGGCCGATTGCGCCCCCGGTGGAATGGCCCACCACATGCGCGGCTTCTATGTCCATCGCGTCCATCAGCCCCAACGCGTCATCGGCCATCTCGGCAACGCTGCTGTGCAAGGGCGCCGGAGGACTGCGCCCGACTCCGCGGTGGTCGTAGCTTACGACCCGGTAGTCTTGTGCCAGCGCCTCGACCTGATTGCTCCAGAAAGTTCCAGAGCCGCCCAGTCCGGCAATCAGGAGAATGTTTTCACCTTCGCCATGTTGTTCGACGAAGAGTTCTGCCTCGCCTGATGAGACTAGAGGCACGGAGCGGTTGCCGCCAGGGCGATGCTGGGAGTCTTCACAGCAGATGCCGTTGTACTGACGCGCAGGGAAAACGTTGGGAACGAGGGCATCCTGCCCTCGTCCCCAACGTTCTGTGCGGACTATGACCAGGACAGCGTGACCGCTTTGGTCTTGGTGTAAAGATCAAGCGCGGCCTCGCCGAATTCGCGGCCCCAACCCGATTGCTTGTTGCCGCCGAACGGCATGGTCGGATCCATGGCTGCATGGCAGTTCACGCCCACCTGGCCGGCGTCGATCAGGCGGGTCATGCGCATTGCCGTCTCCAGGTCCTTCGTCCAGACGCTGGCGGACAAACCATAATTCGTGTCGTTGCCCCTGGCTGCCAGGGATTCGAAGTCTTCGCCATCGTCGAAAGTCTGCATGGCGATGACGGGCCCGAATACCTCCTGCCTGACGATCTGCATGTCCGGCCGGCACTCGGTGAACAACGTGGGTTCGATAAACCAGCCGCTGCGATCGAGCCGCCTACCGCCGGTCACTCGCTGCGCTCCGTCGCTCCGGGCTTGCTCGATCATCCCCTCAACCCGCTCGCATTGGCGCGCCGAGATCAAAGGGCCGATCGCATTGGCCGGATCCGCTCCGGGCCCGACCGGCAAGTGACGCGCGAATTCGGCGATTCCCGCCGCCAGGGCTTCGCTGATCTTCTCATGCACGAACAGACGGCTTCCGCAGACGCAGTTCTGTCCGGACATCAGAAAACCGGCCATGGCCACCCCGGGGACCGTCGTAGCCAGGTCGGCGTCGGGGAAAACAAACACCGGAGACTTGCCGCCCAACTCCAGCGACACCTTCTTCAAGTTGCCCGCGGCGGCCCGAACAATAATCCGGCCGACCTCGGTGGAGCCGGTAAACGCCACCTTGTCCACGTCGTCATGCGAGGCGAGAGCCGCTCCTGCCTCTTCCCCCAGACCGTTGACGACATTGAATACGCCGGCGGGGAATCCCGCCTCATGGGCCAATTCGGCCACTAGCAAGCCGGCGGTGGGCGCATCCTCGGCCGGCTTGAGTACCAGCGTGCAACCAGCCGCCAGGACCGGCGCGATCTTGAGCATCTCCATGCCGAAGGGGTAGTTCCAGGGCGTGATGGCGCCCACCACGCCGATCGGTTCGCGCAGCGTGTAGGCAAGCAGGTCCCGCGGTGATTTGCCCATGGCCGAAGACGGCATTGTCTTGCCGGTAATCTTGCTGGTCCACCCTGCGTAATAGCGCAGAAAAAGAGCCGAGAACACAGACGTTGACTCTCCGATCATGCGCGTCAGACCGCCGTCGAGGATCGAAAGCTCCGCAATCTGCTCCGCGTGGCCTTCCATCAGCTCCGCGAACTTCAACAGCAGTCGCGCGCGCTCATCGGGCGTCACCGCAGCCCATGCGGGTAGCGCCGCCCGGGCCGCCGCCACGGCGGCGTTGACTTCTTCGGAGCCGCCTAAGTGCAGCTGTGAGATGGTATTCCCGGTGGCGGGATCCACTACATCGCGCAACGGGCCGCTGGCGACCGTTGCGCCGTTGATGAAGTGCGCCTGCGGGCGGCCAAGCCGATCAGCCGTGGGTTGTGAAGTCTCGATGGTGATGCCGCTCCCTGCCGGAAAGGATGGCCCGATTCTATGCACCACTCCACCGTGCGTAAAGCAGCCATATACGGTTTGTATGGGGTGTGCACGCGTTTTCTATTGGCGCTGATGCCGCGGCGTCGTGTACATTTGCCGCAGTACCTGATTCGATACCTGACCAAACGGCTGCCTGATGCCAACGCTGCCCGAACCGTGCCGGCCCATAACCCGCGAAGAAATTGATTGCTACCAACGCGACGGGGTTGTTTGCCTGCGCGGGATCCTCACTCGCCGATGGATCGATTCTCTGCTACCGGTTTCCCGGCGCATTGCGGTGGACAAGGAAGACTGCGGCTTACTTCCTACCTACCCGGGCCGCTACATGTCCCGCACAGTGCCGGAATTCAGAAAATTCGTATTTGAATCGCCGGTCGCCGAGGCGGCCGCCCGGGTCATGAAGTCACCGAGTGTGCGGTTCTTCTTCGACGAGTTTTTCGTGAAACCCCCGCGATCAAGTGAAACGACGATCTGGCACACGGATCGCATGGGCTGGCCTACGGTCGGCAAGATGGTTCCTTCCATTTGGATTCCGCTCACCCCGATTTCCCAGGAGAATTCGTTGGAGTGCATTGCCGGTTCTCACCATCAGGACGTGCGCTACTGGCTGTTTTCGCCGAATGCCAGGCAAATGCAACGGCCGGACGATCGAGTGCCTCATCCTGATGGAGACAAATTACGGGCCGATCCCAACAACGGTTTCCTGAAATGGGAGATGGATCCCGGCGACCTGCTGATCGTGCATCCCTGGACATTGCACTACTCGCACGGCAACACCTCCGACGGCTGGCGGATTGCCGTATCAGTGCGGGTCCTGGGCGACGATATTCGCTGGCGGCCGCGGCCGGACTGCGTAAATCTGGCAGGTGTCAGCTTCGACGAAATGATCGAGGGAGAGGCGCCCGCGGGCCCGCTTTTCCCGGTCTTGTGGTCGGAGGACGGGTATTGTGACGGCGATGGCGCTTTTCCGAGGGGCTTCGCCACAACGTGGAGCCGTTCGCGCCGTTCGAAAATCAATGAGTATGAGGAGTTCAAGCGCCAAATGGCTGCGCAAGGCGGCGCCTGATCGGCCGCGCCGAAGACCGACTCTCCGGGAGATAAGCAATGAGCAGCAAGCATGAGCAGGCGGCGAGGGACCAGGTGGAAGGCATTGGACTGCCG
Source organism: Candidatus Foliamicus sp. (assembly GCA_965249285.1). GTDB lineage: Bacteria > Pseudomonadota > Gammaproteobacteria > Steroidobacterales > Foliamicaceae > Foliamicus. The sequence continues at coordinate 670,139 of OZ252226.1, forward strand.
CCCCCGGATTCCGAACCCAGTTTCCTGTCCCATCCGTTACTCGATCGCTTGCTGGAAGCGGTCATCGTCTTGGGTGGGGAGCTTTGGATTGAACGGGATCGCCGCAAGGCACTCGAGTCATTGCTTCAATCCAAGGGCTTGATCACCCCGGAGGAAATCGAGTCGCATCCCACCGGAAATCCCGAGGAGCGGCAGCAGGAACTCACCCAACTTGTGCATCGCCTGCTCAATCCCTTGCGGTCGATTGGCGAGGACAGCTGATCCGCGCCGGGCGCTCTGATGCGACTGTATTCCCGTGACACGACACTAGGCCACGTTGGGTATCCCGACGTGGGTTTCGTGAACCACGGTCTGGCGGATTTCTTCGGCCAGAGCGTTGGCCACGGGCCGGTGGAAGGCCTCCTTTCGCGTAATCAGTCCGGCGCTGCGCGCCACCGGTGTGGCGGGCAGATTCAGCCGAATGACTTCGCCCTGGGCCAGTTCGCGGGTGAACAGGTGGTCGGGCAGCAGGCCGATGAAATTCGCGCTCAGTATGAGCGACTTGATCAGCGACAGGGAGTTAGCCTGGACTGCCGGGCGTGGCGCGGCCACGCCTTCGGCCATGAATAGCGTGTCCAGCACTTCTACTGCGTGCGGCTGATTGACGCTGGCCCACAGGTAATCGCGCAGATCCACCATCCGCGGCCGCGGGTGTTTGGCCATGACGTGTTCCCTGGAAGCGAAGACGCTGGTCTGTATTGCCAAGAGAGGCTCAAACTCCATGGATTCCGGCAGTGACAACAGCGGGAAATTCACGAAAGCCACTTCGATCTGGCCCAGGTCCAGCAGATTGATCAGTTCTTCAAAATACCCTTGATGAACTTCGACCCGCATCTTGGGATGCTTGCGGCAGAACCGGCCGATCATGTCATCGAAAATGCGGGTGGCGAACAGGGCGCCGATGCCGATGGAAACCACACCGGCGATTTCGCCCACCGGCTGCAGAGCATCACGCTGGGCGCGCGCGCACTCGGCGAGAATCGATTTGGCATGGTGGTAAAGCCGTTCTCCAGCAGGTGTCGGAGTGGCGCCGCGCGCGTGCCGCTGGAACAACTCCACGCCCAGCCGGTCTTCCAGGGTTTTTACGCTGCGTGTAAGCGCCGGCTGGCTCAAGGGGATGGCGTCGGCGGCCTTGGAAAGACTTTTTCGCTCAAAAACAGCGACGAAATGTCTCAGGTGACGCAAGTCCATTGCCTCTCTCCTTTCTCCGTTCCCGTGATTAAGGAGGATACACGCAAGTCGCGGCCGGTGGCATGCGTGGCGCTCATGCCGGAATGACGGCGATGTATTGGCACGGCTCTGGACCATCGGCTATTCTGTTGAGTCTCACGGAAACTCCATGCGGATCAGGAACCGGTTATGGCAAACCAGAACAGCGGTAAACACCCCAGGCCTCCGAGAATGGAGGACACGAGTTACATGGACTACATGACTGAAGTTCGCAACTTCGCCATTCGCTCCTGGTTTCCGAAGGTGGCCGGAGAGGTCGAGGGTGTTGCCACCGCGGCCGGGATGCCGGCGGTCATCAGCAACGAGGAATACGCGGAGCTGGCGCCCGAGGTGGATCGAAGCGCGGCGGTCGCGGCCTGGAAGCGGGTCATGCGCAGTCAGCAGCAGCTGACCTGGCAAAAGCTGCAGGACTCCTACGGCGCCGATCGCGAACGCTGGGAAGGACGCCTGGCTGAAGCGGAGCAACGCAATCCGGACCGCCTGCACCTGGATCCGGACTTTGCGGTTCCGGAGTCGGCATGCGAGGAAATCCACCTGCAGCCGGGCGGCTATTGCGGCGACGATCTGGCGGGCTATGTCTTCTATCACGGCACCCGGGTGTTCTACCAGGGGGACAACGACAAGGACGAGTTGCACCAATCATTGGTGGACGACCTGCACCTGCCCGCAGACGGGCGAATGGGTCGAATTCTCGATCTGGGCTGCTCCATCGGACAGTGCACCACCGTGCTCAAGGAGCGGCATTCCGATGCGGAAGTCTGGGGATTGGACGTGGCGCCGCCGTTGCTGCGCTACGCGCACATGCGGGCCACTGATATGGATGTGGACGTTCACTTCAAGCTGGGGCTGGCCGAAAGCATGGATTTTGCCGACGGCTCGTTCGATACGGTTCTCGCCTACATTCTGTTTCACGAGGTCCCGAAACACACTTTCGAACCGATCGTCAGGGAAGTGCTTCGGGTATTGCGTCCGGGCGGCACGTTTACAGTGTTCGACACGCCCAATACCACGAAGCTCCCGGCGCCAAACCGGATGTGGATTGCGTTTGACGCCAAGTACAACTGCGAGCCGTATTCTCCGGCGTTCGGGGCTACCGATTTCACCGCCATGCTTGCCGGGACCGGTTTCGCTGAAGTAAGTCAGGCTCCCACAGATTCCTTCCTGTTCAAGACCATCGCCACCAAGCCGCGCTAGTGCCGTGTCACGCGGCACCAGCTCCCGAACGGTAACGGAGGGCTCGCCGACATCGCAGTGCTGATCGACTCGCTGATCGAAGCTGTCGGGCCGGAAAACGTATCCGAGTCGCAGGAGGCCACCGAACTGGCCTCGCAGGACGTCTATCGCGGCGGCGTACGGCCGCTGGCCGTTGTTTGGCCCGGCTCCACTGCAGAGGTTCAAGCGGTAATGCGGGCCTGCACCGACGCGGTGACAGCCGTGTTCGTGCGCGGTGGCGGCATGTCGTATACGGATGCGTTCCTTCCCGAACGTACGCGGTCAATTATTCTGGATACCGCCCGGATGACGGCTGTTCGCGAGATCAATGGCCGGGATCTCTACGCTACGGTTGAGGCAGGCTGTACCTGGTCGGCGCTGGATGAAGCCCTGGCCGAGCATGGCCTGCGGTCGGTTTTCTGGGGTCCGATGTCGGGCCGTATTTCCACCGTAGGGGGCGCCATGGCGCAGGGGGCGGTCACCTTCGGTTCGGGCCGGAATGGCCCTTCAGTGTCCGCGGCGGTGGGCCTCGAAGCAGTACTGGCGGACGGCAGTGTCCTGGTAACGGGCTCCGGAGGGCAGCCGGGCCATAGCGCTTTCTTCCGCGAGTACGGTCCGGACCTTACCGGCCTGTTCTGCGGCGACGCAGGGGCGTTGGGCGTAAAGACGGCGGTGACTCTGCGCCTGGAGCCGCGGCCGGGCGCGGGACAGGGAGTTACATTTTCCTTCTCCGAATTTCCGGCGCTGGTCGAGGCGGTGGCAGCGGTGTCCCGGTTCGGCCTGGCGACGGAAGTGTTCGGGGCGGAGACCGATCTGGTTCGGCTGAACGCCGGCCCGGCGGTGCTTAAACAGGACCTGGGCAAGCTGCTGACCATCCTGCGCGGGGCATCCAATCCGCTTGAGGCCATGCGCAAGGGTATGCGGGCGGCGATCGGGGGACGCGGGTTTCTCAATGCATCGAAATACCTTGTCAACTTTCTAACCGAAGGCGCCGGCTCCAGGGAACTGAACGCTGCTTTGCGGAGAATTCGCCAAGCGGTGGGCGAACGTGGAATTGAGGTGGCCAGCACGATGGCCGAGTTCGCGCGCGCGGCGCCGTTCCCGAATCCGATGATTCTCGGGCCCGGTGGCCTGAGGCTGCTGCCTTTGCACGCGATCGTTCCGTATTCGCGCGCTACGGCCCTGCATGCCGAGGTGGAAAGCTACCTGGAACGGATGCGCGAGGAGTGCGCCCAAAACCGAGTGATGGTCTATTTGGTTTACAGCACATCCGGCCGGGCCGGGTTCTTGTATGAGAACGTGATCTATTGGGAAGACGAATGGCTTGCGTATCACCGTCACTATCTTCCCGAGGAGATGCGCTCAATGTTCAAGGAAAGCCGGCCAAATCCGGAAGGCCGGGCGCTGGTGGAGCGGATACGCCTGGACCTGATCGAAATCATGTATCGGCACGGTTCCACGCATTTACAGATCGGCCGGGCGTATCCGTATGCAAGAGACCGAAATCCGGCAGCGCTGCAATTGCTCCGCAGTCTCAAGAAGCAGGTTGACCCCACGGGACTGATCAATCCGGGCGCTCTCGGCATCTGAAGGTGTCCGCTAGCGAGGAAATCGCAATTGTCGGCGCCGGGATCGGCGGCCTGGCCCTGGCCTTGGGATTGGCGCGGGCCGGTAAGCAGCTTCGGGTATATGAGCAGGCGCCCGTACTCGCTGAAGTCGGCGCCGGCGTTTCCTTGTCACCCAACGCCGTCAAGGGGCTTCGATACCTGGGCATTGGTGAGCGGCTGGAAGCAATCGCCGATGAACCTCCCACTCAGGTAACGCGCCACTTCGAAAGCGGGGTTGTTCTGGTGCACATCGATCGCGGCAATACCCGCGAGCAATTGGGCGCCCCTTACCTGCAGATGCATCGCGCGGATTTGCACGATCTCATGCGGGCCGAACTGGCCGCTCTCGCTCCCGAAGCTCTGGTTCTGAACAGGAAACTGGCCGCGATCAAAGCAAAGCGGGGAGGGGAGCAGGAACTCGGTTTCGCCCAAGGCTCAAATGAGTCCGCCGCCGTGGTGGTGGGTGCCGACGGGCTGAAGTCCACCGTTCGAAGCGAGGTTTTATTAGAACCTGCGCCGGAGTTTTCGGGTTTCGTGGCCTGGCGTGGACTGGTTTCAGGAGAATCGCTGGGCATGGACCAGTCGCGCCCGGGCTCCATGGTTTTTGTGGCGCCCGGACGGATGCTGGTTCGATATCCGGTGCGGCACGGAAGCCTGCAGAATTTCGTTGCTTTCTCCAGGGCGGATCGTTGGACCGCGGAAGGCTGGTCGCAAACCGGTGACATTGAATGGGTGCGCGGAGTCTTTTCCGACTTCCATGCCGACGCGCGCGTCGTTCTCAGCGCTTTCACCGGCAGCCACTGTCACAAGTGGGGATTGTTCGCGCGCGAGCCCTTGCCCCGATGGGTGCGCGGCCGAGTCGCCGTTCTGGGCGACGCCGCCCATCCGATGTTGCCGTGGTTCGGCCAGGGGGCCGCAACCGCGATTGAAGACGCGGTGATTCTGTGTCGCGCGCTGGTTGAATTCGGCCCCTCCAGCGAGGCGCTTCGGCGCTACGAATCGGCGCGCCGAGAGCGGGTGACGGTCATCCACCGGGAGTCGCTCCTGGGCGGGGAGCGGCTGATGCAGCAGGATCCCGACGAACTTGCCAGGCACCCTGTCACGACCGAAGACACCCTCGGTCTGTCGCTTTACGATCCTGCTACCGAACCGCTGTAGGCCAGGAGTTTTCGCAACAGACGCCGTTGCGCTGACGCGCAGGGAACACGCGCTGGGAGGGAGGACATCCTGTCCTCCGAGGGCTGGAAGCCCTCATTCCCAGGGTTGTTCCATGCAAGTTGCGGCATTATGCACCGACGGTATCTCACATATTGTTCAATGCATCACCGGGAGTACTGCCTGCACGCTTGCGTCTAGTAAACTGCTGGAGGCCTAGGGCAATGTTCCAATCGGGGAACGGTAGGCATGGGAGGATGAACCATGGATTCGCAGCACGTTAAGGCTTCCAGGAGACTCGCTGTTTTCCAGCGCATGCCAATCCCCAATGCACGAACACCGTTGTTGGGCCTTCTCGCGGCGGGAATCGTGTGCTTTGCGGCATCGCCCTCGCTGACAGCCCAGGAAGACGGGGCGGAGGCCGACACGCTTCTGCCCGAAATCATCGTGACGGCGCGCCGGCGAGAAGAGAATATTCAGAACGTGCCGCTAAGCATCACCGCGTTTGATGCCTTGGCTATCGAGCGACGCAACATCATGGAGCTGGACGACGTGGCTCGTTTTACCGCCGGCTTCGCGTTCGAGGATTTTGACGGCGGCAGAGGCGGTCCGGTGATTCGTAACCAGCCGACTATCAACGTGGTTTCACGTGAGCAGACCACCGCTACGTTTCTCGACGGGGTGTACATGCCCCGCTCGTGGCTGGTCGATCTCGGCGCTACCAACCTGCAACGCATTGAAGTCGTCAAGGGCCCGCAAAGCGCCCGCTATGGACGCAATGCTTTTTCAGGCGCGATCAACTACATACCGATGAAGAGCTCGGGCACTACCGAAGCGGATGTCACGCTTGGGTTTGGGGCCGACGAAATGCTGAACTACGGCGTGTCCGGGTCCATGCCCCTGGCCGGGGATCAGGTCAGTATCCGGGTGTCCTTCGACCACTCCGAGTACGACGGAAGCTGGAAGAATGCTCATCCGCTGAGCGATTTCGGTTACAGCCCGGGCACTACCGGCAACGTGGGCGGCTGGGACACCAACAACTATTCGGTCAACCTGGCGATCCGGCCCAGCGACGCATTGCACGTTGACCTGGCCTACTACGGTTTCGATCGGGAAGAAGAGGCGCGGGCATCGAGTTGGCGCAGTACCGGACTGGGCCTTGGCAATTGCGGCACATTCGATTTGGGGCAGTTTCGCCTGTTCTGCGGCGAACCGCCGGGTCCGGGGGATTCCGTGTACGTGGAGCCACGCGGCTTCAGCCGTCAGTCCGATGCCGACATCGTGAAGCTCTCCGCCGACTACAGATTCAACGCCGCGCTGTCGCTTAGCTATGTGTTTGGGCGTGTGGACGCCAATACGCTTTCGGCTGTATCCGCGGAATCGGATCCGGTCAATTGCGGTACGATTCTTGCTCCGTTCCTGCTGCAGGGCAATCCCAGCATTTGTAATTTTCAGGCTTCTCCGCTCGGCGAGGTTGAGTACGACTCGCACGAAGTGCGGCTGGCCTTCGAACCGGATGGCGCTTTGGGAGGCAGCGTCGGAGCCTTCCTGTCGGATGGCGAGGATCGAAATTACTTTGTCAGCGTATCGCTTCCGGTGGGTCAGCCCACACCTTTGAATATCACCCGGACGACTTCCGCTCCGCTGGGGCCCTTTCCATTCGATCCGGCTGGATTCAGCAACCTGGTGGTGCGGGACGACAGAACCAACACCGATGTCTTGTCGTTTTTCGGCGAAATCAACTATGCGCTGGCCAACAACGCAACCCGGCTGGGGCTGGAGGTGCGTTACACCACCGAAGACATCTCAACCTATAGCGCACGGAACGGCAGGACGCTGAGCCGCGAGGACGATTTCGTCACACCTCGGGTGACCATCGATCACGATCTCAACGCCAATGCGATGCTGTACGGCCTGATCGCCCGGGGCGCGAAGGCCGGCGGCTTCAATTCGGGTGGGATCATGCCGGAGAACCAGGTGTTCGAGCCGGAATTCAACCTTACGCTCGAGGCAGGGCTGAAGGCGACGATGCTAGAAGGCGCGGCGGTCTTTTCCGTTGCGGTGTACTCCACCAAGTGGAGCGACATGCAGGTTACCGCGGCCGACCCGGACGGAACCATCTTGAACACCGCGATTATCCGCAATCTGGGCGATGCGACGATTCGGGGCATCGAATTGGAGGGATCGATCGCGGTAAACAGGAACCTGAGTATCGACGCAGCGTTTTCGTATAGCGATGGAGCCTATGACAACGCAACGGATACCGTGTTTGCGCGGTTTGCCGGGCGCTATTCGCGCCCGCCTTGCGATGATGTCGTTTGCCGCTCCGACGGCGTGATAGACGGCAACGAATTGCCGCGATCACCCGCCACGCAGGCCGCCATCGGCGCGCAGTGGTCCGATGATCTGCCCACCGGGTCGGGCTCCTACTACATCCGCGCGGATCTGGGGTACCAGTCTTCGTTCTTTGGCGATACCGTCAACGTGGCCAAGTTTCCCAGCCGCTCGGTAACCAATTTCCGGGCCGGCGTGGATATCAGGAACTGGAAGGTGGCTTTGTGGGCAAGGAATCTTACCGACGAGAAGTACGCGTCGAACGCGCTCACGATCCTGCAGGCGTCATCCAATAACCTGCAGGGCGCGTACTACGGCGAACGCCGAACCTACGGCCTGGAAGTGTCCTACCACTACGAGTAGCGGCTGGGAACGAGGGCATCCTGCCCTCGACGAGGGCGGGACGCCCTCGCTCCCAGCGTCGAGGGCAAGATGCCCTCGTTCCCAGCGTTGAGGGCAGGATGCCCTCGTTCCCAGGGCGCCGGCGCTTAGGGGAGAGGGTCGATCTGTCCGGCCAGGGCGTTGGTTACGCGTGCCACCAGGGCGCGGCCACGATCGTTAAGCCGTTGCTGCTGCTCGGCGTCGGGCCTGTACGACTCGATTTCGTCGCTTACATTGAGGCCGTGCCGCTCCAGGACGGCCTCCAGCGCTGCAATGCGGTCAATTAGGATGTAAAGCTCATGGGTCAGCGTGAACACGGCCTGGCCCACGCCGGGCAGGTCATCGGGGGTGAGCGTGGGGCGCTCGGGGTTGTTGAAGGACTCGGGATCGGCCTTCATGCGGGTTTCTGCGCGGTGATGACGTAGGGATAACCGCCCGGTCCGAGGGCCTGTCCATCGGCCTCGGTAAATCCGGCCTCTCTCAGCGCGGCGACCAGGTCCAAGCTGGCGGACTCGCGCCAGAACGGCTCGCCGCCGAAACGGGCCAGTCGATCTGCGCGCCATTCGTCGAGCTTGTTCATGTCCGCATACCGCGCCACGTCGCTCATGATCAGGTCCCCGCCGGGAGTCAGCACGCGATACGCTTCGGCGAATGCGGCCCGAATCGCGTCGGCCGGCATTTCGTGCAGCAGGATGTAGGAGCTGACGAGATCGAACGACTCGTCGTCGAAGCCCGTATCTTCTGCGGCGCGCAGATGCAGGCGCCAGCCGTATCCGCAGGCATTTCCGGTTCGATGGGCATGCTCCAGCGCCCGTATGGAAACATCCACTCCCGTAATTTCCGCGTCCGGGTAGGTTTCCGCCAGCGCCTGGGTGAAGTGCCCGGTCGAGCAGCCCATTTCCAGGATGCGGTCGTAGCGGTCGCGCGGCGCCAGTCCGGCCACCTTGCGGCGCTGCTTGAAAATGCCGCCCGGGTAGGCGGCATCCACGACCAGCCGGTGGACGATCTCGCCGTGCACGAAACCCATATGGGGATGCCCGTCCCAGCCGCCCCGGGTGCGGTGGAACTCCACGCCTTCGAAATACTCGGGCGGTCGAAAGTCCGGGTCTGCGAACAAGCGTGAAGGGCCCTCGTCATACCGGGAAAGGAGTTCAGTCACTTCGTCCTTCAACTCCTCGTAAGCTTCCAGGGCGATCAGGCCATGCTGGCGCGAATGCCATTCGCCTACGGTTTGCTGCACCCGGTAGGCGGGTGCTGTTGATAGGACGCGCGTGATGGCATTGTGGCGCTGGTCTAGGTTGTCCGGCAAAGAGGCGCCGTCTCCGAAGCGGGCCTCAAGGCCCTGCTGTACCCCCTGGCGTGATTTTTCGGTGCCATGGAATACGTGGGCCAGGAAGTCAACCGAGGCGCGTCCGCGCTGGCGCAGTCTGGGTTGCAAGGTGTTGTTTATGACGGTGCGGGCTCCAGTCTGTCAAGTTGCTCGTTGGTGAGACGATAACGGGTCAGTATGAACATTGCGGTCAGGCCCATGGCAGTCGGTATGTAGGACATCCCCAGCAGCAGGGCCTTACCGACTTCGGGCGTTTGCAGTGCCTCGTCCGGCAGGTCCCGGTCGAAACCCGCAAATTGCATCGCGAAGCCGATGATGAGCGGACCCATGGCGAAAGTGAATTTCTCCACGAAGCTGTGGATGGCAGTGTAAACCTCTTCGCGACCAATCCCGGTCCTGCGCGGGTCGTGCTCGATCGTGTTCGTGAGCATCGACATGGCCATTACGATGTTTCCGCTGCCCGCGATCGCAATGATCGCCGCCCGCGCCCCAGGAAAAGCGGATGCTTTGCGGGATCACGGCGCCCGGTTCGCGGGACGAGGCGTCGAAATCAGCCTTGATCCCAGGCCTTGAGGCGTTCCGGCACGGCAGTGCCGTGAATCATGGTGCGCATGGGCGGCATGGCGAGCAGCGATTCCGGGAAAGTCGCCGGCGGCGGCGAAAGAGCATCCAGTTCGGAAAGCGTGTCATGGTCCAGCGAAAGGTCCACGCAGGCCAGGTTCTCGCCAAGCTGTTTCAGGTTGCGTGCGCCGACGATCGGGATGACCGGGGCAGGGCGGTGCAACAGCCAGGCCAGGGCCAGCGTCGAAGAAGCGCAGCCCAAGCGGTCTGCAGCCTTCTTCAGGCCTTGTGCAACGCGCAGGTTGTGAGGAGTGAGCATCCTTCCGCCCATGGGTCCGCTCAGACGGCCTTCCCCCTGAACCGCGCCGTCCTTGCCGACGGTGTACTTGCCGGTGAGCGCGCCGAACAACAGCGGGCTCCAGGCCGTGATCGCCATGTCCTGGAATTTCGCCAGCGGGAAGAAGGCGTTCTCGATGGTGCGCTCGGCCAGGTTGTATTGCAATTGCACAGCGGTGAATTGTGTCCAGCCGCGCTCGCTTGCGCTTGCGTTCAGCGCGGCCACCCACCAGGCGGGCGCGTTGGAGATGCCAATATGCAGAATCTTGCCCATGCGTACCTGGTCATCCAGGGCCCGCATGAACTCAAGCGGCGGGGTCAGCCCGTCGGCGGCGTGAACCCAGTAGAGATCCAGGTAATCGGTCTTGAGCCGCTTCAGGCTTCCCTCCAGTGAGCGCACCATGTTGCCGCGGTGGTTGCCGCCGGCATTGGGGTCGCTGGGATCGGTGTTCATCGAGTACTTGCTGGCCAGGACGATCTGCCTGCGGTCCTCGCCCATGAAGCGGCCCAGCATGCTTTCGCTGGCGCCCATGCCGTACATGTCCGCCGTGTCGATGAAGTTGCCGCCGGCCTTCAGGAAGGCGTCGTAAACGTTGCGGCAGTCTTGTTCCTCTGCGTACAGGTGGGCTGAGCCACCGAAAGTCATAGCGCCCAGGCACAATTCCGAAACGCGCAGGCTGCTGGCGCCCAATAATCTCAGTTTCATATCTGATCTTCTCCCGGCGCTTCGGACTGGTTTTCGCCGGGTTCACGCGCCAATTGGTGGTATTGGGGATTGGGGGTCATGCCGGTGGCCATCGCCACGCGGTTGCTGAAATTGAAAAACCCGGTCACGTTGGCGATGTCCCAGATATCCCGCTCGCTGAAGCCGGCGTCGCGAAGCCCGGCGCGGTCCTTTTCACCGGTGTCCTGAGGACTGACGGTCGCCTTCCAGGCGAAGTCCAGCATGGCCCGCTGGCGGTCCGTGATTTCAGCTTCGCGATAGTTCATCACCAGTACTTCGCCCAGCAGCGGATCGCCCGAGAGCTTGCGCACCGCCGCACCGTGCGCGACCAGGCAATACAGGCAGTGATTGGCCGATGACACGACTACGGCGATCATTTCCCGTTCCAGCTTGCTCAGGCCCGAATCGGCCAGCATGAGTTCATCGTAGAACTCGCGGAATACTCGCAGCTTCTCGCTGGAAAAGGCGTGGGCGTTCAGAACATTGGGCACGAAGCCCAGCTTTTCCTCGCACAGCGCCAGGTAATCGCGCATGTCCTCGGCCAACTCGTCCCGCGGAAGAGGGGGGATGTCCAGCGCCATCACTTCACCACGAATGCTCATGTTGCGTTCTCCCTATTGGCCGCGAATTCCGCCTTGCCGGCCTGAATCAAATCGTAAATTTCCTGGGCGCGGCCGCCGATGCGCGCAATCAATTTCTCATGCGAACCCTTCGCCGCTTCCCGCCACCGGGATTGCTGTTCCCCGGTCAACGGATAGAAGGTTACCCGGCCTTGTTCCTGCCATTCGCGCTCCTGGGCCGCAATGACCTCACGGACCAGGTCGCGGTTCTCCTGTTGGACATCCAGGGCATCGGTCAGCACCTGGCGCGCTTTGGCCGGCAATGATTCATACCACTGCGCGTTGGCGAACTGCACGCCGGAGTCGTAGGCGTGGGTAGTGAGCGTGTAATGCGGCGCTTCGTCGGCGATTCCGGACAGCAGGTATTGGCCGGCGCCGCTTTGGCCGCACTCGATCAACCCGGTCTGCAGGGCCGGCAGGGTTTCATCGAAGGACAGGGGAATGTTGTCCGCGCCGATCGTGTCGGCAAATACCTGCGGAGCGATGGCGGTGGACGCACGCATCTTCACGCCCTGGAATTCCTCCGGTTCGAGTCTGGGTTCGCGGCAATAGACGTGGTTCCATCCCACTTCGCTCCATTGGATAAATGTCAGCCCGCGTTCCGCCAGCATCTCCGTGAACACGGGGGTCAGGAACTGGTCGGTAACGAAATCCACCTCTTCATAACTCTCGAACAGATACGGCGCGAGAATCACGCTCAGTTCCGGCACCACACTCGACATGCCATGCAGTGAGGTTCCGCCATACTGGACCCGCCCGCGGCGCACATTGGCGAGTATGGTTTCCTCGGTCCCGAGCTGGCTGTTGACGAACATCTGCAGCTCCAGTCCCGGGTAGGCGGCGTCGTTTACGCGGCGCTCAAAGCGCCGCCAGCCCTCATGCCAGGGCGTATCGATGGCGCCGGCCGCGCCGATCACGATTACCAGCTTCTCGTCTTCCGCCTGCACACCGGAATCACCCCCGCAGGCGGCAAGCAGCACCGCGGCCACCATCGCCAAACCCCGCTGGGAGCGAGGGCTTCCAGCCCTCGAAACGAGAGTTGCTATCGGCATGCTGAAAAAGGCTAACACGGTGAAGTCCAGAGGTTCTTGCTCCCATGGTTTGAGGGCTGGAAGCCCTCGCTCCCAGGGTTCGAGGGCAGGATGCCCTCGTTCCCAGCGCTACACGTTGTCTCCGCCGACTTTGATCAGGGTGCGGCCGAACAACTCGCGGTTCTCGAAGGCGGCGTGCATTGCCGGCGTGTCCTCCAGGTTCGCAACCCGCTCGATCGGAATCCGCCACTGGCCGCTGGCCAGTTTGTCCTCGATTTCCGCGTTCTCGGCGTATCGGGTACGGGCCTGATGGAAGAATTGCACGAAACCGGTGACGCTGATGCTCTTACCTATAAGGAAGGAAATGTCCGCCGGTGGAGCCAAGCCTCCCATCGCTCCAATGTAGATCACATTACCCAAAGGCGCGCAGGCATCATAGTTGCGTGGCGCATTCGGTCCCTGCACGCCGTCGATAATCACGTCTGCGCCCCGGCCGCCGGTGTGTTCCTTCACTTGTGCAGGCCAATCCTCGGAGCGGTAATCAAGCAGGCGATCGGCGCCGAATTGCTTGGCCCAGGCGGCCTTTTTCTCGCCGCCCAACAGTCCGATCACCGTGGCTCCGGCTTCCTTGGCGATTTGCGTGGTGAGGATTCCCACGGCGCCGGCGGCGGAATGAACAACCACAGTCTGGCCCGGCTGAACCCGGCCGGCGGAATGCACAAGGTGCCAGGAGGTGGGCGCGCAGGTGGAAAAGGTTGCACCAAGCTGAAAATCGAAACGGTCGGGGATTGGCACCAGGCCGGCTGCCTTGGCTACCGCATATTCGCCGTTGCCGTTCCACTGGCCGTGCACCGCCACGCGATTGCCTTCAAGGGCCGGATCCACACCCGCGCCGGTCTCCACAATCCTGCCGGAGTATTCGTAACCGGTAACGAAAGGAAAACCCGGATGCATCCACTTGATCCGGTTGGCGCGTGCGTGCGTGTCCAGCGGATTGAGCGGCGCGTACGCGACCTGTATCCGCACCTCCCCTTCCCCGGGTGAGGGGACCGGAAGCTCCTTGAGTTGCAGGGTTTCGGGACCGCCGGGCGCTTCGGCCACGACGGCGCGCATGGTGTTTGGCATCAGGGAATCTCCCGTGAAAGCAAAAGAGCGCATTGTACCCACCCGGCCATGCGCAATATCCGTCGTTTGTGGGCCTTGGAGCACGACTGGCGCTGGTGATCCAACTCCCTCGCGGCTTGCGCGGCCCCGGGCGCCTTTGGCCGCATTGCGGCACCCGGCAATGGGGTTTACCATTCCCGGCGGACCGCCCCTTGCCACAGGCCGTGTGGCCCGCCCTGAAGTGATGCGGAATTGCGGGCCACCGCGCCAGAATTAACCCGACGGAAATTGCCATGAGAAAATTGATCCATCCTTTCCTCCTGATTGCACTGGTTACCGCCATCGCGCCGGCTCGTGCAGAGACCATCGCCGTCATCGGCACCGGCATGATGGGTGGCTCTATGGGGCCCCGGCTGGCCGAACTCGGTCATACGGTGGTCTACGGTTCGCGTGCGCCGGGCGAGGATCGCATCCAAGATTTGCTCGACCGCACTCCCGGATCCGCCAGCGCAACGACGCAAGCGGAAGCCGCAGCGCAAGGGGAAATCGTGTTCCTGGCGGTTCCCTATACGGCTGCGGAGGACGTTGTGGAGCGACTGCGCCCACACCTGTCGGGCAAGCTGGTCATCGACGCGGGCAACGCGGTTCAAGAGGGGAAGGACGGATTGCCCCAACACATCGACGGCTGGTCCTCGGGAGAGATGGTGCAGAGCGCCGCGCCGGATGCCCGGGTGGTCAAGGCATTCAACACCGTAGGGTTTCACATTGTGCGCGATCCGGCCCGCGCAAACGGCCCGGTCACCGTGCCGGTGGCCGGCAACGATGAGGCCTCCAAGCATTGGGTGATGGCTTTGGCCAGGGACCTTGGGTTCGAAACCATCGACCTCGGACCGATTCGGGTGTCGCGCGTCCTGGAGAGCATGTCGGCCCTTTATCGCATTCCGCATTTCGCCGGGCGCCGGAACGAATCGTTCGAGTTTCACCTGCGCCGGGTGGCCGAGCCGGAGCTGGAGGAAACCCGCGCCGTGCGCGGCCGCTGAAGGCTGCGGCGGGGCGGGCAGTTAGCGGGAGCTGCTCCCGCACTGTTTGCCCGGGCCTTGTGCAAGTGAAATCGGGCGCTTTGTAGGGGTTATGGGTAGCAACGCGAGAGACCTGGCTCAACGAGCCCTGGTGGGTTTGTCCAGGCTGGAACGGGGCGTTGCCTGCGCCGCCTTCGCTATCCTGGTGATGGTCATTTTCGGTGACGTGGCGATTCGGGTGATCACCGGATCAGGGTTGTACTGGGCACGTCAAATCGGCGTTTACGCCAACGTGATTGTCGTCATGTTCGGTATCGGGCTGGCATCCGCCAGCAACTCGCATCTGCGCCCGCGATTCGCCGACGGCTGGCTTCCCAGGTCGTGGGCGCCGTTTCTCGACCATCTGGGCGAGGTTCTGATGGCGCTGTTTTGCCTGACCTTCTGCGCCGTTGCGTTCGACCTCGTGCGCGACACCTATCTGCTGGATGTGCGCTCTGTTGTGTTGCGCATTATTGTGTGGCCGGTCCAGGCTGTGATTCCGCTGGTCTTCGCACTGGCGACCTTGCGCCACGGACTGTTTGCGATATGGCCGGACTTGCGACCGCCGGAGCGCGGCGCGCTGGCGGACACGCAGCAGGAGCTGGAGCCATGACCGGCGCGCTGGCTATCGCCTGCGCGGCCCTGGCGCTGCTGGCGCTGCGACAGAATCTGCTGGTGGTGCTGGGTGTCGCCACCGGGCTGGCCTACTGGTTCTGGGGCGACGGGCAGATCCAGAACATTATCCATGATGGCTGGGATGGCTTGAACAATCCCACTCTGCTGTCCATCCCCATGTATCTGTTGGCGGGCGCGATCATGGCGCGGGGAGCAATAGCAAAGCGCCTGATTCTGCTCGCTCGGGCGGTGTCGGCACCAATCCCCGGCGGCCTGGCAATCGCCACTGTGCTGTCCTGCGCGATGTTTGCCGCCGTCACGGGCTCCGGAACCGTGGCCCTGTTGGCCATAGGTTCAGTGATGTATCCGGCATTGCTGGAAGCCGGCTACAGCAAGCGCTTTGCGTTGGGTGCGCTATGCGCCGCAGGCACGCTCGGCATCGTTGTGCCGCCGAGTATTCCACTCATCCTGTACGGGATCATGACGGGGACCTCGATTTCCGATCTGTTCATTGCCGGAATCGGCCCGGCATTGCTCCTCACAGGCCTGATGAGCGCCTGGGCGATTGTCCGCAATTGGAGTTTTCGCTTGGGTTGGTGGCGCCTGCGTGAAATCGGAGTGGCTTTCGTTAAGGGAATCTGGTCGCTGTTGATGCCGGTCATCATCCTGGGCGGCATATACACGGGCTGGTTTACTGCTACGGAGTCCGCGGCGATTGCCGTGGTTTACGGCCTGCTCGTGGAGATCGTGATCCACCGGGAAATGCGCCTAAAGGAACTCGTTGAGGTCATCACAACCACGACACGGCTGATGGGATCGCTGTTTCCGGTACTGATGATGGCGTTTGCACTCAACAAGTTCCTGACTTATGAGCAAGTGCCGGATCTGGCGGTGCAATGGCTCTTGGCCAACATTACTTCTCTGCCCGGATTCATCCTCCTGATGAACGCATTCCTGTTGCTGGTGGGGTGTTTCATGGATATCGGGTCCGCCATCCTGATCCTGGCGCCGCTGCTGCAGCCGATCGCCGTCGCCCAGGGTATGGACGCAGTGCATTTCGGCATAGTAATGGTTGTCAACCTGGAGATGGGCTATCTCACCCCGCCCATGGGATTGAACATCATCGTGGCGATGACCGCTTTCAACGAATCGTTCGGAGAGATATGCCGGGCGGTGCTGCCATTCCTGGCGCTGATGCTGGCCGCTTTGTTCGTGGTGTCCTTCTGGCCTGGCCTGTCGCTGTTCCTACTGCAATAATTGCCGCCTTGATCGACATGAGACACGGCCGTAACGCCTGGATGATCCTTTTGCCATGACTTGGACAGTGCATAAATTCGGCGGCAGCAGCCTGGCTGATGCGCGCGGCTTCGAGCGCGCCGCCGGGATTGTGCTGTCCGACGATGCGCCCCGGGTGGCGGTGGTGGTATCGGCCATGCAGGGCGTGACCAACGCCCTGTTTGCGCTGCTCGGCCGTGCGGTTGCCGGAGACGATCAGTGGCAGGGCGATCTTGAGGCACTGCAAGCGCAGTATGCGGCGATCTCCGGGGAACTGATTTCGGACCCCGCACACCGCGCCGAGTTGCTGGTCCATCAGGAAGCGGAGTGCCGCGACGTGGCGGACATTCTCCACTCGGCGGTGCTGATCCGCTCCGCCGGGCCACGCATGGAGGATTTGGTGTCGGGTTGCGGAGAACTGTGGTCGGCACGCTTGCTGGCGGCACTCATTACCGAGCGCGGCGCCGGGAACGGCCGGCCGGCAGAGGCGCTGGATGCGCGCGACGTATTGCGGGTGGAGCCCGGAGAGTTGGGCGTGGTGGTGGACTGGGACGCTTCCGGCAAGCGCCTGGAGCGGCTGCTCAAGGACGACCCCACGCCCGTTCGAGTCATTACCGGCTATATCGCGCGCGATGGACGCGGCCTGCAGACGACTCTGGGACGTAACGGCAGCGATTTTTCCGCATCCATTTTCAGCGCCCTGTTGAACGCCGAGTCTCTGACCATCTGGACCGACGTGGAAGGGGTAATGAGCGCCGATCCCGCGCGAGTGCCGGAAGCCCACGTGATCCGCGAGTTGTCCTACAACGAGGCCATGGAGCTGGCGTATTTCGGCGCCCGCGTGATTCATCCGCAGACCATGGGTCCGGTGGTAAGCAAGGGTATTCCGGTATGGATACGCAGCAGCTTTCGGCCTGAGTTGCGTGGTTCGCTGATCTCGCAGGAAGGCGACCGCGACGAGCCGGTCAAGGGCATCACCATGATCGAGAACGTCTCGATGCTGAGCCTGGAGGGCTCCGGCATGATCGGCGTGCCCGGTACCGCGGATCGGCTTTTCAGCGTCTTGAGCAAATTTCAGGTGCCGGTGCTGCTGATTACCCAGGCCAGTTCGGAGCATTCGATAACATTCGCAGTACCGCAGGCGCACGCGGAGCTGGCGGCGGAGGTCACCCGCGACGCCTTTGCCCAGGAAATGGGCCTGGGCCAGGTGAGCAAGGTGACCCGCAACGACGGCGTCAATGTCCTGGCCTTAGTCGGCGACGGCATGGTCGGAATTCCCGGCGTGGCCGGGCGCTTCTTCGGGGTGCTGGGGCGCGCGGGAGTGAACGTGATCGCGATCGCCCAGGGTTCCTCGGAGCGCAATATTTCCGCCGTAGTGAGCGGCGGGACCGCGACCAAGGCCTTGCGGGCCGCGCACGGCGGCTTTTACCTGTCGCAGACCACACTGTCGCTGGGAGTGATCGGCATGGGCAATGTCGGCGCCGAGTTGCTGGATCAGATTGCCCAGGCCGGCGACCGGCTGCGTGAGAAATTCAATCTCGATTTGAGGGTGCGGGCCATTGCCAACTCCCGGCGCATGCACCTGGCGTCGAGGAGTCTGGATCTCGAGAGTTGGAGAGATTTGTTCAAGCAAGAAAGCGAGCCACTGGACCTGGAACGTCTGGCGGCCCACGTAAACCCGGATCATCTGCCCCACGCCGCCATTCTGGATTGCACCGCCAGCGAAGAAATCAGCAATCGCTACACCGATTTCTTTACCGAGGGAATCCACGTGGTTACCCCGAACAAGCGCGCACAAAGCGCGCCGCATGGCGTCTATGAGCATCTCCACGAGCTGCGCCGTGCCCATGGCGTGCATCTCCTCTACGAGACCAACGTCGGCGCCGGATTGCCGGTGATCGAGACCCTGCGTGACCTGATCGCCACTGGTGACCAGGTGCTCAGCATCGAGGGAATTTTCTCCGGCACGCTGGCCTATCTGTTCAATGCGCTGCACGCAAATGCCGATTTTTCCCGGGTGGTGCGCGAAGCGCGCGATGCCGGCTATACGGAACCGGACCCGCGAGAGGACTTGAGCGGTATGGACGTGGCGCGCAAGCTGCTCATTCTGGCGCGCGAGCTGGGGCTGCGCATGGACCTGGATGACGTCGATGTGGAGAGCCTGGCGCCCGAAGAACTGTCGGAGGCGACGGTAGAGGAATTTCTCGACGGATTGGGCCGCTACGACGGTGACATGCGCCGGCGCCTGCAGACGGCGGAGGAGCAGAACTGTGTGCTGCGCTACGTGGGGAGGCTGGACAGCGCCGGACAGGCCTCCGTGCGGCTGGAGTCGCTGCCCGGCGATCATCTGTTCGCGCGCCTTCATTTGACCAGCAACATGTTTCTATTCCGCACCGCTCGTTACAGCGACAGCCCACTGGTGGTGCAGGGTCCGGGCGCGGGGCCGGCGGTCACCGCCGGCGGGGTGTTCGCGGACGTCCTGCGCCTGGCGCGAATGCTGGGAGCGCCGCGCTAGCCATACCGGCCATGGCTTCGTTCTACAGCACCCGCGGCAGCGGCCCTGTGCGCCTGGAAACCGTGCTGCAATCCGGTACCGCTCCGGACGGGGGGCTGTATGTTCCGGAACTCCTGCCTCGCTACAGCAGTGACGAGTTGCAGGAGTGCTCCGCGCCGCCCGAACTGGCCGAATGCATGCTCGGCCCGTTTTTTGCGGACTCCGATCTGGCTGAATCCCTGCCGGAAATCTGCCGGAGCGCATTCGCCTTCCCGCTTCCCCTGACCGAGCTGGCGCCCGCGCCCAACGGCGCGCGTTTGCGCCTCCTGGAGCTGTTTCATGGCCCAACGGCAGCGTTCAAGGACTATGGGGCACGCTTTTTGGCTGCCTGCCTGGAGCGAATTCTGGCTAACGAGCCGGTTTCTTCACCGCCTTTGACGATCCTCGTGGCCACCTCCGGGGATACAGGTGCCGCGGTGGCATCGGCGTTTTCAGGGCGCGAGAGGATTCGGGTAGTGGTGCTGTTCCCGAAGGGCCGCATTTCGCCGCGCCAGGAACACCACCTGGGTTGCTGGGACGACAATGTAAAGGCGCTTGCCGTGGACGGGTGTTTTGATGATTGTCAGCGCCTTGTCAAACAGGCTTTCGGCAGCGCCGAACTGCGCTCGCGAGTGCGGTTGGGCTCGGCCAACAGCATTAACCTGGGAAGACTTCTTCCGCAAAGCGTCTATCACGCCTGGGCGGCGCTAAACGCACCGGAAGGTGCTCACTTCGCGGTTCCCACCGGGAACCTGGGCAACGGCTTGGCATGCCTCTGGGCTCGAGAGATGGGCGCCGGCATCGGCCGAATTCTGCTTGCCACCAACGCCAATCGCGCGGTGGGGGACTACTTGTCGTCAGGCAAGTACCAGGGGCGCGAAGGCATCGGCACGCTGGCCAATGCCATGGACGTGGGTGATCCCAGCAATATGGAGCGCCTGCGCCACTACTTTGGCGGCGACATCGCCCGGATTAGGGAGGCGGTCAGCGCCGCGAGCGTGAGCGACGAGCGCATTCGCGCTCGAATACGTGAAGAGCAGGCGACCTCAGGCAATGTGCTCTGCCCCCACACGGCCGCCGGCGTGGACGCGTGTCACCAATTTCTCTCGGCCGCCGGCGCACCCGCGGGCGACTGGGTGCTGGCTGCTACCGCGCACCCGGCCAAGTTCGAAACCGTAGTGGAACCCCTGATTGGAAGAGCGGTCACTCCGCCGCCCCAACTGCAGGAACTCCTTGAGCGCCCCTCCCGCCACACCGAAATCCCCGCCCGCCTCAAGGCCCTGACTCCGCACCTGACCTAGCGCCTTTTTCACAAAGGTCAGGCTTGCTGCCGGCCTGCGCGGCGGCGCTCTCCCTGGGTCAGCAGCTTCTTCCGCAAGCGGATATTGCCGGGTGTTACCTCGACGAGCTCATCACTATCGATAAACTCCAGGGCCTGCTCCAGGGTCAGACGCAGTGGTGGGGTCAGAATGAGGTTCTCGTCCGATCCGGCGGCGCGAATATTGGTGAGCTGCTTCCCTTTGGTCGGGTTGACCGGCAGATCGGCGCCGCGCTTGTTTACGCCCACAATCATGCCGTCATAGACTTCCTCGCCGTGGCCGATCAACAAGCGTCCCCGGTCCTGGAGTTTGAACAGCGAATACGCCAGCGCCTTGCCGTTCACCATCGACACCATGGCGCCATTGTTGCGCTGGCCAATCTCGCCGGGCGCGCGCTGATCGTAGCGCTTGAAGACGTGGTAGAGCAGGCCGGTTCCGGCGGTTGCGGTCAAGTATTCGGTCCGAAAGCCGATCAGCCCGCGGGCCGGGATAAGGTAGTCCAGCCGCACCCGTCCGCGCCCATCCGGGGCCATACCCAACAGTTCGCCCCGGCGTTCGGCCAAGCGGCTCATAACAGCGCCCTGGAAGGCCTCGCCGAAGTCAACGGTCAGCCGTTCCCAAGGTTCGCACAGGACGCCGCCGATTTCGCGCTCAATCACCTCCGGGCGCGAAACCGCGAGTTCGAAGCTTTCCCGACGCATCGTCTCAATCAGTATCGACAGGTGGAGTTCGCCACGGCCGGAGACGCGAAACTTGTCCGGGTCGGCGGTGGATTCGACCCGCAGCGCGACGTTGTGTTTCAGCTCGCGATCAAGCCGCTCGCGGATCTGGCGGCTGGTCAGGTATTTTCCTTCTCGCCCGGCGAACGGCGACTTATTGACCTGAAATGTCATGCTTATGGTCGGCTCATCCACCTGCAATGCTGGCAGCGGCTCCGGGCGGTCCCGGTCGCAGATGGTGTCGGATATCTTCAGGTCGGCGATACCGCTGAAGGCCACGATGTCGCCGGCGCCCGCTTGCTGCACTCGATTTCTTTCCAGGCCCTCGAACCTGAACAGCTCAAGGAGCCGTCCCGAGCGTGCTGAGCCGCCGGGTTGGACCACGCTGATCGGGTGGTTGAGGTCCGCGATGCCTCGAGAGATCCGGCCGATCCCCAGCACGCCCACGTAAGGATCGTAGTCGAGGCTTGAGACCTGCAGTTGCAGCGGCCCATCGGTATCGACTTCGGGCGGCGGGACATGCGCGACGATCGCTTCAAATAACGGGCTTGTGTCGCCGCTTCTGGCCGTGGGGTCAGTGCTGGCGTAGCCCTTGAGCGCGGACGCATAGATCACCGGAAAGTCGAGTTGCTCATTGGTCGCGCCCAGCCGATCGAACATTTCGAAGGTCTGCTCCAGTACCCAGTCCGGGCGGGCGCCGTCCCGGTCGATCTTGTTAATGACCACCAGCGGGGTAAAGCCGCGCGCGAAAGCTTTCTGCGCAACAAATCGAGTCTGCGGCATCGGACCTTCCACGGCGTCAACGAGCAAAAGCACGCTGTCAACCATGGACAACACCCGCTCCACCTCGCCGCCGAAATCCGAGTGGCCCGGCGTGTCAACGATATTGATACGCCAGTCGCGCCAGGAGAGCGCGGTGTTCTTGGAGAGAATCGTGATCCCGCGCTCCCGCTCCAGATCATTGGAGTCCATCGCCCGCTCCGGCAAAGCGGCGCGCGAGTCCAGTGTGCTCGACTGCCGCAGCAGCTTATCGACCAGCGTGGTCTTGCCATGATCCACGTGGGCGATGATGGCGATATTTCTGAAGCGGTCCTGGCGGAGCATGGCGTTCTGGCGGCCCACCTGGTCTAGTGTCGTGTCACGCGACACCAGGGGTCTCATCCGGTCTACGCCGTTTCAGGCGTATGGTGGCCGGGTAGCGCGTTGTCGAGTTCCGTGGCCCGCAATTGGGCCTCCCGACCTTTAAGTCTTGACCAGTAATCGGCAAAGGCGGGACGGCTCTCAATCGATCCCATCTCCATACCCCAGCCGATATGCGAACCGAGGTACACGTCGGCCGCCGTAAAACGTGCTCCCGCTATGTAATCCGTTCCGGCAAGGGCGGTCTCAAGCGCATCCATCACCGCGGCGTAGGTGCCGTAGCCGGCCATCGACTCGCGGTTCGCCGGGACCTCGAACCCCAGTGCCCGGTTGATGGTCGCCGCCTCAAGCGGACCGGCGACGAAGAACATCCACCGGTAGTACGCTCCGCGTTCCGCCGCAGGGGGCGCCAGCCCCGCCCCGGGGAACGCATCGGCCAGGTAGGCGCAGATCGCCGCAGCCTCCGTGACCACGACTCCCCGATGCTGAATGGTTGGCACTTTGCCCATCGGATTGATGGCCAGAAAACTCTCCGACTTCATTTCGGGCCCGTATTGGAGCACTTTGGTCCGATAATTGGCGCCGACTTCCTCAAGCATCCAGCGCGCAATCCTCCCGCGAGACATGGGATTGGTGAACAAGACGAGATCGTGGCTCATGGTTTCCTCCTGAGAGGCGATGCAGTTAGGGATGACATTCTGCGGTTGGATCTTGTTGGATTCGCCAGGTCCCGGCTACTTTTCGGGCGAGGGCCAACCGAAGAGCGAGTGCGTGTTGCGGCGGCTGGCGGCAGCCAGTTCCTCCGCATCCACGTTCATGTGCCGGGCCAGGGCCAGGGCGACATAGGGCAGAAATTCGGGTTCGTTACGGCGCCTTTTTCGGGGCTTGACGTAGGGATGGCGGGGGAGGAGGTAGGGACTGTCGGTTTCCAGAAGCACGCGGTCCAGTGGCAGTGCCGCAATCGCTTTTAAAAGGTCCTGGTTGCGGCGTTCGTCACATATCCACCCGGTAATACCGATATACAGCCCCAGTTCCAGGTAGCTTTCGGCCTCCTCCGGCCCGCCGGTAAAACAATGCGCAACACCTCCCGCCTCGCGGAGCTCATGTTCCTTCAGGATTGCCAGAAAGTCGTCGTGTGCGTCGCGCTGATGGAGAAAAACCGGCCTGCCGTGCTCGGCCGCCAGTTCGAGCTGGCCCGCGAAGGCGGCACGCTGGTTTTCCGGCGGCGACAGGTTGCGAAAATAATCCAGGCCGCACTCTCCGCCCGCCACCGCCAGACGATTGCTGAGCACCCGGCCCAGCCTCTGCCGGGCAAGTTGCGGCGCATCCGTCCACTGCGTGGCCAGGTGTGGATGAATCCCGGCAGTACACCGCAATGTGCCCGAGTCCTTTTGCGCTAAGGAAAGCGCCCGCTCGGACTCCTCCAGCCCCGTTCCGGTCACGATCATGTGCCGCACGCCGGCCTGAATGGCGCGCTGCTTTACGGCTTGCCGATCTTTGTCGAATGAGGCGTCCGCCAGGTTGGCGCCGATATCGATCAACCTCACTCGCGTGCTCCCTTCGGGTCTGTCTCAGAACGCACTGGGGCGAAGACGTTCCTGACGTTGCCGAGGGCACGATTCCTTCGCTTGCATGGAACAACCTGGGAAGGAGGACTTCCAGCCCTCCGCGAGGGCAGGATGCCCTCGCTCCCCGGGGATGCATTCGTTCCCGGCGTAGGTCGCGCGCATCAGGTCAGGCGCCGCGCCAGCGGAACATTGTTGCGCCGATGGTCAGGAAGGCAGCGGTGATGGCGGCCAGGATGAGCAGTTGCGGCAGCACGTCCATTACGCCGGCGCCGTGCAGCATGATCTCGCGCGCAGCCGTCAGCGCGTGGGTTAGCGGAAAGATGTTGGAAAGCTGTTGAACCCACTCGGGAGCTCCGGACAGCGAGAACCACACACCGGACAACAGCATCATCGGCCAGGTAACCATGTTGAGCAGGCCTCCCGCCAATTCCTCGCTGGTTACACGGGCCGCCATCGCCAGGCCGATCGAGACCAGGCTTATGGAAGCGAGCACCGCCACCAGAAACAGGGCCAGCCCGCTGCCCTCCATGCGGATGTCCAGCAGCAATCTCGTGGCCGCGTATAGGAGCAGCGTCACGACGATGGCCAGAATCAGGCGTGACAGTATCTGCGCCGCGAGGAACTCCACCGGGCGCAGCGGGGTGGCCTTGAGGCGCTTTAGAAAGCCGTTCTTGCGGTAGCGCACCACCACGTAGCCCACCCCGAACAGGCAACTGAACATGATGTTCATACCCAGGATCCCCGGAATCAGCCAATCAACGTATTTGATCGGGTCTCCGCTGGCCGATTCGCGGGTCCATTCTCCGTCCCGGGACGATGTGTCCAGCAGGCGCTCGGCAAAGTATCCCCCGGGGGACTCGGGGTTGATCCAATAGGTCTTGCGGTTCAGGTCCACGGCCAGGTCGAGTTGGTGATTGGCCACCTGGTTGATGGCCTCGTCTTGCTGCATGGCGATGAAGTCGAAGTAGCGGGTCTCCAGGAAGGGGTGGGCGGTGGTATCGATCTGGGCAGCCGGCTGCACCACGCCGACCTTGTATTGCGCGCGGTCGCCGCCGGAGAAGATTGCCGCCATTCCCGCCACCAGAAGCAGCGGCATGGCTACGTTCCAGCCAAGGGTCGCCTTGTCGCGCAGGAACTCCAGGTTACGGGCGTGGAAGATGGCCAGAATGCGTTGAATCATGATCTGAGTTCCTTTCCCGTCAAGTCCAGGAACAGGTCTTCCAGCCGAAAGGGTCGTATGTTCAGCCGGCCCAGCGGCGCGCCCGCGCGGCTGAGCCGGGTAATGGCCTCGTTGGCGTCATCGGTGTGAATTTCAACCAGGCCGTTGCGGCGATAGGTGCTGAAGGGGAATTCCGGCGGGAGTTCCTCAAGGTCGCTCTCGGGCAATTCCAGGATGATTTCCTTGTAGTGGGCCTTGAGGAGCTGGTCCGGGGCGCCTTGGGTCACGATCACGCCTTCGTTCATGATTATGATTTCGTCGCACAACGCTTGTGCCTCTTCCATGTAGTGGGTTGTCAGCACTATGGACTTGTTGCGGGCGCGTATCCGCTCCACCAATTCCCAGAAATTGCGCCGCGCCTGCGGGTCCATGCCGGTCGTGGGTTCATCCAGAAAAAGAATCTCGGGATCGTTGACCAGCGCGATTGCCAACAAGAGGCGCTGGCGCTGTCCGCCGGACAACTTACGGTTGTCGCGCTTCTGCAGTTTTTCCAGTGCGCAGTCGGCAATCACCTGGTCGATATCCGCGCGGCGGCGATAAAGGCGGTGAAACATTTCCAGTGTTTCGCGCACCGTGATGAAGTCCTGAAGCGCCGCGGTCTGAAACTGCACGCCCGATTGCTGGCGAAACCTTGGGCCGGCCGGCTTGCCTTCGTAGAGCACGTCACCCGAGGTGGCGGGGGTCACGCCCTCGATGATTTCCACGGTAGTGGTCTTTCCGGCGCCGTTGGGACCCAGCAGGCCGAAGCAGCAGTTACGCGGCACATCAAAGGAAATGCCCCGAACCGCGCGGACCGGCCCATAGTTCTTGACCAGGTCGCGAACCGCAAGAATAGGCGCGCCCGTCATGGGCAGGAGTCAGGCGGCCAGCCGGCGCAGAAGGTAGGGAAGAATGCCGCCGTGCCGGAAATACTCCTGCTCCTTGGGCGTATCGATGCGGGAGCGGGTGGCAAATTCCACCACCGAACCATCGCTGCGCCGTGCACGCACGGTAACTGCCTGGCCGTTGGGCGCGGAAATATCGTAGCTCTCGCTGCCGCCCAGCCCAAGACTCGCAGCATCCTCTCCTTCGCTGAATTCCAGCGGGAGCACGCCCATGCCCACCAGGTTGGAACGGTGTATCCGTTCGAAGCTGGTGGCTATCACGGCCCGCACACCCAGCAGCGCGGTTCCCTTGGCGGCCCAGTCACGCGAGGACCCTGATCCGTATTCCTTGCCCGCCAGCACCACCAGCGGCGTGTCTTCCTCGCGGTAACGCATGGCCGCGTCATAGATGCTCATCATTTCGCCGTCGGGCTGCAGGCGGGTCCAGCCGCCGTCCACTCCTCCTGCCAGGCGGTTACGCAGACGAAGATTGGCGAAGGTTCCGCGCAGCATGACTTCGTGGTTACCGCGCCGCGCTCCATACGAGTTGTAATCCCGCGGCTCAACGCCCTGTTCGCTAAGCCAGCGGCCTGCCGGAGATTTAGCTGGAATCGCTCCGGCCGGCGAGATATGGTCCGTCGTGACCGAATCACCAAGCAGGGCCAGAACCCTTGCGGAAGTTACTGCCTGGGCCTCTTCCGGTTCAGGGGACAGGCCGTCAAAGAACGGCGGCCGGCGCACGTAAGTGGAGTCCGTATCCCATGGGTAGCGGCTTTCCGCAGGGCTTTCGAGAGCGTTCCAGCGCTCGTCGCCATCGAATACGCCGGCGTATCCCTTTGCAAACTGCGCGGCGCTGACGTGCCGGGCGACTTTCGCCTGTACTTGGCCGGCGTCGGGCCAGATATCGCGCAGGTACACGGAGTGGCCTTGGAAATCCGTACCCAGCGGTTCGTTTTCGAGATCCACGTCCATACGGCCGGCTAGCGCCCAGGCGACAACCAGGGGAGGGGAGGCAAGGTAATTGAAGTACACCTGAGGGTGGATGCGCCCTTCAAAGTTGCGGTTCCCCGACAGAACGCTGCATCCGCCCAGACCGCTTTCCTGTACATGGCGGGCAATATCTTCCCGCAAGGGCCCCGAATTCCCGATGCAGGTGGTACATCCATAGCCCACGATCTCGAAGCCGAGCGCACCCAGGTCATCCATAAGGCCCGCGGATTCAAGATATCCGGTCACGACCCGTGAGCCGGGCGCCAGGCTGGTCTTTACCCAATGCGGCGGTTTCAGGCCACGTTGCCGGGCGGCCCGCGCAAGCATGCCGGCAGCCATCATCACGGAAGGATTCGAGGTGTTGGTGCAGCTGGTGATGGCGGCGATCAGCACCGCGCCGTCCCCGGGTTGTTCGTCCTCAAACGCCACGGGTTTGCCGCCGCGTTCTTTCAGGGCAACGGCAAAGGATTGTTTGGATTCGGTCAAGGGAATCCGGTCCTGCGGGCGGCGAGGCCCGGCAATGGACGGAACGACGGCATCGAGATCGATGTCCAGCGTGTCGTCGAACTCAGGCTCGGGGCTTGAATCGTTACGCCACAGGCCCTGTGCGCGGGCATAGGCGTCAACTAATGCGACCTGTTGTTTGTCTCTTCCGGTTAGCTCCAAATAGCGAATAGTTTCTCCATCTATAGGAAATATGGCACATGTGCTTCCAAATTCCGGTGACATGTTCGCCAAAGTGGCCCGATCAGCCAGCGGCAATCCGTTCAGGCCCTCGCCGTAAAACTCCACGAACCAGCCCACCACGCCTCGCTCGCGCAGCGCTTCGGTTACCGTTAGCACAAGGTCTGTAGCGGTAGTTGCCGGACGCAGGCTGCCATGCAGACGTACGCCCAATACCGGCGGGGGAAGCATTGTGATCGGCTGGCCCAGCAGTGCGGCCTCGGCTTCGATGCCGCCGACGCCCCAGCCCAGCACGCCCAGACCGTTAATCATGGTGGTGTGCGAGTCCGTGCCCACCAGTGTGTCGGGGTAAACCAGCTCGCTGCCGTCGCCGTTTGCGGTGGAGAAGACAACCCGGGCCAGGCGCTCAAGATTGACTTGGTGCACGATGCCGGTGTTGGGCGGCACCACCTTAAGCTGACGGAAGGCTTGCTGTCCCCAGTGAAGGAAGGAATACCGCTCTCGATTGCGCTCAAATTCCAGCTCATTGTTGCGGGCCAGCGCATCAGGGCTGGCATAGTGGTCGACCTGGACCGAGTGGTCCACCACCAGTTCGGCCGGCGCCAGTGGATTAATGGCTTCAGGATCGCCCCCAAGTGCGTCCATGGCGTCGCGCATGGCTGCAAGATCCACTACCGCGGGAACGCCGGTGAAGTCCTGAAGGATTACGCGCGCCGGGCGGAACTCCAGTTCCCTATCGCCGCTGAGGGCGGCCAGCAAGTCTTCTCCGGAGCTTGTCCCGATGGCATTGCGCAGGAGATTCTCAAGCAGAATCTTGCGGCAGTAGGGCAGCTTGGCAACCTGTTCCGCGCTAAGCGCGATAATGTCGTGATAGCGATAACAGCGCCCGTCTACCTTGAGTTCGCTCAATTGTCTTTCATTCATAAATATTAAACCTTTTTATTGATAAAGAGGTTATATCTTTGATTTACCTTGAATAGTTTCCGGTAATCTGTAGAACCATACGAAGAACATCATACATAGCTGCGCCAGGACTGGAATCGCCACCATGCAGATCATGATTGCGGTTGACGCGCTTGCCGGCTGTTTTTCCGGCGCCAACTCGGGATCAAACCCGGAAACGCCCAGTAACAGCCCGACCAGGAGCGGACCGAACGAATAGCCCAGTCTTTCCACGAACACGTATACCGAAGTGTAGAGCCCCTCGCGCCGCAGCCCGGTACGTCTTTGATCGTGGTCGATGGTGTCCAGCCACATGGCTTGCGAATAGAGCAGGATGGCCGAGGCGAAGACCCCGGAAAAAACACCCCGGGCAACGAGGAAAATGATCAGCGCCTCGCGACTCCAATCCGGACCTACGAGCAGCCAAGTCAGGCCGGCCAGGACTTCCCCGCCGGCGCCGATGAGAACGCCACTACGCTTGGTAATGAACTGTCCACACCATTTCCAGAATGGGATCGCTGCGATAATCGTAACTGTGGTAGCAACTGCGAAGGCCAATATCAGGGTCAAAGGTTGCTTGAGCACAACTGTGAAGAGATATACGGTAGTGCCGCCGGTGACGGCCAGCGCTACGAATTGGGTGCACTTGGCGCCGATCAGCAGCAGAAATGGGCTATTCGCCAGCACGGTCCGAATTTGAAGCCACACGCTTAGCTTGGGCTGCTTGTCTGCCGGCGCGGCATAGGCTCCCCGGGTGCCGCGAAACGTAATCAGCATTGCCAGCAGAACCACGGCTCCGAATATCAGGCCCATGCTCTGATAGGCGGCCGGACTGGTATCGCTGCCCAGGAGTTCGATCAAGGCCGGGGCGCCGGCCGTGCCCAGTACCGCACCTACCATCATGAATGCTGACCGATAGCTCATCAGGCTCAAGCGCTGGATACGCTCCGTGGTCATTTCCACCGGAATCGTGAGATACGGCACGTTGAACAACGTAAACCCGAGGGAATAAGTGATCAGCACTGCCATCACCGCGACAACGCCGGGCATTTCGTCGCCGGGCGGAAGTACGCCGACCATCCCGTGCAGCGAAAAAACAGCCGGCAAGGAACACCCGCAGATTACCGCGCCCAGAAGCAGATAAGGGCGGCGCCGCCCCCAGCGGCTGCGCGTGTGATCGGTAATCCAACCCATCAGCGGGTCACTGAAAGCATCCACAAGGCGCGCCGCGAAAATCAGTCTACCGGCCAGCCACGGATCCATCTTCAGCACGAACGTGAGGTAGTACAAGGTCAGCGCCGTGTAGACATTGAGATAGGCAATTGTGCCCAGGGAGCCCGCGCCCCAGGTCAGCCTTTGCCCGAACGGAACGCGTGTAGGCGAGGAGTCAGGCTGGTTCAAAGCTGTAGTCTTCTCGGCGCAGCGCAGGGCATGAGGGTGCTATTCTACGGGCCACGGCGTCTTCCCTGCGCGTCAGCGCAGCGCGAACCGCTGCGAAAACTCCTAGAGGATTCGGTCGGGGCGCGAATAGACGTTGAATCGATCCGCCTTGAGAAAGCCCACCAGGGTCATGCCGAATTCCTCCGCAAACTCTACCGCCAACGACGATGGCGCGCCGACGGCGGCCATCATCGCAATACCGGCCATCATGGCTTTCTGCATGAGCTCGAAGCTGGCCCGGCCGCTGACGACGACGCCGAAGTCTCCCAGGGGAACCTCGTCCTTGAGTAGCCCCTGCCCGATCAGCTTGTCCAGTGCATTGTGGCGGCCGACGTCCTCACGGCTAACGCTGATCCGCCCGTCGGCGTCGAACAATCCCGATGCATGCAACCCGCCGGTGCGCTCGAAGACGCTTTGCAGCGCGCGCAACCGCTTGGGCAGCGAACCCAGCGCCTCGGCGGTCGCTCGAAAGGCACTGCCGTGCAGATCGTAGCGGCCATGAACCGCGACTGCCTCGAGCGAAGTCTTGCCGCATACGCCACAACTGGACGAGGTATAGAAGTGGCGCTGAAGCCGCTCCATGTCGACCTCGACGTCCGCAGCCAAATCCACGCGCACGACGTTGATCAGGCCGTTGGCGCCCGGCGGTCCACACGGACCGATGGCGTCGATCTGCTCGGCGTCGGCGATGATGCCCTCGGTCAACAGGAATCCGGCCGCCAGTTCGCCGTCGTTGCCCGGCGTCCTCATGGTGATCGAGATGCTTTGTTGTGCCCGGCTGCCGTCGGGCCGCGTATAGGCCAGGCGGATCTCCAGCGGCTCTTCGGTAGCCACCACATCGTCACAGTCCCCGGCCCCTGCGCCGAATCGCTGAACCTGCAGGCGCTTGACGCTGCTCAACGCCGCAATGTCCTCCGCGTTCAAGATCCCGCTCGCCGAATCCTGCTGGACGTCGCCTCGCCGATGTTGTAACAACGCTGCAGCGCGCGACTCATCGGCTGCGCCGCGCTTCGATGAGTTGCGTCAGCGCTTGCTCGGCCAGTGCGGAAAGCTCCGTATCTCCGCTACGCATGTGTTCGGCCATCTCGTCGAGCATGTAGGGACTCCAGAAACGGCTCAGGTGGTCAGCAACACCGGCCACCGCCCTGGCGCGATCGGGCCCGCAATCGAAATTGGCCGCGATATCGTTGGCCATGCGCACCAGCTTGGTCGGGTTCATCGGCGGCGTCGCCCGCTAATCGCACCTGAAACCCGCCCGGCTCAAACGGATACGGGGGTTCTTGCCGTACGCAAAAACTCCAGTTGCGCGTCGGTAAACTCCTCGAACTGCTGCTGCCAGTCCGAGAGCCGGGTGACCTTGTACGCCTGCACCGCCGTGACCTTGTACTCCGGGCAGTTGGTCGCCCAGTCGGAGTTGTCGGTAGTCACCACGTTGGCGCCGGATTCAGGGTGATGGAAGGTCGTATAGACCACCCCGGGTTGAACCCGCTCGGTGATGTCCGCGCGCAATACCGTATCGCCGGCTCGGCTCTTCAGGCCCACCCAGTCGCCGTGTTCAATACCGCGCTGCTCGGCGTCGTGGGGATGGATTTCGAGGATATCCTCGTCGTGCAACTGCATGTTCTCGGTTCGGCGCGTCTGGG
Organism: Candidatus Foliamicus sp.; assembly: GCA_965249285.1. GTDB lineage: Bacteria > Pseudomonadota > Gammaproteobacteria > Steroidobacterales > Foliamicaceae > Foliamicus. The sequence goes on from OZ252226.1 coordinate 701,811, forward strand.
CGCCGACGTTGTACTGGCTGAGGATACGCCCGGTGGTGAGCAGCAGTGGGTACCTGGAGTTGGAGCGCTCACTGGTCGCCACGTAGGGCGTCACCCGGAACAGCCCCTTGCCGCGCACGAAGGCGTCCACGTGCATGGTCGGCGTGCCCTGCTCGGCATTCTCGTTGCAGGGCCATTGAATGGAACCAAGTCGGTCGAGTTTCTCGTAGCTCACGCCATGGAAGGTCGGTGTGAGCCGCGCGACCTCGTCCATGATCTCGCTGGCATGGCCGTAGTTCATGGGGTAGCCCATGGCGTTGGCGAGCAACTGGGTGACCTCCCAGTCCTCATACCCGGCCAGCGGTTTCATGACCTTGCGCACCGGCGATATGCGGCGCTCGGCATTGGTGAAGGTGCCGTTTTTCTCCAAAAACGACGCGCCGGGCAGGAATACGTGAGCAAACTTGGCCGTCTCGTTCAGGAACAGGTCCTGGACGATCAAGCATTCCAGCGAAGACAGCGCCTCGGTAATGTGCTGGGTATCCGGGTCGGACTGAGCCATGTCCTCGCCCTGCACATACAGCCCCTTGAATTCTCCCGCCACGGCCGCATCGAACATGTTGGGGATACGGAATCCCGGCGTTGACAACAACTCCACGCCCCATTCGCGCTCGAACAGCGCGCGGGTCTCGGCGTCGGAGATATGACGATAACCCGGCAGCTCGTGCGGGAAGGAACCCATGTCGCAAGCGCCCTGAACGTTGTTCTGCCCTCGCAGCGGACAGACCCCGCCCCCTTCGCGGCCCAGGTTGCCCGTGGCCATGGCGAGGTTGGCGATGCCCATGACCATCGTTGAACCCTGGCTGTGCTCGGAGACGCCGAGTCCGTAATAGATGGCGCCGTTGGGGCCGGCCGCGTAGAGTCGCGCGGCGCCGCGGATGTCCTCCGCAGGCACGCCGGTCACCTCGGCCATGGCTTCGGGCGAATTGCCCTCGTCAAGTATGAACTGGCGCCAATCCCCGTAGGCGTCCCGTTCGCAGCGATCCTCGATATAGGGCTTGTCTTCCAGGCCCTCGGAAAGCACCACGTGGGCCAGCGCATTGATGATGGCCACGTTGGTCCCCGGCCGCAGCGGCAGATGGTAATCCGCCTCCACATGCGCGGACCGCACCAGATCGATACGCCGGGGATCAATCACGATGAGCCTGGCCCCCTCCCGCAGCCGGCGTTTCATTTGCGATGCGAATACCGGATGGGCAACGGTGGGATTGGCGCCGATCACCATGATCACGTCGGCCTTGAGCACGGAATCGAAGGCTTGCGTCCCCGCCGATTCGCCCAGTGTGGTCTTGAGGCCATAACCGGTAGGCGAATGACAAACCCGGGCGCAGGTGTCCACGTTGTTGTTTCCAAACGCGGCGCGGACCGTCTTCTGCACCAGGTAGGTTTCCTCGTTGGTGCATCGCGACGAAGTAATGCCGCCGATGGAGTTGGGCCCGTATTTCTCCCGAATCTTCTTGAGCTTGCCGGCCGCGAAGCCGATCGCCTCCTCCCAAGACACTTCCCGCCACGGACCGCGGATGGATTCGCGAATCAGCGGTGCGGTGATCCGGTCCTTGTGGGTGGCATAGCCGAACGCGAATCGCCCCTTCACGCAGGAATGCCCGTGGTTTGCGTGGCCCTCCTTGTTGGGAATCATCTTCACCACTTCCTCGCCCTTCATCTCGGCGCGGAACGAACAGCCGACGCCGCAGTAGGCGCAGGTGGTGATGACGGAGTGCTCGGGCTGACCCATTTGGATCAGCGACGTTTCCGTCAGGGTGGCCGTCGGGCAGGCCTGCACGCAGGCGCCGCAGGAAACGCATTCGGAATCGAGGAACGGCTGATCCTGGCTGGCGGCTACCTTGGATTCGAAGCCCCGGCCGTCGATGGTCAGCGCGTAGGTGCCCTGAACCTCCTCGCAGGCGCGCACGCATCGCGAACAGACAATGCACTTGCTGGGGTCGAAGGTGAAATAGGGGTTGCTCTCATCCTTCTCGGCATCCAGATGGTTTTCGCCCGCATAGCCGTAACGCACGTCGCGCAGACCGACGGCGCCCGCCATATCCTGCAACTCGCAGTCGCCGTTGGTCGGGCACGTCAGGCAGTCCAGCGGATGATCGGAGATGTACAGTTCCATGACGTTACGCCGCACTTCCGCCAGCCGCGGGTTCTGCGTGGTGACTTGCATACCGTCGGCCACTTCGGTGGTGCACGAGGCCGGCAGACCCCTGGCGCCAACGATTTCCACCAGGCACAACCGGCAGGAACCGAACGACTCGAGCATGTCGCTGGCGCAAAGCTTGGGGATATTGATGCCCGCAAGTGCGGCCGCACGGATGACCTTGGTGCCCGCGGGTACCGTCACCGTCTTGCCGTCGATGGTGAGTTGCACCATCGTCGCGGACTCGCTGGGCGGCGCGCCCAAGTCTTCAGGGCGTCGGTAGGCCTCGTAGACTTGACTCATGACTCATCTCCATCGTTCCCCCGGAGCATCAGCGTGCCCGCAGATCCTCGGGAAACTGATCCAAAACGCTCAGCACGGGGAACGGGGCCATCCCGCCCAACGCGCACAGCGAACCGGCGACCATCGTATCGCAGAGGTCCCTTAACAATAACAGGTTGCCGGACTCATCGACACCGCCCAGGATTCGGTCGATGACTTCCACGCCGCGCACCGCGCCTATCCGGCAGGGCGTACACTTGCCGCAGGACTCGATGGCGCAGAATTCCATGGCGAAACGGGCCTGTTCGCCCATGTCCACGGTATCGTCGAACACGACCAGACCGCCGTGGCCGATCATGCCCCCGATCGCCGAGAACGCTTCGTAATCCAGCGGCGTATCGAACTGGGACGGGTGAATGTAGGCACCCAGCGGCCCGCCTGCCTGCACCGCCCGGATCGGCCGCCCGGTGGCCGTGCCCCCGCCGAAATCCTCCAGCAGTTCGCGCAAGGTGCGGCCGAATCCGATCTCCACCAACCCGCCCCGCTTGACGTTGCCGGCCAGCTGCACGGTCAGCGTCCCTCTCGAACGACCTATACCGTAATCCCGGTAATACTCGGCGCCGCTGGCCAGGATGATCGGCACGGACGCCAGCGTAATGACGTTGTTGACGAGGGTCGGCGCCCCGAACAAGCCCTTGATCGCCGGCAACGGCGGCCGGTACCGGATCATGCCGCGCTTGCCCTCCAGGCTTTCCAGCATGGAGGTCTCCTCGCCGCAGATATAGGCGCCGGCAGCTTCACGAACCTCCAGGTCAAAGGCCTGGCCGCTGTCCATGACGTTATCGCCCAGCAGGCCCGCCGCCTCGGCGGTCGCGATGGCCTCATTCATGATCCTGATCGCCAGCGGGTATTCGGCGCGCAGGTACACGTAACCCATGGTCGCGCCCACTGCCAGTCCGGCGATGGTCATGCCCTCGATCAACACAAACGGATCGCTCTCCATGATCATCCGGTCGGCATAGGTGCCGGAATCACCCTCGTCCGCGTTGCAGGTGACGTATTTCTGCGCGCCTTCCGCGTTCAGCACGGTGCGCCACTTGATGCCGGTCGGAAAGGCGGCGCCGCCGCGGCCCCGCAGTCCGGATTCAGTAACGATCTCAACGATTTCCTCACGCGACAGGATTACCGTCCTGGCAAGGCCCTCGTAGCCGCCGTGGGCGCGGTAGTCGTCCAGCGACAGCGGGTCCGTGATGCCAACCCGGGCGAATGTAAGCCGCGATTGCTCTGCGAGGTAAGGAATCTCCTCGGTAGGCCCCAGCCCGAGAGTATGCTCACCCGCGGCGAGGAACGCCGCGTCGAATAGTGCCGAAACGTCGGTGGACTGCACTGGCCCGTAGGCGTGGCGGACGCCATCGGACTCGACCTCGATCATGGGTTCCAACCAATACAGACCGCGGGAACCGTTGCGTACGACGGCTATGGGTTCGCCGCGCCGCGCCGCCTCAGCGGCTATCTTGACAGCCACGTGATCGGCGCCCATCGACCGTGCCGTGGTATCCCGGGGCACGAAGACCGTGTGGGCGCCCGCCGGCATCCCTCAGCCCTCTTCCAGCAACGCGTCGAGGCGTTCCGGAGTCACCCGCCCGTACACGAAATCATCGATCATGACCGCCGGCGAACAGGCGCAGTTTCCCAGGCAATAGATCGGTTCCAAGCTGAACCTCCGATCGGCGGTGGTTTCGTGGAAGCCGATACCGAGCCGCTCCCTGGTGTGTTTTTCCAGCGCCCGGGCGCCCATCGCCTGACAGGCCTCGGCCCGGCACAGGTACAGCGTCCTGCGGCCCGGTGGGGTGGTTCTAAAAAGGTGGTAGAAGCTGATGACGCCATGCACTTCAGCGCGCGAGATGTTGAACACCTCGGCCACGGTGGGCACCGCCTCCGGAGGTACATAGCCGAGTTCGTCCTGAATAGCATGCAGAGCTGGCAGCAATCCTCCGGGGCGAGCAACATGGCGCCCGGCGATCCTGGAGACCAGCGCTTCATGCACACTTGTGCCGCTGCCTACACTCTGTGTGCTCAACAGCGGCTCCGAGGTAATATCTGATGGATCATTTTGCCGACGCCCGTATCCTCCGCGCAGTTCAGGAATCCTGCCTTGTGTTTGTGTATGTAGAAGTTTACGTCACAATCATCGCACCGATGGTGCCCTTCCCGCTGGCGCCTGCCTTCGCATGAATCGGCGGAAACTGCCGCGGCGTCAGAGCCTTACGGCTTACCGCGTCCCGCTCCGCCTCGCGGCTTCCACGGAAAAACGCCGCCGCGACCGCTTCCTATTTCGACCACCGGTCGCGCGGCCCACAATAGGAGCCGCGACCATGAGTACGAAATCCACCTTCGCCCGGCGCGTACGCGCCGCCAAGCCCCGCCCCAAAAGGTATGACATCTGGGACGACGTGATTAGCGGCCTTGGCGTGCGCGTCGGCACGCGCGGACATCGTTCGTTTTTCCTTCGCCGCACCGTGCGCGGGCGCATCCGCTACGCCACCCTGTGCACAAGGACATCCTGCCCGCCTTCGGCGAACTGACTGTGGACGCCATCACGGTCGAACAGATCAAGGACTGGTTTGCGTCCCTGAGTGACCGGCCCGGTGTCGCCAACCGCGCCATGCCGGTGCTGTCGATGATGATGCGCATGGCCGAGCTTTGGGGCTACCGCGCCCACAGCACCAACCCCTGCAAGCGGACCCGCCGCTACAAGATGAAGCCGATGGAGCGATACTTGTCTGCGGAGGAAATGGCCCGGCTCAACGCCGTACTGACCCGCGACAAGTTTTGGTGCCCGAACGTTGTCGCCATCGTCCACCTGTTGATGCTGACCGGCTGCCGTGTGGGAGAAATCCTGTCCCTCGAATGGGGCTGGATCAACGGCCCGCGCATGCGCCTGCCCGATTCGAAGTCCGGCCCGCGCACGGTCTGGCTATCGAACGCCGCGCGCGCCGTGATCGACGCCATTCCGCGATACAGCGCCGATTGCGTTTACCTGTTTCCGGGCCGCCCGCCGACGCGGCCCATCGACAATATCGCGTTTTAATGGACCCGCATCCGCGACGAGGCGGGCCTGCCCGGTTTGCGGCTTCACGACCTCCGCCACACGTGGGCTTCGGTCGCCGCCATGAACGGCGTGGATATGGTGACCGTCGCGAAGCTGCTCGGCCACGCCCTGGTCGAGACCACCGAGCGATACGTCCACCTATCGGACCAATCCATTGCCGAGGCTGCCGACCGGGTGTCGGCGCGCCTCGGCGCGGCGCTCGCAGGGAAGGGCCGGAACGAGGAAGGAGGATCCCGTCGTGCCAAGGGTTGACTTCACCGCGCACTTGGCCCGCAAGAGCAAGGCCAGCGGGAAAGACACGATTCTTTTCGACGAGGCATTGCCCGGCTTCGGGCTGCGCATCCACCCGTCGGGCCGGAAGGTCTGCATCGTGCAGGCCCGCATCGAGGGTCGGAGCCGCCGCATCGTCATCGCTCGATACGGCGAGACGAAGCTGGCCGAGGCCCGCCGCCATGCACGCGTCATGCTCGCGCGCATCCGCGTGGGAAAGAACCCCGCCGAGGACATCCGCCGGGAGAAGCAGACGCCGACTTTCCGCGAGTTCACCGAGGAATGCCTGCATCGCAGCGATCCGCACTAGAAGCCCTCCGGGCGCAAGATGGTCCGCATCTATCTCAAGGCCCGCATCCTGCCCGCGTTCGGCAAGATGCCACTTGACCGAATCGGCCCCGAGGACGTGGCCACGTGGTTCGACGCGGCGAGCAAGGACAAGCCCGGCGCGGCCAACCGCGCGCTGGAAATCCTCCGCGCAATGATGTTCCGGGCCGAGGAGTGGGGATTGCGTGAGCGCGGCACAAACCCCTGCCTAGGCATCGAGAAGAATCCGAGAAAGAAGCTGGCCCGGTTCCACGATACGGAGGAACTCGCGCGGCTCGGGCGCTCGCTAGATGCGCACGAGACATGCTGGCCGGAGGCGCTCGCCACAGTGATCGTTCAGGTGGCGCTGGGCGGCTGGACCAGCGCCACCTACGCGGCCCTGGCTTGTCCGGACTTCCCGACCTGCCAGCTGCAGTGGTGGCCGGAGATGGATTTCGCCGAGGCCTTCGTGATGTGGCGCGGCCTGGGCGTGAATTACGAGTTCGGGGCGCTGGACAGCGCCGCAAGGCTACCGCCGGAATGTCCACGAGTTGGACCGCGACCTCATCGACAAGGTGGATCGGAAGTGGGGATTTGCCGCAACGGAATGGGGTTACGCACCCCCGCCAACCGACGGCTAACATCCCCACCGTCAGAAGAGGCCCTCGATTTCGCCTGCCTGGTTGAGGCGGATGCTGTTGGCGGCGGGGACTCGGGGAAGGCCGGGCATGGTCATCATGTCGCCGCAGATGGCGACGAGGAACTCGGCGCCGGCGGAAAGGCGCACCTCGCGGACGGGGATCGAGTGGCCGGAGGGGGCGCCCTTCGCGTTGGGGTCGGTCGAGAAGCTGTACTGGGTCTTCGCCATACAGACCGGGTAGTGGCCGAAGCCGTCCGCCTCGAATTTGGCGATCTGGGTTCGAACGTTGGCGGGGGCGGTCACTTCCGCCGCGCCGTAGATGTTCCGGGCGATGGTCTCGATCTTCTCCCACAGCCCCATGTCATCCGGATAGAGGGGGCGGAAGTCGGCCGCGCCGCTGTCCACCACTTCCACAACCTTTCGTGCGAGCTCCTCGGTGCCGGCGCTTCCGTTCGCCCAGTGGGTGCACTCGATGGCGACCGCGCCCCGCCTCTCGCAGTACTCGCGAACCGCGACGAGTTCGGCGTCGGTGTCCGCGGTGAAGCGGTTGATGCCGACGACTGCGGGCACGCCGAAGCGGGCGATGTTGTCGAGATGGCGGCCAAGGTTGGCGAGACCGGCGCGGACCGCGTCGACGTTTTCGGAACCGAGGTCGCCGATCGCGACCCCGCCGTGCATCTTGAGGGCACGGATGGTCGCGACCACTACCGCCGCGTCCGGCCGCAGGCCCGCCTTCCGGCACTTGATGTCGAAGAACTTCTCCGCCCCGAGATCCGCCCCGAACCCAGCCTCGGTCACCATGTAGTCGGCGAGCTTGAGTCCCAACCGGGTTGCCATCACCGAGTTGCAGCCATGAGCGATGTTCCCGAACGGCCCGCCGTGGATGAACGCGGGGTTGTTCTCGAGAGTCTGGACGAGATTCGGCATGAGCGCGTCCTTCAAGAGCACGGTCATCGCACCATCCGCCTCGAGCTCGCGCGAATAGCGGGCCTCGCGCTCGCGGGTCTGCCCGACCACGATGTTGCCGAGCCGGCGCTCTAAGTCCGCGAGCCCTTCCGCCAGGCAGAAGATCGCCATCACCTCGGACGCGGCTGTGATGTCGAAACCGGACTCGCGCGGGTAGCCGTTCCCGACCCCGCCGAGCGCGATCGATACGCTCCGGAGCGCACGGTCGTTCATGTCCACCACTCGCCCCCAGGTGACGCGCCGCGTGTCGATCCCGAGCGCGTTCCCCCAGTGGATGTGGTTGTCCACCATCGCCGAAAGCAGGTTGTGGGCGGCGCCGATGGCGTGGAAGTCGCCGGTGAAATGGAGGTTGATGCTCTCCATCGGCACGACCTGGGCGTAGCCACCCCCCGCCGCGCCGCCCTTGATCCCGAAGCATGGGCCAAGGCTCGGCTCCCTCAAGCAGATGGCGGTTCGCTTGCCGATGCGGTTCAAGCCGTCGCCAAGCCCCACCGCGGTCGTGGTCTTGCCTTCCCCGGCCGGGGTCGGGGTGATCGCGGTCACGAGGATGAGCTTGCCGTCCGGGCGGTCGACGAGCAAGTCGAGGTAGTCGAACCCGACCTTGGCCTTGTCGTGGCCGTAGGGGAATAGGTGCTCTCTCGGAATGTCGATCTTCGTCCCGATCTCGCCGATCGGAAGGGTGCGCGCCGCGCGCGCTATCTCGATGTCGCTTCGTGCTTTGCCCTTGTCGCTCATAAGCCTGCTCCCGCCGATTCGAGTCGATCGCCCTGCTCAAGTCCCGCGGCCGCCGCGAACCTGCGCCGTTGTTGACCAACCTTCACCGGTTGGAATGTTAGTGGATTGGTGGTTGATGGGACAAGCTGGCTGCCCGGGTGTTAGCAACAAATAGAAAGGTCCGCTTTTGGAACAAATGATCTGTCCGGTTGTTGGATAGCGCTCCAAAGCCCCGGAAGGACGGAGTCCGACGGGCGCTTTGGAGCGCTGCACGGGCGCGCAGACCCTATGCCGCGGCCGGCAATTCATCATTCAATACCTCACCATCGGCGGCATACTGGGCCAAGCGCCGGGGACCATGGCTGATCGAGATCACCCCGTCCATGTGCCGGCGCACCTTGACCTTTGCCTTGATGTAATGACAGCGGTGCCGAGCCGCTGGAATCTGTAATGTTCGGCTGTTAAAGCGCACGCAGTTGTCGCGGCCCACGACTCGTTCGTATTCCTGGCAGAGAATGTCGTCGAGGACGCCGCGATCGCGAAGCGCAACAAAGGCCGAGCCGTCTTCTGTGGCCGGCTGCGCAAACTCCTCGTTGAACGCCGGGAGATAGATCCCGGTCAGATACTGGTTGGCCGCGGCCATGGTCGTAATCCCGGCGGCTTGGAGCTCCTTCGGCACCCGCCCCTGGTGGGTGCGAAAGGCCCGCTCCGAACGCCCCCTGGCTTCGGGCGAATACTCCGGAATCATCTCCACGCCCAACTGCTTCATCGCCCGCCCAAACTGGGTGAGATGGTTCTTGTCCACCTTGCCGCCGGCCTCGGGCGTGTTCCAGTAGTGCGAGGCCCGGTCCGTATACAGCGAGCAAAGCAACCCGCGCGGCTCGATCACGTCGCGAACCCCCACAAAACTGCTGTGCGTGCCTTCCTCCTCGCAAAAGAACATCGAGTAGTGCTCGGAAGTGGCGTCGTCCATGGTCCCCATCAAGTCCCAGGTCGTACCCGCCACCCACTCATGCGAACTGCCGTCCTGGTGCAACAGCATCCCCGGCCACGGCCTGCCCCCGGCCTGAACGGGGGGCGAACGCTCGCGGCGCTTGCGGTGCGCCCCCTTGCGCGGCGACTGGCTGACCGCGCCGGACGCCTGAAGATGGGTCCGCACCCAGCTGTAGCTGCGCTGGCCTCCATCGCGGCGATACCAGGCGTAGTAGTGCTTGACACTCCAGCCCTCATGACGCCGGCGATACCGGTCCACCATCCGTATCACCTCATCCACCGGCGCCCGACGATGCGAAATCTGACTCATCCGCTGGTCCAAAAGACCGTCCAGTCCCTCGTCTTCATAGCGGTGTATGTAGCGCCGAAAGGTCCGCGTACAGACCCCCAGCAACTGGGCCGCCTGCACCTGCGTCAAACGCCGCTCGCCCCAACCCGAATAGGCCTCTTCAAACCTTATCCGCTTCGCCTCCTGTAACCATTGTGTCCGTCTCCTCCTTCACCACCCTCAATTCAAAATGGGCGGGATCAGAACCGGACAGATCATTTGTTACAAGTGCGGACAGTTTATTTGTTCCTAACAGCTGGCTGCCCGGAGGGTGTTGATGAGCTGGCAGGGCGTTTGCCAGCGCGCGCATGCAACAAAAGCTGTTATGCTGCTTGCCGTTGAGCCGCTCCATCTCAGCCCCTTGGTATCCGATCATAGCCAGAGCGCCAAGATACTTGACGATCCCCGTTCGGCGGCGCGCCGTGCATGAGCAGCCACCCGCAAGATAGGCGACCCGCCGGCCGAAGGAGGCGCGGCGGCCGCGCCGCGAAGCTCACCGCGCGCCGGAGCGGAACCGTGGGCGAGCTCGCAACCTGGATCGATCGCAGGATTCCCTGTTTCGAGGTTCTCGATACCGAAGCGCTGGAGTTGATCGAGCACAATGCCGACACTGTGCTCGAGGAGATCGGCATCGAGTTCCGCGATTTTCCGCGAGCACTCAAACTGTGGAAGGAAGCGGGCGCCGACGTGGACGGCGAGCGCGTGCGGTTCCCGCGCGGCATGTGCCGGTCGCTGGTCCAGGCCACGACGCCGCGCGAGTACAAGCAGCATGCCCGCAACCCGAGGCGCTCCACGATCATCGGCGGAGCACGCACGGTGCTGGTTCCCGCCTACGGATCGCCGTTCGTGCGGGATCTTGACCAGGGGCGCCGCTACGCGACCATCGAGGATTTCCGCAACTTCGTGAAGCTGGCCTATATGAGCCCGGGATTGCACCACTCCGGCGGCACGATCTGCGAGCCTGTCGACTTGCCGGTCAACAAGCGTCACTTCGACATGATCTACAGCCATATCAAGTACACCGACAAGCCGTTCATGGGTTCCGTCACGCATCCCAAGCGTGCCGAAGACACCCTGGCCATGGCAAGGATTCTGTTTGGCGAAGACTTTTTACCGCGCAAAACGGTGTTGACGAGCCTGATCAACGCGAATTCGCCACTGTGCTTCGATGCGACCATGCTGGGGGCGGCGACGGTTTACGCCGAAAACAACCAGGCGACGGTCATTTCGCCATTCCTGCTCGCCGGGGCGATGTCGCCGGTAACCGTGGCCGGCACGCTAACCCAGATCCTGGCCGAGGCGCTGGCCGGGATGGCCTACATTCAACTGGTGCGCCCCGAGGCTCCCGTGGTGTTCGGTTCGTTCGCGTCGGCCGTGTCCATGCAGTCGGGAGCGCCGACCTTCGGCACCCCGGAACCCAGCCTGGTCCTGTACGGCGCGGGGCAGCTGGCGCGCCGCCTTGGCGTGCCCTTCCGCAGTGGCGGCGGGTTGTGCGCGTCGAAGATTCCCGACGCCCAGGCGGCTTACGAGTCGGCCAACACGCTGCAGACGGCAGCGCTGGCGGGCGTGAATTTCATGCTTCACGCGGCTGGCTGGCTGGAGGGCGGCCTGTCGATGAGCTACGAGAAATTCATCCTCGACGCCGACCAGTCGAATATGATCGCGGTGCTGTTGAAGGGGGTGGATATGTCAGAGAACGGCCAGGCCATGGATGCGCTGCGCGAGGTCGGGCCCGGCTCGCATTTTCTTGGCGCCGCGCATACCCAGGCAAACTTCAAGACCGCGTTTTACCGTTCCGGCATCGCGGACAGCAACAGCTTCGAGCAATGGCAGCAGGAGGGCTCGCTCGACGCCGCGCAGCGCGCCAACGGGATCTGGAAGCGGATGCTGAAGGAATACGAGGCGCCGCCGCTCGATCCGGCCATCGACGAGGCGCTGGTGGAGTTCATCCAACGGCGCAAGTCACAGTTCGAGGATCGGGACTACTGACACCAGGTAAGGGAGCGGGGCGTCATGTACGGAATGCGGCGATGGTCAGTGCGAAACGCGCGCGGTCTCAAGAAACTCTACGCCGCCATCGAGCGGATCCTGGTCTTGTGCCACCCGCTGTTGCGGCGCATCGGCTACGCGCGGCTGGACAAGCCGTTCATGAAGATCGAGTCGGTCACCAAGGGTTTTCTGCTGGACTCGCAGAGTTGCGGCCAGTGCATCGTCGGCTTCACCGGGCTGTCGTGCCCGATGAACTGCCCGAAGAAGATGCGCAACGGCCCCTGCGGCGGCGTTCGTGCCAACGGCAACTGCGAGGTCGAGCCCGAGATGCCCTGCGTCTGGGTGCTCGCGTGGGAAGGCAACCAGCGGTTGCGCGAAGAGGAAATTCCGCTCCAGGTCGTGCAGCCGCCCGTCGACCACCGGTTGATCGGCCGGTCGGCGTGGCTGCGCGAGGTGCGCATCAGGGTCGAGAACTCCAGCCATGCAGTTTGAAGACGAACCGCTGGTGCCCGGCGATCCGCTGCCGATCAGGCCCGGGCACTCCTCGTTCGGCCGGTTCGAGCGCGTGCTGCGGGCCGGCGGGTTCGCGGTGACGGCAGAGATCGCGCCACCCGATTCGGCCAATCCGGCCGAAGTCTACGAGCGCGCGGCGCTGTACGACGGCTACGTGGATGCGATGAACGCCACCGACGGCTCGGGCGCCAACTGCCACATGTCCAGCGTCAGCATGTGTTCGCTGCTGTGCCGGCGCGGCTACGCCATGGTGATGCAGGTATCGGCCCGGGACCGCAACAGGATCGCCCTCCAGGGCGACGTGCTCGGCGCGGCGGCCATGGGCGTGGCCAGCATTCTGTGCCTGACCGGCGATGGCGTGGATGTGGGCGATCACCCGCAGGCCAAGCCCGTATTCGACCTGGACAGCCTGTCGATGCTGAGCATGATCCGCCGCATGCGCGACGAGTCGCGGTTCCTGAGCGGGCGCATCCTGACCGAGCCGCCGCGGGTGTTCCTCGGCGGCGCCGCGAACCCGTTCGCACCGCCGCTGGACTACCGCCCGCTCCGGCTGGCGAAGAAGATCGCGGCCGGCGCGCAGTTCGTGCAGACCCAGTACTGTTTCGATATCGACGCGTTCAGACGCTACATGGCGGCGGTGCGCGACGCCGGAACCCACGAGAAGGTCTTCATCCTGCCCGGTGTGGGCCCGCTGGCTTCGGCCCGTTCGGCCGAATGGATTCGCGGCAACGTGCCGGGTATCCATATTCCCGATGCGGTCGTCCGGCGGTTGAGGGGCGCGGTGAATCAGCAGCGGGAAGGGGTGAATATCTGCATCGACATGATTCACCGGATCAGGGAAATCGAGGGCGTGCACGGTATTCACATCATGGCCTACCGCCAAGAGCACCGGGTCGCGGAAATCGTCGAGCGGTCCGGCGTGCTGGACGGCCGCCGGCCTTGGCAGCCCGCCCTGGATTGGAAGAACGCCGCGTGGGATCAGGGTCACCCCGCGGTACCGGACGCGCCGACCAAGCAGGCAATGGAGAAAGTCTCATGACGGAAACAGTCGTTGCTTCGCTCGCCAGGGAAGTGCGGATCGGTTTCGACCGGCCGTTCGTGATCATCGGCGAGCGCATCAATCCCACCGGGCGCAAGATCCTCGCCGAGGAGATGGCGCGGGGCGATTACAGCCGGGTCGAGGCCGTCGCCTGAGCGCGCTGGCCGCCCGAGCGCCCCGCACGAGGAACTGACGTGGCCAGCAAGAACGCCAAGATCGTGTTCACGCCCTCCGGGCCCCGCGGCACATTCCCGCGGGGCACGCGCCTGCTGGATGCCGCCCGCAGCATCGGCGTCGACGTGGACTCGGTGTGCGGCGGCCGCGGGCTGTGCGGCCGCTGCCGCATCGTCTGCATGAACGGCGACTTCGCCAAGCACGCCATCATTTCCCGCCCGACGCACCTTTCGGCGATCAACGAGATCGAGGAGAGGTACAGCGAGCGCCGCCAGGAACTGGCCCACAACCACCGCCTGAGCTGCCAGGCGGTGATCCGGGGCGATCTGGTCATCGATGTGCCGCCGGAGAGCCAGATGCATCGCCAGGTGGTGCGCAAGGATGCCGAGCACCGTGAAATCAAGCTCGATCCAGCCACGCGCCCTTACCACGTCGAGGTGCAGCCGGCCGATATGCTTGAATCGACCGGTGACCTGCAGCGTCTCTGCGACGCCCTGGCCTGGGAATGGCACCTGGCCGACCTGGCGTGCGATCCCGTCATTCTGCCGGGATTGCAGACTGCACTGCGGGATGGTGAATGGCGAGTCACCGTGGCGGTGCACCGGCAATCCACTGTCGTCGCCGTCTGGCCCGGCTTCAGGTCCAGCGTCCATGGCGTCGCCCTCGACATCGGTTCGACGACGATTGCCGCCCACCTCGTGAATCTGACAACCGGCAACGTGCTGGCTACCGACGGCATAATGAATCCGCAGATTCGCTTCGGCGAGGACCTGATGAGCCGGGTTTCCTACGTGATGATGCACCCGGAAGGCGCCGCCGAACTGACGCACGCCGTTCGTCAGAGCGTGAACGACCTCATCGGTGATGTTTGCAGCCGGGGCGGCATGGAGGCAGCGGACATCGTCGAGCTGACGATCGTCGGCAATCCGATCATGCACCACCTTTTCCTGGGGCTCGATCCCCGCGAACTCGGTGGCGCCGCCTTTGCGCTGGCTGTCGATACCGCGCTCGATCTCAAGGCCCGCGACATCGGCATCGGGATCCATCCCGGCGCTAATGTCTACGTGCTGCCATGCATCGCCGGGCACGTGGGCGCCGACGCGGCCGGCATGGTGCTGGCCGAGGAGCCGCACCTGCTGGAGGAGGTCTCGCTGGTGGTGGACGTGGGCACCAACGCGGAAATCGTGCTCGGCAACCGCGACCGGCTGCTGGCCTGCTCCAGTCCCACCGGCCCCGCCTTCGAGGGCGCGCAGATTTCCGCCGGCCAGCGCGCCACGCCCGGCGCCATCGAGCGCGTGCGCATCGATGCGGAGAACCTCGAGCCGCGTTTCAGCGTCATCGGTTCGGAGCTTTGGTCAGACGATCCGGGGTTTGAGGAAGCCGCGGGGGCGTCCGGAGTTACGGGCATCTGCGGACCCGGCATCATCGAGGTCGTCGCCGAGATGTACCTGGCTGGAATCATCAACGAGGATGGCGTCGTCGACGGCTCGCTGGCTGCCCGCAGCGAACGTATCGTCGCGGACGGGCGCACCTTCTCCTACCTGCTGCACGACGGCCCGCGGCAAATCCTCGTCACCCAGAATGACGTCCGCCAGGTACAACTCGCCAAGGCGGCGCTTTACGCAGGCGTCCGGTTGCTCCAGGACCGCGCCGACTTCGACGGAATCGACCGCATCCGGCTGGCCGGAGCGTTCGGTTCCCACATCGATCCGAAATACGCCACGGTCCTGGGGCTGATTCCCGACTGCGACCTCAACCGGGTCGAGTCGGCCGGCAACGCTGCGGGCATGGGGGCGCTGATCGCGTTGCTTCACGTACCTGCCCGCGCCGAGATCGAGGCCGCGGTGCGCGGGATCGAGAAGATCGAGACGGCGGTGGAACCGAAGTTCCAGGAATACTTCGTGGACGCCATGGCGATCCCGAACAAGCGAGACGCCTTTCCAAGGCTGTTCTCGGTGGTTGACAGGCCGGCCGCGGGGCCGGGTTCCGCCGGCGCCGGCCGGCGCCGGCGCAGGAGGGCGGAATCCGTGGGAGGCGAATCATGAATCGCAAGGTTTCGTTCACGGCGATGGATCACGGTACCCGCGAGGATTACGATCTGGTGGAGGCTCACGACGCGCGCAACGCGGCCGAACTCGCCGACCGGGTGCTGGCCTGGCTGCGCTCCATGGACGGCGACTCGACCTATCGGATCAGCCGTCTGGAGCACGCGCTGCAGACCGCCACAAGGGCGGAACGCGACGGCGCGGACGACGAAACCATCGCGTGCGCGCTGCTGCACGACATCGGCGACGTGATCTCGCCGCGCAACCACTCCGAGACGGCCGCCGCGTTGCTCGCCCCTTACGTGAGCGAGAAGAACCACTGGATCGTCAAGCACCACGGCCTTTTCCAGGGCTACTACTGGCTGCAACACTACGGCCGGGATCGCAACGCCCGGGACCGCCATCGCGACCACGAGTCCTACGAAGCGTGCATCGAATTCTGCGCCCGCTGGGACCAGGTTTCGTTCGATCCTGCGTACAGGACGCATCCACTCGAACACTACGAGCCGCTTGTTCGCGAGTTGTTCGCCCGGCCGTCGCGGACATTCCTCTGAGACCGAACCCTTAAGCGATGAAATCGCGAGCGAGAGTTGTCGTCATCGGAGGCGGCGTCGTCGGAGGCGGCACGTTGTATCACCTGGCCAGGAAGGGCTGGGGCGAAGAAGTGGTGCTGGTCGAGAAGGGCGAGTTGACGTCCGGCTCGACCTGGCACGCCGCGGGTCTGCTGCCGCTGTTCAACATGAGTTATTCAGTGGGCCAGGTACACAAGTACTCGGTCAACCTCTACCGGCAGCTCGAGGAAGAGACGGGGCAGCAGGTCGGGTTCAGCCAGGTCGGCAACCTGCGGCTGGCCATGAACGATGACCGCATGGACGAGTACTATCAGTACGCGGCGACGGCCAAGACCATCGGGGTCGACGTGCGCTTCCTGACGCCGGCGGAGATCAAGGTGCTGTGGCCCCTGTGCAACATCGACGGACTGGTCGGAGGCATCTTTCATCCGGAGGATGGCTACATCCAGCCTGCCGACCTGACCCAGGCACTGGCCAGGGGCGCGCGCGCGCGCGGTGCCGCGATCTACCGCAAGACCGCGGTAGTCGGGATCACCCAGGCGACCTCCGGCGGCTGGATCGTGCACACGGACAAGGGCGACATCACCTGCGATCACGTGGTCTCGGCGACCGGAAATTACGCCCGCCGAACCGGTGAGATGGTTGGACTGGACATCCCCGTGATGCCGGTGGAGCACCAGTACATCGTTACCGAACCACATCCCGACCTTGAGAAGCGCAAGCAGCAGGACCTGCCGGAACTCGGCGTGCTCCGCGAATCGGACGGTTCGTGGTACCTGCGCGAGGAAAGCAGCGGCTTCATCCTCGGTCCCTACGAGAAAGATGCGCCCTGCTGTTACGTCGACGGCCCGGATCCGCAAGCCGAGTACGAGCTGTTCCAGGAAGATATCGACCGCCTGATGCCGCACATCGAGGCCGCCATGGCGCGGGTGCCGGCGTTCGCCGAGGTCGGGATCAAGAAGGTCTACAACGGAGCCATTGCCTACACGCCGGACGGCAATCCGATCATCGGGCCGGCGTGGGGCGTCGACAATTTCTGGCTGTCCGAGGGACACAGCTTCGGAATCACGGCGGCGGGCGGCGCCGGCTGGCAACTCGCCGAGTGGATCGTCGAAGGCGAGCCGACCATCGACATGCTTGGAGTGGAGCCGCGCCGTTTCGGGGAATACGCGACCAAAGACTACCTGGTCGAGAAAACCGAGGAAGCGTACGCGCACGTCTTCATCATCCACTATCCGGACGAGGAGCGACCGGCCGCGCGTCCGTTGCGCACCGCGCCTTGCTACGAGCGCATGAAGGCGCGCGGCGCCGTGTTCGGGCAGAAGTTCGGCTGGGAGCGACCCAATTTCTTTGCTACCGACGGCATGCCCCAGGAAGACGACTGGTCGTTTCGCCGTTCGCGCTGGTTCGAGGCGGTGCGCAGGGAAGTCAACAACGTGACCCGCAATGTCGGCCTGCTCGATATGACGGCGTTCGCCAAGTGCCGCGTGTCAGGCCCGGGCGCGGAAGACTTCCTCAACTGGCTTGTCGCCAACCGCGTACCCGAACAAGCCGGGCGAGTGTGCCTGGCGCACGCCCTGAACCGCAACGGCGGCGTGCATTCGGAGTTCACGATCCGGCGCGAGTCGGCCGATTCCTTCTACCTGGTGTCGGCCGGGGCCTTTCAGCGGCTGGACCATGACTTCCTGTGCAAGTACATACCGTGCGACGGGTCGGTTGCCTTCACGCCCCTGACGAATACCACCGGCGTGCTGGTCCTGGCCGGCCCCAGGGCGAGGGAGTTGCTGTCGCGCGTGACGCGCGCCGACCTGTCCAACGAGGCCTTCCGCTGGCTGACCGCCCGCAATATCGTGGTCGGCTCGGCGCCGGTCAACGCCATGCGGGTGAACTTCGTCGGCGAACTGGGCTGGGAACTGCACCACCCGATGGAGCACCAAAACCACATCTTCGATGCGCTGTTCGAGGCCGGCGAAGACCTGGGACTGGCGCCGTTCGGAATTCGCGCCATGGACTCCATGCGGATGGAAAAGTCCTACCGGCTGGTGGGCACGGAACTGTCGATCGAGTACTCCGCTTTCGAGTCGGCGCTGGATCGCTTCGTCAAGCCGGACAAGGGCGATTTCCTCGGACGCGACGGGCTGCTGGCGGCAAGGCAGGCGGGTCTCAAGCAAGTGCTCGCCACGCTCGAGGTTCACGATGTCGAAGACGCCGATGCGCTGGGCAACAACGCGCTGCTCAAGGACGGCGAAACCGTCGGCCGCGCCACCAGCGGCAATTACGGTTTCCGCGTGGGCAAGTCACTGGCGCTGGGCATGCTGCCCCCCGAACTGGCGGTTCCGGGCGCCGAGGTCGAGATCGAGGTTCTTGACAGGACCCTCGGAGCGACGGTGATTGCGGACAGCCCCTTCGATCCGGCCAACGAACGGCTGCGTGACGTCAATGGGGTCAACGGATAATGAAACGATACTCGGCGCTGGGTCTGCTGCGCAACGCGCTTGACTACAACAGGAACTGGCCGCCCGCGTGGCGCGGTCCCGAGCCGAAGAAAAGCTATGACGCGATCATCGTGGGCGGCGGCGGTCACGGTCTGGCGACCGCCTACTACCTGGCCAAAAATCACGGCCTGAGGAACGTCGCCGTGCTTGAGAAGGGTTGGATAGGCGGAGGCAACACCGGGCGCAATACGTCCATCGTTCGCTCCAACTACCTGTGGACCGAGGCGTCGCTGCTGTACGAGAAATCGCTGCAGCTCTGGGAAGGGCTGAGCCGGGATTTGAACTACAACGTCATGTTCAGCCAGCGCGGCGTATACAACCTCGGCCACTCGCTGCAGGACATGCGGGACATCGAACGGCGCGTCAACGCCAACCGGCTCAACGGGATCGACGCCGAGGTGCTTGGCGCGGCCGAGGTCAAAAAGGCGATTCCATGCATCAACGCCTCGCCCGGCGCGCGTTATCCGATACTCGGCGCGTCGCTGCAGCGCCGTGGCGGGGTGGCGCGCCACGATGCCGTCGCCTGGGGCTTCGCGCGGGCGGCCGACGCGCTCAGCGTGGACATAATCGAACAGTGTGAGGTCACCGGCATCGATGTCCGGGCAGGCAAGGCCGTGGGGGTCGCGACTACGCGCGGTCCGATCGCGGCCGATCGCATCGGCGTGGTGGTTTCCGGCAACGCCAGCGTGCTGGCAAAAATGGCCGGCCTGCGGCTGCCGGTCGAGAGCCACCCCTTGCAGGCGTTCGTTTCCGAGCCCATCAGGCCGGTGCTGGACACCGTGGTCATGTCCGGCGCGGTGCATGGATACATCAGCCAGTCCGACAAGGGCGAGCTGGTGATCGGCGCCGGAATTGACGCGTACAACGGCTACGGTCAGCGCGGCAGCTTCCCGGTCATCGAGCATGCGATGCAGGCGATCATCGAATTGTTCCCGGTGTTCAGCCGCGTGCGCATGCTCAGGCTATGGGGCGGCATCGTCGATATCTGCCCGGACGCCTGTCCGATCGTGTCAAAGACACCCGTGCAGGGCCTGTACTTCAACTGTGGCTGGGGCACCGGCGGCTTCAAGGCGACGCCGGGCTCGGGGTGGGTGTTCGCGCATACGCTCGCCCACGACCAGCCCCACGAGCTCAACGCGCCCTTCAGCCTGGACCGGTTCGCCTCGGGCGCGCTGATCGATGAACACGGCGCCGCGGCGGTGGCGCATTAGGGCCTGTTACCACTATGGGAAGCCGCTCTGTTGAATCTGTTACAGCGCCACCCATCGTTACTCGTCGCTCATTTGGAATCACCAAACCGCGCTCCTCGCGCCTTGATTGGCGCCGTAACAGATTCAACCCAAAGGGCCGGGTCTATTTTTCCGCCCGGCGGCGTTGCCACTCGCTTATGTGGACCAGCCACACGGCGCTCGCGGCGCCTTGCCGGACAAAAAAATAGACCCGGCAGAGCGGCTTCCCATAGTGTTAACAGGCCCTAACCCGCATATCTCACCGGGCTGGCGGATAATGAACCGGGCAATCCTGTATCGAGCCGCTCCAACAGGCCCCCGGCCATGCTGCTGATCGAATGTCCATGGTGCGGACCCCGGGCTGAGACCGAGTTCAGCTACGGCGGGGAAGCCGGCATCGCGCGCCCCGCCGACCCGTATGCGCTGAGCGACGCGGAATGGGCCGACTACCTGTTCTACCGCAGCAACCCGCGCGGTTCCCACAGGGAATTGTGGAATCACGCCCAGGGCTGTCGGCGGTGGTTTGGTGTCGAGCGCGACACGGTCAGCTACCGCATTGAGAAGAGCTACAGCTTGATGGGCGCCGGTAACAGCCGGCCGGCCGGCGCTGCCGCCAATGTTGAAGCCGGCGCCGGGAAGCGCCGCTGACGATGGCCGCCGCCCAGCCGAATCGATTGCCGCGCGGCGGGCGGATAGACCGTTCCCGGCCGTTGGCATTCTCCTTTGACGGTAAGGCCTGCGAGGGCTTTGCCGGCGACACGCTCGCCTCCGCGCTGATCGCCAACGACGTATCCCTGGTGGGACGCAGCTTCAAGTTGCGGCGCCCGCGCGGGATCGTCGGCAGCGGCGCGGAGGAACCGAACGCGATCATGCAGATCGGCGAAGGCGCCGCAGCGCAGCCCAACCTGCCGGCGACGCAGGTCGAACTCCGCGGCGGCCTGGTTGCGCGCACCACCAGGGGCTGGCCCGGCGTCCGGTTCGATATCGGCGCGATCAATGATGTTTTCGGCCGCGTGCTGGGCGCGGGTTTCTACTACAAGACATTCATGTGGCCGCGCTCGTGGTGGAAGTACTACGAGCGTGCGATCCGCAAGTCGGCAGGCTTCGGCCAGGCGCCGGAAGGGCCCGATCCCGACCGCTACGAGCACATGAACGCGCACTGCGACGTGCTTGTGGCCGGCGGCGGACCGGCCGGCCTTATGGCGGCGCTGGCGGCGGCGAAGTCCGGCGCCCGGGTGATGCTCGCCGACGAGCAGCACGAATTCGGCGGCAGTTTGCTGGCTTCCGCCGCGAGTATCGACGGGGCCCCGGCCGCGGAGTGGGCCGCCGCCGCGGTTGCGGAGCTGCGTGGTCGGGAAGACTGCGTCCTGCTGCCCACAAGCACGGTTTTCGGTTACTACGATCACAATTTCCTGACGATTGCCGAGCGTTGCGCCGGCCATTCCAACAGCTCGGGCGGCAGCGGCGTCCGGGAGCGGCTCTGGCGGGTCCGGGCCAGGCAGGTGGTGCTGGCGCAGGGCAGTCTGGAGCGGCCGCTGGTGTTCTGCAACAACGACCGCCCCGGCGTAATGCTGGCCTCGGCCGTCTCGACCTACATCGACCGGTATGCGGTCCTGCCGGGCCGCCGCGCGGTAGTCTTCACCAACAACGATTCCGCGTACCGAGCGGCGCTCAGCCTCGCCAGGGCCGGCGCCGAGGTTGCCGCCATCGTTGACAGCCGCCCCGGGGGCGCCGGGGAACTGGGCGTGGAGGCGCAAGCCCTGGGGATTCCAGTGCTGGCGGGGCACGTTGTGAGCAATGTAGCCGGCCGCCGCCGGGTCACAGGCGCCAGCATCGCGCGGTGGAACGGCGACAGTTGGGAGAACGTCAGGAGCACGATCCGCATCGACTGCGATCTCGTGGCCGTGTCCGGCGGCTGGAGCCCCGCGGTTCATCTGCACTCCCAGGCGGGCGGGCGGCTTGCCTGGGACGATTCGCGGCTTTGTTTCCTGCCCGCGGAGGCGCGCCAGGCCAATATTTCCGCCGGCTCAGGCAACGGCAAGTGGTCCCTGGGCGAATGCCTGGCGGACGGGCTGCGCGCCGGCGCCGAAGCCGTGTCCAGGCTGGGGCTGAAAACAGCGGCCATCAGGGCGCCGGGCGCCGATTCGGATGACGGGGAAAAACCGATCGAACCCTTGTGGCGGACGCCGGCGGCCAGGGACGCGGATCGCTGCCCCAGGCAGTTCATCGACTTTCAGAACGACACCAGCGTCGCCGACATTCGCCTCGCTTCGCGCGAGGGTTATCGCAACGTGGAGCATGTCAAGCGATACACGGCGCTCGGATTCGGCACCGATCAGGGCAAGCTCGGCAACATCAACGGCATGGCGGTGCTCGCGGACATCCTCGGCAAGGCGATTCCCGAGGTTGGCACGACCACGTTCCGGCCAGCCTACACGCCGGTGAGTTTCGGCGTCTGCGCCGGCGAAAGCGTAGGCCCGCTCTACGATCCGGTTCGCACGACTGCCATCCACGAGTGGCACTCGGCCGCGGGCGCGCCCATGGAGAACGTCGGCCAGTGGCGCCGGCCGTGGTACTTTCCGCGAGGCGGCGAAGACCTGCACGCCGCGGTGGCGCGCGAGTGTCTGGCGGTGCGTAATTCGCTCGGCGTCATGGACGCCTCCACCCTGGGCAAGATCGATGCCCGCGGTCCCGATGTCGTCAAGTTCCTGGAGCGCATCTACACGCACAACGTCGGCGGGATGAAGGTCGGGCGCTGCGCCTACGGGATCATGCTGGGCGAGGACGGCATGCTCATGGACGACGGCGTGATGGCTCGAGCCGGCGAACAGCGCTTCTACCTGACCACGACGACCGGCGGCGCGGCGACGGCGCTGGGCTGGATGGAAAGGTGGCTGCAGACCGAGTGGCCGGAGCTTAAGGTTTACCTGACGTCGCTCACCGATCACTATTCGACGATTGCGGCGGCCGGGCCCAACAGCCGCAAGTTGCTGGCAAAGCTCGGCTGCGACATCCCGCTCGACAAGGAAAGGTTTCCGTTCATGACCGTGAGCCCCGCGGTACTGGCAGGCATGGATGTGACGCTGTTCCGGGTGAGCTTTTCCGGCGAGCTGGCGTTTGAGATCAACGTCGACAGCAACCATGCGCTGGCCATGTGGCGAAGGATTATGGAGGCTGGCATGGAGTTCGACATCACGCCCTACGGGACGGAAACCATGCACGTGCTCCGCGCCGAGAAGGGATTCGTCATCGCCGGCCAGGACACCGACGGCTCCGTGACGCCCGTAGACCTCGGCATGAACTGGCTGCTATCAAAGGAGAAGGACTTTCTCGGCAAGCGTTCCCTCAAGCGCCCGGACTGCCTGCGCGCGGACCGCAAGCAATGGGTTGGCTTGCTGCCGCACGACGGCCGGACCTTGCTCCCGGAAGGCACGCAGCTCATCGGCGAAACCGGCAAGCCCGCAGCGATGTGCGGTCATGTCACGTCCAGCTACTTCAGTGCCTGCCTGGGCCACCCGATCGCGCTGGCCCTGGTGGCCGGCGGGCGGGGGCGCAAGGGCGAAACCATCTACGCGGCCCGGCCCGGTCGCAACCCCCTGCCGATGCAGATCGTTTCGCCGGTCTTTTACGACCCCAAGGGACAGCGTCAGCATGTCTGAGGCCAGCCACGGCAACCACGGCCTGGAACTCTTCTTCGCCTCGGTGGAATCCGAGCCGAAGGCGCGTGTCGCCATCCGCGTCCGGTCCGGCCGCGGTTTCCTCAATCTCAGACTGAATCCGCGCAACAGCCAGGCCCTTACGGCCGCCGAGCGGATCCTGGGCCAACCCATGCCGCTGGCCGCGAATACGTTCACGACCGGCGAGCACCAGGTCCATTGGCTGGGGCCGGACGAGTGGCTGATCGTGACCGGCGCGGAGGGCGTCGCCGCTCTCGGCAGCGAACTCGCCGAGGCGCTCGCCGGGTTCCACGCCGCGGTCAACGATGTGAGCGGCGGCAATGTCGAACTGCTCGTCAGCGGCGTGGACGCGCGCACGGTGCTGGCGAAAGGCTGCGCCCTGGATCTGCATCCGCGGGAGTTCGCGCCGGGGCAATGCGCACAGACAGGCCTGGGCAGGGCGGCTGTCCTGCTGGCCGCCGCCGGTGACCCGTCAAGCTACACCATCGTCGTTCGCCGAAGCTTCACTCACTACCTGCGCCGCTGGCTGGCAAATGCCGTGCGGCCGCGCGGCGCCCGTTTCCCGGTACTGCAGGCAGAGCCGGTTCCGAACCAAGATTGATTCAAATCGCGGATGCGGCGGTTGAGCGTGGCTTCCAGCGCCTCTTGCACCTGCTCAACGCTATGACGGCGCGGCTGGCCGCCACTTCATCATCGGCTTTCGTCCGCACGCATCTCCCGGGGCGGCTAGAAGTTGCGGTGCACTCGAACGCCGGCCTGTAGGGGATCAGGCACGGTGACCAGGAATTGTCGCGCGAAGTTTCTGGTATTCACGAACGGCTGGATACTGACGGGATCGTCACTGTCCAACAAGTTGGTCACATATCCCTGGATCGACCAAGCCTCATTTTTGACAGCGGCACGTAAATTGGAGAAAAACCGGCTCCCCGTTTCGGCGAGATTCGCCGAGGTCGAATACTGGGTCGAATCGTAGCGTCCATCAATCTGCGCATACCAGCTTCAGCCACCGCCAACGGCTCCACGGATGCGGAAGGCTGCCGTGAGCGAATGATCCGACGAGATCGGAAGATGGCTCTCTCCGGTCGTGACAATGCCGGCCCTGGCCGCGCGGCGGACATGGCGATTTTCGGATGGGTGGACAGGTAGAGAACCGGTATCCCCTTCGGGTTGGCGCGACCTTCTGTTGCCCGTCTGTGGATAGGTTTCATTCGATCCGGGGGATAAGCGGCGGGAGCATCATTAATATACTGGTCGTCATGGTAGAACGGCTCCCAAACGTGCCCGAGTTGTGCCCGCCATAGTCCGGTTTCCGCAGGCAACGTCTTAATGCGGCTCTTGGAGGTCCGTAGGACTTCGTGAAGGAAGTCTTCATCGTCCGCAGTTCGAATAAAGCGGGTTTCTCGTCGAACCCGGTAGGCGAACTGCCGGTAGCTAGGGCTTGTTAACACTAACGCAGTGCCTCGAGGATGAGTGCGAAGAGGATGAATCCAAGGAAGATGACATCGAGTTTTTCAAAGCGCGAGAAGATTCGGCGGAATCCCTTCAAACGGCGAAACAGCCGCTCGATTTCGTTACGCCGCTTATACATCTCGCGGTCGTATTCCCAAGGATGGAGCCGTCTTCGCTTCGGCGGAACAACAGGCGTATACCCCAGTGCCAAAGCCAATTGGCGTGTTTCGTCGCCCTCGTATGCGCGGTCCATGAGTAGACAAAGCGGGGCGTTCTGCTTGCCGAGACGTTTCAGCAGTTTGCGTCCTTCGGGCGCATCGTGGGCCTGGCGGGGAAAGCGAGAACGTTACGGCCGTTCGAGCATCCGCGGCAACCATATGAATCTTGGTGGTCCAGCCGCCGCGGGACTTGCCGATGGATTGCGGGCCGTTTTTTTTCGCGCCCCGGTTCCGTCCGGATGCACCTTGACCGCCGTGCTGTCTATCGACAACGCCTCCAGCTTGATGCGCACGATCCGCTCGCGCTGCAAATGCTCAAACACCCGGTCCAGCACCCCGTTCTTCGGCCAGCGGTTCATCCGGGTGTAAATGGTGTGCCAGTTGCCAAACCGGGCCGGCAATCCGCGTCACTTACAGCCGTGCTCCGCGACATACAAAATGGCGTTGAGAACCTCAAGATTCGAAAGACGGACAATACCGCGCTGCACCGGAAGGCAGGACGCAATGCTCTCGTATTGCTCAGGTGTGATTTCCATCCATGAATCGTACCATATTCATGCCCATTAGTGTTAACAAGCCCTAATCGAGGATTTGAATTCGTTCATGGCGAACTCTGCATGCGCGTCCGCTTGAGGCGGTCAATTGGAAGCGAGGCGCGTGATCTGCATATTCATTCCGTTGTTCAAAATGTTGGGAATAGCCGGAGGAAAATGACGTTTTTGTGGGTTATCAATATGTTATGCGATATGTTAAAGTCCGGCCCCGGGCACTATTGCGCACTTCCGCCAACCCCGATAAATTGATTGAACAATGCCCAGGGCAACGAAAAGCACCGCGCGGCGCTCCGAACGGCTGACTCGCCTGGAGTCTTCGGCGATCCACACGCTGCAAGACGCAGTGTCGGCCTGCCGTCGGCCGGCAATGCTGTTTTCTGCGGGAAAGGATTCGTGCGTGATTCTGCACCTGGCGCTGAAAGCTTTTGCGCCTTCGGTTCCGCCGTTTCCCTTGCTGAGCGTGGACACTACCTGGAAATTTCCGGAAACCTACCCGTTTCGCGACCGGGTGGCCCGAACCGCGGGAATGGAGCTGATCGTTCAGGTCAATCGGGAAGGCGCGCGGCAGGGGATCGGTCCGTTCACGCATAGCGCCGCGGAGCATATCCGGGTGATGAAGAGCAACGCGCTTCAGCAAGCGTTGGGCAAATATGGTTTTGACGCGTTCATTGACGGGGCGCGGGGCGACGAGAAGAGAGTTCGTGACCGCGCCCAGACGGGCCCGACCCTTTCGCAAGCTTCGGCGCGCGAAGGTACAGGCGTTGGCGAAGGACCAATGCGCGCCTTTCCCCTCGCCGATTGGACCGAGTTCGACGTTTGGCGTTACATCGCGCTTGAGCGCATCGAAGTGACGGAACTCTACTTCGCGGCGGACCGGCCCGTTGTGCTGCGAAATGGCCTGCTCATCGTGCGCGTCGATGAGCGAATGGCGCTGGAAGACGGCGAAGAGGCGCAAACCTGCAGAGTGCGCTTCCGCTCGCTTGGCTGCTGGCCGCTCACCGGCGCGGTGGAATCCGAAGCGCAGGATATATCTGCCGTCTTGAGGGAGCTTCGACGCGAACGCACCTCCGAACGCGAGGGGCGTACGCAGGATCTCATGGCGTACGACAGTTCAATCGCCCAAAGCGGCTATTTCTGATGCCGCCTCAGCACTCTTCTCCGGAATCCCGGCAACCCTTCGCGCTCTGGCTTACGGGTCTGCCGGCGGCCGGGAAGACCACTCTCGCCGGCGAGATTGCCAGCCGCCTGCGCGATTTGGGTCTTTCCGTCTGCATGCTGGACGGCGATGTCATGCGTCGTGGACTGAATGCCGACCTCGGGTTCAGCGAGGCCGGCCGGGCCGAGAACATACGCCGGGCAGCGGAGATCGCCAGACTTCTCCTTGACTCCGAAATCATCGTGGTGACGGCGTTGATCTCGCCGTTTCGAGCGGGACGGATGCGTGCGCGGGAACTCGCGGGCGCCGGGCGGTTTTTGGAAGTTTTCGTTGACGCGCCGCTAGAGGTCTGCCAGCAGCGGGACCCGAAGGGGCTATACGCCAGAGCCAGAGCGGGCGAGATCAACGATCTCACTGGCATCGGGTCGCCATACGAACGGCCGCTGGATCCGGAGCTTCACTTGTGCTCCGATCGGGATACACCACAAGCACTTGCCGATGAGGTGATCCGGTACCTCAGGGATGAAGGACGCCTGTAGCGCAACGTGCCGTTGACGATCATCAGGTACCCTTTCATATTTTCCCCCTGTTGTTGTGCAATAGAGAGACTCGGAAGCCATCCGGACTATCCTCAAACTCAGGTCTGGATGGCTCTCTCCTCGAGCAGCCCCTTGATGAGACCGACGCACATGCACAGCAACATCAGGGTGAAGGGCAGGCCCACCGAAAGGGTCAGCGCCTGCAGCGACGCCATGCCGCCGCCAAGCATCAGCGCTATCGCGGCCATGCCGGCGAGCAGGCACCAGAAGGCGCGTTGCTGCACCGGCGCGTCTATCTTGCCGCCAGCCGTAATGGTGTCCATCACCAATGAACCCGAGTCGGCCGAGGTGACGAAAAAGATCGTTATCAGCAACACGCTGACGGCGGAGACCAGTCCCGTCAACGGCAATTGCTCGAGCATTTTGAACAGGGCCAGTTCGGGTACGGACTCCGCCACGCCCGTATATCCGGTGGAAAAGTACTGATCCACCGCGGCGCCGCCAAACGTCGCCATCCACAGGATGCCGATGATCGTCGGGATTATCAGCACCCAGGTAATGAACTCGCGCACGGTGCGGCCGTAGCTGACGCGGGCGATGAACATGCCCACGAAGGGCGCCCAGGCAATCCACCAGGCCCAGTAGAAAGTCGTCCAGTCATGCAGAAAAGCCAGGTCTTCGCGGCCGATCCAGTTGCTCAATGCCGGCAGGTAGTAAATGTAATCGACGGGCGCTTTGGCGATCTTCGCGAGAATGGCCAGCGTCGGCCCCGCGATCAGGACGAACAGCCACAGCAGGCCCGCGAGCCCCATGTTGATCCAGCTCAGGCGCTTGACGCCCTTGTCCAGCCCGGCGATGACGGACACCAGCGCGATGGCGATGATGACGATGATCAGGATGATCCTGGTAGCGGTGACGGCTGGGATTCCGAACAGGTATTGCAATCCGCCGGCGATCTGTTCGGCGCCGAAGCCAAGCGACACCGCGAGCCCGAACAGGGTAGCCAGCACCGCGACGATGTCCACCGCGTGACCAAAGGGGCCCCACACGGACTTGCCGATCAGCGGGTAGAACGCGGAACGCAAGGTGAGAGGCATGCCGCGATTGAAACAGAAGAAAGCCAGCGACAAGCCGGCCACCGCGTAGATCGCCCATGCGTGCAGGCCCCAATGCATAATCGCGGCGGACATGCCCACGGCGCGGGCGGCGTTGGCATCGGCGGGGTCGATGCCCAGCGGAGGCGCCAGGGTGTGGGTCACAGGCTCCAGGACGCCGAAGAACATCAGGCCAATGCCCACGCCGGCCGCGAACAGCATCGCCAGCCACGCGAGATAGCCGTAATGGGGCGCGGCGTCCTTCCCGCCAAGGCGAATCCGCCCCAGTGGCGACAGGGCGAGCGCGAGGCTGAACACTACAAAGATGTTCGCCGCGCTGAGAAAAAACCAATCGAAGGTCACGGTGGTCCAGACCCTCAAGTCGGCGAACAAGGCCGTCGCCCGCTGCGGGAACAGCAAGGTGCCGATCACGAGCATTACCACCAGCAGCCCGGAAACGATGAAGACCGGGTTATGGATGTCGAGACCCCAAAAGCGGATATTCTGCTCGCCGATTTCGTGGCCGATATCCGGAACGGCCGGCTTGGCCACGGCCGCGTCTGCACGGTTGCTGTTGGTCTCGTTCATACCCATACCATGACCATAGCCGGCAGTCCGATGCGGGCCGGGGATTCGCGGGTCAAATGCCGAAGCGAAGCCGGACGTCTTCGCCCAGCGCGCCCTTCAACGGATCGAGCCAGGGATCGTAATTGCGCCAGTAGTCCAGCCCCGACTTGAATATCGGCTGGCGAACCTGTTCGGAACTCGGCGTGCGCACCGCCCGGTCGGTGCGGTGAAAGCTCAGGCAGCCCGGTTCAAATTCGAGTCCGCAGTGGTCGAGGATTCGACGGACCTGGGTTTCCAGGTCACCCACCACGTTTTCGTACTGGACACGCAGCACCTTGCCGGGGAGTACCGCGTCCCAGTGATCCATGAGTTCGACGTAATTGCGATAGTACTGCCCGAGGTCCGCCAGGTCATAGGTAAATTGCTGGCCTTCGGCGAACAGTTGCTTGTAGCCGCTGAAACCGCAGGCCATGGGATGGCGCCTGGCGTCGATGATCTTCGCGTTGGGCAGTATCAGGTGAATCAGTCCAATGTGGCGGAAGTTGTTCGGCATCTTGTCGACGAAAAACGGCGCGCTCCGGCGGTGAATCCGCGTGTCGTCGATGTACTGCTGCCCGAACTGGTGGAGCTCCTCATCGGACAGCGCCGCCAGGATCCCGGGATAGTCGGGCTCGGTCCCGCTGCGTCCGCGCCGCCGCAATTGCTGCGACAACGACAGGATGTTCGGCAGTTCCAGGGTGCCGTCGACCCTGGAATGAGACGAGAGGATCTGTTCCAGCAGGGTTGAACCGGCCCGCGGCAGTCCGACGACGAAAATCGGATCGCCTGCAGAATGCCCCGCCCTGGTACCGCGCGACAGCATCTCGGCGGTACACACTCGGTGCTGGGCCTGCAGTTCCTCCGTCATCTTGTCCGCATCGTAGGTACTTGTAGTCTTCTTGGAGCGGTTGCCTTGCTCGTAGCAACGTAACGAGGTCTCGAAGTCGTTGCGGTCTTCGTAGGCTTTGCCCAGGGCGAAGTTCAGATGTACGCGGTCGGCATGGGGCAGATCATCGTTGCGCGCCTGCGCATGCATCCGCTCGAGTTCGCGGTCGCTGAACGAGTAGACCTTCAGGTTGGACAGCGAATACCAGGCTTCGCCGTGCCGCGGCTGACTCACGAGCGCCGCCCGGTAGGAGGCGACAGCCTTGTCGTACTGGCCGTGGGTCTTGAACGCGTGGCCCTTCGATGTGAGCGTGACCGGATCCCCGGGGATCTGCTCCAGCACCCGGTCGAAAAGGTTAAGTGCCTCCTCGAAGTCGCCGGTCTGCATGCATTCGATCGCGTAGATGGACTGGAACTGCGGATTGTCGGGTGAGGTCTCAAGCAGCCTTTGGGCCTGCTCGAGGGCCTGGCCGGATTTCTGACGTTTCCTGAGAGCCTGGATGTAATCGACATGCACCCGCACGTTCTTCGGATCCAACCGGTGTGCGGACTCGAGCAGGAACTCGGCGTCCGCCAGGACGCCAAAGCGGATGCCGATGTCGGCCAGAAGCCGCATTGCCTCCACGTGGTGGGGCGCCTTTTGCAGAAATTTTCGGCACAGGTCCTCCGCCTTGAGCAACTTGCCCTGGCTCACCAGGTCGAGAACGATGACGAGGGGTTGCGGCAGCCGCTGCAGGTAGTCCAGTTGCGCCCTGGCTTGCGCCGCCTCCCGGCCGCGTCCGCGGCGGGTCAGGATATCCAGTTGCCCCCGCCAGCTCGCCACCAGCGCCGGGTTGAACCGGCAGGCCCGAGAATACGCTTGGAGCGCACGGTCGGGCCGGCCCATGTCGCGGTACGCGTGGCCCTCCTCCTGGTGCGCCCGGCCGTTCTCGGGCGCGAGGGCTCTCAGCCTGGCAAGCTTCGACAGCGCCGCGTCGAACTCCCGCCGGTAGCGGCGGCAGACCGCGCTCATGTACAGCGCGTCGGTGTGGTCCGGTTCGTCGTGGAGGATGACATCGAGGTCGGCCAGCGCCTGCTCGTATTGTTTGGCTACGATCCTGGTCTGGATCGCAGCCAGCGCAGGCTTGTCCGGGGCCCGTTTGTGCGCTGGTGTGTGGCTGCCCTTAGCACGGGGTTCGCGATCGCCGCGAGAGGCGGGTTGCTCGGGACGCTCAAGACGATTGGCGCGTTCGGAACGGCCGGACGCAACAACCGCATCCCCCGGAGGGGATGCAGTCTCAGTTCCTGTTGCCGGCCCCGGGTCGGTCAGAAGTTCACGCTCGCGCGCAGGCCGAATGTCCTGGGTTGCGCGTAGGTTACGTTCTGCCTGTCGAATACGAAAGAGCGCGACACCTCGGCGCGTTCATCGGTCAGGTTGTTGCCGTAAAACGTCACCGCCCACCTATCGCTGGCCACGCCGGCCGTCAGGCCGAACATTGTCCAGCCTTCGACCAGGTCGCGGTTGATGGTGATGATGTCGCTGTACGAATCCGCAGACCAGGTAATCATGGGCATGATGTGCGCCGTCCACCCGTTGGCCTGCAGTCTCCACTCATACCGCGCCCGCAGGTTGCCCTGGGAACCTGGAGCGAACGCAAGTTCGTCCCCGACGCGCACGTCGTTGGTCGGGGTGATCTTTCGCGTGATCTCCGTGTTGAGAAACGACACGGCGCCGGCGATCGTGAGCCCGTCGGCCCATGGCGGCAGCCAGGTGAAGTCCGCCTCCAGGCCGCTCACCTCGGCGTCGGCCGCGTTATCCGAGAAGAACAGGTTGACGATGCTGGTATCGAAGATCGTGGTCTGCAGGTTTTTGATATCGATGCGGAACAGCGCCGCGTTCAACCGGAAGGCGTTGCCGAAATCGGCCTTCATGCCCACCTCGAAATTGACGACCTCGTCGGTTCCCAGCACGTTGGGCACTACGAAACCGCTGCCGTCGGCGCTCGGCGCACCGCCCGGCCGATTCAGCAGGCCGGGCCGGAAGCCCTCAGAGAACGTAACGTAGTAGAGCTGCGCAGGGGCCGGCCGCCAGCCGAGCGTCGCCTTGAAAATCGTGCCCTCGGCCACGGCCTTGTCGGGCGCGTCATTCGGGTTGTCCGGCCCGAACTTCTGCGAAATGTTGGTACCGAAACGCTGCCCGTCTGTTCTCCCCGGGCCGGCAGAATTGCCGAACGATGAATTGGCGCTGCCCTCGAGATCGACCTCTATTTCGTAGTTGCGGGCGCCGAGTGTCAGCGCGAACTGCTCGTTCAGGTCGAAACCGAACTCGGCGAAGACGCCGAACTGATTGTCCGTGCGCCTGATGTCGTTGCGGAAGATAACGTCCTCCGGAAACGGTCCCGCGTAGGTGTAATAACCGGGGCCGGCGCCGAAGGCAGATCCGTCGGGATTGCCCGGGGCCGCCTCCGGGTTGGTCAAGGGGTAGTTCGGTACGAATCCCGGGACCCCTGAAAATCCGACGGCATGGACGGATCCGGGATAGGTGAAGTCGTTGACCTCGATGAGTTCCAGTTCGCTGGAGAACACACCGCCCTGCAGGCGCCAGCGCCTCGACTGGTCGGTGGCGAACCGGATCTCGTGGGTCTGGACATCGAGTCTGTTGAGGCTGTCCACGTACATCAGGGGCGTATGGCACCTGCCGGACCCAGGAACCGTTGTGCTCGCGTAATAAACGTTGTAGTAATCGCAGATGTAGTACGGCAAATACTGGCCCACGAACAGGTAGTCGGTGTAGTCGACGATCTGGTCCGACTCCCGATCCGTGAACGCACCGGTGTAGATGACCTCAAGCTGATCGAACATGGCCCGGAGGGTCCACGCCGTGTTGTCGAACGTGTCGAAGATGCCTTCGTCCACGAAGCGGGTGATTTCAAGGTCGCCGACCTCGGGATCCGCGAAGAACACGCCGTCCGCCTCGGTTTCCTGCGTCGTGTGGGAGAGGAGCAGCGACCAGTTATCGTTGATGTCCCAATGGCCCGAGAACCGAGCTCCCGTGTACTGGACATCGTTGATATTTTCGTCCGCGATGTTGCTGTTGTCTTCCGAAATGAACTCTATGCCGGAGAGATCGGCTCCCGCACGGAATCCGGCACGAAAACTGGCGACGGGCACGCCGTTCTGGCGCACCGTGCCCTCGGGCCTCCACCGTGCGCTCCCGCTTGCGTCCCTTGTGCCGGCGACATTGTCTATCCACCCGCCCTTGCTGTCGGAGTACACGACGCCCCGCAGGCCGAGATTTTCACTCAAGGGCATATTCAGCATCAGTTCGACGTTTCCACCGCCATCGCCGCCGCTGATCGTGTTCGCGCCAAGCTTCACCGAGCCGTACATTCCGGTCAGATCCGGCTTGTTCGTGATCAGGCGGACATTGCCGGCCTGCGAACTGGCGCCGAACAATGTGCCCTGGGGACCCGAGAGCACTTCGATGCGCGCCAGATCGGCCGCGTACACGTCGAGATTGCGGCCCGGGTGCGCCAATGGCTGCTCGTCCAGGTAAAAGGCAACGTTGGGTGCCAGGCCGGCCACGCCGGCCACCGTCAGGTTCGGCGTGGTCGATGCGACTCCGCGGATATAGATGGTGTTTTGACCCGGTCCGCTGCCGCCGGCGGTCACGCTTGGCAAATGCAGCACATAATCCGAGAAATTGGTGACCCCGAGTTCAGTGATCGCGCGGGAGTCCAGGGCGGTCACGGCCAGAGGAACATCCTGCAGCGATTCCTGAACGCGCCTCGCGGTAACCACAATCTCATCGAGCATCCGCCCGCCGGCATCCTCCTGCGCCGCTACCGGCGCGCCGGCCAGCGAAGCCGCTACGGCGGCGGATAGTACGGTATGTTGCGTTTGTACATTAAATGCCATAGTCCCCAATCTCCTGGCGGCTCAATCCTGAACCAGTCAAGATATCATAACAAATAGTTTCGCCGCCCGATTCCCAAGCGTGCAGGAGGGCCTTCCAGCCTGGGCGTTTTCCAGTGTTGATGAGCTACTGTTGGCTGGAAGCCAGCCTCGCGTTTCCGCTAGAAACAGGCGTATACTCTGAGGTGATTGGTGGTGAGGTCGAGGATGTGACTATGCAGACTTCAACACCTGATCGTATCTTTTCCGTAAATAAATCGCGACGCGCGGCAAGGAAACCGCGCAGACTCTGAGGGCCGGCTTGATCGGCATTGTTACGGCGACGTTCACACCGTAGTGCAGCACCTCGGCGGAGGAGGCGTTATTCCGTGGCGTCGCGACGGCTCAGTGGGCCGGGCCATTCCAGAATGCGGCGGTCTGCGGTAACCAATTGATGTCCCTGAAGGGCAGTAGCAACGATCAGGCGGTCGGCGGGGTCGCCATGCATATCGGCGAGAAGACCCGCACGCGCCGCGATGGCGCCATCCACGGAAATCTCGATCAGTCCCTGGTCCAAAAGTTCGCGGCGCCAGGCATCCAGGTCGAGCAGGAATTCAAGCTGGCCTTTCTGGATTCGCATACCGATTTCCCAGAACGATATGGAGGAAACTGTGGCTCTGCGCTCCTGAAGCACACGCTTAAGGGCGCGCCGAGCTCTTGCCCCCAGCCTTTGATCGCCGTACTCATGCCAAAGAAGGACATGCGTATCAAGGAGCATCAAAACAGATTTTCCTCGGGATAGTTCGCATTCTCAAACCATTCAGCAGGCATCGGCTCCAGGATGTCGCCGAGGATTCGGATATTGTCCCGATTGCGGCCGAAGGTCATCTGCGACTTGGCGCGATAGGGCGTCAACCGCGAAACCGTCCGTCCGTTCTTGGTGATTACTATCTCCTCGCCGCTCTCGGCGACCTCGTCCATCAATTTGAGACACTTGGCCTTGAACTCGGACGCCTTGATGGTCCTGCTCAGGCGGCGCGCATGCCAAAGTCAAATCGGGCCTATTGGGAGAGAAAAATCAGCCGGTCATCGCCCCATAGCTGCCCGGGAGAGAAAGATCGGGAACTCGGACCGCACGCGGGCGTCGATTTCGTCGCTGACGTGGCGCGGCGCATGATGGGCGAGAAGTTCCCGGGTTTTTTCGACGGCCCGATGCAGTAGCACCGGCTTGCCTTGCTCCTCCCAGACGTTCGGGCTGGTGCGGTCGCTGAAGTCCGGATAAATGTACTCGCTTTGCATCACCTGCAAGGTGCTCTCCGAACCCAGGTAATGTCCTTCGCCGCTGGCGCAAATCCGTTCGATCTCGGCGAAGCTCAGCGTATCGGAGTTGACTTCGATCCCCCGGGTAACGCGCCCCACGGCGCCGAGGACGTCGTTGTCCAGCAACAGGCTCTCCGGGCATGTGCCCAACAGACTGGCGTACATGCCGGCGGATTCATAAACGATGTTCGCCCCGGACAAGGCAGCGGACAGCACCGTTGCAGTACGTTCCGCGCCAGCCTGAAAGTCCGGAAACTTGGCGTCGCTCATGCCGCAGGCGGTGCCGAAGGGAAGGTCGAAATGGTTGCCGAGCTGGGCGCAGGCGGCGGACAGCAGGCCCTGCTCCGGGGAGCCGCCGCTCATCGCCCCGGTACGCAGATCCGAAACAAACGGCCAAGCGCCGAGAATCGCCGGTGCGCCGGGCTTGATCGCGTTGACATAGACCAGCCCGCCGAGGCACTCGGCCCAGGCCTGAGAAACCGCCCCGGCCAGGTAGGCGGGGGTCGTCGCGCCGGCCTGGCCCGCCGATAACAGCAGCACCGGCATGCCGCCCTGCACTGCTACCCGCAGGCACTCGAGGGCATCGGTGGCGAACTTCAGCGGCGGGACCACAAAGCAGTTGGACTGACTGACGAAGGGACGCGCCCGCCACTCGGCCTCGCCGCCGGCGATGAGATGCAGCATCTGCAGGCTCTTCTCTACGTGCTCGCACACCGTCCAACTGGAACCGACGTGTTTGCTGGTGCCCAGCACCGCACAGTAGAGGGTATTGATGTCCATCGCATAGTTGTCGGGAATGTCCCGCGGGACGCAGGTGCGCTGGAACATGTGAATGTGCTCGCAGGTGTCGACGATACGCGCCATGTCGTACAGGTCTTGCGCCTTGGAATTCCGATAGAGTCCTTTCTCAGTGTCAGCGACCATGACCGCGGCGCCGGCGGTAGAGAAGTGCACTCTGGCGCCGCTCAAATCCAGGTCTCTGCGCGGATCCTGACCGTGCAGCACCAGATTCCGCCGGGCTTGCTGCAGGGTCCGCTCCACCAGACTTCCCGGCATGCGCAAACGCCCGTCCTCGCCGAGCACGGCGCCGACCGCCGTGCAGGTCTCGATGCAATGAGGGGTGGCCTCGGCGAATCCCACCTGGTCGAGAATCTTAAAGGCGTTGTCGGCGATGGCCGCAACGCCGGCGGCGGACAAGGGCCGGTATTGTCCGCCGGTATGCCCCGGGTGAACCGGTTTAATCGCTTCGGCAAGGGGCGCGGCGCGCTCGGCCCTTCGCGCCCTTCTACCACCTGATCGTCGAGGCATGGCTGCTCTCCGTGCGATGCGAGTTGAAAGACGCCGAAAGCATAGCTCTTTCCATGCCCAAGCGGCTAGTGTCTTGAGCGACGGCCCCGTGCTCGCGCGGGCCGCTCCGAGCCGGCCGCAGCGGGGGGTGCGGCCCGATCGGGGAAGATGCCTGCCAGGCCCGCAAAAGTGTCCGTA
This sequence comes from Candidatus Foliamicus sp., assembly GCA_965249285.1. GTDB lineage: Bacteria > Pseudomonadota > Gammaproteobacteria > Steroidobacterales > Foliamicaceae > Foliamicus. Next base: position 738,516 of record OZ252226.1, read on the forward strand.
CCATGCGGTATCGCCATGGCATCGACAAAGTAGACCTGGAATTTCGGTTCGATGGCCGTCTCCACTTTCTCCACGCGCTTGACCACGGATTCGATCTCGCGCCGGGAGGCCCGGTTCAGCAGGGCGATCCTGGCGCCGTGCCCGGCCGCGTTGCCGGCCGCGGAAACGGCATCCAGCGGGCAGTCCGGAATCATGCCGAGAGCCATAGCGTAGCGTACATCGATGTGACTGCCGAAGGCGCCGGCCAGGCGTATTCGATCCACCGAGGTCACCCCAAGCCGATCCATCAGCAGCCTGATGCCGGCATAAAGGGCGGCCTTGGCGAGTTGAATCTGGCGCACATCGGTCTGCGTGACCGTAACCCGTTTTCCATGGATGGAGAAGGAGAAGGTGCGGCCATCACGAATCAGGCGAGGCGTGCGGCTCGCTTGCCCGCCGTCGATCACCCCGTCGCTGGTGAGGATGCCCGCCAGCCACATCTCCGCCACCGCTTCGATGATCCCGGACCCGCAAATGCCGGTGACGCCCTGATCCCCCAGCGCGTCGCTGAATCCCGGCTGGTCGGACCAGAGATCGGAACCGATCACGCGAATCCGGGTCTCCAGGGTGACCGGATCGATACGTACCCGTTCTATGGCGCCGGGCGCCGCGCGCTGGCCGGCGCTGACCTGGGCGCCCTCAAAGGCCGGTCCGGTGGGGCTTGAACAGGCCAGCAACCGCTGGTCGTTGCCAAGCACGATTTCCGCATTGGTCCCGATGTCCACCAGCAGACTCACTTCCCCGCTCGCGTGGGGTTGCTCGCAAAGCACGACGCCGGCGGTATCGGCGCCCACATGTCCGGCGATACAGGGCAGCACATAGGCTACGGCGCCTGGATTGACCTCCAGACCTAGGTCGCCGGCAGCCAATTGGACAGACTCGTCCACCGCCAGCGCGAACGGCGCCCCGCCCAGCTCCACCGGGCTGATGCCGAGCAGCAGATGATGCATGATCGGGTTGCCCACGAACGTAAGACCGAGGATGTCCTGTCGATCCACGCCGGCTTCCGAGGCGGTTGTGGCCACGAGTTCATTGACGGCTTTGCGCACCTCCCTGGTCAGATCATCGCTGCCCTTGGGGTGCATCATGACGTAGGAGACCCGGCTCATCAGGTCCTCCCCGAAGCGGATCTGGGGATTCATCATGCCGTTTGAACTGCGCACGTCGCCGTTGTTCAGGTCGCATAGATGGGCGGCTATCGTGGTTGAGCCAACGTCTATCGCCAGACCGTAGATGGATTGCTTGAAGCCTGGCCAGATGGCCAGTATTTCCGAGTCCTGGTGGATGGCGACCGTGACCGTCCACCCGCCGGCGCGCAATATGCCTTGCAGTTGGGCCAGCAACGCGGTGGGAAACGCCGGGCGCAGACTCCACTGCTCCTGCAACGCGTGGAGCAGCCGCGTCAGGTCGCTGCCCGAGCCCCGCATATCCGCAGGCTCCACCTCCACCAGGTAGAGACGGACCACCGGGTCCAGGCGGATCGGCCGGGAGTCGGCGGCCTTGCGCACAACCTGCCGGTGAATCTGACTTTCCGGCGGCACGTCGATCAGCAGATCTCCTTGAATGGCGGCCTGGCAACTCAAACGGTGGCCCGGCGCCAGCGGCCGGTTGCGCTCGGCATAGCGGGCCTCGACGGCGCCGGACGGCGAAAGGTGGTCAAGGGTGCAAACGATGCCGTGCTTGGGAAAGTCGCCTTCGCTGCAAACTACGCGGCAACGCCCGCAGAGTCCGCGGCCACCGCAGATGGAGCCGATGTCCACGCCAAGCTCCCGCGCCGCTTGGAGCACCGTTGTGCCAAGCGGAAACTCTCCGCGCCGTCCCGACGGCGTGAAAACCACGCGGGCCTGGCGTTTGATTTTGACCTCCAAAACCTGACAAGTCCCGGGGTCAGCCCCGACGGCGGCGGCGGCCCCGTCGGTTCCCTCGGACCCCCGCCGGCGCACCGGGTTCGCGGTACTTGGCAATCCAGCGCGCGCAATCGGGATCCTTGCCCATCATGACATCGGCGCCAAGAACCGCCTGCATGACCTCGCCGTGCAGCGGATTGGTGATCGCGGAGGTCATGCCGGCTCCAATCGCCATGGTGAGAAATGCGCTGTTGATACCGTTTCGATTGGGCAGGCCGAAACTCACATTGGACGCACCGCAGGTGGTATTGACCTTTAATTCCCTGCGCAATCGGCTGACCAGATGCATGACCTGCCGGCCGGCGGAGTTGATCGCGCCGATCGGCATGACCAACGGATCGACCACAACGTCGCTGCGGGAAATGCCGTGGTCCTGCGCTCGTTCGACGATCTTTCTGGCCACTTCGAAGCGCACGTCCGGATCCTCGGAGATGCCTGTTTCGTCGTTGGAAATGGCCACCACCGCGGCGCCGTGCCGGGCTACCAGCGGCAGCACCGTTTCCAGCCTGTCCTCTTCGCCCGTGACCGAGTTGACCAGCGCCTTGCCGCGATAGGCCGCCAGACCGGATTCCAGCGCAGCGACGATGGAGGAATCGATGGACAGGGGTACATCGGTTACCGACTGCACCAGCTTGATGGCTTCGGCCAGAATGGCGGGTTCGTCCGCCAGCGGGATTCCGGCGTTCACGTCCAGCATGTGGGCGCCGGCCTCAACCTGGGCGGCCGCGTCCGCGACCACGCGGTGGTAGTCTCCCGCCTTCATTTCCGCCGCGAGGATCTTGCGCCCGGTGGGGTTGATGCGCTCGCCTATGATCACAAAGGGCCGATCGAAGCCGATCGCCACCTCCCGGCTGGCAGAGGCGATTATCGTGTCCGTCATGCCTCGGCTACCAACTGACGCATCTGGTACATCCCTTCAATCCTCCGACAAACCGTGATTGCGAACGAGCGCCAGCAGGCGTTCGTCCGAATAGCGCGTTTCGATCCGGGCCGCAAGCCGGTCGGCGACCACCTGCAAATCGGCCCCCGCATCATCCGCCCCAGGCTTGACCGGCTCCCGCGCCCATTCACTGAGGTAGGCATCGGCGCTACGCTTCTTCGCCCGCATGGCGGCACGATCGATGGCGTTCTGAAAGCGCCCGCTCAAACGCGCCCTTGCGCGCCTTCTGCCCTGCCTGACGATAACCTGTGAGGGAATATCTCGCCACCTCACCAGGACAACGTCCATGGCGTCAGCCTGCTGCCACCCGGGTGACGCGCTCTTGCAAAGCGCGGTAGCCGGTGTGAAGGTGGCAAAACTCAAGGCCGAGGCGGGCCGAAGCTGCTCGGGCTGCGGCGAGCAGTTCCGCGTCCCGGGTCTGGGACAGATAGACCAGGCGCCGATAGTTGCCGAAAAAGGCCTCAGACAGTTCAGGATGGCGGTCCAGTTGCAGCGTCTGCACGACGAGCCGGTCAAAGAAGCGCACCAGGAAATCGGTGAGGTAGAAAGTGCCCGGCTCTTCATCGGCCAGGCGTTGGAAGACCTCGGGGCCGGCGAACAACTCATAGCAGTGCAGGCCCGGCAGGCGCTCCACACCGGGATAGTCCTCCAGCACCCGGTCGATCTCGCCATAGCTGCCGCAATCGGCATAGCCGATGAAGATGCGGTGGTACTGCCCGCTCGCGCGCTTGATCTCCGCGCGCAGCCGGGGCGCGATCCGCTCCGGGCGAAGGTGCAATTGCGGATCCAGGCAACGGATGCGAAGGTGGTCCCAGCCGTTGGCGTGCCGAATCGCGTGCAGCTCCCGGGCGAGAGCGCCGCACGCGATTACCAATACGGGATCCCGTTTCATCGACAGTTGCGCCTCGCCCGCGTCTCCTGGGCGGGCCCGTATCCCGTCCGGAGAGTCCCGTGTCATCGGTCGTTGTGCCTCTTCCGCATCAGGAGGGCCGCGGTGTCCACCGCGGTGGCGGCATCGCGGCAATAGGCGTCCGCGCCCACCGCCGCGCCGAATTCCTCGTTCAGGGGCGCGCCGCCGACCAGCACAATGTAGTCTTCGCGGATGGATTGGGCCACCAGTTCGTCGATGACCACCTTCATGTACGGCATGGTGGTGGTCAGCAGGGCCGACATGCCGAGAATGTCCGGGCGGTGCTTGTGCAGCGCTTCCAGGTAGCTTTCAACGCTGTTGTTGATGCCGATATCGATCACCTCGTAACCAGCGCCCTCCATCATCATTCCCACCAGGTTCTTACCGATGTCGTGAATGTCGCCCTTGACCGTACCGATCACCATCTTGCCGACCGGTTTCGCGCCCGTCTCCGCCAGCAACGGCCGCAGCACGGCCATGCCGCCCTTCATGGCGTTGGCCGCCAGAAGCACCTCCGGCACGAACAGGATGCCGTCGCGAAAGTCGACACCGACGATCTGCATGCCGCCCACCAGGGCATCGCTGAGCACCTTTTCCGGCGCCCAGCCCCGCTGCAGCAGAATCTCCGTAGCTTCAACGATTTCATCCCTGAGACCGTCGTACAGATCGTCGTGCATTTGCTCGACCAGTTCATGGTCTTCGAGCTCAGAGAGGACGAGATCGTCCGGCTGCTCCTGGGCCATGTCCTTGCCGTCTACGTCGTCGTTCATGCCAACTGCCTCCAACCACAAAAACTCCTGCCTCGAAAGTTCAGCAGTTCCTAGCCGGGAATCCGGTCGGGTCGCGAGTATGGGGCAGGCAGACGCTTGCGCGAACGGCTGTGCTACAGGCCGAACCGGCCGGGCGCGCGTTCCTGCCCGGCTGCCCCATCTCACGGCCGATCCAGCGGCCCGTGGCGGCATATTAGCAGTCATGAATTGACATCCGCAATGGGGAAAAGCGTTTTTCGGTGACCAACGAGATTGCGATGCTGACATGGGCGCTGTGACCGCCGGTTCCGCCTGCTGCCGCCCGCCGTTTACCGGAACGCCGGCTGATATGGCAATCCATATTGCATGTTGACCCCAACTTCCATGAAAATTCGGGCAGCGGCCATCCAAGCCCGGAGAACGCCATGGAGAAACAGGCTCGAATTGTCATTGTCGGCGGCGGCATTATGGGCGTCGGCTTGCTCTACCATCTGGCGGCCGAGGGGTGCGGCGATGTCCTGCTGATCGAGAAAGGCGAGTTGACTTCGGGCTCGACCTGGCACGCGGCCGGTCAATGCCCTAACCTGGTCGGCGACTACAACCTCGCCAAGATTCACGAATACAGCATTTCCCTGTACAGGAATCTCGAGCAACTGACCGGACAGTCGGTCACCTGGCACGGCTGCGGCAGCGTCCGGTTCGCCCTCACCGAGCAGGATCTGGACTGGTTCCGCTACCTGCGCGGTATCGCTGCGAACGTCGGTTACCACATGGAAATCATCGACGTTGAAAAGATCGGCAAGTTGAATCCCTTTGTCTCAACCGAAGGTGTGCTGGCCGGCGCCTGGACCCGCAACGACGGCCATGCCGATCCGTTCGGGCTTACCCAGGCGATGGCCCGAGGGGCGCGCAAGATGGGCGCCAGGATTGTTCGGGGCAATCGGGTGACCGGTATTGAAGCCCTTCCGGGCGGCGAATGGAAAGTGATGACCCAACAGGGGCCGGTTATCGCCGAAATCGTGGTCAACGCCGCCGGCTGCTTCGCCCGGCAAGTGGCGGGGATGGTGGCCGCGGACCTTCCCATCTGTAACATTCAGCACCACTATCTTGTCTCCGGCCCGGTGCCGGAACTGGCCGGCAGAGGTGAAGAACTCCCCGTGACCCGCGACCCCTATGCCTCCGTCTACCTGCGCCAGGAGCAGGAGTCCGGCCTGATCGGCATCTACGAGGCCGATGGGCTCGCCGAAGCCTGGCTGCCGAGCGGATTGCCGCCCTGGGAGTCCGACAGCGAACTGTTCGAGGACGATCTCGAGCGCCTGATGCCGTGGCTGGGGCGCGGCATGGAGCGCATGCCGATCTTCGAATCGGCAGGCATCAAGCAAATCGTCAACGGCGCCATCTCCCACAGCCCCGACGGTCTGCCACTGCTCGGCCCGGTGGCGGGGCTGCGTAATTTCTGGCTCTGCTGCGGCTCGTCCTTCGGCATCGCCCAAGCCGCCGGCTGCGGCAAGTACCTGGCGCAGTGGATGTTGCATGGCGACTCCGAAATCAACATGACCGGATTCGATCCGCGGCGCTTCGGGATTTTTGCCGATGCTGGCTACATGGGCGCCAGGGGCCGCCAGGACTATGCCAGGACCTACGCCACGCCGCCTCCGGGGGAAGAACTGCCGGCGGCCCGCCGATGCCGCACGAGCCCCCTGTACGACAAGCTCAAGGCCCAGGGCTGCGTGTTTACCGAGACCTTTGGCTGGGAGCGGCCCAAGTGGTTCTCGCCCGACGGCCGGGAGGAGCAATACAGCTTTCGCCACAACAACGTGTTCGAGTTGGTGCGCGAAGAGTGCCTGGCCGTGCGCGAGCGGGTCGGCATCCTGGACCTCTCCGGATTCGCCAAGTACGACGTGACGGGCCCCGATGCCCGTACGATGCTGAATCGACTTTGCGCCAACCGGGTGCCGACGGCGGGCGGTATCGCGCTCACCCATCTGCTGTCCGAGGGCGGGCGCATCGGCGCGGAAATGACCATCACCCACCTCGACGATGAAACCTTCTACGTGCTTTCCGCCGCCGGCGCCGAACTCCGCGATCTGGACCACCTGGAACAGGGCCGGCGCCCCGCGGAACAGGCGCATGTGGCCAATGTCACCGATCGCCGGGGGGTTCTGGTGCTGGCCGGACCACGCGCCCGGGAAGTGCTGGCCAAGGTGACGGATTCGCCCCTGGACAGCAAGGCTTTTCGCTGGCTGAGCGGCAGGGAAATCCACATCGCCGGGATGCCGGTGCGGGCGTTGCGAGTGAACTACGTGGGTGAACTCGGCTGGGAACTGCACCCCGCCATGGAACATCTGGAGGCGCTGTATGACGCGCTGGTGGCGGCCGGAGCGGAATTCGGCATCCGCAATTTCGGCCTCTATGCGGTCAACAGCCTGCGGCTGGAAAAAGCCTATCGCAGTTGGGGTGTGGAACTGACCAACGAAGTCACCATGATCGACGCGGCCATGGAGCGCTTCATCAAGGTGGACAAGGGCGACTTTATCGGCCGGGAGGCCACCCTTAATCAGGGGGACCGCGCGCTCCAGCTGATTTACTTCGCCCTGGACCCCGGCGATGCGGATGTGCAGGGGGGGGAGCCGATCTTCGCCGGTGAGCGGTGCGTGGGGGTGACCACCTCCGGCGGTTATGGCCACTTTATCCGGCGGAGCCTCGGCTTCGGTTACGTGCCGCCGTCGGTGGCCGGTTCCGGCACGGCGTTGACGGTCGAAGTGCTCGGGCAACGGCGGCGGGCAACGGTGCTGAATGAGCCCGTGCACGACCCAGCCAACGTTCGTTTACGCGCCTGATGGCTAGTGTCGTGTCACGCCTGTATCATCGCATCAGCGTTTCTCCCCTGGCCCGTGGCAAGGCGCGTCCCGCCGGGAATGGCGCCTCCCATTGCCCAGGGGCGCAACGCGGTCGTGGGCCAGGGGAGAAACGCCCTTCAGGAGCCGGCGTAACGCGCCCCTGCGGTGTTGCAGCCGTTCGCAATACAGCAAGTATTCCGTGCCGGCTGCGCCTTGCATGAACACGCTACGCTCGCTCTGATGCGACGATACAGGCGTGACACGACACTAGTGACGAGCCGGGCAAGCGATCGTTGCGCATCTGACGGCCCGTGACCACCCGACCCGAACGCCCTGCCGATCTGCCGCAACGCGCCAGCGTGATCGTGATCGGCGGCGGCGTGATCGGCTGCTCGGTCGCCTACCACCTGGCGCGGGCCGGTGTTTCCGGCGTGACGCTGCTGGAGCGCAGGCAGCTCACTTCGGGCACTACCTGGCACGCCGCCGGACTGGTTGGCCAATTACGCACTTCCATCAACATGACAGAACTGGCGCGCTATACCAGCGAACTCTACGTGCGCCTGGAGGCGGAAACCGGCCAGGCGACCGGCTATCGCCGCTGCGGTTCCCTTTCGCTCGCCACCAACCAGGAACGGTTCGAGGAACTCAAGCGGAGCGCGTCGATGGCGAAGGTCTTCGGGCTTGACGTGGAAGTGGTTACGCCCGCAGCCATACAGGCGCGGGTTCCCCTGCTGCACACCGGAGACCTTCTCGGCGGCATCCACATTCCCTCAGACGGCTACGCCAACGCCGTGGACATCACCAATGCGCTAGCCAAGGGTGCCCGCGCGGCTGGCGCACACATCTTTCAGAACGTGCCCGTGACCGCCATCCGCACCGGGGCCGCAGGCGTGACCGGAGTGGCCACCGATCAGGGCGATATCGCTGCCGACTTCGTGGTGCTGTGCGCCGGTATGTGGACCCGGGAGCTGGCGGCAACGGTCGGGGTGAACGTGCCCCTGTATGCATGCGAGCACTACTACGCGCTGTTCGAATCGGTGGCGGGGCTGGATTCGAGCTTCCCGGTAGTGCGCGACTACGACGCCTGCGCGTACTACAAGTACGACGCCGGCAAGCTGCTCCTGGGCGCCTTCGAGCCCCAAGCCCGCCCCTGGGCCACGGAGGGCATTCCCGAGGATTTCTGTTTCGACGAAATCGCCGGCAGCCTGGAGCATTTCGAGCCCATTTTCGAGCAGGCCATGGTGCGCATGCCGGCACTGGAATCCGCCGGGCTTGAAACGTTGTTCTGCGGCCCGGAGAGTTTTACGCCGGACGTGCGCTACCACATCGGCCAGGCGCCTGAACTCGATAATTGCTTCGTGGCGGCGGGCTTGAATTCCATCGGCCTGCAATCCGCCGGCGGCATCGGCAAGGTGATCTCGCAGTGGATACGCCTCGGCCACCCGCCGAAGGACCTTTGGGAAGTGGATGTGCGCCGCAACCAGCCCTTTCAACGCAATCAGAAGTACCTGCGCGAACGAGTATCCGAAAGCCTCGGCCTGCTGTACGCCACGCACTACCCTTACCGTCAGTACGACACAGCCCGCGGCGTTCGCAAATCGCCGCTCTACGATCGCCTGCAAGCCACCGGCGCCTGCCACGGCGAGGTTGCGGGCTGGGAACGGCCGAACTGGTACGCGCCGGACCCGGGCCTGGCCCGGTACGAGTACAGCTACGGACGGCAAAACTGGTTCGGACATTCCGCGGCGGAGCACCACGCCGTGCGCGAACAGGCGGGGATCTTCGACCAGTCCTCCTTTGCCAAGTTCAGGCTCCAGGGGCGGGATGCCGCCAGGGTGCTCAACCCCATCTGCGCCAACAATGTGGACGTGCGCCCCGGCCGCATCGTCTATACCCAATGGCTGAACTGCCGTGGGGGTATCGAAGCGGACCTCACCGTGACCCGGCTGGCCGAGGACTGCTTCCTGATCGTCACCGCCGCAGCTACCGAAGTGCGAGACTTCAACTGGTTGCAACGGCACATTCCCGCCGACGCTCACTGCGTGCTGACCAATGTCACTTCGGCCCTGGGAGTGATTTCGATCATGGGCCCGAAAGCCCGGGCACTCTTGCAATCCCTGACTCCGGACGATCTGTCGCACGAGGCCTTTCCGTTCGCGCACAGCCGGGAAATCGAGCTGGGTTACGCCTTGGTGCGCGCCTCCCGGATTACCTACGTCGGCGAACTCGGCTGGGAACTCTACATCCCCACTGAGTTTGTGGCCGGCGTCTATGACACCATCGTCGCTGCGGGCGCACCGTTCGGCCTGACTCATGCCGGCTACCACGCGCTGGATTCGCTGCGCATCGAAAAAGCCTATCGTCATTGGGGCCACGACATCACCGACGAGGACACGCCGCTGGAGGCGGGCTTAGGCTTTGCCGTGAAATTCGACAAGCCGGGCGGGTTCATCGGACGGGAGGCGCTGCTCAAGGACAAGGCTGCGGGGCCGGCGAAGCGATTGTTGCAGTTCCGGCTACTGGACCCGAGCCCGCTGCTCTACCACAACGAACCCATCTGGCGCGATAACGCCCTGGTCGGTCACATCACCTCCGGCGCATACGGCCACACGCTCGGCGGCGCCATCGGGCTCGGCTATGTCGATTCGGCCAAGGCGCCAAACCCGGCTGAGGGGGGCTTCCGCATCGAAGTGGCCGGCGAACGAATACCGGCAGAGGTTTCTTTAATCCCGATGTACGATCCCGAAAGCAGACGCATTCGCTGCTGACGCCGGACTACGAGGGCACAATAGGGCCTGTTAACGCTATGCAATGCCGCTCTGTTGAGTCTGTCCCGGCGCCAATCAAGGCGCGAGGAGCGTAGTTTGGTCATTCTAAATGAGCGACGAGCAACGCCGAGTGGCGCCGGGACAGACCCAACCCGCAGGGCCGGGTCTATTTTCCCGCCGGGCGGCGTTGCCGCTCGCTTGCGTGGACCAGCCACACGGCGCTCGCGGCGCCTTGCCGGGCAGGAAAATAGACCCGGCAGAGCGGCATTGCATAGCGTTAACAGGCCCTAGCACATACCAGGTACAGGATATGGAAACGATTGGAAACTATATTCAGGGGACACGGGCCGCGAGCACGTCCGGGCGGGTTGCGCCAGTCTACAACCCGGCGACCGGAGAGCACCGTCTCAAGGTCGCGCTTTCGAGCGGCGACGAGACGCGGGCCGCCATTGCAGCGGCGCAGCAGGCCTTTGCGTCCTGGAAGGCGGTCACGCCACTGAACCGGGCCCGGGTGATGTTCGCCTTCAAGGCACTCGTCGATGAACATCGCCAAGAGCTGGCCGAACTTATTACGATGGAACACGGCAAGGTGCTCTCCGATGCGCGCAATGAACTGGCGCGCGGGCTCGAGGTTGTGGAGTTCGCAACAGGGATCCCGCATCTCCTCAAAGGTGAGCACAGCCTGAACGTGGGGCGCGGGGTGGATGGCTACAGCCTCATGCAGCCCCTTGGCGTTTGCGCCGGGATCAGTCCGTTCAATTTTCCGGCGATGGTGCCCATGTGGATGTTTCCGGTCGCCATCGCCTGCGGCAACACCTTCGTGATGAAACCGTCCGAGAAAGACCCGTCGGTAACGTTGCGGCTGGCCGAACTTCTCACGCAGGCAGGCCTTCCGGATGGTGTCTTTAACATCGTTAACGGCGATAAGGCCGCGGTTGACGTTCTGCTGAAGGATGAGCGTGTCCAGGCCGTCAGCTTCGTGGGGTCAACCCCTGTAGCGAAGTACGTTTACGCAACGGCGGGCGCATGCGGGAAACGTGTGCAGGCGCTGGGCGGCGCAAAGAATCACATGCTCATCATGCCCGACGCCGACCCCGCCCAGGTGGCGCATTCGCTGATCGGTGCTGCCTATGGCTCGGCCGGCGAACGTTGCATGGCGATTTCCGTGGCAGTCTGCGTTGGGGATGATATGGCCGACCGGCTCGTCAGCCGACTGGAGCAGGAGATCGACTCGCTGCGGGTGGGCCCGGGCTACGGCCTTGAGCACGAGGCCCACATGGGACCGCTGATTTCATCACAGCATGCAGCCAGAGTGCGCGCATACATCGACAGCGGTGTTGAGGAAGGCGCCACGCTGCGTCGGGATGGCCGTAATTTTCAATATTCCGGGGAGAATCGCGGTTTCTTTGTTGGCGCAACGCTTTTCGATCACGTGAAGCGCGGCATGCGCATCTACGAGGAGGAAATTTTCGGACCTGTGCTCAGCGTCGTGCGCGTGGACAGCCGCGAGGAAGCGGTCCGCTTGATCAATGAGCATGAATACGGCAACGGCGCCGCTATCTTCACGCGTGACGGTGACAGCGCACGCCGATTCTGCGAGGAGATACAGGCCGGAATGGTTGGAGTGAATGTGCCGATCCCGGTGCCGATGGCATTTCACAGCTTCGGTGGCTGGAAACGATCGCTTTTCGGCCCGCTGCACATGCATGGCCCGGACGGAGTGCGGTTTTTTACGCGCATGAAATCGGTCACGGCACGCTGGCCCGCGGGGCCGTCCGCCGACCCCGAATTCTCGATGCCTACGATGAGGTAAACGGCGCGCCGCCGCGGGGTGGATGGCAGCGCTGGCGGCCCTCAGGGGCGAATTGCTGGCGCGCGACCTGCGGATAGCCTACATGCTCTGGCTATGGGAGGTGGAGAGCGGCCGCGTGCCGGATGACGAACAGGAGCCACTTCCGGGTATCGGCCCGCTGTCCGACGGGCTCGAAACGTTGGCCGAGTTCCTGGAGATGGGCGCCGACCTCGTTGAAGCGGCCGCCGAAGCGCGGGCCAATTCCGCGGCGGGACAACCATCGTCCCAAGCCGTCCGCGCCACACTCATGGCAATTCCCGAAACCGAAAGGACAATGCTGCTCCAGCGGCTCGCCGAAGGCGAGCCTTACGTAGCGGCGGAAGTTCAAAAGCGGGTGAGAGACGCCGTGTCCGCCCAAGGGCGGTCTGATCCTCGCGGGCGCCCTAAACCTGGGCGGATCGATAGAACCGCTGGCAAATCCCGTTGGCGTAGTTGAGACCGCAGTCGAGAAGGGAGCGTCTATCGTGCTGGTTCCCGTGTCGGCGCGCCGGCAGTTGTTCGACCTTTCCGACGACATGGCGACCCGCGTGGAGGTCGAGGACACAGCCATGTAAACCTCGACACCTACTCTAAACACTCCCACCAACGGAAGGACGCAGCCCGCGTCAGCTCCAGCCCGAAGGACCGTACGAGCCGGCATGCTCGGCATCGTTACGGCCGCCTCGGTTGCAGCCTGCTCCGCGTTCGGCGGAAAGGCCGCGGAAGAGCCGGCGTACGACGTCGTCATCGAGGACGGGGATTTCCAGGTCCGCGATTACGACGGCTACGCGATTGCGGAAACAATGGTCTCGCCTCCCTTCGACGTCGCCACCCGGACCGGGTTTGGCCGGCTGGTGCGTTACATATCCGGCGCCAACATCGGTGATGTTCGCGCGCAATACTGCACCTGTGGTCCTGGGCCCCGCGGATTACTCCGGCGCCAGCGCCCAATTCAGCATCATCGCCTGGACGAAGCCATTCTCGAAGTTGGCCTCCACCCAGGCGCGCGCCGACATGGAGAACTCGCGCAGCCGCCGCAAGCCCTCCGCGCTCTCTTCCAATGCGCGCGGCAGCGTGCTCGGCGGCTTCGGCGGCGAGAAGAACGCCTTGATGAAACCCTCCCGGATCTGCTCGAAGTCGGCGCAAATGGCGGCATAGCGGCGGGCGTCGGCGGCGGAATACGCGGCGATCGACTCGCAGGTGCGCTCGACGCTCTTATGGACCACGATCCCGGGGCCGCCGGCGCGGTCCGGATGGCCGGTAATGTGGTCCTCAGGCTCGATGTACTTCAATCCGAAACGCTCCAGCTCCGGCTGGATGATCTTGAAGTCCGCGTTGCAGTGAATCCACACGTGCGAAGAGCCGCACAGGTCATGCCGGAATCCCGGCAGCGTCACCTCGCGGGTAACCGCGCCTCCGCCTACATAGCTGTTGCGCTCCAGCACGCAGCAGCTCAAGCCCTCGCGCGTCAGAGTGGCGGCACAGGCCAGGCCGTTCACCCCGCCGCCGATCACGATTACGTCGAAGTCCGCCATCAGACCGGCAAGTGTAGGCCGGGCAAGCAAGGCGGGGCAACCGCTAATGTCCCGAAACAAAGCAGCCCGGACGCGTGCAGACCTCCGGTCCGCTCGAAAACGCTCTGCAACGCCCGCAACCGGTCAGGCAGTGTGCCGAGGCTCTCCGCACTGATTCGCAATGGGTTGCCGCGGAGGTCGTAACGCCCCTGAACCGCGACTGCATCCAGCGATGCCTTGCCGCAGACGCCACAACTGGAGGACGTGTAGAAGTGGCGCTCGAGGCGTGCGAGGTTCACCTCCACGCCGGGCGCCAGGGCCACTCGTATCACGTTGATCAGCCCGTTCGCCGCTGGCGGCCCACACGGCCCGATAGCTACGAGCGCCGCGGGGCCTGCGATGATGCCCTCGGTCAACAGGAAACCGGCCGCCAGTTCCTCATCGTGGCCCGGCGTCCTCATGGTGATTGAAATGCTCTGCTGCGCGCGCCGGCCATCGGGGTGCATGTAGGACAGGCGGATCTCCAATGGTTCTTCCGTCGCAACTACATCATTGCAAGTCCCCGCATCAGCGCCAAAACGCTGAATCTGCACACGCTTGACGCTCGTCAGCGCCGCAAGGTCGCCAACGCTCAACGCTCGGCCCGCTGAATTCGATCCGAATTCACTTCGGCCAAGTTCCGGCCCATTGGTTGCCTCCGCGGTTTCCAGATGCTGACTGTAGAGATGGACAACAGCGAATACAATCTACCGGCGCGGTCGGCTGCCTGCGCCACAGCGCGTGCGTCATCGGTCTTGCCGCTCTTCGATCAGTTCCTTGAGCGCCTGCTCGGCCAAGTCGGACAGCCCGGTGTCGCCTGACTGCATGGGTTCGGCCATCGTGTCGAGCATGTAGGGACTCCAGAAACGGCTCAGGTGGTCAGCAACACCGGCCACCGCCCTGGCGCGATCGGGCCCGCAATCGAAATTGGCCGCGATATCGTTGGCCATGCGCACCAGCTTGGTCGGGTTCATCGGCGGCGTCGCCCGCTAATCGCACCTGAAACCCGCCCGGCTCAAACGGATACGGGGGTTCTTGCCGTACGCAAAAACTCCAGTTGCGCGTCGGTAAACTCCTCGAACTGCTGCTGCCAGTCCGAGAGCCGGGTGACCTTGTACGCCTGCACCGCCGTGACCTTGTACTCCGGGCAGTTGGTCGCCCAGTCGGAGTTGTCGGTAGTCACCACGTTGGCGCCGGATTCAGGGTGATGGAAGGTCGTATAGACCACCCCGGGTTGAACCCGCTCGGTGATGTCCGCGCGCAATACCGTATCGCCGGCTCGGCTCTTCAGGCCCACCCAGTCGCCGTGTTCAATACCGCGCTGCTCGGCGTCGTGGGGATGGATTTCGAGGATATCCTCGTCGTGCAACTGCATGTTCTCGGTTCGGCGCGTCTGGGCGCCGACGTTGTACTGGCTGAGGATACGCCCGGTGGTGAGCAGCAGTGGGTACCTGGAGTTGGAGCGCTCACTGGTCGCCACGTAGGGCGTCACCCGGAACAGCCCCTTGCCGCGCACGAAGGCGTCCACGTGCATGGTCGGCGTGCCCTGCTCGGCATTCTCGTTGCAGGGCCATTGAATGGAACCAAGTCGGTCGAGTTTCTCGTAGCTCACGCCATGGAAGGTCGGTGTGAGCCGCGCGACCTCGTCCATGATCTCGCTGGCATGGCCGTAGTTCATGGGGTAGCCCATGGCGTTGGCGAGCAACTGGGTGACCTCCCAGTCCTCATACCCGGCCAGCGGTTTCATGACCTTGCGCACCGGCGATATGCGGCGCTCGGCATTGGTGAAGGTGCCGTTTTTCTCCAAAAACGACGCGCCGGGCAGGAATACGTGAGCAAACTTGGCCGTCTCGTTCAGGAACAGGTCCTGGACGATCAAGCATTCCAGCGAAGACAGCGCCTCGGTAATGTGCTGGGTATCCGGGTCGGACTGAGCCATGTCCTCGCCCTGCACATACAGCCCCTTGAATTCTCCCGCCACGGCCGCATCGAACATGTTGGGGATACGGAATCCCGGCGTTGACAACAACTCCACGCCCCATTCGCGCTCGAACAGCGCGCGGGTCTCGGCGTCGGAGATATGACGATAACCCGGCAGCTCGTGCGGGAAGGAACCCATGTCGCAAGCGCCCTGAACGTTGTTCTGCCCTCGCAGCGGACAGACCCCGCCCCCTTCGCGGCCCAGGTTGCCCGTGGCCATGGCGAGGTTGGCGATGCCCATGACCATCGTTGAACCCTGGCTGTGCTCGGAGACGCCGAGTCCGTAATAGATGGCGCCGTTGGGGCCGGCCGCGTAGAGTCGCGCGGCGCCGCGGATGTCCTCCGCAGGCACGCCGGTCACCTCGGCCATGGCTTCGGGCGAATTGCCCTCGTCAAGTATGAACTGGCGCCAATCCCCGTAGGCGTCCCGTTCGCAGCGATCCTCGATATAGGGCTTGTCTTCCAGGCCCTCGGAAAGCACCACGTGGGCCAGCGCATTGATGATGGCCACGTTGGTCCCCGGCCGCAGCGGCAGATGGTAATCCGCCTCCACATGCGCGGACCGCACCAGATCGATACGCCGGGGATCAATCACGATGAGCCTGGCCCCCTCCCGCAGCCGGCGTTTCATTTGCGATGCGAATACCGGATGGGCAACGGTGGGATTGGCGCCGATCACCATGATCACGTCGGCCTTGAGCACGGAATCGAAGGCTTGCGTCCCCGCCGATTCGCCCAGTGTGGTCTTGAGGCCATAACCGGTAGGCGAATGACAAACCCGGGCGCAGGTGTCCACGTTGTTGTTTCCAAACGCGGCGCGGACCGTCTTCTGCACCAGGTAGGTTTCCTCGTTGGTGCATCGCGACGAAGTAATGCCGCCGATGGAGTTGGGCCCGTATTTCTCCCGAATCTTCTTGAGCTTGCCGGCCGCGAAGCCGATCGCCTCCTCCCAAGACACTTCCCGCCACGGACCGCGGATGGATTCGCGAATCAGCGGTGCGGTGATCCGGTCCTTGTGGGTGGCATAGCCGAACGCGAATCGCCCCTTCACGCAGGAATGCCCGTGGTTTGCGTGGCCCTCCTTGTTGGGAATCATCTTCACCACTTCCTCGCCCTTCATCTCGGCGCGGAACGAACAGCCGACGCCGCAGTAGGCGCAGGTGGTGATGACGGAGTGCTCGGGCTGACCCATTTGGATCAGCGACGTTTCCGTCAGGGTGGCCGTCGGGCAGGCCTGCACGCAGGCGCCGCAGGAAACGCATTCGGAATCGAGGAACGGCTGATCCTGGCTGGCGGCTACCTTGGATTCGAAGCCCCGGCCGTCGATGGTCAGCGCGTAGGTGCCCTGAACCTCCTCGCAGGCGCGCACGCATCGCGAACAGACAATGCACTTGCTGGGGTCGAAGGTGAAATAGGGGTTGCTCTCATCCTTCTCGGCATCCAGATGGTTTTCGCCCGCATAGCCGTAACGCACGTCGCGCAGACCGACGGCGCCCGCCATATCCTGCAACTCGCAGTCGCCGTTGGTCGGGCACGTCAGGCAGTCCAGCGGATGATCGGAGATGTACAGTTCCATGACGTTACGCCGCACTTCCGCCAGCCGCGGGTTCTGCGTGGTGACTTGCATACCGTCGGCCACTTCGGTGGTGCACGAGGCCGGCAGACCCCTGGCGCCAACGATTTCCACCAGGCACAACCGGCAGGAACCGAACGACTCGAGCATGTCGCTGGCGCAAAGCTTGGGGATATTGATGCCCGCAAGTGCGGCCGCACGGATGACCTTGGTGCCCGCGGGTACCGTCACCGTCTTGCCGTCGATGGTGAGTTGCACCATCGTCGCGGACTCGCTGGGCGGCGCGCCCAAGTCTTCAGGGCGTCGGTAGGCCTCGTAGACTTGACTCATGACTCATCTCCATCGTTCCCCCGGAGCATCAGCGTGCCCGCAGATCCTCGGGAAACTGATCCAAAACGCTCAGCACGGGGAACGGGGCCATCCCGCCCAACGCGCACAGCGAACCGGCGACCATCGTATCGCAGAGGTCCCTTAACAATAACAGGTTGCCGGACTCATCGACACCGCCCAGGATTCGGTCGATGACTTCCACGCCGCGCACCGCGCCTATCCGGCAGGGCGTACACTTGCCGCAGGACTCGATGGCGCAGAATTCCATGGCGAAACGGGCCTGTTCGCCCATGTCCACGGTATCGTCGAACACGACCAGACCGCCGTGGCCGATCATGCCCCCGATCGCCGAGAACGCTTCGTAATCCAGCGGCGTATCGAACTGGGACGGGTGAATGTAGGCACCCAGCGGCCCGCCTGCCTGCACCGCCCGGATCGGCCGCCCGGTGGCCGTGCCCCCGCCGAAATCCTCCAGCAGTTCGCGCAAGGTGCGGCCGAATCCGATCTCCACCAACCCGCCCCGCTTGACGTTGCCGGCCAGCTGCACGGTCAGCGTCCCTCTCGAACGACCTATACCGTAATCCCGGTAATACTCGGCGCCGCTGGCCAGGATGATCGGCACGGACGCCAGCGTAATGACGTTGTTGACGAGGGTCGGCGCCCCGAACAAGCCCTTGATCGCCGGCAACGGCGGCCGGTACCGGATCATGCCGCGCTTGCCCTCCAGGCTTTCCAGCATGGAGGTCTCCTCGCCGCAGATATAGGCGCCGGCAGCTTCACGAACCTCCAGGTCAAAGGCCTGGCCGCTGTCCATGACGTTATCGCCCAGCAGGCCCGCCGCCTCGGCGGTCGCGATGGCCTCATTCATGATCCTGATCGCCAGCGGGTATTCGGCGCGCAGGTACACGTAACCCATGGTCGCGCCCACTGCCAGTCCGGCGATGGTCATGCCCTCGATCAACACAAACGGATCGCTCTCCATGATCATCCGGTCGGCATAGGTGCCGGAATCGCCCTCGTCCGCGTTGCAGGTGACGTATTTCTGCGCGCCTTCCGCGTTCAGCACGGTGCGCCACTTGATGCCGGTGGGAAAAGCCGCCCCGCCGCGGCCCCTCAGGCCGGACTCGGCGACGATGTCCACGATTTCTTGGCGCGACAAACCCACTGCCTTCGAAAGTCCCTTGTAGCCGCCGTGAGCGCGGTAATCGTCCAGCGACAGCGGGTCCGCGACGCCCACCCGGGCGAATGTAAGCCGCGACTGCGCGGCCAGGTAGGGAATCTCCTCGGTGGGACCCAGTCCGAGGCCATGCTCGTCCGCGGCGAGGAACCCGGCGTTGAAGAGTGCCGGAACGTCGGTGGCCTGAACCGGCCCGTATGCGTGGCGCGCGCCGTTGGTTTCGACCTCGATCATGGGTTCCAGCCAGTACAAGCCGCGGGACCCGTTGCGGACCACCGTGACGGATTCGCCGCGCCGGGTGGCCTCCGCGGCAATCGCAGCGGCCACGTCATCGGCGCCCATGGACCGTGCCGTGGTATCGCGGGGCACGAAGACCGTGTGGGCGCCCGCCGGCATCGCTCAGCCCTCCTCCAGCAACGCGTCGAGGCGTTCCGGAGTCACCCGCCCGTACACGAAATCATCGATCATGACCGCCGGCGAACAGGCGCAGTTTCCCAGGCAATAGATCGGTTCCAAGCTGAACCTCCGATCGGCGGTGGTTTCGTGGAAGCCGATACCGAGCCGCTCCCTGGTGTGTTTTTCCAGCGCCCGGGCGCCCATCGCCTGACAGGCCTCGGCCCGGCACAGGTACAGCGTCCTGCGGCCCGGTGGGGTGGTTCTAAAAAGGTGGTAGAAGCTGATGACGCCATGCACTTCAGCGCGCGAGATGTTGAACACCTCGGCCACGGTGGGCACCGCCTCCGGAGGTACATAGCCGAGTTCGTCCTGGATGGCGTGCAACGCGGGCAGCAGCCCCCCGGGGCGGGCGACGTGACGAGCGGCGATCCCGCGGAGCAGCGAGGCGGAAATGTTGGCGCCGTTGCCGGAACCCTGCGTGCTCAACAGCACCTCCGAATAAGCGTTTAATCGGTAATCTTACCTGAGCCTGCATTCGCGGGGCGTTGGCGCCGGAATCGCCGGCCCGCCGACACGCCGGCACAAGCCCTTGCTTTCTGTGTCCGGGTGGACGTATGTTGCGCCGATGACTTCGATTAGTCCGTGGAGGGAGCTACGCCGCGGCCGGATGCCATTGTTTGCATCTTTGATTGCCAAGGCCATGAGCTACGGCACCGTTCCCATTTACATCGTCGGCGTCTTCACGTTGCCCCTGGGAGCGGCGTTCGGCTGGTCGCGAGGACAGGTTGCACTGGGGTTTACGCTGGTAACGCTGACCTCCGCCACCCTGGCGCCGCTGGTGGGCTGGCTTTGCGACCGCTATGGAGCGCGCCGCCTCGCGATTCTCGGCACCACCGGTTTTGGCCTCGGCGTGTTCCTGGTGGGCCTGACCGGTTCGCCACAACTGGATTTTCTTGGGCGTGCGCTGGCCTCACCGGCCAGGCTTTTGGGCATGAGCGATCCCTCATTGCTTCAGTATTACGTCAGCTGGGTGCTGGCGACGGCCATGGGCGTTGGCAGTTCGGCCATCATTCTTACCCGGTTTGTTGTCGGTTGGTTCAAGGGAGCGCGTGGGTTGGCCCTGGGCATCATGTTGACGGGCAGCGGCCTGACCGCGGTTTGCGCCCCCCCGTTGGTGGCCCGCCTGATCGACACTTTTGACTGGAGGGCCGGATATTTCGGCCTTTCGGCCGTCATTCTGTTCGTTGGAGTGCCCGTGGTGGCGCTTTGGCTCAGGGATTCTCCTTTCGACGGCAAGCCTGCGGCCGCGGAAGCCCCGACGCAGGCCCAATCTTCTGGTGAGAACAGGCTGAGCAGCGGGCCCTCAAAGCGAGCCACCGGCGGCTTCCGTATGGCGCTTGGCTCGCGGTCATACTGGATTTTGCTTGCAGCCTTCTGTTGCGGGGCCTTCGGCCTGGCCGGCCTGATCGCGAGCTTTTCACCTATTCTTCAGGATGCGGGTTATTCGCTTTCGCAGGCCGGCGGCCTGGCCGGGCTTATAGGAGTGTTCGTGATCGTGGGACGCTTGGGTGTTGGGTATCTTCTCGACCGTCTCTGGGCGCCCGGCGTGGCTTTTGTGACACTGAGCTTCGGCGCTTTGACCTGCGGATTGCTGGCCCTGCCGGAGCTCCCCACGGCGGTAGTGGTTGTGGCTGCGTTTGGCCTGGGGATCGCTGCCGGCGCGGAATGGGACGCCTTGTCGTACCTCACGGCCCGCGAATTCGGCCTTGCCTCGTACGGCCGGGTGTACTCCCTGGTGGTAATGGGCGTTGCCTACATCACGGCCGTAGGCCCGCCTGCCTTCGGCTGGACTTTCGATTTGCTGGGGACTTATCGTCCGGTGCTGTTTGTTTCCATGGTGCTGTTCGTGGCGGGGCCCGCCATGTTGCTGCTCCTGCAACGCGGCCCGGGCGCTGCGGAGGAACAATAGAGGCCTCCCGACAAGCAGGGCCATCCAAAAGTCACGGCGGATGGAATGAGGCTGTGAACGTGGAGGGATGAAGTCAGGCTGGCCAAGGGTCTGGCTATTCAGAAGTCGTTGTGGCATAAAGGGGGCCATGGCGATATCGGTGGTTTCCCGGGGCCGGTTCGAGCTGCGCGATGTGTCGGTGCGCCCGGTGGGCGATGCGGCGGAGCGGCGGCGTTGGGATGCGCTGATGTCGGAGTTTCACTATCTGCCGTTCAAGGGTTTGTTCGGGCAGTCGCTGCGTCATGTGGCGGTATGCGGTGGGACCTGGGTTGCGCTGGTGGGCTGGACGGCGGGCGCGTTCAAGGTCGGCGTGCGGGACGCCTGGATTGGCTGGTCGCGGGAGTTGCAGTTCCGGCGTCTGAAGCTGATCGCCAACAACAGCCGCTTCGTGGTTCTCGGCGGCAAGGGCGCGACGCGCAATCTGGCGTCGCGGGTGCTGGGTGTGAGTTTGCGGCGGCTGTCGCGGGACATGCGCGCGGCGCACGGTTTTCCGGTTCTTTTGGCGGAGACATTCGTGGACCCGTCGCGATTTGCGGGTACTTGCTACCGGGCGTCGAACTGGCGGCTGCTGGGGCGCACGCGCGGCTTCACGCGGCTGCCGGGGGGCTCGGCGCGGTGGCGCGAGAACGGACAACCCAAGGAGGTCTACGTGTACGAGTTGGAGTCGGGCGCCCGTGCGGCGCTGCGCGGCGCCGGGGCGCCGTCGGAGTGGTGCATCGGCGCGAAGCGGGAGCCGATGCCGGTGGCGCAATTGCGCAGTCTGCGGGACTTTCTGGAGGAGATTCCCGATTTTCGCAAGGCGCGCGGCCAGCGGTACAGCATTGCCTGCTATCTGACGATTGCGGTCGCGGCGCGGCTGGCAGGCTATCGTGGCGTGAGCGCGTTCGGCGAGTTCGCGGCGCGGCTGGACGAGGAGCAGCGTCAGGCGGTGGGCGGGTTCTTCAGTCCGAGCCGGCGGCTCTGGACCGTGCCGGCGGCCTCGACCTTCCATTACCTGCTCTCGGCGATGCCGGCCGACACGCTGGATCAGGCGCTGCGGGCGTGGAGTGCGCGCCAAGGGGGCGAAGCGCCCGTGGCCATGGATGGCAAGGACGTGCGCGGCGCCTCAAAGCAGGTCGCAAAGGAAAGGCGCATGATGGTGGCTGCCGTGGAGCACGGCAGCGGTCTGGTTCTGGGACAGCTCCAGGTCGGCGCCAAGACCAATGAGATTCCGGCGCTGCGGGCGTTGTCGCGACAGCTCGACCTCGCCGGGCGCGTCGTCACCGTCGACGCCCTGCACGCCCAGCACGAGACCGCGCGCTGCCTGACCGAGGACTGCGGGGCGCACTACGTGGTCACGGCCGTGAAGGACAACCAGCCGACCATCCGCGACGACCTCGCGGCCATCGACTGGCGCGCGGCGCGCTGGAGCGGGGACACGGTCGACAAGGGCCATGGCCGCATCGAGACCCGGCGCTGCGCCGTGCTCGATCTGACCACCCCGGAATGGGACGGCCGGTGCGATCTGTTCGCACGCCGTCAGGCGGTGCGCGTCGAGCGCGAACGCATCGTGGTCAAGACCGGCGAGACCTCCCGCGAGGTCGCGTTGTGCCTCACGTCCCTCGGCGCCGGCGAGGCCGGCCCCGAGGAACTCCTGAGGCTCGTGCGCGACCATTGGCAAGTAGAGAACCGGGTCCACTACGTGCGCGACTTCAGCTACGACGAGGACCGCTGCCGCGCCTCGGTGGGGAACCTGCCGCGCAATCTGGCGGCGTTGAGCAACGCCGCCATCTCCATCGTGCGTATGCGCGGCGAGTTCCAGTACATCCCCCCGGCCAATCGCCACTACGCCGCCCGTCCGCAAGACGCCCTCGACGCCATCCTGACCGCCGAATAGCCCCGCAACCGCCTCTCCCCGACGTTCACGGCGCGCCGGCCCGGCCGCGCCGCGGCGCCCCGTGCCCCATCGCATCCCCGCCGGCGGGAACGCCCGCGGGGATACCCCTCCACGACTCTCCCCGGACTTCCTCCGAGCAGGCAAAGCATGCCGTGCTTGCCTCGACACCCCTCACGCGCTGGAAACCAAACCGCTCAATGCCAACGGTTCCGTTCCCAACACTCACTACACCGGACTTTTGGATAGGCCTGTCCCGACAAGCCTGCTAGCGCAACGGGCTTGCCGGCAGGGCGTATACTGCAAGGGCAAATGATCGCTCTCAAACGCCTACCGCTGGTCCTGGCCGCCGCACTTATAGTGGTGCAGCCGGCCTTGGCCTGCTGCTGCCTGGAGGACCTTGCAGCCCAAGCGGTAGAACCCGTAGCCGATATTCCTTCCTGTCATCGGACTCCGGAAAGCGGCAGTTCGGATACCCACGGCAGCAGTCACCACGAGTGCTCGGACTGCGCCGATTATGAAACGGTTTTGGGCAGTGGTGCGGTCAAGGCCTTTGTGTCCAAGGATCAGCCCGCCTTCAAACTTCCGCCGGTCGATACAAATCCACCTGCAATATCAACTCGTCCGCAGATCGTGCGGATTATCGGGCCGCCCCCTTTCTTTGCGCGGCCCGCGCAAACACTCGTCGTTCTTAAGCAGCTCCTCTTGATCTAGCCGCTGCGCGCGCTCTGCGCCGGACCTGCGTCCGGTGCGTTTCCGTGTCCGCTCATTCCCCTTTCCGGGAGATCAAGATGGCTGCAAGAAGTCAACAAACAATCCTAATCCTTGCGTGTTCGCTGGGTCTCGCGCTCGGCGCGCCACCCGCGTTTGGGCAAAGCTTCGAGGAACTCGAGGCGCGAATCACGGACCATCCGTCGCTGGCCGCAATACGCTTTCAGTCGGAGGCACTACGCGAAAACGCCGTAGCCGTCGCTGCCTGGCCCGATCCCGTTGTGTCCCTGGGCGTCAACAACTTTCCTCTGTTCGATCCCTCATTCCGGACTTTCCTGCCCACCAACAAGACGATCGGCGTTCGCCAGGGGATACCCAACCGGTCCGAGCGTGACGCAAAGTCCGAGCGAGCGCGGCGCGGCGCCGCCCAAAGCGACGCCATGGAGGCTCTGCGGTTCGCGCAATTGCGCGCGGAGCTGATCATTGCCCTGGTCGAGAAGCGTCGCATCTCAGAGCAGGTTTCTCTGTTGAGAGACCAGGATGCGCTATACGCCGAGCTGTTCCGGATCGTACAAAGCGAGATCGCTACCGGGCGCCCGGCGCTCTTCCGTTTGGCCGAGGTCGATCTAAAGCGGGCAGAGCTTGCCCGCTCCCTGGCCGAACTTGAGGGCGAGATTGCCGGAGTCAACGCAACACTCGTGGATCTGGTCGGCGAAGCCGGCGATGCGTCCCCGCCTTCGCTTGAGCCGGCCCCATGGGCCGGCACCGCTGATGCCTTTCACGCGGTGCGCGTGTCCCAGGCGGAGACTTCCGTATCCGATGCCGAGGTGGCGCGGGCCCAGGCTGCCTGGGGACCGGACTGGGGCTTGCAGCTGACGTACCAGCAACGTAACCGGGGCGCTGCGGAGACTCCGTTTGCGGGCGACGACTGGGTGTCGGCCGCGGTGACCTTCACGGTGCCGCTTTGGAGCCGCCGATCGCAGGCGCCTGCGCTGCGCGCTGCGAAAGCGCAGCGGGAAAGCGCTCACAGCCGTTCCGCGGCGGCGGCGCGGGCCGCCCAGGCTCGATTCTCGGCCCTTACAGCCACGTTCCAGGCCTCGGAAGCCGGGATTGCCGCCCTTGAAGAGAAGATTGGCGCAATCCGCGAGCAAGTGGACGCGCAACGGACCCGGTACGAATCGGGCGTCGGGGATTACTCGCCGGTCATTGACGGCGAGCTTGCCGAATTGGTAATTCGCGCCCGGATCTCCTACGAACAGGCACGGCGTGACCGCGCCGTGGCTCAGCTCAATGCCCTGGTGGTGACGTCATGAACAAACCAATGCTACTGAAAAGCGCTGTTGCGCTCTTGACGATGTTGGCAATTGCAGCCTGCGGCGGGGATGAGCCGACGGGCGGCGGGGCGCAGCAGGAGCGGGACACAGTGGCGGAAGCCAAGCTTCTGTACGCTTGCCCGATGCACCCGCAGTTCGTTTCCGACGATCCCGACGCGCCGTGTCCGATCTGCGGAATGGACCTGGTCCCCGTGTCCACGGGCTCGCAACCGAAGCGCCCGGAGGGGGTGGTCGTGGCAGTGGCGCCGGAGATGATTCAGACCATGGGCGTGCGAACGGCCCGCGTCGAAGCCGCGTTTTTCGAACGTAGCGTGCGTGCTTTCGGCAATGTAGAGAGCAACGAACGACTTGAGTCCGTGGCGGTGTCGCGATTGGAAGGCTGGATCCGGGACCTTGCGGTCGGCGCCGAAGGGGACCTGGTTGCGCGGGGGGCGCTGTTGTATCGGGTCTACAGCCCGGCACTGATTGGCGCGCAGAAGGACTTCATGGCGGCATTGGATGCCGGCCGCGAGGAACGCATCAACTCCGGCCGTCAGCGATTGCTTTCCGCCGGCATGCAGGCCGCCGTGATCGACCAATTGATTGAGAACCGTGCAGTGTTGGAAGCGTTGCCCGTATACGCCGAAGCCGCGGGGACGGTGGTCAGCCTTGCGGTGCGGGAAGGAGACTACGTAAAGCCCGGAACGCCGATCCTGAGTCTTCAGTCGTATGCAAAGGTCTGGGTCATCGCCTCCATTCCCGAAGCCAACCTTGCTCTGGTGGAAACGGACCAGCCGGTGGCACTGCAATTTCCGAGTGCGCCCGGCGCCGCGGAAAAGGGAACGGTGGACTATATCTACCCCACGGTCGATTCCAAGACCCGGACCGGCGACGTTCGCATTGAAGTGGCCAATCCCACCGGAGCGCTGCGCCCGGGGGCTTATGCGGACATTCAATTCAGCCTGCGCTCCGACCAAGCGCGTCTGTCCGTGCCTGCGGAGGCGCTGCTGCGTGACAGCCGCGGGGAGCACGTAATCGTGGCGCTGGGCAATGGCCGGTTTGCCGGGAGGCAGGTGGAAACCGGTGTGAAGGCGGGATCGCGAACCGAAATCCTGGCCGGGTTGAACTCCGGAGAGAGGGTCGTAGTAAGCGGCCAGTTCATGCTCGACTCCGAAGCCAATCTGCGCGAGGGCCTGGCCAAGCTTGAGGCGCCGCCGGACAACGGCCGGGACGCGCACTAGGGGCACAGGCACGAGACATGCCGGAATCTCCCATAGACCGTCTGGCCGGCCCGGATCCATCGACTTCGGCCATCGCCCGATTGATTGCCTGGTCGGCAGCCAACCCGATCATCGTTCTTACCCTTGCCGCAGGGCTGATGCTGGCAGGCTGGCTGGCCCTGCAGAGAACGCCCCTGGACGCCATCCCGGACCTGACCGACACGCAAGTCATCATCCGTACCGAGTTTCCCGGCCAGTCGCCACAGATCGTCGAGGACCTGGTGACCTATCCGCTTTCAGCGAACCTGCTCGGCCTGCCGAAGACCAAGGACGTGCGCGGATCGTCGATGTTCGGCACCAGCTTCGTCTATGTAATCTTCGAAGACGACGTGGACCTCTATTGGGCACGTTCGCGAGTCGTCGAGGCGCTGTCGCGCCTGAGCGCGGAGCTGCCCCCGGCCGCTACCCCGCAAATCGGTCCGGACGCGACCGGAGTGGGTTGGATTTACCAGTACGCCCTGGTGGATGAAACAGGACAAACGGACCTGGCCCAGCTTCGTTCGCTGCAGGACTGGTTCTTGCGTTTCGAGCTGGCCGGGGTTGACGGGGTCGCTGAAGTCGCCTCCGTGGGCGGGTTCGTGCGCGAATACCAGGTGTTGATCGATCCCAACAAACTGCGAGCCTACGACGTTTCCATACGGCGTATTTCCGAGGCCGTAGGGGCGGCCTCCAGCGAAGTGGGGGGACGGGTGCTGGAGCAGGGCGAAAGCGAGTTCGTGATCCGATCCTCCGGGTACGTGGAAAATCGCCTCGACCTTGAGCAGGTCGTGGTGTACGCGGAAGACGGAACGCCCGTTACCCTCGCCGATGTGTCCCGCATTGTCGAAGGACCAGCCCTGCGCCGCGGCATCGTGGAACTGAACGGAGCCGGGGAGACGGTCGCAGGTATCGTCGTCATGCGGGACGGCGAGAACGCCCTGGAGGTCATCCGCCGGGTAAAGGCCAAGCTGGCCGAACTGCAACGCGGACTTCCCGACGGGGTTCGCATCGTGACTACTTATGACCGCTCGCCGCTGATTGAAGGCGCGGTTTCCTACCTCATGCGCAAGCTGATCGAGGAGGGAATAGCCGTAGCGGTGGTGATATTCATTTTCCTTCTGCACGCACGTTCCGCCTTCGTGGCCTTGATCACCCTGCCTTTGGGAGTGCTGGGCGCGTTCGTGATCATGTCCTCCCAGGGCATTACCGCCAACATCATGTCACTGGGAGGAATCGCAATCGCCATAGGGACCATGGTGGACGCCTCCATCGTGATGGTCGAGAACGCCAGCCGCAGGCTATCGGAGCTGGGCGCGGGTATTTCTCCGGGCGCCCGGCGGCAGGCCGTCATCCGGGCGGCGCAGGAAGTGGGTCCCGGGCTGTTCTTTTCGCTGCTCATCATCACGGTTTCCTTCTTGCCTGTATTCGCACTGACCGGAGAAAGCTACCGGCTGTTCGCGCCGCTGGCCTTTACCAAGACCTACGCGATGGTGTTTGCCGCCTTGCTGTCGGTAACGCTGGTGCCGGTACTCATCATCCTGCTGTTGCGCGGACGCATAAGAGCTCGCAACCCGGTCAGCGAACTGGCTGCCCGGCTCTACGCCCCATGCCTGCGCCTGGCCCTGCGCTTCAGGTGGCTTACCGTGGCGGTCGCGGCGGTGCTCATCGCCAGCGCCGCGATTCCCTTTTCACGGCTTGGATCGGAGTTCATGCCCCCCCTGTACGAAGGCGAACTGCTCTACATGCCCACCACCCTTCCCGGCGTTTCGTCGACCAAGATTCGGGAAATCCTGGGTCAGACCAACCGCGTGATCGCGGCCGTGCCCGAGGTAAAGGGCGTATTCGGAAAAGCCGGCCGGGCCGATACGGCAACCGATCCTGCGCCCCTGACGATGATCGAAACCTGGATTCAACTCAAGCCGCAGTCCGAATGGCGGCCCGGCATGACGCCGGACGAACTGGTCGACGATCTGAACGCGCGTTTGCGGATGCCGGGCCTGGTCAATTCCTGGGGTTATCCGATCAACATCCGAATGGACATGGTATCCACCGGCGTGCGCACGCCCGTGGGGATCAAAATCACCGGAGACAACCTGGTGGAACTGGAGCGTCTTGCCCGCGAAGTGGAAGCGGCGGTCAGCGCGGTTCCCGGAACCCGGGCGGCGCTGGCCGATCGGGTGCTGGGCGGAAATTACCTGGAAATCCTGCCGGACCGGGCGGAACTCGCGCGGCGCAACATCGACATGGGCGTGTTCCAGTCGGTGATTCAGACCGCGTTAGGGGGGATGAAGCTGGCCGAAAGCGTGGAAGGGCGCGAGCGTTACGACATCATGCTGCGCTACGACCGCCCGTTCCGGGAAACGAGCGATGATTTAGAGGACATCCTGGTTCCCACACCCACCGGGGCGCACATTCCAATCGGCGAACTCGCCACCGTGGCCTTCACCGAAGGACCGCCGATGATCCGCTCCGAGAACGCCCGCCTAACCGGCTGGGTATTCGTGGATATCGAAGGGCGGGACCTGGGCGGCTACGTGGCGGATGCCCGGCGCACGGTCGACAACGCAGTAAGCTTGCCGCCCGGATACGCCATCGAGTGGTCGGGGCAGTACGAGCAGATACAGGCTGCGGGGGCGCGCCTAAGGCTCGCCATTCCTTCGGCAATCGGCTTGATCTTCCTCTTGCTGATGCTGCATTTCGGGCGCATTGATCGAACAGCCATAATCATGCTATCGCTTCCGTTCGGCCTGATCGGGGGACTGTGGGCGGTTTGGCTAGCCGGTTACAACCTGTCCGTGGCTGTTGCCGTGGGCTTTATCGCCCTGGGCGGGGTTGCGGCGGAAACCGCCGTGGTCATGGTGATGTATCTCGACAACCATGTGCGCGCGGACCGGCCATCCAATCAGGCGGAGTTGGGGCTCTCCATCAGGGAGGGCGCTGCGCTGCGGCTGCGTCCCATCCTGATGACCGTGATTACCGTCCTGGTGGGGTTGGCGCCGATATTTCTGACCAGCGGCCTGGGATCGGATGTGATGCGGCGAATCGCGCTGCCCATGCTGGGCGGCATGATCTCGACCACGGTTCTTACACTGATCGTGATTCCCGCGGTGTACTACGCGTGGGTTGGGCGGAGGCTAGCGGCCGCCGCGCTCGACGAGTGACTGCCAGGTGAACTCCTCGGTCCAGGGTGCGCCGGCCACGCGCCGCACCAGGCGGTCACGCTCCTGCTGCAATTCTTCGGCGAATTTCTCCGAAGGGGCATAGCTGCTGATGGAATCACGATCCAGTAGACCCTTCTCCTCCAGGAGCTTCTCGAGAACCATGACCCGGTCGCGCAGGATCCACAGCTCCGACAACAGCTCGGTATTCATGCGCAACAGGCTGTCCAGGCGCTCATCGCCGGTGACCGCCCGTGCCGGGGGTTGGGTCATGCCGCGGGCTTGGTGGCGACGTTGACCCACGGGTAGCCTAGCGGGTCCAGGGCGCGCGCCTCAAGCATTTCGAACCCGATCTCCGTCAAGACCGTCGACCAGTCCATTGAGCAGGCTACGCTGAAGAAAGGTTCGCCCCGATACTCGGTTTCCCAGTCGAGGATAGCTGCCTGGAAGGCGTCTACCCGTGAGAACGGCGGCGGGTCGTTTATCACGATGTCGCCGCCCGGCTTGAGGATGCGGTACGCCTCCCGGATCGTGTCAGTGCTGACTTCCACCGGCATTTCGTGCAGGAGCGCGTACAGCACTACGGCATCGAAGGATTCGCTTGGCTCCCTCGTGTCGCGGGCGTCGCGCTGCTTCAGGTGAATGGGAATGCCCATATTGCGTGCAGCCCTATGCCCACCCTTCAGAAGGGCCGTGGACAGGTCGCTGCCGATCAATTCGGCGTCCGGATACACCTGGTGGCAGGCGGCCAGCGCGCCGAGGCCGCCGCAGCCGGGCTCGTAAATACGCCCGTAATGATCCTTCGGCAACAGGCTGACTACGTCCGCACGCTGGCTGCGGACGTCCTGCCCCACTTCCACCGCCGCGTAGCCGCCACGGGCGAACACATGGGGAGCCACGCCGGCCATGAACATGGGGCCGGCCAGATCGTAGCCGTCCCAGCCGCCCGGCTCCAGATGCCATTCCACACCCTCGTAGTACTTGGGGATGGGCAGCTTGGCGTCCAATTCCAGCGACCCTCCCTGGTAGTCGCAGGTGCGGTTGAGCTCCTCGAGGAACTCTTCGCGCTTTTCCTCTACGGCAGGTATGGCCCGCACGAAGTTTTCTTCGGCCACGTAGCGCTGATAAAGACGTTCGTGCTGAAACGCGGGGCACTGGAGAGCTGCGTCGCGCGCTTCCTTGGCCCGTTTCAATTGGGCGCGGGGCTCCTTTTCGATTTCCGCTTCCATGAGCTTGCGGCCCTGCTCGCTGGCAGCGAACTGCTGTCGCGCAAGGTCGCGAATGTGGCTGGATGAATAGTGCTGCAGCGACCCCAGGAACTGGAGGCCGGCACGATGTCTCTGGCTTAGCTGAATCATGGAAGGCGTTCCCCCCGGCGGCGGAGCCAATAGTTTAGCGCGGTGTCTCTGGCATTTTGTCCGGGCAGAGTTTTCCGGTTGCCTCCACTGCTACGATTTTTGCCCCTATCTCAAGCAGATTGGAGTTTGCTGGACTGCTCAAGGTGAGCAGTGGCTTGCCGGAACCGGCAAGTCTGCGAGCGAACGCTTCGGTCTTGCCGCCGACAGCTGCGTGAATGATGAACACCTGCCGAGAAAGCGCGGCGGCCAGGTCATTGCGCTGGGCTGCCAGTTTTGCGGTTGGCCTCTTACATGTGGACGGGAAACGCGAGAGTATCAGCAGGCGGCTGGTGTTTAGGCCGGCGCGCCAATCGCGGGGGACCCGCATATTCTGGATGCCGCGGGCAGGGCACAGGACCACAGGTTGCTCGCCTCGCAATAGTAGCCGCAAACACTCCTTCTCCATCGGAGTCTGAAAGCCGCCGATAACAGGTACTGCGTTATCGCGCATGGCCCGGGCGAAGTCGTAGATTTTGAGGATGATGTTGCCCGGGCAGCGGTTGGAGCAGAACAGCGCGGTCAGCGGCTCCCGGAGTAACTCAAGGTTGCCTCGATAGGCGGTCTCCGGCGGCAGTGAAATTGTTGCCGGCCTCCTCGCGCCGACAAAGGCAATCGTCTGTGCCGGATTGTTGTCAGACGGCATCCTGTCGTCTCTTGCTGCCGGGCTGGCGCCCTGCTCAAACCGTCTCGAATTGCAGGGCGGAGAGATTCAGGGCAGAGGAGCGTGTGGAAAGGCGAAGCATCTCCACGCCAACCACTTCGTTCGCTTCGTTGTAGTCCAGCACCACGCCGGGCGAGACCTCTTCCGACTCGACGATGACGGAGTCGTCCAGCCGGAGGTACAGCGCGTCTGCTTCCTTGTCCACGTTCAGCTTCATAACTGTCCTCTCTTGCTTCGGTCAAAGAATACACTCACCACGCGCCACGGAACAACCCGTGTGTTTACGGCCACGCGCAGCACTTGATCACCACGCTCGGGGATTCGGCGATAGAACCGCTCCACCTCTGGATCGTTGGGGTCCGGAGCGCGAAGGACCAGTCCCGCCACCACCGACTCCACCCACTCCCTGGAGATCACGCGTTCTTTCATAACGTAAGTCGCGTGCCTGGTGAATTCCAGCGTCACTGCGCCAGACGGCGCATCAGACATTGCTCCGGCCCATCCGGTACTTGATGTGGTAATTGATGATGAAGTCCAACTCCTCGTCCGTGAAGCCGTAGTGCTCCGCGAGCACCCGATCAATATCGTCAATAATGGGTTTAGAAGGACGAAAATTAAAGTATTGCACGGTTACTTTACCTTGTCCTACGTAGTTCACCGTTCTTAAACTCGAATTGTCTTCGTAGCTTTGCATTAGCGTCGCCAACAGCCGAGTAAGTTCTTGTTGAGTGGCAGTAGGAATGACATTCGGTACCGGAAATGACACAACCTCCCTCTTGTTTAGGTTGCGGCAGTCCGAATTAATCACGTTATACCAGTAAAACAGTGACGACGATAAGCAACCAAGGCACTGGTTTCGCAATTGTTCATCGTCAAAAGAAAGTGCTTTTAACTCTGATGGACTCCTTAGGGATCCAGATGCATCACGCACCTCAGGAATAAAATTCAGGAATTGCAGAAAGAAGGAAACTTTTCTCGTGTAATAGACTTGATACTTGCCCCTTCTGTCAATTAGGGAAGAAATATTGCGGCTACAGTTACGTAGTTTTTCAATAATAGCCAGTTCCAAGTCAGAGGAAACCTTTGGCAGAGACGCAGAAAAGAACGACGCTCGTTCCAGATGGGATATTGACTGATAAATTGGGAACAGATCGAACAATAGTCGTCTCTCGTCGGCATACCATTTTAGATATTGCGACGAGAAGACCTGCTTAGTGAATTTCTCATCTTGACGGCTTGCCACCACTATCTGCAGTCTCTTGCTGACTCCTTCAAATAGTCTTGACGGGTGTGCATCGCCTGACCAGTGACTAACGAATAGAGTGGAAACCTTCCTGAAGTACAGTTCCTGAACCGGCGCAAAACGTTCAACCGAAAAACAACTTAGGGGAACAATGTAGCCAAGCCAACTGGGACGACCCGAAATAGTAATCGCACGGTCAAGAGTGAAGGCGTACAGGTCTCCACATGGCTCGGTCTCGAAACCCACGACTGTGTATTGGGAGAGCTTCCTTGATTCCACGTACGGTGGGTTGCCGATGATCACGTCAAAGCCGCCGTTGGACATGATGCCGTAGAACTCGACGAACCAGTGGAAGGGTTGGTGGCTGGCGCGCCAAGCGTCATAGACGTTTGAGTCGCTGAGGTCGATTCCGTACTCGGTGGCCAGATAGCGGTCAAGTTCGCTACTCAACTGGTCCATTCGCTGGCGCAGATCCGCCTTGTCGGCGGCGGTTATCTCTCCGCCCAACTCTGTTTGCTGTCGGCGAAACTGATCGAACGCCCCGCTGGCAATGTCGGCTTGTTCCTCAATGCGGGCGAGGGCCTTGCGGTCTTCTTCGAATAGCGCGCGATGCTGTCCTTCCGCCGTGACGGTCATCGCCTGGCGGACGGCTTCAAGGGAGGTGAACCCGACCAAGGTGTTGCCGGCACGGATGTTGAAGTCGATGTCCGGTAGGGGTTCAATTTGATCGTAGGTCTTCAGTTGGGCGACAAGCTTAAGGAACAGGCGCAGCTTACAGATCTCCACGGCCTCCTCCATGATGTCCACGCCGTAGAGGTTGTTGAGAACAATGGACTTGAGGATGAAGTAACGCTCGCTAGGGTGCTTTTCGACTTGTTCCAGGACGTTGCGGAAGTCCCGCAGCGCATCGGGATGGTGAGGCCGGCCGGTCCGCTCCAGGTCGTCC
The DNA here is from genome assembly GCA_965249285.1 of Candidatus Foliamicus sp. Classification (GTDB taxonomy): domain Bacteria; phylum Pseudomonadota; class Gammaproteobacteria; order Steroidobacterales; family Foliamicaceae; genus Foliamicus. The sequence goes on from OZ252226.1 coordinate 772,078, forward strand.
AGGAAGCCTCGCATGCCTTCCAGGCAGGTCGTGTAAAGCCGTTCAAGGATGTTCAGAGCGGCGAACAGGAAGGCGCCGGAGCCGCAGGTGGGGTCGAGGACCGATACGTCACGCATAGCGTGCCAGAAGGCGCGCAGAAGCTCCGGCCCCTCGCTCTGAGCGATTACGTCTCCGGCGAATCGTTCAATATCGAGGTTTAGGGTGATGAGGCCGTTGATCTCCTGTACCTCCCCCGAGGCGAGCTTGGCGCTGATATCGGCGTAGCGCTGGCGGCGGGCCAGCACCACCCGCCACGTCTCGGTGGGCAGGGCGTAGTCGTCGGGAGCGGATTTGTTCCAGTCGTCACGCTTGGATACGTCGTCGATGCCGGCGGCAATGTCGTCGGGCAATTCGAATGGCGTGTCGAGGAGGATTGGGTCCTGCGCCTGTCGCGCGTTCCAGGTCATGCCGTGGCCGACTGCGGGGTAGATATAGCGGTCGGGGTCGTCCCGCAGCAGACGCCACACGCCGCCGTCCGGCCCGAAGGCCACCGGGCACTTTTTCCTGGCGGCATCGAAGAGGAAGGGAATGACGGTGTTGCGGGAGATGTAGCCGGTAATGTCCTCCTTGGTGTAGTAAGCGCCCATCTGCTTTTGGTTGACGTACTTCTCGAAGATGTACCCAAGGACATCCGGGTTGATCTCGTTGTCCTCGCGGTAGGGACGTTCGTCCAGATGCCAGCGGTAGCCGTCGAAGAAGTTGAAGACTCGCTCGAAGGCCTCGTCGGAGATGCTGATGTCGGGGTTATTCCGCTCCAGGTCGTGAACATCGAATAGGCCGCCATTGAGGAAGGGGATTCTGCCGAGGAGGGCTGCGAGTTCGGGCGCTCTAACCGTCTCGGGCTGTCCCAAGCCCTCGTGGAACAACCGCAGCAGAAAAATGCGATAGAACTGCTGGAAGCGCCCGCCGCCGCTTTGCTCTTGCACCATGCGCAGGCGATTGTGTAGATAGTCAATGTCGCCGTCGAGGAAGCTCTGCTTCTGGACGAAGTAGATGAACATCATGCGATTCAGCATCAAAGAGGCATACCAGTCGCGATCGCCCTGCGCGGTGATGCCTTCGATAAATTCCCCAAACGCGGTAAGTTCGGTCCTGAAGCGCTGGTAGAAGCGCTTGGTCACCTTCTCAACGTCCAGGGCCGCACGGACGCGGGACGTGACCAGGGAAACGCTCAGGCTTCCTTCCTCTTCGATGGGAAATGCCAAGCCCTGCAGTCGCTGGAGTACATGGTCTCCACCTTGACTTGAATGTACGGCGTACTCGCGGCAGGCGGCAGGCTTGCCGGCCTCCCGCTTGACCCACTGCCAGACTTGCGTAGCCCGCCTGTCGTCAATGAAGATGACCAGGTGCTCGAAGGCTCTTTTCGCGACCTGGCTCTCTATCTTGCGCCTGACGGGGTACGAAGGAACCGCTCCATCCTGGTCCGGGGCACACTGGTAAACGACAAACCCGGTCTTCTCCGCGACAGGCGTCAGGGAGTATTGACGGTCATTCGCCTGGACGACCACTGGTTGGGCCTGATAGTGGTCCCACCCCAGGCCCTCTACAAAGAGACGCTGGAAGTCGAACGCCTGCAGGTGAGGCCGAAGCTCTTCAATGGCGACTGGCATCAGGAGTTGTCCTGCCGGTCGAATAGTCCCAGGGAGCAAATGATTTGCGGTTCCTGGGCTTCGGCGTCGTCACCGGTCAGACACAGCCGGTCCTCCTCACGCAACGAGATGACGAGGTCGGCAAGTTGAACGTCGTCTACGCCGCTGCGGAGCTGCCTGTTCAGTGTATCAACTGCCGACTGGCGCAGCGGATAGCGGTAAATGTCGTCGATCGCCTTGTGAAGCGTGCCTACGTCGAACAGTTGACCCCTGATGCTATCCGCATGCTTCTTGAGGCGGGTATAGGTGCGGAAGCGGGCGCCGGAAGGCCGCCCGAGCTGTCCGCCGACCCGTTTCTCTTCCCGGACGACGTGCTTGATGCCCTCGGCGACGAGCCGGTGGTGATCTTCGTGGTGAGACTGCGCCGGGGCGTCGGATCTGCACTCAGCGGAGGAGAGGATTTCGATCTGCGACTCCGTAATGCTCCGGCCTTCGCGGTCAACGTAGGCAAGGGCGTTGTTGCCGTCAGCGGTGCGCATGAAGACGAGAACTCCTTCGGGCCGCTGCGTGATAGGGGTGTGTTTTCGTGAAGAAAACACTACGTCCGGCAAATCGGCAACAGCGCTTTCCAATTTTGGGTCCGCACTGATGGCGTTCTTCCATATCTGGTAGGCATGAGAAGCCAGGTCAACTTCGCCGTCGGCGTCTCCGTCCAGGATCCCAGCACGCTCATGGTAGAGATTTATGATGGCTTGGCCGTCGTCCTCGTCTTCGAAGAACGCCTCGTCCGCGCCGACCACCTCGGCGTTCTCCCTGAGCCGTGTCCGAACACGTCTCCGCAGGTCGATAATGCGCTCGACACCCTCAGCGGGCAGGAAGGAGTGACAAAGTATCTCCTCCGCTTTTTGTCCGATGCGGTCAACGCGCCCCGCCCGCTGAATGAGCCTTATGATGGCCCAAGGCAGGTCATAGTTCACGACAACGTGACAGTCCTGTAGATTCTGGCCTTCGCTCAACACGTCGGTAGCAATTAACACCCGTAGTTGCTGTTCGGGCATCATCTGGCCTGGCCGTTGGTTGCTCGTGGGACTGAATTGCCGAGCCAGTTCGGTTGGGTCGGGCGATTTCCCGGTGACGCCCGCCAAAGCTTGCATCCCTCTGTTGCTAAGCTGCTCCTCCAGGTAGAGAACCGTATCGGCGAACTGGGAGAAGACCAGAACTTTCCCATCCGGGAAGGTCTCCGTCAGGAGCGTGTGAAGAGCGTCGAGCTTGGAGTCGTGCTCCGGGTCCCACACTCCATAGGTCTGCAGCAGGCTCACGAGTGCGTTGGCGTCCGACTGGAGCTCGCTGGCCAAGGTGGCGTGAAAGAGAGCGGAACGGATCCATTTGAAGCGTTTCTTGTAGCGACCCTTGTACTCAGCGTATATCTCAGCGGCACGTGCTTCGAAGTCAGCCGTAGTCCAAGCGCCGACGGTTTCATGGATTTCTTCTTCCAGTTCGTCATCTTCAGAGACGAGGAACGATCCCTCCTCGTCTTCATCTGTGAATCGCGAGTCCAGCATTTCCGCGTCCTGTGTGCCAAGGGGCAGTGGCAGGCCGTTGCGGATTGCGTGGAGAAAGACGTGGTTTCGGAGAACGTGGCGTTCGACGGATTGCAGGAAGGCGGCGCCACTGCTCTCAAGGCGTTTGAACAGGTTTGTACGGCAGAAGCCTATCAGCCGCTTGCCCGCCCGCGAGAGGTCGTCAGTCTGCTGTTTCTCCTCAGCAGTGGGGGGAGCATCGGGATTTTCTGCGACGTAGTTGCCGAGTCCGTAACGCGGCAGGTGAAGCCCCTTCACGATATCGACCACTTCCTGCGAGTACAGCTTGGCGTACTGGTCGCTGGGGTCGGACTCGTCGATGGCGAACTTGACCGTCTTTGGCACGCGAACCGGGAACAAAGACCTGGTTCCGTTCTCGTAGGTTAGAAACTTTCGCCCGGTTTCCCGATCCGTCTCCGCGTAATTGTCCTGGATAAAGCTGCGGGTGCGGCGCACGAGGTAGAGTCGCATCAGGTCGCGCCAGTCGTCAGCGTACTCGCTGAATTCGAAGGCCGCCAGGGTGCGCGGAGAGGCTTGATGGCGCCTGCTGAATTCCACATCGCCAAGCTTTCGCAGGAGGCGTTCGGGCCGGATGCCGAGATCCTGATCACCTTCTACGAAGATGCGCAGTTGGTTGGAGAGATCCAGGTACGTCTTGTTGTAGGGTGTTGCCGACAGGAGGATGCACTTGCTTTCGTTGGCGCGGACGTACTCCCGGATGGCCCGATACCGCTTGCCCTTGCGGCTGCGGAGGTTGTGGCTCTCGTCGATCACAACAAGCCGGTAGCGGCGCATATCAGGCAGATCGGTAAGCGCTCTGCTAAGCGACAGCACCCGAGCTCGCAACTTGTACTCGTACACGTAGTCCTCCCACATGGGGACGAGATTCTTGGGACAGATGATCAGCGTTTCCAAGCCGTAGTCGTCCTCGAAGATACGGGCGATGGCTGTGGCCATCAGGGTCTTTCCGAGTCCCACCACATCGCCGATGAGTACGCCATTGCGCTTGTTCAGATGATGAGCAGCGATCTTGACCGCCGCGGCCTGGAAGTCGAACAGGCGTTCGCCGAACACCTTGGGAATCCTGAATTCGGCGAGGCCGGCGCGAGCTTCGTGGGACAGGTGGTAGGCCATCTTGAGGTAAACGTGGTAAGGGGGGATCAGCGTCTCTCGCGCCCAGCTTTCTTCGATTATCTGAACCAGCTCTTCCGTGACGTCAACGCAGAACCGGTCGTTCCACCTGTCCTCAAACCATTTCTTGAGCTTGAGAGCCGCGTCGTGGTCGAGCACATCCACGTTCAACTCACCCTGTCCGGAGAGGCCGGCGAACGTCAGGTTGCTGCTGCCCAGGTAGCCGACGACGGGGTTTACCGGATCATCACGGAACAGCAGGTAGAGCTTCGCGTGCAGCGGGTGACGCAGAAAGAGCTTGACGACGACTTTCTTCTCACGGAGCTGGGCCGCCAACTGCCGCAGAGCCCGCTCGTCCGCGTTGGTCGGTACGCCGATAGTAAGCTGCTGGCGAAGCTGCTCCGCCAACCGGACTCTGAGGCGGTGCGCCGTTTGGTTGTCCATGCTGGAGGGTTTGTTGAGCAGGCTCAAAGCGTCCTTGAGTTCCTCGTGGGGCATGCGCTGCATTCCGATAAGGACGCGGCACGGGCCGTCATCTTGGTCCCACTCGTCCACGTACGGGGCAAGACCTCCCCAGCCCCGCAGGTTGAAGTAGCCGACGCAGAAGTCCGCGCGCGAAGAGAGGGCTAGAGTTTCCTGCAGTGCGGGAAGAAGCCTGGAATCAGGACCCAGGTTATCGAAGATACGCGGCATGGATGCCTTTGTTACTCACTTGTTTAGTTTAGGGGATTACATACCAGGTTTGACAACAGTGCTGCACACGGAGAAAACGCGGTCAGGGCCGCCAATAGAGTCCATTCGACGGCTGTACAGGCCGGCAGGAAACGCCCGTCAACCCTGGTATGTAATCCCCTTCCGTTTCAGCGTGCAGTATATTGTGCCGCCTTGAGGAGGAGCGAGCCGGGAGTGAAAGAGGACGTCAATCTTCAGTGGCGTATTGCCGCCCGCCCGCAGGGCAATGTGCGGCCCGGCGATTTCGAGCTTACAGAACGGCCGATTCCCGCGCCCGGGCCCGGTCAGATGCTTCTCAAGACGCGCTACCTGGGGCTGGCGCCCGTGATGCGCATGTATATGCAGGGTTTGAATCCCTCGGGCGAAACGCCGCTGGCCGTAGGCGACGTCATTCACGGCCGTGGCGTGGCCGAGGTCGTGAAATCCAACCACCCGGACTATCAGCCCGGCGAAATCGTGCAGGGACAGCTCGGCTGGCAGACCTTCAAGGTCACCTCGGCAACGCCAAGGGAGAGGTTGTTCAAGTGCAAGGACTACGGCCTGCCCTACGCATTGGGCGCGGGGGTGCTCGGCATGACGGGGGTAAGCGCGTACTGGGGGCTGCTGGACTGCGGCCGGCCGAAGGCGGGCGACCTGGCAGTCGTATCCGGCGCGGCCGGAGGAGTGGGATCGATCGTGGTCCAGATGCTCAAGATCCTGGGTTGCAGGGTGATCGGCATCGCCGGCGGGCCGGAGAAATGCCGGTTCATCCGCGACCTGGGATGTGAGAAGGCCATCGACTACAAGAACGAAGACGCCTGTGCGCGGGTAGGGGAGCTTTGCCCGGAGGGAATGGATCTGTATTTCGACAATGTGGGCGGCGAACTGCTCGCGGCAAGCCTGGACAACCTGGCCCTGGGCGCGCGTATCGTGTTGTGCGGCTCGATTTCGGAATACTTGCGCAAGCAACGTTTCGCGTTGAGCAACTATCTTCAACTCCGCAGGGTCAACGGCAGCATGAGCGGTTTCTTCGTGTACAACTACCAGGATCGCTTCGGCGACGCGTTCGACGGCCTTGCCGCATGGATACGCGCCGGACAACTGAAGCCCATCCAGGACATCGTGGAAGGGTTTGAGAGCATGCCGGGAGCTTTGGCCCGGCTTTACGATGGGCGTAACGTCGGCGTGCAGTGTTGCAGCGTGCGGGGAGAGCCTGAGGCGGTTCGAGGGCTGGAAGCCCTCGTTCCCAGGGGAGGGCAGGATGCTCTCGTTCCCAGGGGAGGGCGGGACGCGCTTGCTCACAGCAGTGTGCACGGCAAGCCTGAGGCAGAAATTTCATGAACCAAGCGAAAACTGCCCCCTATCCACGCGCCAAGATTACCTGGTACATGGTCATCTTGCTGACGCTTGCCTACATCTTCTCCTATATCGATCGCATCATATTGGGATTGCTGGTCGATCCCATTCAGAAAGATCTGGGCGTAAGCGATGCCCAGATGGGCTATCTACTGGGGCCCGCTTTCGGCATTTTCTACGCCACTATGGGTTTGCCGCTGGGCTGGCTGGCGGACCGCATGCGGCGCGTGACCATCGTGACCTGCGGTATCGCCATCTGGTCGGCGGCAACGGCCTTTTGCGGTCTGGCCCAAAGCTATGTCCACCTGTTCCTGATGCGCATGACGGTCGGAGTAGGGGAGGCTACGCTCAGCCCCTGCAGCATGTCGATGATTGCCGACAGTTTTCCGATCGACAGGCGAGGCCGGGCGATTGCCGTTTATTCCACGGCGCTTTCCCTCGGAGCGTTTATAGCTTATCTGCTTGGCGGCCTGGTGCTGGACTTAATGGAGACTGCCGATAAGGTCGTCTTTCCCATCGTTGGTGAAATCCGTCCGTGGCAGGGCGTCTTTATCGTCGTGGGGCTTCCGGGACTTCTGCTTGCGCTCCTGATTATGGGCGTGCGCGAACCGGCTCGCCGCGATCTGAAGAAGGGCGATTCCTCCAAGTTCCGGGACATGCTGAAGTATGTCGCCGCGCGTCCCCTGACGTTCATCACCTTCATGCTGCCCTTTTGCCTGATGACCACCATCGCCTATGCCCATTTCTGGCTGCCCTCGAGTTGGATGCGTACCTTCAGCTGGGAAACTACGGATTTCGCCTACGTCAAGGCGTTCGTGACGTTGGCGGCCGCACCCGGGACCGTACTCATCGCAGGCGCGCTTTCGGACCGGTTCGTTGGCAGGAAGCGTACTGACGCGCCTTTGGTCATCGCCCTTGTTGGGGTCTTGATCATGGTGCCCTCGGGCATCCTGATATTCGCGATGCCAAACAGCACGCTGGCGTTTGCGATGCTGGGCATTCATCTCGCCGGCATCGCCACTACTACCGCAACCGGCGTGACCGCTCTTCTGATGATTACGCCGGCACAATTTCGCGGCCAGATCGTGGCGATCTACTACATGTGCATCAGTATTACCGGTTTGATGCTGGGACCCACAACGGTGGGGATACTGTCCGACTTGTTCAGCAAAGGCGCCATCGGCATTGACTTCATTGACAGGATATTCCAGAGCCTGATGCCGACCCCGCTGGGCGATCAGGGCCTGGCCTACGCCTTTACGGCCGTTCCCCTGATTTACGGCATTCCGGTTGTCGCGCTGGCGCCGATTACGCTGCGCCTTTTCCGCCGCGAACTGGCCCGCGTGGAGCAAGACGCCTGAAGCTCATTGCCCCGATCCGAAATAGAATTGCACCAGGGACATCGCGGGATTCTTACCTTCCTCGTATCGATGAACGGAGAAACCGACATTGGTCGGAAGCACAATTGCCTGATTGGGATCTGCCGATATCGAGAGGGTATAGCGCCGGTCTCCTGCAGGAATAACCTCTTCCGTCAATGATTCTCCCGGCAGGATGTCCCCTTCATGCAACAATTTGCCGGATTCAAGCACTCTTACCAGGAACTTGTCTTTTCTGTCGTTGGTAATAACGAGATAGATCAGACTGTCTCTTGTAAGGCGGGAACCGTCAAACCGAACGCATCTTGAGGGATTATCGGCAGTCACGGTCACGCTACCGCCGCCAAGTTCTGTCCATAGCTCTTGCGATTTCCACCAGAACAACGGCGGCATTAAACAGTCGTTTCCGCATTCCGGGCAATCCGAAGGAAGTCTCGTACCGATCGTTTTGTTGTCCTTGTTTGCCGGAGTTATGTCGAGGTACATGCCCAGGTCATTCTCCGGGGTTGTAAGGAAAAATTTGCCCTCGTCCGAGTCTATGACTGTGCTTACTTCCGTGTCTTGCGCCATAGCCGTAAAGGGAGACAACAACACGCTGCATGCGGCCAGTACGCCGAACATTCCTGAATTGCGGAAAAACACTTGGGGAGGTACTACCTGTTTGGAGTAGGCGGGGGCTGCATGCCGTGCGTGCCGGAGAAGGACGCCGGTTCAAGACCGTCCGGCGCCGCTGCAGTTACCGCGTCGAAAAGGCGATGTTCGGTGGCAATAGTCTCATCGCTGGCTGCGGCGATATGCGCCCAGTCATCCCTGGAAAAAAGTTCGTCGGTGTACTTGCTGTAGGGGTTTTTCCGCGGCGTCATCATGTCTGACACGATCCGGTGGTAATGCCTGATCGCCTGGTCGAGGCCAGCGAAATCGGCGCGACCGCCGTCCCGGTAGGCCCTGAGCGCTTCCGCCAGAACTGCCGTTGCCGCCCGCGCTCTTTCCTGCCGTTCTCCGAGTAGTTCCAGTCCCTCATGCACTTGTGCATTGTCGCGGGGCACGCGCTCCCGCAACAGGTCGTGGATGTTCATGTCGGTAAGGTCAAGCCGGCTCATGGAGACAACCATGTAATCGGCACAAGCTTCGAGCAAAGCAGCGAGGCTGACGTCTCCGCGCGCGCTATGTTCCAGGGCCCCCTGCAACGATTGGCGGACTTGCATTTGCCGGCGGCGTTCCCGGCCCAACTCCGTCAAGGGATTGAATTCCGCGTCCACGATTGCCTTCACTTCGTCCGTTTCCTTAGCGCCGAACCCTTTCTCCTCGGTTGCAAGAGCCGCAACGGGTAACAACACGAGTTGGCACGCAGTCAATACGCCAAAGAGTGGTTTCATCGGGAGCATACAGCGCGAACCAGGCCCGCGGTCAGCTGGTCATACCGCGCCGCTCGCCGGCGATTTCAAGCGTATCCGCGTCCACGATGCGCGGATTTCCGGTCAGGTTTTCCGGTTCGCCGATGAACGCACCCCGGACTGACGGTCAGCACCAGGCTCAGGAACAGTGCCGCTATCGCCCGGCGCTCGCCAAGGCGCGCCGAAAGCGCTACTCCGTGCCTTCGGCCAGCAGCAGTAGCCGCGGGATTTCCAGGCAGCGGAAAGAATGGCGGCACAGCAATCGAATCTCCCAGGTCGGCAGGTCAGGCGTGGCCTGCTGTGTTTCCGGGAACATTGGTGAACCTCGCGCTTTCCTGCGCGACCGTATTGCAGCTAGCGGTGATCCCTGTTGCCGCCGTAGCCGCCGCCACCACCGCCGTAGCCGCCACGGCCACCGCCGCCGTAACCACCGCGGTCACCGCCGCCTGACCTCTTTTGCTGAGGCTTGGCTTCGTTGACCTTCATGGGGCGACCGTCATAGTCGGTGCCGTTAAGACTCTCAATCGCCGCGCGCGCTTCAGCGTCGGTGGCCATCTCTACAAAGCCGAAGCCCTTGCTGCGGCCTGTGTCGCGATCGCTGATCAGCTTACACGACTCGACGGTTCCGGATGCGGCGAACTTCTCGGTCACGGAACTCTCCGTTGCCGAGTATGGCAAATTGCCTACGTACAGTTTTCTTCCCATGATTCCTTCTAAAAGTTAATTGCCGCCCACGATCATATGGACACTGCGCCCACAGAATCGTAAAAAGCGATGCGGATAGGAGTGCGTATTGTAGCGTGAGAATGATGTGGTAGGGAGAAACAGCTACACGGTTCGCCGGAATAGTTGAAATTCGCAGGCAGTAGCGGTTGGTGAGAGATCAATAACCTATCGGAATCCGGCCCCTCGCGGCGCCATTGGCAGGCTACGCCTCGGCCCGCTCGATCACGCCGCCGCCCAGGCACTCCTCGCCATCGTAGAACACCAGGTACTGTCCGGGCGTGACCGCCCACTCGGGTTGGTCGAAGCGCACCAGGCAGCGGCCGGAGTTGAGCGTTCGCGCCACGCAACTGCCGTCCCGGTGGCGGTAGCGGGTCTTCGCGCTTAAGCGCAGACCGCGCTCCAGGCCCTCCGGCGGGCCGTGGATCCAGCGTAAGCGCTCCACGGTGATCAAGCGGTTCGACAGCAAAGGGTGATTGCGCCCCTGCGCCACCACCAGCGCGTTGGCCGGAAGGTCCTTGCGCACCACGTGCCAGGGCTCAGGGCCATAACCTTTTTTGCCTCCCAGCCCCAGCCCCCGGCGCTGGCCAATCGTGTAGGCCGCCAGTCCCCGGTGGCTTCCGATACTCTCGCCGGTCAGCGCAACTATGGGGCCTGGCTCCATCGGCAGGTGACGGGAGATGAATTGCGGAAACGATCGTTCGCCCACAAAGCAAATGCCGGTGCTGTCCGGCCGCGCGTAATTGGGCAGGCCGCGACGGTGGGCGATGGTGCGTACCTGCTCCTTGTCGAGTTCTCCGACCGGAAACAGGCATTCACCCAGCGCCTCGCCACGCACCGCATGCAGGAAGTAGGTCTGGTCCTTGTTCGGGTCCTTGCCTCGCAGTAGCCGCGTCCTCGCGGCCGAATGGTCCAGCCGAGCGTGATGACCGGTGGCCAGCCGGGCCGCGCCGAGCCTGCGTGCCTGTCTTAGACAGGCGCCGAACTTGATGCGGCGGTTGCAGCCTACGTCGGGGTTGGGGGTGCGTCCCGCCCGGCATTCGCTCAGCATCTCCTCGAAGACCTCTTGGCGGTATTCCTCGGCAAAGTTGAGATGGTGAAGGACTATGCCGAGTTCGTCAGCTACGCTCCTGGCTGCCTGCAGGTCCTCCGCCGCGGGACAGGCGCTATCGGGCTCCTCCCAATTGGTCATGTGCAGGGCCTCCACTTCGTGGCCTGCATCCATAAGGCGCAATGCCGCCACCGCGGAGTCCACGCCGCCGGAAAGCGCCACCATCACTGTGCCCGACATGGTGAATCCTCACTCCGCCAGTTTCCCGGCGATTCCCGTATAGCCGGCGGGAGTCAGTGCAAGCAGCGCCTTACGTGCCTCATCCGGTAACTCAATTGTCCTTATGAGTTCGTGTAAGGTATCTCTTGTAACTTCCTGATTACGTGAGAATAGATTTAGGCGATCATAGGCGTCCTCGCAGCCATGAGCGCGCATCACCGTCTGCACCGCCTCGGTCAGCGTTTTCCAGGCGCCGTCAAGATCCGCTGCCATTTTCCGCGCGTCGGGTGAGACTTTGTCCAGACCCTTGTGCAGTTGGGTCCAGGCCAGCAACGCATGGCCCAGTGCCACCCCCAGGTTCCTGAGCACCGTGGAATCGCTCAGATCGCGTTGCAACCGGGACACGGGGAGCTTGGCCGAAAAATGCCCCAGCAGGGCGTTGGACAGTCCCAGATTGCCTTCGGCGTTCTCCAGGTTTATCGGGTTGACCTTGTGCGGCATCGTGGACGAACCAGCCTCGCCGCGCACCGCTCTCTGGCGGAAATAGCCCATCGCCACGTAATTCCAGGCATCCTGGCTCAAGTCAATAAGAATGCGGTTGATTCTTGCCAGCGCGTCGCAGTATTCCGCCACCCAGTCGTAGGGCTCGATCTGGGTGGTGACCGGGTTCTGCTCCAGGCCCAGCCCCAGTAGAAAGCGGTGGCTGAATTCCGGCCAATCCAATTCCGGACAGGCAGCGTAATGGGCGTTGTAGTTGCCTGTAGCGCCGCTGCATTTCGCCATCGCCGGGATGTCTGAAAAAATGCCCAGCTGGCGCTTGAGCCGGTGCACGAACACGGCCAATTCCTTGCCGAGTGTGGTGGGGCTGGCCGGTTGTCCGTGGGTGCGCGCCAGCATGGGCAGGGAAGCGTGCTCGCGCGCCATGCGCTGCAACTGTCCGATCAGCGCTTCAAGCGCTGGGGAAAGGATTTCCACTCGCGCCTGCGCCAGCATCAACCCGTAGGCGCTGCTGTTGATGTCCCAGCTGGTGCAGGCGAAATGCAGCAGCGGGACCAGGTTCTTGAGCGAATCGTGTTCCCTTAAGCGTTCGGCCAGGTACAGCTCCACCGCCTTTACGTCGTGGCGGGTCTGCTGTTCCAGTTCCTTGACGCGTTCGGCCGCGCGGAGCCCCAGATCTCCCTCCAGCGCGTCAAGAAAGGCTGATTCCTCGTTTGTCAGTGAGGGGGCAGGGGCAAATGATTTCTCGGCGCATAGAGCGCGCAGCCAAGCCAGTTCCACCTTCAGCCGTTGTTGGATCAGGCCCTGCTCGGAAAAAAGCAACGCCAGCGGCCGTACGGTTACCGCGTAGCGCCCGTCCAGCGGCCCCAAAGCGGTCAGCGAACTCGCGGGACTCGGGTGCGGATGCATGTGACTGGGCGGATATACTCCAACAGGCGCGCATCATACTGCAACGGAGGTTGCCGGTGGGTAAATTCAGACGCGAACGCGACAGCATGGGAGCACTCAAGGTGCCGGCGGACGCACTTTGGGGCGCCAGCACGCAGCGTGCCGTGAATAATTTTCAGATCAGCGGCAAAGTCATGCCGCGCGGGTTTATCCGTGCCCTTGGTCTGATCAAGGCTGCGTGTGCTTCCGCCAATCAACAGCTGGGCCTGCTCGGCGATGCCGAGGCAAAGGCCATTATCAAGGCGGCCGAACACGTCGCCCACGGTATTCACGACGAACATTTCCCGGTGGACGTGTTCCAGACCGGTTCCGGCACCAGCAGTAATATGAACGCCAACGAGGTGATCGCCAACGTGGCCCTCCGCAGCAGGGTCAAGGTGCATCCCAACGATCACGTGAACATGGGACAGAGCAGCAATGATGTCATTCCCTCGGCATTGCATCTGTCCGCAGCGATGGAGGTGAAGGAACAACTACTTCCGGCGCTGGATCACTTGGCTCAGGTTACCGAGACCCGGGCGGTGGAATTCGCCGACGTGGTCAAGACCGGCCGCACCCACCTCATGGACGCTATGCCGCTGTCGCTCGGCCAGGAATTCGGTGGCTGGGCGGCCCAATTGCGCGCCTGTTCCGATCGCCTCGGGGAGGTGCTGAAGGCGCGGCTATGCAAGCTGGCGCTGGGCGGAACGGCGGTTGGTACCGGTATTAACGCGCATCCGGTCATGGCGGGCCTGGCCTGCGGCCGGCTTAGCGAGAAAACCGGCATGCAGATCACACCGGCCGGCAATCGATTCGCGGCTCTTTCGGGACAGGACACAATGGTGGAACTGTCCGGTCAACTCAAGGTTGTGGCCGTGGCGCTGATGAAGATCGCCAACGACCTGCGGTGGATGAATTCAGGCCCGCTGGGCGGCCTGGGAGAAATTGTCCTGCCCGCCTTGCAGCCCGGATCCAGCATCATGCCGGGCAAGGTCAATCCCGTCGCTTGCGAGACCGCCATGCAGGTGGCGGCGCAGGTGATCGGCAACGACACTGCGATTACCGTAGGCGGACAAGCCGGAAATTTCCAGTTGAACGTGATGCTGCCGATGATCGCCCGCAACGCGCTGGAGAGCATTGTCATTCTCGCCGCCGCCTGCCGGATGCTGGCGGACCATGCGATCGCCGGTCTTACGGTGAATCGGGAGCGCCTTGCGACCCTGCTGGAACGCAATCCGGTGCTGGTAACGGCTTTGAACCCGGTCATCGGTTATGACAAGGCAGCGGCTATCGCCAAGCGGGCCTATGCGGAGGGGCGGCCGATTCTCGAAGTGGCCGCCGAAGAGACCGACTTTTCGGCTGAACAACTCGCTGCGATTCTGGACCCCAAGGTTCTTACCAAGGGCGGCATCCACTCGGAATAGCCGGGAACGCAGCTTGGGAACGAGGGCAGGATGCGCTCGTTCCCAGCGTCGAGGGAGGGGTAGCGTTATTGGTTTGTGTGGCGGCGGCGGAGTTCTGCCCATTCGAGCTTCATCCAGGGCGTGAAGCGTTCGGGGTAGCGCTCGATTTCCTGCGTGAGCTCGTCGCGAGCAATCCAGCGCCAGGCCGCGATCTCGGCCGGATCAGGCGCCGGTTCGTCACTGTAGTCGCTTGCGAACACATGGCATAGCTCATTTTCCGAATAGGCTTCCGAGTACCGCGCCTGATACTGGAATTTGTACAGGAAGCGCACCTGGCAAGCGATGCCGAACTCTTCTTTCGTGCGGCGTTGGGCGGCCTTTGCAACGGCCTCGCCTGGGAGCGGATGCCCGCAGCAGCTGTTGGACCAATACATCGGCCATAAGGGCTTGGCGGCGCTGCGCTGCTGAAGCAGGATCCGCCCTTCCGGGTCGAAGACAAACACGGAGAATGCCCGGTGCAGCAGTCCTTCACCAACGTGGCATTGGATCTTCTCGGCCACGCCGATTTGACGATCCTCCGGGTCCACCAGCACCAGCTTGGCGGGCGCAGTCACGGGACCAATTCCACCTGTCCTCCGCCGGCGGCGAGCTTCAACGCGATAGTCTTCGCGCCGGCCTTCTCAAGGGATTCCCTAACCGGCTGGCAGGTCTCGGCGCACAGTGCAACCATCGAGCCGCCACCGCCTCCGCCCGTCAGTTTGGCGCCGAGCGCCCCGCCCATGCGGGCGGCGTCCACCAGCTGCTCCAACTCCGGCGTCGCCAATTGCAGGCCGTTCAGCAAGCCGTGGTTGATGTTCATCAGGTCGCCAAGTTCCTCAAGCTTGCCGTTCTCCAGGCATTTACGCGCCTCAAGCACGAGTTCGCCGATCTGGGTGAAGATTCGGTCATACAGGCCTGGATTGCGGTCGCGCGCGGTCCTCACGTTCTCGACGGTGACCGCCGTAAGGCTCTCTTCGCTGCTGATGCCGATCACGAAATACGTGTCGACGCCCACGGTAACCGGCTGAATATCCGGCGGTGTTCCCTTTCGGTAGAGCAGGGTAGTGCCGTAGGCGGATACTGCGTTGTCCACGCCGCTCGCCGACCCGTGCGCGAATTGTTCGCACAGCCAGGCAATCTCGTTGATCCGTTCCAGACTCAGGTTGAGGTCGAAGCACTTGTTCAAGGCTCGGATGATTGCAACCGCCATGGCGGCGGAAGAACCCAGCCCCACGCCGCGCGGCAAGTCGGAGAACACCGAAATGCGCATGGATTTGCCGCTCAGCCCCAGTTCATCCAGCATTTCCATCGCCGATCGTTCCCACGGACGCCGCCGGCGGCCGGTAGCCAGACGGTACTCAAGACCCCAACCCGGAATCGCCAACTGAATGCCCTCTTCGCTATCGCTGATTTGAGCCCGCACGTTTACCGGCACGGGGCAGGCCAGGGCCGGTTTGCCGAACACGGCGGCATGTTCTCCCAGCAGAATCAGCTTGCCGCTGGCCACGCCCAGCCGGGCCATGGCTGCTTCGTCCAGTTCCGGCAATTCCCGCTTGCGCTCCAGCTCGCTCAAGACCTCCCGGGCTCGCCAGACTTTGACTTCTCCTTCGCCGATCAGCCGCTCCAGCACCTGGTCGAACAATTCCGGAGGAGTTCCGGCGGCTTTCACCACCGTGCGCGCGTGCAGCGTCATATGCCCGGCCTGGATGCCTTCGGTCACCAGCGCCCGCAGCGCCGAGAAGTTCTGTGCCAGGCCAACCGCCGCCATGACCCGGGCGAGTTCCTGCGCGGAACCCACGCGCATCATCCGCAAAAACAACTGCGTTGCGGGGTTTGCCTCCTGCGAGCCACCAACGATACCCACCTTGATGGGCATTTCGAGGCGGCCGCAAAGAGCGCCATCTTGATTGCTCCACCATTTCGACAGCGCCGTATAGTGACCGTGCCGCGCGGCCCATGCGTGGGCGCCGGCTTCCAGCGCCCGCCAGTCGTTGCCGGTTGCCAGGGCCACGGCATCAACGCCGTTCATGATCCCCTTGTTGTGGGTGGCTGCGCGGTACGGATCAGCCGCCGCGAGTTCCCCCGCCATGGCGATTCCGTCGCGCACGTCCTCCCCGCTCTGCCCCTTGCCGGCCAGCAACTCGACCGGAATCACAACCTCCGCGCGGGCCAGTGCCCGATCGCTCAAGTTCGAGAGGATGCGCATAAACACCTGGCCACCGCTCATGCTTTCCACCAGCGCCGACACGCCCTCACACATGCTGTTGACCAGGTTGGCGCCCATTGCATCGCGGGTGTCCACCAGCAGGTGCAGAACAATCATTTCCCCGTCGCCGCCCGGCATGGGGCGCCGGTGCACCTCTACGTCCACGACGCCGCCGCCACGCGCCACCATGCGCGGATGAATGCTGTTGGCCAGGCGGATGATTTCTTCTCTGCGGGACAACAGGTCGGCGGCGGCGTGGGCCGGATCCGGAATATTCAATAGCTGAATCTGGCCGATCAGTACCGGATCATCCGCCTCAGCCTTGAAGCCGCCCGCTTTACGTACCAGCTTGGCGGCAGAACTTAAGGCCGCTACCACGGAAGGCTCCTCCACCGCCATCGGAACCACGTAATCGCGCCCGTTCACCAGGAAATTGAGCCCCAGGCCCACCGGCATGCCCAGCACGCCGATGACGTTTTCGATCATCCGGTCGGCGCGAGCCGCATCCAGCGTGGCGCGGCCATTGGCCAGGTCCTTGGAATCGGCCTCGTTCAACAGGCCGTGCTCAAGCGCCGTCTGTACCCGCTCACGCGGCGTCAGACGATAAAAACCGGGAATTCGCGACCCCTTCAAAGCGAGGCGAATTATATGCTCGCGACCGGTTGGGGACTTGTGGCAAAATTCCTGCGGAATCCAATGGTCGCTTGGGAGCGATATAAATGAACCAAATCCGCAAGGCGCGTTTCAGCGCGCTGGTTGCGCCGCTGTTCGCGCAGGAACTCGAAGAAATCATCGTTGTGGCGCGCAAGCGTGAGGAGTCCTTGCAGGCAGTGCCGATCAGCATCACCACGTTCAGCGAGGAGGACCTTGCCGTTCAGGGCATAGATAGTCTTGAGGACATCGCGCGCCAGACCGCAGGAGTGATATTCGACAAGGGCTTTTCGCCCCAGGACACGCGCGTGGTGATGCGCGGCTTGTCGCCCAGCCGGGGCCGCCCGAACGTCGCCATTCTGCTCGACGACGTGGATATTTCAAGCGAGAGTATCCGGACGGCCGGCAGTTCGCTGTCGGTAAACCCGCGGCTGATCGACATTGAGCGCATCGAGGTTGTACGCGGTCCGCAGTCGGCGTTATACGGAAGAAGCGCATTCGGTGGTGCGATCCACTACGTAACCCGCCGCCCCAGCGCGGAACGCCGCGGAAAGGTCTCGATGGACTTGTCCGCGGAAGGCAAGCGCGAAATTACAGGCTTGGTAAGCGGGCCGCTGACCGACAATTTTTTCGTCGGGTTCAATTTCGCGGCCTGGAACGAGGATGGCTACTACCAGAACGAGGTTACCGGCGGGGACGTAGGCGGACAGCAGGGAGTGGGTTTTACCTTGACCGCGGCACTGGATGCCTCCGAGAGGGCTCGGCTGACCGCGCGTTTCGAGTACACCGATGACGAGTTTGATCCGTCGGCGGTGACCTCATCTACTGTGCGCAATCAGCTTCCCACGCCGGCCAACACACTTGGGACGCTATTTCACCCGGATGCGACCTCGATAGGTCATCCCACCGGAACCGTAGCGCAGCTTTCCGATACGCCCATCACGCTCAGTCCGGATCCCCGCACTGGAAAGGACTATCCGGGTACCACTCGCGAAATCCTCCGTGGGCATTTGCGCGCCGAGTTCGATTTCAGCGGCGCCATGCTGACCTCAATTACGCACTTCGGCAAGGTCGAGGCCACGCAGTTTCACGATTCCCAACGTTCGGGCGACATTTCCACACCGGTCCCGCCGTTCGGAATCAGCACCTCCGGCGAGGTGTACTTCGGTACTGAAACCGACCTTTTCAGCCAGGAATTCCGCCTGAGCTCCACCGGGGAAGGCGCCGTCTCCTGGGTGCTTGGGGGCCTGCTTTGGAACGAAGAAACACAGCACGACGACTATTCCAGGACTTGCATCCTGTGGGGTTTTATGCCGCCATTCGTTGCGGACTTTTCCTTGCCGCGCGAGTGCGGATACTGGGTGGCGCGCGTTGGCTCCGAAGTTCCCCGCAACAACCACCCCTGGAATCGCGATGTTTCTCATAACTCGGCTTATGGCCTTGTGGAATGGCAGTTCTCCGAGCAATGGGACCTGAGTTTCGAGGCCCGGTACGTGAGCGAAGACCTGAATATGACGGGTCCCCTGACGGACACACGTACGGGCAGTCTGATCACAAACGCTTTCGGACCCTTTTTCATCCAGTATCCGCCCGTGGCGCGGTCAGTTTCCGCCGAGGAGGACGACAGCTATCTTGCGCCAAAGCTTGTTCTGCGCTACCGGCCTTCGGATGACCAGACGTATTACGGTTCTATCGCACGCGGCGTCAAGCCAGGCGGTCTCAGTCCGCTGTCTGGGCCCGAAGGATTCGTTCCGGAAACGGCCCGCTTCGAGGCGGAAGAAATCACCGTTTATGAGTTCGGTTGGAAGACCAGTTGGATGGAGAACCGCCTGCGCCTCAACGGTGCGCTGTTCTATCAGGACTTCAGCGACAAGCAGTTGACGTCACAATATGTGCCTCCCAGTGGAATAGTCAGCACGCGCCCGGAAAACGCTTCTGCGGCCAGGATCATAGGCCTGGAACTGGATACCACTGCCGTGCTTACGGATAACCTGACGATGAGCTTGGGTTATACATTGCTGTCTACCGAATACGAGGAATACAACAAGTTCAGCGGATCGATAGTCGATGTGATACGGGGCGGCAGTTGCGAACTGATCACGCTGGGCACCAGTAGGACTTGCCTGATCGATCTGACCGGCAGAGAGCTGGAGGACATTCCGCGGCATTCCCTGTTCGCCGGCTTTTCCTGGCGTTCGGAGTTGGCCAACGGGGCGGAGTTCATGGTTGATCTTGACTTTCAATACCAGGGATCCCGCTGGGAGACCGAGTGGAACCGGTTGGAGTTTGAGAGCTACGTGCTGACCGACTTGAGGGTAGGCCTTTCGCGCGGCCCTTGGTCGGTGATGGCTTATGTGGAAAATCTGTTCGACGACGACACGATTCGGACCGGCTTTTCGGTGACCGACTTCGCCGCGATCGACTTCGCGATGGGATTCGTCCCGCCGCCCCGCGTGCCTCCGCCCGGGCAATACTTCTTCACGCTGTGGATCCCGAACTTGATGATGCTGTAATACCCGGATCCTCGCGAATTCGGAGTACGGGCGAGCTACAGCTTCTAGTTGGCCGAGTACTACGAACAGCCCGCGACGGCGTGTGGCTTTACGCACGCCGGCGCAGTCGCTTATGCTGGCGTCGCTTTGCCCCGGTAGCTCAGCTGGATAGAGCGTCCGCCTCCTAAGCGGAAGGTCCCAGGTTCGAATCCTGGTCGGGGCGCCACCTCACGGCGGGTCCATACCGGGCACATGGTTTGCGTTCTTGTGCCGGAGAAATCGTCAACACTTTCTCCAGGGCATTCGGGCGCTCCCTCGGATGGAGGCGCGTGCCAGGCTTGGACATGCTTACAAATCCCTGGACGTGCTCGACACTGCTCAACTTTCGTCCTTGAGTTTGCGCGCAGCTGCCGCGGAATCACCTAATGCGGCCCTCCTTTCTCAATTTGGCCTCTGCGGCCCTTGTGCCAATACGCTCAACAGCCCACCGAACCAGCATCCGGCCCAGAAAAAGAAGCGCCGACATCACGCCCGCCGCCAGCAAGCCGATTTCCCAGCCCCAGCGCAGGGCGACCGTGACGAATAGCCCAATTACAGAAAGCGGGATCAGGAAGAAATTAAGGCGTTTGTCCTTCCGGGCCTTCTTCAAGAAGGCCTCGTGCTGCTGGCGCGCTTCCTTGTCCTCGGAGAATTTTCTTCGCATCTCCGCCCGTTCTTCGGGATGATTGCGCAGGAATGCGAAGTCAGGCTCGTTCTTTTTGCTCATCCCAATACCTACTGGCAGTGAATGTGCCGACGGGGAAGACCTGGAATTCAGTATACGCTCACTGTCACGCATAGTAGCTGGATGACCGACCTGCCCACGTCGGAGTCTTGCCGTATCAGGGAAGTTGGGTTATCGCCGTCCACGCCACGCGGCCAAAGCCTGCGGCCTGATCGTCCTCAATTGCAGGTTCTATAGGCCGGCTCAGTTAGTCCGACAATGCCGGTCAATTCGTGACCTTAGACCGGCCCGGAAAGACGACGGCCGGGAATTCCCGACCGTCGTTTTCACAACTGTCCTGCTTAAAGGCTCAGAAACTGTACGACGCGCGCAGGCCATAGGTCCGGGGAATGGGAGCGGAGACCCGCAGTTCATTCTTGTTGGGACCGCGAATGAAGGTGAACAAGTCAACGCCGACGACGCCCTGGAGGAACTCATCGTGGTCCAATGCATTCTGGACAAAGGCCTCAACGGAGATGGTTTCATTGCGAACGCCTATACGGACATTGACGTGATCGTAAGGCGCTGATTTCGTTACGTTGGAGAAGTCCGTGTAGCGGCTTCCCTGGTGGGCCCAGTCAACCCGGCCGTACCAGTCCCAGTCACTGGTCAGGTTGTCCTCGTATTGACCGGACAGGGTCCAGGTGATGCGCGGCGCCGTGGGCAGGGTATTGCCGACTACGCCTTCAAAGCTGCCGTAGGAGTTGTTGCAGTCGACACAGACGTAGGCCTTGGCCTCTGTGTCGTTGAGGCCGTAGGAGCCAGAGAGCGTCAGCTTCTCCGTAGCTTGCCATTGCGCTTCTAACTCGATTCCCTTGAGTTCCGCCTCACCGTTGTTTAGGACGATGTTGATCAGGTTGGCGACGCCTTCGGCAACGATCGGAATGCTGTTCCCGACCTGGCCGTTGAGCCATCGGCCGTAATAGACGGCCAGCGTGGTCCGGGCGCGGCCGCCAAGCCATGTGCTTTTCCAACCGAACTCATAGTTATCGAGCTTTTCTTCAAGAATATTGATACTCGCGTTCGGCGCCACTGCCCGGAGCGCGTCAAGCACCGCCCCACTTTCCGTAGCCAGATCCGCATTGAAGCGGCCGGGGCGAAAACCGCGGGAGTACAACGCATAAATCGTGGAGTTGGCGGCGTAGTTGTAGTCCAGCGAGATACGCGGGGCGAAGCTCTTGAACGTCACGCTGAAGGCCGCCGGCGTGGCTGGCGGATTGCCGGAGCGGGCAATAACCGTGTTCTGGTAGATCTTGTCCCATTGGTAACGGGCTTCGACACTCAGAGTCAGTTTCGGCGTGATGTCGAAGTAACTCGCGCCGAACACGGCGGGTGTTTCGACACTACGTTCGACGATGGCTGCAACGAAGAACGGCCCGACGATCAGGTTGCCGTAAACGCTGCCACCCGGGGAATAAGCATCAAAGTAATTGAAGCCAGCGACCCAGCGCAAGCGCTTGTCCTGCGGTGAGGTAACCCGCAGTTCCTGGCTCCAATCTTTCTGCTTGCCTTGGATCGCCAGCGTAGTGTTCCAGTCCGGGCGGACATCCGTGCGGCCAAGAACGCCAATGAACAACGGGGCGAAGGGATTGGCCCGCGTGCGGCCATCGCGGTAATTCAAGTCGATGACGTTCTGGTTCTTGTCTGTATGGAACGCCGAAAGGGACGTAAACGAATAACCGGACGAATGGTCGAAGTCGATCCGCAGGTGGGTCTGGAATGCCTCGCGCTTGAGGCCCGGCTCCCGGTTGAAATCGGGATCGAACACGAGCCAGTTGGGGTTCGGATCGAACAGGGTCTTCTCGAGGATCGAGTCGATCACGGTGTCGGCGGAGAAGATCGACGGATCCAGCTCGCTCAGGCTCGGCATCTCGCCGCAAACAATACCGAACGCGGCGCGGGACGTAGGATCGAGACCGGACCGCAGCGGTGAGCTCAGAGGATCACAAGTGCCGTCCGGGTTGGCGCGGCCATTGTAGGAATCCTGCTTGAGGGCGAATTGCGCGCCGGCGAAATCGTCGTCTTCAAAGTAGTTGACGAACAGTTTCGCCTTCCATCCGTCGGCCGGCGTGAACACGATGGACGTGGATAGGGAATTGGTGGTGCGACCGCCAAGGCGCTCGCCCGGTTGACCGTAGTTATCGATGTATCCGCCCAGCTCCCAGTGGCGGGCACTGACACGCACCGACAGCTTGTCCTTGACGATTGGGCCCTCGAGCATGAGATGCTGTTCGTTTGATCCGAAACTTCCATAGTCGCCGGAAACCCGGCCGCCGAATTCATCACCCGGTTCTTTCATCACGAAGTTCACGGCGCCGACGAAGGTCGATCGGCCGAAGTATGCGCTTTGCGGGCCTTTGAGGACTTCAACGCGCTCGGTATCGACAATGCTGGGCATGTAACCGCCCACAACTGGCGCGCCATCAATAAACATCAGGCCGCCGGCAGTGATGCCCACGTTGACGTTCAGGTACAGGCCGCGAAACGTCAGGGAGTTGGAAGACCGGTCATTGCGGCCCGACTGTCCCGCCTGGTCGGTAAAACTGAAGCTCGGCGTAAACAACTGGAGGTCGGTCAACTGCGCCATATCGATGGATTCCAGTTCCTCGGCTGAGAACGCCGTGACCGCCAACGGCACTTCCATAAGGTTTTCTTCAACCTTACGGGCCGTAACCACGATTTCTTCCAGCGCGAGTTCTTGAGCAATTGCCGCCGTGCCCGGCAGGACAAAGAACGAGATGATTGCGGTGGCAGCCGCAAGCCTGGTGCGAGTCATGAAAAGTCCCCTCTTTAGAATGCGGCCCATTGAAGAGCCACAAGTACGCAACGTAACGGTATCGTCAAGACGGACAACGCAAGCAGATTTGCCACACCGCCAAAGGTGGCAAAATCCGCACTCCCCCAAAAAGTGACAACCGCGACAGTCGCACCGCATATCCGTCTATAAAAAAAGAAAAGTGGGGACAACCAGTATGCGGGTTACTCATAAGGGTCCCTAACTCTCCTATTTTGATACTACCACGCGTTCTTTCGTCCGGGTCAGTCCGATCAGTGCAAAGATGTCACGCTTTTCTACCTGGACCCCCATTTTCGTTCTGGGCAATCATCATCACCGAAGATCCGGGCATGCTGTATTGACCCGCAGGCAAACATCCGCTGGATCGGGAAGGAGGAGTCCTGTCAGGTCAGGTCGTCGAGGTCCAGGCGTAGTGCTTCCGCCAAAGCTTTCATCGTGGGCAGGGAACCGGCCCGGCTGCCGCCCTCAATCTGAGAAAGATAGGAAGCGCTGATTTTTGCCCGCCGGGCCAAATCCTTGACGCTCAATTTACGGTATTCACGCCAGACCCGAACTGCGCTTTCGCGGTCAAGAATACGGTCGGCGAATTCGGCGGGAAGCATCTCGTCCTGCCCTCCGGCAAGTCGTTGTATTGCCTCGTCGTACGCGCGGATATCCACCAGTTCTTCGGCGCTCCGAAGAAGTCGCTTGTACTCCTCTAGCGGCAAAACCGCCATTTCTTCACCTGCCGGCGTGTTGATGATTTGCGGATCGGTCATAACCGTAATCTCCTACGTATAAATACTCCCTCGGGGGCCAACCTGGAGTATCCGAATGGTATTGCCATCCAAATCAAAAATGGCTCGCCACTTGCCCATACGCAGCCGATAGGCGTTACGGCTTTTCAGCTTCTTTGTATGATGCGAGCGGGCCTTTGGCCGCGCCGCATAATCGGAAATTGCCGCACGAATTCTCCTTTGGTCCTTCGCTGGCACCCTCTTCAGAGCGTTTAGTGCTGACTTGCTATAAGCAATGTCATGCATTCAGATATCATAGCTTATTGCAATTTATTGGACAACACAAAAAAGGCTGAAATGCGACCGGCAAGGAAAATCGCGCATCAATACTTAGGAGTACAAGTCTTGGAGGAATACAAGAGATGAATTGGCAAAGACTTGCTCCAGTAAGCCTGACTCTACTCTCACTGGCGATTTCATCGTCCGCATATTGTCGGAGTCTTGGCATTGTGGCCGGTTTCGAGGCGATTCAGTCCAAGCCGCTAAGCAACGACGCGGAGATTGAAGACCCCATGGTTGGCGAGTACGGGCTTGAAAGCCAAGGCGGATTTGCGCTTGCCAACGCTGACGAGGCGGCGCCACGCCAGTGGATCACGTTCACCGATGAGCTCCAGCCCGGAGGCACGGGGCCTGAAATGATGATCGTGGACGGGGGGCGCTTCCGCATGGGCTGCGTTTCCGGTGTTGGGTGCCATGACAACGAGCCGGTTCGTGAAGTGAGCATTAAGCCGTTCGCGATGTCCGTTCACGAGGTTACGCGAGGACAATTCCGGCGGTTCGCCGAGCAAACGGGCTATGTCACCGACGCGGAACGCGCCCCCAAGAATCGCACCTGGAGGGATGTCCTCGTTCGTGGGCTTGAACGCGGTTGCCTCGATTTGGTTGCAGCATCGTATGGACGCGCACCCGTTGATGGATATACCTGGAAGGACCCCGGACATCCGCAGACGGATGAGCATCCGGTCGTGTGTGTGAGTTGGGCCGACGCACAAGAATATGTCAAGTGGCTTGCAGCGGAGACGGATCGGCCGTACCGGCTGCCGAGTGAGGCGGAGTGGGAGTATGCGGCACGCGCGGGTGCCCCCGGCGCCGTCCTGGATGAAGAAGTCCTGTCAACAATATTATTCTGCAACGACTTGCGTGATAGGAAGAAGCGTCTATCCAAGGAAGAAATAGAGAATTGCATTCTTACTTATTTGGAATACACAAGCCGTGGGCGATCACAAACCCAATGCGTTTGGCTTATATGGCATGACAGAAAACGCTGTGGAATGGGTTGAGGATTGCTGGCATCGTAACTTTCGTAGTGCGCCGCGGGATGGATCAGCCTGGACCAAGGAAAACTGCCGCCGATACGTCTATCGCTGGGGTGCACTCATGCGTTTCGCCGCGCCATTGGAATCACGTTGGCGCATGAGCCAACATTTGTCGATGAATCTCCTCGGTTTTCGGATTGCGCTGCCATCGAGCGATTGAGCGCAGCGGAACTGGCGGCGCCATACGTTGTATTCTCGTGCCTGCCGAGGCCTGTAGGCACTCCTTGTTAATCCGTAAACGGCGAGCGACGCCACGACGGTTTCGGTAAGGTGATCATTGACCGCACATAAGGACGGGTCCATAAGATCGGTCACAGTCAGAGGAGGGGACGATGCTGGATATCATGAAACGGGCCTTTAACGGCGGTGAGGCGATGCCCTTATCCCGCCGCGATGCCCTTATTGCTCCAGCTGCCGTGGCGGCCATTGCGGCGCTCGCACCGTTTCGCGCTGCGCAGGCGGCCGGCCATGCGGAGACCACCTATTTGCCTCCGTCGGAAGGCCGGGTGCGGTCGGAATTCTTCGCTTTTGACGACCCGCTCGACAAAATGACCGCTGAGTTTCGTATCTACCGCGATCTCGCGGACGAAGCGGATGTGTTGCTTTGGTATCACTTCACCATGTTCATCGTTGCCGAGGGCCGGCGTGTGGAGCCGGTTATCCGCTATGAAGGCATAGAGTTCTCCCACCAGAAGAGGATCGACACTCATGTCTATCGGGTGCACGGCCACAACACCTCTTATCCGCGTCATCCGGTGACGGGAGAGTTCATTGACCGTGTCTACAATCCGGTGACCGGCGAGACGGTCAAAGCACAGCCTACGATTCTCACCGAAGATCCGGGCATGCTGTATTCACCTGAAGGCAAACATCCGCTGGATCGGGAAGGCGAGGCATATACGCCCACCAACACGGTATTTCGTATCGAAGACGACATCGTCAAAGCGGAACAAATCCGCGTGCCGCCGGACAACTGGCTGACGCCGTTTATCGAGACCTCCCACAACTGGACGTCGAAGTCCCTGTTCGAGGATCCATCCATTACGCGTTTGCCCATGGGCACCAGCGGTGGCTATGTCTTTCCTTATCCCCGCTGGCTTAAGATGGGCGATATCCCGGGACATATGTTTGCGATTTGGAGCGGCAAGAAGCTCGACGGCGTGCATCAGTTGCCGGCCGATTACTACGCCCGTATCGAACGAGACAATCCCGAACTGCTCGCTGTCGATCTGACCCCATTCCGGAGCTGAGAAGATCATCAGGAAAATAGCCTACGGACTCGGTGGATTGGCCCTGTGCGCCGTTGTTCTTGCCGGCATCGAGTACTTCTCCGATCCGGTATTCTGGCAGCGCTATCTCAACCCACCCGCCGATCCCATGGAGCCGGGACCGGACTTCTATCAGCCCGAATTCTCTCTCAACGCGCCTACGACGGCCTTTTTCCCGACAGCCAGTGAGTCGGCCATCGATCCTGGCGTTCTAAAGGCAGCAGTCGCCTGGACCGAGCAAACCGCAGGGACGGCGCTGCTTGTTGTTCACCGCGGCGAAATCCAAATCGAGCGCTATTGGCGTGAGGGCGGACCGGACGAGCTCATTACCGGACGGGCCATGACCAAGACTCTGAACGCGCTGCTGGCCGGCGCGGCCATTGGTGACGGCTTTATTGACCTTGACGATCGCATCGGCGACTACATCGAAGAATGGGCCAATGCGCCTCAGGGCGACATCACATTGCGCGACCTGCTGTATCACGCCAGCGGTCTGGAAAACCCGCCGATCGGTCCGGGCGCCTGGAACAAGATGACCCGCTCGGCCTGGACTGGCGATGTGGTCATGGTGGCCCTCGACCATGCGCTGGAGCGGGAGCCGGGCTCCCTGTTCGACATCGGCAACGTGACCAGTCAACTGGTGGCCATCACCATCGAGCGGGCCGTCGGCAGACCCATACAGGAGTATTTTCTTGAGCGCATCTGGCGGCCCATCGGCGCCGATCGCGGCAGCTTCTTCATGGACCGCGCAGACGGCATGGTCCACATCGACTGCTGTTTCCGCACCACGCCCCACAACTGGGTCCGCCTTGGCGCCCTGGTGTTGAACGACGGCATGTGGAACGGTGAACGAGTCCTGCCGGAGGGCTGGATCGACACCATGACCATGCCGTCCCCGCGCAACCCCAATTACGGCATGCACATCTGGCTCGGACGGGAATTCGTCGGCAACCGGCCCTACAGCGAGTTGCGAGAAATCGGCGTTCCGCACAGCGAACCCTTTGTGCGTGAGGACATCGTGTTTTTTGAGGGCGGCGGGTATCGCAATCTCTACATCATCCCGTCGGAAGACATGGTGATCCTCCGTCTGGGCAAGAGCCATCCCGACTGGGATGCGTCCTTCCTGCCCAACACCTTGATCCAGGGGATCGTAGAAACCAAGTCCGCGGCCGCCGGCGATTAGGCGGCGGAACGCAGCATCAGCCCTGCGAGCGACAGGATGAGCGCGGCCAGGATTCCCCCCTGGATCCAAAGCGCGCGAAACATATCGGCGCGCAATGATGCGATGTCGGCTCTTGTTTCGGCGCGCAGGGTGGTGACTTCGCCACGCAATTGCACAATGTCGGTCTTCGTGGCCATACTCGTTTCGATCGCGCTTGTTTGGAGTTTTACACGCTCCAAGTCCTTGACCATCTGGACGTTAAGTGGTGCTCTGCTCACCAAATCCACCATCGCTTCTGCCTGATTCCCGGGGCAGCCTGCCTGCTGCAGTTTCCGTATTTCGGCGTTCGTGTCGAAAGCTACTTCGGCCATTGTCATCCTCCTTGAAGACTCGCTGGAAAGGCCCCGGCGGCCGATCCTTCCGGATGTATTTGTAACCGACCTCGGCGTGATGTGTCAAGCGCGCTCTTGGAGCCGTGTGAGCCGCCGTACAAATCGAGGCGCGTCCAATTTCCCGCGATGCAATTGGATCAACCGAAGTGCTCAAGGATGACGTAGCGGGAGTGTCGCCCGCCAAGCTCGGAATCCACCAGCACGAAATCGTCGACAGTCCACGTGATCGGTGGCGGCGGGTCCTTGGGGGTAAGGCGGTTTACTTTGCGGGCAAGGGTCATATGCGGTAGGAGGGCGCGCCGTTGCCTGGGCAGTCCCAGTTCGCGGCCAATTCGTGCCAGGTCGCGAGCCAACTCCATCATGGCCGGCGGTGTTTCTCTTACGCCCATCCACAAGGTCCGGGAGCGTTGCCAATACCCGTAGTGATCCAGCGTCAGTTCAAACGGCTCCGGCTGCAAGTCCATTGCGCGCTCAATGAGCGGCGCAATGTGTGTCTCGGGTGTGGAGCCGGCAAAGTGCAGCGTGATGTGCAGGTTTTCGGAAGGAGTCGGCTTGCCGCCGGTGCCCCGAACCTCCGCGCCAGTGGCGCGCACTATGCGGGTTCGCAGTTCCTGTGGGGGCCACAGCGCAAAGAACAGCCGTCTGCCTGAAGTTCGCGCCATTCATTCACAATATCACGCCACTCGCCATGGTCCGCTTGCATTTCTGTGCTTGATCGAGGATCTGCGCTAGAGTATGTTGCTGGCGCGGTCCTTGGGGGAATCGTTGGCGAGGGCTGGAAGCCCTCGTTCCCAGGGGAGGCTGGAGTATATTGCGGGCCAAGGCCGCTGGGGGAACTCCTATGTCATACCTGTTCACTTCGCAGCGCGACCTGCCGAGTTTCGTGCACCTGACGGCCGAGCCTCTGTCGGGCGCTCTGGGCGCCACGATCAGCGGCGTACAGCTGGCTGACGACTTGCCGCAGGACGTCATCGAGGAGATCTACCGGGCATTGCTGGAGTTCAAGGTCATTTTTTTTCGCGACCAGGAACTTGACGATGCGCAGCACTTGCGTCTGGCCCGCAAGTTCGGAATACCCCAGGGCCCGGGTTCGATTCCTCAGGTGGAGGGGTATCCGATGATCCGCCTGCAGCGCATGGATGAGTATCAGAGTATCGGCACCGACGTGAACTACCACTCGGACGATTCCTACCGGGACTACCCCTCGCGGATGTCGATCCTGCGCGGACTGACTATGCCGGTCGGCGGCGGAAATACCATCTGGTGCGACATGGAAAAGGCATATGCCTGCTTGTCGAAGCCCATGCAGGAATTCCTTGAGGGCTTGACCGCGGAGCACAATCTTTCGAAGAATTTCGGGCAGGGGATTCTGGAAGGCGCCGGCGCCAAGGCTTATGAGGACATGATGAAGCGCAATCCGCCGGTGGTTCATCCCGTGGTGCGCAAGCATCCCGAGACGGGAAGGAAATGCTTGTACGTGAACCAGATGCTGACCGCGCGGATCAAGGAGCTTGGCAAGGAGGAGAGTGACGCGCTGCTGGAAATGCTGCTCAAGCACAGCTACAAGCCGGAGCATGAGTGCCGCTTCTTCTGGCGCGACAATTCCGTGGCGATCTGGGACAACCGTTGTACCCAGCATCGCGGCATCAACGATTTTTCGCCGGCCTTTCGCCTCATGCACCGCATTCCGATCGTCGACGACCGGCGTCCGTCGCTCGACCCGGACAACGAGGAGCGCCTTCAGCTCGACAAGAACGCCGACTTCATCCGGGTGGAAGACTTGTTCGCAAACAAGCCGGAGTTGACTTACGCGGTGTACGGCGAGGAGACATCGCCCGGCAACGGAGCGGCGCCTGCAGAGGGTAACGGGGCAGCGGAACCCGAAGACGAGCACACCATTGAAGTGGACCCCGAATTGCTGGCCAAGCTGAATGAGAACAAGCATGGGATCGTCTTTACGCCAGGCGCGGCCGCGCGCCTCAAGCAGATCCCCCGGATGTTCCGCGGCGCGGCCATTAGCGCCGTCATAGCAGAGGCCCTAAAGCAGGGGAGCGTTGAAGCCAACATCGCCATACTCGATGCAGTGCAGGCCAAGCGGCGCGGCGGCTGAAAAGCCGCGGGACTGACTTGTTGCGCCGTCAGCCGCAGGCGATGGTCGGGCAACCTTGACCCGTATCAGACGCTTCGGGCCGGTCCTCCTGGCCGAAGGCCACGGGCCGCTGAACGCCGCCGGCGTGTTGCTGGCCGGGTTCACAGTGATCCCCCTGCTGGGCTTCATGGGCCTGATCCAGCCCTATCTCTTCAAGGAAGTGTTTGAAATCACGCACGATCTGGGAAGGCTGACCGGGGAACTGGCGAGCTTGCAGGAACTGGTCGTTCTGCTTCTGATGGGGTTCGTGGGGGCGGCGTCGGACAACTTCGGGCGGCGCGTCATCATGGTCACCGGCCTGTGCATCGTGGGCCTGGGCCTTCTCATCTACCCATTGGCCCAGAATGAGTTGCAAATCTACGGATTCAGGGCGGTGTTTGCAGTAGGCGCCGCCATAGCGCCGGTCATGTACGGCGTTTCGCTCCAGGACACTCCCGCCAATCGGTCGCGCGGCATGTTCACGGGACTCGGAAGCTTTTGCACCGGGCTGGGCATGGTGACCATGTCCTTTTCTATAGGTCGGCTGCCCGAATACCTGGTGCAACGCGGCATAAGCCCGGTTGATGCCGGCATCTATACCTGCTGGTGCATGGTGGGTTTTGCGCTGGTGGTTGCACTGCTCATCCGCCAGACCTGGCGCGGCGGACGGGTTGCCGAATCGGAACCGCGTAAACCAATCCTGGACATCCTGGTCAAGGGTTTCGCGGAAGCGCGCAAGAACCCGCGTATTGCCTTGGCCTACCTAACGGCTTTTGCGTCCCGTGGCGACCTTGTGGCGGTAGGGATATTTCTGCCGTTGTGGGTTCAAACGGAAGGCGCCGATGCGGGACTCTCCAGTGAGGAGGGGGTCGCACGCGCCTTCATGATGTTCGGGCTGATCCAGTTGGTAGCGATGCTATGGGCGCCGGTCGTGGGCTTCATTGCCGACCGCGTCAACCGAGTGCTGTGCGTATGCATCGGGTTCTCAATTGCCAGCGCAGCCTATTTCGGTATGTCGATGGTTGAGGACCCGTTCCTGTCGACGGCCTTGATCGCTTGTGTCGCCGTGGGAATTGGCGAGATTTTCGCGATCGTTTCCGGGGGACCATTGCTGGGCCAGGAGGCGCCGAAAGAGCGGCGCGGCGGGGTGGTTGGCGTGTTTGGAATGACCGGCGCCTTCTCCATCCTTTGTTGCAGCTATGCAGGCGGAATCATCTTTGATGAGATCGGGCGGACCGCGCCGTTTGCGCTAATGAGCTTTATCAATCTGATCGTGGCCCTGACCGCGCTGCTGGTACTGTGGCGCGCTCCCGGCATGTCGGCACAAGAGATTCGCCGGTCAACTTAGTTGACGGGCTTGCGGCGCGTGGCGCATATCGAAACGCCAATTCTGGTTACCGGGGCCGCCGGTTTTATCGGTCACGCGGTGGCCGTGGCCCTGCTTGGAAAGGGCCACGAAGTAGTGGGCCTGGACAACCTCAATTCCTACTATGATCCTGCTTTGAAACATGCCAGGCTTGCGCGCTTAAGCGAGCATTCGGCGTTTTCCTTCCGGGAGCTCGATTTGACGGATGAGGCGGGAATGCAGGCATCGTTCGCCGAATGCGGTTTCCGGCAAGTTGTGCATCTTGCCGCCCAGGCCGGCGTGCGCTATTCCATCGAGGCGCCGCAGGAATACATATCCAGCAATGTGCGCGGCTTCACCACGCTGCTGGAATGTTGTGCGCGCAACCGGGTGGAGCACCTGGTCTACGCGTCATCCTCGTCGGTCTACGGCGACACCCAGCGGGCGCCTTTTTCGTTGGAGGACGCGGCAGACCGCCCCAGGAGCACCTACGCCGCCACCAAGCGGGCCGGTGAATTGCTGGCGTATGCCTACGCCCGTATCCATGGGCTGGCCAGCACCGGGATTCGTTATTTCACCGTGTACGGCCCCTGGGGCCGTCCCGACATGGCGGCGATGATCTTTGCGAGCAGGATGCGCGAGGGCAAACCCTTGGAGGTATATGGCGACGGGCGCCAGCGGCGCGCATTCACGCACATTGACGACGCCGTTGCCGGGACCCTGGCGATACTCGAAGGCGGTAGGCCGTCCGCAGAGCCGCCGGCGGCTCTCTACAACCTTGGTTCCTGCGAGGATGTGGAGCTGCTCGAATTCATTGCAGCGCTTGCAAGGCAATTGGAATGCGAAGTGCGGATCAACTTCGCGTCGGAGCCGCCGGGTGAAATGCGCGCCACACTGCCGGACATGTCCGCCATGCGGCGCGATTTCGGGTTTGAGCCGCGGGTGGACCTGCAACAGGGGCTGGCGGAATTCGCGCGCTGGTTCCGTGAATATTCCGGGTGGCCGGCATCACGGACGTAGAGGCGCCAAGCTGACCTGGTGCGCGGGGTCGGCCGGCGCGGTGCAGGTTCCGCTGAGATCCTCGGCGGACAACAGTAGCCAGTCGCGTCGATGGGCGTGGCCCAGATGCAAGCCCGTGTCTGCGCGGAAACAGGCTTCGCGATTTTCGGCCGGCATGAGCAGGCGTCGGTCCGCGCCGCCCTCAAGCCATGCGGCGGCCTGTTCGATTTCCGGGTAACCGGACGCGCCCTGGCCTTGAAAGTGAATCGTTGGCCGGTCCAGGTGAAGAATCTGCTGAGCCCGCCAGTCGACCAGGGCCAATGGCGCGCCATTCGGCAAGTGTTGCAGGGCGCGGGTGGCGATACGGCTTCCTGAGCGCGCATCGTTGATTTGCGGTTGCAGGCCCCAGCCCCAGAGTTGCCACCCCAGGAACAACAACAGGGCGAATGCCACTGCCGCGCTTCTCGTAGGTGTCCCCAGCGCCAGCAGTCCGCCGGCCAGCGCGCCGCAAAAGACCGTCCAAAGCGGAGCGGCGCCGGTCTCGTATGTGGTCATCAGTTCCGCCAGCCGCTCCGGATCGAAGAACAGCAGCCAGCCGGCGGCGCCCGCCAGGCACAGGGACAGGAGTGCCGCCACGCCACGCAGTACGCGCTTGCAGGACATTCGCGCGGCCAGCTCCTTTAGATGAGGCGCGGCCAGTAGCGCGAGTGCGGGGGCGGCCGGAAGCAAATACACACCGCGCTTCGCCGCGCTTAGGGAAAAGAACGCCAGGACCAGCCCGATCCACCCCAGCAGCAATACCGCTGAAGCATCCCGTTCTCGCCAGCGTTCAACCCACCGAACCACCAGCCAGGGAAACAGCAGGATGAGCGGAAACCAGGCCCAGGGTATGACTTCCACGAAGAAGTACCAAAACGGCTGGAAATGGTGCCAGGGATCGGCGTAGCGGGTAATGGTCTGGCGGAACAGCAGGTTGTCGAGGTAGGCGGCGATTTCGGGATTGTTGGCGGCCTGGAGGATCAACGGAACCAGCCAGATCACCAGCGGCGCGAAAAAGGCCAGCGGCCCAAGTAACCAGCGCGCGCCGCCGCCGAGCCGCGGCAGCGGCCAACGAGCCCAGCGCAGGCCGGCCCAGGGCAAGAACACCAGCAGGGGCAGAAAACCGACGCCTTTGGTCATGACACCCACGCCGGCGATGAGGCAACCGAGCGCATACCAGCGCCAGTCCGGCCCCAACAGCAGGTGTCGCAGTATTCCGTACAGGCTCAGCGTGGTGAAAAAGCACAGCAAGGCATCGATTTGCGCGCCGCGGGCCTGCATGCTGAACTGTACGCAAGCCAACAGCGCCAGCGCCGCCCACCAGGCGGTCTCCCTGGACCAGAGCCTTCGCGCCAGGTCCCAGACCAGCGTCAGGCTGCCCAGGCCGGCCAGCAGCGAGGGCAGGAGAAAGCCGGGTCGAAGGCCGCCCAGCCATTCGGCCGCAGCCAGAGTCCAAAAATAAACCGGTGGTTTTTGGGCGTAAACCAGGCCGCCCAGGTGCGTCACCGACCAATTGCCGGATTGAAGCATTTCCGCCGCAATCAGCGCGTAGCGCGGCTCGTCGGGCGCCCAGGGGTCGCGCAGGCCCAGGCCGGCCGCCAGCGTCAGCAACGCCGCGGCCGCAAGCCAGATTTCATTCTTCCTCATGAGCCTGGGAACGAGGGCTTACCCCTGGGAAAGAGGGCTTCCAGCCCTTGACGAGGGCAGGATGCCCTCTTTCCCAGCGGAGGGCAGGATGCCCTCTTTCCCTGCGGGGGGGCACGCGACCCATGGGCGTCAGGAGGATTCGAGTTGGCCGCGGCGGTGCAGCAGAACGAGATTGCGAACGTAGATCGCCGCGCCGGTCATCTGTCCCAGGATGAATACCGGGTCGCCGCGATGGATGGCATAACTCAACAAGGTAATCCCGCCGGCAAGGCTCAAGTACCAGAAAGCCCGCGGAATATGGCTGCGGCCGGCGCGTTCGCTTGCGATCCACTGGTACAGGAACCGCGACGCGAATACGGCCTGTCCGCCGAAGCCCACCGCCAGCCAGACCAGGTCGCCGGGCGGCAGAGCCAGCCACTCCTGAAACATTTCATTCATCGTGTCTTATCTCCTCGGGATCCCCGGGCCTGAAACGCCTGCGGCTAAGCCACCATACGCCCAGCAGGTCGGCGATTCCCACCCATAATCGATTGCCCAGCCCGTACTTCGAGCGCCCCGCGCGTCGCGGATGGTGCGCTACCGGGCGTGAAATGGTCGCTAGCCCCTGACGCAGCAGCAACGCGGGCAAGAAGCGGTGCATATGATCGAATCGGGGCAGGGCCAGAAAATCACTCCGCGCCAGGACCTTAAGGCTGCATCCCGTATCCGGGGTGCGGTCGCGGAGCAGTGCTGCGCGCACTCCATTGGCAATGCGCGAGGACAATAGCCTGAGCCAACTGTCCTGCCGATGCTGGCGCTGGCCCATGATCATGCCGGGTGCGTTGTTGCCGGCTTCGAGGATTTCCGAATACAGCCGCGCCAGATCCGCAGGATCGTTCTGGCCGTCTGCATCCAGAAAACCCAGCCAGCCATAGCGCGCCGCGTCGGCGCCGCTGCACATGGCGGCGCTCTGCCCGCGCTGCGCTGTGTGCCGGACAACTCGCAGAGTCGAGCAATCCCGTTTGAGCTTGGCAAGCACCACTTGGGTTTCATCCCGGCTGCCGTCGTCCACTATGATCAGTTCCCAGAGGGCACGCCCGGCAAAGGCCGTATCCACGCTTCGGATCAGCGCAGGAAGACTGGCGGCCTCATCGTGGGCAGGCGCCACCACCGAAATACCCTCGATATTCATGCGAGGCGTATTTTCCTCTATTGATATGGCGCGCGCTATACAATCTTTTTCGCAATGGCCGGCCGGATAGAACGCGCATATCGGGAATCACCGCTGTTTGCGGGCAATGCCCCATACGTGTTCGAGTTGTATTCTGCGTGGCGGGCCAACGCCGAAGATGTAGCCCCGCATTGGCGCGAGCTGTTTGAGAGTATCGAGGCGGGGCGCCCGCTTCCGACCCGTTTGCCGAATGGCGGCGCGATTCCGCGCGGCAACGGTCGAGCTGCTCCAGAGGCCCGTTCCGGCGCCGCCCGCCAAGGGGCGGTCGTGCGGCTCATCCAGCTGTATCGCTTGCGGGGCTATCGCGCCGCGCGAGTGGATCCGCTGCAACTGAACCCCAACCTTCGCAGTTCCGCACCCAAGCTGGAGTACGCGGGGTTGAGCGAATCCGACCTGGATGCCGTGTTCGATAGCGGGCGGTTCGGTGGCGTGGACGGCCGCCTGTTGCCGCTGCGCAAGATCCGCGAGCAGTTGGAACAGGTCTATTGCGGTCCCATCGGGGTGGAAATGGCGCATGTCTCGCGGGCGCGAGAGAGACTGTGGCTGCGTGACCGGGTTGAGGCGGCGATGCTGGCCGGTCCGCCGCCGGACGCGGCCAAGCGCGTCATTTTGCGGGAACTGATTGCCGCCGAGGGTCTGGAGCGCTATCTGCACACTCGCTACGTGGGACAGAAGCGCTTCTCGCTGGAAGGCGGGGACAGTCTGATTCCCATGCTCTACGACCTGATTCAGCAGGCCGGAGCCAAGGGCCTGCAGGAAATCGTGGTGGGCATGGCGCACCGGGGCCGTATCAACGTGCTGGTGAACGTGCTGGGCAAGGCGCCGCAGACGCTGTATGCGGAGTTTGCGGGCGAGGCGGAGCCGCTTTCGGGCAAGTACGGCGACGTCAAGTACCACATGGGCTTCTCGTCCGACGTGACCACGCCGGGCGGACTGGCGCACCTGGTACTGGCCTTCAATCCTTCGCACCTGGAGATCGTCAATCCCGTCGTGCTGGGCTCGGTGCGGGCACGCATGGACCGCCGCCGCGACAGCCAGGGCGATGAGATCCTGCCGGTATTGATTCACGGCGACGCCGCCGTCGCAGGGCAGGGCGTGGTGGCCGAAACGCTGCAACTTTCGCAGGCCCGGTCGTTCGCCACCGGCGGAACGCTGCACCTGATCATCAACAATCAGATCGGCTTTACCACCAGCGATCCGCAGGACTCGCGCTCCACGCCGTACTGCAGCGATGTCGCCAAAATGATTGAGGCGCCGGTCTTGCACGTCAACGGCGATTCACCGGAAGCCTGCGTGTTCGCGACCCGGCTGGCGCTGGATTACCGCCAGACCTTCCGCAAGGACGTGTTCGTGGACCTGGTGTGTTACCGGCGTCACGGGCACAACGAAGCCGACGAACCGGCCGCCACCCAGCCGCTGATGTACAGCCGCATCCGCAACCATCCCACCACCCTGGAGCAGTACGCTCGGCGCCTGTGCGATCAGGGTGTGGTGACGGAAGAGGAAGTGAAGGCCCAAAAGGCCGAGTACCGCGGGCGTCTGGAGGAAGGAGACCCGCTGCCGGAAGCAACCCTGCGCATGGTCGGCAATGAATTCACCGTGGACTGGGACAGCTATCGGCAGGCCGACCCGAACCAGGAGGTCGATACGGCCATATCGCCCGAATCGGTGGCGGAGCTTGGCGAACGCCTGGGTACAGTTCCCAAGAGCGTAGACCTGCATCCGCGGGTCCAGAAGGTGGTCGCGGACCGGTTGCAGATGGCACTGGGCGATCGGGCCATGGATTGGGGATTCGCCGAGCTCATGGCTTACGGCAGCCTGCTGCGTGACGGCTACCGGGTGCGGTTCACCGGCCAGGACAGCCGCCGCGGCACATTTTTTCATCGCCATGCCAGCCTGATCGATCAGCACAGCGGCCGGGCCTATTCGCCGCTGGACGACGTGGCGCCGAAGCGCGGCGCATTCACGATTACCGATTCGCTGCTCAGCGAAGAAGCCGTGATGGGCTTCGAATACGGCTACTCCACTACCGACCCGGACTGCCTGACGATCTGGGAAGGGCAGTTCGGCGACTTTTGCAATGGCGCCCAGGTGGTCATCGATCAATTCATTGCCTCGGGCGAGACCAAATGGGGACGGATGTCGGGGCTGACCCTGTTCTTGCCGCACGCCCAGGAAGGAGCGGGACCCGAGCATTCCTCCGCTCGCCTGGAACGGTTCCTGCAGTTGTGCGCGCAAACGAATATGCGAGTGTGCGTGCCTTCCACGCCGGGCCAGATGTTTCATCTTGTGCGCCGCCAGATGCACAATCATGCACGGCTGCCGTTGGTGGTAATGACGCCGAAGAGCCTGCTGCGCAACAAGCTGTCCTTCACGCCGGTGTCGGCGCTCAGCCAGGGACGGTTCCAGCGGCTTATCGGCGAGGTGGATGAGCTGGGCAAGGTGCGGCGCCTGGTGTTGTGCACCGGTAAGCTGTATTTCGATCTGCTGGAGTCGCGCCGCGAGGGCGGCATCACCGATGTGGCTATCGCCCGAATCGAACAGCTCTACCCGTTTCCGCATGATTTGTGCCGAAAACTGCTGGAGCGCTACGCACACGTTGAGGATATCGTGTGGGCCCAGGAGGAACCGAAGAACCAGGGCGCCTGGTACCACGTACGGGCGCGGATGGTACGGTTACTGGGAGAAGCACAGCGATTGTCTTACATGGGGCGTTCCGGCGCGGCCTCTCCGGCCCCCGGATCCATGCAATTGCACCAGCTGCAGCAGTACGCCGTCGTAGAGCAAGTGTTGAACCGTGATAGAAGGGTGTCGTGAGGCATGAGTAATTCGATAGAAATCCGGACCCCGGAACTGCCGGAATCCGTGCCCGACGCCAAAGTCCTGGCTTGGCACAAGTCCGCCGGCGAAACCGTAGCGCAAGACGAGAATCTCGCCGATCTTGAAACCGACAAGGTTGTGTTGGAGGTGCCGGCCCCGGCGGACGGCGTTCTTGAGAAAATCCTGGCGGAAACCGGGATGGT
The DNA here is from genome assembly GCA_965249285.1 of Candidatus Foliamicus sp. Taxonomy (GTDB): domain Bacteria; phylum Pseudomonadota; class Gammaproteobacteria; order Steroidobacterales; family Foliamicaceae; genus Foliamicus. Next base: position 810,331 of record OZ252226.1, read on the forward strand.
AGTGAACGCCGGGACCCCGCTGGCGCTGCTTGCTCCTTCGGCGGAGGGCGGAGCGGCTGCGGCTGCGGCTGCCTCTGCGACTGCGGAAGAGGATGCCGCGCGCCCCAACCAGGCGCCTCCGGCAGCCGCCTCAGAAGAGGACGGGCGGGGATCGGCAGCGATTTCTCCGGCTGTCCGGCGCCTCTTGGAGGAACACGACCTCGACATAGCCGCCGTCAAGGGCAGCGGCAAGCAAGGCCGGGTGCTCAAACGTGACGTGCTGGCCGTCCTCAGCAGTGCCGCGGGAGCCGCTACCGCGCCCCAGGTCGAGGAGCCCGGCGTTGCCCAGGCCGACGCCGGCGAAGTGGTTGAAGCTCATCAAGGCGCTCCTCAGTCGACCAGGCGCGAGCGTCGTGAGACCATGAGCCGCTTGCGGGCGCGGATCGCCCAGCGAATGGTGGAATCGCAACGCGAAGCGGCCATGCTGACGACCTTCAATGACGCGGATATGAGCGCCGTATTGGACCTGCGCCGCCGGCACGGCGAAGCTTTCGAGGCCAGGCATGGCGTGCGCATGGGATTTATGGGCTTTTTCGTAACCGCCAGCGTCGCCGCCCTGAAACGCTATCCGGTGGTTAATGCCAGTGTGGAGGGCGATGAAATCGTCTACCACGACTATTACGACGTCGGCGTGGCGGTATCTACCGAACGCGGGCTGTTGGTTCCGGTCTTGCGCGATGCCGACCGGGTGGACTTCGCCGCCATCGAACAGACCATCGGCGCCTTTGCTTCGCGCGCGCGCAGCGGCACGATCGGCCTCGATGAGTTGACCGGCGGGACTTTTACGATCACCAACGGCGGCGTGTTCGGATCATTGATGTCCACGCCCATTTTGAACCCGCCTCAGAGCGGCATCCTGGGAATGCACCGGATTGAGCAGCGCGCCGTAGTGGTGAATGGAGAGATCGTTGCGCGGCCGATGATGCATCTCGCACTGAGTTACGACCATCGAATTGTGGATGGACGCGAGGCGGTGCTATTTCTCTCGGCAGTCAAGCAAGTGATTGAAGATCCAGCCCGCCTGATATTTGATACTTAGATTAGAGAAACTAATTAAATGACTGATAAATATAATGTTATAGTTATAGGTGGAGGGCCGGCAGGTTACGTTGCAGCGATTCGGGCCGCGCAGCTCGGCATGTCCGTGGCCTGCGTGGATGACTGGCGCGATGAGAAGGGCAAGCCGGCGTTGGGCGGCACCTGCCTCAATGCCGGGTGCATCCCGTCGAAGGTTCTTCTGGAGTCATCGGAGCTGTATCACCGGACCCAGAACGAGTTCGCCGGCCACGGCATCATGATCTCCGAGGCGAAGCTGGATCTGAAGGCAATGCAGGATCGCAAGGACGGGATCGTCCGGCAGCTGACGTCCGGCATCAATTCATTGTTCCGCGCCAATGGTGTGACCGGCGTAAACGGAATGGGACGGTTGCTGGCGGGCCGCCAGGTGGAGGTTACGCCGCATGACGGCGATCCCTTCGTTCTGCACGCAGAGCACGTGATACTGGCTGCGGGCTCCCGCCCGGTGGAATTGCCGATCGCCCGATTCGACGGCGAGTGCATTGTGGACTCGGAAGGTGCGCTGGAATTCGACCGCCCCCCGCCACGGCTGGGCGTGATCGGCGGTGGGGTTATCGGGCTGGAGCTGGGCAGCGTGTGGAACCGGCTTGGTTCCGAAGTCACCATCCTGGAGGCCATGGACCGCTTCTTGTTCATGGCCGACAGCCAGGTGGCGCGCGAGGCGCAGCGGCAATTCAAGCGGCAGGGCCTGGACACGCGTCTGGGCGCCCGGGTGGGAAACGCCCGCCGCGTGGGAGACCAGGTCGAAGTGCGGTTCAGCGACCGCGAGGGCGATCATTACATCACCGTGGACAAGCTGGTGGTGGCGGTCGGCCGGGCGCCGGCTACGCCGGGGCTGATCGATGACAGCGCCGGCGTGGTGCTGACTGAAAAAGGCCACGTGCAGGTGGATGAACAATGCCGATCCAGCGCCGATGGCGTTTGGGCGATCGGCGACCTGGTGCGCGGGCCGATGCTGGCGCACAAGGGCTCTGAAGAAGGAATGATGGTTGCCGAAATGATTGCCGGGCGGTCCGCGGAAGTGAACTACGGAGCGATACCGTCAGTGATCTACACCTCGCCGGAGATCGCCTGGGTCGGGCAAACCGAGGACGAGCTGCAGGAATCCGGCCATGCTTATAAGGTGGGCGCGTTCAACATGGCAGCCAACGGCCGGGCCAAGGCGATGGGGCAGGCGGCCGGGTTGGCGAAATTTCTTTCCGATCCGGATACCGATGCGATCCTGGGGGTACATATCGTCGGCCCGATGGCCGGGGAGCTGATCCAGGAGGCGGTGCTGGCGATGGAGTTTGAGGCCAGCACGGAGGACCTGCAACGCACGGTACATGGTCATCCGACCTTGTGCGAGGCGCTGCACGAGGCGGCCCTGTCGGTCGACAAGCGCGCAATTCACGCAATCAACCGCTAACCCTGGGAACGAGGGCATCCTGCCCTCGACGAGGGCAAGATGCCCTCGTTCCACTGTTCCCTGCGCGTCAGCGCAGCGCGGTCGCGGCGAATACTCCCAGGACTTTACCACCGTCTTGGGCGCCCGGTGCTGGTATCATGAGGGTCCCATGGCGGGGCACTCCAAGTGGGCCAACATTCAGCACCGCAAGAGCCGGCAGGATGCCAAACGCGGTCGCCTTTTTACACGTCTGGCGCGTGAAATTTCCGTATCGGCGCGGATGGGCGGGGCAGACCCCGCTGCTAACGCTCAGTTACGGCTCGCCATAGAAAAAGCGCGCGCTCAGAGCATGCCCAAGGACAACATCAACCGTGCGATCAACCGCGGCGTCGGCGGTGAAGGCGCCAACCTGGAGGAGGCCACCTACGAGGGCTACAGCGCCGGCGGCGCGGCGATCCTGTTGCGCTGCCTTACCGACAACCGCAACCGCACGGTGGCCGAGGTGCGCCATGCTTTCAGCCGCCATGGGGGAAACCTGGGCGCCGATGGTGCGGTGGCCTACTTGTTCAACGAAGTGGCGGTGTTTACCTATTCCCCCGGGGCGGACGAGACGGCGATTATTGATGCGGCGATCGAGGGTGGCGCCGAGGACGTTGTGAGCTCCGATGACGGGACTGTCGAAGTATTGGCCGATCCGCGCGATTTCTCGCCGATGCTGGAGGCCCTGCGGGAGGTGGACCTCGCCCCGGAAAACGCTGAAGTGACGATGCGTGCATCGGTGGATGCGCCGCTGGACGCAAAACGCTCCGAGCAGGCGTTGAGACTGCTCGAGCACCTGCAGGATCTCGATGACGTGCAGGACGTGTGGACCAATGCCGAATTGCAACCGGTGGACGGTACCTGACCCTAAAGATGAACGCACCGGTCCGGATCATGGGTGTGGATCCCGGTTCCCGTTTCACCGGTTGGGGCGTTATCGAAAGCGATGGTATGGAAAACCGCTACGTAGCCAGCGGCTGCATTGTGCTGCCCGGAAAACAGCCGATGGGAGAGCGCCTGGCCAGGATCTTTGTTGAATTGGGCGATATCGCGCGGCAGCAGCGAATCGTGGAGGCCGCCCTGGAGACGGTGTTCATGCACAAGAACGCGCAGAGCGCGCTCAAGCTCGGCCAGGCGCGCGGCGCCGCCATGTGCGCGTTGCTTATGGCCGGGGTGCCCGAACCTGCCGAGTATTCTCCCAGGCGGGTCAAGCAGACCGTGTGCGGTTACGGGGCTGCCGGCAAGGCCCAGGTGAGTGCGATGGTGGCGCGGCTGCTGGAGTACGACGGTGAGTTGGGCGAGGACGAAGCCGATGGTCTGGCGCTGGGCATCTGCCATGCGCTCCATCGGCGGATGGCCGTGAACGCCCTCCTGGCCGAGAGTCAGGGCGCGAAGGCAATTTCATGATCGGCTCGTTGCGGGGCAGGCTGGTGGCGATCGATCCCCCGGTCATTCTGCTCGATGTGCAGGGTGTCGGCTTTGAGCTGCAGATGCCGCTTAGCGATCTGTCGGAGCTACCGCCGGTGGGCGGCGACTTGAGCGTTGCCACGCAATTGGTTTCGCGGGAAGATGAGCTCAGCTTGTATGGATTCATCAAGCCGGCGGATCGAGCCTGGTTTCGGGAACTCGTTCGGGTGCCGGGCATTGGCCCTAAGCTGGCGCTGAATATCGTTGCGCAAAGCGGCGTGGCCGAGTTTACCGAACAGGTGGAGGCCGGCGACGTAAAGGCCTTGACCCGCCTGCCGGGCATCGGTCCCAAGACCGCCGGCCGCCTCATCGTGGAACTGCGGGGGCGGCTGGAAGCGGTCCCGGTGCAGGGCGTATCCAGCGCCGCGAACCTTGCGCTCAAGGCCCTGGTCGGCCTGGGCTATACCCCCGTTGAGGCCAGACGTATGCTGAAGCAAATCGGCGAACCCGCCGGCCGCGACGTGGAGGAACTGGTGCGCGAGGCGCTGTCCGGAGGTACGGCGTCGTCGTGAGCGAAAAAGTCGAAGGCGAGCGCATCCTGTCGGCGGAGCCGCGAGCGGAAGAACAGGACGTGGAGAATTCCGTTCGGCCGCAGCGCATGTCGGAATTCCTGGGCCAGCGGCAGGTCAAGGAACGCATAGAAATCAGCGTGGCGGCGGCCGGCAAGCGTGGCGAGGCCATGGATCACACGCTGCTGTACGGTCCTCCGGGCTTGGGAAAAACCACCCTGGCGCAGGTGATCGCGCGCGAATTGGGGGTGGGATTAAGGCATACGTCCGGGCCGGTGCTGGAGCGGCCCGGCGATCTTGCCGCTCTGCTGACCAACTTGAGCGCCCGGGACGTGCTGTTTGTGGACGAAGTGCATCGTCTCAATCCGGTCGTACAGGAGCTGTTGTATCCGGCCATGGAGGACTTCCGGCTGGATATCGTGATCGGCGAGGGTCCGTCTGCCCATACCATGCGGTTGAAGCTCAAACCGTTTACGCTGGTCGGAGCCACCACCCGCGCCGGGCTGCTCTCTTCTCCTCTGCGCGACCGCTTCGGGATCCAGGAACGTCTCGAGTTGTACTCGAAGGAGGAATTGCAGCGGATCGTGGTGCGTACGTCGGGCATCATGGGTATTCCGTGCACGCCCCAGGGGGCGGTGGAAATCGCCAGCCGGGCGCGGGGCACGCCGAGGGTGGCCAATCGCCTCCTGCGGCGGGCGCGTGATTACGCTGAAGTGCGTGCGGACGGAAAAGTCAGCGGCGAGACGGCTGCAGCGGCAATGGAGCTGCACAACGTGCATGCGAACGGCCTCGACCGCATGGATCGCCGGCTCCTGGGCGTGTTGATTGAGCGCTTCGGCGGCGGCCCTGCGGGGGTCGAGGCGCTGGCGGCCGGGATCGGCGAGGACCGTGGCACGATTGAAGACGTGTACGAGCCGTTCCTGGTCCGTGCCGGCTTTGTTTTGCGCACGCCGCGCGGCCGGGTTGCGGGGCCGGCCGCGTATTCCGCCCTGGGACTCAAGAGACCGGGCAAGCAGGGCGATAATCCACAGTTGGAAGGACTGGATACCTGAGGAACGAACTAATGCAAAAGGTAAGGCGCGAGAGTGGGTGAAGTAAGCGTAAACATGGATTTCTGGGACCTGATCCTGAGCGCCACGCTGCTGGTGCAGTTCATCATGGCCCTGCTGCTGGCGGCGTCGGTCTTATCCTGGGTAATTATTCTGCAAAGGCGGGTTGTGCTCCGCAGGGCCGAGCGGGACCTGGCGGATTTCGAGCAGGCGTTCAAGCAGCGCGATAGCCTGGAGTCGCTGTTTGTGGCGCTGACCCGTAACAAGAACCGCAGCAGTGCCGGGCTGGCCTGGGTGTTCGAAGCCGGAATGCGCGAGTTTCACCGCCAGGCCGCCCGCGGAAAATCAGACCCCCAACGGCTGGTGGAAGTGGGTCGCCGCGAGATGCGCCTGGCGCAGATGAACGAACTGGAACGCCTCGAAAGCGGCCTTCCCTGGCTCGCCACGATCGGCTCAGTCAGTCCCTATGTGGGACTGTTCGGCACCGTGTGGGGGATCATGAACTCGTTCAGAGCCCTGGGCAACGTGGAATCGGCGACGCTCGCCCTGGTGGCGCCGGGCATTGCCGAGGCGCTGATCGCAACCGCCATGGGACTGTTCGCCGCGATCCCCGCGGTGATCGCCTACAACCGTTACGCCTATCGTGTGGGCAACCTGGAAATCCGCTATCAGGCTTACCAGGAAGAATGTGTGACCTTGCTGAGTGAGCACGCCCACACGGATTTTGAATTGAGAGTCTAGTAGCGTGCGCCGCCGGCTTGTCAATGAAATAAACGTCGTTCCGTACATCGACGTGATGCTGGTATTGCTGGTGATCTTCATGATCACCGCGCCGCTGCTTACCCAGGGGATCCGCGTGGACCTGCCGCGGCTGGCCGCCGAGCCGCTTCCGCAGGAACTGATTCGCGATAACAAGCCGCTGGTGCTGACCGTGGATGCGGAAGGCAGGATGTACTTGAATATCGGTGAGGATCCGGAGGAAGCGCTTGCTTCGCCGGTGTTGGTGGCCCGGGTCGCTGCGGTGCTGACCCGCAAGCCCGAGACGCCGGTGCTGGTGCGCGCCAGCGAGCAGTTGCCGTACGGCGACGTGGTTACGGTGATGGGCTTGCTGGTGCGGGCCGGCGCCGGCAAGGTAGGCCTGGTGACCCGCCCGCTACCCATGGAAGAATGATGGACCGTCTCAAGGCGCAGTTTGAGCGCGCCCTCAAGGTGTTGAAGCAGGGCGTCGATCCGAGGGCGCCGGGAGCCAATCCCAACAATCCGCCGCTGCCGCTGCTGCGACCCTTCACCTACTCGCTTATGGGGCACACGGCGGTTGTGGCGTTCATGCTGATCGGCTTTGCCGGGCGCACCCAGCCGAACGAACCGGCGTTCGGGACCATCGCGATTGACGGCGTGGTGCTGAACGACGAGACGGTCAAACAAGAGATTCAGCGGCTCGATGAACTGGAGAGGGCGGCAGTCATCGAGCGCGAACAGGAGGTCGAGAAACTCCGCAAGCAGATCGACGAGCAGGAGCAGCGCCAGAAGCGCCAGGAGCAGGAATTGAGCGCATTGAGCTCTCAGACTGAGCAGGCGCGGCGGACGCTGAGCGAGCAGCAAACCCAGGCCAGCCGTCAGCTCAGCGAAATGCAGAAGCGCCAGCGGAAGGAAGAAGAAAGACTCCAGCGGACCGAGCGCGAGCGCGAGGAGGAAGAGGAGCGCGCCAGGGTGGCGGAGGCGGAGCGCCAGAAGGCGGAGGAGGAGCGCAAGAAGGCCGAGGCGGAAACCCGTAAGCTGTCCGAGGAAGCCGAGGCGGCGCAACGTCTATTGGAAGAGACCGAGCAAAAGAAGCGCGAGGCCGAACTGGCCGAGCAGATGCAGAGGGAGATGGCCCAGGAGCGCCGCCGCAAGGCCGTGGAGTCGGGTCTTCTCGACGAATACAAAGCCCGCATTCGGCAACGGATCGAAAGCAACTGGCTACGGCCCACTGGCACCCGCGAAGACCTTATGTGGGTAGCGCTGCTGGACATGTTGCCCGGCAATGAAGTCGCGGGCATCCGTTTTGAGCAATTCAACGGAACGGAAACCGATCGCCGCTCCATCGAGGCGGCGATTCGCCGCTCTTCGCCCCTGCCCGCGCCTCCGGTGCCGGAGCTGTTCGAACGGCAGTTGCGATTGCGCTATCCGCCGCCGGAGTCGGGATGATGAAGTCGCACGCAATTCCCCTGGGAGTTTTGGCAGCAGGCCCCGCTGCGCTGACGCGCAGGGAACAAGCTGGGTACGAGGGCATCCTGCCCTCGACGAGGCCGGGGACGCCCGTGCTTGCAAGGAACAACCTGGGATGGAGGGCATCCTGCCCTCGTTCCCAGCGTGTATCCCATGCAACGCTGTGCGGGATCTTCCTGAGTCTTCTGGCGTTGCTGCCCCTGGCCGCCTCCGCGCAGCTGGACGTGGTCATCACCCGTTCGACCCAGCGGGCAATGCCGATAGCGGCAGTGCCTTTCGAGTGGCGCGCCACCCTCGGTTTGCCGTTCGATCTGGCACAGGTCGTAGAGGCCGACCTGGAGCGCACCGGGCAGTTTGCGCCGCTGGGGCGCGAACTGATGATCACCCGACCCACCAGCTTCGCCGACATGCGCCTCGGCAACTGGCGCATCATGGACGTGGAAGCCGTGCTCATGGGCCATGTAAGTGGCAGCGAGTCCGGTTTTTTGATCGAATTCGAGCTGGTGGACGTGTACGCCGGGAAATCGCTTCTGGCCTACCGCCTGGAGAGTTCGCGCGCGGGCCTGCGGACCGCGGCCCATCGCATCGCGGACCTGGTCTACGAGCAGCTTACCGGCGCGCCCGGTGCGTTTGCGACGCGCCTCGCCTACGTTCAGGTCACGCCCGGACGTAAGGAGATTCGCCTGATCGTGGCCGATGCGGACGGGCAGAATCCGATCGTGGTGCTGCGCTCGACGCAATCCATCATGTCTCCAAGTTGGTCACCGGACGGATCAAAGCTGGCCTATGTGTCATTTGAGGCCGGAAAGGCCGAGGTGTTCGTGCAGGACGTAGCTACCGGCGAGCGTCGTCCCCTGACCGCGGAGCGCAAGATGAACAGCGCCCCGGCCTGGTCGCCGGATGGCCGGTCGCTGGCGGTGGCGCAGGCGCAGAAGGCGGCCAATACCGACATCTATATTTACTCGGTGGACGGAGGAGAACCGCAGCGGCTGACGCGCCACTCGGCAACCGATACCGAACCGGCGTTTTCGGCTGATGGCGAAGAGGTGTATTTCACCTCGGATCGCGGGATCGGCCCGCAGGTTTACGTGGTCCCGGCGCGTGGCGGCCAAGCCCGAAGGATCAGCTTTACCGGCAACTACAACGCGCGGCCGCGGGTGCAGCCGCAAGGCAACCAGCTTGCGCTGGTGCATCAGCAGGACGGGAGTTTTCGGATCGGCCTATTGGATCTCAGGGATGCGTCGCTGCGGCTCCTTACCGCCGGACCGCTTGATGAATCACCGAGTTTCGCGCCCAATGGCCGGGCACTGATTTTCGGCGCGGGCACCTCGGCCGGCCGCGGCCTGGGCGTGTACTTCATCGACAGCGGCGTGATGCGCTTGCTGCGCGCGCCCGAGGGATTTCTGCGCGAACCTTCCTGGGGACCGTATGAAACAAATTAACCCCCCGCTGGGAACGAGGGCATCTTGCCCTCGACGAGAGCGGGACGCTCTCGTTCCCAAGGACGCCCTCGTTCCCGGGAATTCCGGCCTCGCATACTTCCATTCAACCATTAAGGGTGAACACCATGAAATTGATCCGTAACACCAATGCCTGCCTATTGGTCCTGTTGGCCTTTGTGCTGGCAGGCTGCGGGAGTTCCGGCAGCGCGGCACGGCCGCAGCCAAGCGTGGACCAGGACTCCGTCGCCGCCACGCCCACCGGCGCCTCCCCCGCGGGTACAGGAAGCACCGCCACGGCCACGGGCACGGCGATTGGTCGGCCGGGCGCCCAGGCGGCCACTGAACCGGGTCGCGGCGCGTCCGGCGAGTGGCTGGGCGGGCCGCTGGGAACGCTGGTGATCTATTTCGACTACGATCGCAGCACGATCCGCCCGGAATACGGAGAGACACTCCGGGCTCACGGCGCCTGGCTGGCAGCAAACCCGGGAGGCAAGTTGCAGCTGGAGGGGCATGCCGATGAGCGCGGTACTCCCGAGTACAACCTGGCGCTGGGAGCCAGAAGAGCGCACGCTGTCGCGCAGGCTCTGATGGCGCTGGGGGCAGCAGACGGGCAATGGACCGCAGTAAGCTTCGGCGAGGAGAAGCCGATGACGGAGGGAGCCAATGAGATGGCATGGTCGAAGAACCGTCGCGTGGAGTTGATCTATGAGTAACAGGAATTGGCCGGCGCTCACAGCAACGCTGGTGCTCGTCGTGGTGCTGGCGCCGCCGGTCGACGCGCAACGCCGGCGTGACCGCGAGGTTTTGGCGGAATTGGAGACCCGGGTGGGTGTGCTGGAGCAGCAGATTCGCGCCGACAATGTCGTGGCGCTGATCAACGCGCAGGATGAGCTGCGCCGCGAGATTCAGGCGTTACGCGATATTGTCGAGCGCCTCGACGAGGAACTGAAGCGCAACGCCGAACTGCGGCGAAGCCAGTTCATTGCCCTGGAGGGGCGTCTGGCGGCGCTGGAGTCCGGTGGGCTGGCTGCCGCTCCAGCCGGCCCGCCGAATGCAGGGGTCCAGGCCGGCGGGCCGGTCGATGTATCCAATCCGGACGCTGCAGTTTTGCCGGGTCCGGAGCCGGAGCAGGGCGGTCAGGCTGCCGCGGGAAGCCAGCAAAACTACGAACAGGCTCGCACACTGCTCGGCAACGGGCAATATGACGCGGCAGCAGCGGAATTCATCCGTTATCTCCGAGCCAACACGGACGGGGCGCTGGCGTCCAACGCCCGCTACTGGCTGGGGGAAACCTACTACGTGCAGGGCCAGTACCAGGCAGCGGGCGCCGAGTTTTCTCGAGTAGTGGTGGATCACCCCGATTCCAACAAGCTTCCCGACGCCATGCTCAAGCTGGGCTATACCCAGGATGAACTAGGCGAGACTGCCGCTGCGATGATGACCCTGGAACGGGTGCGCCAGAACTTTGCCGGCGCTGACGCGGCCAACCTGGCGACCATTCGCCTGGCGCAGATCGAGTCCCGTTCGCGCTGAATTCAGCGCCGATTCGGGAGCGACCAGGTGGGTAAGGAAACGGCCCCGGGAAAGCCAAACCAGCGGCTACAATTGCGTCCCACGGGTCGTTAGCTCAGTTGGTAGAGCATCTGGCTTTTAACCAGTTGGTCGCAGGTTCGATTCCTGCACGACCCACACATCATTACACAACTTATTGTTGCATAAGCCTTTTGCAAGCTAGACCGGCTTGGTGGCATTCAGCACGCCGAAGCGCGGCAAGGCAACCGGCCCTTCCTGATTGAGGTCAAACCCGGCGGACCGGATGATGTCCGGCAGTCCGTTAGTACGGTACTTGAGGGCCCACACCTCGTTGTTCCAGCGGTGGTCCCACCAGCGTCGGTACTGGCGATACGCGGTGAGGGAAGAATTGCGCGTCAGATCGAAATCAATGGGATAGAACACGCCACCGGGGCGCGTCACGCGGAAAGCCTCGTTGACAATGCCTTTCGTGCCTTGGGGCGAGACTTCGTGGAGCATGATGTAGCTCGTCACGAGGTCGAAGTAATTGTCAGGGAACCTGGTGTCCTCCGCCAGACGCTGGGCGAAGTTGACATCCAGCCCCCGTTCCGCGGCGCGTAGATGAGCGTAACGCACCATCGGGCCGCCGACATCGAGGCCCCATACCTCAGCGTCCGGGAAACGCTCTTTGAGCGCCATGGCCAACTGGCCTATGCCGGTCCCGAAGTCCAGAATGCGTTTGATCTTGCCGTCAGCCGGGATCGGCAGCCCGTGGGCCGCGGTCAAGTGCAGTTCATCCTGGGTGTTGCGGCCGGTATAAAAGCCGTTGGTGCCGTAGTGATACATGTGCCCGGCGAAGTCATTGCCCACGTAACCGCCCGGCTGGATGTGGATCTCGTGGCTGGTGTAATCGGGAATGTCCAGGTCCGGGTTCAATTCCAGAGTTCCGGGGCCGCGATTGTCGACTGCTTCCATCTCGCTCAAGTAAGCGTCCGCGTTTGCCTCGAGCTCGCGCTTCAAGTTGTCCCATGACAACTGCTGCACTGAAAGCCATGAGCGGGTGCTGATGCCCACGACAGGGTCGTCTTCCAAAAGCGCGATGGCCTCTTGAAGCGGCAGGTCCGCGGTCGGTGAAAAGCCATTGCTGGCCAGAATCCGGTCCGCGCGCTGACTGGCGGCTTGGCCCAATTGGCTATTGGCAAAGGTGCGGAAGGACATGAGGAAATCCATCCGGCTTTCCAGGTCCACTTCCGGCAGGCGCTCCATGCGCCCGCTACGGCCCCGGGGCGCCAGCGTGCCCGGCACGTTCTTGGGCGCCGCCGGCGGGGGCGGCAGGTCGGCCTGGGCGGAGCGGCTCGCGAATGGCGACGCCAGCAGGGATGCCATGCCGGCGAACAAACCCATAACGGAACGTCGGTTGATCATATCTGCCTACCTCCTAGAACTGGCGTTCTTCGCCGAACGGACGCGCGTTCGACGTGTCACGGGACAAGACGCTGTAGACGCGCTCAACCATGGCCAGACGTTCCGCTTCCCACGCCTCTTTTTCGGCGTCCGAAGGGACATAGGCCTCAATCATGTCGGAGGTAACCTTGCCTTCGGTCTCCAAAAGGCGTTCGACCACACGCATGCGCTGGCGGTCGGCCCAAATCTCCGATCCGAGCGCGATCACCACCGATAACAGGTTGTCGATATGCGGGTTACCCAGGAAGACGGCAGAGTCCGTATCTGCCGGAATGAAAGGCGCAGCTTTTGTGCGCCCCGTGTCGACTTTTTGGCTCATGGTGTTTTCTCCCTACCAACTATCAGCTGCGCGCCTAAGCACCGCACTGCGGCGGGCGATCGGGCCGGCTGCCGCCGTTTGGCACATCTCCGCCACATTCCCCTTCTCAACCGATCCACGCATGACCGTAAACCAAGAGAATACGGTTCGCATGGAACCTAAGAATCGTGCCGTGGCATGAAGCAGCACTAGCTTATCATCTGCTCCGGCCAAGAGCGCAGGCAACGGTAAAATGATGGATGCATGACCCATACTGAACCGGCGTGAGAGGCCTCCGATGAACGATCCGCAATATTTTGACCATCCCGTGTTGGATCACTTGGTTGAGACGGTGATGCAACTGGGCAGCGAGTTGTGGACGACGAGGCGCCGCCTGGAGGTGTTGGAGAAAGCGCTGGCCGAGGCCGGCACGCTGCCGCAAGACGCCGTGGAAATGTACATGCCGTCCGCCGAGGAACTTAAGGAAGAGGCTGCGCGGCGAGATGCCTTTGTCCGGCGTGTATACGCCGGCTTCGCCCGGGGCGGGGAACAGCAGGAGGCCCCGCCCGAACCGTAGGAATCATAGCTATGGATCGAGGACAGTTCGGAGGCTTGAATCGCCTCCCTTCAATCGACGCCGAGGCGCGCCTCGGCTTTGCCCAGAGTCTGCGCACCCTGGTGACCGCCGGCGGCGTGAGCTCCAAGTCGAGGGTTGCGGCCGCCGAGGCGCTGAAAGCGGCCGGAGTAACGGCGGATGACGTCGAAGCGATCTGCCGGGTGGTGGATCCGCTCCCGCACGCGCAGATTCGCAATCGGATGCTCCGGAGTCTTCAGGAAATGACCTGGGATTCGGCCTTCGGCGCGATTGCCGAAGACCGGGTACGGTTGGAGCGGGAATTGCTTGCCGATTCGTCCGATCCCGATCTGTTGCTCAACCCCGATTTTGAAACACCGGAATACGTGAAATTCGACTTTCACCTGCAACCCGGGGGTTATGTGGGCGATGCCTTGGCCGGCGAGGTGTACCACCACGGCACCCAGGCCTTCTATATGGGCATGAATGAAGGTGACGCGATCCACAACGGCCTCGTGGCCTGTGGGCAGGAGCCGTCCAGTGGCAGCGTAGCGCGGGCGCTGGACCTGGCCACCGGCATCGGCCAATGCGCAACGGGGCTCAAGCAGCGCTATCCGGATGCCGAGGTTTGGGGACTGGATCCTTCCGAACCGTTGTTGCGCTACGCTCACCGGCGCGCCAAGCGCATGAATCTTCCGGTGCGCTTCAAGCAGGCGAGGGGCGAGGAAAGCGGTTTTGAGGACGGCTATTTCGATCTCATCAACAGCTATATCCTGTTTCACGAGATTCCGTTCAGCGCCACGCAAGCGGTGATTCCCGAGATGTACCGGATCCTGCGGCCCGGCGGTATGTTGAACATCTATGATTTTCCGGTCGGCGATCCGATGCCGCCCGAGACTCGCTACATGTTCGAGATGGATCATCGCGACAACGGCGAGCCCTGGTCGATCGACCTGATGGAATCGGACTTTGATGGTTTGCTGCGCGACTCAGGGTTTGAAATAACTCCCGGCCCGCGCCAGTTCCTGGTGGTAAAGAGCTGGCACTGTCATAAGCCGCTGTGAAGCTTTGATCCGGGGCTTAATGTCACGGAAGGCGCGTTGTGCCACGCCGGCTGACGGATTGCAGGCGCATTGTTGCGAGGTCAGGCGGCCCGTGCTAGCCTCAGCGCCCAAACAGAACGGAGTTGATTGAGTATGAGAATTATTGGTTGTATTCGTGAATATTCGCTCAGATCGTATGTCCTTGCTATTGCCGCTGGTTTTCTGATTTCCTCATGCGGAGGCTCAGACGGGCCGCCTCCGGTTCCTCCGAGCATTAGTGTTTCCGCAACCAGCATTGACGCCGATGTCAGCGGGGAGGATGTTTCCGTCAACGTTTCGAACGGGGGTGAAGGCACTCTAAGCTGGACGGTCTCGATCCCCTCAGGTGTAGATTGGGCGCGCATCTCAAGCGGCGCGAGCGGCACCAATGCCGGGACCATCGAGATTGAAGTGGATGGCAATACCGGGGCTGCGCGCGAGTTTGAATTGACCGTTTCGGCGAGCGGGACCGCATCGAGTAGCGTTACTGTCAGCCAGGCCGCGGCGCCCCCAGTAATTGACGTATCCGTAGCGAGCACGGAACTGGAAGGCAATGGCGGAAGCGTAACCCTGCAAGTGAGCAACACCGGCTATGGCACGATGGAGTGGACCGCGAGCCTGCCGGAGGATGTGGAGTGGGCCTATATCGAGAGTGGCGAAGCGGGTACGGACTCCGGAGAGATCGTGGTGCGGTACGATTTGAATGGCGGCGCCGACCGCGAGCTTGAGGTTACCGTGACGGCTTCGGCGGCTTCCAATTCTCCGCAATCGCTTGCATTGAGCCAGTCCTGGCTGGGGACTGGTGTTTGCACCTACCCGGAAGCTCGGCAAGAAGTATTCAACCTCATGAGGAATGTCTATTACTTTAATGATGAGAGCGAACAGGAAGCCAAGTACGATGACCTTACACTGGAGGACCACAGCAGCCTGAACGGAATGCTGGCCGAACTTCGCTGGATGCCGGAAACTCGGGACCGAGGCTTTACCTACTGGATTACCGAGCAACAGTTCCAAATGATTTTTGCCGCAGAGTCCTATATTTTCGGCTTTCGGGTAATTTACATCGTCGACCAGAATCAGGACGTGGTGCATCTCGAACTGCTGGATGTGCATCAGGGTTCGCCGGCGGCGGACGCTGGTTTTCAACGCGGTGACAAGATTGTAGCCCTGAACGGCAAAGCCCTTGCAGGCATGACGATAAATCAGGCCAGCGCCGAGTTTGGCCCCAATGAAGACGGCTACGAGGTAACTTTTGAATTGGAGAAGCTCTCGGGCGCCCGCAGCACTCACGTTGTAGCGAAACGGCTTGTGCAGATTCCCGTGGTCCCGGCGGAACACGTTTCAGTTTTTGACACTGCCAAGGGGAAGGTGGGCTACCTGCATTTCCGCACCTTTTTCGGCGACGCGATGGAAAGGCTTCTGGACGAATTCTCGGGCTTCAACGCCCAGGGAGTCAGACACCTGATTATTGACCTTCGATATAACGGTGGCGGGAGCGTACCTATCGCTCATGGCCTTGCCACGCTGGCGGGTGGGCCAGAACTGTTTGAAAACAATACGCGCACGTTGATGGTGGAACAGGTACACAACATGCTCTTGGCGTCGTTCGGTTGGAACCGGACGACCTACTTTGACTGCCGGGTGTTTGGTGGCGAGTTGGTGGACAAGTGTCAAAATGAGGGTGCGTTGCGTGAACTGGAGAATGTTGTGTTCATTACCAGCCGCGGCTCGGCTTCCGCCAGCGAGTTGGTAATCTCGGCATTGCAGCCGTACGAAAACGTTACGCTGGTGGGTGAGCGGACTTACGGCAAACCTGTAGGCCAGTATTTGTTTCCTGCGTGTGAGGATCAATCAGATGTGTCACAGATCCGGTTTGTGCCGGTATCCTTCGCGACAGTGAACGCCGAGGGCGTTGCCGACTACTACGAAGGTTTCCCAGTCGATTGCGAGGCGCCGGATGATCGGAGCCATCAATTGGGCGACGCCGAGGAGGGGCGAATTGCGGCGGCGCTGCGGTTCATCGAGACGGGCAGTTGCGAGGCGCCGGCCTCGGCGCGAGTGTCACGGGCCGCAGCAGAATTGCAGGCGAGTCCGCCTGAGGATCCGATCAAGCGGTTCCTCGGGTACTAGCTGATCTGTGAGCACCGGGCGCCGGCTTGTATAGGCAAGCCAGAAGCCGAGGGCAAGATGCCCTCGGTCCCAGGGGGAGGGCAGGATGCCCTCTTTCCCAGGGGGTCGCTTAGGCAGCGAGGGCCTGTAGTTGGGCGGCGGTGTGTTCGCCGATCAGGCGGCCGAAGCTCATGGCGGGCATTAAGGACATGCCGCCGACGAACGCGGCGCCGGACAGGCGCGTAAAGCCGAGGATCTCGCCTGCGGCATAGAGGCCGTTGATCGGTTTTTCCGCTTGGTCCAGCACCTGCAGATCTTCGTTCACCTTGATGCCACCGGGGCTGATTACGGTAATTCCGATCGCCTCGATTCCGTAGTAGGGCGGCCGGTCGATGCGGCGCGGCAGGAAAAGGCGATTGAAATCGGGATCTTCGGCATTGCCCACGGCGTCGTTGTAACGCTTGACGGTGGCCGCGAGATTGGCGGGCGGAATGTCGAATCGTCCGGCCAGTTCTTCGATCGTGTCCGCTTTCTGGAACGCCGGATGGGTGTTGAATTCGGGTCGGAGATCGCGTCCCTGCTTGTCGAGCACGCACATAGACGGGGCATTCTGGTGAATGCCTTGGTCAAACACCATCACCATGCGCATTCCGGGCTGCTCAAGAAGCGAGGATTCGCTGTAGTGAATGCTCGGATGGTCCTCGCGCAGGAACCGCCTGCCCTGGGCGTCCACATAAATTTCCCACGGCGTCCGGTAAGCCGGCGCCAGGCTGAAGAACCAGGCGCTTAGCGGATTGCCGGGCTCCATCAGGAACCCGGCGAAGGTGCACAGGAAGCGGTCCGCGTTATCAACCTTGGCCCCGATGTCCCTGGCTGCAATGATTCCCTCGCCGCGGGAATAGGGGTTGCAATAGGAGTGCAGCGGCCAGGGCGTGATCTCGTTCCACAGCTCGGGATTAGCCGCATAGCCGCCGGTGGTAAGCGCTACGCGTGGCGCGCGGAACTCCAGGGTTTCGCCGGCCGATACGGCCTTGACGCCGATTACGCCGCCGGATGCGGAGGTGATCAGGCCCGTCATGCGCGTCTGCAGCCTGAGGTCGATGGCTCCGGAGGCCACCATGTCCCGATGGACCGGTTCGATTACCTTGAGTATCGATATCGCCTGTTCGTGGCCCCAGACATATCGCCGTGTGCGGTACGGTTCGTGCACCATGCCCGCCACCGGCGTTTCCGGCGCCAATTCCAGTCCCAGGTCCTGCAGCCAATGCAGGGTTTCCGCCGCGTTGCCCATCGCCAAACGGCCGAGCACCGGGTCAATCCCGCCGTGGGCGATGCGCTGCGCGTCCTGAAAGTGCTCCTCGGGACTGTCCTCTATGCCAAGCACGGCCTGCTGGCGCGTGCCGGCAGCGCTTATCTGGCCGGACGACCAGTAAAGTGTTCCTCCGATACGGCTGTCGGCTTCAATCTGCAGCACGCGCGCGCCGCCCTGGGCTGCGAAAATCGCCGCCGGAAGACCGGCGGAACCGGCGCCTACTACGATCAGGTCGTAGTCCTGTTTCATGATTCTTTCTTGGACTTGTCAAGAAACGGCTTGATGAGGTCAAGCGGCAGCGGAAATATAATGGTATTGGTGCCTTCGCTGGCAACTTCGGTCAGTGTTTGCAGGTAACGCAGCTGCAAGGCCTGTTCCTGTTCAGCCAGTTTGGAGGCGGCTACCGCCAATTGCGAGGCCGCCTGGGCTTCGCCTTTGGCATGAATGACCTTGGCGCGCCGCGCGCGTTCCGCTTCCGCCTGGGCGGCGATTGCTCGAATCATGCTCTCGTCCAGATCCACGTGCTTGATTTCCACGTTGGACACCTTGATGCCCCACGCGTCGGTATGCTGATCGAGGATGAGTTGGATGTCGTGATTCAATTTGTCACGCTCGGAAAGCATTTCGTCCAATTCGTGCTGGCCCAGAACAGAACGCAAAGTGGTTTGCGCGAGCTGACTGGTGGCTTCGAATACGTTCGCCACCTGGATGATGGCCCGTTCCGGATCGACGATACGGAAATAGACCACGGCGTTGACTTTCACCGAAACGTTGTCGCGCGAAATTACGTCCTGGGTCGGTACGTCCATTACGATTACACGAAGATCCACACGCACCATCCGTTGCACAAGCGGGATCACGATGATCAGTCCCGGCCCCTTCACTTTCCAGAAGCGGCCAAGCAGGAATATCACCCCTCGTTCATACTCGGACAGAATTCGCACCGAGGCGACTAGGAGCACCAGAACGATTACTGCCGCAATAATATATGTCAACATAATGAACTCCTTAGCCCATTTTTCTCAACAAAGAAAACAAGTTTTTCCGCCCCGGCGGAGCAGGCGGTGAGTCGCCGATTTCCAGCCTGAGCCCGTCCACCGATTGCACGAACAGTTCCTGTCCCTTGCGCACCGGCGTCGGGCTCCTTGCATGCCAGCGCTCGCCCTGTACCAGCACGGGACCGGCATCCTCAAAATCCTCCAGCGCCACCGCCCTGCGGCCCGCCAGGCTTTCCCTGCCACTGACCACCGGCCGACTTCGGCTTCGAGCCAGCACAACCGCCAGCCCCAGCATCAGCAGGGCGGCGGCCAGACCCACGCCCCCGATCAAGCGCATCGGAACCGCGAAACCGGGCACGCCGGTGTCAAACAGAATAATCGAGCCGACAACGAATGCCACAACCCCTCCTATTCCCAGCACACCGAAACTGGGCGAAAACGATTCCGCGATTATGAGGCCCACCCCCAAGGCCATAAGCGCCAGCCCGGCGTAATTCACCGGCAAAAGGTTCAGGGCATAGGCAGCCAGCAGCAGGCAGATGATACCCACCACGCCGGGGATCCAGGTGCCGGGGTTGTAACCTTCCAGCAGCAGGCCGTAGAGGCCAACCAGGACCAACAGGTAGGCCACGCTGGGGTTGGTAAGAATCGAAAGCACGCGGGTGCGCCATCCGGGCTCCAGCCGTTCAACCGTCAGTCCCGTGGTCTGTAGTTGGACCAGTTCGCCGTTCACATCGACTTCCCGTCCGTCAGCTTGCGCAAGCAAATCCGCAAGATCGACGGCGATAAAGTCGGCCACGTTCAATTCGACGGCCTCGGTGGCCTCCAGGGTTGCTCCTTCGCGTACCGCCTTCTCGGCCCAATCGGCATTTCGGCCTCGCTGGCGCGCCAGGGTCCGGATATAGGAGACCGAATCGTTGACGATCTTGCGCTTCATTGCCTCAGCATTCATTTCTTCGGCGGTCTTGCCGGGCGATTCCCCGGAATCCTCGGCGCCGTCATCGCTCTCACTCTCCCTGTCCTCATCCGAACCGGGTTCTTCGCTGTCGCTGTCGCTCTCGGACGCTTCATCTTCGGCGGACAGATCCGATTCGCTGAGCAGAAGGATGCCGGGCGGAAGGGGCGCTCCGCTGCCCACCCGGCCCATGCTTACGGGGGTTGCGGCGCCCAGGGTGGTGGCTTTGGACATGGCCGCGACGTGGCTTGCGTAAAGAATATAAGTGCCGGCGCTTGCGGCCCTGGCCCCATTGGGTGTGACATAAACGGCAACGGGCACCTCGGAGGCCAGGATTGCCTTGATCATGTCACGCGTCGCCTCCAGCAAACCTCCCGGCGTATCGAGTTCCAGCACCAGGATATTCGCGCCGCGTTCCTGTGCGGTATCGAGGCTGTCCATGAAGTACTCGGCGGTGGCCACGCCGATCGCATCGTCGATAGTGATGACAATCGCAAGGCCCGGAGACCCGTCTTCGGCGGGCTCTTCAGGTGTTTCCTGGGCGGGCCCCACGCGCCACAGCAACGCGCCCGTAAGCGCGAGCAGGGCGAGCCGAATAAGGAACTTGCGCGAGTTGTGGAATGCTTGCATAGAGGGCGTTGCATATTAGCACGCACCGTTGTTCGCCGTTAGAATTCGGACTTCGCCTGAAAATTCGCCCCGGGGGCGGAATCATGAAACGATTGCTTATGATTGCCGGTGCATTTGTTGCGCTGTCCGCCGGCGCGCAACAGGATATGGATAACGTAAAGATTCGCTCGGTCCCGGTGGCCGAGGGGCTCTACATGCTGCTGGGCGCCGGAGGAAATATCGGCCTGTTCGCCGGTGATGACGGCGTATTCATGATCGACGATCAATTCGCTCCGCTGACCCCAAAGATCATGGCCGCAGTCGAAGAACTTACCGGCCGGCCCGTGGACATGCTGTTCAACACCCATTGGCACTTCGACCATACCGGTGGCAACGAAAATTTCGGCAAGGCCGGGGCGCAGATTTTCGCCCACGACAACGTGCGAGTGTTGATGAGCGAGCCGCAGACGCTGTCGAGATTCGGCGCAGATCTTCCGGCCGCGCCCGACGTAGCCTTGCCGGTCATCACCTTCGGCCAGACCATGAGTTTCCATCTCAACGGCGATACCGTGCGCGCAGTGCATGTGCCCAACGCGCATACCAATGGCGACGCGATCCTTTACTTCGAGGAACTCAATGCTGTGCACACGGGAGACGTGTATATCACGCTCGGCTACCCGTTCATCGACGGGGAACATGGCGGGCATATCAGCGGCCTGATCGAGGGGACCCGGCAGGTGCTGGATTGGGCCGACGATGAAACCAGGATCATGCCGGGTCATGGGCAGTTGTCGAACCGCGCCGAACTGAGAGAGTTCCACGACATGCTGGTCGAGTCCAGGGACCGGGTTCAGGCCATGCTGAACGACGGCAAGACGCCTGACGAAATCGTTGCCGCTGCTCCGCTCGCGGACCTGGATACCCGATGGAGCAGTGGTTTCATTGACGGACAGGGGTTCACCCGGGCGATTCTTGCCGGTCTGACGGGGACCTGACAGTCATTTTCAAGTTAAGCGAATCTCGGCAACAGGGCGGTTGGAGTCCGGACGGCTGGCTTGGCTGCGAAACCGCGCAACAGCCGGAATACCGCGACCCGGCCGCATTGAGCGCTGCTCTCAAGGAGCTCGCTGCGCTGCCGCCGATCGTCACCAGCTGGGAGGTCGAATCGCTGCGCGAGGCGATTGCCGGCGCGCAGCGCGGCGAAAGTTTCGTGCTGCAAGGGGGCGACTGCGCCGAGACCTTTCAGGAATGCACCTCCGACATCATCGTCGCCCGGCTGAAAGTCTTGCTTCAAATGAGCCTGGTGCTCAGCTATGGACTCCGAAAGCCTGTGATCCGCATCGGGCGTATGGCCGGGCAATACGCAAAGCCGCGGTCGGCCCCCCTGGAGTCCCGCGAGCAGGTGTCGTTGCCCAGCTTCCGGGGAGACCTGGTGAACCGCGAATCGTTCACTTCCGGGGACCGCGAACCTGATCCGCAATTGTTGCTGCGCGGCTACGAACGAGCTGCATTGACGCTGAATTTCGTTCGTTCGCTGGTGGACGGGGGTTTTGCCGATCTGCATCATCCGGAGAACTGGAACCTGGATTGGGTCAACCACTCGCCGCAGTCCAAGGCCTATGAGTCGATTGTGGAACGGATTACGCGCTCGCTGGATTTCATAGAACATTCCACCGGGAGTGACATCAGCCGCTTACGCCGGACCGATTTCTACACCGCGCATGAAGGACTGCTGCTGCACTATGAACAGGCGCAAACGCGCCACCTTGAGCACCGCGGGCTGTGGTACAACCTGACTGCGCACTTTCCCTGGATCGGGATGCGCACCGCCCAGCCGGACGGGGGACATGTGGAGTTCTTTCGCGGGGTGGCCAATCCCATGGGAATCAAGATCGGTCCAGCCATGACGCCCGAGTGGCTTTTGGAGTTGCTCAAGGTCCTCAATCCCGACAATCAGCCGGGCCGCATCACGCTGATTCACCGCATGGGCGCGGCGCGGGTTGCCGAGGCGCTTCCGCCGCTGATTGAGGCGGTTGAGCGGGCAGGGGCACCGGTGCTGTGGGTGTGCGACCCTATGCACGGCAATACCGAATCGACGGCCAACGGGCGCAAGACGCGGCGCCTCGAGCGGATCGAAGAGGAACTCGATCAGGCCTTTGCGGTACACGAGCGGGCCGGTACCTGGCTGGGCGGTGTGCACCTGGAGCTGACCGGCGAGAACGTAACCGAGTGCGTGGGCGGCGCCAGGGGGCTGACAGAAGCGGACCTGGATCGAAGCTACCGCACCCAGGTCGATCCGCGCCTGAACTATGAGCAGGCCATTGAATTGGCAATGCTGATCTCGCAGCGGGCGGCAGATTGAGGAATGGCGCCGATGAGCGCCGGCAAAGCAGACGACTTTGACCCGAGGCCGTTCCTCGACAGCCTGACGCAAAGCTGCGGCGTGTACCGGATGCTGGACCGGGCAGGCGTCATTCTGTACGTCGGCAAGGCCAAGAATCTCAAGCGCCGGGTGGCTTCGTATTTCGGCGCCCGCAGCCATCAGCCGCGCATTCAACAACTCATGAACCGCACCCGGCAGGTGGAAGTGACCGTTACCGCCACGGAGCAGGAAGCGCTGTTGCTGGAATGCAACCTGATCAAGCGTCACAAACCCCGGTTTAACGTGTACTTGCGCGACGACAAGAGTTATCCATATATATACGCGACCACCCGTGAATCGTTCCCGCGGTTTGCCTTTCATCGTGGCGCACGGCGTGGCAAGGGCCGTTATCTTGGACCTTTCTCCAATGCCGCTGCGGTGCGCGGGGCGCTGAGCCAGGCGCAGAAGCTGTTCCGGATCCGTCTGTGCGAGAACTCGTATTTCCGGCACCGCCAAAGGCCCTGCCTGCAATACCAGTTGAACCGCTGCACGGCCCCCTGCGTGGGACTGGTCAGCGAACAGGAGTATGCCGCCGACGCCGGCCAGGCGCTGTTGTTCCTGGAGGGCAAGAACGAGGCGGTCCTGGAGGACCTGCTGGCGCGAATGGAGCAGGCGTCGTCGGACCTGGAATACGAGCGGGCGGCGCAGCTTCGCGACCGGGTGGCCGCCTTGCAGCGGATCCAGGCCAGCCAGTCGGTGGTGGGCGGTGCTGCGCGGGACCTGGATGTCGTGGCTGTGGCCGAAAGCGGCGGTGTCTATTGCGTGGCGGTCCTGTGGATACGCCGCGGGACGCTAACCGGTAGCCGGTTGTTCTTTCCCCGGGTCATGCCCGGGGTGGAGGCCGGCGAGGTCTTGAGCGCGTTCATCTCGCAGCATTATTTCGAGCGGGGCGCGCCGCGCGAAATCATCACCGACGGTCCGGTAAGTCGGCCGGCAATCCTGGAGAGCGCGCTGACCATGCAAAGCGGTCATGCCGTAGCGCTACGCTGGAGGGTGCGTAGTTGGCGCCGCCGATGGATGGATCTGGCGCGCAAGAATGCCGAGGCAGGGGCGCTGCAACAGGCCGCGGGCGCGCGCGGCCTGGCTTCGCAGCTTCGCGCCGTGGCCAGGGAACTGCGTCTCATGCGGCCACCGGAACGCATCGAGTGCTTTGACATCAGCCATACCGGGGGCGAGTCTCCGGTTGCGTCGTGCGTGGTCTTCTCTCCCGAAGGCGCCTGCCGTTCCGAGTACCGGCGATTCAATATCCGCGATGCTGGAAGCGGTGACGACTACGGGGCCATCGCCGAAGCGGTGCGGCGCCGCTATGGCCGGCGGATTCGGGAAGAAGCACCGTTGCCGGAGTTACTGCTCTTGGATGGCGGACGGGGCCAACTCAACGCGGCGCGTGCCGAGCTTGAAAAGTTGGAGTTGTCCAGCATGCCGGTGGCGGCGGTGGCCAAGGGATTCGGACGGCGCAGCGGCCGCGAGAGGATTTATCTGCCCGGTCTCGCCCGCCCGCTGATTCCCGGGACCGATTCGGCGGCTTTGAAGTTGATTGCACGGATACGGGACGAGGCCCATCGGTTCGCGCTGGAGGGACATCGCCGGCGCAGGCGCGGAGCACGCAAGTCTTCGGTGCTTGAAGAGGTTTCCGGGCTCGGTCCGAAGCGGCGCCGGCAGATCCTGCGGCATTTCGGAGGGTTGCGTGGTGTGGAGGCAGCGGCCGTGGAAGACTTGAAAAAACTGCCCGGCATTGGCCCTGAATTGGCCCAGCGCATCTACGGCGCCCTCCACTAGTGTGGTGTTCCGGCCGACGCGAAGCGGCAGTGCGTCCAGGCTGGGTTCAGGAGCCGGGATATCCGGTTGGTTTCCGGTAATCGCTCTCGCCCGTATTGGCGTAGTAAATCAGCATGAATGTGATGCGGCCGCCCGCGAATTCGAAGAAATTCGAGTTCATGAGCTGTTGTTCAGGAAATTCCGAATACAGGCCGTCCGGTTTCGGGTTAAGGCGAACCGTGAATCGGCTTGCCGCCCGCTGCTTATCGAGGTCGATGGTGTGCCGGAAGTCTCCAAACCAGCAATCGTAGTTCTCGCAGAGATGCCGAAGAAAACTCAGCAGTTCTTCCTGCTCCGGTCCGGGTGACGGGGAATAGCGCCGTTCGGGAAGGTCGCCGTGCCGAATCACAACCTGCGCATCGGCGGCGAAGCAAGCCAGCACTTGGTCCAGGTTGGCGGATGCCACGCCGCCGAAGTAGCGACGTTCGATAAAGTCTATATATGCGGAGCGAGTTTGCATTTCATCTATGTCCGAAGGCTGCATGGGAGGCGCAGAGATTAAGTATAGTTGCGGCATGAATCTGGCCCTTGTCCTTACCTGGTTCCGCATCGCGGCCATTCCCAGCATCGCTGGCTTGTTCTTTTTGCCATATTCCTGGGCGCATCCCGCGGCCGGGTTGGTGTTCGCCGCGGCCGCGCTGACCGACTGGCTGGATGGCTGGGTTGCGAGGCGCTTCGATCAGGGTTCAAGTTTCGGGGCCTTTCTGGATCCGGTCGCCGACAAACTGCTGGTTATCGCCGCTCTATTGCTCCTGGTTCAGGCTAACCCGGGGAGGACGCTGGCGCTGGTGGCGATCGTGATTATCGGCCGGGAGGTCGCGGTATCCGCACTGCGCGAATGGATGGCGGCGCTGGGTCAGCGAGGGCGCGTAAATGTCATTCAATTGGCCAAGTACAAGTCGATTGGTCAGATGGTGGCGCTGTCGTGCATGCTCTACGAAGAACCGCTTTTGACTCTCCCTACCTATGAGTTTGGCTATGCCTTGCTGTTGCTGTCGGCCGTGCTGACATTGTTGACCGGCGCCCTGTACATGTTTCGCGCCAGGACAGTAATGCGTAGTTCTTCGGCGTAGGCATGGTTACGGTGTTTGTCGGAGTGAGGCGGGTTGAGAGGCGGCCCCAAGAGGTGGCCCCATTTGTTTGGACAGCTAAACCCGATTCTATAAGTGGATCCAAGCCTGTCGTTTAAGCAGCCAGGGTTAGCGGCCGCTGAGAATAATAAACCTGATCCGGTGTTTTTCCTTTCAAGCTGGAATGCGGCCGTCTTTGATTGTACAGATTGAAGTAGCAAGCGATACCAGCACGTGCGTCAGAGACCGTGTCGTAGGCGTGAAGATAAACCTCTTCGTGCTTCACCGATCGCCACAACCGCTCGATAAAAACATTGTCTCGCCAAGATCCCTTGCCGTCCATGCTGATGCGGATGCCGTGCCAATGATCGCGGCCATACTCAAGGCGATCAGCACAGCACACGCCGCAGAGATCCTGCACCTCGATCTCAGCCCGAGGAATATTCTTATCGACTCGGACAATGTGCCACGTGTGATGGATTTCGGTTTAGCCCAGTACGTGAGTATTGCGCGCGAACCCAAGGAGTTCGCATCCGGCACATTGCGTTACATGGCTCCGGAGCATTTCTCGAGTGACCCAATCGGTCCCTGGACAGACCTGTTTGCACTCGGCAGTACGTTCTATGAGGTGGTGACTGGCCAGGCCGCGATGCAGGGAACAAGACTCGAACAAATTCAGTACCAAATCATAAGCGGCGACACCGATTTCGAACCTCTGAAGACGATGCCACACGGCGATGCGTTCGCCCGGTTTCTCGCAGGCGCGATGGAGAAAAGTCGCGAAGGACGTTACGCGGACTGCTCGACGATGAGTGAAGCGTTTGATCTGCTTCTCGAAGAGACGGGTCTGGCCGGCAAGGCGAATGCCGAGGGCTCAAGTCATAGCACGATCGACTTTCTGCTACGAAGAATGCAACGCACCGGAGATTTCCCATCGATATCGCGAACGCTGTCGGACATTAACCGCCTGACAGGAGACGACAAGGAAGCGAATGCCGACAAACTCGCCAACGTCGTTCTGCGCGATTTTGCACTCACCGGAAAACTCCTCAAGCTCGTCAACTCCTCATTCTATGGAACGCGTGCGTCGGAAATCACCAGCGTCTCGCAGGCGGTCGTGTTCCTCGGCGTTGAACAAGTGCGCATGACTGCAAACAGCCTGGCGTTCTTCGGCCACATGAAAAGCGACTCCGCGGTTCTGAAAGACTCGATGACCCGCTCATTCATGAGCGGCCTGATAGCACGCGCCCTTGCGCAACGCGCAAAACTGCCCGGTGCGGAGGAAGCGTTTATCAGCGGCATGTGCCAGAACCTCGGCGAGAACCTGGTTATATTTTATTTTGCTGATGAATTCGAAGACATCGAAGAGCTGCAGCGTCGCGAGGGGCTCGACAAGGCCGCCGCCGCTCGCGGTGTGCTCGGTGTCGGCTACGCCGAAGTTGGCACAGCGGTAGCGAAGACCTGGAATTTGCCGCGCTCGATCATAGAAGCCATTCGCGGTGTGCCTCCGGGTGCACTTGCTGTTCCGCAGTCCGACGACGAGAAGGTGAGAGATGTGGCGGTCTTCGCCAACGAACTGTGTGATCTCTTTCAGTATCAGGAACGAGATGCCATCGACGACGCTCTTCATGCACTATTGGCGCGATACCAGAACAGCGTCTCGTTGGAGCAAGCGTTCTGCTACAAACTCATTTCCGCCGTATTCGAGAAGTTGCAGAAGTTTGCGCCGATATTTGAAATCAGTGTAGCCACCAGTAACTATTGCAGCGCTGTGAGTGCCTGGCTTGAAGCACAGGCCGCAGCCGCCGAAGCCGACGCGCTGGCAGCACAACAAGTTTCGAACTAATCCCGCGAGTTATCCGGGAGAACATCAATCCCCTGCATCGACATCCAGTGCAGCAGGTCGATGAATATCCAGTTCTCGGCCAGCTTTTCTCCATCGCGCCGGTAAATGTCGACAACCCGCATATCGGCACGTACGTCGCTGCCGGGCAATCCCAGGAATCCACCGGTTGGCGTGTTTGTCAGGTTTGGCCAGCCGAAAAACCCAGCGTAGTTTCCTTCAGCAAACCTCGCAACGTGGCCATTGAATACCTTGTCCTTGAGCTGTGTACGAAATGGGTACTGATGCTGTTCCTGATATCGGGGAATTGTGTACGTGGCACCGATCCCGGTCGGGCCGTACCAGATCATGTCGTCGTGCCAGGTTTTTTGCAGGACCTCGGGTGGGCAGTGATCGTTTCCCGACACGTTGAGGGCCGTCAGGTCATCGATCATGCGATTCACGAGGTCCAGCGTCTTTTTGCTTTCGCGAGAATCCTGCGGGTCGAGCAGAAGCCCGTCGTGGGTCCGCGGCCCTGGTTGGGTAATCGTCGCACCGGTTGGCAACTGCAGAGGGTAGCACCCAGCCTGGTGCATGATGCCAAGTACGTCGCAAAAAAACGCGGACTCGGCGATCTTGTCGTCTTCGACTCGATGAAATTCCGCAAAGCGAAGGAAGGCCATTTTTCGGGTTGCGGCAATGCCGAGCCAGTCGTTGTCAAACAACCCCATCATGTGGCCCATGCCAACAACCCAGACTGACTCTTCGCCGTCGACGATATTTTTGCCTGCGAAGAAGATATCTTCCCGCCGCTGCAGCGAATCAAACGAGTGACGCAACGGTAGCCAGAACGATTCGACAACAGCATTGGCACCGTCTTGTTCATAGAACGGATGCACGCCGCGCCAGGAATAGTCACTCGAAGTGTGGTCGGCAAGCAGCTGGGTCAGGTCGCCGTCTTCGGCCGTATCAAAATCCGCATTGAATGATCGAACGAGCTTTTTCGCCGATTGCAGGGTGTGGTCAGTCATCAGGCGCACCATACTATTGGATTTGACTTCGAATGCAATATATATTCACTCGTCGTCTTTCTTCTCGTCTGGATATCTTCGCATGAGCGAATCCGTTACCGCGGCCAAAACCTTTTTCGGTCGATTCCGCAGGGCACTTTACGACTGCGACGCATCGCTGTTGGGGCAGCAACTAGCCTCTTTGTGCAGCGGAGACTGTGCCGTGAGACTCGCACATCCCATCGGCGATCTGGAGGGCCCTGCGAGCCTTTATGAGCATGGATATGCCCCGTTGCTGGAGCCGATTCCGGATCTCGAACGTCGTGACTACATCGTGGTCGCAGGCGCCGAAGGCGATGAAGTCTGGGTAGGCTGTGGCGGTTACTACACGGGCGTCTTTGAGCGGCCCTGGCTGGGCATTCCGCCGACCGGACACCTTGTGACGATGCGTTACATCGAGTTCTTCAGGATCGATGGGGATCAGATCGTCGAGATGAAATTATTGTGGGATATTCCGGCGTTTATGATGCAGGCAGATGCGTGGCCTATGCCGCCGAGCCTGGGTGTCGAGATACACGTGCCGGGTCCGGCAACGCAGGATGGTGTTGTCTGCAACGCCGATGAAGAAACAACTGCAGCAAGCCTCGCGCTGGTGCAGGCGATGGTCGATGGCCTGTCTCGATACGCTGACGGTGGAGCAGACGCCATGCAGCTCGAAAAGTACTGGCACCCAAAGATGAACTGGTATGGTCCCGCCGGAATTGGATCGAATCGCCGTATCTCCGGGTTCCGCAAGTGGCATCAGATTCCTTTTCTCAAAGCGATGCCGAACCGGACAGGTGGCAAGGATAATTCCTGGGACTGTTACTTCGCGGATGGCAACTACGTGGTCTTTTGTGGATGGCCCGCGATGAAGGCAACAGTGACCGGCGATGGCTGGATGGGAATTTCGCCCGCGGGTCAGGAACTGCATTTTTCGAGTCTTGATATCTGGCGTTGCGAGAATGGATTGTTGCGCGAGAACTGGGTGCTTATTGATTTGCTCGATGTGTGGAATCAACTTGGCGTTGATGTGCTCGGACGGATGAGAGAAATGACTGGAGCGACAACGTGAACGGTACCCGACCCGAGCAGGGGGCGCTAACGAAAGACAACGACCTCAGCAAGGACGAGGAAACAAGCAGTACCATCGATAACATGGTTGATGGTCTTAACGATCATGACATAGACAATATGAGCCGTTTCTTCAGCGAGTCCTTTCGCTGGATGGGGAATGCAGGCTGTGGAACCAAAAACGGCTTGCGTGAGTTCCAGGATAACTGGCAAAGGCCATTTCAGGCTGCATTCTCAGACAAGGTCTGCATCGATGAGGCTCGCATCACGCAGGGAGAATGGTGCGCCGCATTCGGCCGGCAGGAGGCCATTCACAGCGGCGAGTTCATGGGTATCGCACCGACCGGCAAGCGCGTCGAAATACGCTATATGGATTTCTGGAAGGTGAAAGACGGCAAGATTGCTGACAACTGGGTGATGGTCGACTTTCCTTCCGTCATGCAGCAACTCGGCGTCGACCCCTTCAACGGTTATGGTTGGGAGAAGTTCGACAAATAGCGTCGACGCTCCAATCGCTGGGCTGCGCGATCACCCCTGCCTAGTTGCCGCGGCGCGACACGACAAAACTTTCATCGTTAAACCATAAGCCACCGTGCTTCTGCAGTGTCCGGGCCGTTGCTTCGAGGTACTCGGTTGACCCAAGTATTTCCTCAAGTCGCTGGTCCTCGATTTGCGCCACGTAGGTCGCTGCGTTCCAGGCCGCGAACAACGTCGACGTTTCAATACTGTCAGCAATCTCCTCAGGGAGGGTGTGCATTTGGTACTTGAAGATGGCCTTTTCGTCCGTTGAGGCGTTGAAATTAAAATCACCAGCTTCATGACCGAGATATGCCTTGAGCGTCTTTAGAAGTTCGTGGCGTCCCACGGTGAAGGGGTTTTCGTCCGGCCAGACTTCACGGATCAACTCGATTCCGACATCTTTGCCACACGATTGCACCGCCAGCAATCGTCCGCCAGCTCGTAAAGCGCTCGTCAACGGGCTTAATACGTACTTGACCTTGAAATCAGCATCCATCGTCGCGCGCCACGGTTGCGAGGCAACTACGAGGTCGTAGTCCACTTCCGCCCGTCCGCGACGCGGAATAATTGAGTCGAGTAAAAACTTGTGATCCTTGCGGTAAATCGTTAGCACTGTCGGTCTTACGTACAGTGGATTGCCCGAAGTTGGACTCGCCGTTGCCTGCCAGGCGTCGACCAGAAATTCGTCCAGGTCACGAAGTTGCTGGCCATAGCTATAGGACGAATCACCTTCGAGTTCGACAGTTTTCCAGTTGAGTGCTGCCGCATTGTTGACGTTGCGGGGCATCAGCCAAGGCGCTTCCGCGTAGTACAGGTTGGTCAGGACGATGACCGACGCCGGGTGTTCGACCAGTCGATCGGGCAGTTTTTTCAGGCCGAGGCGGACGTCCTCGAGACTGATCTCCTTGCCGACGACGTAAAACGGCAGAGTAGAGTAGCGCTGATGCATCGCACGCAAGATGTGCGAAAGAACAGTGCCGTCGCCCATGCCAGCATCAAAGATACGTAGCGCGGGCGGTTCTGGACGCAGATGCGTCAGCTCACGCGTCGCCCGCTCGGCGACTTTCCACTTTTAATTGCAGGTGTTAACGAACGCCAGATATTTCTGACGATTGTCAAAGAACCGGAACGGGCGCTCGGGAACGATCGAGTTATGGGAATCTAACAATCAAACTCCGTTGCGACCGCGGCCGCGTTTTTTATCCTACGCTGCCTGCTCCTTGTCCTTATAGCGGGCTACACGAATATCGGCCTGAGCTTTATGCCCGGCAAAGCCTTCCAGAGCGCAAAGGCGTGAGCAGTACTCGCCAATGGTCGCAGTCGCTTCCTCGGTCACACGCTGGTAGGTGCAGGTCTTGATGAATTTTCCTACCCACAATCCACCGGTATATCTCGCGGCCTTTTTTGTCGGTAACGTGTGGTTGGTGCCGATGACCTTGTCACCGTAGGAGACATTCGTTTCCTTGCCGAGAAACAGCGCGCCGTAATTCGTCATGTTCTCGAGGAAGAAGTTTGGATCCCTGGTCATGACCTGCACGTGTTCGCTCGCAAGTCTATCGGCTTCTTCGAGCATCTCGTCTTCCGTATCGCACAGAATAATCTGGCCGTAATCGCGCCACGCCTGGCCCGCGGTTTCCGCGGTTTCCAGCGTCTGTAGCTGCTTTTCGATTTCAGTCAGCGTGTCGTCGACAATTTTCTGCGAGTTGGTCAGCAGGACCGCCGGAGAATTCACACCATGCTCTGCCTGTCCTAACAGATCCGTCGCACACATTTCGCCGTCACAGGTGTCATCGGCAATTACCAGTGTCTCAGTGGGTCCTGCAAAGAGATCAATGCCAACGCGGCCATAGAGCTGTCGCTTGGCCTCTGCAACAAACGCGTTGCCGGGGCCTACGAGCATGTCGACCGGGTCGATTGTCTCCGTTCCCATTGCCATTGCCCCAACGGCCTGAACACCACCGAGGCAATAGATCTCATCGGCGCCTGCGAAATGCATCGCGGCCACGATCGCATCATTGGGCCCGCCGCCATGTGGTGGCGCGCAGGCGATAACGCGCTTCACGCCGGCAACCTTGGCGGTGAGAACGCTCATGTGCGCGCTCGCGACCATTGGGTACTTGCCGCCCGGGATGTAGCAACCGACGCTGTTCACCGGAATATTCTTGTGACCGAGAAAGACGCCAGGGTAGGTCTCCTCTTCAACGTCCTTGATCGACGCGCGTTGAATTTCAGCAAACTTGCGAATCTGTGTCTGCGCGAATTTGATGTCCTCGATGGTCTGCTCAGGCAGTCTCGCGACGGCGGCCTGGATTTCGTCGTCGCCGAGGCGAAAGCTGTCCGGCGCCCAGTTGTCGAATTTCTCAGACAATTCACGAACGGCGGAGTCTCCTCGTTCGTCAATGTCTTTGAGTATACCTTCGACGGTCGTTTTGACCTTGGCGTCCATATCGGCAGCTGCCTCCTGGCTGATGCCTTCTTTAATTACCTTAATCACGGTGTTACCTCAGGGAATGTGATGTTGAATAAATCGGTGTGTTAGCCAGTCAGCGTTGGCGCCTTCGGGTGATCTCCGCCACGCACGACATAAGCCTCCACGAGCTCGGTGCCGTGGTTGGCAAAACCGCGAGCCGCTCCGACTGGAATCGTAAGGACATCACCCGGGCCTATTTCGACGACGCCATCGGCGATGTCAACGCTGAGCTGACCCTTGTGCATCAGGATCACTTCTTCTTCGGCTCTCGTATGCTCTTTGGTCGCGGCATCAGGGCAGACCGTCACGTGGCGAACATGAAAGCCATGCGGCCAGGCCATCTGTCCCGCCGCAAGACCTTCATCGGGGCTCGCCGCACCGATAATAGGAAACTCGCTGAGTTCGGGCAGGCCGGCACACGGCACTGCCCCAAGCCGGTCATGCGTGATGACGCAACCAGCCATTTCCGCTGCGGTGCGGCGGTCGAGGCGCGCTACGTCAGCGTCCGTCGTTGGTGGCATCGCGCGCTTGCCATCCGGAATCGTTTCGCCTTTCGTCGTATCGACGAGGCTGCCGTCCTCCATCAGGATAAGTCCGTATTCCCTTGCATTATCAAAGACGTAGGGCGCCCAAGTGACATGCCCTGGGTCATCGCCACCGAGTACGGCGAACAGGAATCCTTCGTCCTCGCCGACGTTCTTGAAGCCACGGAAGATATGCACAGGTATCGAGATGGTATCGCCAGGATTGAGGATGACCTCGCCGTCTTCTTTGTTCGGTCCGAGCAAAAATGCCCACGTACCCGAGTGCACGATGAACACCTCAGCTGTTTCGTGGCTGTGCTGTGAATTGACGCAGTTCGGTGGTTGACGTGCGCCCCCGATGTTGAAACCGTGCGGAATCTCGATGTGCACGTGCTGATCGGGACTTTCGGCGACGCCAGGCCCAATAATCGTGAAGTTCTCTTTTTCAGCGCTGCCCGGAGTGCGGGTATCGATAAAGGCCGTGGTACAGGGCTGCAATGCATCGTATCGAACAAGACGTTCGGCCATAAGTTCGGTGGTCGTGATTGCGGAGGAGGGGCGCTGAGCCATATGATCGACGTCCTGTTCGGGAGCCACTTGCAGAAATTAGCGCCTAAATGTACTTCGAATGCAAAATGAATACAAGAAAATCAATAGGGGATTCAACCTACGAGCAGAGAATGATGATTTTACTGGCTTTTTATTCGCGCCCTTTCAGGCTGATGCGATAACGGGAGCCAGTCAACAATCATGAATGCCCAGCCACAAGGCGCCTACGGCGCCGACGATGACATCGTCGATTACATACTCGGTATTACTTTCGAGATTTGGGAAGAGGGCGGAGTCGAACTGATCCACCAGTACTATTCCGCTGACTGCGTGATTTGCGGGCTCGACGGCATCACCCATGGCGCTGCAGAGGTTGTAGACGGTACGCGCGCCACGCTCGAAGGTTTCCCGGACCGGCTGTTGCTTGCCGAAAACGTCATCTGGGCGGGCAATCGCGATGACGGCTACTACACGTCGCATCGTCTGTTGAGCCTGGCGACCAACAAGGGACCGACCATTTACGGTCCGGCGACGGGTGTCCGAATACGCATGACCAATATCGCCGATTGCGTCATCGAGGATGGTGTCATCACGAAGGAATGGCTGGTGCGCGACAACATGACTCTGGCCACGCAACTTGGTGTCGAACCAGTCGCGGCGGCGCGCGCGATGGCAGAACGACGAAGTGATGAACTGGCGCAATGGATTGAATCCGAGAGTGCGCGCCTACGCAGACTGGATACGCCGGATACGGTGGGTCGGCCGGTATCGCCTCGTGACGATCCGGCGGCGTTCGCCTGGCGCGTACTCAACAGCTACTGGCGTGGCGACAGAGATGTTTTCGATACCACGCACGCGCCCTACAGCGTGCTGCATCGCTCGCCGCTCAGACACTACTCCGGGCGAGGCGACGTCTACGGCTATTACCAGAATCTGCGGCGTGTGATGGGTGACGTGCATTTCAGCGTTGATCACATCGCGAGTCAGCCATTCGCCGAGAACGGCGTCGATATCGCCGTACGCTGGACCGCTACCGGTGAGCATCGCGGCGAAGTCCTGGGTGTGCAGCCAACAGGCAAACCCATGTTCATCATGAGCTATGCTCGAATCTGGTGTATGGGGGTTGAATAAGGCGGCGTGCCTTGCTGAAATCGGTTTTTGACAGAAATCGTTATCAGCGAAGGAGGCACGCCATGACAAACCATACTGTCGTTGCATTGGAAAAGCCAGAGTTTGGGCGGGATCTGCTCACCGAATTACTCCGCGATGGGGCGCATCGGCTCATTGAGCAAGCGGTTCAGGCGGAGTTGGAGGAGTTGCTGGGGAGTTATTCCGGGAGGCGGCTGGCCGATGGCCGTGTGGGGGTGGTGCGCAATGGCTACCATCCCGAAAGGCGCATCGTCACGGGGATTGGCCCGGTGACGGTGAGGATTCCGAAGGTGCGCAGCCGGACGGGCGCGCCGGTGGTGTTTCATTCGGCCCTGGTTCCTCCGTATGTGCGGCGGAGCCGGTCCCTGGATGCGGCGATCCCCTGGTTGTATCTGAAGGGCGTTGCGGCGGGTGAGATGCGGGTGGCGCTTACCGCGTTGGTGGGTTCGCAGGCGAAGGGTTTATCGGCCAACGTGGTGGGGCGTCTGAAGCGTCAATGGCAATCGGAACACGCGGCGTGGTCGAAGCGGCGGCTGGACCGCGAGAGGTGGGTTTACATGTGGGCGGACGGCATCTACAGTGGATTGCGGGCCTCCTCGGAGAAACTGTGCGCTCTGGTGGTCATTGGAGTCAATGAGCGCGGCGAGAAGCGTTTTCTGGCCATGGAGGACGGGGTGCGGGAATCGAAGCAAAGCTGGCGGGAGGGGTTGCTGGATTTGAAGGCGCGTGGCATGAGTCAGGCGCCGGAGTTGGCGGTGGGTGACGGCGCGCTGGGCTTTTGGGCGGCGCTGGGCGAAGTGTATCCGAAGGCGAGAGAACCGCGCTGCTGGGTGCATAAGACGGCCAACGTCCTGAACTATCTGCCGAAATCGAGCCAGGCCAAAGCCAAGCGGGCGCTGCAGGAAATCTGGATGGCGGAGACGCGGGAGAACGCCAGCCGAGCACTGGATCACTTCGTGGCCACCTACCAGGCGAAGTATCCCAAGGCGGTGAATTGCGTGCTCAAAGACCGCCAGGCGCTGCTGGCGTTCTACGACTTTCCCGCCGAGCACTGGGTGCATCTGCGCACCACCAACCCCATTGAATCGACGTTCGCCACGATCCGCCAGCGAACCGCCCGCGCCAAGGGTTGCGTAACCCGCGACACGATGCTGGCGATGATCTTCAAACTGGGGATGTGCGCACCAGGCAACTGGCGCAAAATTCGAGGATTCAAGAAGATGGCTCAGGTCATCGAAGGCGTTCGGTTCATCAATGGAATCGAATCAGACAATCACACCGATCCATGCAAGCGCGCCGCCTGATCAGCACCATGCCATACACCAGATTTGACAATAGCTCGTTCATCATGGGTGTTACGCACTGGCGTTGCGTCAATGATCGTATCGCGTTCGAAATGACGATCTTTGATGATCTCGCGGTCTTGAGTCAGACCCTGGTTGATTGATGCGGCGCGTCGTCGATGCACATCACCATCTCTGGGACCTCTGCGCCAACAATTATCCGTGGCTGATGGCGCGTGGTGTTACGCGCTTCTTCGGTGATCCGACGCCAATTCAGAAAGACTACCTGGTCGACGATCTGCGCAATGATGCCGCTAACTACGAGCTGGCCGCTTCCGTGCATGTGCAAGTGGGCGTTGCCCAGGGCAGCGAACTCAGCGAAACGGCCTGGTTGCAGGAGACAGGCGATCAGTACGGGTTGCCCTCGGCGATCGTGGCGTTCTGCGAACTCGATAGCGCTG
Source organism: Candidatus Foliamicus sp. (assembly GCA_965249285.1). GTDB lineage: Bacteria > Pseudomonadota > Gammaproteobacteria > Steroidobacterales > Foliamicaceae > Foliamicus. The sequence goes on from OZ252226.1 coordinate 846,671, forward strand.
ACGCACCGAGGCATCTCGATGCTCAACTCAAATACTCGCGCCTGCGTGGCGTGCGCCAGATTGTCGGCCGCTCGGATGAAGAGGATGCGGTTAGCGGCAGCGGCCATCTAATTGATAAGCGCGTCTGGCAAGAGAATCTCGCCTTGTTGGGCGACCTCGGTCTGTCCTTCGATCTGCAACTGACGCCGAGCCAGGTGCCGCGCGTCGCCGAAGTGCTGGCCGATGCGCCGGCCACGCTGGTTGCGCTGTGTCATTGCGGCTCGCCGTGGGACCAGTCGCCAAAGGGCATCCAGTCCTGGCGCAACGGGCTGCGACTATTGGCAAGCCTGCCGAGTGTTCACTGCAAGATTTCAGGACTGGGCATGTTCGATCACGACTGGAGCGTGGATTCGATTCGTCCCATCGTTGAGTCCTGCATCGACATTTTTGGCGCAGAACGCTGCATGTTCGGCTCGAACTTCCCTGTCGACAAGCTACACGCGACCTACAGTCAGGTTTGGGGTGCGTATGAAAAGATCACCGAAGGTTTGGGCGATCTCACTCAGCAGAACCTGTTCGCTGATAACGCGCGGAATTTCTACCGGATCGATTGAGCAAGTGCGTTGGCGCCCGCCAGCAGGATTGACTGATCAGAGCTGAGTAAGAAAAGGCTCGCACCAGCCTCGCGCCATTCAGGAATCTCTGCCAGGTCGGGCGTAAACATGCCAACTGCAGTGCCCTCACTTCGGGCGGCGTCACAGATGTCGCGAACGGTTGCGATGACGTCTTTGTCCGATACACTTTTTTGCATGCCGACGGCAAGATCGGCCCGGCCTATGAACAGGCAATCCACGCCGTCAACGGCGGCGATTTGAGCCACATTCTCCAGTGCCGCGATGTCCTCGATCTGCACGATAACGGAAGTTTGTTGACGACTGTCCGCAATGTGATCCGCCATCGACTTGGTCGTGTAATTCGCGGCGCGCGGTGATCCGGCAAAACCGCGACCGCCGTCGCCGAAGTGTGACGCTTTGACGATCGCTGCCGCCTGCTCGGCGCTCGTCACATGTGGCACGACGATGCCGCTTGCGCCGCTGTCGAGCGCATTACGGATCTGGGTGGATGAGTCATCGGCGAGTCGTACAAGACTCGGCATGTCTGCGGCACGCAAGGCCGCGATGCAAGCATCGAGCTCGACGCGGCCAAAAGGCGCGTGCTCCGAATCAATCGCGATAGTGTCGAGATCCGAAAGGCCGAGAACTTCGGCGGCGATGACGCGTTCGCGCCCGACGATGTCGGCGAAGCGGCAAATTCGTTCGGCAACGAGCTTAGGGTGTTCGACGAAGTTGATCGTCGAGTCGAGGACACCCGGTATCAGGATCAGATCGTCGGGTAAATCTGTGTTGGCAAACACCTCCCACTCGTGTGCATGCCGGGGATTGGATGACTCGAACAGCAGTGCGCCGATATTCGCCTGTAGCGCGATCGGCAATACCATTTCCATCGGTGCGTCGTGGTGATGCGGTCCTTCGTAATTGCCCCAGCAAACGTGCAGCCGCACGCGGTCCTTCGGGATACCACTTAGCGCGTGATTGAGTGCAGCGACATGCTCGGACGCCAGCGCGTGGTACTCCTCGTCGGACTTGTCCTTGAATAGCATGTGCCGGCCGAGGCCGAGATCCGGTGAGTCGAGCTGCAGTATCAACCCGGCATCTACGATGGCGTTGTACTCCGGCGCCATCGCGTCGGCCAGTGCTGCGAGATAGGCCTCGTGAGAATCGTAGTGCTTGTTTGGCTGGAACAGCGCAATTACACCCGGTGAGGCGGCGTTCATGAAGCCCTCGACTGGCGAGTGCCTGGCCATTGCGGCCATCATGTTGTCGATGTCCTCAGTAACGGGCCCCATGTCCTTGACCTTGATATCGCCAACGCAGCACGGGCGACGATAGCTCGGCGTACCGCCCGAACCCGCCTGGCGTTGCAGGAAACCGGGAAACTCCTCGAGGTCGCTCGGTGGCCGTCGATCGCTGTCACCATCAAAGCCCGTGATTCGATCCTTGATGTAGGTTGCGTAGCTGATCTTGCTCATCTCGCCGTCGCTAACGATGTCTACGCCGAACTCAACCTGCCTGGCGACGACGTCGTTGACCGCATCACGGATGATCTCTGCCGCGTTGCCGACTGTCTCGCCTTTTTCCTGCGCGAAGACGGTATCGGTTACGGCTTGCGAGCGCGGCAGGCTACCGACATGCGTTGTAAGGATTCGATTTTCACTGATAATCATGTCTATTCCTGCGAGCGCTATTGCGCAAAAAGTCTGTTGAGTTCTTCAGTCACAATGTCCGGTTGTTCCAACGATGACAAGTGGCCACAGTTTTCGATGATTCGAAGGCGTGCGTTCGGAATCTTCCCAGCCATCAATTTGTGGTAGCCAACAGGGCACAAGGTGTCTTCGTCACCACACAGAACTACCGTCGGACAATCGATAGTAGCCAGCGTTGCCACGCTGTCCCGACGGTCACGCAACGCCAGCGACTGGGCGCGGAATACTTCGGGGCCGAGGTCCAGTGCCATGTCGAGTATCGTGCCGAGCAGTTCTTCGTCGTCGCGATGCGCTGCCGCCAGGTAGAGCGGCTTCAATGACTCGATGGCAAGCTCGCGCAGCCCTCCTGCCAGCGCCGTCTCGATTTGTTGCGGCCGCAATGCCCGGCGCTCAGCCACTTCGGCATGCGGATTGGTGTCGAGCAGGGCCATGTGCGTAACTCGCTGCGGTGCCTGGCGCCAGATCTCGAAAGCAAGGATGCCGCCCATCGACAGGCCGGCAATTGCGAATCGGTCCGGTGCGGCGGCAAGCGCCTGCGCCGCCATGTCAGCAAAGTTATCAGTCGTCGTCGTATCGGCGTGAAAAACGGCTTGCCCGAATGAAGCGAGTTGCGGCTGCCACAGACGCTCGTCGCACATCATGCCGGGCAACAGCAAAATGTTCTCTGCCGGCATAGAGAGCGGTCTACGATTCGCTGCTAGCGAGACGTGCTGAGCCACCGCGAATTAGTGAGCCCGAAAAGGCGCGTTTCTCCGGCGAAAGCTCAGGATTCTCGATGCGCTCCAGCAGCATCGACGCAGCCGATTCGGTCATACGATGCACAGGCTGACGAACCGTGGTTACGTTATAGGCCGCATATCGCGCAGGGCCGACGCCGTCAAAGCCGACAATCGATATGTCTTCTGGCACCTTGAGTCCGAAGTTCTCGCGGGCCTCGTCGATGCAGCCAATCGCCATGACATCGTTTGCCGCAATAACAGCATCCGGTGGGTTGCCATGCTTTTGCACAAGTTCCGCGAAGCAGGCGCGGCCCGTTTCGTAGCCATAGTCACCGCCAACGTTTGTGACATCGGTGATGCCCTTTGCGGCGAGTTCGTCCATTGCACCCATCCTGCGTTCAATACTCACGACTGAATCACCAGGCCCTTCGACGACGCCGAACGACTTGTGCCCGGCGCTCACGAGCTCGTCAACGAGCCAGCGCTCGCCTTCCTGCTGGTCGCACCGTACCGAGCTAACAGGTTGATCTTTCGACGTCCGATTGTAGAAAACCACCGGGATGTTGGAGTTCTCGATCAATTGCAGCTGCTCCGGCGTGAACATAGCCGCGCTCAGGATGCCGTCAACCTGGTACTGCAACATTTGCTCCAGCGCTCTTCCCGTATCGCTCTCGTGCTCGAGCGCGAACAGCAGTACCCGAACGCCACGCTCGGAAAAGTGCTGTGTCAGTTGCACGAGCACTTCGGGGTAGTAGAGATTAGTCAGTTTGGAAATGACGACAGCGACCATGTTGGATTGCTGCGTGATAAGGCCGCGGGCAATGGCATTCGGTCGATAGCCCAGCTTGTCCGCCGCCGCCATGACGCGATTGCGCATCGCCTTCGACGCGCTTGCGCCGTCCTGAAAAACGCGCGATACCGCGGATTGCGACACGCCGGCAAGTTCGGCGACATCATAAGATGTGGCACGCTTGCGGCCAGACTTGTCGTTGTTATTGTTGGTTTTGGCGGCTTTTATCATTCGCTCGCAGCGTCCTGCGTCTCTTCCAATCCGCACCGATGCTAGGCAATAATGAATCCGCATGCAAACCGGAGATGGCAATGTCAGAGGGACTTGAAGGGCAGGTCGCGCTCGTTACAGGCGCCGGGCGCGGTATAGGCGGCGCTTGTGCCGAAGGTCTGGCCGATGCCGGAGCAAACGTGATTGCGGTTGCCAGATCCGAGGGCGATCTGGCCGAATTGAGCAAACATGCCTCAGGGAAGATCGAAACCTGGACGGCGGATGTCACCAGCGACGACTTTGTCGAGCGCATCGAGACGATCGACGGACTCAGTGTCCTGGTTAACAATGCCGGAGGCAATCGGCCTCAACCTTTCGTCGAGGTCGACACCGAGTCACTCGATTTTGTCCTGGAGCTCAATGTGCGTGCCGCGTTTCGCGTCGCGCAGGCGGCGGCGAAGGCCATGCTGGCGCAGAAGACCGAAGGGAGGATCTCCAATATGTCATCGCAGATGGGACATATCGGTTCGCCGAATCGCACCGTTTACTGCATGACCAAGCACGCAATCGAGGGGCTGACCAAGGCGATGGCCGTCGAGCTCGCACCCAATGGCATCCGCGTCAACACGGTCGCACCGACGTTTGTCGAAACGCCGCTGACCAGGCCGATGCTCGACGATCCCGGATTTCGGGACTTCGTTTTCGGCATGATTCCGCTCAAGAAACTCGCAACATATGACGACATCGTCGCTGCCGTTCTCTACCTCGTATCACCGGGTGCGGGGATGGTGACCGGACACAGCCTGAGAGTCGACGGCGGCTGGACCGCTCACTAGCGGTATTTGCATTCGAAGTACAAATCCGGTAGACCGTGACCCCCGTAAGTTTTCGTTTGTACGTCACTGGGGGTTGTTGTGGGGGATTTCGGCACACTGAACTGGACGATTCTCGTCGTCTATATCCTGTTGAACCTCTTGCTGGGCTGGGTCCTGAGCAAACGTGTCAACACTGCGGAAGACTTTTACCTCGGCCGCAGGACAACGCCGTGGTGGGCGATCGGCATATCGGTCATTGCAACCTACGTCAGCGCACTTTCGTTTCTTGGTGGTCCTGCGTGGTCGTACTCGGAAAGCCTTGCGGTTATCGCGATCCACCTGAACTACCCGATCGTCGTTTTCTTCGTCATTACTCTGTTCCTGCCGTTTTTCTTCAACAGCGGCGTCGCATCTATCTACGACTACATGGAGCGACGCTTCGGGCCGACATCGCGCATTGTTATTTCAGGCGTATTCCTGATCTCCCAGGCGTTGACCTCGGCGGCGATTCTTTACGCGACGTCACTCGTCATCAATTTCATTACCGGCATCGATGTCGAAATGGCGATCGTCATCGTGACCGTAGTAGCTTTGATCTACACAATGATGGGCGGCATAACGGCGGTTATCTGGACCGACGTAATACAGGCGGGCGTTCTGTTCGTTGGCGCGGGCATTATCCTTTACGCTTTGTTCGACAGCATGCCGGCACCGATTGGCGAAGTGCTGGCCGATCTCAAGGCACAGGGCAAGACAAACCCGCTGAACTTCTCGTTCGACCTTACCGTCGAGGCGACCGTCTGGTCCGGTGTCATAGCCATGTCAATTTTCCACATCACGGTCTACGGCGCCAACCAGATGATGGTGCAGCGGACGCTTGCCGCGAGAAACATAGGCGATGCCAAGAAGTCGTTTCTGCTCATGGGCTTCGTCGCGTTCTTCATCTATTTCCTGTTCTTCTTTCTCGGTATCCTGTTCTACGGCTACTACGGCGGCCAGGAGTTCGAGAATGGCAACACAATCATCCTGAGTTTCGCTGCTGACTACGGTATGCCGGGTCTTATGGGCATCATTGCCGCCGCAATAGTTGCAGCTTCGATGTCCTCACTGGATTCGTCATTCAATTCGCTGGCAACGATTTCGACCGTCGATTTTTACGAGAAGTACTTCAAGAAAGGCGAGTCGCCGGAGCACTATCTGACAGTCTCACGGGCTTTCACGGTGTTCTGGGCAATCGTGATCATCATCCCGGCGATCATCTACTCGTCCTTCGAAGGTTCCGTGCTGCAGACACTGAGCAAGATCGGTTCCTACTTCGTCGGTGCCAAGCTGAGCATGTACGGCCTGGGCTTCTTCTCGAAGCAGACGACCGAAAAAGGTCTGCTGGTCGGAGTTGCCGTCGGCTTCGTGATGATCTGGTATCTCGCGACGCAGACTGACATTTCCTGGCCCTGGTACTGCCTGTTCGGCGGTACGGTGAATATCGTTACCGCTCTGATTGCGAGCCGGTTGATTGATGGCAAACAAACGGAGTGGTCGGAATACTCGATCAAGGGACAACAAAGGAAGTTCAAGGAGGAGGGCCTGCCCGAGAAAGAGGGCGGCTGGTACCTGGTACCCGGCAAGGTTGACAAGGTGAGTTACCTGTTGCTCGTGTTTTTCGCACTGACGATCGTGTTCCTGTTTCTTTTTGAACGACTGATTTAGGAGCGAAGTATGCGGTACGCATTTGTTCTGGTCCTGCTGTCGCTTATGTCGGCGACGGCGTGCTCGCAACCGACCGCGTCAATTTTCAGTGCAAATCCCGGGTCAGTTTTCGGTGCAAATCAACACAATTTCTGACTGCGAAGTATCAGTAATTGTGTATATAACTTATTGTCAAATATCGCCCGTTCCGCTATGAAGTGCAACACATGAGAGCTGTTGTTCCTTAAGGGATCGTTGGTTGTGTTGTCTGGAGTTTGAGAAGCGGCCAGGTGACGGCGATACTCTCCGATATCGAAGAAGGAGGGTATCCGATGGCCGATGGCTACCATCACCTGACCTACGGGTCACGATGCCAGATTTACGCGCTGAGGAAAAGCGGTCTGTCGATCCGTGGGGTAGCGCGAGCGCTTGAGGTGTCGGCCTCGACGGTGAGCCGCGAGTTGCGTCGCAACCGTGGTCGGCGGGGCTACCGGATGAAGCAGGCGCAGCGCTATGCGGCGTTGGCGACGCCTGGGTTCGGCAGGTGCAGGCGCTGCTCAACGGCCGTCCGCGCCGTGTTCTGGGCTACCGCACGCCGGCGGAAGTGTTTGGCGAGGCCCTGGAGGCGGCCGGTGTTTCCCGTGCGATTCTCGGCGCGGCGGCGGGGCCGGATCCGCCGGCGTGGCCGGCTTGATCGGCCTGCCAGTCCCGTCCGCGGCCTTCGCAGGCGGCGGCCGGTTTTGCTGTGTACGGGTTGCAGCCCGCCGCCTCAGCCGGGCCGCGGCGACAGCGAAACCGGGTCCCGGGCGGTGCGTTTCTCCGCTCGGGCTATGCTGTTCGGGTCACGCCCGAACTCCGAAAAGCACCGCCCGAACCCCACCGGGTGCTATGCTGCGCTCCAACTCAGGAGAGAAATCACCGCCTGACAGGTGTTGCACTTCGGAGTGGAAGTGGCGTAATATTTCTCTTTGCGTTATGTGCGATATTTATCTAGATGTTGCATTCGACGTCAAATTATCTTAAATTCTGTTTAGGGGACGTTAAATTTTAGCTTAATGTCTCGGGGAAATTCGAATGACACACCTAATTACAAAAGCGTCCATTCTCCTAATTATTGTTGTACCGTTGGCCTTGCCAGCAAATGCATTTGCGCAGGACGATTCTCGTGGTGATTTCGCGCTAGAGGAGATTATCGTCACAGCGCAGAGGCGCGAACAAAACCTGCAAGACATAGGAATTTCGGTCACCGCGCTCGACAGGGACGCCATCGATCGCGCAGGCATAACTGACATTTCGCGTATCGAACTTGTTACGCCAGGCGTAACCTACGGATCTATCGCTACAGATGCAAAGATCGCTATTCGCGGCGCCAATTCTAACAACACGTACCGGGACAATTCTTCAATCGCTGGCGCATTTATCGACGGCGTGTACCAGCCTCGTGCCGCTCAACAACGCCTCGGCTATTTCGATGTGGAGCGAATTGAGGTTTTGAAGGGTCCACAGGGCACCCTCTATGGACGCAATACGTTTGCGGGCGCTATAAATATCTATACGAACCGGCCATCTACCGATGAAGTTCAGGTTGGTGTGGACGTATCGGCCTCGCGCTTCAACAAGAATCGCGTCGAGTTATTCTACAACGCACCCATCAGTGATGACTTCGCAATTCGGGTGGCTGGTGTCGTTGAATCCAGCGATGGTTACGTCAAGAACATCGGAGCGGGCAAGAATCTTGGTATCGGTGATCAGCAAAGCTACCGGTTATCGGCTTATTGGTCGCCAAGTGATACTGTGGATGTGCTTGCCCGTTACACTTCCCTTCGTGAGGGCGGTACATCGGCCGGAATTTTTGCAGCAGAGGGGCTCTGTGTGCCTGTGAATTCTACGGGACTTACCGACATGCTGGGGACTGAAATCGATTGTACGAATCCGAAAGAAGGTTCTGCCGGGATTGATTCGGCTTTCGATCGCCCTTATGTGGTGAACTACAGTTGGGATTCTTTCCGCGATGTGACGTCGGACAATTTTACGCTCGATGTCAACTGGAATCTGGCATCAGTGGCCCTTAGGTCGATAACTTCGTACACCGATTTCACAAGCGCTTATACGAGCGGTGGTTTTCAGGGCTCACCTGGCCAAAAGGGTTTCTTCGATGAGCTTACGGAATCCGTTACCCAGGAAATCCAGCTCATTTCAACTGGCAATGACCGCTTGCAGTGGACACTAGGCGGCTATTATTCCGATGATTCGATTCTGGTGGGTTCTGCAAGTTTCGATACCGTGACTGTGGCCCCTCACACGATTACCGGAATGGACGATTTGGGCAATGTGATTACAACATATCATCCGACTGAGCTGATTGACCAATGGGGTGGTGGAGACTTTAGCGACGGCGATACATACCAGCAAATCGACACGGAGACCGTGGGCATATTTGGGCAGGCCGAATGGTCCATTACGGACAATGTCCGACTGATCGGCGGTCTTCGCCACAACGAGGAAACGAAGGATAGTGAGCGGATCAGCGGCGATTCGGGCTTCACGGCGGCTGATGCACCCTTCGGGTTCGTCGGATTAGTCGGCCGCCCGCTAGACGTTTATACGTATCCGCCGACTGGTGTCTGTGTCACTAATAAGTCCTACGATAAGACCACCTGGCGTGCGGGAATTGAATGGGGTATTGGCGACAATGCGCTGCTCTATTCGAATGGTTCAACCGGTTTCCTCTCCGGCGGCCTGAATAGCAATTGTTCATCCTTTGATCAGCAGGATTCGCAAGCCATAGAAGTAGGATTTAAAAGCCGCTGGGCCGACAACAAAGTACAATTCAATGCGGCGTACTATCATAACGAGTATACCAACATGACGGCACAGGAGCTGATCTTCATTGAAGGTCGATGGTCAACGATCACGCTCAACGGTGGCGATGTCACCACAGATGGCGTCGAGCTCGAACTCATCTGGGTACCGACGGGAGAATTGATGATTACTGCCAATGCCTCATTCATGGACAATGAGTACGGCGAGTTCGGAGTCAGGAATCCATTCCAGTTGTTCGACGGCATCCAGGCCCGCGATGTCACTGACGAAAACGGGCTCCCTCTCAATGGCTTTGTCAGTCTTAAGGGAACGACGCCAGGGTGGTCACCCGATGTCACCTTGGGTCTAACTGCCGCGTACGACATAGATCTGGGTAGCAAGGGTCGGCTGACACCGTATATTCAGTTTTATTATTCGGACGATTATGCGACGGACGATGTTTCTCTCTATTCCACGCAATTCCAGGACTCATATACCAAGACAGATGTGCGCTTGACCTGGACGTCGGCGGATGAGCATTTATCGGTCAGCGGTTTTATTGAGAACATCGAGGATGAGGCCGTACTGGCGCGGACCAACACAGGCAGCGACGATCTGGTACAAGGCGGCTACCTCTATCCGCGGAACTACGGCTTGAAACTTACTTACAGGTACTAGACTAGACGCTGTCGTCCTCGCATGTCGATTACGCGACGCGAGTTCATGCGGTCAACTGCGATTGCGAGGGCAACGGCGCTGGGCTATCGCCAGCCAGAAGGTGCGTTGCTGCACCACTCCGGTCGCTGACCGCAATACACCAGCGATGACTTCCGCGATGTGCTTGAGAAGCACGGCATCGAGTGCAGCATGAGCGCTCGCGGTCACTGCTACGAGCGCGAAGCCTGGCCTTGGGGTACAACGCACCACTGGAGAGCTTCTTCTCACTGCTCAAGCGCGAGCGTGTAAGAGGTGTCACTTTGATGTCGCTGCAGGGACGCTTCGTGCCTGAACGAATCCTAAATTCGTCAACACATTCTTCTACTACAGTTGGGGTTCCACATGACATCAGGTAATGCCGTGCAAAGGTGCATGGACCGGGCGCGTCGGAATACTGTACTTTTCGCTCTGTTTGCCGCACCTCTTGCCGGATGCGCATCATTCCCGTCCAATCAGGTCCAGGGCAATCGTGCGGAAAACATCATCCTGTTTATCGGTGACGGCATGGGAGTTTCCACCGTAACAGCCGCGCGCATCTTTGATGGTCAGTCGCAGGGCAAGAGCGGTGAAGAGCATGTCTTGCCGTTCGAGCGCTTCGACCACGTGGCCCTGGTCAAGACGTACAACACTAACCAGCAAGTCGCCGATTCTGCTGGCACAGCAACAGCAATGTTCAGTGGCGCAAAGACCAAGGCCGGCGTCATTGGTATCGGACCTGAGGCCAGCCGGCGGAATTGCGAAGACGCTCTCCGGTACCCGTTGGAGTCAATCGGCGAAATCGCAAAGCGACGCGGCAAAAGCGTTGGCATCGTGACGACCGCCCGAGTTACGCACGCTACACCGGCGAGTTTGTATGCCCACGCCCCGGAACGCGACTGGGAGAGCGACAAGTACCTGCCCGTGGATGATTGGGCGCTGGGTTGTCGCGACATCGCCTGGCAACTGCTGAACTCGGAGCCGGACGGCGGCCTGGACATTGTTATGGGCGGTGGCCGTACGCAATTCTACGGCGCCGACCTTGGCGGCTCACGGCGCGCTGGGGACGACGATCTCGTCGGCACCTGGCTTGCAGGCGACCCGGCGCGGAGCTTTATCGACAACGCCGCTGCACTTGACGATATCCGGTCCGACCAGCAGGTTCTTGGTCTTTTCTCTCAGTCGCACATGACCTACGTCGCCCGACGTGGCGATGATACGACCGAGCCGACGCTGTCTCAAATGACAGCGGCAGCCATCGACCGTTTGGCCGCGAGGCCGGACGGTTATTTTCTGCTCGTCGAGGGCGGCCGCATCGATCACGGCCACCATATCGGCAGGCCGGCCTACGCAATGCTGGAGACGCAGGCCTTCGCCCGCGCTGTGGAAACGGCGTTAAAGAAGGTCGATCTCGATGATACGCTGATACTGGTTACCGCCGACCACTCTCATGTATTCACGATTGGCGGGTATCCTACCCGCGGAAATCCGATCCTGGGCTTGGTCGTAAGCAACGACACAACTGGCAAAGCCAACGCCGAACCGGCGCGGGCCGAGGACGGCAGTACGTATCGAACGGCGCAGTATGCAAACGGTCGTGGCGCAATAACCAGTTTGCCGCGGAAAGACCCTGAGCTCGGCGTCGATTCACTCGCTCAAGCACTCTTTTCCAGGCGCGCGATAGGAATTGATGGGTCTGTGAGTAACGATGAGACTCACGGTGGTGAGGACGTTGCGCTGTACGCCACCGGTGCCGGTGCGGATGGCGTTCGCGGTGTAATTGAACAGAACCTGATCTTCGACATTATGATGTCCGCCTTCAGTGGGTCGCCGGGCAAGTAATCTCCGACCACTCCCGGAGGCGCATCATCAATTTCAATGCCCAAGTAACGAACCGTACTGTCGCATCCCAAAAGCTGCCGTTGAGCTAAACTATCCCTCAACGGCAAGAAATGACTGCGATATCAAGCGGAGAAACAGGATGGCTGGTACCTCGTCCCCGGGAAGGTCGACAAAGTCAGCTACCTGTTGCTGGTGTTCTTCGCGTTGACGATCGTGTTCCTGTTTCTTTTTGAACGACTGATTTAGGAGCGAAGTATGCGGTACGCATTGGTTCTGGTCCTGCTGTCGCTTATGTCGGCGACGGCGTGCTCGAAGCCGGCGCCGAAGTCGATCGACGAACTCCGCGCGGCAGAAAGGAAAGTTTCTTTGGTTCTCGTCGGCGAGATCGACGGTGGCCCCGGTTTTGACTCGTTTCTATATTCATACAAGTCGGCCGGCCTTAAGGTCCACGCAATGGTGGCTGTGCCGCATGCACCGCAACCCGAGAACGGCTTCCCGGTGCTGGTTGCCAACCACGGGCACCATCCTGACCCACCGGAGTATGGCATCACGGCAGAGGGCAAAGACTGGCGCCCGGGTGACTATTACCGTCGCATACCTGAGCTGTTTGTGGCCCAGGGATTCATGGTCGTAATGCCGGACTTTCGGGGCCACAACAATTCCGAAGGCTCCGAATTCACTGAAGGCATGCTCGAATCGAGTTACTACACGGAAGATGTTCTGAACCTCCTTGCCGGATTGGAATCCCTGGATGGATTCGACTCGAAGAATATCTTTATGTGGAGACACTCGATGGGCGGCGAGGTGACTTTGCGGAGCCTGCTCGCAACCGACCGCGTCAGGGGCGCGTCGATGTGGTCCAGCGTCGGCGGTGACATCTGGGATCAATCGTATTATTACTCGCGTTACGCGGACCCGACGGCATTCGACAGCAGCGAAACGGCTAAATCCGTGATTGAAAGGCTGCGAGGAAGAATTGCAACACTAGGTGCAGCGTTCGACTACAAGGGCAGTGAACCGTTGCTGCATCTCGATTACATGGGGACGCCGCTGATTATTCAGCACGCGGTGGGCGACCGTGGTGCGGCTTACAAGTGGTCGGAGCGGCTTGCAAAAGAACTCTATATGCGTGGCAAAAAGTACGAGTTCTTCAGCTACCCGGGAAGCGACCACCTTTTCGAGGGCGAGATGATGCAACAGGCTGCCGATCGCGACGTGAAGTTCTTCCGCTCGTTAATGATCTCGCACGAGCAATGACCGGCTGAAGCGGGTCTGAATACTGCGCAGTCAGCGCTATAAATTCTTAAAAAACAAAGGCAAAGCGGTAATTCTCGAAATTGCAGTCATTCTCATTTGCATTCGAAGTACAACCAGGCGTATATTGGCCCGGAATTCACTTATAGCGCTGTCCGATTTTCCGGGGCCACCTCTTTGTGTTTGCCCAACCAGAGCGCTTGAAGGAATTCCTGGTGCTTGCGGCCGTGTGGCTACTGGCGGCGCTGGCGGCAGGCGCTTGCGGGCCTTCGGCCGACAACAGGGCCCAATCCGGAATTGCAATCACTAACGTAACCGTCATTGATGCAGTTTCTGGCGAACGTCCGGGCCAGATCGTGCTCATTGATGGCGACCGGATTATCGACGTCGGTCCCTCCGCATCCTATTCGCCCGATGCGTTTTCGACAATCGACGGCACGGGAAAGTTCCTGATTCCCGGTCTGTGGGATATGCATGTGCACTTGACCTACGACGACCGATTCACCGCCACGATGCCGGAGACCTTGATACGCTACGGCATCACCAGCGTCCGCGATACGGGCGGACTGATGGAGAAAATGTTGCCGGTGGTTGAGCGGATGCGCGCCGAGGGCGCGATTGCGCCGCGCGTGTTCTTCAGCGGTCCACTGCTCGATGGCGAGCCGGTTGTCTACGACGGAGTGGACGCGCCGGAGTTGGGCATCGCAAACGGCACGGTCGAATTTGCTGCTGAAAGTGTGGCCAGGCTGAAATCGCAGGGCGTCGATTTCATCAAGATCTACGAAATGGTGACTCCGGAGGTCTTTGCCGCCCTGGTCGAGGCCGCTCGCGCCCACGACCTGCCCATTGCGGCGCATGTGCCCCTGTCGATGCGCGCGTCCTCGGCGGCGCCGCATGTCCATTCCATGGAACATTTGCGCAATGTGGAACTCGACTGCGCGGAGAATTCAGCCGCGCTGCTCGAAACGCGGCTTCAACAACTTTCGGCAAGAACGGAGAGTTCCGGAATGAAACTGCGCTCGTCCTTGCACAGCCTGCAGCGCCTGGACGCGATCGAAGCGCTCGACGAGGAGAATTGCGCCACCGTTCTAAGCACGATGCGAAACACGATTCAGGTCCCGACCGCCCGGCTCAACGCTCTGAGCATGTTCCCGGTCTTCGAGCGCGACGACTGGGCGGAAGCGCTGGCTGAAATGCCGCCCGCAGTGCGCGATGAGTGGAGCGGGCCATCGCCTTGGGTTGACTCCGATCCCGGCAAGCGCGATCTGCGTTTCGCGCAGTACACACTGGACATGATCCTGCGGATGCACCGGGCCGGAGTGCCGATAGGCGCGGGCACCGACGCCCCGATTGCGCTGGCAATTCCCGGCTACAGCCTGCACAACGAGCTGGAAATACTGGTTGCTGCCGGGTTGACGCCGCGCGAGGCGTTGGCGGCCGCAACCGTGCAACCCGCGAGGTTTCTTGCCCTCGACGGTGAAATGGGTTCAATCGCCCCGGGGATGCGGGCGGACCTGGTCTTGCTCAATGCAAATCCGCTGGTTGACATCCGGAATACGAGGGAGATCGACCGCGTAATTGCGCGTGGCCGCGTAATGTTCAGTCATTGAACGGCAAGGCGGTCCAGCCGCCGCATGGCTCTGACCCCAATGCCGTCGCGCCCGGCGTTTCGCAGGATGAGATGGACTTCCCGAGGGCCATAGAGGCTTGCGAGGCTGCGGTCGCCGCGGATCCCGACAATCCAAGACTGCAGTATCAGCTTGCACGAGTCTACGTGTACAGCGGTCAGGGCGAGAAGGCCGAACCGCACATGGAGGCGGCGACCGCCGCGGAGTATCCACAAGCCCTGTTCGTCGACGGTTACATGCATGTTCTCGGCATCCACACGCTGCCCAGGGATGTTTGCCGGGCGGAAAGATTGCTCATCGAAATGTTGCAGAAGGAAGCCGACGAGATGTGGCCGGAGACGGAAGACGTTTGATGACGCCAGGGATTGAATCGCGTGGTTTCTTGCTGCTAGACTGACCCGCCTTGAAGCGGGAATAGCTCAGAGGTAGAGCACAACCTTGCCAAGGTTGGGGTCGCGGGTTCAAATCCCGTTTCCCGCTCCATCTTCTCCTGCACGAAATCGCGTTGTCCGGCGAGTTCGGCGGGATAGCCGGGCCAGGTGGCAGAGTGGTGATGCAGCGGACTGCAAATCCGTGTACGCCGGTTCAATTCCGGCCCTGGCCTCCAGACACTCTCGCGTATGAATCGCTTACACGCTGGGAACGAGGGCATCTTGCCCTCGTCGAGGGCTGGAAGCCCTCGTTCCCAGGTTGTTCCATGCAAGGGAGGGTGTCTTGCCCTCGTTCCCAGGTTGTTCCATGCAAGCGAGGCCGTCTCGCCCTCGTTCCCGGGTCAGTAATTGATTGAGGGATTGTCGCCGGGGAAGATCACTCCGGCCACCAGCATTCCTTCGGCGCTGGTGCATTCCAGCGAGTGGCGTTGCTTGCGGGGCAGGAAAATTACGTCTCCGGGCGCCACCGGCGTTTTTACGTTCTGAGTCCACAGGCAGCCCTCGCCGGAGACCACGATCAGGGTTTCCTCGTAGAGGTGGCGATGGGCGACGGCCTTGGACAGTGGAATCTCGCCGATGAACTGCGCGCCGTTCTCGAAGCCCTGGCGCTTGTCGACCAATACCTGGAAGAAGCGGTCGGCCATTTGGGTTGCATTTGCCTTGTCCATGGCGATGGTGCGCTCCGGATAGGCGTCATCGAAACTATTGGCCATTTCGTTCCGCCATTGGGGACCAGCGGAATGCGGGAATACGCTGACATAGACGCCCAGGGACCGGTCGAGCGGGGCGGACAGCGCAAAGGTTTCGCCCGGACGGACGAAAGCGCCGGTGCAAGGCTTGAGCGCAAACTCGCGGGCGCCGATGGTTAGCGTGCCTGAGGTGTTCTGGACGAACAAAAGCACCTGGCAGCCGGGAAACTCCATGATCTGAGAATATCCGGGCGCAAGCGACAGGTGGAATTGTGACTGGTGCAGCGCGCCGTCCTGCGCGCCGATCAGCTTGCGGACCTCGACGGTACCGCTGCCTTCATCAGGCAGTTGGCCGACCCGTGCAACCTGGCAGCCACCATCCAGAACCACTCGTCCCGGCTCGGCAGGCGAAGCTTGCGGGATGGCCCGGTTCTCGGGGCTCAAGGGGTCTTCGGTCTCGTAGGTCTCGCGCAGGTTGTTGTGACTGCCGTCGCAGAACGGGGCATCGGAAGTGTGTTTGCAGCCGCAGAAAAGCACTTCCTCGCCTTGGGATTGCGCCTGGTACGGCAGCGGAACAATTCCGGTTCCCTTGTGCGAGCCATCGCAATACGGCTGATTTTGCGACCTCCCGCACGCGCACCAGAAGTAGCGCTTGCCCTGTTCAAGTTCGGCGTAGTACGGCTTGTATTTGGCGATTCTGGGTTCTTGGGTTGGGTTGCTCATGGATGTTGTCGTCACCGGGTCGGGTGCCTGTGAGGAAAAGTCCGACAATTCTAGCGCCGCCTCGGAGCGCTCCACCAGACCTGCGGACGACTTGCTCTTTGCTCGCTCTTGGTAGTGTTGGCAGCAGGCGCCGCTACGCTGACGCGCAGGGAACACGCTTGGGAACGAGGGCATCCTGCCCTCGTCGAGGGCTGGAAGCCCTCGTTCCCAGGGTGGGTCTTTGCGTGCGCGGGAGACTTGCGTGTATTCTCCCGGCGCAGGTGTAAGAGTTTGAGATTTCCGGCGGCCCTTGCTTGTCTGGCAATCTTTGTAGTTGCTTCGCAGCCAGGCATTGCCGTAGCTGAAACGTCCGCAGGACAGCGTCCGAATATTGTCCTGATCATCGCCGACAACCAGCCCGCACGCCTGCTGGGGGCTTACGGCAACCACGAAATTGCCACGCCCAACATCGACGAGCTGGCCCGGTCCGGCGTGTCGTTCCGCAATGCCTTCGCCGCAAGCGGAGTGTGCTCATCCACACGCGCAAGCCTGCTTACCGGCCTTATGCCTTCGCAGACCGGAGTTCATGTGGCTTTGCCGGGCCAGCCGGAACTGACGGGTTGGTCGGCGATAGAGGAGTTCCGCAATCTTCCGCAGACGCTGGCCGACGCGGGCTACGTCACCGGCCTGGTGGGCAAGTACCACCTGGGCCGGCATGAACGCCCGCAATTGGGTTTCTCCTGGTGGGTAACGTTTCCGGCCGGGCATACAACCACTTTCTACGACCAGGAGGTCATCGACAACGACCGCCGCTACCAGGTCGAGGAGCACCTAACGGATTTCTGGACTGGCAAGGCGATTGAGTTCATCGAGCAGCGCCGGGGCGCGGAGGAACCGTTTTTCCTCTACCTGTCATACAACGGGCCCTACATGTTGCCGCCGACCGTGCTGTTGCTGCCGCGCAACCGGCATGCAGAGCGTTACCGGGAAAATCCACCGTCGATGCCGCACGATCTGATCCATCCCTACCTGGAGAGCTGGGCCCGGGGGCGCGGCCCGACCGAGCAGATGCTCGATGAGGGCACGACGGCCTGGCGAGCGATCAACGCGATCAACAACCCGGTGGCCATGATCAATACGGCCGCCGAGACCACGATGGTGGACGATGGGGTAGGGCGGCTGCTGGCCGCGCTGGAGGATGAGGGGCTGCGGGAGAACACCCTGGTCATCTACACCTCCGACCAGGGCGCACGCTACGGACACGGAGGTCTGTGGGGCAATACGTCGTGGAGTTTTCCGTTCACCGTCCATGGGGTCAACATGGAAATACCGCTGATGTTTTCCCAACCGGGAACAGTCGAGGAAGGCCTGGTACGCGAGGAACTCATCAACCAGGTGGATATGTTTCCGACCTTGCTCGAATACCTGGGCCTGGGGGAGCTGGAGATTCAGGATTCGCCGGGCAAGAGCTTTGCCGCCTTGCTTACCGGCGACAGTCCCCAGTGGAACGATATAGTTTTCTTCGAGTTCGTGACTGTGCGGGTGGTGCGAACCAAGCGCTGGAAGTACATGAAGCGCTTCGATACCGAGGAGCCCAACACACTCTTTGATCTGATCAACGATCCGGACGAAAGACACAATCTGATTGACGATCCGGCCCATGCGGAGGTGGTCGCGGAACTGGATCGGCGTCTTACGGCGTTCTTTTCTGAGTGCTCGGCGCCGCAATACGACTTGTGGAACGGGGGATCCGCCAAGGCGATCCTGCTCGACAAGCACTATGGGCGAAACGACATTTTTCGCGACCGGTTCCCCGGCTGGCGCGAGCCCTATACCGAGCGAGCGCCCACCGCGTTCCGTGATCCATGAGCGCCGGCCTGTTTCAAGGACGCGTTTTGCAGCGCATAATCTCCACCTCGCTCCCATGGAACAAGCTGGGAACGAGGGCTTCCAGCCCTCGGAGGGCAGGATGCCCTCCCTCCCAGCGTGTTCGCTGCTTGTCAGCGTAGGGGCGCCTGCTGCGAAAACTTTAATGGAGGAACGGACCCGCATATGAAATGGCCCGCCGATAGGATCGTGCAAAGCTCGGAGAAGAGCTTCGGCATGTACGAGGAAGCCCTGCCGCTGATGGCGCAGGGCATAGACGTCATTCACCTGGAAGTGGGCATGCCCAGCTTCGATACGCCGGCGCATATCAAGGAGGCATGCAAGGCGGCCCTGGATGCCGGCATGGTGCATTACGGCGACTTTCTGGGCAACGAGCCGTTCCGCCAGGCGCTGGTGAAGAAACTGGCTTCGCAAAATGGCATCAAGGCGGCTGCGAACGAGGTTCTGGTGACCAGTGGGCTGACGCATGGCGCATACATCAGCTGCATGGCCGCGCTGGATCCGGGGGACGAGGTGATGTTGCTGTCGCCCTACTACCCGCAGCATGTCAACAAGATCGAATTGGCGGGTGGCGTCGTTGTAACGGCGCCGCTGGACCGCACTCGTGGCTTCGCGCTGGATGGCGCGGCGATCCGGGAGCGCCTGACCCCGCGTACCCGCATGATCATTCTGGTCAACCCGGCCAATCCGACGGGACGCGTGTACAGCAGGGAGGAATTGCAGGAATTGGCGGACATCGCAATCGAACGCGATCTCCTGGTAATGTCCGACGAGGTCTATGAGCAGATCGTCTTCGACGGCGCCCGGCATATCAGTATCGCGTCACTGCCGGGGATGTGGGAGCGCACGATTACTCACTTCGCGTTTACCAAGGCGTACGCGATGGACGGCTGGCGGATGGGCTACGGCGTTGCGCCGAAGCGGTTCATCGACGCGATGCTGAAGATCTCGAAGAACGATATCGCGCACGTTAATGTCTTCATCCAGGAGGGTGGGCGAGCGGCGGTTTCCAGCTCGCAGGAAGCGGTGGCCGAGATGGTAGGCGAGGACTGCCGGCGGCGGGACCTGGTAGTGGAGCGCTTGAACGCGATGCCGGGAGTGCGGTGCCCGGCGCCGGAAGGCAGCATTTACGCATTTCCGGACATCAGCGCAACGGGCATGAAGGCCGGCCCGCTGGCGCGCGAGCTACTCAAGGAGACACGCGTTGTGGTGGAAGAGGGGACCTTCTACGGAGCGGAAGGAGAAGGGCACCTGCGCGTTTGTTTCGGGGCTGAGCCCTACGAGCGCCTGGAGGACGCCATGAACCGCATGCACGCCTTCTTCGCCGCCCGCGCATAGCACCCGCACTTTCTCGCGCTTCATTTCCGAAACCGCCCGGCCCCGGGGCCGCTGTCCGCCGGCGCTGCCGCCGAGGATACAATCGGTCTGCCTGCCAGCCCGCTGGCGGATTGGGTCAAGAACGGAGAACAAGCAATGAAAACAAGCAAAGGTTTCCTGTCCATTACGCTCGCCCTCGCAGGGGTGATGGCCTCGGGTGCAGTTCAGGCTGAGGACCTCTGCGCCACGGAGCAAGAAATAGAGCAGGTGCGCGCCTTTTTTGACCAGAACCCCGGTGCTGTGCCGTTCTCTGCCGCCCGGCGGTTGGGACTGGCGGAGGCGAAGGTTGCTGCCGCCTTGCCGGCGGATCAGGCCGTTTCCGCACCGGGCAGCGCATTTGCGGAGGTGTGGGCGGCGCTGTCAGAAATCTCACAGGCAACTTTCCTGATCACCAAGGGGAGTAGTGTTTTTGAGGTAATGAGCGGCGTTTCGCCCGGCGCGCCGTCCACCCGAAGCCGTTACTTCAACATCGAGTACGAAGAGCCACTGCGGGGCCACCTGCGGCCCGACGAGTATGCGGCGATCTATGCCGTTGACCTTGGGGCCGGCGAGGGCGAGGGCCAGGTGCAAGCCGTCCTGTTCTACGACGGGGAGGGCGAGCTCGTATTCGGCGTGTTCGTTTCCGGAGAAGCGCTTGTTGCCACGCCCGAGAACGCGGCGCACTTTGCCGCGGTCAAAGCGCTGCTAGCCGCCAAGCCTTCGGTATGCGAGGCGCCGGAGGCGGACGGGGCGTAGCGGAGCACGCCCCGAAACCGGGGATCTCAGCCTTCCCGGACCCGTTCCGGTTCGGAAAGCGGTTCGCGGACCCGTAGCGAAAGCCCGGGGGCGGGCTGGTATGCGGGATCAGCGGTTGATGGGGAGGTCGAGAGCGGAGCGGTCGATAACGCGGCCGCCTTTGATTACCTCAACGATGGCCTTGGCGTTGTTGATGTCCTCGGCGGGGTTCGCGTCGAGCAGTACCATGTCGGCCAGTTTGCCGACCTCAATGGAGCCGAGTTCACGTTCCCGGCCGAGGAAGACCGCGCCGTTTAAAGTGGCGATGCGGACGATATCAGCGGCTGAGATTCCTGCGTCCTGCAGCAGTTCCAGTTCGCGGTGCGCTGCAGGTCCGGTGGTCTGGTCGGATCCGGCTACCAGTACTCCGCCGGCGGCATGAATCATGCGCACGTTTTCCTGGGCGATTTCGGTCATCACCTTCATCCACCAGGTCCAGGGCCGCGCTTCGTATTCCGCGCGTTTCTCGGTCTTGAGATTCTCAAGCTCCCCGGGGTCGATCGTGGCCTGGTAGAGCGGCTCGTCCAGGTATTCGGGGTGTTCGACCAGGCGTGAGTAGTTCTCGCCGATCGTAAGTGTGGTGACCATGGGGACGCGCTTGGCGGCCATGAGTTGGGCGAACTCTTCGGTGATCGGCCCCTGGATGATGGGGTGCGCCAGGGTGTCCACTCCGGCGAAGATGGCCTGCCGGGCGCGCAGTTCGCTGGACGTATGAACCGTAGTGCGGATGCCGCGGTCGTTGTAGTACTCGACGATGCGTTGCATCAGATCCACCGGCAGGCGCGGGATGGTGGGGCGGGAGCCCCAGCCCCGTTCCTCGTAGGTGAGTTTGAGCACGTCGGGCTGGCGAGCGATATGGGCGTCCAGCAACGGCTTGGCTTCCGGCCAGTCGTCTACCAGCGTGGCGCCGGCGGAACTGCCGTGGCTGCCGGGGTAGGTCACGATGCCGCCGGTGGCGAATATGCGGGGGCCCTCAATCTCACCCGCGCGTTCCTGTTCCCGTAGTGCAAGGATGAAATCGGGGTTGTTGCCGGCGTCGTACACCGTGGTCACGCCGCTGTAGAGGTAACCGTGCAGCGCCTGTATGCCCTCCCCGAAGTCATTCGCACGATCCTGCAATCCTTCCGGCGGTGTCCTCACGCCGCCGCGCAGGTGAATGTGCATGTCCACCATGCCAGGCATCAGGTAGCGCCCTTCTCCGTTCAAGGTGACGGCGCCTTCCGGGGCTTCCAGTGGGGCGTTGTCGATCGCAGTGATGCGTCCGTCCTCAACCGCCACCCATGCGCCGGCAACCGCCGGCGCGCCGGTACCGTCCAGCAAGGTGACGTTCTCGATCAGGAGGCTCTGGGCCCCCGTGGTAGAGACCGCGGCAAGCAAGATCAGTAGCGCAGTGCAGCGCGTTCTGGTTACCGATTTCATTTCTATTGCTCCGGGTGTTTGAATGCGATGCCGTCGCGCATCACCAGGCGCACATCCAGCACCGCCTGAATGTCCTCAAGGGGATTCGCCGCCAGGGCCACCAGGTCGGCGGCCTTGCCGGGCTGAAGCGAGCCCGTCAGATCCGAAATGCCGCCGGCTTCGGCGGCGTGCACGGTACCGGCCATCAACGCCTGCATGGGGGTCATCCCGGCATTGACATACTCGATGAACTCGTTGGCGTTTTCGCCGTGGGGTGAAACGGCGGAATCCGTGCCCAGGGCGATCTTGACGCCCATACGGTGGGCCAGCGCAACCATGTCCTTGGGCTGGCGGCCAAGCTGCAACAGTTTTTCCATGACGGGCGGAGACAGATCGCCGAACGGTCCGGCTTTCATTTTCTCGGGGGTGTCGCCGACGGCCGTAATCGGATACACCGTGGGCACCATCCATGCGTCCTTCTCGATAAACAGTTCCATGGTGCCCTCGTCGGCCCACATAGAGTGCTCGATGGAATCGAAACCAGCCCTTAACGCCGCCTCTATGCCTTCCTTGGCGTGCGCATGCGCCGTGACTTTCCGGCCAAGCGCATGCGCGGTCTGGGCAATCGCATTGAGTTCCTCCTGGGTGAACTGCTGGCCGGTGCCGGTGGCGGTCTCGCTAAGGACGCCTCCAGTGGCGGTGACCTTGATGACGTCCGCGCCGCGCTTGACCATCTGGCGCACCGCGCGCCGGCAGTCGTCGGGACCATCACAAGTGCCGGTGGCGGGAAGCGCAGCAAGCACCTCCGCACGGTAGCCATGCGTGTCGCCGTGCCCTCCACTAGGCGTGATGGCCTGGCCAGCCGCCAAGATGCGGGGTCCAGGCACCAGGCCGTCGCGTACGGCGTCGCGCAAAGCAAAAATTGCTTCTCCGCGGGCGCCCAGGTCCCGGACGGTAGTAAACCCGGCCTCCAGCGTCCAGCGGGCGAACTGTGAGCCCTGCAAAGCAAAGTACGAGTCCGACCGGGTGACGTAGTCCACTTTGCGGTTGCCCCCGGACTGTCCGAGCAGATGCACGTGCAGATCGATAAAGCCGGGCATCACGAAATACTCCCGTAAGTCCAGCACCCTGGAAGGCGAGTCGGTCCCGGGCTCCACCCACCCGTCTTCGATGGCGACCACGCGGCCGTCTCGAATCACCACGGTTTGCTGGTTATTGACCGGTTCGCCCGGCACAGCCAATAGAGCTCCCGCATGCACAAAGGTGTAGCCTGGAAACGTTACATGGTCGGGCGGACGGTTGTAGTCGGCGGCAGCTAGCGGACCTGCGGCAACTAGGGTGCACGCCGCGAGCAAGGCGCGAATGTGGCTTGGCATGATGCCCTCCTCAAAAAATCTGGCCCAGTGTAGCAGCGTTTTGTTGGGCAAAATGGCGGGTATCTTTCCTGGAACAACGCTGGGAAGGAGGGCTTCCAGCCCTCCACGAGGACAGGATGTCCTCTTTCCCAGCGCGTATTCCTTGCGCGTCAGCGCCGCCGGAACGGGGGTTAAAACTCTAAGGCGAACAGGGGGCAAATGGTGGTGTCGGCCCAGATAGTGATGCGCGGGCGGCCATGCTAAAATCAGTTTCGCTTTTTTTTACCCCTAGAGGAAAATCGCCATGAGGCTTCGCAAATCAATCTTGGGGGCCGCGGCTTTGACGCTGATTTCGGTCCCTTCCCTGGCCCAGGATTCCGGCGGTACGCTGGAAGAAATCGTCGTTACCGCCCGGAAGTTCGGCGCGGAGCGGCTGCAGGATGTCCCCATTACGGTGACCGCGATTACAGCCGACACGCTGCGCGACATGCAGGTGCTGGATTTCGAGGATTTCGCCTACCAGGTGCCGGGCCTGACCTTTCTGGATTCCGGGCCGGGACAACGCCGCTATGTGATGCGCGGCATTCAGTCCGCGGGACAGCAGCAGGTTGCGGTCTATTACGACGAGGTGCCGCTGCCGGGAGTGCAGAGCGCCAGTTCCAACAGTGGTTCGCAGACTACGGACCTCAAGCTTTTCGACCTGGAGCGCGTGGAGGCGCTGCGTGGGCCGCAGGGAACCACCTATGGCGCCAACTCGCAAAGCGGAACGATGCGCTTTATTACCGCTAAGCCCGACCTGGAGGGATTCAGTGCTACGGTGGGCGGCCAGTTAGGTCAGACGGCGCACTCCAACGATTACAGCTGGAGCGGACACGGGGTATTCAACATTCCCCTTTCGGATGCCTTGGGTATGCGCTTGGTGGCATACAACGTCGAGGACGCCGGCTGGCTGGAAAACAATCGTTGCCGCCCGGTTAATCCGGCTGAAGATCCTCGCGACCCCGGCGTGGCGCTTACGTGCTTGAACCTTACCGACTTCAACTATGTCGACACTCGGGGATTCCGGGCCAATTTTCTATGGCAGCCGAGCGAAGACTTCTCGCTGACCGCACAGTATTGGTGGCAGGATCGCTACCTGGCGGGTGATAACCGCTACCATCCATACGACACCTACGATGAGAGGGGCGTCAGCGACAACGGCGACAAGGACAACGCGGCCGGGTTCACGCATTTCCATACCGGGGAATTTCTGGTGGGAGACTACGCCCAGACCTTCAAGCCCGATGAGCAGAACATCTTCAGCCTGACCGGCGACTGGGACCTGGGCTTCGCCACGCTGACGGCTACCGCGTCGCGCTACGAGCGGGATTTTGAGTTCAAGTTCGATTCCACCTGGATCATTACGTTCCTGTACCAGAACAACAGCAGCGATGACTTCAACTTCTTCACGGAGCGGTCCGACCTCATTTACGCACTCACCGACCAGCGTCAGAGCCTGGACCAGAACGCATTCGAAGTCCGCCTTACATCGGCTGGCGACAGCGCGCTGCAATGGGTTACCGGGGTTTTCTGGCGTGAGCGGACCACCGAATTCCAAAGCTTTGTCCCGGTAATAAATGCAGACGGCTTTACCTTCGATCCGGGAACGCCGTACACCATTCCACCCACCAGCCAACCGGGCGCGGGCATTCCGGGCTGTCATCCCTGCGTGTTTGCCCGATTCGCCGACAAGGACATCACCGAAAATGCGGTGTTCGCCGACGCCAGTTATCAGCTCAACGATCAATGGGAATTGGGCGTGGGCGTGCGCTGGTTCAAAGTGGACCAGTTTGAGATTGGCGATACGGTATTCAACTTTGCCGCTTTTGCGCCCAATCCTCCCGATGGCAGGACCGACGAGCTGGAAATCAACGACGACGAAATTACCACCAAGGTTGTTCTGCGGTGGCAGCCGCGGGCAGATTTGACGCTGTATGGAACACGCTCAGAGGGCTATCGCCTGGGCGGCACCAACAATCCCGGCATCATCAACAATCCCGCTTCCGCTCAAGCGGGCGTGCCGCCGTTGTTCCAGGCCGACAAAGTAACCAGTTATGAAGTCGGCCTGAAATCGCAATGGATGGGCGGCGCTGTGCAATGGAACAACGCGGCCTTCTTCATGATCTGGGAGAACCTGCAGGTTGCCGGACAAGATCCAACGGGCGCATTCGGTTTCATCGGTAACGCCGGCGAAGCCGAGGTGAACGGCTTTGAAACGGAGCTGATCGGACGCTTCGGCAATCTTGATCTCACCGCCGCCCTGACCTATCTCGGCAAACGGGAACTTACCGAAGACCAGGTTTCGGACTCGGTTGTCGCTCCCGGCAAGACCGGTGACAAGATTCCGCAGATCCCCGAGATGACCGCCAGTTTCGCCGCACAATACAACTTCCAGCCTCCGATAACCGGTTGGGACGCCTTCGTGCGGGTGGAAGGCAGTCACAAG
Source organism: Candidatus Foliamicus sp. (assembly GCA_965249285.1). Taxonomy (GTDB): domain Bacteria; phylum Pseudomonadota; class Gammaproteobacteria; order Steroidobacterales; family Foliamicaceae; genus Foliamicus. Next base: position 872,510 of record OZ252226.1, read on the forward strand.
GGCAGTTCCAATACGGGTTTGCGGCCCGATTCGGGCGCCAATCGCTTCAAGGATTCCTTCCAGTTGTTCAACGCACGGCTGGGTTTCCGTAACGAAGAGCGGGCGCTGAACGTGCAGCTGTTCCTGGAAAATATTGCCGATGAGGCGCCGGATATCGCGATCGGGACCGGCGGTGGCCAGCCTACCAACAAGATCACCAGCCGCCCGCGCACGCTGGGGTTGTCGGTCACCAAGGCGTTCGGCAGCTAGACTCTTTATTCCCCTTATTGTGAGGAGGGGAACCTCAAATCGCTCCCCCAACCAAAGGGGGAGCGAGCTCCTCCCGCCAAGGGAGGAGTGACGTTTTCAGTCAATGAAAACTGAATCCTGGTCGTCCACCCGCGGCTTCTTGATGGCCACGGTGGGCGCCGCGGTCGGCCTGGGAAACCTTTGGCGTTTTCCCTATATCGCAGGCAGCAACGGCGGTAGCGCGTTTGTACTGGTGTACGTCGGCTGGGTGCTGCTGCTCGGCGTGCCCCTGGTGATCGGTGAGTTGGCCCTGGGCCGGCGCGGCGGGCGAAATGCCGTGCACACCATGCGGGAAGTTGCGTTGAGTGAAGGACGCAGCGGCGCCTGGGTGGCGATCGGGTGGCTGTCGATCCTGGTTCCTCTGCTGGGAATTACCTACTACAGCATCGTGGCGGGTTGGTCGCTGAATTACATGCTGCTGGCTGCGCAGGGAACGTTCCGGGGGATTACCGCAGAAGGATCGCAAGAGCTGTTTGGCGCGCTGTTGGCAGCGCCGTTGCGGCTGATGTTCTGGCATGGGCTGTTCATCGCCATCGTCGTGGCGATAATCGCCTCGGGCGTCCGAAGGGGGCTGGAATGGGCCAGCAAACTGATGATGCCGGGGCTGCTTGTACTGCTGGTGCTACTGGTGATCTGGGCCGCCGTGGTCGGTGATTTCCGCCAGGGAATGGCCTTTCTGTTCAGCGCCGATTTTTCCGCGCTCACTCTCGATGGCGTGCTGATGGCGCTGGGGCAGGCCCTGTTCTCGCTGGCCATAGGCGTGGGCATGCTGATTACCTACGGGGCGTATGTGCCGAAGGATGTTTCGCTGACCCGGGCCGGCGTAATCATCGCAGGAGCCGATTCGCTGGTGGCCTTGCTTGCCGGCATGGCCATATTTCCGGTTGTGTTCGCCGTGGGGTTGGAAGCCAACAGCGGGCCGGGCCTGATCTTTGAGACTCTGCCCGTGGCGTTTGCCGGGATGCCGGGTGGCGTCGTGCTGGGCACGCTGTTCTTCGTGATGCTGAGCCTGGCTGCGATCACCACCGGATTCGGCATGATCGAGCCGGCCGTGGCCTGGCTATCGCGCAATACTGCCATGTCACGTCCGCTTGCCACGATTCTGATCGGCCTTTTGACCTGGTTGGTAGGTTTGATTTTTGTGCTGTCGTTCAATGTGTGGGGCGACGTCAGGCCCTTGGGTGGCATATTCACTGAGATGGGCCTGTTTCAGCTCGTCGATTTTCTTGTCGCCAATTTGCTCCTGCCGGTCAATGCATTGCTGCTGTCTGTTTTCATAGGTTATTTTTGGCCGCTGCGATCCGCTGCTTCTGAAACCGGTTTGAGCGGAACGCCGCTTAGGCTTTGGCGTGCCCTCTTGTGGCTGGCGCCCGCGTTGATTCTGCTGGTACTCTGGGGTCTGCTGCGAGATTTCCTGTAGGGTGCACGAGGGGATTTGCGGGTAAACTTCCCAGCTTGGCCCGGGTGGCGAAATAGGTATACGCAGGGGACTTGATATTGAGCGTCGGTTGGGAAACCGCCGAATGCATCAGGAGTCAAATTCGGGGAAACCTCAGCACTTCAGGTGGTGGCAATCCCGAGCTAAGCCCCTCTTGGAGGGGAAAGTGTAGAGACTTGACGGCTCCGGCCTACGTCGCTCTTGGGCGATAAGGCAGAGGGAAAGTCCAGACCCCAAAGGGACCGCTTGACGGATCCCGCGGCGAAAGCCGTGGAGGGTAAGAAAATCCCCCGGGGGAAACTCCGTGCCGGTTCGAGTCCGGCCCCGGGCAAAAACAAAAGTTCCCGCATGTCCCTAAGATCGCTATAACACACTGAAAAAATAGAACAAAACTTGACAACTTTGACTTGATAGTTTTCAGGTGTTCCCGTATTGCCCCACGAAACGCGTTGGGTAAACCGTGGGGACAGCCCCGTGGGGACAACGTGGGGAAAGTGGAGCGAATCAGAAAATGCGCGGACGAATGACAGCGGCCATGGTCAAGGCGATTTGCCGCCCGTGCATGGCGATGGCGAAACGCTGTACCTGCGCGTCACCCCCGGCGGCTCGCAAAGCTGGATACAGCGGCTCACGATCAAAGGCAAGCGGCGCGACTTGGGCCTGAGGGGATACCCGCTGGTCACGCTGGCCGAAGCACGCGAGGCGGCATACGCCAACCGCCGCTTAGCGCGCCGCGGCGACGACCCGGTGACCGATATCAGGCGCGAGGACGTGCTGAGGGTACTGACGCCAATCTGGACCAAGAAGCCCGAGGAAGCCCGGAAGCTGCGCCGCCGGATCCGCGCGATCCTGCGGTGGTCGCAGGCTCACGGGTTCGTCGAACATAATGCGGCGGGAGAGGCCATTGAAGGGGCGCTCCCGCGCCAGCCCGCCGTGCGGGCGCATCTGCGCTCGCTGCCGTACAAGGAGATTCCGGCAGCGCTGGAAACGATCGAGCGCTCCCCGGGCTCGCTGGCCGTCAAACTGTGTTTGCGGTTCACCATTCTGACGGCGGTGCGTTCGAGGGAAGCTCGTCGCGCCACCTGGGCTGAAATCGACCGCGCCGAACGGGTCTGGCGGATTCCCGCAGAGCGCATGAAGGCGGGGGCGGAACACTGGGTTCCGCTTGCGGAAGCGGTCCTGGATGTGCTGGCCGAAGCGGAAAAACTGCGCGATGGATCGGAGTGGGTGCTACCGTCGCCGGTACGCGTGCGCTTGAACTCCAGACTATCCGCCGCTCCCTCAGTTCAAGTCTCTGACACCTTGGCGCCGCCTTCTTTTTATTTCATATCATGCAGTTATGGACGGTCCCCTTTTCAACGTTGGGACAGTAGTGTGAGGAAGTGTCAAACTCGAGTGTAACGGGCGAGGCGTCGCCGGCCTTCGGCATCCGTCGCGTTGCTGCGGATGCGGTTGTGCACCGAGAAGCCCGAGTGACGCCAGCCGAGCATCCGCTTGGCCAGGTCGGCCGCCAGCGCGCCCTCGGTGCTCAGAAAACCGAGCACTTTGCGTCGTAGTGCTTCACGGAGCGCGGTCTCCGGCAGTGGCGGCAACACCCGGAACGTGCCGGAGGGCAGAAACACGCCGTCGGCAACCAGCGCATGGATATGCGGATTGAAGGCCACGAGGTCGCCGAAGGTCTGTACGTACACGACGAAAGCCGGCTGGCCGCGCGGTTCTATGGCCTTGAAGCCGGCCTTCAGCAATCGGGCAACTATCTGGCACAAGGCGCCGAGGTAAGCTTCATCGGCGCCCGGTCGGAAATCGTCGGAGGAGTCGTCGTGGAGCGTGGCGTGGTCATTGCCATGGGCGTCTATACCGGGCAGAGCACGCGCATATACGACCGGGCACGTGATGAAGTCCTGTACGGGCGCGTGCACGGCGGCGCCGCTTGGGTGTTGTGTTTTGCCGGCCACACGGACATCGTGCCTCCCGGACCGCTCAAGGATTGGGACCACGACCCCTTCGAGCCCGAGATCGACGACGGATGGCTGAAGGGAAGGGGCGCCGCCGACATGAAGTCCGGCATTGCGGCCATGGTCCGGGCCGGGATCGACTTTGTCGGCGATCATCCGCAACACCTGGGTTCGGTGGCCTTTCTGATCACCAGCGACGAGGAGGGGCCGGCAACCGACGGCGCCCGGCGCGTCATGGACACCCTCAGCGCCCGCGATGAGACCATCGACTGGTGCGTGGTGGGCAAGCCTTCCTGCTCCGAGCAACTGGGCGACACGCTGCGGGTAGGCCGGCGTGGATCCCTCAGCGTGATCATGACGGTGCACGGCGAACAGGGCCACGTCGCCTTCCCGGCGCTGGCGCAAAATCCCATACAGAGCTTCGCGCCGGTGCTCGCGGAAATGTACGCGACGCCGCTGGATGAAGGCAACGAACACTTCCCGCCCACTAGCTTCCAGGTCGTGCGTGTTTATGCGGATGCCGGGGCGGCCAACGTGTTTCCGGGCGAACTCGCCACACGCTTCAACTTCCGCTTCGCCAACCAGTGGCGCAGCGAGCAAATCCAGGAATGGGTGACATCAAGCCGTTCGAGATTCGTACGTTCCGGCTCAACTTTGCGGCACAATGAGATGCCAATGATGCCGGTGTAGATACGCTGCGAGGCACGCTCCGCGATGGTCACTTCATTGGTCTTTCGGTCGAGGAGGAGGACGGCCCCCGGCGATGCTTATCGCAACACCGCTTGCAATGCACCTTCGAGGAGGGAGAATATCCCGTGCCGTCCACCGACACAAAGTAATGACTCAACCAGGTGAAATCCTCCAATCACTTGCCCCGCTGCAAGGCGGCAAACACGCGCTTGAACGCGCCGCGCAACGCGCCGGGATCGACCTCGTCGAACCGCACGCGCAACGCCGTGCCCGAGGGCGCCCGGCCGATCCCGTACAAGCGCTTGAGATTCGACCGGATCAACTCGGCCTGGCGAGCGTCGCGGTCGAACCTCAGCAGCGAAGCGTACTTCAACCCCTCCAAAAGCCGCGATATCACGGGCTCATGGGAGATAGCGGGAATGACTGACATCTTCTCGTCGGAAGAGGCTGACACCAACCGAGCCTCGAAAAACTGGGCGCGCGGCGTCGAGAGTAGCGTCTGCAGGGGCGCGGCCGAAGGCTCACCATTCAACATGGGCGGAAATTAAAATGCGAAAGATCCGGATGGCAACGACGATTATGACGTTCTTACTCGTCGCCTCGTGCGTTGACGGTGGGGGCGGAACACCTCCCGCGCAAATATTTGTTCCTACCGCGGACGAACGTGATCCCTCCGTCGCGCGCCTGTGGAACATAGTTGTTCTCGACGCGATTCGAAATGATTTCGCACGGCCTACCGTGCACGCCCGCAACCTGTTCCACACGTCGGCGGCGATGTACGATGTCTGGAGCGCCATGGACAATACGGCGGAGACCTGGCTGCTAGACAATACGGTCGGCGGTTTCACCTGTGACATGGGCGCATTTGCGATGCCGCAGGACATTCACCCGGCTCGCGAAGAGGCGATCAGCCATGCGGTCTACCGACTGGTCGAGCACAGGTTTGCCAACGCACCCGGCATGGACGACATCATGGATGCTGCGGACATGTTGATGAGTGACCTCGGATTCAATAGCGACAACGCGTCGCTGGATTACTCAGGCGGGTCGGCAGCTGCGCTCGGCAACTACGTGGCGGACTGCTACATCCGGTTCGGTTCGCAGGACGGCGCCAACGAGGTGAATGATTACGCGAACACGGTGTACCAACCGGTGAACCCGGCCATACGGCCTGATGACCCGGGCAATCCCGATATCGTCGACCTGAATAGCTGGCAGCCCATCTCACTGACGTTGTTCATCGATCAGGGGGGCAACGTGATCTCCGACGACCCGGAGTTCCTCGGCCCGGAATGGGGTTCGGTTGAGCCGTTCGCGCTGACCGACGCCGACAAGACGACCTACAACCGTGATGGTTTCGACTACGAGGTCTATTTCGATCCGGGTTTTCCTCCCACTTACAACGGTCCGCTTGCGGCCGAATACAAGTGGGGATTCAAGCTCGTATCGATCTGGTCGTCCCACCTCGACCCGTCAGACGGCGAAATGATCGACATCTCGCCGGCGAGTCTCGGCGACATACGGCACTACCCCGTGTATCCTAGTGAGTACCCTCAGTTTTACGACCTGCTGCAAGGTGGGGATGCGAGCGCAGGGTACGCGTGGAACCCGGTGACCGGCGCGCTTTATGATCCGCAAATCGTTCCACGAGGCGACTACGCGCGAGTGCTCGCCGAATTCTGGGCCGACGGACCCGACTCCGAAACACCACCGGGGCACTGGTTCGTGATTCTGAACGATGTCAACGATCACCCGGATCTCGAACGCCGCCTTGAAGGTGTCGGCGAAGAACTCGGACCGCTCAATTGGGACGTAAAGTCTTACTTTGCGCTCGGCGGCGCAATGCACGACTCAGCGATCACCGCCTGGGGTATCAAAGGTTACTACGACTATGTTCGTCCGCTGTCCGCGATCCGGGCCATGGCCGATCTTGGGCAGAGTTCCGACCTCAAGGCCGCGTCGTATCACGTTGACGGCATTCCACTCGAACCAGGCTACATTGAACTGGTCGAGACAGGCGACCCGCTTGAAGGTGCGGCCGGCGAGAACATCGGCAAGATCAAACTGTACGCCTGGCGCGGACCGGATTTCATCGACGACCCGAATGTCGACCAGGCTGGCGTTGGCTGGATCCTGGCCGAAAACTGGTGGCCATACCAGCGCCCGTCTTTCGTGACACCGCCATTCGCAGGGTACGTGTCAGGGCATTCGACCTTCTCCCGTGCGGGCGCCGAAGTTCTCACGGCGTTGACCGGCACCGAGTACTTTCCGGGTGGAATGAGTCGCTTTGAAATTATGGCGAACGAGTTCCTGGTGTTCGAAGAAGGCCCGAGCGTGGACATGACATTGCAGTGGGCCACCTACCAGGACGCATCCGACCAGTGCAGTCTGTCGCGAATCTGGGGCGGTATTCATCCACCGGCGGACGACATTCCCGGTCGACTGATCGGCGAGCAGATCGGCATCAATGCGTTCGATCACGCGTCCGGGTACTTCAACGGCACACCGTAAACGGTGAACTGGCCTTACCTGCGCTATCCCGGGCTTTCCAGCGGGTACCGGAATAGCGCTGGGACGGACGGAGCAATTTTGCCGTCAAGATCGCGGATTGACGAGAACATCCCCCCGGAATTGGTGCACGAAGGACTGAAGGTTGAGGAGGCAGCCACCGTGAGTCTTGGTGAGTTTGGTCTTGGCGATCAACTGAACCAGGAGCATCACGATGACTGCCAACGAGAGCACTATGGCACTGGCCGAGCTGGCTGAGAAGGGCTCGGACGTCGATTTGCTACGGGAGATGATCCAGGTCTTCGCGCAGCGGTCGATGGACATGGACGTTGAGACGTTGTGCGGCGCCGGCTACGGCGAGCGCACGGCGGGGCGGCTCCACCACCGCAACGGCTACCGACCTGGGTAGTGGGACAGGCGGCCGCGGAATGCGCGCTGTGAAGTTGGTGATCGCGGACGCGCATCCCGGACTCAAAGCCGCCCCGAGCAAGCTGCTGGACGGCACGATCCAGCGCCGCAAGGTGCAATTCCTGCGCAATGCCCTGGCGTACGCCGGCAAGGGGCAACGGCGGATGGTGCGATCGTTGGCAAAGACCAACCGGTGCGGTTGTCGGCGGTGAGAGGTGGACCCTATTCGTTGCACAACTTGGCAGCAAGAATAAGGTGTAGTCGGGTTGTTGTAGATGAGTGCTGCCGATGATACGGGGAAGTTCGGATATCCGAACTCAGCGCTGCAGCAAAGCCCAACCTGCCGGCGACGCAGGTCGAACTCCGCGGCGGCCTGGTTGCGCGCACCACCAGGGGCTGGCCCGGCGTCCGGTTCGATATCGGCGCGATCAATGATGTTTTCGGCCGGGTGCTGGGCGCGGGCTTCTACTACAAGACATTCATGTGGCCGCGCTCGTGGTGGAAGTACTACGAGCGTGCGATCCGCAAGTCGGCAGGCTTCGGCCAGGCGCCGGAAGGGCCCGATCCCGACCGCTACGAGCACATGAACGCGCACTGCGACGTGCTTGTGGCCGGCGGCGGACCGGCCGGCCTTATGGCGGCGCTGGCGGCGGCGAAGTCCGGCGCCCGGGTGATGCTCGCCGACGAGCAGCACGAATTCGGCGGCAGTTTGCTGGCTTCCGCCGCGAGTATCGACGGGGCCCCGGCCGCGGAGTGGGCCGCGGCCGTGGCTGCGGAGCTGCACAGCCGGGAGGACTGCGTCCTGCTGCCCACAAGCACGGTTTTCGGTTACTACGATCACAATTTCCTGACGATTGCGGAGCGTTGCGGCGGCCATCCCGAAAGCTCGGTCGGCGGAGGCGTCCGGGAGCGGCTCTGGCGGGTTCGGGCCAAGCAGGTGGTGCTGGCGCAGGGCAGTCTGGAGCGGCCGCTGGTGTTCTGCAACAACGACCGCCCCGGCGTAATGCTGGCCTCGGCCGTCTCGACCTACATCGACCGGTATGCGGTCCTGCCGGGCCGCCGCGCGGTAATCTTCACCAACAACGACTCTGCGTACCAGGCGGCGCTCAGCCTGGCCAGGGCCGGCGCCGAGGTTGCCGCCATCGTTGACAGCCGCCCCGGGGGCGCCGGGGAACTGGGCGTGCGGGCGCAAGCCCTGGGGATTCCTGTGGTGGCGGGGCACGTTGTGAGCGATGTGTCCGGCCGCCGCCGGGTCACAGGCGTCAGCATCGCGCCGTGGAACGGCGACAGTTGGGAGAACGTCAGGAGCACGATCCGCATCGACTGCGATCTCGTGGCCGTGTCCGGCGGCTGGAGCCCTGCGGTTCATCTGCACTCCCAGGCGGGTGGGCAGCTTGCCTGGGACGATTCGCGGCTTTGTTTCCTGCCCGCGGAGGCGCGCCAGGCCAATGTCTCGGCCGGCGCAGGCAACGGCAAGTGGTCCCTGGGCGAATGCCTGGCGGACGGGCTGCGCGCCGGCGCCGAAGCCGTGTCCAGGCTGGGGCTGAAAACAGCGGCCATCAGGGCGCCGGGCGCCGATTCGGATGACGGGGAAAAACCGATCGAACCCTTGTGGCGGACGCCGGCGGCTAAGGACGCGGATCGCTGCCCCAAGCAGTTCATCGACTTCCAGAACGACACCAGCGTCGCCGACATTCGCCTCGCTTCGCGCGAGGGTTATCGCAACGTGGAGCATGTCAAGCGATACACAGCGCTCGGATTCGGCACCGATCAGGGCAAGCTCGGCAACATCAACGGCATGGCGGTCCTCGCGGACATCCTCGGCAAGGCGATTCCCGAGGTTGGCACGACCACGTTCCGGCCGGCCTACACGCCGGTGAGTTTCGGCGTCTGCGCCGGCGAAAGCGTAGGCCCGCTCTACGATCCGGTTCGCACGACTGCCATCCACGAGTGGCACTCGGCCGCGGGCGCGCCCATGGAGAACGTCGGCCAGTGGCGCCGGCCGTGGTACTTTCCGCGAGGCGGCGAAGACCTGCACGCCGCGGTGGCGCGCGAGTGTCTGGCGGTGCGCAATTCGCTCGGCGTCATGGACGCCTCCACCCTGGGCAAGATCGATGCCCGCGGGCCGGATGTCGTCAAGTTCCTGGAGCGCATCTACACGCACAACGTCGGCAGGATGAAGGTCGGACGCTGCGCCTATGGGATCATGCTGGGCGAGGACGGCATGCTCATGGACGACGGCGTGATGGCTCGAGCCGGCGAACAGCGCTTCTACCTGACCACGACGACCGGCGGCGCGGCGACGGCGCTGGGCTGGATGGAAAGGTGGCTGCAGACCGAGTGGCCGGAGCTTAAGGTTTACCTGACGTCGCTCACCGATCACTATTCGACGATTGCGGCGGCCGGGCCCAACAGCCGCAAGTTGCTGGCAAAGCTCGGCTGCGACATCCCGCTCGACAAGGAAAGGTTTCCGTTCATGACCGTGAGCCCCGCGGTACTGGCAGGCATGGATGTGACGCTGTTCCGGGTGAGCTTTTCCGGCGAGCTGGCGTTTGAGATCAACATCGACAGCAACCATGCGCTGGCCATGTGGCGAAGGATTATGGAGGCTGGCATGGAGTTCGACATCACGCCCTACGGGACGGAAACGATGCACGTGCTCCGCGCCGAGAAGGGGTTCGTCATCGCAGGCCAGGACACCGACGGCTCCGTGACGCCCGTAGACCTCGGCATGAACTGGCTGCTATCAAAGGAGAAGGACTTTCTCGGCAAGCGTTCCCTCAAGCGCCCGGACTGCCTGCGCGCGGACCGCAAGCAATGGGTTGGCTTGCTGCCGCACGACGGCCGGACCTTGCTCCCGGAAGGCACGCAGCTCATCGGCGAAACCGGCAAGCCCGCAGCGATGTGCGGTCATGTCACGTCCAGCTACTTCAGTGCCTGCCTGGGCCACCCGATCGCGCTGGCCCTGGTGGCCGGCGGGCGGGGGCGCAAGGGCGAAACCATCTACGCGGCCCGGCCCGGTCGCAACCCCCTGCCGATGCAGATCGTTTCGCCGGTCTTTTACGACCCCAAGGGACAGCGTCAGCATGTCTGAGGCCAGCCACGGCAACCACGGCCTGGAACCCTTCTTCGCCTCGGTGGAATCCGAGCCGAAGGCGCGTGTCGCCCTCAGCGTCCGGTCCGGCCGCGGTTTCCTCAATCTCAGACTGAATCCGCGCAACAGCCAGGCCCTTACGGCCGCCGAGCGGATCCTGGGCCAACCCATGCCGCTGGCCGCGAATACGTTCACGACCGGCGAGCACCAGGTCTATTGGCTGGGGCCGGACGAGTGGCTGATCGTGACCGGCGCAGAGTGCGTCGCCGCTCTCGGCAGCGAACTCGCCGAGGCGCTCGCCGGGTTCCACGCCGCGGTCAACGATGTGAGCGGCGGCAATGTCGAACTGCTTGTCAGCGGCGTGGACGCGCGCACGGTGCTGGCGAAAGGCTGCGCCCTGGATCTGCATCCGCGGGAGTTCGCGCCGGGGCAATGCGCACAGACAGGCCTGGGCAGGGCGGCTGTCCTGCTGGCCGCCGCCGGTGACCCGTCAACCTACGCCATCATCGTTCGCCGGAGCTTCTCAGAATACCTGTGCAGCTGGCTGGCGAATGCCGTGCGGCCGCACGGGGCCCGTTTCTCGGTACTCTAGCCGAACATCCGCAAGGCGATCATCAGGCCAGCCAGGCCGATAAAGCACAGGTAGACCTGGCGGGTGAATCGGGCTTCCATCGTATCAATCCTCGCATCCAGCCTGGCCTCCAGCGCGCGAATGTCGGCTTTCAGTTCAGCCTTGGTTGCCGCAACATCAGCCCTGGTCGCCAACGATTCGTCGGTGCGGCTTACGACCCTGACAATGGCGTGGGCCTGGGAGGGCTCAACTCCCGCCCCGGTCAATTCCTCGACGCTCGCCGCAGTGTCGATCGTGTAGCCCATAGTGGTGTCCCTTCTCCGCATAGGGTACCAGACGAATCAGAGCCTAAAAATAACGCTATGAAAAAGCACCGGGAATTTCTGCCACAGGCGCCGAGAAAGGCCTGCGGCGGCAATTACGGAGCAAATAAATACCTATTCGCGACCCGGGCGGGGCTCGGCCGTCTGTTATTCGACTCGGCCCGTGCCTGGACGGGCCACTACCGGGGCAGGTTGGCAATCTCGACCATCTTCGGGAGCGCGGCGTTCGGCTCCATCTGCGGCTCCTCGATCGCCACCGGCGCGACGATGGCCTCCGTGGCCCTGCCCGAGATGAAGCGCCACAAGTATTCCAGCGGTCTGGCTACCGGCCTGGTAGCGATCGCGTCGGGCCGGCTGAAGTGGGCCGCCTTCGCGTCGTGTCTGCTCGAAACTGCGAAATCCACCGGGATGATCTTCCTCATCCTGGTATCGGCGCAAATACTGAACAGCTTTCTGGCGCTCTCACAGGTTACGACGGAGCTGGCCAACGCGCTGTCGGGGTCCGGACTGTCGCCGATATTGATCCTGGTTGGCATTCTGCTGATCTACCTGGTCCTCGGCTGCGTGATGGACAGTCTGGCCATGATCCTGCTGACGGTTCCCGTCTTCTTCCCGCTGCTGACCGGGCTCGACTTCGGCTATACGGAGGAGCAGATCGCCATCTGGTTTGGAATTCTGGCTCTTTTTGCGGTCGAAATCGGCCTGATTACCCCGCCCATCGGCCTTAACGTCTATGTGATCAACTCGCTGGACGGCGAAACCCCGCTCGGCGAATCATTCAGAGGCGTCGTCCCATGCCTGTTGAGCGGACTCGTTGTCCTGGCGCTCATCCTATCCATACCCGCACTCTGCCTGTGGCTTCCGGGGCTTCAATAGTGTCCCCTTTCGGCCAGTTCGTTTCAAATCTGTAGAACGGTAGATTTTTCGGTAGCTTCAATTACGCCAGAATCACGGCGAGGCGTGCGAGCACGTCGTCCATGATCGGTTCCGGGACCGATTCGAGGCGCCTCCCGCTCCGGGCAGTGAGATCGAGTGCGCGGGGCTGATCGCAGCGAATGACGCCCACGGTGCGCGTGCCCGCGTCATCCAGCGATACCGTGAACCCGCGGCGGCGCGCGAAGCGGGCGCCGGTGGTAATGGGCAGAACAACGGGTGTGCGGGTGAGTTCGTTGAAGGGGGCGGGAGAAATGATCACGACTGGCCGGATCCCCTGTTGCTCATGGCCGGCGGTGGGGTCGAGGCTGACCAGCCAGATCTCGCCTCGCCGCATTACAGCAGCTCGTTGCCGACGGGCTTGTCCTCAAGCCAGGCGCGGTCCGCTGCGTCTGCCGGAGCGGTCTCGTCGCACTGCGCCAGGAGTTCATCGAGGGTGTAGCGGATCCGTGTCCTCGGTGCGACGATCAGTCGGCCTTCCTCAATTCCCATATCCACCCGGGCGCCGGCGCGAAGCTCAAGTACATCGAGCAGCGCGGGGGGTACCGCGAGCATCACGGAGCCGCCGACCTTGCGAAGATTGGTGGTATGCATGCGTTTCTCCTTTGTTATATCGGAATATAACACAATGTCGGCAACGGCTGAAGCAAGGCGAACCGAAGATCGGATCGGCAGCGGTGTTGATGTGGCCTACGTTTTCCCTTGTCAGGCGAGCGCCGCCTCGAACAGTGCGAGCAGTCGGCTCCAGGCCCGTTCGGCCTGCGCCTCGTGGTAGACGGACGAATCCAGCGAACACCAGCCGTGCAGCGCCCCCTCGTAGACCTCGATTTCAGCGGGAAGTCCCGCGGCCGCGAAGGTTTCGCGCAGCACGTTTTTGACTTCAGGATCGTTGCCGTCGTCGTTTTCGGCGATGGCAAACAGGTAGTGCGCGTCCATTTCCGCGACCAGCAGATGGGGACTGTCCGGCCGGTCGGTCACGAGCCCGCCGCCGTGGAATGACGCGCCGGCGCCGACACGGTCCGCGCGCGCCCACGCGGTGCGCATCGTGATCGGACCGCCCATGCAATATCCGGTCGTGCCCATCTTGCGGTCCGGATCGACTGCAGGCTGGGCGTCAAGAAAATCGACAAAGGCCCGCGCATCGGTGACGTGGGTTTCGGAGTTGAGCTGGCGCGCGAGCGGAAATACCGTGTTCCTGACCGATTCGTCCTGAAAAGTCGCGCCTTCGGGCACGACCGGTGCGCGCGCGGAGCGATAGAAGGGATTGACTACCAAGACCGAGTAGCCCGACTCGGCGAGCCGCCGGCCCATCTGCCGGAACGCCGGCCGCAGGCCCAGAATGTCCGGCCACACCAGGACGCCGGGATGGCTTCCGGAAGCAGGATGCACGAAGTAGCAGTCCGCAACACCATCGGGCGTGGTGACTTCGACATCCTGCTCGGTGACCTCCAGCGCATCGGCGCCTCGCGGCAGGAGCATCGCGAGCCCGGCCCCTGCCGAAAGCGCGGTGAACCTCCGCCGGGTCAGCTCGTTTTGGCTGTTCAGATATTCGTCGGATTCCCTGACTGTTCGATCGTCGCACATGACTCACTCCCAATTGCGGTTATGGCTGCTTTCCCTGGCCGAGTCTACACCGCCTCTCTTGCTGATCTGACTGCGAGGACCGTGCTCGACGCGAGATCGGATGCCATCACGCCTTGACTCCGCCGAGTATGAAGTATTCGCCCGAATCCAGGGGGTCGTAATCGGCGAAAACAGGCTGCGGATCGAACCCGCCATCGGTGTTTGCCCAGAAGATGGCCTGCTATGTGAGGGTCTCCCCATAGTCTGAGGCACGGCGGATGTGATTTCTCTCACTTGCCGCATTTGACTCATTTCGGGCGGGGCTTTGATTGAGCGGCCGAGCCTTGAATGGGCGGATCCTCAACAAGCTGTGTGGTGCCAGATATTCGCGTTGGAAAAACGCGACGGTTGTACCCTGTCGAGGTTCAGATACATGTGAAACTGGGATCGGGGTGATGGAAGCGGGGAAATTTTCCGCGCCGCTGAAGATCGGTGGGCATGCGGTCCGAAGGCGCCGATCCGAAATCCAAGATTGGATCGACCGGCAAACGAAAGTTTCTGAGACGCGGCCTAACCGCCATGTACTCGGAAGGGCTGTCGTTGGAGCGGCAGCTATACGATCACCTGCGGGCAACCGGGCGGCTGAATCCCTGCGCGGAAACGGACCGGTTAGTCCGTAAATTCCCGGACCTGGATCTTGCCGAAGCAGAGTCCATTGCCTTGCGGGCCTGCGCCCAAAAACGGCGGGAAGCGGCGGGCGCAAGGGACGGCTATTGGGAAGTGATGCGGGACAAGCGGGTGAACGGCTAGCGTGAGCCGCTGGACCTGGGCGAAGACCCGCCCGCCATAACTGCCAAAGCGGAACGAATGGGAGAGCTCAAGCTCATCACTACTGTCCCAACGTTTACTTGAATAAATTCAGTTGGTTACCGTTTCCGTGGATGGGATTTGTGGACGGCGTGCGGCTAAGCAACTGATAGAGGGGGATTTTCTCAAATGCGGTAAGGCTCAGCATTTGTAGAATTGTGTAGAGGCTCGTATCGATGCGCAAGCATTTTCGGATGATCGCGATCAGCACATAGACGGACACGACAATCCAGAGTTGCGACTTGACGGCGTTTTCCGATAAGCCAAAAAAGGCCTTGATCCGGAGGTGTTGCTTGATCCATTTGAAGAACAACTCGACCTGCCAGCGGTTGCGGTAAAGTTCCGCGACCGTGAGCGGGGACAAGGTGAAATTGTTGGCAGAAAAGACCAGCGTCCGGTCTTGCTGTTGATCCCGGTATTTGACTCTTCGCAGGGTATTGGGGTAGCTGTGAATTGTCTTGACGCCGGCAAGCCGAATGGTCTGGTTACAGATCAACCCTGTCGTTCGGTCCACAGGACGGGAATACAACCGGTTCCATTGGGTGTTGGATTTGGCCCTGATGACAAAGAACGCGCCGTTCTGATGCATGAGATGGAGTCGGGCAAAATCGAGATAGGCGCGATCCATGATTATAGAACGCGCCGGGTTCGGCAATCAGGATGTCGACATCGTGCAGCTTTCCATCGGAAATGTGCATGAATGCGGGGATATGGCCACGCAGGTCCAGCAGGGTACGGAGTTTGACCGCCGCCTTGGTCTTGCGAAAAGGGGCCCAGGGAAACAGGTTCAGACACAGGTCAATGTTGGAGGAGTCAAGGGCATAGACCGTGTTGTCAATGTCAAGGCCGTGGGTTTCGTCGATATGCAAGCCTCGGGCCGTATGGATAAGACGTTGGGCAAAATCCGCATAGATTCGCCAGTCCCGAACCCGGTTGGCGTTGGCCAGCGTATTTCGCGAAATGCCATGGGGGACACCCATGTGATAAAGCTTCAGCGCTTGTGCGCGCAGACAGGTTTCAAAATCACGCAGGCTTTCACGATAAGTGAGTTGAGCGAAGGCCATACAGCGGTATTTTTCGGAGCACCGGAATGCCTTGACCTTGTGTTCCCCATCATAGCGCGCCACGCACCGACGGAACGTATGCCATAGGAGATGGTCCATGACTTGTGAAAAAAACAGCTTGCCGGAATACATTGCTACCCCTTGACCACGGATCAAAATTGACAGCAGACTATCCGCAAAAACGCTCCCTCCGTTCAAGTCTCTGACACCATGGCGGCGCCTTCTTTTTATTTCATATCGTGCAGTCAGCACTATGTGCTGACCGGACTTGGCTTCGATCCGGCCACCAATGCAACAGTGGTCGAATATCTGCAGCGTGAGCACCTGCGGAATATGTTTCCCTACTTGCCCCATGAATCGCCGGGACAGAGTTCAGACAGCGACTGATCAGCAGTGGCGCCCGAAGCCCTGCGTGCAAGAGAGTGCTTCGGGATCTGCTGTGAAGCTGATAGTCTTGCTGCCCAGATTGCCTTGAAGGGGTTTTTCGTAGATTACGTGCTGCGAACACGAAAATGAACGAGCCACGTCGTCACCACCTGGTCCCCAAGTTCATACTGCAAAACTTTACGGACGAACACGGACAGCTTCATTGTTTCCGCAGGGACACCAATGAGATTGACTCCCTAACACCTAAGCAAGCTCTGTGGGAGGAATACTTTTACAGCAAGGAATGGGATGATGGCACTCGATCTCCTGATGCCGAGCACCAATTGAGTAAGTTGGAGAATAGGTTTGCTCACATTTACCCCATGCTCAAGGAAGCTGCCAGAGCCGGCAGCGCCGTTGAATTATCGGGCAAGAAGCTGGCGACAATACGGCGGTTTCTGAGAGTTCAATTCGTAAGGTCGCGGGGCGTATGGAATCGAATTGAACAGCATCCTGCCGATACGAGGCAAAAGAAGAATGCTTGGATAGACCTGATATTTAATGTCCCTCTTCACCCAGAGATCGAGGCCGCATTGGCATCGAAGGGCGTAGTCTTGCAGATCCGTGGAGAACCCAGGAAGGTCTTTATCATCGGAGATAGCCCGATATGCGCTCAGTGCTTTCCCTACCAAGGGCGGCGACACTCAGAGGTTTGCATGCCAATTGCGAGCGATGTAGCAATTGCCATGTCAACAACTGCCAATCACCCAATCACGAGGCAACTCAACGAACAACAGGTTTGCATAATCAATCGGGAGGTTGCGAGGCATAGCGATACCATCGCGTCGCACTCACCCGTCGTTACGGAATTCATGCGAAGGGCGCTTGCGAAGGAAGAAAAGAGTGGCTGACAGCTCGTAAAGGATGTTTCCACAAGCGGTGTTCCGAGGGGGCAATGCGGCAAGACGCCAGTTACTATCGTGGAACGTCTCGCATTACACGATCAATAAATGCAGTTATGGACGGTTCCCTTTTCAACGTTGGGACAGTAGGGAGTTGAATCTTTGATTCTTTGGTTCTTGAGTCTATATAAGGGATTGAGCCAAGAATCCAAGAATCAACCTATACAACACCGGCAAAGCCGGAAAGGAGAAAAACATGGACGACTTAATCGACGAATTCCTGAAGAAGCTGCTGTTCCTGGCGCTCATCCTGATCCTGTTTGCCGTGGTCGCGCCCTTCGTCATCGGCGCCATCATCGGACTGGCCAAGGCGTGGTGGTGGCTGGTGAACTGGTGCTATGCGGAAATCATGTCAATCGTGCGATGGATCATGTCAATCGTGCGATGGATATGGCCGGAAGCGGGAATCTAGTATGAGATTTGATGGTACCGGCCAAGCCTGGGGGCGGGTGGCTTCCGCCGTGGGGGACTTCTGTGTAAGCAATGAATCTTCTCCGGTTTCAGGGGGATTTCGAGCGCAAGGCTTTGAGCCGGGCTGTGAGCGTGGCGGGATTGATTTTGCCGAGGGGCAATGGGAAGTCGTGGCTTGCGGCGCGGATTGCAAGCCGGGCCTTGCTGAAGCTCAAGCCGCATTAGGGAATCGTATTGATTGACGGAAGTATCAAGCAATGCTGGATCGTCTTTCGGTTTTGCCCTGCCATGCTGGGCGAGGCCGAATACCGCCATTTGGACAGTGCGACGGGGTGCGGGATTACGAAGGTGGGCGGCGGCCAGTTGCGGATCCAGGGTTCCAATGCGAAGACGGCGATGGGGCTTGTTGGCGTTCCGCTGGTTATCGCGGATGAGCCGGGTGCTTGGGAACTCAATTCGAGCGGGGTGATGGCCGATGCGATTCTTACGGCCATTAGCAAGCCAGGATCGCCGTTGCGGGCGGTCTTTGTCGGCCCGCAACGGCGATGCTGGAAGTGATTGATTTCAAACTTCGCTATACAACGTGTCCTAATCTCGTTACCGCACTCCGAACACAGGTACCTTGAGGGAACACGCTTCCGCTTTCAGGGAATCACGGCAACTTGTTCCAGGAGAATCGTGTGGTATCTCCGCCCCGCCTGCTGGAATCAGTGAGGGAGGAATGATGCGAACACTTACCGTCGCCACGCTTGCGATCCTATTGATCGGCTGTAGCACGGCGATGCAGACCTATCAATTCGAGAAGAGCCGCACCTATTCCGCGTCACCCGATCAGGTATGGGAAGGCGTCATGCAATACTTCACAGCCAATAATATTCAGATTAAGACCCTTGAGCGTGAAAGCGGTGTGGTTTACGCAGAAATGGTTTATCCGAACCAACTAGGAGCTTGCGCCATAGGATGTTTCTGCTGGGCGCCCCGGGGGTTCGCAGGCAATGAAACGTCCGATTGCCTCCTCCAAAGCGCCACGCGGGGTCATAGACCCGCAGGCGGGCGGGGAATGCCGGTGGATGGGCCCGCCGGCAGGGCGGATTGGGGCCGAATTGCCCTTCTTCACGCCGCCGCCAGCCCTTGTATCCGCTTCATGTTCAATGCCAGACACACCAGGGCCCACTCGCCCCGCGCTTGGTCAAGGCCGCGCACGCTGAAGCGGCGAAAACCCAGCGCCTGTTTGATCCAGCCGTTGGGCGCCTCCGACAGCCACTTGCGCTTGGCGTACTGCGCCTGACCTTCGGGCGTCGCCAGCTTGTTGGCCATCCGCGCCCGCGCCGGATGCGCCTTGGCGTTGACCGCCACCGCTTTGTGGCCCTCCCGGCCCAAGGCCACATAAGCGTCCACGCCCCGCTCCTCCAAAGCCGCCAGGTCCAACTCGTTGCAATACCCCGCGTCCGCCAACACCCGCTCCGGCGATTCCCCATAGGCCGCCTTGACCTCGTCTAAGCGCGGCAGCATCTGCCCCTGATCGCTGGCGTTCGACGTCACTTCCGCCGCCACGACCAACTGGTTCTCCCCCTCCACCGCCAACTGCGCGTTGTAACACTGCTGAAAGCCTTCCGTGCTGGTCTTCATGATCCGACTCTCCGGATCCGTGAAGTTGCTCTGCGCCTTGGCTTCCGGCTCACCATAGGCGCGCTTATACGGACGCCCGCCCTTCGGATTGCGGGCCTGACCCGGCTTGCGCCCGCGCGCATCGTCCAAGGCCCGCTGACGCGCCTCCAAGCGCGCCTTCGCCTCAACGATCGCCTCCAGCCGGTCCTCGCGCCGCTTCAACTCCTCGGGCAACTCGTCGCCGCGAACGTCCGCCCCATACCGCTCATCCTCCTGATCGTCTACCGCACGCGCACGGCCTACCAACGCCTTAATCTCCGCCTCAAGGCGCTTCTCTTCCTCCACCATTCGCCCATAACTCATCGCCTTGCGCTTGGAGGCGTTCGCCCGAACCTTCGTCCCATCAATCGACAAGGTCCCGAAACGCGCTAAACCCAACTCACCCGCCAAACGAACCACTTCCACAAACAACCGCTTGAAATCGGCCAAATGACGCCGCCGAAACTCGCAGATCGTCCGGTGAGAAGGAAAGTTGCCCGCGCCCAATACCCGAAACGCCACGTCCTCTTGAAGCTTCTTCGCCAGCCGCCGCGAGGAAAACACGCCCGTCGAATACCCGTAAATCAGCACCTTCAGCATCATCCGAGGCTCATACGGCGACTTGCGCCGGCCATCGCCTTCGTAGCGCTCGTAAAACACCCGCAAATCCAGCCCGTCCACCAAGTCGCTCACATGCTGCGAAAGATGACCTTCCGGCAGCCATTCCTGCAAACTCTCCGGCAACATCAGCAACTGATCCGGCTGATACGGGCGAAACGTCGTCGGCATCTCACACCTCCATGAACATACCATCCCTATTGTCGCAAATTTCTACGGCGCACGCTCCTAGCAGCCCGTGGCAGAAATGACTTCTGATTGGATTTGGGTTGTTCCGGTCCGCGGGCGTTGGAACGCGGTGCGCAGCGGCAAAATTCGGTTCGCCGGCCGCGAGGGGCCGAAAATCGACGATAGGAGGCGTACCAGGCGCCCCAGGCCGAGAAACAGGGACCGATAGACCGCTGCAGCCCGCCCTTGCAGGCTGCGAGGCGTACCAACCCCATGACGATGGCGCATGAGCAGCCCCAGGTTGAACGCCGCGGCGTGAACCAGCAATCGTTTGCGGATGTTCTCTTGCCCGCGCACCGGCACCCGGCGCAGCCCGCCGGTTTGAAGCAGGTGGGCAAACGCCCGCTCCAGCTTCTCCCCGCGCCCGCGCAGCAGCCGCTTGCCTCGATGGCCCCGGACCCGCCGGCGGTTGTCGTAGGTCGGCTGCTGGGCGGCCCGGTCGCGCTTCCAGTTGCGCCGCCCGCGCTGCGGTTCGCTGACGTAGCTTCGCAACCCCTGCGCCTTCAGCCGCTTCATCGTCGCGTTGCTGTGATAGCCCTTGTCGGCCACCACCTCACGGGCCTGCGCATCGACGCCTCCCAACTGCCGCTCGGCCTCCTCGAGCGTGTTCGGCATCGAGGCGCAATCGCCCCCGTCCATCGTCTGAACCGTCACCGCCACGATCGCACCGCTGTCCATGTCGGAGGCCTGCTCCAGCTTGTGCGCCAAGTGCGTGCGGCCGTCCTTCATCTTCGTGATCCGCGCCTCGGGGTCTCCCGGATGCGCCCAGTCCTCGTTGGAACCCTTCTTCGGACGCTTGCGGTCCAGCTTGGCCAGATCCGAGCGCGTCGGCGTGTCGATCCCCGAGGACCGCGCCAACTCCTCAAGCCATTCCTCGTAGCCGCTCCCGTCGTCGCGGCGCACGATCGAGCGCAGCGCCGCGTTCGCCTCCAGCGTCGTCGAGTCCACCCCCAGCGTCTTGCCGCTCAACAACCCCTCCGCCCGCAACCGCTCCAGCACCCAGGCGAACACCGCCTCGTGCGCCTCCAGGCTCAGCCGACGGCGGGTGCGCGATACGCTGGAATGATCCGGCGGGTTGTTCGACAACCCGTAACCAAGAAACTCCCGCAGCGAAATCGAGTCCGCGCAACGCCAGGCAATCCCGCGCTCCGAACCGACCCCTTCCAGATACCCCACCAGCAGCATCCGGAAATACACCCCGGGCGGAATGCTCGGACGGCCCCGCCTCGGCGCATAAAACTCCCGACAGGTCTCCTCGGCAAAGGCGTCGAATCCGCCCGCCTGAAGCCGCCGCTCCAGAACCCGGTAAAACGGGTGGCTCAGCCGGCGAATCTCGCTCGTGGCCACAAACAACTCCTCTTGCCGCCCTTCAGGTCGCTTGCCAATGGCCATCGCCGCCCTCGCTACATGACACGTGCCTGGATCGGTATTTTATCCAACCCCGAGGGTCGCCCAGATAACTTTTGCCACGGGCTGCTAGAACTTCAATTGGTTGCCGATTGCGGGTCAGATAGTTTCGAGGAATCAGCGCTCCTAACAGCCAATCTTAACGTCTTTATTTCCGGCGGATTCCGAGAAGAAGCCGAAACCACAGTAACGGTGAACACGCAGTTTATCGACATTTTCAAGGATCTTTTGTCCGGTGGAATGTGGCAAAAGCCGTTCAACTCAAAAGGAACGCTAGAGCAAAACATCCTCAAGCATGTTGAGGCATATCTGATAAGCCGCTGAGCTTGGTTCTGCAATTTCACATCATTCGTGCTAAACAGAGTCCGCCGTTCGGCGATGCGGGGCATATCCCGCAGCGTAAGTAAGTGGGGGCTCTCACGTAATTCCTTCCGTATTGCTCTGAGCATGTGAGAACCTTAGTTTCATGAAGTTGGCGTCTTGGAGATCCGCAAGGTGTTTGGACTGCCACTTTCTTGCGAAAAGTCGGCCAGGGTTGCGACCTGAGCACTGGTCTGCAGATGACATTGAAAACCTAGAACCCGTAGTATCTCGCGAAGGTGAATCTCCGCGGTCACGTTGCTCCATGGGAGTATGGGATCGAATTGAGGGCGCAATCGTCTCTGAAGAAGTCCAGAAGGCAAGATGGCCAGGCAGTTGCTCCTATCTGGAACGTATGAAGGGAGTATCCTTGAGAGTGGGCCGAATCCTGTATAAGAGAAAACGGCGAAACCAGGAGGCCAGAAGTGCCAAGATTAGTCTGGCGCTAACAGAAGTGGACCCCAAAATTTGCACAATGTCCTAAGGTGTAGTCGATTGGCGAAAGGAGCCTATCGACATGACGAAGAGGAAGCAGTATTCGGCGGCGTTCAAGGCGCGGGTAGCGTTGGCGGCGATCCGAGGCGACGGCACGATAGCGGAGCTATCGAGCCGCTATGGGATGCACCCGAACATGATCTCGAAATGGAAGCGTCAGGCAATGGACGGGGTCAAGGCGAGCTTCGTTTCCGGGCGCTTGGGGCCGGTGGATCAGGACGCGGAGATCAAGACGCTGCGGGCGAAGATCGGCGAGCTGGTGGTGGAGCGGGATTTTTTATCCAGGGCCTTCGATCGATGAGTGTCGGGCGAAGGCGAAGGATGGTGGATCGGGCGTCCCCGGCGTTGGGCGTGTCGCGCCAGAGCGTTCTGTTGGGCGTCAGCCGCAGGAGCGTGTATTACACGCCCCAAGGCGAGTCGGATTTCAATCTGGAGTTGATGCGCCGTATGGACGAGCAGTATCTGCGTACGCCCTGGTATGGCTCGCGGCAGATGGTTCGCGTCTTGCGGCGGATGGGGTATGGCGTGGGCCGCAAACGGGTGCGCCGGGGGATGCGCGTGATGGGGTTGCGGTCCTTGGCGCCGGGGCCGAACCCCTCCCGGCGCGCGCCGGCGCACCCGGTGTATCCGTATCTGCTGCGGGATTTGAGCATTGATCGGCCCGATCAGGTCTGGTGCGCGGATGTGACCTACATCCCCATGGCGCGGGGGTTTTTGTATCTGGTGGCGATTATGGACTGGCATTCGCGGCGCGTGCTGGCATGGCGGTTGTCCACCACCCAGGACGCGGACTTTTGCCTGGAAGCCTTGCACGACGCCCTGGACCGCCACAGCGCCCCGGAGATCTTCAACACCGACCAGGGCAGCCAGTTCACCAGCCGGGATTGGACCGAAGCTTTGAAGGCCGCGGGCATTCGGATTTCCATGGATGGCAAAGGCCGGTGGCTGGACCATGTGTTTATCGAGCGGCTGTGGCGGTCGCTCAAGCAGGAATGCGTGTATCTGAACGCGTTTGACTCGATGCGCGACGCCGCGGGTCAGATTGGCCGGTGGATCCACTACTACAACCGGGCGCGTCCTCATTCGAGCTTGGGTGGGCGGACCCCCTTTGAAGCCTACATGCAGCCGCTGCTCAGGCAAGCCGCGTGATGAACCCGCAAGCCACAGCGATGAGGTTCGGCAGGGCCGCAAGCACGCTTCCGGCCATCAATGACCGGCAGCCCGCGGGTTCAGCACCACCGTTGACGGCTCGGTTCAACTGGCACAAAGGAAATCAGCGCGGCAGCGCCGAGTGCGAATATCCGAACTCGCGCGTATCATCGGCAGCATCCATCTACAACAACCCGACTACACCTTATTTTTGCTGCCAAGTTGTGCAACGAATGGGGTCCACCTCTAACCTCCTTGACGCTTACCGTTGCGACACTAACGCTAGTGATAACCTGCTCCGATTGAATGTCACGACGGTTAGTGATTCTGTGCGTCCTGTTGATGATGACGGTTTCAGGGACGATAGAAGCAGCTGAAATGAAGTCGCCAACAGCCAATGTGCTGAGTCGCTTGGTTTGGCTGGGCGATACGGTCAATCGACCACAAGGAAGCGGGACGCTCGTCAGTGATGACGGCGGCGAGTATCTGGTTACGGCTTTTCACGTATTTTGCAGTTGTAGGGGCAATCCATCGGTACGATTTCGAGAACAATGGAAACCACTTCAGTGGGAAGTTGTGGCTAAGGACGAGAGTTTGGACGTGATCGTGTTGAAGTCGGCGCAATTACCTGCAGATCTGGGCGAACGACTGCCGGTACTCTACGGCGTGCCGCAAGGTGCCATACACGGGCAGTTTGGCTATTCCCTAGGATTCCCGGGAGTGCACAATCAGCTTAAGATCGACCACGTATTGGAGATTGACGGTCGGCCCATTCCAATAGCTGCCCTAGTCGTCGCGAACCTTAGTGCTGAGTCAAAGGTGCACTACAGCGCATCGTACATCAATGCGGGGTATTCTGGTGGCGCGATCGTGTATCACGTCGCAAGACAGAAGATGTGGACTATCGCGGGAATAATCACGCACTTTCCAACATTGCGAAGACCGGTATACGACGAGAACTGGAAAGAGACCGGACACTTCACCAAGGAGCATACCGGACTGGTTGGTTATGTGCCGGTGTCTGCTGTATGGCAGATGATCGAGGACGCAGTAGGAGAGTAGTCTGCCATCTGATCTTGGACGACGATTGGAATGCTGTTAGTCCGGCGGATCGTCGAGAGGCAAACCAAGAGGCAGTCGCGCGACCAGAGAAGCGCCCGGAATGTTGCACGGGGGCAGTAGAATAAGGTCGTCCTATTCCCGTTCTTGTGATGAACAGATTGTGGAACATACTCGCCGGAACGCTCGCAAAGTAAATGATAGCAACGCCGTTCTAGGCCGGCCCCGGGTACCAGATCAATTCAGTAATTTCCGGAGGGAATCTTTATGCAGTGCGTGCAGCTAACGGCCAGCGGTCTGGACAATCTGACTGTTGCATCCATGCCCGCGCCGGAGCCGGGCCCGAAGGAAGTTCGCGTGCGCATGCATGCGGCGGCGATCAACTACCGCGACTTTATGATCTCAGCGGGTATGTATGGGGGCGGGGCTACTTTCCCGTTGATTCCGTTGTCCGACGGGGCAGGGATAGTGGAGTCCGTCGGCTCTGAAGTAGCTGGGTTCAGCCCTGGGGACCGGGTAATGACTGTCTTCTGGCAGGACTGGGAGACCGCTCCGGTTCGCCCCGGCGTGCGCACCCGGTCCACCGGTTGCGAGGCGCCCGGCGCGTTGACCGAAGTGGGAGTTTTTCCGGAATCGGCGCTGCTGCCCGTGCCTGAGGGGATGACGATGGAAACGGCCGCTTCGCTGGCTTGTGCCGGAGTAACTGCGTGGACCGCGCTGCATTGCGGTGGGCCTGTTGGACCGGATTCGAAGGTCCTGCTGCTGGGGACCGGTGGCGTATCCATTTTTGCCCTGCAGGTGGCGAAATCGTTTGGAGCGACCGCTATCATTACTTCCTCAAGCGATGAAAAGCTGGAGCGCGCCAAGGAGTTGGGTGCGGATGAAACCATCAACTATCGCGCCACGCCCGAATGGGGCCCCGAAGCGTTCAAGCGTAGCGGGGGCGGTGTCGATGTAGTGGTAGAGACCGGCGGTATGGGCACCCTGGGACAATCGCTGCAGGCTCTGGGCCTGAACGGAGCCATCGGGATTCTGGGTGCGCTCGGCGGGATCACCGCCGAAATGAACGCGATGGCGCTGATCGGCAAGTGTGCCCGCTTGCAGGGTATTACGGTGGGCGCCCGGGCAGACCACCGAGCCTTGAGCGATCATCTCGCCAGCCACGGGATCTCCGCGGTTATAGATCAGGAGTTTTCCTTGTCGGAAGGACCAAAAGCCATTGAATCGATTGCTCAGGGCAACCACTTTGGCAAGCTGCTGGTAAAGATTGCGTAAACGCCCGCCATGCTAGAAGCGCAAGGGTTGACTCTTTGGCGCGGGGAAAGGCGTCTTTTTCGCGACCTGTCGTTTGCCCTCGCGGCCGGGTCACTGTTGTTGCTCAGGGGACCCAACGGCGCCGGAAAGACCTCATTGCTGCGTGCTCTGGCAGGTTTGCTGCCGTTGGAAACCGGTGCTCTTGAACTGAATGGCCAATTGTTGGACAAGAATCCAGCCCGCTATGTGCGTAGTCTGGCCTGGCTGGGTCACAAGGACGGGATAAAAGGAGAACTCAGCGTACGCCGCAATCTTGCTTTCCTGCTGCGCATGGCGGGACACGGCGGCGAGCAAAGGGATTTGTTGAAACAGGCAGGTTTGAGCGGATTGGAGGACCGAATCGCTTCGCAACTTTCCTACGGGCAACGCCGCCGCCTGGCGCTTGCCGGGTTGATCGGCTCCGATGCGCCGCTCTGGTTGCTGGATGAACCCGATGCCAATCTGGATGCACAGGGAAGGAGCTGGCTGACGAGAGAAATTGCAGGCCATCTTGAACGGGGCGGCTGCGCCGTGTTGGCCGGGCACCGCATGGATTGGCAAATCAAGCCCCCGGCTTCGCAATTGATCCTGGGTGTTGAACGATGAAAATGTGGCGGGCAGTGATCGAGCAGGAATTCTTAATTTACTTTAAGAAATGGAATCATATCGTTATAAATATTCTGTTTTTTCTGTGTTCTACATCGCTCTTTTCGATTGTGGCCGGTTTGGAGCAAGCACTTCTGGCGGAATGGGGGGCGGGTGTGATCTGGGTGGTGGCCTTCCTTTCCATGCTGCTTGCCATGCCGTTGCTGTTCCAGCCGGACCGTGAGGATGGGACCCTGGATCTGATGCTTTTGAGCGCGGTCGATCCGGCCGGGCTTGCGCTGGCCAAAGCGGGTGCGAACTGGTGCCTGTTCGGTCTGCCGCTGGTGCTTCTTTCCCCCCTGCTTGCCTCCAGCTATGGGATGGAGGGTCAGGCACTTCTGGTTCTGCCGGCTACTCTTGCGCTGGGCACGCCGGCATTGAGCCTGCTGGCGACGGTGGCCGCTGCCCTGACCGCCGGTTTGCGCCGGGGCGTGGGACTGCTGGCGCTGCTGGTGTTGCCCCTTTCATTGCCGGTGTTGCTCTTCGGCGTGCGCGCGACCGAGATGGCGATTGAAGGTTTGCCGGTCGGCCCGCCGTTGCTGATGCTCGGCGCGTTTCTGTTGTTGGCGCTGGGGCTACTGCCCTGGGCGGCCGGGGCGGCGCTGCGCGCTACCGCCAATTGATTCCCGGTCGCCGTTAGGGCCGGCCACAAGCTAAAATATCATCTCTATCCTTGCGTGAACCTCATGCCCAATCGACTGCCGACAATTCCACTTCCAAAGTGGCTGCACAAACTGGCTTCGCCGCCGCACTTTTACCGTATGGCGGGGCGCATGGAACCGTGGATGCTTTGGACCGGAGCTGCGGCCATCCTGGTCGGCGCTTTCGGTGGCCTGTTACTGGCGCCACCCGACTACCAGCAGGGCGATGCCTACCGCATCATTTACTTTCATGTGCCAGCCGCGTACCTGGCGATGCAGCTGTATGCGCTGATGGCGATCTGCTCAGCAATCGGCCTCGTTTGGCGAATGAAACTGGCCTATGCGATCGCAGCGGCCGTGGCGCCGGTGGGACTTGCCTTTACCGGGTTGGCGCTGGTCACCGGCATGTTGTGGGGGAAACCCATGTGGGGCGCGTATTGGAGTTGGGGGGATGCACGGCTGACGTCGGTACTGGTGATGTTTTTTCTTTACCTCGGCTACATGCTGCTGCGCGCTTCGCTGGAGGATCGTGCAACCGCGGACCGGGCCGCGGGGATACTCGCGGTGGTGGGCGTGGTAAACCTGCCGATCATCAAGTTCTCGGTGGAGTGGTGGAGCAGCCTGCACCAGGGCCCCACTATCTCGCGTCTGGAGGCACCGGCGATTACCTGGGACATGCTTTGGCCGTTGTTGGTAATGATTTTCGGAGCAATTCTTTTCTCTCTGTCGGTAACGCTTACCAGGGCGCGCGCGGAGGTGCTGCTGCGCGAACGCAGCGCACGCTGGGTGCGTGATGTGGTGGTGAGGAGCGCATGAAGGAGTTCCTTTCGATGGGCGGCTACGGCGCATTCGTATGGCCCTGCGTGGGACTTTCCTTCGCGATCCTGGCGGGGTTGCTGTTGACTGCTCGCAGACGCCTGCGGGGCGTGCATCAGCGAATTCGAAACATGGAAGACGCGCCGGATGAAGGCGCCTGGGAGCTGCGCACATGACCCCGCGTCGACGCCGCATACTGGCAATGTCCCTTGGTTTGCTCAGTCTTGGCGGGGCTGCGGTACTGGTGCTTGCAGCGTTTGAACAGAACCTCCTGTATTTCTACACGCCCACCCAAATCACCGCAGGGGAAGCGCCCACCGGCCAACGCCTGCGCGTGGGTGGACTGGTGGAACGGGGCAGCGTGCGGCGCACGCCGGGATCACTGGAAATGCGGTTCGACGTCACGGATCTGGAGCAAACGATAAGCGTGGCCTATGTAGGAGTACTGCCGGACTTGTTCCGTGAAGGGCAGGGCGTGGTGGCCCATGGCACCGTGGACGAGCAGGGCCTGTTTCGCGCCGACGAGGTCCTTGCTCGCCACGACGAGAACTACATGCCGCCGGAAGTTGCGGAAATGCTGGAAGAACGGGGCCATCCCCCGGATGCTTCCCTGCCGTAAAGAACATTGCCGTGCTCCTGATTTTCCGGGAGAGGCGAGGCACGTGCAAACATGATTCCTGAGATTGGCCAGATCAGCCTTGCTCTGGCTTTGTGCCTGGCGCTGGCGCTTGCCATTTTCCCGCTGGCCGGCGCGCATACGGGCAATTCCCGCTGGATGGAGGTGGCGCGGCCCTGTTCGCTGGGCATGCTTGCATTCACCGCCCTTGCGTTTGCGATGCTCGCGGTCAGTTTTTTCCGGCACGACTTCAGCGTGCAGTACGTGGCGATGCATTCGAACCTGAAACTGCCTGTGATGTACCGCTTTGCGGCGGTATGGAGTGCGCATGAAGGGTCTTTGGTGCTGTGGCAACTGATTCTGTGCGCCTGGACCGCGGCCGTGGCCCTGGCCAGCCGCTCCTTGCCGCAGCGACTTACCGCGCGCGTGCTGGGTGTCCTGGGTTGGATCAGCGTTGGCTTCCTGCTGTTCATACTGCTGACCTCGAATCCTTTCTTGAGGCTGTTTCCGGCTGCGTTGGACGGAGCGGACCTCAACCCGCTGCTTCAGGATCCCGCGTTGGCCATACATCCCCCGCTGCTGTATATGGGTTACGTCGGCATGGCTGTGCCCTTTGCTTTCGCGATCGCTGCGCTGTTGAGCGGCAATCTGGATCCACGCTGGGCCCGCTGGACCCGGCCGTGGACGATTGCGGCCTGGATGTTTCTGACCGTGGGCATTGCTCTGGGCAGCTGGTGGGCCTATTACGAACTGGGCTGGGGAGGCTGGTGGTTCTGGGACCCGGTAGAGAACGCGTCGTTCATGCCCTGGTTGGCCGGTACCGCGCTGATACATACCCTGGCGGTGACCGAGCGGCGCGGGCTGTTCGGCAACGCCACGCTTCTTCTGGCAATTGCGGCTTTCGGGTTGAGTCTGCTGGGCACTTTCCTGGTCCGGTCCGGGGTCCTGGTGTCGGTGCATGCTTTTGCCAGCGATCCGGCCCGCGGGCTGTTCATCCTGGTGTTTCTGGCCGTTGTCATGGGCGGTGCGCTGCTGCTGTACGCCTTGCGCAACGCAACCACCAATCCGCAAACGGGCTTCAAGTTGGTGTCCCGCGAATCGGCGCTGCTGGTCAATACGGTGCTGTTGAGCACCGCGACCCTCCTGGTTCTCTTCGGGACGCTGTATCCGCTGGCCCTGGATGCCCTGAACATGGGCAAGATTTCGGTGGGCCCGCCGTATTTCAACCTGGTATTCATGCTTCCCATGCTGCCCCTGCTGCTGGTAGTGGGGGCCGGAATGCACGCTTCATGGCGGGCTACCGATACCGACGCCTGGGGGCGCAAACTGCGAGTGCCGGCGGTTGCAGCGATAGTGGCGGTCGTCGGCCTTACCCTTGCGGCGTATGGCTATGCGGGGGTTCTGACGCTGATCGGCATGCTGGCGGCTGCCTGGGTAATCGCGGCCGCAACCCGCGATCCGATCGCTTGGTTGCTGCGGCGCGGGCCCAAGCCGCGGCGCTCGTCCTGGGGTATGCAGCTGGCGCATTGCGGCCTGGGCGTTACGACTCTGGGAATCGTCGTGGTATCCGCCTGGGGGGTCGAAACGGATCGCAGCCTGGCGCCGGGTGAGAGTATTACCGTTTCAGGCTACGAGTTTCTGCTCGATCGCGTGGAAAACGTGGACGGCCCCAATTACCGGGCCGTGCAGGGCGTTGTGCAGGTTTCCCGTGACACGCGGCCGGTAACGACGCTGTACCCGCAAAAACGCATTTACGAAGTGCAGCAAAGCCCCATGACTGAGGCCGGCATTGACCCCGGCTGGCGGCACGACCTGTTCGTTGCCCTGGGCGAGCCGCTCGGGGACGGCTCATGGAGCGTGCGAATCCAAGTCAAACCGCTGGTTCGCTTCATTTGGCTGGGCGCGCTCATCATGGCCCTTGGCGGTCTGTTGGCAGTTTCGGACCGGCGCTACCGGGGCGCCACGGCCACAGAGGACGCTGCATGAACCCGGAGAGGCGGCGCATTCGCTGGCTGCTGTTGCTGCCGTGCGCCGTCTTGCTCGGCCTGGTGATCCTGTTCGGGGCCAGCCTGGGCCGCGATCCCAGCCTTGTGCCTTCGCCGCTCATCGGCCAGCCGGCGCCCGATTTCTCACTGCCACAACTGTTTGAGGAAAACGCCTCCCTCTCGTTGGCAGATATCCAGGAAGGTCCCTGGTTGCTGAACGTATGGGCCAGTTGGTGCTCTGGTTGCGCAGTCGAACATGAGTTCCTGATTGCGCTTGGGCGCGCCGGCGTTCCGCTCTACGGCCTCAACTGGAAAGACGCTCCCGCGGATGCCCGGGAGTGGCTGGCGGTGCGCGGCAACCCGTACCGGGCGATTGCGGTGGATACCGATGGGCGCACGGGTATTGACTGGGGGGTATACGGGGCGCCGGAGACCTTTCTTATCGATGCCGATGGCATTGTTCGCTACCGGCATGTGGGACCGCTGGACGGGCGTGTGTTTTCGCAGGTGTTCGTGCCCGTGCTGACCGGTGACGTGCAATGAAACGGTTGGCGGCAATCCTCCTGGCGCTCTACGCAATCAACCTGCCGGCGCAGGATACCCAGCCACCGCTTGAGAACGTGGAGCAACAGAGCCTGTACCGCAAGCTGCTGGAAGAAGTGCGCTGCATGGTGTGCCAGAATCAGAACCTCAAGGATTCCAATGCGCCCCTGGCCAAGGACATGCGCCGCGAATTACGCCGTATGGTGGAAGAGGGCGCCAGCGAGGCCGACGTCAAGCAATTCCTGCTGGATCGATATGGTGACTATGCCCTTTACCGTCCGCGGCTGGCGCCCAACACGCTAGTGCTCTGGGCTGGACCCGGAGTGCTCCTGATCGTCGCTCTCGGCTCGTTAGCGCTTGTGATTCGGCGGCGTACCCGGATGCCGATACCGGAAGAAGAATGAGCGCCTGGGTTACTTTCCTGCTGGTTGCCGCAGTGCTGGGGCTGGCGGCGGTGGCTTGCGTGGCCGTTCCGCTGTGGCGGGACCGGGAAAGACCCGCGAGCACTGCGGCCCTGACCTCTTCCAGCCTGGTGATTCCGGCCCTGGCTGCACTGGTCTATCTCCAGTCCAGCAACCATGAATGGGCGCACGCTGGTCTGGATACTGGGGGGAGCGGCCTGGCGCCTTCGGTGGACGAATTGATCGCGCCCTTGCGCGAGCGTCTGGAGGAAGCCCCGGACGATCCCCGCGGATGGATGCTGCTGGGGGCATCCTATACCCAGATTGGAAATTACGCGGAAGCCGCAGAGGCCTTTGACCGGGTGTTGATCCTTACCGGGGGACGGGAAACTGACGCACTCATGGGCAAGGCTGAAGCGCTGATCCTGCAAGATCCGGAGCGCGTCTTGCAGGACGCCGGCGAACTGGTCGAACAGGTGCTGCTGGCGGACCCATCCAATCCCAAGGGGCTTTGGTACGGCGGCCTAAGGGCCAGCGCGCGAGGCGAAGACATCATCGCGGTGCGGCGCTGGAGAAGCATGCTGAAAGGTCCTGTTACGCCCGAAGTGCGGGCCATCGTGGAGCGGGAGCTGAATCGGTTGGGAGCAGGCGTGGCAACGGGCCAAACCGTCGCTTCAGCGGGCTCGGTGGAACTTCAGCTGGGCCTTGGTCCACCGGCTTCTCCGCCATCCGGCGCCGTATTGTTCGTCGTGGCCCGCATTCCAGGCCAGGCAGGTCCTCCTCTGGCTGCCAAGAGGGTGGATGGAGCGCGCTTCCCGCTGGCGGTTAGTCTTGGAGACGCGGACGCGATGCTCCCGGGCGCAACGATTTCCGATCAGTCCGAGTTGGCCATTACCGCTCGTCTTTCCGCCAGCGGACAGACCAGCCGCGGCGCCGGCGACTACGAGGCGCAGGCCGTCTGGCAGGCAGGGCAGGGGCCCCTGGAACTCGAGCTACTCCTGCAGCCGTAGCGTGAGCACCGGGAAACCCCCTGGGAACGAGGGCAACCCTGGGAACGAGGGCATTCCTGGGAACGAGGGCATTCCTGGGAACGAGGGCATCCTGGGAACGAGGGCATCCTGCCCTCGACGAGGGCAGGATGCCCTCGTTCCTGGCGCCCGCCGCCGGTATGAGTAACAGGGGATGAGAGTGCTCATCGTAGGCGGGTACGGCACCTTCGGAGGCCGCCTGGCTGAGTTGCTGTGTCGCGAACCCGCCCTGACGCTGTTCATTGCCGGCCGTTCGCAATCGAAAGCAGCCGCCTTTTGTGAGCAGCTTCCCCCAGGCGCTCATCGCGAAGCTCTTGCTTGCGACCGCGACGGGGACATGGCAAGGATTCTGGAAGAGATTGGTCCGGATATCGTGGTGGATGCGTCAGGGCCCTTCCAGGCATACGGCGGTGACCCGTACCGTCTCGTCAAGGCTGCGGTGGCCACCCGCACGAACTACTTGGATCTTGCCGACAGTCCGGCTTTCGTTCGGGATATCCAGCAGTTCGATCGGGAGGCGAAGGAGCGCGAGCTCGTTGTGCTGTCGGGCGCCAGCAGTTTCCCCGTGCTTACCGCCGCCATGGTGCGTGATCTCGCCGAGGACATGGAGCAGATCAAATCCATTGTCGGAGGCATTGCCCCATCCCCATATGCCGGCGTTGGCTATAACGTGATTCGCGCGATTGCCGGGTACGCGGGCAAGCCGATTCGGGTGCGTCGCGAAGGACGCTGGGAAACCGCCTGCGGTTTGACGGAAATGAAGAAATACACGATCGCGCCGCCGGGGTGCGTTCCCTTGTCTCCCCTTGAGTTCTCACTTGTGGATGTGCCGGATCTTCAGCTTCTTGCCGATGAATGGCCCCAGGTGCAGGGTATCTGGATGGGGGCTGCTCCCCAACCGGTTTTCTTGCATCGCCTGCTTCGCTTTCTGGCCAGGGCGGTCGCCAGGGGCGTAATTCCTTCTTTGACGCCGATGGCCCGGCTCATGCACCGCACGGCCAACACGATACGTTGGGGGGAGCATCGAGGCGGGATGTTTGTGGAAATCGAAGGCCGAAACGCTGCCGGAGAAAGAGCAAAGAGCTCCGTGCACCTGGTGGCGGAAGGCCACTACGGTTTGTACATCCCGTCCATGGCCGTGGAGGCAATCCTGCGCAATTGGCTGGAAGGACGGCCTCCGGGCGCCGGTGCGCGCCCGGCATCGGGAGAGCTTGAGTTGACCGACTATCGCCGGTCCTTTGCGGGCAGAGACATCGCTTTGGGCAAGCGCCTGAGCACGCCAGCGGGTGATCACTGTTTGCATCAACGAGTGCTGGGGGAGGCTTGGAAAATCCTGCCACCCTCCCTTAGGGCCGTTCATCAAACCGGTCCTTACCTCAAAGTCAGCGGCATGGCGGACATAACGAGGGGCAGGGGAGTCTGTGCCCGCCTGCTGGCCTGGATGCTCCGATTCCCCAAGGCGGCAAGCAAGGTGCCGGTGTCCGTAACCTTCGAGCGGGGTAGAACTCTTGACAAGTGGACCCGGGACTTTGGAGGACAGGTTTTTTCCAGCACTTTCAGCGCGGGTCGCGGCCGCTTCGAGCACCTGCTATGCGAACGGTTCGGACCCTTCGTCTTCGGCATGGCTCTGGTCGCGAAAGATGGCCGCCTGAATCTGCTTATGCGGCGCTGGAGTTTCCTGGGTCTGTCGTTGCCTGACATCCTGGCCCCGCGAGGAGATTCCTGCGAATTCGAGGAGGGCGGGCAATTCCACTTCGACGTAGAAATCACGCTGCCGCTTGCCGGCTTCGTTATCCGCTACAAAGGCTACCTCAATCCGCCTCCCACAGCCTGATCCGTCCAAAGCGATTGCGAGCCAATGCACTGTGTAATGCTCGCGCCGCCAATTGATCAGGGATGGGCGTTTTCTCAACCAGGTAGTATTCCCCGCAGCTTACTCAAGCTCATGTGCAGCGACCGCCAGCGGATGGCCGGCAAGATGCCTGTCCGCGGTAAGGAGCCTGAGGCCTTCCTCCTGAGCCTGGACGAGCAGCAACTCGTCGAACGGGTCCTTGTGGTCGAGCGGCGTCTTGAGCGCCCGCGCGGCATGGAGCATTGTCATTGGCAGAAACGTTACGTCCTGATCTTCAAGCGCATCGATCACGTCCTCCGGGGAGAATCGGCTCTTGCGCCCGCCCGAGGGATGACGGGCGTTATGCTTGAGCCGCATTTCCCAGATCGAAACCGCGCTTACGTAAATCTCCATCTCGCGCGCAGCCAGGACCCGGCGCTCGGAATCAAGCAACTTTCCCGGCCTGTCCATGAAGTCGAACAGGTAGGACGTATCGAGAAGGATGCGCATTGCCGGCCCAACTATTCGCCGTCGAGGCCGAGTACACGGCGGCTGAAGGCGGGATTGTTGAATTCCTTCGGCCATCCTTCGCCGTCGCCCTCGATCCCGAGACGTCGGCGCGCCGCTTCCAGCTTGTCGAAGTCAATCCCGCCACGCCGCTCGCAGCGCACCAGCTCGGCGGCTGGATGGCCATGCTTCGTGATGATCACACGCTCGCCGTTGCGGGCTGCGGCGACCAGTTCGGAGAGGCGCGCCTTCGCCTCACGTATGGCAAGTTCCATGACGGATCGTTCCCGGCTTCGATTTCACTTCCGGCAGTATGCCGCCCCAAACCCTCCAATTCAAGACCATAGTGTGACTACATCACGGGCGCCGCCAGGGCCGGTTTGACCGGCACAAAGGAAATCCGCGGGGCAGCGCTCAGTGCGGATATCCGAACTCGCGCGTATCATCGGCAGCATTCATCTACAACAACCCGACTACACGTTATTTTTGCTGCCAAGTTGTGCAACGAATGGGGTCCACCTCTAGAGGCTGCTTGATAATTCCGGTGTGAGCTTGACCGCAGTTTACATTCGCTTACCAACGTAGCATCCGAAGGTGCCGAATTCTACTCAGGCTTGAGATGGCGCAATTATCTGCTTCACCCATCCGGGCAGTTCTTCGATCTTCCTCATGCTTTCGGGTTTCTTGGTCAGCTTGAAAGTGACGCCCTGGCCCTCAGCCATGCGCACGAGGGTTCCGGCTCGCTTCTCCGACACCTCACCTTTGCGCCATGCCTCAAATAGAACTGCGGCCGGTCGAATGCCTAGGCACAGAAGGTAATCATAGTCCCTGTCCAGACGGACATGATTGAATTGAAATGCCCCGCTACTGTCCTCAGATGCAGTCTTTACCTCGAAGCGCTTACTCCCAATCTCAAGATCCCACGGCATGATGCGTGACTCACTCCTATGAACGCATATTTCAAACGATTCAAGATATCGGGCGATGAATTCTTCACCAATGTCTCCACGGTTCGTGTTTGCTACCTGGCGAAAGGGCTCCAATGGAGATCCTGTCCATTTTGATTGCGGGGTGTGTTCTCGAATTACTCGGAGCATCAGGTCGATGGCGTTCATTCGGGCGGCGTCCAGATTACTCCCGTCTTGCCTTTCTTCCAGAAAACCAGGAAATACGAGTGATTCTTGCGTGCATGAACCTGCTTGGCCGTACGGCTTACGCCCGGGCGATTATTTCGCATCACAACAAACAGATCCTCAGCGACAAATCCTAATTTTTCATACTCCCGGATAATCTCGACATGCGTCAATCGCTGACGATTGGAACAAACCTCATCCTGGCACTTGACGATCATTACTCCACGGTCACGGAGGACACGGTAGGCCTCTATGCCGGTATCGGCATACAACTCCAACACCGCTTCGTGGTACTTGCTCTTCGTTGTGTTTCCCGTGCGGTTATTGCGGTAATAGTTCTCGAACGGCGTGTGGGTGGAATGCGCGGTTCCCCCAGGCGAGTGCATGTAGGGCGGATCGAAGACAACGCAGTCCATTTCTGCGTCCTCGTAGGGCAAATTGCGGCAATCCACGCCATCGGCCAAATCGCTTGCCAAGAGACGGTACCTATCGGGAGCTATGTTCCGCCAAAAGACACCTTTCCCATAGGTTATGTCTGCTATGACGCTTCCCGGTGAGACGTACAGATCGAGTATTTTTGGGAAGACGCGCTCATTGGGCGCCTGGTAGGCGCTGAGAACGAGATTGTTGGTGGGTGAACCGTGCCGCACAATCCTCTTATTGCGTGCTGAGTTACGTTGCTCTAGAAACAAATCCATGGCGCTCTACCTCCTTGTAGTGGGTAGTATATCGCTACGTGAGCTGAGTCGCGCACGCGCCAAGGCCCTTTCAACGTCCTGCCCGCTGACGCGCAAGGAACACTTTGGGAACGAGGACATCCTGTCCTCGTGGAGGGCTGGAAGCCCTCCTACCCAGGTTGTTCCATGGGAGGGGCAGGGGGTCAGGTTTGCGTAGCCGCCACCCTCCTGGCGGGCAGACGCAGATCACGCACGAGGCGCAATTGCTTCATGAGCAAGAGGCCCAGCCAGGTGATGTCGAGTTGCCACCAGCGCAGACCGTGGCGCGCGGAATAGGCCCAACGATGATGATTGTTGTGCCAGCCCTCGCCCAGGGTAAGCAGCGCCACCAGGAAATTGTTGCGGCTGCCGTCTCCGGCCGGATTGGGGCGGGTTCCCCACAGGTGGCAGACCGAATTCACCATAAAGGTAGCGTGCCAAAGCGCGACAGTGCTGATGAAGAATCCCCACACCAGCATCTGCGGCCCGCTGGTGCCCAGTTCCGGCGACAGCCATTTCAGCAGCGCGCCCAGGCCAAACAGGAATAAAGCCTGCCCCAGGATCAGGAATACGTAACCTCTCTGTAGAATCCTGATCTCGGGGTAACGATGCAGATCCTTGATGTTGCTGTAGTTGCCCCCGAAGCATACAGCGTCCCACATCCATCCCATATGCGCATACCAGAACCCACGGCGCACCGGCGAATGCACATCGCCCTCACGCTCGGAATAGCGATGATGCCGACGATGATGGGACGTCCACCACAGGGGCCCGCCCTGGGTAGCGCAGCTGCCCAGGAAGGTGAGAAGGAAGCGCACGGGGCGGGAAGCGCTGTAGGAGGAATGAGCGAGCAGACGGTGAAAACCCGCCGTGATGCCAAAGGCGCGCAGGAAATACAGCACGCCCGCCACGATCAGGGCGGTCTTGCTCACTCCGGTAAGAATGGCGCCGAAGCAAGCCAGGTGGAAGCCGATCATGCCTACCACCACCACTCGAGCTTTGTCTTGCGCCTTTTGCATCGCAATCCCCACTGTTCAGACTTCCTCGGTCCCCTGCCGCCGGCGCGTGAATCCGGCATGCGTCAGAAGTGCGAATTATAGCCGTGGACCTACTTTGGTGGAGAGAACACCGCTGGCAGATGTCACCGAGGCATTACTTCGCGCGTCTTAAGAAGGAATATCAAGGCAGCACGATGAATCAACTGTTTGCGCAGCGGCGCAACCTGTTTCGGCCCGGACACAATCGACTGCTGACCCACTTGCGCTATTTCGGCTATATTTTCAATCCCATCCCTGTGTAATACTGCTTCAATGAGGGCGATCCAACGCCGCGCTGCTATGTTCTGGAAGTCAGCAATACACTCTTTTCTCCGTTCCTCCCCATGGATATGTCCTATCGTTGCTGGGTGAAAGGGCCGGGCGATCAGCTATCGCTCAGTATCGAAGTACGGCGGGAACAAGCGTGTGTCCTTCACACCAGCCAGGCGCTGCTGCGGCGGCCGGTCAGCGGCAAGGTGCTGGCCCGCAGTCTCTTGCGCTACCCATTGATGACCGCCAACGTGGCGCTACGGATTCATCTGAACGCGCGGCGCTTGTGGCTCAAGGGTGTCCAGCCCTTGGCAAACCCCGGATCGTGAGCCCGCAAACGAACTTCGATCTTCCTCGTTCGGTGTGGAGAGTTCCTGTCCAGAGGCGTCTGGACAAGATGCGTAACGGCCGGCTGCAGGTGCTGGAAGCCGGTCAGGGCCGGATCCTGGGAGGAAAGGGGAGGCCTGAAGAGCTGCCGCAGGCCACTCTTGAGGTGCTGGACAGCGCCTGCTGGAAGGCGGTTGCGACCGGAGGCGCACTGGGAGCGGCGGAATCCTTCATGAACGGCGAGTGGCGCTCACCTGACCTGGCCGCGCTGTTGCGGCTGATGCTGCGGGACAAGGAAGCGCTCAAGGGGCTGGAGGGGCCACTGTCAAACCTCGGTTCAGTGCTGCGTCGGGCAGGTCATGCATTGCGCCGCAATACGCGCACGGCCGCCAGGCGCAACATCGCTGAACACTACGATGTGGGGAACGATTTCTTTCGACTGTTCCTGGATCCGACGATGTTGTATTCCTGCGCCTATTTCCCGTCGGAAGAAAGCAGCTTGGAAGAAGCGTCGATTGCCAAGCTGAAGCGCTTGTGCGAAATGTTGCAGCTCAAGCCAGGGATGCGGGTATTGGAGATCGGCAGCGGATGGGGCGCCTGTGCTCTTTATCTGGCCCGGGAACACGGCTGTCAGGTAGTAAGCCTCACAATATCCGAACGCCAGCATGAAGAAGCGACAAGACGGGTCAAGGATGCGGGCCTGGAGCGATTGATCGAGATCAGGCTGCAGGATTACCGGGACATCAGGGGGCAGTTTGACCGGTTGATATCGATTGAAATGATCGAGGCGGTAGGCGCCGAGTTCCTTGGCCTCTTTTTTGAACGCTGCAGCCAACTGCTGACTCCCGAAGGATTGATGGCGCTGCAGACCATCACGACTACCGATCAGGCCTACCAGCGCTCCATCAAGAGGGTTGACTTCATCAAGCGCTACATTTTCCCGGGCGGATTCCTGCCTTCAGTCGAAGCCATTATGGTCGCGGTGCGCCGCCGTACCGACTTGCGCCTTTTGCGCATGGATGACATCGGGAGCCATTACGTGCGCACGCTGCGCCTGTGGGCGGATGCCTTGCGCAGGAATTGGGACGCGGCGCGAGAGCTTGGCTACTCCAGGGAATTTCTTCGCATGTATGAGTTCTATTTCCGCTATTGTGAGGCCGGATTTGCGGAGCGCACCATCGGTGATGCGCAAATGTTGCTGGCCAAACCGCAGGCAGGCTAGGCGAATCCGTCGAAGAAACCGGCGTCCCCGCTGGCAACGAGGGCATCCTGCCCTCGGCGGGGGCGGGATGCCCTCGCTCCGCCAATGCGTTCAACAGTTGAGGCGGATGGCTGGCAAGGCGGGAATAGCAAGCAGGAGCGGGGTAAGAGATTCTGTCCCTATAAAATGGGCATAATGTATATTATGTAAAGTAATAGGGAGATGTTGCAGCTTTCTTGATGCGGAAGAGTCCACTGGAGTGAGGGCGTTCCGCCCTCGCCGAGGGCAGGATGCCCTCGTGCCCAGGGGGGCGTCAGTTCTGTCGCGGGAACGTGAGTTCGCTATTCGGTATTCTCGCTGAGGCTGGCAATCACTCTTGTAGGAGCTGCCAGCGGGGCCGCGATGCCCATCACTTGTACTTCGGTGGTCACGATGTCGCCGATCCTTACTCGCTGTTCCCAGGCAATGTGCGACGTGCCGTCGGCTGCGGTTGTGATCACCGGATAGCGGGAATTTCCTTCAGGTGTCGGTAGTGTCCACGGTCCTACGAAGGTTTCTCCGTGGTCGTAGGATTCGGCCATGAACAGCCGATAGGGACTCTTGCGATCTTCACGGGAATGCCACACAAGCCGTATTACGCCGCTTGGAGTCACGGAGATGACCGGCGAATCGCTGAACTTGGAGGTGGGATGCACCGGTTGGGCCTCCTCAAAGTTCAAGGCGCCGTTGCTGGAACGGCTGAACCAGACTCCCTTGTGTTTGGGGCCCGCCGAATAGGCCACGGTGTAGACATAGTTCTCATTGACGGCTATGTCGGTGGGCTTTAGCGGGCATCCGGCAATGATCCAGGGATCGATGGGCAGGCGGGCCAACTCGGGCCAGGTGGCCCCGTGATCGGTGGATCGCAGCACTACGCTGTCGCGGGCGCCATCTTCAAATACATGGCGGTAGGACACCAGGATCGCATCGTCACCCACGAAGTCGGTAATCAATTGACAGCAAGGACAAACGACCCCTCGCGCAAATTCGATTTCGTCGGAAAAGGTCACGCCCCCGTCCGAGGAAGAAGCCGTGAACAGCGTGGCGCCCTCAAGCGGATTGTCCATATAACGGGTGTCAAGCCAGAAGGCGTGAACCGTGCCGTCCGGACCGACATCCATGGTTCCGAAAGCGTGGGCCGCGCCCAGATCTTCACCCAGAAGCCCTCGCCCGTCACTGTTGACGTGCGAATTCAAGGTGACGGCTTTGGAAAAGGTAGCGCCCCTGTCGGTTGAACGGGTGTAATGCGCCGCAACAACGTCCAGGCGCGTGGCGGTGGACGTGGCATTGGCGGGATAGAAGACATGAACCGTCCCTTCGCTATCGGTGCTGAGCCGAGGCTTGCTGACCTGGAATCCCCAGATAACGCCGGTTTCCTGGTTTACCCGGACCGGCGCCTGAAAGCTGGCGCCGCCATCGTCGGAACGCGCAATCCACAAGTCCACCGCGGACCGATGGCTGTGTTCGCCCGGTTTGCGCATTGGCGGAGGCCCCGTCGGCATCGGCCGGTCCAGCCATACCAGGTACAGTTCGCCGTCGGATGACGCGGCAATCTCCGGGCTGAATGATGCCCTTTCCGCTACCCCGAGCTTGTGCTGGTAGAGGATTTCCGCCTTGCCCCAGCCAATGGCCGGTAAGAACAGAAGTGCGCCAAGCAGCGCGATTGCGCTAATGTATGCTCTTTTCAGCATGGTGTCTTGCTCCCGTGAGCCCTACTCCGTCAACCTCGAATGATAATACCACCCGGCTTGGGCTGGTCCTGGCTGCAGTCCTTGCCCTGACTGCATTTTTGCCGCGCGCCACCTGGTCGGCCGATGAAGAGCCGG
The DNA here is from genome assembly GCA_965249285.1 of Candidatus Foliamicus sp. Classification (GTDB taxonomy): domain Bacteria; phylum Pseudomonadota; class Gammaproteobacteria; order Steroidobacterales; family Foliamicaceae; genus Foliamicus. Next base: position 913,769 of record OZ252226.1, read on the forward strand.
CCGGGTCCGAGGAGTCCGGTCAACCGGATCTCGAAAGCATTCGGGCCGAGGATCTCCGGCCTCTGCTGGAGGGCCATCGCGGCAAGGTAATCCTGGTTAACTTCTGGGCCACCTGGTGCGGCCCGTGCATACATGAGATTCCTGCGTTGATTGACCTGCGCGAGAAACTGGATCCTTCGTCCTTTGCCCTGGTGGCGATTTCTCTGGATGATCCGGCGGACTCATCCTGGCTGGTTCAGGAATTCATAGAAATGCGATTTCCCAAGTGGGAGAGCTACTTGAGCGCGGAAATTGAGGAATACCTGCTGGTGGAGGAGCTGGATCCCTACTGGCCGGGCGTAATGCCGGCGAATTACCTGATCGGCACGGATGGCGCGGTTGTAAAGACCTTGCTCGGTGGGCACAGCGAGGAAAAATTTGCAGAGGCGATACAGACCCTCATGCCCGAGGCGCAAGCTCCGGCCGGGGACGATGGCTAGGCTGAACTTCCAAGCCCCTGCATAATGTAAGCGGTTGATTTATATGCAAATCAATAGAATCAGGAGTGGGCGTTACTGGGTACGTTTCAGGCGGACTCCGAGCAGCCGGAAGGCTTCCGATTACAGCGCGGTGGGCCGGGTGACGACGGTGAACGGCTCGGCGCCGGGCAGGCGCGGGATCACCCGGTTCTTGGCGACGGTCGCCAGATCGGCGAGCAGCGTCTGGAAGCTGTGCACGGGCAGGCCGTTTGCGGTTCGTTGGCTGCGGGCCTTGCGCTGGGCCGATTCGGAGACTTGGGCCGGCGCCACAACCGAGGCGCGGGCCGCCTCGGCGGCGTGTGGTTCCTCGTCGTCGAACAGCAGCGGCTTGAGCCATCCGCGCATGTGCCATTCGACGTAATAGGCGAGCATGCACAACAGGATATGGGCGCGTACCCGGCCCGCCGTATAGTGGAACACGGGCCGCACTTTCAGGTCCACCGTCTTGAGGCTTCGAAAGGCCCGCTCCACGGCGCTTAAGCGCTTGTAGGCGCGCACCGTCCCTTGCGCGTCCAGTTCCGCCGCCGGCAGGCTGGTCCGCACCACGTACAAGCCGTCCAGGGCCGCTTCGCGGGCGATGGACTCCGCGTCGCGCCGGTAGCCGAAGGAATCGTCCTTGATGTCGAGAACGAAGTGCTTGGCCATCTTGTATTTGCCGATGACCTTGCCCACCCGAAGGGCGATCTTGTCCTGGCCCTTAAGAGGGCTTTTCTCGCGCCTGGTGGCCTTGGCGATGGGCGCGAGCAACTTCTCGGTCGCTTGCAGCAGATCCTCGCGCTTGCGCGAGCGCTCCTTGGCCAACTGCGGATTGCGGCACACCATCAGCCGCTCGCCCGGATACGCGTCGCTGCGCACCTCGATCAGGTCCGTTTGGTCGAACAGCGACATCTGCACCGCGCCCGACTCCACCAAGGCGCGGATCGCCGAAGAACGCAAGGCGCCGATCCAGTCCAAACCGGATGGCTTAACCTCCTCCCGGATGCGCGCTTCGGTCAGCATCCCCCGGTCGCCCACCAACACCACCCGCTGGAGACCGAAGCGGTCCTTCAGCTTGTTGATCTGCGCGCCCACCGTCATCGGGTCGGCCGCGTTGCCCTGGAACACCTCCACCGCCACCGGACAGCCCCCGGCGTCGCACAGCAGCCCGAACTCGATCTGCAGCTTGGAGCGCTTGCCGTCGCGGGAATGGCCGCGCTTGGCCAGCGGACAGCGCCGGCCCTCCAGATACACCGAAGTCAGGTCGTACAGCACCAGCGTTCCCTCTTTCAAACGCCGCTTGGCCAGGCGCCGCTCGATGTCCGGCTGGCGCTTGAGCAGCCAGTCCATGGCGGTGTACAGATCGTCCTCGCCCGCTTCCCCCAGACCCAACGCCTCGCCCAGCGTGTCGCGGGCCGTTTCTTCGGCCAGCCCCCGGGCCGCGGCCAGCTTCGAGCCCGGATGCAGGATGCGCGCCGCGATCAGCGCTACGACCCGGTCCCGCTGCGGCGAAGGCCGAGAGTCGATCAGGCCGGGAAGCCCCAGCCTCTCGAGGGCGCCGAGCGCCGCGGCGACGTGGCCGTGGGGCAGGGAGCGTTCGATCTCGAAGGCTTCCGGCAGGCGCTTAACGGCGGTCCCGCCCTTGAGCAACACGCGCAAGCCCTCGACCACTTCGGGGGGCCATTTCGACAGGTTGGCGAGGGTGCGCTTTTTGACTTTTCCGCCTTCGCGCCAGCCTTCGCGCAAAAGGATGGCCGGCGGCGAGCTGCGGTTGGGGACGGTATCGATATACATGGTAACTATTATAGCGCAACAATACCGTGGAATCAAGAGATATACTTACATATACATGGTAACATAATGCGTAGGCCCGAACGAATTATCCCTATTCAAATCAAGCGATTAACCCCAATCCGACGGAAAAAAGGACGGAAGTTCAGGCTAGGGCCTCCCATGGCGTTAAAAGGCCGTAGCTCTTAGTCGCTCAGCCCCAGCCGCTTGTGCATGATGGGGCTGGTGGTGGTGTATTGAAGGTGAACCTTCTTGCCAGGCGTCAGTAAGGCCTTGGCCGCAAATGCAGCCAGAGCGGCCTCGTGGAACCCGCTCAAGATCAATTTCTTCTTGCCGGGGTAATGGCAGATATCGCCGATGGCGAATATGCCGGGCACGTTGGTCTGAAACTTCTCAGGGTCCACGTTTACCGTCTTGCGGTTCAAGTCCAACCCCCACCCGGCAATCGGTCCGAGTTTGGGAGCCAAGCCGAAAAACACAAGTATATCATTGACTTCCAACGGTTTCTGGTCCACGCCGTCAATAGTAAGGGTGACAGCATTGAGCGCTCCCTGCTCCAGGTGCAAACGGGTCGCCCGGGCGTTCTCATGGAGCTGCGCCCTGCCCTGCGCTACCAATTCCTTGAATTGTGCGACCGAGGCCGGCGCCGCCCGGTATTCCTCCCGCCGGTGCGCCAGGGTTACCGAATCGGCAACCCGGCCCAGCTCAAGCGCCCAGTCCAGCGCGGAGTCGCCACCGCCAAGGATCAACAAACGCTTGCCCTGGAAACGCGAGGAATCCTTCACCCGGTAATGCAACTGGCGCCCTTCGATAACTTCGGTCCCGTCCAAACGAATCTTGCGCGGCTGAAATGAGCCCACGCCGCCGGCAAGAAACAGGGTGCGCGCGTGGAACTGCGTTCCCGCCGCGGTCTCGACGTGAAAGCCCTCCTCCCCTTCCAGAGGGCTGACCACGGTAACTTCCTGGCCCAGGTGGAACTGTGCATTGAATGGATCAATCTGCTCCAGAAGGGCATCCACCAATTCCTTTGCGTTCAGCACCCGAATGGCGGGAATGTCGTAGATCGGCTTGTCCGGATAGAGCTCTGTGCACTGACCTCCCGGCTCCCGCAACGCATCGACAACGTGGGCGCTGATGCCGAGCAGACCCAGTTCGAAAACCTGAAAAAGTCCGCAGGGACCGGCGCCCACGATCAGTGCATCGGTTGGTATGGTCATAGCTCTATCTGGACCACTTCCTGGCGGCATGGGTCGCGAGTGGCATTATAAGTGTCGGCCGCACAGCGATACACTTGCGCTATGGATGCCCGTGCCAGCCCGCTCATTCTCTTCGGCGCCGCCCTGCTGATATTCACGGCCGGCTTTGGACTGCGCGACCCGTGGCCCCCTAGCGAGCCGGAAAACGTGCTGGCGGCGGCGGAAATGCTGCGTTACGGCACTTGGCTGGCGCCCACGCTCGCCGGCGAGCTGTACATCGAGCAGGGGCCGCTGTACCTGTGGGTGCTGGCGGTTTTCCAATGGGTGTTCGGCCTGCGGGTCGGCTTTCTCCTGCCGTCGCTGCTTTGCGGGATCGGTATTCTGTGGCTCACCTACGACCTGGCCCGGCGTCTGTGGGACGATTCAGCCGCCTTCTGGTCGGGCGCCGCGTTGCTTGCCTGCGTGCAATTCTCGTTGCAGTCGCACGGCGCCGGCGGCGATATCATGCAGTGCTTCCTGATCGTATTGGGCCTCTACGGCATCGCCCGCCACCTGCTGCTGGGGCCTTCGTGGGGCTTGTTCCTGCTCGGCTGCGCAGGTTGCGGCCTGGGCATGATGATTCATATTTCCGGCTTGCTGCCGCTGTTGCTGCTGGCGCCCTGGTTGTGGGCGGTCCGTCGCCGCTGGCTGAGAAGGCGGTCGGTATGGAACCCCAGGTGGCTGGCAGGTCTGGCCGTTCTGGCGGCAATTCCCGCGCTCTGGCTGGCCTTGCTTTGGACCAGCGATGCGGAGGCCGTCGCAGCCTACCGAACCGCTCTACCGGAAGCCTGGCCCTTCGGCACCGGACCTACCTCCTGGAGCGACCTGTATCCATTCTGGTACTTCATCCTGCAAGTTGCGCCCTGGGCCTGTTTTCCTTTGGTATTGACGCTGCCCTGGATGCGTTACGGTTGGACCGAAGGGCTGCGGGCCCGTGACCCTGCCCTGCTCTGCCTGCTGACCTGGGCCTGCGCCGTATTGCTGCTGCTTTCGATCAGCCAGGCGAAGCGGGCGGCGGATTTTCTGCCGGTAATTCCCGCCTTGGCGCTGGCCTGCGGGCCACACCTGGCCGGTGCGCTGAAACGCAAGAATTGCCGCCGCACACTCTGGCTGGGAATGACTGCGGTGCTTCTGGCCCTGCTCTTCCCCATGCTTCTGGTCTATGGGGTAACCGCCCCGGATGAACCGGCGGTTACTTCCCTGTCTGACGGCTCGCCATTCTGGCTCAATCTGCTGAATCCGGCACGCCTGGCGTTGCTGCTCGAGATCAACTCCGTCCACCCAATTGTGGTGCCATTGCTGATCGTTGCCTGCGTAGCGGGCCTGGGTGGCCTGGTTGCGGCGGGAAGCCGCAGGGCAGCGGCCGTCACGGGATGCACTATCGTGTTGTTCTGGCTGCTGTTGGGGTGGGGTGCTTTCTCGCTGCTTAACGAAGGACGATCCGGCAAGATGATCTCGGCCGCCGCTCTGGCCGCAGTTCCCCAGGGAAGTGAACTGGGACTGGCCGACTGGCGCGCCCAGCAGTTACTCTACATGGATCGGCCGGTAACTCACTTCGGCCGCCGCCGTACGGACCGTCGAGAGGAAATCCTGGATGCTTCAGCGTGGTTGAGCGCCGACCCCGGCAGGATGCTGCTGGCTCCGGAGGAGTATCGCAGTTGGTGCTTCAGGAACCAATCGGGAATTCCTCTGGGCTATGCGCATCGCAGGAACTGGTACCTGCTGGGCCCCGCAATGCTTCGACCCGAATGCCGGACCGAAACGGCTCCGGACCGCGTGGTGCGCTTTTCAGGCTGGCGGTAGTTCGCCTTCAGTCCCTGGAGGCATCGGTCAGCAACTGGCCAGGAGAGCGTCGGCGGGCGCAATTTCCTGTTCGACAATCCGCCTGATCTCCTCGACCAGCGCGGAGCCCTCCGCGCCTGCCAAAACAATACCCACGCCGCGCCGGCACATGCGGGACAGGATTTCGGCGCTGACCCACGCAATGCGCCCGGAAACGCTGTGCTTCGCATTGCCCGGCAGCTGCAGCAGCAGCACAATTTCTTCGCCCAGCACGTGTTCTCGGCGGGTGGCCACAAACAGGCCGCCAGGCTCCAGGAATGGCAGCCATGCTCCCGCCACGGATTGTGAATCCTCAAGTACCAGCGAATAAAAGCCCGGAACCTTCACGTCCTGGAGCAAAATCCGCCATACCAGTTTTGCAGAAGGACCGATAGCGCCAGCTCCGTATTCATGCTGAAGCTTTCGATGCGACGATAGTCCATGATCCGGTCCAGGTGACTGAAGCCATGCCGAATCATGTCCTCTCGCCCAGCCGAGGACAACAGCGAAAATCTGCGCTTGTAGCGGTTATTCCCGCTTGACGTCCAGTCCCGGACACGCCGAAAAGCACAGCGGAAGAGGAAGTCGCAGCAAAAGCGCATGGGCAGGTCTTTCCAGGTCCTCGCGACCTCCACCGGGGTCGCCGAACGCCTCTCGAGCTTTGCCAGCTGAGCGCTCATGGCCCTGGCCCGCTCATCGAGGCCTTCGGAATGCAACACTCGGGCCCATAACGGCCCGCTGCCGGCCAGTCGCAGCGCGTTGTCCCAGTTCACCTCCGGTTCCTGCCCCGCAAGCCACGCGATCGCCGTATCCCACGGCACGCTGGGGGTTCGCACCAGTCTGCAGCGGCTGATGATGGTGGCCGGCAAAGGAGCAGGATCCTCCGCTACCAGAAGGATGTAGCTGTTCGGCTGCGGTTCCTCGAGAATTTTCAGCAGACTGTTGGCCGCCGACCGCGTCATTGCTTCGGCGGGGCATATGGCGGCGACCCGAGCGCCTTGGCCATAGGTACTTAAGAGCAGGAAATGGATCAGCTCGCGGATCCGGTCCACCGACAAGGACTTGCCGGCTTCGGGCGCCGCCGGATGCAAGTTCGCGTGCCGCGTGGTCTCCGGGGCCGATTCCGCCGGCCACACGTCGTGATCGACGCCCAAAATGCACTGCGCCAGCCAGGCCGCAAGGCGCCGCCGTCCTCCACCTCTTTGGCCGCAAATCAGTACTGCGTGGGCCAGCTGACCGCATTGGACTTGTGCGGCCAGCTCCGCTTCAAGCCCCTGCAACCAGGGCATTCCGGTTCCCTTGATTTCTTGCAGCTCCATTTCGTCTATTCGGGATCAGGATTTCTAACGGATATTTAGGGTATAAATAATGAAATATATTAGTTATATATTATATATATCTATAATATAACTTAACTATGTGAGGCCATCAACTCCTGGATTACCTCCAGTAAGGTTTGCCGTACATCCTGCAAGGATTGTGATGCATCGAGGATTCGATAGCGGTCGCCCCCTGCCTTCGCTCGTTCAAGATAGCCGGCGCGCACCCGCTCAAAGAACTCCGGACTTTCCTGTTCAAACCGGTCACTGTTTTGCGGCCCGGCCTTGCGCGACAGCCCCACCGTGACCGGGGCATCCAGAAGAACAGTCAGATCCGGCTTCAGGTCACCCAGTACATGGCTTTGCAGTATTTCGACCTGCTCCAGGGGAAGGCCACGCCCGTACGACTGATAGGCAAAGCTGGAATCTACAAAACGATCGCAGATTATCCAGGCGCCCTTGGCCAGCGCCGGGAGAATGACTTCGCGCATTGACGCGCATCTAGCCGCGAACATGAGGAGCAACTCCGCCTGCGGCGGCAGGTCGTCGATCTCGGGATCCAACAGGATGTCTCTGAGGCGTTCTCCCAGCGCTGTGCCGCCCGGTTCACGCGCCATAACCACCGACCTGCCCTGTTCCTTGAGCCAGTCGGCCAGGAACGCCGTATGCGTTGACTTGCCGGTTCCTTCCATGCCTTCCAGGACTACGAATCGGCCGCGGCTCATACTAGGGCCCTACGCATGTGCGGGCCGGCGCAACCAATGGCGCCGTGTTTACCGGCCGCTGTTGCGCTTCGCTCGCTGGCTGCGCAGCAGCGAGGAAACCGCGGCATTGTGTTGGGCCAGGGTATCGGTAAAAACATGGCTGCCGTCCAGATTAGCCGAGGCGACGTAATAAAGGAAACTCCCCGGTTGCGGATGCACCGCCGCCTCAAGAGACGCGTTGCTGGGAAGGGAAATGGGCGTAGGGGGCAGCCCGTAGCGTGTATAGGTGTTGTAGGGTGTGTCCTCGCGCAGGTGGAACCGGGTAATGTCACCCGCATAGGCGTCGCCCAGGCCATAGATTACTGTGGGGTCGACCTGCAGCCGCATTTGTCCTTGGAGCCGCCGGGCCAGCACGCCGGCAATAACCGGGCGTTCCTCATCAAGCCCCGTTTCCCGTTCAATGATGGACGCCAGGATCAACGCTTCATAGGGATCGCCCAACGGCAGATCGGCCGCGCGCTGTTCCCAGGCCGCCATCAATCTCTGCTCCATCAGATGGTGGGCGCGCAGCAGCAGGTCAGCGTCCGTTTCGCCGCGTGTAAAGGCGTAGGTATCCGGGAAAAACCATCCTTCGGCGTGTGCGTAGGCCAAATTGAGTTGGTGCGCCAGGTCGGCCGGGTCATGTGTTTCGATAGTGGGAATCAGCGGCGTTTCGCTGCCAAGCGCCTCAAGTAATTCGGGCACAGTCCATCCTTCGATGATCGTGAAGTAATGCTGCACGACTTCTCCCCGCACCATGCGGTTCAGAAGCAGGCTATGGGTGTCCCCTGCTCTGAGGCGGTATTCGCCGGCCTGGACTCGCCCGCTAGCCCCCGCAGCCAAGGCTGCCAGCTTGAAAAGCCACGGTCGGGCGAGAATCTCCTGGTCCTCAAGGCGCCGGACAACCGCGTTCAGGGAGTCGCCGGGCTCAACAACTACGGTCCGGTCGACGGACCTTTCGGCGAAAGGACTCTCCAGCGCCATGCGGAAGGTATACAACCCCGCCAGCACCAGGAGTGACGCTGCAGCCGCGGTGGCGATCAGCGCCTTGGCTTTGCGGGACACGACACTAGACCCGGCGGAAGACCAAACAGCCGTTGGTGCCGCCGAAGCCAAAGGAATTGCTCATGGTCACGTCGATGGGCATGTCTCGCGCGGCGCCCGGCACGTAGTCCAGATCGCACCCCTCGCCGGGGTTTTCCAGGTTGAGGGTGGGTGGCGCGACGCCGTCCCGGATGGCCAATATGGAGTAGAGAGCCTCGAGTGCGCCGGCGGCGCCCAGCAGGTGCCCGGTCATCGATTTGGTGGAGCTGATCGCCACGGCCCCAGCGTGAGTGCCGAACACATGCTTGATTGCGACGGTCTCGACCAGGTCGCCCAACTGGGTGGAGGTCGCATGTGCGTTGATGTAATCGACGTCCTCAACATTGACCTGGGCGTCCGCAAGCGCCGCTCGCATACAGGCTGCGGCGCCGGCGCCGTCTTCGGCAGGCGCAGTAATGTGGTAGGCATCGCCGCTCATGCCGAAGCCGATGACTTCCGCGAGAATTTCAGCACCGCGCCGGCGGGCATGCTCCAATTCCTCCAGCATCAGGCATACGGAACCGTTGGCCAGCACAAAGCCGTCGCGGTCCCGGTCCCAGGGACGGCTGGCCCGTTCCGGCTCGTCGTTGCGCAACGACAGCGCGCGGGCCGACGCAAACCCGCCGATCCCAAGATAGGCGATACAGTGCTCGGTACCACCGGCCACGCAGGCATCGGTCTCGCCGTAGGCGATGGCCCGCGCGCCGAGTCCTATGGAATGGGTGGAGGTGGAACAGGCCGTGGCGGTGGCGATATTCGGGCCGCGAGCGCCGATCTGTATGGATATCAGGCCGGCCGGCATGTTCACGATGATGCCGGGAACCAAAAATGGAGAGATGCGCCGCGGATTGTCCAGTTCGTGGTAGCGCACGGCGGTGCTCTCGATGGTGCGGATACCGCCTATTCCCGACCCGACATAGACGCCAACCCGCTCCGCGTTCGATTCATCGATGGTGAGTCCGGACGCGCGAACGGCCTGAATGCCGGCTGCGACCCCATAATGGTTGAAAACGTCGTAGCGCCGAACTTCGCGGCGATCCATATATTCGGTCGGATCGAAATCCCGGACCAGACCGGCGATACGGGATGGAAAGCCCCCTATCTTGGGCAATTCCTCATGCGTGGTGATCCCGCTCCTGCCTTCCAGGACCGACTGCCAGGCGGCTTCGGGATCGTTGCCCACCGGCGTGATCGCGCCGGCGCCCGTCACTACTACGCGACGACCTTGCATTTCAGGTACTCCGGACGACCGAGCCCCTGTGGCCGGCCGAGTCGAATCGGCTATTCCTCAAGGCTGGCGGTAATGAAGTTGATTGCTTCCTGAACGGTAGTGATCTGCTCTGCGTTTTCGTCGGGGATCTCGGTTTCAAATTCTTCCTCAAGCGCCATGACCAACTCCACCGTATCGAGCGAATCGGCGCCCAGGTCGTCCACGAATGAAGATTCATTTGTGATGCTGGATTCTGACACGCCAAGCTGCTCGGCGATGATCGCCTTGATCTGTTGTTCAACGTTGCTCATAGAACCAAGTCTCCCAGGCGCCGGGCGAACCCAGCGAATTTTGCGTAAACATTTATTTTACCGGAATACCGGTCTATACGGGCATACCACACTCACGTACCCGGCAATTCTCCTCAGGGTATTACCCCATCCACAATCCGCCGTTGACGTGGAGGGTAGCCCCGGTGACGTAGGCTGCCGCGGGCGACGCCAGGTAGACGGCGGCCCCGGCGACATCCAGCGGCGTGCCGGCCCGGCCGGCGGGAATACTTGCGGTCATCGCTTCTTTGCGCTCGGAAGAAACGGCCGCCGTCATGTCCGTTTCAATGTAGCCCGGCGCGATGGCGTTCACGGTGATCCCGCGGCCCGCCACTTCCAGCGCCAGCGCCCGGGTAAGACCGAGCAAACCGGCCTTGGCCGCAGCGTAGTTGCCCTGCCCCGGCGCCCCTGCGATGCCGACCACGGACGACAGGTTGATAATGCGGCCGCGGCGTGCTTTCAGCATGCCGCGCAAACAGGCTTTGCACATTCGGTACGCGGAACTCAGGTTGGTATTGATGACTTGCTGCCAGTCATCCGGTTTCATTCGGAGCAGCAGATTGTCTTTGACGATTCCGGCGTTGTTGACCAGTATCGTCGGCATGCTGCCCGCCAAATCGGAAACCAGCGCATGAACGCTTTCATCGGAGGCAACGTCCAGAACCATTCCCGCATTTTCACGGCCCAGAGTCCGTGAGATCCGTTCGGCGCCCGCGGCTGTCGTAGCGGTGCCGATCACCTCGGCGCCCGCTGCCCGAAACTGACGGGCGATTTCAGCGCCGATGCCCCGCGTGGCTCCTGTAACCAGCGCTATTTCCCCGCGCAGCGAGAACAAATTGGATTCGGCAGACACGCCAAAAAATTATAGGCGATAGCGTCCGTAATCGCGCTCTGGCATGATTGGAGGAGCTTATCCGGGCAGCTGCCGGACTTCTGCCATGCAATCCAGTTCAACTCCATGCCGATCTTCTTCCGGGGGGCCGGCTCAGCCCTGCCTCCTGCCGGCCGGCCCATGCCACGCATCCAATCGCCGGCATTCTCGCCGCAAACAGCGCGCGAATCGCACCCGCGGGTTTACGCTGATGGAGATTCTGGTGGTGCTTGCCATCATCGGGATCCTGGTAGCGATAGCAACCGGGGTTTACATAGGCCGGGTCGATGACGCCCGGATTATCCGGGCCCGGGCGGATATCCAGGCCATCGAGGCGGCGCTCGATATCTTCCGGTTGGACAATTTTCGCTACCCGACCAGCCAAGAGGGGCTTCAATTACTGGTGAACCAGCCCGATAGCCCCGACATTCGCTGGCCGCAAGGCGGCTACATGCGTCGCATGCCGGTCGACCCCTGGAACCGTCCGTACTTGTATTCCAATCCGGGGCGGCGCGGCGAGGTCGACATCTATACCTTGGGACGGGATGGTGAGGAAGGTGGTGAGAGGCAGGACCGAGACATAGGCAACTGGAATCTCGACCAGCAGCTATGAGGGCAGACCTGCAGGCCATTCGGAGGTCACGCGGCTTTACGCTGATTGAGATTCTGGTCGTGCTGGCGTTAATCACGCTACTGACCGGAATGGCCGTATTGTCCATCGGCGTAGTCGGCGATCCCGTGACGCGCGAGGCTCGCAGGCTGGCTGCAACCCTGCGATTGGCGGTGGATGAGAGCCGCCTGCAAGGACGCGTGCTGGGTCTAAGGCTTGATTCCGAAGGCTACTCATACCTGGAACTGGTTCCTGGTGAACCCGATGCCGACTCCAGGTTCCGCTTTGCCTGGAACCCCCTTACCCGGAGGGGAGCGTTAGCGCCCCGCGCCTGGCAGTCGCCGCTGGAATTGGCCTTGACGATCAATGGGCGGCCGGCATCGACAAGTGTTGCAAATCGCGCAGTTGCGCCCCAGGTTGTGTTGCTGCCGGAGGGTGAGTTCACGCCGTTCTCGCTGCGGCTGTCCGGTCCGCGGGAGGCCGGCGTGATGGTGCGCTTCAGCGCTTCCGGGCAGCTTGATATCCAGGACTCGTGAAAAGGGGATTCACGCTTCTCGAAGTGCTGGTGGCGCTGGCGGTCGTGGCCCTGGGCCTGAGCGCCGCATTCACCGCCATGGGCCAGTCATCCCGCTCGGCGGAGCAACTGCGGGTTCGCACGCTGGCTAACTGGGCGGCCGCCGATGCGCTCACTTCGCTGCGTCTGGCGACCGAATTGCCTGGCGGGGAACCGGCTCGGCAAGAGGAGATTTCGGGCCGGCTCTGGTGGGTGGAATACCGGGTGCAGGAAACGGCTTTTGAGGTCCTGCGCGATGTCGAAGTGCGGGTGAGCGCGGGGCGCAACGACAGGACGCTTGGGACCGCTCGCGGCATGGTCCGCCTGGAGGAGCATTCGGTGTCGGAACAGCAGGAATGACCGCGGCATCCCGTCTCCGGGGGTTTACCCTGATCGAGTTGCTGGTTGCGCTGGCAATTTTTGCGGTGCTGGCCACGCTTGCATTCGGCGGTCTGGGGGAAGCGGCCACGCAGTCCCAACGTCTTGACGCATCGCAGCAGCGGTGGGCCGATCTACGCCGCGCCGTGCGCGTTCTGGAGAATGATTTCGCGCAGCTGCGGGCCCGTCCGGTGCGTAACATTCTCGGCCGGGACTATGAGCCTGCCCTGGATGCGTCCGGGAGCGGCGGATTGAGCTTCACCCGCGGCGGATGGTTGAATCCGGCCCTGCATGCGCGCGCGGAGTTGCAGCGGGTCAATTACAGGTTGATTGACGGCCGGCTGGTGCGCGAATATTGGCCGGTGCTGGACCGTATTGGCGCGACACAGGCAATTGGCGAAGTGCTATTGGCAAACGTAAGCGAATTCCGCGTGGAATTCCTGCCGGAGAGGTCGTCGGGGACTGATGCCTGGACGCCTTTCTGGCCTCCGCCCGGCGCCGCGTCGGTAGAGTCTCTTCCGGTCGGAGTGAGGATAACCCTGACGGTTTCAGGCGCCGGCCGGATCATGCGATTGATCGAGGTGGGCGGATGAATCGACTCGGGCCTCAACGCGGCCTGGCGCTGATATCCGCGCTGCTGATCGTCAGCCTGGCGGGAATCCTTGCCGCCGGCCGAATGTTTCAGCTACAGTTGGAAAGCCAGTCTTCCAGGGCTCTGATCGCCACCGTGCATGGACGCATGATCGCGCTGGGGGTCGAGGACCTGGCGGCGGAGTTACTGGTTGCCGATGCGCTGGATAGCGACACGGATCATGTGGGCGAAACCTGGGCGCGCGGCATCGCCGAAATGAACGTAGGCCCGATGCTGATTCAAGGGACAATGGAGGACATGCAGGGCCGGTTCAACGTCAACAATCTGGTTACGCCCAAGGGCACGCCGGACATGATCGCGGTGGGCCAATTTCAGCGCCTGCTTCGGGTTCTGCAACTCGACGAGAACCTGGCTGCAAAGGCGCTGGATTGGATGGACGCCGATAACCTTCCGCGGCCATTGGCCGGGGCCGAAGACGAAGCCTATACGCGGCTTGATCCACCCTATCAGGCCCCCAACCGGCCACTTGCAGACGTATCCGAGCTCCTGGCCGTGGAGGGATTCGACTCGGAGAGCTTCAGTATCCTGGCCCCGCATATTACGGCCTTGCCGGTGTATGGAGCGCCGACCCCCGTCAACGTGAACACGGCCACCGAGGCGGTTCTGCTTTCGCTTGCGAACCGCGCCGACCCGCGTCAGGCCCAACTTTGGGGCCAGCGGCAATTGTCAGGCGGCATGGTCGACCTTCAGGAAGTGCAACGCACCCTGCCTTCCAACATGGCGGGGCGGGTTTCTCTGGGCAGCAACTGGTTCCGCCTGCGAGTGATCGTTAGCGTAGAGGGGACGCGATTCTTCCTGACCAGCCTCCTTAACCGGGCATCCGGCAAGATCAGGACCCGATGGCGCCGTCAGGGCCTGCCGGCCGAGGCGTGGTACGCGGCGGTGGAAAGCTAGAGGCGTGACACGACACTAGAGCTATGGAATACCTGGTCATCCGCCTTCCGGCCCTGGAAGCAAATGCTTGCTGGCAAGTCGTGGATTCCCACGGCGCGCCCCTGCCGCAATGCGGTGAAGGAGAACTGGCGCAGGCCGCGGCAGTTGCCGAGGGCAAGAAGGTCGTGCTGCTGGCGCCGGCGGGCGAGGTGTTCAGGGCCAGCCTGGAATTGCCCGCGCGGGGTCGCCGGGCGGCGGTAAAAGGCGCTCGCTACGCGCTGGAGGACCGCATCGCGAGCGATATCGAGGAAATGCATTTTGCCTTCGGGCCTGCCACCGGCGACAGCCTGGATGTTGCCGCCATTGAACGCCGGCGGCTTGCCGAGTGGTTGAGCCGGTGCTCGTCCGAAGGTCTCACACCGGTCGCGGTTTATGGCGAGTCCGATACATTGCCTGAACTGCCCAACGCCTCCATCGCGCTGCTGGAGCACGATTCCCTGCTGGTGCGCAATGGCGGCGGCCAGGTCGCATCGGCCGAACCGGGAGAGCTGGCTTCGTTGGTGGACATTCTGTGCGCCGAACTTGCCGATGAAGAGGCTTCACCGTTCCGCCTGGTAATCTATTGTGAACCCGCGCTGGAAAGCGCGGCGCGCGAAGCGATGGCGCAACTGGCCGGCCGCGAGGTGGAGCTGCGGTTGCTGGAAAGCGGCATAATGGCGCATATGGCCGCGGAGGCCTTGTCAGGCCGGGGAGTCAATCTGTTACAGGGCGAATTTCGCCCGCGCAACGACCAGCACCGTTTATTCCGCAATCTCGCGGTGAGCCTGCTGGCCGTGGCGCTCCTCTACCCGGTTTTCCTTGCACTTGAAGGCTGGCGCGCGCAAAAGGAGTACGAGGTGGCCGCTGAGGCGGTGGATGCCGGCCTGGGGAGGTTGATGCCGAACGTGACGGGACGCGCAAACCTGCGGGCGGAATTAAGGCGCCGGATCGTCACCGCCGACCTGGCCGCAGCAGCCAACAGCGATGAGTTTCTCCGGCTGGTGGAGGCGCTTGAGAACAGCGGTGGCGAAAGGGTACGGGTACTGGGTTTGAACTTTGGCGACGCCTCGGCCCGGGTTCAAGTGCGGGCAACGGACATGGAAACGCTGGATGAGACTCGCCGACGGTTGGTATCAAGCGGCTACTCGGTACTGGTCCAGACCGCGGTGCCTGAATCCAACGGAGCTGTGGTGGGGGAACTGGACCTTCGTGATGAACAGGATCGCTGATTTCTGGCAGGGCCGTTCAGCGCGCGAGCATGCGTTGCTGGCGAGCCTGACCGTTCTGGTGCTGGGCGCCGTCTGGTTTTTTGCCGCGGTCGGACCGCTCCTGGATCGGGTCGCCTTTCACAAGCAGGAACGGAATTCGGAACTCGCCCTGCTGGAGCGGGTGAACCGCATAAGCAGCCGGATGGACGGTCTGCCTCCCCCCAGGCCCCGCTCGGACACTTCCCTGCTGCTGCTTGCCAACGGCTCATTGCGCGACGCGGGATTGGCCGGCTACCTTGAGGAAGGCAATGCGGACGGCGAACGCCGGGTTCGCCTTCGTTTGCGCGATGCGCCGTTTGCCCAGGTGAGTGTCTGGCTGGCGAGACTGGCGGTCCAGGAGGGTATCCATACGGTAAGCGCCAATATCGAGCCGGCCGGCGCGAGCGGTCTTGCCCAGGTCAACGTGGTGCTTGAACGCGCCGATTGACCGGCTCTGGGAGTATCCATGTTGTCAAGCGAGGGCATCCTGCCCTAGACGAGGGCAGGATGCCCTCGTTCCCAGGGAGGACGGGACGCCCTGGCTACTCCACGACTTCGCGGAAGGCGCTGTGCCATGGGAAGTAGAGCGCGGTCCGGATGGGCCGGTTCTCGAGCTCTTGCATGGCCAGCCGGTAGCGTTCCAGTTGCGGCGAATATCGGCGCTCTTCTTCGTCAAGAAAGCCCTCTAGATCGCCGCCTTCATGCCGGGAGGTTTTGTAGTCGACAATCCAGCGTGCGCCGTCGTCGACAAAGGTGCGATCAAGAATCAAGCTGCGCGTCCGCCCTTCCTCCAGCAAGGACAGCGGCAATTCACTGGCGGCGTCATCGTGCGGCTCCAGCGCCCAACGTCCGCGCTCATCCGCGAGTGTATTGCTGAGAGCAATCAGCACGTCGGCGCTCAAGGACTCACTGTCGTCCGCCGGCACTCCGTGGTATTGCAGAATTCGCCTGATCCGCGGGCGCATGGCCTCAAGGCGTTCGGGCGGATAGGCGTCCGGACCCTGTTCCGCAATTTCCTGCAGCCAGCGATGCACTGCAAGGCCGAGCACCCGGGCTCGTTCGCCGGCCCAGATGTAGGAAGGCGATTGAATTTCCGCAGGGCGGGGGGCAATCCGCGGTGCGGGCGGATCCGGCGGTGTCCAGCCGGATGGAACACGGTGGATCCGGGGAGCGGCGAGCCTGCGTGTTCGCAGGTTGCGGCGTTTGGGCGGCAGATGATCCGGCGGTTTGGCTTTCAACAGTTTCCGCATCGCTACTTCGAGGTCGGCCGCCATCACTCTGGCCGTCGGTTTGAATTCTCCGGGTCCCAGCGAGTCTTCTTGCCTGACCAGGCCTACCAATAGATGTAGATGGGTCCGCGCGCGGGTGGTCGCCACATACAGGAGTCGCCGGCGCTCGGCATCTTCCCGGGCCTTCGCAAGCGTGTCCAGATAGGTGTAAACAGGATCGGCGCCATCTTTTCGCTGCGCCGGACGGACGGCCAGAAGGGTCGATGCGGCGCCGTCCGGCGTCAGGCTGGTGTCCCCCGGAGGCGGCTGCCACCAGCGCAATACCGGAGCTGTTTCACTATGGACGGCACGGCCAAGGCCAGGCAGGATGACGGTATCGAATTCCAGGCCCTTGGCCTTGTGCATGGTCATGATTTGCACGTCCGCCCCGGTTTCGGGATTAGTGACGAATTGGTCGGTCAATTCAAGCGTTCGGGACACGGCATCATCAATGGTGCTGCCGCGACAGACTTCCCCAAGACTGTCCAGGAATTCCGCCGCATGCCGTGCGGCATTCTCGTCGGTGTTGCCCGCGGGTCCGCCCAGAGCCAGCCACGCTCCCTCAACCCAACTGCGAAAATCCAGCTGTCCTCGCAAGTTCAGTGCTCTTTCCAGCACCGGCACTGTCCTGGCCAGCCGCTCCTGTCCGTCTGCGCTGAGCTGCTGAACCCGCTCGGCATCGCTGACCAG
Source organism: Candidatus Foliamicus sp. (assembly GCA_965249285.1). Lineage (GTDB taxonomy): Bacteria > Pseudomonadota > Gammaproteobacteria > Steroidobacterales > Foliamicaceae > Foliamicus. Next base: position 930,975 of record OZ252226.1, read on the forward strand.
CTCCCAGACGGTCAGGCCCGGCGCATCATGGCTGAGCGTGTGCAGGTCGCGTAGCGTCAATCCGCACCATGGCGCCCGGAGGACCGCCATCCAGGCAATCCGGTCGGCGGGCTGCGACAGGGCGCGGGCCAGCGCGGCCAGGTCCTGGACCACGCTGAAGCGCTTGCGGCGGTCGAACTCGGTTCGGCTGACTGCAATGCCGGTCTTGCCAAGCGCGTGGCTGACTTCCTCGCCATGAGTCCGGCTCCTGACCAGGATTCCGATCTTGTTGCCGGGTTGTTCCTGCAGCGATTCGCGAACGATCCGTTCAACGATCTCCACTTCCGACTCGTGGTCCCCTTTTCGAAAGAAATGCAACTTGACCTTCGAATTCCCCGGCTTTGCGGAGGGCGCCGGGTAGCAGGGCGTGTACGGCACCGTACCCATCAGACTGTCTCCGTCGGCCGGAAAGACTTCGGGAAATACCCTGTTGAACCAGGTCACCAGGTCCGGGGCGGAGCGAAAGTTGACCGTCAGTTGGAGCAGCTCGGGGCGCAGGGCCCCCAGGCCATGCTCGCAGACTCTCAGGTAACCGCGCACATCGGCCTCCCGAAATCCGTAGATGGACTGCATGGGGTCCCCCACCATGAACACCGTGCGGCCATCGCCGTCCTGCCAATCTCGAACCATCTGCTGCAGCAGGTCAAGCTGGGCGCGCGACGTGTCCTGAAATTCATCGACCAGGATGTGGCGCAGCCGCGCGTCAAGGCGCTCCGCCAGGAATGACGGGAGGTCACCGTGCCCCAGCGCCGTGAGCGCCGCCTGACTCACCTCGGTATAGTCGGTTTCTCGGTGATTCGCGAACAACACCTTTAACTGGGCATAGGCACCGCGCAATACCCGCAAGACGGATCGCACAAGCTCCAGCCGCGAATCAGCGTAGGCCGGAAATTCCATGGTTCGCAGGCGCGCCAGCCGTTCACGGAACTCACTCGATGCTCGAATCTCCGTCTCCAGTTGCGCGCCAAGTTTCTTCTTGAACCTGACCCGCCAGCGGTTCTGCATGGTAAGCAAGTCGCCCGCCGCTCGTTTCCAGCCACCCAGCGCTTGCGGATGCAAAGGATCGCACGGTTCGTCCTCGTTGATCCAATTCTCGGCGAAGGCCGACTCAAATTCCTTGCGGGCCTGGTTCAGGCAGTCCAGCGCCCGGTCTATTTCCCGCCGGACCAGGCCGCGCAACGGTTTATCAAAGGCCTCGCGGCTGCGACTGACGCCGAGCAGCGGCAGCCATTGTTCCCGCTTGCCCAACATCGCCGCCACCAGCTCAATGAACTTTTGCCCGCTTCCGTCCAGATGCTTGAGCAGCAGTTCCACGTCCCGGTCGCCTTGCCGGATTCCGTCGTACAGCATCGTCCGGGATGCCTGCTTGTAGAGCCGCGCCGCATCGGTACGGAGATTGCCGAGTGCCCCGCCCCCACTCGAAATGGGGGAACTTACCGCCAGCCAGGATCCGAGAGAATCGATCGTGATGATGCGCAGGCGGGCCGGGTTGTCCGGCAAGTCCCAGCCACGCTTGCGCGACTGCTCCAGCACCTGCCGGGCCAGCTCAAGGCTCAACTGCCGGTGGAGTGGCGCTTTCGCGCTTGGGGAAGCCGCCTCGCGCAGGCTCCTCGCCACCCGCTCGCGCATTTCAGCGGCTGCCTTACGGGTGAAGGTAATAGCCAGCACTGCGTCCGGCTCATCCGCGCGACCCAGCAGCCGCAAGTAACGTTGCACCAGAAGCTCTGTCTTGCCGGAACCGGCCGGCGCCTGCACAATGAATGATCGCGCCGGGTCAAGCGCCCGCTCCCGAACCGCCTGGTCGAACGGCGCGGTCATGGTTGCTCCGGCTTGTCGCCGTGCCCGGTTGAAGAATCGCGTTCCAGTTCGTGAATGCGGCTGAATACCTGATATTGCCTGCGCGCGCTATCGTCGGACGAGAAAATTTCCATGCGCGCGTCTCCGCCGCTCAAGTCGCGCGCAGCGTCTTCCAGTGCCTCCCGCCAGGCCTGTAACAGGTATTGCCACTGCGGGTAAATCTTGAAATCCTTGTGCTCAGAAATGGGGACCATCCTGGGCAATTCCTCCATCCCCGGAATCGCCGCCGCGGGATCGTAAACGCCTGCTACCGAGGGTTCCTCGCCGGAAAGATGTACATACGCCACCCCGGCCACGTTCTGCGCTGCCAGCGCGTACGCCGGCAATTGCGCAAAGCGCAGGCGTTCGGGGTTGAGGCCGCCAAGCGGGAGCTTCACTCCCGTCTTGTAATCCAATACCAGCGCCGGTCCGCCCGCCGGCGGACGATCGATCCGGTCCAGGCGCAGCACCAGCGTTATTGCTCCCAGCGGCAATTCGGCGCGTCTCTCCAGTTGCTCCACATTGAAGGAACCGCGCTTGAGGTCCTCAAGTACCCATTCCAGCACCAATTGGACTGTGCGTTCACGCTCCAGGCGCAGGAGGCCGAAGACAAGGGCCCGCAGACCTGGCGGATCATCCCTGGGAATCTCCACGGACCACTCGGTAAGCAGGTCGGGTAAGCGCGGCAGAGCATTCTTCAGGGACTTGCTGTCCCCGAACTCCGAGTAGAGGCGGTAGAGCAGCTTGTGCACCATATCGCCGCGCTGAAGCGAGCTGAGCCCGCCCCAGGGCCTCGGATACTCCCTGGCGTGCAGGCGATATTCGGCAAACGCCCGAAACGGGCACTTCAGCTGCTGATCTATGAGGCGCGTGCCGCCACTGATCTTCTCGTCGTGTGTGAGCGGAGGGGGCGGATCATCCCCGAGCACCTCAAGCCGGGCGCTCAAGCGCAGGCTTTCCGCGTATGCGGGGCTGTCAGCCTCCTTCACGATGCTCTCCTTATCAAGGACGGGCAGCTTCGAGATCAACGGGCTGCAGGTTGTGGACACGCCTTCCTCGGCTACCCCGGTCCAACTGAAAACCACCTCTTCGGCAGCGTGCAGCAGGGATTCCGTCTGCCGGCGTGCTTGCGCCAGGGTTGCCTGCGGGCTTGCCTGGGGCATTTTCAGACGCCGCTGCAAGCCCAGCGGCAGCAGCGGCGTCGGCCGTATCGCTCCTGGCCAGAGGTTGGCGCGCGCGCCCGCAATCCATAGTCGATCAAAGTGCATTCCCGCGACTTCCCCGATGGTCAGCAGTTCAACGGATTCATCTGGACCCTGGGGTTGGAATTTCCGCTCCCGGATCATAGTGGTCAACCGGGAAAGCGCCGCTGCCAGTGAAACAGGCCTGGAATGAATGGCATCGCAGCCACCGAATTCCGACAGAAGGCGGGTTAGTGCTTCCACGGCCTGTTGTTCACTGCTGACCAGGGGCCGCGCGCCCGGCCATCCCAGTTCACGCAGGAACGTGGTGAAGACCTGGGCCCAAGTGCGGAAGGAGTGCGCCTTGCCCTTGCCGCGGGCTTGTCTTGCCGCCTTCCAGCTGTTCTGAAGGATCTCCGCGAGTATCGGCGTTGCCCGTCCCGCCCTCGCCATCAGCTGCGCGCGGGTAATGTCTCCGCCTACCAGTTGCTCCCGGATGCTGCGTTCCAGCCGAGCCCGCTCGCCGGCCTCCTGGTACGACCCTCGCAGGTAAGCGCCGCGCAATACACGGCTAACGATCTCAAAGTCGATCCCCGTGGGTAACAGGTAGAGCGCGTCGAGTACCATTTCCGCCGGCCCGGTATGACTGAGCGTTGGAGCTTCGGCGCTGTTCAACGGCGCATCCTGGGGGAAGCCCCGGGCCTGCCAGGCAGGCTGCATACGATTCAGCAATGCGCGCCGCGCCCGGTCGGCCCGTGCATGAAAGTCGAGCAGAATGACTCCGGAGTTGCGGTCTCCCGCCCAGTGCGCCGCGGCCCGAAGTTCTTCGTCGCCGGTCTCGTACTCTATCTGCCGGGCCCATGCTGTCCTGGGCGTCTTGGATAGGGTTGCAAGATCAGCCCCGGCGTCACCAAGAGCTGCGATCAATGCGGCAAATGGCGGCGTTTGAGGGCCATCGATCCCCACAAGAAAAACCCTGCCCGCAACGCTGATCGCTCCGGTGTGAATGTCATCAAGCAGTACCCCCGGAAGCGCGGCGGGTTCTTGCCAATCCCCTGACTTGCGCAATTCCTCAAAGCGTGCGACCCAGCGGGCGAATCGGCGCTCGTCTTCGCCTGCTACCTCGGCGCGCAGCCGTTCGAGGTTTATCCCGTATTCCAGCGCCAGGTTCCAGCTTTGTCGAGCCAGGCTCGCGTTTTGCTCCAGATCGAACCCCGCAATGGCGTGCTGCGAGAGAGCCTGCTCCCACAACAGCAAGGCGCCGCTGGAAGACAGCAGCGCGGCCTCGCCCGCCTTTCCGCCGCGCAGCAGAGATTCCTCCCACAAGCGGCGCATCCATTCCTGGCGGGAAAGAACTGCGGGGCGCCGCCATACCGTCTGGTTGGAAGCCCGCCGCCATTGACCGTAAGCAAACCGAATCCTTCGCGCCAGCCGTGCGGTCCCGGTAATGGCCAGCGCCCCACTGCGCAATGCGGGAAACAACTCTTGTTCGAGAATCTTCTGGTAGGAGGACGGGTTCAATCGATTGGTACATTCGGGAATTTTGCTAAAGGTTAAGCTACCCTCGCTCAATTGCCAATTCGCCCATGGAAAATGGAATATCCGCTGCTGCTTGAACCGATCACGCTGGCCGGACGGTCAGTGCGCAATCGCGTGGTTCACGCGTCGATGAGCACGCGTTTCTCGCAGAACCAGGAGATCAACCCGCGCATGGTGCGCTACCACGCCAACCGGGCGGCGGGCGGAGTGGGAATGATCGTAACGGAGCCCCTGAATGTGCTTCCCTGGCAGCAACGCTCGCACCGCCCTGCCCTGTTCAAGCCGAATGGCCGCGACGCGCTGGCCCGCTGGGCGGAGAGCGTGGAGAGCAAGGGATGCCGGCTGCTCGGCCAATTCCAGGATTCGGGCCGGGGACACCGGGAGACGGGAAGGTCCCAGCAGGCGTGGGCGCCCTCTGCGCTGCCGGATGACTTGAGCTGGACCATGCCGCGGGAGATGCCCCGGCGCCGCATACACGAGGCGATCGAACACTTCGGCAAGGGCGCGCGGCGCCTGGAGGAAGCCGGCTTCAGCGGGGTGGAACTCTCGGCCGGGCATGGCCATCTCTTCCATCAGTTCCTGTCTCCGGCCGCCAACATCCGGGATGATGAATACGGCGGCGACCTGGCAGGAAGAACTCGTTTTCTGGTAGAGTTGATTCAAATAATATCAAGCACTTGTAAGAGTAATTTCATTATTGGATTAAAACTTCCGGCCGATGACGGAATCGCGGGAGGCGTCGATCATTCGGAGGCTGCCCGTATCACTGCCCGCCTGGCCGGGATCGGTGGCTTCCATTACCTGGTCTATTGCGACGGTTCCCACTCCAATACGCTGGAGACCCATGTGCCGGACATGAGTTATCCGCGTGCTCCCTATGTGGACGGACACGCGGAGATCGCCGCCAATGCACCAGATGTCCCGCTCATGGCCCTGGGACTGATCACGGACCCGGCGGAGGCCGAAGGCATATTGGCGGCCAGCAAGGCGCAATTGGTGGCCCTGGGACGGCCACTGGTCACCGACGCGGCGTGGGTCAAGAAGGCGGCCGAGGGCCGGCAGTCGGAGATTCGCTACTGTGTGTCTTGCAACACCTGCTGGGCAACGATCGTCGAGCGCCGGCCGATCCTTTGCGACAATAACCCTCGCCTTGCCAAGTTCGATGAAGTGGATTACTGGCCGCAACCGGCAAAGCGAAAACGGAGTGTGGTGGTGGTGGGAGCTGGCCCTGCGGGGTTGGAAGCCGGCTGGGTGGCTGCCGCCCGGGGCCACCAGGTCAACATTTTCGGCGCGTCCGAGCGTCCCGGCGGCAAGGCCTGGCTGCATGCGCAGCTACCCGGTGGCGAGAACGTCAGCAGTGTGTACGACTACCAGGAAATGGCCGCGGCCAAGGCGGGCGCGAAACTTCAACTCGGATTTCAAGCAAACCTTGAGGATGTGCTGCATTGCAAGCCCGATGTCGTGGTATTGGCGGGCGGCGCCACCATGCTATGGCCTGATTCCTGGCCGGAGGACTGGCGAGATTTCGTATTCGATATTCGCGAAGTAAGCCGGGAAATGCTCGAGCGGCCGGAAGAGACCATAGACGGAACGGTGGTTCTTTGGGACCAGGATCACACCTTGGCGACCTATGCGGCAGCGGAACTTCTGGCCCAACGCTTCGCCCGGCTCGTGATCGTCACGCCCCGCGAGCGCCTGGCCAGCGATGTGGGCCTGGTCACCCGCCAAGGCATTTACCGGCGCCTGTACGCGATGCCCAACGTGGAAATCGTTCTCCTTTCCGACATTCACGCGGATTCGGCACTGGATGAAGGCCGCATTCGCTGCCGCAACGTGCTCAACAGTTCATGTGTCGATATTGACGACCTGGCCTTGCTGACGTGGTCCGGAAGCCGCGCGCCCAACGACGAACTGGCGGCGCCGCTCAGAGCTAAAGGACTTGAGGTCGTGAGCGTAGGCGACTGCGACATGCCTCGCAACTTGCTCGCCTCCACAACCGATGGCCACGCCCTCGGCCGCTCCCTTTAGCCTGCTGGCAACGAGGGCTTCCAGCCCTCTACCGGAATGCGCCTGACCCGTATGGATTATGCCGCGCGCTTGCTGGCAACGGCCTCGCGCAATTCTTCGAGAAGCCCTTCCATATGCGCCATCCGTTCCCGAAGCTTTCCCACTTTTCTTCCTAGAAGCGAGAACTCGCCACTCAGCTCCTTGCCCTGCCTGGTGATTTCGCTGCGAAACTCCTTGCGCAGGGCAGCCAGGTCTGCGCGAAGCCATGCAAACAGGCCCACGATAAGCGTGGCCAAGGCAACTTGCCCGATCCAGTCCATGCCGCAAGCTTACCCGTAGCCGCAGGTCGAAAAAGCAAAGAATCGCGCAGGTTTGTTCACTTATCAATAGCGATGTCGAGCGAGTTCAAGCGAGTTGCGAAAGCAGCTATTTAGGGCTTCCAGCCCTTGACGAGGGCAAGATGCCCGCGCTCCATTTTTCCCTGGGCGTCAGCGCAGCGGCGCCCGCTACGAAAACTCCAGGTATCAGGCTCGGCCAGCGTTGGCGACAGGCGCGCGACCGAGGCTCGACTTCTCTGTGCCTAGGAGTGTTCACCACGGTTCCCGCGGCGCTGGCCGCAGGGAACAAGCGCTGGATTTGCCCACCTTGACCTGTGTAAAACCCAAAATATTTATTCCTTTACTATCAAGGAGTTATAGTTTGTTCCATGCAAGCCTGCGCCGTAGAAATTTGCGACAATAGGGATGGTATGTTGAAGGGGTATTGAGATGCCGACGACGTTTCGCCCGTATCAGCCGGATCAACTGCTGATGTTTCCGGAGAGTCTGCAGGATTGGCTGCCGGAAGGTCATTTGTCGCAGCATGTGAGCGACCTGGTGGACGGGCTGGATTTGCGGGTGTTCTACGACCGCTACGAAGGCGATGGCCGGCGCAAGTCGCCGTATGAGCCTCGGATGATGGTCAAGGTGCTGATTTACGGCTATGCCACGGGGGTGTTTTCGTCGCGGCGGCTGGCGAAGAAGTTGGAAGAGGACGTGGCGTTTCGGGTATTGGGGGCAGGCAACTTTCCTTCTCACCGGACGGTCTGCGAGTTTCGGCGGCGTCATTTGACCGATTTCAAGCGGCTGTTCGTGGCGGTGGTTCGTTTGGCGGGCGAGATGGGCCTGGCGCGTTTCGGGACCTTGTCGATCGACGGGACGAAGGTTCGGGCGAACGCCTCCAAGCGCAAGGCGATGAGCTATGGGCGGATGGTGGAGGAAGAGAAGCGCCTGGAGGCGGAGATTAAGGCGTTGGTAGGCCGCGCGCGTGCGGTGGATGATCAGGAGGATGAGCGGTATGGGGCGGACGTTCGCGGCGACGAGTTGCCGGAGGAGTTGAAGCGGCGCGAGGATCGGCTGGAGGCGATCGTTCAGGCGAAGGCGCGCTTGGAGGCGCGCCAGCGGGCGATGGACGATGCGCGCGGGCGCAAGCCGGGTCAGGACCGCAATCCGAAGGGCGGGCCGCCGTATAAGCGCGCCTATGGCGAGCCGGAGGCCAAGGCGCAGAGCAACTTCACGGATCCGCAAAGCCGGATCATGAAGACCAGTTCGGAGAGCTTTCAGCAGTGTTACAACGCGCAGTTGGCGGTGGAAGGAGGGAACCAGTTGATTGTGGCGGCGGAGGTGACGTCGAACGCCAGCGACCAGGGGCAGATGCTGCCGCGCTTAGACGAGGTCAAGGCGGCCTATGGGGAATCGCCGGAGCGGGTGTTGGCAGACGCGGGGTATTGCAACGAGTCGGACCTGGCGGCTTTGGAGGAGCGGGGCGTGGACGGCTACGTGGCCTTGGGCCGGGAGGGCCACAAAGCGGTGGCGGTCAACGCCAAGGCGCATCCGGCGCGGGCGCGGATGGCCAACAAGCTGGCGGCGCCCGAAGGTCAGGCGCAGTACGCCAAGCGCAAGTGGCTGTCGGAGGCGCCCAACGGCTGGATCAAGCAGGCGCTGGGTTTTCGCCGCTTCAGCGTGCGCGGCCTGGACCAAGCGCGGGGCGAGTGGGCCCTGGTGTGTCTGGCGTTGAACATGAAGCGGATGCAAGGGCTGGCGGCGGCGTGAAGAAGGGCAATTCGGCCCCCATCCGCCCTGCCGGCGGGCCCATCCACCGGCATTCCCCGCCCGCCTGCGGGTCTATGACCCCGCGTGGCGCTTCGGAGGAGGCAATCACACATTTCATTGCCTGCGAACCGCCAGCGCGGCAGGCCGAAACATCCTATGGCGCACGCTCCTAGGGCCACTGTGCTTATCTCCAGACAGTTTTTTGAAGGCCAGCGGCCCAAACCCTTTGCAATGCACTTGTTACCCAGTTTGGATTTTCCCTCTTGCAACGTGTTTGCGCCAAAGGTAACTGGCGAAGGATGCGCAAGCTCCCAGCATAAACACGGCTTCGTCCAATCCTACATCTGGGCTTCCACGATCCAATAGCGCATGCCGAATACCTTGTTGGTTCGAGGTGTATCCGTAGAGCGTACTGAATGCCTTCTTGAGCGTTGCATGAAGAGTCCCCTGCCTCTCAATAGACTCTAGGGCAGGGCCAAGCGTACGAGAAGCTTGAGGATCGATTTTTCGTGCTACGGACTCCACGGCGTGGATGCTCTCTCGGATTCCGCCGGCCCAATCTTGCTGTTTGATACTCTGCGCGGCACTCTGCAAATGAGAGGTGCTGGCTACTAACCCGGCCTGCCGAAGCGTTTGCAGGGATTCGATCAAAGCAATTCCTTCCACCGAGGTGGTCACCGGAAAGATCGTCGGTGGTGGGCCTGAGTCGATGGTGTAGGCTAGCCCGCAAATCTCAAACGCGCGCTTGAGGTCACGAATAAAATGTAACGGACAATTTCTGTCGCGCATGATGAACTGAATACGATCAAACACACGGTTGAATGAGTCTTGCTCGATATGTTCGCGAAGCTGGGTCCGATTCCAATTAAGGCCATTGCGCCAATCGTCCAGAGCTAAATCGTCAAAGAAACAATGCATCTTTCTCAGAATCTTTTCCCAGGCGCCCGTAAGGTATGGACCGTGCATACCGTCGCGTGTGGAATTCTCCAGGAAAAAATAGAGCAGATTCCAAATCTGCGTGCGGACGCCGCTGCTCAAGTCTTCAAGCTCCAGCAGCCCTGGGAGTTCTTCGTATCCTTGTGCTTGAGAAAAGCTCAGACTTGCAACGTCGCGAACGTGTTTCGCCCCGGCGACGCTGGAAGCGTTGGCCCGCTGCCGTGCGCGCCGCGCCGCCCGGAGTAAAGCCACTTCCGCGCCAGCGAAATCCGGATCGCTAGTACGGTCGCTCTTGGATTGATCTGCTGGTTTCACGCCCTGATTGCCTTGTTCACTAACAATGGAGTGTCACCCGAATTATCGTACACGGCCCAGTCATCGACGATGCTCTTAAATATCTGATCGAGGTTCCGCCAGCCTGCGTGGAATCTCCGCCAAATGACTTCTTCCGGCACATCGTGTCCTCCCTCCGCAACTCGCTGTGCAACGCGTTCAATCGCCATCTCAGGCGTTGGTAACCTGAGAAAGAACAGTTTTACGCGATAGCCTTCATGTCGCCATTCGGGAATCCAGCGAGCATACCGCCGACCGCTCAGAGTTGTCTCAAAGGCAAAACTGCGCCCCTTTTGGGCGTGTTCCAGGATCTGCTTTACCATCAACTTGCCAGCCTGGACCGCCACTGGAGCTGGATTGAATGGACTCAGCCCTGCGGCAATCAGGTCGGCATTGACGAAATACGGCCGATCGGCTTCATTCGGCAAGAATTCCGTTGCAAACGTTGTTTTGCCGGCGCCATTTGGACCGGTAATTATCAGTATTTTCTTGTCGGCCATTTCTTTTGAACGGGTAACGAGTGGTTTGCCTGGCAGTTGGCATCTACGAATACTGACGCTTGCGACCGCAATGACTTACATGAACGGGCGGACTGTCGTATTGGACTGCATGTAGCAGTAGGACATCATCCAGTAGAGGTTGATGCCGATACGCTCTGCTCTCGGTTCGGTGAAGATGTAGCCGTGAGATTCGATCTCGTCGCCCTTGTATTCCAGCAGGTAGAGCACCAGTACATCGCGGGTGAAGGCGTCGTTGTAGTTGTTCAGCGGCCAATCCACATTCGAAAGCCGGATGCCCAGCTGCCGGCCGTCTTTGGTGGTTACGCGCGCCGAGCCGCCGCGGTCATGCACCATCAATCCGTCGTAGCGCTTGTATTCCTCGTCGCGGCCCCCGCTTACGCCCGGGACGTCGATGTAGCAGCTCATCATGCGCGCGGCATGCAGCTTGTATACGCCGCCCGGATGCTCCCTTCCGCCAGGCGCCGTGAGCCACATTTGCTGTTCGCCCAGCACCGATTCGGATGCCCAATCGGGGCAAACGCCTTCCGCCAGGCCGCGGAACTGCGCTGCTTCCCGTGTCCAGTAGACCACGCAATCAGGCGGCTCTTCCGGACGTTGGGTGACTCCCCCGCCCTCGTTCATGGGATTCAGGCTCTCGACCGGACGGCTCCAGACTTCCATTCGTGTCGCCCCTCGTTCGTTGTCGGGGGACAGGACCAGTGCGCCGGCACGCGTCAGCCGGGAGTAGTCGCCGCCAGCGAATTCGCGGTAGGCCAGGAGCATGGAGTCGGCGCCGCCGACCCGGTCCACGCGTATTTCAAGGCGATCATGCCGTTCGTCTTCCGGATGGCCGATGCGCCGGTCAAAGTAGACCTGGTTGTAGTTGTCGTAAACGCGCGAAAGCAGCTCGGCGATGACCAGCGCATTGCGCTCGGTGGGCGTGGAATCCTGTCCCTGTGCGAGGACTGGGCTTGTCGTCATCAAACACGCCACGACTGCAAGGGCAGTCAGGCAAAGGAAGAAAGCCCGGGAGCGAGGGCATCCCGCCCTCGACGAGGGCAGGATGCCCTCGTTCCCAGCGTATTCCTTGCGCGTCAGCGCAGCGGCGCCTGCTGCGAAAACTCCCAGATCACTGACGTCATGCTTATCCATGTTCTACCTCCAGATCCACGAGTTCGTAATAGGTCATCATGTAGCCGTACACAGCCCCGCGCAGGAAAATGTAATGCCCGTCGGCCGTGCACCAGATGTCATACGGGGGGTGTTCGTTGGGCAATCCCGCCGTGCTGCCGAAGCGGAAGTGCAGAGCGTCGAATTCACCGGCGCCCACGGTAATGTTCTCCTCGCCGACGAACTCGATTGAAGGGCTGATGCGGAACAGCAGGGGTCCGGTAGCGCCGCGATGATCGGGCGAAGACAGCAACAATTGCGGAAAGGTCTGTACGCCGGGTCCCTTGCTCAAGTCAAACAGTTTCAACACCCAGGCATCGCAGATGATGGCGTGATCCACGAAGGCACGGGGCCGCTCGATCAAGCTCATCTTCTGGGACACGCGGCCTTCAATTGCCGTATAGGTTTCGCATTCGGCTTCATCTTCGGTGAAACGGAACCAGCCGCTGCCCATGAACCGGTCGCCGACCGAAATACGCACGAAACAGTCCAGCGGATGCCAGGCCTCGTCCAGGGTCAGCGCTGTGTTGCGCATGACGCTCGGGCGGTCGTCGATCTCGCTCTGGGCCATACAGGTCCGGTGTCCGTCGGAATGAACGGTGATGGTGAATCTCTCCCGGCCCCGTTCCTGGTCCATACGATTAGGTTTCTTGCTCAAGTAGGTAATACGTCCGTGATAGTTCACATGGTCGACTTGGAGAATGTCGCTCATTCGGGTTCCTCCGGTTCAGGTTGTAATTCGCGGCTGCGCCGCTGCCAGTCCACAATCAATCCATCACACCGTGCCCGCGCCGCGGCACAAGCACGGTTCGATCGAATACGCACACCACGTCGCCATGCTGGTTGCGGCCGGCGGTGCGCACCGTAACAATTCCTGCGTTTGGTCGCGATTTCGAGGGCCTCTTTCGCAGCACCTCGGATGATCCGTACAGCGTATCGCCGATGAACAGCGGATGCGGCAGGCGGATATCACCCCACCCCAGGTTGGCAAGGGTCTTCTCGCTGACATCCGAGACGCTCATTCCCACCAGGATCGAGAGGGTCAGAGTGCTGACGATGAGCCGCTGTCCGAATTCCGATTTGGCCGCGTATTCCTTGTCGAAGTGCAGCGGATGGGTATTCATGGTCAGCAGCGTGAACCAGGTATTGTCGGTTTCGGTCAGGGTGCGGGCCGGGGAATGCTCGTACACATCGCCCTTGCGAAACTCCTCGTAGTAGCGTCCGCCGGAGCGCCGCACAACGCGGCCCTTTGCTGGGCTCTTCGCGGCCACGCTAAAGGCTAGAGGTCCTGGCAGTGGATGAATACGGGGTTGACGGCGAACTGGCGAAACTCGCTGGCCAACTCAGCTACGACGGCTGATTGGATATCTTCGCCGAATTTCTCCATGCTGTTGAGGTCGATCACCTCAACATACTGGTAGGGAGGGTCATCGGCGCCCCCCAGCAGGCCCACGGAACGCAACACGCGGAAGCGGTCCACCGACGGCAGCCGGTTCACCTCCACCAGATCGCGACTGTGCGCCCATGCCTGGTACTCGGCTGGATCGGCGTTTTCCTTGAGGTTGAACAGCACAATGACGCAATCCATATTCAGTTCTCCTGCTCTTCGCCGGGGGCGTCGGGTGGGGACTCCTGGCCGGAATCGTCGGCAGCCTCTTCGAGGTCGGTAACCAGTTCTTCCACGGCCTCGGCGTCTTCGTTTTCCGGCGGCGGCAGGGGCGTGGTCTGGCCGAAGTGCGCGCGCACCGCGGATTGCGTGGCTTCGTCAAGCCGATAGACGCCGTTGACGGAGAGCGGGAAGCGGGAGAACGAGCCGTTCCGCACCTGCAGGCGCTCCCCGGGATTTCCGCAGACCCGCCCGGTGGTTGAGGAGAACTGGATGCCGTAGGCATGGCGAAGATCCATGGACGGAGGTGACACCTCCACGTGATACACGCGTCTGCGGCCATCGAAAACGAGCAGATTGCTGTCGTTAAGCACTTCGAAGTTGTCGACGCGCTGTTGGTAAAAGCAATCGGAATTGGCCGCGCTATGCGGGAAACGGGCGAATTTTGAGGGAGCGGAAGCGACCGACCTTTCGCCGCCAACGCCGGTGCAGGAAATGAGCAGTACGCCTGCCAGGGACGCAATGGCGGCTGGCAAGATCATACGCCGGTAGCGTCTTGTCGAGGGCAGGATGCCCTCGTTCCCAGGGGTCAGAATGGCGGCGGGCAAGATCGCTGGCCGGCATCGGATCGCCGATGGCAGGATGCCCTCGTTCCTAAAGCTTGCAGGTGTGTCGCGTTTGTTCATGTGTCCACTCCCCCCGGGTCCGGTCCACTGGCTACCGGCCGACTATTCGATTGGGACCACTCGCTCCAGGAGCCCGGGTACAGGGCCGCGCCCTGCAATCCGGCTAATTCCATGGCGAACAGGTCATGGCAGGCGGTCACGCCGGATCCGCACATTACGCACGCCTCGGCGGGATCGACGCCGTCAAGCAATTCGAGATAGTGCTTGCGCAGCTCGTCCGGCGGCAGGAACCGGCCGCCGGCATCGAGGTTGTCACGGAAGAACGCGTTGACGGCGCCAGGCACATGGCCTGCCTGGGCGTCCAACGGCTCCGACAGACCCTGGTAGCGGGCGGCGTCTCTTGCGTCCAGCATCCGCATATCGCCGGTCAGCACGGCACGCTCCACCTCCGATAGGCCTACGACCGAACGGCAGTTGCCGCCGAGGGAATATTCGGTTGCTTCGATAAGCGGCGCGCCGCTTTCCTGCGGCCGATTCTCCGCTTCCCAGGCTTGCATTCCTCCATCCAACAGTCCCGCGCGTTCGTGGCCCATCCAGTTCAGCATCCACCACAGACGCCCGGCGATCGCGCAGCCCAGGTTGTCGTACGCCACCACCAGCGTATCCGGGGTAATGCCCCAGCTTCCCAGGGTGGCGGCGAAATCGGCGGGATCCGGCAGCGGATGACGCCCTCCCTGCCCCGACGCATGTCCGGCCAGATCGTGGTCGAGATCCGCATACGGAGCGCCGGGAATGTGACCGGCATCCCACAGAGCCCGGCCTCCGGCCGGATTCATGAGGTCGAAGCGGCAATCCACAGCCCGGGCCTCACCGGCCTCGATTGCGGCATGCAGTTCGGAAGGGGTTACCAGCAATGCGGCCATTCAGGAATTCTCCAGTGCGGCTTCCAGTTCCGGAACAATAGCAAATAAATCTCCCACCAGGCCGATGTCCGCGATCTCAAAGATCGGCGCCTCCGGATCCTTGTTGATCGCCACGATCACTCCGGCATCCTTGATTCCGGTCAGGTGCTGGATGGCGCCGGAAATGCCGATCGCGAAATACAATCCCGGAGCAATGATCTTGCCGGTCTGCCCCACCTGCATATCGTTTGAAACGTAACCTGCGTCCACCGCCGCGCGCGAGGCTCCGACCGCGGCCCCCAATCGATCCGCCAATTGGTAAAGAATTGAGAAGTTCTCCGAACTGCCCAGCGCCCTGCCCCCGGACACAACCACATCGGCGCTTTGAAGGTCCGGGCGTTCCGACTTGGCGGATTTCAGTTCCACCCAGCGCGTGTGTTCCGGCAACTCAACGTCCAGGCTCACTTCCTCAATACCGGCCTCGCCTCCTTCGGCCGCGGCCGGCCAGGAAGCAAGGCGCGCCGTGCCGACAACGATATGATCGGCGGGCGCCTCCACCGTCAGGACGGCATTGCCTGCGTATATCGGGCGTTTGAACCGGCGCTCGCCTTCCACGCTCATGATGTCACTGACTTGAGGCGCCCCCAGCAGTGCTGCAACCCGGGGCATCAGGTCCTTGCCGAAGGTCGTGGACGGTCCCAGTACATGGCCATAACCCTTGCTTGCCAGCGCGGCCACCTGGGGCGCCTGTATCGCGGCGAGGGCTTGTGCATTCTCCTGGCGGCTTACGCATAGCACCCCGGACACCCCGGCTATCGTCGCCGCCTGCTGAGCGATGCCGCCGCAGTCCTGGCCCAGGATCGCCACATCCACTCCTTCAGGGTCGATCGCCAGTCCACAGTTGACCACGCGCGCCACGCCTGCGTGCAGCGCCTGCCCATCGTGTTCGGCAACCACCAGTACTCTGCTCACGCCGTCACCTCAGCTCAACAAGCCGCGTTCCCGCAGCATTGCAACCAGGGCCGGCACGTCGTCCACCAGCTCGCCTTTCTTCCTTTGCGCAGGCGCTTCGTAGCTGAGCGGCGTAAGCGCAGGAGGCGCAGCCAGGCCGAGATCGTCCAGCGCAAGAGTCTCCAACGGCTTGCGCCGGGCCTTCATTATGTCCGGCAACTTGATGTAGCGGGGTTCGTTCAGGCGTAGGTCGGTGGTAATCACGGCCGGCAAGTCGACCTCAAGAGTTTCCAGGCCGGCGTCCACCTCGCGGGTTACCCGCGCCGTGTCGCCGGTCAGTTGCACTTCGGATGCAAACGTAGCCTGCGGCCGGCCCCAGAGCGTGGCCAGCATCTGGCCGGTCTGGTTGCAGTCGTCGTCGATCGCCTGCTTGCCCGTGATCACGATATCGGGCTCTTCGCGCCGAATTACCTCGAGCAGAATTCCGGCGGCGGCCAGCGGCTCCACCTCGCCTTCGCATTTCACCAATAGCGCCCGATCGGCCCCCATGGCAAGACCGGTGCGGAGCTGCTGCTGGCACTCGTCGCCGCCAATGCTCACGGCCAGGATTTCGCCGGCTTCACCACGTTCCCGCATCCGCAGCGCTTCCTCAAGGGCGATCTCATCGAACGGGTTGATGCTCATCTTCAGGCCCTCGGTAGCCATGCCGCTGCCATCGGGCTTGACGCGCACGCGCACGTTGTAGTCCACAACGCGTTTGAGCGTAACCAATACCTTGCGCATCTTTGCGTGAAACCTCCGTAGCCGGTCAGGAACGGCGAATTCTAACCCGCCTGCTCACCCCACTTTTTGGGAACGAGGGCTTCCAGCCCTCGACGAGGGCAAGATGCCCTCGTTCCCAAAGGGGGGTTAGACTATGCGCCGAATTATTGGAGGGAAAGTTCATGAACGGAGCTGAAGGCGATCTCGGCCACACGATCTGGCTGATTATTCACCTGGTGTTGTTTGCTTACTGGCTTGGCGGCGACATAGGTGTGTTTTATTCCACGCGTATGATCCTCAACCGCTCGAACACGCCGGACCAAAGGTTCATGGCGTCCCGCATCATGCTGTGGATCGACCTCTTGCCGCGCCTGTGCCTGAGCATGATGCTTACCGTGGGGGGCATTCTCTCGCAATACGTAGGGGTATCCCATCCGCTCTGGCAATACGCAATGATCGTTGTGCTGGGCCCGGTCTGGTTTACTGTGCTGCTGGTCATGCACTTCAAGCACAACGCCAGCTTCATGCCAATGCTTACCAAGCTGGATCTGTGGTTCCGTTGGTTCCTGATCGTTGCGATCGTGGCTTCCGTGTGGTGGTCCGTTTCCACCGGACGGTTGGATGAGGCGCCCTGGCTTGCGCCCAAGCTGATCGTGTTTGCGATCCTGGTTTTATGCGGCGTCATGATTCGCATCTATATCCCCGGGTTCATTGCCGGCGTCAGGGCGCTTGGCCAGGGCTCGATTACCACGGAGCAGGACGACGCGATGAAGCGCAGCATCCATCGCGTGCGCCCCTGGGTGTTCACGATCTGGGCCGGTTTGATAGTGGAGGCCTTCCTCGGAATCTACAAGCCCGGCGCACCGGAAGCGGCGGAGGCCGTCGGTAACCTCATGCATGCCATTCATGGGATTGCCGTTCCGCTGTTCGGGTAGTCAATGCCGCAACCTCAATTGCCGCGCATCGCTCCGGAGGATATGCCGGAGCATATCCGGCATGGTTGGGAGCGGTCCATGGCTTTGCGTGGAGACGCCACGTGGTTTGAGGTCATGGCGCACGCGCCGGAACTGTACGACTGGTACGGCGAGTTCTACGCCCGGTTGTTCCGGGCCGGCCGCGTGGAGCGAGTTATCAAGGAATTGGCCCGCTTACGCCTGTCCACCACCCACGGCTGCCGTTTCTGCAACCAGGGTAACCGTCCCGACGCGCTGGAAGCCGGAGTGAGCCAGGAACAAATCGACAAACTGCACGAGTACGAAAGCGGCCCGTTCTCCGAGCGTGAGCGGGCCGCACTCGCGCTGGCCGATCAAATGGTCTTAACCAATCCATCGGGTGCGCTTGACAAGGCCTTGCACGAGAGATTGAAGAAGCACTTCAGTCCGGCGGAGATCATGGAACTGGGTATGGTGATGGCGGTGCTGACCGGCATGGCCAAGATGCTGTTTACTTTTGATTTGGTGGAAAAAGAAGACTCCTGCCCTTTCCCGGCGCAGGCTGACGCCTGAGCCTGAAAACGCCGCTCCTCCAAAGGCATCCCGATTTCGGAGGGTGGAACAACCTCGCACCCGCATCCTTTCTGGAGCGTTTTTCGCCGACTACTGCGCCCCCAATAACAGTTCCGAGCCCGCCTCGCGCGAAGTCAGGTTCCCCCCACTTGCCTGAAGCCGGGATGGTTTTGTGCCAGATGCCCAGTGCGCGGATACGTCAAATTCAAAAAGCTCTTTTTTCGAGTTGCGCTTTCGAATAGGCCGACATTCAATATCCCGGAAGCCCAAGCGTTCCAGCATGGCGGCGTAGAGTTGTTCTACCGGCAAAAGCACCCCATAGAAAACGGAGTTCCCTACGATGTAATGGAGTTCGCTTTCCGCATCGAGCAATTTAACCAGGGAACAGAAATGAACCCACATGTCATCCACGTACTTGGCCACGTAACTAGGGCCTGTTAACACTAACGCAACGCATCGAAGATAAGTGCGAAGAGGATGAATCCGAGGAAGATGACGTCGAGCTTCTCGAAGCGGGAGAAGATTCGCCGGAATCCCTTCAAACGGCGAAACAGCCGCTCGATTTCGTTGCGCCGCTTGTACATCTCCCGGTCGTACTGCCAGGGGTCGAGCCGGTTGCGCTTCGGCGGAACGACGGGCGTGTACCCCAGCGCCAAGGCCAGTTGCCGTGTCTCATCGCCTTCATACGCGCGGTCCATGATCAGCGAGGGATTATCGTCCTGCTGGCCGAGGCGATTCAGCAGCTTGCGCCCTTGCGGAGCGTCGTGGGCTTGTCCCGGCGAGAGCGAGAACGTTATAGCCGTTCGAGCATCCGCGGCAACCATATGAATCTTGGTGGTCCAGCCGCCGCGGGACTTGCCAATGGATTGGGGGCCGTTTTTTTTAGCGCCCCCGTCCCGTCGGGATGCACCCGGACAATGGTGCTGTCCATCGATACGGCTTCCAGCTTGACGCGCACGATCCGCTCGCGCTGCAGATGCTCGAATACCCGGTCCAGCACCCCGTTCTTCGACCAGCGGTTCATCCGCGTGTAAATGGTGTGCCAGTTGCCAAACCGAGGCGGTAATCCGCGCCATTTGCAGCCCTGTTCGGCGACATACAAAATGGCGTTGAGCACCGCAAAATTCGAGAGGCGAACGTTGCCGCGCTGCACCGGGAGATAAGGAACGATGCGTTCGTATTGTTCGGGCGTGATTTCCATACCCCAATCGTACCATAATCAGACCCATTAGTGTTAACACGCCCTAGCCAGAACCTTACCGTTCTTGTGGCTCTCGTGGGCAATTCTTGTCAAGGCGTTTTCAAGCAGTGGGTGGTGAAACGTCTCTTCCGAACGCTTCCAATTCGCCAGCCGGCTGGTTGCCGAACCCCAGGTCCCGCCAATTGCCAACCAGTCCAATTCACCCGCGGCGCGGCCGCTGTCAAGAAATCCGAGCCAATACATGTAGGGTCTTAATTCTCTGATGTACGACATCCGATTTGCGTACGGTGGAGACGTAATAATCAGATCGAAGTGGCCGTCTATAGCATCCGGCAAACTTCTGGCGTCCCCAGGTAATACAGTGGCTGTTCCACTCGGATTTTCCTCTGCTCCCTTCAGCACAAAGCGAACATTCTCGATAAACAGCGGCGCCATATCCATATCAAGCGGAATACGCACCTGACTTTCGTTCTTGAAAGACATGGATTGGTGATTAAAGGCGGCGCTCGAAAGCTGAATCAGGGTCCGGCAAAATGCGACCAGCATCAAATTGCGTTCTGCGGAGTTCTTGCTGCTTTCAAGTTCGATGGCCTTCCTGAGCCGGCAAAGAAACTCCAGTGCTTCCGCAGACCACCACCTTGAAATGTTATGCATGGGCGGGGGCGTAACCGGACCGCTCGCCCTTCGTTTCAACGCCCTCAATACCCGATCGCTTGCGCGGCGCGTGCTCTGAATCGAGCCGCAAGTGTACTTTGCTGTTTTTGTTTGACCCAGCCACACCAGAAAGGGATTGATGTCGGTAGTTACGCCTTCATGTCCACGATATGCTCCGCACAGGACGGTAGTGGCCGTGCCACAAAAAGGATCCAATAGACGCACAGGTCCTTCGTGGCGGTCTATGAGCTCTGTGACAATCTTGACCGAGTACGCGGGTGTTAAACGCAGCCACCCGTGCCGGCCCGAATTGACGTTGAACTTGTGTGTGTAGTCCGCGCGTTGGCGCAGTTGTTCCCGTGCGGCTAGGTTCATGGTGCGTCCGGGGCCAGGAGCAACTTCAGGATTCTGGCTATCTCGCGGCGGAGAACAGCGCTGTGGCGAGAAAAGAACGCAGCCAGATCGTAACCGCCCACATCCCGCATGAAGTCGTAAGTCGAAACCAAGGGATCGGCCGCGCCAACGACGCCAGTGAGAACTGACCATTTCCTTGCCTGGTATCGTAATAGCACATCGCCGTCAATCTGCCGCGACAAGATCACGGCGCATGGCAGGTAGCCCTGCGTGTATGCCGTGACGGCATTTTCGATATCAGCATTCTGTCGCTTTGAATCCTTACTCTTATAGCCTTGCCGCACCTCAAAAACAGTACCCTTGAGGCTGCTAAACACCTTCTTGTCAACGTCGAGCAACTGGGCCGACTCGCTCATCCAGTGGCGGAAACGGTTCCGTTTGTCCTCGTCACTGATTTGCTCAAGCGGCACGCGAGCATCTAGCCCGGATCGCTCACCAATAACTGGAATGGGGCCTCGATTTGTAGGATAATGCGAATTTTATCAAGGACTTGCATTAGTCCAACAAGGAGGCCCCATGAACACACAGTGTAGCGCAGAACAGATGGAATTTCACGGCCTGGGACGGCGTCGCGTGGCCGGCCGTTTTGATGGCGGCCGGATGAGTTCGGACGGCGGGGGGGTGTTATTGCGCGAAGCGGACCTTCGCCTGGGATTCTTGACGTGAGTCAAGCGCTACGCTGTGACTGAGCGATTGGCAGGGTGTTTTACGGATTACCGCAACGCGGGCGGGGCGGAGCATAGCGTCAGAGAGTTACTGGCGCAGCGCATCTACGCGATCGCGTTGGGCTATGAGGATTTGAACGACCACGACGTGCTGAGTTCCGACAGTCTGCTGGCGCTGTTGGTGGGCAAGCGGGACGTAACCGGCGCCGATCGGGCGCGTCTTCGGGACCGGGGCCGGCCGCTGGCGAGTTCCAGCACCTTGAACCGTCTGGAGTTAAGCGAAGCGGACGGCGCGGCGAACAGCCGCTATAAGCGGATGGTGGCCGACACCCAGGCGATGGATCGGCTGCTGGCGGATGCGTTCATGGAGTCTTTGGGTTCGGCGCCGGCGGAGGTTTGGCTGGACCTGGACGCCACGGACGATCCCTTGCATGGGGATCAGGAAGGGCGGTTCTTCCATGGCCATTACCGTTGCTACTGCTACTTGCCGCTGTATATCTTCTGTGGCGGGCATCTGTTGTGCGCCCGTCTTCGGACATCGGATCAGGATGGGGCGGCCGGCAGTGTTACGGAGTTGGGCCGGATTGTTAGGCGGTTGCGCCGGCGCTGGCCGAAGACGCGCATTCGCATTCGGGGCGACTCGGGATTTTGCCGCGAGGACTTGATGAGTTGGTGCGAGCGCGAAGGGATCGGCTACGTATTGGGTCTGGCGCGCAATAGCCGGCTGGCAGAGCAGGTGGAGGAGGCGATGGACGAGGCGCGCAAGGCGCATCGGCACACGAAGCGGGCGGCGCGGCGCTTTGTGGAGTTTACCTATCGCACGCGCGAGTCGTGGAGCCGCGAGCGGCGGGTTGTGGGCAAGGCGGAATACCTGTCCAAAGGCCCCAACCCGCGGTTTGTAGTGACCAACCTGCCGCGCCGTCAGGTTCGCGCCAAACGCCTGTATGAGCGGCTGTATTGCGCCCGCGGGGAGATGGAAAACCGGATCAAGGAGCAGCAGCTCGGCCTGTTCGCCGACCGCACCAGCGCGGCGACGATCCAGGCCAATCAATTGCGCTTGTATTTTGCCTCGTTCGCCTATGTGCTGATGCACGCGCTGCGCCGTGTGGGAACCAAAGGCACCCGGCTGGCCCGCGCCCAATGCACCACGCTGCGGCTGAAACTGTTGAAGATCGCGGTGCGGGTGAAAGTCACCGCGCGCCGGATATGGCTATCGTATGCACAGTCCTATGCCTATCCGCAAACCTTGATGCGGGTGCTGGCGAATTTGCAGCGGTACCCGGTGTGGCGTCCTCCCGGATAACTGTAGCGCTTCCCTGGCTGCCGGACGGAGCGCCTGGGGGCGGGGGGTTCGCTCGCCCAGGCGGCGCAGGCACCCCGGATAACGGTCATTGCACCGCACAAATCCGCCTTCCCAGCCCCAAAACGAACTGGCCAAACCGCCGATCCTCGCCTCAACGACCCTCCCAGCCGCCAAATACTCTCCAATCAGCTCGACAAGCCTTCATCGCAAGATTGGTGAGCGATGCGGGCTAGGTGGAGCGTTCGCGTCTTCCCATTCGACGCTGGCACTTGATAAGACCATTTCACTTCGTTCTTTGACAATGCGAAGGAATCCCGAATAATCCGGCGAAACATTTTTTCGCATCCAATGCCGATCTGGCGGTAAACGCTAGTCATCCCGCCAGCAGCCTTGTGGGCTGCGTACATCATTGGGTTGTCCAGCCCAAACCAACTGTAGAACGCATCTTCCTGATAGAGTTCTCGGAACTGTGCGAGCGTAAGCCCGCCAGTGCGAGCTCCCTGACCAAATTTTGGCTTGTAATCCGCGCAAACACGGATTGCTCCAAGCACAATTCTCAGATACTCTGCATCCCTGCTCGCCATCTCATTACCCATCAGCTATTGAAGCTACTGTCAGCCCTCCGGCGACAAGTTTTCCAGCGGACTCCTGCATTGCCAACGCTGCCAATGCGATTATCCGCCCGCTCACCCGTTCCTTATAACTTTACCATCGGTATGGGATAAGGCATCGCGCAAAACGGTCAGAAGCTGGAGTCGGGGCCCTTGAGGAATTCCAGTTCCCCGGGCGTGGATTGGCGCCCCAGCGTCTCGTTGCGGTGGGGGAAACGCCCGAATCGCTCAATAATGACCAGGTGCTTGCGCGCCCATTCCACGTCTTCCCCGTCGGGCTCCAGATGCTCGGCCATCAGCCTCAAACAAAGCCGCTGGTCCTCAAGATCCTCGCTGTGCTCAAAGGGCAGGTACAGGAACTTCCGCATTTTCCTGGTCACGCCCTGTTCCATGTCCAGGCCCTTCTCGACCGCGAGTCGAGCAATATCCAAGGCCTGATCGTCGCTGGCGAAGGCGCGTGCGTTATTGCGGAACAGGTTCCGCGGGAATTGGTCCAGTAGCAGGCATAAGGCTACGCAACCCGTACCATTGCTACGCCATTGGTCGTACTTGCCCCGCACAGCGGCTTCGTAGTGAGCAAGAAATCGCCGGCGGATGGTTTGGTCGAACTCGTCGTTCTTTGTGAACCACAGTTCCGGTCCGGACTCCTCAAACCAGAACGTGATTAACTCCTGCTGCAGCGTGACTCGGCTCAAGCGAACCGCACCAGCGCTTTTCCTACGTTCTGGCCTCGCATCAGGCGGCAAAAGGCTTCCGGCGCGTGCCCGATTCCGTCGGCAACATCCTCGCGGAAGCGGATTCTTCCTTCCTTGACCCATCGGGTGCTGGCCCGCAGGAAATCCGCGCGTTTATCTTCGTGGTCATACACTACCAAGCCGCGCAGCGTGGCTCGCGCCATCACAAGCGGGATCAGGCTGGGTCCGGGCGGCGGCGGACCGGTGTTGTTGTAGCCGCTCATCATGCCGCACAAGATCACGCGAGCCCCCAGGGCAAGCCGGCTCATGGCGGCTGCGAGCACCTCACCGCCGACATTGTCAAAATAAATGTCGACTCCATCCGGGCAGGCATCCTTGAGCTTGGCGCCCAGGTCGCCAGTCTTGTAGTCGACGCATTCCTCAAAACCGAATTCACTCGTGACGATCCCGCACTTCTCGGCCCCCCCGGCAATCCCCACGGCCCGGCAGCCGGCAATTCGCGCCAACTGGCCGACCATGGAACCTACCGGACCGCAGGCGGCCGAGACCAGCACTGTTTGTCCCGGCATCGGCTCGCCCAGATGCAGTAAACCGGACCAGGCGGTGAGACCGGGCATTCCGAGTATTCCGATGGCGGTGCTGATCGGCGCATCGTGCGGGTTGATCTTGCGCAACTCCACCGCTCCCCGGCTCAAACCGTATTCCTGCCAGCCGTTGGAGCATAGAGCGATATCGCCGGGTGCGTAATCCGGGCGCCGCGACTCGACCACCTCCGCCACCGTGCGGCCCGGCATGATATCGCCCGGCCCCATTTTTTCGGCGTATATATGGCGCCCGGAAATTACTCCCCGCAAGTACGGATCCAGCGAGAGATACAGCGTCCGCGAGAGGAATTCACCCTCTCCCGGACGCTCCACCGAAGCCTCGCCAAGCTCAAAGTCGGTGGTCTTCGGCACTCCTTCAGGGATGCGGCGCAGCCGGACGCAGCGCTGGCCTAAAGGGACGCTCAAAGTTGCGCCAGCGCCGCTTCCGCCGCCGAACAGCTCAAGCCTCCGCCTTCTTCGACGTTCAACTCGGTGACCACGCCATCATCCACGACAATGGAGAAGCGCTGGCCGCGCATGCCCATTCCAAATCCCGAGGCGTCGAGTTCCAGGCCCAGCGCGCGGGCGTAATCGCCGTTGCCGTCGGCCAGCATCATGACTGAATCCCCGGCGCCGGCGGAACGGCCCCAGGCGTCCATGACGAACACATCATTAACTGCGATGCAGGCGATCTGGTCGACGCCCTTGGCATGCAAGGCCCCGGCGTTGTTCACGTAGCCCGGCAGGTGTTCATTCGAGCAGGTAGGCGTAAATGCGCCGGGCACCGAAAACAGCACCACTTTCTTGCCGCTGAACAATTCGCCGGTAGTAATCCGGCCTGGTCCGCTGTCGGTCATGACGCCGAACGCGCCTTCAGGCATCGGCTGCCCTTTCTCAATACTCATGGTTGTCCTCCCGGAAGGTGTAAAGGGCTTACATTTTAAGCCAGAGCTGGCCCACCGGCGCAAGCGCATCATGGGCTTCAGCGCATCCTTGCAACCTTACGCACGGCATACAATCGCGCCATGCGAATGTTGGCCAATGAGTTTCGCCAATCTCGCCGCAAGGCGGTGACTTTGATGGGAATGTCCGGTGTAGGCAAGACTGTGCTCGCCAATCGGCTGCCGGAAACACGCTGGTTCATCTATTCCGGCGACTACCGGATCGGCACTCAATACCTTCGTGAGCCGATTCTCGACAACATCAAGCTGCGCGCCATGGAGGTGCCCTTTCTGCGCGACCTGCTGCGCAGCGATTCCATATACATCGAGAGCAACATTACGGTACATAACCTGCGTCCCATTTCCACTTTCCTCGGCAAGCCGGGTGATCCAAAGCGCGGCGGTCTCCCCATAGAGGAATTTCGCCGCCGCCAGGAGTCGCATCGCCGGGCCGAGGCCAGCGCCATGCGGGACGTGGCGCCGTTTATCGAGAAGGCCGAGCGAATCTACGGCTACAGGCACTTCGTCAATGACGCCGGCGGCAGCATTTGCGAACTCGGCGACCCCGGCGCACTCGAGACACTGGTCAAGCACACGGTGATTCTGTACCTGGAAGCATCGGCCGAGGATGAGGAAAAGCTGGTCGAACGGGCCCGGCGGGATCCCAAGCCCATGTACTACTCGCCCGAATTTCTGCGCCGCCGGCTGCCCGAATACCTCGCCGAACGAAAATTGGCCAGCATGGCTGAAGCCCTGCCCGACGACTTTGCCTTATGGGCGTTCCCGCGTTTGATCGCACACCGCCGCCCCCTGTACGCCAAGCTGGCGAACGAACGCGGCTACACCGTGCCCGCCCGAGCGGCGCAGGGAGTCCGCACCGAGGCGGCCTTCGTGGACCTGGTCGCTGACGCTATAGCGTCAGGCAGCCCGGACTAGTGTCGTGTCACGCGAGTACAGTCGCATCAGCGCTCCCCCCTTGGTTTGTGGCAAGGCGCGTTCCCGCCGGGAATGGCGCCTCCCATTGCCAAGGGACGCAACGCGGCCACAGGCCAAGGGGGGAGCGCCCTTCGGGAGCGGGCGTAAGCGCGCCACTGCGGCGTTGCAGCCCTGGGCAATACGCTCGCGGTATTCCCTGCGGGCTGCGCCTTGCATTGGCGCGCTTACGCCCGCTCTGATGCGACTGTACTCGCGTGACACGACACTAGTCTCCCTGCGTCATGCGCAACTGCAGGTAATAGTTGCGCCCGTACTCTATGCCCTGGTGGGCGTCGGCAAAAAAGCCGAAATACCGATCCGCAAGCGGCGCGCGCTTGTCGAACAGATTGTTTACTCCCAGGCGCACACGCCAGTCCTGCTCATACATCTTCCAGCGGTAATCGAAGGTGCCGTTCCAGGTCGTGACTGAGGGAATCCAATACAGTGTGCCGTCGTCCAGCGTCAGCGAGTTCTGGTAAAACGTTCCCAGGTGCCGGCCGGATAGCGATGCGCCCAGCTTGCCTTTACGCCAGGAGAAGAACAGCGTTTGCCGCGCCTTCTGGTTGCCGTCTTTCTGCAACAGGTCATCAAAGCCGGAAACCGGAATACTGGCCGGAATCAGACCGGCATCCTTGGCTTCTACCAATTCGGCTGCGCGTCCGCCGGGCACCTGGTCAAACTTGCTCAGGAAGGAAGCGAGATAGCTCAGGCTGAAATCGCCCGCCGCCGTTTCCAATGAGTAGCGAAGACTGACATCCCAGCCTTTCAGGGTTCGCGTATCCAGGTTGACGTAATTGTCGTCGACGTAACGAATCAGGCCGGCCGGGCAGATCCCTGCAGCCTCGTAAATTGCGGCCTCTTCGGGGTCGGGCTCCGTTACGCGAACCACGGCCGGGTTTCCGACTGAAGCGCTGCAATTTCCGGCGCCTTGCTGCAAGCGCAACAGGAGATCCAGCACCGTGTGGTTCTCTTCGCCCAAAAGTCCGATCGTGTCTTCTTTCTCGATTGACCAGAAATCCAGCGTCAGCGTTAGCTTATCCAGGGGCTGAACCGCGATCCCGAAGGAATAGTTGTCGGAGCGCTCGGGTTCGAGCAGCTTGCTGCCCTGCGCGATGCGCTGCGTACTGTTTCTGCAGTCCAGCGTGTCCTGCTCCGGATCGCCGCCGTTTACTGCGGCATATTCGCAGGCAAAGTCGGTGCGGGTATTCTGGCGCGCCACGATGACCTCGTTGATCGTGACCAGGTTGGGCGCGCGGAAAGCCTCCGACCAGGAGCCCCGCAGCAGCACGGTCGGCGCAATCTGCCAGCCTGCCGCAAACTTGCCCACTACGGTGCTGCCTACGTCGGAGAAGTTCTCGTAGCGAGCCGCCAGCTGCACGTCGATATTGTTCATCAGGGGCAATTGCAACTCGGTAAACAGCGACGTGACGTTTCGGCTACCGGAGTTGTCCGGCGTGGGGCTGGAATTCACTACGTCGGACACGTAGGGAAAGGTGTCTCCCTGGAAGTCGGTGAAAACATGAGTTCCATCGAGCCGAGGGTCGCGGTCATCTTCAAACGTCTCGCGGCGATATTCCACTCCGGCCACACCGCCCACAGGGCCCCAGGGCAGATTGAACAAATCCGGGGTGGACATCTGGAAATCGCCCATCGCCAGCGTCGTTGCATTGTTACGGTAAACATCCACCAGGGTGCGTTCGATATTGCTGTTCACACCGCCGCTGAAGGGGTTATATGCCGCGGCTGTCGGGTCCGACAGGGCTTCCACCATGAGCAAATTGGAAGTCCGGTTACGGGTCAGGTCGTCCTTCTCGGCGCGCGACCACACCACCGCGCCTTCCCAGTCCCACTTGCCGGCCTCGCCTCGAAGGCCCTGTAACACTCGAACCACACTGCCGTCGTTTTCCACGATACGGGGGACTTCGGTGAACCGGAAGTTGTCGATTTCCAGTTCCAGGCCTTCGCAGGGCACGTTGCTTGGAAGAATCGAATCGGGCAGGCGGTTTGGTGATCCGCACGGGCCGAAGGGGTTGTAATAGTTGTCGGCGGCGACCCGCAGTTTCACTGTGCTGAAAGACGCCGAAGCATGCCGGTACAGGTGCGTGTCCGAGGTGTAGTGCAACAACTCCGAAAAGCTCTCCATGCCGTTCTCGAACTCATGGTTGAGAAAGACGAAAACGTTGCTCCGTTTGAGGTCCGAAGAAAGATCGCGGGTTTCGTTGAGGTTGTGCCGGTAGGTGCCGTTTCCGTCGATCGCTCCGCAGGTTCCATAACCCAGGTCCCAGTCGCAGTCCTCGTGGCCCAGCGGGAAGGTCTCGAATTCGCCGAACCTGTCGGTGAGCACACCGCTCAAGCCCAAGCGGCTCACGCTGCGCCGAACGTCGAACTGGCCGTAAATGGAGTTGGCGCTGTTGTTGCGAAAACGCAGATCGCCGGCCCAGGGGGAATCAGCGGGCACCCGCCGGCGGAAGTCCGAGTCAGCCCAGCGCTCATCTTCATGCGCGCTGACGCGGTCGCGAGTGTAGTAGTTGGCCAGCACCCCTACGTGCGTTCGGTCGCCATTAAAGAAACCACCCCACTCCAGCGCGACGCGTTCCGTCTTCCGGCTTACATTGTCGTACTCCCCATGCCGCAAATAGACCCGCAAATGGTCGATGTCCTTTTTGACGACGTAGTTGACCACCCCGGCCACAGCATCGGCGCCGTACAGCGCCGACGCTCCGTCCTTCAAGATTTCCACCCGATCCATGCCGTAAATCGGTATCGTCTGCGTGTTGGCCGTGTTCACGGGGACAAAACTGCCGCCTACTTCCTCGGTCTGGTAGCTGGCGGCGTTCACGACCCGGCGGCCGTTGAACAGCACCAGCGTATTTCCGGTCCCCAGGCTGCGCAGATTGAAAGCGCCGATGTCGCCGCGGGCGGAATTCACGCCGCCGCTGATGTTCTCGGCTTCGTTGAAGAAGTTCTGGCCCTGTTCGGGAATGAATTGCAACAATTCGTCGCCCGAATCCACGCCCATGGCTTCGATTTCTTCCGAGCTGATCACCGACACCGGCAAAGCGCCGGTAATGTTGGCGCCCTTGATGTGGCTGCCGGTGACCACGATTTCTTCTATTTCCTGATCTGTGGCCTCGCCCTCTTCCGGCTCTTGTGCGAGAGCCTGGATGCTACCGGAAAGAAATAGGGAAGCCGCCGCCCAGGCAGCCCAAGTCTTGCGTTTGATCATTTTTTTCCCCAGGAAACCGCATATTGTAGCTTGGGGGTGGGAATATTCGCAGCGGATTCGCTGCTCTGAAGCGAAGGAAACAAGGCACTGGCGGTACGCCGGACGGAAACGCGCCTACCGCTACGATGGCGGGACGCTCTCGCTTAAGTAGAACACCCTGGGAACGAGGGCTTCCAGCCCTCGCCGAGGGCAAGATGCCCTCGTTCCCAGGGGGGTCTACTCGGGCGGCGGGACCAGTTTGGCGAATGCCATGTGCAGGCCGAGAGACGAGTTCAGAAGTTGTTCGTTGGCATCGCCCAGCCAGGCCTGGTCCTCAGCCAGGGATTCCCGGTGAGCGCGCAACATGCGCGTCACCTCCTGCGCCTGCGGGCCGCCCAAACCCTTGCGCTCCGATAGCATCGCGGCGGGGTCCATCGACTGGCGCACTTTTTCGACCGCAACGGGAAGCCGCTTGCCCGTGGACTGGCGATAGATGTCCCGCAACTCATCGTCGGACAGCGAACCCGGCTGGCGTTGGTTGGAGCGCCCGTAATCGGTAAGCGCCGATGCATAGTGGTGGGCGTCGCGGAACGGCAACCCGGCTTCGCGGACCAGCATGTCGGCGACCTCGGTCATGGTTGAGAAGCCGCGCCGCAATTCCTCCAGCGCCCGCTCACGGTCCACGCGCAACAGCCCGATCAGTTGCGTGTAACGCTGGTACATCAGCTCTGCGTCGTCTGCCAGCACCAAGATCGGCTCGCGGGTCCGGTAATCGTGCATGCCGGTATTGGTGTTGTGGGCAAGCAGCAGCTGAGTTTGCGCACCGCCGATCACCAGGCTGGCCTGAGTGCGGACGCGGTCCAGGGGCCGAGGATTGCGCTTCTGCGGCATGATGGTGCTGATGCTTACCGCGGATTGGTCCAGGAGTATCCATGGCCTGGGATTGTGGTACTGGGTGTGCAGGTTCTCGACCAATTGGCCGATCGGAATGGCCGAAAGCGCGAGGATATTTCCCAGTTCGCGGCGGAGATCGCCGGATGAGACAAGATTTGCGTCGTAGCTGTTTTCCACGGGCGCCGCGAACCCCAGCAGATCGGCCAAGCGCACCCGGTTCAATTGAAACCCGGAAGTGCCGAGCGCCGCGGAGCCGAGCGGGCTTTGATTCATGCGCGCATACCCTTGCCTGAAACGCTCGGCATCGCGGGCCAGCGAGGCCGAGAACGCCAGCAGGTAATGCCCGAGGGTCGTAGGCTGCGCCTGCACTCCATGGGTGTATGCAGGAATCGGCGTTTGGGCCTGTTGCTCCGCCAGCGCCAGGACTGCCGCCCGCGCATCCAGGGCGCCGTTCATCAGCGCCAGCCACCGGTCGCGCACCAGCATCCGGCGCACCACACCGTGCAGGTCCTGGCGGGAGCGCCCCAGGTGCAGGTTGCTGACGCTTGGGTCCACCAGTTCAATCAGCCGCTGTTCGAAGTTCAGGTAGTTGGGCGTTCTGGCCGCACCCGGAGCCTGCTGTTCGGCATTTAATTTAACAATTCCGCCGGCGATCTTCTGCGCCTGCCTGCGGTTGACCAGGCGCTCTTCGCGCAGCATGACCAAGGACGCCTTGTTGGCCTCCACCAGGTAGCAGAAGAAATCCGGGCAGGCAGCGCCACGGCGGCGGCCCAGCGGGCCGTCCTGTCCGCCAAGCACCGTCACCATCGCATCGGCCAAGACCCGGGCGGTGGCGGCAATTTCTTCCCGATCCGTGTCGTCGCCGGTTTCTACGGTAATTGAGGGGACTGAGTAGCGGAGATAGAAATAGTTCTTTGCAATCGTGGTTTGCGACACGGCTCTCAGAGCTTCCTCAAACGAGTAGGCTGAGCCGCTTGCGCGCGCCAGCCGCAGCCAGCGGGGGGCAAATGCCGGAGGGTCGGTCACATCATCAAGACTCTGCACATAGAACACATTGCGCCAGGTTGCATGGAAATCGAGCATCAGGTTCATTTGCTTGCCCGAGTCGTCCAGCTCATCGAGAAGTCGCTCGACGGCTTGCGTCTCGCTTTGCCGGAATGAGCCCCAATCGCGATTGAGATCCGTGCCGCGCTGGTTGTGGCGCCAATGACCCCCAGCCACTCCATCGGGATTGAGGTTGGGGACCAAAACGAGATTGTGCTGGCGATAAAAGGCGCACTTTGTTGAGTTTGGAGTCCGGCACGCACGCTTCCGGTCCCGCAACAGCCGTTCGACGAAGGCCGTATACATCAGCGCGCCGGGCGCTTCCGGCGGATGCTGACGGCCAATCAGCAGCAGGTAATCGGGAGCATCCGGTTCCGTTTGCGCGGCAAGAATCTCACGGCCGCCCTCGGATTGTCCGATGCTCCGCCACTCAAGCCCTTCGTGGCGATCAGCGGTTGCCTTGCGCCAAGACTCATAAAAATCGAGGCCCAGGTTCTCTTGCGCTGAAACATACAGCCCTTCCGGTCCGGGCTTAAGTTCCAGGGTTGCCCGCCCGTCTTCATGAGCCAGCCAATTGGGCTCCGGCAAACGCGTCCAATTGTCACCGTCGCTGCTGACCTTGGGCCAATAGCGGTGCCGGCTTGCGGTATAGCGCAGAGTTACCACGATAGTTCCCTGCTCGCCTGCATTCTTGGGACGCAGGTGGAAACCGTACCAGGGACTGGGATTGATGGGAGGCGGATCTTCGGGTTCAATCGTCAGAATCACGCCGCGCGGGTTGAAGACCCGGCAGGCGTTCACTCGTGCGCCCCCATAGCCCGCCCGGATTTCATACAGGCCCGTATCGCAGATCGGTTCTCCATCGAGGTCCTGGCCGAACGCGAACGATGAAGCCGCAAAGAAACAGACCGTGGGCGCCAGGACAGATTTCACAAGTCTTTTCATGGGGTAAACCTCATTTCCTGCTTGGTGTCGGCGGCAATTGCTCTATCGGAAAACCACCAATAGCCGATCTCGCCCGAAAGCCAAACGGGCAATTGGTCATTCAGGTGCGGATCAAACAGCCTCGAACTGACGCCGCCCGGGATCACCGCCAGTACCTTGTCCTCGTCGGCTAAGTCGGCCACGAACCGCAGCGAGTCGATCACCCGGGGATCGTAATTGCCAAGGCCGGGGAAGCGCCCTCTACCCAGCGTTTCTCCGGAGCCGCGGCCAGGAAAATCGCCCCCGCCCAGCAGGCGGTCGGCCAGTTTGCCGGGCACCCAGGGATTGCGAAATTTCAGCCGGCTCAAATCGCCCCAGCGCCATTCTTCCGGATCGGGACCCAATCGCGATTGCAACTCAATCCAGGCATCGCGCGCCGCTGCCTGGAATAGCGAGTCACGGTCTTCAATCGGTTCCGTTCGCCGGTCGTCAAACCACTCCCATTCGCCCGCCAGCAGCTTGCGCTGCAGGCGCTCCTGCCAGTAGTAAATGTCGGATGCGTATTGGCGCGCCAGTTCTGCGCCCAATTCATCCTCAAATACCCGCATCACCAGGCTCCGCATCATGGCCTGAAAAAGCGCCGGCGCCGCCAGATCCGGCTCGTCGAAGTAATTCCACGTCCGCAGGATGCCGGCTGCCGCCCGGGTGTCCGGATCGGTCTCCAACGCCCGCACCATAAGCGGCGCCAGGTCCCGGGCCATCGGGTTCAAAGTGTCGACGATTGCCGCCCAATGGTCGTTGCTGCCGAGCACGCCATTGCTTCTGAATAACTCCTGCATGCGCCGGTAGCGCCAGGACGCTGCGGCATAGCTGGTCCAGTTGCCTTGAAAATCGCCGCCGACGGTACGGTGGTTGGCGTTGCCTACCCAGCCACGTGCAGGATTCAGGGTTGCAGGCGCCTGTTCAAACGGGATAAAGCCGAGCCACTCGTCATCGGAGCTTTGCACCGGAACCGGAAGCGCGCCGTCGCCTGTGCGCCGAATCGGCACATGGCCAGCCGTGTAGTGTGCGATATTGCCCTGGGTGTCCGCCACGGTGTAGTTGTACGGTGCGTTGATTTGCCGGATGACTTCGCGGGCTTGTTGCACATCCCCCGCCAGCATGATTCCCTCAATTCCAATCTGGGTCTGGGTGGCGACCTTCTCAGCAACACTCCAGCGCAGTGAGTACAGACGGCCATCCTTG
Organism: Candidatus Foliamicus sp.; assembly: GCA_965249285.1. Lineage (GTDB taxonomy): Bacteria > Pseudomonadota > Gammaproteobacteria > Steroidobacterales > Foliamicaceae > Foliamicus. The sequence continues at coordinate 964,313 of OZ252226.1, forward strand.
ATGGTCAGGCCGTGGTCGGAAATCACCGGCCCTCTCTGCGTGTAGCGAATCGTCAGGAGCTGTTCGCGGTAGCCCCCCGGCGCGCTGCGGTCGCGCACTCGGATAGTCTCCTCAACCACCCGGAATGGAAGTGATTGTTCGCCTTCCAGGTAGTGGCCCTCCCGTTCGGGGTCCTGCCGCTCGATGAACAGGTCGGCCACATCGGAATAGGCATTGGTCACGCCCCATGCAATGTGGTCCGAGCGCCCTACCCCCAGCCCGGGGAAACCCGCGCCTGCGGCGCCTACCGCGCGCCATCGCGGAGTAATCAGGCCCACGGGATGCCAGATGCCGGGCAATCGGCGCGCGTCGATATGCGGATCATTGGCCAGTATGGGGGCGCCGCCGGCGGATCGGGAGCCGGACATCGCCCAGCTGTTGGATCCGTCCGCCGGTTCGGGCAGTTGCGGAAAGGACCCGGATGCCGGGAGTCTTGGCAGCGGGGCGCCGCTGCGCTGATGCGCAGGGAACACGCGCTGGGAACGAGGACATCCTGTCCTCGTGGAGGGCTGGAAGCCCTCCTTCCCAGGGTTGTCCCATGGGAGCGCCACCGGGTTTGCCGCCAGGCTGTAATCAGAGGCCCACTCGCTGCCGTCGTCCGGGTTGACGGTAAGCATGGAGATTTCGGCCGCCCGCTCGGCCCCGAGGTGATCCACCAGGGCCTGGCTCAGTAACTCGCTGCGCCAGTTGCCGGTGCTGTTGAAGGCCAGGAACAGGTATTGAGCGGTCAGGTCCTCCAGTGTGAACGGCCTCGGTGGCTCCGGGGAGAGGCGTACCGCCAGCGGAAATTCGTCTTCTCTCGTTGCGATATAGGCGTTTACGCCCTGCAGATACCATTCATGCAGCTCGAAGCTGGGTGATTCCAATTGCGCCGCCCAGGTGCGTCCCAGCCGGTTCAGGCCAATCACGCGGATCAGAATGTCGCTGCGCAGTCCGGCCTCCCCAATCTGTTCCGCCAACCGCCCGTTGACCAACTCCCGGGTCAGCAGTATTTGCGAAAGGCGGTCCTGCGCGGTCACAAACCCCTGAATCCGCAATGCGTCGGCCAGGGTTTCGGCGTAGATGTAGGGAATGGCGTGGCGGTCCCGCTTCACGCGGACACCGGCGTCGAGGATTCTCAAGGTCACAGGTTCGTCCAAACTGCCACCTCGTTCCGGCAGGTTGCTGCTGCGGATCCAGGCGAGACCCACGGCCAGGCACAACACGATGGCCAATGTCAAAACGGCAAATGAAATCGCAACCTTTCTCAGCATCCTCGACTTTCCTCATGCTGTACGTGCGTCCTTCCGGGTCCGGCCGGCGCCCAACTGGCCAGGGCCCCCGGGCCGAATCCCCGACTAATCATGGTTCCAGTCTGAGTTCCCGCTGGGTGTTGGCGGAAATCGCCTTATCGGAGAACCACCAGTAGTTGACTTCGCCCGACAGCCAGATAGGCAATTGATCGTTCAGATGCGGATCGAACAGCCGCCCGCTGACACCCCCCGGAATGACCGCCAACACCTTGTCCGGATCACCCAGGTCGGCCACGAACCGCACCGAATCAATAGCCCAGGCCCCGGAATCAGGTTCACCGAACGAGCCCAGCAGGGTCTCCGCAGATCCGCTGCGCGGATATTCCCCGCCCCCAAGCAAACCGTTCACCAGTCGGCCGGGTAGCTGAGCGGGGTTGGAGAACTTAAGGGAGCCAAGATTGCCCCAACGCCAGCGTTGCGGGTCCTCGCCCAGACCGGTCTTAAGGTGCGACCAGCCATCCAGCGCGGCCTTTCGGATCAGCTCGTCTAAGGTTTCCCGTTGGGGTGTGCGCCGGTCGTCGAACCAGTCGGATTCGCCCGCAACCAGCATTCGGTGGACGCGTTCCTGCCAGAAGTAGATGGATCCTCGGTAGCTCCACACGAGGGAATCGAGTTCATCTGCGAATATCCGGTTAACCAGTTCCCGGATCATCACCTGAAAAAGCGCCGGCGCGGCCTGGTCCTCGTCGTCCCGGTAATCCCAGTTGCGCAGCATGTCCGCTGACGCCTCCGTTCGTGAGTCGCTTTCCAGCGCGGGCACAAAGATCGGGACGAGTGCACGGGCAAATGTGTTCAGCGTGTCGTTGATGGCCGCCCAATGATCTTCGGCTGAGAGCACTCGGTCATTGTCGAACAGTTCCAGCATGCGCCGGTAGCGCCAGGACGGGGCGGAATAGCTGCTCCATAGGCCGTTGAAACTCCCGTTCACCGTCCTGTGATTGGCGTTACCCACCCACCCGCGCTTCGGATTCACCGAGGAGGGCGCACGGTCGAAAGGCACGAAATCGATCCAATTGTCCTCTCCGTCCATCACCGGCAACGGAATTGCGCCATCTCCTTTCCGCCGAATGGGCGCGTGCCCGGCGGTAAAGTGAGCGATGTTGCCTTGGGTATCCACCACGTTGTAGTTCAGCGCCCCGACAATATCTCGTATCGCCTCGCCCGCCTCGAAGACATCTGTTGCCAGCATCAGCCGATCGACGCCTACCTGCCTGCCCACGTTCTCCGCCACGCTCCAACGGAGTGAAACTGTGCGGTTGCCTGAATCCGCAAGAAAAAAGTCCGAGATCACCGGCCCTCGGCTTGTATGCCGAATAGCGAGCGCCCGCTCGCTCACTCCGCCTGGCGCGTCCGGATTACGGACCCGAATAGTTTCATTCACAATCTCATAGGGAATGGATTGTTCACCTTCCAGATAATGGCCTTCGTGGTCGGGATCATCCTGCTCGATGAACAGGTCCGCGATATCCGCGGTCGAGTTGGTAACGCCCCACGCGATATGGTTCGATCTTCCCACGGCCAAACCAGGCCACCCTGCTGCGGCCACGCCCACGGCCCGCCAGTCGGGCGTGATAAGGGCCAGGGGGTACCAGATCCCCGGAAGCCGGCGGGCATCAAGATGCGGGTCGTTCGCCAGTATCGGAGCGCCTTGCGAGGAACGCCGCCCGGACATGGCCCAGCTGTTTGAACCACCGCCGGGTTTGGGAGGAACAGGCAAACCCTCGAGGGTAATCGGCAGCGGATATTCCGGCGCCGAAGCGTAGTTCGACGACCATTCGCTGCCGTCATCCGGGTTGTAACTCAAAAGGGAAATCTGCGAGGCAAGGCCGCGGCCCAGATGGTCCACAAGTCTCTGCGCCAGCCATTCCGACCGCCAGTTTTCCGTCAGGTCAAAGGCCTGCAGAAGATAGTGCGCGCAGATGTCTTCCAGCGTATAGGGCACAGGAGAAATACCTGAGAAGCGTACGATCAGGGGAAACTCGCCGGACTGCGTCGCAATGTAGGAATTCACGCCTTCGAGATACCACTCGTGGAGTTCGCGGCTTGGAGATTGCATTTGCGCGGCAAACCTGCGTGCCAATTTGTTGATTCCCATTACCCGCACCAACACATCGGTGGATTCTCCCCGGAAGCCGGCCAGTTCGGCCAACCTGCCGTTGACTGCCTCGCGCGTCAACAGCATTTGTGTCAGCCGATCCTGGGCGGTGACAAATCCCTGGGCGCGAATCACGTCGGCCAGGGATTGTGCGTAGATATAGGGAATCCCGTAGCCGTCTCTTTTTACCGTCACCGGAGCGTCGAGAACTCGCAATGAAAGGGTCTGGCCGGCCGATCCTCCTCGCTCAGGAATATTACTGCTACGAATCCAGAAAAAGACTATTGCGGATATAAGAAATAACAAACAAATCAGGATAATAGCGCCAATAGCTAATTTCTTTATCATTTCAAAGCGGGATCCAATTCGCGGTCGATGCCGAAAATCATCGCCAGTAGCGCTACCCGCATCCACATCCCGTTACGTTCCTGACGCCAGTACATGACGCGCGGGTCGTTGTCGATTGCCGGGTTGAGTTCAGGTCCGCGCGGCAGAGGATGCATGACGATGGCCTGGGCGGGGAAATTCCGCAGCTGTTCGGGTCCGATGGCGTAGGCGCCGTAATTGGCGCTAACGAATTCGTCCTCTTCGTCATATTCCGACTGCAGCCGCGTCAGGTAAAGGGCATCCAGTTCGCCGACAACGTCTTCCAGGCGGCTGGTGGCCTCGTAGGCCACACCATGGGCGTCAAGGTGATTGAGAATGTCCTGCTTGATTTCAAACCCCGGCGGCGCCACAAAGCGCAAGCGAACGTCCCGGTAGTTCTTCATCAGATAGCTGAGCGAACGCACGGTCCGGCCACGGCCCAAATCCCCCATCATTGCAATAGTCTTACCGTCGATGCCGCCGCGCTCCTCGAAACTGCGCTCCAGCGTGTAGATATCCAGAAGAGCCTGGGTTGGATGCTGGTCCGGTCCGCTGCCGGCATTGATGACCGGAACCGGACGGGGTATGGAATCCATCAGTTCAGCGGCACGCGCCGCCTTGCCCCCTTCCGGTGTCCGCATGATGATCACGTCCGCATAGGAACTGAACGTGCGGATGCTGTCCTCGAAGGTCTCACCCTTTACTTCCGACGAAATCGATGGGTTGCGTATCTCGCTGGTTTGCACGCCCAGAATATGGCAGGCGCTGTTGAAGGACAGGAACGTCCGGGTTGAGGGTTGGGTGAAATACAGCATGGCGCGGCGGTCAGGCGCCAGCTGCTGTAATTTCTTCGACCCTTCGCGCGTCTTGGCCAGGGTTCGCACATGGGTGGCCAGGCGGCACAGCCGATCAAGCATCGGGCGGTCGAATTGCCGGGTGTCGATTACGTGGAAAAGCCCGCTTCTTCCGATCATGGCGGCCATTATCCTTGAAGTGCGCGCGCAAGGGTAAACTCTCCGCGCCATGCCCACCAACGTCACGCCGGAATACAAGAAAGCCGAACAAGCGTTTCGCGAGGCCAGAGAACCGGCCGACCGGCTGCGCGGCCTGCGCGAAATGTTGCGCCTCATCCCCAAACACAAGGGCACCGAGCACGTTCAGGCCGACATCAAGACGCGCATCAAGCAGCTCAGCACGGAATTGTCCTCGCCACGCAAGGGAGGCGCCCGTTCCGGTCCCGCGCATGCGGTCCGCCGGGAGGGAGCGGCCCAGGTGGCGCTGCTGGGGCCGCCCAACGCCGGCAAGTCAATGCTGCACTCGGCGCTGACCGGATCGCAATCAACCGTTGGCGCTTGGCCGCACACGACCGAGACCCCGATACCCGGCATGGCGCCGTATGACGACATAAAATTCCAGTTGGTGGACTTGCCGCCGGTGGCCAGCGAGCGAACCCAGCCCTGGCTGGGAACCGCTTTGCAGCCGGCCGACGCTGCCCTTCTCGTTGTGGACATCGTATCGCCCGATTGCGCTGCGGAACTCGCCGTGGTGCTGGAGAAAATGGCCGAAAAGAGGGTGAGTCTGGCGCCCGAGTGGCCCGGACTGAAGGATCCCCGCAAGCGGCCTCGCAAGAAACGCCCGGCGCGGCAGCAGGACACCTTCGAAGATCTTTTCCGCATTCGCCTCCCTGCCCTACTGGTTGCCAACAAGACAGACCTCGGGGATTACCGGAGCACTCTGAGCGAACTACGCAAGAATCTTGGGTTTCCCGAGGTCTGCGTGTCCGCGAAGACCGGTGAGAATCTGCAAGCTATCGCCAATTTTCTGTTCAAGGGGCTGGGCGTTGTGCGGGCCTATACCAAGACCCCGGGGAAGCCGCCCGATCTCGGCCGCCCGTTCACCCTGCGCCACGGCGCCACCGTCAGCGATCTGGCTACGCTGGTCCATAAGGAAATCGCCGGGAGCCTGCGTTTCGCCCGCATCTGGGGCGAGGAAGTCTACGCCGGCCAGCAGGTAAGTCCGCACCACCTGATTCGCGACGGCGACATACTCGAACTGCACCACCGCTAAGCCGGCATCGCTCACGGATTTTGGAACGGGGGGTCCCGCCCTCGTCGCTGGGAATGAGGACATCCTGTCCTCATATCGAGGGCTGGAAGCCCTCGTTCCCGGGCAAGATGCCCTCGTTGCCAGTGGGTTAGGAGGTGGCGACCTGGTAGCGGCGCAGTCTCAGGAACGGGATCAGGATGATCCCGCCAAGCAGCACGAGGATTCCCAGCATGGAGGGGGCCAGGCGCTTCAGCACCACGGAAAACGGTTCTGCCTGGTACTCGAAGGTCGGAAACTCGTCGTAGTCCGCCGGTCTGAGCGGATAGCGTTGCAGGAACTTCACGGTGAAGTATTCACTCCAGCGGGATTGGAAGTCATAAGCCTGGCCAAGAAAATGCTCGTAGCGGTTCGCGCTGGTCCCGGAAATCTCATGCAGAGCCAACTGCATCATGATTGCCGGCGAAATGAACTGGAATCGCTGTACCAGTGCCTCCTGGCGATTCAGTTGCGCCTGGAACCGGTCATACAAGGGCCGCACCGCCTTTTCCACGGCATTGCGCTTTGCCATAGATACGGTCAGGAAGTCCATTGCTTTCTCGCTCTCTTCGGGAATCAGTTCCAGGTGATCGTAGTAGTACTCATTCAGGGTGGGCATGTAACTCTTTTGGGCTTCGGTCTGGGCTTGCCGGGCCGCCGTCGTCAACTCCATCCTGGAAGGCGGAGGGTAGATTGTTGAGGCCAGAAGGCTTACCAGGGTGGGCACGACTACTACCAGTGCGAGCCATGCGCCCGCAAGCGCAGTTCCGTTCGTTGCTGAACTCTTGCCATACATGTTGACCATCACCGCCATCGCGAACCAGAACAGCGCATACAGCAGGGTGGCGGACATCCACAGGCCGAACCTCGCCCAGGTATCAGCGGCGCCCAGACTCGTGCCGACGGTCAATAGCGCAACCAGTCCCAATGCCAGAACCATGGCAAGAAGCACGCCTGCGCGCGCAATGATCTTCGATGCCATCAATTCCCTTAGTGAGATCGGGTGCGCCAGGATCATCGCCAGCGTGCCTTTCTCTTTCTCGCTGGAAAGGAGGTCGTAGCTGATCGCAAGAATGAAAATCGGAAGCAGAAAGAGCACCACGAATGCGATATCGAAGGAACCCGTCATCAGATTGGCTGGATTTTCAAGCTCAATATCTTCGGTGACCGTCATCGTAGGATTCATGGAAATCGGAAGGTACGACAGCTGAATGTCGCTCTGGCCGACCGAAAACGAAGCAAGCCCGGTTGGCGGCAGTGTCACGTATTTCGCCGTTTGCGCGCCGACGGCGCCCGCATTGGTACCCTGCGGCGGACCTGCGCCTGGAGCATGCCGCGCGGAAGCAAACTGGTACTCGCCGCCTTCCTGCATGACCTGCGCCTCGTATTTCTGCGTGTCCGCCCGCATCTTCGCCCGGCGGCCATCCTCAAATGCCGTGGCGGCGGCGGCTCCTTCGATCTGGCGATCGATGGAGCGTTGGCCTGACCAGGCCGCAAACGTGATCGCCCCGGCCACCAGCAGCAGCAGTGAGCGAAACGCCCCGGAACGAACAAGCTGGCGCGTTTCGTGCGCAATAATGATTCTTCTCATCAGCCTTTCTCCACGCTCAGGCGCCGGACCGCCCACAGCGCAAGTCCCAGCGAAGCGGCCAGCCACAACACAAGGGCGGCGAAGTTATTGATGTGCTCCTCCAGGGTCTGCTTGAGCCCTTCAGATTCAAACTTGAATGGGGGCACCATACGGAATACCTGCTCATCGGCAATGAAGACGCGTGAACCGTAGACTGTATTCAGGCTCGCTGCGGCCTTGCCCAGGTAATCGTTCATGGTGGTCACCATGTTGCGTCGATACGTTTCGGCCGCGTCGGCAAAATCGACATGCCGGATCAGATCGGTTCCCGCCAGGGCCATGGATAGCGAGCGTAACGGTAAAGTCGGCGCCACAACGCCGATTCCGTCCTGTAGCCGCCGCTGGTTGGTATAGGAGTCCCGCAGTCGGCCGTAATGTTCGTCAAATACCGGGAAATCGTATTCCTCGGACTTCTGCAGGCGCAGAGCGCCGAGATACACGGGCAAATCCGCAACCCCTTCAGCGCCGTATTGCGCAAACAATTCCTTGGACTCCTGCTGGAAGCGCGCCGAGGGAGGCACGCCGTCGAAGCCGCGCATCTTGTGATCGCGCATGTCAGCCATCCACTTACCGAAGGCGGGCGTGGGGTAAACGGCCTTCGAGACCTCACTGGCGGCCTTGGGAGCCAGGAAAGCGGCAAAGGCCCAGAAGCCCACCAGGATCATGAGCGCCGTACGGGCGTTCTTCGCCCAGGCCGACACGGCCAGGGTCAGAAACAGGAAGATCGCCCCATAAAGCAGGTAGGACAGTGCCATCAGGGTTACGCGCCAGCCCAGGGATTCTCCCGCGGCGTGCAATTCCGTCCGGGATAGCGCCAGGGCGCCGATCAGCACGCACGGCGCTACCACCACCAGTATCGCGGCGCCGATTCCCAGCGCCTTGCCCCACAGCAACTGACGATTGCCCACACCCATGCTCATCACCTGCCGCAGCGTCCCGCTCTCGCGCTCGCCGGAAAAAGCAGTGAATCCGAGCAAGATGATCAACAGCGGCATCAGCAATTGCAGAATCATCGCGCCGTTCAGATCACCGAACCGTCCGACGGCGCTTTGATCGGTTGCCGGACGGCTGTTCGCGAAGTTTTGCTTGTGGGCCTCCATGAAGACGGCCGTGCCGGCGTAGTTGTTGATGCCGCTGTCGAAGAATGCCAGCGGGCCGGCCGGTTTGAAGGCGTAGTTGCCGTAGTGTGCGCCGGCATGAGGGTTCTTGTCGCCCTGGTTCAGCCATTGGGCGTTGCTCTGACTCTGCGCGAGAGCTTGCATTTCCATATGGGAGCTGTATTTCTGGTAGCCGGCGAGAAGCGCGGTCAACAGCAGCATCACCATGATGCCGGCGGTCCATTTGAACCGGCCGTCGCGCACGATTTCCGTAAATTCCTTGCGTGCTATGGCAGTGATCATAGGCATTACCTCGCGTTCAGGCGGTTTGTTCATCCTCCTGCAAGTAGTGTCCGCCGGCGTGCATGTGCTGGAGATAGATCTTCTCCACGTCGGCGTGCGATACCTCGTCGGTGCTCAGTTCATCCACCAGCCGGCCTTCCTTCATGATTCCGATGCGCGTGCCGGTTTCCTTGGCCCGGAACAGGTCGTGGGTGGCCATCAGGATCGCGGCGCCATCCGCTTTGAGCTTGAGCAGCAATTCCGAGAATTCATTGCTGGCCTTGGGGTCCAGACCCGCGGTAGGCTCGTCCAGCAGCAGTGCCTTGGCCTGTTTGGCGAGCGCGATAGCCACGCCCACTTTCTGGCGCATTCCCTTGGAGAAGGTCTTGACCCGCCGATCCACGGCTTGCGCCTGCAGGCCCACGTTCTGCAGGAAACCACGATACTCGTCCGGCGAATAGTCATGGCCCCCGAGTTGCGAGAAGTAACGCAGGTTTTCCACGGCGCTCAGGTTGCCGTAGAGCATGACCTGCTCGGGAATGTAGGCCAGCAGTTTCTTGGTTTCCAGCGGCTGTTCGGTAACGTCCAGGCCACACACTGTCGCCGTGCCGCCGTCCGGTTGAATGAAGTTGAGAAACAGGCTTATCGTGGTAGTCTTGCCGGCGCCGTTCGCGCCCAGCAGACAATAGATGTCGCCGCCCTCCACGGTCAGATCGAGACCCTTGAGGGCCTGGTTGTCGCCGTAGGATTTCCTCAGGTCAGTCGCCTGCAGCACTGCCCCACTCTCCGCGCCCAGCTGAATTGCAGTTGTCAGAATTCGAAGCTGGTGCGAATTCCGAACGAGGGCCTTGGAAGCAAACCAGCTATTATCATCCGGTTAAGGCCACCGCTGAGTCCCGAAAGATCCGGGAACAGCTGGAGATTGCTATAACCTTCTTCGTTGAAGATGTTGGTGCCGTAGAGTTCCACCCGCCAAGTCTCCATCACCAGCCCGAGCCTGAGATTGAATGTTGTAAAGGACGGGGTTTCGGTAACGTTGGCATTGGTCATCCAGGTGCTGCCCCGATAGAGGAGATCGCCGCGCGCGAACCAGTCGCGACCCGATGGCAGTTGGTCCTGGTAGGTAAGCGACAGCGTGCCGCTGGTCTCGGGATAGCGGGAGAATGCGTTGTTCAGGTCATCAATAGTGCGGTCGCCGAAAAGGTTCAGCGCGTCCGGACTCTCGAAGTCGTTGATCTCGGACTTGTTGTAGCCGAACGTGCCGTCGAGCGTCAGGTTCTCCGAAAGGAGCACGGTGCCTTCCAATTCAAGGCCGGACAGGTCGGCCTGTCCGCCGGTCGCATTGACCTGAACACCGTCGGATTCACCAGCGGCATTGATGAAGTTAATGATTTCCGGCGCAACGACATTGTCCCAGTCGGAGAAATAGACCGCCGCGCTTACCTGAATCCGGTCGTTCCACAACAAGCTTTTGACGCCGAATTCAAAATTCGTAATCTCTTCCTCCTCGACAAAAATGCCGCCGCCCCCGGCAGCGGCAATCTGGTCGAGCTCACCCTGGGTGAGCCGGAGCAGACCCGCATTGAACTGACCCGGGTTAGTCCCTTTCGCATAGGTTGCATACAAGGTTGTGCCTTCTCTGGGCTTCCAATCCAGAATTACGCGTGGCGTGAAGCTCTTGAACGTAAACTCCAGCGGCGTGCTGCCGACACTACCCTCAATCACTTTATCGTGCTGATTACGCGCCTCGACATTGAGGGTGAGTTGGTCATTGATGTCGTAACTGGCGCCAGCAAAGACAGCCCTTGTTTCCGGGTCGTATGTAGCCACATTCGGATTCGGATTTGGCTGTCTTCCCGCAAATACGGAGAACCCCTGGGTCCTGGCTTCAATCTCCGTGTAACTCACACCGGCAATCCAGCGCAGCCGCTGATCAGCGGCGGAACTCACGCGAAACTCCTGACTGAAGTCCTTGTTGGCAAGCAGCGGCATGCTGTACGTGTCTGCCGATGAGGGCGCGCCGAAGGCGGTGCCTAGCAGGCCCACGGTCGGACGACGGTCAAAGTCCTCGAAACTGACATATTGGTTCTCGTGCGCGGCGGTGATCGACGACAATGTCAGACCGTTGGCGAATTCGTAGTCCAGTACGACACTGATCTCGTGGGCGTTCCGTTCCAGGCCGAAACCGGACGGCACTCCGTCAAAAATGAAAGCGTCCCGTATAGCCTGACTGCAAAACGTCGCCTGAAGCTCCGGAGTCAGGTTTGTGTCCATGCCAACATTCTGGTGGCCCAGAAACGGTACCTCGCCACACAGCCAGGCACCGCCACCGGCCGCACGACCGGAAAGCGTGCAATTGAAAAGTTCCGGGTTGTACACCCGGTTGAGCGCCACGCCGACCGATGGCCCGTCCTGATTCTTCCACAAGTGGAATCTCAACTTGGCGCTGAAATTATCCGTTGGCGTCGCAAACAGTGACAATGCAATGTCTCTGGTGGATTCCTCGCCAAGTCGCTGGGTCGGATTGGCGGAATTCTCGTATTCGCCGCCGGTCTCGTACTGGCTGCCGGTCAATCGGAACGAGAGCTTACCTTCAACGAGCGGTCCTTCGATCTGCACGCCGAAATCCGAGGTGCCGAATCGCGCCGCCTCGGCCGAAACTCTGCCTGCCCACTCGTCGCCCGGCGTCTTGGTGACCGCATTGATGGCGCCGGAGAACGTCGAACGTCCGAAATAGGCGCTTTGCGGGCCCTTGATCACCTCAATTCGTTCATAGTTCTCGGTGCTGCCAATCTCGGAACCGAGTATCGGGGCGCCGTCTATGAATACGGTCGCGCCCTGGCGGGTCTGCCGGTCGGTCCGCGGGTTCATGCCGCGAAAGATCAAACGGCGATTGAAGCGCCCGCCCCTGCCGACCGAGTGCTCCGAATAGTGGAAACCCGGCGAGAAATCGACAAGATCGGGCAATTCGTCCAGGCCATCTTTTGTATATCGTCAGCACTAAACGCTGTCACCGTCAACGGCGCATCGAGCAGCGACTCTTCGCGCTTCCGCGCGGTAACTATGATCTCCTCGATTACCAGTTCATTCTCGGCGCCCGCGTCCTGGGCGCCGGCAACAGGCGCAATCAGCGGGGCGGCAAAAAACAGTGCAACCGTGAATGGGATGGAAGCGTGGAACTTCGTCATGAGAAACTCTCCAGAGGTTTTCAGCGCGCGGGGCGCAGCGCAATGCGTAAGACTTCGGGTCGGTCAGTCACAATCGACTCAAGCCTTCCCTGAATGACCACCCGGCAAGAATGTGGGAAGCTGTCAACAAGGTGTCCCTATTGTTGAGTGCAATTCCATGTTAGCGGGACTTGCCAGCGTTTACAAGGACATAGTGCTCATGCGACCATTGCGCGCACCAAGGGACCCGGCGCCTCGACATGCCGGGCGGCAGGCGCTGGTGAAGGAGAGCGAGCGATGTGGCAAGCAAAGCAGATCATGATGAACGGGGAGCTGATGCCGTTGGAGGACGCGCGCCTGCATCCGCTGTCCCTTGCCGTAACCTACGCCGCAACGGTTTTCGAGGGCGTGCGCGCCTACCATCTACGCGACAGTGACCAGTTTGCAATGTTCCGGCTGGATGATCACTTGCGCCGCCTGCAGGTCGGGATGAAGCTGATGCGTTTCGACGGCCGTTACGACACGGAATACCTGACCGAGTGCCTCGCCCGGCTCATCAAGGCCAACCAACCCGATTCCGACGTTTACATCCGGCTGCTTGTCTACATCGAGGGGCCCGGACTTTTGGCAACCACCGGTCCGGTAGGCTTCACTGCTGCGGCAATGCCGAGAGCCAAACCAAAATTTGCCGCCACCGGCATGAGCCTGGGCGTGAGTTCGTGGCAGCGCCTGTCGGACAATGCCAGCCCACCGCGCATCAAGACCACGGCAAACTATGTGAACGCCCGGCTGGCCGTGCATCAGGCAAGAGCGGACGGCTACGACGGCGCGCTGATGCTCACGCCGGATGGAAAGGTATCGGAGGCGCCGATCGCGTGCTTTTTCATGGTCCGCGACGGCAAGCTCATTACGCCCAGCGCCAGCAGCAACATCCTGGAGAGCATCACCCGCGACACGATATTGAAGCGCTACCTGGAACTAACCGGTGAGCCGGCCCAAGTGCGCACCATCGACCGCAGCGAGCTATATTTCGCCGACGAAGCTTTCCTGTGCGGCACCGGACAGGAAATCCTGCCGGTAACGGCCATCGACCGTCTGCCGGTTGGGGACGGCGAAATTGGACCGCTGACCAAGCGGCTGCGTCAGGACTATTTCGATCTCGTGCGAGGCAGGGTTTCCGACCACCCGGAATGGCGAACGCTGGTATAGCCTGATTGCGCCGGTCAAAGCCTGCAGCGCGACTTCTGGTAGCGTTAACAGCCCCGATCAGTCGGCTCGCTCTATGCGGTCTTCCATGCCTTGCGCATCGGGTTGATTCGCTCTCATGGTTGCCGCCTGCGCTTCATCCAGCAGGCCGTTGGCCAGCGCGAATTCGATGTACTCCTCCGGGTTTTGGGAACCCAAGGGCACCGGCCGTTGCTCGCCCAGAACCGGGGGGGACGGCGGCCCACTGTAGCCGCTCAACTGATAGCCGGCACTTGTTTCCGAGTGATATGCGCCGAGCGTCGCAATATTGTCCTTGTCGGTGTAGAGAACAGTTATGTTGCCGCCATATCCGGCGTATTTGCCTGCGTTGCGATAGAAAAACCAGATGCCGTCGTCACGCGTAATCGTCGTCTTGAGCGTGTCGGACCGCTCCGGAATGGGATAGTGCGTGAATTCGTCCGCGACTTGGTCGTATTTGCTTAGGTAGTTGTCGTTAGCAGCCCAGATATTGTCCTGGTTATCGGCTTCCGCGTTGTAGGTGGCCGCATAGGGGACGCCCATCTTGCGCCGGAAGACTTCACCGGTATCCGGATCCACCCGATACAGAATCGCGTTATCGAACGCGCGGTTCCCCCAGGTGCCTGCCCAGATCATGCCCTTGGAATCGACGCCCAACCGGCGTATTGACGTTGCGGCGTCATCCTCAACCAGGGGATAGTGCCGGAAGACCTCGGTGTCGGGATCGAAACGCGTGACGCCGCCGTTGTGATAGTCGGCGAACCAGACCTTGTCCTTGTGATCGACGATGATGCCGTAGGGACGGCTACGCAGCACCGGCACCTCCCAGTAGACGATCGAGTCGGTCGCCCGGTCCCATTTGCCCAGCGCGCCGCCGCCCAGCAGCGAAAGCCAAAGATTGCCTTTGGAGTCGAAAATCTGGGTATTGCTGCCCAGCGAGCGATCCTCTGCCACCCAATAATCCACCTTGCCGGTCGCGGGGTCGAGATGACGAACGACATCGCCGGAATACCACACCGTGCCGTCGGTCTGATCAAGGGCTATACCGTGTCCCCCGCCGTGTCCTTCGAAAGCCGTTTGTTCGCCGGTGCGCGGATCGAACTTGACGATGCAGCATGCGGTGTAGGCAAGCCATACGTTGCCATCGAGATCAAAGTCCACCTGGTGCGGCCATGGCCACACGTCGTATTCGTCCGACTCGTGATAGATGTACTCGATGAACATGGCTTTCTTGAGCGCTTCCAGATCGAGCTCGGGCTCTCGGCTAAGTTGCACGACCACTGGCGGCCTGTCCTCGGGAAAATGTTCCGCCAGGTAATCCACCAGCGCGTCGCGGTCCTCGGGCGGCAGGTATTTCGGATCGAAAATCGATGCCTTGCCGACCCGGCCGAATGCCGGCCCCTTGTGCATCCGATCCACGGTGACTGCCCATGCGGCCTTGTTTTTCGGCGCCCGCCCACCCGAATAAGCGCGCGGGTAGTTGTACGGGATGAAATTGACGTTGTGGCAGCCGTGGCAGGTACGTTCCAGCGCATCGCGTCCCGGCCCCGGTGGATAGACCTCGTCGTAGGGCAATATCTCGGCATTGGGATAGTCAACGCCCCCAACGTAATTGACTACCGGGCCGACGCCCGTCAGGGAAAAATTTACCTCGGCCTGATCGCCGGGGCCTATGTCGATACTGACCGTCTGACTGTCGAAACCTTCCAGTTGATCGATCGCCGCGCGTATCGTTACCTCGTAGTTGCCGGGAATCATTTTTACCGCCCGGTATTCGCCATCCACAACGAATACGGTGTAGGCGAGGACCTTGTCCGTATTGTAGGCATACACCACCGGAAGCAAGCCCTCCACAGTTCCTTGGACCGTGCCGGATAAGCCGCCCAGCCCATCGTCTTCGGCGGATGTGGGCTCATCGGGGCCGGAAGACTCTCCGGAACAGCCAGCCATTACCAGCAGGCAAAGTCCTGCTACCGTTAGTCTTCCAAGTGAATTCATGGTTCGGTCGCTCCGTTTGTCGTGTCGCCAGCCCGGTATGAGCTCTTCGATGTCAGAGCGATTTGCAAGCTTGCATCGAACAACCCGGGAACGAGGGCTTCCAGCCCTCGACGAGGGCAAGATGCCCTCGTTCCCAACGTGTTCCCTGCGCGCCAGCGCAACGTCGCCCGCTGCTAACTCCTAGAAGAACGTCAGCGTTGGTATCACCGGCGCGTATAGGGGTTCGCCACATCGCCGCCGGTATGATACCAAACGCTCTTGGTCTGCAGGTATTCCTTGATCGCCTCCATGCCGTTTTCGCGTCCCAGGCCGCTGGCCTTGTAGCCGCCGAAGGGTGTCGTATAGCTGGTCGAACGATAGGTGTTGACCCAAACCGTTCCCGCTTCGAGACGCTCCGAGACCTTGATCGCCCGCCGCAGGCTCTCGGTCCAGACTCCTGCCGCCAGCCCGTAATGGACGTCGTTAGCGATGGCAATCGCCTCCTCGTCGTCCTTGAATCGCAGCACCGCCAGCACCGGACCGAACACTTCTTCCTGGGCTATGCGCATATCGTTGGTCACGTCGGCAAAAATTGTCGGCTGCACGAACAGGCCCTGATTCCCGTCAGCGGCGGGAACACTATCGCCGCCGAGTACCAGGCGCGCACCTTCGCTTTTCGCAATCGCGATGTAGTCGAGTATCTTGCGATATTGAGGCTCGGTGGTGATCGGGCCCACCTGCGTTGCAGGCAGCATGGGATCGCCGATCCGCGCACCGTCGGCAAGACTGGCCAGGCGCTCCAGAAATTCGTCGTGAATCGAATCCTGCAGCAGCAGTCTGGATCCTGCAATGCAAGTCTGGCCGCTGGCGGCAAAAATCCCCGATATGGCGCCATTGACCGCCTGATCGAGATTGGCGTCCTCGAACACGATATTGGCGGACTTGCCGCCCAGTTCCAGCGTGACTCTCTTGAAGCTTGGCGCCGCCGCGGTATTGACTATTGCGCCACCGGCTTCGCCGCCCGTGAACGCCACCTTTCGAACTTTGTCATGGCGCACCAGCGCGTCTCCAACCTCGGATCCGAACCCCGTGACCACGTTGATCACGCCATTCGGGAAACCGGCCTGCTCGGAAAGCGCCGCGAATTCCAGTGTCGAAGCCGATGTGTACTCGGATGGTTTGACTACGATGGTATTGCCCGCGGCCAGCGCCGGGGCCGCTTTCCAGGCGAGAAGCAGCAATGGAGAATTCCAGGGCGTGATGCACGCGCATACACCGAGTGGCTCGTAGCGGGTCAGATTGAGCACGTTCGGCTTGTCGATGGGAGGAACTGATCCCTCGATCTTGTCGGCCAGTCCGCCGTAGTAATGGAACCACTGGGCCATATAACGGCACTGGTTGAGAACTTCGGCATGCAACTTGCCGTTATCCCGCACCTCTATCTCAGCCAGGTGTTCGGCCCGGCTGGTGAGGACTTCCGCGAACTTTCGCAGCATCAGTCCTCGTTGCGTGGCATTCAGCTGCGGCCACTCGCCCAGTTTGAAAGCGTTGTGGGCGGCTTCCACGGCGGCTTGGACATCGGCGCTGCCGGCGCGTGGAATTCGCGCCCAGGCCTGGCCGGTATACGGGTTTGTCGTCTCGATCCATTCCTGCGAGAGCGGATCGGACCAAGCGCCGTCAATGTACAACTGGTATTTCTGCATCCCGATGAACAACCCAGAGTTAATCCGTTCATAATACAGATTGCAGACCCCGGAAACCCGCTTGCCAGCAGAACACTTTTCAGCGCTGCAGTTAGGCGTCGCATGGCACCGCTTCAACGGTCTCATGGACGAGACTGCCCAAACCTTCGTGCGAACTTCGTTCTCGTCGGTGGTGCGCGATAACTGGGACCTTGCGGTTGGGCTGATGGACAGCCAGGGGCGCCAGTTCGCCCAATCGTCGCGCAGCATCCCGTCTTTCATCGGCACGATGCCCCGCACCCTGGCCGTGATGCTACGGCGCTATCCCCACTCGTCACTCAAACCCGGGGATGTGCTGATATCCAACGATGGCTACCACGGCACCGGCCACTTGAACGACATCACCATGGTTCGCCCGATCTTCAAGGGCAGGCAGCTGATCTGCTTTATCGGCAGCGTATTTCATACCGTGGACATCGGTGGCGCGCCATCCGTCACCGCCCGCGATTCGCATGAAGAGGGCTTGACCATCCCGGTTTGCAAGATCGTCCGCGAAGGGGTGGAAAACGAGGATGTCATTGCCTTCATTAGCGAGAATCTGCGCGCGCCGGAGGAAACGCTGGGAGACATCCGGGCCCAATTCGCGGCCTACGACATGGGTCAGGCCAGATTCCTGAAAATACTTGAAGAGGAGCAAATCCAGGACCTCGATGCGCTGGTCGAAGAGATCCTGGACCGCTCCGAAGCAGCCATGCGGCGAGCTATCGAGGCGGCGCCCGATGGCGTGTATCGAGACCGGATCACAGTGGACGGCTTCGAAGAACCACTCACAATCTGCTGCGAGGTTCGCATTGAGGGCAACAATCTCACGGTGGATTTCGCCGGCACCTCGCCGCAGGTGAACCGGCCGATCAATTCCGCCATGAACTTCACTCGCGCGTACAGCGCCTACGCGATCAAATGCGTCTTCGATCCAACCACGCCCAACAACGACGGTTCCTTCCGGGCGGTCACGATCACGGCCCCCGAAGGCTGCCTCATCAACCCTCGCCGGCCGGCCCCGATCTGGGCCCGGCATCTGTCGGGACATTATCTGCCGCCGGTCATCTTCAGTGCGCTTTCTCAATTGATGCCGGAGCGGGTTATCGCCGATTGTGGTTCACCGCTGTGGAACGTCTATTTCGCGGGCCGGCGCGAGGACGGTCAACGCTTCGTGAAGATGTTCTTCATGAACGGGGGCCACGGCGCGCGGCCCCACCAGGACGGTCCGGCCTGCCTGAGTTTTCCCAGCAACGTGGCCACCGTGCCGGTCGAACAGTTTGAAAACAGCGTGCCCCTGCTGATAACGGAGAAGTCGCTAATCCCGGACTCAGGCGGCGCCGGCCGGTATCGGGGCGGGCCGGCACAGCGTGTGGAATTCAAGGTCACCTCTGAGTACCCCGTCACAATGACAATTCGGCACGAACGAGTCAAATTCCCGCCACGCGGCCTGCTGGGAGGGCTGGCGGGCTCGCCCGGCCGCGACTACGTCAACGGGAAACGGATAGAAGCGAAAGTGCGCATGGATCTCAAGCCCGATGACGTAGTGACTTTCGACACGCCGGGGGGCGGTGGCCTGGGTCCACCCGGGGAGCGCGATACGGCCAGGCTGGAAGCCGACATGGTTAGCGGACTCGTAACGCCGGCAGGCGCGGCTGCTGCCTATGGTCCGAAAACAGCATCCGGAGAAAGGCGTGGCGCCTGAGCCCTTTCGCGTCGGTGTGGACATCGGCGGCACCTTCACCGACCTGGTGTTGCTCGACTCGCGTAGCGGCCGCCTCTTCAATGAGAAAGTCCTGACAACGCCGCAGGATCCATCCATCGGCGTGCTCGAAGGACTGGAGAACATTCTTGGCCACAACGGAGCGGAACCCGGCCAGGTGCGGCATGTCATTCATGGCACCACTCTGGTCGCAAACGCGATTATCGAGCGTCGCGGAGCGCGTGTTGCATTGGTCACTACCGCCGGCTTCAAGGATATCCTGGAGATCGGCACCGAGTGGCGCTACGACACCTACGACCTGTTCATGGAAGTGCCGGAACCGCTGGTGCCGCGGCACCGGCGCTTCGAGGTCCCGGAACGCATTGGTCCGGCGGGCAATGTATTGCAGGCCCTGGATGAGGATGCGGTCGCGGCCACGGCCCGCGAGATCGCCTCAGCCGGCGTCGATGCCGTGGCGGTTTCTCTGCTGCACGGATTTCGTAACCCCGCGCATGAGCGCCGCGTGCGGGACATCATCCATCGGGAAGCACCCGATCTGGTGGTATGTATCTCCAGCGAGGTAATGCCGGAAATCGGCGAGTACGAGCGCACTTACACCACCGTCTGCAATGCGTACGTGCTGCCGATATTCGAGCGCTATGTGAGACGCCTGACCGATGGCCTGCGCCACATGGGCATCAACAAGGATCTGTATCTGATGCTGTCGGATGGTGGTACGGTTCACGAATCCACCGCGGTGTCCCATCCGATCCGGCTGGTGCAATCGGGGCCGGCCGGTGGCGTGCAGGCAACTTCCGTGATCGGCAAGCTGGCTGGTCATAGCGACATCCTTTGTTTCGACATGGGCGGCACCACTGCCAAGGCTTGCCTGATCGATGATGGCGAGCCCTTGCGCACGACTGAATTCGAGGTTGCCCGGGTCTATCGTTTCAAGAAAGGGAGCGGCATTCCGCTTCGAATCCCCGTCATAGAGATGATCGAAACGGGCGCAGGTGGCGGCTCCATCGCCACCGTGGACCACCTCGGGCTGGTGCGGGTTGGACCGGAGAGTTCCAGCGCCGACCCCGGGCCGGCCTGTTATGGGCGGGGCGGGCTGGACGCAACCGTCACCGATGCGGACCTGGTGCTGGGCTATCTTGCAGCCGAGAGTTTTCTGGGCGGCGACATGCAACTGGATATCGAGGCGGCCACCGAAGCGCTGACTCGCAAAGTGGCCGACCCGCTGGGCGTTTCAGCCATTGAGGCAGCTTGGGCGGTGCATGAGACCGTCAACGAGAACATGGCCCAGGCAGCCACCATCCATGCGCTGGAAAAGGCCAGAAACATTACTCGCTACACCATGCTGCCGATCGGCGGCGCCGGACCCGTCCATGCCTGCAACATCGCGATGAAGTTGTCCTTGCCCCGGGTCGTTTGCCCATTGTCGGCCGGGGTTGCTTCGGCCTTGGGATTCCTGGTCTCGCCCACCGCGTTTACGTTCGTGCAGGGTGGCGTCACCCCACTTGATCGTCTCGATTTCGAGGGGATCCGCTCCATGCTATCGGGCATGGAGCGTGAGGGCCGCACGCTGCTTTCGGCCGCCGGCGCGGAAGATGACCGTGTTCACGCTGAGCACCTTGTTGCGATGCGCTATGTGGGTCAGGGCTACGATGTCGAGGCGCCAATCAACGACGCGATGCTGAAAGCGGGCGATCGCTCGGCAATACGCCTAGCCTTTGAGAACGCATACAGGACCCAGTTTGGTCGAGTGGAACCGAACATGTCGGTGGAAATCGTGTCCTGGCGGGTCATCGTTTCGGGTCCACGCCCGTCCATCGAACTGGCCGCGGCAAGGCCCGCATCCGAGTCGGCCGGCGCGCTCAAGGGGCAGCGGCAGGTGTACTTCGGGCCGGAGCTCGGATTTGTCGAGGTCCCTGTCTACAATCGATACGGCCTCTTGTCGGGCGACACATTCGAAGGGCCGGGTATTTTTGAGGAACGCGAATCCACTACCGTTGTGCCGCCCCACGCGCGGGCATCGGTTGATGCGACCTTGAATCTCGTCGTTGACCTCCCGATGCCGACATGAGCGCTGAGCGGCGGAGCTGCGAACGAAAACGAGAGGCTGGCCACCCTCGGCACGCTCTCGCTTTGGTTCGTGCCTTCGGCACTCACCGCCGAGGGCGCGACGGGTCATTGCCCCGGAATCGGGAATCCCGCGGACACCTGGAAGCGCTGGCCATGAGCAGCAGTAGTTCCCAGCAAAGCGAAAACCTCCCATTGAATCAGCAAGTTACGGCCCGGTGATGCAACCCACAACGGTTGCCGCAATACTGGCCGAGGCCCTGGCTGCGCACGGTGTCGCGCGCATATTCGGCGTGCCCGGCGGCGGCAGCAGTCTCGATGTGATGGAGGCGGCCGCCGGCAAGGGGATTGAGTTCGTGCTGACCCGCAGCGAGAACGCCGCGGTAATGATGGCGGCGGCAACCGCCGACCTCTCCGGCACGCTCGGCGTTGCACTGACCACCAAGGGCCCCGGGGTGGCGAATGCCGCCAACGGCGCGGCCTGCGCAGCGCTGGACCGGTCGCCGGTAATGCTCATCACCGATGGGTTCACCCCACAGGAGGCCGGTTACGTTACCCATCAGGTGTTCGACCAGCAAGGCCTGCTGGCGCCGGTGACCAAACGAAGCAGCCGTTTGGATCAGGCTGATGTAGCGGCGGAAATTCGTGACCTTATCGAACTGGCGGCCACACCGCCCTTCGGCCTGGTGCACGTGGAAATCGCCGGTTCGCATGCGCTCCAGGCAGTCGATGTCGACCCGGCAACACTCAGGCCGCGCGATCTGGAGGCGGGGCTTGATGAGGCTGCGGTGACGCAGGCCGAAGAATTGATCCGGAATGCGTCCCGGCCGATACTCGTCGCTGGCCTGGAGGCCCGCGATGCTGGTGTCTCGTGGGGCGTCCGGACCCTGGCGGAAGCGCTGGGCTGCCCGGTCCTGACCACCTACAAGGCGAAAGGCGTAGTGGAAGATCGCCACCCGCAATACGCAGGCATTTTCACCGGCGGCAGCGCCGAATCCGACTGCGTGGAGAAAGCGGATCTGATCGTGCTGTGCGGTTTGGACCCGGTGGAATTGCTACGAATACCATGGCGTTACAACAGCCCGGTAGTGGATATAGCCCGGGTTCGACATCCGGTCCATTATGTAGAGCCTGCTGTGGGGGTCTATGGTCCGATCGGCGCCGCGTTGGCAATGCTGAACGCCGGACTGCCCAGATCCGACTGGGCGCTTGCTGAAATCGCACAATTGCGCCTGAGTCAGATGGCCCGCCTTCAGTATCCCGAATGCACGGGGCTCGGTCCGCAGCAGGTGGTTGAACTGGCGGCGCGCGCTGCGCTCGATCTCCAAGTATCACCGCGGATCGCGGTGGATGCAGGAGCGCACATGTTTTCGGTCATAGCATTCTGGCCGGCGGCGCAGCCGCATGATGTGCTCATTTCAAATGGCCTGGCGACAATGGCCTATGCCGTGCCCGCAGCGATTGCGTCCGCTCTGCATGAACCGGAACGCCCCGCTTTGGCGTTTACCGGCGATGGGGGACTGTTGATGTGCCTGGGGGAGTTGTCGGTAGCCGTTGAACAGGCGGCGAATATCGTGGTCATCGTGTTCAATGACCAGTCCCTGTCTCTTATCGACATTAAACAACAACAGCGTGGCTTGCCGCCCCGAGGGGTGCGCTGGCAGCCGCCGGATTTCGCTGCGACAATGGAAGGGCTCGGCGGCCGGGGTTTTCGAGTGGATAATGCGCATGGTTATCATGCCGCGCTCACGCAGGCCCTGAAGAACGAAGGCCCTTCGCTGATCGACGTCAAGGTGAACCCGGGAGGCTACCTGGCGCAAATGAAATCATTGCGCGGCTAGCCGCCAGGAGTATCAGGAGCAGCCAAATGGAAAATGGGCACTTTCAACTGCCGCCCGATATTGGTGAGATCGTCGATCTGGCAAAGCGCATAGTTCAGAACGAACTGATGCCTTTGGAGCCCGAGTTCCTGCCGCATCCGGGGCACGCCTTCGGCATCAAGGAAACCACCAATCTGAAAACGGTTTTCGGTCCCGATATCGTGGAGCGTCTGGTCGGTATCTCGCGCGAAACCGGCCTTTGGTATCTCATGGTGCCGGAACAGTACGGCGGCTCGGGCCTGTCGATGCTCGCCCAGGTAGCCATTCTTGAGCAATTCAACTACACCGCCGTGCCGTTTCCGTTCGCCAATGTCGCCAACATCCTCTACCAGTGCGAGGGCGATCAGGTGGACCGATTCCTCAAGCCGGTCATCGAGGGCGAGATGACGACCTGCTTTGCCCAGACCGAACCCAATGCGGGCTCTGACCCGGGAGGTATGATGCAGACGCGGGCCGTGAAAGACGGCGACGACTGGGTGCTTAACGGTACCAAGATGTGGATCTCGGGCGCTGCCGAATCCGACATGATCATGGTGCAGGCGGTCACTGACCCGGACAAACGTCAGCGCGGCGGCATCACCATGTTCCTGGTCATGCGCGACAATCCCGGCATGCTTGTCGAGGAGCCCGGAATAAAAACCTGGCTCGGCCCGCACGCTTCCCAATACATCGTCCATTTCGAGGATTGCCGGGTACCGCGCTCGGACGTACTCGGCGAAGTCGGCAACGGCTTTCGACTCGGACAGCGCTGGCTCACCGTCCACGACCGCCTGTTGCGTGGCCCTTACGCTCTCGGCAAGATGCAACGGGCGCTGGACATGTCAATCGAGTGGTCGAAACAGCGAGTTACCTTTGGCAAGCCGCTGTCCGAACGCCAGGCGATTCAATGGCAACTTGTGGACATGTATATCGACCTGGAGGCGTTGCGCGCACTCACCTACCAGATGGCGGCGCGCGCCGATGCCGGCGAAGACATTCGCACCGAGGCGGGAATGGTGAAACTCACGTCGATGGTTTGGGGCGCGCGTTCGCTCGACAAGGCCATCCAGATTCACGGCGCGATGGGCGAGTCGCTGGAACTGCCCCTGACGCTGTTCTATCGGTATCTGCGCCACGGACAGATTGGCGGCGGAGCCAATGAAATTCAGCGTATGCAGATTGCCCGCAAGCTGTTGCGCGGATAGCACCGGCGTGAGCGCAATGGAGAATTATCCGGCCCGATGGAGCGGCGGCCGGGTGGCGCAATGGCAGTGGGCAATCGCATTGATTGGGGCAGCCCTGTTGTTGGCGGACTGCACCGGCGAAACCGGCAGCGAAGAATACCCATCCAAACCTGTCACCATAATCGTGCCGTATGCTCCCGGTGGCGGTGGCGACACCTTCACACGCGCCATCGCTTCGCAGGCCGCGGAAATTCTGGGCGTAAAGATTTTCGTGGAAAACAAGACCGGCGGCGGCGGCACCGTAGGCGTGGGTTCCGCGGCGCGTGCGGATGCCGACGGCTACACCCTCGCGTTCGTGTCCACCAGCGCCCTCGTCATGGCGCCGAACTTTCTCGACGTGCCGTACGACCCGGTGGAAGACTTTACCTACCTTTCACAGTTCGTCGTCAGCGTCCACCCGGTGCTGGTCGGCGCCAAGTCCCCGTTCCATTCGTTCTCGGACGTGCTTGAGTTCGGGAAAGCCAATCCCGGCCGGCTGCGCTGGTCCACCGCGGGAATCAATGGCGCGCCTCATATCGCGACTTTGGCCGCATTCAAGCAAGAGGGCGTCGAGGCCGCTTTCATTCCCATGCAGGGCTCTTCGGAGG
This sequence comes from Candidatus Foliamicus sp., assembly GCA_965249285.1. GTDB lineage: Bacteria > Pseudomonadota > Gammaproteobacteria > Steroidobacterales > Foliamicaceae > Foliamicus. The sequence goes on from OZ252226.1 coordinate 988,762, forward strand.
TCCTGGCCGGACTGTTGGGCGCTACGCTCGATGTGGGGGTCATTTCCGACTATTCCGGTGCGCTCGCGGCCGGCGATGTCCGCGTGCTGGCCGAGATCGGCCCCGAGCCGATACCGGAAGCACCGCTGGCGCCGACCTATGAACAACTCGGCTACCCTTTGGCGCCGACCATATTCTTCGGGCTGGCCGGACCGGCGGCGCTGCCCGACGACGTGGTTGCCAAGTGGGACGAGGCACTGCGCATCATCACCGCATCGGAAGCTTTCTCAAGCATCACCCGGCGGCTGAACGGCAGGGTTGCCTATCTGGACCACGAGGAATTCAAGCGCCACGTGCTGGCCGACATCGAAGCTACCCGCCAGGCGCTGCGTTTGCTTGAGGCAAATGAGTGAAGCCGGTCCACCCGGAATCGCTCGCAATCGGAGCCATGCTGGCCGCGGCCATTCTGTTCGGGCTGTGGGTCTTGCCGCTGGGCATCGGGGCGGCCGGCGCCGGCCAGGGCGTTGGCCTGTCGGCGCGCTTCATGCCGCAACTTGCAACTCTCGGGATCGTGCTGGCGCTGGCCTGGGGGCTGTATGGCTCGCTCACCGGGACAGCGCCTGCTGCGAAAGCCCGCCGGGACCAAGGGGGCCACGCGCGAATACCGATCGGCGCGGTAGCCATCTGTCTGGCTTTTGCCGTGATCGGATTCGAACTGGCCGGTTTCTATGTGGGTGGCGTGTGCATGGCGGTGCTGCTGACGGTTCTTCTCGGTGAACGAAGGCTGCCGGTCATTGTCCTTTTCCCGCCCTTGCTGCTGGCGACGATCTACCTGCTGTTTGAATTTGCCCTGAACGTTCGCTTGCCCAAGCTTGGCCTGATACCCGGCCTGCAGGTGTAGCCGATGGAAAACGTTCTCGAAGGCATTTCGCTGGCGCTCACCTTCAATGCCCTGGCGGGGATTTTTCTCGGCATAGTGCTTGGTCAGATACTGGGCTCCATTCCCGGGCTGACCGCCGCGATGGCAGTCGCGTTGCTGGTGCCGTTCAGTTTCTACTTCGACCCCTGGGTCGGCATTCCGATGATGCTGGCCATGTTCAAGGGGTCCTTGTTCGGGTCGAGCATACCGGCCATCCTGTTGGGCACACCGGGGACTCCGGCAGCCGCCGCGACAGTGATCGACGGCAACCCTCTGGCGCGCCAGGGCAAGGGCGGGAAGGCGATGCACACCGTGCTTTTGGCCTCGGTATTCGGTGATTCGTTCTCAGACATCTGCCTGATATTCGGGGCCGGCGCATTGGCGGCGGTCGCAATCCGGTTTGGTCCCTCCGAATACGTAGTGCTCGTGCTCTTCGCGCTGTTGAGCCTGATCTCGCTGCACCGCGGCAGTTCCTGGAAAGGCATCGTGGCGATTCTTGCGGGCGTATTGCTGGCTTGCATCGGGCTCGACCCGATAACCGGCGCTCCGCGCCTGACTTTCGGCAATGCGGAGCTGTTCGATGGGATTGGTCTGATCCCCATGCTGATCGGGTTTCTGGCGATCTCGGAAGTCTTCAGGCAACTGGAGCAACCGATCAAACGCCTTGGAGAGAAGGCCATTACGTTTTCGTCACGGCGGGAAGACAACCGATTGTCCGGAAAGGAACGCCGGGCGCTGCTGCCCACGCTTTTACGTGGCTCGATAATCGGCACAATCACGGGAGCATTGCCCGGGCTCGGCTCTACCGTGGCGGCGTTCATTGCCTACAACGAAGCCCGCAGAACCTCCGCAAACCCGGAACAGTTCGGTCGTGGATCCTTGCATGGCATTGCCGCACCGGAGGCAGCCAACAATGCGGTTAGCGGGGCCAATCTGATTCCGCTACTGGCTTTCGGAATTCCCGGCGACGTGGCCGCCGCTCTGATACTCAGCGCCCTGCTTATTCAGGGAATTACGCCCGGTCCGGTCGCTTTTCGCGACAACCCGGCGCCCATCTTTGCGATTTTCGCCGCCATGCTGCTCGCAAACCTGGTCAATTACCTAGTGGGCCTCGGCTTCATACCACTGGCCAAGAAGATGGTTTCGGTCCCGAAAAGGCTGCTCTTTCCAGCGGTGCTGGTGATTGCGTCCGCGGGCGCCTATGCAATGCGCGGTTCGCTGTTCGACGTGCAGCTGATGTTTGTGTTCGGACTCATCGGCTGGCTGATGGTAAAGCATGGTTTTCCGGTGGTATTGCTGCTTATAGGCTTCATCCTCACGCCGATCCTTGAGCGTTCGATTCGCCAGACCCTGATACTCGTCGATGCAGCCGACGGGTGGTTTGCCTTCATAGGCAGCCGGCCTGTGCTGATGATTCTGCTGGTTGTGCTGGGCGTCCTGAGCGCGGTCGTCATTCGCCAGCGCCTGGCCATGGAACGCTACCAATTACCGCAGGAGCCCGCGGACAGCAGCTGAACCAGCAGCTGGGAACGAGGGCATCTTGCCCTCGTCGAGGGCTGGAAGCCCTCGTTCCCAGGTTGTTCCATGCAGGGCCTTAGTCGAGCTCGATTTCGCCGCTGGTCAGGATGGTGGCCAGTTTCTGCATATTCTTGAGGCTGCGCAGCTGGTCTTCTTCATTGGCCGCGATACAGCAATCGGCGATCACGCTCACGCTGAAATCGCGATCATGCGCCTCTCTTGCCGTGGACTCCACAACCATATCGGTTGCAACGCCGGCCAGAAAAATGTGCGTTACGCCCATGTTGCGCAAGGTCAGTTCCATTGCCGTTGCATGAAAACTGCCGACCCGGTGCTTGGTAATGACCAGTTCCTCTCCCTGGGGAGCGACGTCATCGACGAATTGGCCACCCCACCCACTCAGATCGAAGGCGCCGAATTGGTGCGCCTGCCCCATTAGCGGCGATCCCTTGGGACTCTGCGCGTAACCCGGATAGAAGCCGACCCGCACGTGAATGACCGGCAGGCCGGCTGCCCGAAACCTGTCCTGGACGCTACGCACGAGTGACAGCGTGCCGTGGTGGGCATCGTAGGCTGCATAACCCTTGCCCGATACCTTGCCTTCCGGGTGGACTATATCGTTTTCGAAATCAAGACAAAGTAACGCTTTCATGGCTATCGCTTTTTGCCGTGCAAGGTGAGGTAATACCGGGCCGCCAGGGACAGTTCGGCTCGCATTTTAGGTGCTGGCGCCATCCTTTACAAACCCTGGTCCGCGTGCGACTATGCGCAAGCCTCAGGGATATGTGGGCTGCATTCACACTTGCATGGAACAATCTGGGCGGGAGGGTATCTTGCCCTCCGTCGAGGGCGGGACGCCCTCGTTCCCAGCGTTGGTTCCCTGCGCGTCAGCGCAGCGGCGCCCGCTGCGAAAACTTCCAGGGAGTTATCGAGCGATGTCAACAATTACTTGGAAACACTTCCGCGGAGCGGGTCGATATGTCGTGTCTGCGGTGTTGATCGCGGCGAGCACCGCCACTTTGGCACACGGCGCATCGGCAATCCCAGGCACTGCCACTCTCACCGGAAAGGTATCGGCTGACACGCCGTTCACGGCCGCGCAGGTGTATGCGAAAAACCTCGACCGGAACATGCTGTACACGGTGTACACGCACAACGGCGAGTATCGCGCGGTCAATCTTTTGCCCGGCGGTTACCGGATCTGGGCCGAGAAGAACGGCCTGACATCCCGGCACGAGATGCTGCGAATTCAGGGTGAAGTGGAAATTGAGTTGGACCTTGAGATGCGTCCGGGGCCGGACAATCCACTGACCCTGAAGGACAGCTCCAAGCCGGGACCGCAATTCGGTGGCGTCGGCAAGGACGCGAAACTGGTTTCTTATGACGAGATGTATCCCCCCGGGCGTGGCAGGGACCTGGCCGAGCCCACCTGCCTGACCTGCCACGGGCATTCCTTCCTGCCTGCCAACCGCATGGGACGAGCGCAGTGGCACGTGATGATAGGCATCATGCTGGACCCCAGCGGGGCGTTCGCCGATCCGAATTCGGCGCGCAGCATTACCGACGAGGAGCACGAAATCCTCGCTGACTACCTGGCGGAAAACTTCGGCCCGGATAGTCTCCCCAAGGTCTTGCGCCTCGACGTGGAGTATCCGCTTAACGAAGATACGCTGGCCTCGGCGATGTTCATTGAGTATCTCACTCCGCTGCATCCGGCCGCCGACCTGTCCCTCAGATCAGCCAACGAACCTTTCAAGCATCGGCTGCATCGCCCGATGCTCGACAACGACGGCAATCTGTGGGGCTCCAACAGCCTGATCGGCCTTAGCCGCGTCGACCCCCGCACCGCGCAGTGGAGCCACTTTCCGATTGGCTATGACGAAAACAATCCGGAAACCGACATGTACGGAAAGAAAAAAGGCGACCCGGAGTCGATCTGGTCGTACATCTTTCCGCATGACCTGACTATCGACAGTGAAGGCCATGTTTTCTGGGCCGAATTCCAGGGCCAGCATTTGGGCCGGCTGGATCCCAGTACAGGAAAGATCGATCGCTACCCGATGGATCCTGAGGGTGTCGTAGTCGACGAAAGAGGAGTCGTGGGTAATATTCGCGGCCACAGCCCACACATGGCGGAAAACGGCGACGTGTGGTTCACCGCAATCCGCGGCAACAAAATCGGAAAATGGGACCGCAAGACCAAGAATATTGCTTTGTGGGAAATTCCCACGGCGCATTCCTTCCCTTACGGAATAGAAGTGGATCAGCAGGGCATCGTCTGGTTCGCCGAACTGTTCGGCTGTGCCATCGCGAGTTTCGATCCGGAAACTGAAGAGTTCATGGAGTATCCCTCATTGATAAAGCCCTGCGCAATCAACCGGCTTGCAGCCGACTCCAAGGGCACGATCTGGTACTCGGTCGCTAGCTCCGGAAGACTGGGCCGGCTGGACCCGGCCACCGGGGCACAGAAGGAATACGACTTCCTTCCATTCTCGAAGGTCAAGGCATCGAGGCCCTACGGCATCGTTGCCGACCCTGATGACAAGATCTGGTTCGGCGACGGCGGACTGGGCGGCGCACTGGTCCGGTTCGATCCGGACACGGAATCGTTCATCTATTACCCGGAGCCTCGCCAGGCCGACAACCCCAACCTGGACGTCACCAGCGAAGGCGCCATTATTTTTTCGACCCGTTCCAATAACCAGGCGGCGCTTGGGATTTTCTATCCTGACGTGTCGAAAATGACCGGCTAAGGAGCGTTTCGCTGATTCAATTGGAGGAACGGACAGCTGGCCGCACATCGCAAGCCAGCCCCATGAATCCTATCTGACGGTTGCCGAATGGTTACCCGTTCGGGAGGGCGGCGCCGAGTGCTTCGATCAGGTCCTGCGGGTCCTCCAGGCCCACGGACAGGCGAACCAGGCCGTCGCGCAAACCCACGCGGCGGCGTTCTGCGGGATCCACGTCTGCGTGGGTCATCGTTGCCGGATGGGTAATCAGTGATTCCACGGCTCCCAGGTTTTCCGCCAGAGTCCACAGGTTCACCTGGTCCATAAGATTCTTGCCGGCTTGAAGGCCGCCCTTCAGCTCGCACCAGAGCATTGCGCCGTATCCGGAGGCCTGGCGGGTCGCAAGATCGTGCTGGGCGAAGGATTCCAGCCCCGGGTAGCACACTTCCTTTACCGCTGGATGCCCGCACAGGTAGCGGGCAATTTGCGTGGCGCTGGCTGATTGGCGGTCCATGCGCACCGAAAGCGTCTTCACGCCCTGCAGCGTGAGCCAGGCGACCATTGGCGACATGATACTGCCGGTGGAGTTCTGGACGAACCGTGCCTTCTCGTCCAACTCGGCGCTCGCTGCGACCAGGGCGCCGCCTACGGTCGCGTTGTGCCCGTCCAGGTACTTGGTGGTGCTGTGCAAGGAAATGTCCGCGCCCAGCGCCAGCGGCTGCTGGTAGTACGGCGACAGGAAGGTGTTGTCCACCACGTGGACCAGGCCGTTGGCGCGGGCGATTTCCGACAGCGCAGCAAGGTCGCTGAGTACCAGCGTGGGATTAGCCGGCGTTTCGGTCAACAAGAGCCGGGACTGCGGCGTGATCGCGGCTCGAACCGCATCGGGATCGGAGGTATCCACGAACGTAAACCGCACTCCGAATCGCGCGAACACCTGGGTGCAGACCCGGTAGGTCCCGCCGTACGCGACCTGCGATACCAGGGCGTGATCACCGGCATTCAGAAACGCGTGCAGTACCGCGCTGATCGCCGCCATCCCGGTGGAAAAGCAGGTGCAATCCACGCCCTCTTCCAAACCGGTGAGGCGTTTCTCCAGAGCCCTTACGGTGGGATTGCCGCTACGAGAATAGGAATAGCCCTTGGACATGTACTCGTCCACGGACGGCTGGGCAAAGGTCGTGGACTGGTATATGGGCGGTAGCACCGACCCGGTCGCGGGGTCGGGCTCGGCGCCTGCATGAATCTGTTTGGTGGCGAATCGCATGTCAGAACTGCTCGGGGCTCAGCGCCATGGTACTGGCAGCCCCGGCGCGAATGCGGCGAGCCCGCGCGGTGACCTGCGGCATGAAGTTCTCGGCATAGAAACGGGCGCTTACGCGGCGCGTCTCCGTTGCGGGGGCGTCGCCGGCGCCGTCCGCGGCGAGGATGGTGCGGGCGTGCAGCCAGCCGCCGCACAGATACCCCAGCATCATCATCAGGCTAAAGGCCGCGGCTCCGGGCAGTTCCTCGTGGTTGCCCAGCTCGCTGAAGAACCATTCAACGACTGCATTTGTTTCCTTGAGCCCCTCCCTGAGCGCCGCCCCGACCACCTGGTCGCCGGCCGGGAGCGTATCCAACTGGTTCGCCGTGCCATGCATCTCGTTCAGCAATTCGCGTAGCGCCCTGCCCTTGTCGCGAATCATCTTGCGGCCTACCAGATCACCGGCTTGAATACCGGAGGTTCCTTCGTAAATGGTGGTGATGCGTGCATCGCGATAGTGCTGGGCCGCCCCGGTTTCCTCCACGTAGCCCATGCCGCCGTGAATCTGTATTCCAATTGAGGTCAATTCGATGCCCACCTCGCAGATCCAACCCTTTACGATCGGGGTAAGCAGATCCAGCCGCCGCTGGTGATAGGCCCGCCGGTCCTGGTCCGGGTGCCGGCGGGCGTAGTCGGTGTGCATGGCGGCCAGGTACGCCAGCGAACGCATTGCGAAGATCTGCGACTTCATTTCCATGAGCATGCGCCGCACATCGGGATGCCGAACGATGGGAACGGTTTCCTGGCTGCCCGGAGACTTGCCCTGCAAGCGATTCCGGGCGTATTCCAGCGCCTGCTGGTAGGCGCGTTCCGCCAGCGCAACGCCTTGCAGTCCTACGGAAACGCGCGCATCGTTCATCATCGCAAACATGTGCGGCAGGCCCTGGTTCTCCTGGCCCACAAGGTAGCCTATGGCCTCTTCGTAACTCATGACGCAGGTCGGACTGGCATGCAGCCCGAGTTTGTGCTCCACGGACACCGGACGCACGTTATTGAGCTCGCCCAGGCCGCCGTTCTTGTCAGGAATCCGCTTGGGAACCAGGAACAGGGACAGGCCCCGAGTACCCCGGGGCGCGTCCGGCAAGCGCGCGAGCACCAGGTGAAGAATGTTCCCGGTCATGTCGTGATCACCGAAGGTGATGAAAATCTTCTGCCCGCTGATCCGGTAGTGCCCGTTCTCCGGCTTTGCCTGACTACGCACCAGTCCGAGGTCGGAGCCGGCCTGCGGCTCGGTCAGATTCATGGTTCCGGTCCACTCTCCGCTCACCAATCGAGGCAGGAATTGCTGGCGTAATTCGTCGCTGGCATATAACTCGAGGGCATGCAGCGCACCCTGGCTCAACAGGGGGCAAAGCGACCAAGCCAGGTTGGCGGATTGCCACATTTCCTGCACTGGCATGGAGATCAGCTGCGGCAAGCCCTGGCCTCCGTACGCCTCGGGCGCCGATATGCCTCCCCAACCGCCTTCCACGAATGCCTCGTAGGCCTCCCGGAAGCCTTCCGGCACTTGCACGCTGCCATTCGCGACGGCGGCGCCCGTCTGGTCACCCTGGGCGTTCAGCGGCGCAATCACATTGGCGGCCAGCTCCCCGGCCTCATCCATTACCGAACGGGCCAGTTCCGCGGACAGCATTTCGCAGCCCGGCAGGCCCGCAACTCCGTCGATTCCGGCGACGGATTCGAGGATAAAAAGCATTTCATCGACGGGGGGTCGATACTCGGACATGGAGTCTCCGCAAGAACAGGCAAACGGGCCAGCTATTGTACCTGTGCCGCGAAAATCCCCCTATGGGAAAAGGTCGCCAGTTTGCCCGCTGTAGTCGCCCTTTCACGCTTATGGCCGGGCCGTCAGCCTCTCCGGATATTCTGCTTCAAGCCGCCGGCGGTATTGCGCGGGCAATGCGTCAATGGAATCGAGCTTGAGGCCGGCCGCGTGCCAGATCATGTGGCCTGGGCGTTCACCCATGTTCATCCAGTTCCGCCAAGGCATGAAGACGGTGGACGCAAAGTACGTGTCCAGGCGGTCCACGCTGGAGTCATTAAATTGTTGCAGCGGGCAATGCAGCGTTTGGCGCTGCAATCTGGGCTGTTTCATGTCCGGCGGGTATTCCGTTTCCTTGCTGAGCCAGAGCCGGCCGCCTCCCGAGATGATCCGGTACGCGGGTGGCCGCTCCGGCATTTGCGAGACAAACGGCGTTGGCCTTACGCCTTTGACCGAATAATTGAAGCCCCTGTCGGCGCCCCCTCCTTGCACTGCTGCCGGCACCGCAAGCAGTTCGCCGGTATAGGGATTGCGCCATTCGTGCAGCCAGCCGCCGTTATCGGCATCCCGCAGGAACGACACCGTATGCCCGATCAATTCAAACTCCTCGCCATCCAGGTGCCGCATCCAGTACATTTCCATCCCTTCAAATCCGAACAGGAGGCGCGGTGGCCGGCCTTCTTCGACCCCGTAAATGATGCCGCTGTACCACCAGGGCACATCCTCCTCGCGCAGGCTGGCCTGCAGGCGAATCAATGCCATCAAGTGGTCCCGCGGCGTGGAAAGCGTGACTGCCGTTTCGGGGCTTTCCTTCGACAGCGAAGTCCAGGGCGCGCCGAACAGCGCCAGACTTCCAGCGCCCGCCAGCAGATCCCGGCGGCTGACGTTGGTCCGATTGCTCATTTCTCTTTTGCCGTAACGCCGGGAACGAGGGCATCTTGCCCTCGACGAGGGCTGGAAGCCCTCGTTGCCAGGTTGTTCCATGCAAGCGAGGGCGTCTCCACCTTAGACGGAGGGCAGGATGCCCTCCCTCCCGGGGGTTTACGGTGTACGAACGGCATCCAGCACCACTTTTGCCATGAGCGCGCCCATACGCGGGTCATCGTTGGGGGGACGCCACATTGCCCAGCTGCCCCGGTACTGTTGCTGCACCGGTTCGCCGGAAGAAGGTTTGCCTTCAGCCGGGTCGTAGCCCAGATGGCCGTACGCGGGTACGTCGTAGGCCAGGGATGGGTCCATGTCCTTGCGCCGTCGATCGGAAGGCGTTTGACGCTCTGGAGGATAGCTTCGCCCGTCGGTGCAGCCGCCCAGTTCCAGGCAGCAGGGTACTTTTGATTCCCCTTCGCGGCATTCCGTGTCCACCCAGATGCCCCAGTAATCGGCGAACGGATGCCCGGCTTGCGGATAGCGCGTGTAGTCGCCCTCGTTGTAATACAGCCAGCTGCGATAGCCAATCTCCTTGCCGATCTGGTTTGGTAACTCTACGAGGTTGAGCACCGAATCAGCCACGATCTGGGGAAACGCCACAACGATGTGTTTGACGCCCTCCTCCCGCAGGAAATCCAGTGCCTCCCAGTAACGCAATCCCCACTTGCCTTCGGGGTGCACTCCGGGTTGCTCATAGAGCGCCGCGTATCCGAGGTTTTCACCGCGCATGGGGCGGCTGCGTTCATAGCGACCGGCGGGCGACGGCGGCAATTGCTCGTTGGTTACCATGTCGCCGGCCCAGGCGCCCACGATCCGGCGTTGCTTGAGTTCCGGGTACAGACGCAGCAACTCCAGCTCGATCATTCGATGCAGCGCGAGCGTATCGTCGATCTTGGGGTCGAAATATTCATCGTAGCGCCGCAAGGCATGGCCCAACAGCACGATACCGGTGTCGGCTTCGGCGACTTGCGGGTTGAACCGATGCGCGATGCCCTCCGCATGCAGCAAGGCCAGGATCGGTGAGGCCACCACCGGGTTGGGACGGCCCTCGAGCGCGACGCTGCGATCGGCGGCGGGTGGCCCCAGGGAACGCGTCCATCCGGCCGGCTCCGCCGGATAGGAGTCCCGCATCAAGTCTGCGGGATCGTTCAACCAGCGCAGTGGTACCGGCTCGCTATTCTCGCCAGCCTCGGCAGCCAGGCGAAGGCGCAGTGTGCTTATCACGTCATGCGTCTTGGAAAACCGGGGACCGCCGACGGTCATATCCACTGCCAGTATTTCCGTCACTCCCTGCGCCAGCAGACGAGGGATGGGCCCATCTACGTTATGCCGTTGGGGATCGCAATCGGCCCACGGCGCATCCTGCGGCCCGCACCAGGTGAGCGGCTGCCCTTGAGGGCTTCCCGGGCCGTACACCAATCTCGGCCAGGGGTGGTGCTTCGGATCAGCGGCCATCCAGGACGCCATATCGACCACGAACCGCACGCCGAGATTCTGCGAACGCGCCGCCAGTTTCTCCTCCAGCATGCCCATCTGCGAACGGGTAATGCGATAGAACGGGCTCGGCCCCCCAATGCGCTCGTATTCGAATCCGTACTTGAGCCCCTCCTTGGGGCCGTTGCCGAACTGCATGAACCGGGGCCAGATGCGCGGGTCCCAAAGAAACCGCTGGTAGACGGGACTGTTGTGATCGTAGGAAAACAGCTGCGCGGCGGTGTCGAACGCCCCTCGTTCGCTCCAGTCCTCGGCGCCGCCGTGGATCACGAACAGCACCCCGATAACCCGCTCGGCGTTGTCGTCCTGCGCCTGCGGCGTAGTCCAGATGCAACAAAACAGCAAGTACAGGAGCCACGGAGCCTGGGAGCGAGGGCGCTGGGAGCGAGGGTGTCCTGCCCTCGGCGAGGGCAAGATGCCCTCGTTCCCAGGCAGGATGCCCTCGTTCCATTTTTTCCTGCGTAGGAAGCGTTGCACGGCTAGGCGTACCAGGCGGCAGGTCAGGATGCGTCCAGGCCCAGAGCTCCCGGGTTCATCAGGTTGTTGGGGTCCACGCTGCCCTTGATCGCTCGCAGAAGGCGCTCGGCTTCAGGTTGCCGGCCACGAAGGTAGGGATAGGTCTTGCCGATCTGCAGGTGGCTGGCGCCGACCTGCCAGAAAATATCCAGGATGCGCTGGCGCAGTTCTTCCACCAGTGCCCTGCCCTGCGGGTTTTCCGCGTGTTCCGGTAGCGTCGCCAGGTAGTCCTTGGGCATGAACCGTTTATGAAAAACCGTCTGGCTGTCCTCCCAGTAGAACACCGGCTCATAAAGAAACGCGTTTGAGTTGATGGTCATGAACATGGCGCCTTTGTCGACGCGCAATTCCTTCATGCGCTCGGCGTTCTCCTCGTACATGGCCATCAGCAAGCGGCGAAACTTGGGCACTTTGGAAAACGGCATGATTCCGTGCAGGGGCACCCATCGTTCGCCGTTGACGCCAAGAACGGAATACATGGGAATAAAAGGCATGGAACGGAGTACGGTGGGTACGGTATTGGCTATTTCGGTTCCGTGCGGCCGCATGGTTTCACGCACTAATTTCAGCTTGGAGTTGACCTCGCTGGTGCTGTGGCCCTCCACGACATAGTGCGCGGAATGGCTGAAGCCCGAGAAAAATCGTTTGCCCGCCAGCGCCATCCGTGTCAGACGGCTGACCGCCTCGAAGGGATTGCTGGAATCCCGGGTTACGTTCCACACCGCGCGGGCCTGGTCGGCGGTGTCGGTCTTGGTGAGTTGGCCCTGCTGCAGTTTTGGATCCAGGCCGTAGTTGTCCGCCACCACCCCGAGGCGCGCCACCGCGGACATGCCCGAGGACATGCCCTCGAAGGTATCGAAACCGAAGGAGGCCGTGCCGGTGCGTGTGGGACGCTTGATCAGCCTCAAGGTAATGCGCGTCTTGATGCCCATCGCGCCCGTGTCTCCGGTGAACAGCCCCGTCAGATCCGGCCCGTACCAGCGAAAGAACGGGACCGAAGTGCTGATGGCAGCCGATCCGGTACGCAGCAGTTCTCCGTTGCCCAGCACTACGTCGAACGAAAGCACCGATTCAGCGGACAGTCCGTAGTTGCCGGAACCCATGCTCGCCGAGTTCTGCGATGTGGAGCCGCCTACCGTAGCCTTCAGGCCGGAGAACGGTCCCCAGAAAGGCGTGCGGAGCTTTTCTTTGGCCAAGGCGGCGTTGAGGCGCTCCCAGGTTACCGCCGGCTCCACGGTTACGTACATATCCGTGGCATTGATCTCCACGATGCGGTTCAGCCGTGATGTTTCAACCAGCAGTGAACGCGCCCGCGTAGGCAGATAGCCATCCGTGTACGACGCGCCTCCACCCCGGGGTACCAGCGCCACGTTGTTGTTGAGCGCGATACGCGCAGCTTGCTGCAATTCTTCCACGGTGCCCGGCTGTATCACTGCCAGCGGCATTTCTCGCGCGTTGTACACGTCCATCGTGAAGTAGCGGCGTTCCGCATCATCCGTAATGACGTAGTCGCTTCCCAGCAGTTCGGATAGCTCCTGAAGAATTTCCTGGCTCATACTCCCCTCCGGTTTTGGCGCCCGATTCTATGCGATCAAGCGCTAAAGGCGGATTCCTCCTTTGCGTGCTGCATCTCTGGTTCGCCGCTGACGAAATTGATCCAGCCCCGCGGCTGTGCGGGAACTCGCATGGGCGACAATACCCCGGTCAGATTGAATGGGTCCGTGGTGGCAATCCGCACCCTTGATACCCCTGAACCCGATCGCCGCATTGCCCGCAATTCATCCACGGCGGCAGGCGACGCAAACTGCTCACCGCTGAATCCGCTGACAAATCGTCCGCCCCGCAATTCGCCTCTGGCTTCCAAGCGCCGGTAGACCCGAAGCCACGAGCGCCAGGGCGGCAGCCCCCGTTCCCGCGCCAGAAGGGCGCGGAACACGATGCCGTAGCGCCGGATCATCGCTTCGGCCAGGTATTGAACCCGCTGTTCCTCATCGACCTGATCCTCCACAGGGGCCGGCAGCATCGACCATCGGCCGGCTGCCTGCACCCCGCCCATCCGGGCTCGCAGGCTGCCGAATCGTGGCCTCTTGTCGGCCCGGGTAGTAAGGGCCCTTAAGCCGGTAAAGTTGTCCGAAGTCACCAGACCTGCCGCCGCGAGTTCGCTTAGGGCAATTTCGATCTGGCTGCGCAGCATTCCGGTGGTCCGCACCAGGCCCTGGAAGAAATCGGCGCCGCCTTCGCGCAGCGCGTCGAACACCGCGCGCGCGCCAAAAGGGAGCTGTTCCGTGCGTCCCGGCGACAGCGGCCAGTACTCCCAGCACTCGCGGCGCAGAAGGCAAACCGGCGTGTTCGCAGCCAGGCGGCCGCGGGACTTTGCCGTCGAAGGCTCGGCGCGCTTCCACAACCACTCTCCCGATGCCAGCACCTGGTCAAGCATCCGGGCCGAATAGTCAGCAACGCGCCCCGGCAGCACGCTGCTCTCCCAGGCCGCGGCCGGGGCGGCGCAACCTTCCAGCTGCTGGAGAGCCAGGCGCAGGCTTTCGGGACCCTGGCGGCGTTCCCCGGCCAGGCCCTGCCAGCGAAACAAAAAGGAGGTGAACTCGGCTGCGCTTACCGGCCTGATCTGGCGCCGCAGGGACTTGAGCGTGCGGCGATGTATGCGCGCCAGCAAGCCCCGTTCGCACCATTCCTCCCGGCCCTCCGGGCCGCTCCCGGCAGCGGAGCGGAATCGGCCACGCACTACAAAGCCTTCGTTCTCCAACGCCGCCAGGGCGAACGCCGTCACGTCCGGGCGCAGACCCAGCGGAGCCGCCAAATCGGCGGCGGTGACCGGTCCCAGTATCTCCAGGCGGCTGCGCAGCAGTTCCCGCACCGCCGCGGCCTTGGCGTCGCCGGATGATTCTGAGGCCGCGATCAGTTCTGCGCGCCGCTCGATGCAGGCCCACAAGACCTGCCCCCTCGGCACTGTAACCTGGACCGCTCGCCTCTGCGACACAAGCTCGTCAGCCAGGTCTTCGTGACCGTCCAGTTCCGGAGCGGTCAGAAAGCCGGCCAGATTGAGCGCATCATGCAACTCATCCGCATCGCGTGGCTGCGGCCAGACTTCGGCGCAAACGTCGGCAATTGCCTGCGGGTCCGGGCGGGCAAGCTGTGCCGCGTCCCCGATATCCAGCAGATGCCGGGTCCGAATTGCCTGCGTTCGGCGTTCCTCGGCCGGCACGTCATCCAGGAAGGCGTAAGGCTTGGCGGTGATGACTTCCTGGGCCAGGACCGAAGGCGATGCCGGTTCGGCGAAGCGGACCTCTGTTTCACCGTTTTCAAGCGACTGCAGAAGAGCCCGCAAACCGTCAACATCCATCAGCTCCTCAAGGCAGTCGCTGAGGGTCTGCTTGACCAGTGGGTGGTCGGGAATTTCCCGATCACCGGTGAGATTCTCGGCGCATGCCACGAGGTCGGGAAATAGCGCGACCATCAGGTCTTCGGCGTCGCCGCGTTGAAACTGGGCCGGTCGGCGCTTGCCATTGCGGTTGCGCAGGATTGCCAATGCGGTAGTCGTTGCCCATCGCCAGCGCGTCGGAAACATGGGGGAATCGAGCACCGCTTGCACCAGCAGATCGCGCACTGAGGAGGAATGGAGCCAGGCCGCGATGTCCTTGAGCGGGAAACTGTGGCCCGGGCCCAGCGATATCACGATGCTGTCGTCCAGGGCTGCCGCCTGTGGCTCAATGTTGAACTTGCGGCAGATTCGTTTCCGCAGTGCCAGCCCCCAGGCGCGATTCAGCCGTGAACCGAGAGGCGAATGGACCACCACATGCATGTCGCCCAGTTCATCCAGGAACCGCTCGATTACGATACGTCCCGCGCCTGGCAACACGCCCAAAGTGGCGCGCGCCGCCGCCAGATACTCCACGGCCTGCCCTGCGGCCTCGGCGGTTCCGCCCGGAATCTTTTCCAGCCACCGTTCCGCCTCGCCGCCATTGGCCAGGCGAGCGTCCACGCCATCCAGGATTGCCGCTACCCGCAGGGACAGTTCGCTGCTGCGGCCGGGTGCTTCGCCGAACCAGAACGGGATGGTCGGGGGCGCGCCGTGCGCATCCTCCACGTAGACTTTTCCGGAAGTGACCCGCTGGATCCGGTAGGATGCGTTGCCGAGCTGGAAAATGTCGCCCGGAAGGCTTTCGAACGCAAAATCCTCATTCAGCGTGCCGATTCGGGTTTCGGATGGCGCCAGTACCACGTCGTAGTCGAATTGATCCGGAATGGTTCCGCCGTTGGTCAGCGCCGTAATGCGCGCGGCCCTGCGTGGCCGGAGCTGCCGTCGCACGCTGTCGTAATGCAGGTAGGCGCCGGATCGTCCTCGGCGGGTGGAGTAACCGTCGGCGAGCATTTTCGCGACCCGTAGAAACTCCGCAAAGCCCAGCTCCCGGTAGGGCCAGGCACGCGAAAACGCCGCATGCAAAGCCCTGACCTCGCGGTCACCGCAGGCCCCCTCGGCCACAAGCTGCTGCGCCAGAACATCGAGCGCGCCGGGAGGAATGCGGATTTCCTCAAGCTCGTTGTCCGCCGCTGCCTTCAGCAGGGCGAGGCTCTCGACCAATTCGCCCCGGGTCAGCGGGAACAGGCGCCCTTTCGGCGTTTCTCCCACGGTGTGCCCGGAGCGCCCGACGCGCTGCAGAAACACCGAAATCCCTCGCGGAGAACCCAGCTGGCAAACAAGGTCCACCGAACCGATGTCGATACCCAGTTCCAGCGACGCCGTAGCAATCAGGACCTTCAGGCGCCCGGACCTCAGCCGTTCCTCGGCTGACATCCGATGCTCTTTCGACATGCTGCCATGGTGGGACGCCACCGCGTCCTCGCCCAGACGCTCGCTCAGTTGGCGCGCGGCGCGCTCGCACAGGCGGCGGGTATTGACGAACACCAGGGTTGAATCGTGTTCCCGCACCAGATCAGCCAGACGGTCGTAGATCTCGGACCACACCTCAAGAGGCATAACGGCCTGAAGCGGCGAGCCGGGCAGTTCCAGGCCCAGATCCCGTGCACGGTCTGCGCCTGCGTCGATGATGGCGCATTCCTCCTTCCGCGTGCCCAGCAGGAAGCGCGCCATGCGCTCCAGGGGCCGCTGGGTAGCCGACATGCCGATGCGCCGCAAGGGCTTTTGAGTAAGCATCTCCAGCCGCTCCAGCGACAGCGCAAGGTGGGCGCCGCGCTTGCCTCCGGCCAGGGCGTGCAATTCATCCAGAATAACCGTGCGAACGTCACCGAGGATTCCCCGCCCGCCTTTGGACGTCAGCAGCAGGTAAAGCGATTCCGGGGTGGTTACCAGGATATGCGGAGGCTGTTTGAGCAGCCGGCGGCGGTCGGACGGAGAACTGTCGCCGGTGCGTAGCCCCGCGGTTATGCCCGAAGGCGGTTTTCCGCACTCCTGCAATTGGCGGTCAATGCCAGACAAGGGTTGTTCGAGGTTGCGGCGGACGTCGTTCGACAGTGCGCGCAAGGGTGATACGTAGACCACTTGCGTGCGCTCGGGCAAGCCATTCCGCTCGGCACGCCGCAAGAGTTCGTCGATAACGGCGAGAAATCCCGCCAACGTCTTGCCCGAGCCGGTAGGGGCCGCAAGCAGGGCGTGCCGGCCGGCGGCGATCGCCGGCCAGGCTCCGTTCTGAACTTCAGTGGGAGATTGAAAAGACGATGAGAACCACTCGCGAACTGCGTCGTGAAAGCCGTCGAGTGGTGGTGAGGCCATTACGGAAGATTGGTAGGCGCGAGTGGAATTGAACCACCGACCCCTTGCATGTCAAGCAAGTGCTCTAACCCCTGAGCTACGCGCCTGTCGAAAGAAGCGTTGAATATACACGATCACGCTCATTCCCATCTCGCTTTCCGGCAGGTATTCACAGCGAGAGCACTGCGCTGACGCGCAAGGAACACCCCTGGGAACGAGGGCATCCTGCCCTCGTCGAGGGCTGGAAGCCCTCGTTTGTATGTTGGAATGGAGCCACCCAGGTTGTTCCATGCAAGCGATCTTCAGGATAGAACACCGGCGGCACGGCGCTCCGCCAAAACTTCGGGGCGAAAACGGTACAGGCGAGCCGGCCGCCCTCCGGTATGCCCTTTCCGGATGCCTGTGGCTTCCACCAGCCGCTGATTGGCCACCAGCCGACGGAAATTCTGCTTGTGCATGTTGCGGCCCACGATAGCCTCGATCACACGCTGCAACTCGTAGAGGGTGAATTCCGGCGGCATCAACTCAAATACCAGCGGTCGATAGCGCAGTTTTCCCCGCATTCGCCCCAATGCCGTCGCCAGAATACGCCGGTGGTCCAGCGCCATGCATGAGCCATCCGGGACTCGGCCTCTTGGCGGCTGGGCGCCTCGATCGTGCCAGGCCTCGGCAACCAGCGCAGCCTCATAAATCAGTTCATACCGTTCCAGCACCAGGTCCGGTGTCCAGCCGGCCTTGTTCAAACCAAGGCATCGGTCAATCCGCTCGGCTCGTGCGGCCCGGCTTGCATCAGCCCGCGCGCGTTTCCGCCAGGCCTGAAGGCCGGAGGCCAGCTGCTGCATAGCGACGGGATCGGCTCGCTGGTCTTCCCACGGAAAGAACTCGTAGCACTTCCGCCAAACTGCGCCGGGCGAGCACAGGTCTCTTCGAACCAGCGCCAGGTAGGCCACGGAAATCGTGCGGGCGGGGCTGCGCGGCCAGAAATTTCTGCGCCGATCACCAAAGGTATAAAGCTGCTCCAGCCATGCGGGTTCAAGCCCTACCTGGCGGCGAAGCAGCCGCCTGGCGCCGAATTCCAGGGTTTGATCGCGGGTGCTCAGCAGCCGGTCGGAGGGTAATCGGGCCTGTTGTTCGTCACCCAGGGTAAGCACGCAGGGTTCATTATCGGCAACCGCCAGAACGACCGCGCTTAGCTCCACGCTGATAGCCTCACTCACAACTCCATTTTAGTCCCGCTCTCCGGGGAATTTTCCGTCAAGCCATGCATTTGACAACAGTTATGCTCAGATATAGCATTACTGTCCCCACTGAAGGAGGAACTCAATGCAGGTTTACGCAACAAGCGATCTTGATTTCACGCCGGAAGTAGAACGCAGAACGGCGTCGATCAGAGCCCGTCTCTCCGATGTGATTCCCGGCGTGGAATGGCCGCTACATGCGCCCTATATCGCCCGGATCAATGAACTGAAGAAGGGACGCGACGCTGTCATCCTGGTGCATAACTACCAGACACCGGAAATCTTTCACGGCGTGGCGGACTTTTCGGGTGATTCCCTGGAGTTGGCCCGCTGTGGCGCCCAGTCCACGGCTCGCATAATCCTCATGTGTGGCGTGCATTTCATGGCCGAGACCGCAAAGATACTGGCTCCCGAGAAAACCGTATTGATCCCGGACTTAAGGGCCGGCTGTTCCCTGGCCGAAGGGATTACCGGCGAGGACGTGCGCCTCCTGAAACAGAAATATCCGGGCGTTCCCGTTGTGACCTACGTCAATACCTCCGCGGAGGTCAAAGCGGAATCGGACATCTGTTGCACGTCGGCAAACGCGGTTCAGATTGTGGAATCCCTGGGCACGGACCAGGTCATCTTTCTTCCCGACGGGTATCTGGGGCGCTACGTGGCAAGCAAGACGGACGTTGAAATCATTCTCTGGGAAGGAAGTTGCGAAGTGCATGAGCGGTTCACGGCCGAGGAAATACGCGCCTACCGCGGCTCGCACAGCGGCATTCAGGTCATCGCGCACCCCGAGTGCCCGCCCGATGTCCTGTCCGAGGCCGATTTCGTGGGTTCGACCTCAGCGATGATCCGCTATGTGGGCGAGCATAAGCCGAAGCGGGTGGTAATGGTCACGGAGTGTTCGATGAGTGACAACGTAGCGGTGGAGCATCCGGACGTGGAGTTTGTGCGTCCGTGCAATCTCTGCCCTCACATGAAGCGCATTACGCTGCCGAAGATTCTGAGCACTCTGGAAACACTCCAGCCCGAAGTGCATATCGTGCCTGAAGTCGCCGAACGTGCCCGCCAGGCGGTGCAGAGAATGCTGGCAGCCTGAAGCGAGGCAGATCCGCCCCCCGCCCCAGATACAATTCATATTCTTTCACCGGCAGGGGCAGGCTGATTCGAGATGCAAGCGCAACATAAGATTCTGATGGTGGATGACGAGCCGGACCTTGAGCAGTTGGTCCGGCAAAGAATGCGCCGTGAAATTCGTTCGGGCCAATACTCGTTCCTGTTCGCCGGGGACGGAGTGGAAGCACTGGAAACGCTCGGCAAGCATAAGGACATCGACCTGGTGCTGTCCGATATCAATATGCCCCGCATGGACGGGTTGACGTTGCTGGAAAAGCTCCCCGATGTGGACACCGACCTCAGATCGGTGGTGATCTCAGCCTATGGGGACATGAAGAATATTCGCAAAGCCATGAATCGCGGGGCTTTCGATTTCGTAACCAAACCAATCGATTTCGATGACTTGAGAGTCACCATCGACCGTGGATTGCGTCAGCTTGAGATGTGGCGTGAGGCGGAGGCGTCGCGGGACAAGCTGCTTACCCTGCAGAGCGAGCTGGACGTGGCCAACAGCATGCAGCAATCCATTCTCCCCAAGCAGTTTCCCAAGAACGAACAATATCAGCTGTACGGCAGTATGGCGCCGGCCCGAAACGTGGGGGGCGATTTCTTTGACATCATTCGGCTGGAGCAGGATCGCATCGGTATTGCCATTGCAGACGTGTCCGACAAGGGCATTCCCGCGGCCCTGTTCATGATGTCCAGCCGCACGCTGCTAAAGGGCGCGGCGCTCGGCTGCGAGGATCCGGGAACGGTCGTAACGGTCGTCAACGATCAGTTGCAGGACGGCAACGAGTCCAACATGTTCGTTACCCTGTTCTACGCGGTATTCGACCCCGGCACCGGTCTGGTGAACTTCGCCAACGGCGGGCACAATCCGCCGCTGCTCATTCATAAGGACGGGAGTTCGCGTGTGCTGCCGCTGACCGGCGGCATTGCTCTGGGTGTCGCGTCGAATTTCGAATTCACCACAGACCAGGTAACACTGGAGCCCGGCGAGGCCCTGCTCCTGTACACAGACGGCGTTTCCGAAGCCGAAAACATTGATAGCGAAGAATTCGGCATGGACCGCTTGCAGGCCCTTTTTGCAGGCTCCGCACTGCTGAGCGCACGCAAGGCCAATGATGACGTTTTCGAGGCAGTCAGGGAGTTTGCTCGCAACCGTTCACAGTCCGACGACATTACCTGCCTTGTGCTGCTGCGCGAGGAACCGGAATCATGAGCGGCAAAATAGCCCTTCGTGTCGCTGCCAGTCATGCGCAAATGGAGTTGGTGGAGCAGGCAATCGACAAAATGGCCCGGCGCGAGCAGTGGCCCCACGAAGTCATTTACAAGGTAAAGCTGGTGGTTGAAGAAATCGGGCTGAACATCATTGTCCACGGTTACGGGCGAGACGATTCCAAGGAAATGGAATTCCGGCTGAACTCCAAAGATGGGGCGCTGACGATTGAATTCATCGATGAAGCCAAACCCTTCGACCCCTTGAGCGAAACTCCGGATCCCGATATATCGTCGGGCATCGGGGAGCGCCCGATCGGTGGCCTGGGCGTTTACCTGGTGCAAGAGATGATGGATGAGGTCAAGTACACGCGGGACAGCAACCGTAATCGACTTACTATGGTGATGCGGCTGCCATCGTGAGATATGCAGGCTAGGCGTCCACTGCTTATTCTGCTGGGACTGGCCGTTTGGGCCGGCGCGGCGGCCCAGCAGGAGGTTGAGCCGGACCGGATTCTGTTTGGGCAGTCGGCCGCATTCAGCGGCCCGGCCAGGGCATTGGGAGAGGGGATGCGCGCCGGTATCGAGGCGGCATTCTTCGAGGTCAACGAGAACGGAGGCGTGCATGGCCGCCGGCTGGAACTTATTTCCCTGGATGATGGCTATGAGCCCGAGGCCGCTATCGCGAACGTGCGCAAATTGATTAACGATCACCAGGTATTTGCCCTCATCGGCGCGGTCGGTACGCCAACCGCCCGTTCTTCCGTGCCGGTGGCGGCCGCCGAGGGGGTTCCGTATATCGCGCCTTTTACCGGGGCGCCGTTCCTGCGCGATGGGCAATGGCGGAACGTGGTCAATCTTCGCGCTTCGTATTACCAGGAAACCGAGGCGATGATCGCGTTTCTTACCCACAACGGCCTCACGCGCGTTGCGGTGGCCTACCAGGATGACTCCTTCGGCCGAGCTGGATTCCGGGGAGCTCAGCTCGCCATGGAGCGAAGGGACCTGAAGCCGGTGGCCACGGCGGTTTACCCAAGAAACACCACTGCGGTGAAGACCACTTTGCTGGATGTGATCGAAGGCCAGCCCCAAGCCGTCATTATTGTCGGGGCTCCGACGCCCGTGGCGGCCTTTCTGAATTGGGCCAGCAAGCTCAAGCTCGACCTGGTTTACATGACCACATCGTTCGCCGGGGGCAACGCGCTGACCCGAAGCCTGAGCGCCGAGAGCCTGGATGGCGCCGGCCTTCTGATGACCCAGGTGGTCCCGCCGTTGCTCGGCGATTCACTACCCATTGTGGAGCAATACCGCAAGGCGCTAAGAAAGACTTCTCCCGCGGCGGAGGCCGGATTTGTCTCTCTGGAGGGCTATCTGGCCGGGCGCCTGGCCATTGCCGCGATGCAGCAGTGCGGGCCGAATCCGCAACGCGACCAGGTGCTTCCCAATCTCCGGGCCGGGGGACGAATTGATCTGGGCGGGTTCGTGCTGGAGTTCGGGCCGGATGACTATCAGGGATCGGATGCGGTGTACCTCACCAAAGTGAGCCCCCAAGGCCAGTATCTGCCGGTTTCCTCGCCCCCCGCACGGCAATGAACCCTGCTTCAAACAACGAGGCCGGAACGCTGAAGGCTCGCATATCCCGAATTCTTGAAAAGCGGCACAAGATATCGGCCCGGATGTACATGGGCATCAGCGCGGCCCTGCTGCTGTTCATGCTTGCAAGTTTGAACAGCTGGTTTGCCTTCAACACGGTAGCGGATGTCCAGCGCGGTGTGGTGGACCGGAGCCTCCCCAAGATTACCGGCGCGTTTGCCGTGGCGGAGCAAAGCGGCACGCTGGTGGCGGCTGCGCCGCGCTTGGCGGCAGCGGCCACCCTGGAAGAGCTGGCGGGCGTGCGAGAGTCCATAGCCAGGAATCGGGAGGTTTTTGAGTCTCGAATCGATGCCCTGGAGGCCCAGGCAAGCGATGAGCCGGGGATTCAGCAAATGCGCGACCGGGCCGGCGCCTTGCTCGCCAATATTGAACAGCTGGAACGTTCGGTGGAGGAGAGATTTCTGATTGCCGACCGGACACGCGAATTGCAACAGGAAGTTCCGGTACTGTATGAGCGGTTGCAGCGAATACTGGGGCCGGCGATAGACGACCAATACTTCTTCACCATTACCGGGTACCGGGATCTTGAGTCGCAGCAGGCGGCCCGCGAGCTGCACATGTCCGAAGAGGCGCTTGCACGCTATCGACGTCTCGCCGATCTGAAAGTCAATGCGGATAACGCCGTGCAAATGCTGGATAGAGCTTTCAACGTTGCTGATCCACAGTTGCTGGAGCCGCTACTGGAGAGCTTCGAGTCGGCATCGGAAGCGATTTCGCGCAACATTGGCGCGTTGCGCGATGCTCCCGAGCCGGAGGAGCTGAAGGCCGTTACCGATCGATTGCATCTCCTGGGAAGCGGTGAGGACGCCGGTTTCGCCCTTCGCCGGCGGGAACTTGATCTGGCCGAAAAGGAAAGGCGCCTGCTGCTCGACAACCGCAGCCTGGAGATCGAGCTGGGCGCCGCTGCGCAGAGTATGGTCCGCGGCGCGCGCGACAGTGCGCAAGCTTCCACCGCTACGGCCAATGAAGCCATAGATACGGGGCGAACCCTTCTGTTGAGCGTAACGGCGGTGGCGATACTGACGGCTGTTCTCGTGGGGTCCTTGTTCGTGGGAGGATTGCTGCGGCGCCTTGAGGGCTTGTCAGGCCGGATGCGGCGCATGGCTGCCGGTGACTTGAAGACCAAGGTCGATGTCAGCGGCCGCGACGAAGTTGCCGATATGGCTGCGGCGCTGGAGGTTTTTCGGGAAGCTTCGCTGAAGGCGCAACGATTGGATCTGGTCGAACGAATGGCTCAGGAGTTGCGGGACAAGAACGAAGAGCTGGAGCAGGTGCTGGAGGACCTCAAGAAAGCGCAGGACCAGATGGTGATGCGGGAGAAACTCGCGGAATTGGGAGAATTGACTGCCGGCGTTGCACATGAGATCCAGAATCCATTGAATTTTGTGAAGAACTTCTCGGAAGTTTCCGTGGAGCTGGTGGAAGAACTGCAAGATGTCATGAAGGGCGGCAATGGAAATCCAAGCGAGGATGATCAGGGCCTGTTTGAAGAAATCTGCGGCGACCTCAACTCCAATCTTGGCCGGATTCGGCATCACGGCCAACGCGCCAACAGGATCGTAAAGGACATGCTCAAGATGGGCAGCGGCTCAGGCGACGCGCAGGCCACAAACATCAATTCCCTGCTGGAGGAACATGCACGACTTGCCTACCACGCCGCTCGTGCTAGCGATACCGATTTCAATCTGACCATTGAGGAAGCCTACAGCGAGGATGTGAAGGAACTCAACGTGGTTTCCCAGGATCTCGGACGGGTGTTTCTGAACATGGTAACGAATGCCTGCCATGCGACGCACCACCGGCGTTTACGCGAGGCTGCCGAAGGACATAATGGTTCCTATGAGCCGACGTTACGGTTGAGTACCCGGCGCACGCCAAAGTCCGTTGAGGTCTCGATTCACGACAATGGCGGGGGCATTCCCGACGAGGTTCTTGGAAAGATCTTCAATCCTTTCTTCACCACCAAGCCTACGGACCAGGGGACCGGCCTGGGCCTGGCGCTGTCCAACGATATTGTGCGCCAGCATGGCGGCGAGATTTCCGTCGATACGGAGCCCGGCGAAGGGACCGAAATGACTGTACGGCTGCCGGTTTCCCTGGAGGTTGACGAGAGCGCCTGATCAGTCTTGTTGGCTAAAGTCCCGGAGCCAGTTCCCCGCAAATCCAAAAGCAGCATCCGCCAAGTGGCCTTCGTATAGCGCAATCGCCGGCACGTCCACACGCCGTGCAAAAAAGCGGGCGGAAATGCTAGTTGAGCGTGTCCAGTGCAGCGTCCTTGTTGTCGTGGATTTCGATGATCTTGTCAAATCCGCTCATCTTGAAGACTTCGCCGATAGACCCCGTCAATGAGCACAACATGAACTTGGCTTTGCGCTGCCAGAGCGCCTTGGCAATCATGAGAACGGCCCGCAATCCGGCGCTACTGATGTAATTCAACGCGCTCATATCCACCAACACAACCGTGTCGTCGCCGCTGATCGCGCCAGTCAAGGTCTGGTGGAAATCCTGGGCGTTAAAGCCATCAATGCGCCCGGAAGGGGCGGCAATCAGGGTTCCATTGTTGCGCTCAATTGGGATATCCATTCTTGCTCCTGATGTTAGGCTTCACGGCCTGTGTGGCAACCCCTCAATCGTACCACAGCCCATGCTTTAGTCACTATCGGGCATCAGCACAAATTCAGGATAGGCTTCTATCCCCAATTCAGCCGCATCCTGGCCCAATTCCTCCACGGTCTCCGAGACCCGTGCCCCCATTGTCTTTTCAATCAGCGTCCAGGACAGCCACGAAGCGCCAAAAACGAAGCCTCCTATTGCGACCACGCCCAGCAATTGTATTCCGAAGCTGTGATCTCCAACAATGCAAACCGCCAGGGTGCCCCACACGCCCGCGAAAAGGTGAGCAGGCACGGCGCCCGACCACATCGTCTATCCGGAGCCGCCCCAAGAGCACCAGGCGGGAGGTACAAATCGCACCGCCTACGGGGCCGATCAGCAAGGCCATGGAGTGTGCCAACACGTCCGGCCCGACAGTGATTGATATCAGGCCGGCAATGGCTCCATTCAGAACTGCCAGCAAGTCAACCCGCTTGAGCAATGGACGAGACACGATCAAGGCTGCCATGACGCCGCCGGCAGCGGCCAGATTGGTATTGACCAGCACGATGCTCATGGCCACGGCGTTTTCCACGCCGCCGAGCGCCAATTGAGAGCCGCCGTTAAACCCGAACCAGCCCAACCACAGAATGAAAACGCCCAGCGCGACGACGGGTACGTTGGAAGGCGGCGTGATCTTCACGCTTCCATCAGAACGGTATTTTCCAAGTCGCGGGCCCACTACCAGCGCGCCCGCCAGGGCCGCCCAGCCGCCGGTTGAGTGCACGATGCTGGAACCTGCAAAATCGCTGAAGCCCATATCACTCAACCAGCACCGCCCCAGGTCCATGCCCCGACCACCGGATAAATAGCCGCGGTCAGGATCACGGTAAAGACGAAGAAGGACCACAGCTTTACCCTTTCCGCCAATGTTCCGGAGACTATGGATGCGGTTGTCGCTACAAAGACCATCTGAAAGAACCAGTCGGACATGACGGAGTACTGGTTTTCCGTCACCGCATCGGCCGCCGCGGCAACCGCATCCGTGGCAGCCGCAATCGCAGGCTCGGCAGCGCCCTCCCCTAAGGCGTTGAGCTCGCTTACGGCATCCAACAGAGCGATTTCCTCCGCCGACGGTCCGTAGCCGAACGCAAGCGTGCCGATGAGATTTCCAACCTCCAGGTACATCAGGTTGTAGCCCACGAAATAGAACATGATCCCGGCTATGGCATAGAGGCCGATGTTCTTAAGGCAGATAACCGACGCGTTCTTGGTACGCACCGAACCGGCCTCCAGCATCGTGAAGCCGGCGCACATCCACATGATCAGGGCGCCCCAGACCAGAAACGCGAATGTGTTCAGCACAAAATCCGTTTGCGCCGCCGCATTCGCCCGGGCTATGGGCGTCAGGAATATCAATCCGGCCAATCCCGCCAGGCAAGCCAATGCCCAGGCGCAGCGACGAAAAGCAGTCTTTGTTTTCATGAATCTCTCCCTGGAGTAATTGGCCACCCGACCGGCGCGCGAGCAGGCCGCGCTGACATGCGGTTGACCCGAAATATTGACCGCTGATTCAGCGGAGTTGTGTTTGCAAGAGGCAAACTAAAAGCCCGCCGACAAGCTCAGCACAACGCGTGTATCGCAGGCACCGGTACAGCCCGGAGCATCGGTGTCGTGGTAGCGCAGGTCTATTCCAAAGCGTGAAAAGGAATAACTAAGGCCCAGGTTCCAATCGAGGTAATCTTCCCCGAAGTCGGGCGTTACCTGAGAGAAGCCAACATTCGCATCCACGTTCAAGGATTCCGAGAGCGCCCTGCTTAGCCCGCCGGTGAGGTACCAGCCATTGCCCGTTTCTCCAAAGTTGTCGGGAGTGAAATGTACTGCGGCGGAAACCGAAACGGCTTCGAGGTCATATCCAAGGCTTAAGTAGGCTTCGACAAAGTCATAGCCGGACGTATCGTCGGCACCCGGATAGGCGTAATAAATCACTCCCAGGTCGTAGCTCACATGGTTGGCTTCCCACGCATATCCACCGTAGATGTCAATTTCCACCGAAGCGTCATCTCCGGGGCCGAAGTCGATGTTGGATGCCCAAGTGCCAATATGCCAGCCGCTTGGGTCGGCCCAGTCCACGCCTCCCTGCACGGCGGCATCCTCGCCGGTTTGCGTATATCCACGAAATACGTAGTCGGTCGTAACCGCAAGGTTTACCGTAACCGCCGGATCTTCCTGCCCCGCCGCAGGCCCTGCGATTCCCACTAGTACTCTATCAATCTGATGTTTTGGGGTATAGTCTACGTAACTTGATCCGCGCGTCTTCGGTTGTTAATCGCCACTGGGCGGGCGACCCATGGTCATTTCGGCGTTTCGCCCAGGCGCTGACCTCTTCGCTCACGGCGTCCTGATCGGGAATCCGGCGATTCAGACATTGGCGGGCCAGTACGCTGAATTCGCATTCGGCCATGTTGAGCCAACTCCCGTGCTTGGGCGTATACACGAATTCCAGTTTCTCCAGCAAACGGCGAGCCTGTTGCGGCGCAAAAGCCTTATACAGCGACGCGCCCGCGTGCGTGTTCAAGTTGTCCATCACCAGGGTGATGCGGCGCGCGGCGGAAAAGTCCTCCTCCACCTGCCGGCGAACGCCTTCCGCCCAAGTGATGGCGACGTGATCCGCCTTCACGTCCACCCGGCGCCAATTCTCCAACGGCGCGTAATACAGCAACAGAGGGGCCACGCCGTTGCGCTCATACTCCGCATCGTATCGGGCCGGGCGATTCGGACCCGCGGGCTGCGGCGTCCGCGTTTCCTTGACGCATTGCTTGGTGGTTTCATCCATGCAGATCAACGGATACCGCACATCATGGGGACGCTTATAGACCTCCAGCACCTGCTCCATCGCGCACGCGAAGGCGGCGTTCTGCTTGGGCGGAATGCACCACATCTCCCGGCGCCAGGGTTTGACGGCGTTTTTTTAAGACCTTGCGAACCGTCTCGTGCGACACCGACCGCACGATCTTGCGGCGCTGCAACTCGTCGCGCAACAAGTGCAGCGTCCAGCGGCTGCGCCCCTCGGGCGGTTCGCTGCACGCGATGGCCACCAGTTGCGCTTGCGCCTCGCCGTCCAGCACGACGGATCGTTCGCGGCTTCTCTTCTTGCGCCCCAAGGCGGCGTCCAGCCCTTCGAGCACGCAGCGCTGGCGCACATTCTCCACCGTGCGGCGGGAAACGCCAACCCGCTCCGCCGCCTCCCGGTCCGGATGGCCGGGACCGCCTTCTCCCTGATCGGTCAACCGCAGCAACTGCGCATGACGGCGTTTATACGCCGCCACCCGCCCGGTATGCACCAGCGCCTTCAACCGGTCCCGCTCCTCTACGCTCAGGCGGATCACATACAGCTTCTTCATAGACCACCTCTCAACAAGTTATTTGCACTTATTGAGAAACGACTTTAATATCCGAAGCTATCTCGTTGATGAACTACTAGCGCAACCACTACCGTTGCCGAAAGAAATCCTCGCAAGCGCGCCATTTCCCTGTCCCCCGTTAGCGCCAAGCGTTGAATGATAGCGCAACTTTTTGGTTATCCGCCAATGTAGTACATCTCCACTTTTTCCTGCGAATTTTCCTCATTTGCGCCGGACGTCCGTAACTCGCTGTAGCGGTCTTGCCGGCGGATCCAGCAGTTTCGGATCAATTCAAACAGCGCCTCGTCGCTGGCCCCATCCCGCATAGGCTCACGCAAGTCAAGTCCCTGTGAAGCGAACAGGCACGTATACAGGCGCCCGTCCGAGGACAAGCGGGCGCGATTGCAGGATCCGCAAAACGGCTGCGTTACCGAGGCGATGAATCCAAGCTCACCCTGCCCGTCCGCAAAGGCGTAGCGCCTGGCTACTTCACCCTGGTAATTGGCCCCCAAAGCCCGCAATGGCCAGCGTTTATGAATCCTGTCCACAATCTCGGCGGCGGGTACGGTCTGCGACACATTCCAGTTGTTGATCGTGCCCACGTCCATGTACTCGATGAACCTCAAGATCATTCCGGTCCCGCGGAAATGCTCGACCAGTTCCAGCACATGGTGGTCGTTGACGCCGCGCTGGACGACCGCGTTGACCTTGATCGGGTTCAGCCCGGCGGAGCGCGCCTCGGCAATGCCCTCGAGCACGGACTTCAGGCGCCCCCGGCCTCCGCTCATGCGCCGGAAGAGCTCCTCGTCAACGGCATCCAGGCTTACCGTCACCCGGTCCAAGCCGGCGGCGGTGAGGGCCGCGGCTTGTTGCGCCAGCAGAACGCCATTGGTTGTTAGAGCAACATCCTGCACACCGTCGAGGCGGGAAAGATCTCCAACCAGGTCAGCCAGACCGGCGCGCAGTAGCGGCTCACCGCCCGTGATGCGAAGTTTGCTTGCGCCCAGCGGCACAAACAGCCGGGCAAGTCGAATGATCTCCGCAAACGACAGCCTCTGTTTACTGGACAGGAAACGGAATTGTCGGTCGTAAATGTCTTCGGGCATACAGTAGGGGCAGCGGAAATTGCACCGGTCCATCACCGAAATCCGCAAGTCCCGCAACGGCCGCCCCAGAGTGTCCCGGGCGTCCCTGTGCAGGGTCACGACATCAATCTTGCCTACGGAATGTGCTGCCATTTGTCTATTTTCGATGATTCATGCCGTGCGGGCAAGCGGGGGCTATACTGCCGGCCTCAAACCGGTGTCTCAAGGGCCCGTTTCAGATTGCCTTCGATTTCATGCGCGTCGTAGCCATATCCAGGCCGGGAGGACCGGAAACGCTGGTTGTAGAACAGCGCCCGCGGCCGACGCCCGGCCCGGGCGAAGTGCTTTTGCGGGTTGCGGCGGCCGGCGTCAACCGGCCCGACTGCATGCAGCGCCGGGGGCAATATCCGCCCCCAAAGGGAGCGCCGGATTGGCCCGGCCTTGAAGTTGCGGGACAGGTCGAGGCGCTGGGTCCGGGCATCAAGTCACCGGCGGTGGGCGAACGCGTATGCGCGCTACTTCCAGGTGGAGGATACGCAGAGTATTGCACGGTCCCGTCGGTGCATTGCCTTCCGGTACCGCCGGGCGTGTCCATGGTGGAGGCAGCAGCGATTCCCGAGACCTGGTTCACGGTATGGACCAACCTGGTGGATTCGGGGCGGCTGGAGGCGGGAGACACCCTACTGGTGCATGGCGGCGCAAGCGGTATCGGGACAGCGTCCATACAGATCGGTACCGCGCTGGGTGCACGAGTCTTCGTGACCGCCGGCAGCACCGAGAAAGTGGATTTCTGCCTGGGCCTGGGAGCGTGGGCAGGTGCATGTTATCGAACCAAGAATTGGGCCGAGACCTTCAAGCAAGCAACCGGCGGCCGAGGTGCGGATGTGATTCTTTGTATGGTGGGTGCTCCTTACCTGCGTGACAATCTGCGCAGCCTCAAGCCGGGAGGGCGACTGGTGCTGATCGCCGCGCTGGGCGGGCCGCAGGCCCAGTTTGATTTGCGTAGAATCATGCTGTCGCGCCTGTGGATTACCGGCTCCACGCTTCGCCCACGTACCACGGAGGAAAAGGCCGCTATTGCAAAAGCGATCCGTAAGCACTTGTGGCCCCTGCTTGAATCGGGCCAGTTACGACCCGTTGTGCAGCGCTGCTTTCCGTTGGAGCAAGCGGCCGAAGCCCATGCCCTGATGGAGGACAACCTCACCCAGGGCAAGTTGGTACTCACCCTTGATTAGCCTCTATCACGCCGGGAACGAGGCTCCCCCTGGGAACGAGGGCTTCCAGCCCTCGACGAGGGCAGGATGCCCTCGTTCCCATGCCCTTCTTACCCAAAGTTCCCCCATCATTTGCTAAGCGCGGGGGTGATGGCGGCGGTGCAGTTCGCGTAGACGCTTGCGCGCAACCTGGGTGTAGATCTGGGTTGTAGACAGGCTGCTGTGGCCCAGCAAGAGCTGCACTACGCGCAAGTCCGCGCCATGATCCAGGAGATGTGTGGCGAAGGCGTGGCGCAGGCTGTGCGGTGTAAGATGTTCGGTGATTCCCGCCGCCGCGCTGTGCTTGCGCAGCCTTTGCCAGAACGCCTGGCGAGTCATGGCCTTGCCTCTGCGGGTCGGGAACAGCGCGTCGCTTATGCGATCCCCCAGAATGTCCGATCGTGCGCCGTCCATGAATCTGCGCAACCAATCAACCGCTTCCTCGCCCAGGGGGGTCAGGCGTTCCTTGGAGCCTTTGCCGCGTACCCGAAGGACTCCGCTGGCGAGACTCACTTGCTCCAAAGTCAGGTTCACCAGTTCACTGACGCGCAAGCCGGTCGCATACAGCACTTCGAGCATGCACCGGTCACGCATGCCGAGTGGACTATTCAGCGGCGCCGCCGCAAGTAATCGTTCCACTTCGGCTTCCGACAGGGTGTGCGGAAGCGGGCGTCCCATGCGGGGGCTGGCAATCTGCCCGGAGGGATCCCGGCTGATGAGCCCTTCCCGCATCAGGTGGCCGTAGAAGCGGCGCGCAGTGGACAATTGCCGCGACAGGGTGCGCATGTGGATGCCGTCCGCGGCTCGGCCACTGATAAAAGTAAGCAAATCTCCCTTGCGGGCGTTTTCCAGTGTCCTGCCGCGTTTCTTTAGCCAGCGACTCAGTACTCTCAGATCCGCACCGTAGGCCGCGAGGGTGTTTTGCGCAAGGCCCTGCTCTGACCACATCGCGTCAAGAAACCGATCAATCACACTTGACTCAGCCATAGAATCTCCGCTCATGACCCGACTGCTGGTATATCCCTATACGCTTTGGGGCTGGATCGTTTTTTGCACGATAGCATTAGTCGCTTCGCTGGCGATACTAATCCTTCCCGGGGAGGAACGCTGCCGCAAGTGCGCCCGCTCCGCCTCCCGGCTCATCTTCCGCCTGGGAGGCGCCTGGCCCGAGGTGCGCGGGCTCGAGAACTTGCCCCCGGAGCCCTGCGTGGTTGCGGCCAATCACACAAGTTTTGCCGACGGGGTCCTGCTTTGCGCCGTGCTGCCGTCCAGGTTTCGCCTGGTGATAAAGAGGGAAATGCGGACCGTGCCGCTGGCCGGCCGTATGCTGGGCCGCATCGGGAGCGTATTCGTGGAGCGGGAACAGAGCGGGGGGCGTGTCGCCGACCTTCGAGGCATGCTCCGGGCCGCGCGAGCCGGGCAATCATTGGCTATATTTCCGGAAGGGACCTTCCGTCGTGATGCGGGATTGCTGCCGTTTCGTTCGGGGGCCTTTGGCGCCGCGGCCGCCGGAGGCTTGCCGGTCGTACCCATGGTTATACACGGCTGCCGCCGTCTCCTGCCGTCCGGTTCCTGGCTGTTCACGCCGTCGCATATCGACGTGTGCTTTCTGGCGCCGCGGCGGACATCGGGTCGCGGCTCTCGCTTGCGCCAGGCGGAGCAACTTTCCGAACAGTGCCGGGAAGCGATGGACACGGTGTTGAGAAAGACCAGGGTCTGTTAGCGCTGCGGGAGGCCGCATTACGCGGCTGCCGCAGAGCAGTTGCGGGCGTCAGATCAGGAACTGTCCCCGCGGCGATCCTTGACGTAATCAATCCAGGCCTTCGCGTTGCGGCGAATATTCTCATTGCCGCTCTTCTTGGCGCTTTCGAAGGATTCTATCGCTTCATCAAAGCGCCGCAGTTCAGCCAGGGATACACCCAGCAGCACCCAGACTTCGTCCGGGCGTTCCAGTCCGCCCTTTTCCAGCGCCAGGCGGCAGGACTCCACCACTCCCTCCCATTCGCCGGTCTCGTTCAGCAACATGGCCTTGCGATGGTAATACTCGCCATCCTCGGAAATCGCCGCCAGCTTATCGATCGTATCCACGGCGCGTTCCATCTCTCGCGCCATGGTCCAGGAGCTCAGCAGCAGGCGGAGATTCTCGGAGTTTTCTTCCACGTAACCGCGTTCCATCGCCTCGCTCAGGACCAAGCCGGCCCGGGCGGGATTCTCCAGAAACAGGTTAAGCCGTGCCAGGTTAATGATTTCCACTTCTTTCACCAGCATTCCGCGATACCAGGGGATCGCCAGTGCAGCGAGGGCGCCCTCATCGTTTTGGAGTTCCATGTTCAGACTGGAAAGAACCAGGTAGAAGCGCAGATTGTCCGGCCAGACAGCTATGTTGCTTTTCAACACCTCTATGGCCTCGGCGAATTGGCCCAGCTCAACGTGGATCGCCAGTTGGAGATTGCGCCAGTTCTCGCTGGGTTCCTTGGCCAACTGGTTGGCGCGAACCACGTACGGCAACGCCTCAGCCATCATTTCCCGCTGGGCGAAATTGGCGCCCATGAGGATGTAAGCATCGGCAATGGGCTCCGCTTCGTAACGGAACCAGCGCAGCAAGGTGTCGTTGGATTCCTGGTAGCGATCCTTACCTGCGTAGTAGCCCGCAACCGAATACACAATGCCCTGCTGAACATAAGTCGGCAATGCGTCCAACTCCAGGCAATTCTCGAATGCTGCGAAGGCTTCCTCTTCCCGTTCCAGTTGCGAGTAGATAAATCCGTAGGTCTGATAGAGTTGGGCAGCTTCATATTCCCCAATACGGTCAGGGCGGATCCGGTCCAGCAGGTCCAGGGCTTCTGTCAGATTATCTTCGTCCAGAAGTTCGTGAGCTCGGGACAACCGCCGGTAAAAGCCCTCGCTCATCTGACCGGACGTTTCCTCGCGTTCTTCGGCAACACGATCCGGCCGAAGCGGATGCCAGGTCGGCAGATCGGTGTAGTCGTCCTGCGCCGCCGCCAGCGGCGCCAGCAATGCCAAAGCCAGTGCCGCAATGAGGTGTTTACGCATTTAGTTATCCAACTCGAACACGATGCTGGTCTTGGCCCAACGCTGGACCGGGACCCCATCAACTACGCGTGGCTTGAACTTCCAGCGACGCACCGCGCGGACTGCGTTCAGCACGAAAATTCGGCCGGCCGCTGCCTCGGTTACCTTTACATCCAGCACCCTGCCGTCAGTGCCGATCAGTACTTCAAACTTGACATAGCCCTCGGTGCCGTCCATCAGCGCCTGCTGCGGATACTGGGGGTCAATACGCTGGATCGGAATTGCTTCGCCCTCGGCCGCAGGGGCGCCTGGTTTCCAGGGCCCGATGATCGGCCCGCCGCCCGTTACGCCAATTGTGGGTAAATCGATATGTAGCGGTTCCCTCGGCGGCTCAATTTCACTGGATGACGTGATTCTTACGGGAGGCGGAGGTTCCTTGCGCGGCGGTAATTTGGGACGGACACGCTCGATGCGCGCCACGATTTCCTCTTTCTGCACGTGAATCAGGTCCACGATCTGTCCCGCCGTGGCTGTACCCGGCCGGCCCTGCCCGCCGTCAATGAGGACGGTCATCAGCAAGAACAGCGCCAGCGCCACGAAAATACCGCCTGCGATCGAGGCGCCCCCGCGCCATCCTGCATGTCTCATCGGCGACCCACTCCTCTCAGGAAAATGTTTAATGCCTAACGCTGCCTTCGGCCTCAGCTATCCAGCTCGAACACGATGCTGGTCTTGGCCCAGCGCTCGACCGCAACTCCGTCAACCACGCGTGGCTTGAATTTCCAGCGACGCACCGCGCGCACCGCGTTACGAACGAAAATTCGGCCGGGCGCTGCCTCGGTTACGTTTACATCCAGCACCCTGCCGTCGGTGCCGATCAGCACTTCAAATTTGACGTATCCCTCAGTGCCGTCCATCAGAGCCTCGCGCGGATACTGGGGATCAATGCGCACGATTGGAATTGCTTCGCCCTCGGCCGCGGGATCGCCGGGGTCCCAGGTTCCGATGAACGGCCCGCCGCCGGCGGCGCCCGAAACGTCGATCTTGGGAAGATCGATACGCATCGGATTCTTCTGCGGCTTGACCTCGTTGGAAACCTTGAGTTTGGGCGGAGGCGGAGGATCCTTGGGCGGTGGCGGTTTCTTGGGCCGAACGCGCCGCTTGGTCTGCACGATTGGGTCTTCCTGCACGCGAATCAGGTCCACGATCTGTCCTGCGGTGGCCGCGCCCTGCTGGCCCTTACCGCCACTGATCAGGGTGTTCATGAACAGAAACAGCAAAAGCGCCACAAATACACCGCCGACGATCGATCCGACCATGCGCCATCTTGTCTGGTTCATTACTATTCCACTCCCTCCGCAGCCAAAGCAATGCTGGTCACGCCGGCAGCTCGTACATTATCCATCAGGTCGATCACCATGCCGGTAGACGCAGCCTGGTCGGCTACGATGATAACGCTACTTTCGGGGTTCTCCGCCCTTGCGGCTTCAACCAACTGTCGAATGCCGTGGAGTTCTACCCGCTTCTTGTTCATCCATATCTGATCGCTATCCGAAACCGCGATCATGATGTTGCCCCGCTCTTTGGTCGCCGCCGTCTGCGCGAACGGTCGCGTCGGGTTGATTCCAGGTTCCTTCACGAAGGAAGTAGTAACAATGAAGAAGATCAGCATGATGAACACGATGTCCAGCATCGGCGTGATGTTGATCTCGCCCTCTTCCTCCGGTTTGCGCCTTCGTATCTGCGGCATGGCGTGCCCCTCTAGCGCGACGCGGCCGCCAGCGAAACTTTGCCGGCGCCCGCCACACGAGCCTGATCGATGACCGTTACGATGTAACCGGAATCCGCGGCGCGGTCCGCAATCACGACCACGGTGGCGTTCGGCTTGCCGGCAAGGCCGGTAACGATATTGGCCCGCACCGCTCCTACGTTCACCAGACGGCCCTCAACAAAGATTTGCCCATTGGCTTCAATCCGAACCGGGATGACCTCGGAACGCTTCTCCTCCTTGACCGGCGCGTTTGACGGACGGTCGAGGTCCACTCCGAGTTCCTTTACGAAGGAAGTCGTGACAATGAAGAAAATCAACATGATGAACACGATATCCAGCATCGGCGTGATGTTGATCTCGGCCTCTTCCGCCGCCCGTTTGCGATGTTTGCGCTCAATCATTCCTGGTTCTGAGAGCCTTCGTCAAATTGCATTTCCAGCACGTCCTCCAGCTCCTCCATCTTGAGTTTGGCGCGCTGCCGCAGCCAGGCCGACAAGTACAGTCCCGATAGCGCCGCGACCAGACCGGACATCGTGGGTATGGTGGCCTGCGATACGCCGCCTGCCATCAAACGCGCGTTGCCGGTGCCGAACACGGTCATGATTTCGAACACCTGGATCATGCCCCAAACCGTGCCCAAAAGGCCCAGAAGAGGCAGAATCTGCATGAGCGTTTGAATCAGGCCCAGATTGCGTTTTGCGCCCAGGCCGATTTCGGAAAGAATAAGCCGCCGGATATTGGTTGCGAACCATGACCCGTCGCGCTTCCCGTTTTCCCAGAGTTGCCGGGCGTTGCCCATTTCCTCCGGCAGAACGCCGAAGAAATACCACAAGCGTTCCACAATCAGAGTCCACATCAACATGGTTACGCCGAGGATGGCGTACAGCACGGGCCCGCCCAGCTCAAAAAAGCCTCTGATCGAAACCCAGGAGTCAATCAGGAAGGTCATGGTCTAATCGTTCCGGCAGCTATGACGCTTCCTTGTCTGCGTCTCCTTCGGCCTTGCGCGCGATCAACCCGGCGCTCTGCTCTTCCAGGATTTCCACCAGTCCCTGGCTGGAACTGGAAACCACGCTGTGCAGAAGGACCAGAGGAATGGCGACGATCAGCCCCAATACGGTCGTAATAAGAGCTTGAGATATACCGCCGGCCATCAACTTGGGGTCACCGGTGCCAAACAGGGTCAATTGCTGGAAGGTGATGATCATGCCGACCACGGTGCCGAGCAGGCCCAGCAACGGAGCAACCGCGGCGAAGACCTTCAAAATCCCCTGATAGCGCTCAAGAACCGGCGCCTCGCGCATGATGGCTTCATCAAGTTTCAGCGCCAGAGCGTCCAGGTTCCCGCTTCGATGCTCTTCGTAGACCGTGAGGATCCGCCCCAGGGCGTTGTCCTTCTTGGCCTGTGAACTACGAAGCTGCGCCCGTATCCGGCGGCCGGCGCCTTGCAGCACCACCAGCCGCCATAAGGCGATCAGCAGGCCGATAAAGCCCATGCCGATGATGGTGTAGCCGACGTAACCTCCCTGCTGAATACGCTCCACGAGGTCCGGCGCCTGAATCAGCAGCCCCAGCAGTTGTCCGCGTGAGGGATCAACCGCCATCTCCACAATGCCCGATGTGGCTTCGCCCAGGTCCTCGGCCATACTGACATAGCGTCCCGCGGGTTGGCGGGGCAGAATCTGCAAGGCCGCGGTTTCCGAGTCGCGGGTCAGGAACTTGCCGTCGTGAACGAGGTTGAAAGTGCCTACACGGACCACTTCTCCTTGCGTCGGCCGCCCGGCCGGATCGGTGATTCCTGCGCTGAAGCGTACCACCTGTCCTGATTGCGCCATTTCCTCAAGCAGCATCAACTGCAGGCCGCGCAGATCTTCCAGACCGGGCAATTCTTTTGCTTCCACCATCTCACGCGCGAGATCGGCGCGATCCGGATACTGAGCCGAAACCAGCGAGGTGCGCACCACTGCGACCGTGTCGCCGGCGACGTCCCGCACTACGCCAAACAGCTCTCCGAAATTACCGATTCGTATCTCAAGGCGTCCCTCAAGTTCGGAAAGATCCGCTTCGTTCTGCTCGAACCGCCGGTTCAGCTGAGTGCTGCGGCGGTTTTCCGCCGCCAGTTGCCGGGACACTTCCTCAAGCATGCGCTGGCGCTCGTCCCGTGCCTGGCGGAACTGCTCTACGCGCTCACGATTCATGGTCGACCCCTCACGGGCCTCCGCGCGCACCAAAGCAAGCAATGCCAGCACTGTGGCTGCCGGCTCGATCTCTGCCGCAGGCTGCGATTCCTCCTGAGCGCTCGCCGGACCGACCAGGAACAGGACCGCGGCAGTCATACCAATCAAGCGGCTCATGACTGGCCTCTTTGCGGCGCTGCGACCGGCAGGGTGAGAATGTCGGGCGGCACCAGCCGGCGCGCCATGCGTATCCCCTGGGTAATCGGGCTGCGATAACTATCGTCCAATGCGCGCCACTCGCCCGCCTGCTTGTCCCAGTACCCCGTTTCTTCCCGATCGGGCGTCTGGTAGGCCAAAAGCACTCGCCCCACGCGCAGAAAGTCCACCTTACGCCTGATCCCGCCTAAATCCAGTTCTCCGGCATAGGACTCCATATTGCGGCCGATGACCGTTTCCACCTGATAACTGCCCATGACCTGGCGATACTTCTCGGCAATGCTGACGTTGGACTGATCCATCAGATTACGAAGGCGGGTGATATTGTCGCGCCGCTGTTGCATCTGAAACGGCACGTCCAGTTGGACAAAACGGTCGAGGTCCTCAATCATGTCCAACAAGAGCGGAACGATGCCCTGCTCCAGATCGCCGAATTCGTTGATCTGCCGCGTCAGGGATGCCTTTACCCCGTCCTGGTCGTTAACCAGGCGCTGCAGATGGCCGTTGTAGCGCCGGATACGGTCGAGCTCCTGCAGGCGCACGCGGTATTCGCTGACGGCCTCCTGCGTTGCGTCCGCCAAACCGTTTATTTCGGTTTGCGCCTGCCGGGCGGCAGCCGTGGCGCCTTGTTGCACCTGAAGCATTTCATTGACGCGCTCGTCGCCGGTTGCGGAACCGGCGCACAATAGAAGGCCCAGTGCGACCGGCGTGAATCTGGCTCCAGCCGGAATCTTGAAAGTGGAATAAGTCATGTTTCCCCTACCTACCCTTTTCCAAGCTGCCAAAATAACATATCTGGCCCACTAGTTGGGAAGGATTTGATTTCGGATCATTCTATGAACCAAGGACATACTGTCATCGCCGCGGCGCGGCGCACCCCCATCGGCGCCATGCTGGGCGCCTTGTCCCCGGTTACGGCCACTGCCTTGGGGGCGTCAGCAATTCAAGCATGCCTGAAAGATACGGGGCGATCACCGGATGCAATCAGCGAAGTGCTGATGGGCTGCGTTTTGCCCGCCGGGCTCGGTCAGGCGCCAGCGCGCCAGGCTGCCCTGGCGGCCGGCCTGGACACCGCTACTCCCTGCGCTACGATCAGCAAGGTGTGCGGATCCGGGCTGTTCTCGGCAATGCTGGCGCATGATCGAATTCTGGCGGATCCGGGAATGATCATTGTCGCCGGAGGCATGGAATCCATGTCCAACGCACCCTACCTGGTGGAGAAGGCGCGCGATGGACTGAGAATGGGGCACAAGGAATTGCGCGATCACATGTTTCTCGACGGTCTGCAGAATCCCTACGACGGTCAGATGATGGGCCATTTCGCAGAGGAGACGGCCCGGCGCTACCAATTCAGCCGCCGGGAGCAGGATGATTTTGCGACCGAGTCGGTCACGCGAGCGTTAAATTCCAGCAACGTGTTCGAGCGGGAAATAATCGAGGTCACCTTCTCACGCCGCGGCAAGACCTTCAGGGTTTGTGAGGATGAGGAACCAGGACGTTGCGATCTGGGCAGGGTTCCAGCTATGCGCCCGGC
Source organism: Candidatus Foliamicus sp. (assembly GCA_965249285.1). Taxonomy (GTDB): domain Bacteria; phylum Pseudomonadota; class Gammaproteobacteria; order Steroidobacterales; family Foliamicaceae; genus Foliamicus. Next base: position 1,027,918 of record OZ252226.1, read on the forward strand.
ATTTGCGCGTGGCGGCACCGTAACCGCCGCCTCCAGTTCCTCGATATCCGACGGCGCCGCCGCCTTGCTCATGCTGAGCGCCAGCCAATCCAGGAGCCTTGGCTTGGACCCAATGGCGCGATTGGTCGGTCACGCATCTCACGCACAGGCCCCCGAATGGTTTACAACCGCTCCCGGACCCGCGATCGGGAAACTTCTGGATAAGGTGGGTTGGAAGGTAGCCGATGTGGATTTGTTCGAAATCAACGAAGCCTTTGCCTGCGTCCCCATGGCGGCAATGCGCGACCTCGGCCTGTCGCACAAGAAAGTCAATGTGCGCGGCGGCGCTTGTGCGCTCGGTCACCCGATCGGAGCAAGCGGCGCACGCATCCTGGTCACGCTGATCCACGCACTTCAGGATCGCGGCGGCGGGCGCGGCGTGGCGGCCCTTTGTATCGGCGGCGGCGAGGCCGTTGCCGCCGCTGTCGAAGTCCCTTAGCTGGGAACGAGGGCATCCTGCCCTCGTTCCATTGTCCCTTGTGAATGTGCCGCCCCTACGCCTATCCACGATTGGGGGGAGCTGCCCGTTAGTGATACGCGCCATAACCCGTCATCTTGCTGATGTCCGGGTAGAAGATGCCCAGGGCAGCCTGATTGTTGGACCGGGTTGAGAAGATGATTGCTCCCTCGCGGGTAATATCCAGGTTGGGATTATCAGCCTGCCGCGGTTCCGGGTAGTAGGTGAATTCTTCTTTCTCTTGATCAAACTTGACCAGGGCGCCCCCCAAACCACCATCTCCGAACCAAATGTTGTCTTCATGGTCGGCGATGATGCCGTAAGGCGAAGAGGCTTTGACTTTCGAGAAGGGTAGAATCTCGTACTCTTTTTGCTCTCCTGTCTCAGGGACGAGCTTACCCAGCTTCCCGGCGCTGGCCACGGAGTACCAGATCGTACCCCTGGAATCAGCGGCGAGCCGATTGATTGCGCAGGGATTTGTAAGGGACGGATATTCCGTGAACGTCTCGGTTGCCGGATTGAAGCGCCCAATCGCACAACCGAAAGCCTCGGCAAACCAGATATCCCCTTGCTGATCGATCTCAATACCGTAGGGAAAGGAATCTGCAGTGGGAATCTCCCACAGTTTGATTTTTTCGGTTTTGCGGTCCCACCTGCCGATCTTGTTGCCGCGAATTCCCGTAAACCAGACGTCGCCATTGGCGGCCATGTGAGGACTGTGACCACGGATGTTCCCGACTACCCCTTTCTCGTCGACAACAACCCCCTCAGGATCCATGTGAAACCGGTCCATCTTGCCTGTATTCGGGTCCAGGCGGCCCAAATGCTGGCCCTGAAACTCTGCCCAGAATACGTAACCCTGGTCATCGATCGTGAGGTCATGAGGAAAGATGTAGGACCAGATGGAATCGGGATCTCCTTTCTTCTTGCCGTACATATCTGTTTCGGGGTTGTTCTCATCCCTGCCGATGACGAAGTGGCTCCACTGGGCGGTGCGCGGATCCACCCGGCTAACGCCGATAAGACTATTGGAACCCCATAGATTGCCGTCGTTGTCGAGATGGGGTCTATGCAAACGGTGTTTGAACGGCTGATTCGGGGACCGCAGGGAGAGGTCCGCACCCGGATGCAGCGGTGTCAGGTACTCGATAAACATGGCCGTGGACAGCGTCTGTTCATCCAAGGGATATTCCACATCCAGCCTGAGTACTCTGGAGGGGCTGTCCGGCCCGAAATTCTCCGCTAAGTAGTCAGCAAGAAGGTTGTGTTCCTCGGCGCTAATGGTGCGCGCCGAGTCAGGGTCCACGAACGGCCCACTGGGGTCAAGCATGACGCCAACCATGGCATGCCACTGGTTCCGATCCAATCGATGGGCAGGCAGAAACGCCGACCCGTGGCACGTCAGACAGGTGGGTTCGGCCAGATCCCGCGCACGGCCCGGCGGATACATCTCGTCGTAGCTAACCAGCTCGGCGTCTTTCATGCCCCCGAACTGTGGTCCAGGCTTGGTGCTGTCCCTGAGCGTCAACGGATTATCCGGACCTGGCTGCAATGCCAGATCCAACTGCAGGTCAACGCCACCCTGAATGCGCAGCATTTGATGCTCCGATCGCAGACCCCCTTTCTCTGACCAGATTTCATAGCCGCCGTCCATCAGGTTGATGGCCCGGTACTGGCCCTTGTGGGTAAAAACCGTGTAGAGCACGTTCTTGTCGAGATTGCGGGCGTAAACGTACGCAGCCGCAAATGGCGCTTCGGCGCTCACTGCTCCGGAAAGCCGGTTAAGCCCATCAAGCGAATCGGCTGTAGAGGACGAATCCTCGATCGACGAATCAGATTCCCGAGAAGCGCACCCGGCAAGTGCAATTGTTAAAGCAAGCACCGCAAGAACGGTACGGCTCAATAACCTGGTCGAATTACCCATAGTCTGTCCTTTTCAAAGTTGACTCATTTTCCTGGTCTTGCGTTACACCCCGCACAAGACTCGCTGTCTCTTTCATGCCTCCCAAAGAGACGTGCCCGGGACCCAAACGGGGCTCCGGGCACGCTTTGAGGGTGGGAAAGGCTACCGCCCGCTGGTTACAGGTCGAATCGATAGGCCGCGCGCATCCCATAGGTGCGTTTGACGGGAAGACCTATGGTGAGCACCCGCCGCCCACCGAAGAACGCAAGGTCAGAAAACGACTGAAACCCGGTAAACGCATCGTCACCCGTCAGGTTGGTTCCGTAGGCCTCTATACGTAAGTCCTCGCCAACTTCAAGGCCAACCCGCAAGTTGATTCGATTCTCTTTCGGCGTTTTCGTCACGTTGGCATCCGTCGCCCACTTGCCATCCTTATAGATGTAGTCCAGACGGGCAAACCAGTGGGTGGTGTCGGTCAGTTGGCTCCGGTAGGTACCCGACGCCGTTCCGCTGATCCTGGGATAGCGCGAGAATTGATTGCCGAGTCCGGCCAACTCCCGCTTCCCCAACAGGATCCCGGCATCATTGCTGTCTCGCGACAGGATTTCCGTATCATTCAATGCAAAGGTCGCCTCCAGCGTCAAGTGCTCCGTCACGGCCGCAAGCACCTCTACCTCAACTCCTGTCAGGTCGGATGAGCCCCCAAGTCCAGTCGTCTGGAAGCCGGTGAACGTGCCGTCCGGTTGCGGACACTGGACCTCGCCGCGGGTATGCATATTTCGCCATTCACCCCTGTAAACCGCGGCGGTGACCGACGCGCGGCCGTCCCACAACAGACCCTTGAAACCCAGCTCGTAGTTGTTCAGATCTTCTTCGGGAATAAAAATGTCCGCGCCAATGGCCGCCGAAATACAAGCAAGATCAACGGCCGACGCCGTCACCAGAGACGTGTTGAAGTCACCGGGCCGGGTGCCTTGGGCAAAACTGGCATAGAGGGTAATCTGATCGGTTGGCTTGTAATCCAGGATGACGCGGGGCGTAAAGGCGTCGAAGGTGTCTTCCAAGGTGATTCCCCGAGGATATCCTTTGCTGACCTTGTCCGCCTGGCTGCGGCCTTCCACGCTCAAGACGAACCGGTCGTTAAAGTCATAGGAGATCGAACCGAACCAAGCCGTGGTCTGGCCCTTGTTTTTTTCCGGGCCGCGTGGGTGCGGATTCGAGGCCGGGCGGAAAGCAGTAACTCTGAAAGCTCCGCCGAGGTTTTCCTCAATGTCGAAATAGCTCGCGCCGATCATCCATTGCAGCTTCTTGTCAGCGGACGACGCGACACGGATTTCCTGACTGAAGTCCTCCAGCGTCCGGTCGCCGACGCCAGCCACGTCGCCTCCGGGCCGCGAGCCACCCGTCCACCGGTAATCAAAGTCACCCAAACGGGCCTGATCGTTAGTGTGAGCCGCGGTGATTGACGAGATGGTCATGCCGTTGGCGAATTCGTAGTCCAAAATCAGGCTGGCCTCAAACGCCTCCCGCCTCAACCCAAAGTGGTCGAGAAATCCGGGCAGAACTTGAGTGGAGCCCGGGATGAAGTCGCCCCGGAGCGCCGCCCTGATCGCGTCGGTCACGATGGAATCCCGGGCGATCTCGCTCTCCTTCGGGAATCGGGGCGTGCCGCAGATCCAGTTGGGATCCCCGGGCACACCCGACATCGGGCCTGCGGTGCCGCCTAAGTTGCAGTTGTATTGGTCTTCGCCGTTGCCCATCCCATAGGCAATGCTGGGAGTTTCACCGTCATCGTCCTCCCAATAGTGAAGACGAAGTCTGGCAGTGAGCCGGTCTGTCGGCGTGGCATGCAGGGTCAACGAGAAATCCTCGGTGCTTCTTGCCCCCAGCGTCTCCGACGGGTTGGCCCAATTCGTATACTGGCCATCCATGGAGTCCGAGTTGGCGCTGACACGAAACGTCAGTTTGTCCCGAACCAAGGGCCCTTCAACCTCCAGACCAAAATCCGAAATACCCCAGCTGCCGGCTTCCGCCGTCATCTGGCCCTGCCACTCCTGGCCCGGCGTCTTGGTGATGATGTTGATCGCACCACCGAAAGTGGAACGGCCGAAGTAGGCGCTTTGCGGCCCCTTTATCACCTCGATCCTTTCCGCGCCCGCCGTATCACCGATCTCAGCCCCCAATACGGGGGCGCCATCGATGAAGACCGAGGCGCCCTGACGGAGTTGGCGATCGGTGGAGGGCTGCATCCCGCGCATCAGCAAGCGCCGGGAGGAACGATCAGCGTTACCGCCGGACGGGCCACCGTAAAAGAGGCCCGGGGCAAAATCGACAATATCACTCAAATTGTCGATGGCCTTGAGGGCGATGTCCTCTGCCGATATCACTGTGACCGTGATAGGTACCTTGAGCAGCGTCTCGTCCCGTTTACGGGCTGTGACCACGATTTCTTCAATTCTTAACCCCTCTTCCTGGGCATGTGCCGGTGAAAGTGCGACGGGTAGTGCAAGTGATGCGGCCGTGGCCAGCAGGACCGTCCGCAGACGGTGTTTGGATTCGATCATGGATTGCCTCCCAGTGGCGTTTTTCCGCCAGAGCCGAGGCAACGAATTCGCTACGCCGACATCAGTTCCCAACGTCCCCCTTGGAAACCGTACTAGCTACGCGACTGTCTATAGCACAATATACGCAGATTTACAATTGGACAATCCAGCATTGAGGCGCCAAAGCCGGGCAACCGGACACGGGTTAACTGGGACAGAGGGCGGGAACGGCCTCGCTTGCCTGGAACAAGCTGGGAACGAGGGCATCCGGTCCTCGTCGAGGGCAGGATGCCCTCGTTCCACTGTTCCTTACGCGTCAGCGCAACGGCGCTCGCGGAAAATGCTCCCAGGGCTACATTCCGGCGTAGTTGGGCCCCCCACCGCCCTCCGGCGTGACCCAGTTGATGTTCTGCGCCGGATCCTTGATGTCGCAGGTCTTACAATGAATGCAGTTCTGGGCGTTGATCACGAAGCGCGGCGCGCCTCCCTCCTGCGTGACCTCGTACACCGCCGCCGGGCAATAGCGCTGCGCCGGTTCCTCAAATTGCGGCAGATTGTCCCGTATTGGAATCTCGGAATCCGCCAGCACCAGGTGGCAAGGCTGGTCCTCTTCATGATTGGTGGCCGAAAGATACACCGAAGACAGACGGTCAAAGCTGAGCTTGCCGTCCGGTTTGGGGTACTCGATCCGCCGAGCCTTGGATGCGGGTAAAAGGGACGCATGGTCCGGCTTGCGATTGTGGAGCGTAAGCGGAAGCCTGCCCCGAAAAACATTGAGGTCGAGCCAGGTAAACGCCGAGCCCCCGAGCAGGCCGAAACGGTGCTGCGCAGGCCCGAAGTTCCGTGCCTGCCAAAGTTCTTCATGCACCCAGGAATCACTTACCATGCGCTCGTAGCCAGTCGGAATTTCCGGCGGAGTCTCGCTCGATAGCGCCTCAAAGATCGCTTCGGCGGCGAGCATGCCCGTTTTCATGGCCGTATGGTTGCCCTTGATCTTGGCGCCGTTGAGGAACCCGGCCTCGCAACCCGCCAGCACTCCCCCGGGGAATGCCAGCTTCGGCAACGATTGCAGGCCGCCCTTGTTGACCGCCCTTGCTCCCCAGGAAATCCGCTCGCCGTCCTCAATCACGGCGCGGATGCGCGGATGGTGCTTCCAGCGCTGAAATTCCTGAAACGGATCCAGGTGCGGGTTGCTGTAGTTCAGGGCCACGATAAAGCCCAGGTAAATCAGTCCGTCATGCGCGTGATACAGAAACCCGCCGCCTTCGGTAGTCTGCCCCAGCGGCCAGCCAAGCGTATGTACCACAGCCCCCGGGCGGTGCTTTTCTTCCGGCACGCGCCAGACCTCTTTTACGCCGATACCGTAATGCTGCGGATCGTTGTCCTTGCGAAGATCAAAGCGGCGGATGAGCTCCTTACCCAGGCTGCCCCGACAGCCCTCCGCGAATATCGTGTACGGAGCGCGCAACTCGATTCCAGGGTCGTAGCCCGGCTTTTCTTCCCCATCCCGCGAGCGCCCCATTTGGCAGGTTGCAACACCCACGACGTTCCCGTTCTCGTACAGCACCTCCGACGCCGGATAGCCGGGAAAGACGTTGATGCCCAGGTTCTCCGCCTGCTCCCCAAGCCATTTGCACAGCGCCCCCAGGCTTACGATGAAATTGCCGTGATTGCGCATCGGGTACGGAATGAACATGCCCGGAAGACGGAGAGACCGGCTCGATGACAGCAGATAATGAAAGTCGTCGGTCTCAACCGGCGTGGCCGGGGGCGAGCCGCGGTCCTGCCATCCGGGCAGAAGTTCGTCCAGAGCCCGCGATTCCAGTACCGCGCCGGACACGATATGCGCGCCGATCTCCGCGCCTTTTTCCAGCAGGCAGATATTGAGCTCGCGCCCTTCTTCCTGAGCGAGTTGCGCCAGCCGGATAGAGGCGGCCAGACCGCAGGGGCCGGCGCCCACTACGATGACGTCGAATTCCATGCTTTCCCGGTTACTCATTGCGGCGGAAGTGTACACGTCCATCGCTTCTCAGGGCTTGATCTCGACCAGAACAGGAAGCATTCATGGCATCACCTTGCCTTCGTTATTGGTAAGGCCCGGTAAAGCCAAAATCCGCTGTGCATGCTATTATCCCGCGCGCTCTCGAAAACACCCACCTTGGAGGGGTATTTTATGGCCCACACGCTCCGCTGGCGCCTGCTTGGCGCCGCCATTCCTGCCGTTGCACTGTGCCTTCCGCTCGGCGCTGCCGCGCAGGAACTCGAAGAAATCATCGTCACCGCCCGTAAGCGCGACGAGTCACTCCTGGAGGCGCCGCTGTCGATAACGGTGTTCTCTGCAGAAGACCTCAGCCGGGCGGGCTTGGAGACCCTGGAAGATATTTCCCTGCAAACCACAGGCTTATCTTTCCAGGACAACATCGCCGACAATCGACCGGGACGGCAGAACACGGTAATCCGCTTCCGCGGCATGTCGCCCCCCAGGGGATCACCTCACCTGCAGCTCGCAGGCCTGTTCGTGGACGGCGTGTATGTCACGGGCGGCTCGCAATCCATTCCACTTCTGGACGTGGAGCGCGTTGAAGTTATCAAAGGGCCGCAATCCGCGTTCTTTGGCCGCAATACTTTTTCCGGCGCAATTAACTACGTTACTCGCAATCCCAGCTTGGAGGAATTCTCCGGAAAAGTGCGGGCCTCCGCCGGGCAGTTTGACCAGACCAATATCGCCGCCAGTTTTGGCGGACCGCTGGTGGAGAACCGGCTTGGATACCAGATTGGCCTGAACCACTACAACAAGGGCGCCATGTACATCGCCAATGACGGCGGTGAATTAGGCAAGGAATCGTCCCGGTCCGCAAGCCTCACGTTGTTTGCTGCGCCCAGCGACAGCTTCAACGCCAGGCTGCGTTTTTTCTACCACGAGGATGACGACGGCCCTCCCGCTATCGCCTATTTGCGTGGCGCTGTCTATGACACCTGTTCAGGCACGACCATCACGCGTCCGGACAACAACGGCAATAAGGTAACGCTTTCGCCCAGCGGCTATATCTGCGGCCAGATTCCCAATCCGGGGCAGACGGGAGCGCCGGCGATTTCACTCAACACGTCGCTGTACCCAGCCATCCTTACACGCATTACACACCCGGCGCGGTGTCCGGAGGATTGTTCAAACTGGCTGGTGGAAAGCCTGGTTCAAAAGACTACGCTGGGCGGCGCACCGGAGCGGCGCACGATGGGGATGAGTCGCGAGGTTTTCCGCTCCAGCCTGGAGATGGACTACTCACTGGCCAATGGCATGGCGCTGTCATTCAAGGCGTCCTATAACGACCATGGCGTGAACTGGATCCGTGATTTCGACATGACCGATCACGAGGCCTTCTACACTTCCGATCCGCAGGTGAATGATGATAGAGGTGCGGAATTGCGCCTTACTTCCTCGCCGGAGAGCCGCATCAGTTGGCTGGTGGGCGTCAGCTACTTCAAACAGGAAATCGCCTTATCCGGCGTAGGTGGCGACGTGGTAGTGCCATGTTTCCTTCCTGAAGCCATCGGCTGCTTTGGCCCGCTTTTCGTGACACTACCTCCCACGCAGGGCGAAATCGCAAAAACGCGGGGGGTCTTCGCCGCCGCCACTATTCCCTTGGGAGCGCAATTTTCACTGGACCTGGAAGCCCGCTACATGGCTGATCAGCGCATTACCGCCGGTCTCGGCGCGGACTACAACGAAGTCATTCCGCGGGTGATTCTGCGCTGGCATCCCAATGACGATGTCAATCTGTACGCCAGTTTTTCACGCGGGGTGTTGCCCGGCGTGTTGAACACAAATCTCATCAACGCTGTGCGCGAGCCTTTTGTGGAACCGTACATTGACCGTGAGACCGGCCAGCCCAGCACGGAATCCGAGTACGACCAGATTACCCGCAAGGCGCCCGAAGCCGGCGAATCCACGCCTACGCAGGAATTGGACGCGATCGAAGTGGGCATCAAGGCGTCGCTATTGGGTGGACGGGGCCAAATCAGCGCTGCAGCCTATTACTACAAGTGGGTGGCCCAGGTATTTACAAACTTTGTCGTCTATTACCAGGACGATCCGGATCCAACCCTGCGTGACGGCGTGGCGGGTCCGCAGCAGCAGCCTCGCACACTGGAATTCAATTTCCCGGGTGACTCCAACCTGTGGGGTATTGAGGTGGAAAGCTCCTGGTCGCTAAGCGACAACTGGCTGCTCAGCGCCAACTTGGGCTGGCAGGACAACGAATACACGACGTTTGCCGCGACCTTCGTGCAGGACATCACCGGCAGCCGCAACCTGGCAGGCAATCAGGCGGGCCGTTACCCCGAGTTGATGGGCAACACCAGCCTTGCCTATACGAACACACTGAATGCCGACTGGGATTTCTTCGCCCGCGGGGGTTTTATGTACTACGGCAAGACCTGGGCTGGTTCGGGCGGCAATCTCGCCTGGCTTGAGGGCTATTGGCTGACCAACCTGCGGGCTGGAGTGGAGCGGGAGAACCTGCGCGTGGAACTGTTCGTGAACAATGCGTTTGAGCAAGACACCTGGACTGCTGCGACTCGCTACACGGATTTTTCGCAGTTCACCGGTTTCCGGTTCAACATACATGGCGTGATGGTGGCGCCGCAGGACCTGCGCAGCATCGGCATCCAGGTGGACTGGAGCTTCTAGCTCGAAACAAACGTTCAGCCGCCGGACGAGCGGGTGAACGTGTCTTCTGGATATCCTGCGAGATTGGAAATGGGTGCTTCCTCCCTTGAGGAGCGACTGAACCTGAATTATGTCTAGACCGGATATATTTCTGTCTTGGAAAGGACTTGCAGCGCGCTATACTCACTGTCATGACCTCGGTTGCCTTCGATACGCTACAGGCCGCCCGTTCACTGCAAAAAGCGGGCATGAACCGGGAGCATGCGGAGGCCATCGCTCAGGTTGCCGGCCTGCGGGGCGAAGACTCCGCGACGAAGGGGGATCTGAGCGCGTTGGAAGCGAGGATTGAGTCGAAGATCGAGTCCAAGGTCGAACAGGCCAAGAACTCCATTCTTCGTGCGATCCTTACCGGCAGCATCGCGATCGTTGTGACCATGATCGGAGGGATCTTCACCCTTTTCGCCGCCGGGTAATAAGTTAGGCTGCTTGGCGTTTCCGCTCGCGAAACTCTCGCTTGAGCGGAAGGGGCGACAAATCCAGTTGATAGTCGAGGCAGGATGCCCTCGTTCCCAGGGTGGTCTGAGGCGATAATTGCGCTGTGAGCACTTGCCTTTGGACGCCTTCGCCGGAACGGGCGCGCGCCAGCGCCATGGCGCAGTTCATGCGCGAATCGGGGCATTCCGACTACCCTGCCCTGCATCAGTGGTCGGTTGAAGACCCCGAGGATTTCTGGGCCCGGTTGTGGCGATTCTGTGGAATTCGCGCCAGTAAAGAGTGGGATACGGTCCTTACGGAAGGGGAACGGATGCAGGATGTGCAATGGTTCTCTGGCGCCCGACTGAATTTCGCGGAGAACCTGCTTTGGCAGGACGCTTCGCGCCGCGCCCTTCTCTATCTCGACGAAGCCGGCCGCCGGATGGAAATGAGCTACGGGGAGTTGCGCCGGGAGGTGGGGCGCGTCGCGGCTGGCCTTACCGGGCTGGGCGTGCGCCAAGGCGACGCCGTGGCGGCCTGGATGCCGAATCGTCCCGAGACAGTCGTATTCATGCTGGCAGCGGCGAGTATCGGGGCCGTGTTCAGTTCCTGCTCCCAGGAGTTCGGGGTCGCGGCTGTTCTTGAGCGCTTCAGCATGCTGCGGCCCAAAGTTCTGCTTGGGGCGGATGGCTATTACTGGCGAAGCCGTCGGCTATCACGTCTTGCCGAGCTAGAGGAAATCCGCGAGGGTTTGCCGAGCCTGCTCGCAACGGTGCTGGTCGCCAACCTCGGCGGGGCTGAATCGCTTCCATGCGGCGGAAACGTTGTCGCTTACCCGGAATTCGGCGCCCCTGCAATGCCTGAGTTTTCGCAGCTGCCGTTCGATCATCCGCTCTACGTTGTGTTTTCTTCCGGAACCACCGGCGCGCCCAAATGCATCGTCCATCGGGCCGGCGGAGCGCTGCTGCAGCACGTAAAAGAGCACCGTTTGCATGCCGGACTTACACCCGACGACACTTTCTATTACCTGACCAATTGCGGCTGGATGATGTGGAACTGGCTGGCAAGCGGTCTGGCAACCGGCTGCACCCTGTTGTTGTACGAAGGTTCTCCGCTGCATCCTTCCCCGGACGCCTTGTGGAAAATCTGCGCCGACGAGGGAGTCAACATTTTCGGCGCCAGCGCCGCGTATCTCAAGAACATGGAGAACTCGCGCGTGCGCCCCGGCGCCGAGTTCGATCTCGCCGAGCTCCGGGTGCTGTTGTCGACCGGCTCACCGCTTGCGCCGCAGAGCTACGACTACGTTTACCGTGAGGTCTCCAACGATGTAATGCTGGCTTCGATTGCCGGAGGCACGGAACTGCTGGGCTGCTTCACTGCAGGGAACCCCATGCTCAGCGTTTACCGGGGCGAAATGCCATGCCGGGCGCTGGGCATGGCCGTGGAGGTATTCGACAGCGAGGGCCGCTGCGTGCGCGAACAGCCGGGCGAACTGGTTTGCACCCGCCCCTTCCCCTCCATGCCGCTGCGTTTCCTCAACGATGCCCACGGCGAAAAATATCGCCGGGCCTACTTCGACCGGTTCCCCGGCGTCTGGACGCATGGCGACTATGCGGAAATTACCGCTACCGGAGGCATGGTCATTTATGGCCGCTCCGATGCGGCCCTCAATCCCCGCGGCAATCGCATCGGCACGGCGGAGATTTACCGCGTGGTTGAATCCTTGGATGAAGTCGAAGAGGCACTCGCTGTGGGCCAGGAGTATGACGGCGATACCCGCATCGTATTGTTCCTGCGGGTGCGGGAGGACGCTCGATTTCCCGACGAGATCAAGGACAAGGTGCGCAGTGAATTACGGCGTCAGGCCAGTCCGCGCCACGTTCCGGCGCGAATTATCTTTGCCCCTGATCTGCCTCGAACGATTAGCGGAAAGATCAGTGAGCTGGCGGTGCGTGAGCTGATCCACGGCCGCCCGGTTGCAAATCGCAAAGCCCTGGCGAATCCTCAATCCCTTGAATTCTTTACCCGACTGGAGAGTGAACTGGCATGAAGACTGCATGGATAGAAGTGGACGCAACAGCCCTGCAAGTAGCGGTGGATGAAGACGGCGGCTTTCACGATTCGGACGGAAAGCGGCTAGCGCCGAGCGAGTGGCGCTGGCTGCCCCCTGCTCACACGGCAATCTACGGCCTGGCGCTGAATTTCGCCGATCACGCCCGCGAACTGAATTTCGCCGAACTACCCGAGGAGCCCATTCCCTTCATCAAGAACCCGTCCTCGGTGGTGGGGCATCTGACTCCGGTTGTGCGGCCGGCAGGGGTCAAGTACATGCACTACGAAGGTGAATTGGGTGTTGTGATCGGACGCAAGGCCCGCCGCGTTAAGCGGGATCAGGCCATGGATTACGTGGCCGGCTACACGATCTGCAACGACTTCACGGTCCGCGATTTCGTGGGGAATTTCTATCGGCCTCCGATCAAGGCCAAGGGCTTTGATACTTTCGGGCCGGTGGGCCCCTGGATTGTTGACGCGGCTGATGTTCCCAATCCGCACGAACTGTCCATTCAAACCCGGGTGAATGGCGAGTTACGCCAGAACGGCAATACCCGCGACCTCATTTTCGGCATCCCGGAGTTGATCGAGTGGTTCTCGCAGTTCATGACTCTGGCCCCCGGCACGATCATCTCAACGGGAACGCCTCACGGGTTGTCGGACGTCAAGCCAGGCGACACGGTTGAAGTCCGTGTTGAGGGCGTCGGCAGCCTTGTGAACCCGATAGTTGGGGAATAATCCCCTGGGAACGAGGGCTTCCAGCCCTCGACGAGGGCAGGATGCCCTCGTTCCCGGCGCGGCCATGACAGTTACCCGGTTAATGCACGCAGAGGTTTGCGGGAAATGGTAACAACGCCAATCGCGGCTACAAGCGCGCAGATACAGATGAGCCACGTCATCGGAACCGGAGTGCCGCTTGGCAACCAGCCGATGATCTGAAAGCCTACTCCAGCGGCCATGATTTGCGAGAACCCAACCACGCTGGAGGCAGCGCCGCGGCGTTGCGGAACGGCGGAAAGGGCTGCAGCCATGCATTGCGGCTGGGAAACGCCATTGGCGAAGGTCAGCAGTATGGCCGGACCGACGATGGAATAGAGAGTCACCACACCGATCAGCGCCAGCGCCAGCATCAGGCCGGCGGCGGCGCCGTAGGAGCAAACCGCGCAAGCCAAAAGGCCCGGCCCTTTCAAGCGGCCCCACCCGGAGCAGGCATTGCCCAACAGGTAGCCGCAGGTCAGATAAGTGAACACATAGCCGATGTGGTTCGGCCCAGTACCAGTATCCCCAGCGATTCCGCCCAGTAGCTGATGGCGGATCCGGCCAGGAACACGGTCAGCCCCAACAGGACCACACGGCGGCGCCCATACCGGTCCGAGACCGGTCCGTATGCCAGCATGGAAACGGCCAGCGCTACGGAAAAAGCGGTGACTACCCATTGGGTTTGGGCCACCGTGGCAGAGAAGCTGGATCTTATGGCCGGCAGCGCCGGAAGAAAGATCTGCATAGCTAAAGGGCTCAAGGCGTGAATGGCAGTAACGATGGCGATGATCGCACCCGTTTTCCTATTCACAATCTTCATTAGAAATTACTAATAACTACTTGAATAACCATAAGACCTAGACTTGCTATCCCGCCCGCTACCAGGTCATCCAGGAGGATCGCTGCTCCGCCGCAAAAGTGCTGCTCCATGCTACGGACCGGCCATGGTTTGAAGATATCCAAAAGCCGAAACAATACAAATGCCGCCGCAACCCACGCCCAGGAAGGGCTGATGAACAGCAACGCAAGGAACATCCCCAGGACCTCGTCGAGGACAACGAAGGACGGGTCCTCCTGGCCTGCTTTTCTGGCGCAGGAACCGCACACAAACACAGTCGGCACTATGGCCAGAATGAGCAGCAAGGCTTGTATCCAGCGCCCCAGGGGAAGCGTTGCCCACCAAAGCAATACCCCGCCAAGGGAGCCCCAGGTACCTGGCGCAACAGGCAGAAAGCCGAGGCCCAGCCCGGAACCTGCCAGTCGAACAGCGCGGTCAATCACGAAAAATGCGCAAAGCCTGAATCTGAGGGATGCCAGATTGCACCGTGATTGGTGACTTCCAGACCCTCTCCTGCATGCAGTTCACCGATCCGGGATAGCGGCAGTTCCGTCGAGAGCGGCGCCAGAAGGTGCTCTTCTTCAGGCGGGACGGTAAAGCAGAGTTCGTAATCGTCGCCGCCTGTCATGGACAGTTCCTTGGCCTCGTGGGGACCTGCAAAAGCCTGCAGTTCCTTCGAGATCGGCACCTGCTCCGCTCTTACGCGCGCGCGCAGTTCGCTCTTTCGTAACAGCCTGGGTAGGTCCAGGAGCAAACCGTCGGAAAGGTCCATGCAAGCGCTTGCGATGCCGGCCAACTTTCTACCCAATTCCACACGTGGCTGCGGATAGCAAAACCGCTGAATCACGGCCTCCGCTTCGGCCGTCCGGAGCGAGGGCGTGTCGCCCTCGGCGAGGGCAGGATGCCCTCGTTCCCAGGAGTTCTTAAGCACCTTCAGGCCTGCGGCGGCATCTCCCAGGAAGCCTGATATCCAGATGCCGTCTCCGGCGTTTGCGCCACTGCGTCGCAGCGTGTTTGCCGATCTTGCGGCGCCATGCGCGGTTACGGTGACATTGAGCGGGCCACGCGCGAAGTCGCCACCCACCACTCGAACGCCGAATCGGTTCGCCAGTTCGTAGAGCCCATCGGCAAACTCCTTCAGCCATTTCTCGTTCGCCGATGGAACCGACAGGGTGACCACCGCCCACAGCGGTCGTGCGGCCATTGCCGCCAGATCACTGAGACTGACCGCCAAGGCGCGGTGGCCGATCGAGTGGGCCGAAGCGCCGACCGGGAAATGCACGCCCTCGTTGAGCGTATCGGTGGTAATCAGCAGTTCCTCCCCCGCAGGGCAGCGCACCATTGCGGCATCGTCGCCAGGCCCTATCAAGACGCCCTCGCCGTCGGCCGAATGGCGCGCAAACAATGCTTCAATCAAGCGATCTTCCGTCGATTGCTCAAGCATTGCCGTTGGAGTTTGATGTTTCCCTGTTCGGCAGCCTGGCCTTGACCCAGCGGTCCAGCACCGCATTTACAAAGCGATAGCCCTGCTCCGCCCCAAACTCGCGCGACAGCTCAATCGCTTCGTTGATGACTACGGCGCTTTGGGCTCCGGTGGTTTGCAGTTCTGCAAGGGCGCTCCACAGTATCGCGCGCTCCACGGGATCAATCCGCTCCGGCGGAATATCGCTGGCGCCGGCGATTTCCTGATCGAGTTCGCTGGTCCGGCGGCAGATTTCCACCAGCAATTCGGAGAAGAACGCTATGTCCGCCTTGCGGTAGTCCGCCCGGCGGGAGAATTGCGCCTCAATTTCTTCCGGCCCATCTCCGGCGAGTTGTTGCTGGTACAGCGCTTGCACCAGGAGCCGGCGGGCCCTTCGGCGGCGTTCCCAGCGCATCGCCTATCTCTGGTCGCCGGAAAGAACATGCAGCACGGCGCGGGCGGCTTCTCGTCCCTTGTTGGTCTTGCTCTGGTGCATGTTGCAGCGCTTTTCCGCCTGCAAATGGTTGGTGCAGGTAAGCACGCCCAGCGCAACGTAGACATCTTCATCGAGGCTCACGCGCATAAGCCCCGCACAGGTTTCCCGCGCGATATGTTCGTAGTGATCCGTTTCACCGCGTATAAGGACACCAAGGGCCACTACGGCGTCGGGAGAATGGCTGCGGATCAGGCGCCTTACAGCAAGAGGCAGCTCCCAGCATCCCGGGACACGCCGCATCAGAATGTGGTCTTTCTTGCAACCGGCCTGCAGAAGCAGTTCGACAGCACCCTGTTCCAAACGCCCGGCCAGGTCTTCGTAATACTCCGCCGTAACGATCAGGACCTTGGGATTCGACGTATCGGGGGCCATGGCCGTCAGTCTCGCGGGCCGACGAACTCGACAACTTCAAGGCCGAAACCCGACAAGGCATGGATATTCCTGGGGGCCCCCAGCACGCGCATTCGCTTGACACCCAGATCGCGAAGAATCTGCGCACCGACACCGATTGTCCTCAGGTCAGTCGCACTCTCCCTGCTTGCCTTCGACTTTCCATTCAGCGATGAGACTGCCTCCATTATGCTCCGTGGAGATTCCTCGTAGCACAACAGCACGGCGACCCCCGCCGGGGATGTCTGGATCTGGGCAAGGGCCGCATCGAAGGGCCACCCAAGGTTGGCCTCGACACCCGCGGCATCGCGCAGCGTGTTGTGCACGTGCACCCGAACCAGCGGCGCGTCGGTTTCGCGCAGGTCGCCATGCAGAAACGCCAGGTGCACGGTGCGAGCGACGTGGTCTTCGTAGGCAATCAACCGGCAGGAGCCGAACCGTGTGCGGGCCGTGCGCTCTTCCAGCCGCTCAACGAACTTGTCCTTGGCGAGGCGGTAGCGGATCAGGTCGGCGATGCTGCCGATCTTCAGGTCCCGTTCGGCCGCGAATTTCTCCAGTTGCGGCCGCCGCGCCATACTGCCATCCTCATTGAGAATCTCGACGATTGCCGCCGAGGGTGGCAAACCGGCAAGCCGGGCCAAATCGCAGCCCGCCTCGGTATGGCCGGCCCGGCTGAGTACCCCGCCGGGCTGCGCCATTACGGGGAAAACGTGACCGGGCTGGCGCAGATCCTCGGCCCGAGCGCCGCTGGCGGAGGCTACACGGATGGTGTGGGCGCGGTCATGCGCCGAAATTCCGGTAGTTACGCCTTCCGCCGCCTCAATGGAAAGCGTGAAGTTGGTGCTGCGCTGGACGTTGGTGGCCGCCACCATCAAGGGCAGGCGCAACTGGCGGCAGTGCTCGGGAGTCACCGTCAGGCAGATAAGCCCGCGCCCGTGCACACTCATGTAGTTGATATCCGATGCGGTGACTTTGGAGGCGGCCATGACCAGGTCGCCTTCATTCTCACGGTCTTCGTCATCAACAATGATGACCATGCGGCCGGCGCCAATTTCCTGGATGATTTCTTCCGTAGTGGAAAACATGATGCGTTATCGCCCCAGCAAGCGTGCTGCGTAACGCGCAATGATATCGATTTCGAGGTTGAGCAGGCTGCCCGCTCGGCAATCGGAGAGCGTCGTCTCCTCTAGGGTGTGGGGCACCAGGTTGATGGAAAACTCATTGACCATGACGTCATTGACGGTCAGGCTGACGCCGTCGAGGGCAACCGACCCTTTCGGCGCAATCAATCGCATCAGGTCGGGCGAGGCGGAAACGTCCAGGGCCACGGAGCGGCCGTCCTTGCGGCGTTCCGTCACTTCCGCTACGCCATCCACATGCCCCATGACGAAATGTCCGCCCAATGCGTCGCCGGCGGCCAGCGCCGGTTCCAGATTCACCGTCCTGCCGGCCACCCATTCCCCCAGCGTGGTGTCGGCAAGGGTCCGCGCCGAGACATCCATGCACACCTTCCCGCTGCCAACCGTAACGATAGTGAGACACACTCCGCTTACGCACAGGCTGGCGCCCGGTTGGAGCAATCGCTTGGCGATCTGCGGCGCGCCGATACGCATACGCCGATCGCTGCTCGCATGGCTAATCACGTCAATAACCGTGCCGATGCTTTGAACAATGCCCGTAAACATGTCAATCCTCCCTGGGAGTTTTCGACGCAGGCGCCGCTGCGCTGACGCGCTCCGAACCCGCTGGGAACGAGGGCGTCCCCGCCCTCGACGAGGGCAGGATGCCCTCGTTCCCAGCCTGTGCCCCGGGAGTCAGCACCAGGCGCACGTCGGGACCCACCCTCCCCGCTTCCAGAACCTTGAACGCAGGACGATTGGCCATGTCGCTAAGGGGCGCCATCTGGAAGAGTCCTGCCGCGCCATCACCCAGTAACACGGGCGCCGTGTACAGCAGCACCTCGTCGATGAGCTTTTCCTGCAGCAGAGCGCCGCATAGCAAAGCGCCCGCCTCCACCTGGACTTCATTGAATTCCAGGTCCGCCAAAAGGCCCATGACTGCCGGCAGCGCTACTCGCCCGTCGCTTGTTGCCGGCAATCTCCGAACGTCGGCGCCGGCCTCACGCAACTTCATGCTTCGGCGCCGGCTTAGCTCATTCTCCGGCGCGCAATGCAGCACGAAAATCTTGCCGGGGCGCGAGAACACGCGGGCCGTGGATGGGGTTCTAAGGCTGGAGTCCAGCACTACACGGGCAGGAGGCCTAATTTCCCCCAAATCATCGCGCCTGACATCCAGGCGTGGATCATCGGCCAGCAGAGTACCGATACCGGTAAGAATGGCGGAACTGCGGGCCCGCCAGCCATGCCCGTCCCGGCGCGCCTGCGGAGAAGTGATCCATTGGCTGTTGCCGCTCGCCAGAGCGGTGCGCCCATCCAGGCTGGCGGCCAGCTTTACACGCACCCAGGGGCGGCCACGTTCCCAGCGGGAAAAATATCCCGGATTCAGTTCCCGCGCCTCGGCATCCAGGACACCGGTCTTCACCTCAACGCCCGCTTCGCGCAACCGCCGCTCGCCTTCACCCTGCACTTGCGGGTTCGGATCGCCGCTTGCGCGAACTACCCGCGCCACGCCCGCTTGCACCAGTGCGTCCGCGCAAGGCCCGGTGCGGCCGGTATGCGAGCAGGGCTCCAGCGTTACGTAGCAGGTGGCGCCTCTAGCGCCGCTCCCCGCGTCCTCCAAAGCCAGCTTCTCGGCGTGCTCCTCGCCTGCCCGGCGATGCCATCCGCTACCGACGCACTCATTGTTCTTGACCAGCAGGCATCCAACCCGCGGGTTGGGGTCGGTGGTATGCAAGCCACGGCGAGCCAGCCCCAGCGCCTGCTGCATCCAGCGCCGGTCGGCTTCGCTTGCAGTGGGCTGAGCGACTGCTCCGGTGCGCCCTGGTTGGTTCACTCAGGCATACACCGGAAAGCGGCGGCAGGTTTCCAGGACCCGCGCCTGCACTTGCCTGATCAGCGCTTGGTCGTCCGGATTGCCTACGACCGAAGCAATCGAGTCCACAAGCATTGCGATTTCCTGATCGCCGAAGCCGCGGGTCGTGCACGCGGGAGTCCCCAGGCGCAATCCGCTGGTCACCATGGGAGGGCGGGGATCATTCGGCACCACGTTCTTGTTTACGGTGATGTTGGCCCGGTCGAGCGCGGCTTCCGCCTCGGCGCCGGTCACCCCTGTTTCGCCGAGGTCCACAAGGAACATGTGATTCTCGGTCTTGCCCGCCACAATCCGTAAACCCTTTTCGCTCAGTCCGTCGGCAAGGGCCGCGGCGTTGCGCTTGACCTGGCGCTGGTAGTCGCGGAAATCCGGCTGCAGCGCCTCCTCGAACGCCACGGCCTTGGCGGCGATGACGTGCATGAGCGGCCCGCCCTGGGTGCCGGGGAACACCAGGGATCGTAGCCGCTTGGTAATTGCGGGGTTCTCCCGCGCCAGGATCAGCCCACCCCTCGGACCCCGCAATGTCTTGTGCGTGGTACTGGTCACCACGTCGGCCAGCGGCGTAGGGTTGGGGTATTCATCGACCGCGACGAGCCCGGCCACATGCGCCATGTCCACCATCAGGTAGGCTCCGATCTCATCGGCCACCTCGCGGAAAATGCCCCAATCGGCCACTCGGGAATAGGCCGAAAAGCCCCCCACGATCATTTGTGGACGGTGCTTCAGGGCCTGGTCGCGCAGCTGGTTGTAATCGATCAATTCGGTTTGCGGATCCAGGCCATAGCTCGATACCTTGAACAACTTGCCGGATATGTTTACCGGTGAACCATGCGTCAGGTGGCCTCCATGACTGAGATTCATGCCCAGGATTCCGTCACCCGGCTTTAAGAGCGCCAGATAGGCGGCAGTGTTGGCCTGGGTGCCCGAATGGGGTTGCACGTTAACGTAGTCCGCTCCGAACAGGCGGGCGGCCCGCTCGATGGCGAGTGTTTCGGCCACGTCGACATGCTCGCAGCCCCCGTAATAGCGGCGGCCGGGATAACCTTCGGCGTACTTGTTGGTAAGAACCGAGCCCTGGGCTTCCATCACACGGCGGCTGGCGTAGTTCTCCGAGGCGATCAGCTCAACGAAATCCTCCTGGCGGCGCACTTCCGCGTCCAGCGCCTCGGCAAGCTTCGGGTCAAATTTCGCGATTTCGGGATATTCAGTAGCCATAAGTCTCCGGTATTCACATCAACCTGGCAGGAATGGGATAACTGTCGGTGGCGGGCGCACCCGGCAACCCGCAAGTGTACCGGGTTTGGCGCTCAAACGAGGCATGACCTTGCCTCTACAACAGGGCCATCCAAAAGTCACGGCGGATGGAATGAGGCTGTGAACGTGGAGGGATGAAGTCAGGCTGGCCAAGGGTCTGGCTATTCAGAAGTCGTTGTGGCATAAAGGGGGCCATGGCGATATCGGTGGTTTCCCGGGGCCGGTTCGAGCTGCGCGATGTGTCGGTGCGCCCGGTGGGCGATGCGGCGGAGCGGCGGCGTTGGGATGCGCTGATGTCGGAGTTTCACTATCTGCCGTTCAAGGGTTTGTTCGGGCAGTCGCTGCGTCATGTGGCGGTATGCGGTGGGACCTGGGTTGCGCTGGTGGGCTGGACGGCGGGCGCGTTCAAGGTCGGCGTGCGGGACGCCTGGATTGGCTGGTCGCGGGAGTTGCAGTTCCGGCGTCTGAAGCTGATCGCCAACAACAGCCGCTTCGTGGTTCTCGGCGGCAAGGGCGCGACGCGCAATCTGGCGTCGCGGGTGCTGGGTGTGAGTTTGCGGCGGCTGTCGCGGGACATGCGCGCGGCGCACGGTTTTCCGGTTCTTTTGGCGGAGACATTCGTGGACCCGTCGCGATTTGCGGGTACTTGCTACCGGGCGTCGAACTGGCGGCTGCTGGGGCGCACGCGCGGCTTCACGCGGCTGCCGGGGGGCTCGGCGCGGTGGCGCGAGAACGGACAACCCAAGGAGGTCTACGTGTACGAGTTGGAGTCGGGCGCCCGTGCGGCGCTGCGCGGCGCCGGGGCGCCGTCGGAGTGGTGCATCGGCGCGAAGCGGGAGCCGATGCCGGTGGCGCAATTGCGCAGTCTGCGGGACTTTCTGGAGGAGATTCCCGATTTTCGCAAGGCGCGCGGCCAGCGGTACAGCATTGCCTGCTATCTGACGATTGCGGTCGCGGCGCGGCTGGCAGGCTATCGTGGCGTGAGCGCGTTCGGCGAGTTCGCGGCGCGGCTGGACGAGGAGCAGCGTCAGGCGGTGGGCGGGTTCTTCAGTCCGAGCCGGCGGCTCTGGACCGTGCCGGCGGCCTCGACCTTCCATTACCTGCTCTCGGCGATGCCGGCCGACACGCTGGATCAGGCGCTGCGGGCGTGGAGTGCGCGCCAAGGGGGCGAAGCGCCCGTGGCCATGGATGGCAAGGACGTGCGCGGCGCCTCAAAGCAGGTCGCAAAGGAAAGGCGCATGATGGTGGCTGCCGTGGAGCACGGCAGCGGTCTGGTTCTGGGACAGCTCCAGGTCGGCGCCAAGACCAATGAGATTCCGGCGCTGCGGGCGTTGTCGCGACAGCTCGACCTCGCCGGGCGCGTCGTCACCGTCGACGCCCTGCACGCCCAGCACGAGACCGCGCGCTGCCTGACCGAGGACTGCGGGGCGCACTACGTGGTCACGGCCGTGAAGGACAACCAGCCGACCATCCGCGACGACCTCGCGGCCATCGACTGGCGCGCGGCGCGCTGGAGCGGGGACACGGTCGACAAGGGCCATGGCCGCATCGAGACCCGGCGCTGCGCCGTGCTCGATCTGACCACCCCGGAATGGGACGGCCGGTGCGATCTGTTCGCACGCCGTCAGGCGGTGCGCGTCGAGCGCGAACGCATCGTGGTCAAGACCGGCGAGACCTCCCGCGAGGTCGCGTTGTGCCTCACGTCCCTCGGCGCCGGCGAGGCCGGCCCCGAGGAACTCCTGAGGCTCGTGCGCGACCATTGGCAAGTAGAGAACCGGGTCCACTACGTGCGCGACTTCAGCTACGACGAGGACCGCTGCCGCGCCTCGGTGGGGAACCTGCCGCGCAATCTGGCGGCGTTGAGCAACGCCGCCATCTCCATCGTGCGTATGCGCGGCGAGTTCCAGTACATCCCCCCGGCCAATCGCCACTACGCCGCCCGTCCGCAAGACGCCCTCGACGCCATCCTGACCGCCGAATAGCCCCGCAACCGCCTCTCCCCGACGTTCACGGCGCGCCGGCCCGGCCGCGCCGCGGCGCCCCGTGCCCCATCGCATCCCCGCCGGCGGGAACGCCCGCGGGGATACCCCTCCACGACTCTCCCCGGACTTCCTCCGAGCAGGCAAAGCATGCCGTGCTTGCCTCGACACCCCTCACGCGCTGGAAACCAAACCGCTCAATGCCAACGGTTCCGTTCCCAACACTCACTACACCGGACTTTTGGATAGGCCTGGCCTCTACAAGGCTCTTGACCACCCCGGTCCATGCGGAGGCCAGATTGGCGCGCGAGTAACCGCCACCCCCCATTGCCAGAATGCGCCCCTTGCAGGCGGCATTCGCAAGCGCGCACAAGCGGCGCGTAGCATGCGCGTGCGCGTTGGCGCTGTAGTTCAACTTGCCCAGCGGATCGCCCGCTAATCCATCGGCGCCGCATTGCAGCAGGATGAACTCCGGCGCATTGGCTTGAAGGTGCTCCTCCACTCTCGCGAAGGCGGTGGTGAACTCGGCGTCACCGTCCCCAGGCTGGAGACATATATTGATCTTGCGGCCTTTTCCCTCGCCTTTGCCCTGTTCGTGCTCCGCGCCCGTGCCGGGGTACTGCCACCGCCCGTCCTCGTGAATGTCCGCAAAATACAGCTGCGGATCCTCCTCGTAGGCGTAGTAGACGCCATCGCCGTGATGCACGTCGATATCCACGTAGCCTATTCGCTGGACCCCGTAAACGCTGCGCAGGGTCTCAATTACCACCCCGATGTCGTTCAATACACAAAACCCGGCGGCATGTTTGCGGCCGGCATGGTGAAGGCCCCCTATCGGAAGAAATGCATTGGCGGCCTGCTCCGTCATGATCCGCTCGATCGCATGTAGCGCGGCGCCGACCACAAACCTTGCGGCCTCATACAGACCGCGGCGCGCTGGCGTGTCGCCCCCGTCCAGAAAACCGCTGTCTTCATCGCAGCGCCGGCGCGCAAACTCAAGGTATTCCGGGCTATGGAAGCGTTCCAATGCTTCTCTGCTGGCCTTTGGGGCCGTTTCGATCCGCATGGCGGGCCCAAAGTCCAGCTTCGCCAATGCTTCCTCAAACGCGGCGTGCCGATCCAATCCGAACGGATGACTGCCCGGCCATCCGTAGTCGGATAGCCGCCTGCCGCCCATGACCAGGGTCGGAAGCACAGGCAAAGTTCAGCCGATCACGCAACGCGCGTTCCGGAACATGCCCATCCACGGGCCGTACTCGTCCCAGTCCGAAGGATGCCACGAGTGCTGCACAGTTCGGAACAGGCGCTCCGGGTGCGGCATCAACGCGGTTACGCGCCCGTCACGGGACGTCAGGCCGGCCAGACCTCCGGGCGAACCGTTCGGGTTGGCGGGATAAACCTCGGTCGGCTCGCCGTTGCCGTCAACGAATCGGCACGCCGTCATCCCGGTTTCCTCACAAAGTCTGAGTTGTTCAGGCGAAGCGAATTCGGCCCGGCCCTCCCCGTGTGAGGTCGCAATCAGCAACAACGCGTTGTGCATGCCCTCCAGCAGCAAGGAAGGGCTGGGTTCGACCCGGACCATGCTCAAACGCGCCTCGAACTGTTCTGATCGATTGCGGGTAAAGCGCGGCCAGTGTTCACAACCGGGGATCAGGTCCGAAATGAGGCTCAACATCTGGCAACCGTTGCAAACGCCCAGTGTGAAGCGGTCCGGTGATTCGAAGTAGCGGGCAAAGACCTCCCGGGCGCGTTCATTCATCAGGATTGATCGCGCCCAACCGCCGCCCGCACCCAGCACGTCCCCGTAAGAAAAGCCGCCGCAGGCCGCCAATCCCTGGAAATCGGCCAGATCCTGGCTGCCGCCGAGGATATCCGACATATGCACATCCACCGCCAAAAACCCTGCTTGCGTGAACGCGGCAGCCATTTCCGCCTGGCCGTTAATGCCCTGCTCACGCAATATCGCCACCCGCGGCCGGGCTCCTCCGGCCGGCGCCTTGGAGAACACCCGGGGAGGATGATTGCTGACGGCGGTAAGCCCCGGGTCTTGCTCATTCAGGACGCTGTGGTATTGCTCCTCGGAGGTCTTCGGATTGTCTCGCGCTGCCTGCATGCGGTAGCTCAATTCCGACCAGCAGCGATGCAGGTCCACACGATCCAGTTCCAGAGTGTCCAGGTCGCTTCGAATTTCAATTTGACGCGGGCGGCGGGACCCCTGCGCCGAGGGCAGGACTTCTCCCAGGTCCACCAGGCACTCGCCCAGGCCCTGCTCTAGGCACACTTCCCGCACTCGCCCCAATTGCTTTCCGTCCACTTGAAGCACGCCCCCGGGCTCCTCGGCGAAGAGCCGGCCCAGCAGGGCACTGCGGTTGGAACTCGGCAGCTTGATGCGCAACCCCAGGCGGCTGGAAAAAGCCATTTCGCACAGGGTAACGAACAGGCCGCCGTCAGACCGGTCGTGCCATGCCAGCGCAATCCCTTCGCGCGCCAGGAGCCGGACCGTCCTGACCAGCGCCCGCAGCAAGCGCGGATCGTCCAGATCCGCCGGCTCTCCCCCGGCGCGCGCGTAGGCCTGGGCCAGGCAACTGCCGCCCAGCCGATCGCGGCCCGTGGACAGGTCGAAAAGAACAAGCCGGGTGCCGGCACGGTCCACCAGTTCCGGCGTGAGCGTGCGGCGCAGGTCCGCCACCGGAGCAAACGCGGTAACCACCAGTGAGACCGGGGCGGTAACGGTGTGCTCATTTCCACCGCTATCGCTCCAGGATGTCTGCATGGACAAGGAATCCTTGCCTACCGGGGCCGCCACCCCCAGCGCCCGGCAACAGGCCGACAGCGCCTCCACGCCGTTCCGCAACGCCGTAGCTTGTCCTGGATCGCCCGGCGCAGCCATCCAATTGGCGGAAATGCGCACGTCGGAGGCTTGGCCGATATCCGCGGAGACGATATTCGTCAATGCTTCGGCCAGGGCGAGTCGACATGCGGCGGCCGAATCGATGACCGCCACCGGCGTGCGCTCTCCTACCGCCATGGCTTCACCGGTGTAGCCAAAAAAATCCCGGGCCGTTACCGCGACATCGCTGACCGGCGCCTGCCAGGGCCCGATCAGTTGATCGCGGGCCACGAGTCCGCCTACGGTTCGATCACCAATGTGAATCAGGAACGACTTGTCCGCGACCGCCGGCATTGCCAGTACGCGGTCTATCGCCTCGCGTATTTCGATCCCGCCCAGTTCCAAGGCTCCGGCCTGCGGGGGCCGGCCGGAAAAGCGCATGGTTGCGCTTGAAGCTCCACTAAAGAGGAAGTCGAGTGGCAGATCGACGGGTGGAGCCTGCCCACCATCGCGGATCAGGCGTATCCGCCCGTCATCGTCCATCCGCCCCAGGACCGCCCAGGGACAGCGCTCACGCACGCAAATCGCCTCGAATTCCTCCCTGCGCGCGGCATCCACGGCCAGCATGTAGCGTTCCTGCGCCTCGTTGCACCAGGTCTCAAGTGGTGACATGCCGGGTTCCGCGGATGGGATTGCCGCATACGACAAGTCGGCGCCCCGCCCGCTGTCCTGCAACAGTTCGGGGATGGCATTTGCAAGGCCGCCGGCGCCAACGTCATGGATTGAAATGATCGGGTTTTCACCGGCGCCCACCAGACCCGACTCGCAGCAGCGGTCGATGACTTCCTGGGCGCGGCGCTGCATTTCGGCGTTGCCCCGCTGTACCGAGGCGTAGTCCAGTTCTTCATGATCCGCGCCGCTGCGCCGAGAGGACGCCGAACCGCCTCCCACCCCGATCCGCATGGCCGGACCGCCCAGCACCACCACCAGGGTCCCCGGCGGGGCCTTTTGCTTATGAACGTCCGGTTCGCGCACGGCGCTCACCCCACCGGCGATCATGATGGGTTTGTGATAGCCCCAATGGTCTTTCCCCACCTGTTCAAAGCAGCGGAAATAGCCCAGCACCGCGGGGCGGCCGAATTCGTTGTTGAAAGATGCCGCCCCGATCGGCGCCTCAAGCATGATCTGAAGGGCCGAAGCCAAGCGCTGGGGCCGTTCGAGACTGTTCTCCCAAGGCTGAGCGTAATTCGGGACTCTGAGATCGGAAACCGAAAACCCGGTCATGCCGGCCTTGGGCCGGGCGCCGCGCCCGGTAGCGGCGCCATCGCGGATTTCACCCCCTGCGCCCGTGGCGGCGCCCGGAAACGGCGAAATGGCGGTGGGATGATTGTGCGTTTCCACCTTGATACAGGTGTGCGCAGGTTCTTCCACACGGGCGTACTCACGCTGCGACCCGCGTACAAAAAGCCGTGTGGCAGGGCCGCCTGCAATCACCGCAGCGTTATCCACGTAGGCTGAAAGCAGGCCGTGGGGACTGTCCGCGGAAGTCTTCCGTATCAAGTCAAAAAGGGACTGGGGAAGCTTCTGTTCTCCGTCCCACCAATCGGCGTTGAATATCTTGTGGCGGCAGTGCTCGGAATTGACCTGGGCAAACATCATCAGTTCGGCGTCGGTTGGATCGCGTCCGATTTCCCTGAATCCCTCTTCCAGGTAGTCAATTTCCTCCGCCGACAATGCCAGGGCCATTTGCCGGTTGGCCTGCTCCAGCGCCGAGCGGCCTTGCAAGAGCAGTGGAACCGTGCCCAGAGCTTGAGAAGGCTCCGGGGCAAACAACTCATCAAGAGAATCATCTTCCGGGACCAACTCCTGGGTCATTCGGTCGAACAGTTCGGCTTTGGCGTCGTTTCCTAAAGGACCGTCAGCGGCAATCCGGTAGCGCACGGCGCGCTCGATGCGGCGTAAATTGGGAAAGCCGCACAGCATTGCGATTTCGGTGGCCTTTGTTGACCAGGGCGAAATGCTGCCTCGCCGCGGCACGGCCAACAGAACCTTCTCGTGGCTGTCGATGCTCGGCTGCTTCCAGTCCGGCCCGTAGCTCAGCAGTTCCCGCAGGTGCTGCAGTTCGGCCTCACCCGGTTGGGGGTCGATGCTGACCAGGTGCAGGAAACTGGCGCCCACCTCCCGCACGCCGGGGTCCCGGGCCCGTAAACGGCCCAAGAGTTGTTTGCGTCGAAACGGGGAGAGAGCGCCGGAACCGGTAAGCGCCAGCATTCCCCTTACTCGGAGCCGGCGCCTCCGGGCGCATAGATCGGCGCCGGAAACTGGGTCACGTTGCCATCCTCCGCGGAGGAAATCTTGCTTACGCCACGCTTCTCGACCTCGTCGATCCGCAGAACGCAATGCATGGGAATATAGGTGCGCCGGACACCGGAAAATTCCGACTTGATCTTTTCCTCGCCGGGGTCCACAACCAGCGATGCACGTTTGCCGAATTCCAGCCCATCCACCTCGACGAATCCGAACATGCTTCCCTGAGATACACCGCGGGCGTACATCTCATACACCTTGCCCTGGTTGAGGAAGGTGATTCGATAAAGGAGCTTGGCCACCATAAGCGTAGCAATTATACCGGAGCGGCCTCATTTCCAATGCAACACGCTGGGAACGAGGGCTTCCAGCCCTCGGCGCGGCCAGGATGCCCTCGTTCCCAGGTGCAAATGATAATGATTTACATTTATGTTAGACTCACAAACACTTAAGATTTTCGGCATTTGTAAATTGGCGAAAGATATCGCTCTGGATGAACTCCCCAACGGCGCCGGCAGCAGGATTCACGCCATTGAAGGCGAAGGCCGCGTTGCCCGGGAACTATTGACCCTGGGCCTGGTTCCCGGCGTTCGGGTCCGCGTGCTGCGGCGCGGGCTGGGTGGCGATCCCCTGGAGATTTCCGCAGGGGGCCACCCACTCTGCTTGAGACGGGAGCAATCGCGCCTTGTCCGCGTAAGTGTTCTTCCAGCCGCGGGCTGATTTTCCGCCATGTCCGGCCGTCCGCTGATCGCGGTTCTGGGATGTCCCAATACCGGTAAGAGCACCGTCTTCAACCGCCTTACCGGCCTTCGACAAAGAACCGGCAACTACCCGGGCGTTACGGTAGAGAGGATTACAGGAGTCGCCCGACTGGAACGCCGGGAGGTTTCGCTGGTCGATCTGCCGGGTACTTACTCCCTGGCGGCGGATGGCCCGGAGTCGGGAATAACGCTGGATGTTGTGCTGGGAATGGCCAAGGGCCTGCTTCGCCCGAACGCATTGCTGCTGGTCGTGGATGCCACAAACCTGCGCCGCAGCCTGTATCTCTTTTCCCAGGCGCGCGAACTCGGTCTTCCCCTGGCGGTGGCGTTAAACATGCAGGACGTAGCCCAGCGGCGCGGCTTGAAGATAGATCCCTCGGAACTTGAGAGGCAGCTCAACGCGCCGGTTACGCCGATGACGGCGAATCGAGGCAAAGGGCTGGGCCGTCTCCGATCGGCGCTCGAGAAAGTGCTCGACGATCCTGTTTCCGCACAAAGCCTGGTCATGCCGGAAGTTCGCGAAGCGGCGCAAAGTCTGCAGCGCAGGTTGGAGGGCTTGAATCCGGCGATACCGTCTCTCGAACGCGCCATCATCGACGGAGGCGGGGAGTTTGAACGGAGGATTGTCGCGCAAGGCGGGCAGGAAGCGCTTGCGGCCCTGGATAGCGCCCGCCGTGATGCGCGCCGGGCCAGTGGCGAGGGCAGCCTGCAGTCCCGCGAAGCCCGGCGCCGCTATCGGCAGGTGGATGAGTGGCTTGCGATTGCAACCGGGGGAGAGCCGGACGAGGCCACTGCGAGTGTCGGCTGGCTTGAGCGAACGGTGAGTCACCCGGTCTTGGGACTGGTCGTGTTTCTTGCGGTGATGAGCGCCGTATTCCAGGCAGTGTTTGCCTGGGCCACGCCGCTGATGGATGCAATCAGCGTATTTTTCGAGCAGGCAGGGGCCTACGCCCTTCAGCGGCTTCCCCCGGGCGCCTTGTCCAGCTTGCTGATCGATGGACTGTGGTCCGGGGTGGGCGCGGTAATCGTCTTCGTCCCGCAAATCGTGTTCCTGTTTGCGCTGGTGCTGTTTTTGGAAGACTGCGGCTACATGGCCCGCGCCTCCTTCCTGATGGACCGGCTGCTGCGAATTTGCGGTCTCTCCGGACAATCGTTCATTCCGCTGCTTTCAGGCTTTGCCTGTGCAGTGCCCGCGATCATGGCCACTCGCGTGATCGGAGACCCCAGGGCCCGCCTTGCTACTATCCTGGCGATTCCCCTGATGACATGCTCGGCCCGGCTTCCGGTTTATGCGCTCCTCATCTCCGGTTTCGTGCCATCCTCCTATTACCTGAACGGTTGGATCAATCTTCACGGATTGCTCTTGTTGGGCCTCTACCTCCTGGGAATCGCCGGAGGAGCCATGAGCGCCTTTCTGACCCGCCGGGTTGCGCTGCGGGGTGCGGGCGCACCGTTCATCATGGAAATGCCTCCGTTTCGCTGGCCGAACACCCGCGTTCTGGGCCTGAAATTAATGGCTCGGATCCGGGTATTTCTCATTCGGGCGGGAACCGTGATCGCGGCAGCCTGCCTGATGATCTGGGCGCTTGGCTACTTCCCGCGCTCCGAGGCGATCGCCGAGGACTTCGCAGACAGGCGCGCGGCAGTCGTATCTATGGTTGCAAGCGAAAACGGGCTTGAAGTTGAGCTTCGCCGGCTCAATGCCCAGGAACGATCAGCCCAGTTGGAATACAGCCTACTGGGGCGTATCGGGAAGTTCATTGAGCCGGCATTCAAGCCGCTGGGATGGGATTGGCGGGTGTCAGCCGCGGTGGTGGCCGGTTTTCCGGCTCGCGAAGTGGTAATCGGTGTGATGGGAACGGTCTATGCACTCGGGTCCGGGGGCGACGAAAACGCCGGTTTACGGGATCGTCTGCGCGAATCTCGCTGGCCGGACGGACGACCGGTGTTTACGCTGGCCATGGCCCTGGGGCTGTTGGTGTTCTATACCTTCGCCCTGCAATGCGTGTCGACGGTGGCGGTCATAGGAAGAGAGTCCAACAGCTGGCGCTGGGCTGTGGGCGCCTGGGCATACATGACGGCTTTTGCCTGGCTTGCCGGCATGCTTACTTATCAGCTCGCCCGATGAGCACTGGACTGCAAGAGTGGCTGGCCTTGCTCATCGTTGCAGCGGTGGCCGGGGCGATACTGTTTCGCCGGCTACGCTCACGCCGCCGCAAGAAGCGCACCAGGGAAGCCAGCGTTTCCCCCGATCAAATCGGGCGGCGCCGCTAGTCAGGCAATCTTCTTGCCCGGCGCGCTGCTCTACGAGCCCTACTCCCCTCGAGGCCGGTAGCGCAAGATCAACTTGAGCCGTCGACCCTTGGGGTTGTGAGTCATGCCGTCGTAGGCATGCTCCACATTGGCGAACGGAGGCTCTTCGTCGGTCAGGTTGAGGGCCGCCAGCGTGAGGTTCAACCCTTGATTGGGCAGGCGCCACTGCAGGCTCAAGTCCCAGGTGGTAAAGCTGTCAACGGTGAAGCTGTCGACCGGAACACCGCCATAGCCGTCATGGGCCCCGTCGTCCTTGTAGGAGGACACGTGGTTCACGTAGCTGGCCAGGCTGTAGTCGTTCCAGTGATAGGCCACGAATGCCTGAGCCTTCCAGTTGGGAATCGGCACCGCCAGCGGATTGCCGAAATTCAGCCGGCCCGCGGCCTGCGTGACAGCCTGAATCGGCACCCCATCCTGAGACAGCGCCTTGATGTCGTAGTCAAGCGTGTATGTGCCGCTCGATCCACCGGCAAGCGAGCCGCCGCCCGCGTCAAACTCTCCCCTGAACTCCCAGTCAATGCCGGAAGTCTCCACGCCCGGCCAATTGACCAACGGCACTTCCACCCGCGTAATCGACTTCGCGCCGCACTCGTTGGACAGCGTATCCGCCCGGCCGTCGGCGCAATAGATGTACTGTTTTACGCCTTCCCGGGTGCTGGCGTCGGCATAGATATCATCGACCGTGTCATGCGGCAAGCTGCCGATCACATCCTTGAAATCGTAGTTCCAGTAATCGACTGTCATCTGAATGCCTGAATCCAGAAACAATACGACTCCGATGTTGTAGGTCAAAGCCTGCTCGGGATCGAGATTGGAATCTCCGTAGATGTCCACCGGAATCCACGCGCCAACCTGGCTGATGTATTGGGTTACGGTTAACGGCACTGCTTCAAGCAGATCATCGACCGAGGGTGTGCGGAAGGTGGATTGCACCGAACCGCGCAGAGTCAGCGTGTCGTTGACGCGCCAGCGCAGCGCCAGCTTCGGGTCAACGCTGCTGGCTTGGTCATAGTTCTCATAGTTCACGGCCACCTGGGCATCGAAACGATCGCTGAGATTGATCGCGAGCTCGGCGAACACCCGATGCACCGTTTGATCCACGTCGTACGGGTTATAGGCATTGATGAAAGTAAAGCCTCCGAAATTGCCCGACAGGCAATTGGTATCGCCCAGTACCGCACACGGGTTGATGCTGAGGTCGGCGTCACGGTTGGGGGTCCCCTGTGCGCCGAAGCGGCGGAACTGGTAGCCGGCGGCATATCCCAGGAAATCGTCGATCCAGTTGCCACTGAAAGTGAGATCGGCAACCAGCATTTCAGTCTCGCTGGTGATTTCCGACACACTGTTGAGCCACTGCGCCAATTCCGGAGAGTTGGCCTGCGCGGGATCGTATTCCGGGTTCGGAGTGTCGTAGTAAGGTGCTCCGGGTAGCGAAGAATACTGAGAAGAACTGCTGAAGGGATTGAGGTACTGGCATCCCTGAGTGCCCGGCGCCTTGGTCGTTGCCCCGACCCTCATCCCCGGCCCCAGCGTATTGTCGGCCACTACACTTACTCCGCAATCCGGTCCGCCGTAACCGCGGAAGGTCAGAAACAGCCGCTCGGTCAGGATCGCGGGAATACCCACCTTGCCCTCGCCGCGCGAATAGGAAAGGCCCGCGTCGTAGTACATTTCACGCCCGCCCAGGCCGTCGAACTCGCCTTCGATGCTGCCGGCCAGGCGCCATGTGCTGGCGTCCCGGCGCCAGGTCCGGGCATCGTCGCCGTTGCCGAACGGCCTGCCGCGCCAGTACCAATTTTCGGTCCCGGCACATTCGGCTTCAAAGCCCCCGCTGTATTCCGCGTCCTGACAGAACGCCACCCGATTGGGATGATCGGGACCGACTTCCATGACCCCGCGGTGCAGGAGAGGAAACGGCGGATGGGATGGTTGGGTTTGCCACTTCGGCATAACGGCTTCGGACCACAGGGCTTCCAGGTGGTAGCTTCCCTGGTTACCCCAGGGGCCGTTGAGCTCGATAAGAGCCCGGGTGCTGCGCGTTTCCTCAATCAGATTATCCCAGGGTTGGTAGTTGAATACGCAGTAGTACGGGTCCACGGCAGGGTGTTCGGGATAACCGTTGAGCCCATTGCATTGCGGATCCACCTTGCCGCTCCATTGGACGCCCTTGAGTGCGTCGATTACCTCCTCCCTGGGGGTAGTGGAAGTGTCGATTCCTTCGGGAAACCAGAAGTAGCCGGGATTGCCCACGCTCGACCAGCTGGCGCGCCACGGATCCTGCAATGGACGCAGCGCCCAGTCCCGATCTTCCGATTCCAGCTCGCCGCGGCGCTCATGCTCCACTGACACTACGAGGTTGGATTCACCAACGGCGGCGCCCCAGATAGCGCTGGCAAGCGTGTCGCTGGCGCCGTCATAACTGTCGTGCGACGCGATCACTTCGATGCCCTCGTAGTCATCGCGAGTGACGAAGTTGGCGATTCCGCCTACCGCGTCGGACCCATATATGGCGCTTGCGCCTTCCTTGAGTACTTCGATACGGCCCATGGCGATTGACGGAATGACGCTGATATCGACGAACCGCCCTCCGATCAGCCGTGCCGGAAGATAAGTCTGGCGGCGGCCGTTCAACAGCACCAGGGTGCGTGATGCGCCCAGGCCGCGCAGGTTGACGTTGGACACGCTCTCCAGGATCGCGCTGGGCAGGCTGGAGTTGTACCAGCCGGAGCGCTCCCCCACTACGCCGTTACTGGCCCCCAGGTTCTTGAACAGGTCCACCATGAGCGGCGAACCCTGCTGCTCCAGCTCTTCCCGATCCACCACCGAGACCGCGTACGGTTCGTCGATCGGAGTTCCACGGATCGCCGTGCCGACAACAACGATCTCTTCAATTACCGCGGATTGATCTTCAGAAATCTGAGCCGCCGCCGGCGCGGCCAGCATTCCCGCTTGCGGGAAAGCACCCGCACAGAGTGCTCCGAGATAATCGTGCCTGATCATTAGCCCCCCTTTGTAGCCGCATTGCGCCACTTACGATCAGTCAACAAAGTCTAACCCATACTCGTATGGCGCCTTCAACGAACTTTCAGCGAGCTGTGCTACTCTCGCATTTGAGTACGCAGACCTGGGCTTGTTCTTTGCCCTTTGACACGGCCGGCCGATGAATTCCATTGGGGGAACCAGCCGTGGCTCGCACAACCTTCGCTGTTAGTTGAGGACACCAATGAATAAAGCGCAAGCCATCAGAAATACTTTGATACTCCTGGCCGGGGCCGCTTTGGCCGGCGCCTGCGGGCCGCAGGAGGCCCAGGATGAGATGGCGGATGAAACCGATTCCTCGACATCGGCGCCCGCGGTCGCGGATAATGCCGGCATGACTCAATCAGGGCAGGCCTATCTGGCCACAAATGGAACACGGGACGAGGTAACTACGACCCCATCCGGTTTGCAATATGAAGTGTTGGTTGCCGGGGACGGGGCAATGCCCGCACTTACCGACCTGGCAACCGTTCATTACACCGGCACGTTGATCGACGGGACCGTCTTCGACAGTTCGGTCCAACGGGGTGCACCGGCGGAGTTTCCGGTCAACCGTTTGATTCAGGGCTGGACCGAAGCCCTGCAACTCATGCAGGTCGGCGACAAGTGGATGCTGTATATCCCCCCGGAACTGGCCTATGGGGATCGTGGCTCAGGCAATCTTATCGGTCCGGGCGAGACCCTGGTGTTCGAGGTTGAACTCTTGGGCGTGCGCAGCGAATAAGGCCGGGAGTGGACCCCGGCGCCCTGGATCCGGCTCAAGCGCCGGACCAGCGAATCCAGCCGTTTCCCTCATGCCCGAAGTCGAATGTTCCCGGGTGGAGCAATTCGGCCAGAATCTCCGCCGATTCCACAAGCCGTGGGCCCGGGCGATTGAAGTATTGATTGCCATCGGTAACAAACACTCTGTCGTTGCGCACGGCCGACAACTGCGTCCATGTGGGATGTGAAGCCAGCGCAGGCATCTCGCTGACAGATCGCGGAATATCGAAGCCGCACGGCATGATCGCCACGACATCGGGGTCATGGAGGGCCAATTGGTCGATGTCGAAATAGCCGGAATGCCGGCCGGCCTCTCCCATCATGATGACGCCGCCGGCAATGTCCACGAGTTTGGGCAGCCAGTTTCCTGCAAACATCAGAGGGTCGATCCACTCAATGCAGGCAATGGATGGACGCGAGGAGAGCAACTCGGTTGTTGCCTTGATCGTCTTCAGTCTCCCGACTAAGTGATCCACCAGGCCCCTGCCCTTGCCGGGCTCGTTCAGCGTGGTGGCAACATGCAATATGTCCTGCCAAACGTCTTCGAGATCCATCGGCGCAAGGGATACGATCTGCGGGCGGGAGGACACCAGTTCGCTCACCGCTTGCTGCACGTCGGAAAGACTCACCGCACATACTTCGCACTGGGTTTGGGTAATGATTACGGTTGGAGCGAGCCGGTCCAGTAGCTCCGCGTCCACTCGATATACGGACAGGGCCTGATCGACCAGCGCTCGGACCTGGGTGTCGATCTGCAGGCTGGAGGCCTGAGCATCGATCTTCGACGAAGAACAGACGGGTACTGCTGCGACTGACGGCGGGAAATCGCATTCGTGGGAACGGCCCACCAGCCGCTCCTCAAATCCCAGCGCCGCGACAATCTCGGTAGCGCTGGCGATGAGCGATACGATCCTGGGTTCGCTCATCGGTCCGATTGCGGCTTACGCTGCCCGGCTGGCTACCGCCGGCGCCGGGCTTCGCAGTGACAGGGGGCTGAAGAGCAGCGGCAGGAATACCCCCATGCTGATCAACGTATTGCGGAAGAACGGGATGGCCATGACGTAACACTCAACAAGCCCGGCCCAGGTCATTGGATACCGAATGCCGCCCCCTAAAGCCCAGGTGCCGAAATTCGAGACGACGAAGAACAGGACCGCTGAACCCAGCCCGGCTGCCGCAATTCTTTGCCAGGAGTGTTGCGAACGGGCTATGAACCCGCAGGTAACGACCAAAGCCACTGAGAGATAGGTAATCGGCTGATCCGCATAGAAGGCCCAGTCGGCACGGCCGGAGATCAGCCAGATGCCGAGGTCCCCGGCAAGGTAGATCGCAAGGGGCGCCAGGTAGGCAATGGCCCGTTTGGAGAAGCAGGCTGCACCGAACACGCACAACGGCAGGATCGGTGAGAAATTCCACGGGTAAAGCGTGTTCTCCGGGTCAATCGGAACGCCGAGCGCATGCAGCAAGTACGGCAACAGGCGAAAGCCCACCGCAACGAGCACCAGCATTGCCACAGTGACGGGACGAGGTTGCAACATCGATTCTCTCCTGTAAGGGCGCCCCAAACTCCGAAAGCGTTCAAGCCACTTGAATGCTGTTGCGTCGGGAGCGGCTCTTCATGAGCCATTCTATACAAAGAGCAACACGGGAGAGGACGAAATCGATTGGCCGCCGGTTTCTGCCCGATCAATGGTCAGTAGCTATTGATCGGCAGTCGGCAGCTCCGCTTTATCCTCAGGTTGCAGGTCCGCGGTTCGTGTCTCCGCTTTGTCCTCAGGTTGCAGGTCCGCAGAAGTGGCGGAGGGCCAGCCGTTCTTAAATAATACGCGCTCTTCTGACATATCTTCGATATATCCAGCACTTATATCACCGCCACTTCCACTCCGAAGTGCAACACCTGTCAGGCGGTGATTTCTCTCCTGAGTTGGAGCGCAGCATAGCACCCGGTGGGGTTCGGGCGGTGCTTTTCGGAGTGAGGGCGTAGCCCGAGCGGAGAAACGCACCGCCCGGGACCCGGTTTCGGCGCCGCGGTGGCCCGCTGAGCCGCCCGCCCGTCACCCGAACACAGCAAAACCGTCTGCCGCCCGGGAAGGCCGCGGACGGGACCGGCAGGCCGATCAAGCCAGCCCCGCCGGCGGATCCGGCCCCGCCAGCGCCGCCGCGCCGAGAATTGCACGGGAAACACCAGCCGCCTCCAGGGCCTCGCCAAACACTTCCGCCGGCGTGCGGTAGCCCAGAACCCGGCGCGGACGGCCGTTGAGGAGATCCTGCACCCGCCTCACCCGAGCGTCGCCCAGGCCGGTGAAGTCCGTCGCCTTGGGCAAATATTGCCGAACCAGGCCGTTGGTGTGCTCGTTCAGCCCGCGCTCCCAGGAATGGTAGGGCCTGGCAAACAAAAACCCCGCCGACAGCCCTGCCGCAATCGCCCGGTGGCCGGCAAACTCCTTGCCGTTGTCCGCCGTCAAAGTGCGCGCCAGCGCCGACAGCGGCCCCAGGCGCGCCAGGATCGCGCCCCCAACCGCCAACGATGTCCGGTGCGCAACGCGCTGCAGAAACACAAACTTCGAGCACCGGTCCACCATCGACACCAGCGCCCCCCGGCCCCGCGCCCCAATGATCGTGTCCAATTCCCAGTCGCCCACGCGGCGCTTCAACTCCACCACCGCCGGACGCTCCGCAATGTCCACCCGGCCCGGGATCACGCCCCGCCCCGCACCACTCCGACCCCGGCGGTTGGCCTTCTTGCCGCGCCGCCGAAGGTTCCGATACAGCGTCCCGCCATTCGCACGATCGTTCCACACCTGACGGTAAATCCACGTCTTGCCAACCAACGGCCCGCCTTGAAGCCGCAATCGGCCGGCGATCTGCTGCGGACTCCACTGCCGCCTCAACCGCTCCTCAATCCGACTCCATAATCCCTCCGTCAGCTTGCGCGGGCGCGAGGACGCCTGCCGCCGGCGCACCTCCGAGAACCGTTGCGCCTGCTTCATCCGGTAGCCCCGAAGCCCACCGTTGCGCCGCAACTCGCGGCTCACCGTCGAGGCCGACACCTCCAGCGCGCGCGATACGCCCCGGACCGACATGCCGCTTCTCTTCAGCGCGTAAATCTGGCATCGTGACCCGTAGGTCAGGTGATGGTAGCCATCGGCCATCGGATACCCTCCTTCTTCGATATCGGAGAGTATCGCCATCACCTGGCCGCTTCTCAACTCCAGGCAGCCAAACCGCCTATCCCTTACGGGACAACGGCTCTCATGTGTTGCACTTCATAGTGGAACGGGCGCACTTGAAAAAGTGGCACAAACGGTATTTTGTAAAGCCGGATGAGATTTTGTGTTAGAAAGCGGGGGTTATTCGCCCAAGCACAAAGTTGAAGGATAATCCTCATCGGCCAACATAACTGGAAAGACAATGATCGCTCCTGACCGTTTGATGCAAGCGACGATAACCCTGCTGGCGTGCCTAATTGCGACCGGATGCACTGAGCTTGATGCCTTCTTTGAGGAGGAGCCAAAAACCTGCGAGCAGGCCTGCGAGGACAACTATATCGGCTGCCTAGAGTGGGCGTTTGATACTGATGTTGAATACGAGCAGGGGCCGTATAACCCAAGGCAATATCCGCCACAGCAGACAACGACAACGACGCGCCGTGTGCCGTCCAAGGCGAAAGAAGAGCGTTGCCGGTTGGAATTCGAGCGGTGCCAGCGGGGCTGCCTTGACGCGAAACATGAGGCCGACACCTTCTCGCAAATCCCCTCCAAACGCGACTAAGGAGTGTTCGGCGGCCACACTGGAGCGCGACGTTCCTCGATTTCCGAAATTCACAAAGGCCAAGGAAGAGAAAAGTCTACAATGAGGAACCTACTCAGTGCCTAATCTAAATGATGTATACCAAAAGTTCGGCGAGGCGGCAGAAGCTGCGCAGTTGCTTGAGACTCAATTGGGCACCATCCTCTTTACTTCTGAAGCCATGGAAGCAGAACTGCTCTCGCAGCCTAACCCATCACTTGCAACGCAAATTTATCGCGGGGTAAACAAAAGAACGCTAGGACAACTGTTCAAGAAAGCGGGGAAATCCGACAAGGCACTGGAAAGCATGGAGGAAGAGTTTGAGGAAGTGGTTAAGGAGAGAAACAGGTTATTTCACGCCTTCTATAGGGAACACAACTTCCGAAGAAATTCCTCAGATAGAGGTGGACCCCATTCGTTGCACAACTTGGCAGCGGAAATAAGGTGTAGTCGGGTTGTTGTAGATGAATGCTGCCGATGATACGCGCGAGTTCGGATGTCCGCACTCAGCGCTGCTGCGCCGATTTCCCTTGTGCCGGTTAAGCGGAGGAGTTTCTTCCTCATCCGGCTCCCGGCATAGGGTGCCTCCAGATGCCGCCGGTCGATCGCCTTCATCAGTTCCAAGTCCGCCGGCGACACGGGCCGGGGCGTGTAGTAAAACCGACGAACGCGAGATCTTGAGGATCTTCGCCTGTCGGCTGATTGATAGCTTGTGACCCGGGTCGATCATCGCTTTGCGCTCAGCAGGCCCGCCTTGATGAGCGCGCTTTCTAAAAAATCGTTCTCCAGCGCCAACTCCCCGATCTTCGCGTGCAAAGCTTTCAGATCCACCGGCTCCTCGGTCCGGGATCTCCCGCCGTTGAATACCGACGCCGCTTGCTCCAGGAGCTGACTCTTCCATTGCGTGATCTGGTTCGGGTGCACGTCGAACTGCGACGACAACTCCGCCAGTGTCTTCTCGCCTTTCACTGCCGCCAGCGCCACTCGCGCCTTGAACTGGGGCCTGTGGTTCCTTCTCGGTCTCCTCACTCTTTCTTCGCTCCATTTGGCGGTCCCCCCGCCTTAGCCCGAATATTGCATGAATAAAGGGGGGCAAGGCCTTGAATATTCGATATAAATCAGTTAGTTATGCTGATATCGAAAGAGACCTTGCCCATGACAGATTGTATCCAAGAACGGTTGCCGTTTCCACGCTGTAAAGGAGGCCGGGTCGAGGCGAGTTTTTCCGGCGGCGACATCACCTCCAACGGCGGCGTTTTGCTGCTGCGTCAAGCGGACCGGGCGTTGGGGTTGACCGAGCGGGTGGCCAAGGCGCTGATCGATCCGCGCCGCCGGGCCAGTTGCCGCCACGATGCCTTGGCGATCGTTCGCCAGCGAGTCTATTCTCTGGCGCTGGGCTATGAGGACCTGAACGATCACGATCAGTTGCGGCGCGATCTGGCGCTGCAGACGGCGGTGGAGAAGGACCGGGTATTGGCCAGCGCCTCGACCTTGTGCCGGTTCGAGCAGCGGGCCGGCCGTAAAGAGGCGGTTCGGCTGCACGAGGTGCTGGTGGAGCAGTTCATTGACTCCTACAAGCGTCCGCCACGCCGTGTGGTGCTGGACTTTGACGCCACCGACGACCGGGTGCATGGGCAGCAGGAAGGCCGTTTCTATCACGGCTATTACGATGCCTACTGTTTTCTGCCCCTGTATGTGTTTTGCGGCGACCGGCTGCTGGTGAGCTACTTACGGCCGAGCAAGATCGACGGGGCCAAGCATGCCTGGGCGGTCTTGGCTTTGCTGGTCAAGCGGCTTCGCCGGGCCTGGCCGAAGGTCAAGATCGTATTCCGCGGCGACAGTGGCTTTTGCCGCTGGCGGATGCTGTTTTGGTGCGATCGCCATAACGTGGGCTACATCGTCGGGATCGCCCGCAATCCGCGCCTGAACGTGCTGTCCCAGCCGTTGCGGAACCAAGCACTTCAGGCGTTCGAGCAAAGCGGAGACAAGCAGCGTCTGTTTGATGAGTTCTTCTATGCCGCCCAGACTTGGGACCGGCGAAGGCGGGTGATCGTCAAGGCCGAACACACCGCCCGGGGATCCAACCCGCGCTACATCGTGACCAACTTGGCGGGATCGCCGCAGCACTTATACGACGCCGTGTATTGCTCCCGCGGCGACATGGAGAACCGGATCAAAGAGCAGCAGCTGCATCTGTTCGCCGACCGCACCAGTTGCCACCATTGGTGGCCCAACCAATACCGGGTGCTCTTATCGGCGTTCGCTTATGTGCTGCTGAATACCATCCGCCGGATCGCACTCACCGGCACCGAACTGGCCCGCGCCTATGTCGGCACCATCCGCCTGAAGCTGCTCAAGATCGGCGCCGTGGTGCTACGCAACACCCGCCGCGTTCAGTTGTTGCTGTCCAGCGCCCACCCGTATCAGGAACTGTTCTTCTTGGCCGCTGCACGGCTCAAGCCCGGATAACACCGCCTCAAGGCCGTCTGTCGCCGGGCTTGTTTCAAGCTCCCGGTTCGCTCGCCCCGATGCCGGGGAACGGTCCCTTCCGAAGCAAGATGGCCATCTTCGAGCGCCTCTCAACCCCCGTTCACGTCCGCACAAGCACCCTCACGCCCACGCAACGCCAAAAGCCCCCTTTTTCCGGCGTTCCTAACGCGCTCATGCAATATTCAGGTTAGCGCAAAGCCTACACTTATCTCTCTGTCTTAAAGACCGGGACCAGCTCTGTAAAGGGGATTTACCGGTACCTTAGGAGAAACGAGGTGATCTACATTGGTAAGGGATGCGTTCGAGAACGTTATCGGGAATTTGGGCGAGACAATTGGGGGGTGACAAGAATTGGTTACTCCATCATTGAGAACGATGAGGAAGCCTACAAATGGGAAGCTTGGTGGATTGACCGCTTCCGCACAGAGCACGGCGGCAGTTTGCCACTATTCAACCAGGTTGGCGGGCAAAAGGGAGCGGGCGGCTGAAAAATGGAATTATTGACGCGATGCAGCTACATGAGTTGGAAAGTGAGAACGCAAGTTTGAAGAAGTTGTTAGCCGAAGTGGAGCCAGACGGTGCGCTGCTGAGGGAGTTGGTTCGGGGAAAACGAGGATGGGTGCCCAGCCGAGGGCCAAGCATGGAGACAGTTTCAGAGGCTTGATTGTGTTCTCTACCAGACCTGCAATTCACGTATACTTGCGAAATTTAGGCCACTCTAGGCTGCGCATCAGATGGCAACAGTAACGCAGGTTTCCCCCGAACACTGGAAGGTTCACTTGGGCTCCGAGGCGAATTCGGAAGTTACCGTTGAAGTGCATATGAGCCGCGCAACGGCGATGAAATTGGCCGAACTAGAAACAGCGAGAGTAGCAAGGCTCAATCCCAAGCGCGCTGACCTTCCTCGCTGGAGCCCAGGAGTTGCTGTCCTGAACATTTTGGGTCTATACGCGGCGAACGGGCGCATTACATAGGGTCGTTGCTGATGGACGGAATTACTTGCGATTTTCTTGCCCCCGACGGACGATCAAGTTACGAGTGTATGAGCGGTATAACAGAAATGCGGTTCTTGGCCACTACAGGCGAGCCGCAAGCTACTTTTGTGTTAATGCCCGAACCTCAACCTAACAAGGTCACCATTAAGGCACTAGAAGAATTGGAAGAAGGGGGAGGCAGGGAATTCACGAGCCTTGAGGCGCTGTTCGAAGACCTGAACAATTGAGTTGCCGGTTCTAGCAGCCCGTGGCAGAAATGACTTCTGATTGGATTTTGGTTGTTCCGGTCCGCGGGCGTTGGAACGCGGTGCGCAGCGGCAAAATTCGGTTCGCCGGCCGCGAGGGGCCGAAAATCGACGATAGGAGGCGTACCAGGCGCCCCAGGCCGAGAAACAGGGACCGATAGACCGCTGCAGCCCGCCCTTGCAGGCTGCGAGGCGTACCAACCCCATGACGATGGCGCATGAGCAGCCCCAGGTTGAACGCCGCGGCGTGAACCAGCAATCGTTTGCGGATGTTCTCTTGCCCGCGCACCGGCACCCGGCGCAGCCCGCCGGTTTGAAGCAGGTGGGCAAACGCCCGCTCCAGCTTCTCCCCGCGCCCGCGCAGCAGCCGCTTGCCTCGATGGCCCCGGACCCGCCGGCGGTTGTCGTAGGTCGGCTGCTGGGCCGCCCGATCGCGCCTCCAGTTGCGCCGCCCGCGCTGCGGTTCGCTGACGTAGCTTCGCAACCCCTGCGCCTTCAGCCGCTTCATCGTCGCGTTGCTGTGATAGCCCTTGTCGGCCACCACCTCACGGGCCTGCGCATCGACGCCTCCCAACTGCCGCTCGGCCTCCTCGAGCGTGTTCGGCATCGAGGCGCAATCGCCCCCGTCCATCGTCTGAACCGTCACCGCCACGATCGCACCGCTGTCCATGTCGGAGGCCTGCTCCAGCTTGTGCGCCAAGTGCGTGCGGCCGTCCTTCATCTTCGTGATCCGCGCCTCGGGGTCTCCCGGATGCACCCAGTCCTCGTTGGAACCCTTCTTCGGACGCTTGCGGTCCAGCTTGGCCAAGTCCGAGCGCGTCGGCGTGTCGATCCCCGAGGACCGCGCCAACTCCTCAAGCCATTCCTCGTAGCCGCTCCCGTCGTCGCGGCGCACGATCGAGCGCAGCGCCGCGTTCGCCTCCAGCGTCGTGGAGTCCACCCCCAGCGTCTTGCCGCTCAACAACCCCTCCGCCCGCAACCGCTCCAGCACCCAGGCGAACACCGCCTCGTGCGCCTCCAGGCTCAGCCGCCGGCGGGTGCGCGATACGCTGGAATGATCCGGCGGGTTGTTCGACAACCCGTAACCCAGAAACTCCCGCAGCGAAATCGAGTCCGCGCAACGCCAGGCAATCCCGCGCTCCGAACCGACCCCTTCCAGATACCCCACCAGCAGCATCCGGAAATACACCCCCGGCGGAATGCTCGGACGGCCCCGCCTCGGCGCATAAAACTCCCGACAGGTCTCCTCGGCAAAGGCGTCGAATCCGCCCGCCTGAAGCCGCCGCTCCAGAACCCGGTAAAACGGGTGGCTCAACCGGCGAATCTCGCTCGTGGCCACAAACAACTCCTCTTGCCGCCCTTCAGGTCGCTTGCCAATGGCCATCGCCGCCCTCGCTACATGACACGTGCCTGGACCGGTATTTTATCCAACCCCGAGAGTCGCCCAAATG
This sequence comes from Candidatus Foliamicus sp., assembly GCA_965249285.1. Classification (GTDB taxonomy): domain Bacteria; phylum Pseudomonadota; class Gammaproteobacteria; order Steroidobacterales; family Foliamicaceae; genus Foliamicus. Next base: position 1,071,203 of record OZ252226.1, read on the forward strand.
ACTTTTGCCACGGGCTGCTAGTGCAAACGTTTGGACGCGACCCGCTCCTCCAATTTATGGGATTGACGAGTCAGAAAACGTCAAACTGCTGAGAGCAGCGCAGTCTTGGCGAGATATGAGAGTGAAAGATATAGATGAGCGAAACATGAAAGCATCCAAGTTGAAGGAGTTCAAAATTGATGCATCTACACTGCTACGCGAATTGACTAGCGAGGATGCCAGCTCCCTTTATGCGCTGGTCGATAGCAATCGGAAATACCTGAGGCAGTGGCTAGCCTGGGTCGACATGCAGCAAGGGCCACATGATGCTGGGCAGTTCATCGAAGGCGCAAGAAATGACAATCAGGCGGGAGTTGCTTTGACTCTGGGTATTGAGCACCAGGGCGATATCGTAGGAATAATCGGATTCCATGAATTCGACAATGATAACCGTCAAACTTCAATGGGATACTGGATTTCTTCCTCCCATCAGGGAAAAGGAATCGTCTCGAGCAGCTGCGAGAGGTTGATTGAATACGCATTCACAGATCTCAGGCTGAACCGAGTGGTAATGAAAATCGCTGAAGACAATATTCGAAGCCGACGAGTGGCAGAACGCAATGGACTCGTTTGTGAGGGAACTTGCAGGCAGTCAGAATGGTTATACGACCACTTCGTGAATCAGGTAATCTACGCAACGGTGGCGGATCAGTGGTTAACTGACCGAGGCGTTGAATCTTAATAGGAGCATCGGGAACGTCAAACGTATGGATCTTGTTGATATTCGATTCGCATTGTCACGGGATCCCACAACATTGACGATCCGTAAATGGTACGTATGCCCTTGTCGACGAAATACTTAACTAGCTCTATGGTGAATAGCGCGGACATAGTAGCGTTTACCGGACCAAATGAAGGGGGCCTTGGACCTGCCTCTTCCCAACGGCTCGGATTACGGGGGAACGGTCAAACACCACCGTTGCCAGTGATGCACTGCCCGTAGGCTAACGGTAGCTGCATACCGGGTGTCATCTCGCACTTGGGGGAAGCGGAAGGATATCGAACCACCAGCCCGTGTAGAGCAAGACGAGGGCGAGAAGCAGAGGAATGCCCACAAATAGGGCCGCAAGAACCCAACGGGATACCGTGATTTGGATGAACCTCAGGGGAGCTTCTTCCTCCTTACCTGTGAGCTCGTCGAAGTCTTTAAGATCGTCGATTGGCTTGGTGCGGATTTTTAACATGTCTGTCCCTCTGTTGTGATAGGCACCAACCTTGCCCAAGATACAAGCGAGCGGTCAACTATGTCCGCTTTTCTCTAGCCAAAACTTTGGCTCTTGCGATTCTAACGTAAGCGTTCGCCCGCGATGTGTTTGACGGGTTTGTGTTTTAGGAGTTGAGGATGCGTTTCCAGTCTTTGCGCAGCGGTTTTAGCCAGATGTGCTTTCTGGGCACGGCGTATTGTCTGTGGGTATCTTGGCGTCCTCGACCCTGGGTAGTGCCGACATGGATCCATCCGGAGGCCTGGTAGACCGTTCCGGTGAAGCGGGGTGTTTCGACGAAGGTTTCCATCAGCACGGGCGTGACGCGGTACCGGGCCTGCCAATCGGCGGGGAGTTGCCGGCGGATCCGTTTGAACAGGTGGGAGAGGAGGTTGGGCAGGCGTACCCAGGGCAGCACGAGCAGGCGGGTGTTGTTGACGATGAGGCCGAGGTGGCGTTGCCGGGTTTGGGACGGCCATCCGATGAAGCGGTCGCGGGGTGCGAGTTGCCAGGCGGGGGCGGCGAAGCCGAGCATGGCCAGGGGGTAGCCGGTGCGGTCATAGGCGGTGTAGCGCATCTGGGCGCCGGTCAGCGGGGTGTAGCCGAGGTAGTGATGGGCCGCGATGCAGGCGTTCCACTGGTCGCTGGCCGGGCGATCGCGTGCGGTGATGCGGACCAGGTTCAGCGGTTGCGCTTCATCGAGGGTGGTGGGCGGCGGCCAAAGTGGCGGCTGGCTCAGTTGCCGGTTGACGGGCCGGGGCGGGTAGCGCGGACGGCGCGGCGGCGGGAGCACGATCCAGCCGTCGCGGTGCATGGCGAGCATGGCGACCCGGGCGGCCATGTCCTTGAGCCCGCTGTTGGGCCGCAGCCATTGGATGCACCGACAGAAGGCGCGCGACAGTTGCGCCCGATGCCGAGCGGGCGGTCCGGCGATCAGGTCGCGCAACAGGCGCATTTCCGCGGCCGTGAAGCCGCGCCCGTGATAGCGGCACACGACGCGGTCGTCGGGGACATCGTCCAGGCGAGGGAGGGGGTCAGGCATCGTCGGGCGGCGCTCGGGGTTGTTGCAACCGTTGGCGTCGGGCCGGGGCCATCGACCAAGGCAGCCAGGGCGCCGGATCGGCCGGCGGACCGCCGCCGGCGGCACAGGCGGCCAGCCAGTCATGCAGCCAGTGCTCGATGTCGATGCCGTGGCGCTTCAGGGTACCGAAGACGCTGTACATCATCGCCGTCAGGCGCGCACCGGTCCAACGGTCGTTGCCGAAGCTGATCTTGCGGCTGATGACCGGCGCCCGCAAACTTCGCTCGCAGGCATTGTTGTCGATCGGCACCTCGGGATCGGACACGAACTGCTCAAGCCCATGGCGCCATTTGAGCAAGCGGCGCAGGGGTTCGGCCCGAGGTTCTTGCCCGGTGCGTTCGGCCAGTTCGGCGTCGGCGTCGGCGAACAGCGCCGATACTTGTGCCTTGAGCGCCTGCTGCGCGGTCCGGAAGGCCCGGTTTTGCCGGGCTCGGTCGGGTCGGTAGTGGCGCTGGCGTCGGCGATGGGTTCGGTAAATCGCCGCGATGCGCTCAAGCCAGCGGCGTTTCCAGGGATTGTCCTCGGCCCCCTCGCAGTCGATAAAATCGCGCCGGGTATGGACCCAACAGAAGGCCCGCACGAGGCCGAGTTCGTCGGCCAGCGCAGCGTAACTGCTGTAGCGGTCGCTGAGCAGCACGGCGCCGGCTTCCACCCCCTCGAACACCTTCAGGGCCGCCAGGCGGCTGCGCCGCGGATCGATGTGGAACCAGACCGCGTCGGGGCTCCGGCCCACCCACAGCCAGGCGCGCTGCCGCCCACCGTCGCGGCGCCCTTCCTGGACCCGCCACGAGGTCTCGTCACCCTGAAGTACCCGGGCCGTCACCAGATGCGCACGGATCGCCGCCGACAGCGGTTCGAACAACCGCGCCAGATCGCCCAGACGGTCGCACAGCGTACCCGGCGAGATCACCAAGCCGTGGCGCGTCATCCAGCGGGCGATCTGGCGAAACGGGCGCTGACCCTCCCAGCGCTCCAACAACACCGCAGCCCACACCGAGATCCCATAGGCGGTGTGGGGAAACAGGCGGGGCACGGGCGGGGCGACCGCAGTGGCCGGGCCGGCGCAGCCGCAGACGCGGCGATACCGCCGACGGCGGATGCGCCGCGTGTGCGCCGCCACCCGGATCTCGATGCGATCGGACTCGACCCATCCGTGGACGGCATACGCTGTGCCGCAACGCTCACAGCACGTCTCGGCCGCCGGCAGTTCCACCCGTTCGGTACCCACCGCCAGCGACTCGCGCGGCGTCCGGGAAGGCCCCGGACGGCCGGGCTGCTGACCCCGCACGCGCGGCGACGACGCCCGCTGCGATCGCCGAACCGGTGTCGGGCGTCGTTCGAGCGCATCGCCTTCAGCAGGTACAACTGCCGCTCCAACTCCGCAATCCGGCGCGCCAGCCGACCGGACCCCTCCGATCCCGCCAAGGCCTCCCGCAAGACCGCATTCTCCTCACGCACCGCAACCAACTCTCGGCGAAGTGCCCCATTCTCCTGGCGCAACGACACCATCGTCGAGCGTCGGCGCGGATCCACCGACAGCTGCTCCAATAACCGCCGCAGACGCGCCGCCTCGGCCACCGCCGCCAGCGACCCCTTCGCCTGTTGGCGAAGCGCACCCAACTCGGCCCGCGCCTCTTCCAGCTTCTCCTTGTTGCGCCGGTGAATGCCCGCCAGCGAACCCGCTTGGCTACGCGCCGAGATCGCCTCCCGGCGCCAATAGGCCGCGCTGCAATGACCGCCATCGCTGCTCAATGCCGGCAGGGCATCCCGTGCCGGCGACAACACCACCGAATCCGCTACCGCATGCCCATCCATGCATCCGATATAACACAGACGGCTCAATGTGTCCAGCCCTACGCCCACACGACGGGCGAACGCTTACCATTCTAACTGAACCGCAGTAAAACGCTTAACCCTTGATTTATAAGGTGTGTAGCTACAGCCGTTGCGGGATTTTCCAGCGACTTATGCCAGAAATCTCTGAATGGCTTTGTTAATTCGTCAAGAAACGGTCAGAATTTACTACAAAATCCGGACCGGTATTGGCGGAGGGAGTGGGATTCGAACCCACGTGGGGCGAATCGCCCCCATCTGATTTCGAATCAGCGCCGTTAGGCCTCTCCGGCATCCCTCCGGGGACGGATTATAAACACTCGCTTTCTCCGAGACTCCTGCGAGGAAGTACTTGCAGGAGTGAATGCGCGTTGAAGGCACGGAGAGCAGAAACCAGCTTGCTGCCACGAGAGCAGGATGCCCTCGCTCCCGGGTATTCGTTGCCGATCAGTCCAGGCGCTTGGTGAAGCGGAGAACGGCAATCAGCATCGTGACCGCGAACAGAGCCAGCAGCGCATAGACCTGGGTCGACATTTCCGCCAGGGTGGCCCCGCGCAGTATCACGCCACGCAACACCTCCACGAAGTGCGTGAGTGGAAACAGATAGGCAATCCATTGCGCCGCCTTCGGCATGCCGTTGAAGGGAAACATGAACCCCGAAAGCAGCAGTGTCGGCAGCAGAAAAAAGAACGCAATCTGGACCGCCTGAAACTGCGACCTGGCAAAGGTCGAGATCGTAAGACCCACCCCAAGCGTGGCGGCCACAAACAGCAGGCTGCCAAGATACAGATCGACCAGCGAACCGGCCATGGGCACGCGAAACAGCCAGCTTCCCACGAAAAAGACAATGGTGACCTGGGCCAGCCCGATCAGGATATAGGGTGTAATCTTGCCCAGCATCAGCTCGTAATTTCTTACCGGAGTCGTGATCAGGAATTCCAGGTTGCCGCGTTCACGCTCGCGCACAACGGCCAGGGCGGTAAACACCATCATTGCGAGATTAAGGATCACGCCCACCAGCGCCGGGACGATTTGCACGGATGAGCGCCGCTCCGGGTTGTAGTAGTTGCGCACCGCCAGCGGGGTGCCGGCATCATCCTTTGCTCCGCGGCCGGACGGTGCGAAATCGGCGATCCGCTGAGCCACGTTCACGATGGCCGGATCGGTCCCATCAACCAGCAACTGCGCCAGCGGGCGGGTCCCCTCGCTCAATCGACGCTCAAAATCGGCGGGGATATAAAGAACGATGCGTAGTTCGCCCCGGCGCATACCTTCCAGAAGATCGCTTACCTCCCCGGATCGCTCCACAAAGTCCACGACCTGGCTGGCCTCAAGCGCACCGGCCAGCTGCCGGGACATCGAAGTCGCGGCATGATCGACTATGCCCGCGCGCAGGTGGCGAACGTCGGTATTGATCGCATACCCGAACAATAGAACCTGGAGCAAAGGCAAGCCCACGATCATGCCGACGGTCAGCCGCTCCCTGGCCAATTGCCGCATCTCCTTGTCCACGATGGCGGAGGTCCGCCGCAGCCAGAACCGCACTATCGCGAAGGTCCGCGGTACCCAGGAAAGCGTAATCACAAACCCCCGCCACAACCCGGAGACCACGACAGCGAAGGCCCGCCAAAGACCCGCCACCAGGATTACGAATGCCCGCCACAGCCCCGACACCACAATGACGAACACCCGCCACAGGCCCGTAGCCAGAGCAGTAAAACCGTTCCAAAGGCGCGACACTAAAGCGCCCCTTTGCGAAATCCCGTGGCGGCCACGAACACGTCTTCCAATGTAGCCGGAGTGCGGCGCGCCACTCCATCGAGATTGGCTTTGTCGATCAGCATCTGCACCCGGTCGGCCGGTTCTTCCACGTCAGGCCGCAACATGACACGCAGACGATTGCCAAGCTGCGTAACTGCCCGCACCCACGATCGCTGTTCGAGAATCGCCCGCGTGCGCCGAGGCATCTCCGTGGCAATTTCCACGGTCAGTGCTTCAAGGCGGTTCATCAACTCATGCGGAGCGCCTTCGCGAACCATTACGCCTTCATTGAGAAATGTAAGGCGGTGGCAGCGTTCGGCTTCATCCATGAAGTGGGTCGAGACCAATATCGTGACACCATCGTCAGCTAACTCAAACAAGCTGTCCCAGAAATCCCGGCGGCTTTGAGGATCAACGGCGCTGGTGGGTTCGTCCAGCAACAACAGTCTTGGCTTGTGCAGGGTCACTGCGGCTAGAGCCAGACGTTGTTTCTCTCCGCCACTTAGCGTGCCCGCCAAACGGGAATGCAGGGCGGTCAATTGGTAGCGGCGGCTGTTGGCCCCAATCCGCTCCTTCATGCGACGCAGCCCGAGATCAAAAATCCGGGCCACGAACCGCAGGTTTTCCAATACGGTCAGGTCTTCGTAGAGCGAGAATTTCTGCGTCATGTAGCCCATCTGCAGACGCAGTTTCTCGGCCTCTTCCGGCACCCGGCAACTCAGCACGATTGCAGTACCCTCCGTAGGCGCCAGCAGGCCGCACAACAGACGCATGGTGGTGGATTTGCCCGATCCGTTGGGCCCCAGAAAACCGAATATGCGTCCCGGAGGGATATCCAGATTCAGATTGCTTACGGCCGTTACGTGGCCGAACCGGCGGGTCAGGCCGCGGCAGGAAATGGCGAAATCGCTCGCGTTCACCTCAGAGATGGGAAATCCACCTCCACCGGCAATCCTGCAGGTAACTCCCGGGAGGCCTGATCGCTCACGGCCACCTTTGCCAAGTACGCCAGCCGGCTTCGATCGCGTTGGGTAAGCGAGAAGTAGGGTGTAAACGCCGCCTCGGAGGAAATGAAACTGACCGTACCGTCAAGCTGCCCGGCAACCCCGTCCACTTCGAGTCGAGCTGCCAGGCCCGTATGCACTCGGGCCCGCAGGGGCTCAGGCACATATATCCGTGCATGCAGAGTGTCGCTGGCCAGCAATACCACCAAAGTGGCCCCCGGCGGCGGACGTTCCCCCAATTTATAGGGAAGAGCTTCAATTGTTGCGTCCCTGGGCGCAAATATTTCCAGGCGCTCGGCGCTGATGCGCAGCCGCTCCAGCCGGGCCTGCGCTTCTGAGACGGCGGCTTCCGCCTGACCCAACTCTTCCACGGTTGCGCCGTCGAGCAGGTCCTCCAGCACGGCGCCCAGCGCCTCCGCATCGGTACGGGCCATTTCCACCGCGCGCAAGGCGCGATCCGCGTCCGTCTGGCTGGCAATGTTCTGTTCCGCCAGGTCTTTCAGGCGCAGATGCTCACGGGTGCTCACCTGGAGGATATCCTGTGCTCCATTGAAACGGGCGCGAGCCGCCCGTATGGCTTCTTCACGCGGGCCGCGCACCAGGCCGGCAAGGAGCTGACGGGCCCCATCAACCGCTGCCTGGGCGGCTTTCAAGTCCTGGTCTACGCGCGCTCCATCCTGGCGCAGCAGGACCTGTCCCGCATTAACCGATTCGCCTTCCACAACCAGGACTTCAACTATCGGCTCCTGGAACTCGGCAATCAGCTCCACGCGGTCCCTTTCCAGGGTGCCGACCAGCGGCAGCGGCGAGGAGTCCCCGCTACAGCCGGTCAGAAACAGGGTCAGGAGCGCTACTCCGGCTCCCGGTACCGCCGGAACCAATGTCTTTGCTTTTGAGGGAAACACCTGGGCTACAAATCTACAAGGGTTCTTATGATATCCAAGTGCGCCTCTTAGGGTTTTACCCAGCAGGCGCCGCTGCGCTGGCGCGCAGGGAACACGGTGGGAACACCCTGGGAACGAGGGCATCCTGCCCTCGGCGAGGGTTGGAAGCCATCGTTCCCAGGGTGTTCCATGCAAGCCGGCGCCTGCGCAAGAGGCATGGAACTCAATCGCGCTTCGGGCGAAAGAAAGAACGTAATAATTCAGCGGATTCTTCGGCCAACAGGCCGGCGTGCACCTCGCATTGATGATTCAGATGAGGATTGCGCAACACATCCACCACGCTGCCGGCCGCTCCTGATTTTGGGTCGTGGGCGGCGAACAGGATACGCTTTACCCTTGCCAGCACCAGCGCCCCTGCGCACATGGGACAGGGTTCCAGAGTCGTGAAAACGTCCGCCCCGAGCAAGCGATAGTTAGCAACCGCCGCGCAAGCGGAGCGTATGGCTTCCATTTCGGCATGAGCGCTTGGATCCCCGGAGCCCACCATGCGGTTGCGCCCCTCTCCCACCGATCGACCTTCAAGGACTACAACTGCGCCTACCGGCACTTCCCCTGCCCGGCCGGCCTCCTGCGCCAGTTCCAGAGCGCGCCGCATGTGCCGCTCATCCTCTCGCCGCGGCGAAGGCGTGGTCATTCCCACTCAATAGTAGTCGCAAAATAATCCTTGTAAGAACAATGGTTTACGAGTGCCAAAATAGAGTTCACAAGTAGTTTACAAGTTTTTGGTTTTATTTTGTCTTCCACGAATCTTAAACAACCTATATTTTCCAACACTTTAGCACTTCCTGACTTGTAAACTTTACAAGTGATTTATACGCCCTAATCTAAACTCCCCTTTCTCAAATACTTCAATCTGTGCGTATTCGTCTTCACTTAGCTAAGTTTGCAGCTGACGGTTTTGCACGTTTTCTCCACGCTTCAACTTATCAGCTATAGCTTCAAGTTTAGAGGTGGACCCCATTCGTTGCACAACTTGGCAGCAAGAATAAGGTGTAGTCGGGTTGTTGTAAATGAATGCTGCCGATGATACGCGCGAGTTCGGATATTCGCACTCGGCGCTGCCGCGCTGATTTCCTTTGTGCCAGTTGAACCGAGCCGTCAACGGTGGTGCTGAACCCGCGGGCTGCCGGTCATTGATGGCCGGAAGCGTGCTTGCGGCCCTGCCGAACCTCATCGCTGTGGCTTGCGGGTTTATCACGCGGCTTGCCTCAGCAGCGGCTGCATGTAGGCTTCAAAGGGGGTCCGCCCACCTAAGCTCGAATGAGGACGCTCGCGGTTGTAGTAGTGGATCCACTGGCTAATCTGATCGCTGGCGTCGCGCATGGATTCAAACGCGTTCAGATACACGCATTCCTGCTTGAGCGACCGCCACAGCCGCTCGATGAACACATTGTCCAGCCACCGGCCTTTGCCGTCCATGGAAATCTGAATGCCGGCAGTCTTCAAAGCTTCGGTCCAATCCCGGCTGGTGAACTGGCTGCCCTGGTCGGTGTTCAAGATCTCCGGGGCGCTGTGGCGGTCCAGGGCGTCGTGCAAGGCTTCCAGGCAAAAGTCCGCGTCCTGGGTGGTGGACAGTTGCCACGTCAACACGCACCGCGAATGCCAGTCCATAACCGCCACCAGATACAAAAACCCCCGCGCCATGGGGATGTAGGTCACATCCGCGCACCAGACCTGATCGGGCCGATCAATGCTCAAATCCCGCAGCAGATACGGATAAACCGGGTGCGCCGGCGCGCGCCGGGAGGGGTTCGGCCCCGGCGCCAAGGACCGCAACCCCATCACGCGCATCCCCCGGCGCACCCGTTTGCGGCCCACGCCATACCCCATCCGCCGCAAGACGCGAACCATCTGACGCGAGCCATACCAGGGCGTACGCAGATACTGCTCGTCCATACGGCGCATCAACTCCAGATTGAAATCCGACTCGCCTTGGGGCGTGTAATACACGCTCCTGCGGCTGACGCCCAACAGAACGCTCTGGCGCGACACGCCCAACGCCGGGGACGCCCGATCCACCATCCTTCGCCTTCGACCGACACTCATCGATCGAAGGCCCTGGATAAAAAATCCCGCTCCACCACCAGCTCGCCGATCTTCGCCCGCAGCGTCTTGATCTCCGCGTCCTGATCCACCGGCCTCAAGCGCCCGGAAACGAAGCTCGCCTTGACCCCGTCCATTGCCTGACGCTTCCATTTGGAGATCATGTTCGGGTGCATCCCATAGCGGCTCGATAGCTCCGCTATCGTGCCGTCGCCTCGGATCGCCGCCAACGCTACCCGCGCCTTGAAAACCGCCGAATACTGCTTCCTCTTCGTCATGCCGATAGGCTCCTTTCGCCAATCGACTACACCTTAAGACATTGTGCAAATTTTGGGGTCCACTTCTTTTAGATGATCGTTTTTGTTCTTCAGCTGTAAGTGTGCGACGTTGATTGGTTTTATCTATGCGTTCTTTCAACAACTTACGAAAGTTGCCACTTCGATTCTTTTGATTGTTATACCATTCACTCAAATGGTCACGTCTCCGTTTAAGCTTATCATCTAGCTTTCTTTAGGATGATATGAGCAGAAGTTGCCTTCCATGTTTCATCTTTATCTTTATATGAATCAATTATTGCAGCTGGAATTTTGTTTTCTGAAAAGACCAATTCTTCTTCGATTACGTCAAAACCGCATCTATTGAATATTTCTATATACTCATAGTGTCTCAATCTGTTTTGATAATGACAATTGTGATTGTACCTTTTCCAAGAATTTTCATCAAAGTTTAGGTAATTTAGCAATGATATATTCTTATCAGTATGTGCATAGTGATCCGAATAATCAATTTTTGCTGACACAATTCCGTCATCTTTTAAGGTTCGATTTAGTTCTAAGAAAATAGCAATAATACTTTCTTTAGGTATATGCTCAAGTGTATTGGTAGATATACAAGCATCTATAGATTTATCATCAAAATCTGTGTCAGCTGCATCACATGGCGCTCTATATTCAATTCCATATGAAGCAAGTTTTTTTACTGAATCGATTTTAGTTTCAGACTTAAGGGCTACTAACTTAGAGATTTGGTAACGCACATTGTTTACTAGATCCAATTCAATCATTGGATTCAGATCTACAACTATCTGATTATCCACACAGTCACTTAAGAATAAATTTTGAGCCAGTGTTTTTCCTGCTCCAAATTCAAAGACTTTTTTTGTCGCACGATATTTTTTCAAATAGTTTTTATGATTTGTCCAAATTGGCGATATGCTCAAAGCTCCTACCCTTGAACGCTTCGTTACGTGTTTTTGCATAAAGTAAAGCGCACTAGGTGCATTAAAATAATCAATCATACCGAAAATTGATGATTTTATTTTCCATGGAATATTCATGATTTCTTTCTTCCTTAAGCAAGTGCACCTTTCAGCATCCCAGCAGTAAACCCAAACTCTTTGCAAAGACGCTTTACTTCTTTGAGTGCATTGGCACGTTCGTTTTTCTTAGCTTCAATCATTTTTTCAGTCCTCTGTTCTTTGGCTTTACCACTGCCTTTTCTTAATATCCATATAGTATAATTAGCGCCACTTCCACTATGAAGTGCAACACCTGTCAGGCGGTGATTTCTCTCCTGAGTTGGAGCGCAGCATAGCACCCGGTGGGGTTCGGGCGGTGGTTTTCGGAGTTCGGGCGTGCCCCGAACAGCGTAGCCCGAGTGGAGAAAAACACCGCCCGAGACCCAGTTTCGCCGCCGAAGCGGCCCCGCTGAGCCGCCCGCCCGTTACCCGGACACAGCAAAATCAGCCGCCGCCCGGGAAGGCCGCGGACGGGATCGGCAGGCCGGTCAAGCCAGCCCCGCCGGCGGATCCGGGCCCGCCAGCGCCGGCGCGCCGAGAATCGCACGGGAAACACCGGCCGCCTCCAGAGCTTCGCCAAACACTTCCGCCGGCGTGCGGTAGCCCAACGCCCGCCGGGGACGGCCGTTGAGGAGGTCCTGCACCTGCCGGACCCGGGTATCGTGCAGGTCGGTGAAGTCCGTCGCCTTGGGCAAATACTGCCGCACCAAGCCGTTGGTATGCTCGTTCAGGCCACGCTCCCAGGAGTGGTAAGGCGTGGCAAAGTAAAACCCCGCCGACAGCCCCGCAGCCACCTCCCGGTGGCCGGCAAACTCCTTGCCGTTGTCCGCCGTCAACGTGTGCGCCAGCGCCGACGCCGGCCTCAAACACGCCAGGATCGCGCCCCCAACCGCAGACGACGTCTTGCGCTCCACCCCACGAAGAAACGTGAACTTCGAGCACCGGTCCACCATCGATACCAGCGCCCCCCGATGCCGCGCGCCTATGATCGTGTCCAACTCCCAGTCGCCCACACGGCCCTTGGACTCCACCACCGCCGGACGCTCCGCAATGTCCACCCGGCCCGGTATCACCCCGCGGCCCGCGCCACTCCGACCCCGGCGGTTGGCCTTCTTGCCGCGCCGGCGAAGGTTGCGATACAGCGTCCCGCCCGACGCCCGATCCTTCCAGACCTGATGGTAGATCCACGTCTTGCCCACCGGTCGCCCGCCTTGAAGCCGCAACCGACCGGCAATCTGCTGGGGACTCCACTGCAGGCGCAGCTTCCCTTCAATCCAACTCCAGCGCTCCGCCGTCAGCTTGCGCGGACGCGACGACGCCAAACGCCGGCGCACCTCCGACCGCCGCTGCGCCTGCCTCATGCGGTAGCCCCGGCGACCACGGTTGCGCTGCATCTCGCGGCTCACCGTCGAGGCCGACACCTCAAGCAAACGCGCAATGCCCCGAACCGACGCCCCGCTTTTCTTCAGCGCGTAAATCTGGCATCGTGACCCGTAGGTCAGGTGATGGTAGCCATTGGCCATCGAATACCCTCCTTCTTCCATATCGGAGAGTATCGCCATCACCTGGCCGCTTCTCAACTCCGGGACACAGAGCCAGGGCTTTCCCACGCTAAATTTGCTTGATTCGTTTGTGTTTGTATTTACGAGGTTTTTGTTGTTGCGCTGGCTTTTCTTCCTGCGCTGTGGTATTGGTGGTGCATGGAAAGGGAGTCGGCCATCTTTAAGGTTGCGCCCGAGGGGTTTCGGCTGGCGGAGGTGTCGGTGCGTCTTGCGAAGCCGCAGGAGCGTCTTCGCTGGGATGCGCTGATGGATGGCCACCATTACCTGGGCTTCAAGCGGTTTGCCGGGCGTGGTCTGCGGTATGTGTTTGAGTGGCGCGGGCATTGGATCGGTCTGGCGGGCTGGCAGTCGGGCGCGTTCAAGTGCCGGCCGCGGGACCGGTGGATCGGTTGGTCGGGGAAGGAGCAGTTTCGTCGTCTGCACCTGATCGGCAACAACACGCGTTTTCTGGTTCTCGGCGCGCCGGGGGTGTTTCCCAATCTGGCCTCGCGGGCGCTGTCGGCGATGACCCGGCGTCTGAGCGCGGACTGGGCGGCCGAGCACGGTCATCCGCTGCTGATGGCGGAGACGTTCGTGGACCCGTCGCGTTTTTCCGGCGGGATGTACACGGCGGCGAACTGGCGGCGGCTCGGGCGCACGCGGGGCTTTGCGCGGGCGAACGGCCGCTACACCGATCCGCACGGGGTGCCCAAGGCGCTGTACGTGCGGCCTTTGCGCCGGGATGCGAGGCGGCGTCTCGCCGCCCCGGGCCGGCTGCCGGACGCGCTGTCGCCGAACCCGATGGGCGGGGTGTCCGGTCGGCGTCCCCCGGAACTGCGTTCGCTGTACGAGGAGTTGATGCAGGTCCCGGACTTCCGTCGGGCCCAGGGCCGCAAGCATCGGATCGCCTCGGTGCTGGCCGTCTACATCGTGGCCCGGCTTGCGGGCATGGGCAACGGTGTGGCGGCGGTCCAGTACGCCCGGTCGCTGAGTCAGGCGGAGCTCGAGGCGCTTGGGGCGTGGCGCAACCCGAACACGGGCCGGTATGAGCCGGTGTCGAAATCGGTCCTCTACCGGGTGATCGGCAACGCCGATCCGACGGCCATCGAGGCGGTGCTGAAGCGCTATGCGGCGCCGCGGCTACAACTGGGTGCGGCGCTGGCTTCCGACGGCAAGCGGATCCGCGGGGCGAACCGCCACGGGGAGACGCGCCACGAGACCGCGACGCTGGTCGAGCACGGCACCGGGATGCCGCTTGCGAGCCTCGGCTTCCACGACGAGAACGGCGAGCGGGCGGCGGTGCGGGCGCTGCTGGAGGAGGCGCCGCTCGCCGGCCGGGTGATCACGATCGACGCGCTGCACACGGTCCGGGACACCGCGCGGTCCATCGTCGAGAGCCGCGGCGCCGACTACCTGATGACGGTCAAGGGCAACGCGCCCGAAACCTTCGCCACCCTGGCCGGCATCGACTGGGAACAGGACGCGACAGGCGGGCACGAGGAGGCCTCCGCGAAGGCGCACGGGCGCATCGAGCGCCGCTGCATCCGCACCCTGACCCCGCTGCGGGGCACGGTGAACTACCCGCACCTCAAGCAAATCTTCCGCGTCGAGCGCCAGCGCATCGACGCCCGTTCCGGACACGAGAGCCGGGAGCTGGCCTACGGCATCACCTCCGTCCCGGAAGAACGGGGCTCCCCGGAACAACTGCTGGCCTGGAACCGCGGCCACTGGGCCGTGGAAAACCAGAACCACCGGACCCGGGATGTCCATTTCGCCGAAGACGCCTGCCTCGCCCGCAAGGCGCACGCGCCCGTCAATAACGCGCTGTGCAACTGTATCGCGCTCGCCATCATCCTCAGGCGCGGCAAAAGCGTCGCTGAAGCCACGCGCCACTTCGCTCTCCATCGCAACGACGCGCTCGACGCCGTGCTCTCGCCCGGCTAAACACCGTTCCCCTCGCGGCGCCTCGAAACCCCGCCGGCCGACCGGATCGCCCGGATGGCCCCAACCATCACCAACCACCCGCCACAACCACCGCCATCCGGCATCCCCGACCGTGCGTCATCCGCCGACAACTCAATCCGAACCCGACAACCCTTCAAGCCGGACTCCAAAACCACTCAATGCCACAAGCGTGGGAAAGTCCTGACACAGAGCCGACTATCCTTTAATCGACAACGGCTCTCATGTAGTGTTGCACTTCAGAGTGGAACGGGCGCATGATTATCTTGTGCTTTTTCAGATTTATGATTTTTTCTAAAGTCTACTCTCACTAAGTTGCTCTTCATATGTATCTACCTTTAAGTTATAGATCCTATTTTACTAGTCTCTACAGCAGATAACATTTACAGTTATTTTCAAAGAGTATACTTGTTACATAGAAAAGGACAACGAAGGAATACTCTTACGAAACAGAGTAATAGTCTGAGTTTACAAGTTTGTTTACAAAACTAACGAAGGAATGCGTGTTTCAGAAGAGTTTACAAGTAGTTTACAAGTAGCAAAAGCCAGTAACCATAAGGGTTTTAGTGCTGACTACTACTCCCACTCGATGGTTGCGGGCGGCTTGGAGGAAATATCGTAGGTTACGCGCGATATGCCCGGCACTTCATTGACAATGCGCCCCGCTACCCGTTCCAGCAGCTCCATGGGCAAACGGCTGGGGTTGGCGGTCATGAAATCGGTCGTATTGACGCAACGCAACGCAATGACCGGCTCGTAACGGCGCCCATCCCCCTTCACGGCGACGCTGCGCGACGGCAGAAATACGGCAAACGCCTGGGCCACACGCTCATACCAGCCGGAGGCATGCAACTCCGAAATAAAGATGTGGTCCGCGTGGCGCAATTGCTCGACCGGTTGCGGGTGCACTTCGCCTAAGACCCGCACCGCAAGGCCGGGACCGGGGAAAGGATGCCGGCCGATCAGGTCTCTCGGCAAGCCCAACTCCAGCCCCACTTTCCGGACTTCGTCCTTGAACAACAGCCGCAGGGGTTCCAGGAGCTTGAGGTTCATCTTTTCCGGCAAACCGCCCACGTTATGGTGGGACTTGATCAAGTAGGCCTTGCCGGTGTGAGCCGCTGCCGACTCAATCACATCCGGATAGATCGTGCCCTGGGCGAGCCACTCGACGCCGGGTATCCGCGCCGCTTCCTCCTCGAACACTTCAATAAAGCAGCGTCCTATGGCCTTGCGCTTTTGCTCCGGATCACTCAAACCCTTCAACGCGGCGAACATGGGCCCGCGAGCATCGACTACCGCCACCTGAACGTTTGCCCGACCCAGGGTTTCCACCACCTGTTCGGCTTCGTTCAAGCGCAGAAGCCCGTGGTCCACCAGCACGCAGTGCAGGCGATCACCTACGGCCTTTTGAAGCAATACCGACAGTACCGACGAATCGACGCCTCCGGACAAGGCCAGCAGCACGTTCCCCCGCGGCGCATCCAGGCGAATCTGCTCGATCGCGCTTTCGGCAATGGCGCCTGCCTCCCAATCGCGTCCCAGGCCGCAGATCTCATGCACGAATCGCTCGATCATTTGCTGCCCGTGGGGCGTGTGGGTAACCTCCGGATGAAACTGCACCCCGTACATCCCGCGAGCGGGATCGGCGATCGCGGCCAGGGGCGCGTTTTCGCTCTCGGCGATGCCGTCGAATCCTTCCGGCAAGCGATTCACGCGGTCGCCGTGGCTCATCCACACTTCCAGCGGTTCCCTGGAAAGCCCGGAAAGCAAGGCGTTGTCGGCGATCACTCGAACATCGGCAGGACCGAATTCGGCGCTGTCACCGATCTCCACGCTGCCTCCCAGCTGTGCCGCAAGCGTCTGCATGCCGTAACAGATCCCCAGTACCGGCTTGCCGAGTTCGAAGACGCATCCGGGCGCCCGGGGAGTGCGGCCTTCGGTAACCGATTGAGGGCCGCCGGACAGAACGATTCCGGCCGGGTCAAATTCCCTCACCGCCTCTTCACCGGCATCCCAGGGCATGATTTCGGAATACACGCCCGCATCGCGTATGCGGCGGGCAATCAGTTGGGTCGTCTGGGATCCAAAATCAAGGATCAAGATACGTCCCTGTGTCACGCGCGGCTGGCCCGGTAGTTGGGGGCCTCCTTGGTAATCGCGACGTCGTGAACATGGCTCTCTTTGAATCCCGCGGCGGTGATGCGCACAAACTTCGCCTTGGTGCGCAGTTCATTTATCGACGCGCAGCCCGTATACCCCATGGCCGCCCGAAGTCCGCCGGTCATTTGCTGAACGATGGTCACCAGGCTGCCCTTGTACGGCACCCGGCCCTCAATTCCCTCGGGAACCAGCTTCTCGAGTTGCTCGGTGGAGTCCTGCATGTAGCGGTCCGACGAGCCGTATTGCTGCGACATGGCGCCCAGCGAACCCATGCCCCGGTACGATTTGTAGGAGCGGCCCTGATACAACTCCACTTCGCCGGGCGCCTCTTCGGTTCCGGCGAACAGGCTGCCGATCATGGCGCAATGGGCCCCTGCGGCAATCGCCTTGGCGATATCGCCGGAATAGCGTATGCCGCCATCGGAAATGACCGGGACGTCATGCTTGGCGGCGGCAGCCGAGACTTCCGCAACGGCGGTGATCTGCGGCACGCCAACGCCTGCAACAATACGGGTTGTACAAATGGAGCCCGGTCCAATCCCCGCCTTGACGCCATCCACACCCGCCTTGATCAACGCTTCGGCGCCCTCGCCGCTGACCACGTTGCCGGCAATAAGGCGCATGTCCGGGTAATTCGAACGCAGCCATTTCACCCGCTCAATTACCCCGCGGCTGTGACCGTGGGCCGTATCCACTACCAGCACATCAACCCCGGCATCGCTCAGGAGCGCGGCCCGCTCTTCGGTATCGGCGCCCGCGCCAACCGCCGCCGCTACCCGCAACGCACCCCTTTCATCCTTGCAGGCGTGCGGGAAATCGCTGGCTTTCTGGAAGTCCTTGGCGGTAATCAAGCCTTTGAGCTGGAAGTTTTCGTCCACTACCAGCACCTTCTCGATCCGGTGCTTGTGGAGCAGTGTCAGGACTTCCTCCTCGTCGGGGTTTTCCTGAACGGTCACCAGGCGTTCCTCCGGTGTCATCACTTCGCGCACCGGCCGATCCAGCCGGGTCTCAAAGCGCAAGTCCCGGTTGGTAACGATTCCTGTCAACCTGCCTTTGTCCTCCACCGGCAGGCCTGAGATATTGTTGCGGCGGGTGATATCCAGCACTTCCCGCACACTCTTGTCGGCGCTAACGGTAATCGGGTGAGAAACGACGCCGGAGGCATACTTCTTGACTGTGGCGACGTGCCGGGCCTGGAGTTGGGGCGTCATATTCTTGTGAATGACGCCCAAGCCCCCCTCCTTGGCCAACGCGATCGCCAGCCCGGATTCAGTCACCGTATCCATGGCCGCGGACATCACCGGGATGTTGAGTTCAATACCGCGCGCAGCGGAGGTGGCCAGGCTTACCTCCCTGGGCAGGACCTCCGAATAGGCAGGCGCCAGAAGAACATCGTCGAAAGTCAGGGCTTCCTGGATGATTCGCATGGATCGAACCAATTGCTCAACAAGCTATCATCTTACAAATGCGTGGCGAAGTGGTAAACCTCGGGGCCGGTGAAAAGGCTGAAGACGCGCCATTGCTGCAAGTAGGCCAGCTGGTTCAACTCATTGCGGCACGCCTGCGGAATGAATTTGCGGCAGTTCGGGTGGAAGGCGAGATCGCCGACTTCAGCCACTACCGGGGCCGTCACATGTACTTCAAGCTGAAAGACGAAGACGCCCTGATTCAATGCGCAATGTTCGCCACGTCCAACCGCAGGCTCACTTTCCAACCGGCGGACGGGCAACGGGTAATCGCCACCGGACAGGTTCAGGCCTATACGCCGCGCAGCAGCTACCAGCTCATCGTCTCGGAAATGCAGGAAACCGGCGTCGGCAAGCTGCTTCAGCAGTTCGAAGCGCTAAAACGCAAACTCAAGGACGAAGGCCTGTTCGACGAGGAGCGCAAGCGTCCCCTCCCCCGCCTGCCAAGTTGCATCGGCCTGGTCAGTTCGCGGGAAAGCGCCGCCGCCCGAGACGTGGTTACGGTATTGCGCAACCGCTTTCCGGCCCTGCCGGTGGTGCTTTTCCACACCCAGGTACAGGGGGTTGGGGCGGCGCAACAGATCATGGCCGCGCTGCGGGCGGTCATTGAGCACGGGGCCTGCGACCTGGTAATCCTGGCCCGCGGAGGCGGCGATCTTGAGGACTTGGCCACCTTCAACGATGAATACCTGGCGCGCCTTATTGCCGCCTTTCCGGTGCCGTTGATCAGCGGCGTAGGCCACGAGACCGATTACACCATTGCCGATTTCGTCGCCGACCGGCGGGCTGCAACACCGTCCCAGGCGGCGGAAATTGCCACGCCCGACGCGACTGATTGGCTGCGGCGCGTGGAGCGGGCCGGGAACAGCATTCAGCAGGCAGCGCTGTCCCTGCTGGTCGGACAGGGGCGGTCGCTGGAACAAACGTTGGGAAGGCTGAATCGAGCCGGACCGCCGGCCCATCTGATGCAATGCGGCCAGCGCCTGGATGAGCTGTACGAGCGACTGCGGATCGGCGCCGGGCGGCTGCCCAGGACGGGCTCCCAGACCCTGGCTGCGCTTACTGCCCGATTGCTGGCCGGATCACCGCAGGAGATGGCCGGCAAACTTTCCATGAGAACGGAATGGCTCGCGCCTCTTTTGGTTTCGGCCGCTCGCAAGCAGCTGCAAAGGGCCTCCCAACGCGTGGAAGTCGCCCGCTCCGCCCTTCGGGGCCTGGGGCCCCAGAACACGCTCAATCGCGGCTACGCAATCGTTACCGGTCCGGACGGACGGGTACTCACGGACGCAGCGGGGGCCGCAGAAGGAAGTGACATCGAGGCCCGGCTGGCTCGCGGGACCCTCAAGGCCCGCGTCCACGGCC
Source organism: Candidatus Foliamicus sp. (assembly GCA_965249285.1). Taxonomy (GTDB): domain Bacteria; phylum Pseudomonadota; class Gammaproteobacteria; order Steroidobacterales; family Foliamicaceae; genus Foliamicus. The sequence continues at coordinate 1,090,898 of OZ252226.1, forward strand.
GCACGGCCTCAGACTGACGTATCGACGTAGGGATTGGGTCCGCTGCGCAGTTCGATGCGCAGCGGCGTCCCGTGCAAACCGAATTGCTGGCGGATTCGGCGCGCAAGGTAGCGGCGGAATCCGGCCGGCAGATGATCGGTCTGGCGGCCGTGAATAACGATTACCGGAGGCCGTTTGCCTCCCTGGTGCGCATAGTTGAGCCGAATCCTGCGACCTCCACGGCGAGGCGTTGCGTGTTCTTCCAATGCTTTGCGCAATACCGCGTTGAGCTTGCCGGTGGGCAGATTCCGCCCCGCCGCCCTGACCCCCGTCAAGGCACTCTCCAGCATACGCCCGACCCGCCACCCGCGTAGCGCGGAAACCCGGTGAATATCCACGAAGTCGAGAAAGTTCAATTGCCGCGCCAACTTATCGTTGACCCGCAGGCGATCTTGCGCTGCGATCCGGTCCCATTGATTCACTCCGATCACCATCGCCCTTCCCCGATCCAATGCCAGGGCGATTAATCTAAGGTCCTGCTCCGTGGCGCTCTCGCGGGCGTCGAACAGGATAATCACAGCATCCGCCTGCTCGATCGCCTGCAGGGCCTGAGTAACCGACAGGCGCTCCGGGCCGGGATCGACGCGCGTCCGGCGCCGGATGCCCGCCGTATCCACCAGGGTGCAGGGCTGTTCGCCGAACATGAAATCCAGCGGGACACTGTCCCGAGTCGTGCCGGCCTCATCGCGCACCAGCATTCGCTCCTCTCCGAGGTAGCGGTTCACCAGCGTTGACTTGCCCACGTTCGGCCGCCCGATAATGGCGATACGCGTGCGCCCAGGGTCTGTGGCTTCCGGTTCGGTGGACTCCGGCAGGAGCCCCGCCACGCGTTCGGCCAGCACCGCAACTCCGTCACCGCGTAACGCCGAAATCGCCATCGGATCGGGGATGCCCAGCGCGTGAAATTCCGCCACGCCCATTTCCGCAACCTGGCCTTCGCACTTGTTTACCGCCAGGATGACCTCGCAGCCTGACTCGCGTATCCAGCCGGATGTCGCCTCATCAGCGCCGCATAGGCCCTGGCGCGCATCGGTGAGCAGGATTGCCAGGTCGCTTTCCGCGAGCGCCCGATCGAACTGCCCGCGATGCACATCGCCCCATACGCCGGCTTCCCCCACGCCGGGCGTATCCACCAGGATCACCCGCCGCCCGGCCAGGCTGGCCAGGCTGTGTCGGCGGTCTCGGGTCAGACCTGGATAATCGGCAACTAAGGCTTCGCGCTTACCGGCCAGCCGGTTGAACAACGTTGACTTGCCGACATTGGGCCGCCCGGTAAGGGCCACGACCGGTAGCATGGCAAAGCTCCCTCATGCCCGCTGGTCAGGACCCGGCCGCGGCGACGGCCCGCCAGGCGGTCAATTCACCGGATACGGTAAGCGCATAGAGCATTTCACCCATCACCAGGGGCTGGGACCCGATCCGGCTGTTGCCCGCCTTAGTCCGCGCTTCGAGCGCACCGGTGAACACATTGAATCCATGCAGGTAGCCTTCCAGGTCGCCAACCATTACGTGCGCGGCAAACAACGCCGGGCGGGACAGGTCGCGATATCCGAGCGGGTCGGCACTCCACAGGGGTGTTCCGCCGGTACGGGCGTGGGCGCTTACTTTGCCGTCCTCGCTGACCGAGTAGACATTGTTGGTGTCCACAACCAGGCCGTTATAGCCGGAAAATTCGCGTGACCAGAGCAATTCCCCCGACTCGGCCGCCACCGAGGTAAGCAGGCCGTTGTAGCCTGCCACGTAGACGTCATTCCCCACCACCTGTACTTCACCGTTCAGATCGACCAGGCGTTCCAATTCGTTGCGGCCTGCCGGAGCTGCCAGGGGGACGTCCCAGGCTCTAGTCCCGTCGGTCTGCTGATACGCGGTCAGCCGCCCGTTGTCGAATCCGCAAATGACCAGTTGCGCCCGCAACACTGGCGCCGAAGTACCTCGCAGACTGAGTCTGGGCATACTTTGGGAGACCGACCACAGCTCCTGTCCGGTAGCCAGACTGAACGCGTACAGGAACCCGTGCACCGTACGCACGAACAGCCGTCCGCCGCCGATGGCCGGAGCCGCCAGGACTTCGCCCTTGACGTAGGCGCGCCATTCCTCTGAGCCGGTAGAAGCGTTCAGCATAACAATCCAGCCGCCCGAAGATGCTACGGCTACCCGGTCTTCGCCAACCGTCGGGCCGGCAGAGAGTCTGAGCTTCGTTTCCCGCTGCCAGCGGCGATTGCCGTTTTCCGCATCGAATGCTTGGACGGCGCCATCCAGTGACGCGGCATAGATTCTGGAGCCATCGCCGTCCAGACGCAGAGCCAGCCTGAGTTGTCCGCCACCATCTCCGACCTTGGACGTCCATACCCGCCGTATCCGGAACTGTTCGCTGAACTCCTCGAGTTCGCGCGGTTGGCGCGCGTCCTCTTCGTCATCGCCCCCGAATATGCCGCAACCGGCGGCGGGCAACGCCGCTACCGCAAGGGCCAAGGCTATTCTGCAGGCTCTCCAGGTCACTCTTGCATGGAACAAGCCGGGAGCGAGGGTGTCCCGCTCCCCGATCAGCGTCGGGGACAGGCTCTCGACGAGGGCAGGATGCCCTCGTTCCCAACGTGTTCCCTGCGCGTCAGCGCAACGGCGCCCGGTTCGAAAACTCATATCTTCACAAACCCGTGTCATTCCTGTTCTGGAGGCGCTGCGTCCGCTTCAGGCGACGCGTCCATCTCCGGCGCTGGTTCGGTTTCGGCAGCTTGGCCGGAACTATCCTCCTGGTCTTCCCCCGCGGAAATCCCTGCCGCGCCCAGGTGGTCGAGTTTCAGCCGAATCCAGCCGGGGGCAACCTGCCCGGTGCCTTCCAGCGCCGCCTGGTATGCAGCCCGGGCCTCGTCTATCTGTCCCAGCGCGCGATGCAGGTCACCCCGCATGTCTTCGGTCAACTGCTCCCAGGCCGGTGAATGCGCCTCCGCCTGGAGCACTTCCAACCCCTCGTCCGGGAGATCCATGTACAAATACACCCGCGCCAGGCGCAGGCGCGCCAATTGCCGCAGGTCCCCGTCGCTGGAAGTTGCAATCAGGCTCTTGAGTTCCTCCACCGCCAGCGAAGGCTGAGTGGTATCCACATATTCCTTGGCCATTCGCAAGCGAGCATGATCCGCGTAACCGCTGCCCTCAAAGTCAGCGACGATGCGCCGCTGCAATTCCCTCGCGGCATCGGGTTTGCTCGATTCCAGCGCGGCCTCGAACTCTGCGTACAGTTCGGACGCCTCCGCGGCTTGCCCTGCCTTGTGGTCCTGCCATTGAGCGTAGCCGAAGTAGCCCCCCAGGCCCAATGCCACGGCCACGATCGCGGGCGGGGCGTACTCTCGGATCCAGCCGCGAACCCGCGCGGCCTGCTGCTGATCGGTAAGGAATTCATCCATGACCGTGGATTGTACGTTCGGCACGGGCCTGAAGGACACGGGCAATCTCTGAAAGCGGGATATTCTCCTGCTCGCCCTCGTGCCGCAGATCCTTCAAGCCTGCGACTCCTTCACCTAGCTCACGCTCGCCGATGACCAGCGCAAATCGGGCCCCCGACTTGCTTGCGTGGCGCAGTTGAGCTCGGGCGCCGCCGCCACCGCAGTGCATCTCCACCTGCACCGCGGGACATTCATCGCGCAATCTCTCCGCCAACTCAAGGCCGGCCTGCTGCACCTCATTCCCGCCAAGCATTACCAGGTAGGCCCTGGCCGGCCCGGCGGGGGCCCGCAAGGACGCCAGTTCCAACAGCCGTTCGACGCCCATGGCCCAGCCGATTGCGGGTGTAGGCGGACCGCCGAGCTGCTCCACCAGCTCGTCATAGCGGCCGCCCGCGCACACTGCGTTTTGCGCCCCCAGCTGGTCGGTCAGGAATTCGAATACGGTCCTGCTGTAGTAGTCCAGCCCCCGGACCAGCCGCGGGTTGACCTTGAACGGCAATCCGATCGCCGACAGCAGCGTCTGCAGTTCGGAGAAATGCTCTGCGGAATCGGCCTCAAGGAACTCGGCAAGATCGGGAGCGTCGGCAATCAATCCGGCCATTTCCGGGTTGCGGCTGTCGAGAATGCGCAGCGGATTGGCCTCCAGCCGCCGCCGGCTGTCGCCATCCAGCGCCTGATAGTGGTCCTGAAAATACTCGTGCAGACGATGCCGGTAGGCCTGGCGGCATTGCGAACCACCGAGGCTATTGACCTCCAGGGCCAGGCCATGCACACCCAGGTTGCGAAAAATGCGCGCGGCAAGCGCGATCAATTCCGCGTCGATATCCGGTCCGGCGTAGCCGATGGCCTCGGCGTCAAACTGATGGAATTGTCTGAGCCGGCCCCGCTGCGGCCGTTCCCGCCGAAACATCGGGCCGACGCACCAGAAGCGATGACGGCCGCGATGCAATCCATGCTCCAGGGTGGCTCGCACTATACCGGCGGTGGCCTCCGGGCGCAGCGTGATGTTGTGCCCCTTGCTGCCCTCCAGTGTGTACATCTCCTTTTGCACAATGTCCGTGTATTCGCCCACCGATCGTTGGTAGAGTTCGGTATGCTCCAGTACCGGCACGCGGAACTCGCGGTAGCCGCCGGCCTCCAGCGTTCCGCACACAACATCCTCGGCGAATCGCCAAATAGCGGCCTCGCCGGGTAGCAAGTCGCGTACGCCGCGAACCGATTGCACGGACCTTCCGGTCATGTGCCGCCTCCGATAACGCTGACAGGCCCTAGTGTCGTGTCACGACACTAGTCCGAGAACCAGCCCAGGACGACGTCACCCCAGAACTGGTAGGCAACCAGGCAAACGGCCGCAACTACCAATATCCAGGTCACCAGCTTCAAGCGGCCCCAGCGCTGGACCCGCGAGGGCACCAGCCCCACCCTGGCGGGCAGCCGGTCCCAATCCGGATACTTCCTGCGGTAGTTGATCACCAGTTCATCCGCGTCGATACTCAGGAGCTTGCAATAGCAGCGCAGATGTCCGACCACGTGGGCGTGGGCGCCGAACATCTCGATTTGTCCGGACTCCAGGGCGTTCACGGCGTCCGTGGATAACCTCAACTCCTGCGCCACATCCTCCACGGTGATCATCTGGGCCCGGCGCGCGGACTGCAATCGTTCGCCGTAGGAACCGGCCGGATTCTGGGTGGGATCTGCCATCTCAACAACTCTCCTGGTCAATTGTGCACCCCAAGGCTTTCAAGCAACAACCGCGCCGGTTTGTGCCGGGGATCAAGCTCCAGCGCACGCCGGAACCATAGCTCAGCATTTGCGCGATCTTGCGGCAGCTCGCAGAGGCCGCAGTTGGTGTAGACCTCTGCCCGGCGATCGGCCGATGCCTCCCTTGCCGCCCGCTTGAGCACTTCGAGTCCCTGACGGGCATTTCCGGCCTGACGGCACTGGAACACTCCGAGACTGTTCAGGGCTTCAACATCCCTCGGCGCCAGGCGTACCGCCCGCCGGTAGTGATCCTCGGCGCCGGCCGCATCATTCAGACTCTCGAAAACCATGCCCAGAACCCGATGCGCTTCCGACGAACCCGGATCCTGCTGCGTTGCCCGGGTCAGCTTGTCACGGGCGAGTTCCAGGCGGCCCTGGCTCAGGTAAGAGGCGCCCAGCTCCAGATTCAAGGCCGCGGCCTGCGGATTGCCGACCATCCCCGCCCGACAACCCGAAGCCAACATGGCAAACAGAACAGCGCCTGCCCCTTTCACGCCCGGGCCCTCATCTCGACCGGTACGCTCATCCCGTTCAACACCGTGCCCCTCAACTGGCCGCAGGCCGCGTCGATATCTTCGCCGCGCGTCTTGCGGGTGATCGTCATGACGCCGGCGTCCAGCAGCGTTTGCCGAAAGCGGTCGATTGCATCGCGCCGGGAACATTTGAACGGCGCTCCCTTGACCTGGTTGTACGGTATGAGGTTGAGCTTGGCCGGGCGATCGCGCAACAGCCGGGCAAGCGCCCTTGCCTGGTGAGGCTGGTCGTTCACCCCATCCAGCATCACATACTCAAAGGTCACTTCGCGGCTGTCCGTCTCCCGGGCATATTCCCAACAAGCATCCAGCAGCGGACCGAGAGGGTAGCGTTTGTTCAAGGGCACCAGGTAATTTCGCAATTCGTCGTTCGGCGCGTGCAGGGAAAGGGCAAGCGCGACTCGCGAAACCGTGCTCAACTTGCGGATACGGGGAGTGATTCCGCTGGTGCTCAAGGTGACGCGCCGCCTCGATAGACCCAGCCCCAGGTGATCGACAAAGATCGAAGCCGCCCGGGTCACTTCGCGGAAATTGGCCAGCGGCTCGCCCATTCCCATAAACACAATATTGGTGACGGACCGGCTCTCGGGCTCCAGCTCGCGGCGGGCAATCAGGGTCTGCGCCACGATTTCGCCGGCGCTCAGATTTCGGCTGAAGCCCATTTGCCCGGTGGCGCAGAACGGGCAGTTCACCGCGCAACCCACCTGGGAAGACACGCATAATGTTCCGCGGCCGCTCTCGGGAATAAAAACGGTCTCGATTACCTGTCCGCCGCCAACGTCCAGCAACCATTTGCGGGTGCCGTCGTCGGAGTGCCGGCGCTCGAGTATTTCGGGCAATTCCAGGCCGGCTATACCCACCAGCGACTCGCGCAAGGACAAAGTCATGTCGGTCATCCGATCCGGCTCCAGCTCGCCGTGGTGATACAACCACCGCATCAACTGCCGCGCCCGGAAAGCGGCTTCACCGCGCGACACGAACCAGTCTTCCAGTTCGCTGCGCGGCAAACCCAGGAGTGAAGCGCTATTGGGCATTAACTCTCAGTGAGAATGCAGGTCGCCGGGTTGGAAGAAAAAATCGATTTCCTCCCTGGCCGTCGCGGGGCCGTCGGAACCATGAACGACATTGCGTTCCACGCTCTCGCCGTAATCGGCCCGCACGGTCGCGGCGGCGGCGTTTGCCGGGTCGGTAGCCCCCATCAATTCGCGATTGCGCCGGATCGCGTCGTCGCCCTCCAGCACCTGCACCATTATGGGGCCGGAGGTCATGAAGGCCACCAGGTCGTCATAGAAGGGCCGCTCCCGATGCACCTGGTAGAACCGGCGTGCTTGCGGGTGGTCAAGGCATAGCATGCGTGCGGCAATGATTTGCAGGCCCGATGCCTCGAAGCGCTTGTAGATCTCTCCGATCAGGCCTCCAGCCACACCGTCCGGTTTGATGATGGACAAAGTCCGCTCGCTCATACGGTAAAACTCTCTCCACAGCCACATTCACCGGTGGCATTGGGGTTGGAGAATACGAATTGCTCGTTTAGGTCCTTCTGAATGAAATCGACTTCGGTTCCCTCCAGCAGGGGCAGAGATTCGCGCGCCACAACAATGCTCAGCTCATTTTGCTTCATCACCACATCTTCGCTGTTCACTTCGTCTGCGTAATCGAGAACATACGAGTACCCAGAGCACCCGGTCTCGGTAACGCCTACACGCAAGCCTACGCCACTACCGCGGCGGCGCAGATATTCCAGCACCCGTGCTTCGGCGCGGGGCGTAAGGCACAAAGTCATGAGTTCACCTCGATAGCTACAATTCAGGCTAATTATCCCCGCCCCGCAGGCAGGCTTGCAAGGCGTCCTCTGCAAATAGCAACAGCGAGCGTGCTTCCGGTGGCGTTTTGAGCACCGCGTTGAGGCTTTGCGCCCATTCAGCAACCACCAATTCCCGCCCGGAGCGCATCAGAGCATCGGCCCCACTGTGAGCCGCGGCCTGGAGGATCGGCGGACCCAGAACACGAACACCTGTTTCCACCACCGAATTTCCTTCCCAGCGCGCCTCAAGGCGAACCCAGGTCCCCGCGCTGCGACGTCCGGCCTCACCCCTCGTGATTCGGCCGGAACCGCCCTGCAATGCGGGGCTTTTCTCTGCCAGAGTACGTAAAACGGACACTGCTGTTCCAAATATCCTTATAACCCTGTCAACTTCCGCCTCTGTAGTAAAACGACCCATGCTGAACCGCACAGTGCTCGCGGCCACCATCGGCGAACGCCCAAGGCAACGCAGGATCGCCGAAGGCTCTTCCTGGGGCCTGGAGCACGCCGAGCCAAGCGAGAAGATAACGCCCTCCAGCTGGCTTACCAGGCTGCTTCCCTCCACACCCGCAACGCTTACGCTGACAATCCCCGGCGCACGCCGCGCTTCGGCGCCGTTGAGCAGAACGTCTCCGGATTGTTCAAGACCCTGCCAGAGACGATCCCTCAGGGCGCTGATTCGATCGCTCTCCGCGCGCAAACCCTGGTTTGCCAGATCGCAAGCCACCCCCAACCCGACGATCTGATGGGTCGGCAGGGTACCGGGACGCACTGAGCGCTGCTGCGCGCCGCCGTACAACAGGGGTTCAATTCGCGGGATTCGCTCCTGGTTGATGCAAAGCGCCCCCGCCCCTTTCGGGCCGTACATCTTGTGCGCGGTAAGCGACAGCAGGTCGATTTTCTGGTCACGCATGTGCAACGGCAGCTTCCCCGCGCTCTGAGCCGCATCGACATGCAGCCAGGCCCCGTGATCACTGCAGATTCGGCCGAATTCGGACACGTCCTGGACTACACCGATCTCGTTGTTTACATGCATCAGAGAGACCAGCACGGTTTCCGGCCGCAGGGCGGAGCGTAAGACCAGCGGCGAGATCACCCCGCTGGAATCGGGCTCCAGGCAGGTGACCTCAAACCCCTCCTGCTTAAGCGCCAGGCAGGAATTCAGGCCGGCCGGGTGTTCGGTGAGTCCGGTGATGACATGACGCCCCTCGCGGGATCGATAGCGGGCCGCACCGATGACTCCCAGGCCGATGGACTCGGTCGCTCCGGACGTGAATATCACCTCCGCAGGCGTAACGCCCACCAGACCGGCAACTTCGCCGGCGGCGCGTGCAATCAGATCATTGGCGGCGGCGCCCCCCGCATGATAAGAAGACGGGTTGGCATGCGGACCCTGGGATAGCAGCATGCTCATACGCGCCGCCACCCGTGGATCCACCGGCGTGGACGCGGCGTAATCCATGTAAATCGGAGTGGCTTCGGACATTTGGTGCTCGGGCCGCAAGAATTGTGAACAGGACGCTAGGATACCAATTTGTTGGCATTACAATAAGTCGTTTGATGGCCACGCGTTTGGGGATTCAACTTGCACGTATTTGATCTCGTTGAGCAAGGCGCGAGGGCCGCAACCGGGCCGAATCCCTGTTCCTCCGTCCGCGGCTTGCTGGACGATTTGTGTTGCAAGCTTGACGAAGTCTACGAAGCGTTGGAATTCTGCGCCTGCGGCAGCCCCGAAGATGCGCCGGACCGCCAGATCTTCTATCGGTCCCCCAATCTCACGATGATGCGAATCTGTTTCTGCCCCGGCCTGCGCACGCCACCCCATGACCACTCCACCTGGGCCGCGGTCCTCATGCTGACCGGGCACGAGAGAAACACCCTCTATCGCCGCTGCAGCCGTCACGGGCTGGATAAGACCGGCGAAGTCCTGCTCAAGCCCGGCTCGGTCTTCCGGATGAACGTGGACACCATCCACGTGGCCGAATGCGCCACCAATGAGTCGGCTGTCGCGCTGCACGTATACGGCGGCGATCTGGACTACCTCCCGCGGCGCGTCTGGCACCCGCATACCTACGAGGAATACCCGATGGAGATGGACCGCTACGAGGAATTCTCAAGAATTGCCTCCAGCGATATACAGGCCTGCCCGGACGCGCGGCCCGCTGCTCTCTCGGCATAATCCAGTAGTTGCACTCCGCAAGCGCGCTGCTTTGGCTCTAAAGCGCGTGCCCCGTTCAGCACTCTCAATCCTGCCCACCCGACCCGGTAGTAAATCGCCATGATGCCCCTGCTCAACACCGCCACCGCCGCCGCCCGCCGGGCCGGCGACATGGCCCTGCGTTACTGCGATCGGATTGAGTCCCTGACAGTGCGCAGCAAGAGCCCCAACGAACTGGTCACCGAAGTCGATGAAGCCGCGGAGCGGATCATCGTGGACCACATTCGGACCGGTTACCCCGACCACGCCTTTCTTGGCGAAGAAGGCGGATCGCGCGGTACCAGCGAGTATGAATGGATCATCGATCCGCTCGACGGAACTACCAATTATGTCCATCGGTTTCCGGTGTTTTGCGTGTCCCTGGCTCTGCGCCACCGGGGTGAATTGAAGCTCGGCGTGATTTATGACCCGCTACGGCAGGAATTGTTCACCTGCACGCGGGGAGGCGGCGCCCGCATGAATGAACGGCGTATCCGGGTAAGCCGCCAGGAAACCCTGGCCGGCAGCCTGATCGGCACCGGCTTCCCCTACCGGCGTAACCTTGAATGGGTGGACGTGTACATGCGCATGATGCGCCAGGTGATGCGCCGCACCTCGGGGCTGCGGCGCGCCGGCGCCGCGGCGCTGGACCTGGCCTACGTCGCGGCGGGACGGCTGGACGGTTTCTGGGAGTTCGGGCTCAAGCCCTGGGACATCGCCGCGGGCGCCCTGCTGATTGAGGAAGCAGGTGGCTGGATATCCGGACTGGAAGCGGATACTGATTGCATGACCACGGGACACGTTCTGGCCGGAACGCCCAAAGTCTATACGCGGCTCAAGGAATTATTTGATAGTATTTTGAGGAAAGACTCTTAACATATTGTATTATTTAGTATCTTTCTATCAGGTTACTGCGCCGTCATTTCCAGTTTCTTTCTTGGGGGGTATCAGGTCCACGGTACTGACATCCAGCGCCAGCGCCATGTTGCCGGCGATATAGATGGACGAGTAGGTACCCACGACCACACCGATAATCAGGGCCGAGGAGAATCCTTTCAAGGCCTCGCCTCCAAACAGAAGCAGCGCCACCAGCACCAGCAGCGTAGTGAGGCTGGTAATGATGGTCCTGCCAAGCATCTGGTTGACGGATGTATTCATAACGGTTTCCGCGTCGCCGCTGCGGATTCGCCGAAAGTTCTCGCGAATGCGGTCAAACACGACGATAGTATCGTTCAATGAATAACCGATCACGGCCAGCGCGGCCGCCAGTATGGTTAGATCGAAGGGCAGCTGAAAAACGGAGAACACGCCCAGGATGATGATGACGTCATGGGCCAGCGCGGCAACCGAGCCAACCGCGAACTTCCACTGAAAGCGGAACATGACGTAGAGAAGGATCATCAGCAAGGCGAACAGCACCGCCAGGCCGCCGCGTTCGGTTAGTTCCTCGCCAACCTGCGGGCCGACAAATTCCACCCGCCGCAGGTCCACCTGCTTCCCGCCGGCGCGCAGCACGCCAAGTATCTCCTCGCCCTGGCCCTTGGCTTCGACGCCTTCGCGCGGCAGGATCCGGATCAGCACGTCGCGGGCGGCGCCGAAATTCTGCACCTGGGCGGCGCCGTAGTCCGCTCCCGCCAGCTGAGAGCGAATGGCGCCTAAGTCTGCGTCGGTCTCGTAGCCGACTTCCAGCAGGACTCCGCCGGTGAAATCGATCCCCAGGTTGAGTCCGCGCCAGCCCAGGGATGCAATGGAAATAATCACCAGGGCCAAGGAAATAACCGTGGCAATCCGGCGGCGGCCGAAAAAGTCAATGTCGCGGCGCAGGTGCAACAGTTCCATGCTTACACCGCCAGGCGGCTGAGCCGCCGCCTCCCGTAGACAAGATTAACTACCGCTCGGGTGCCGATAATCGCGGTGAACATGGACATGAGGATGCCCAGCGAGAGCGTCACTGCGAAACCCTTGATCGGGCCGGTGCCGAACGTAAACAGCACCACCGCTGCTATCAGGGTGGTGATATTGGCGTCCGCAATGGTAACCAGGGCCTTGTCGTAGCCCGCGCGGATGCTGGCCTGCGGAGAGTTTCCGTTGCGCAGCTCCTCGCGGATACGCTCGAAGATCAGCACGTTGGCGTCTACCGCCATACCGACCGTAAGAACAAGGCCCGCGATGCCCGGCAAGGTAAGCGCAGCCTGCAGCAAAGACAGCAGCGCCACGACCAATACGAGATTCGCGCCGAGCGCCAGGGTGGCGATCATTCCAAACACCCGGTAGTAAATGCTGATGAACAACACCACCAGGAGCAGCCCGACAATGATGGCGCGCATACCCTTGTCGATATTGTCCTGACCGAGAGACGGCCCAACGGTTCGCTCTTCGACCTTGAAGATCGGCGCCGAGAGCGCCCCGGCCCGAAGCAGCAAGGCAAGATCGCGCGCTTCCACCACATTCAGCCCGGTAATCTGAAACCGGCTGGAGAACACGCCCCGGATGTTGGCTTCATTGATGACCTTCCGGTACTCACGGGTGACAGCCTCGCCCTGCTCATCCGGTTCGCGCTTTTGCTCCACGAAGACCACCGCCATGGGCCTTTGCAGATTGTCCTGGGTGGCTTCCAGCATGGAATCCGCGCCACGGCCGTCGAGGGACACGTGCACCGCCGGCTGGCCGTCCTCGGAGAATCCCTGCCGGGCGTCCACAAGCTGCCCGCCCCCGGCAATGACCGCCCGCCTGACGAGTACGGGCTGGCCCGACTCATCGAACAGCAGCTCGCAACCGATCGGCGCGCGCCCCAGGCGGGCCGCCTCGATGGCGTTCTCCTCGTAGCACACCAGGCGAAACTCCACGGTAGCGGTGGAGTCCAGGATACGCGAGGCCTGGGCCGGGTCCTGCACGCCCGGCAGCTGGACCACGATGCGGCCCTGTCCCTGCCGTTGGACCAGCGGCTCGGCGACGCCCAGCTCGTTTACGCGGTTCCGCAGGATAGTGACGTTCTGGATTATGGCGTTGTCGCGCAGTTCCCGCAGGCGGGCTTCGCTCAAAGCCGCGGTAATCCAGGCGCCGTCGCCGGCAATGCCTGATTCGTATTCCAGCTCCGGCTCCATGCCGGTGAGCAACTCTTCCGCCGGCTCAAGATCCTCGGCGCGGCGCAGGTCGACCCGCACCTGGTCGCCCATGGCCTGCACTGTGCGCCGTATGCCCTCGTCCCGCAGGCTCCGGCTGAAGTCCTCGGCGTAGCCTTCGACTCGGTGGCGCACGGCGGTACCGGTATCCACTTCAAACAGGAAATGCACGCCGCCGCGCAAATCCAGCCCCAGGCTCATGGGCTTGAGTCCCAGGGCCGCAAGCCAGTCCGGAGTGCGGGGCGTGAGCGTCAGGGCCAACACGTAGTCAGGCCCAAGCTCTTCGCGCAACAAGTCGCCGGCGCTGAGCTGCGTGTCCACGGAATCGAAACGAATCAGCATGGAGTTTTCGCTTTCCTGCACGCCGAGATGCTCAATTCCGGCAAGAAACAGCGCTTGGCGGGCGGCGTCAACCTCCACTTCAAGGATCTCGCGCTGGTCTTCCCGTGATATCTGCACGGCAGGATCGTCGCCGTAGATATTCGGCAGCGCGATCAGGCTACCGCCGACCACGGCGATGAGCACGAGCAGATTTTTCCAGAGTGGATAGCGATTCATGCGGGATGGGGCGCCAGTGCGCCCGGGCAGCAATCAGATGCTTTTGATGGTGCCTTTGGGAAGTACTGCGCTCACGCTGTGCCGCTGGACTTTCACCTGCACTTCCTTGGCCACCTCCAGGGTCACAAACTGTTCCGCCACGTCGATAATGCGGCCCACCATGCCCCCAGCCAGCACTTCGTCGCCCTCCGCCAGACCGGCCACCAGGGCCCGGTGTTGCTTGGTGCGCTTGGATTGCGGGCGGATCACCATGAAATACATGACCCCGAAGATCAGCACCATGGTGAAAATCATCGGCAGCATACTGGGAGATTCGCCCCCCTGCTGGGCCCAGGCCGGGGAAATCAGAATGTCGAGAAGCATGGCTGAAGGGTCCGTTGGTGACTCAAGCTTGGGCGCAAATTATCGCACATCCCGCCGCTGGGAGGACAGCAATGCGCCTACAGGTCGTAGGGCGAGAACTGCCCGAGGCCGCCGGCTTCGATGGATTCCCGCAGGCGCCGCATCAAGTCCAGGTAGAAATACAGGTTGTGCAGTGAGTTCAGGCGCAGGCCCAATGTTTCTCCGCATGCATCCAGATGGCGCAGGTAGGCGCGGCTGTAGTTGCGGCAGGTAAAGCATTCACACCCGGTGTCGATAGGCTCGGGGTCGTTTCGGTAGCGTTGATTGCGGATCCGTATTGGCCCGCGGCGGGTAAACAATTGCCCGTTGCGCGCATTGCGGGTGGGCATGACACAATCAAACATGTCCACTCCCAGGCGCACCGCCTCCACTATGTCTTCAGGTTTGCCTACACCCATGAGGTAGCGCGGCTTGCGCTCCGGCATGTGCCCGCATAGCGCCTCCAGCACGGCGCCGCGCAGCTCGGCGCTTTCGCCGACCGACAGTCCTCCTATGCCGAGTCCCGGAAAGTCCAGTTCTTCCAGCCGTTCAAGCGATTCCCGGCGAAGGTCGGGGTACATGCCCCCCTGCACGATGCCGAACACGGCTTCGCCGCCTTTTTCGGAATCGAATGATTCCCTGGAGCGCGCCGCCCAGCGCATGGAGCGCAGCATCGAGGCGCGGGCCTGTTCCTGATCGGCGGGATACGGCGTGCATTCGTCCAAAACCATGTGCACGTCGCTGCCCAAACGCGCCTGCACCCGCATGCAGGTCTCGGGGTACAGGTGCACGGCAGATCCATCGATCGGCGAGCGTAATTCCAGTCCCTGTTCGCTTATTTCCCTTCCCTTGGCCAAGCTGAACGCCTGGTAGCCGCCGGAATCGGTCAGGATCGGTCCCTGCCAGCGCCCGAACTCGTGCAGGCCACCCAGTTCCTCAACCAGTTTTTCTCCGGGCCGCAACATCAGGTGAAAGGCGTTGGCCAGGATCATTTCGGCCCCGAGTTCAGCTAAGTCTTCCACCGAGACTGCTCGCACGGCGCCGTACGTGCCTACCGGCATGAACGCCGGAGTGTTCACCGCGCCGCGCTTGAACACGAGGCGGCCACGCCGGGCGGGCCCGCAGTTGGCGCTGATCGAAAACTTCACCCGGCGGCCTCGCGACGCTCGAGCAGCATGGCGTCGCCGTAACTGAACAGCCGGTAGCGCTGCCTGACCGCATGCCGATACGCGTTCAACACCGCCTCCCGGCCCGCAAAGGCGCACACCAGCATGAGCAGGGAGGATTCCGGCAAATGGAAGTTGGTCACCAGCAGATCCACAACCCGAAACTGGAAGCCGGGCAGGATAAACAGCCGCGTCTCGCCTTTGAACGGTTGTAGCTCCCCATGCTGCGCCGCGCTTTCCAGGGCGCGAGTTACGGTCGTTCCCACGGCGCATACACGGCCTCCGCGTTCGTGGCAATCCCGGACCTTGCGGCACGCCTTCCCGGATACCTGCAAGAACTCCGAGTGAAGCTCCGCGCGACGTACCTGTTCTTGGCTCACCGGTTTGAATGTGCCGGCTCCTACGTGGAGGGTGATATGCGATAGGCCCACGCCTTTCTCCTCAAGGGCCTGCAACAAGACCGCTTGAAAATGCAGACCGGCGGTAGGCGCCGCGACTGCACCGGAATGCCTGGCGAAAATGGTCTGATAGTCCTCGCGGTCCGCAGGCCGGTCCCGGCGCCGGATATACGGCGGCAACGGCATATGGCCATTTCGCTGCAGATGCGGGATAAGTTCGCACGAAAATTCCAGGACGAAGAAAGCATCCTGGCGGCCCGTGACGCGGGCCCGCGCTCCGCCTTCGAACACCAGCTCCTGGCCCGCGCTTGGCGCACGGCTGGCGCGCAATTGCACCACTGCGCGATTCGGATCGAGCACCCGCTCCAGCAGCATTTCGACCCTGGCGCCGCTTTCCTTGTTTCCGAACAGGCGCGCCGGGAGCACCGCGGTGTCGTTCACGACCACCAGGTCGCCGGGCTCAAGCAGCCGCGGAAGGTCGGCGAATTGCCGGTCGTGGAGGCCGCCCGCCCCCGCAAGATGCAAGAGCCTGCTTGCGCCCCTCTGCTTGAGGGGCTGCTGCGCAATCAGTTCCTCGGGCGCGTGGTAGGTGAAGTCTTGAGGCCGCACCCGCGCATTGTAGGGAAAGCGCCCGTCAGGTTGTTTCGGGCGACGAACCCGGTTCAGTTGGCGACGCTGGGGCGGCCGGCTCGGGAGGAGCCATGAAGTGACCCCGGATCAACTCGCGGGACCGTACCGGCAATTCGAAACTTACCTGCTTGCGGCGCTTGTGCCGAAGCACCTCCAATTCCACTTTTTCTCCAGGCTCATAAGAACGGAGAATACGGGTAGCGTGGCGAGCGTCCTTGAACTCACGCCCGCCGATCTTCTGAATCACATCGCCGTCTTCCAGGGGCACATCTTCGTCGTGGGGCGCCCGGACCACCAACAGTCCATGCTCGGCGCCAAAGTACTCACCCAAAGCAGGAGTCAACTCGGTAATCTGCAGTCCTCCCAGCCTCCAGGCCATGTCGTAAAACGCCAGGGGCTCCGGAGCGCCACGGCGGATGCGCACTATCCTGCGCTCCTGCCCATCCTCATCCACGTCAACTTCGACCTCCAAATTCCGGTCTCCGGCACTCCAATTACTCATATTGCGCGCCCAATTGCCGATCCGCCTCGCCATGCGCCCGACCCGCACACCATTTCCGTCCTCAACCAACTGTTCCCAGGAGCTTGTGGCCAATTGCACTTCCAACTCTTCCTCGCCCCGCCGATATCCGATCGAAACATCGCTGCCTGGCTTGACTGCGGCGAGCGCTTCACGAAGCCGTTCGTACGATTCCTGACCGCTGT
The DNA here is from genome assembly GCA_965249285.1 of Candidatus Foliamicus sp. Classification (GTDB taxonomy): domain Bacteria; phylum Pseudomonadota; class Gammaproteobacteria; order Steroidobacterales; family Foliamicaceae; genus Foliamicus. The sequence continues at coordinate 1,107,632 of OZ252226.1, forward strand.
CCGCGGCCAGCGATTCAGCATTGATCGTGGTCAGCATGTCTCCGGACCGCAATCCCGATTGATCGGCCGGCCCCCCCGGCGAAACGGACACTACGCTAAGCCCCTCAACCGCGCCCTCTGCCCAGTCGCCTAGACCAATACCCAGGCGTGCGCCTCTTGCGCGCACCTGCAGCATGACTTGTCGCTCCGCACCGGGAAAGGCAAATCGCAAGACGTGAGCCTCTTCAACAGCCTCTGGCTCTTCGTGAGGATCGGCCTGCAACGCCAATGGGGCGATGATCAAGGCAAGCAATGACGTTGCCGCTAGTTGTTTCATTTTTCCTGTCTCCTGCCGGTTTTCGGAATTATCAAAAATCCGCATACATGAAGCCTGCCTGCGCCGCCTCGGCGCGGCGCATCGAAAACAAATCGTCCATGAGCATGGCCCGCTCCTGCAGCAGCCTGCGGGGAAAGGACCGGTCATCCGAGTCAAGCGAAGCCGGGATCAAGCCTTCATCCAGCAGCGCGATCTGGTCCTCAAGTTCAGTGACCAGACCGAAGGCGTCCACCTCCAGCACGCGTCCCGGATGGCTCACTGCCGGAAGCGCGCGCAGGCGCTCTTCCTGAAACCGGGAAAAGGCGATCAGCGCATCCATATCCATCTGCGCAACTTGCTCTCCCAGCGCCACTGCGGCGCTTGCAAACACTTCGTCACCGGTCCTGGCGCTTTCGCGGAAAGTGCCCTTCAGTTCGGCGTCGACATCACCGCCGGGAGCCGGCGCGCCGAAAAACACCCCGGCGCCGAGCCGCAAACCAACTACGGCCACCGCAATGCTGGCGGCCACAGCCAGCCCGCCGCCCCAATAGCGGCGTCGCTGCACCGTTGACTGTTGCTCAGCCGCATAGCGATCCAGCACCCGCTTCCAGTCACCCTCCCGGGCACTCTTCTGCGGCAGGGACCGCAAGGCCGCGGCGATTTCAGCCTCGGCCTTCGGGTTCTCTTGCAAGAGATTGCTACTGCTCATGTGCGCTCCTTCAGGCGATCATCGCCTGCCGAACCGGCTGCGCGTCAGGCTGAATGGAAGGGCCGAGGCGCTCCCTCAGCCGCTTGTGCGCGCGCGCCAGCTGCGATTTGGAAAAACTACGGGTCTTGTTCATCATTTCGGCGATTTCCTTATGCGTATAGCCCTCCACGTCATGCAGCCACACGACTGCGCGAGCCGTGGGCGACAGGAGATCCAGCGCCGCCTCCAGGTCCATGGCCAGTTCAGGCGTTTCCTCGTTGGCCGGAATCTCGAAGGTACCGTCCTCGCCGACAATTTCGGAGAAGAGCTGCCTGCGACGGGTCCATGCTGCCCGCATATGCATCAGGCACCGGGACACGGCAATACGCCGAATCCAGGTGGCCAGGGAGGCTTCTCCCCGAAACTTGGCTATGCCTCGCAGCACTTCCACAAAACTCTCCTGAAGAATGTCCTCTGCTACCGCCCTCGAGCCGGTCATCCGCAACGCAAGCGTGTACACCGGGCCGGAAAACTGGCGGTAGATGATCTCGTGCGCCTTCATGTCGCCACGCTGGGCGCTGCGCACGAATGCCGGATCAATGGTCTTGTTGGCAAAACCCGACATGCCTTGATAGATGCGATTCCCGTATCAAAAGGTTGCAGAACACGACACTAGTGTATCCTTCCGTTCCGGCGCCGGGATGGCGGAATTGGTAGACGCACCGGACTCAAAATCCGGCGGGGTTAAACCCGTGCGAGTTCGAGTCTCGCTCCCGGCACCATCCGAAATCCGAACTATTACCCCTCTTAAACGCGAAAACACTCCCTGCGGAAACACCTTTGCCTGCGCCACCGAACAAGTTCTGCGGCCAATGCGGCGCGCCGGTCAAGCGCAGCATTCCCCCGGGGGAGGATCGCGAGCGGGAAGTGTGCCCGGTTTGCAACTTCGTGCATTACCGCAACCCTATCCCGGTGGTCGGCTGCGTGGCCGAACACCAAGGACGTATTCTCCTGTGCCGCCGCGCCATTGACCCAAGGCTGGGCTATTGGACCGTCCCCGCCGGTTTCATGGAACTGAACGAGACCCTGGAAGAGGCTGCTCTCAGGGAAACCCGCGAGGAGGCCTGCGCCGAAATCCGCCTGGGCGAGCTTTTTTCGATCGTGGATATGCCGCGCGCCGGACAGGTGCACTTCTTCTTCCGCGGTGAAGTGATAGACGGCAAGTTCGCGCCCGGCCTGGAATCGCTCGAGACCCGCTTGTTTGCGCCAGACGAAATCCCCTTCGAGAATATCGCTTTTCGAAGCGGCATAATCGCGTTGCGCCGTTACCTGGGCGGCTCCAGCAACGGACTGAGGCTGGACGCGGTGCACCCTGGCGCGCCGAATTGATTATCATTAGCAGGTTCGGAAGACAACCAATACAACACTACGCCAATGACTTTTCTGGTTCTCGAAAGCTGCATTAAGTGCAAATTGATGGATTGCGTGGAAGTCTGTCCGGTGGACTGCTTTCACGAAGGTCCCAATATGCTCGTAATCGACCCCGAAGAGTGCATCGATTGCACCCTGTGCGAGCCGGAGTGCCCGGTTGACGCGATCGTGTCCGAAGATGAGATTCCGCCGGGCCAGGAAGATTTCCTGGAACTCAACGCGGAGTTGTCGCAAGACTGGCCGGTGATCACCGAAGCCGGCGAACCGCCCTCGGACGCCGACGACTGGCGCGAGGTAACGAAAAAGCGCCAGTATCTCGAACGCTGACTCCGCTAATCCGAGGCGGCATCCTCGTTCAGCATGGCGGCCAGGCGGGCCGGCTGCACATAGCCCGGAATCAGGCGGCCGGTCGAAGTAAGCAAGGCGGGAGTTCCGGACAGGCCAATCTGTTTTCCCAATTCATAGTGGCGACGAATCGACTCCGAGTCGCATTTGCGTTCCGGCGTAAAGCCGCCCGCCTTGGCCCGGGTCAGAGCCGCGAAGCGGTCATCGGCGCACCAGATGGACTGCATGGTGGTCCAGGTATCAGTATCCGGGCCGGAGCGCGGGAAAGCCAGGTAACGCACACCGATTCCCAGCCGATGGTAGTCGGCCATCTGCTGGTGCAACCGCCGGCAATAGCCGCAATCCACGTCGGTAAATACGAGTAGTTCGTGCCGGGTGTCTTCGGGAAGAAAATCCAGCGTGTCCCATTCTTCCAGGCTCCCCATCAGTTCAAGCCGCATTTCAGCACGCCGCTGTTCCGAGAGATTTTCACCGGTGGAGACATCCTGAAGATCCCCCGAGCCCAGGAAACCAAAGCGCCCGGTGGCATCCACGTATGCCAGGCGATAGCCAAAACGCATTTCATACACGCCCGGCAGGGGCGTTGTGCGGACCTCGTCTACCTTCGCGTATTGCACCTTAAGGTGGGCGATATCGGCTTCCGTATCAACGGCATCGCCGGAATAAAGTGCAATGGGAGCCAGCAGCAACAAGGCTGGCGCAATTTTTCGGAGTAGTTTCATTCGCATTCTTCACCTGCCGAATTTTCGGATAATTATAGGTTGTGCGGTCCGTGTGGCGGCCGGGCTTGTTGTGGGTGGTGCGTTGGGCTTTGGGGGTTGAGGGCAGGATGCCCTCTTTCCCCGCGTTGAGGGCTGGAAGCCCTCGTTCCCAGGGGGAGGGCATCCTGCGCTCAAGGCTCAGGAAGCCAAGGCTTTGTCCCTCCCGGGAATGCCGAGGCCATCGCGGCGCAGCAGCATGATCTCATCGCGCAGCGACGCAGCCTCCTCGAATTCCAGGTCCTGTGCATGCCGATACATGCGCTTCTCGAGCTGCTTGATCTTTTTCATCACCTGTTCCGGCGTCAGCGCGCGGTACTCCGACATCCTCTCCGCCACCATCCGCGCCGGCCGCCGCCGGCTGCGTCCCCTGACTACCGCACCCTCCATGATGTCGGCCACGTCCTTTTGAATTCCGCGCGGCACGATGCCCCGCTCCCGGTTGTACTCCAACTGCCTGCCACGCCGCCGGTTGGTTTCCTCCAGCGCGCCGCGGATCGCGCCGGTGCTCTTGTCGGCATAAAGGATGGCCATGCCGTTCAGATTGCGGGCCGCGCGGCCAATGGTCTGAATCAGCGAACGCTCGGATCGCAGGAAGCCTTGCTTGTCGGCGTCAAAAATGGCCACTAGCGACACTTCCGGCATGTCCAACCCCTCCCGCAACAGGTTGATGCCCACCAGCACATCAAACACCCCCAGGCGCAAATCGCGGATGATTTCCACCCTTTCCACCGTATCGATGTCGGAGTGCAGATAGCGCACCCGAACGCCGTGCTCCTCCAGGAACTCGGTCAGATCCTCGGCCATTCTCTTGGTCAGCGTGGTAATCAGAACGCGTTCTTTAAGTTCCACCCGCAAGGCGATCTCGGACAGGACATCGTCCACCTGGCGTGACGCCGGCCGCACGTCCACATGCGGATCAACCAGGCCGGTGGGACGCACGACCTGCTCAACCAGAGCATCGGAATGCTCGTGCTCGAACGGCCCCGGAGTCGCTGAGACATAGATGGTCTGAGGTGATATGCGCTCGAATTCCTCGAATCTCAGCGGCCGGTTGTCAAGCGCCGACGGCAGGCGGAATCCGTATTGAACCAGGGTTTCCTTGCGCGAGCGGTCACCCCGGAACATGCCGCCCAACTGCGGCAGCGTCACGTGGCTTTCGTCCACAAACAGCAGAGCATTGGCCGGCACGTAGTCGAACAGGCAGGGCGGCGGCTCGCCCGGGTTGCGCCCGGACAGATAGCGGCTGTAGTTCTCAATCCCCGTGCAGTAGCCGACTTCCAGCATCATTTCAATGTCGAACAGGGTGCGTTGCTCCAGGCGCTGTGCTTCCACCAGCTTCTGCTCCGAGCGCAGTACGCCAAGGCGCTCGCGCAACTCCAGCCTGATCTTGTCTATCGCTCCTTCCAGGGTCTCGCGCGGAGTGACATAGTGCGTCTTGGGGTAGATGGTTACTCGCGGGACGCGCCGGTCCATCTCGCCCGTCAGTGGATCAAAGTAGCGGATATCCTCGACTTCGTCATCGAAAAGCTGCACCCGAACCGCCTCGCGCTCCGATTCGGCCGGGAATATATCCAGGACATCGCCGCGCACCCGAAACGTCCCCTGGCGCAGTTCCGCCTCGTTGCGGGTGTACTGAAGGTCCGCCAGGCGCCTCAGGAGGTCCCGCTGATTGACCCGGTCGCCCCGTACCAGGTGCAGGATCATCTGAAAGTAGGTATCCGGGTCGCCCAGCCCGTAAATGGCCGACACTGTAGCCACCACGATGGTGTCCTTGCGCTCCATCAGCGCCTTGGTGGCCGACAGCCGCATCTGTTCGATATGGCTGTTGATCGAGGCGTCTTTCTCGATATAGGTATCGGTGGACGGAACGTAAGCTTCGGGTTGGTAGTAGTCGTAGTACGACACGAAGTACTCCACCCGGTTTTGGGGAAAGAAGTCCCGGAATTCGCCGTAGAGTTGGGCCGCAAGTGTCTTGTTCGGCGCCAGCACCAGGGCCGGCCGCTGCTGACGGGACACCAGACTGGCCAGCGAATAGGTCTTGCCTGAGCCGGTCACGCCGAGCAGGGTCTGCCGGGCAAGGCCCTGCTCCAGTCCCTCGCACAAGGCGTCTACGGCCTGCGGCTGGTCCCCGGCCAACTCGAAGTCAGCCTGCAAATCGAAGTAATCCTTCTTCACATCGGCACTGTAGCATTCCAGTGGCAAACGCGGCCGATAAGATAGCCTTTCGGGATTGCGAGGGCTGGAAGCCCTCGTTCCCAGGGGGCGATAAAATACACGTTTAAGACCAGCAGCAGGCATATCCATGAGTACCATCCAGCTTTCCGAACGAGTGCAGCGCGTAAAGCCATCGGCCACGATTGCCGTATCCACTCTGGCCCGGGAAATGCGGGCGGCCGGGCGGGCCGTCCTCAGCCTGAGCGCCGGAGAACCGGACTTCGATACCCCCGCGCACGTTTGCGCCGCCGCGGTTGAAGCAATGGAAGCCGGCGACACGCGATACACCGCGGCCGACGGCACCCCGGCGCTGAAGCGCGCCATCTGCAACAAGTTCGAACGCGACAACGGTCTTGACTTCGAGCCTGCCGAAATTTCTGTCGGCGCCGGCGCCAAGCAAGTCCTTTATAACGTCTGCGCGGCGCTGCTGAACCCAGGCGACGAGGCGATCATGTTGGCGCCGTACTGGGTTTCCTACCCCGACATCGTAAAGCTGTGCGATGGCGCGCCGGTCATCGTTTCCGCCGGCCTGGAAGAGAACTACAAGGTTACGCCCGAACAAATCGACGATGCGATCACCGAACGGACCCGATTGATTTTCTTCAATACGCCCAACAATCCCACGGGCGCGAGCTACACGCGTGCGGAACTCCAGGCACTGGGCGAGGTTCTGGCCGGGCATGACCATGTCGTGGCCGTATCCGACGACATCTACGAGCATATCTACTGGGGCGATACGCCCTGGCTGACGCCCGCCCAGGTCTGGACCGGGATGCAGGATCGAATCGTCACCGTAAACGGCGTTTCCAAGGCGTTTGCGATGACCGGATGGCGAATCGGTTACGCCGCGGCGAACGTGGAGCTGGTCAACGCCATGCGCAAGCTATGCAGTCAGAGCACCTCCAATCCATGCAGCATCTCGCAGGCGGCGGCCGTGGCCGCTCTCGAAGGCGACCAATCGGTACTTACCACCATGCGCAACGCCTTTATGGAACGCTATGAATACATGCATGAGGCCGTCAATGCATTGCCGGGAATGCGCTGTGCGCCGGCCCAGGGCGCTTTCTATGTGTTTGCCGACGCCCGAGAAGCAATCCGGGCCAAGGGTTTGAAGAACGATACGGAGATGGCGGAATTGATCCTGTCGGAGGCCGACGTTGCACTGGTGCCCGGAGCCGCTTTCGGCGCCGAAGGACATTTACGTTTTTCCTTCGCCTGCGGCATGGGCGACCTTGAGGTAGCCATGCGGCGAATCGGGCGCCTGCTCGCGTGAGCGGCCCGTTGCGGCTAAAATTCCGTAGCGCTTCCCCGGTAGCTCAGTTGGTAGAGCGGTTGGCTGTTAACCAATTTGTCGCTGGTTCGAGTCCGGCCCGGGGAGCCACCTAACCCCCTTTATATCGTTGAATCTAGGCCTATTTTATCCCCCCATAATATCAAGTAAATATCTAATTTAGCTTGATATTTTACTTGACAGATAGGGCTTGACTGCCCGTCATAGCTTGCAGTAGGATTTCCCCTATTATGGTGGAATAAATGGTGGGCAAATTAATGGCGACATTCACGGAAACGAAGATTCGGGCGCTGTCGAGGCCGGGCAAGCACCGGGTCGATGACACGCTGTATTTGAAGGTCGCGCCGGGCGGCTCGAAGTCTTGGGTGCAGCGATTGGTCATATTCGGTAGGCGGCGCGAGATGGGCTTGGGCGGTTATCCGGTTGTGAGTCTGCGTGAGGCGAGGAACAAGGCATTCGACAATCGGCGGCTCGTATATCGCGGTGGCGATCCCTTTGAGGGAAGGTATAAGGTGCTGCCACCTACCTTTCGCCAGGCCGCGGAAGCGACGATAGAGGCGCACCGGAAGGACTGGCGCGGCAGTAAGACGGAAGCGAACTGGCGGGGGTCACTTGAGAAGTATTCGTTCCCTGACATCGGCAAGCGACGGCTAAACCAGATCGGCCGAGAAGACGTGCTTTGCATTTTGGAGCCGATATGGACGAGCAAGCCGGAACTCGCCCGAAAGCTGCGTAGCCGTATCAAGGCGGTCTTACATTGGGGCCAAGCGCACGGGCATATCGACCTGAACGTGGCCGGGGAAGTGATCGACGGCGCGCTACCGAAGCAGCGCCGCGTGAAGCATCATCCGTCGATGCCCTACCGGGACATCCTGGCCGCGCTGAAAGTGATCGCAGGCAGCTCCGCATCGGATGCCGTCAAGCTGTGCCTTCGGCTCGTGGTCTTGACCGCCGTGCGCAGCGGTGAGGGACGGCTGGCCCGGTGGGAGGAAATCGACTTCGAGGCGCGGATCTGGACGATACCGGCAGACAGGATGAAGGCAGCCAAAGAGCATCGCATCCCGCTGTCTGACGCGGCCCTGGACGTGCTGCGCAAGGCGAAAGCGCTCAATATGGGCGGCGGCTTGATATTCCCGTCGCCGGTCAAGCGCGGGCCGCTGTCGGACATGGCATTGACGAAATGCTTGCGCGATAACGACCTGGCCGAAGGCGCAACCGTTCACGGCTTCCGCTCGTCGTTCCGCGACTGGTGCGCCGAAACCGGCAAACCGAGGGAGATTGCCGAGGCTGCCCTAGCGCATCAAGTCCAGGGGGTTGAGGGGGCGTATTTCCGGAGCGATCTCTACCAACGTCGGTGCGCGCTCATGCAGTCCTGGGCGGCTTATGTAACGGGCACGAGCGCGGACGTGGTGGAATTGCACGCGACAGCCTGACGCGGTGGCGAAATCGAAAAGCGCATGATTCTTGCTTCTGCCAAAAGTAGAATGCGGCTTATTGCTCGCAGAGCTTGGGAGGCAACATGCTCATGGAAATCCTAGTCCTTATTGCAATCGTAGGTGGCCCTTTCTTGGGTATATGGGCTCAAGGCAAACTCGACGAGAAGAGACAAGCCAAGGAGCGGAAGCTGGATATATTCAAGACGCTCATGGCTACTCGTGCCACGCCTCTTTCCCCAGAACATGTCCGCGCGTTGAATCGGATTGACTTGGAGTTTAATGGTGGCAAGGAGAAAGAGGTGCAAAGTGCGTGGAATGCGCTGGTGACTCACTTTGGGGAGGGACCTAAACTGCCCGTCTCCCCCCCCCTCCCAGTGCTTCACAGACCGAACGCGAAACATATGAACAAGAATCCCGAGCCTTCGAGAGAGAGGGTCCCGCTTTTTCGGACAGTTTTTCAGTCGTCGATAGGTGATGGGCCTTGCGGTTTCATGATTATGCTACCTGGTTAATCGACAGCACGCCAAAGTACGCCGCATCCGGCGTTAAGTCGCCATTCGCGGTATGCGGACGACGGCCATTGTAGAACGCGAGATACCGGGTAATTGATTGTCTCGCTGCCAAGACGCTCTCATAGGCTCGCAAATAGACTTCCTCGTATTTCAGCGTCCGCCAAAATCGCTCGATGAAGACGTTGTCCTTCCAAGCCCCCTTGCCGTCCATGCTGAGAGAGATTCCGTGGCCGTGCACGAGCTCGACGAACGCCGCACTCGTGAACTGGCTGCCCTGGTCGGTGTTGACGACCTCAGGCTTCCCATAACGGCGAATCGCGTCCTCCAGCGCCTCGACACAAAAGTCCGTCGTCCGCGTCGTCGAGAGCCGCCAGGACAAGATTCTCCGGGTCGCCCAGTCCATGACGCCGACGAAATAGACGAAGCCGCGGGCCATCGGGATGTACGGGATATCGAGCGCCCAGACTTGATTGGCCTCGGTGATCGTTCGACCTCTAAGCAGATACGGAAAGACCTCGTGGCCCGGATGTCGGCGCGACGTGTTCTTCTTGCGATACAAGGCCTCGATGCCCATCTTCCGCATCAGCGTCCTGACATGGCGGCGCCCGACCTTGAAGCCTTCAGCGCGAAGGAGTTTCTTCCTCATCCGGCTCCCGGCATAGGGTGCCTCCAGATGCAGCCGGTCGATCGCCTTCATCAGTTCTAAGTCCGCCGGCGACACGGGCCGGGGCGTGTAGTAAACCGACGAACGCGAGATCTTGAGGATCTTCGCCTGTCGGCTGATTGATAGCTTGTGACCCGGGTCGATCATCGCTTTGCGCTCAGCAGGCCCGCCTTGATGAGCGCGCTTTCTAAAAAATCGTTCTCCAGCGCCAACTCCCCGATCTTCGCGTGCAAAGCTTTCAGATCCACCGGCTCCTCGGTCCGGGATCTCCCGCCGTTGAATACCGACGCCGCTTGCTCCAGGAGCTGACTCTTCCATTGCGTGATCTGGTTCGGGTGCACGTCGAACTGCGACGACAACTCCGCCAGTGTCTTCTCGCCCTTCACTGCCGCCAGCGCCACTCGCGCCTTGAACTGGGGCCTGTGGTTCCTTCTCGGTCTCCTCACTCTTTCTTCGCTCCATTTGGCGGTCCCCCGCCTAAGAGCAAAGCCTACACTTATCTCTCTGTCTTAAAGACCGGGACCAGCTCTTACCACGTCGAAATCCAGCGCCACCATTACTCCGTACCCTATCCGTTGGTCAAACACCAGTTGGATGCGCGGGTAACCGCGCACGCCGTGGAGTTGTTGCACAAGGGCCGGCGGGTCGCCAGTCACCGACGCTCGCATCGGCCCGGCGGCCACACCACGGTGGCCGAACACATGCCCAAGGCGCATCGGGCCTATGCCGAATGGACGCCGCAACGCCTGGTCCGCTGGGCCGAGAACAGCGGAGTGTCCACCGCCGCGCTGGTGCAGCAGATCCTGGCTACGCGCGTTCATCCGCAACAGGGCTTCCGCAGTTGCTTGGGCCTCATGCGGCTGGGCAAACGCTACGGCGACAAGCGCCTGGAGGCGGCCTGCCGGCGCGCCCTGGCACTCGGCACCTACGCCTACAAGAGCGTGGAGTCGATCTTGAAAAACGGCCTGGACCGCAAACCTCTGCCACCGGCCACCCCCGAACCGCCCGCCATCGACCACCGCAACTTGCGTTATGCCGATATCCTGACTATGCCGCGTCAACGGTCAGAGCCCTCGCGGGCGCTGACTGCCGCGTGGAGATTGTCGGCATAATCCGGTTGCCATAAGCCGCTTTGTAAGCCTTACTCGTTCCCTTCCCATTAACGAAATAGGAGCGAGAAATGTCCCTCATCGAAAACGATGTCGCCGATGTGGCGGTGTATGGAGACTGGCTTGAGCGTTGCTGCGAGCGGTTCGTTGAACATCTCGGCGCGCGCGGCTATGCGTCCGGAACGATCCGTATCTACGGTCGCGTGGTGCGAGCGCTCTGCGCGGAAGCCAGTGCTCGGCGCCTCGATATCAGGCGTCTGGGCGTGACGGCGGTTGCCAGCCTGAATGAGCTGGCGCCACGGAACTGGGTGGCTTCGAGAAGCCGACAACTCTGGAAGAGCATCGTAAACCGGTTCATCGGATATCTCGTTGAGACCGGCGCAATCGACCCGTCCATGTTGAAGGGGCCGCCGCAACCCGGCGACCGGGCGCGGCTGCGTGGCGAGTACGAGGACTGGCTGTGTCATCAACGTGGGTTGAGTCGCGAGACGGTCAAGAACAACCTGCAGGTATTCGACGCCTTCATGCGATTCTGGTTCGGCGACGATACGATCCGGCCCGATGCTATAAGGCCCAAGGATCTGCTCGACTTTCTTGCGCCGAAGGCGGCCGGTCCGTGGACCTGTCCAGACCGCAGCAACGCGTCCAGACTCCGCAATCTGCTGCGCTTCCTGCACTGGAGCGGGAGAATCCGGCTCAATCTTGCCGAGACGGTTTCGCGCACTGCGCGACGCCGCTCAAGCAAACCGAGAATGCATCTCGAACCGGACGCGATCCAACGCCTGATCGATGGCGTGCAGGGCGATAGCGCCCTTGCGCGCCGCAATCGTGCGATGTTGCTGCTCACCGCGCGGCTAGGCCTTCGTGCGCGCGAAGTGGTTGCCATCCGCCTTAAGGATATCCGGTGGCGCGCCGGGGAAATCCTAATCCGAGGCAAAGGCCGTCTCCACGATCCCATGCCGTTGCCAGTCGATGTCGGTGAAGCGCTGGTGGAGTACATCCGGTGCGGAAGACAGGGCGCCTCTCGTCACCTGTTCGTCACGGCACGGGCCCCGTGGCGTGCGTTCCAAACGGGGGAAATCGTCGCCAGGGTACTCAAGGGCGCGATGGCAAGAGCCGGTTGCCGCCTGCCCTCGGGGCAAACCTGCGGAGCCCATCTGTTCCGCCACTCACTGGCGACTGCACTGCTGCGCCAGGGAGCATCCTTCCACGAGATTGGTGACGTTCTGCGTCATCGGCGCAGTGCGACGACCATGATCTATGCCCGCTACGACATCGATGCGTTGCGCTCGATCGTTCAGCCCTGGCCGGTTCTACAAGGGGGGCGATCATGACCACATTCAGCGATTACGTTGTGCAGTATCTCGATCACCGGAAATCTTTCGGTCACGCCCGAATGGCGACCGCGGCTAACGTCTTGCGCCGCTTTGCAAACTTTGCGGATGGTGCGGATGCTCAATGGATCACCGCGGGTTTGTTCCTGCAATGGCGGGAACACAACAAAGCGGCGAGAGACGTTACCTGGCGTGCCAATCTGAGCCATGTGCGCGGCTTCGCCAAGTGGCTTCAGGGTTTTGATCCGCGTACCAAAATCCCGCCGGCGGATCTGATTCGAGCTTAACCGTCGGCGGCCACGCCCTTACATCTACACGCCGCAAGAGATCGCTCGCATCGTCAGTCATGCGGAGCAACTGCCTTCGCCGAGCGGACTTCATGCCTGGACGTTCTCGACCCTGTTTGGACTGATCGCGGTCACCGGCATGCGACTCGGCGAAGCGTTGAGATTCAACAACGCCGATGTCGATGTCGACAACGCGGTGCTGACGATCACCGATACCAAGACCGGCGGGTTCCGTTTGCTTCCAGTCGCGGCCTCAACCAGCGAACGGCTCGGTGCTTACCGCGGCGCCCGCCAACGGATCCTGGGAAGCGGGACGGCCCCGTTTTTTCTGAACGAGCGTGGCCGGCGTCCGAGCTGCAACTCCGCTCAAGCGGTCTTCGCCCGGATCGGACAGGCCATCGGACTTCGCGACGTTCGACCGGACGGCAAGCGTGGCCACGGTCCCCGCATCCACGACCTTCGCCACACCATGGCGGTGCGCACCATCATTGGCTGGTACCGCCAGGGACGCGATCCCAATCGGCAAATGATCAAGCTCTCGACGTATCTGGGGCACAAGCATCCCTCGAACACCTACTGGTATATCGAGGCCGTTCCCGAACTGATGCACTTGGCGTGCGAACGCGCCGAAAAGGCGGCACTTGTGGGTGTAGCACCATGAACGGGAATACGCTCGCTATCTGCCTTCATCGGTTCTTCACCGATCATCTCACGGTCCGGCTGCACGCCAGCAGGCACACGATCGCGAGCTATCGCGACACTTTCCGCCTGCTGCTGAACTACGCTTCCGGCCGGCTTGGACGTGAGCCGACCGATATGCGGTTCGAGGACCTTGACGCGACCCTGATCGGCCACTTCCTGGCTCACCTCGAAGCCGTGCGCGGCAATAGCGTTCGCAGCCGCAATACGCGGCTGGCGGCCATCCGGTCTTTTTTCAAGTTTACCGCCACACAGGAACCGCAACTCGTTCATCACTGTCAGCGGATCCTGTCCATTCCAGTCAAGAAGTTCGAGAAAACGACGGTCACCTATCTCAACGCAGCGGAAATGGCGGCGCTGGTGACCGCACCCGATACAACCACCTGGTTCGGGCGGCGTGACCGCACCCTGCTGGTTGTCGCTGTGCAAACCGGCCTCAGCATCTCGGAGCTCATCGGCCTGTCTCATGACGATGTTGTGCTTGGAACCGGCGCACACGTTCGGTGCATGGGAAAGGGGCGAAAGGAACGACTGACGCCGCTGCGAAAGGACAGCGCGGATGCGTTGCGGAACTGGCTTGATGAGAAACCCGGCGATGATGGCGATCCTCTGTTCACCAGTAGCCGCGGTGGGCGGCTCAGCCGTGATGCGGTCGAACGGATCGTGCGGAAATACGCCGCCCTCGCAGCCTCGACCTGCCCGTCGCTGAAGGAAAAGCGTGTCACACCCCATGTGCTCCGACACGCGGCGGCCATGTCGTTACTCCAATCGGGCGTCGACTGCACAGTGATCGCGCTCTGGCTTGGTCATGAGTCGATCGAGACGACACAAATCTATATCCACGCCGATCTCAAGCTCAAGGAGAAAGCGATGGATCGGACGAAACCCCTCAACGTCCCAGCCGGTCGATATCAGCCACCGGACACGTTGATGGCCTTTCTCGAAGCACTTTGATTATGCCGACAATCTCCACGCGGCAGTCAGCGCCCGCGAGGGCTCTGACCGTTGACGCGGCATAGTCAGGATATCGGCATAACGCAAGCAATGCCGAATGCGGCATTGCCTGCGCGGTCCGGACTACTACCACTGACCCACAAGGAGAACCCCCTCATGCTGTATCACCCCACCATTGAACGACTCGCCGAGTTGCGCCTGCCCGGCATGCGCGCGGCCCTGCTGAATCAACAGGCCATGACCGACATCGAGGAGTTGAGCTTCGAGGAACGGCTCGGACTGCTGCTCGACCGCGAAGCCACCTTCCGCGATGAACGGCGGCTGAACTCCCGGTTGCGCAATGCCCGGCTGCGCCAATCCGTCGTGATCGAGGACCTCGACTACCGTCATCCGCGGGGACTGGACCAGGCGCTGATGAATCGGCTCATTACCGGACAATGGATCAAAAAGCGGCTCAACCTGCTCCTCACCGGACCCACCGGTGCGGGCAAGACGTGGATCGCCTGCGCGCTGGGCAATAAAGCCTGCCGCGACGGCTTCACCGTCCAATACCATCGCCTCTCACGATTGTTTGATGAGCTCGGCTATGCGCACGGGGATGGCCGCTACCCGAACGTGATGAAAAAAACTGGCCCGAACTGATGTCTTGATAATCGACTTATGTGGAGGCCCCACTTATGTGGAGTTCGTTCCTCGGACCACTGATGCCAGCACGCCGCTTTTGGCCGGGACTCAACATAACTAATCGTTAACTGGCAGCGTAGTGCCTCCGAAGACAAAAATCAGGAGGCAGTCATGCTGCGTACACTTTTTCCCCGGTATCACCCTCGTTACGAGCAATCGTGCTGCGGCGAGGAGCTTGAGGCGTTTGGCGCCTGGCTGATGGCCAGTGGCTATTCGCGCCAGAACACCTGCGGGCACCTTCGTCTGTTGCGGCACGTGTTCGAGCGTGACGGAGAAGCCGGATCCAACACAGCCTACTCGGACCGCCGGCTCAAGGAACTATTCGCGTTTCAGAGCGTACCGGATCGGCAAGCGGTCGGCTACCAAGCGACACGACGCGCCTACCGACGATTTCTCGCGGCTTGCGGTCGCCTGGAAGTCATGCCGCTGAGCGAACGGCAGCGGGGTATCGAGGAGTACGGTCGGTTTCTGCGTGAAGTGCGCGGTTTTGCACCCTCGACGACTGCGCAGCATGTGTCGACGGTGACGGGTTTTCTGGACCAAGCGCTGACCCCGACGGATTCGCTGGCGGCGCTGACCGCGGTCCATGTGGAGCACTATCTGTCGCTGAAGAGTGCGCATGTCACTCGGCAGACCTTGCAGCACACGGTCGCGCACCTGCGCGCGTTCCTGGCCTATGCGTTCGACAGCCGGTTGATTCCGACACGCCTCGATACGATCGATACGCCGCGGACCTATCGTGGCGAACAACCTCCCCGGGCGATGCCGTGGGAGCTCATACAAGGGCTGCTGCGGTCGATCGACCGGTCCGGCAAGGCGGGCTGGCGTGACTACACGATCCTGCATCTTATGGCGTATTTCGGCCTTCGTCCGTCCGAGATTGTCGCGCTTGAGGTGGGTTCGGTGGATTTCCAAGCGCGGACCTTGCGTGTCCAGCAGCGCAAGACCGCGTCGGAACTGATCCTGCCGCTGGCTTCGCCGACGCTGGGCGTGCTGCGCCGCTATCTGCACCGGGGGCGACGGCAGGGTGGCCACCGGGAGTTGTTTCTGCGCGCGCGCCGCCCGAGCGGTGCACTGAAGCACACGGCGGTCTGCGACCTGTTCGCCAAGAGGACCCGCGAGTTTGGCATCCCGCCTGGGCGCTACTCGGCTTACAGTCTGCGACACGCCTTCGCCTTGCGGTTGCTGGAACGCGGCGTGGGCGTCAAGGCGATCGGCGATCTTCTCGGCCATCGCAGCCTCGAAAGCACCTGTGTCTATTTGCGTCTCGACATCGCCGCGCTACGCACTGTGGCGCTTCCCGTGCCCTCGCTCCATGGCAGTCAGGAGGCAAGTTATGGATAGGACGACGAAGGGCACCGCGCTGGATGCCCCGATACGCGATTTCCTCGCCCACCGGCGCATGCTGGGACGCGGTTACATCCAAGAGGAGTACATCCTGCAAGGGGTCCGGAACTTTCTTCTCCAGACCGGTGTGGACGATCTCGATCGAACGGTCTTCGATCGCTGGTGCGAACACCTCAAGAATGTTTCAGCCAACACGCGTCGCGGACGCCAGCAGGTCGTGCTCAAGCTGAGCCTGCATCGCCGCAGAACCGACCCGGCCTGCTTCGTGCCGGATCCGCTTTATTTCGCCAAGCCGCAGCCCTATCGGCAACCGGTTCTGGTCGAACCCGAGCAGATCGCCCGGATGCTGGCGTGCGTGACCGCGCTTCGCCCAACGCCGAACTCGCCGTTGCGCAGCCAGGTGCTGCGCCTTGCCATCGTGCTGTTCTACACCGCAGGTTTGCGCCGTGGCGAAGTACTGCGGCTGAGCCTCGCCGACATCGATGCCGAGACCGGCGTCGTCCGGGTGCGGGAGTCGAAGTTCCACAAGTCCCGTTTCGTGCCGCTGTCGCCAAGCGCGCATCGGGAACTGTCCCGTTATCTTCGAGCACGCTCCGCCGTGTGCGACGACCGGCGTACGGGCGCACCGCTGCTTTGCAACCGCTCCCGCGGTTGGCGCCCCTACACCGGAACCGGTCTGCGTCATGGCATCACGCAGCTGTTCGATCAGGCCGGCGTCCACGATGACCAGGGCCGACGGCCCTGTATCCACGACCTGCGCCACAGCTTCGCCGTCCAGGCGCTGATGCGATTCTATCGGCGCGGCGAGGAGGTCCAGAGTCGTCTGCCGCATCTGGCCCTGTACATGGGCCATGTGTCCATCGTCTCGACCGCCTACTACCTGCACTTCATTCCGGCGCTCGCAACACTGGCCAGCGAACGCCTCGCCCAACAGTGCGGGCACGTGATCAAGGAGGTGCCCGATGAGCCGGCGTAAACCCAACGATCTCGGCCGCGCGATCGGTCGCTTCTTCGAGGAGTATCTGCCGCATCTGCGGGGGCTGAGCACGCACACGATCAAGAGCTATCGCGACGCCCTCGTGCTATTCCTGCGCTTCGCCTCGGAGGACGCCCAGCGTCCCGTCGAACGGCTCGACATCGCCGATCTCGACCGCGAACGCGTGATGCGATTCCTCCAACACATCCAGACGGTGCGCCGCAACGGGGTCGCGACCCGCAACGCCCGTCTGGCCGCGCTCCATACCTTTGCGCGCTTCCTCGCCGCAGAACGCCCCGAGCACCTGGAGATGCTACAGGCGGTGCTCGGGATTCCCTTTAAGCGCGGCGCGCGCGAGGCGCCCATCGAGTACTTCGAGACCCAGGAGATGGCCGCGCTCATGCAAAGTATCGATCGCACCGCACCGGGCGGACAACGCGATTACGCCTTGTTCGCGCTTCTGTTCAACACCGGCGCTCGCGTCCAAGAGACTCTTGATCTGCGGGTGCGCGACGTACGTCTCGACCCGCCCCACCAGGTTCGACTGCACGGCAAGGGCGGCAAAATTCGCCTGTGTCCGATCTGGCCAAGCACAGCGCGATTGCTCCGCAAACTGATTGACAGCGGGTTGCCGAACGGCGAACAGGATCCGACGGCCTCACTCCTGTTCCGCAATCAGCGCGGCGGACCGCTCACGCGCTTCGGTGTGCGCTACCGACTGCGCAAGCACCTGGCCGCCAGCGTCGCCCTCGCACCCACGCTTCGGGACAAGCAGCTGCATCCCCACTCCCTGCGTCACACCACAGCCATCCAACTGCTCAAGGCCGACGTGGACTTCGCCACCATCAGTCAGTGGCTCGGGCACGCGAGCGTCAATACGACGATGCGCTACGCGCGCGCCGACATCGACCTGAAACGCGCCGCCCTCTCGCAAGTGTTTCCGGAAGCCCTCGCACCGCCGAAACGTGCCCGCCTTGCTGCAGACGACGCCGACATCACCCGATGGCTGCGTCATCTGTAGATGCTGTTATGTGGAGTTGGCGCTGCCGTGGGCTCAGCAATTACCGGTGCCGAGCGCCGCCAACTCCACATAAGTGGGGGCTCCACATAAGTCGATTTATGTTGAGCTCAACATAACTCGACGATTGGGGACTTACTAAACTCACCGCCCCTCAGCGCCGGGATCTGCTGGAGATCCTCGAAGACCGCCACGAGTGCCGATCCACGCTGGTAACCAGTCAGTTACCGGTCGAGCACTGGCACAAAATGATCGGCGAACCCACCCACGCCGACGCCATCCTCGATCGGCTGGTGCACAACGCCTATCGCATCACGCTGAAGGGAGAATCCATGCGAAAAGCCAACGCCAAAGGAGGGAGATCGCCGTAAGACCCGTCATAATATCCAAACCGCGTCGCTACGCTCCGACCGCCGGTAACTTTACCTGGAACGAATGGTAACTTTGCCGCGGAACAGTTGGTAACTTTCGCTGGAATAGGCAGTGCATACGATGCAAACAGAAAGAAACGCCGATAGTTCAGCATACCTCCGTCAATCGTTGGAGAAACTGCGGAGTCGCCTACTTGATACGACTCGCCGCAACAGGCTGCTTAACTATCGCGAATCCGCCCTAGATATACCGATCATTGATGAGATGCCGGATCTTGTCTTTGACTCGCTGTTTCTGAACGAAGGGCATTTCAGTTTTCAGCAAATCGAAACCGAGGAGGATGCTACCGATGAGGAATCCGAACCGGAACGAGTGCTGCCTGAATCAAGAAGCCTAGACGATGAATTGGAAGCTCGATACACGGACAAACGCTTACAAACACCGTTTTCAGAAAGAGAGCTGGAGAAACGACTCAGAAAGCTCTATTTGCAGCACCGATCGCGGATACAAGAGACTGGCGCAAACAGCTTGTTTTTAGCGATCGGTTTCTTGCACTGGAAGGACGCAAGTCATGAGAAAAATGAACTTAAGTCGCCTCTGATCCTATTGCCGGTGCAATTGGAGAAAGCGCGGGGCTATGGACCAGCGGTATATAGACTCTCTTTCGACGATGAGGCGCTTGATTCCAGCTATTCTTTGATCGAAAAGCTCCAGCACGACTTTGCCTTGAAACTTCCTGAGGTTACAGATGAGACGGTCCCCGAGATCTACTGGCAGGAAGTCAATAGAGCGATTGCATCGCGGCAAGCTGAAGGTTGGCGTGTTGCCCGTGAAATGTCTCTGGGCCTGTTTCAATTTCACAAGCAAATCATGTGGCATGACCTAAATCCCGATCGCTGGCCCTCACACGCACAACTTGTTGATAAGGCGATCATTAGGCGCTTACTGCTGGGCGCAAACGAAAACGAGTCCCCAGCAGGATTGATCCAAGAAGAGGATACGGAAGCCAAAGCACATCAAGACCTACCGATAGTCCTGGATGCGGATTCTTCTCAATTTTCCGCCGTGGTTGACGCTTTGAAAGGGACGACCAATTTGATCATCGAAGGACCGCCAGGAACCGGCAAATCGCAGACGATCGTTAACCTGATTGCGGCGGCGCTGAGTGAAGGAAAGAGCGTTCTTTTTGTCGCGGAAAAAATGGCGGCACTGGATGTCGCTTTTCGGCGCCTTGAGCAGGTCGGTTTGGGAGATTACTGCCTTCAGTTACATGGCCTCAAAACAAGCAAGAAAGAGTTACTAGAATCCGTCAAGAAGCGAATCGAAAAACGCGGTGAATCACCCACCGACCTAATGCGCAGGCGAGTAGAGCTGCACGCGGCGCGCGAAGGCTTGTTAACTGTCTCAGACGCGTTGTTACGAACGGCAGGCCCGGAGGAATTGCCTTTGCACGAGGTGATCTGGCGCGTAGAGCGCTTGAGCGGTGGATTGCCTGCCGGATTCAAGCCCTTCATGTTCGATGGCCTTACTAGTCTGAACTACGAGTCATTTTTTCGGTACCGAGACCTACTACAAGATTTGGCCAATGAATGGGATCAAATCAGACCCGACGCACGCAAGGCATGGAAGGGCTTCATGCCCAATGCCACGGAAATCGATGGGCACGATGAGATATTTGCTGCAATTACAGACACCAGAAAAGCGGCTCAAGCAGCCCAGGAATGGCTAGAGAATCGCGGAATTGATACTTCGGCGCCATCCCTCTTCGAGGTTGAACGAATAGGTCAACTTGGCAAGCTAAACGGCGCAGACGAACTCCCACATCTTCCTTCGGACAGTTTGCTTGAACTGGCTCACAACATTTCTCTATTGGGCAACTTTGATGAGTATCGTCATTTGGTCGAGCACGTATCTCAATACCTAGGTCACGTTACAACGGTCGGGGAAGTCTTTGATTATCAGGATAAGAAATCGGGGGAATACGCCGAGTGCCTCGCAGATCACTGTGACCCTCTTACCCAGTCCCTGCTATCCACTGAAGTATTTCTGGAGGATCTGCCAACCAAGAAAGATGATGTAGAGAGAATCGTAGGCTCCCTGGACGCATTACCCGCGGCATCAGAAACGCTTTCCACACTGCTTGATGGAACGCTACGAACATTGTCGGATTACGAGCGGGCTTGTGCTTCCGCCAAGAAATATATAGATGGACCGAAGGAGCTAATGCTCCACGCGCACCCTAAGCACGCTGAATCTTTTGCTCCTGCGCTTCTAGAAGAGGCACGGACCGAGTGCTATCGCTTAGTCAAGCAAAGGGAGAAAAAACTCAGCGCATTTCGAATGGAAGCTACTGGAAACACGAACTCCATCAAAGAAGCTTACGAAAAACTGAACGCCAAGAGAGATAGCTGGCTCCCCCCTATTGGTCGACAATACCGAGAGTCCAAACACATCATTCGTTCACTTCTTAGGAACAAGAGAGATTTTTCTAGGAAGTCGGAGTTTCTGGACTGCGTGGCCGACCTCGTTGACTTTTGTACTGCCCGAGACCGATATCGTGACGGTCCTTACGCTTCGGCGCTTGGCAGCCTGTTTGACGGATTGGAAACAAACTGGGATACGTTGGAGTCCTTGGTGGATTTCTCTCAAATGTTGCGTAAAGATTTGGGACGAAAGGAGAGCCAAGCAATACTGTCGGACTGGGGTGCACATTACGACCGGGTTTCGGAGAGCTTGCAAGACGTTAATGAATGTCTCGCCTTCGCATCCCGATTCGCGGAGGAATATGGTTTCCCGGAGAGCCTTTGGAACAGGCCCGTACCGGCGATAGCAGAAACAATTCGGCCACGGAAGGATCGCCTGGACGCCGCTATCAGGGAAATATCCGGCGATTGGTGCAACACACACGTTAGCCTTAAGCATGCTCGAAGCGCGATACATCAGTTTCACAAAGCCAAGGCTCTAGAGTCAAACCTTGAGGCTAGTTCCGAATTCGAGAAACTACTAAAGCCCGTCTGGAATCGAGCAGAAACCGACCTGCAAGCCCTGCGCGATCTAGAGGCTTGGTTTGTCGAGCGACTTGAAACTTCCGGGATAAATTACGAATTGCTTCGCTTGTGGTTCCCGGAACCTAATGCAGACAAGCACGAGCAGATTCTGCAAATCATCCGGTTTGCAAACGATTTCAGAAAGACCATCGCAGGCAACATTAGGGAGTTGCAAAAGTGGGGAAACGTCGAAACCATCGAGTGGCTCGGAGAAAGGGGCGTTGTAATGAAGGAATTGGGCGAGAAAATGGACGCATGTCTAGCCACCAGAGATTATCTGCCGAATTTGGAAA
The DNA here is from genome assembly GCA_965249285.1 of Candidatus Foliamicus sp. Lineage (GTDB taxonomy): Bacteria > Pseudomonadota > Gammaproteobacteria > Steroidobacterales > Foliamicaceae > Foliamicus. Next base: position 1,129,389 of record OZ252226.1, read on the forward strand.
GATGGAGCCGAACACACGCCGAGTGCGCGGAGAAAGGCCTAGGCGAGTTTTCAACCGCGATTTCTAATGAATCACTTGTAGGTGAGGAGGTCGGCAGGGCATTTGAGTTTTCCGTTAACAAGATTGTGCTGCAAGAGGCTATAGAAGCGGATTCGAAGCTTGCTAACTTCAGTGCTTCAAGGCATGAAAGCCTGCGGGCTCGATTCTGCAACCTCGATAGAAAAGTGCTCAAACTGAACGCGCAGAAAATTGCTTCTGATCAATGTGCTCGGCACGTGCCCCAGGGAATCAGGAGAGGTCGCGTGCGTGACTATACGGAGACCGCTCTATTGGTTCATGAGGCAGGAAAGAAAGGGAGGCACATTCCCATTCGCCAGCTGGTCAGAAGGGCTCCAAATGCGCTAGAAGCCCTAAAACCGTGTTTTCTTATGTCGCCGTTGTCTGTTGCCCAGTATCTGCCTAGGGGCGAAATCGACTTCGATCTGGTGATTATGGATGAGGCCTCGCAAATCCGCCCCGAAGATGCACTAGGGGCGCTCGCGCGAGGACGGAAAGCAGTCATTGTTGGAGACCCAAAACAGTTGCCCCCAACGAGTTTTTTTCAAGGCGCAGTGGTCGAAGATGAAGATGCAGAGGAGACCATCGCCGATGATGCGGAATCCATACTGGATGTTTGCCTAAAACAGTTTCCCTACCGAAGATTGCGCTGGCACTACCGTTCCAACCATGAAGACCTGATTCGTTTCTCTAACGAACATTTCTATGATGATGATCTCATTGTTTTCCCGTCTGCCCGCGGAAAGAACCGTGAATTGGGCGTGCACTTTACAAAGATAGAGGAGCCATCCTATCGCCGCGGTAGAAACCGAAACGAAGCGAACGTGGTTGTCGAGAATATCATCCGCCACATCCAGCGTTTCCCGCGAATGTCATTGGGCGTTGCAGCGTTAAACAAAATACAAGCAGATGAACTTCAGAATCAATTGGACACTCGGCGAATGCAAGACCCTCCTTTGGACTATCTGATCGCCAATTTTGGAGAGTCGCACCCTGAAGAGCCCTTGTTTATTAAGAACCTGGAAAATGTGCAGGGGGATGAGCGAGACGTAATTTTCATCTCAACCACCTACGGTCCGGAAAAGAGTGGCGGAAGGGTGTATCAACGTTTCGGGCCAATCAATTCCGATATGGGCTGGCGGCGATTGAATGTAATCGCCACACGTGCGAAGGAGCGCGTAGAAGTATTCAGTTCCATGGAGCCATCAGACATTCTGGTAGGCCCAAAAACGTTCAAGGGGGCTCGTGTACTTCGAGACTACCTCCAGTACGCCAAGACGGGGGAGGTTCCAGAACGAACATTAGTAGGTGGAGAACCTGCGAACGATTTCGAGGCAACGGTTGGCAGAGCAATCAGTGACCTGGGTTACAAGACCGTTTACCAAGTTGGCGTGGCGGGATTCTTTATTGATATTGGAGTAATCCATCCTGACCGACCAGGTGAGTACTTGATTGGAATTGAGTGCGACGGAGCCGCGTACCATTCATCGCGCATTGCGCGTGATCGGGATCGGTTGCGGCAGGAAATCCTTCAATCCAAGGGTTGGCGTATTCATCGCATCTGGTCCACCAATTGGTTTCATGCGCGGACCCAGGAAATAGACCAGCTCAAGCGTGTCCTAGTCGAACAGCTAGATGATGACCGCCAAAGAGACGAAACTGTGGTCACACCCAAGGAAGATGTTCTTGTGGTGGATACATTCACCGCCCAAAAAGAAAACGGGAAGGCCCTGATTCAGGAGGAGCAGACCTTGCGAGAAGCGCTTAACCGCTACTGGGAAAGCAACATCGCGCCTGAATCCCCGGACCGCAGACGAAGCATTCTGAGTAATGCGATCATCAATCGAATTGTTGCACTAAGGCCAGAAACCAGGCAGGAATGGCAGCACATAATTCCGCTTGAGTTGCGACAAAGAGTTGAACCTAGGCAAGGACAATTCTTGGAAGATATCCTTGAAATAGTTCTGGAGCATGTATAGAGCAAATGGTTCGGTAACCTATGGATTAACCGTTCTCCTGTAATCCGAGCCGTTTCGGATGTGGGATTGCCTTGTACTGAGGGGCCCCCTTTTTCCGTACCAGTTCGTTAGCGAATTTCTGACCTTCGTTCGGCCCAACGGGCCTTGAATTCCAAGGGCGAGAGCTCATCGAGAGACCGGTGAGGCCGGATCTCGTTGTACTCTCGCCGCCAAGCTTGCAATTTCTCCTTGGCATCCGTCAAATCGTCGAACCAGTGCACATTCAGACATGCGTCCCGCAGACTGCCGTTGAACGACTCGATGAACGCATTGCCCGTCGGCTTTCCGGGCCGAGAGAACTCCATGGTCACGCCATTGGCATAGGCCCACAGATCGACCAGACGACCCACGAATTCACTGCCGTTATCGCAGTAAATTCGCTTTGGAGCGCCGCGTTTCTTGGCGATCCGACTGAGCACGTTGACGACATCGGCGCTTCGTAAGCTCTTGCCCGGCTCGATGACCAGACATTCTCGCGTGAAGACATCCACGACCGTTAGCGCTCGAAAGCGCTGCCCATCGGATGTCTGATCACTGACGAAGTCCATACTCCAGGCCACATTGGGCGCCCGCGGCTTTGCCCGGGGCGGTTGCCGGCTTGCTGCGCTCACATGCCGCCTGGGCCGGCGAGGCCGTAACTGCAAGCCTTCCTGGCAATACAAGCGATACACACGCTTCTTGTTCACGTGGATACCTTGGCGCTTGAGCAGGACATGGATGCGCTTGTAGCCGTAACGGATCCGGCTGCGGGCCAGGTCCCGGATGCGCTGCCGTAGCGCCTCCTGAGAAGGCCGGGTTGATTGGCACTGAAACGTACTGCGTGCCGTGCCGGTTACCTCACAGCCACGCCGCTCACTCACCGCATAGCGCCCTGTGAGATAGCGCACCGCCGAGCGGCGTTGCGATGCGCCTACCATTTTTTTGAGGCAATGTCCTGGAGCATGACCTTGTCCAGGCTCAAATCGGCCACCAGGCGCTTGAGCCTGGCGTTCTCCTCGCGCAGCTGCTTCAGCTCCCGGACCTCGGACGCTTCCAGGCCTCCATACTGCTTCTTCCAGCGATAAAAGGTCTGCTCCGCAATCCCCAGCTTGCGGGCAATGTCCGCCGCCGAAACTCCCAAATCATGCTGCCTGACCGCCGCTACGATCTGCTCTACCGAGTAGCGCTTGCGCTTCATCTGACATCCTCCTTCCAGGTTCAGAGTTTGTCAGAAATCACATCCTCCGTGGCACAGTTTTTGGGTAGACCGTCAGGTTGTAATAGGCTATCCACCGGCCAACCTGAGCGCTGGCGTCGCGCATCGATTCAAACGCGTTCAGATACACGCATTCCTGCTTGAGCGATCGCCACAGCCGCTCGATAAACACATGGTCCAGCCACCGGCCTTTGCCATCCATGGAAATCCGAATGCCCGCGGCCTTCAAAGCTTGCGTCCAATCCCGGCTGGTGAACTGGCTGCCCTGGTCGGTGTTGAAGATCTCCGGGGCGCTGTGGCGGTCCAGGGCGTCGTGCAAGGCTTCCAGGCAAAAGTCCGCGTCCTGGGTGGTGGACAGTTGCCACGCCAAGACGTGCCGCGAATGCCAGTCCATAACCGCCACCAGATACAAAAACCCCCCCGCCTTAGGGCAAAGCCTACACTTATCTCTCTGTCTTAAAAACCGGGACCAGCTCTAACTTATTTGCGGGACAGCACACTAGGACGTAGATCATCTCATCTTGCCTACTGTGCGCATGCATCAGTGCGGACTCGCCGCCAGGAGCAAGCTTGGTGAGATTCACCCCGAAATTCTTCAGGCCGAAGAAGTCGCCGAGCGGCTTCTTCTCACGTTTGGTCATACGCTTGGAGTACGGCTCCGGATAGTTGGACGGCGTGGTCCTTGGGGGAACTCTATCGGCAGAAATTGCCGCGATCTGCTTGCGGTTACTCATCAGGCGCTCCCTCTAGGAATGAATCGTATACGTGGCCAAGTGCGGAAAAGGTTCACTTAGGTGGGTTCAGTAAGAATCGGTTAGACCTTGTGGGCTAAATGCAGGACACGCTCATATCCGGCTGTCTCAACCTCAGCCTGCCGGGCAATCAGTTATTCAAGATCAGCACCGGCAGACACTGGCCAGCAAAGATCGTTAGGTCTTGCCGCAAGTCCGAGCCAACCCTTGCCAATACCTCCCTTTCCGTAGGCTCACGGCGAGCGATTATAGATGCTGCAATAGAAACTAGAATGACCTTCTCTGTTGCCATATTCTGATTGATGTGCAGCGTGCTTCCTGCACTCGCCTCACCGTCCCTGCCGCTCCGCTGGGCGCGCTCGCGCGCCTTGGTTTGGCAGGCCAAAGGCAACGCTTTCCTTACGGCGGGCGCATGTATTGCAGGTTTTCGATGCGACAGGTTAATCTAGCGGTCATGGACATCCACGAAGACAATCCATGAAATCCTTTCTCTCGAAAATAGCTAGCAGTTGCCCGTCGGTCTCCTGTCCAGGTGTCGTAATGAACAGACCGCGTGGGCAACAGTGTGGGACATAGCAAATCCAGTACTACAGTAATGCGCGATAAATCAATAGCTTACGAGTTTGGTTCCATGCCGGCCCGGGGAGCCAATTTAATGGATGAGCACAGCTTAGGGATGAGTAAGCACTCGCAAGGAGCCTTGTGGAAAAACTGAAGGCACTGCTGCAGTCCGCCTGGGAGGCTATCCTGGCGGCGCTGCAACCGGAAGGCGTTACGGCGCTGGAGAGTGTCTTTGATCTGGCTCTTGCCGGTTTGATGTGCGCCGGCGCCTTGCTGATCAGCCGGCGCTTGCACCCGCCGATCGCCGATTGGTGCGAGACTCGCCCACGCTGGGAGATCTCGCGCCGAGCGCTGGAGCCGCTTTTGTGGCCCACGATCTGGTTCATTCTTCTCAGCATAGTGCTGGGAATCTACTTTGCCCTGAAGGCCAGCACGTGGATACTGGAGATTGTCACCAGTCTGCTGCTGGCCTGGATCGCGGTGCGCCTGGTATCCAGAGCCATACGCAACCCGATGCTTTCCCGGGTCACCGCTGTGATCGCCTTCGGCATGGCGGCACTGAGTATCTGGGATTTGCTTGGCCCAACCATAGAGATATTGCGAGGACCGGCTTTTACCCTGACGCTGGGCGAATTCAGCTTCAACCTCTACCAGATTCTCGCAATCGCGCTGCTGCTGGCCGTGCTGTTGAGCCTCGCGGCCTTTATTGCCCGGGTGACGGAGCGTCAACTCCACGACGCGGACTGGATCAGTCCGGCGGGACGAGTACTTCTGAACAAGGCGCTCCGCACCGGACTCTATGTTCTCGCAATCCTGATAACGGTCGGGTCGGTGGGCATAGACCTGACCGCTCTGGCCGTAATCGGCGGCGCCGTGGGCTTCGGAATTGGTTTCGGCCTCCAGAAAATTGTCTCGAACCTGATAAGCGGCGTCATCCTGCTGATGGACAAGTCGATCAAGCCCGGAGACGTTATCACCGTGGAGAACACCTACGGCTGGGTGAATAAACTCGGTGCGCGCTACGTTTCCATCATCACCCGCGATGGTATCGAACACCTGATCCCGAACGAGACTCTGATTACCGAACCGGTCTCGAACTGGACCCACTCCGACGCCAATACCCGCTTGCGGGTGCCGGTGGGCGTGCACTACAGCACCGACCTTGATCTGGCCACCCGGCTGGGAAGGGAGGCCGCCCGCAGCCAGCCACGGGTACTCAACGATCCTGCTCCCCGCTGCCTGGTAAAGGCCTTCGGGGATTCAGCGATCGAGCTGGAGATCCGGTTCTGGATCCAGGACGCCAACAGTGGCGTATCCAACGTCAAGAGCGATGTAATGCTTGAAGCGTGGCGGCTTTTCCGGGAGAACGGCGTCGAGATCCCCTATCCGCAGCGCGATCTGCACATCAAGAGCGGCGCCCTTCCGTCACCAGCAACACCGGAAAAAAAGGCGGCAGGATAAACCTGCCGCAAGCCCTTATCCAGGGAGGGGGGGGGGGGGGGGGGGGTCCAGTTAGGCGCCGGGCCTGAAACAATCAGGAAGAGTCGCCAGGCTCACTCTCGGTATTGTCCTCTAGAAGTATATTCTGCCTGTTATCTTCCAATACCTTAGGACCGATACCTTGAACCTTTAACAGGTCGTTGACCGATTCGAAGGGTCCGTTTGTCTCGCGATACTCCACGATAGCCCGCGCCTTCGACGGCCCGACTCCCTGCAATTCGCGAGCGATCGTCTCAGCATCCGCCTTGTTCACGTTCACGGGCCCGGCGAACACCAGGAAAGGCGTCAGGGCGGCAATGACCGCTATGATCCACTTGTTCATGAATGCGTCTCCTCTGTGTCGATGATCCGTTCCATCCTGAGACGGAACCAGGCCGGAAGTTTGATTGCCGGATCAGGGAAGAGAAACGCTGAAAGGCCCCGTGTTTGTCAACATAAGGACCGGCTGCTGAGTTCAGGGAGAAAAAGGCGAGATTAGCCGCGCCGCCTCCCAGGCTCCACATTCCGCGCAACGCCAATTGTGGGCTTCGTGCAGGCTACCGCACAGCGTGCAGCGCCAGCCCGGCGGGTCGCCGGTTGCCGTCTGCAAGTCCTCGCTGAGCCTGCTGAGCGCACTGCGGGTGAAATCCGCCGGCCTACCCGAGGCATACATCCTGGCGTACGCGGGCAGCGTCTCCTGCAGCGCTTCGAACAGGCATTCGGCGGAGGTGGCGCACAACAGTTCCGGAGCAATCAGAACGGTGCAGGCAAGGGGGCGCCTAATGGCCGGCGTTTCGGCAACTTGTCTCTGTAGCAGCTGATTCAACTCGTCTTCGAGGGCTGGAAGCCCTCGTTCCCAGGTAACGTCAAGGGTTTTGGACAATCCCAGCAGGATCAGCACGGCTTCACCGGGATTATGGCCCGCAACGGTCAGGCTCCTGCCCGGGTTTGCAGCATCCAGCACGGCGCGATCAACCAGCAGCCGCGCCGTATGGCCGTCGCGCCGCGCCGCTTTGCGCCAGCAACCGCGCGCCTGCCGCAGGTCGCCTTCGCGAACCGCAAGAGCCGCCAGTTCGCAAAGATAGTGGCAACTGAGCCTCGATCCCAATTCCGGGTCCTCCCGCCGCACCTGCTCTGCCACATTCACCGCGCGATCCCAGGCTGCCAATTGTTCGCAAACCCCCAGTTGCCTTTCAAGGGCATTCAAGCGCAGGGGAAGGAACTCGGCAGTGCGGGCATAGGCTTCCTCAGCCCGATCGAGCATCCCGGCGGCCCGATAGTCGTCCCCGATCTCCAACCCGGCGTGGGCGCGCGTGGCGGCATCAAGATCCTCCCTGGATGCCAGTGATTCATGGATCTGAAGTGCTCGACGCCAGTCGCCCCCGGAACGAAAATAGGCAGCCAGCTCAAAAGCGGCGCCCGGTTCGCTTCGGTCTTTCTCCGCTTCGCGCAGATACGCGCTTACGGCTTTCTCGGAACGCTTGGGCAGGTCCTCCGCGTACTCGCGGAATCGCCAGTGCAGGCCTCGGTTGGAGTCACCGGAGCGCCCGTACCAATAGCCCACGCCGACCCCAAGAAATATGATGCCCGCTAGAGAAACCAGGAGATCGGGAGGCATGAGCGGTCCTCAGCTTTCAGTCGGCGCGGTTCCTTTCGAGTCTTGCCGGACTTTCTTCGCGCTTTTGCGCCGTTTGACCAGGGCTCCGCCCGCACACAGGAGGCCGAAAAGCCACCCCAGGCCGAACGCGACGGTAAACGCCAGCGGCTTGGACAGTACCACTTCGGCGAAAGCCAGATCCAAATGCACTTCGCCCCGATTCAGCAGCGCCAGGATGACGGCCGGCGCAACGACCAGTACCAGCAGCAGGACATAGATCCCGCGTTTCAGCCAGCGCGCGGCTTTCATGAGAGTTCAGGCCCGACTCTGACCGGCCCAGCTGGCCCTATTTGGTGGAAGCGCCGGCTTTCGCCGCGGCATTGACCCGCTCGCGAAGACGCTTTCCGGGCCGAAACTTGGGGACGTACTTGCTGGGAAGCGCAACCGCCTGCCCGGTGCGGGGATTGCGCCCTATGCGCGCCCGACGGTAACTGAGACCGAAACTGCCGAATCCCCGAATCTCAATGCCGCCACCGGTGGCAAGCGTTTGCCCCATCAGATCGATCACGTGTTTGACCGATGCTTCAAGATCGGACGAAGAGAAATAGGTGAAGCGGTCATCCTCCAACAGTTTGCGGGTAACGATCCGAACCAGTTCCGACCGCGTAATTGCATTGCCTGACGCCGGCGAACTCATTGCGCCCCCGCCTCGGAAAATGCCCGGCAAATGCCTGCTTCGGTCCTGGCCTCCCCCTCTTTCATTTTATTCCTCCGGCTCTTCGCCATCCTCCTGTTGCTGGCTGCGCAGAAGTTCGCCCAGGGTCGCGCCCTTTATGCGGTCTCCCACTTCCGCCTCGTAGTCACGCAAGGCCTGGGCTTCCGCCTGCTCCTCCATCGCCCGCACCGACAGGGAGACGACTCGGGTCTTTCTGTCTATGCCTACGATCCGCGCCTCGATAGACTGGCCTAACTTCACCTGCATGCGGGCGTCGTCCACATGCTCCCGCGAAAGTTCCGCAGCACGCATACGCCCCTCGACGCCTTCGCCCAGCTCCAGTTCGATCATGCGCTGATCTACCGACTTCACCACCGCGGTAGCTACGCTGCCCTTGGGATGATCCTTGAGGAACTCGGCCAGCGGGTCCCCCTGCAGCTGCCGGATACCCAGCGATATGCGTTCCCGGTCAGCGTCCACCGAAAGCACGATGGCCTCGACCTCCTGGCCCTTGCGGTAATTTCGCACGGCTTCCTCGCCGGGCAGGTCCCAGGATAAATCCGAGAGATGAACCAGGCCGTCGATACTGCCTTCCAGACCGATGAATATCCCGAAGTCGGTCATGGAACGGACATTGCCGGTAACCCGGTCGTCCTTCTTGAACTTGTTGGCGAAATCCTGCCACGGGTTCTCCAGGCACTGTTTCAGGCCCAGCGAGACCCGGCGCCGTTCCTCGTTGATGTCCAGAACCATGACCTCGACTTCCTGTCCCACGTGGACAATCTTGCCGGGGTTCACATTCTTGCTGGTCCAGTCCATTTCCGATACGTGCACCAGGCCTTCCACACCTTCTTCGATCTGCACGAAACAACCGTAGTCCGCCACATTGGTGACTTTGCCGAACAGCCGCGTGTGCGGTGGATAGCGCCGCCCGATGTCCACCCAGGGATCGTCGCCCAGTTGCTTGAGTCCCAGAGAAACACGATTGCGTTCACTGTCGAACCTGAGAATCTTTACCTGAAGTTCCTCCCCGACCTGGACCACCTCAGACGGATGCTTCACGCGCCTCCAGGCCATGTCGGTCACATGCAACAGTCCGTCAATTCCGCCGAGATCGACAAACGCGCCATACTCGGTAAGGTTCTTGACTACGCCCTTGATTACCTGGCCTTCTTCAAGACTGTCCAGCAGTGCAGCACGCTCGGCGCTGTGCAGCTCCTCGATCACCGCGCGCCTGGACACAACAACGTTGTTGCGCCGGCGGTCGAGCTTGATAACCTTGAAGTCGAGCTTGCGTCCTTCCAGGTAGGTCGTGTCCCGAATCGGGTGCATGTCCACCAGCGATCCCGGCAGGAAGGCCCGCACGTTGGCCACATCGACGGTAAAACCGCCCTTTACGCGACCGCTGATGGCGCCTTGGACGATCTCTTCCTGCTCGAATGCGGATTCCAGCCGCTCCCAAACGCGAGTGCGCTTGGCTCGCTCCCTGGACAGGCGGGTCTCGCCGAATCCATCCTCCATGGAATCCAGGGCTACTTCAACCTCATCTCCTATGTCCACTTCCAGATCGCCGGTCTCATCCATGAATTGACTGGCGGGGATCAGCGCTTCGGACTTCAAGCCGGCGCTTACGGTAACGACCTCCGGTGATATGTCGATCACTTGCGCCGAGAGTATCTCTCCCGGCCGGAAATTCTTGTCAGCGAGATTGGCCTCAACCAACTCGGCAAAACTTTCTGCCATTCAGGGCCCCAATGTAATGCGTGCGTGCGATCCAGCTACGCTCGCGGTTGCTACTTCACGCGCCCGCCATCCTGGCCGGCGCCAATACTGATCCGCTATCTGGCCGCCTATTCCGGCCATACGTCCGTTACAAGGCGCCAGGCTGCAAGTTTGCTTTGCCGGACATCCATTGCCGTGGTGTCCAGCACCACCGCGTGACGAACCACTTTAAGCGGCGCCAGCGTGCGAACCGAATCACGGCGATCACGCTCCTTCAGATCGCGGATCAACTCGTGAATGTTAGCATCTATTCCCTTTTGCTTCAATTGTTTATGGCGACGCCTGGCGCGTTTCTCCGGGCTGGCCGTCAGGTAAATCTGCAGCGGCGCATCCGGAAAAACCACCGAAGCCATGTCCCGCCCTTCCGCAACCAGCCCCGGCTCGCGCCGAAAAGAACGCTGCCACGGCAGCAGGAATTGCCGAACTACGGGAAGTGCGGCTATGCGGGAAGCCGCCACACCCACTTCCTCGCTGCGGATCGCGGTGCTCACATCCTCACCGTTCAAGTAAACGGTATCGCCGTCCGACTTCCCCTCAAAACCGAGATGGCAATCGGCCAGATACTCTGCGATGCGCTCGTCATCCGCCTGGTCCAGCCTGGCCCCGAGCAGCGCCAGAGTGCACGCCCTATACAGCGCCCCGCTGTCAAGACGCCGCCAACCCATCCGCTCGGCCAAATAGCGCGCCACCACGCCCTTCCCGGCCCCCGCCGGACCGTCAATCGCAATCACCCGCACATCAGTCATCACACAATAAGAACGTCCCACCCTGGGAACGAGGGCATCCCGGGAACGAGGGCATCCTGCCCTCGTCGAGGGCAGGATGCCCTCGTTCCCAGCTAAGAAACCGGCTCAACACTCAACCCCAACTGCGTGACCGTGTCAACAAACCCGGGAAACGAGGTATCCACTGCCTCCACTCCGCGAACCACGATTGGCCCGTCCGACACCAGGGCCAGGATAGTGAAAGCCATCGCCACGCGATGATCCCCATAACTATCCACCTCCCCGCCACGTATGGCGCCGCCACGTATGCGCGCTCCGTGGCGAGTCTCTTCGCACTCCACCCCAAGTGACTTCAGCCCGGCAATCATTGCCGTGATCCGGTCACTTTCCTTCACCCGCAGCTCGGCAGCGCCCTCAATCTCGGTCTCTCCCATCGCACAGGCGGCGGCGGCGAACACTGCCGGCATCTCATCGATGGCTGACGGGACCAGGTTCGCAGGCAGTGACACTCCCTGCAAAACACTGGGAACCGCGGCAAGATCGGCCACCGGCTCGGCGCCCTCCGTCCGCCGGGCCGCGAGCTCAAAGCGGGCGCTCATATGGCCCAGGAGTCGCAGAAATCCTGTGCGGCCGGGATTCACGCCCACCGAACCCACGTGCACCTTGTGAGGACCAATCACTCCCGCCAGCAACAGGAAGGCCGCGGACGAGAAGTCACCCGGAACGTTGATCCTCGCGGCCCGCAAGGGCTGTTGCCCCGTCAAGCAGGCGCGGCCATTGGTACGCTCGATGTAAACCCCGAAACTCGGCAACATCCTTTCCGTGTGATCGCGGGTCGGCGTGGATTCCTGCACACAGGTCTCGCCCCTGGCGCTCAGGCCGGCCAATAAAACAGCGGACTTCACTTGTGCGCTAGGCACGGGCGGATTCCAGGAAATACCCTTCAGGCCGGAATGCGCGCCGATTCGCAGCGGCGGGCGCCCCCCCTGCCCCAAAGCCTCGATTTTGGCTCCCATCCTTGCCAGAGGTTCGATCACCCGGCGCATTGGCCGGCGGCTCAATGATGCGTCGCCATGCAATTCTGCCTCTATGCCCAGGCCGGCCACCAGGCCGGCCATAAGGCGCATCCCAGTTCCCGAGTTGCCGCAATCCAATGCTCCAGCGGGCGAGCGAAGCTGCGCTCCTCCCCGCACCAGCAATCGGTCACGCGCCAGCCAGGAAATCGGGACGCCAAGGCTCTCCAATGCTCCTGCCGTGGCCAGGCAATCACTCCCGGGCAGGAAATTGACGATTTCGCTCTCTCCTTCCGCCAGCGCCGCCAGCATGACCGCCCGGTGGGAAATCGACTTGTCCCCCGGAACCCGGAAAGGCTCGGGCGCCGGCGGCCTGCTTGAGCGGCTGGCGCGCCAGGATTTCAGAAGCGCCTTCCCATAGAGAGCTAGGCGGGCCGCCCCAGGTCCCGAACCCGCAGGATGCCTTCCATTTTGCGCAGGCGTTGAATGGCCGAAGCGGGGGCCTGGTCGTTGAGATCCAACATGGTGTAGGCCAGCTTGCCGCGAGACATGTTCATCATGTATTCGATATTGAGATTCTCTTCCGCGAGCAGAGCCGAAATATTAGCTATGATCCGGGGAACGTTGGCGTTGGCGATCGTCAGCCGGTAGCCATCCCGCCTGGGCAGATCGATCACGGGGAAATTCACTGATCCGCGCACGTTGCCGTCTTCCAAGTAGGCGCGCAGGTTGTCGGCGGCGACCACCGCGCAGTTGACCTGAGCCTCGGAGGTGGAAGCACCGAGATGCGGGAGCAGGATCGCCTTGGGGTGACGAAGCAATTCAGGCTCCGGAAAATCACAGACGTAGGCCGACAGCCAGCCGGAATCCAGGCCCTCAACTACCGCTTCGTTATTCACAATGCCGCCGCGGGCAAAATTCAGCAGCACGGCTCCCTTGCGCATGCCGCGGATCAGCTTCCCGTCCACCAGATCACGGGTCGCGTCGATCAACGGCACGTGAATACTGACGAAATCGGCGCCGGCGAAAACGTGCTCAAGGCTGCGTCCCTTGCCGACCTGCGCCAACAACTCCCAGGCCCGGTCCAGGGCCAGCCCGGGATCAAAGCCGAATACCCGCATTCCCAGCGCCACGGCCGCGTTGGCCACCTTTACGCCAACTGCGCCCAGTCCGACCACGCCCATCACCCTGCCGTCCAGCTCCCGGCCAGCAAATTGCTTCTTGTGCGCCTCGACTGCCTTGTGCAGTTCATCGGCAGGCAAATCCAAGCCGCGCAGGTGGTCCCATGCCGGCAACAGGTTTCGAGCCGCCAACAGCATGCCGGCCAAAACCACTTCCTTGACCGCGTTTGCGTTGGCCGCCGCCGCATTCACCACTGGCACGCCGCGCTCCGCCAGGGCATCGACGGGGATGTTGTTGACGCCCGCGCCGGCCCGCGCCACGACCTGCACGCTATCGGGAATCTCCACCGTGTGGAGATTCTGCGAGCGCAACAGTATGCCGTCCGGAGCATCGTGGTCGGAGGGAGCCACGTAGCGATCCGACGGGAGTCGCGCCAGCCCTTCGTTGGCGAGGTTGTTGTATATGCGAATATTGAACATCTTCTCTACCGGCCTTAAAGAGACTCTGGGAACGAGCGCATCCTGCCCTCGTCAAGAGCGAAACCCCCTCCCCCAGCGACGGCGCCACCCCTGGGAACGAGGGCATCCTGCCCTCGTCACTCGTGCCAAGTCAATTCCTCAAGCCCTGCGCTCGAATTCCTCCATAAAGCTGACCAGCGCCTGCACGCCTTGCTCCGGCATCGCGTTGTAAATCGAGGCGCGCATGCCCCCTACGGCGCGGTGTCCCTTCAGCCCGTGCAGTCCTTGTTCCTCGGAAGTCTTGAGGAACTGGTCATCCAGGGAGGAATCAGCGAGAGTAAACGGCACGTTCATCCAGGAGCGCCACCTCGGGTTCACCGGATTAGCGTAGAAATCCGAACCGTCGATGTAGCTATACAAGATTTCCGCCTTGCGCCGGTTGCGCTCCGCCATCCCGGCCAAACCGCCATGGCGGATCACCCACCGGAACACCAGAGAGGCCACATACCAGGGAAAAGTCGCCGGTGTGTTCAGCATCGACCCGGCGCCGGCGATCTTCCGGTAATTGAACGCCAATGGCGTATCCGCCGGCACTCGCTCCATCAAATCCGGCCGCATGATGACCACGGTCACTCCGGCGGGACCGAGGTTCTTTTGGGCACTGGCGTAGATCAGCCCGAATCGTTCCACAGGAATCGGCCGCGAAAGAAGCGTGGACGACATATCGCACACCAGGGGCGCATAGTCCACCTCAGGCGGCGGGTCAATCTCCAGGCCATGCAGGGTTTCATTCGCGGTGTAGTGCAGATAGGCCGCGCCATTTCCTGGCGCCCATTCCTCCTGCGCAGGGACCGATTGGTAACCGAGGGCCTCGCCGTCGGCAACCACCCGCATGGGACGCAGCTTGGCTGCTTCCGAGGCCGCCTTGCGGCCCCAATGCCCGGTGATGAGATAGTCAACGCCCTGCCCCTCCCGAGCCAATGTCATAGGAATCGTTGCAAATTGCAGGGTGGCGCCGCCCTGCATGAACAGAACCGCATATTCGTCGGGAATGGAAAGAAGAGCGCGCAAGTCCCGCTCGGATTGCGCGGCGAGTTCAATGAACGGCCGCCCCCGGTGGCTGTCCTCCATCACCGACAATCCGCGTCCCTGCCAACTAAGCAGCTCGTCGCGCGCTTGTTCGAGAACGGGAAGCGGCAGACCTGCCGGTCCGGCGCCGAAATTAAGGACCCGAGACATTCTCACTCCCCTGGGAACGAGAGCGTCTCGCCCGCGACGCTGGGAACGAGGGCATCATGCCCTCGACTAGGGCGGAACGCCCTCGTTCTGGGACGTGAATGCGGCCAGCTGCGCTCAATCAGCATTTTCGGAGGACGAGTCTTTCGGAATTGAGCTGCCCTCACCGGACTGCTCCTCGGCTTCCCCCTGATCCACTGCAAGCGTGCATGACACCGCGACCTGGTCGCCCTTGTCCGGTCTCATCAGGCGAACCCCATGCGAATACCGGCCCTGCACCGACACGTCGTCCACAGCCGTGCGCAGCAACGTGCCACCGGCCGTCATGAGCATTGCTTCATGGCCCGGCCGGACCAGTGCGGCGCCGATCAGTTGGCCGTTACGGCCCTCCGTGCGGATGGAGATCACTCCCTGCGCCCCCCTGCCTTTGCGCGGAAACTCGCTTACAACAGTTCGCTTGCCAAAGCCCTCGGTGGTGGCCTGCAGCACCCAGACGTCTTCGCGCTCGGCTTCCTCCGCACTAACGATCAATGCCGCCACTACCCTTAGTTTCTTCTTGAGGCGCTGGCCGATCACGCCCCTTGCGGTTCGCCCCATCGGGCGCACGGCCATCTCGGAGAATCGGGCGGCTCGCCCGTTGCTGGCTAATAGGATGATGTCGCTGCCACCATCAGTAATTGCCGCTTCCACCAGGCGATCGTCGGCTTTCAGGCTCAATGCGTAAATTCCAGTCCGGCGGATCTTCGCAAAGGCGTCCAGGCGGGTCTTCTTGACTCTACCCTTGCGCGTTGCCATAAACACGAATCTGCCATGGTCAAAGGAATCCACCGGCAAAACGGAATTGACCCGCTCGCCCTCTTCCAGCCCCGGCAGCAGGTTGGCGATCGGCAGCCCCCGGGTTTCGCGGCTCTGGGTTGGAATCTCAAAGGGCCTGAGTTGAAACACGCGGGCGCGATCGGTAAAGCACAGCAGCGTGGAGTGAGACTGCGCGACGAACAGTTGATCGATGAAATCCTCCTGACCCACCGACGCGCCGCGCTTGCCTCGGCCCCCGCGTCCCTGGGTGCGGAAGGCCTCCAGTTCCTGCGTCTTTACATAGCCGCGCCAGGAAAGCGTTATCAGCAGCTCGCGCCGTGGGATCAAGTCCTCGTCGGCGGTGCGGCTGTAATCGGCAATGATTTCGGTCCGCCGCTCGTCGCCATACTCGTTGCGCAGCTCCACAAGTTCATCGCGAACCACCGCCAGCAGGCGGTCGGGATCACGCAGGATTTCGGTCAGTTCCTGCATCGTCCTCAGCAGGCCGGCGTACTCCTTGAGGATGGCGTCCTGCTCCAGTCCCGTCAGGCGTTGCAGACGCAGTTCCAGGATCGCTCGCGCCTGAACTTCCGTAAGGCGATACCCCCGGTCGCTCAGGTTGGGCAGTTCCATCGGACCGGCCTCGGCCCGTTCCAGCATGCCGCGCACCGCGCCCGGCGCCCAGATGCGTGCGGTAAGAGCCTCGCGGGCTTCCTGGGCGTTGCGCGAAGCCTTGATCAGGGCCACGACCTCATCAATATTGGCGAGCGCCACGGTCAGTCCCTCCAGGACGTGCGCCCGCGCCTTGGACCGGCGAAGATCGTGAACGCTGCGACGGGTGACCACGTCGCGGCGGTGAATCAGGAAATGCTCCAGCAATTGTTTGAGATTGAGCAGCTGCGGGCGTCCTCCGCACAGCGCCACCATGTTGATCCCGAAACTGGACTCCAGCGGCGTGCGGCGGTACAGGTTGTTTAGAACAATGTCCGGGACGGCGTCGCGCCGCAGTTCCACTACAACGCGCATTCCGTCCTTGTCGGATTCGTCGCGAACCTCGTGGATGCCGGGAATCTGCTTCTTGCGCGCCAGCACCGCTATCTTCTCTACGCAGCGGGCCTTGTTGACCCGGTACGGAAGCTCGGTGATCACGATCGAGTTACGTGCTGGCCTCTCTTCCACCTCGGCGCGCGCCCGCATCAGAATGCTTCCTCGCCCGGTGTTGTAAGCCTCGGTCATGCCGGACTCGCCCACAATCATCGCCGCGGTCGGAAAGTCCGGCGCCGGAACAAATTCCATTAACTGAGCGATTCCGAGGCCCGGGTCGCGGCTCAAGGCCAGAGCCGCATCGATCACTTCACGCAGATTGTGAGGCGGAATATTAGTTGCCATTCCCACCGCAATGCCGGACGCCCCGTTGACCAGCAGATTGGGAAGACGAGCGGGTAGCACGGTGGGCTCGCTCTCCGCGCCATCGTAGTTATCAACGAAATCGACTGTCTCACGGTCGATATCCGCCAGCATTAGGGTGGCGATCGGCGCCATGCGGATTTCCGTGTAGCGCATTGCGGCCGGCGCGTCCCCGTCCACGGAACCGAAGTTGCCCTGCCCGTCCACTAGCGGATAACGTAACGAGAAATCCTGCGCCATCCGCACAATGGCGTCATAGACCGCGGTATCGCCATGCGGGTGATAGCGGCCGATGACGTCACCAACAATCCGGGCCGATTTTTTGTACGGCCGATCGTGCAGATTTCCGAGTTCCCGCATGGCATGCAGGATGCGCCGGTGAACCGGCTTGAGCCCATCGCGAACGTCCGGAAGAGCGCGCCCCACGATGACGGACATCGCGTAGTCCAAGTAGGACCGGCGCATCTCTTCTTCGAGCTTTACGGGGACAATTTCAGGGGCGGGGCCAGCCATGCAAAAAACGCGCCGCGACAAAGGCGGCGCTTAACAATTAAGACAGCGTGAATTCTACCACTTCACGTGTCAGAACAAGCAGCATTCGCCATCAATCAGGACAGCGCGGCTTGACCTTTCCTCGCCCCTCTTACGCGGCGTTACGAGGTCAGAGCGTATCCCGCGAGCACCAGTATCAACCCCGCGAGCGCCCCGCCTTGAAGCCATAGCGCGCGATACAAGTCAGCGCGCAGGGCCGTCAGGCCGGCCTTAGTCTCGGTGCGCAACGTTGCGAGGTCAGCCTTGGTGGCCATGTTAGTCTCAACGTGCCGCTCCAGGCGCTCCAGATTGGCGGCTACGGCCGCGAGATCGGCCCTGGTTGCCATGTTCGTCTCAAGGTGCCTCTCCAGGCCCTTCAAGCGCCCCAGGCCCTCTGCCACCTGTGTATTGATCGGTGCTCTGGTCACCATATCGACTACCGCCTCCGCATGGGGAACGGGAATGCCGCTCTGTTCAAGTTTCCGTATCTCGGCATGCGTATCGAATGCAAAGTCAGACATGACCTATCCTCCATGAAATCTATCTGGACCAGCCTCCGTGACCGTCCTTGTTTGGCCAACACCCTTATAGCCCAGCTCAGACTGACACGTCAACTGAAAAAATGCACCGCGCCGCTGCAAGGCTCCTTACCCGCTGGACCCCTTAGCCCCGTCAGAGTACTGTATCCGTACATCCTTGTTACCTTACTTGGGGATTGGCCATGCTTGCCAAGCTGACATCCAAGAATCAATTGACTTTGCCCAAGGCAGTGCTCGCTTCGTGTCGCAGCACGGAATATTTCGACGTAACGGAGGACAACGGGCGTATCGTGCTGACGCCGGTGCGCCTTAATCGGTCCGACGCCGTTCGAGCCAAGCTATCCGAGCTGGGGATTACCGAGGACGACGTAACCGACGCCATATCCTGGGCGCGCGACGGGGGCAAGTCTGGCGCATGACCTCGCCCCGCACGGTGCTCGACACCAATGTCGTGCTCTCAGCTCTGCTGTTTCATTCGGGCGCCGTGTCGTGGTTGCGATCGGCATGGCAATCGAATGCAATCCTTCCGCTGGTAAGCCGCGAAACCGCGGAGGAACTGATCCGGGTTCTGTCCTATCCCAAGTTTCGCCTGACAAACGATGAACACGAAGACCTGCTGGGCGACTATTTGCCCTGGTGCGAAACGGTAAAGGCGCCGAACATGATCAAGTTTCCCGATTGCCGCGACCCTTTCGACCGCCCGTTTCTGGAACTGGCGCTGACCGCCAAGGCCGATGCCTTGATCACCGGCGACAAGGACCTGCTGGACCTGAGCGAGACATTTGCCATACTGATACTATCGCCCGCCGCCTTCCGGGCACGCCTGGACCACCCCGCTGGCGGTGGACACAGCAGCCCAAAGCCGTTCTATTTCCTGTAAACCGACCTGCGGTGGCCAATACGCACAATAAGGATGCGCAATGCGTCGTCCTCGATGTGTGCAATGATTCGATAGTCACCGACGCGGTACTTCCAGAACTCGCCCAGCGTGGAACCTTTAAGGGCTTTACCGACGCTACGCGGGTCATCGATATGGGCGAGCCGGTCTTGCAGAAAGGCGAGGATGCGCCGCGCTGTCTGTGGGTCGATCTTCCCTAACTCCCGCTCTACTGCGGGGTCAAACTCAACCCTCCATTCCATAGGGCCTCATCGCTTCTGCGAGTGGCACAGTTTGGGTCTTGCCTGCACGAATATTGATCAACCGCTGCTCCGCGAGATACAAATTTTCGAGGTCATCCAAGTGCTCAAGGATCGCTTCGCGGGCATAAAAGGTTTTGGTGCGCCCAGTGGCCTGCGCCAGTGCTTCAAGGCGGTCTTCCACTTCGGCGGGCAGCCGGATGGCAAGCATAATCAGCTCCTAATTGAAAACGCTATACAAGTATATCCCGTTCCAGCCGTACCTGCCTGTGGGGAGCATTCTCGCGTGGGTGGGGGCTGTTAAAGATGAGCGGGACGCCCTGCTGGGCGACTAATTGCCGTGTATTCAGTGTGTATAATTTTCACAATAATACACATGAGAGGCTGCGATGCGGACCAATATCGAGATCAATGACAACCTGATGGCGGAAGCGTTGAAGGCGGGTGGATTCAAGACCAAGCGGGCCGCCGTTGAGGAAGCATTGCGCCTGCTCGTGCAAACCCGGGCGCAAGGACGAGTCCGGCGGTTGCGCGGAAAGCTACGTTGGGAAGGCTCGCTTGACGAGATGCGGCGCGGCCGGTGATCGTCGTCGATTCCTCCGTGTGGATTGACTACTTCAACGGCGTCGGGACTCGAGAAACTGAGCTGCTCGATGGCATTCTCGGCCTGGAGCCAATTGTCATCGGCGACCTTAGCTTCGCAGAGGTCTTACAAGGCTTTCGCTCCGATCACGACGTTCGTAGAGCGCGCACGGCCCTGGACACCCTTATATTCGAACCCATGGTGGGCCGGGACATCGCCCTGGTCAGCGCCGGCAACTACCGCGCGCTTCGCGCCAAGGGGGTCACGGTGCGCAAGATCATCGACGTGCTGATCGCGACCTTTTGCATGGAGAACAGGCATATCCTGCTCCATTCCGGCCGGGACTTTGATCCGATCAAGGAGCATCTGGATCTGGAAACCCTTTGACTCGAACTTCCTCTCGTTACAACGGTCTGGCTTGGACGATCGGAGTCACCAATAGATAGTTGTGGCCGTGGTATCGCGAACGTCAGGGAGAGCGCGCCCACGATGACGGACATCGCGTAGTCCAGATAGGACCGGCGCATCTCTTCTTCGAGCTTTACCGGGACCATTTCGGGGGCTGGGGTGGCCATGCACAAAACGCGCCGCGACAAAGGCGGCGCGTAACAACTAACACGGTTTTAATTCTACCACTTAAGGGCTGCCAGAACCCTTCTGCAATGGCCAGCCGGAGCAAGTAAGCCGGTTGCTCCGCAGCACCATTACGGCCCCTGGCAGAGCGTCAAGCACACCACCCAAATGGGCGGTTCAGAGGTGTATAGTACCCCTGTTAACGGGGACGCAATTTTCAGGCTCTCCGTTGCACTGAGGAGAAACCACATGGAACATTCCGATAAACACTATGGCCACGCTTGGGGCAAAGCGGGCTTGGCCTGCTCCTGGATGCTGGCGATTTTCACCGGGTTGGCGCTCAGCATGAACATGGCGCTTGCCCAGGAAGATGATGCAGAGGAAGAAGACGAGGAGGCACTGGAGCTGCGCGACGTCAAGGTGACGGGAAGTCGCCTGGGCCGTCCGGCTTCGGAACTGTCCGGCAACCTGATCGTGCTTGATCGTGACGCTATCCGTGCATCCGGTGAGTTGACCTTGGCCCGCGTGCTCCGCCAACTGCCCCAGAACGTCAACGCTACAAATGAAACTTACGGCTCAAGATTCAATGGAGCAGTAAATAGGACCGGTGCCGCGACAGTCAACCTGCGCGGCCTAGGCAGCGAGTCAACCCTGATTCTTGTGGATGGCCGGCGCATTGGCTATAGCGGCCTTTTTGGTGGTGTAACGGACATCTCAACCATTCCACTTTCCATGGTGGATCGCATTGAGATCCTGCTGGATGGCGCCTCGGCCGTGTATGGTTCCGATGCAGTCGGTGGCGTTGTTAACATCATTACGCGCAAGGACTACTCCGGCGTCGAGTTGGATCTAAACTATGGCCGGCCGCACAAGAGCGGCTATGACGAAAGCCGCGCGAACCTCTCTACCGGTTTTGCCTGGAATGGAGGCCGCGGAAACGTAGGCTATGAGTATTTCGAAGACTCCGGTCTAGATGCGTCACTGCGCGATAGGATCACCGAGGAAAACCGAAGGAATGTCGGCGCCAATAATTTCAATCAGCCATTCGGACCGCAGATTCGAGTTTCCAATAATGACTACAGCGATCTCTGCACACCCTTTAATGCGGTCGTATACGAGTTTGGCGGCAACATCCTGAGCCGCAGCGAGTATGCAGCGCTTGACGCTGACAGTCAGGCCATGGCCACCTGCCACGTTGACGTCACGCTTCCCTTAGGCTTTCAGCACACAGACGATCTCAATAATGTCCAACTGTTCGGCCTGCAGGACTGGGGCTCTGCCGCTGAACTGGGTATCAGTCTGAGGCCGAGACAAACCCACCACGTCATTAACGTAGGCATTGATCAGGAAATCTCACGGGCGCTCACGGCGCGTGCCAATGTAAGGTGGGGAACGAAGGACATCAGTTCAAACGATGGGCAGAATGTCGTAAACGCAAGGCTTCACGCGCGCAGCCCTTACAACCCATTCGGGACGGGTGTGGATCTCTATGGCTTGTCAATTGATACGCCACCCAAATCGTTTGAGTCGGAAAGGGATGAGCTTTTCCTCCAAATGGGTTTGGAAGGTTCACTTGGCGGCTGGACATGGCAGGCGGAACTAAGCCGTTCGCAAGAGGAAGTTTTTTCCACCCGCATAAACCAACTGGATGGCGCATTCAGACTTGGAGTCAATTCCGATGGTGTGACAGAAGCGAGAATCGGCGGGCAAGGCGGGATTGATGAGGCCGCATGCGAAGCGCTACGAGTGCAGTTGGGCGGCACGCGCTATCAATGGTCCTCCTTCTTTGGCGGTAATTGCTCTATTTATGGCGCACCACCGGATCCCATCAATCCATTTGGAGATATCAGCGCATACATCATCCCCGGCCAGGATTTCGGATCCAAGAACGAGCAGATGCAGTTTGAAGCGCTGGCCCGTGGCGATTTATTCAACGCCCCCGGAGGCCCCGTGGCGTTGGTGGTGGGCTACGACTATCGGCAGGACGTGCTGGATTCCTTTTACGAGGGCGGCTTTGGCATTCTGACCGGCGAATCGCCCGTCAATAACTCAGGTAGAACCATGTTCGACACAAAAATCAGCCGCGACAACCATGCGGCATTTGTGGAAGGGCTGATCCCTCTTGTGGGATCCGATAACGCTATGCCTGGAATTCAACGCCTGAGTCTTACCTTGTCAGGCCGCTACGATTCGTATTCCAACGTGGAAGTTGACTTTCGGCAAACAGAAACATCGGAGGCCGAATCGGTTGATGCCGCTGACCCAGGCACCAAGTTCACTTGGAGCACCGGGCTGGTGTACCGCCCCGCCGACAGCATGCTATTCAAGGCGAACTTGTCAAATGCTTTCGTTGCCCCCCAGTTGAGCCAATTGTTGAGCAGAGTGACTGGCTTGATCCCTAGCTGCCTTCCCTTTTCAAACAGCACCACCGGCACGGCAGGCCAGTTTTGCGAGAACGTTTTTCAGTACAACGGCGGCGGTAATGACAGACTGGAGCCTGAGACTGCGGATACGCTAAGCCTAACGGCAGAGTTCTCGCCAGCGTTTTTGCCTGGAGTGTTCCTGAAGGTAGGCTGGAGCGACACGGAATATACTAATCGGATCGCCAAATTGAGGACCCAAAGCATTGAAATTACTACTATTCCGGACATCCTTCCCTCAACGGTAACCTACATCCCGGAACAAGACTCGTACATCAAAGATGAAAGGTATATCAACGTAAAAGCAATAGACCGTTCCGGCATCGACCTTGAGTTGCGTTACGAGTGGGAATCAGGCTTGAACGACTATTCCATCACCATGAGACGCTCGTATACCAATAAGTATGATGTTCAGAGGGACCCGAAGCTCGATACTGTGCATGATTTGGTCACAACCAAGGTTACTTCGGGCACCGAAGATCCTCTCCTAGCCCCGGTCCCAAGACACCAAACCAGCGCACAATTCACCTGGATGCGCGGCGGTCTGTTCGTGAGCTTTGATGTCCAAGGTGCGGATATAGTAGAAACCCTGAATGAGCGGTGGTACAGGAATTGGAAATATGTCACTGAACCTGCCACCAACTACGATCTGGTGTTAGGTTACGAGTTTGGCGACAATACGCTATTTGACGCCCCGGCATGGATGAACGGCCTGAGCGCAACGTTGACCATTAACAACCTGACCAATGCGTTTGCGAAGAACACCGAAGTTGATGTGGATACAGGCGAGGTCGAAGAATATGAGATTTCTTCGTTCTATGAGTGGACGCAGGGGCGTTCGTATCGCCTGAATATCCACAAGTCGTTCTAGCGGAGTGAGTGACATCAATTATTGAGGTTGTTCAGCCTTTGAGTTGAGTTGTGCCCGGGCATTGCCGTTCTAGGCAGTGCCTGGGCACAATGCTGTTGCCTTGGAGTGTCCGGCGGTGAGACCGCTTGATTGGATTTTCTCCCCGATACGGGAGCATCTTCCGCAGCAACCCAAAATGCCCCCCTGCCCGGTGGTGGCCTCGAGCTGGACCTGAACTATGTCCAACCGCACAGGAGCGGCTACGACGAAACCCGCGTCAGCGTGTCCGGCGGATTCGGCTGGGACGGTGGACGCGCCAACATCGGCTATGAGTATTTTCGCGACTCCGCGCTTGATTCCTCGGACCGGGACTCGATCATCAGCGCGAACCGCGACGATTCCGGTATTCAAAGGACCGGGCGGCCGGGGCCGCAGATTCGGCTCATTACCAATCTCCTGACCACAAGCGAATGTAATGCTGCGGGCGCCCTCGTGTGGGAACTGGATGGCAGCATCTTGTCGAGGGATGAACAGTGATGGCGTTACCGAGGTGCAGATTGCGTTTGTCGCCGGTATAGACCGGGCAACCTGTGAGGCAAGACGGGTGGAACTCGGGGGCGTTCGAATCACCTATCACCTATTCGTCTTTGGGATTGAAGAACGCTTAAGACAAGCTGCGCCCGACACTGCCCCTGGTGGCGGTGGCGGGCGCAGTGCTGATGGCAGGCTTTCCCGAATATCCGCTGATTATTTGCTGGAGTTAACGGGTACCATTGCCGAGAGAGTCCTGCACGGCAAGAATATGGGCAGGTAGCTCGACAAGATAATGAAGAAGCACGTTCGCACTGGAGAGCGCAAATGAACGACAGGAATGGTAAACAGCCCCTTTCGGCCTCAATGGCCTCATTGGCATCACTGCTTGCAATCAGCATCCTTGGCGCCGGCGCCCTGGCGGGCTGCGGGAATCCACAGGACCGGGCCAAAGACGCTCGGCAGGCGCCCGAATACGTTATTGCAGGCAATGTTTCGGATTTGGCCGAAGAGGGCAACGCCGTGCTTACCCAAGGCACCGCCGTGTTGGGCGGCACGGAGGAAATCTCTCGCGTGGCGCTCACGAACGGCGAATTCTCCCTGAGCGGGGAATTCAGCGATGGCGCAGTGGTTCGATTGGTCGTCTATGACAGCGAGGAAAACAGCAAGGGGTCGGTGCAGTTCATCCTGGAGCCGGGCGACATTGCCATCGAATACACAGGAAAAGTATCGGGGCTTAGGGCTCGCGGCGGAACCTACAATCAGCAGGTCGTTGCCAGTTGGCAGGACAGTGAGGAATATCAGCAGGCAATCGCCGCCTACAGGGACGTGATGGCCAGGCGCAGCGACATGGAAGAAGGCGACGAAGGTTTTGAGGAGATCCAGAAGGAATCGTGGGACCTCTACAATGCACAGCACAAGGTTCGTAACGATGCTCTGCGCGCCATCGCGGAATCCGAAGAAGACCCGCTGGCGAGTCTCTATGCGGTGCTGATGGGCGGAATGGGTGGCCAGGATGCGCTCACGCGGCTGGATGCTCTGAAGGCCGAACTGGGAGAACATCCCGCGCTGATGGCCATGCACAGCCGAGTCAGCCAGGGCATAAGGATGCGGGCCGCCGCCGCTGCACTGAAAGAAGGTGCGCAAATTGAGGACTTCTCCAGCGTCGGGCTGGACGGGCTGGATTATCACTTGCAGGACGCGCGCGCCGCCAACCAATACACGCTGATCGAATTCTGGGCGTCCTGGTGCGGGCCTTGCCGGGCCGAGAACCCGAATCTCATCGCCAGCTACGAGAATTACGGCCCCAAGGGCTTTGAAGTCTTCGCCTTCTCTCTGGACGACGACGGCGACGACTGGGCCGAAGCCAGCGAAGAAGACGGAATTCCCTGGATCAACACGAGTGACTTACTCGCCTACGACAGCCCCGTTCCGGAGCAGTTCGGGGTATTGGGAATTCCGATGAATTTCCTGCTGGATTCCGATGGCGTGATGGTGGCCAAGAACCTGCGCGGCGAAAAGCTGAATGAGAAGCTTGCCGAATTAATCGACGGCATTGCGCCCCCCGCAAGCGAGGAACAA
This sequence comes from Candidatus Foliamicus sp., assembly GCA_965249285.1. Lineage (GTDB taxonomy): Bacteria > Pseudomonadota > Gammaproteobacteria > Steroidobacterales > Foliamicaceae > Foliamicus. The sequence goes on from OZ252226.1 coordinate 1,155,046, forward strand.
GAAGCAGAAGATAGCGCTAGTTAGCGCGCAGCGGATGCTCGATCGTAAGTAGCTTGTTGGCCTCCACGTTGGGCATCATGGTGGTTTGACCGACGGGGTCTTGATCGTCAGGGGGCCATTCCACAGTGACGTCGGCCTGGGAGTTGCTGCCTAATCCGAACACCTGCACCAGGGGGTTTTGCGACGTGAAGTTGCTGCCGATCATGATTTCGCGCAGCTGATTTTCGCCGTTGACGGTAAGTGTAATCCGCGCCCCTGCAGCGGCCGTATTGGGCGGGCGGCCGTTGAGTTTGACCCGCAGGTAGTTATTTCCCGACGAATCGTTGCGCCAGAGCGTGCCGGCGTTGGTCTCGTTGCGGTGCATCTGGAAGATGTCCACGTCGCCATCGTTGTCGAAGTCCCCGCACACGATCCCATGACCACGCTCATTGTCGACGATGCCGGCCTCCCGTGAAAGCTCCGTGAACACACCCTCACCGTCGGACATGAACAGCCGGCTGGTGTCGGTATCAAAACTGTAGGCCGTGAATTGCTCCACGTGCGGCCAACCATTGGTATGGTAAAGATCCAGATTGCCATCATTGTCGAAATCGGCGAAGCAGGATCCCCATCCCCAACCTCCATCACGCACTCCGGCCTCCACGGTCACGTCGGCAAACTCACCGCCGTCGTTGCGGTACAGGCGATTGCCCACTGTGAAGAATCTTTCTGTCCGGATCTCCGGATCGGTCCAGATGGAACTTACGAACCAGTCAAGGTCACCGTCGCCGTCATAATCTCCGAGCGCCGAACCCATGCCGTTACGGTCGATGATCACGTCACGGACGGTGGCGTCCGTGAATGTGCCGTCGCCATCGTTGGTGTAATACCGCGAGGTACGAAAGTCGCTGGCGATCACCAGGTCCGGATAGCGATCATTGGTGATTCGCGCGAGCGTGGGGCTGAAGGTGTAGTCGTGGCCGGCGCCGCCGAATGATGCCTGCGAATCGTCGTCAACGATGAATTCCGAGATCCCCGCCGGCAGGCTCACATCGGTGAATCGAATGACGCCGTCGGGGCCGGTATCGTTGCGCCATAGGTTCTCCGTTGTTCGGGGCCAAGGCAATTGGTCGTGCATCTTGTCCCTGGGCGTCCCCCAGTGAGCGAGAAACATATCCAGGTCGCCGTCGAGGTCGTAGTCGCCGAAAGCAGAGGAAATCGTGTAGCGGGCGTTCATCGCCTCCAGTCCCGATCCTGCGGTGACGTCTTCGAAAGTACCGTCGCCTTTGTTGCGGTATATCTTCGCGGGATCGCCCTCCAGGCCCCCTATGAACAGGTCCAGATAGCCATCGCCGTCCATATCGGCGAAACCGGGCCCGCTGTTGCGATAGTTCTCAGTTGCGGACTTGGTGTACGCCAGACCGGCATCGGCTGCAACATCCAAAAAGGTGCTGCCGTTCTCGTTGCGGTACAGCAGGTTTGGGCCGATGTCGCCTCGCACGATGAACAGGTCCACGAATCCGTCGTTGTTATAGTCTCCCGCCGCCACGCCGCCGCCGAACTCGCGCACGTCGGCGTCCTGGGCAAAATCGCTGTCCACGCCGGTTGGGGCATAGCCGCGCAAAAACAAAACCCCAAACGCATCCGTAGCGTTTGCAAATTGCGCAGACGACGTCACGTCATTGACGGTGATGGTTATGGTCGCGGTAGTGGAATCGTCTCCGTCACTGGCCGTAACCGTAACTTCTACCGAAGAATTGGCCTCGTAATCGAGGAATTCCGTGTCCTTTAACTTGAGGTTGCCGCCCGTCACTTCAAACCGTTCGTCATCCACGCTAACCGAAACTGTATCGCCGTCAGCATCACTGGTCGTCACAGAAGTGATTACCGTGCCCGTAACGTTTTCATCCACTGACGCCGTGGCACTCATCGTGATCGTCGGCGCACTGTTTTGGGGTGGCGGTGGTGGGGCCGGCGGCTCGCTGGAACCCGACCCACCGCAGGCCGCCACCATCGCAGCCGCGATGAATCCACTAAACCCGGCAATCGTCCGCATTCGTGCTTGCATTCACGTCCCCTCTATTTGCTGATCGCAACGGCACCCTGGCTTTCGGCTGCTGCTGACAACACTAGCACAGACTCCGATGGCGTGATGGGGGCCAAAAACCTGCGCGGCGAGAAACTGGCGGAACTGATCGATCGTGGCGAGGCTCAATAGTGGACGAAACCTGGTTTTCGCAAGTAAAAAGCAGCCATTCCGAATCGCTTGACAGGCCCAGGCCAAGCAAGCTATAAAGCAGGGACAAGGTAACCGGCCGGGGTTGGCCGGTTCGCGGAGTTACAAGGAGGTTGGAGACATGGAGCAAGTTTCGTTTGATACCCACGCGGCGGCACGGAGGCTTGTTCAGGCAGGCGCTTCCAGCCGCCTGGCGCAGGCTGTAGTGGAAACGGTGGCCGAGGCAACCCGCATCAATACGCGAATCCTTGAGGATCTGGCGTACCTCAAGCACCAGGGTGAAACCAACACTGCCAGCAAGGCCGACCTGGCGGGTGTGAAAACAGACCTGGCGGGCGTGAAGGGGGAGTTGAAGGCGGACCTGGCGGGCGTGAGAGGGGACTTGAAGGCGGACCTGGCGGGCGTGAGAGGGGACTTGAAGGTCGTACAGAGCGACCTGGCGAGCTTCAAGTCGTACGTGGAAAGCGACATGATCACCAAGAAGGATCTCTATCGTGCGCTTTGGGTTCAGAGCATGGGAATGGCGGGGCTGATTGTGGCGCTGATGGGGATCATGCTCTGGTTCGTCAGGTTCACACTCAACACCGCCTGAGCACAGTGAAGGCGAGGACGGCCCTGGGCGCCGCCAGCCCTCCGGGAGGACAAGATGTCCTCCCCTCCCAACGGCGGCTTCCGTCAGTAGGAGCGCAGCTTCCCAGGCGGCTTCCGGATGCCAGCAGCTTGGCCATGTTGGCCTCCTTGCCGGTGGAGCGCCCCTGGTCGAACTTCTGCGCCGCGTCCGCCACCATCAGCGCTGCCGCTTCCACGAACGCGTATGCCCGCGCAATCGGGATGAATACCTGAGTGGTGGCGTGATTCATCATGGTGCGGATGAGGGTGATGCTCAAGCCCGGCGCATCGGGCATGTCCGTCATCCTGGGAACGAGGGCACCCTGCCCTCAACCCTGGGAGTTTTCGCAGCGGGCGCCGCTACGCTGACGCGCAGGGAACACGCCTGGGAACGAGGGCATCCTGCCCTCGTCGAGGGCGGGACGCCCTCGTTCCCAGGTTGTTCCATGAGAGCCTCCGCCGTAGACAGTTTGGTCGGGACAAGATCCTCACTCATTTGTACCCAGCAAGAGACAAACTTCCCCACCAATAGACTCTATCTGCCGCAATTCGCAAGAATGAGCGTGCTATATTGCGGTTCTCCGGGGACAATTTAGAGAACACACCATGGCAATCTCTGCAAGTGCGCGCCTGTACATTTGGCGCAGGTCTCAATTTCTGATTCCCCTGATATTGGCTACCCTGGCCGGGTTGCTACTCAGCTTGAACTTCGCGTCAGCTCAGGAGGACGCGGACGATGACGAAGACGAAGTCCTGGAGTTGGAGGACGTCCGTGTAACCGGAAGCCGGCTCAGCCGCTCGCCGTCCGAGATCTCCGGCAACCTCATCGTGCTGGACCGGGAGGACATCCGGGCCTCCGGAGAACTCACCCTGGCGCGATTGCTTCGTCAGTTGCCCCAGAACGCAAACCCAACCAACGAGACCTACGGCTCGCTGTTGAACACGGCCGGGAACAAGACCGGCGCCGCCACCGTGAACCTGCGCGGCCTGGGCAGCGAATCGACGCTGATCCTGGTGGATGGCCGCCGGGTTGGCTACAGCGGAATCTTAGGTGGTGTCACCGACATCTCCACGATCCCCTTATCCATGGTCGAACGGGTTGAAATCCTGCTGGACGGCGCATCCGCCGTGTATGGGTCGGACGCGGTGGGCGGCGTAGTGAACATCATTACCCGGCAGGACTACTCGGGTGTGGAACTCGACATCAACTATTCCCGCCCGCATAAGAGCGGCTATGACGAAAGGAAAGTAAGTTTGGCCACCGGTCTGGCCTGGTCAGGAGGGCGAGCCACGTTTGGTTTTGAGCACTTCCGGGATTCCGGGCTGGATGCCTCGGAACGGGATTCGGCTGTTATTCCTTTGCGCACCGATCTGGGCTACACCCCCGGGAACAAACAGGCGGCGGCCGGCCCGCAATGGCGGATTTTCGGCCACCGTACGAGTGGTGACTGCCCGCCCCCACCCCACCGGACCAATCGTCTTGCCCAGTTGCCGGTGCTATGGGAACTGGCGGATGGGAGTAAGGTTACCCACGCCGATTACCTGGCGCTGGACGAGGCCGGCAAGGCCAATGCAACGTGCCGCGAGGACGTAACCCTGCCGCTTGGGTTCCAGCACACGGACGATCTCAATTCCATCGAGCTATTCGGCGAGCAGCACTGGCGCGGCGAAGCCGAAGTAGGCTATAGCCTGCGCCCGGAACAGGGTTACGACACGGTGAACCTGGGCGTGGATCAGCAATTGACGGATTCGCTCGCCCTGCACGCCAACCTGCGCATGACGCGGAAGGATTCCAATTCCGGCGACGGACTTAACGCGACGAGTTCTCTTGGCACTCAGATTCTGCACGAACATAACCCCTTCAACCCTTTCGGAGTTCAGGTGCGGATAGTTGGCTTGCTGGTTGGCACTCCACCGCAAACTTATGAGTCCCAGACAGACGAGATGTTTGCCCGGCTCGGCGCCGAGGGTTCACTGGGGAGTTGGACCTGGCAGGCCGAGTACAGCTCCTCGCGGCAGGAAATCGACACCACTCGTTACAACGTCCTTGACGGTTCTTATACTCGCGGCCTGAACAGCGATGGAGTAACCGGCGCCGCGATAGCGTTTCTGCTTCGTGTTACCGAGGAGCAGTGTGAGGCCAGACGTGTAGAGTTAGGGGGCTGGAGCTACACCTACACCCCTAATCCCTTCTTCATCGGCATCTGCCGTGTTCTCGGCCAGCCGCCTGATCCCGTTAATCCTTTTGCAGACGCCAATCCATATATTATCCCCGGCCTGGACGCGGGGTCCAAGAATGAGCAGACGCAGTTTGAAGCGCTGGCGCGCGGCAACCTGTTCAACGCTCCGGGCGGACCTGTTGCGCTGGCGGTAGGCTACGATTACCGTGAGGATGTGCTGGACTCCTTCTCTGAGTTGGCATTGCTGGGTAATTTCCTGAGCAATGACACACCCACGGGCTATACGGCATTCAACACGCGCATCAGCCGCGACAGCCACTCGGGATTCGTGGAAGGATTGGTTCCACTGGTCGGTTCAGGCAATGCCATGGCAGGCGTGCAACAGTTGAGCCTCACCTTTTCAGGCCGTTACGATTCTTATTCCAACGCGGAAGTGGAATACGGCCAGAGTTCCAATGGCGATGCCGGCGCACTGGATGCCGATGACCCCGGAAGCGAGTTCACATGGAGTGGAGGGCTGGTGTACCGACCCAACGGCGCCATGCAGTTTCGGGGCAAGTTCAGCACTTCCTTTGTCGCGCCGCAACTGAACCAATTGCTGCAGCGGGTGGAGCGATTGGATCCGAGCCCATTCAGTCTCTTTGTTTACGTCGACGAGAACGGCGAATTTGTCATACAGCGTGGCGTGGTTAAGTTAAGGGGCGGCAACGATACTTTGGAGACTGAGACCGCCGAGAACCTCAGCCTGGTGGCGGAACTTACACCTGCCTTCCTGCCGGGCCTGTTGTTCAAGGTTGGCTGGAGCGACACGGAATTCACCAATCGCATTTCGAAGCTCAGCACGGGAATCGTTGAAGACCTGAACAACCTTCCTCCCACCCTTACCTATTTTCCGGATGATGACCTGTACGTGCTTGACGAGCGCTGGATCAACAGCTACGCCGTCAACCGTTCAGGCGTGGATTACGAGCTCCGCTATGAGTGGAGCTGGGGACTCAACGACTTCGGCGTTAAGCTACGGCGCTCATACACCAATCGTTATGACGTTCAACAATCCGCCATCTCAAAAGTTGTGCACGACCTTGTGGGGCAGCGTGACGATACCGGTGAGGAAGAAGTAACCATCCTGCCGGTTCCCAGGCACCAGACCAGCATGCAAATTACCTGGGCGCGCGGCGGCCTGTTCGTCAGCCTTGACATGCAGGACTCCGACGATGTGGTCAGAAAATGGACAGCCACGAGCCACTTCATTACCGAGCCGGCCGCCAATTACGACCTGGTGCTGAGTTACGAATTTGGAGAGGATTCCCTGTTTGACGCACCGGCATGGATGGACAACTTCAGCGCAACCCTGACGGTCAACAACATTACGGATGCATACGCAAAATCCACCAGGTTGAACCCTGAAACGGGCGAGACTTTGAACTACCGAGTGAATCCCGTCTATGAGTGGACTCAGGGCCGCGCGTACAGCCTGTCACTCCACAAGTCGTTCTAACCCCCCTGGGAAGGAGGGCAGGATGCCCCGGAACCCCCGTGGGAACGAGGGCGTCTCGCCCTCGACGAGGGCATCCCGCCCTCGTTCCCAGCTAGTAGGAGCGGGGCATGCCCAGGACGTGTTGGCCGATATAGCTGAGGATCATGTTGGTGGAGACCGGGGCGACTTGATACAAGCGGGTTTCCCTGAATTTCCGCTCAACATCGTATTCCTCGGCGAAACCGAATCCTCCGAAGGTCTGAACGCAGGCTTCGGCCGCCTCCCAGGCGGCCTCGGAGGCCAGCAGCTTGGACATATTGGCCTCCTTGCCGGTGGATAGCCCCTGATCGAACTTCTCGGCCGCATCCGTCACCATGAGCGCTGCCGCCTCCACCGAAGCGTAAGCGCGCGCGATCGGAAACTGCACGCCCTGATTGCGCCCGATGGGGCGGCCGAACACCTCCCGTTCACCGGCATAAGCTGCAGCTTTATCGATAAACCAGCGCCCATCACCGATGCATTCGCCGGCAATCAAGGTGCGCTCGGCGTTCATGCCATCCAGAATGTAACGAAAGCCCTGGCCTTCCTCTCCTATCAGATTTTCTGTGGGAACGCGAACTTCGTCGAGGAACACTTGCGTTGTGGCGTGATTCATCATCGTGCGAATCGGCGTGATGCTCAAGCCCGGCGCATCGCGCATGTCCACCATGAGCACCGACAGGCCCTCGGTGCGGCGAGCCACCTCCTCGCGTGGTGTAGTACGGGCCAGCAGTACCATCAGGTCGGAATGCTCGGCGCGGGAGGTCCAGATTTTCTGACCGGTAACGACGTATTCGCCGTTCTCCCTCTTGGCCGTGGTCCGTAGCGCCAGGGTATCGGTTCCACTGCCGGGCTCGGTCACCCCAAATGCCTGCAGGCGCAAATCGCCGGACGCAATAGGGGGCAACCATCGTTGCTTTTGTTCGTCGCTGCCATAGCGCAGCACCGTGCCCATGGTGTACATCTGCGCGTGGCAGGCTCCGGCGTTGCAGCCTGAGTGGTGTATTTGCTCCAGAATCGCGGTGGCTGCCACCAGCCCCAGACCGCTGCCGCCGTATTGCTCCGGTATCAATGCGCCCAGGAACCCACTTTCCGTCATGGCGCGCGTGAACTCGGTGGGATAGGCCCGTTCGCGATCCAGGTCTCTCCAATACTCGCCCGGGAAATCGGCGCAAACCACCCGCACCGCTTCCCGAATTTCCGATAGCTGTTCGTTATCCATATCCGTCAGTTCCGAGTAACCGCTGGGAACGAGGGCATCTTGCCATCAACGCTGGGAACGAGGGCATCCTGCCCTCGTCGAGGGCTGGGAAGCCCTCGTTCCCAGGGGAGGCCATTTGCACCTTCACAGAATAGCCCGGGAGGCGCCGCCGTCGGCCGTAATGGAACGTCCGGTAACGTGAGGAGCAGCATCGCTTGCCAGGAATGCCACCAGCCTGGCAATCTCTTCGGCGTCCCCCAGTCGGCCCTGAGGAATTTCGTCCAGGAAGCGCTGCTCCTCCTCTTCCGGCGTCTTTCCGCTGCGAGCAGCAAATGATTGCATCATTCCCTCCCAGCGGCCGGTCCGCGTGGGCCCCGGGTTTACTGCGTTGATAACCACGCCGTATTGGGCCACTTCACGCGCCAGACCTGCGGTTACGGCCAGCAGTCCGGCGTTCGCCGCCGCGCTCGGCAGCATGCGAGGATCGGGCTCGCGACCTGAATTGCCTACCAGCGTCACAATCCGCCCGTAGCGCCTTTCGATCATATCCGGTAATACCGCGCGAATCATCCGCACCGTAGCCATGAACTTGAGTGCCATGCTGTCTTCCCACACCGAATCGGGAATCTCCCAGAACAGTCCACCCGCGGATGCACCTGCGCTGTTCACCAGAATGTCGACCTTCCCAAACGCATTGCTTGCGGCCGTGCTAACGGCCTTTGCAACCTCAGGCGAAGTCAAATCGGCAGCCAGCCACCTCACTTCGCCGCCTTCTTTTTCCCGCAGGCTCTCGGCCAGCTCCAACAGTGCGCTTTCCGTGCGGGCGGCAAGAAACAGCGTGGCGCCCTCTTGGGCCAACTCGCGCGCACAGGCCGCGCCGAGGCCCCCGGTGGCTCCCGTAATCAACGCTACCTTTCCATCCAACTGCAAATTCATGCTGCCGCTCTCCCGGCGCGCGCATTATCTCGCATGTTTCCAGTTCAGCGGCCCAGGCGGGAACTCACAAGGCGATTCAGGCTAACGCCTTCCTCAGCTGCGTTGATGGCCAGTTCCCGGTGCATTGCAGGCGGAATACGCACCACGAACTTTCCGCTGAATGCCCGATCGGCAAGCGGCTCAGGCGGCAATTCGCCAGCAGTGTGCATATCCGCCAGCACTTCGCCTACCAGCTTGCGAATCCCCGTCAGGGCGCCTTGTGGCGTAGAGGCCAGCCAACTGAGTGACGGAAATTCGGCGCAAAGAGCGGCATGTTCGCGGTCATCGGCGGACCAGGTAACTCGATAGGTGTAATGGTCAACCACTCCGCTTCTCCAGCTTTTCGATTGCTTTGATTACTTGCCGGACCTGATAAGCCTTACGCGCTTATATGATACCACTATCGATACTATGCTTGATTCGTGTTGGCTAAGCTGAAGCAAGTGCGTCTTCCGCTTTTCGAGGGCAGGATGCCCTCGTTCCCAGGGGGGATGCCGTCGCCGGGAGGGAGGACATCCTGTCCTCCGCCGAAGGCAGGATGCCCTCGTGCCCGGGCATCAGGGCCAGTCGCGGGAGACGCTGATGAAGGAACCGCGCGACCGGGAAGCGATCTGCCAGTAATGGCCGGTCGCGGCCGGATCGCCGTCCATCGGAAAGAAGAGCACATTAATCGGAATGCGTGGCGGCAAGTCACGCACCGCGCGACTGAAATGGCTTTCCCGGGTGCGGGAGCCCACCCAGCCCACTCGCGACGGCGGTCGGTCCCCCTGCGTGGGAAGCCCGTCGGTGAGCAGGAACACGTTAACCGGCCAGGGATTCATTGCCCGAACGGCCCGAACCGCCGCATGCATACTGGTTCCGCCCTTTGGAGCAAAGCTGCGAAGGGCCTCAACCGCTTCGGTGACACGGCTTCCGTCACCCACGGTCAGCCATTCTCCGTCACTCCCTTCCAGAATACTGCGGTGTTCCACGCCATAGATATACACCTGAAACTTCTGCTGCGGAGTTAGCCGCGTAGTGATCCAATCCACCGAATTGACCACTTGCAGCCACTTGGGCGCACGCGGCTTGAGCTCCTCATCCATCAAGCGGAAGCGCAACACGTCGATATAGGTGCGCCCGAGCATACTGGCCGAGGCGTCCACCAGGATCAAGACATGGCTGCCGCCCATTTGCATGCCAGTCAGGTATTGGCGAGCGCCCTGCCCCTCGAAGCCACGCAGCCGCTGGCCCGTGCCTTCCTCCGACTCAGCGATCCTGGCCTCCAACTGCTCCTGCAATTTATTGAGGCGGTCGACATCGAAACGCAATTTCTCAATGGACTCCTGGCTCTGCGTGCCGAGGCGTTCAAATTGAGCCAACTCCGTCAGCAGTGCGGCCAGGCGTTCACGCAATTTACGCAACTCTTCGATCGCCGCCGCGCGCTGATCGTCCAGAGAATCGCGCTCACCGCGAAGCTGCAACAGGTCTTTGCGCCCCTCAAGAACCTCCTCTTCCAGCAGAGTGGATTCGCTCAATAAATCACTTCGCTGGGCGTCGGCCCGCAGGCGCACCTGGGCGTTGATGATGACGAAGAACAGCACGACCGCACCAAAGCCGCAGGAAATGATGTCCAGAAACGACATGCTGAAGATATGGAACGGCCTACGAGCCATCGCTTTGAACCTCGCATGCCACGAGAAACTCCAAACAACCCACGCTGACCACGTCGCCCCCGCGCAAAGGCGCCAACTCCACTACCGGGGCGCCGTTCAGTTTGGTGCCATAGCGGCTGTGATCATGCAATACAGCTTGTTCGTTCTCCAGGGCCACGGTGCAATGGTTGCGCGAAATCCCTGCCTCGGGCGAAAGCACAATCGACAAGCCTCCCGATTGTGGAGACGAGCCGATGCGCAGGCCGGTCTCATTGATGCGCCAGGCCTGACCGTCATGCACCAAGTGCGTCGGCGGCCGCGGACTCCTGTTGCCCCCCTCGCTCGCCCGGCCTTCCGGACCTTTGGCCGCCGAGCGAATAGTTCTCGCAGCGCCGCTCCCCTTCGGCGAATCGATGGCTGGAAGCGAGCGCAGCAGCACGTAGCGATCCCCGGCTTCACCGCCAGGCCTGAATCGCGCAAGGGCGCCCAGCGCCGACGTTCCCGGCGGAAGCACATGCACTTCGGACGACAGCATGCGCGCAAACACGCCAGCGCAACCCGGAGCAGCCGCCAAGGACCCGGCAAGCTGTATTTCGGCGGGTTGCGGCCCCGTGCACCAGGAGCGCAGACGATTACCCAGAGCCGCCAACTGGCGTTCGAGCACCGCCATGAACTCTTCACGCCGCAGAACAGCGCCGGCGGGAATCGACGCACCGCTCAGTTCCACCTTCAGTTCGCCGCCAGTTACTACCGCCTCAAGCCATGTATCCAGCTGGTCGGCCAGCTCTTGCTCCGTAGCGGGCAGCTCCAGCGGGTCGAAGCGCGAAGCGGATACAAAGCGGCCCGCTACATATCGAGTCACTGCGGCGCGCAAGTGGCGCAGACCGGGCCGGCCATTGAACAACACTTCTTCGCTGTAAACCCGGCCGCCACGCTGCTCCAGGCGGCACACAATCATGCGTTCGGCGGTGGCCTCAATATGCAGGCAGGAACGGTTCGCGGGAATCCCGCGCACCGCGGCCACGCCGCTTTCGACCAGGCCGGCCACCCGCAATCCGGCTTCCTCGGCTATTCCCAGAAGCAGCGCCAGGCGCTCGTCCCCAGTTCCTGCGGGAACCACCAGAATGACGCCGTCAATTCTGCTTGCCGACTGCTCGAAGCGCTTTCGGAGCTCCTGCAATTGTCCGTGCGCCAGGTCAGCGTAACTTCTAAACCCCCGCGCCGTCCTGGGAAGCGGCTCGTCCGACAGCAACTCCCAGTAGTTCTCGTAACTGCGACCCGGGTTCAGTCGCGCCTCGGCGGCCGCCTCGCGTCCGAAGCGCACGCGGCGCTTCTCGACCAGAGCCACGCCCGGCTCGTTGAACAATACTCCCTGTGACGTGGCGCCCACCAGCGCCGCGCCGTTTACTTCAAGGGCGACCAGCGCCATGCCAGCTGCCTACAGCTCAATCGCCCTGCAGGCGCCGGATCAGCCGTTCGTCGCAGTAGTCGGCCGTTTCGAACACCAGGCGCTCCTGCAGCAATTGAAGTTGATGGACCAGGAACATGATGAATATGCTGACCAGCAACGCAAAGAACGTGGAATTAAATGCAACACCCAGGCTCTCGGTCACCCCGCTGATGTCGCCTTCCACGGCCCGATAGGCAAGCGCCAGCGCTTCGCCGATTCCGCGAACGGTTCCGATAAAACCAATCGAGGGTATCGCCCACGCGATATACCGAATCATCGACAACTCCGACTCCAGGCGCTCGGCCTCGGCGTTCACCAGCGTCTGGGTGGCCGATGACACATCCTGCACTTTGCCCGTGGCGCCGAACCGCTGCAGTGCACTGAGCAATACTCGCGGCAAGAGCAATCGCTGCTGCGCAGCCGGCAGTGCCCGCAACTGCCGCGCGTGCTCGCGCGTGTCTTCCGGAAGGATACGCACCCCTTCGGCCAGCGGCAGCAGGTCACGCTGCAACAGAGAACGCTCACGCAACGCTCCCCGCGCCTTGTATCCCATGATCGCCAAGGCCCAAAGCGCCAGGATCAGGCAAGCCTCCTGCTCAAAATCGCGCACGATCACAAACAAGGAGCGTTCAGGGATGTATTCCCCGTCCGTCTCCAGGAGAATTCGCTGCTCTTCGAGGACCGCGTTGGCCTGCGGACGAATCCACGCGACGTATACCGCGTGCACCAGGATCACCGCCAGAAACAGCGAGAACAGCTGAAAAACAAACTCTACCGGTAACTGTCTTCTCATGGCTTGCCGTCTAATTTCTAACCAAAGCACGGAGTATGGCCCCGCAACTCCTTGCCAAACCTCCACCACGGGTTCCCACAGCGTTGGGGCGTAGGAAACAACGTTGGGAGCGAGGGCGTCCCCGCCCTCGGCGTTGGGAACGAGGGCGTCCCGCCCTCGGCGAGGGCAAGATGCCCTCGTTCCCAGGCTGTTTCAACAAAGCCAAGCGTGCGCGGGAAAAAACAGCCGCGCGAATAAGATCTCCGGGGACCAGGAATCCTGAACATGCTCGTAACGATTGGGTCAGGCAGCCCGGTCGCGAACCACAAGCCCGCGGCCTACGGCGCGCAGTGCTTTCTCGATCCGGCCGATATGGGAACGATGGCCGGGATTCAAAAGTTTACGCACGGCGCTCTCGCTAAGTCCAAGACGGCGCGCAAGCGCAACCTGGGTCAGTCCTTTTCGGCGCATCGCAATGTAAAGCGCCGTCTTGGCTGCAATTATCGGCGGGACCGCAACGAGCGTTTGTCCGTCAGTTGCGGGACTCGGAAGCGGAATGTCTTCTTTGCAGCTTATGTATGCGCCAAGAGCGGCCACCAGCGCATCCTCGGCCATCGAAAGGGCGTCGACGTGATTTTCGCCGCATGTAATGGCATCCGGAACATCCGGAAAGCTGACGGAGTATCCGCCGCCGGCTTCAGGGGTCAATACGCAAGGATAGGCGTATTGCATTAAAACTTCTCCTTTGGAATGCGCAACTGCTTAAGCATGCTACGAAATGCTCCGGGTTTAAGCTCTCCACGTTTGACCACTGTGCGCCGCTTACCGAGATACAGAATCCCATGGCTACCCTTGCCTCGCCGTGGATCAAAGTGAAAAAACGTGTCAATACTCTTGGCGTATCTCCTGGCGCGCCTGACGAATTCCGTTCCGTCCATCTGCGAGATTGTCGCACCTTAAGGTACGAATAATCAAGGATAGGCTCCCCTCTTCGATCCAGGCGGCCTCGCGGTCAGAACGCGGCGCAGGTACGCGCTGCTCTCTGCCCAATCGGTTGAATGAGGCGCCTCGGGAAATTCGAGTTCGGCCACCGCGCAGGTAGGAAACTTGCCGTGCAGTATCGCAAAGGCGTCCTCCTCGCCCGGTCCGGCCAGGTACAGGGCCAACTCCTGCAGCGCCGGGTTGTGTCCCACAACCATGATGTCGCCGGCGTTCTCGGGTAACTCGCGCAAGCAATTCAAGACCGTGCCCGGACTGAAGGTGTAGAGCCGGTGCATGACCTCCACACTGAGGTCGGCCGGCAACCAGGGCAGCACCCCACACATCGTCTCCACCGCTCGCCGGCCGGCCGAACAAAGCACGCGTTCCGGCGCGCATCCCACAGCCGCCAGCTTCTCTCCCATTGCAGGCGCGTTGCGGCGCCCCCGCGGCGCTAGAGCCCGTCCGAAGTCGTCCGCGGAATACGGCCCGGCCTTGGCGTGTCGCAGCAACCATAAGCGCGTCATGCCTTGGCTCGCGGCGGCTTGGACTCACTCTTGAATGGAGCGAAAAACCTCATGAGTCCTGTATGCTACCCCGATCATGGAGCACTTTCCACGCGGCAGCCCCTTCCCGGGAAGGAGGGCATCCTGCCCTCCGCGGCCGAGCACGCTCCCACTGGGAGTATTGGCAGCAGGCGCCGCTGCGCTGACGCGCAGGGAAGAGTGGAGCGAGGGCATCTTGCCCTCGTCGAGGGCTGGAAGCCCTCGTTCCCAGGGTTGTTCCATGGGAGCGTTCGCATCCTGCCCACCAAGGCCAGGCACGCTCTCTATCCCAGGAGCAAGCCGGCCATGACATCTCGCACTAAACCCAGGGCGCTGAGCGAGGCCGAGCGCGCCGGCGCCCGGCTGATCAACCGGGAGTTGTCCTGGCTGCAATTCAACACCCGTGTCTTGGAGGAGGCGGCCAACGACAGCCACCCGGTGCTGGAACGCGTACGCTTTCTGTCCATATCGGCCAGTAACCTCGACGAGTTCTACATGGTGCGGGCCGCGGGCCTGATGGCTCAGGTGGCGGCAGGCGTTACCAAGCTCAGTGACGATGGCCTGCAACCCAGCGAGCAACTTCAGGCCATCCGCGAGCAGGTAAAGAAACTGCTGAGCGCCCAATCACAACTAAGCGCCGAATTGCTCGACGAATGCCGAGAGGCCGGCGTGGCGGTCGTAAAGCCCGAAGATCTCGGCAAGCGCGGCCAGGAATGGCTTTCACGATGGTTTGAGAACCAGTTATTTCCGGTGCTGACCCCGCAAGCCGTGGATCCCGCGCATCCCTTCCCCTTCATTCAGACCGGCTTTCTCGTTTACGTTCTGCGGCTCAAGCGGCCACAGGACAAGCGGGAGTTCAACGGCCTGGTGCTGATTCCGCAGCAGATTGAGCGGTTCGTTCGAGTGCCGGGCAAGGCTTTGCGGTTTGTCGTCGTTGAAGAGATCATCGCGCAAAATTTCAAGCGGCTGTTTCCGGGCATGGAGATTCTTGGCCACGGGATATTCCGAATCAGCCGCGACAGCGATCTGGAGATCGACGAGGAAGCTGAGGACCTGGTTCGGACCTTTGAGACCGCATTGCTGCGGCGTAGGCGGGGCAACGTCATCCGGGTGGAGGTGGCCGCCGGAATGCCCAAGAACTTCCGCAGTTTTGTGCTCAAGGCGTTCAATGCCTCGCATGCCCACGTCTTCAATATTGACGGCATGCTGGGCCTGACGGACATCAAGCAGATCATTACCGACCAGCGACGCGACCTGCAGCACGAACCCCTGAACGTGCGCTACCCCGAGCGGGTGCGGGAATACGGCGGCGACATCCTGGCCGCTATTCGCGCCAAGGACTTCGTCGTTCAGCACCCGTACGAGAGCTTTGACGTGGTGGTGCAATTCCTGCGCCGCGCAACCGCCGACCCCGCGGTGGTGGCGATAAAGCAGGCTCTGTACCGCACATCGGAGGATTCGCCGATCGTGGAAGCGCTGATCGCCGCCGCCGAAGCCGGGAAGCTGGTCACCGCGATGGTGGAACTCAGGGCGCGTTTCGACGAAGCGGCGAACATCCGCTGGGCGCGGGAAATGGAGCGGGCCGGCGTTCAGGTGGTATACGGTTTCGTCGAGCTGAAGACCCATGCCAAGGTGTCGCTGGTGGTCAGACGTGAAGGCGGCGAACTGCGCACCTATACCCACTTCGGCACCGGCAACTACCACCCCGTCAACGCGCGCGTGTATGTGGACCTCAGCTTCTTCACCTGCGATGCCGCTCTCGGGCGGGACACG
This sequence comes from Candidatus Foliamicus sp., assembly GCA_965249285.1. Classification (GTDB taxonomy): domain Bacteria; phylum Pseudomonadota; class Gammaproteobacteria; order Steroidobacterales; family Foliamicaceae; genus Foliamicus. The sequence continues at coordinate 1,170,894 of OZ252226.1, forward strand.
GCGAAGTTGTTCAACTACATGACCGGCTATGCCACGCCGGAGGGCATGGAGAAACTTGTCTACGCTCCCGCCCAGTTGAAGCACGCATTGGTGGAGCTGATCGAAGACGAAATAGCCCATGCCCGCGCGGGCCGGCCGGCGGATATCTGGGCCAAGCTCAACTCGCTGGTGGATCCCGACATCATCGATTGTCTCTACCGCGCAAGCCAGGCAGGCGTCAAGATCGAGCTGTATGTGCGCGGAATCTGCTGTCTCAGGCCCGGCGTGCCCGGCATGTCGGAAAATATCCAGGTCCGCAGCATGATCGGACGGTTCCTTGAGCATTCCCGAATTCTCTGCTTCGGGGCCGGCCACGCATTGCCTTCCACCGAGAGCAAGGTTTATCTCTCGTCCGCGGACTGGATGCCCCGCAACCTGCATCGCCGGGTTGAGTCGCTGGTGCCCATTGAGAACGAAACGGTGAAGCGGCAGCTCCTGGAACAGGTGATGATGGCCAATCGCATCGACGAAATGCAAAGCTGGCAGCTCGGTCCCGACGGCGAGTACCGCCGCCTTCCCCGCAGTCCCGAAGGATTCAGTGCTCACACTTGGTTCATGACCAACCCGAGTCTGTCGGGGCGCGGCAGCGCCCTGCGCGACTCGCCGCCCGCCATGCCTGGCGAACTCTTTCCCGAAGCCGGGGAAACTCCCCTGGGAGCGAGGGCATCCTGCCCTCAACCCATGCCTGGCGAATCATCTCCCGAACCCGGGGAGCCCGCTTCCGCGGAAGGCAGACCCCGGCCCACCCTGGTTAAAGCCGTCGTATAACCCCTCGTGCCGGGCGTACTCCGAACCAGCCCCGCCACCCCAAGCGAGGCGCCGGTGGCGGTAATCGACGTGGGCTCGAACTCCGTTCGCCTGGTGGTGTACGAAAACGGCGGCCGCGCGCCGCTGCCGATCTTCAACGAAAAAGTACTGTGCGGCCTGGGGCGCGGACTCGACCGCACCGGCAGAATGCCGGGTAAAGCCATCCGTCTGGCACTGGAGGCCCTGCACCGCTTTGCCCAGCTCTGCCCGCAAATGGGCGTGCGCCAAGTGCAGGCTGTGGCCACCGCAGCAGTCCGCGAAGCAAGCAACGGCGGCGAATTCCTGGAGACGGTGCGTCAAGCGTGCGGACTCGATGTTCAATTGTTGTCTGGAGACCGGGAGGCGGAGGTATCGTCCCAAGGCGTGCTAAGCGCCATACCGAATGCTTGCGGACTTGCCGCGGATCTCGGCGGGGCCAGCCTGGAGCTTGCGCGGCTGGATTCAGGCCGAATCAGCGAGCGTATCTCTCTGCCGTTCGGTACCATTCGGAGCAACGGCGATGAGTCCCTTAAGGAGAGTAGAACGGCCGTTCAACAGCGCTTGGCGGACTTGAATTGGCTCAGGGGAGTCCAGGGTCACTCTCTGTATCTGGTGGGGGGCGCCTGGCGCGCAATGGCGCGCATTCATATGGATGAGACCGGCTACCCCCTGCACGTCATTCACCACTATGCATTGGACGCACAAAGCACGGCGGAATTCTGCGCAACTCTTGCGGGCTGGCCGCGCGACCGCCTGATGTCCACAAAAGGCTTGCGCGCCGACCGCCTCGAAACCCTGCCGTTCGCGGCAGTCGTTCTGAATTGCCTGTTGCAGCAGACCGGCGCGCATGAAGCGGTGTTCTCGGCCAACGGTTTGCGCGAAGGCTGTTTGTTTGAAGCCCTGGCCCCGGAAGAGCGCCAACTCGACCCGCTTATTGCCCTTTGCGAAACGCGGGCGTTGCGCATGGGCCGGGGCGTTGCCGATGGCGAGTTCCTGGCTGACTGGATCGCGCCGGCGCTGGACGGGATAGTGCCGGAGAAGCTGAAGCTGGCAGCCTGCCATCTATCCGATATTGGCTGGTCGGAACATCCGGATTACCGGGCCGAGCAGGTCTTTCTGCGCATACTGCGAATGCCCCTTACCGGCGCCAGGCATCGCGAACGGATCATGCTGGGACTGGCCGTTGCCTCCCGACACGGCGCCATGCAATCCACGCTGAATCGGCTCGAACTCAACCAGCTTCTGAACAAGGACGAAAAGCGAAGGGCTTCCAACATCGGCTTGGCAATGCGCCTCGCCTACACGATTTCTGGCGGCGCCGTGAGGGTACTTGAGCAGTTTCGGCTTACACGTGGTGCGCAGCGACTCGTGCTGCGAGGCCCCAAAGGCTCCCATATCCTGGTGGGCGACACGGTACAGCGCCGCCTGCGTACCCTGGCCCACGCCCTCGGCCTGGACCACGGAATTCGCCTGCACTCAGAGAAATAATGCCGGCCCGCGTCTATCCGCAACTATGTTGCGAATACCTGGCGCACTGTAGTACATTGTCGTACATGACGATTTTAACCATTCGATTGGATGAAAAGCTCGACGCCGATTTGCGCAAGTTCCTGGAGCGGACAGGCAGACGCAAGAGCGAGTTCGCTCGCGAAGCGCTCAGGCGGCAACTTGCGATCGCGCGCTTCGAGTTCCTTCGGCGCCGCGTCGCCCCCTTCGCCGAAGCGCGGGGTTGGCTGACCGATGAAGACGTATTCAAGGAAGTCACCTAACAGACTCCTCGCGGCGCGCTAACCATTAGAGGAATTGGCGCCACTGGAGAGGGAGTTCCAGCATATGAGAGTTTTACTCGATACCAACGTTCTGGTGGCTGCATTCGCCACCCGCGGCTTGTGCCAGGACGTTCTTCGAACCGTGCTTGCCGAACACCAGCTTGTGCTTGGCAAGTCGATCCTGGGAGAACTCGAACGCATACTAACAAGCAAGCTCCGTGTGCCTGATGATCAGATTCAGGAAGTCATGGCTTTCGTCGGCGAGCATGCGGAGGTGGTTTCGCCTGCCGTTCCCGCCCTTTGGCCGGAGGATGATCCCGCCGACCGTTGGGTAGTCGCCGCAGCCTTAGCCGGTTCCGCGGAATTGGTTGTCAGTGGCGATAAGGCTCTTGTTCAGGCGGCGCGCGGAAACGACATCAACGTCGTTACCCCGCGCTACTTTTTGGAAGCTGCTGCATGGCGATGTGTAGACAGGGCGCCTTCTCCACAGCTTCGACAATGCCCAAGCAATCATTCGAGGCGGTCAGCCGAGTGGGCGACAGGGTGCAACATCGACTGAGATCCCTGGCCCGCGGCCTCGACCTGGATCACGGAATTGGCCTTCGCTCCTGATCAAACCCGTAAGGTTTTCTCAAGTTTGCTGTGGTAATTTGCGCTCATTGCAAGGCGCTGGGGGGGTCGCGCTTGATTGGAGGCGATCTCCTTTAGTTGCCGAGCCACAAAAATCCATGAGGAGCACACTATGCACAACACATTATTCAGCCGCTGGTTTGCGGTTTTTGTTCTGGCGCTCACCGCGCCGTCCCTGGGCCTTACACAAGAAATAGACGAGGAAGCGGAGGCCGAAGGAGACGCCGTCGAGCTTGCGCCACAGGTCGTCACCGGGACGCGTCTGATCGGCGGGGATCCGTCGGCCAAGGTGTTCACATTCTCTGCAGAGGAAATTTCGCGCCGCGGCATTTCCAGCCTGGAGGACCTGTTCCGCACGTTGCCGTACGCGTTCGCTTCCATCTCGACCCAATCCAACATGATATTCGGGGGCGGAGCGGCAGACACCGACACCAATCTCGGCGCGCTCGGCCTGGGCACTTCCACGGTAAACCTGCGCGCCCTGGGATCGGCCAATACACTGGTGCTGCTGGACGGTCGGCGTATTGCTGGAAAGGCCGGCAATCAGGACAACTTCGCCAATCTCCTCAATGTGCCGCTCACGGCGGTTGACCGGGTGGAGATTCAGCTGGATGGCGCCTCAGCGGTGTATGGCGCGGACGCTATCGGCGGCGTAGTCAACTTCATCCTGAAGAAGGATTTCCGTGGCCTGACCGCCACGGCCCGTAATGAGTGGAGCGCCACCGATGCCGACCGGAGGAAGTTCGATATCGTGGGCGGTTTTTCCTGGGGCAGGGGAAATGTCAGCGCAACCCTTTCCCGTGCGGATTCCGAACCCGTCAACAACTACAAGATCTGGACCAGCAACGACTTCCGGGACGACTTCGGCCCGGAGTTCGACAAACGCATTACTACATCGTACAACCAGCCCGGCATCGTGTGTGATTTTAACGGCTCCTTTGTTTTTCCGGGCTGCAGATGGCCTTACACCTACCTGCAACTCCCCTCGGGAAGTGGAGTGGGCGCATCGCCGGGTGATTTCACCACCCAGATCGCGCCTTTTGATTATGTTCCCCCTCAAAACGGGGAGGATTCCACAAACACCTCGTTTCGGTTCCAAGCGGAGCAATCCATCACCGACGACTTGCGAGTCTACGCCAGCGCGCTCATTTCCGATCACGAGGCCTATCAGCAGTTTCAATCCGGAATGAACGGCTATGTGATTCCGGCAAGCAACGCCTACAATCCTTTCGGAAGGACCGTGGTGGTGAACTACTACCCGCTCCAGGAACTCCAGGAGGGGCGGATACCCTATTCCTATACGGAAACCGAAAACAAGCAGCGTAACTACGCGGCGGGCTTCTACTGGGAACTGGGAGGCAAGCACCAGCTGCAGGTGGACGTTTCGCGCTCGGAGTCGAAGAACTTCGGCTGGCAGATTCGCACCGACTGGCGGCGCAGCCGCTGGGACCCCAGTGCGGAGACATTCTACCGGGCGCTCGAAAGTTCGGACCCCAATGTCGCGCTCAACCTGTTTGGAGACGGCACGACACAGGGCTCCGCGTTCGAAGATTTGTTTACCAACGCACTGGGGCCAAGCCTGGGCTTTACCGAAACAACGATAATCAAACCTCTGGTGCGGGGCGAAATCTTCGAAATCTGGGGTGGACCCGTGCGTTACGTAGTCGGAGGGGAGAACGAGACGCGCAAGGTTTACAGCCACAGCACCTCTTGGAGCCAGGAAGGGCAGGTGCGCTCCTTTGGCCGTGAGACGTCTGAAGGGGTGGAGAAGCCCACCCAGGAAAACACCGCCTGGTTCGCTGAGCTGGCTTTACCCCTGGTAGGCCCCGAGAACGCCCGCCCCGGGCTGCACTCGTTACAGCTCAGCTTGCAACTTCGCCGGGACAGCCACGAGTATAAAGGCGCCCAAGGCGGCGTTAGCGCGACCCGTGTGCCCGCGCCCAGATCGGTGTGGATGTCTGGCCAGGGCTGGACCGAAATTCCGTACTTTCAATGGATAGATCAGGGAGAGCCAAATATCGTCGGGAAAACTGAGGCTGACACCACTTGGCGAGCCGGTCTGTACTTCCAGCCGGCAGAAGAGTTCACGATGCGGCTTTCATGGTCGAAATCCTTCAAGCCACCCGTGTACAGAGACCTGTTTAATGTGGATAATCCCAGATCATTCCCCGGATACTACATTGATCCCTATCACCCGGACGGGGTTACGGCCTATATCCGTCCTCCACTCAATTTGGCCTCGTTCAATCCCGACATCAAGTCCGAAACCTCGGAAAATAATCGGATTGTGGTGGACTGGACCCCGCAGGCAGCGCCGGGACTGACGCTTTCAGTGGACTGGTCGAAGGTGGATTTCAAGGACAAGATTTATTATTCCAACAGCATACTGTACGACCAACCGGACATTGGCTTTGCCCTGCCGCAAATCGTAGAACGCGATGCCAATGGATACATCACGGCGGTGAATGCTTACAACATAAACCTGTCCGAAAAAGTAAGCGAGTTGCTTATTCTGTATGGAGAATATGCCTTTCAGACCGCTATTGGCGCTTTGAACCCACGGCTGACCTACACTCGGGTGCTGGACGAATTTTTCACGGTTGTTGAAGGCAGTCCGTCGATTGATCGCGTGGGCACCGTCAAGGGCAGCGATGAGTACAGACTGCAGGGATCGGTAACCTGGATCTGGGGCAAGTACGCCGCTGACCTGTTCGTCTATTACAGGCCCAGCTACGAGAATGATCGGGCAGGCTATTGTTTCACTGTTGTTGGCCGCTGTGAGCGGCTTTATCAGAACCTGCCGACCGTTGAGGTGGACTCCCTGACCACGGTCGATCTCACGCTCACCTACCAATTCGACAATGGTCTGCGGCTGCGCGGTGGTGGACGCAACATTTTTGACGCAGACCATTACACGCCTTTTGAGAATCTCCCATACGACCCCACCCGCTGGAACGCGCGCGGTCGGGTTCTGTATCTGGAGGTGCAGTACGAGATGTGAGCGTGCATGCCCCGAAGGGGTAGCCGTCCGCTAATCGCTTCGAGCCCTCTACGCCGAGTCTGGCGTAGAGGGCTCTTTCTTTGACGCACAAGCCGAAATCGACACTTGATGACGCACGGAGGGCAAGATGCCCTCCGTCCCAGGGATTACGGCAATGCGTTAATCCGGATTACGCGCGGTTCTTGCGGATACACGGATCAGATGTCGGTGGGAAAGGGAATGGGGTTGTCGGCGGACAGGGGCTCGGAGGGGATGAACTCCTCCAGGACTTCATCGCTCTGCAGAGCTTCCTCGATGCGGGCCAGGTCTTCTTCGATGGAGGCTACTTCGGCGGATATTTGTGGTGGAGGGGGGGAGATTGCTTCGCTGTCTGCTTCTGCGGCGGGGGAAGCGTTATTCGAGGGCAGGATGCCCTCGTTCCCAGGGGGGATGCCCTCGTTCCCAGGGGGGATGTCCTCGTTCCCAGGGGGGGTGTCCTGGTTCGCAGGGGGGGGCTCTTCCGAGACGGGGTCCACCTGTTGGGAGAAGCCCAGCCAGTCGCCCGCCTGTTGAGCTGCCCAGGTCAGCCCGATGGCCAGGGCGATGATCGCGATAACTCCCGGTATCTTTTTCATTCCGGTTCCTGCAGTTCAGCGTAACGCGCCAACCGAAATCCTACATCGATTCTCTCTTCTTCGCCAAAGTCGCGGTAGGCCCAGCGCAGTTCGCGAAGATTACCGTGCAACCAACTGGCTCCTCGGATGAGATGAAAGCGACCTTCTTGAGGTCCCCGAGGGTCCAGTTCGAAGTTCGGGTAAAGCGTGTCCGTGCTGTAGAAATCACCCATCCACTCGGCAGCATTGCCGCCCAGATCGTAAAACCCCATAGCGTTTGGGGGAAACGAGCCAGCCGGGGAGGTAAAAGGGTAATTGTCGTTGTAACCCGTCAGCACGTTGGCCACCAGGCTGCTGGCCGATTGGTCGGCGTAATTCCCGGAACGCGATGAGGGTGGCATGCGCTCGCCCCATGGATAGCGTGTATCCCCTACTCCGCCGCTGTAGCGCGCCGCCCAGACCCATTCAGCCTCTGTGGGAAGGCGATAGCCGGTCCCCGGCTCGGGAACCGGCCGCAGGCGGCCGCTGCGGCTTACGTATTGGAGCGGCAGATTCTCCTGCGAACTGAGCCAGTTGCAGAATGCGGCCGCAGCCCGCCAGTCAACATTCACCGCGGGGCTGCTGTCCGTGGCCAGTGACCGGAAGCGCTCCGCTCCCGAGGTATGGGTTGGCACAAACTGCCGGAACTCCCGGTTGCTGACTTCCTTCGCTCCCAGGTAATACCGCTTCGTAATGCGCACTTTGCGGCGCACCTCGTTATTGCGCCAACCCTGGGAACCGCGTTGCGATCCCATCTCGAATTCACCGGGGAACAGCAAGATCATCCTGGCGCCCAGGGACGTCTCGATCTCCGTGGGTTGGGCCGCCAATCTGGCCTGCTGCGGAGTGCGCAGTTCGACGGCAATCTCCTGCGGATAGGCAGGCTGGGGAATGACTTGGCGGGAATGGGCTTCGTAGCCTTCGAGTCTCAGTAGGAGCGTGTGCTCCGTGGATGGCAGGTCCAGATCGATGGGTGTGCTGCCGGCAGCCGCCCCATTCACCAGCACTTCAGCGCCTGCCGGCCGGCTCATTACACGAATCCTGCCCAGGCGCGGCTTGAGAGCGATACTCAGCGATTGCTGCTGGCCTCGGCCCAGTCTGACGGTGCGTTCCTGCGACTCGTATCCTGCCCGCGAGACCACCACGCGATGCGAGCGGTCAGGGCTTACTTCCACCGTGGCCGGCGAGCCGCCGCGGAAATTTCCGTCCACCGTGATGCTCGCGCCCGGTGGTTGGGTTTGCACCTTAAGGACGCCGGACGCGGGCCGCAAGCGAATAGATGGCACGATCTGGGGCTCGCCGGCCACAATGGTCAGTTGTTCCCTGTGCGTTGCAAAACCGGGCTTGGCGAGTGAGAGCAGCCGTTCTCCGGAGAGCAATTGCACGGTTGCCGGCGTTTCGCCCAATACGTCGCCTTCAGCACGCAATTCCGCCCCGGCCGGTTCGCTGCTTACCGTGATCTCCGCCCAATCCGGTTCCAATTCCGCGGTGAACGGCTCCACTTCCCCGCCTCCGTTGACAACCAGCGGAGCGTTGAATTCCTTATAGCGAGCCGCACTCACTTTCACTAGGTAGGTTCCAGGCTCCAGTTCTATTTCCTCACCGGGGGTGAACACGCCTTCCAGCCCCTCAATGCGAATCTCCGCTTCAGTTACCGTATCCACCACCACGCGGCCGGGCAAGAGCTGCATGGCGAAACGAAATTCCTCTCCGCCTACGCCGCGCACTTCAATCTGCTCATCCAGCGGGTAATACCTTTCCAGTTGGGCGCGCACCCGGTACTGGCCGCTCCATAGGAGGTAGCGCGGTCCGACGTGAGGCATCGGCTTGAGGGCCTCAACCTGCACTTGAGCTTCCGCCGGCTCGACTTCGATCAACACGCCGTCGGCGGTGAATACGAAAATCGCGCAGGCGCCAAGAACCGCCAACATCAGGCCGACCGCCAGGCGCAGCCAAAGCCGCGCCCTGAGCGGGCGGAAGGACGTGGCCCTGGATCGGGCCGGGCGCAGGGGAACCGCCGATTTTCCTTCTTCGTCTGCGGCTATTTCCGGAGGCCGGGTATCCCAGGCCCGCGCCAAGTATTCCACCCGGAGTTGCAGCGAATCCGCGGATACGGCATCGAGGGTTACTTCGACTCCTGCGATAGAAAGCCGGTCTCCTTCCTTAAGCAACTTGGCGCCGCTGATCGCCTCGCCATTGAGTTGCAGGCCGGAGATTCCCGCGGAGCACTGCACCAGCGCGCGCTCGTCGAGAAGATTGATGCTGGCGGCCGGCGGGGCGCTTGCCGGACCCGGAAGGCGGATATGCGAACCTGGCCCGCTGCCCAGCAGAATCGGCAGCTCATGGGCCGTCAGGGTGCGCTCCCCATCGGGCAGCGCGATCGTTACTTTAGCGGCCATATCTCAAACATCGGAGGGAAGGAGCCCCCCTGGGAACGAGGACATCCTGTCCTCCGCGAGGGCGGGATGCCCTCGTTCCCAGCGTTGAGGGCAGGACGCCCTCTTTCCCAGGTTCGTGGAAGTGTCGTGCATCAGATGGGTTCGGTGCAGACCAGGACCAGCGGATCGGAAAGCCCCTCGGGAGCGACTACGAAATCGCGACGCACGTCACGATAGCCGTCGCGGGTGCCGATCGCCGTATAGGCGCCGGGCCGAAGCTGCATCACACGATTGTCGAAACTCCCCAATCGGCCGACGTGATAAATGGTCACCTGGGTAAGCCCATCGGACCGCAATTGCACGAGCGCCGGGGTGGCCGCCACCGCCAGAACCTGCTCAAGACTTGAAATCTGCCCGCTGAGCCGCCGCCCAGGATTAGGAATGGCGCCGGCTTCATCCAGCAGGCGTTTACCGCGTTGCCAGGCATCTTCGCGATTCAGCCCCTGAGCGTTGGCAATGGTGTTCTCCAGCTCATCATCCAGGCGCACCCGGCGCTGCGCTTCGGCCAGTCCTTTCTGAGCCGCGACGATATTGGCGTCAATCTCAAGCATGCCCTGGTAGTTAGCCGACGCCGCGCGCCAGTCCTCGCGAAACTTCCCGGCCATCGCCCCGGCTTGCAGTTCCGCCAGACGCTGGCCTCGTTCCTCCAAGTCCAGCGCGGTCAGCGCCTCAACAGGCGCCGGGTCGCCCGGACGCTGCTTTTTCGCTGCTTCAAACGCGGTTCGCGCGGAACTGAGATCCCCATCGCCCAGCGCCGCATGCCCTCGTGACATCCGCGTATCGAACAACTCCTGATCGACGGCTGCATTCACCGCCGCCAGCGCCCTGCGCGCGGACTGCCGCTCGGGGTCAAGCTGAAGCACCGCTTGCCAGGCTTGCCCTTGGTCCTCAAGGCTCCCGTCCCTCCGGGCGGCCCGCGCCTTCTCCACAGCCTGCATGACTTCCGGAAGTTTCCTTGTGCGGCGCCGCGCCAATTGCACGGCAGCCTCGGTTTCTCCCAACAGGATTTCGGCCTTCTCAAGCGCTTCCAGTGCGGAAGCCTGGTCGCCGGACTCGATCGCTTCCTGCGCCTGTTTCAGGGACTCGCGCCCGATTTCCGGCGCCTGCTCACGCAATTGGCGCAGCATATCGCCCGCCTTGCGGTACCCCACTTGGGCGTCCGGGTATTCGCGGCGGCGGTAAAAGTCGTCCGCCTGTTGTTCTTGCGCAAAGGCCTGTTCCCAGGCGCCCCCCGACCACAGGGCCGGCTGCAATGAGGCCAGGTAATTGCGATCCTGCAGCATGTCTCCCATGGCTTCATCCGCGGCGTCACGTTGAAACCTCAAGAGTTGCTTATCCTCTTGCGGCGCCTCAGGTTCCTGCGCAACAGGCTGTGACAGCGGACGTCTCGCAGCGCGCTCCTCGGCAAAGCGAGGCAGCGCGACAAACAGCGATATCGCTACCGCCAGCAATAACCCCCCCAGTGCATAAGCCAGCCAGATGGGCACGCCGGAGCGCCGCTGCAGCATCGCAGCAGGCGCTCCGCCGGCGGGACGATAGCGAGCCCGCGCAACAATAGCGGCGGCCTCCACCGGCTCGCCGGCAGCGGTGGACTCGTCGAGAATCTCTTCCAGCCTGGCCCGCACAGCCTGCATGGCCACCGGTCGCCGCGCCCTGTCGCGAGCCAGCATGGCCATGACCAGTTCACAAAGAGCTTTGGGAAGTTGCGGAGACCCATCCGGCGCTTCCGGCGCCGCAAGTTTCCCGCTGCGGACTCTTTCCTCGCTGATATCCGGCGCGTACGGCGGAAACCCGCAGAACAGCTCGTAGCACACGCAGCCCAGCGCATATACGTCATCGCTGACCTGAGCAGGCCGGCCCTCCAGTTGCTGCGGACTCATATAGGCAAGCGTGCCTCCCGGGCGCCGAATCCTCTTTGCGCCGGGTCCTTCCGGAATATGGGCGGCGCCGAAGTCAGTCAGGCAAGCGGCCTTGGACTCATCCAACAGGATGTTTTGAGGTTTGATGTCGCCATGCACGACGCCCTTCCGGTGTGCGTAAGCCAGCGCATCACATAGCGGCAGGAGTCGCCGCACGCTCTCACTCCATGGGGCCCCTAGGGATGCGCCGATATGGCCTCCCGGCATGACAGGCATGGTGAAGAAATGGCCTGAGTCGGCGGAAAAGAAGTCCTCCGGGCGAACAATCGCGGGATGAACAAGGGACTGGGCCAAGGAGAACTCGCGCCGGAATAGCTCCACATGGGAGGGTTCCCGGCAAAACTTGCTGCCCAGCAGCTTCAAAGCCGTTTCGCGCCCTTCCCGGACATCCTCCGCAAGCCAGACTTCGCCAAGCCCGCCGGAGCCCAGCCGGCGAATCAGCCGAAACCGGGATGTCAGCATCCCGCCCTCGCGTGGTTTCTTCATTGAATCTTTCCGCACGCCAGCATTTGCGCCTCACCGTAAGGCAAATGATACGGGCGACGGCAGGCGAATTCGCCGGCCGGGCGATCGCAAGGCAGTACCTGAACCGATGCGCTCGCGTTCAGGGTCGCGGCAGGGTTGTTTCCTGGGAGATGCCGGCGCCAGGCATTTCGAGATCGCCGGTCTCACGGCTGTAAATCTCCCTCAGCAAGCGGCGCCATTCGCGAAACCGTTCTTCCGCGGATCCGGTCAGCCGCCGGGTCTGACCTTCCAGCTCCACCACCATGGGCTCGGCCTCGGCGTCGAAGGACTCACCCACTTCGCGTAGCGCCTCGGCGTGCAGCTTGGCTTCCGCGCGGCGACCCAGGCCCGCCTGGATGCCCATGAAGCCACCCTGCACCATCGTGGTGGTAACGGCCCTGTTGTTGCCGCCACGGTCGTTGTAGGCGATTGCGCCCAGGATCGACAGCACGCCCAACAACATGCGCGTGTTGGAAGCCCTGCGCATCTCCTCGTAGCTCAGGCGGCCTTCGCGCGCCATCCGCCGCCAGTCCGCGTACGGCTCATCCAGACCGTAGTACAGGTTCGCGTAGTGCTCATTTACCGCATCGACCAGCGCATATTCGCGCTCTCGGACCTCGCGCATGCGGCCAACCATGGGTTCGCCTTCTGCCGGCAGTCTCTTGACCTGGTATTGCCCTTTCTCGGTCTGCTCCAGGTAACCCTCGAACGCCTGCGGCACGACGCTCAGTCCGTAGCGCAAATCGCTTATTTCGCGTATCCGCTGCAATTCGGCATTGCTGAGTTGCGAGCGGACCTGCAGCAGATCGTTTGCGATTCGGTTGTAGAGGTTTTGGTACGGATCCTGGCCGGGGTCGGTGTTGCGATAAGCCTGTTCCGCCACCATCATTTCGTAGCTCTTGTTGAACCACTCCTTCGCCGACGCGTCCCAGGCCGCAACCTGCAGTTTGGCGCTATAGCCATCCGATTCTTCGATCCGCGCTGATACCAGGATATCCGCAACCGGACTGAACTCGGGCAAGACACTCACTGCGCCCCAATAACCCGTAGCCTCCAGCGTGTTCTTGAGGTGAAACGGCATATAGCGCGCCTCCGCGCGCCGAATTTCCGGGAAAATCAGCTTTTTGTTCATTTCCTGGTCACTCAGGTTGTCGGGCAAACCGGGATCGAATACCAGGATGCCCACGTTGAGTAACTCTTCCTGGGAAATTTCGATCTCGGCGCGCTTCAGGCCCACCTGGGTGTACTGAATCTCGCGCGCCGACGTGCATGCTCCCAGAAGCACTGCGCACGCGGCTATGCCGAAGAATGTTGTTGTTCTGTTCACTTCGACCTCGCTGATTTCATTCCCATGTGCCTGCGATATTCTTCCCACAACGCGTCGCGAATACGTCGATCCTCTTCCTGTTCCGCCGCCTCGCGTATCTGCCGCGCTACCTGGTCTTCGCTGCCCGTGGCTTTGGCAACATCTTCCGGAATCTCAGTCTTCGACTCGGGTTGCTCGCCTGGCTTGCCGCCGTCGCCTTGCTCCTGACCGCCTTCGCCGTCGCCACCGCTGCCACCGCCGCCAGCCCTGCTGCCGGTGGACTCGCCACCTTCACCCTGGCCGCCGCCGGCTCCGCCTCCGGACATGCTGGGGATAGTCACCATTGGCCCGCCGGCGGCGCCAGCCTTGCCCGTCATTCCACCCATGCCGCCGCTACCACCGGGCGTGCCCTGCCCGGATGAAGCCATAGCGCCGCGCTCGCGAGCGATTTCGCGATCGTAGCCTTCCATGGATTCACGCAGAACGCCTTCGGGATCCCCAGAGCCGCCGGAACCGCTTGCGCCACTGCCTTGTCCGCCGCCGGAACCGCCTCGGGTTCCCATGCTGCCGCCCTGCGAACCTGCAGCGCCACCAGCCGATCCCGCTGAACTTCCGGCTGACCCCCTGGAGCTTCCAGCTGAACCGCTGGCGCCACCGGAAGAACTCCTTGAGCCCCCCATGGAACCTATCGATCCTCGGGAAGAGCCCATTGAGCCGCCTGCGGAACCCATCGAGCCGCCTGCGGAACCCATTGAGCCGCCTGCGGAGCCCATCGAGCCGCCTGCGGAGCCCATCGAGCCGCCTGCAGAACCCATTGAGCCGCCTGCGGAGCCCATCGAGCCGCCTGCGGAACCCATCGAGCCGCCTGCGGAACCCATTGAGCCGCCTGCGGAACCCATTGAGCCGCCTGCGGAGCCCATCGAGCCGCCTGCGGAACCCATCGAGCCGCCTGCGGAGCCCATCGAGCCACCCATGGAGCCACTTGAACCTCCGGAGGAACCCATCGAACCGCCCGAAGAGCCGGCCGCACCGCCGGATGATCCGGAACTGCCGCCGGGCGAAGGCATGGAAACCGGGGGGCCGCCCGACGGCGAAGAAACTCCGTCAACGGTCTTGCAACTTCCGAGAACCAGCCCCACGGACAGCGCTAAAGAAATACCCAATATGCGAGTTGTCAATTTCATGTCTATTGGTCTATCCACGCAATTTGATCAAGCATACCACCGGCAAGCGACGGAGCAGCCCTTTCCATACTTGATGCACGAATCAGCCGTCGCGTCGCTTCTTGTATTCGTCGTAGTTCAATCGGCCTGATCGTACGGCCGGAGGATAGCGCCCGTAACGTTCCTGTTCACGTTTCTGGCCAACCCGCCTGGCCAACCAGACGGCGAGATTGAACAGAACGAGAACGATAGCAAGGACTACGCCAATGTTTTCCATGATGAACATATACCAATCGAGCACTGATCCGCCTCGCTTTTTTCCGGAAACACGTCCGCAACGCTCTTTATTTTACGCGGATCGGAGTAGTACCATCGGCTTCATGTCCGTACTGACGGCCAACTGGAATTGATGCGCGCGCGATACCGTAATCTGCTGGTCGCCGTATTTCTTGCCGGCGTTCTGGTTCTGTTTTGGCGCCTCCAAGGCAGCGAGGCGACTACCACTGTGCTGCTGCTGACAGCGGCCCAGCGGCAAGACGGTGATTCTGCATCGCTCAGCGCCGAAGGGAAGGCGAGTTCGGAAGCATTGAGCCGGCTGGTGGGAGACGTCGCCAAGCCGGAGCTGCTCGGCGGAATCTTGAGCGCCGGAGGAGAACCTGAGCGCGAAACCGTACGCTTGCTGGCCGAACGGCTCCGGGAGCCCATTGCCGACGTTTTGATCGAGGAGCCCGCCGGCTTCGCACGCGGGCTGGCGAGGCAATACCGCGGTAGGGTCGTGATCATCGTGGCCCCCACGAGTCTGGCCTCGGCCCTGCTGGCGGAATGGGACGCCGGCGCTCTGGAGTTCGCCGACTTCGGCCCCGGGCGCCTTCACCTGATCAGCCTGCCCGGCTTCGGCCAACCGCGAACACTGGTCCTCAACTACTGACGGGATACAGCCGTCCCTGGGACGGAGGACATCCTGTCCTCCGAGGGCAGGATGCCCTCTTTCCCAGCGTTCCCAAGGGAGAGTTTCTTCAGGCGAGGAGGCGTTGGAAGGTGGCGAGATCGATGTTTGATCCGCACAGCAGCACCCCTACGGACTTATCTTGCAGGCGTTCGCGCAACGGACCCAAAGCCGCCGCTGTGGCAGTCGCGCAGGCGGGCTCCACCATCATCTTCAACTCGCGCAAGATCAACCGCATGGCGTCGCGTATTTGATCGTCGGTCACCTGCCCCAGTTCATCCATGTAACGGCTGGCCAGCGCAAAGCTGTAATCACGAGCATTCGGGGCTCGCAGGCTGTCGGCAATTGAATCACGTCGGGACGCTTTAGCCGGCTCTTCCTGGGCCAGGCTCTGGAACATGGAGTCGGCGCCCACGGGTTCGGCCCCATACACACTGATTTCGGGCCGTATTCGTTTTGCCGCCGCGGCTATGCCGGCAATCAGCCCGCCACCACCCACGGGTATCACCAGCGCGTCCATATTCGGGGCTTGATCCAGCCACTCCATAGCCAGGGCGCCGGTACCGATCGCGATGGGCTGGCCCTCGAACGGGTGCACCAGGGTCCGTCCGTCCTCGCGTTCAATGTTCATGGCCCGGTCAAAGGCGGCGTCCGCGTTGTCTATCAACTCCACCTTTGCGCCCCAGGCGCGCGCCTGCTGGACTCGCGCCGGGTTGGCCGGCGAAACAATCACGACATGAGCTGAAGCGCCCATGACGTGCGCCGCCCAGGCCACCGCAATGGCATGGTTTCCGGCGCTTACCGCAGTCACACCTTTGTCGAGTTGTTCTCTGGGCAAGGAAAGCATCCAGGCCAGGGCGCCGCGAGCCTTGAAGGTGCCGGTCATCTGCAACAGTTCGAACTTCACGGATATCCGCATATCCGGCGCCGACTGCTGAATAGCCGCGCCGCGCCATTCATGCACCGGCGTGCGCACCACGCGATCTCTGACAACTTCCCGGTATGCGCGAATTTCACTGAGTGAAGGGGGTTCATGCTTTGTCATCGCATTGCTCCTTGACGTCTGGCCTCCCGCACAAATCGCTGATCCAGGTCGCGGGCGCGAACACAGCCCAGCAGGGCCAGATCTCGCTCCACTTCCTCGCGAAGAATCTGCAAGGCACGATCCACGCCGGCTTCGCCGCCGGCCCCGAGACCGTACAAGTAGCCTCGACCGGTAGAACAGGCGGTGGCGCCCAGCGCCAGCGCCTTTAGCACGTGCGTGCCCCGCCGCACGCCGCCATCCACAATCACTTCGGCGTCGCCGCCGATCGTGTCGCGAACTTCCCGCACAAGATCAACCGGCGCGGGAACGCCATCCAATTGGCGGCCTCCGTGATTGGAAAGCATTACCGCGCTGGCGCCGGCCTCGACCGACCGGCGGGCGTCTTCGGCGCACATGACACCCTTGATGGCGAACGGCCCGCCCCACTGCTCGATCATGCGTGCGGCGTCGTCCCAGTCCACCGTCTTATCGAATTGGCGTCCGACATAGCCCATCAGGTTGGTGTCGTCGCTATCCTTTACTCGGTGGGCGAAGTTAGCCATGACGGTGGCTCCTGACCGGACGTAGTGATAGGACCAAGTCAGGTGCCGGGCGACATCAAGTTGGCTCATCAGGGTAAGTTTCGGAGGAACCGTCATCCCGGTGTAGTAGTCGCGCTCGCGATTGCCCCCAACCGGAACGTCCACCGTCAGACACAAGGCCGAATAGTTCGCCTCCTTGCATCGCTCGATGAACTCCCGGTTCAGCCCCGGATCCTTTAGCACATAGATCTGGAACATACGCGGCCCCTCGCTGGCGGTGGCCACGTCCTCAATGGTGGTGGACCCCAGCGTCGAAAGCGCATACATGGTGCCCGATCGATGCGCCGCGCGCACCGCACCCACCTCGCCCTCGTGGTGAAAGATTCGCGACATGCCCGTGGGGGAGCAAAACAGCGGCCATTCCAGCTTCTGGCCCAGCACCGTAACGCTTGCATCCACCTTTTCCACGTTCACCAGGTAGCGCGGCAGCAATTCGTAGTTGTCGAAAGCAGCCGTGTTGTTGTGAAGCGAACGTTCGTCGTCGGCGCCGCCCCGGAGGTAGTGATACATCGGGGTAGGGAGGCGCTTGCGCGCCACCTTGCGCAGGTCCTCCAGGTTGTAGCAACGCTTGAGTTTTCGCGCCTCAAACATCATCCAAACCTCGCCAGTTCGTAGTCCGCCAGCGAAAAATTCTGCTGCTCGCCGAGCAACTGCTGCGCCAGCGCCTTGCCGGTTCCCGCCGCCATCGACCATCCAAGGTGTCCGTGCCCGGTAGCCAGAGACAACCCCTCCAGCCCGCTGGCGCCGACGATGGGCACCCCGTCCGGGGAAGCCGGGCGCAGGCCGCACCAGGGGCGCATTTCTTCCACCGGGATACGCTCGGCGTGGCGTGGAAGCACTCCGGCAAGAAGATTGCGCAGGTTGGCCACCCGCTCGGGCGAGAGTTCCTGGTTGAAACCGGTGAATTCCACCGTCCCTGCAACGCGAATACGGCTTCCGCCCAACGGCACCACGCCGGCCTTGTAGCCATCATCCAGCACCGCGTGACCTAGAGGCGGTAATCCTTCGGGCATGGGGGTGGTGAGGGAGTAACCCTTGGCGGGACAAACAGGGACCCGAACACCCAGGGGCCGTACAAGCTGCGGCGTGTAACTGCCTGCGGCAACGACAACGTGATCCGCTTCAATCTCTTCGCCACTATCCAAGCGTACACCCATAACCTGCCCCCGCAGCCCCAGCATTTCCTGTGCCGTCTCCCCAAAGCGAAACACCGCGCCGTGCCGGGCCGAATGCTGCTCCAAGCTGCAACTGAACTTGTAGGCGTCGCCGACTTCATCCGCCGGAAAATAGAATCCGCCCACCAGCTTCTGCTGTATAGGAGCCAGGGCGGGCTCCAGTTCCACCACCTCGACGGGACTCAATTCCCGGGTCGGAACCTGATCGGCGCCGAGAACTCGGGCGCGCTCCCTCCCCGTTCGCATCGAAGCTTCTTCCCGGCACACTTCCATGACACCCGAAAGATCAGCCTCATACTCGACTGCGGTATCGGATCGTAATTCCTTCATTATTTCAATTGAATAAATACATAATCTTAAATTCTTTCTAAGATTATTCTCGTGGTATTTGGAACGGCTGTTACACAAGAACCGGTAGCCCCAGTGCAGCAGTCCGGGAAACGCGGCCGGCCTGACAAGCAGCGCAGCTTCCTTGCGGCCCAAATATTTCAGAAGCTTGAGCCACACACCCGGTGAATTCCACGGCGCCGAGAGGCTTGGCGTCAGCATGCTGGCATTGGCGAAGCTGGTTTCCAACGCCGGACCTTCCCGGCGTTCCACTACGGTTACCCGGACGCCGGCCTGGATCAGAAACCAGGCCGTGGTGACGCCAATAACGCCACAGCCGACAATCACTACATGCATTGCCCGACCCTAAGGCAACTCAGGCAGCGATCAGACGGGCAAAACGCGAATATACGCGCCGGCCGATTTCTTCCGAGCGGGCCATGTAAGTCACCGTGTCGGCAAGAATCCTGTCTGCGCTTATGCGTTCCTGCTTGCCCAACCAGCCGCGCGCCGCATCCCGTTGAACCCATTCCCTGATCATCGACTCGATAATTTCAAGATGAAACTGGATTGCGTAGCCGTTCTTGCCATAGCGAAATGCCTGGTTAACGCAATCGGGAGAGGAGGCCAGGAGAACGGCCCCCGCCGGCAAATCAAAGGTATCTCCATGCCATTGCAATACCACTTCGCGTGAATCAAGCCCGGAAAACAAAGGATCTTCGGCAGCCGCATGGGTTGTTGTGAGGTCGTACCACCCTACTTCCTTCACGGGATTGGGGTATACCTCGCTGCCCAGGATCTTGCCCATGACTTGCGCCCCCAGGCAAACTCCTACCAGGGGCACCGAGCGATCCATTGCCTCTGCGCACAAGCGCTCAACCTGCAACAAATACGGAAAACGATCCGTATCGTTGGCGCCCATGGGCCCGCCCATTACTACCAGGCCGGCATGCCCGTCAAGGCTCGGCTCAGCCGTGGCATCCTGTTGAAAATCCACGATATTGAGATCAAGCCCTGCGTCGCGAAGAAGTCCTTCGAGCATGCCCTCGGTCTCGTAACTTACGTTGCGGATTACCAGTACTCTCTTCATCGTCTTGAATGCTCAATCGAGCGGACGCATTGTACTGCGGGGCGCCCCACCAAACCGCGGCTTGCCCATCACAAATACCAACGGCAAGAATGAGGGCTCCCGAGATGAGCGACGTAAGGTTGCGATAATGCTTTGGAGCGATATTAGTCTCAGCAATGACACAAAAACAAACACCTTCCCCTGGGAACGAGGGCATCCTGCCCTCGCGGCGTCCCGCCCTCGCTCCAACCTCCTCCACGCACACCCCTAAGCCCCATGAAAATCCTGCTCGTTGAAGACGAACCCGATCTGGCCACCGCCACCCAGCGTCTGCTGCGGCGCCATAACTACATCGTGGACATAGCCGAGAACCTGTCCGTAGCGCGGTCCGCGCTGCACAACAGCCAATACGAAATTGTCCTGCTTGACCGGCGCCTGCCGGACGGCGACGGCGTAGAGTTGATCCATTTCGCGCAAGGCAACAACCTGACCTGCAAGTTCCTGGTGCTGTCCGCTCTGGGAGAGCTGCAGGAACGAATCGAAGGTCTGGACCTGGGCGCGGATGACTACATGGTCAAGCCGTTCGAGCCGGAGGAGTTGTTAGCGCGAATGCGCGCAGCGGAACGGCGGCCGGTACCGGAAGTCGGTAAAGTTTTGGAGATAGGCGGACTGAGACTGGATTGTGATTCGCGCAATTTCGAGGTTGGAGGCGAGACGCTTGTCCTGCCCCGGCGTGAGATGGTGATCCTTGAGCAGCTCATCCATTCCGCCAACCGCGTAGTGGGCCGCGAGGTGCTGGAGAAGGCCATGTACGGCTACGATGAACAATTCGAATCCAACACGCTGGAGTCGCATATGTCGCGTTTACGCAAATCCATAGCTGACCGTGCCTGCGGCGTAAGAATCCACACGGTGCGGGGCGTTGGGTACATGTTGAGAGAAGATTCATGAAGAAAACACGGCGCATTCCCCCCATATTCCGTTCGCTGGTGGGGCAAACAACATTGCTTTCCCTTGCGTTGCTACTGCTGGCGCTGGCCTATTTCGTGTTTCTGCCAATACTCACCATGGAGCGTCCCGATCCCAAACAAAGCACCCTTTACCTCGCAAGCAACAGTATGTTCCAAGTGCTGAACAACTCCGAAGAGCCCTTGAGCGCGATCGCGGACGCTGAAGATATGCGCGAAGTGATGGCGGAAAACAGCCAGTTCCGCCTCTACGTTCGGCGAGGCACCGAAGAGATGCAGATTGGAGCGCCCCCTCGCTGGTCAAGCGTTTTCTCTAATTCCGAGTTGTGGTCCAGTAAGGAAGAAGCAGCAACAAACGACTATACGCCCGCGAGTTCATTTGCCAGTTTCAACTTTAGCGAGGGCGCCGCCGTAGGCATGTCCAGTTACCGGCTGTACGAAGGGCAGGAATACTATTATGAAATCGGTGGGGTGGAATTCCCCATAGAGCGAGCGACCGGTTGGCTGGCCGGGCGGGATCCGGCCTTTTTCTGGATCTGGTCGAAGAACTTTCTGGCAGTGGGCGGCGCCATTTTGGCAGGGGTGCTTTTTCTACTCTATCTTCTGGTACGTTCGCTGCGGCGCCTGGCGAACGTTGCGCAATCGCTCGACCCGCAGGCGCCCAGCCACAGCCTGCCGGAGAAAGGGCTTCCTGCGGAAATACTGCCGATGGTGCGTGCCATCAACAGCATGATTGGGCGAATTGACGAAGCCAACGAGGAACAGGCTTTCTTCCTTGCCGCGGCGGCGCACGAACTGCGTACTCCGCTGGCGATTGTCCGAACTCGCCTCGAGAACCTTCCGGACGGGCCGGACAAGGAAGAACTGAAGGATGATCTCCGGCGAATGACGAGTCTGGTTGATCAGTTACTACGCCTGATGAGCGTGCGCAACAAGGGCGCGCCTTCCCAGACGGTAGACCTGGTATCGGTTGCCAGGAATGTCGTGGCTGAACGGGCGCCGCTTGTGATCGACAAGGGTGTGGAAATCGACTTGGACGCGAACGGGGAACCAGTGCAGGTGCGTGGCGATGAACGCTTACTTAGAGTCGCATTGGCCAACCTTGTGGACAACGCGCTTTCTTTCAGCAGGTGCGGGCAGCGGCTTGAAGTGCAGGTGGGTCCGCGGAAAAAAATCACGGTCCGCGATCAGGGCCCCGGGATCCCGGACAAGGAACTGGAGAACATCTTCCGCCCCTTCGCCAAGAACCCGCCCAACCGCCGCGGGCACGGCCTGGGCCTTGCCATCACCCGTTCCATCATGGCGCTGCACGGCGGCAGCGTAAACGCCACCAACCTGAAAGGCGGCGGCGCCAGCTTCGCCCTCCAGTTCTAACCTGGGAAAGAGGGCATCCTGCCCTCCGTCGAGGGCTGGAAGCCCTCGGTCCCAGCAAAGGCCTCGTCCCCTCCTTCGCACCTCCCTATTGCACCAGCACGCGAGCCACAACGGTCTCCGTTTGAGGCAGCAGGCACAAATCGTCCTTGCAGGTCTGGTAAGTAACCTCCGCGCTCACCTCATACAGCCCGGGCGATGTGCCGGCCGCAGCTTCGACCGATTGGCCCCAGGTAACGCCTTTGCCGATGTGAACGTCGTATGAGCCCTTGAAGCGAAAGGGCGGGCGCTTGACCGCGCCGGCAGCCTCCAATCCATCCGGCACGCTGAAAGTCACGCGGGTTTCTTTCATGCCCTGCTCGACATTCCGGCCGGTCGAAGCATAGACGTACCAGCCGTCCTGCATGTCGAGCTGAACATTGACGTCCGCACTTCCACCCATCTCCAGCACTACGAGCGGGTCCGCCCGGACCGAAACCGGCGAAAATGGCTGGTCCGCTGAATCAGACTCTGCTGGATTCAGTTCCCCACTGCCCGTCCCGTTTTCGATCGTTGCGACATTGGTGGCAATCATCGGTGCTGCCTCAGCGCCCTTGCTTCCCAACATCACGTAAACGCGGCCCTGATGACGCATCGTGAGCCAATAACCCTTGCCCATTTCATACAGTCTGCCGATTGTTTCGTCCCAGTAGGGCTGCTGCTCCACCGCAAACTGTCCCAACTCTTCGTCACTGGGCATTTCAAAAGTCTCGCCCTCCTGCGCCCGCCGGGCGACTATTTCCGCATACATAGCACGGTATGTTTCCGCCGTCGGGCGGGGACGCGGGGGATACAAGCCCGGGTCCTTGCCGGCGCTCTCCACCTTGTTAACCTCCTCCCATTCCCAAGACAATTCATCGCTGAATTCTCCGCCGTTGACCGTGGCCACGCTGGCGCCGATGATCAGATCGTTGACGCCATCCGCGTTCCAGTCGTCCACGTACACCCGCTGACCACTGCCCGGGATCGCTTTGGCGCCCGCTTCGGCCGGCAACAGGTCAATGCCCGGCTCGAAACGATGCCCGTCCGGCGTCTTCACACCGCGGAAAAACGAAACCGCCCGGCTGTTCGGGCTGCGGTAGGAGTCGGTCACCACCAAGTCAAGCACGCCGTCCTGGTCCCAATCGACGGCAAGCGGGTTGGGCTTGCCGTCGCCCGATGGCGCCAGGCTGCCTCCTGTCTGCATGTACTGCACCTCACCTTCCGTGTACGAACGGGTTTGCAGCGGTCGCCCATTCACGTCCAGCAGTAACTTACGAACACCGAAGCTGGGATTCTTGGGTCCCCCGACGTTTTCGCTTACCCGCAAGCCACCGCTGCCACCAACGATCAGGTCGTAATCACCATCGTCGTCCAGGTCGCCGAACGTGGCAGAAGTGTATACCCAGTAGTCAAAGGTGCCGATATCGCCCGGTTCGCCATCGTAATCACGCCAACTGGGTTGACCGTTCGAGGCCGGGTCGCCTTCCTGCGGCAGCGTTTGGCCCGGCAGGAAGCCATCAGAGCTGCCTCGGAACCAGGTCACCTCGCCGGGGTGATACTGGCCGGTAATCATGTCCTTGTGGCCGTCGTCGTCCAGGTCGTAGAACATGGGCGTAAAACCGATGCAGCACCATTGCGGAATCTCCATGATGGTGTCTTCGGTATCCCTGGCCCACTCAAATTCGTCGGTGAATCTCGGTTCGGAATCAGTTCCTACGTTCAGGTATACGCGAATCGTGGAACCGTCCGCGCCCATCGGGAACTCCGGCCCCGAATTCGTCTTGAACTCGCCCACCAGCAGGTCGCGCTTGCCGTCGCCGTTCCAGTCCCACAGCGCCGGCGCCGCCAGGCCATGCTTCTCCGTTAGAACCGGCTTGTCGCCGGCCATCACCAGGAACGGTTCGCCGAGCTTTGGCGCGCCCGGAATGTCGGCCGGTTCAAGCTTCGGGAAACTCATTTCATCCGCGTATGCCGTGCTTGCGGCCAAAAGGGTTCCAATCAAAATAAGGCTGTTTCTTCGCATTCCGCATCTCTCCAAGAGCCACCTCTGATTACTATTTTCCATCATCAGGCTTACGCAATCCTTACGTCGGTGCACACGCTGAAGCGTAATGCCCTCGTTCCCAACGTGTGCCCTGCGCGTCAGCACAGCGCCGCTCAATCTCGCAGCCAGCCGATGTCGTCGGGGCGTCGAGTAGGATGACGGAATGCGAGTGGGGCTCTTGTTCGTCTGCGTTGTAACGCTGAATGGCGTGCAGGCGCAGGATGGGTCAAGCCTGGCGGAACAATACCGGCTCCCGCCCAGCCAATGGCCACCGTTTGTCGTTGACGATGGCGTGCAAGCCGAGGAAATCGGCCCCCTGCCCCCGCTACCGCCGGTCTCCTGGCACACGCCCGCTGCTGAACAGCTTGGGAAACTGCTGTTCTTCGATCCGCGTCTTTCCGGCTCAGGTCAGCTGGCCTGCGTTAGTTGTCACGACGTCCAATTGGACTGGGGTGACGGCCGCAGAGTAGCCGCCGGGCATGACCGCTTTGCAGGAAGCCGCAACGCCATGACGCTGCTCAACGCCGCTTATTTCGACCACCTTTTCTGGGACGGACGTGCCCAGGGGCTGCTGGAGCTGGCGCTACAGCCGATCCAGAGTCCGGCGGAAATGAACGCGGAAATACCGGCCATCATCTTGAAGCTCAAGGAGACGGACGGCTATCCGGATGCTTTTGGAGAGACGTTCGGGTCTCCCGGGATCACTGCGCAGCGCATAGCCGAGGCGCTTGCGTCCTACGTGCGTTCGATTGTCTGGTCCTCAAGCCGCTTCGACCGTTTCGTGCGCGGAGACTACGACCGTCTTACGGACCAGGAGATAAAAGGCCTGCATTTGTTCCGTACCCGCGCGCGCTGCATGAACTGCCATCACGGTCCGCGCTTCTCCGATGGGCAATTCCACCATACGGGCTTGAGTTACTATGGAAGACGGTTCGAGGACCTTGGGAGGTCTGACGTCACCGGAAAAGCCGAAGACCGGGGCAAATTTCGCACCTCAACACTACGCAATGTCCATAACACCGGGCCGTGGATGCATAACGGCCTGTTTACGGACTTCACGGGCATCCTGCGTATGTATAACCATGGCATCACCTTCTCCGCCCGCCCGCGGCCCGGCGCCCCCGAGCTGTCGCCGCTGGTCCGCCCATTGGGTTTGGACAGCAGCGAACTGGCCGCTCTCGAAGCCTTTCTCGATACCTTAAGCCGGCGCCCCTCATTTGTGGAGCCTCCCGAGCTCCCCGGATTCGATGCATCCGCCCACCGCTTGCAGACCGAATCCCAATCCAGCGCCCTGCGCTGAGCACTTTTCCCGGGAGGGAAAGCAACATGAGCATTCATCTTCACAGATTTCCGGCCATTCTGTTGGCCTGCTTACCCTTTGCGGTCCAACCGCTCTTAGCCCAGGAACAGGATGCCCAGCAGGACGGTGACGAACAGGAAGAAGAGGCCCTGGTCGTACCTATTGAGGTAGAGGCCCCTGAGTTGCGCGTGCAGCAGGGGCGCAGCGAATACAACGCCGAGTTCATCGAGAACATGCCCACAGGACAGGGAGACTTGGCTGACTTGCTGCGGATGAATCCCGCGGTGGATTTTTCTCGCAGCTCCAATCTTGCCGTCGGCACAGCGACGCTCAGGCCTGCCGAAATCTCGATCCACGGCCAGTTGTACTACCAGAATCTATTCCTGATCGATGGCGCGGACACGACCAGCGACATTGATCCTGCGGTTGCGGGCCGGCTCTTAAGCAGTAGTCACACAGGCGATGTCTACAGTATTCCCAGCCTGTTCGCACCGATAAATGGGAGTTCGCCGCAGGGCTACTACCTGGATGTCGAGTTGCTCGACAAAGTGGAGGTGTACGACAGCAATATCCCGGTGGAATACGGTGGCTTTACAGGCGGCGTGGTTTCAGCCCAAGTCAAGTCATACCAGGGAGAAGATACGTTTTCCTGGCATTTCGGCATGCAGCGGGATGAGTGGGAAGAATTTCATGTCTCCGAAGACGACATCACCTCCAACGACCGGTTCAACGGCGTTTACACGCCCGATTACCAGAAAACCAACTTCGGATTCAGCATGCAACAGGGCCTTGGCGCGAATCTTGGGCTCACGCTGGGATTGACGCGGCGCCAATCCCGTTTTGCCCAAGAATATGGTGTGGGGCGCACGGACATCGTGCGAATGGTCGAATACGAAGACCACATCGACAATCTGATGGGCCGCCTGGACACCAAGCTGGGCAATACCGATGCCGGTCTCTCCTTTCGTTACGCAACCCGCCGGCACGATGGCATAACAGGGACAAACTACACTGGTGCCTTCAAGAAGGATCACCAGGGCTACGGTTTCACCGTGGACCTGGGCAGGCCCGTCACCACAGGAATATTGGACCTGATACTCAGTCTTGATCGAACTTCCGATTCACTCGACAGCGAAACAAGTTTCTTTTCCGCCCACGAAGCCTTTGAGCGCACTGAACTTCAGTATGAGGGCGCCTTCGGGGACATGGAGCAACAACAAACCCGCATCGCTCTCAAGCCAAAATGGAGCCTTGATCCCATCAATCTCGGTGGTCGTGAACATACCGTCACAATTGGCGGTGAGTATCGCAACACACGCAGCTACTATGAGCGCCCCGAAGATATTGAATTTGAACGCTACGACTGCATCAGAGACCTTAGGCCAGGCGATGGTTGTGTGGACCAGGACGGAAGTGGGGACAGCAATACAGGGGATGAAAGGTACGGCGCGCTTCAGTTCTTTTACGCGGGCAAGGTTGATCTGACTTACAACGAACTTTCGATCTACGCTCAAGACAATATCGACCTCGACAGCTGGCAGGTCAATCTGGGACTGCGCGGGGATTGGGGTAGTTTCCTGGAAAACTTTGACGTCTCACCGCGCGTCAGCGTGGCGTGGTCGCCCTTTGAAGACGGCAGCGGAGAACTTACCGCGGGCGCCAGCCGCTACTACGGCAGGAGCTTCTTTCGCTACCAATTGAACGAAGCGATTTGGGGCTGGCGGGAAATCTACTCGTACCTCATCCGATTTACAGGACGGCCAGGCCAGGAGATGCCTTGCTCCAGACCTGAGTTTCCGCAATGCACGCACCGTACGTATGACAATCGCAGTGGCCTTTTGGAATTGGACACACCTTATTCCGATGAGATCTCGCTAGGCTGGCGCCAAAGGATTGGCGCCTTCGAGGGTAAATTGCAGTTGCTGACCCGCGAGAGCCGCAAGAGCGTATCCCGGCGGCGCGAGGATGACGGGCTTTACTACTACAACAACGACGGCCGTAGTTCCACGCAGAGCGCCACTTTGGAATTGACCAACAGCACACCGCTGGTCCTCGGTCCGACGGAAACACGTTTTACGATGGGTCTGGGCTATCGCGATTCCGAAAGTAATGTCTACGACAACGATAGCTACGATGAAACGCTGGAGATCGACCTGATTTATTACAAGGATCGATTGATTCCTCCTGAAGAACTTCCTGCGTGGGACTACAACGTCCCGCTAAGCGTTCGCTTGAATTCCGTCACAGCGATTCCTGGATGGGGACTCACCTGGTCAAATTTCTACATCATTCGTCGTGGTGGAACCGTTGCCGTGGATTTTGGCGAAGATTACGAGAGTCCGGACACCGGCGTGCGATATGACGTCTATGAAGATCACGAGTTCGGCAGCTTGTTTACAATCAACTCGCGCATTCAATGGAGCCGTCCGTTGACCAATGGATCAGAAGTCTACGCCCGTTTCGAGATTCAAAATTTGCTCGACCGAGTAACAGATACACAAACCCGTCCGTTTGCCGTAAGGCGAATGAGCCGGTTAAACACCCAGGGACGGCGCTTCTGGGTGGAAGTGGGAATGCGCTACTTCTAGCCTGCACGCCGGCGTAGACGTGATGGAACAACCCTGGGAACGAGGGCGTCCCGCCCTCGACGAGGGCGGGACGCCCTCGTTCCCAGGCACGCAATGAACGGTTCCGATAGCCTCCTGGCGCGCATCGCGGCATTCCTGGATACAGGGGGACCGGTGGTGTGGTTGTTGCTGGCTATTTCCATCGGCGCGCTCAGCGTGGTGGTGCTGAAACTCTGGCACTTCTTCCGCTTGCGTCCCGAGCATAACGAAGAGCTGCCGCAGGCACTTTCGGCCTGGCGGCAGGGACAACACGACCAGGCATGGCAGATGCTCAAGACCGAGCGTTTCAGTTCGGACATCGTTGCGCTGGCGATGCGCGAGTTGGCGAGGGGAGATACTGACCAGGCAACGCTAAGGGAGGAACTGGAGCGCGTGGCGCTGGCTAAACTGAAGGACTTGCGCTCCCATCTTCCGGCACTGGAGGTCATCGGCACGCTCACCCCACTCCTTGGGCTGTTGGGCACCGTCCTGGGCATGATCACCGCCTTCCGGGGCATGGAAGCGGCCGGCAGCCAGGTTGATCCATCGGTATTGTCCGGCGGCATCTGGCAGGCATTACTGACCACGGCCATGGGCCTGTCCATTGCGATTCCGGTGATGGCCGCCTACAACTGGATGGACCGCAAGGCCCAACGTGTCTCCGAACAGATCAACGACGCCGTAACCCAGGTATTCACGCGCTACAACAGCAAGGGCGCAAGAGAAAAAGCAGGCCCTTCCACCTCTGTTCCAGATGCGGCTTGACCAACTGATTCGGCGGCGGCGGCGCGCCATCAGCATGGTCCCGCTGATCGATGTCGTCTTCATCCTGTTGCTGTTCTTCATGCTGTCCACCAGCCTGATTCGAGCCCGGGAGCTCCCGGTGGACTTTCCAACGCCTGATGCCGAACCTTCGGCCCAGGCGCTGAAGATTATCCGCCTGGAATCCGAAGACGGATTGATTTCGTACCAAGGACTTCGCTACGCCTCTGGGGATTCCGAAGCGCTGCGTGAACTGATTGCTGACGATCGCCAGGCCGCTTACGCCCTTGACACGGCCCCGGGCGTCAGCACCCAGGCGCTGGTTACGCTGCTGGACCGCCTGACACTGGCCGGAGCGCAAAACCTGTCGCTTGCGGAGGCAACGCAATGAACCTCTACAGGCGGCGCGAACCACCATCCCAGGACAACAGCATGATCCCACTGATCAACGTGGTCTTCCTGATGCTGGCGTTCTTCATGATGGCAGGGCAGATCCAACGCTCGGATGCGGTCCGCATGGACCCACCGGAATCCTTGAGCCGCGCGGCACAGGGTGAATATACGGCCACCTTGCTGATTACCGCCCGCCAGTCCCTTTTCCTGAACGATACGCCGTTGCGTCGCGAACAGCTTACCGGCGAGATTCGCCGCCTGTTGGAGACAGCCGCAGACCCGCAAGGCGTTCGTGTGCTGGTCAAGGCCGACGCCTCGCTGCCGGCTACCGAACTGCGGCTGGTTCTTGCCCGTCTGCGCGCCGCCGGCCTCCTGCGGGTATCGCTGGCAACCGAGTCAATAGCAGACGCATCCGCTGGATAGCGCAGGTGCGCACCGAAACAAAGCTGTTGCAGTGGAGTGCTGCCATCTGCACGGCGGTGGCAATCCATTTTCTATTGGTAGTGGGCATGGCCGGGCTCAATCGTTACGGCGCTGCCGGAGAAGGCCAGGGAGGAATCGAAATCGGCCTTGGTCTGCTGGGAGACATGGGTGAATCGACGGAGATCTCGGACGCGAGCGATATAGTCGAGCAGCCACCCGAACAGGCCCCGGAGCCACCACCGCCAGAGCCCCCAGAACCGCAACCCGAACCGCCTCCGCCGGAGCCGGAACCGGCTCAACAGGTAACCGAGGTGGCGGTGCAGACCGAGACCATTGAACAAACGCCGGAGCCGCCCGAAAGCGAGCCCGCAGCCGAGCTACGCGAAACGGCGCCTTCGGAAGGAGGCAGTAGCGGAGAGGACGCCGTTACGCAAAGGCGCCGGTCCTCCGGATCGGGAGATTCGCCACGCGCGGGGGGTTCCCCCGGCCGTCAGGCAGCATACAGTGCGACCCTGGCCGCACAGCTGAACCGCTACAAGCACTACCCCATGGCTGCCCGCCGCGCCCGCCAGGAAGGCACTGCCACTCTCTCGCTGCTTATCCGGCGAGACGGCAGCGTTGCCGACTTCAGTATCAGCAAAAGTTCGGGCGTGGAAGCGCTGGATGCCGCGGTCTTGCGAATGCTGGAACGCGCGCAACCCTTGCCGGCTTTCCCGGCATCAATGACGGAAGACGAATTGCGTGTCGACTTCCCCGTTTCATTTTCGCTGAGTGCTCTATAAAGGGGAAGCCAACGCCGGAATGTTTCCGGCACAATGTAATTATCAGCAGGAGAAAGTCCTATGAACGCAAGAATCCTGGCTATCGCCACTGTCCTCCTGGCGACAGCTTCCTTCAACCCGCCGGTCGTGGCAGCGCTGGAGTCCCGAATCGACGCGGTGACCGTCTACCCCCGCGGCGCCGAAGTCACCCGCGTAGCCCGCATAACTCTTACGCCCGGTTCCAACACCGTAGTCCTCGACGGTTTTCCGGGCGATATTGGCTTGAGCCGTATTCAGGCAATGGTCAAAGAAGACTCGGTGGAAGTGCGCTCCATCCGGCTGGATATGCAGGAACAGCGCGAAGCCTACGATGCCGAAGTCCAGCGCCTGGAAGAAGCCATTACCCAAACAAAGGACGCAATCGCCGCAATCGACGATGAGATCGCCGCGGCGGAATTGCAGTTGAAGTTCCTTGAGGGACTGGCGCAGGGCTACGCCGCCAACGAACGCAGTGAAGCGGCAACCGGCCAGGCGGATATTGCCTCCTGGCAGCAGGCCCTGGACTCGATCGGCAAAGGCGCCAGCGGAGCCATGCAAAGGAAGCGCGACGCACGCAAGTCCCGGCGTGAAGTGCAAAAGGACCTCTCGGTACTGGAGCGGGAACTGGAGAACAAGCTTGATCGGCGCGCAGATTCAGTCCGATTGTTGGTTTCGCTGGCGTCCCCATCAGCGCTTGAGACCAACCTGCGCGTTACCTACTTTCAGCGACAAGCGAGATGGCACTCCACCTATGCCGCGTACCTGGATACCGCCTCCTCCGAACTACGCCTCACCCACGAAGCGCAAGTCAGCCAGACAACCAGCGAAGACTGGCAGGACGTGGAACTCACGCTGTCCACCGGTAATCCCGGCGGCGCGATGCAGGCGCCCGAGCAGGACAGCGAATTTCTGGATTTGCGGGACCCCCGCTCCGCGGAAAGCGCAGCGGCCCGTGGGCGTGAGTATGAGTTCCGGCAGTCGCTGGCCTTGCAAGAAAATGTTGTCATGGCAGCCAGCGTGCGTCCGAACCGATACGCGGTGATCTACCAGGCGTCCGAGCGAGCCGACGTTGCCAACGAAGCGGATCAGGAGCAGTCCGTTCCGCTTACCAAATATCGTTTCACCGTTGCGCTTGTAACTCGCACAACACCCCGTAAGAACGCTCGCGCCTATCTCACCGCGCGGTTCACGCAGGACAGCGAAACTCCCTTGTTCAGCGGGCCAATGCGAGTATTCGTGGACGGAGCCTACGGCGGTCTTGCGGGACTCCCGGAGCTGCTTCCGGGAGCCGACGCCGTGCTGCCCATGGGCCCGGATCGCCAGGTCGAGGTGCTCGTTGTCGATAAGGGTGGAGAAAAAGGCAGCGAGGGATTCTTCGCTTCGCGCAATGCAGAGTTGACCGATTTCCTGTTTGAAATCGTCAATCGCCATTCCCGGACGACGTCAGTGGAAGTAATCGACTACTACCCAGTGCCGCGTGACGAGCGCATAGAAGTTTCCGTCCCGCGCAGCGCCTCGGCGCCGGATGAAAAGGACCTGGATGAGCGTCCCGGAGTGCTTGCCTGGCGTAAGGAACTCACGCCCGGCGAACGCTGGCGAATAGTCCACCAGTATGAAGTGAGTTACCCGGAGGACACTACGCTGGCTGGACCGCGTTATGAGTTCTAGCACCGGGCGCCGCTACGCTGACACGCAGGGAACACCCTGGAAACGAGGGGTGTTCCATGCAAGCAAGCCAGACCTACGCCCCTACGCGCGCACCGTAAGAGGTCTCGGCAAAGCCCACAAGGCCGCGTCCTTCCAGCGCCGTACCCTCGGTGTTGACTTCCTTGGTGGACAGTCGCCTCAAACGGCACTCTGGTCCAAGTAATTCGCGCAGTTGCGCCGCGCCGATGGAAAATGGTGGGCCATCCATGGTGTCCGGCGGATATTCGAGGCAATTGATCAGGCCCACCGCACGGAGTGGCAAAAGGCTCAACAGCTGCCGTGTGTATTTCTTCTGCATTGCCGGTGGCATCGCTACCAGTGCTGCCCGGTCGTAGAAAGCACTGACCGGGCCGACGTCTTCCGCGGTGGCGGAAAAGAAATCGCCTTGCAGAATGCAGTAGGGTCCGGCAGTCAGGCTACGCAGTGCCCCGACTCGCGAAATGCGCGGCTTGAGCTTCAGTCCGTCAAAGAATGCCTCGCAGGCGAGCGGACTGACCTCCACGCCAACTACCGCATGCCCCTGCTCCACCAGCCAGCACATATCCAGTGACCTGCCGCACAGCGGCACCAACACCGCCCCGCCCGCCGCCGCTTCGACCTTCGGCCACCAGGCCTGCAGCGCCTCGTTGATCGACTCCTGGTGAAAGCCGGTCTCGCCCAGCTCCCACTTGTTAAGCCAAAATCCTGCTTCCATAACGTCCTGGAACCTCCTCACATCCCCCCCTGGGAACGAGGGCGTCCCGCCCTCGTTCCCAGCGTACCATTCGAAACAATTTCAGGAATCAATCCGGCAGACTGTAGGCCACAACCGAGTCGCCTTTCTTGTACGGATACACCCAGTTATGCCCGCCCGTAGCCACAACCACGAACTGCTTGCCGCCGTCCATGTAGGTCATGGGCGTGGCGTTGGCGGATGTGGGGCCTTCGAACTCCCATAGCAGCTCGCCGGTCTCCGTGTCATAGGCGCGGAACCGCTCGTCAGCCGTAGCGCCGATGAAGACCAGGCCGCCGCCCGTTGCGACCGGTCCGCCGGCAAACGGCGTGCCCCAGCGAAACGGAACGGGGATCGGCGCCAGCTTGTCAATCAGACCTAAAGGAACTTCCCACTTGATCGTTCCCTCCGCCATGTCCACCGCCACCAGTTTGGCCCACGGAGGCTTGGTGCACGGCATCATGAACGGAGAGACAAGCGGCCCTTGCTCCAGGCCGTAGTCCGTCCCCTTAATGAACCCGGGCGGCCCGATCGGCAGTCCGGATGTAGGAATGCGGGCTGCTTCCGGATCGATGTCTTCGTTGGGTATCAGTCGGACCCGGTAGGGAGTCTGGCCTACGGGGGTCACCAGGATATTCCCGTCGGGATCGAAGGCGCCCCCGCCCCAGTTCATGCCGCCGCCAACGTTCGGCATCATCAGGGTAGTGGTCGTGCTGGGTGGCGTGTAGATTGGACCGTGTCGCATCGATTCGATCATTTCGCGGCACTTGTTCTTGTCGTACAGGGTGATGCCCCAGGCGTCCTCCGGCGAGATTCCCTGCCTGACCAGCGGCGGTGGCTTCACCGGAAACGGCTGCGTCGGCGATACCTCGTCATCCGGCATTCCGTCGGTGGGCACGGGCTGTTCCTCAATCTCGAAGAAAGGCTCGCCGGTATAGCGATGGAAGGTGAACACCATGCCCTGCTTGGTCAGTTGCATTACCACCGGCACCTGTTCCCCGTCGTGCGTGATCTCGGCCAGGATGGGGCTGGTGGGCAGGTCCCAGTCCCACAGGTCGTGATGCAGGACCTGGTAGTGCCAGACAAGTTCACCCGTTGCGGCGCGAAGCACGATCAGGGAGTTCGCATACAGGTTGTTGCCGGGCCTGTTGCCGCCATAGAAATTGGGAGCAGGACTGGCCGTTGGAATGAACACCAGGTCGTGCGCGCTGTCCCAGGTCATGTTGATCCACGCGTTGGCGCCGCCGACGTGATAAGCCGTGCTCTCCGGGTCGTCCTGCGGTTCGCGCTTCAGCGTGTCGAAGGTCCACATGTGCTCGCCGGTGCGGGCACTGAAGGCGCGCACTGCGCCGTTCATGGAACTGGCGTCCTTGAACTTGTCCGCGGTGCCGCCGACGATGATCACGCCGTTGACGACCGCGACCGGAGAGTTCAGCTGCATCGTGAGGAGCTGATTGGTCGGCTGCAACTGCATGATGACCGGGGTCACGTCGACAAAGCCGTTCTCCCCGAAGCCCGCGCAGGACGCGCCATTGCGGGCATCGATTGCCGCCAGGCGCCGGTCGTTCGTGGCCAGCAGTATGCGGTGGGCACAAGCCGCTTCTTCCGGCGCTTCCGGATCGCGCCAGTAGGTCACACCGCGGCAATTGAAACGCCCGGCATAGGGCGTGAGGTCGATCTCAGGGTCAAACTCCCACCGCTCCTGCCCGGTAGCTGGATCCAGCGCAATGATCCGGTTGAACGGATCGCACAGCACCAGATGCCTTCCTGCCTCTTCAGGCAAGAGTATGGGCGTAACCTGGAAGCCCACCGTGCCGTACAGATGCGGCGCCCGTTCCAGGTGCCCGGTGTTGTAGGTCCAGGCAATCTCGAGATCGCCCACATTGGAGCGATTGATCTGATTCAGCGGAGAATAACGCGTGCCGCCCTCCTGGCCGGCATACGTAGGCCAGCCGGGATCCTCAACGACAGGGTACTCCTCGACCGTACGTTCGCCCCGTTTCCCGCAAGCGTTGAGCGCAACAATCAGCAAGACCAGCGGTAGCCCGCTCCTGGTTATCTTGTGCATGGTGAATCAGTGCCGATGGCTGAGCCGATTTCGGTCCCTAAGAGATAGCGTACACATTATTCTGGCGACATCCCCTTGGGAACGAGGGCGGGACGCCCTCGTTCCCAAGGGGCGGTTCAGCCGTGGGCCGCGAAGTGTTGGGCGAGCGCTTTGAAGCGGCGCCGCAACTCCTGTTCGCCTAAACGAGTCGGTAGCCTGTCGAAGCCATGTGGCGCGCCCGGGACTTTGTGCAGGTCAACCGGCACATTGCTCGCGCGCAGGCGGCTTGCGTAATCGAGAGATTCTTCGTAGAACAGGTCCTGATCACCGATGCACAGGTAAGTTGGTGGCAGGCCATCGAGTTGTTGCGCTCTCGCCGGCGATGCGAACGGGGAGACGCTTTGAGAGAAGTCGTTGGGACTCAAATAGACATCCCATGCGAAACGGTTGTGGTCCGGGCCCCACAGCCAAAAGTCAGCAGCAGCTTCTCGCGCGGCTGTTACGTTGCGGTGATCGAGCATCGGATAAATGAGGCATTGATACGTAATGGCGCCCGGCCGTTGGTCCCGGCACCGCAAGGCCAACCCGGCCGCCAGGCCACCGCCGGCGCTGGCGCCGCCGAGTGCGAGCGATTGCGTGTTTAAGGAAAGCGCGTCGGCATTCTCGAGAATCCAGTCCAACGCAGCATCGCAGTCGTCGAGAGCCGCCGGATAAGGGTGCTCGGGCGCCAACCGATAGTCGACCGCGACAATCAGACAGCCGAGCTCATCGGCCATGCGGCACAGAAGCAACTCGTCCATCTCAGGACAACCCAGAATGTAGCCCCCGCCGTGGATCCACAATAGACACGGCCGCAATCCGGGCGCATCGGGGCTCGAATACAGTCGAAGTCGCAGGGTCTGATTGGGGGATGGTCCAGCAATTGTCTCGTCAGCAACACTGACATGATCGTATCCCTCAATCAGGGCCGCGGCCTCCAGAGACATCCGGTTCAATTCACGTCGCGTCTGCCTGAGATTTTCTTTCGTCAAAGCCAGCTGTGGGAATTGATCGAGAAAAGGCAACAGTTCCGGGTTTATGCTCACTACATCAACCTCCTGGGCATCAAGATCGTAGCGGATTGACCCGCATCTTAATGTGCCTGGGCTCGAGAAACGTCTACAGGCTCGCCAAGAGTCAAGGTTCCGGTAAGGCGAGGCTGCAACAATTGCAGGAACCGACACTCACTGATGGGATAAGTAACATGGGCAGAATTACTCGCCGTGCCGCGATTGCCATGTCCGGAAAGGCGTTACTTGCTCTCGCTGCCTCCGGGCCGCTTACTCAAGCGGTGTTGGCAAAGGAACCGGAGACGGTCAGCTGGGAGCGATTTCTCGAGTTGTGCCACGAACTATCGAAAACGCAGTTTGCGGAGCGCTGGAATCAGGAAACGTATACGGCGGACACTCAGCGTTTGGTTCGTCGATTGCGGCTGGATGACCAGAATATCGTTGATTACATCCAACGTTATGAAGACCTGAACACCCATTTCCCGGAAATCCGCTCCATGCACTACGAGCGCCAATTCATGGTGTCGATGCTGGATTTCGAACCGGGCGAAGAAATTCCCCTGCACGATCATCCCGATATGACGGGCGTAGCCTATTGCACGACCGGTCGCGTGGCCGTCGATCACTACGACAGGCTCAAAGAAACGGCGGGGAACGGCAATCCGCTGCTCCGATTCGAGCGTCATATTGAAATGACCGCCGGAGACACTGCCGCGCTGACAGTCGACAAGGGCAATATCCATACTCTCAAAGCCAGCAGGTTCACGCGCATGATCGATCTGTTCACGCCGCCTTACGACCGTGATCGGGTGACACGAGCCAGGTACTACGCGAAGGATTCGTCCCCATACCGCGGCCGCAACGGAATATTCGAAGCGGAGACTTCGGTCAGCCCTTTCTAGTACTCAAACGAATCAGTTGGAGACATGGAAGTTGGAGATTGCAAGAACCACCACTTGAGTTCGTATCTAACGGAGAAGCGCCACCGTGCTCCGGGTAAGTGTCCGGGCCACCCGGAAACCAAGGCTCGGACTGCGGTCGTCGGCGGCGCTGGCGAAGCGGACCGCGGAGCGCAGGTCATACGGAAAGTCGTCGTGGGAGCCGCCGCGCAAGACTCGCTGCGAGCAGTCGCCGCTGAGCCAGGCATCTCCATTCGAGGGGGCGCCGGAATAATTCTCGTTCCAGCAGTCCTCGACCCACTCCCATACATTGCCATGCATTTCGTGCAAGCCAAACGCATTGGCCTTGAATGATCCCACCGGGGCGGTCTGCACAAAGTCCCATTGGGTGGTACAGCCACCACAATTGGCTCTTCCCTGACCAATTTCGTTCCCCCAGGTGAATTGGGTCGTCGACCCCGCCCGGGCCGCGTATTCCCACTCGGCTTCCGTCAATAGCCGGTAGGTCTGTCCAGACTGCGACGACAACCAGGCCACGTATTCCCTGGCGTCATTCCATGACACATTGATGATCGGCCGCCGCTCTCGCCCCCAGCCTTCGTCATCCACTTTGTCCGGATTCGCAAAGCGGTCGTAATCCTCGAACGTGATCTCATACTTCGACACGGCAAAAGGCTGCGAGAAGGATACGGTGTGTACCGGCTTCTCATCTTCGTAGCATTCCTGACCCGACACGCAGCCCATCCGGAAACTGCCGGCGGGAATCACTACCATCTCAGGACCGCTCCCGCCCGCCTGAAGCGCGTCCGAGAAAGTATCCCCCGGCTGAGGCAGCGGAGGGCTCGAACCCTGCAACATCTCATCCGGCTGCGCCGCCGCTACCTCAGCAAGAATCATTGCGAAAGCGGCCAGAGCGAACATTGCCAAGACCTTCTTCATGATCGAAACCCCCGGAGTCAGGTACCACCCATGTGGTCATCGACAGATAGCCTACACAAATTCCCGGAGGCAGACACCCTCAGCCTGCGAACCACAAATGGCATCGTCGGAGCGTCAGAGGGCGTTGGCCAATTGCTGATATGCCCTGCGTCCTTCGTCCGCCGCCGGCCCATAGTGCTGCAGGCCATCCAGTTCGGAATGGGCAAACGCAATGCGCCCATAATTCTCCCGAAGCGTATCGCGCGGCGCCGAGCCATTTGCGCCGCCATAGAACCCGGGATACGGGACCGAGTAGGCGTGGCCCCAGCGATTGAGTATGACGCCTGCCACATCGACGCTCGGATCGAATCCAGCCGTGCCGAACAGTCGCAACATTTGCCGATAGATTCTTGTCTCGTACTCTGAGTAAGGGGCGCTCAGCAATTCTGCGCGGCCGAGCGTGACCTGCGCCATGGGGTCCAGCCCCGGCGAATGAAAGGGTGTATAGAAGGAAAGAACGGCCGGCTTGTTCGGGTCAAGCGGCGGCCGGTAGTCTCCCACATGCATGGGACTGCGGATGTTGCAGGTAAAGCCGAATCCGTCGCTCTGCTTGTCCCAGATTGCGGCGGTAATGCCGAGTTTGTAAAGAAAACGCCAATTCGTTAACGCGACGTTCGCGACCAAAAATGGCGCGTGCAGAAAACTCTCGCACGCCTCGCGATAGGACGCCGGCAAATCATGAATGATGTATCGATTGATCCAGCTCCCCGAAGCCATCACTACAGCCTTGGCTTTGATTCCGTGGTATCTCCCGTTGCGCGCATAAACCACCGACACTGAACCGGCTTCTCTCGGTGCTCCGTCGTGTGAAACATACATTGCCGTCGCACTGGCCCGCATGCGTATCGGTTGACCTGCTCGATCCAAAGCGCCGGGGTTGATCCGACGGGTAATGATGTCTTCAAAACTCGCCCCGCCTTCGATAGCGTCCGGGATCAGGCGTTTCAGAAAATACCGGACGAAGCCGGAATTTCCACCGGGAAACGAGACCCGCCGGCTGCCTTCTGGCATTGGCCCTAAAAAACCGGGCATCGGCAACTGGTAGGCGGCGTAGGCCGACACGCTGTCGCTCCCCAGCCCGCACGCGGATGCCAGGCACAAATCCGCGTAGCGTATTCCCTCGTCGCCGAGCTTCAACTCGTTGCTGCGAGAACTCAAGCGCCGCACCCAATCCCGCCATCCCCGCGCCGACGATCACAAGATCGATTTCTTCGACCGAATCCAATTGACCAAAATCAGTCGAAGATTGTCGATCAAGAATGCGATGCGCCGTCTCGACTACTTCCGGCGAATTGCCGTGCGAGTGACGGTACGACCCAACGCCGCCGTACCCATACCAGTCGGCTCCAAGCGATGGTTCTATTGGATTAGATGCCGTCTGGCAATAGGTGGGAATTGCGCGCGCCGTCAGGGCAGCACCGGCTCCAATCGCCATGCCATTCACGAAGTCGCGCCGCGTAATGTGCCTACCGAACCGAGGTCGCCGAGTCTTGCTCATGAAAGGACGATCCTATCGCTTCTTGCGACTTTGCTAAAAACGCAAACTGCGCGCCAACTGGCGGAGAGCTCGCCGGTCCAGCAATTGCTGTATTGCCATCCGGCTCACAGAGCAGCCCCGGCAACGTGTCCTCGCAGAACCGCTAAAACGCCATCTCGTTGATATCATCGGCGGTCGTCGGTTCCGGCGGCGTTCCGTCCTGGAAGGACTCGGGCCACTCCCAGTCCACATCCGGGTTCAGCACCGGAAACGGCAACGCCTCCGGAGATCCCAACAGCTTCAATCCCCAATAGGCCCAGTTGCGCCGGTCGAATAGGCCTGGTGGGGCATTTCGGTAAGCATCCCGGAACTGTTCGTCGGAAAACAGCGTGTGAGCCTCCAGAATGTCGTCGACCGATCCACGGGCCATTGTTTCGGTCAAGAGTTGGCGGGGTTTGGCAGCCACGTCTTCCGGCGGCTCATACCAATTGACGTTGCGCGCCAAGCGGATCAGTCGGGCGTGGGAATCGGACACGGTCAAGGATCGGTATCTGGATGAGCGTTGGGCATCACGGGAGCAACAAGACCGATCAGACCCCTCGGAGCCGGACAGGGAATGTTGCCCACGTCGACGGATTCAACCGCCTTTTCAAGCTGTCGCCGGTCGGCCGGGGACAACCCCTCCAGCGCCGGCGGGTAACTCAACATACGCAGAGTGATGTATGGATTGAATTGTTCCCCATAAATTGTTTTCGCAAAGCCGAGCCCCTTCGGCAGCGATAGTTCCGTTTGGCGTAAAACGGCGCAAATATCTGCCAGGTCCTTGCCGCTCTGACGCTTCTGAATTGTGGCGCACTTGCAACCGAATACGTCGCACACGTCGGCAATCCGCACGCCGGGCGCAAACTCCAGCGGGCTCTTGACGGTTCGTAACTTCAGACCCCCAAAGAAACTCACGGACACTGGGCCGTCTTCCGTGCCAACCTGCACCGTCAGAGTGTTGCGTTCTTCTTGGGTAATCTTGCTCCCGGCCAAGAAATCCAGTTGCTCACGCAGTTGCCGGGGGACGAACGGGCGCGAACTGAAGAAATCGAAATCCACGCTGCTGCGATGCCCGAGTTGCAGCGCCAACGCAGTGCCGCCATACAGCACAAAATGCTCCGGCAAACCCTCAAGCCGTGCCCAGAGGCGCTGTTGAGCCGACGGCAGAATGTTCCAATACGGAGCTTGATTCAAGTTGTTATTGTACTTCTCCTGCCAGCCGAAGACAGCATACCGTCTACATCAAATAGTGGAGCGGCTTGCCACTGCGAGCCGCACCGCGTTAACCCGGCGCATCTCGGTCTCACCTGCGCGCGAGGGAAAGCATTCCCGCACGCGTGCAAAAGTCCGGCACACATCCGGGTCCGCCTCCATTTCCTGCTCAATACGCTGGGCCGTATATCCATGGCCTGCGCGTCTCAGCGCTGCGCTGTTGATCCCAATCCAGGTGCCACTGCCGAACTCGCCTAGCCTGATTCGGCAGGTCCCGACTTGAAAATTTCCAGCATTCTTACAATGCTCCTCTCGAAAGTCGGATCTGTTCCCCGTGTATCGTCGCGACTCAGCACTTCTTCGCCAACCTCAACGGCACGATCCGTTTCGCCCAGGCGACCCAAGATACCCATGTACGTCGATGCAATTTTGGCCGTCGGCTCCATCGAATACGCTTTCGCACTGAGATCAAGGGCGCGTTGTTGAATTTCGGGCGTGTCGGCCATGGAGAGGTGCATCGCGAAACTGGTGTAGTCCGACCCGGTTAAGGTATCTCCCGCAGCTGCAATCTTCTCATCCGTTTCGGCGAGCATGACGTCCCATGCTTTCGTGGCGGTGAGGTAGGAATTTCGGCCCAGTTTCTCAAGATAGGACTTGTAGAGGTAGTCATTTTCAATTTCGCTAATCTGGATTTCGTAGGCGCGCGCCAATTCGCCATCCAGTTGATCGATATAGCGGGTATAGTCGGCATCGCCTTGACGGGATGATAGAGCGACAGAAACTTTTATGCTCTCAAGTACGAGAAAGGCTATGCGAGACTCCTCGACTACTTCCGCGTACGCATCGTAGTGTTGCACCACAAACTCGATCCACTCATTCTCTCGAGGAACGCTCGACAGGAAACTGCTGAAAAGATCGAAATCTTCCGCATTGATAAGTGATTCTGGCTCGACGCTGTCAACATACTCA
Organism: Candidatus Foliamicus sp.; assembly: GCA_965249285.1. Lineage (GTDB taxonomy): Bacteria > Pseudomonadota > Gammaproteobacteria > Steroidobacterales > Foliamicaceae > Foliamicus. The sequence goes on from OZ252226.1 coordinate 1,212,004, forward strand.
TTAAATGCTGCAGTCAGTGCTGCGCGGCGCGCCATATATTCCGGCTGCATAAAGGCAGCTGTCACCGACTCTCCCGAGAACGACTCAGTTGTTAGCACGTATCGGCCCTCTACCAGATAGTCTTTGACGAGGTCGCGATCACGATCACCGGTATCGTATTTTTTCTCAAGCGCGGCAAACACCTGGCGTTCCTCGCCCATTGCCTCTCTTGCAACCGCAATGAACAACTCGGGTTTGAACGTACCGCCAACGGAATATTGCAATGTTCCGTCAGGTTTGATGTACAAATAGGTTGGATAGGCCGAGACACCGTATATGTTCGCCAATTCCGGGCCACGTATCGAAAAATCTTCCGCGTCCAGTTTGAAATTAACAAAGTGCTCGTTGTAATAGGCACCAACATCTGCGCGTGGAAAGACGTTCAGATCCATGAGTTTGCACGGACCGCACCAACTCGTATAGACATCGACGAAGACCAGTTTGTCTTCGGCCCCTGCCTTTTCGAGAGCGGCATCAAAAGAACCCTCAAAGAACACGATTCCTGATTCGTCAACAACTTCCGCTCTCTCGCCCGCACTGCAAGCCGCAAGAAAAACTGCAACCAGCAAAGCGGCGATTACACGCAAACCGCTCACAGGCCAAGCTCCTTCATCTCTTGGGTAAATCGATCGATCATGAATTGTCCGCGGTCGCCACCCATTTCCTCAAATTCCGCGAGCGCCTGCGCGTAAAACTCGCGAGCCTTTTCTTTCTCGCCCATTGTCGCCATAAAGTGACCGTAATCTGTTGCCACGTACGAATTGTAGAAATTCTCGTACGCGTACTTGATGAACTTCTCGGTCTCGGGGTAGAACTCCTCGCCGCCCTCCGTCATACGCAGCCGGCGATAGTAGATAAGAAACTGAGACGCACCCAGGAGTTCTTTGCCTTCCATCACAAAGTCCCAACCGTGCTTCAAGTAACCGGCGAAGTCCCCCTGCGACATCGCGTGCTCCTGTTCACCCAAAGATGTCAGGACTTTGACCGGATCAACAATGTCCGCGTCGTTGAAGGCGTACGCTTTCGCCAGCTTCGTGTCGATGTCTTTGACGTATTCTTCGAACAACTCCCGATTGCCTGCGGCGCCAGCGTCGTTAATACCCGTGTAATTGGCGTTCATCAAGAATGTGCCGAACTCCTCCTCGTTCGGGAGGACAGCGACATATTCGTCATAGTGGTCGATCATATATTCGATATATTCGTGACCTCGACTAAGTTTCAATGTAGCGCCAAGGTTGTTTTTGAGAATCTGAAAATCATCCTCAGTCACTAACTGAGACGGTGGATGGCTGTTCACGTACTCGTGCAGCGCCGCCACAATTTTTCCACCCAGGGCCTGCTCTTCCGGTATGGCGGGCAATTCGAAATTGGCCATTACTTTGGCCCCCTCGAGAATGTAGCTGCGAACCAGGTCGGCATCGCGATCTCCGGCTTCGTACCGATCCGCAACCATCTGAAACTCAATGGCCGGATCTTCACCGAGAACAGACTTCCCAACCGCAATGAACACAGCGGGATCCATCAATCCATTGCGGCGGCGCATAAGCTCTCCGTTCTTATCCATGTACAAATAGCTCGGAAACCCGAACGCACCATACTTTTCAGCGAACGCCGGACCGTCGGAGTCCGGATCCTCGGCATCGATCTTCCAGTTAATGTAATTCGCGTTGTAGTACTCGCCGACATCGTCTCGCGAGAAAACATCGGCGACCATTACCTTGCACGGGCCACACCACTCCGTGTAAACGTCGACGAAAATCGGAAGATCTCGTTCCTGTGCCATCGCGAGCACGTCGGCAAAATTGCCCTCGACGAACACCATTCCACCTGATGCTTCCGTCATCTGCTTGTTTTCCTGCTCGGCTCCGCAACCATTCAGAGCTAGCGAAACGATGGCACAGGTCACTATTGCCAGGTAATTGTTCTTGATATCCATAACGAATTCATTCCTCTTGCCGTAGTTCGGCACAGACGCACATATGAAGTTTCCATGTATTAAAAAGCGCACGAATACTCGACGCACGCGCTAACATCGCACTACTGAATGAGCTCCGTCTCAAGCTGAAACAGCGTAAGCTCGAACAAATCCCACGCACGCTCATCAACGCCGTCGTCCAATTCCCGGCCCGCCAATATCTTGTGACCCAACTGCACCGCAGCTTCGCCGTCTCCCGCTTGTTGCAGGTGATACATATAAGTCATCGCCACCATCGGCGCAGGTTCCAGTTCAAGGGCTTTTCTTGCGTAGTGCATTGACTTCCGACGCCATTCGGGATCGGGCGCCCGTTCAAACTGTTGCATCGCCGCAGCATAGTCCTGAGCAGTAACCGCCTGTCCCTTCTGCGCCAGCATTTCCTCGGTCGACGCGTACAAAGCTTCCCAATCCTGCTGGGTTGGCTCATAGTGGAGTTGACCAAGTTTCTCGAAATATTCCTTGTAAAGGTACTCATTGTGCACGGTTTCCAACTGAACGCTGTAAGCCGCTGCAAGATCGCCATCAAGTCTGGCAATATCGTCTACATAAGACGAGTCTCCCGCCTGTGCCTTTTCGGCAACCGTGCTCTTGATATCTTCGAGAAGGTAGACGGCCACGCTGGTCTCCGGGACAAACTCGACAAAGCGAGCATAGTTGTCTGTGACGAATTTGACGGTTTTCGGATCCCGCTTAGGGCCCGATTCGTACGTCCGGATTAACGCGAAGTCCTCGCGATTAATGGTATCGCTCAGATTTCGGCGGGCCTTGTACGCCTCGTAATTTTTCCCCTGTTTGAAACTGAACAGCCAGCCTTCTTTCGAGCGCTGTGTTCCGGGCACATTATTGCTGGCGAGCACCAGATAAGCGCGAACGAAATCCAGGTCGCGCTCGCCACTTTCGTAACGCGCTGACATTTCTGCAAAAAGCGTGTCGGTTTCGCCTCGCATCTTGCGGCCGAATCTGACGAACGCATCTGGCTCAAAATAGCCGAAGCCTTTGTCAACGTGCTCACCGTTTCCATTGAGGATCAGATAGGTCGGCAGCACTTCGACGCTGTTTGGCCCCGCCAACTCGGGACCGTCAAAAACCTCGGCTTCCTGGTCACGCTTGATGACGACGAAATTATCGTTGAAGTACGAACCTACACCGGGATCCGTAAACACATTCAGGTCCATCATTTTGCAGGGTGCACACCAGGTCGTGTAGACGTCCACCATGACCAGCTTGTCTTCCGCCGAGGCCTTTGCAAGCGCATTTTCGTAACTGCCGTCAAATAACTCAATCCCTTGCGCGCCGGCGACGATTCCAGGTTCGGCATCATCCCGTTCCGCACATGCGCTCAGCAAAAAAACGGCTGGCAGCGCCAACAGCACTGCCAGCCGAATCGATCTGATTCTTGCTTTGTCAGCGGCCTGCCGATTCGTCAATACCATGTCGTATCACCCTGGTGTCGTGTACTCGCGTGACACGACACTGGACTAAAAGTCAAAGTCTTTGCGCAGTGTTGCGAAAATAACTCGACCACGCGTGTCGATGCGACGAAGATCGAATGGCCCGCCGAATCCAGCAGCAAACGGGAACTCACGATCGAACAGATTGCGGGCACCGACGGTAAGGTCGATTTGCGCTCGCTCAAACGTGTAGTTCGCAGAAAAGTCCCAGGTTGTATAGCTGCCAATGGTCGGCGCTTCAGCGTAAAAAGCAGAGAACGCAACAGGTGCTTCGGTATTCCGGTAGCTGTCGGTGTGGTTTCCGAATAGTCGGACACTGTAGTTATCACGCAGCCATTCGAAAGTGAATGTCCCCACCAGTTCGTTCGGGCTGCTACTCGTGCCAAGACGCTCCCGAGGCGTTTCGCCGGGGGCGATAATGTCTTCGAATGTTATCGTTCGAACACCATCAAGCCGAACGGAAAAATCACCGGCGCCATTGTTCCAGGAATAGCCGATCGCGAAATCGACACTTTCAACATTTCGTTGGGCCACATTGATCGGAAAGAGCGTCAGACTGACCAGATCGTTTGTCACCGGGTCGCGTGCAGCGAACCCTGGAAACAGCTGTGGGTTGGCAAGAATAAAGTCGAATCCAAATGCTGAAAGCGGGTTGGCCGTAATTCTGTCTTCGTACTCAACGTCAGAATAGTTCAAAGATATCTGCAGGCCCTGAATGGCACTGGGACTCCAGTCGAATCCAACATTGATTGTTGTCGCAAATTCCGGCTCCAGCGACGGATTGCCGCTACGGTCGGAGAATGGGAATGCCACAGTCCCCTGAACAGGATCAAATAGCGGGAATGTACCGGGCGTGAGCGCCTGAACATATGCTCCCACCACCTGAGTCAGGTTTGGCGCCTTGAACGACTCGCCCCAGCTCGCCCGCAAGCTGAACGTCTCGGTCGCGTCCCACCTGACCGCCAGCCTCGGGCTGAAATTGCTCAAAGTCCGACCGTTAATCGGCCCACTCAGAATGGCTTCAAGTGCGGGGCTAACAGGCCTTGGCTGACCATCGAGTGGTGGCGGTGCACTGGAATCAACCTCGTATTCTTCCCATCGGCCCTGCACGACAGCATTGACAGTCTCAGCTAACGGGATTGAATTTTCGAAGAATAGCGCTGTGACGGTTTGCTTGGGTTTTGTGTCCGCAAGCGTACCATTGAGAAGACCAATCTCGTCCGCGCTTTGGTCCAGTTCTTCGCTCCGGTATTCAGCGCCAAGCACCACCTCCCATGCGCCCGCCGGAAGCTCAAATACTTCGCCGACAACGTGGCCATTAATATTGGCCAAACGCGATTTACGCGTTCGGTCGAAGACAACACCATAGGAGTCCAGCACGGCATCAATATTCTGCGCCGTACCGTTACCAAACGGGTTAATCCGGTCCGCAAGGATCGTATTGCCAAAGATGTCGTAGCCAATTGAAAGTGCTTGATTTTCGGAACTGCCGTAACCAGCGGCGACATCCAATACCCAGCCGCTATCGCCGAGCTCTGTCAAGAAACCCGCATTGAGCGTCAGGTCCTTTGAGTCGTTTTCCGTGCCGCCGTAAGGAATCAATCCAGCATTCGTCTCGGAAAGTAGATACGACCCAACGAACACCGGAAATCCGAGCGTATTGAGCGGATTTCCGGTCATGTTGACCGGATCCCAGGGTTGGACCAGACCGATAAAAAATGGCGCGTTTAGCTGCGACGTCGTATCGCCCTCCGATACGTAGATCTCGGTGAAAAAGCTCGACGACTCGCCGAAGCGCTGCTCAAAAAAAACGGTCAATGCCAAGCTCTCCACTTCGGCTGTCTGCTGCAATGGCACGTTGTCCGCGGGCACAATATTGAGTGGGCTCAAGTCAAAGAACGTAAAGGACGTGCCGTCGAAATCGGCCGGCAGTGAGCCAAATCCAAATACATTTCCGGGCTGCGTCAAGAACGTGTTGCGCGCGTCCGGCCCCCCCCGACTTGTGTAATCCAGGGTGGTAAAGCCCGTTTCTGCGGTGATGACCGGATCGGTTTTGCTGTGGACGACCGTGGCGGTCAGGTTACCCGTGTCCCAACCGAAACCAGCAAGCTGGCTGATCTCAAACTTGTCGGACTCCGTCGAGCTGTTTTGGTAGGACAGCGTCGTTGTGGCGCCCTCGTAGTCTTTTTTCAGAATAAAGTTGATCACGCCGCCGAGCGCATCTGAGCCGTAGGTTGCCGATGCACCATCGAGTAGCACCTCGACGCGCTCGATCGCGGCGGCGGGAATTTTCGACAAATTGACCTGCGTGCCGTTGAACCCGGCCGATCCAACCGAACGGCGCCCATTAATCAGGACCAGCGTGGCATTGCTTCCCAGCCCGCGCAGGTCGGCTGCTGCTTCGCCCTGCCCGAAACTGCCGACGGGAATTCCGTCACCGCCGACCGGTTGCGAGATACCCCGCGCCCGATTGATGGTCGAGAAGTTCTGCGGAATGCTCGCGATGATGTCCTCGGCCGTCGTAAATCCTCGTGCATCGATGGAGTCTCGATCGATGACGATGACCGGCGAGGTCCGGTGAGCACTGGTCAGCCGACTGCCGGTAACAACTATCGGCTCAAGAGTATCTTCGTCCGTGTCGGCCAAGGCGCTTGCATCGTCTTGTGCAATGGAAGAATACGGAGCCATACCTACCGCACACAATATTGCGGCGAAAAATAATCTGTTTTTTTGTGCTGTACGTCTTTTCGCACAGCGAATGAAGTATCGAACGTTCATCGGCCTCCCCAGTGAGTTTCGCAAGGTTATTGGCCCATTGACTGACCCTATCACCTGACAATCCTACGGAATGACCGTTACAGGAACCTTGAATTGCCGGACAACAAAAAAATATTCAGGGATCGAGCGCATCACCAGGAAATTCGACCTCGAATACTGCGCCTCCTTTGGGCTCGTTGTAAGCACTAACGGATCCTTTGTGAATACGCATAATTGCGGTGACGATGGCCAACCCCAGACCATGGCCGCGTTTATTGGGTGGATTCTTAAAGAATGGCTCGAATATCTGGTCCTTGTCGCCTTGCGCAACACCTGGTCCTTCATCCCTGACTGTTGCTCGGTTGCCGTCGACGCGTACGTGAATCGTCTTTCCTTTTGGTGTAAACGACAGCGCATTGTCTATGAGGTTTGCAATCACGCTCTTGATAGACTCGCGTTCGCCGAATACAAGGGTGTTGTTGTCGGTCGACTCAAACGTCAATTCTTTGCCTGCCTGAAGTACCGCCCGGCCGCGTTCTACACAGATGTCCTCCACTACATTTGCCAGCCGGAGTTCAGTGAACTGATCTTCCAGCGTTCCGACTCTCGCGAGTGTCAATAGTTGCGTGATCATGGCCCCCATCTGCTGGACGTCCAGTGCAAGTTTTTCCTTAAGTTCCGAATCATCGAGTTCCTCGATTTTGGATCGATGAACGGCCAACGGCGTCCTAAGTTCGTGTGCTGCGGCAGCCACAAACATTGCCTGTTGCTCGCTCGCTGACTCGAGCCGACCGATGGCGCGATTGATCGCCTGGACCATTGGCGCAATCTCGATTGGCAGGTTGTTCTCGGGGAGTAAGATATGATGACCATCGACACCAATCTGCGACGCCGCTTTGGAGACTTCTCGAACTCGGTTCATAAGCGAACCAAACAGCAGGCCGAATGCTCCGAGCATCAATACTGTCAACAATACCAGGGGTACTGCGCGCACGGTCGCCATATCGCCTTCCAGCAAAGTCAGCTTGACTATGTCCCAGATGTGATTCCAGAACGGCACATCGGTGCGAATTCCTTGTACTTCCAGGTAGTACGCCGTGTCGCCGCAGCCGCCCATCTGGACAATCCCCGAACCAGCGTCGTCGCCAGCCCAAATTCGTACCGGCAATATATTGCAGCGCAACGAATCGTCGGCGCCAGATGAAAGCGCAACGTTTTGCCCAACTATTTGGTCCATGAATCGTGGATCGCCGGGCGCACTGGAATAAACTGAATCAAAAGCACTGACGTAATACCAGGCGTCAGGGTTTCGCCGCATCATCACCTTCAACTGCGATGTCGCATCCCGTGTCATCTCCTCTGAACTATGGGGATTCGATAGCACGAGAACCGCACCAATGACACGGTTCGTTGCTTCTCTTTGAGGGTCGTGAACCAACGTATGCGAAATTATCCAAGTCCCTGTCGTGGCTACGAACGCGATGAAAAGCGTCGACACAGCTGCTAGTAGCTGAATCCGCCACCGAAGCGAGTACCATCCTTTCTTAGTTGATTGGCTCACCCGTCGGTATCCTCCGTAAGCATGTAGCCCAGGCCTCGTGCGGTTTTAATATATAGGCCCGCATCAGTCTCTTTGAGCCGTTTCCGAATCCGCGACACGTGCGATTCCAGCGCGTTCGACAATGGTGGCTCGTCAAAACCGTACACACGATCGATAATTTCAGACCGCCGCACAATTTGTTCCGGTTTGGTTACCAGCAGTTCAAGGATGACAAATTCGCGCCGCCGAAGGTCAAATATTTTTCCGTTCACACGAAACAGTCGGCCCGCTCGATCATACTCAAGGCCACCAATCTCGGCGCGAGCTTGATTGCTCGAGCGCGGAATTCTCAACATCGCCCGAATCCGCGCCAATAACTCTTTCGGCTCGAACGGCTTGACAATGTAGTCTCCCGCCCCTGAATCCAAACCGGCGACCCGATCGTCGACATCCCCCAATGCCGAAAGCACGAGAAATCGCGGCAATTTGGTCATTGATTGCGCCTTTACGATTAGGCTTAGCCCGTCGCCATCGGGCAAACGGCGGTCCAGGAGTACGATTGAATAGTCGATTTCGCGGAGCGATGCCCAGGCAATTGATACGGATTCCGCCAGATCGACGTCGAAATCGTGCTCCCGCAAGAACTTGGCCGTGTTTTTTGCGAGCTCAATCTCATCTTCAACAAGAAGTATTCTCATTTGTCAAATTCCGCAGCAAATACCCGACGCCCATTGCAAACTCGCGCCAGGAGCCTGCGCCGTAGGAATTCGCGACAATAGGGATTGTATGTTGAAGGGGGAATGAGATGGCCACGACGTTTCGCTCGTATCAGCCGGCGAACGCCCCGGCGTCCGCTTACTGATGTTGCCGGACGAGTTGAAGCGGCGGGAAGATCGGCTGAAAGCGATCGTTGAGGCCAAGGCGCAGAGCAACTTTACGGATCCGCAAAGCCGGATCATGAAGACCAGTTCGGAGAGCTTTCAGCAGTGTTACAACGCGCAGTTGGCGGTGGAAGGAGGGAACCAGTTGATCGTGGCGGCGGAGGTGACCTCGAACGCCAGCGACCAGGGCAGATGCTGCCACGTCTTACCGAGGTTCAGGCGGATTACGGGGCCTGTCCGGAGACGGTGTTAGCGGACGCGGGGTATTGCAACAAGGCGGACCTGGCGTCTTTGGAGGAGCGTGGCGTGGACGCTTATGTGGCTTTGGGCCGAGAGGGCAACAAAGCGGTGGCGGTCAACGCCAAGGCGCATCCGGCGCGGACGCGGATGGCGGCGAAGCTGGCCACGCCGGACGGCCGGGCACGCTACGCGAAGCGCAAGTGGCTGTCGGAAGCGCCCAACGGCTGGATCAAGCAGGCGCTGGGTTTTCGCCGTTTCAGCGTGCGCGGCTTGGCGGAGAGGGTGGGATTCGAACCCACGATACGGGAATACCGTATACCTGAACTCCAATCAGGCGCCTTCGTCCACTCGGCCACCTCTCCCTGATGCCGCCACTATCCCGATCCCGGTTTTTGGATCTCCGGCGGCTCTTCCAGGCAGGATCCATTGCTGCGCCTGGGCTGTCCTTCCTGCACTTCACCTTCGGGAATCTCAAGATTGCCAAAGGCCCACGGCGTCTCCAGGCCTTCAGCAGCGACCAGTGGATCGGAAGGCTCGGCATCCTGGTACATCTGCGGCTTTTCGCAGGGAGCAATACCGCCGCCGAACAGCGCGCAGCCATGCACCATACAGGCCATCGCAACTATGCCTGCCGCGGCGGTCCAGCGGTTCACGACAACACTCCAGCTTGCGCCATTGCGCTCTCAACCCGGTCCCGATTGGGCTCTGACAACCAAGTCAGCGGCAACCGGATGGCGGCTCCGATTCTGTCCATTCGATGCAATGCCCATTTTACCGGAATCGGATTGGATTCCACGAACAATTCATCATGCAAAGCCGCCAAAGGCGCGTCCAGACTTTGGGCGCCTTCCGAATCGCCGGCCAGCGCCGCTGCGCACATGCCGGCCATCTCCCGCGGCGCCACGTTGGCGGTGACCGAAATCACGCCGTCGCCGCCGGCAAGCATGAATGCCCTTGCTGTCGCATCATCGCCACTGTACAACCCAAACTCCTCTCCGCAAAGCGCCCGCAGACGCGCCACTCTCTCGACCTCCCCGGTCGCTTCCTTGCACGCTCCGATCCCCGGGTGCTCGGCCAGCCGGCCAACGGTCTCTGGCAACAGATCCACTCCTGTCCGCCCGGGAACATTGTAGAGGATCAGCGGCTGCTCGACGGCATCGGCAATGGCGCTGAAGTGCAGCACCATCCCCTCCTGGGTCGGCTTGTTGTAATAAGGCGTCACGATCAGGTAAGCGACGATGTCGGCGCCCGCCACGGCTTGTGAGAGCGCGATAGTCTGGGCCGTGGAATTGGAGCCGGTGCCGGCGACAATCGGGATACGCCCGCCGGCTTGCCGGGCGGCATGGCAAATAAGCTCGGCGTGCTCGGCGCGGGTCAGGGTGGCGGCCTCACCGGTGGTGCCGGCAATTACGAGGGCGCTGGTACCGGCCTCGACGTGCCAATCGATCAATTGATCCACGGCCGCATAGTCCACGGCGCCGTCGGCGCTCATGGGTGTCACAAGGGCTACAAGGCTTCCACGCATAACGGCGCGGCATTTTATCCCGCCTGGTGTTGCAAACTTCTCCTGGCTCCGATTGCTGAGCGCCGATGTGACCGTTCGACTGAATGCATCTCCAGTTTGCATGCCGATAGAGGGGGTTCGTGTAAGCTAGCCGGAGCATGGAAAAACTACTGGCAATCTCGGCTCTGGGCGCCCTGGAAAAAGCATCCGCGCGAGAGCTGAGCGAGGTGGTCAGCGAGGCCGGCGGAGACATTCGTGACGCACGCATGACGCGGCTGGGGAACAGCTTTGGCGCCCTACTCCTGGTGCAGGGGAACTGGCATACGACCAACAAGGTGCGCTCCGCGCTGGAGCGTTTCGGCAAGCGGACAGGCTGCCACATTTCCGTCAGCGACGCCGAGCCACGCGACGAGCAGACGCCGGCGGCGCCGTACCACGTGGAGGCGGTAGCGCTGGAGCGCGACAACCTGGTGTTGGCGCTGGTAAGCTTCTTTGCAAGACGCGAGCTGGCCGTCGCTGAGGTTCATGCGCGGCGCTACAATGCCCCAAGCACGGGTGCGGCGATGCTGGCGGTTCGCCTTGAGGTGCATGTGCCGCGGGACGTAGGCATTGCCATGCTGCGCGAAGAATTTCATGATTTCTGCGACAAGAACAACCTGGATGCCGTCATCGAGCCGATCCACGGCTAGCGGGGAATGAGAGTCTTGAGAGAAACAAACTGGAACGAGGGCGTCCCGCCCTCGTCGAGGGCAGGATGCCCTTGCTCCATCTGCGCGTCGGCGCAGCGCGGTCGCTTTGATTACTTGCAAGGGGGAAAGGAATGAGCACGACCTGGATCGGCGCGCCGGCGCCGGACTTCGACTCCGCCACTACCAGCGGCGGACAGCAGCAACTGAGCGACCTGAAAGGGCGCAAACTGGTGCTGTATTTCTATCCCAAGGACAACACTCCGGGCTGCACGCTGGAGGGCCAGAATTTCCGCGACCTGCACGAGGAATTCAGCGCGGCCAACGCCGTGATACTGGGCGTGTCGCGCGAGTCAATCCGTTCGCACAACAATTTCCGCGGCAAGTTCGATTTCCCGTTCCATCTCCTTTCGGATCCCGATGAAACACTGTGCAACGCGTACGGCGTGATCGTGGAAAAGAGCATGTACGGGCGAAAGTACATGGGCGTCGACCGCGCTACCTTTCTGATTGACGAGGATGGCGTGCTGCGGCGCGAGTGGCGCAAGGTCAAGGTAAAAGGACATGCCGACGAAGTGCTGGAGGCCGTTCGCTCCTTGTGAAGACCGCGCCGCACTCCACAGCGCAGCGCGCCGCTTGCGCGGCGATGGTGCTGCTGTTTGGTGTGCAGACCCTTCCGGCCGCGGCCCAGGGTCAGGCGGGACAGAACCTGCCGGACATGGGCAGCCTCGCAGACACGGCCCTGACGCGTGAGCAGGAACAGGAGATCTCGCTCAACGTAATCGAGCAGATTCGCCGCGCCGGGATGCTGGTCACCGACCCGGAAATCAATGAATACGTCGCTGACGTAGGCAGGCGGCTGGCCTTCCGGGCCCAGGACGGCGACTACCAATTTCACTTCTTCGTGGTCAAGGATCCATCCATCAATGCGTTCGCTCTACCCGGAGGCTATATCGGTGTTCACACGGGGCTGATCGAAGCGACCGCCAACGAGAGTGAACTGGCCGGAGTGCTGGCGCATGAAGTCGCGCACGTGACGCAGCAGCATATATCGCGCCAGATTCAGGCCATGCGCGGAACCGGAATCATGTCGATGGCGATGCTGGTCGGCGCCCTGCTGGTAGGCGGCTTGCTGGGCGGCGGCAGCGACCTGATGCAGGGTGCGCTGATGGCCAGCCAGGGAATGGCCATGCAGCAACGGATCAACTTCACGCGGGCGCACGAGCACGAGGCCGACCGAATCGGAATCGGCACCTTGTATGCCGCTGATTTCGATCCGCGCGGACTCCCGTCATTCTTCGAGACCATGTCGCGCAAGGAGTCGCTTGCGTCAGCGGCGATACCGGAGATCCTGCGCACCCACCCGGTTGGTGTGAGCCGCATCGCAGAGGCGCGTGGCCGCATAGCCCCGCACATGATGCGGCAGGTCGACAGTAGCCTCAACTACTATCTGTCCCGGGCCCAGGCGCGATTGCTGGGCAGCGGCAGTCCTGAAGAGGCGCTGCGGCGATTCCGCGCGCAGCCCCTCACGGAGACAGCGGCCGACGCCGGCAAGTTCTATGGAGAGGCGCTGGCGCTGATTGCGGCGGGCCAGCCTGACGAGGCACTGTTGGTCCTGCGGAATCTGCTGGGGGAGTATCCGAACTCCATACCGCTTCGAATCGCGGCGGCCCGCTCCAGCGCCGCTGCCGGCAACCCGGCGGAGGCGCGGCGCGCATTCGAGGACGCGCTGGCGCTGTTTCCGGGCAATATCAGCCTGGCCCATCGGTACGCGGAAGTGCTCATCGCGGCGGGCCAGGCGCCGCGTGCCCGGCAACTTCTAATGGAGTATCTGATCGCCGACAAGCTCAATCCCGAGACCACGCGGTTGCTCGCCCAGGCCAGCGGGGAATCAGGCCAGGTGGCCGATGGGCATTATTTCATGGCCGAGTACGAACTGATGCGCCGCAACCTCAATGGCGCACACACACAATTGCAGCTTGCCCTGAGAGCCGCCGAACAGGCCGACCCCGTGCGCCGCAGCCGCATTGAGGCGCGCCTGGAGCAGGTTGAAATGATGGCCGAAAAAGGCAGCAAGCGCGAAAGGGAAGACGAAGAAACCGATGACGACTCATCGGACCAGCGAGGATGAGGGGGATAGCTGAGAAATGATGAATCGCTGCAGGGAATGGTGGACCTTGGATCCCGAGGAGGAGCGGCGAAGCGCCGACAACCCGTTGACGCCGCTCAGCGACAGCCAGCGCCGCAACACGCTGCCGCTGCTGACACTGGCGTTCGGATGGGGTTTTCTGGTAACCGGATTGCTTACGGGCGGCGCCCTGGGCAAGGGAATGAGCTTCTGGCCGGATGCGGTGCAGGCTTCCTTTTACGGCAATCTGGCCAACTTCGCGATCGGCGCCGTAGTCGGCTACATGGGCTACAAGACCGCCTGCAACAGCGGCCTGCTGTATCAATTGGTATATGGCCGAATCGGCGCCTATCTCCCGGTGCTGTTCATCGCCCTGCTGACTATCGGCTGGCAAGGCATCGTAGTGGGTGCGTTCGGCTTTGCCTGGGCCCAGGATTTTGATTCCCCGCAGTTCTACACGATTGCATTGCTTGCGGGCATCCTGTTTACCGCAACCACTTACTTTGGCGTCAAGGCTCTCGAATGGGTCAGCGTGCCCTCCGTGGTCATTCTGGTGGCAGTCGGTCTGTATTCGATCGATTTGAACGTGGGGCAAGCCGGCGGCTGGGATGCTTTCCTTGCCTTGTCCGCCGACAAGGCCGCAGCTTCGGAGAGCCCGATGAGCGTTCTCGACGGCGTCAACGCCGTTATCGGCTCCTGGATCGTGGGTGCGGTGGTGATGGCGGAATACACGCGATTCGCCAAGCGCGCCTGGGTGGCAATCGCCATTCCATTCATCGTGCTGATCATCGCCCAGTGGTTCCTGCAGATCGTGGGCGCGCTGGGAAGCGTCGTTTACGGCGGCAATGGCGACTTCACTTCCTACCTTCTCGAACACGCCGGTTGGATCGCCATGCTGGGCGTCATCGGCATGAGCGTAGCGCTTTGGACCACGGGCGACGCCAACTTGTATCTTCCGGTCATTCAGACGTCGAGCATCATGCGCCGGCCAAGGCGCGTCATGACGATAATCTGCGGCCTGCTCGGAACCATCCTGGGATTGGGGATTTACGAGTATTTCCTGGCCTGGATTGGTACGCTGGCAATAATTGTTCCGCCGCTCATCGGCCCGGTCATCGCACACTACTATTTTGTCGAACGCGGCCGAATGGACTCCGGCGACGATTCCCGGCTGCCGATCGTCAATTGGGCCGCGCTACTTGCCTATCCCCTGGGATTATTGAGCTACTTCTTCGCGCCGGAATGGCTAGTGCCCGCGCTGGCCGGACTGGCCGGCTCAATAGTGGCCTACCTGCTGCTGCACTACGCCTTCCGCGCAGCGCGAAACTAACTGCCCCCCTGGGAAAGAGGGCATCTTGCCCTCCCCGGGAAAGAGGGCATCCTGCCCTCCCTGGGAAAGAGGGCGTCCCCGCCCTCGCCGAGGGCAGAATGCCCTCGCTCCTTGCCCTCTTTCCTAAGCCGCCTCCAGCTCCGGGCGATACTCTCCGCTCCGAGCCAGGCCATTTAGCCGCGCGCGCAAACCGAAAGCACGCTGCGCATCGGCCAACTGATCCGCCCTGCCCCCCCACGCCGCCAGCGCCGGCGCCTGAAGCGCCCGCCCATAGGAGAAGGAGACCTGCCAGGGATGCGGCCCGCGCGCGTTCATCGCGCTGAGATGGGCGGTAGCATCTTCGGCTGATTGCCCTCCGGACAGGAAGGCAATTCCCGGCACGGCCGCCGGCACATGCGCTTTGAGCACGCGCAGCGTAGCTACCGCAACTTCTTCCACGCCCGCCTGCGCGGCGCATTCGCTTCCGGAGATCACCATGTTGGGCTTGAGCACAATGCCTTCCAGCTCCACCCGATTGCGTTCCAGTTCGTCGAAAACCTGATCAAGCACCTCGTTGGTGACCTGCTCGCAGCGGGAAATCGGATGCGGTCCGTCCATCAGCACTTCCGGCTCCACGATGGGAACCAGGCCGCGCTCCTGACACAGGGCCGCGTAGCGGGCCAACGCGTGGGCGTTGGCATGCACGCAGCAATCGCTGGGTGCGCCCTCGCCAATGGCGATTACCGCCCGCCACTTGGCGAATTGCGCGCCCAGACCCCGGTACTCGGCGAGCCGCTCGCGCAATCCGTCGAGTCCCTCGGTCACCTTCTCGCCCGGGCACCCGGCCAGCGGCTTGGCGCCCTTGTCCACCTTGATTCCCGGAATCATTCCGCGATCCGCCAGGTATTGCGGGATCGGCTGTCCGTTGGGCATGGATTGGCGCAAGGTTTCGTCAAACAGGATCACCCCGCTGATGTACTGGTCCGCCGATGGCTCGGAAAAAAGCATTGCGCGGTAGTCGCGCCGCAGCGATTCAGTTGATTGCACGCCTATGCCCGCAAACCGTTTGCCAATCGTGGGCGTGCTCTCGTCGGCCGCCAGGATGCCCTTGCCCGGCGCGACCATGGCTTGTGCCACTGCAGCAAGATTTGCGTTCGTCATTGGCGAATCTCCCAATCTCCAGTTTTCAATCCGGCGTAGTGTATTCCTTCCCCAAAAAACCCGCCACCATCCCCGCTCCCACGAAACAAAACCGGGAACGAGAGCACCCCGCCCTCCCTGGGAACGAGGGCATCCTGCCCTCCCTGGGATGGCGGGCATCCTGCCCTCCGCCGAGGGCAACATGCGCTCGCTCCAACCCCGAATACGCCTAGGCGATAATCTGCACTTCCGGCGATAGCCCGAGACCCGTCTCAATTCCTGCCAAGAGTATTTCTTATGAGCATTACCGTATTTGACAACTGCCGAATATTCGATGGCCACGGCCCGGATTACATCGAAGACCACCGGGTGGTAATTGAAGACGGCCGAATCAAGGCTCTGGCGCCAATGAGCGGCAAACCGCCCAACGCTGCACAGGTCATTGACTGCGGTTCACGGGTGCTGATGCCCGGACTGATCGATTGCCATTTTCATGCCTACGGCGTGAGTTTCAGCTTCTACGAACTCGACCGGATGCCGCGCGAGTTGCTGGCCCAACACGGCGCTAAGACGATGCGCGACACCCTACATAGAGGCTTTACCACCATTCGAGATGCGGCTGGCGGCGATATCGGGCTGTGGATGGCGCTGGAGCAGGGATTGATTGAAGGGCCGCGCCTGTTCTACCCGGGGCGCGCCCTGTCGCAAACCGGCGGTCACGGCGACATGCGCCCCGGCGACCAGATCGAAGCCTCGGCCTGTGCTTGCGCCTACATGGGCAGCCTCACCGTCACCGCCGACGGCCCCGACGAAGTACGCAAGGCGGTGCGCGAAGAGCTGCGCAAGGGCGCGCACCAGATCAAGATCTTCATCTCCGGCGGCGTGGTCTCACCCACCGATCCCTTATGGATGCCGCAATACTCCGACGAAGAGGTCCGCGCGGCGGTCGAAGAAGCCGCCTCGCGCCGCACCTACGTAATGGCGCACTGCCACACCGACGACGGCGCCCGCCGCTGCGCGGACCTGGGCGTGCGAACCATCGAACACGGCTCCGAAATCCTCGACGACACGGCAAAGGCCATCATCGATGCCGGCGCCTACGTAGTGCCTACGCTGTCGGTGATGCACGTCATCCGCGACTACTCCGATCAGCTCGGCCTGCCGCCCAGCAGCTACGGCAAGATTCTTCGGGTGCACGAAACAATGCTCAGCGCCATGGAGACCTGCGCCCGCCACGGCGTAAAGCTGGGCCTAGGATCGGACCTGCTGGGACACGAGTACATGAAACTCCAGGGCTCGGAACTGGAATACCGCGGCGAAGTCCACTCCCCACTTGAGGTGCTGCGCTCAGCCACGTCGATCAACGCCGAGATTCTGCGCGAGGAAGGTAATCTCGGCTGCATCGCGCCCGGCGCGCATGCCGACCTCCTGGTGCTCGACGACGACCCGCTCAAGAACCTGGGCCTGTTCCGCGACGTCAACAACATCCCCGTCATCATGAAAGCCGGCGAATTCGTCCGCCGCACCCCTTTCTAACCTGGTGTCCAACTAGCGCGCATATTGCATGAGCAAGGTGGGCAAGGTGTTATCTTCTCGATATAATTCAGTGTGTTACAGCACTTTCGAGAGGCACCTTGCCCGTGACAGATTGTATCCAAGAACAGTTCTCGTTTCCACGCTGTAAGGGACGACGGGTGGAAGCCCGTTTTTCCGGCGGCGACATCACCTCCAATGGCGGCGTTTTGCTATTCCGTCAAGCCGACCGGATGTTGGGGTTAACCGAGCGGGTGGCCCAGGCGCTTATTGATCCGCGCCGCCGGGCCAGTTGCCGCCACGATGCCTTGGCGATTGTTCGCCAGCGGGACTATGCGCTGGCGCTGGGGTATGAGGACCTGAACGATCACGACGAGTTGCGCCAAGATTTGGCGCTGCAGACGGCGGTGGACAAAGATCGGGTACTGGCGAGCGCCTCCACCCTGTGCCGATTTGAGAAGCGGGCCGGCCGGGAGGAAGCGGTTCGCCTGCACGAGATGTTAGAAAAGTCAAGCCGCCTGAGGACAGCCGCCTGAGGCCGCAATTCCTTTTTGCTGGATAATCGCCCTCTTTTGTGTCGCCGAGGAGACAAGAATGCAAAAATTGATGGGATGGCTGACGGTTGCCGACCGTGTGGCCAACGCCTCCTGTTCGTGGGCCGCGCAGACGGTTCACGCACATGGTTGGGAATTGACAGACCGAGTTTTCAAGTTGCTGGCGTGGATCGTGGCGGCGAGTTACATTAAAACGATAGCCCACGAAAAGGATGACCTGTTCTTGGAGTTTGTCGCTATGGCTCTCGCTGGCCTGTTTGTCTTGGCTGTCCTGTCGCAGAGCACGAGGCTCCTGGTCCCTTTACAGGACCGCATCATTGCCCACACTAAATCACCTGTTATTCGATGGTTCCTGGGCGGCTTGCTTACGAGCGGTCTGCTGTTGCTGATTATTGCCGCAACGGTTTATTTGTCTGGGGAGATTAGCGCGCGCGTCAGCTAGCCCGGTCGGCGGCGCGTTTGGCGCGTTCGGCTTCTTTCTCGGCCTTCTCTGCGTACTTAGCGGCCCGCTTGGCTTGGCTCGCTGCATGCTCGGCGGCTCTGGTAGCGCTCTCCGCTGCATCTTTAGCGTCGTGTGCTGCCTTGCGGGCAAACTCGGTTTTTGCCCTGAATGCCCAATTATCGGCATCCGACGCGCTTAGATCAACGAGAAGCGCGTAGCCGGAAGCCAGTTCTGCGTTCTCCGCTGCGTCATTGGCTTGCTTGGCTGCGAGTTCTGCGTATTTGGCAGCGTATTCCGCCATCTCTGCTATCAGAGCATATGAGCCGGGCCTTTCAGCCGCCTCGCGAGATTCAGATGCCTTCAAATAGGACTCCCCCGCACTGTTTGCGTTTTCCCAAGCAAGTCTGCTCTGTTCCCACGCGTCATCCGACATGTGTTCGGCCTTGTGCGCCTCCACATAAGCCCGAAATTCGTCCTCTTCCAGAGCGAGACCGGGGACGGCCAGCGCCAGCGACGCGGTCAGCGCCAGCGCGGCAGGCCAAACGCGCCCCAAGCTCTCCGGGCCGACTTCGTTTCGGTCAGTCATGGTTGCGTTTTCTCCGTTTCGGTCTGGCGGAATACGCGGCTAAGGCAGCCTGATATAGTGTTTTTCCCTCAGCTCAGGTGGACCGATTCCGGGGAGAATATCACGGCCTAACAGAGAAAACCACTGATTTTGCACCGGAAGTCGGTGTTCTATTCACATTCTGATTATCGTTGTGAAGTGGAGCCCAAAATTTGTACCTCCACTGCTCTAAAGTTTGTTTACAGGTTTCAGCTTCCTGCTAGCCTATTATGATCCATCAAATACCGCGAAGGTAAATTAACATTTGAGTCGCCATCTCATTCCCTCTCAGAACAAATCCAAGCCATTGCTGGGGACTCTAGGGCATTCTTTCCCGTTTGCCCTTTGCTGATTGAGCCAAGAAGTCAGTCGCTCCCTGTTGTCATCGTCCCAAGTGTCCGCCTCTCTTCGGTTGCGGATCAAATCCCGCCCCCTTCGGTCAATTGAGTATTTTCCTCCGGCTCGTGGAGAATCAAAATACTCAATGTTGCCATCCGAGGCGGGTTGAGATTTGATGTGGGTTGCTGGCGCACCCCATATTGGACATTTTGGTTGAGACATAGAAACTTGAACCATCCCGGAATTTTCGGAGACTCTTTGTTGTGAGTCAGGCCACCTTGGCCCACTCTTGATTTTGATCATACTTCAGTTCTTTCTCGGGCCGGCGGCATGTCGCCGATCGGTTCGAACAGGCGCCGATGATTGAACCAGTCGACCCATTTCAGCGTGGCCAACTCGACCGCCTCAAGATGGCGCCAGGGGCCGCGCAGGCGGATGACTTCGGCCTTGTATAACCCCGATGATCGTCTCGGCCAGTGCGTTGTCATACGAGTCCCCGACGCTTCTGACCGAGGGCTCGATGCCGGCCTCGGCCAACCGCTCCGTATAACGGATCGAAAGATTCGGCTTCCACGTGCGCTTCCCACGCCGAGAAGAACGTCTCGTCCATCGCGGCCAGATCACGGAAAGGCCGGTTGCAATACTCGATGATGTTGGCATGGCCGAGGTGCTGATCCGACCACACCCACGGATCGATCCCCTCCGGCAGATGCCCGGACCGCCATCGGGGCAGGCCCTGCGCCAAGGACTTGACGGACCGCGGAACGCCCCGCCGCTTACCGGCATCATCCACGCGCGGCGCAACGAGCTCGCGCGCGTAGGCTCTGCGCAAGTCCTTGTATGTCGGCATGTGCTGCGGGTTTGTCATGGGCGGAAATTGTACTTTTCGGTCTGTGCCGGTTGGGCTATGTCCAGTCGCGCGGCGAGGCCGGAAACACCCTTTGCAGGGGCGTTCCCTTGGCGCCGAGCGTTTCCGGCGGCCAGGAACGGTCGGGATCGGGAGTGGCGCGAACCGCGTCTATGGCCTTGCGGATCCACCGCTCGCGTTCGCCATTCGCAAACCGGATCCTCGCGCATCGCCGTTTTCCTGTGTTCCGCCGGGCCGCTGCTGCCAATTGGCAAAGCCCTTGCGGCCTTAGCCCGGATAATGCATAAGTAAAGAGGGCAAGGCCTTTGATATTCGATATAATTCAGTTAGTTACGCTGATATCGAAAGAGACCTTGCCCATGACAGATTGTATCCAAGAACGGCTGCCGTTTCCACGCTGTAAAGGACGCCGGGTCGAGGCCTGTTTTTCCGGCGGCGACATCACCTCCAATGGCGGCGTTTTGCTATTGCGTCAAGCCGACCGGATGTTGGGGTTAACCAAGCGGGTGGCCCAGGCGCTTTCCGATCCGCGCCGCTTAGCCAGTTGCTGCCACGATGCCTTGGCGATCGTTCGCCAGCGGGTCTACTCTTTGGCGCTGGGCTATGAGGACCTGAACGATCACGATCAGTTGCGCCGGCATTTGGCGTTACAGACGGCGGTGGAGAAGGATCGGGTATTGGCCAGCGCCTCGACCCTGTGCCGGTTTGAGAAGCGGGCTGGCCGGGAACAAGCGGTTCGCCTGCACGAGGTTCTGTTGGAGCAGTTCATCGCGTCCTACCCGCGCCCGCCGCGGCGTTTGGTATTGGACTTTGACGCCACCGATGATCGGGTGCATGGGCAGCAGGAGAGGCGGTTTTATCACGGCTATTACGACGCCTACTGTTTTCTTCCCTTGTATGTGTTTTGCGGCGACCGGCTGCTGGTGAGCTACTTACGGCCGAGCAAGATCGATGGGGCCAAGCATGCCTGGGCGGTATTGGCCTTGCTGGTCAAGCGGCTTCGGCGGGCCTGGCCGAAGGTCAAGATCGTGTTCCGCGGCGACAGTGGCTTTTGCCGCTGGCGGATGCTTCGCTGGTGTGAGCGTCATGGGGTGGGCTACATCGTCGGGATCGCCCGCAACAAGCGCCTGAACGCGCTGTCCAAGCCCTTGCGGAACCAGGCTCACGATGAGTTTGAGCAAAGCGGAGACAAGCAACGCCTGTTTGATGAGTTCTTCTATGCCGCCCAGACCTGGGAGAAGCGGCGGCGGGTGATCGTCAAGGCCGAGCACACCGCCCGGGGATCCAACCCGCGCTACATCGTCACCAACTTGGCGGGATCGCCGCAGCACTTATACGATGCGGTGTATTGCGCCCGCGGCGACATGGAGAACCGGATCAAAGAGCAGCAGCTGCATCTGTTCGCCGACCGCACCAGCTGCCACCAGTGGTGGCCCAACCAATATCGGGTGTTGTTGTCGGCCTTGGCCTATGTGCTGTTGAATACCATCCGCCGGATCGCACTGGCCGGCACCGAACTGGCCCGCGCCTATGTCGGCACCATCCGCCTTAAGCTGCTGAAGATCGGCGCCGTGGTGCTGCGCAATACCCGACGCGTTCAGTTGTTGCTGTCCAGCGCCCATCCGTATCAGGAGTTGTTCTTCCTGGCCGCTGCCCGGCTCAAGCCCGGATAACAACGTATCCAGTCCGTCTGTCGCCGAGCTTGCTCCAAGCTCTCGGTTCGCTCGCCCCGATGCCGCACAACGGCCTCATCCCGAGGAAAAACACAACGATCCAGCGCCTCTCGCGCCCTGCTCAAGACGTCTCCGGACTCGTCCCGCCCAGGTAGCGCCGAAAAACCCCTTCTTCCGCGCGCCCTCAGCGCGCTCAGTAGAGTCGGGGGCTGGCGCGCCAGTGTTAGGGTCCGGTGGCTGTTCCATCGCTTTCGCTCTGGGCCTCAGTCCGGCTCCCATAACCGCGTTTCCAGGCCCCCGCTCATCAAACCGGACGTGCGGTTTTCCCGCATCCGGCTTTCCGACGAGATCATGCCTTCGCCCACGGAAGGCCCTTGGTCGTTGGCCCAAGGCGGATAAGGCCGTAGTGCGCCCACAGCCGTTCGTTCGGAAAGCGCACATACTTCCCGCTCCTCACCTTGTGCTTCCGACACAGCCATTGTCGCAGCCGCTTCGTCGCGTGAGCATCGACCGCGCAATACGCCCGGCTGACCTGGCCAAGCCGAAAATACTGGGCCCAACCGGATAGCATCCGGTTCAGCCTCTCTACGACTTGCTCCGGGTCCTTCAGACCATGGCGCGATTCGGTTTGCTCACTGATCTTGCGGCAGATGCTTCGGATGCTGGCCTGGCTCGGCCGAGTGCCGATATAGGCCCCACCGCCGTTCGGACGGTAGTTCCATCCAAAACGGTAGCCGAGGAACTCCATGGGTTCCGCCGGACATCGTAAGCATCGGGTCTTTTGCGCGTTGATCGGAAGCTTCAGCCTTTCCATGAGACGGGCGACACGCGGCAGCATTTCCGCCGCCGGAGCCTTACCCAATACACAAAAGTCATCCGCATAGGACACGACCTCCGCGCACAAGCGCGGGGCAAAACCCCGCTGCTCCCAACCCAGTATGAAGCGCCGCATGTAGAGGTTGCTCAGCAGCGGTGATACCGGAGAACCCTGGGGGGTCCCCTTCCGTTGCTTGCGCGACCGGTGGGTCAGGCGCTTGCCGCCTTTCCCATCGTCCTCTTCAACCGCCATCTCCAACCACGCCTTGATGAGTCCGAGCATCTTGCCGTCGCTCACGCGACGCGCGACACTCCTCATCAGTTCCGCATGGGGGATCTCGCCGAAGTAGTTGGACAAATCGCCATCTACCACCTCATGGTAGCCCCTGTTCAGGAGCCGGTGAATGCGCTTGACCGCATCCAGGGCGCTTCGTTCCGGCCGATATCCGTATTGCTCCGGTCGCAGGTCCGCTTCGAATATCGGCGCCAGCACAAGCAGGGCCGAAGTCTGTGCCACCCGGTCCCGGATCGTCGGGATACCCAAAGGCCGAAACTTGCCAGGTTGCTTCTTCGGGATCAGTACCTGTCGTACCGCTGCCGGTGCGTAGGTTCCGTCCCTCAGATCCCGCGACAGTTCCCCAAGCCACCGCTCCACGCCCTGCGACTCAATGTCCAGGAAACGCTCCCCGTCGATGCCAGGCCGACCGCCATTACGGCGCGCCATAACCCAGGCCTCCAACAGAAAGTCCTTCCGCCAGACCTTGTCATACAAGGCGTGAAAGCGACGCTCGGGTTCTTCCTTCGCTTTCGCATGTAAAACGATCTGGAGGTTCCGAACCCGTTGTGACCCTGTTAGGCTCGCGCCAGTGGCCATGCCTTGTCTCCTTACCGTTTCCCTCTCGAAGTCAGGCCCCTTTCCTCAACCGGCATTACCCGGCGTCCTCAGTCCTACGGGCCTGTCCGCCACCCTGCCGGCCCGGCCTGCCCCTCACGAGGGTCCGGTGGGTGCGTGCACACCTCCGACAGGGTTTCCCGTGTTGCTACGTCTTCCCTCTTCCGCACATGCCAGCGCCACTACCCCGGCGGGTACGTCCCGGTGCGCGCGTCGCTTTGCTTCCCGGTCCGTCATCGGCCTTCCCCTTATTGCAGGAGGGTCGGCTCCCGCATCGCCCTTTTCGAGGCCTGCTCAGCGTTCACTCGCGTTCCGGCCTGTACGGTCGCTGAGCTGCTCAATGCAGCCCTTTGTCACCGAAGTGCTTCAGTCCATGTCGTTACCTCCATGTCCCGCTCCGGCTGCTACCAACCGAAAACGACAATGGTTGGGCGGGATTCGCACCCACCAGGAAAACGCGCCTTTCCACGGCGCACTGCATTATCCGGGCTAAGCTTTTTTCCGTTCCGCGCGGGCTCGTTTGATGAGGCCGTTCACGCGGTCGATCATTTCCTGAAGGTGTCTCGGCTCGAGCGGTGCTGCTGCCCATTCTTCCGTATGACTATGCCCTTCGATGTACGCGGAAAGCTCCTCATAGGCGCTAACAATGTCATCTATAAGGCCTTCGTCCCAATTCACCCTCTTTAGGCTTGTCACGATTATTCGATCTGTCCAGCGGTTCACAACCTGTTTCAACAGGTAGTGCGGAATGATTTCTTCAACGGTGCGCCGCAATTCACTCATGCCACGCTGGATTAGCTTAAAGAAGTGGACCCCAAAATTTGCACAATGTCATAAGGTGTAGTCGATTGGCGAAAGGAGCCTATCGGCATGACGAAGAGGAAGCAGTATTCGGCGGTTTTCAAGGCGCGGGTAGCGTTGGCGGCGATCCGAGGGGACGGCACCATAGCGGAGCTATCGAGCCGCTATGGGATGCACCCGAACATGATCTCCAAATGGAAGCGTCAGGCAATGGACGGGGTCAAGGCGAGCTTCGTTTCCGGGCGCTTGAGGCCGGTGGATCAGGACGCGGAGATCAAGACGCTGCGGGCGAAGATCGGCGAGCTGGTGGTGGAGCGGGATTTTTTATCCAGGGCCTTCGATCGATGAGTGTCGGGCGAAGGCGAAGGATGGTGGATCGGGCGTCCCCGGCGTTGGGCGTGTCGCGCCAGAGCGTTCTGTTGGGCGTCAGCCGCAGGAGCGTGTATTACACGCCCCAAGGCGAGTCGGATTTCAATCTGGAGTTGATGCGCCGTATGGACGAGCAGTATCTGCGTACGCCCTGGTATGGCTCGCGTCAGATGGTTCGCGTCTTGCGGCGGATGGGGTATGGCGTGGGCCGCAAACGGGTGCGCCGGGGGATGCGCGTGATGGGGTTGCGGTCCTTGGCGCCGGGGCCGAACCCCTCCCGGCGCGCGCCGGCGCACCCGGTTTATCCGTACCTGCTGCGGGATTTGAACGTCCATCGGCCCGATTAGGTCTGGTGCGCGGATGTGACCTACATCCCCATGGCGCGGGGGTTTTTGTATCTGGTGGCGGTTATGGACTGGTATTCGCGGTGCGTGTTGACGTGGCAACTGTCCACCACCCAGGACGCGGACTTTTGCCTGGAAGCCTTGCACGACGCCCTGGACCGCCACCGCGCCCCGGAGATCTTCAATACCGACCAGGGCAGCCAGTTCACCAGCCGGGATTGGACCGAAGCTTTGAAGGCTGCCGGCATTCGGATTTCCATGGATGGCAAAGGCCGGTGGCTGGACCATGTGTTTATTGAGCGGCTGTGGCGATCACTCAAGCAGGAGTGCGTGTATCTGAACGCGTTTGAATCCATGCGCGACGCCAGCGATCAGATTAGCCAGTGGATCCACTACTACAACCGGGCGCGTCCTCATTCGAGCTTAGGTGGGCGGACCCCCTTTGAAGCCTACATGCAGCCGCTGCTGAGGCAAGCCGCGTGATGAACCCGCAAGCCACAGCGATGAGGTTCGGCAGGGCCGCAAGCACGCTTCCGGCCATCAATGACCGGCAGCCCGCGGGTTCAGCACCACCGTTGACGGCTCGGTTCAACTGGCACAAAGGAAATCAGCGCGGCAGCGCCGAGTGCGAATATCCGAACTCGCGCGTATCATCGGCAGCATTCATCTACAACAACCCGACTACACCTTATTCTTGCTGCCAAGTTGTGCAACGAATGGGGTCCACCTCTTAATGCGCACGGAGCCAGAGGCCGGCTTCGCCGCAGTCAACGTCCTTTGTGCCTTCTGAGTATTGCGATACTGAGGTGTGGTAGCGGGACAGTCATCCAGCGAAACTTGACCTGGGCGGCCCTCGCTATCTCGTTCGATCCAATGCGTAAGCAATTCAATCCCCTCATCCCCTGCCGCCCTGGCAAGCATGGCTAGGAATACGAGGTCATGTGTGAAAATGGCAACCTGGCGATTCTTGGCTTCTAATGCCAATCGGTTTGCTATCAGGCGCTTGCGTTGATGGTCCTGGGAAGTCACCGGATCGTCGAGCACAATCCCAGCATTGGCAGGATTGAGCGTAATTTCCGTCAAGAAATCAGCAAGCGCTACGGCTCTCTGCTCGCCTTCGCTCAGAATTATGTCCGGGCTATGACCCCCTTTCATGACCAGCGAACGAACCGTCTGTCCACGCTGCCCTTGCGTGTGCAACTCAACCAGTAGACTGCACTCCAGCAATTTGCATTCAATTGCGAACTTATCCTTGTAATCTCTTGCGATTACGCGCTGAAAAAGTTCCTTTTCCTTATTAGTGAGTGTACGGGTGTTTAGGCTCCTCCGGGGTGCGCCAGCGGCTATCTTTACCCATTCTTGATCAGAAACATACTTTTCGATCTCCGGAAGCAGTTGTTTCAAGACCTGCCTATGCCGAAGCGTGATCCGCTCAGCCTTGAGTGCTTTAAGTGCATCTTCGGCCTTCTCTTCCTTGAGGCGTTTTATGTCGGAATCGATTTGTCCCTCTAGGAGTGTTCACCGCGGTTCCCGCGGCGCTGGCCGCAGGGAACAAGCGGGGGGTATGGAAGGGTTGCGTCATCCGGTATAAAGGAGGCCGCGCTGGGCGCGAGGCCGTCGTATGCACTGGTGCGCGGGCGCCCGTCTAGGCTGAACTTCCAAGCCCCTGCATAATGTAAGCGGTTGATTTATATGCAAATCAATAGAATCAGGAAGGGGCGTTACTGGGTACGTTTCAGGCGGACTCCGAGCAGCCGGAAGGCTTCCGATTGCAGCGCGGTGGGCCGGGTGACGACGGTGAACGGCTGAGCGCCGGGCAGGCGCGGGACCACTTGGTTCTTGGCGACGGTGGCCAGATCGGCGAGCAGCGTCTGGAAGCTGTGCGCGGGCAGGCCCTGAGCGGTTCGTTTGCTCCGGGCCTTAGCCTGGGCCGATTCGGAGACTTTCGCCGGGGCCACGGGCGAGGCGCGGGCCGCCTCGGCGGCGTCCGGGTCCTCGTCGTCGAACAGCAGCGGCTTGAGCCATCCGCGCATATGCCATTCGACGTAATAGGCGAGCATGCATAACAGGATATGGGCGCGCACCCTCTCCGCCGTGTAGTGGAACACGGGCCGCACTTTCAAGTCCACCGTCTTGAGGCTTCGAAAGGCCCGCTCCACGGCGCTTAAGCGCTTGTAGGCGCGCACCGTCCCTTGCGCGTCGAGTTCGGATTCCGGCAGGCTGGTCCGCACCACGTACAAGCCGTCCAGGGCCGCTTCGCGGGCGATGGACTCCGCGTCGCGCCGGTAGCCGAAGGAATCGTCCTTGATGTCGAGAACGAAGTGCTTGGCCATCTTGTATTTGCCGATGACTTTGCCCACCCGAAGGGCGATCTTGTCCTGGCCTTTCAAGCGCTGCTTCTCGCGCTGTACCGCCGCCGCGATGGGCCCGAGCAACTTCTCGGTGGCCTCAAGCAGGTCCTCGCGCTTGCGCGCCCGCTGTTGGGCCAGCTGCGGATTGCGGCACACCATCAGCCGCTCGCCCGGATAGGCGTCGCTGCGCACCTCGATCAGGTCCGTTTCGTCGAACAGCGACATCTGCACCGCCCCCGACTCCACCAGGGCGCGGATCGCCGAAGAACGCAACGCGCCGATCCAGTCCAAACCGGCCGGTTCGACCTCTTCGCGGATGCGCGCTTCGGTCAGCATCCCCCGGTCGCCCACCAAGACCACCCGCGTAAGCCCGAAGCGGTCCTTCAGCTTTTTGATCTGCGCGCCCACCGTCATCGGGTCGGCCGCGTTGCCCTGGAACACCTCCACCGCCACCGGACAGCCCCCGGCGTCGCACAACAGCCCGAACTCGATCTGCAGCTTGGAGCGCTTGCCGTCGCGGGAATGGCCGCGCTTGGCCAGCGGACAGCGCCGGCCCTCCAGATACACCGAAGTCAGGTCGTACAGCACCAGCGTCCCTTCTTGCAAACGCCGCTTCGCCAGGCGCCGCTCGATGTCCGCCTGGCGCGTAAGCAGCCAGTCCATGGCGGCGTACAGGTCGTCCTCGCTCACCTCGCCCAGTTCCAGCGCCTCGCCCAGGGTGTCGCGGGCCGTTTCTTCGGCCAGCCCCCGGGCCGCGGCCAGCTTCGAGCCCGGATGCAGGATGCGGGCCGCGATCAGCGCTACGGTCCGGTCGCGCTGTGGCGAAGGCTGGGAGTCGATCAGGCGGGGAAGGCCCAGCCTCTCGATGGCGCCGAGCGCCGCGGCGGCGTGGCCGTGAGGCAGGGAGCGTTCGATCTCGAAGGCTTCCGGCAGCCGCTTAACGGCGGTTCCGCCCTTGAGCAGAACGCGCAATCCCTCGACCACTTCGGGGGGGCATTTCGACAGGTTGGCCAGGGTGCGTTTCTTGACTTTGCGGCCTTCGCGCCAGCCTTCGCGCAAAAGGATGGCCGGCGGCGAGCTGCGGTTGGGGACGGTATCGATATACATGGTAACTATTATAGCGCAATAATACCGTGGAATCCAGAGATATACTTACATATACATGGTAACATAATGCGTAGGCCCGAACGAATTATCCCTATTCAAATCAAGCGATTAACCCCAATCCGACGGAAAAAAGGACGGAAGTTCAGTCTAGGAGTTTGGCCCGGACTGTGATCGGCGTTTTGACGCTGGCGGCGCAGTTTCGACCGCGACCCCGTATGCAAGAGTGAACGTTCTCGCCGCAGTCTCGCCCAACGCGGCCCTGAAATCATGTTGGAGGAGGAAGCGATGAAAGGCAAGGCGAAAGCGGCGCGTTTGGAGGTGGTTCACCCGGACTGCGCGGGGATCGACGTGGGCAAGCGCAAGCACTACCTGGCGGTGGACCCGTCGCGGTTTGAGTCCCCGGTTCGGCATTTCGGCTCGTTCACGGGCGATTTGAAGCAGATGGCCGATTGGCTGGCCTCGTGCGGGGTCAAGCAAGTGGCGATGGAATCCACGGGCGTGGATTGGATTCCGGTGTTTGAAGTGCTGGACCGGGCCGGTTTTGAGGTGCATCTGGTCAATCCGCGGGGCACCAAGCAGGTGAGCGGGCGCAAGAGCGACGTATTGGACTGTCAGTGGATTCGGCAATTGATGAGTTACGGGCTGTTGCGCGGGGCGTTCCGGGCCCCGGACGCGTTATGTCCGCTGCGCTCGTATGCGCGCCAGCGCAGCCGATTGATCCGCGGCCGCAGCCGCGCGGTTCAGCAGATGCAAAAGGCGCTCACGCAGATGAACGTGCAATTGGACAACGCGCTCAGCGACGTCATGGGCAAGACCGGCCAAAAGATCGTGCGCGCCATTGTGGCCGGCGAGCGGGACGGGTGGGTTCTGGCGAAGCATCGGGATGGGCGGTGCAAAGCGGACGAGGCGACCTTGGCGGCGAGTCTTGAGGGCAACTGGCGCGACGAGCATTTGTTCGCTTTGGAGCAGGCGCTGGCCCGTTATGACATGCTGCAGGAGCAGATTGAAGCTGGCGAGCGTTGCATTGACGCCGAACTGGACGCGTTGCCGGGGGACGGGACGGATGAGCCGCCCGGCGGCGGGAGCGGCGGCGGGGCGCCGGGGCCGGCGCCGCGACCGGCTCTTGCGTCAGCGGCTGCGGGGGGTCTTGGGGGTGGATTTGACCGCCATTCCGACCATTGGGGTGGAGACGGCCCTTATGGTGGCGGCGGAGTTGGGCGCGGATCTGTCGCGCTTTCCTTCGGCGCGGCACTTTTGCTCGTGGCTGGGCCTGGCGCCGGGAACCCGCATCAGCGGCGACAAGCGACTGGGCGGACCGTCGGCGCGCCAAACCAACCGGGTCGGCCAAGCGCTGCGGATGGCGGCCTCCACGGCGCGCAACAGCAACACGGCCCTTGGCGCGGCGCATCGCCGGCGCTTGAGCCGAATGGACGCCGCCAAGGCGGTCAAGGCCACCGCGCATCAACTGGCGCGGCTGATCTACGCCATGCTGACGCGGGGGGAGGAATACGTCGGGCGCGACTTGGCCCACTGGGAGGCCGAACGCCGCGAGCGGCAGATCCGCAACCTTACGCGGCAGGCGCGGCGCTTTAACCTCGCCCTGGTCGAACAAGCCGCCTGAGAAGGAGAAAAGTATTCTTTGCATATCAATGACTTACAATTTGTTCCATGCAAGCGTGCGCCATAGGATGTTTCTGCTGGGCGCCCCGGGGGTTCGCAGGCAATGAAACGTCCGATTGCCTCCTCCAAAGCGCCACGCGGGGTCATAGACCCGCAGGCGGGCGGGGAATGCCGGTGGATGGGCCCGCCGGCAGGGCGGATTGGGGCCGAATTGCCCTTCTTCACGCCGCCGCCAGCCCTTGTATCCGCTTCATGTTCAATGCCAGACACACCAGGGCCCACTCGCCCCGCGCTTGGTCAAGGCCGCGCACGCTGAAGCGGCGAAAACCCAGCGCCTGTTTGATCCAGCCGTTGGGCGCCTCCGACAGCCACTTGCGCTTGGCGTACTGCGCCTGACCTTCGGGCGTCGCCAGCTTGTTGGCCATCCGCGCCCGCGCCGGATGCGCCTTGGCGTTGACCGCCACCGCTTTGTGGCCCTCCCGGCCCAAGGCCACATAAGCGTCCACGCCCCGCTCCTCCAAAGACGCCAGGTCCAACTCGTTGCAATACCCCGCGTCCGCCAACACCCGCTCCGGCGATTCCCCATAGGCCGCCTTGACCTCGTCTAAGCGCGGCAGCATCTGCCCCTGATCGCTGGCGTTCGACGTCACTTCCGCCGCCACGACCAACTGGTTCTCCCCCTCCACCGCCAACTGCGCGTTGTAACACTGCTGAAAGCCTTCCGTGCTGGTCTTCATGATCCGACTCTCCGGATCCGTGAAGTTGCTCTGCGCCTTGGCTTCCGGCTCGCCATAGGCGCGCTTATACGGACGCCCGCCCTTCGGATTGCGGGCCTGACCCGGCTTGCGCCCGCGCGCATCGTCCAAGGCCCGCTGACGCGCCTCCAAGCGCGCCTTCGCCTCAACGATCGCCTCCAGCCGGTCCTCGCGCCGCTTCAACTCCTCGGGCAACTCGTCGCCGCGAACGTCCGCCCCATACCGCTCATCCTCCTGATCGTCTACCGCACGCGCACGGCCTACCAACGCCTTAATCTCCGCCTCAAGGCGCTTCTCTTCCTCCACCATTCGCCCATAACTCATCGCCTTGCGCTTGGAGGCGTTCGCCCGAACCTTCGTCCCATCAATCGACAAGGTCCCGAAACGCGCTAAACCCAACTCACCCGCCAAACGAACCACTTCCACAAACAACCGCTTGAAATCGGCCAAATGACGCCGCCGAAACTCGCAGATCGTCCGGTGAGAAGGATTGTGCCCGCGCCCAATACCCGAAACGCCACGTCCTCTTGAAGCTTCTTCGCCAGCCGCCGCGAGGAAAACACGCCCGTCGAATAGCCGTAAATCAGCACCTTCAGCATCATCCGCGGCTCATACGGCGACTTGCGACGCCCGTCCCCTTCGTAGCGCTCGTAGAACACCCGCAAATCCAGCCCATCCACCAAGTCGCTCACATGCTGCGATAAATGACCTTCCGGCAGCCAATCCTGCAAACTCTCCGGCAACATCAGCAGCTGATCGGGCTGATACGGGCGAAACGTCGTCGGCATCTCACACCTCCATGAACATACCATCCCTATTGTCGCAAATTTCTACGGCGCACGCTTGCATGGAACAAATTACAACTCGTTGATTTATCATGGAATAATTTTTGGGATTCAGGCGGCATATATGGAGCGTATCCAGCGCTTGTTCCCTGCGCGCCAGCGCAGCGCGAACCGCTGTGACCACTCCTAGAGCAGCCAGAGAACTGTTTACATCATCGAACGTCTCTGCGCCAATATCGCCCTTCGCAACCTTCAAGACGGCGATTATGGCGTTCCGATCACTTTCCATAGCTCCAATGAGCGCGTCGATCCGTCCGGTCAGTGAAGGGTCGAGCTTAGCGAGGCGAGCACGTACTGCGGTGTCCGCAGAAAAGAAATCCAAACGGAGCGCTGTCAGTTCCTGAAAGGACTGATCAACCTGAGCCCTAGGGAAGGTCTGATCAAGTCCTTTCTGGGATAATAGCGGTATGGTTTGGGCGGTGAGGTTGTGGAGATGGAACAGGCGACGTTTTCGGAGTTGGAGCATGATTTGAAGAAGCGGCGCACGCGCCGCGAGCAGTTTCTGGCGAAGATGGACCGGCTGATTCCCTGGGAGCGGCTGGAGCGGCGCATCGAACCGTTTTATCCGA
The DNA here is from genome assembly GCA_965249285.1 of Candidatus Foliamicus sp. Lineage (GTDB taxonomy): Bacteria > Pseudomonadota > Gammaproteobacteria > Steroidobacterales > Foliamicaceae > Foliamicus. Next base: position 1,244,136 of record OZ252226.1, read on the forward strand.
AGGCGGGACGGGGTCGGCGGCCGTATCCGCTGGGAACGAGGCTTCGAGTTCACTGCGTGCAGTGGTTCTACAACGTAAGCGATCCGGGGATGGAGGCCCTGTTGTATGAGGTGGAGTCGGTGCGTCGCTTTGCGGGGTTGCGGGGGACGGGCGCGCTGCCCGACGAGACGACGATCCTGAACTTTCGGCATCTGCTGGAGCGTCACGGTCTGGGGGCGGGGTTGTTCGGGGAGATCAACGCGCACCTGGCGTTGCAAGGTCACCGGCTCAAGACGGGCACGATCGTGGACGCGAGCCTCATTGACGCGCCCTCGTCGACGAAGAACAAGAAGGGTGAGCGGGATCCGGAGATGCACCCCACGAAGAAGGGCAACCGTTGGTACTTCGGGATGAAGGCGCACATCGGTGGGGACTCGGCGTCGGGTCTGACCCACGGGTTGGCGACGACGGCGGCGAACGGCGCGGACGTGACGCACGCGCACTTGGTATTGCACGGCGGCGAATCCGAGGTGCGGGGCGACGCCGGCTACCAGGGCGTGCACAAGCGTCCGGAGCACCAGGGTCGGGAAGTGGACTGGCAGGTGGCCATGAGGCCGGGCCGGCGCCGGCGGCTCGACAAGGCGAGTGCCGAGGAAGCGGCTGAGAAGCGCAAAGCGTCGATTCGGGCGAAGGTGGAGCACCCGTTCCTGTATGTGAAGCGCCACTTCGGCTATTCCAAGGTGCGCTACCGGGGCTTGGCGAAAAACACGCAACGCATCGCGATGCTGCTTGGCTTCACCAATCTTCTCATCGCTGGCCGCTATGCGGCCGCCTGACATGGGGTTGGTGTCTGTGGAAACCGCAGCGGGCGTCGAGAACGCCCCGCAAACCCCCGTTTTTGCGTCGAATCGGCGCCAATACCGGGATCTCACCGCAAACGGCGAGGGCGCTAACCGCATCACGGCCCATGTAGGCCGTTATTCAGACCTTCCCTAGCCTCTTCCGCCTCTTGCCGAGCCTTGTGAGCGAGAAATTCCCAAAAACGGTTGATAAGGGCAGCAGACGTTACATCAAGGGGTCGATAAGTCTGGCCGGACCATCGTGATTGTGGCTGGGCCCGTCCGGATGGGCCGTGGATGGTGCTTTGCCGATCAGGAACGGTTCCTGAACCGCCAACTCTCGTTGCCCGTCTCGATGATGTCGCAATGATGGGTGAGGCGGTCGAGCAGGGCCGCGGTCATTTTTGCATCGCCGAACACGCTGGGCCATTCCCCGAAGGCCAGGTTCGTGGTCACCGCGATGGACGTGCGTTCATAGAGCTTGCTGATGAGGTGGAACAGCAACTGGCCGCCGGCCTGGGCAAAGGGCAGGTAGCCGAGCTCGTCGAGGATGATCAAATCCCGTCGGCCCAGTTGGTTGGCGGTCCGGCCCTGGCGGCCGTCACGCGCCTCGGCCTCGAGGTGATTGACCAGGTCCACAACGTTGTAGCAGCGTGCCCGAGCCCCGTTGCGGATACAGGCCCGGGCGATGGCCACGCTCAGATGCGTCTTGCCGGTTCCCGTTCCGCCGACCAGCACGAGGTTGCGCCTGGCGCCCAGGAACGCGCCGGTGGCCAGATCCCGCACCAGCGGCTCGTTGACCGGGCTTGAGGTGAAGTCAAAGTCGGCCAACTCCTTGACCGTCGGCAGCTTGGCGATGGTCATCTGGTACTTGATCGAACGGGCCTTCTTGTCGGCGATCTCCGCCTGGAGCAACTCGCCGATGACGCGCTGGATCGGGTGACCGCGCTGGATCGCCACGGCCACGATCTCGTCGAACACCGTGCGCATGCCCGACAGACGTAGCGCGCGCATCATGTCCAGTACCTCATGCCGCTCCACGGCGCACCTCCATCAAGCCCTCGTAACGAGCGCAGTCGGCCGTCGGCTCCAGGCGCAACCGCAGATCCACCGGTGTCGGGATCGGCGCCGGGGGTGCGGGCTGGCGCCGGCGCGCCAGGATATTGAGCACCACATCGGCGCTGCAGGTCCCTTCGGCCAAGGCTTCGGCACAGGCCGCCTCCACCGCGTGGAACCCGTCAAACGGACCCCGGTAAGCCATCAGATACGGCTGCTCGGCCTCGAACACTTCCCACACCGTCTGGTCCTTGAGGGTGGGATGGCGGCGCCGCTTCGCCTCAGCAATGCATCGATCCTCAAGCCACGCGTTGATCTCCGCGTAACTGCGCCCGCGCGGGCGCGGCACGAACAACCGCCCGCGCACGTGCCTCACCTGGCTCTCCACCTGGCCCTTCTCCCAACCCGCCCCGGGCGTGCAGGCCACAGGCTCAATCAGATGATGCGAACACATCTCCACAAATCGCCGGTTGTAGGCGCGCGCCTTGCCCACGAACACCGTCTGCACCGCCGTCTTCATATTGTCGTAGATGCCGCGCCGGCATACCCCACCGAAGAACCGGAAGCTGCGCTCGTGCGCCTCAAACACCATCTCCTGGCTTTCCCGAGGAAAAATCTGAACCAGGAACAACCGACTGTGGCACAACCGCAGGGGCGCCGCCTTGACTCGCGTCGTCGTGCCCGCCACCACCGCATACTCGTGGCTCCAGTCAAACGGGTAGGCCTCGCCCGGATCGAAAATCAACGGCACATACGCTTGCGAACCCGACCCCGAACGCCGCCACCACCACGACATCGCATAGCGACGCACCGCATCGTATCCGCCGTCATAACCCAACCCCTGCAACTGCTCGAAAATCCGCAGCAGCGACAAACGCTCCCGCCGGCGCTTGCCCTCGTTGGCCTCCACTAACCGCTCCAGCTCCCCGACCCATGGACCCAGCTTCGGAAGCGGCTGCACCGTGCGCTCGTATCCAAACGCCGCTACATCCCCCCGGATCGCCTTGCGAACCGTGTTCCTCGACAGCTTCAACTCCCGGGCAATCCGCCTGATCGGCACCCCCCGCTCCAGATGATCCCGACGGATCCGCGCAATCGTCTCCACTATCAACATCTCCCGTCACCCCGTCCGTCCAAACAACGAGGCGAGTTGAATCGATCAACTTCAGGGGGGTCAATTTTGGACGCCGATTCCCCCGCTAGGGGGTCACTATTGCACGCCGATTAACAGGCATTGTCCCTCACGTCCACGTCCACGCCAGCCGCCAGCAGCAGCCGAACCGTATCGGGTTCACCCAAAGAGGCCGCCACGTACAGCGGCGTAAAGCCGTCATTGTTCCTTGCGTCCACGGTCGCGCCAGCCGCCAGCAGTTGGCGAACCGTATCGGGTTCGCCCGAAAGCACCGCCCGGTGCAGCGGCGTAGTGCTGTCAACGTCCCTCGCGTCCACGTCCACGCCAGCCGCCAGCATTTGGCGAACCGTATCGGCATCGCCTTCCGCCGCCGCCTCATGCAGCGGCGCGGCAACGCCGTTAGCCGCCAGCAGCGCGAACGCCAAGCATAGCCCCCACTTCCGCATCCCGCGAGATACTGAACGGATTGCTACGCGCCTCGCCCGATTGCGGACTACCGCCCCAGGCCCTCGGCTGGCAGCGCCCCCCCCAGGCTGAACAGCGACACCAGGCGATACATAAACCGAAGCATGGCGAACACTATAGGCGAGGGGTTTTCCCGCACCACTTGCACCACTCCCATACCCAAATTCTCAACCGCCCAAATACGCAACAGCGGCGCATGTAGTCCTTTCGATCCCGTTTCATGGTTACACCCTAGAACAAAGGATCAATGCCCTCCCCGCGGTCGCCGGGTCTCCCCTCTTGAATTGACGGCAGGGGTCCCCACCGTTGCCCCGGCAGCGCCAGCGTTTCGGATTCCGCCAGGCTGAATGCCAGCGGCAAAGGTAGGCTAAAAGGCTCTTGTGTGTGAGGGCAAGACTCCCCCTCCGGTCCCCCGAGCCTCGCGGCCCGATTCGGTTCAAGGGTTCCCCACGGTTCGCTCCCCGCTTGCCCGGCATCATCCCCCCAGGTCCGGCAATCGGACGCTGATACGGCTCTTTATGGCTCGCTTCATCGCACCTGTATCCACCACGCGAAGGCGCTGCACCTGGTCGATGAGTTCTTTCTCTACGTCCTTCGCAATGCTCCCCGCCGTCAACTTGGTGACGCGCATAGTGCCGGCTTCCACCGACAGGGCCGACTTGAGAATAGGCCGGGCGACTTCCGCCGCCAGTCCCAGGGCGGACCGAACGCGTCAGCCGCCAGAATTGCCGGGAGCGTGGTTTGAGCGGTTGCGCTACCTATATGTTGTGCCGTATATTCGGGCTTCTTGATTTCCTTACGGGACACCCTGCCGGGCTTCCCGCGAAATGTAACAGCCCGGATCGGGCGAATACGCGGGATCAAATCCCTGTGAGGAGATCAACAAGGCCCGGCGCCTTTGCCGGGGTTAATCACTCAACAGGAGAAACCAATGACGAACGAATCGAAAGCTGCGGCCTGGTGGGTCTTCACAACCTTGTGTTGCGCCTTCACTTTTTGCATGGTGCTGCTGGCAAACGGACGTTCATTTGTCTTGGCAGTGGGTGGTTCCCTGGCCTTCATCGCCGTCTCGCTCGGCGTTATAGCAATCGGTCGGCGCAAGGTTGCTTACCACGGCCAGATATATGCAGGTCTCCGCGAGATTCTTGCCGAGGGGTCCGAAACCCATACGCGGCAAGGATCAAAACGTCCCGATTGAAGTGGGGGGCGCTGCTGTTCATTAGTAGCGCGCGCGGCTGACGCAAGCCCAAACAAGCCCGGCCCCTCACGATGGGGGGCCGGGCTTTCTCATGCGCGACAAATCACCCGAATACGTGCGCCTGACCGTGCGCGTCCCTCGCTCCAAGCAGGACCGCTTGCGGGCGCTCGCGCGCCGGCGCAGGGCGTCCGTGGCGGCGCTGGCGCGCCAAGCCATTGAGGACTACATCGAATGCGAGGACCGCGCCGGCAAGGACGCGCCGGCCCCGGAAGCGGCCCGCCAGCGCGCACACTTGCGGCTGATGCGAACCACGCTAACGGGCGGCGGCTGACGCAAAATGGATCAAACATTAGTTACACAGAATACCCCTCCCCACGGTCCCCACCTACCCCACGCGAATCAGCGGCAGGGGTCCCCACCATTGCCAGGGCAGCACCAGAAACGGCTCGCCTGCATGGCGGCCCTGCCCAATCACCAGCCCGCCCAGGTAGGCGAGAACCCCTTTAGCCCGCATATTGCATCAGTTTCCGGAATTCCGGGCGAGAGATGTCGCGTTCCGGTGCGTGCTCACGAGCGGAAGCATAGCCCTGCCTATGGTGAAGCGAGTATGTGCGCACTGGGCGCGACAGATCCGCCCGGAAACCGGAAAGCGCAAGTCAAGAGCAAAGTGCAATTTCCGGCAACGCAATCAACTTCAATGCAAACAGCGACTTATCGAATCAAGGCGCGGACTGGGTAGAGTCGGGGGCTGGCGCGCCAGTGTTAGGGTCCGGTGGCTGTTCCATCGCTTTCGCTCTGGGCCTCAGTCCGGCTCCCATAACCGCGTTTCCAGGCCCCCGCTCATCAAACCGGACGTGCGGTTTTCCCGCATCCGGCTTTCCGACGAGATCATGCCTTCGCCCACGGAAGGCCCTTGGTCGTTGGCCCAAGGCGGATAAGGCCGTAGTGCGCCCACAGCCGTTCGTTCGGAAAGCGCACATACTTCCCGCTCCTCACCTTGTGCTTCCGACACAGCCATTGTCGCAGCCGCTTCGTCGCGTGAGCATCGACCGCGCAATACGCCCGGCTGACCTGGCCAAGCCGAAAATACTGGGCCCAACCGGATAGCATCCGGTTCAGCCTCTCTACGACTTGCTCCGGGTCCTTCAGACCATGGCGCGATTCGGTTTGCTCACTGATCTTGCGGCAGATGCTTCGGATGCTGGCCTGGCTCGGCCGAGTGCCGATATAGGCCCCACCGCCGTTCGGACGGTAGTTCCATCCAAAACGGTAGCCGAGGAACTCCATGGGTTCCGCCGGACATCGTAAGCATCGGGTCTTTTGCGCGTTGATCGGAAGCTTCAGCCTTTCCATGAGACGGGCGACACGCGGCAGCATTTCCGCCGCCGGAGCCTTACCCAATACACAAAAGTCATCCGCATAGGACACGACCTCCGCGCACAAGCGCGGGGCAAAACCCCGCTGCTCCCAACCCAGTATGAAGCGCCGCATGTAGAGGTTGCTCAGCAGCGGTGATACCGGAGAACCCTGGGGGGTCCCCTTCCGTTGCTTGCGCGACCGGTGGGTCAGGCGCTTGCCGCCTTTCCCATCGTCCTCTTCAACCGCCATCTCCAACCACGCCTTGATGAGTCCGAGCATCTTGCCGTCGCTCACGCGACGCGCGACACTCCTCATCAGTTCCGCATGGGGGATCTCGCCGAAGTAGTTGGACAAATCGCCATCTACCACCTCATGGTAGCCCCTGTTCAGGAGCCGGTGAATGCGCTTGACCGCATCCAGGGCGCTTCGTTCCGGCCGATATCCGTATTGCTCCGGTCGCAGGTCCGCTTCGAATATCGGCGCCAGCACAAGCAGGGCCGAAGTCTGTGCCACCCGGTCCCGGATCGTCGGGATACCCAAAGGCCGAAACTTGCCAGGTTGCTTCTTCGGGATCAGTACCTGTCGTACCGCTGCCGGTGCGTAGGTTCCGTCCCTCAGATCCCGCGACAGTTCCCCAAGCCACCGCTCCACGCCCTGCGACTCAATGTCCAGGAAACGCTCCCCGTCGATGCCAGGCCGACCGCCATTACGGCGCGCCATAACCCAGGCCTCCAACAGAAAGTCCTTCCGCCAGACCTTGTCATACAAGGCGTGAAAGCGACGCTCGGGTTCTTCCTTCGCTTTCGCATGTAAAACGATCTGGAGGTTCCGAACCCGTTGTGACCCTGTTAGGCTCGCGCCAGTGGCCATGCCTTGTCTCCTTACCGTTTCCCTCTCGAAGTCAGGCCCCTTTCCTCAACCGGCATTACCCGGCGTCCTCAGTCCTACGGGCCTGTCCGCCACCCTGCCGGCCCGGCCTGCCCCTCACGAGGGTCCGGTGGGTGCGTGCACACCTCCGACAGGGTTTCCCGTGTTGCTACGTCTTCCCTCTTCCGCACATGCCAGCGCCACTACCCCGGCGGGTACGTCCCGGTGCGCGCGTCGCTTTGCTTCCCGGTCCGTCATCGGCCTTCCCCTTATTGCAGGAGGGTCGGCTCCCGCATCGCCCTTTTCGAGGCCTGCTCAGCGTTCACTCGCGTTCCGGCCTGTACGGTCGCTGAGCTGCTCAATGCAGCCCTTTGTCACCGAAGTGCTTCAGTCCATGTCGTTACCTCCATGTCCCGCTCCGGCTGCTACCAACCGAAAACGACAATGGTTGGGCGGGATTCGCACCCACCAGGAAAACGCGCCTTTCCACGGCGCACTGCAATATTGCGGCTAGCCTGTGGCATGAGGACAGGATCAACATCTACTATGGCACACCGAGTTGTTCAGTACTCCCATGCGGCAATCGTGACCCTTTCAATCGGCCTGTCGCCTGGCGCCGCCACGGCGACTGCCGCGGCTGAAACTCCCCACCGGGAAACCGGGGATTCCGTAGAAACTGTCAACATAAGCCGAATTGCCGCTGTTACGTTGCAAGATCGACGCACAATTGCTGTTGATGTACACCGGCACTGGCCATATCCCCCATGGCTGAAGTCACTGAATTTTGTCTACCTGAAATCGGACGATTCGATTGTGGTCTCAATCGTGGAGGAAAGTAATCCTGATTCCCGATGGGAAATTGTGGCCATGCCTTCGCGCGCGCTCAACAGGATTGGGGAGGTGCGAGAAGTCAGCGTCGAGTCGATTCATGCTGATTCCGTGGTTCTCCTGAGTTGCGAGGAAATGTATCGGATCCATTGCACTTCCATAAGAGTCTTCTTCGACGCCGAAGCTAAGAAAGCACTTGGGCGCGTGGAAATCAAGACGCTCGGCAAGAGCGCATTGCTGGAGGTCAATAACGCAATCTACGCCGTCACCGAACTTCAGGAGTTCGACGGGAATCAGTTTGACGATATTGTGGCGCGCTTTATGCCGGACGCACCTATGCTGGTAACCGGCGCCGAACGCGAAGCGGTTATGGCCGCACTGCCGAAACCAAGACCTGAATGTCGGCACACCTATGAGAATCCAATCCTCGAAGGGGGCCTGCTCGATGGATCTGCCACGCCACTAACCCGCCCATCGTGCTTCGAACAACTCCGCATTTCGCCTCCGCTTTGGAAATATGTGCTTGATCGTAACAATGATTACGATCTGCGAGGAATCGCCTTACAAGAGGGAAACTCTTATCGGGCGTATGCCCTCCCCCGAACAACACCGATAGAACTGGCGCAACACAGACCGCACGTCGTAGCGCGCTATCCGCGCTATCTTGACACAAACGATCAGTCCTGGGTCTTGGAGTGGATGGGCGCCTCGGTCCTCCGCACCAATCGCCTATGGTTCGGCAAAAGCTTCTATGACGGTGAGGGGCATACCGGCGTGGGCTCGTTCGGTTACTTCGACATTGATCGGCGCAGCTACAGTCTGACTACGATTCCCGAAATTGCAGATTGGTCCACTTCGGCCATCTTTGTTGACGAAGGCTTGGTCTGGATTGGTCTTACACACTACACGGAAGGCGCGGACTCCAGCGGCGGCCTGCTTCGCTACGATCAAGAAACTGGCGAGACACGAATCTATCCGATCGAGAACGTGATCACGCATATTCTGGGTCACAACGATGTGATTTACGTAGGCGCAAAGAGGGGGCGACTCTACGCGCTCAAGAAAGGCTCCATCGTTTCGCGCCACTCTGTCGAACCCTCCCTGGAGGGCGGTTTTGAGATTCGTTCGCTGAAACATACTCGATAGCAGCCATCATCTAGGTCGAACCACCCCTTTCTGACCCTTGGATGGGAAAGTGATCTAGTCGTTCCCTGCCACCACACGCACCTCAAAGCCCCCGGAAAGAGCAGGTTCGATAGCGTAACGGGTCCTGATCTTTCCATCTCGGAAAACGTAGGTCGCCCCGCCTTGCGCGCCCAGGTAGAGCTTGTCGTTCCAACGCCGAATGTCTTGTATCACGTGCTCGGTTGCATAGACCGGAATCCGGTCGTGATATTCTTTGAAAACAAGCAAGCCACCACTTACTGCAGCGCCTTCCGGGTATCGGGCCAGGCCCATCCAGACTTGGTTTTCTTCTGCGAGAATCGCCGATACGGACCAATCCGCGATAACGTCTGGAGAAAACAGTCTGTATTGCCGCTCGTTCACGTCGAAGTATCCGAACGCGCCGACTCCAACCCAACCCTCGCCGTCATAGAACTCTTTGCCGAACCATATTCGATCAGCGTGCCGCGCAAACGGGCCGATCCCTTCCTGAATAAAGAAGTTCTGTTGCCCCAAGCGGTCAGGCCTGTGACGCGCATAATCGTCCGGCCTGAGCCGGTCATACATCTCCGGTGTTGATTGCGGCAGACCGTAGAAACGGTACGAATCCCCGACCCTGTCGACAAAGCCTTCAAAGTTGCTGGTGTCGCCCATAAAAACGTTCGCCAGCCAAAAGTCGGGTTCGGAAGAAATCGGCAAAAAACAAGATGGCCGGGTATGTGGCGTATTCGCCGAGTCCAAGAATTCCCTATCCCAAACGAATGCCTTGGCAGGACCCACGCACGGCGCAGGTGTATCCGGCAATGCGGAAATAGCCTTATCGCGTTCAACACCTTCGACCATTGCCGGGCCGGCGGGATCGTGGCGAGCAACAACATACTCACGGCTACCATCGCGAAGAATCTCGCTCACGGCGACCGTATAGAGCACATCTTCCAACTCGACCAACCGGGTGTCTTCCAGTGTTCGAAACTCGATGCGGCCAAGTACCGTTCTGGACTCATAATCAAAGAACAGCTTGACCGAGTCATGACAGTATCCGTAGAGGCTGCAAAGCTGGAAAACCACGGCGTCCGGATGAACAGCCTCGATTCTGATTAGCTGCCATCCGTCGCCAGTGTGAGTTGCCAACTCCACCTCCCATCGAGACCTCGCGTCAATGGCCTCGCTGACCACCAGACGTATTGAATCGCCTGACTGCAGGACTGCTTCTTTGTCATTTTCTTTGAGGACAGCCCATTCCGCCCTCGTGTGTGCTTCCACAGCTACCGTGTGTCCGTTTTCAAACGTAGTGGCTGCCACCTGATTGATGTAGGATTCGTCGCTTTCCTGTGGCAAAGGCTCATCCCCAACCAGCATCCCGGCAGCAATCGCGAGCACCGTTACGATCAATCCACCTGCCCACGCTGCGCTTCGTTTCCTCATGGCCTTCTTGCTCAGTCCGGAAAAGGCACTTTAACCCGGACGTGACCGGTCTGGAAGCGCTCGTTTCGCCCACCGCATCTCGCAATGCCCCAATCAACCACGCAACAATGCCGCAGTCGTTGGCTTGGTGGTATAACTCGGGTTATACTTCGATGCATGAAGACTGCTATCTCCATCCAGGACGATATCTTCGAAGCAGCCGAGGAAACCGCCCGGGAATTGCATATTTCCCGCAGTGAGTTGTATGCAAGGGCGGTGCGCGAATTCGTGGCGCGGCACTCAAGGAAAAACATCACCAAGCGGCTCGATCAGATATACGGGGAAGAATCGGAAGCATCCTCACTGGATACCAAATTGGCCGAAATGCAAACCCGTTCGCTTGACGGGGAGAAATGGAAGTAAGGCGTGGCGAAGTCTGGTGGGCGGACCTGGGTGCTCCTGCCGGATCAGAGCCCGGCTACCGGCGGCCCGTACTGGTGGTGCAATCCGATTCTTTCAATCGCAGCCGCATAAGGACCGTTGTAGCGGCCGCAATCACATCCAACTTGAATCTGGCCAAGGCGCCGGGCAACGTTCGGCTGCCCAGGAGCGCTGCCCTGCTTCCCTCCGACTCCGTAGTCAACATCTCGCAAATCGTCACGCTGGATCGCAAGCTCCTGCATGAGTGCGCAGGGCGCGCCCCGGCAAGCGTTCTTCAAAGAGTCGAGCGCGGGCTGCGTCTGGTTCTTTCTCTGTAGCACGGCATCACCAGGAGCCCCCCTTTAGGCTATTCATACGCCAGCACCGAATTGGTGCAATCCGTGCCAACTTCCGTGCGTGATTTCTCGGTTTGCTGAAGAACGTCGATTACAACGATGTAGGTGTGCTCGATAATATTCGGTAATTCCTCGAAAGTAGGCGGTTGGCAATTCAGTCCGCCCTTGTCCGCCGCCCGTTCATAGCACCTCATGTTCAAAATAATCGCCTGTTTGCCGTCCAGAACCAGAGGCGGACTCCATACGACCCCGCCGTAGTGTGTAGTAAGCCCGGTGAGTTCCTCCACGTTGAACTCAGAAATCACTTGCCCCGTGTCCCGATCAAAGGCCTGAAGGCGTCCCGATCCATGCACGCGTATCAACGGCCATTCAACCTTACTCCAGGGCGGATGCAAGCCCTTGTTGTCCGTCAGGTAGGTCGTAACTCTTTCGCCGGTCTGCACATTGATTACTGAGACTCCCCCCGGCCAGCTTCGAGCAATTACCTTCCCGTTCTCTTCCCGTTCCCGCTCGCCGGCCGTCCAGATGGCTGCCACGCGATTTCCATCCGGAGACCATAGTTGAGAAGGGCGCATACCGTATGGCAACAGACGCAATACCTTTCCGGTTACCGTATCCCATACGGCGGCTGACTTCCCCTTATCCGCAAGCCCCCCGTGGCTTACGAACAACTCGTTGCCATCCGGTGATACGACCGTCTTATAGGCCTCGTTCAGCTTCGTATTAAGGGGGCTCCAATAGGGTTCTCCCGACTTCATTCTGCAGGTTTCACCCGCTCCACGAGGCAGAGTATCGTTGGCAGCAGTGGTGAAGCGATTTACGATCTCAAACTGGCTATCCCTAACGCGCACAACGGTGACAGGCCAGTAATCGGCGGCCTTGCCACGCATGCTGGCAATATACAAACGGGAATGAACCGGGTCGAAGGAGAGATGCTGCGGCTTCCCCATCCAATCGAGTGGATCCGATACGCCTTTCACCTCACCTGCCAGCAGGTCCACTCGATACACCCTGTTATCCTGAAAATTGCCGTCACCGCATACGACGTAGGCCATCGGACGCTGCTGCGACGCCTCCTCCGCCATCAGCGGACCGGCCGCGAGCAGGAGCAACGCAACAACCAGCACTCCCGTGGACACCCCGTTGCTTTTGTTCATAACTTCTTTCTCCGCCCGCGAAGTAACTGTAACGCGACTGAAGCTCTTGCATGGAACAACCTGGGAACGAGGGCATCTTGCCCTCGCCGAGGGCTGGAAGCCCTCGTTCCCAGCGTTGGTTCCCTGCGCGTCAGCGCAGCGGCGCCTGCTGCGAAAACACCTGGCGGCCGACGGCATAAATGGCCCCCAAGTCGTTTTCGTGTTTATTTTGGACTAAAATAGTCCTGTATTCATATGGAGCCGCAGAATGCTCAGAGTCAGCAGGCTTACCGACTACGGGACAATGATCCTGGGTTGCCTGGCCCAGGGCGACGAACAATCGCTTTCCGCCACGCGCATTGCTCAGGCAACCGGGCTCAGGCTGCCTACTGCCCAGAAGCTGCTCAAGCAATTGGCCGGCGGCGGCCTGGTGCGTTCCGAACGCGGCGCAACCGGCGGTTATCGGCTCGCGCGGCCTGCCGGCGACATCAATGCCGTGGAGATCCTCGAATCGCTGGAAGGGCCTATGGCGCTTACCGAATGCAGCCACTCCGAGGGGCAATGCGAGCTGGAGTCTTTCTGCTCCGTGGGCGGCGCTTGGCAGCAGATTAATCGCGCGCTTCGCGGCGCGCTGACGGAAGTTACGCTGGCCGACCTCAGGCGATCCGCGCCGAGCTTCCGTACTCCGAAGCTGGCGGCGGATATGACCGCGAGGATGGGACGATGAGCCAGGTCGCCGACCGCAATCCGGAAGTGCGCGAGCTGCTGCAGCAGAAGTACCGGCACGGCTTTGTCACCGACATCGAGTCCGACACCCTGCCCCCCGGGCTGGACGAAGACGTCATTCGCCTGATTTCCGCGCGCAAGGGAGAGCCGGAATTTCTGCTCGACTGGCGCTTGCGTGCGTACCGCTATTGGCGTAAGGCCAAGGAACCCTCCTGGGCCAAGCTGAACATCCCGCCGATCGATTACCAGTCGATTTCCTATTACTCCGCGCCCGGTCCCGCCAAGGATGCGCCCAAGAGCCTGGACGAGGTGGACCCGCGCCTTCTGGAGACTTACGACAAGCTCGGCATTCCGCTGCACGAGCGGGCCCGGCTGGCGGGCGTCGCGGTGGATGCGGTTTTCGACAGCGTATCGGTCACTACCACCTTCAAGAGCCGCCTGGCCGAGGCGGGCGTGATCTTCTGCTCGTTCTCCGAGGCGGTCCGCGAGCACCCGGAACTGGTGCGCAAGTATCTGGCCAGCGTGGTGCCGTACCGCGACAACTATTTCGCGGCGCTGAATTCGGCGGTGTTCACCGACGGCTCGTTCGTCTACATCCCGAAGAACACCCGCTGCCCGATGGAACTCTCCACTTATTTCCGCATCAACGAGCAGAACACCGGCCAGTTCGAACGCACCCTGATCATCGCCGACGAAGGCAGCGAAGTCAGCTACCTGGAAGGCTGCACCGCACCGATGCGCGACGAGAACCAGCTGCATGCCGCGGTGGTGGAACTGGTAGCGCTCAAGGACGCCCGGATCAAGTACTCCACCGTGCAGAACTGGTATCCGGGCGATGAACAGGGACGCGGCGGTATCTATAACTTCGTCACCAAGCGCGGCGACTGCCGAGGCGACAACTCGGCGATTTCCTGGACCCAGGTGGAAGCCGGATCGGCAATCACCTGGAAATATCCCAGTTGTATTTTGCGCGGCGACAACTCCACCGGCGAGTTCTATTCGGTGGCCGTTACCAATAACTATCAGCAGGCCGATACCGGCACCAAGATGATCCACATCGGCCGCAACACCAGCAGCAACATCCTCAGCAAGGGAATCTCAGCCGGCCACGCGCAGAACACCTACCGTGGCCTGGTCAAGGTGTTTCCCCGAGCCGAAGGGGCCCGCAATCGCACCCAATGCGATTCGCTGCTGATCGGTCACGACTGCGGCGCCCATACCTTCCCGCACATGGACATCGCCCATCCGCAAGCCGTAGTGGAGCATGAAGCCACCACCTCGCGGATCTCCGAGGACCAGTTGTTCTACTGCCGCCAGCGCGGCCTGGGCGAGGAAGACGCGGTCAACCTGATCGTCAACGGCTTCTGCAAACAGGTATTCAATATGTTGCCGATGGAATTCGCGGTGGAGGCGCAGGCGCTGATGAACGTCAGCCTGGAAGGGGCGATCGGATGAGCGCGCCGTTGCTCGACATCCGCGACCTGAGAGTCAGCATCGACGGCAAGGAAATCTTGAGCGGCCTGTCACTTCAGGTTGGGGCCGGAGAAGTGCACGCGATCATGGGGCCGAACGGCGCCGGCAAGAGCACCCTGGCGCAAACACTGGCCGGGCGCGACGGCTACGAGGTTACCGGCGGCAGCGTGTTGATGGACGGCAAGGACCTGCTTGATATGAGCCCCGAAGAGCGCGCCTGCAGGGGATTGTTTCTGGGATTCCAATACCCGGTAGAAATTCCGGGCGTAAGCAATATGTACTTGCTGCGCTCCGCCGTAAACGCTCAGCGCAAGGCGGCGGGACAGCCGGAGATCAATGCCGCAGCCTTTCTGAAACAGGCCCGTCAGGAAGCGGCCCGGCTCAAGCTCAAGCCCGAGCTTCTGAAGCGCGGCGTCAACGAGGGCTTCTCCGGCGGCGAAAAGAAGCGCAACGAAATCCTTCATCTCGCGGTACTCAAGCCACGCCTGGCGGTGTTGGACGAGACGGATTCGGGGCTGGATATCGACGCCCTCAAGGTGGTCGCGGCGGGTATTCGCGCGTTGCGGGACGGACAACGGGCGTTCGTGCTGATCACGCACTACGAGCGAATTCTGAACCTTGTGTCTCCAGATAAGGTCCACGTGCTGGCGGCAGGCCGAATCGCACGCTCCGGCAGCGCCGAGCTGGTGGGTGAATTGGAAGCCTCGGGCTACGAAGCATTCCTGCCGGAGGCGGCATGAGCACCGAAGTTGTGGAGATCATCGTTCCATCCGGACAGCGGCGCTCGGAAATTGTGCGCATCGACCATCGCGCGGGAACGCCCCAAACGCAGGCCCTGCGTGTATTACTTGAACCTGGCAGCGCGCTGGACTTGCAGGAGCTTCACCAGGGTAGCGGCGCCTCGGTCACATGCCTGCGCGTAGATATGGAACTGGAGCCTGGCGCCAGCATGCGTCACGTGGCGGTGGTGGACGATGACGGCGAGGGCCGTTTCGAGATCGAACGGCAGGTTCGTCTGGCCGATGAAGCGCGCCTGGATTACACCCGGGTGGGCTCCGGCGCGGCCAGCGACTACGAGCTGTTGCACACCCGCATGGACGGACCGCGTTCGCGTTTCCGGCATGGGGCGCTGATGATGGTGGAGTCGGACCGGCGGGCCGAGCTGGACCTGCAAATCGCCCACCACGCGCGGCATGCCGAAAGTGAGAGTCTCTGCCGATGCGTTCTGAGCGGCAACGGCAACGGCCGATTCACCGGAAAGATCTTCATTGCCCCGGACGGCCAGGGGGCTAACGCTCAGCTTCGCAACGACAACCTGCTGCTGGACGAATCCGCGCACATGGAAACCCGTCCCGAGCTTGAGGTGTATGCCGACGAGGTGCAGTGCGCCCACGGCGCAGCCACCGGCGCGCTGGACGAAGCGGCGCTGTTCTATCTGATGACTCGCGGCCTGTCGCCGCAGCAGGCGCGCGCGATGCTGGTAAGGGCATTTGCCTCCCGGATCAGCGACGCCATCGAGCTCGCCGAGGCAGGAGAAATGGCCACCGCCATGCTGAGCCGCGCTTTCGCCGCCGCCGAGCCGCAAAGGCTGGCGGCCTGAGCCTCATGAGCAGCGCCACCGCCCGTCTCGCCGCGGTCCCGGAACCGCTCTCGGTGGAACGACTGCGCGGCGACTTTCCCAGCCTTGCTACCCGCGTGCATGAAAAGCCGCTGGCCTACCTGGATAACGCCGCCTCCACCCAGCGGCCGCAGGCGGTCATGGACGCGGTCACCCATTACGAAATCGAAATGCACGCCAATGTGCACCGCGGAGTGCATGCGCGATCCGACCGGGCCACTGCCGCCTTCGAGGCGGCTCGCGACCGCACGCGGGCCTGGCTGAATGCGGCTGCCAGCGAGGAAATCGTGTTCACCCGCGGGGCGACCGAATCGATCAACCTCGTGGCTCGCTGTATGGATGCCCGCATGGACGCCGATTCGGAAATCCTGCTAACTCAGATGGAGCACCATTCCAATATCGTGCCCTGGCAGCAGCTATGCCAGCGCACCGGAGCCCGTATTCGGGTGGCCCCGGTGCTGGACTCGGGAGAACTCGACCTTGAGGCATTTCGTGGGCTCATCGGCCGCAATCTCAAGTTGATTGCGGTGACCCACGTGTCCAATGCGCTCGGCGTGATCAACCCGGTTGCGGAGATTTGCCGGCTGGCGCGGCAATCCGGCGTTCCGGTTCTCATCGACGGCGCCCAGGCCGCCGGGCATATTTCCCTGGACGTGCAGGAACTGGACTGCGACTTCTACGCACTGTCGGGGCACAAGATGTACGCGCCCACCGGCATCGGGGCGCTGTATGCGCGCAAACCCTGGCTGAATGACCTGCCGCCGTTCCTTGGCGGAGGGGAGATGATCCTCGAAGTGCGCTTTGACGGCACCACCTACAACGATCCACCGCATAAGTTTGAAGCCGGGACCCCCAACATCTCCGGCGCCATTGGCCTGGGTGCGGCCATCGACTATCTGGCCGAACAGGGGCTGGAGCGCCTCGCGGCGCTGGAGCACGACCTGTTGCGGCATGCTACGGAGCGCTTGCAGGCCATTCCCGGCCTCAGGATCATCGGCACGGCGGAGCCCAAGTCCGCGGTTGTGTCGTTCGTGATCAACGATATTCATCCACATGACCTGGGGACCATCCTCGACCACGAAGGAATCGCTATCCGCGCCGGTCACCATTGCGCCATGCCGCTTATGGATCGATTTGGCCTGCCCGGTACCGCGCGCGCATCGTTTGCCTTCTACAACACCCACGACGAGGTGGACCGGCTGGCGGAAGGGATAACAACCGCCCGGAAACTGTTCGGCTGAAGCGATGGGCGCGGACCTGCAAAGCCTGTATCAACGCACCGTGCTGGAGCACTGCCGCTCGCCACGCAACTTCCACGTAATCGAAGCTGCAGACCGGGTAGCCGAAGGATTCAACCCCCTGTGCGGCGACAAGGTTACCGTGTACCTGCGCGCATCCCCCTCCCCTGGGAAAGAGGGCATCCTGCCGCCTGGGAAGGAGGGCATCCTGCCCTCCAGCGAGCGCGAATCCCCCTCCCCTGAAAAGGAGGGCATCCTGCCCCCTGGGAAAGAGGGCATCCTGCCCTCCATCGAGCGCGAAACGCCCTCGCTCCCAGCATTTATTACCGAGCTGAGCTTCCAGGCCTCCGGATGCGCCATCTGCCTGGCTTCGGCGTCGATGATGATGGAATTGCTGGGTGGCGAGACGGCGGATGAAGCGCGCCGCCGCTCGGAGCAGGTACTCGGCGCGTTTCATCCGGGAGTCGAAGACGGTCTGAGCAACCTGGGCGACATCGTGGCGCTGGGAAGCGTTCGCGCCTACCCCTCCCGTATTCGCTGCGTCACCCTGCCGTGGAGAACCCTCACCGCCGCGCTGGACCGCGAACCAAACACGGTGAGCACGGAGTAACTCGATGTTCGGCAACCAGAGCGAACCGGTCACGCTGACCCGCGACTGCAAGGCAGTCATTATTCCCGCCGGCGAGGAAGCGCAGTTGCGCGCCGGACAACTGGTGTTCATCACCCAGTCCATGGGCGGCAGCTTTACGGTCTACGTGGACGGCTGGCTATACCGAATACCCGGCGCTGATGCCGACGCGCTGGGCAAGAGACCCGTGGAGCCCCCGAAACTGCCGGCGAACGCAGGCGACTCGGACGTGGAGGCCTTGGTGTGGGAGCAGATGAAGACCTGTTACGACCCGGAAATCCCGGTGAACATTGTCGACTTGGGACTGGTGTATTTCTGCGAGGTCAAGGGGCGCGAAGACGGCGAACGCAACGTAGCGGTGGAAATGACGCTTACGGCGCCCGGCTGTGGCATGGGTGAAATCCTAGTGGAGGACGTGCGCGAGAAAATCGGCATTATTCCCACCATCAAGGAGGTGTCCGTGGAACTGGTGTTCGACCCGCCCTGGAATCAGAGCATGATGTCCGAAGCGGCGCAACTCGAAGCCGGATTGATGTAGACCACTAACCCCTGGGAACGAGGGTATCTTGCCCTCGTCGAGGGCTGGAAGCCCTCGTTCCCGGCGGATGCCGAGCACATGTTTGCGTCTGCTACGATATGGGTGAGATTGGAGAACATTTGGGTGGATGTATGCAGGAATTGACATGGATACGCACGCTGAACCTCAAAGTAAGAAAGGCTTTTCCAGAGCTTCCGTCAAGAACAGATTCCCGCTCAGATTCGTAACCGCCGCGAGCCTTTTTGACGGTCACGACGCCGCGATCAACGTGGTGCGGCGCCTGCTGCAGGCGGCCGGCGCGGAGGTCGTGCATCTCGGTCACAACCGCTCGGTCGAGGAAGTCGTAAGCGCCGCCATACAGGAGGACGTGCACGCAATCGCACTCAGTTCCTACCAGGGCGGCCACCTCGAATACTTCCGCTACGCCCTCGACATGCTGCGGGAGCGCGGCGCCGGCCATATCCGCATCTTCGGCGGTGGTGGCGGGGTAATCATCCCCGAAGAAGTTCGAAAACTGCATGAGTACGGCATAAGCCGTATCTACACGCCGGAAGACGGCCAGAAGATGGGTCTGAAGGGCATGATTGTCGACCTGTTCCGCAAGGCCCGCAAAGCCTTCAGTGACGACATGCTGTGCGTCTCCATGGAAGGTCTGGAAAACCGCGATTTCGGCGCGCTCAGCCGCGCCATTACATGCATAGAGCAGGGATTGACGGATTCCATCGACTGGCCAGTCTCGGCGCGCGCGGCCCCGGTACTGGGTATTACCGGCACCGGCGGATCCGGCAAGTCGTCACTTACCGATGAACTGGTGCGCCGTTTTCGCCTCTGCTTCGACGATCGTTTGCGGATCGCCATTATCGCCGTGGATCCTACGCGCCAGCGCACCGGCGGAGCACTGCTGGGCGACCGCATTCGTATGAACGCAATCGACCATCCGGGCATCTTCATGCGCTCGCTGGGGACCCGCGCGTCAGCCCGCGAAATCCCCCTCGCCCTGCCCGAAATCATCACGGCCACGCAGCTTGCCGGTTTTGATCTGATCATGGTTGAGACTTCCGGAATCGGACAGGGAGACGCCGCCATAACGTCCCATGTGGACACCAGCCTGTACGTAATGACACCGGAATTCGGGGCGGCGACCCAGTTGGAAAAGATCGACATGCTGGACTTCGCCGATGTTGTCGCCATCAACAAGTTCGACCGTAAGGGCGCGGCGGACGCTCTCAGAGACGTGCGCAAGCAGATGATCCGCAACCGGGAAGCGTTCGGAACCGAGCCCGAAGCAATGCCGGCGTACGGAGCCATCGCCTCGCGGGTCAACGATAACGGGGTCACGGCCTTGTTCTACGGTTTGCTTGATACCCTGCGCGAGAAAGGCTTTGCTCCCGCGATCAAGGCCTGGGGCAAGCCGCTCATCGCGCCGGTCCAATCCAAGGTATCCTCGCGCGCCTCCGCGGTCATTCCCCCCGGGCGAACCCGCTACCTGGCGGAGATTGCCGAGACGATTCGTGCTTATCACGACCGCGTCGCCCGGCAAAGCACGCTCGCCCGCGAGCGGCAAAGGCTCCGGGATGCGCATCGCTTGCTGGCGGAGGCCGGCGAGAACAGCACGGATGAGTTGCAAGACCGGCTGGTATCTCTGGCACGCGAGCGCGACGCGGCTCTGGACCCAGACGCAGGCGAGCTGCTTGAGGAGTGGCCGGCCGTGCGCAGCGCTTACTCCGGAAAGGAATACCGGAAGAGCTCAAGCAAGGGCGAGACTCGAAACCCGCTTACCTACACCACGCTCTCCGGCAGCGAGTTGCGCAAGGTGTCCCTGCCCCACTACAGCGACGACGGCGACCTCCTTGCCTGGCTGATGCGGGAAAACCTGCCGGGGCGCTTTCCGTTTACGGCCGGGGTGTTTCCGTTCAAGCGCACGGGCGAGGATCCCTTGCGCATGTTCGCCGGTGAAGGTGACCCGGCGCGCACCAACCGGCGGTTTCACTATCTCTCGCGGCACTCTGAGGCGAAACGCCTGTCGACGGCGTTCGATTCGGTCACGCTGTACGGCTTCGATCCCCATCACCGCCCGGACATTTACGGAAAGGTCGGAAACTCGGGCGTTTCGATTGCCACCCTCGAAGACATGAAGGTGCTCTACGGGGGCTTCGAGTTGTGTAATCCCACCACTTCCGTTTCCATGACCATCAACGGCCCCGCGCCGACCATTCTGGCCATGTTTCTGAACACGGCGATCGACCAGCGGCTGGAAGCATTCGCATCCGAGAAGGGACGTCCGGCGGAAAGCGGAGAGGCCGAGGCAATCAGGGCAGATGCGCTACAGCGGGTGCGCGGAACGGTGCAGGCGGACATCCTCAAGGAAGACCAGGGTCAGAACACCTGCATTTTTTCCACCGAGTTCAGCCTCAGGATGATGGGCGATGTTCAGGAGCACTTCATCCGGAAACAGGTCCGGCACTTCTACTCCGTTTCAATTTCCGGCTATCACATTGCCGAGGCCGGGGCCAACCCGATCAGCCAACTGGCCTTCACCCTGGCCAACGGCTTCACTTACGTTGAGGCCTACCTCGCGCGGGGCATGAATATCGATGAATTCTCCCCGAATTTCTCATTCTTCTTCTCCAACGGCATGGAACCCGAGTATTCGGTGCTTGGCCGGGTCGCGCGGCGCATCTGGGCGGTGGCCTTGCGCGACCGCTACGGCGCCAACGAGCGAAGCCAGAAACTCAAGTATCACGTGCAGACGTCGGGACGCTCGCTACATGCCCAGGAAATCGAATTCAACGACATCCGCACCACCCTGCAGGCGCTGATCGGCGCCTACGACAACTGCAACAGCCAGCACACCAACGCCTACGACGAAGCCATCACCACGCCCACTCAGGAAAGTGTGCGCCGGGCGGTGGCGATACAACTCATCATCAATCGAGAATGGGGATTGGCGAAGAACGAAAACCCCAATCAGGGTTCATTCGTGATCGAAGAGCTCACGGACCTGGTGGAGGAACAGGTACTACGCGAGTTCGAACGCCTGTCCGAGCGCGGCGGCGTGCTGGGCGCCATGGAAACGGGCTATCAACGCGGCAGAATCCAGGACGAGTCCCTGGACTACGAACAGCGCAAGCACGACGGCAGCCTGCCGATCATCGGAGTGAATACTTTCCTGCTCGATGAGCCGGCGGAAACGGTTTCCACAAGCATCCCCCTGGCCCGCTCCACCACGGAGGAGAAAGAAGGCCAGATTCGGCGCCTGGAAGCGTTTCACAAGACCCACGCGAACGAGGCCCCGGCAATGCTCGAGCGACTCCGCAACGCCGTAATGAGCGACGAAAACGTATTCGATGTCCTGATGGACGCGGTTCGCTGCTGCTCCCTGGGCCAGATTACCGACACCCTGTTTGCAGTAGGCGGCCAATACCGGCGCAACATGTAACCCCTGGTAGTGAAGGAGCCCCCCTGGGAACGAGGGCTTCCAGCCCTCGACGAGGGCAAGATGCCCTCATTCCCGAGCGTGTTCCCTGCGCGTCAGCGCAGCAGTGCCTGCTGCGAAAACTCCCAGGGAGGGCAGGATGCCCTCGTGCCGTTGGGTCAGGAAGAAGACCGGGCGGCAGCCAAAAAAAGGTCGGCGCAAGCTTGCGGTTCGGTAACCATGGCGTCGTGGCCGGTCTCCAGTTCCTCATACCTCCAATCCGGGTGCACCTTCGCGAATCCGGCGTTATCCCTTATTCCGCTGTAGGGCATTTCTGGGTTGGTGCAGCGAATGAATGTTCTCGGCACTCCCTCTTCTCCGCCGTTCTCCAACCGCAGCGGATCAAGCCAGCTCTTGAGGGGATGTGAAGTAAGCCGCCGGTCCACCCAGGCGAGGACTTCCGGGGGATCGGGCGGAATACCGTAAATGGCGCCTGACCGGGCCACAATGTACTTACCGTCCGGCGACATGCGGCGCCTGCGCTCCATGTCCGCATCCTTTTCCTCAATGCTGATCCGCCTGCGGGAAGAAACCAGGCTCTCACCATCACGCAAAACCACCGTGTCCAGGTATACCAGGTGCCTCAGCCTTTCCTTTGCCCGGTCCACCACTCCGGAAATCACACACCCGCCGTAGGAATGACCCACCAGAACCACATCCTCCAGCTCTTCGAATTCAAGCGTGTTGACGATATCCAGAATGTGGGTTTCCAGTCCGATGTCGGGATGAAGCAGATGGGAGCGCTCGCCGCAGCCGGTCAGGGTAGGCGTGTAAACGCGGTGCCCCTGCCCCTCCAGGATTTCTCGCACGAATTTCCAACACCAGCCACCGTGGCCCGTGCCGTGAACCAGGACAAACGTCATTCCTTATCTCCGATTGGTGGATGCCCGCATGGAGGAACCAGCGCGAGGGCGCCCCGCTGGGAACGAGGGCTGGAAGCCCTCGTTCCCAGGGAGGGCAGGATGCCCTCGTTCCCATGGGTCACTAGGAGGATCGGGCGGCGGCCAGGAACAGGTCGGCGCAAGCTTGCGGTTCCGTGACCATGGCGTCGTGGCCGGTCTTCAGTTCCTCGTAGCGCCATTCGGGGCTTTCCTGCGCGAATTTGGCGTGATTGTTCAGCCCGCTGCCCGGCATTGAAGGTTCGGTGCAGTTGATGAAGGTGCATGGCACACCTTGTTCGCCTCCGTTTTCGAACCTGACCGGGTCCAGCCAACTCTTCAGCGGGTGCGGGGTAAGCCGGCGATTCACCCAGGCCAGCACGTCGGCCGGCTCCGTAGGAATCCCGAACCGTTCGCCGGCAAAGCCCACGACGTAGTTCCCGTCCGGCGCAATTCGACGAAGCCGCTCCTTGTCCGCGGCGACATCCTCAGCGCTGATGTCCCGGCGCGCCGTCAGCAGGCTTTCTCCGTTGCGCGGAATGATCGCGTCGAGGTAAACCAGGTGGCGCATGCGCGCCTTCTCCCGGTCCGCGACACCGGAAATCACCAAGCCACCGTAAGAATGACCCACCAGCACGACGTTCTCGAGTTCTTCCCAAATCAGGGTGTTGACGATATCCATGATGTGGGTCTCGAGTCCGATATCAGGGTGAAGCAAATGGGCCCGCTCGCCGCAGCCGGTAAGCGTCGGCGTATAGACTCGATGACCCTGTTCCTGAAGGATTTCGCGCACGAATTTCCAGCACCAACCGCCGTGGCCGGTGCCATGAACCAGAACAAACAGCACACTTTCCTCGGATCGCTCATGCGCTACGGCGCCCTGCACCCCGGCCGCCGCAACGGCCGCCCCGATAAATGCTCTGCGTGTTGCGGGAGACATAGTCCTACTCAACCTCCGCGCGGCGGCGACTAGCCAGCCACGTTACCACCAGCCCGGCCTGCAGCCAGGCCGAAATCGCGCCGATGATCAAGTTGCCGGTCGCCTCGGCTGTCGCAATCGGGGAGAACAATATGTAAAGCTCAAACCCTCCCACGGCAGCATCGGAGCCGTTCAAGGCGCCGGGCACGAACAGCCCCAGCACCAGCCAGGATGCCAACGCAGCCAATTCAGGCCAGCGGCGGACCCGGCTCAACAGCACCAGGAAAAGTATCCCCATGTCCCGCACAAGGAACCCCAGCAGGCTGACGGCCCAGAAATTCTGTTGCATATAGCCGAGTTCTGCATCCGTTGAGAACAAACCCGAAATCAGGTGCACTACGACGGTAGCGGCCGCCAGAAGCAGAATCAGCAGCCAGGCCGGTGCAGCTCTCAGGCTGGGAGCAGCCAGGAATTCACGGGCCCTTCTCCGGTCCACGCGTTCAGCCACCCCCCATAAGTACGCGATTGCGACCAGTATCAGAAGCAATGCCGCGATACCTGTCCGCCCGGGGCCGTAACCCGCTTCAATCAATGTTAAACCCCCGCCGCCGCCCGCTGCGCCTCCCATCGCATAGGCCATACCGGCCCACCAAAGCCCGACACCAAGTCCAACCACCACAGCCTCTACGGCAAAGCGGCCCCTGCTCAGGGTCTCGCGCGCGGCGCACCAGCACCAGCATGCCGCCATTGCCACGAACAGGAGCCCGCTTACCGCCCAGAAGGCGTCGCTGTCCACCGGCAAAATGCCGAACCAAAAGGGCGTTACATCGGTCTTAAACGCGAACGGCCCGGTCAGCGTTTGCCGCAAAACCATCAGCGGGCCGCTCAACAGCAAGGCCAGCAGGATCGCGACCACAAAGGAGCGCCCCCGGGCCGCCTTCGACCGATCGCAATTGCGGATCGCCAGAGCCAGGGCGAGGAAGCGCGCGAACAGATTGGCGCAGACCATCAGCCAGGCGTCAAGAGGAAAACCCGACCGCTTGCGCTGCATCATCTCCTCAACCTGCTCGGCCGGTATCCCCGGCCCTATGTTCACCAGGATTTCGGACGGCATGTATACGCCCAACCCCCAGCAGACCAGGGCGCAAAGCGCCGCCAGGTCGGTCAAGGCGGTGGCGCCGAAAGCCTTGCCCAGCATCAACTGGGTCGAGCTCAACGCGCTCATGCGCTGACGTTGCCAGGTGTGGCGGGTATGTTCTTCCGCTATCGCGCCCACGATTCGGATGGGCGTAACCACAAAGCTGAAGATTCCGAAAGCAAGCGCCCCGACATTCCCCACGGCGCTCCAATCCCAGGCGAGCTGGATACACCAGGCCACACCCAGCGACAGGAGCAGCGTTATCGCCAGGCGCAAGCGGGTGGCTTCGGCTCGCCAGCCCCGCAACAGCTCCGGATTCAGGCGGGCCAGGAGTTCAGTCATTGCTTCCCCCACGGGCCTGTTCGCGCAATTCGTGATATACGTCGCGCAGGCTGCCCGGTGACAATCCACTGCGTTGCGGAAGCGTTGCACCTTCCTGCATCACCACCAGGTCGGTGGCATATTCCTCCAGTTCGGCCAGGATGTGCGACGAAACCAGGATTGAACGGCCCTCATCGCCCAGCTTCCCGAGCCTCGCGGCCAGTTGCTCCCGGTGATCGGGATCCAGTCCCGACGCGGGCTCGTCGAGCAGCAGCAGCGGAGGATGGGAAACTTCCACTTCGGCGATGGCGAGCAACTGCCGCTGGCCGCGCGACAGCGAGTCCAGCTCCTTGTCCAAGAGGTTCGCGACCATACACTCTTCGGCGACCTGTTCGATTGTTTCGGTGCGCGCGGCCGGAGAAAGCAACTCCGGAAAAGCGCGTGCCCGGGACTGCGCTGCATATTCCATGCTTTGGCGCGCGGTCAATCCGGAATACAGCCCGTAGTGCTCCGAGAGGAACCCGGTCTGCGCCCGATGCCGGCGCAAATCGTCGTGAACGTCGACACCCTCCCGGCCGATGGAACCTGCCTGCGGTTCAAACAGGCCCGCAAGGCAGTGGATCAGCGTAGTTTTGCCGGCCCCGTTGGGGCCGACCAGGGCGACGATACTCCCGGGCGCGACTTGCACCCTGGCATTGTGTACAGCGGGTTGAGCCTGGCCCCAATAGCTGTATGTAATATCTTTCGCTACCAGCATCTACAAACGTCAGTCCAGGAATCCTGCGGGACTTGCATGGAACAACGCTGGGAACGGGGGTGAGAAC
This sequence comes from Candidatus Foliamicus sp., assembly GCA_965249285.1. Classification (GTDB taxonomy): domain Bacteria; phylum Pseudomonadota; class Gammaproteobacteria; order Steroidobacterales; family Foliamicaceae; genus Foliamicus. Next base: position 1,270,115 of record OZ252226.1, read on the forward strand.
TTTCATGGAACCGGAACGACGGCGTCCCGCCCTCGGCGACGGCAGCATGCCCTCGTTCCATTGTTTCCTGCACGCCAGCGCAACGGCCCCCCGCTGTGAATACTTCAAAGGCCATTCGCGAAAACGGCTACTGTACTGAGCACTCTGCGCACAGGTAATAGTAGCCGCGCGGATCGTTGAACAGCGCCAGTCGTTCCAGCTCCGTGTTGATGACCCGGCGTGCCTGCTGCACGGTGTCCATGAACCGGTCCGGCTCGGCGCGAAGACCAAGCCGATACTTCAGCCGGGCCCAGCGTACCTGCAGGAAGTCGTTTAAGCCGGTAAAGAAGGGCCGCTTGCGTTTAATGCGCTTCGTCCCATACTTCCCCTCCTCCAGACCGGCCAGCGCAGCGGCGCTGGCGATCGCGTCTTCCAGGGTGCCCAGGCTATCCACCAGGTTCAGGGATGCGGCATCCGTGCCGGCCCAGACTCGCCCACGGCCAATTGCGTCCACTTCCTCAAAGGTCATGGCCCGCCCCAGCGAGACGTGGCCCACGAATCGATCGTAGACTCGGTCGACCTGCGCCGTTATTTGTCTGCGGGCATCGTCTTGCAGGTCCCTGCCCTCAAGCATGAGTCCCGACAGCGGGGTTGTTCCCAGGCCGTCCTGGGAAAAACCAATACGTTCAAATAGTAGTGGCGCCGTAAGAGCTAACGTTCCGACTCCGATCGATCCCGTTATGGTGCCTGGATAGGCCCAGATTTCGTCGGCCTCGGCCGCGACGTAGTAACCACCGGAAGCCGCCACGCTGCTCATCGATACCACGACCGGCTTGCCGGCTTCGGAAACGGTCGACACTGCAGCCGAGACCACCTCGGACGCAAAAGCGCTTCCCCCCGTACTGTCGACCTGCAACACCAGGGCTTGCATGGATTCGTCCTCCGCGGCGTGGCGCACCAGCTTGGCGATGCTGTCACCGGCGGCCGTACCAGGACCCGCGCTGCCGTCGGTAATCGAGCCGACAACCGCAACGACCGCAACATTGTTGTCGTCATCCTTGTACGGAGGGTTCTCCCGGTCGGCCGTCTCAAGATAGCCAGCAAAGGGAACCTTGTTGTAGTCCCCATCTTCAGGGTCGCCGAAGCGTTCTTCCATGTATTCGGAAAACGTCTCCTCGTTGTAAATCGCGTCTACCAGGCCGGCCTCCACCTGTAGATTCGCAAGGTCGCCCCCAGCTTCCTCCAGGGTTTGCGTCAGGCCCGCCGCATACTGATCCAATGCATCCGGAGCAAGCCCGCGTGCCTCAATAACCTCACGCTGGTACTCGCCCCATAGAACCCCCAGCCACTGTTCCGCGCTCCGGCGGTCCTCGTCCGACATGTTGCTGCGGAAATAGGGCTCCAGGAACGACTTGTATTCGCCTACGCGGAAAATATGCACATCGACGCCGAGTTTCTTGAATGCATCGCCGTAGTAGTAACCCCATCGTCCGTAGCCACGAATGTCCACGCCGCCCAGGTCATGCACGAACACCTCGTCGGCTTGCGCCGCAAGCAGGTAATCGGACTGGCTGTAAAAGCGGGCGTAGCTGATCATCGGCTTTCCCGATTCCCGGAACTTGCGCATCGCGGCGGCGATGTCCTGAAGCTTGGTAAAACCGCCGCCCGCAAGATTCTCGGTATCCACCAGCACAGCGGTAATTCGATCGTCCTCAGCAGCGTGCTCAAGCGCCCGCACCACGTCCCGCACCAATGTCTCGGGTGGCGGCTCACCACTCATGCGCTGCAATTCCAAGTCGAGCTCCCCGGCCTTGAGTTCATGCACCAATACGCCCGAAGGATTCAACAGTAGAACGCTGCCCGGCGTGATCTTCACCGGAGACTTGCCTGATCCCAGCGCTGCAAGAATCATCACAAACACGAAAATCATCAGGACCAGGTGTATGACCTTGCGGAAACCGTCTACACCCGCCCAAAGGAACCCAAAGAATTTCTTTACCACGATTGCTTTCTCCTGAATTTGTTGCGGCGCCTGTTGTTCGAAGGCGAATAGTGTACGGCATCGCGCCTTTCAGCTACGAGTTTTCGCAGCGGGCGCCGCTACGCTGACGCGCAGGGAACCATGGAGCGAGGGTATCTTGCCCTCGTGGAGGGCCAGCTCCCCGACCCTGATCGGGGAGCTGGAAGCCTCCTCCCCAGGAAGTTGTCGCCCCCGTTCCGGCGGCGCTGACGCCCTCGGAACACGCCCTGGGAACGAGGACATCCTGTCCTCGAGGAGGGCTGGAAGCCCTCCTCCCCAGGTTGTTCCATGCAAGCGCTGTTTGCAAGCCGTTTCCGATCAATTTCCGCTGTATCGCACGCGGTAAACCACGCCGCGATGGTCGTCGCTGATCAGCAGGTTCCCAGCGCCATCCACCAATACGTACGCAGGCCTGCCGAGCGTTTCCTCGCCGCTCAGCCAACCCTCGGCAAACGGCTCGTAGCTCACCACCTCATCGCCCTCTAGCTCGAGCATCATCACCCGGTAGCCGATCTTCTCGCTGCGGTTCCAGCTGCCGTGCTCGGCAATGAACAAGCGCCCCTTGTACTCGGACGGAAAAGCCTCGCCGGTATAGAACGCAAGGCCGACCGGCGCCACGTGCGGTCCCAGCTCCTGCGCCGGGGGAGTTGCCGCGGCGCATTCGCCCAGGTCGGCCCACTGCGGGTCCGGATCGGCAATGTCGGTACCGTGGCAGAACGGGAAACCGAAGTGCATCCCGGAGCGCGGCGCATGATTGAGCTCGCAGGGCGGAATATCGTCGCCCAGCAGATCGCGGCCGTTGTCGGTAAACCATAGCTCGCCCGTCTCCGGGTGCCACGCCAGGCCTACGCTGTTGCGCACCCCGCGCGCCCAGACCTCCCGCTCCCCGCCCTGCGGCGGAATCCGGTCAATCGTGGCGTGCATGGCGCAAACGTTGCAGGGCGCGCCCTGGGCAACATACAGCCAACCATCGGGCGCAAAGCCCATGGCGCGCCAGCCATGGTGCCTGTCCGTGGGCATTCCGTCATGAAAAACCTTCGGAGAATTGCGCTGACCCAAAAGCTCTTCGACGTTCTCGTATTCCAGGATGCGATGCACTTCGGCCACGAACAGCGAAGAACCCCGCACCGCCACCCCGTTCGGGCTGATAAGACGCGACGCCAGATCGATGACTTCCTGGTTCGGCCCGCCGGGATCGCGCACTGCGTAAACCTTACCCACGGTGCGCGTGCCGATGAACAGCGTGCCGTTCTCTCCGATGGCAAGTCCACGGGCGTTCTTTACGCCCGTTACGTATTCCTCGATCTCGAAGCCGTCCGGCAAACGAATGGCGCCAAGGTCAAAATCGGCCCGGGCCTGACCGGCGCCGACGAACAGTACAGTCAGTACGAGGAGAGCAAGAGTTATTTTCGGTTTCATATTCCAATCATCCAAAGAGAAAGCGAGGGCCAGAAGGCGATCAGCAGCACTGCTGCCATGAGCACCAGCAGGAACGGCAAGCTGGCCAGATATACGCGCACGATCGGCTGCTCGAACCTGTAACTGGCAATAAACAGATTCAGACCCACCGGGGGCGTGAGGTAACCGAGTTGCATGGTCGCCAGGAATACGATGCCTAAATGAACCGGATGCACGCCGAATTGGGCGGCGATCGGAAGGATCAGGGGCACTATCAGGACTATGGCGGAAAAGACGTCCAGGAAAGCGCCCAGGATCAGCAGGAATATCAGCAGGGCGACCATGAAGCCCAGCGGCCCGCTGACGTATTCGCCAATTACCGACAACAGGCGCTGAGGGATTTCGGCGTCGATTATCAGGTTGGTGGAAGCCAAAGAAACCGCCAGGATCAGCAGGATCCCGCCTACCAGGGTCATGGAATCGCGCATGATCAGGGGCAGCCGCGCAAGTGGAATCGCCCGGCGGATAAAGACTTCAACAACAACCACGTACAGGGCCGTGACCGCCGCCGCTTCCGAGATCGCGAAATAACCCGAATAGATTCCGCCGAGGACAACAGCCGGCAGCGGCAGTTCCCATCCAGCCGCCTTGAGGGCGCCGGCGGCTTCGCGCCAATCAAAACTCGCCAGGGGCTGGCGCTCGCTGCGATTGACCCAAAGGCAGTACGCGGACAACAGGACAATCATGATCAGGCCCGGCAGCACTCCGGCCAGGAACAGGGAGTCGATCCGGGTCTCGGACACCACGCCGTACAGGATCAGCGGCAAGGACGGGGCGAACAACAGACCGAGGCTGCCGCCGGTCGTGACCAGCCCGAGGGAGAACCGTTCCGAGTATCGCGCCTGTTTCAGCGCCGGGTAGAGCAATGCGCCCATGGCGATGATGGTGATGCCGGACGCGCCGGTGAATGCCGTAAACAACGCGCATACCGCCAGCGCGAATATCGCCAGTCCGCCCGGCATCCAGCCAAACAGCGCTTCGCTGAGGCGCACCAGCAGCTTCGGCGCAGGACTTTCCGCCAGCACGTAGCCGGCAAAGCAGAACAGGGGAATCGCGACCAGCGTCGGCAGGGTGGCCACGCCCAGAATCTCCACCGCGATGGATGCCAGGGGCACGTCGGCCCGCAAGTACCCCAGGATTGCGCCGCCGGCAATGATTGCAAACAGCGGTACGCCCACGACGGCCAGCAGGGCAAGAAGAATCCAGTGCATGCGTTTCAGGCGCCCTTTGTCATGACATCGGTGTTCGGTGCGCCTGCCATTCGCCCGAAACGCAGAAGTGAGACCATATGACTGCAATGGGCGCCGGCCATTACGGCAAAAGCTGCGGGCAGGATAGTTTCAAGGATCCAGCGGGGAACCCTGCCCAGGGTGGTCTCCCCATAGCCCATGGTGTCGATCCAGTAGGCCCCGGTAATGAACAAAAGCGCCAGGCACACGGTCATGGCGAACAACTGGGCCACGATCGCGGCCCATCGCCGGCCGGTATCCGAGAGCACATGAGAGAGCGCATCAATCGTGATATGCCGGCTTCCGGCGCTGGCTGCGATGGCGCCCAACATCGCAATCCAGAGCACCAGCCACTCCAGCAGTTCCTCGCTATGAGGAATCGCCATGCGGAAGGCGTTGCGCCAAAGAATCTGCGCCGCCGCAACCACCAGCATGGCCGCCAGGCACAGGGCCAGCAGGCCTGTCAGCGCCCGTCCCGCAACCTTGCCCGCCCTGCCCAGCACCGGCGCTAGATCGGTTTAGCCGGTACCTTGATCGGCGCGGAATTGCTCGAGCAATTCCATGATTTGCTTATGCAATTGCGGCGACATGCCTGCTCTCCGAACAATTTCCGGATAAATCCGCTCGAAAGCCTGTCGCCAATTCTGAACTTCCTCCTCGGAGAGCTCGAGATATTCCAGGCCGGATGTTCTCAGAGCCCTGCTGGCCTCGGCGTTCTCTTCAACATCCCGGCGGTCGAGCTGCGCCACCAAGCGCGAAAAGGATTCGCGCGCGATCGCCTGGTTCTCCTCAGAAAGCCTTGCGAACGCCCGGCTGTCCATCGCCAGCAGGCCGAACGCGAACACCACCGGAAAATCCGTCACATAACGCAACCGCGTATGCCATTGCAGCAAAATCGCCCCGGAAGGCGGCGTCGCGATCACTTCCACGAGGCCCTGTTGCAACCCGATCAATACGTCGGAGATCGGCAGAGACACCGGCGCCAGGCCTACCGAACGCATTGCCTGCAGGGCAATCTTGTCGCCCTCCGGCACCCAGATTTTCAACCCGCGCGCATCCTCCAGCTTCACTATGGGCTTTTTCCGAGACATGATTCGGGCAAAGCCGAGGCTGCCGAAGCCGAAGGACTCAAAGCCCCGCTGACGCAGGCCTTCCGCGAAAATCGGGTCCAAATGCTCGCGGACGTAAAGCATTTCGTCCCTGGTATGGAACAGCAGCGGCAAACCGTACTGCAGCATTTCAGGATACCTGCCGGCCAGCGCGCTGGAGGCAAGAACCGCGCCGTGCAATTGACCGGTCCGGACCTTGCGCAAAACCCGCAAATCGTCACCCATCACTCCGCCGGGGTACAACTTGACCTTCACCTGCCCGCCCGTGCGTTCCGCTATCTCTGCAGCGGACGCCCGCATATCCCGCATCCATGCCGATCCCTCCGGCGCCACTGTGGCAATCTTGAGGGTTTGTGACCAGGCCGGCCCCGCCACCAGCAGCGCGGCCAGCAACAGGGCGCCTCGGCGCTTCGTACCGAACCTAGAAGTAGTCATCGGCAAGATCCAGCAGTTCCCTGGCGTCGGCCTTGGCAAGATTGTTGAAGAGGGTAAGCCGCGGCTGCTCGGTGTCGGCGCTCAGCACTTCTTCAAGCAGCCTGTCGTGCAACTCCCGATCGCCCAGCAGGCGTGCACAGCTGCGGGCATATTCAACCTGCACGCTCAGGTCCCTGCGCCCGGTAAGGCGCAAGGCTTCCTCAAAATTCCGCGTGCCTGCTTCCGGATCGCCGCCCAGGGCAGCCGGACGGAGGCATTGCAGGTTACCTATATACATGTGGGCGCGACCCCGGAGATCCGCGGATGCAGCGGCAAGCAGGCGCTGCAGCGCCAGTTGCAGCCGCGGCAGCTGCGCCAGTGCATCGTAATCGGCGCGGGCCTGGATCCAGGCCAGGTAGCCTATGACGTAATCGTATAAAGCCTGCATTTTTGCGTCGGGAATTTCGCCGATTCGGACTTCGTATTCGTCAAAATTCAGCTTCTCCAGCCCGCAGGAGGCGCGATCTGCGGCGCACAGGGCTCTCTTGCCGTAACCGTAGGCCCGCTCGGTCAATTTGCGGGACCGCTCAGGGTCGTTGACGAACACGACGCCGTAAGCCGCGTAGAGCTGAGCCGCGGAACCCAGCACGGACGGACTTGCGTCCTCGTCCGCCAGACTGTCGATCAGGATCAGCAGCGTGGGCACGGCTTCCCGGACCAGTTCCGGATCGTCGTGCCCGAGAACCGCATCGCCCAGCTGTTCGGCAAGAGCGCCTGTGGCGGATTGGATCAGTGAACCGCAGCCCGCCAGGCCTATTGCCGCAAAGGCAAGCGCTAGCAGTCGGCCGGGCCTCACAGCTTTTCGCGAATCCTCGCGCTCCGTCCGCGACGCTGCCGGAGGTAATAGAGCTTGGCGCGCCGCACGTCGCCTCGGCGCTTGACTGTTACTCCGGCGATCATCGGACTGTGGGTCTGAAACACCCGCTCAACCCCTTCTCCGTGTGAAATCTTGCGCACGGTGAACGACGAATTGAGGCCGCGGTTGCGCTTGGCGATCACGACGCCCTCGAAGGCCTGCAAACGCTGGCGCTGACCCTCGCGTACCCGTACCTGCACGATTACCGTGTCTCCCGGTGAAAACTCCGGAAGGTCCGTGCGAAGCTGCTCCGCTTCCAATTGTTCAATGATGTTGCTCATCGTTCGCATCTCGTATTTTAATGTTCCGTGGGGTCCCTGGTAACACCCGCCTCGGGCCCGCATGCGCTGCCCGATTCGGCCTGGAATTCCTCCAGAAGACTGCTTTCCTGTTCGTTCAGGCGCCGCCCGCTCAACAATTCCGGCCGGCGCATCCAGGTCCGCCCCAATGACTGCTTGAGCCGCCAGGTGCGTACCTGATCATGATTGCCGCCCAGAAGAACCTCGGGCGCCGCCCGGCCTTCCACTACCGAGGGCCGAGTGTACTGCGGAAAATCCAGAAGGCCAGAGGAAAATGAATCTTCCTCGGCCGAACGCTCGTCCCCAAGCGCCCCGGGCAGCAGACGCACCACCGCATCAATAACGACGCACGCGGCCAATTCACCACCGCTTAAGACAAAGTCACCCAGCGACAACTCCTGATCCGCTTCCATTTCCACCGTCCGCTCGTCGAAACCCTCGTAACGTCCCGCTACCAGCAGCAGGCCGGGTGCGGCCGCCATTTCCCGAGCGCGCTGCTGGGTAAAGCGCTCGCCCTGGGGGGTAAGAAAGATGACCGGAGTGCCCTCAGGCGCCTTGGCGCGGGCGGCCCTCACCGCCGCCAGCAACGGCTCGGGCCTGAGAACCATACCGGGGCCGCCGCCGTACGGGCGGTCATCCACGCTTCGATGCGGCCCGCCGGCGAAGTCGCGCGGGTTCACGCACCGAAGCGAAGCCACGCCGGATTCCAGCGCGCGCCCGCAAACGCCTCTCTTGAACGCATCAAGGACCATTTCGGGGTGTAGGCACACGGTGATGATATGCATGGCTAATCCGCCGCGTCCCAATCCACAACCAGACGGCGATCGGCGAGATTGACCTCCCGCACCCGGCTGCCGGGCAGGAACGGGATCAGCCGCCGCCGGTCCCCCTCGACGATCAGCACATCGTTGGCCCCTGTGGCCATCAGACCGTTGACGGCGCCCAGGTGCTGGCCGGCAAGATTGCTCACTTCCAGGCCTTCGAGGTCAGCCCAATACCATTCATCCTTCCCGGCCGGCGGCAGGGCGGCGCGATTCACATGGATTGCCGCCCCGTTGAGGGCCTCCGCCGCTTCCCGGGTTTCGATGTCCTCAAGCCGGCATGCAAACCCATTGCCGGCCGTGCGAAGGCTCCGCAAAGTCACTTCTTTGTGCTGATCATTCACCAGGAGGGTCCAGTGACGGTAATTCTGCAGTTGCTCCGGGGGGTCGGCGTAGGACACCACCCGCAGCCAGCCCGCCAGTCCGTGAGCCGCGCCGAGGCGGCCCATGGGAATCAATGTCGCTTCGCGGGAAGCGTCGTCCGGCTGCTTCGGTTCAGCCGGAGTCCTTGTCGGTTTGAGTGGCGTTTTCGCCATTTTCCTGTCCGCCGTCGTCGGCTGGCGTGGCCTCATCAGTTGCCTCATCTGCCGTAGTGGCGGCCTCTACCTCTGCTTCTTCGGTACCTGCTTCTTCCGAGGCGGCGACCTCTGCCTCAGCTTTCTGCCCTTGTGCTCCTCCCTCGGCGGCAGCTTCCTCCACTGCCTCGGGAGCGGCAGCTTTCGCTGTCTCAGCCTCTACTTCTTTTGCAGCGTCTTCCTCGGATACTGCTTCCTCTGCCGGATCTGCCTCCTTGGCCGGAGCTGCCTCCTTGGCCGGAGCTGCCTCCTTGGCCGGAGCTGCCTCCTTGGCTGGAGCTGCTTCCTTGGCCGGAGCTGCCTCCTTGGCCGGAGCTGCTTCCTTGGCCGGAGCTGCCTCCTTGGCCGGAGCTGCTTCCTTGGCCGGAGCTGCTTCCTTGGCCGGAGCTGCCTCCTTGGCCGGAGCTGCCTCCTTGGCCGGAGCTGCTTCCTTGGCCGGAGCTGCTTCCTCTGCCGGAGCCGCTTCCTCGGTGACTGAGGCCGCCTCAGTAACAACTTCCTGCGGCGCCTCGGCAATCGCACTGCCTTCTATGCGGCGGCGGCGAATCAATTGCCGCACCCGCTCCGAAGGCTGGGCACCCTGCCCCAACCAGTAATCGACGCGGTCCAGCGATAGTTGCAGGGGCTGCTCGCCACCGGTCGCGATCGGGTTGTAGAAACCGAGGCGCTCGAGAAACCGCCCGTTGCGCTTATTGCGCCGGTCGGTTACCACGATGTGATAAAAGGGTCGTTTCTTGGCCCCGTGACGGGATAGCCGTATGCCTACCATGGAAAGTGGTCCCGCGGCAGCGCCGCTCGCTTATAAACCGACGCATTGTAGCAAAATTCCGGGCGCCACCGGTACTTAAGACGCGTCCTACTACGGACATGAGCCTGAGCACAGAGAGCGAGATTAGGCAAGTTAGTGCGAACCGAGGTGGTCCGCGGGATGACAGGCGCTGATGGTGCTGGAACGGTGAAAAAAGATGCGAAGATAGTTGAAAACATATTCCTAATACTTATACTATTGCCGTCATGAAAACGACAATTGATATTCCTGATCGCGAGTTGCGGGAAGCTATGCGATTTACCGGTGCAAAAACCAAGCGCGGGGCCGTTGTGGGCGCACTTTCGGAATTCAACCGCCACAAACGCATGGCGGAACTCATCAAGTACTCGGGCACATGCCGGGAACTGATTAGGCCCGAACAGCTTTATTCCTTGCGGCGCAGGGGTTAACTCTTTGATTCTCATCGATACATCGTCCTGGATTCACATGCTTCGCCAGGATGGCGACCCGTCGGTCCGCGCTCGCGTTGAAACAGCGTTGACCGTTGGCGAAGCATGCTGGTGCCCGCTAATTCAGTTGGAGTTATGGAATGGAGCGCGGGGTGAGCGCGAGAAGAAGGCGTTGCGCGACATGGGCAATGCACTCGCCGAACTTCCCATCAACGAGGAAGTCTGGCGCATGGCGTACGATCTTGCCCAACGGGCCCGCGCGCAAGGAATTACTGTGCCGGCAACGGATTTGGTAATCGCAGCTTGCGCCCGTTGCCACGGCGCCCACCTGGAAACCGCCGACCAGGACTTCCGCCTCCTGGCATCCGTTTAGCAGTCAAGTCCGTCGGTCAATGCCTGGATGACAGGCTGGCGCGTCAATCCTTACCGGCGCCCGCAAAACAAATGGGTTTTTGCCGCTGCCTCTTCGGAGCAAGGGTGTCCAAGATAGCGGCGCCAATTCTCTTCAGGCGCGACCCAACCTCGGAGTGAACCGCGCCGTGTGCGGCGCCGCGGCTGGGGCGGGGCCCAGGGAACCGAGCAGATCCGACAGGTTTTCCATGCGGCGGGCCACAAGGTGAATGACGTCGTTCTCGCGCTGCACCTCGCCGCGAACGCCCAGTAGCACGGATGACATCAGGGTGTCGCGATAGCGCTGGAACACACCGAGCCAGGTCACCACGTTCACCACGCCGGTCTCATCCTCCAGGGTGAGAAACACGACCCCCTCGGCACTCTGGGGCGCCTGCCGGACCAGGACCAAGCCGGCGGCGGCGCACAATTCTCCGGCCGCGGCTTCGGCAATCATTGCCGCGGTCCAGTATCCCACTGCGCTCAGTTGCGCCCGTGCAAACGCCAGCGGGTGGCCCTTGAGACTCAAGCCCAGCGCGCCGTAGTCCCGCAGGACCCGCTCGCCCGGCGGTTCTTCCGGCAGCGGCGCGGGCTGCTCGCCGGGCAATTCGTCCAGGCCCACCGACGAAAACAGCGGCAAGGGCCGTCCTACCGGCAAGCGCTCCACTTCCCAAAGGGCGCGCCGCCCTGCAAGTCCCATGGACGCGAAAGCATCGGCCCGCGCAAGACAGCGCAATGCGCCCTTATCAAGCAGGGAGCGGCGCCGCAAGGTGGGAATGTCGGCGTATCCAGCCTCCCTCTCGCGTACCAGGCGTTGCGCCGCAGCCGAGCTCAAGCCGCGCACTTGCCGTAACCCGAGGCGCACCGCAAGCCTGCCGTCGCCATCCGGGGCCAGGATCGAGTCCACGTCGCTCTCATTCACGTCCACCGGCATCACTCCGACGCCGTGATCGCAAGCATCACGGACAATCTGCGCGGGTGCATAAAAGCCCATCGGCTGGCTGTTGAGCAGGGCGCAGGCGAACACCTCCGGGTAGTGATGCTTGAACCACGCCGAGGCATAGACCAGGATCGCAAACGATGCCGCATGGCTCTCGGGGAAACCGTATTCTCCGAATCCCTCAATCTGGCTGAAGCAGCGTTCCGCGAACTCCAGGGTATAACCACGCTCCTTCATTCCGTCGACAAACTTGTCGCGAAACTCCTTCACCGTGCCGGCATGCCGGAAGGTTGCCATGGAGCGGCGCAGGGCATCCGCCTGCGCCGGGGTAAAACCGGCCGCCACCACGGCAATCCGCATGGCCTGTTCCTGAAACAGCGGCACGCCCAGGGTATTGGCCAGAACCCGGCGCAATTCCTCCGATGGGTAGGAAACCGGCTCCTTGCCGTGCCTGCGGCGCAGATAGGGATGCACCATGCCACCCTGGATCGGGCCCGGGCGCACGATGGCTACCTCGATCACCAGGTCGTAGAAGCAACGCGGCCGCATGCGTGGCAGAAAGCTCATCTGGGCCCGGCTTTCCACCTGAAAAACCCCAACCGAGTCGGCCCGGCAAAGCATGTCGTAGACGCCCGGATCCTCCGCCGGTATCGCCGCCAGCGTCAGCTGCCGGTCATAGTGCCGCTGCAACAGTTTCAGACACTTCCTGAGGCAGGTCAGCATGCCCAGGGCCAAAACGTCCACCTTGAGCATTCCCAGGTCGTCGAGGTCGTTCTTGTCCCATTCGATCATGGTGCGACCGGCCATCGCCGCATTCGAGATAGGGGCCACTTCATCCAGCCGGCCGCTGGTCAACACCATGCCGCCCGGGTGCTGCGAGAGGTGCCGCGGGAACCCCACCAGTTCCCCGGCCAGTTTGATTGTTGCGCGCAGCCGCGGGTGCTCCGGGTCCAGGCCCAGGGCCCGCAAGCGGGCTTCGTCCGGCCAACCGCCTTCGCGCCCCCAGATGCGGCCGGCCAGCGCATCCAGGGTTGCGTGCGGCAAACCCAGCGCCTTGCCGGCTTCGCGCAAGGCGCTACGCGGCCGGTAGTGAATGACCGTGGCGGTCATTCCCGCGCGCTCGCGGCCGTAGCGCCGATACAGGTATTGAATGACCTCTTCGCGCCGCTCATGTTCGAAGTCGACGTCAATGTCCGGGGGTTCTCCGCGATCGCTGGAAATGAAGCGCTCGAACAGCAGGTCGATTTTTTCCGGATCCACGGCGGTAATGCCGAGGCAGTAACACACTGCCGAATTGGCCGCGCTGCCCCGGCCCTGGCAAAGGATTCCTTCTTTCCTGGCGTGACGCACCAAGTCGTAGATGGTCAGGAAATACGGCGCGTAATCCAGCTCACAAATCAATTCGAGTTCATGTGTGACCATCTTCCGCACCCGCGTGGGCACGCCCTGGGGATAGCGTTTTGCCGCCAACTCCCAGGTCAAATGCTCCAGCCAAAGCTGGCGCGTATAGCCTTCGGGCGCCTGTTCGTCGGGATATTCGTAACGCAGCTCGTCGAGGCTGAAACTGCATTCTGCCGACAACTCCACGCTCCGGGCCACCGCATGCTCATATCCCTCGTACAAGCGGAACATTTCAGCGGCGCCGCGCAGATGCCGCTCGGCATTGGCCTTGAGCCGGAATCCCGCGCTATCAATCGTTACGCCTTCTCGCACGCACACCAGCGTGTCGGCGATCGGTTTGCGCTCCGGCACATGCATCCAGGCATCCGCTACCGCCACCATGGGCATGGACCATTCCTTCGCCAGCCCTTCAAGCCGCTTCAGCCGGCGGGCGTCCCCGCCGTCAAACCACAGCGACGCAGCCAGGCCCACCCGGTCGGCGCCGGCGTTGGTAAGGCGAAGCAAATCGGCGACTTCGGTTGGATTCGGGGGCGGGACTACCAGCAACACCTGCCCTTCGGCATGCGCGCACAGTTCCGTCAGGCTGAAGTCGCATTGACCCTTGGCGGCACGGCGCTTGCCCAGCGTCAGCAGGCGGCAGAGCCTTCCCCAAGCGGCACGGTCGCGCGGGTAGCAAATGACGTCCGGGCCATCACGCGGCTGCAGACGCGCGCCGGGCAGAAATCGGATTCCCGCTTCACGCGCTGCGGAATGGGCCCGCACCACCCCGGAGACGCTGTTGCAATCAGCCAGCCCGATCGCTTCAAGCCCCAGTTCCGCGGCCCGCGAGATTATTTCCCGCGGGTGCGAGGCGCCGCGAAGAAAGGAGTAGTTGCTCGCCGCCGCCAGCTCGGCATAGGCAGGTTTCATTGGGGCCTGTTACCACTATGGGAAGCCGCTCTGCCGGGTCTATTTTTTTGTCCGGCAAGGCACCGCGAGCGCCGTGTGGCCGGCCCACATAAGCGAGCGGCAACACCGCCGGGCGGAAAAATAGACCCGGCCCTGTGGGTTGAGTCTGTTACGGCGCCACTCATCGTTACTCGTCGCTCATTTGGAATCACCAAACCGCGCTCCTCGCGCCTTGATTGGCGCCGTAACAGATTCAACAGAGCGGCTTCCCATAGTGGTAACAGGCCCGAGTTAAGGCGAATCAGGCGGCCAGCGCCTGCACGTGCCAGCGGAGGGACTCGTCACCGGGCCGCTGCTTGCAGTACAGATAGAAGCACCGGCCGCGGTCATCCTCCACCAGCCAGTATTCCCGGCCACCTCGCTCGTCGCCAAGCCACCATTCCGGCAATATCCGACTGGGGCCCTGCGCGCGTACCAGTGAGTAGCGGTTGCGCCGCCAGCGTATCCAGGCCGGCGGGCCAGCCGCCGCCGTGGCGGCCGCATCCACAGGCTCGGCGTCCAGCAACAATAGCGGAGCGCGCAACGCCTTCTCATGCTGCTCAAAGAGAAGTTCCGTGGGCCGGTAATCCAGTGCTGATACAAGGCGCCACCGCCGCTCGGGCAAATGGCTGGCTTCCGGCACGGGCATCCGAACCGCTTCGGGACCCAGGCGGCCGCAAAGTCGATCCACCAGGCGGGCGAAATCACCCTTGAGGTTTCCCGAGGAAGCACCCGAAAGCCAATCCGCCTGTTCGGCAACCACGGCCTCGGTGTCGTATGCAAGCAGGCTGACGGCGTCGAAACCCACCCCGCGATCCGTTTCCGGCCCGTTCGCCTGCAACTTTTCATCCAACAGCTCCGCGAGTTGCGGCGCCGGCTGAATGAGCCGCGCGGTGCGTAAGCCGTGCCTTATACATTGGCTGTCCGAACGATGCAGTCGCAGTTCGAAACGGCGTGAACCCACGCCCGCGGCGGACAATTGATCGCAAAGCTGAACAGTCAACTCGACAATCGCCGCCTGCAGCGGCTGCTTAAGCACGACGGGGCTTTCAAATTCCAACCGCGCCTTGAATTCCTGAGGCGGCGGCAGGTAGTCCAGGGGCTCGGGAGCGAGACCTGCCGCCTGCTGCAGGCGCACCGCCGTCTCGGCGCCGAACCGGACCTGAAGGGATTCCGGCGGAACCCGTCCCAGGGCGCCGATCGTGTCCAGGCCCAGTTCCCGCAGGGTAGCGCAAATGTCCGCATCGAGCCGTAGTGTTTCGACCGGCCAGGCGCTCATGGACTTGAGGCCGGCGCCCGGCGGCAGAATGGTCACAGGCTCGGAAGCGGCGCGCGCACCGGCCCAGGCGGCGGCGGGAGTGTCGGCCAGGAACACTCGGGCCGGCTCGCCGCTGCGTTCCAACTCGGCCAGCACCTCCTCAAGCAGCCTGCCTTCGCCGCCGAACAGGCCGATGGAACCGGAAACATCCAGGAAAAGACCGTCCGGGGGCGCAAGCGCAATTCTGGGCGTAAAACGCCAGCACGCATGCGCCCGGCGCAGAAGGCGCTCTGCGCGCAGCCGCCCCGCCGATTCAGCCGGCGGCGCGGACGGTGCTCGCTTCAGCAGGCGATGCAGCCATACGCAAGCGATTCTCATGCTCGCTCCACTCGATGTTCCATGCTCCGGGCGTCCAGCCCGGGGCCCGCGCAAGGCTCACGCGCCAGCTTCGTGCCCCGGGCAATTCAAAGCCACGCCAGACCAGGCCGGAGGGTGCGCTCGGCGCCGGTTCCACCCGCCAGCGGGTCTGGGCCGAGGTGGCTTCGCGAAGTTGGGCGCCGCGCGCCAGAAAAACCCTCGATCCGCCGCGCAGGGCGCGCAGCGACAGCCGCCGCGAAGCGGTAAAACCGTAATGCCGCTCCACCTCGGGCAGACAGCCCACCACCGCCAGCAATCCGGAGCAATCCAGAGCTTGCTCCAACGACCAGAGCAACTCGCGTTCATTCTCCGGCTCAACGAACAGCACGCTGCGGGGGTCAAGTCCGATGGATTCCAGTCCCTCACCGCAGGGCAACCCCCACCGGCGGGAAGCGGCGCGGGTCTGAACCCATACCAGGCGTAGTTCCGATGCCCCCGGCAGCTCCGCAGCGCAGCACATAAACAGCGAAAGCGCGGCCGCCCGGCCGGCGCCCCGCCCCCCCAGAAACTCATGAACGCCGGGGTGCGCAAGCGCCGCAAGCGGCCAGCTACGATCCGGCGCCGGGCGGGATACCCCGGTC
Source organism: Candidatus Foliamicus sp. (assembly GCA_965249285.1). Taxonomy (GTDB): domain Bacteria; phylum Pseudomonadota; class Gammaproteobacteria; order Steroidobacterales; family Foliamicaceae; genus Foliamicus. The sequence goes on from OZ252226.1 coordinate 1,286,067, forward strand.
AAAGACTCAAGCCGCGCGCTCAAACAGCGCCTCCCTGCGGCCACCGATCCAGCCCGACGGCCTGCTCGCTCCAGTCCCACAGCCGCTCCATTTCCGAGCGGTCGTAGGATGCCGGCGAGCTCTCCTTGGTGGCCAGGTGCTCCCAGTACTTGCCGTTCTCATCCGCCACCATCGGGGAGGCCGCCATGTACACATAGGTCTTCACCGAGCGCTCCGGATCGTTGAAGAACGGCCTCAGCAGCTTGCAGCCCAGGCGGAACAGCCCGCGCATATTGTCGTACACCGTGGTTTTGATGAAGAAGCCCGGAGAAATCGCATTGACGGTCACGCCGCTGCCCTCCATGCGGCGGCCCATCTCGTAGGTTGTGAGCGTCATGGCCAGCTTGGATTGCTGGTAGGCGGCGAAGGCGCCCCGGTTGGAGATCGAGCGCCGCCCCCAGGGCTTTCTGCATTCCATGTCGTCCCAGTTCAGGGGGCCGCCGGCCTTGTGCCCGTCCGAGGAAATCATCACCACGCGCGCCGGCGCCGACTCCTTCATGCGATCCAGCAGCAGCCGGGTCAGCAGGAAATGACCCAGGTGGTGCACGGCCATGTGCTGCTCGAACCCGTCCTCGCTCAGCCCGTACACGGGATTGACGACCCCGGCGTTGTTGATCAGCACGTGGAGTTTGTCGTAATGCTCAAGCACATGCCCGGCGAGCGAGCGCACCTGCGTAAACGAGGAGACGTCGCAATGCACGAATTCCAGTTGATCGTTGCCGGTCAGCTCGGCGATTTCGTCGCGCGCCTGACGACCTTCCCCGTCCTTGATATCGACCAGGATCAACCGCGCGCCCAGCAGAGCCAGCTCGCGCGCGGCGATCCGCCCCATGCCCCGGGCAGTGCCGGTAAGAAGACAGGTCTTACCGCGCATGCTCTGCTCAATCATCGTTCACACGCCTCTCACTTGACCTTTAAGTTTATCCCCGTATAGCACTTGGGAGAGAGGACTTCCTGCCCTCCACCTGGGAGAGAGGACTTCCTGGGAGGGAGGGCTTCCAGCCCTCCACCTTGGGAGAGAGGGCATCCTGCCCTCCATCGAGGGCTGGAAGCCCTCGATCCCAGCGGGGAAGCCCTCGTTCCCAGGCTTAAAGGGCGTTGAGGCGCAGTTCCTTTGCGGCGGACAACAGGTAATTGCGCGCCTGGGGGTTCTCCAAGCCTAGCGCCATGCCCTCAAGGGCTTGCGCCTTGCGTTCGAAGTGACGCTTCTCCGAGGGCTCGATCAGCATCAACTGGTCGGCGAGATACGCTGCCCAGCGATAATCCGTAAGCAGCAGCGCGCTGTCCAGCGCCTGATCCAGCGATATATTGCCGCTGGCCAGTTCGTGCAGTCGCCAGGCCAGTGTCCGCGGAGACAGCGGAACGAGGCTGCCGGCCTTGCCGTCAAACCAGCCCATGTGGCGGGCATAAACCGAGCGCACGGCCCATTCCAGGGCGCCTTGGGTCTGCGCCAGCACCGGGCTGCCGGCAAGCTCTTGAGGCAGGCGTATCGCAGCGGCCAGTTCGCCGGGCCCCAGGCCTGCATCGATGCCCCGCAAGGTCTCGTCCCGCACGAAGCGAAGCGCCGCGGCATAGTCGGCAAGCGCACGGTCGATCACGGCCGCGCCATACAAGGGCCGGGCGTGACCCGGAATCAGCACTTCGGCCTTCTCGGCCCGCATGCGATCCAGACTGCGGGCCCACTCCTCAAGGTCCGCGCCGTAGTCGCCGATACCGTCGAGGTCGCCGGGAAAGGCCGGGTAGAAATTACCGCCCGTTATCAGCACCTTGCGCCGGGGCAGCCACACGTAGAGCTGATCCTGCGCCTCACCCGGGGCGGCGATAAGCTCCAGGTGCACCCCGGCAATGTGCACGCGATAGCGGTCGCCGTAGATCAGCTTGTCGGGAGGCAGGTAGCGATCCCCCGAGTCTTCATCCTGCGGCAAGGGGTCGATCAGCGTGGCGGTGCGTTGCTCCTCCTCAAGCAGCAAACCTTTCTGCCGCTGGCGACGCTTGCGCGCCTCCACGCCGACGACGCTACGGCGGAGTCTGAAGTTGCTGCGGGCGTAAATGTCCGGAAGGAAGAAGCGCCCGGTGAACGCCGCCGCGCCTGCCACGTGGCTCTGATCGCCATGGGTGTAGACCACCGCGACAAAGGGCAGATTCACCACTTCACGATAGGCGGCGGCGGCTCTTTCGGCCGCCTCGCCGGAGTGGTGCGCATCGACCAGAATCACCGCATCCCGGCCCACGATCATGACCGAGTTCGAAGGCCCGAAACCGATTGCCGCGTATACCCCCTCGGCGGCCTTTACGACCTCCGCGGGCAGGCAATGCGGGGCGGAGAAGAACCCCAGCGCGGCAACAAGGATGCCCGCCGGCAGGCGGCGGCCGGTCATTCCCAAGGCGCGAGGACCCGTGATACGGAAAGCCAGGACCCCACCGGAACAATCATGGATTGCAGCCGCTTCTCGGTTGCGATGCGTTGATTGAAGACCTGGATACCGTATGCGGGATGGCCGGGAGCCAATTCCTCGTGGCCATGGCCGAAGCAATTGGTGTTGTCGCCAAGGATCAGGCCTCCGGACCGCGTATGCTCAAGGGCGAAATCCAGCGCGTCGCTGTAGATTTCCTTGGCGGTGTCGATAAACACCAGGTCGAAAGGAGCGTAACCGGCAAGTTCCGGCATCACGTCCAGGGCGCCGCCCAACACGATCCTGACCCGATCATCCACGCCGGCGCGGCGAAAGTTCTCGCCGGCGACTTCGGCGTGCAGGGGTTCCCATTCATTCGTCACCAGCAGACCATCAGGCGGCAGGGCCCGCGCCAGCCAGATTCCGGAATAGCCGGCCAGGGTGCCGAATTCGAGAATCCTGCGGGCTCCGATAAGGCGCGCCAGGAGATTCAGCGCCTGCCCGGTTTCGGCATTGACGGAAATATCGGGCATCCCGCGCTCGACCGCCGCGGGCATGATCCCGCCGAGCAGTTCGTCCTCGTAGTCGAACAGGCTGCGGCGGTAGGCCTCAAGATCTGGATAGGCAGTCATAGGCAAGCAGGAAAAAACACCACGGCGTAGTATATCGGCCAAACCGAACGGAGGATTGCATGGCCACGGCAAGCGAGAAAAAGTGGATCGTTGAGGATTTTCTCAAGCGCTGCAACGACTACGCGGCGGACATGATTGTGAAGTACCGCAAGTCGCTGAGCGCAGCGAACGCGGAACAGGAACTCGCGCTGCAGGACAAGATCAGCCACTGGGTGGCGTATCGCGCCTTCAACGAGCACGCCATCATGGAACTTCACGGCGCCGAACTCGACGAGTGGTTCGATGACGATGACTGAATGCCTGGATACCGCGGCGTTCCGGCGCCACGCTCACGAGGTGGCGGACTGGATTGCCGACTATTTCGAAACGGTGGAGCGCTACCCGGTGCGCTCCCGGGCGCAACCCGGCGACCTGCTTGGCGCGCTTCCGGCCAACGCGCCGGAGCAGGCCGAGCCGATGGAGCGCATCCTGCAGGACTTCCGCCGGTTGATCCCGCCGGGCATCACCCACTGGCAGCACCCTTCCTTCTTCGCCTTTTTTCCCGCCAACTCCAGCCCGCCATCGGTGTTGGCGGAAATGCTGACCGCGGGAATCGCCGCCCAATGCATGCTTTGGGAAACCTCCCCGGCCGCCAACGAGCTGGAAGCGCGCATGATACAGTGGCTGCAGGACCTGCTGGGACTGCCGAGTGACTGGCGGGGCGTGATCCAGGACTCCGCCTCGGGCGCAACGCTGTGCGCAATGCTTGCGGCTCGCGAGAAGGCGCGCGAGCAGGCAAGCCTCGACAAGCTGACCTTCTACACCTCCGGAGAAGCCAATTCCTCGGTCCACAAGGGCGCCCGAATTGCCGGTTTCCCGCTGGACTTCATTCGCAGCATCGAGACCGACTCGCGGCAACGAATGATTCCCGCCGCCCTGGCCCAAGCAATCGAGGCCGACCGGCGAGCGGGCAGAACGCCGGCATGCGTGGTCGTTACGATGGGAACCACGGGCACGGGCGCCGTGGACCCGCTGCAGGAAATCGGCGCAATCTGCCGCCGCGAGGACGTCTATCTGCACGTGGATGCGGCCTGGGCCGGCAGCGCTGTGATACTGCCGGAATATCGCCACCTGCTCGACGGCATGGAGCAAGCCGATTCCTTCGTGTTCAATCCCCACAAGTGGATGTTCACCAACTTCGACTGCTCCGCGCACTTCCTCAAGGACCCGGAATCGCTTCAGCGTTCGCTCTCGATCAATCCCGTCTACCTGCAGAACACGCGTGATGAAAAGATCACCGAGTACCGGGATTACGGAATATCGCTGGGCCGCCGTTTTCGGGCGCTAAAGCTGTGGTTCGTGATTCGGGCTTTCGGCGCCGAAGGTTTGCGGGAAAAGATCCGCTCACACATCCGCTGGACCAAGGACCTGGCGCGGGAGATTCAGGCCGCCGAAGATTTCGAACTGGTCACGGGCCCCAACCTGGCGCTGATCACCTGGCGCTACGCCCCGCGCGGAGTCAACTCTGAATCGCTGGACCCGCTAAACGAACGCCTGCTGCAAGCCATCAACGACGACGGGCGCCTGTACCTCACCCGTGGCTCCGTGGACGGCCGCATGGTCATCCGCTTTTCCATCGGCCAGACCTGGACCGAAGCCAGGCATGTGCACTCCGCCTGGAAAACGATTCAGGAAATCTCCATAACACTCTAATTAAGTTGAGCTAGTGCTGTTCAGCAGGTTTGCCGATGTCGGCTGCCGGTGGGCGTTTGCGCTTCTTGCGCTTGGTCTTCTTTTTGTTGTCCTGCTGATTCCAGTTGGGAGGGGGACTGGGCTCCTGCCCGTCCATGATCTCCTTGATCTGAAACTGCTCAAGGGTCTCATACTTCAGCAGCGCCCCAGCCATGGCGTGCAGGCGATCCGTGTTGGTTGTGAGAATCGTCCTGGCGCGCTCATAGGCAGTGTCAATCAGCTCGCGCACTTCCTTATCGATGGCGTGCACCGTGGCGTCCGATACCTGCTTGTGCTGGGTTACCGTCCGGCCCAGGAACACTTCGCCGTCCTCCTCGCTGTAGGTCTGCGGGCCCAAACGCCTGGAAAGTCCCCACTTGGTAACCATGTTGCGCGCGATCGCCGTGGCGCGCTCGATATCGTTGGCCGCTCCGGTGGTCACCGCATCCTTGCCGAAAATCAGCTCCTCAGCGACCCGGCCGCCGAACAGGCTGGTGATCTGGCTGATCAGACGCTGCCTGGAATGGCTGTGGCGGTCGGCTTCCGGCAGAAACAGGGTCACGCCCAACGCCCGCCCGCGTGGAATGATGGTGACCTTGTGCACCGGGTCGTGCTCGGGCACCTTCAGGCCCACGACGGCATGTCCGGATTCGTGGTATGCCGTGAGCTTGCGCTCCTCGGGGCTCATCACCATGGACTTCCGTTCGGTGCCCATCAGGATCTTGTCCTTGGCTCGCTCGAATTCGTCCATGGTTACCGAGCGGGCCCCTGTCCGTCCGGCAAGCAGGGTTGCCTCGTTGACGAGATTGGCGAGATCGGCGCCCGAGAATCCCGGCGTGCCGCGCGCCAGAGTGTTGACTGAAACGCTCTCGTGCATCGGGACCTTGCGCATGTGGACCTTCAGGATCAATTCGCGCCCGCGAATGTCGGGCAGCGGCACGACCACCTGGCGGTCGAAGCGTCCGGGGCGCAGCAGGGCCGGATCCAGCACGTCCGGACGGTTGGTGGCGGCGATGACGATAGTGCCGTCGCTGCCGGCAAAGCCGTCCATTTCCACCAGCAGCTGGTTGAGAGTCTGCTCGCGCTCGTCGTGGCCGCCGCCCAGCCCGGCGCCGCGGTGGCGTCCTACCGCATCGATCTCATCGATGAAGATGATGCAGGGCGCTTGTTTCTTGGCCTGTTCGAACATGTCGCGCACCCGCGATGCGCCCACGCCCACGAACATTTCGACGAAATCGGAACCGGAAATCGTGAAGAACGGCACGTCGGCCTCGCCCGCGATGGCGCGCGCCAGCAGCGTCTTGCCGGTGCCCGGCGGGCCCACCATCAGCACGCCCTTGGGAATCTTTCCGCCCAGGCGCTGAAAACGGGAGGGGTCCTTGAGGAATTCGACCACCTCGGCCACCTCCTCCTTGGCCTCTTCCACGCCGGCGACGTCTTCGAAGGTCACCGGCGTCTGGTCCGGATTCAGAAGGCGTGCCCGGCTGCGCCCGAACGACATGGCGCCGCCCCGGCCGCCGACGCCGCCGCCCTGCATCTGGCGCATGAAATACAGCCAGATACCGATCAGCAGCAAAAACGGCAGAAGATTGAGCAGAAACGACAGCCAGGCATTCTCCGACTTCGGCTTGGGAGAACTCACCACCGCGCCGCCCTCGCTAAGCTGGCGCACCAACTCGGAGTTGTCGGTGGAAGGCGGGCTGTAGGTTACGAACTCCTGTCCGCTGACCTGTGTTCCGCGTATCGTGCGGTCTTCAAGAATCTCAACCTCCTTGACGCCACCGTTGCGCGACAGCTCAAGGAATTGCGAGAAATTGATCTCCTCGGTCTCATTGGTACGGTTGTTCAGAGGCTGCAGCAACATCATCAGGGCGAGTGCAATCACCAGCCATAAAAACAGATTCTTGGTCAACTTGCTCATTACTTACATCGGGCGGGGGAACATTCGGCCTCAACAGGCAACCTTACACGATCAGGCCAGCCCGCGGCTGTCGCGCGGTCCGCCTGCTGAAGCATTATCACCTGAATTGAGAACCTGATCTCATTTCGGCTGCGGCACGATCCGCAGGTAGGGCTTGGGCGCTTCCCAGCCGTCGGGAAACTTTTCCTTGGCCTGTTCATTGGAAACTGCCGGAACGATGATGACATCCTCGCCCCAGTTCCAGTTCACAGGCGTAGCCACCTGGTGCGCCGCGGTGAGCTGGCAGGAGTCCAGAAGCCTCAGTACTTCGTTGAAATTTCGCCCGGTGCTCATGGGATAGGTCAGCATCGCCTTGACCCGCTTGTCCGGCCCGATCAGGAACACGGAACGAACGGTGGCGTTATCGGCCGGCGTACGCCCTTGCGATTGGTCGCCGGCCGCGGCCGGCAGCATGTTATAGAGCTTGGCGACTTCCAGCTTGGAATCCCCGATCAGCGGATAGTTCACGGCGTGCCCATGGGTCTCTTCGATATCCCGGACCCATTCCTTGTGATCGGTAACCGGATCGACGCTCAGTCCGATCACTTTGGCATTGCGTTTGTCGAATTCGGGCTTGAGCCCCGCCATGTAGCCGAGTTCGGTGGTGCATACCGGCGTGAAATCCTTGGGGTGCGAAAACAGAATCACCCAGCCGTCGCCGATCCAGTCATGGAAACGGATCTCTCCTTCCGTAGTCTGGGCGGTAAAGTCAGGCGCCTCGTCGTTGATTCTCAAGCTCATTCGGCTTCTCCTTGATTGTCGGGAAACATGGGCCGCAGGTCCCGAATGGCCTTCGAATTGTAGCAAGACACGTTTTCACCGCCTTTGACCGGCCTGACTCACACTCTTCTATTTGGGGGCGTTCAGGGGAATCCTCAAGTAGCGGCGCCCATTGGCTTCGGCCGGCGGCAGGCGCCCGCCCCGAATATTCACCTGCAGGGCCGGAAGCATCAGGCGGGGTGTGGACAGATTTGCGTCCCGTTCCCGGCGCAGGGCGATGTATTGATCGCGCGAGATGCCGTCCCGGCAGTAGATGTTGTCCCGGCGCTGCTCTGCGACCGTGCTTTGCCAGGCGACTGCGCGCTTGCCGCCCGCCCCGTCATCGTGACCCACGAATACCCGAATGGCCGGATCCAGCGCAAGAATCCGGGTCAGCGATTGGTATAGAACGGCCGCCGAACCGCCGGGAAAATCGCTCCGCCCGGTTCCGGTGTCCGGCATCAGCAAGGTATCGCCGACAAAAGCAGCATCGCCGAAGACGTAACAAGCGCAGGCCGACGTGTGTCCGGGCGTGTGCAAGACACAAGCCTTGATCTCGCCCAGTCTGAATTCCTCAAGATCGGCAAACAAATGATCGAATTCGGAGCCATCGGCCGCAAAATCGTCTTGCAGATTGAACACATCGCCGAAATGCCGCTGCACCGATGTCACTCCGGCGGATATTCCGAGGCGTCCTCCGAGCCGCTCCTTTACGTATTGCGCCGCGCTGAGATGGTCCGCATGGACATGCGTCTCAATGATCCAGTCAAGGGTAAGCCCGGCTCCCTCCACCGCTGCAATGGCCCGCTCGACCGGCCGATAGCTGGTTTGCCCCGACGCCGGATCGAAGCCCAGCACCGGGTCGATCAGCGCGGCGCGTCCTGTTGCCGGGTCGCTCACCACGTAGGAAACGGAATGGGTCACCGGGTCCCGGAATGCTTCGACCAACGGTTTCATGCCTGGCCTACCAGGTAGGTTTCGCGGCTGGCCCGCCTCGATGCCGAGGGGGTGCGAAGGCGCACTGTGGCCAGCCGGCCGCGCGCGCCGGCCACGAATTCCTCAAAGCCGCTTCCCTGAAAGAGTTTGGCCACAAACCAACCGCCCGGCCGCAGCAACGCCAGGGCTACCTCAAGTGCCATTCCGGCCAGCTCCATGGATCGCGCCTGATCAGCGTCCCGGTTCCCGCTCAAGCGCGGCGCCAGGTCCGAGATTATGGCATCGGCCGGGCCCCCAAGGGCGTCACGCACTCTAGCCAGAATTGCCTCGCATGTGACGTCGCCACGCAGCACACAAACTCCCTCAAGCGCCCTCATCGGTTCGATGTCCACCGCCACCACCGTTCCCCCGGGCGCCACCTTGCGGGCTGCGTACTGACTCCAGCCGCCGGGCGCCGCGCCGAGATCCACAACCCGAGCTCCACGAGCCAGCAGGCGGTCACGGCGATCCAGTTCCGCAAGCTTGAAGGCAGCCCGCGAGCGCCATCCCTCGGCCTTGGCGCGCCGTGTCCAATGATCCGCCCATTCGTCCGCTCTCTTCTTCATGTATATTATCGATATATATTTTATAATATTGATATATATTGTTTTTTACTCATACTCCACGGCGAGTATCTCAAAGCGCTTTACACCACTGGGAGCACTGATCTCCACTTCATCGCCTGCGTACTTGCCGATCAGCGAGCGGGCCATAGGCGAAATGAAGGAGATAGCGTCGTCCCGAACTCTGGCCTCATCTTCGCCCACGATCTGGTAGCGCACGTCGCTGCCACCGTCCAGGTTCTTGAGTTCCACCGTCACCCCGAACACCACGCGCCCATCGTGCGGAATGCGGGCCAGGTCGATTACGCGAGCATGCGCCAGGCGGCTTTCGATGTGGCGGATGCGCGCCTCAACCAGACCCTGTTGCTCCTTGGCGGCGTGGTACTCGGCGTTCTCGCGCAGATCGCCGTGCTCGCGGGCCTCGCCGATTGCCCGGGCCAGGCGCGGGCGTTCCTTGTTCCTCAGCCGCTTGAGTTCCTCGCGGAGCGCCGTTTCACCGACGCGCGTCATAGGCACTTGGGTCATGTGGCGATCCTCTCATGCAGGTCCTGGAGCCGGGATACTGTTCCTGCGCCGAAATGCTCGATTGCCCGGCAAGCGGCGTCGGCCGCCGCCAGGGTGGTGAAGTAGGTCACGTTCTTGCGCACCGCCTCGGACCTGATTTCGTGCGACTCCAGGATCGACGCCCGCCCCTCGGTCGTGTTGACAATCAGATCGACCTCATCGTTGCGAATGAGATCGGCGATATGCGGGCGGCCTTCGCGCACCTTGTTGATACGCTTGCAGGACACCCCATGCCGGGCCAAAAAGCTGGCGGTGCCGTGGGTTGCCACCAGGTCGAATCCCTTCTGCTCCAACATGCGCGCCAGCTCCACCGAAGCGGGCTTGTCCGGGTCGCGCAGCGATAGCAGGGCTGCCCCACCCTGCTTCAGCGCCACCCCGGCGCCCTCCTGGGCACGGGCGTAGGCTTCGGCAAAACTGGTTCCCACACCCATTACTTCGCCGGTGGACTTCATTTCCGGCCCGAGAATCGGATCGGCCCCCGGGAAGCGGGAAAATGGAAATACCGACTGCTTGACCGAGAAATAGGCCGGGCGCGGAGGGTCGCTGACACCCTGCTCGCGGAGCGTGCGCCCCACCATGACCAGCGCCGCCACCTTGGCGAGTTGAATACCCACCGCCTTGGACACGTACGGCACGCTGCGGGAGGCCCGGGGATTGACCTCCAGAACGTAAATGTCGCCGTCCTGGATCGCGAACTGGACGTTCATCAGCCCGCTTACGCCCAGAGCCCGGGCTAATAGCCCGGTCTGCCGCGCCAATTCCTGCTGCACCTCTTCACCGGCCGTAGCCGGAGGCAGGCAACAGGCGGAGTCTCCGGAATGCACGCCGGCCTGCTCGATGTGCTCCATGATTCCGCCGATCAGCACCTGTTCGCCGTCGTAGATGGCGTCCACGTCAAATTCCACCGCCCTGGGGAGAAACTCGTCCAGCAACACCGGACTTTCGTTGGAAACCGCCACGGCCTCGCCCATGTAGCGCAGCAGCTCCTCCTCGCCGTAGATCACGTCCATGGCGCGCCCGCCAAGCACGTAGGAAGGCCGCAGCATGAGCGGGTACTCCAGTTCTCGGGCCAGCTTCACCGCTTCTTCAACCGATCGGGCGGTGCGATTCTCCGGCTGCTTCAAGCCCAGCTCGCCCAACAGGTCCTTGAACCGCTCCCGGTCCTCGGCCCGGTCTATGGCTTCCGGAGAGGTGCCGATAATCGGCGCGCCGGCGCGTTCCAGGGCCCGGGCTATCCGCAGCGGAGTCTGGCCGCCGTACTGAACGATCACGCCCCCGGGCTTCTCGCGCTCGACGATTTCCATGACGTCCTCAACGGTCAGGGGCTCGAAATACAGCTTGTCGGAGGTGTCGTAGTCGGTGGACACGGTCTCCGGATTGCAGTTCACCATGATCGTCTCGAAACCCGCGTCACGCAAAGCCAGCGCGGCATGCACGCAGCAGTAGTCGAACTCGATGCCCTGCCCGATCCGGTTGGGACCACCGCCCAGAATCATGATCTTGGGCCGGTCGGAGGGCTCGGCCTCGCATTCCTCCTCGTAGCTGGAATACATGTAAGCGGTGGAGGTCGGAAACTCGGCCGCGCAACTGTCCACGCGCTTGAAGACCGGGCGTATCCCGGCCGCCCGGCGGCGATCGGTCATCTGCAATTCCGTAACGCCCAGTAAACTCGCCAGACGGCTGTCGGCAAAGCCCTTGCGCTTCAGCCTCATGAGCCAGTCGTCGCTCAAGGCATCCCAACCTGCTTCGCTGACTTTCTGTTCCTCGCGCACCAGGTCGGCGATCTGCCCCACGAACCAGGGATCGATGCGCGAGAGTCCCACGATCTCGCTTTCCGTCATGCCCAGCCGCATGGCATCGGCCATGTACAAAAGGCGTTCCGCCCCCGCCGTGCGCAACTCCTCTCCCACCGTGGCCCGCGCATCCGGGCTGGCCGGATCCACCCGTTCGCACAGGCCGTCGATGCCGATTTCGAGGCTGCGCAGCGCCTTCTGCAGCGACTCCTGGAAGGTTCGCCCGAGCGACATGGCCTCGCCGACCGATTTCATCTGGGTAGTCAGCCGCGCGTCGGCGCGCGGAAACTTCTCGAACGCGAACCGGGGCGCCTTGGTCACGATGTAGTCGATCGCCGGCTCGAAGGAGGCCGGCGTGCGGCCGGCGGTAATCTCGTTGCGCAGCTCGTCGAGCGTATAGCCCACCGCCAGCTTGGCGGCCACCTTGGCGATCGGGAATCCAGTTGCCTTCGAGGCCAGCGCCGACGAGCGAGACACCCTCGGGTTCATTTCGATCACCACCATCCGCCCGTTGTCCGGATGGATCGCGAACTGCACGTTGGAACCGCCCGTATCCACGCCGATTTCCCTCAAGACCGCGATCGCCGCGTCGCGCATGCGCTGGTATTCCTTGTCGGTCAGGGTCAGCGCCGGCGCCACGGTAATCGAGTCCCCGGTATGAATGCCCATGGGATCGAGGTTTTCTATCGAGCACACGATGATGCAGTTGTCGCGCCGGTCGCGCACCACCTCCATCTCGAATTCCTTCCAGCCCAGCACCGACTCCTCGACCAGCGCCGAGTGGCTGGGCGAGGCATCCAGCGCCCGCGCCATCGCGTTCTCGAACTCGGCGGCAGAGCGCGCCACGCCACCGCCCACGCCGCCCAGGGTAAAGGAAGGACGGATGATCGCCGGGTAGCCGATTTCGGAGATGACTTCCCTGGCCTCGGCGATACTGCGCACCATCCAGGAACAGGGCGTTTCCAGGCCGATGGACAGCATGGCGTCGCGAAATCGTTCCCGGTCCTCGGCTTTGTCGATCACATCGCTGCGGGCGCCGATCAACTCGACCCCAAACTGCTCCAGAATGCCCTTTCGGGCCAGTTCCAGGGCCGTGTTCAGACCCGTCTGGCCGCCCATGGTGGGCAACAGCGCATCGGGGCGCTCACGCTCGATCACCGCGGCCAGCGAACGGGCGTTGACCGGCTCGATATAGACGGCGTCGGCGGTCTCGGGATCGGTCATGATGGTGGCCGGGTTGGAATTCACCAGTACCACGCGATAGCCCTCTTCACGCAAGGCCTTGCACGCCTGCACGCCGGAATAATCGAACTCGCAGGCCTGCCCGATTACGATCGGGCCCGCGCCGATAATCAGTACGCTTTCGAGATCGTCCCTACGAGGCATGGCGTTGCATCAGTCCTGCAAAGCGGTCGAAAGCGTAGCCCAGGTCATGCGGCCCGGGGCTGGCCTCCGGGTGGCCCTGAAAGCTGATGGCGGGCCGGCTGCGATGCGCCAGACCCTGCAGGGTTCCATCGAACAGCGAGCGGTGCGTGGCCCGCAGGCAATCAGGCAGGCTGGCCTCTTCCACGGCAAAGCCGTGATTCTGACTGCTGATCGCGACTTCGCCGTTATCCAGGTCAACAATAGGATGATTGGCGCCGTGGTGTCCGAATTTCATCTTTATTGTCTGCGCGCCGCAGGCCAGACCCAGCAATTGATGACCCAGGCAGATACCCAGTATGGGTGTTCCCGAGTCAAGAATTTCCTGAACTGCTTCAATGGCGTACACGCAGGGTTCCGGGTCTCCGGGCCCGTTGGAGAGGAATACGCCATCGGGTTTCAGCGCCAGGGCCTCGGAGGCGGGCGCTTCGGCCGGCAACACGGTCACACGGCGCCCCAGGCGGGCCAATGAACGAAGAATATTGCGTTTGATTCCGTAGTCGTAGGCCACGATCCGGCCGGACCCGGATTCCGCGCCATCCACCGGCCACTCGTAGGCTTGCGCCGTGGTGACCACGCGAGCCAGGTCCATCCCTACGATTTCCGGCGCGGCGCGGGCCTTGGCCAGGGCTTCGTCGCTACGCCCCGGCCCGGTCAGAATGCAGCCCGGTTGGGCCCCCTGTTCGCGCAGGATGCGGGTCAGGCGGCGAGTATCGACGCCGGCGATCGCCACTGTGCCCTCATTGCGGAGAAAGTCGGAGAAAGCAATGTCCTTGCGCCAATTGCTCTCAGCCACCGGCAAATCCCGGATGACCAATCCGGACGCATACACGCGGTCGGATTCGTAGTCTTCCCGGTTGGCGCCGGTATTCCCCACGTGGGGCACCGTCAACGTGATGATCTGGCGGCAATAGGAAGGATCGGTCAGGATTTCCTGGTAGCCGGTCATTGCGGTGTTGAACACCACTTCGCCCTGGGACTCTCCCTCGGCGCCGATCGACCAGCCTCGAAATACGGCCCCGCCCGCCAGGGCTAGCACCGCCGGGGTCACTGCGGGGACGCCATCACGGAAGATAAATCGTACATTCCGGGCGGGCGGCCCACAATCCAGCGCGCCGCGCGCAGCGCTCCGGCAGCAAAAACGCCGCGGCTCAAGCTCTGGTGACGCAATTCGAGCACTTCGTCGTTGCCGGCCAGCAAAACCGAATGATTGCCCGAAAAACCGCCGCCGCGAACCGCGCTGAACCCGATCGACCCCTTTGCGCGCGCCCCGGTCTGACCGTGGCGCTGAAAAACCGCCACTTCGGAGAACTCACGGCCGCGCGCCGCTGCCGCCGTACGGCCGAGTTGCAGCGCAGTACCGGAAGGCGCGTCAGCCTTGCCGCGATGATGCGTCTCAATGATCTCGAGATCGTAGTCTTCGCCCAGCTGCGCGGCCGCCCGGCGCAATAATTCGTCAAGCACATAGACGCCCAGGCTCATGTTGCTGGCTTGCAGCACGGCCACTTCCCGAGCGGCGTACTCAAGAGCGGACTGTCCACCTTCGCTTATTCCCGTCACACCCTCCACCAGCGCACAGCCGGCATCGGCGCAGGCCGCGGCGATTTCGCCGGTGGCGCCGGCGGACGAGAAATCCACCGCGACATCCGCACCCGAAATGCTCTCCTCAGGCGAACTCGTAACGATTACCCCGGTAGCGCCCATCCCGGCGGCCAGGCCGGCATCCAGGCGGATCCACGGGTCGTCCGGAGCGGCCAGCGCTCCGACAAGCTGCAAATCATCGGCGGCGGCCACCCTCGCCAGCAATTCGCGGCCCATGCGGCCGCTGGCGCCCAGCAAACTGATCTTCATGAGGCCCGCCTTCCTGAGTCCTGGCCTTTCTTGAGAGCCCAATCCAGCCATTTCGCCCGGCGTGGCTGCTGCCGATCACCGCCGCGTTCGACCTGGTTGGCAAATTCCTTGAGCAAGCGCTTCTGGGTCCGGTTCATTTCCACCGGCGTTTCCACTTCCATGTGGCAAAACAAGTCGCCCTTGCGCCCGCCCCGCGCCGGCTTCACGCCACGTCCGCGCAGGCGGAATACGCGGCCCGACTGCGTGCCGGCAGGGACCTTGAGATTCACGGATCCGGTCAGCGTAGGCACTTCCACCTCTCCACCTAAAGCTGCGGTCGTAAAGCTTAAAGGAAAGCGGCAGTGCAAATTGGCGCCATCCCGTTCAAAAAACGGATGCGGCCGGACCTGCATTTCCACCATCAAGTCTCCGGCAGGCCCGCCACGCTGCCCAGCGTTACCCTTCCCGCGGACCCGGGAGCGGTCGCCGGTATCCACTCCAGGCGGAATTTTCAGCGAAATCTCTTCGTTCTTGCGTACCGCGCCCTTGCCGGAACAGTCCCGGCAGGGGTCGGACACTACCCTTCCCTCGCCGCCACAGGCGCCGCAAGTCTGCCGGATCGAGAAAATCCCCTGGCGAATCTGAGTCTGACCGCTGCCTCCGCAACGCCCGCAGGTACTCATTCCCGTGCCGGGACGAGAGCCGGAGCCGGCGCAGGTCGAGCAGGCCACGGTGCGTGGAATCGTGATCCGCACGTCGTCGCCGAATATGGCCTGGGTGAAGTTCAGGTCAAGACGGTAGCGCAGGTGAGCTCCACGGCGGGGCTGACTGCTTGCGCCGCGCCGGCCACCGAACACTTCGCCGAATATATCGCCGAATATGGTGTTGAAGGGATCGGACGACCCGCCGCCCGCGCCCGCGCCCGCCTCCACACCGGCATGGCCGAATTGATCATAGGCCGCGCGTTTCTGGCTGTCGCTCAAGACTTCGTAGGCGCGCTTTGCCTCCTTGAACTGATTCGCGGTTTCGTCGCTCTGGTCGGGATTCCGATCCGGGTGATAGCGCATAGCCAGGCGCCGAAACGCCTTCTTGAGATCAGCCTCCGAAGCGTTGCGGTCCACGCCCAGGACTTCGTAGTAGTCCCGTCCAGACACTTAACTCTCTCCCGTAGCGGCGCAGCGCGCCCGTCTGTTGCGGGGGAATCGCGCGAAATGCACCGGCCGCGCGCGTTTCAGGCGGATTTCTTCTGATCGTCCGGAGTTACGTCCTCAAACTCCGCATCGGTCACGTCGGGGGCGTCGCCGCCCGCATCCGTGTTCGCACCGGTTCCGTCAGCGTCTCCCTCTGCCTGCGCCTGTTCCTGGTACACCCGCTGCGCCATTCCGGCCGCTGCTTCCGACAGCGCTCGGCTCTTGGCCTCGATCACAGCCTTGTCGTCGCCCTTGAGTGCGGTCTTCAGGTCGGAGATCGCCGATTCGATGCTCGCGCGCTCTTCCGGCTGCACCTTGTCGCCCAGGTCCGAAAGCGCCTTCTCGCTGGAATGCACCAGGCCGTCGGCCTGATTGCGCACGTCCACCAGCTCGCGGAACTTGCGATCCTCCTCGGCATGCATTTCGGCCTCCTGCACCATGCGTTCGATCTCCTTGTCCGCCAGCCCGCTGGAAGCCTTGATCACGATCTTCTGCTCGCGCCCGGTGGCCTTGTCCTTAGCCGAAACGTTGAGAATGCCGTTGGCATCGATATCAAAGGTGACCTCGATCTGCGGAACGCCGCGCGGCGCCGGAGGAATATCGGTGAGGTCGAAGCGCCCCAGCGACTTGTTGTCCGAGGCCCGCTGCCGCTCGCCTTGCAGCACATGAATGGTTACGGCGGATTGGCCGTCATCGGCAGTCGAGAACACCTGGTTGGCGCGCGTGGGTATGGTGGTGTTCTTGTCGATCAGGCGAGTCATCACCTGGCCCAGCGTCTCGATGCCGAGCGATAGCGGCGTTACGTCCAACAGCAGCACGTCGCGCACCGAGCCCGACAACACGCCCGCCTGGATGGCGGCGCCCAGAGCCACGGCCTCGTCGGGATTCACATCCCTGCGCGGGTCGCGGCCGAAAAAGTCCCGGACTGCCTCCTGCACCTTGGGCATGCGGATCTGACCGCCGACCAGGATCACGTCCTTGATGTCGCCCACCGAAAGGCCCGCATCGGCCAGCGCCGTGCGGCAGGGTTCGATGGTGCGCGCAATCAGGTCTTCCACCAGCGCTTCCAGCTTGGCCCGGGTGAGCCGGATGTTCAAATGCTTGGGGCCGGATGCATCCGCGGTAATGAACGGCAGGTTGATTTCGGTTTGCTGCTGCGACGACAGCTCGATCTTGGCTTTCTCCGCGGCTTCCTTGAGACGCTGCATGGCCAGCGGATCCTTGCGGACATCCACGCCGTGCTCTTTCTCAAACTCCCCGGCCAGGTAGCCAATCAAACGGTTGTCAAAGTCCTCGCCGCCCAGGAAAGTGTCGCCGTTGGTGGCCAGCACCTCGAACTGCGTCTCGCCGTCAATCTCGGCAAT
Organism: Candidatus Foliamicus sp.; assembly: GCA_965249285.1. Taxonomy (GTDB): domain Bacteria; phylum Pseudomonadota; class Gammaproteobacteria; order Steroidobacterales; family Foliamicaceae; genus Foliamicus. The sequence continues at coordinate 1,303,261 of OZ252226.1, forward strand.
CTCGATAATCGAGATATCGAAGGTGCCGCCGCCCAGGTCGTAGACGGCAATCTTGCAGTCGCCGCGCTGCTGGCCCATTCCGTACGCCAGCGCAGCCGCGGTCGGCTCGTTGATGATGCGCTTGACCTCCAGCCCGGCGATCTTGCCGGCATCCTTGGTCGCCTGCCGCTGGGAGTCGTTGAAATACGCCGGCACCGTGATTACGGCCTCGATCACGTCCTCGCCCAGGTAATCCTCGGCGGTTTTCTTCATCTTCTGCAGCACCCGCGCGGAAATTTCCGGCGGTGCGATCTTGCGGCCATTGACCTCCACCCAGGCGTCGCCGTTGTCCGACCCGACCAGCTTGAACGGCACCAGCTCGATATCGCGCTGCACCACGCTGTCCTTGAAGCGCCGCCCGATCAGGCGCTTGATGGCGTACAGGGTGTTGGTGGGATTGGTTATCGCCTGGCGCTTGGCCGACTGGCCCACCAGGATCTGATCGTCCTTGGCGAAGGCCACGACGGATGGCGTGGTGCGATCGCCTTCGGAATTCTCAATAACTTTGCCTTGCTGACCGTCCATTACGGCCACGCAGGAATTCGTGGTGCCCAGGTCTATGCCGATTATTTTGCCCATGCGTATTTCTCCATGAACTTAAGTGACTTGCTTGCCTATACCCGATATGAGGATTCAAGGCGCGCAATTCAATCCATTTGATCTTTCTCGCCGGTTTCTACTTTCGGCGCTTGGGGCGGCCCCGAACAAACCACCACCCGGGCTGCCCGCAGCAGCCGGCCCTGCATGAGATAACCCTTCTGCATCACCGAGATCACGCAATCCGGATCGACCGCGTCCGACGGCTGAAGACCCACCGCTTCGTGTTGCTCGGGATCGAAAGGCTCGCCTTGGGACTCCACCGCTTCCACCCCGAACGTTTCCAGGACCTTCTGCATTTGGCGCAAGGTGGCGTGTTGCCCTTCCATTAGACTCTCGGCGGTCGCCGATTCCGCGGAACTCAAGCCCAGCTCCAGGCTGTCCACGGCCGCCAGCAACTCACGCACGATCCGCCGCTGTCCCCGCCCGTAAGCCTCGCTGACGTCCCTCTGGGCTCTCCGGCGAACATTCTCGGCTTCGGCGACGGCCCTCAAATGTGCTTCGTGCTGATGATTCAGGGCGAGCGTAAGGCGCTCGATTTCCACCGCCGGATCATCCGGCTCGGATTTTTCCTCGGACCTGGCCGCCTCAGGTGTGGCGGCCTCGTCAGCTGCTTCAGACTTGGTCCGCTTGCTCATCTACTGGCTCCCCTACGGTGTCGGGAGCGAGGGCGTACCCGCGCTTGACGAGGGCAAGATGCCCTCGTTCCCAGGCTCTCGGTGCAATGTGTTCCATGCAGGGGTACTATTGTGCATGATTCCTGTTTTTCAAGGCCCAAACGGCTTTCGCATAGGCCCCGAATAGAGATTCCGGACATGCCGCAGATTCAATTCCAAAGAGTGGCGATACTGGCGCGCAAGGGCCACGAACCGATTGAGCAGGCAGCTTCTGAATTGGCGGCTCACCTGGAACGGCTGGGCTGCTCCGCCTCGCTGGCGCACCAGGCCGAAGACCGGCCAACTGCCCAAGGCGCTCAATTGATTATCGCCATGGGCGGTGACGGCGCCATGCTGCGGGCCGCCCAGATTGCGGTACGGCGCAAGACGCCCTTGCTGGGCGTCAACCTCGGAACGCTGGGGTTTCTGGCGGACCTGGGCCAGCAACGATTCGAATCGGAACTGGCCTCCCTGCTCTGCGGACAGTACTTCTCGGAGCGCCGCATGCTGTTGGGCGCCCGGCTGACCCGGCGGCAGGGCAAGGTTCTGCGGGCCACGGCGCTGAACGACGTAGTGGCGCATCGCAGCGGCGGAGCGCGCATCCTGGAGCTGTCCACGACCGTGGACGGGCGCCATATCGCCACCCACCGCGGCGATGGATTCATCGCCGCCACGCCTACCGGTTCCACCGCCTACGCAATGAGTTGCGGCGGTCCGATCGTCGACCCGCGCCTCGATGCCACCGTCATGGTGCCGATCTGTCCCCACAAACTGGACGATCGCCCCCTGGTCATACCCGGCAGCGCCAAACTCTCGCTGACCATTCCAACAGATGCCGCGGTGACCGCGGCCGTCAGTTGCGACGGGATCGACCTGGGCGTGCTGGAGTATGGACAGACACTTCACGTGTCACGTTCTTCGCGCAGGCTTGAGTTGATCCATCCGACCGACTACAACTACTTTTCGGTGCTGCGGGAAAAACTGAATTGGGCCAAGGGTCCGGCCACGCAGGACTCAGGCTGATCCGGCCACAATGCTGACCCACCTGGCGATCCGAAACCTGGCGGTTGTCGACACGGCAGAGTTGGATATGGAGCCGGGATTTACCACCCTTACCGGCGAGACAGGGGCGGGAAAATCCATCCTGGTGGAAGCACTGGCTCTTGCAACCGGCGAGCGGGCCGACTCAAAGCAGGTGCGCACGGGCGCGAAGCAGGCGGACATCACTGCCTGTTTCGAAATCCCCGCCGGCACGCCGCTGCCTCCCTGGGCAGAGGAACACGACCTGCACGAAGAATGCATCATGCGGCGGGTGATCCGGGCGGACGGCCGTTCGCGCGGTTCCCTGAACGGAGTGCCGGTTCCGGCGCAAAGGCTGCGCGAGATCGGCGCCTGCCTTATCGATATCTGCGGGCAGAAGGCGCACCAGGCGCTGCTGCATACCGGCGCGCAACTCCGGATTCTGGACGAGTACGGCGGACTGACTGAATCCGTACAGGAATTTGCCGATTCGTTCGCTGCCTTGCGGCAGGCCGAACAGCAATGCGAAGCGCTGAAGCAACGCGCCGGGGAGCGGGCCGTGCGAGTGGAGCTGCTCAGCAGTTGGATCACCGAACTCGAGGCCCTGAGTCCCCAGGCAGGCGAGCTTGAAGAATTGAACCGGCTGCGCCTGCGCCTGGCCAATCGCGCCCGTTTGCTGGCCGCCATGGGCAGCGCTCTGCATAGCCTCAGGGAGAGCGAGCAATCCGCCGGCAGTGCGCTTGCTTCCGCCCGCCAGGAAATCGAGGGAGCGGCCGCGTTCGAGCCGAAGCTGACGGAGGCGGCGCGGCTGCTGAGCGAATCCGAGGTCCTGGTGGAGGAAGCGGTGGCGACGATCCAGCACCTGGGCCTGGACCTGGATGAAGACGACGGCAGCCTGGATGAAATCGAGCAACGCCGCCAGGCCTTGCTGGCCGTGGCGCGCAAGCATGGCAAAACCCAGGAAGAATTGCCGCAGCTGACGGGCGAGTTGAAGGCGGAGAAAGAGGGGCTGGAAACACTCGACGAGCGACTCTCGCAGGCTCGCGCCGGGCGCGATGCGCTGCGTGAAGAAGCGGAAACCCGCGCCGCCGGCCTTTCCGAGGCGCGCAGTCGGGTCGCTTTGGAGTTTGCCGAGCTGGTATCCGAACGCATGCAGGGGCTGGCCATGGAAGGCGGGCGCCTGTCCGTTCGCCTCAGCGAGGCGAGCAATATCGGTCGCCGTGGACGCGACCGGGCGGAATTTTTTGTGGCGCTCAACCCCGGTCAGGCAGCACGCCCCCTGGCGCGTTATGCATCCGGAGGCGAATTGGCGCGAATCGGTTTGGCAATCCAACTGGCGGCGGTCGGAGCCCGTCAACCGCCGACCATGATCTTCGACGAGGTCGATTCCGGAATCGGCGGCCGGGTAGCCGAAGTCGTGGGCGCCGGACTGGCGGAACTCGGTAAGCGGGGCCAGGTGCTCTGCGTAACTCATTTGCCGCAGGTTGCCAGCCGCGCCAGCAGGCAGATCCGGGTCACCAAGGTGGTTCGGGATGGAGGGACCCGGACGGTTTCGGCGCAACTCGAAGACAGCGAGCGCGTGCGTGAAGTAGCGCGTATGCTTGGGGGGGTGGAAATCACGCCACGCACGCTTGCCCATGCCGAAGAGATGCTCTCCCGGGGTGGTGTCTGGCAATCCTCCGACAGCGCCGGGTTACAGGGTGGCGCGGCCGCCACGGGCAAGTGAAGAGAAACATTCCACGCAAGAACCTGCAGGCGGTGGGGCTCAAGGTTACCCAGCCGCGCCTGAGCATCTTCCGGGTTCTGGCGCAAAGCCGTGAGCGCCACCTGAGCGCCGACGATATCTACCTGCAACTGGCGGCCGATGACAACGATGTCCCGCTGGCGACGATTTACCGCGTGCTGACGCAGTTCGAACAGGCGGGACTGGTCACCCGCCATAACTTCGAGAGCGGCCATTCGGTCTTTGAACTGGACTCGGGCGATCACCACGATCACATGATTTGCGTGGAATCCGGCGAGGTCATGGAATTCGTCAACGAGGAAATCGAGCGCCTGCAGGAAGAAATCGCAGGGGCGGCGGGGTATGAACTGATCGACCACAGCCTCGTGCTGTACGTCCGCAAGCGGCGCTGAAAGGGAGAGATGGGCAAGCCCCCCTTGGACTGCTATACTGCGCCCCCGCTATGAAGCATTCTCAACAATGGCGCCGACTGGCGCTGGCCGCCGCCGCTTGCGCCTTGCTGGCTGGCTGTGTCTACAAGGTCAACGTGTTCCAGGGCTCAATCATTGATCCCGACGACATCGAGAAAGTGGAACTCGGCATGACCCGCGAGCAGGTCGCATACATTCTGGGCACGCCCACGGTGCGCGATCCCTTTCACGCCGACCGCTGGGACTACGTCTTTACCAGCGGAACCCTGGAAGGCCAGCGCCGGATCGTTGTGATCCGCTTCTCCGAAGAAGGCGTAAGCTCGGTCGACATTACGACCGCGCCGGACGACTAACTTCGGCATCCCCGGGAACGAGGACATCCTGTCCTCGACGAGGGCTGGAAGCCCTCCTTCCCGGGGTCAACTTGCCGCCCGGCGGCGTGCGTCCATCGGATCGTTCTCCAGGGGCCGGTATATCTCAAGCCGGTCGCCGCCCTTGGGCCGGTAGTCATCGTCGACCCTGGCGCCGAACACGCCGATCGGGCAGGTCGCAGCATTGATTTCCGGGAACAAGGCCGCCATGCACGACAGCTTGACGGCCTGGCGTGCGGTGCAATCGCGCGCAACACGCAAGCGCAGCACACGCTGTGCGCCGGGCACCGCGTAACTCACTTCAACAGCAAGCTCATCACCCATTTCGGGACTCGATCACTTTCGCTCGGTTGAGAAAATCCTGCACCAGGCGGTCGCACATGGCTCGAAAACTCTGGCTCAACAACATTTCCCGGGCCTTGCTGTCAAACTCGAACTGAATTCGCAAGGAGACCCGGCATCCCGTGCCAACCGGATCAAAAAGCCATTCCCCCTGCAGGCTCCGAAACGGCCCTTCGCTTAAGTTCATCACCAGGCGGTGGGGGCGCTCCATCCGGTTCAGCGTAGTCAGGCGCTGCCGAAAAACGCCGCCGCGCAGGTCCAGGCTGGCCAGAGCCTCGTGTTCGTCTTGCCGGTGCAATTCCGCACCCACACAGCCACGCAGGAAGCGCGGATAGTCCTCCACGGCCGCCACGAGATCGAAAACGGTCTCGGGAGAACACGCCGTCAAGGCTTCTCTGAATATCTCACGCATTCGTTCTCAAGGCGCCGGTTTGGGCCGGCGCCTTTGCCGTATAGGGAACGGCCCCGCTATATTGGTATGGTGTCCCGCAAATGGCTGTTGATCCAGCTTGCCCCATCACGCCGGAATCTGCGCGGTCCGTTTTGCGCGCAGCGGCGTTATTGTACTGCTCTGGCTAAAGGCGCCTGCTGCGCCGACGAATGACTTACCCACCATGGCACGCAAATCGCAACCCGGACGTATTGCCGTAAACCGGCGGGCCCACCGCAGTTTCGAGATTCTTGAAGAACTCGACGCGGGGCTGGCTCTCCTGGGCTGGGAGGTCAAGGCCCTGCGGGCCAACCGCGCGAGCCTGGTTGAGGCCTATGTCGCCATAAAGGAACAGGAAGCCTGGCTGGTGGGCGCCAACTTTGCGCCCCTGCCCAACGCCAGCAAGCACCCGCCGCCGGTCGCGGACCGCAGCCGCAAACTGCTGTTGCACCGCTACCAGATCGACCGGCTGGCCGGAAAAGTGCAGCAACGCGGACTCACCCTGGTGCCGCTGGCGCTGTACTGGGGCGGACCGCGCGCAAAGCTGCGCATTGGCTTGGGACGAGGACGCAAGCAATACGACAAACGCCGGCTGGACCAGGAACGCGATTGGCAGAGAGAAAAGCAGCGCCTTGCGCGCCGCACTCTGCAAGGCCGTTCGTGACTGAAACCGGCACGCTAGTGTTAGGCTACCGGCCTCGCACCAGCAGTCCGTAGAAAAATCCCCGCTGGGAGTTTTCACAGCAGGCGCCGCTGCGCTGACGTGCAGGGAACACGTTGGGAACGAGGGCATCCTGCCCGCGCTCTAATGCGTTTTCCAATGGACTGCCAGGGGAAAGGCAATGCCTGAGAGGGGGGTTCCCATGCGATTGGAGTGGACCATTACGGCCATTGGCGTCTTGCTGGCGATCGGCCCTGCGTTTGGCGAGACAAACGGCGCGGAAAACGCAATGCCAATGCGTTCCGGATGGTATGCAGGCGCCGGCCTCGGTGCGAATTGGGGATCCACACTCGACCAGGAAGGCTGGAACCGGGAAGGCACCTGCTATCCCGATGAAGCTTGCTGCGACCAGGACCCCATGCCCGCCGTTTCGGGCTATCGGTGGCGCTACGACATCGACCTGGACACCGGCGCCGCGTTCGAGATTTATGCCGGGCGTATTTTCGGGCGTACCCGCCTGGAGTTGGCTTTCTCTCAGCATAAGAACGACGCCACGCAGGTGTTCAAGGGCATCAGTTACTACGACGGTTCACCCATTCTCCCGCGTTCCGGCGGGACCGTATCGTCCGGAAGCCAGGCCTACGTCGATAATTTCAACGCCCGTTCGATCCTGCTGAATGCCTGCTACGACTTCCCCAACGCCTGGGGCCGGATTACCCCCTACCTGGGCGCCGGCCTGGGCGTGGCTTCCCTGGAGATGGGGGGAGTGTATTTTTCCAGCGATTACCGGGACTCGGCGGGTGCGACCTACGATCCGCCGCTGTCCTACTACAACTCCACCCAGAACGGCGATTTCCGCGAGACGCGGTTTGCCTGGCGACTGTACGCCGGCGCCGACTACCACGTGGGCTTGAACCTGCTGCTGGGACTGAAACTGACCTACGCTGCAAGTGGCGATTTTGAAGACTCAGGGAGGTACGACACGCACCCCTTTCACGCGCAGGATCCCGACTTCACCAACACCAACCGTTTCGGCGGCCCGCGTGACCTCACGCTGGCGGTTATGGTCAAGCGACTTCTCGGACGCTGATCAGCAAGACCAGCACCACGGAATTCGTGCAGAATTACAGTGCGCACCAGGAGGGAGGGGGGTTCTCCATGAGCGTTAAATCCGGCAATCACGCCACCAACGTCCGCTACGAGCCCGACGATCAGCTTCCCAGGCCGCTTGCCGTGGGCCTCGGCCTGCAATTTGCGGTGCTGTGCATTGCCGGGATCGTGCTCACTCCGGCAATTGTGATCCGGGCCGGCGGCGGTAGCGAATCCTACCTGTCGTGGGCGGTATTCGCCGCGGTCGCAATCAGCGGCATTACCACGCTATTGCAGGCTATCCGGGTTGGCCGTTTCGGGTCGGGTTACGTGCTGGTCATGGGCACGTCAGCTACCTTTATCGCGGTATGCATCGCCGCAATCAAGCAAGGCGGCCCGGCGCTCCTGGCCACCTTGGTGTTGGTGTCTTCCCTGTTCCAGTTCGTGCTTTCGGGCCGGCTCTCGCTGCTGCGCCGCATTCTCACCCCAACCGTGTCGGGAACCGTAATCATGCTGATCGCGGTTACGGTCATGCCGGTAGCCTTCGACATGATCGAGGATGTGCCGCAGGACACGTCGGCACTGGCGGCGCCCCTGAGCGTGGTTGTTACCCTGCTGTTCATCCTCGTTATCGCGCTTAGGGGAAGGTCGGCGCTGCGCCTGTGGGCCCCAATGATCGGCGTTGTGGCGGGCTCGCTGATTGCCGGATATTTCGGCATATACGACATGGCCCGGGTCGCCGAGGCAGCTTGGATCGGATTGCCCCAGGGCGATTGGCCGGGACTCGATCTTCAATTCGGGCCGGCATTCTGGGCGCTGCTTCCCGCTTTTGTCTTTGCGACCTTAGTCGGCGCCATCGAGACGATCGGCGATGGTCTGGCTATCCAGCGGGTGTCATGGCGCAAACCTCGGGCGCCCGATTTTCGGGCCGTTCAGGGCGCGGTGGGCGCCGACGGAATAGGCAACCTGTTGTCGGGCCTCGCCGGGACCGTGCCGAACACCACCTATTCCACCAGCGTCTCGGTCACCGAACTTACCGGCGTCGCCGCCCGCAGCGTCGGGATCGCGGTTGGGGTGGTGTTCATGTTGGTCGCCTTTCTGCCCAAGGCCCTGGCCTTGGTCCTGGCAATACCCGGGCCGGTCGCGGCGGCCTACGTCATTGTGCTCATGGCGATGCTCTTCATCGTGGGGACAAAACTGATCATCCAGGACGGGATGAACTACCGCAACGGCTTGATCTGCGGAGTCTCTTTCTGGGTGGGAACCGGGTTTCAGGCCGGCGTGATATTCCCGGAATTTTTCTCCGGGTTCGCCGGCGGCATGCTGGAGAACGGAATGACCGCCGGTGGCTTGACGGCCGTTCTGATGACGCTGTTCGTGGAACTGACCGCGCCCCGGCGCAGCCGGATGCAGGCGGACTTCGGCGTCTCGGCGTTACCCCAGATCATGAAATTTCTCCAGACCTTCGCGGCCCGCAGCGGCTGGGGAAAGGCGATGACCAGCCGCCTGGAAGCCGCCAGCGAAGAAACGCTGCTGACGCTGCTGGATCATCGCGGCGAGGAAAAAAACGCAAAGCGCCGCTTGCTGCTGATTGCGCGCAAGGAGGGAGGCGAAGCGGTGCTGGAGTTCATCGCCACGCCCGGCGAGGGGAACGTGGAGGATCGTATTGCATTGCTCGCCGAACAGACTTCCTCGGTTGCCGTCGAACAGGAAGTATCGCTTCGCCTGCTCCGTCATCTCGCGTCTTCGGTGCACCACCAGCAATACCACGATACCGACATCGTGACCATTCAAGTGGATGCCCCAAAAGGGAGTAGCGCCGGTGAAGCCTAGCGGCGCCAACCTTGTGTGTTCGGTTTGGGCACGCGGCAATGCCTGATGCAGCGCTTACGCGGGCCAACCCGTGGGGGCTGCCAAAGGGGCGGCTAGCGACCGCAATCAGCCCGTGACTATTCGCTACCAACCGAACGAGAGGCCTCCCCTGCCGCTCGCTCTTGGCGCCGGCCTACAGCGCGCGATGCTCAACATCTCGGGCATCGTCTTGATTCCAACCGTCATTGTGCGGGCCGCCGGCGGGACCGATGCAATGCTGGCATGGGCCGTGTTTGCCTCAGTCGCGATCAATGGCGCCACAACGATCCTGCAAGCGGTTCGCCTGGGCCGGATCGGATCGGGTTATCCGCTCGTGATGGGCGCATCCGGAACTGCCATCGCGGTGAGTGTTACAGCCGTCGCGGAGGGCGGTTTGGCGATGCTCGCCACTCTCACCGCCTTTGCATCGCTCTTGCAGTTTGCGCTTTCCGCGCGCCTGTCGCTGTTCCGCCGGGTCTTGACCCCGACAGTGGCGGGCACCTTCGCCATGCTCCTGCCGGTGACCGTGACCCCTGTCGCTTTCGATTTGCTCAAGGATACGCCCAGCGACGCCTCCAGCTTCGCCGCTCCGCTAAGCGCTCTGACCGCCGCACTCGTTATCGTCTGCGTTGCCCTTAAGGCATCCGGCGCATGGCGTCTTTGGGCGCCCGTAATCGGCATCGGCGCCGGCGCTGCAGTTGCGGGGCTGTTTGGTGTCTACGATGTGGATCTGGTCGCCAACGCTTCCTGGGTAAGCCTTCCTAAAGCCGGGTGGCCAGGCCTTGATCTCGAATTCGGGCCGGCTTTCTGGTCGCTGGTTCCGGCATTCGCGTTGGTGAGCGTGATTACCTCCAGCCAAGCAATTGGCGCTTCGATCCTCATGCAGCATGTGTCCTGGCGCAAGCCCAGGGCGGTCGATTTTCGAGCGGTTCAGGGCGCCGCCGCCGCGCATGGAGTCGGCAACCTGCTTGCCGGTCTCATGGGGACAGTCCCGAACGTGGTCAGGACCGGCAGCGCGGCGGTCACCGAGCTTACGGGAATAGCCGCTCGCGGCGCCGGAATCGCCACTGGCGCAATAATCTTTGCTCTGGCGTTTCTCCCCAAGACGCTTGCCGTTATCCTGGCAGTGCCCGGCCCTGTTATCGCAGCCTTTCTCATCGTCATCATGTCCTCGCTCTTTTGGGCCGGCATACGGACGGTTTTCCGTGGCGGTCTGGACTATCGCAGGGGCCTGATTTGCGGGACCTCATTCTGGATCGGAGTCGGCTTTCAGAACGGCGTGATTTTCCCCGAGTATTTCTCGGAGTTCGCCGGAGGCATGCTGGAAAACGGAATGACGGCCGGCGGCCTGACGGCCTTACTGATGACTCTTTTCGTGGAGTTGACAGGCCCCCGCCGCAGGCGGCTTAAGGCCGTGTGCGATGTCTCGGCCCTTCCCCAGATCAGGAAGTTTCTCCAGACCTTCGCCTTGCGCAGCGGCTGGGACAAAGCGATGGCGAGCCGCCTGCAAGCGGCCAGCGAAGAAACGCTGCTGACACTGCTCGAACATCGCGGCGAGGAACAACACGCCGAGCGCCGCTTGCTGCTGATCGCGCGCAGGGAAGGCGGCGAAACGGTATTGGAGTTCATCGCCACGCCCGGCGAAGAAAACATGGAGGATCGCATTGCGCTACTCCCCGAGCAGGTCTCCTCCGTTGCCGTGGAACAGGAAGTGTCGGTTCGCCTGCTGCGTCATCTCGCCTCTTCCGTGCACCACCAGCAATACCACGACACCGATATCGTGACCATTCACGTGGAAGCCCCAAAAGGGAGTAGCGCCGGTGGCGCCTAGGAGTGGTCACAGCGGTTCCCGCTGCGCTGACCGCAGGGAACACGCTGGGAACGAGGGCTTCCAGCCCTCGGCGAGGGCAAGATGCCCTCGTTCCCGGGTTGTTCCATGCAAGTGTTCACCACGGTTCCCGCGGCGCTGGCCGCAGGGAACAAGCGCTGGATTTTCCCACCTTTTGTTCCATGCAAGCGTGCGCCATAGAAGGCTGGTCGCACCTCGGGGTGGAAAATAGCCCCTAAAAGGACAGCAGAAAGAGTCTCGTGGTGGGGAACAGCGTCTTACTTCTGGGCATATGTGAGGTTCTTGTCCCAACACAATTTTCTACGGCGCAGGCATACTAGCACGTAGTGCTTGCCAAACCAGCATCTTCATGCAGCCCCGCGGGCGCGCTACCCCTGGCCTGCTTCAGCGCCCTGCTCTTGGCCGCTTGCGGAGGGGGTGGCGGCGATTCCTCCGGGCCCCTGCCACCACCACCACCACCACCGCCTCCGAATACGGCTCCGACGATTTCCTCCACGGAAATCACATACACAGGCGAGCTTTTGGCCGAGGGCGTGACCTACTTGAACGCCGGCGACACGGTGACCGTAGAACTCACCTTCAGCGAGTCCATCGCGAACTCGGCAACCGTGCAGTTCCTGGACGGCACAACCAACCTCGGCAGCGCAGTCACGTCGACGCGCAACAGCGCCAACACGGAGCACACGGCCACCTACACGGTAGTCAATAGCGACACCGTTGCCTCGGGCAACCTGAAATACGACGTGACCAACGAGAGCCAGCTTACCGACAGCGCGGGCACTGCGCTGGCGGACCGGGCTGCCGCAGACATTTCCAACACCGCCATCGACACAACGGCGCCTACCGTGGCAAGCATCGCCGGGCGGGGCAGTGTTCAGTTTGGCGCTTTTGAAGTCACCGTTACTTTCAGCGAGGACGTCACCGGCTTTGATAGCGCGGAGGACTTGCTGGTAACCGGCGGTACTGCGGAAGGCCCGGCGGCCGACGGCGGCAGCAAGACCCGCTACACCGCAACGGTGACGCCGGCTGCAAGCGCCGCAAGGGTGACCGTGCGCGTGCCCATGGCCGCTGCCGCGGACCTGGCCGGAAACGACAGCACCGCCTCGGCCGATGGCGACACATTTTCGGTATCGGTAGGCTCCGAACCGGCCTGGGAAGTGATTCGGCCCGGTGGAGACACCCAGTGCGCGGACGGCAGCGATTTCCGCTTCTTTGTGCGCAAGAACGACCCCGCGCGGCTGCTCTTCTTCCTGCAGGGCGGCGGCGCCTGTTGGTCGCGCTCTACCTGCGATCCCGGTTCCTCAACCTACATCAACAACCTCGACGATTTCGATTCCATAGATGATCTGCGGACTCAAGGCATCTTCGACTACGACCGCGCACAGAATCCGTTCCGCAACCACTCGGTCGTGTTCGTTCCCTATTGCACAGGCGACGTGCATTTGGGCGACAATGACCGAGACTACCCGGGCACCGATGGCTCCTCGCTCACGATCCAGCATCGCGGCTTCGCCAACGGAATGGCGGCGGTCGAACACGCCGCCGAAACCTTCGGCGCGCTTGATTCCATCTTTGTGAGCGGGTCCAGCGCCGGGGCGATCCCATCTCCCTACTACGCGGTCAAGCTCGCCGAGCGCTACCCGGACGTGCCGGTTGCGCAACTGGGTGACGGCGCCGGCGGGTATGGAAGGTCCCAAACACAAAGCGATAGCTGGGGCACCTTGCAGTACCTCACCCAAACGCCAGCGTTTTCCCAGCTGACGTCCGCTACGTTCGACTTTCAGCAGCTGTATATTGCCGCCGGCAAGGCCTACCCCGAGTTTCGCCTGGCCCGCTACGACGCGGAAGAAGATGGGACCCAAAGGTTGTTTCTGTCCCTCGCGGGCCTGCCCGTAAGCAGCCTGCGTCCATCGCTGGACGCCAACAACGCTGAAATCCGCGCGGAAGTAACCGATTTCAGGGAGTTTATCGACTGCGGGACCAGCCACACCATTCTGGCCTATCCACGGTTCTACACTGCCTCCGTGTGTGCAACCAACTTTCGGGACTGGGTCGCCGACCACGCCGAACGCAAGTCCATCCAGGACCGTTCCTGCGGGAACTGCCAATAGCCAAGGAAACGAAATGAGCAAGTTTGCCAAGATCATGTCAGTAGGCGCGCTGGCGGGAGCGTGCATTTCGGCCACAGCGGGCGAAATACATACGGAAATTTACGCCGAGGGCGCCACCGGCGAAGGCTCGAAAGTCCTCTACTGGGACATCTACGCCGCCGTGGCCCCAAGCGAAGGACAAGCGCTGGTTCTGCTGCACGGCGGCGGCTGCCGGAGCGGATCACGAACCGACCCGCATCTGGTTGAACTGGCGCAGCAGCTGGCGCTGGACGGTATCACCGTTGTAAGCCCCGACTATCGTTTGCTTGCCGACAAACCCGCGCCGGAACCGGGCTCCATAGCGAGCATGGCGGAAGCGGCCACGGATGTCTGGCTTCCCCGCATCGAGGCAAGCGGAAACAGCGGGGAGGGCGCACAGGAAATCCTTCAGACTCGCGTCACCGCGTGCGCAGCAGCGGCTGAAGACGCCCTGGCAGCCTTGCGCGCCCTTCGCAACCGGGCGCCGGAGCTTGGATTGGACCCCGAGCGCATCGCCCTTGGCGGCTCATCGGCCGGCGCAATCGCTTCTCTTGTGGCGGCCTACGAACTGGCCTCGGACGATGAACGCCCGTGGGCGGTCATTTCCCTGTGGGGAGCAGCTCCCGGACTCCCCTTCACCCACGGAGGCCCGCCGCTGTGGGCGCTGCATGGGGCGGAAGATTCCATAGTGACTTTGGCAGCGGCAACCACAACCGCGAACCGGGCACGCCAGGCCAACGTATGGGCCACGCTTAATGTGCAGCAGGAAGCAGGCCACGGCTGGAGCGAGGTGGACCTGCTTGAAACCGGGCCCGACGGCAAGACGCACTACCAATCACTGCTCGACTTCCTGCGCATGTGATCCGCAGGTTTTTCGGCTCCACGTGGGCAATGCTGCCGGAGACGCCGTAACGCACAACCGCCCACGACCTCCGCACGCTTATCACACCCCGACCGCCTGCAACTTCCGCACGCTTTTCGTGCCTCGACCGCCCTACAGATCGTTTCAAGCGGCGTCATCCCGACCCAATGAAAGTCTATTTACCATTTGGTCGGACCAAATGTAAATTACGCCTATGATTCGGGCCCCACGCCGTGCATGTTCTGCGTCCGTTCCGCGGAGGAACGAGCGGAGAGTTCGTGAGCCGGGTCCAAGTGCTACGCCTTCGACACGGGCTTCGTGACCTTTGAAAAAGCCTCGAGCCTGCGTGGTGCGTCGAAATGAAATGGTCGGATCAGGTTGCAGGACATCCGTAAGCACTTCAAAGCCTGACGTCGTTCTCGCGGCGGCATCCCCGAGCGAATTTGCTGATTACTACACGCACCCGCTTTGCGGAGAACTTTGGCTGGGGCCAGGAGGCGCGTCTTGATCTGTTGCCTACCAGCTTGTACTGCTTCGCCGTCGGGCATCGCGCAGTTCACGATCCCACGGCCGATACGCCATTTTTTGCACTTGCACACGATTGACGCACTGCCCTGCTTCCATCACCAGTGAGCCTATCAGGCGCAAATAGCCGCCGTTCCCATACAAACACCGTCGGGTGGCTCAGACCCACACTGCGCGCGATCCGCCGAACGCTCAACCCCAACTCCCACTTCTGACGCAGAATTTCTCTGACTTGACGCATGGATAATCTCGACCTGGGCATCTGCCGAATCCTCTTGTTGAAAAGGCGGCAGAGTACTCAGCCCGTCATCCGCGCCGAAACCTCCAAGGCGGTAACTTTGCCGTGGAATCAGTGGTAGCTTCCGCGTGGAATACGCAGTCGCGCCCAGAGCCTTGGCATGCACGGCAATCAGCAGATCGTTTTGGCCGATAGGTTGCTCGGTTCGTTCCAGGCCTATGCCTTGAGTCTCAGCTCGTCAAGTCAGAATAATGTGCGGTTAAGCACAAACGTGGATCGCACAGCTTGGCAAAACCCGTTTGACCGATGTCCTGAACGACTCTCGATCCCGTGGTTGGCATAGAGTTGAACGGCGTTGGTGACTCGCATATAGAATTGAAGTAACGGATGTCGCCGCATGGAAATGCAAGCTGCGGGTCATGAGAGCAAGCAAGATGCAGAAACGGCATGGGATGCCCGGATCGAGAGCGTGAGAAGAATCTCAACCGTGCGCCGCCGAATAGAACAATCAGTCGAATCGGGCACACACAAGCGTGATCCCCTGGAAGGGTTCGCAGGCTCACGCAATGTAAACACTCAACACGCGTAATCCAAATGCCCGATCCTGTTTTATCGACTCTACTCTTGGCGGTCAAGGCGTTTGCTCCCCGCGTTTTGGCGCGTGCGAGGAGGCTTAATGCGGAGCGGAAGGCGGGAACGACGCAGTCTTCCACCGATCTTATGGGCATAAATCTCCATGCAACACTCAACCGATTGCGCGGAAGACACATTGACGATTCGTGGTGGCGGAACATTCTTAACCGGATTGGGCACGAATACATCGCCCCGCCGGATTTTCTAAACAATTCGACTGTTCAAGAGTGGCTCGCTGATGACGTTGTTGCTAGCAACTTGAAAAGCCTGGCGAAAAACATCGTTATAGGTGGAAGCCGTGATGATCCCGATACCCGTGCGCGACTAGAGGGCAGTTGGTTACCGGCAGCGGCTCAAGACGCTCCGCCTGGCACCGATGTCATAGACGATGTGGTCGCCATCCTCGCGGCGGGCTACATCGCATCCATTACTGCTGATCAATTGCCGGTAGCCGCCATGCTGCAGGAATCGTCGAGTCAAATGCATGAGCCCTTTGATAGCCTGGAAGAACGTCTTCGATCAAATTCTGCATACTCAGAGCCCCAATTAAGTCCCACTATCCAGCAACTCATTGCGCATCAGGCGAAGCAAGAGTTGTCCGGGATCCTTTCACTCCGAGCCTTCGACGCGAGCCGTGCGCGAAGTCAAATCGGGAAGTTGCTGAAGCGGACAAAAGCTGGCGATCTTGCCGCCGCCGACAACGCAATCAAGATCGAAGTGCTGTATTGGGCCGCCAGACTCTATGCTACGGACAAGGAGACCCTTCCAATAGCCAAGCAACTCCGTGACGACCTCAGGCAAACCAGCCCGGACAAAGACTTATCCATCTTGGATGCCTTGTTTGCCGAGAAGGATAGCGATGGAGAAAAGGCTCTCCGGCTTCTCCGCGATTGCAGCGATCCCGATGCCCGATCGGTGTGGTTCGGCCTGCTGGATCGTTTGAGGGGCCAACAGGCCGCCTGGGACTGGGTTCGAAAACAAGACCTGCAAGATGAACACTTGTTCGCGCCTGCGGGGTGGCATAACTGGGCCATTCTCGCGGTGAAGTTGCAAAATTGGGACGAAGCCTGCCTACGATTGGGCAAGCTGGAAAATCTCTGGGAAGAGATGCCCAGGCTTGCGTTTTTGGAGGGCATCATTAACGCGGCAATGCTTCTGCCAAAAGAATTCCGCCAGGAGGTGCTGAACGGCATCCCGTTTGTTAACAGCATGTCTCCCAACCAAGACACGATGGCCCAACGCCATCACTTCCGCGCCACGACCTGCTTTGAATTCGTTGCCCGCTGGCTAGAAAAACACGGTGATGTCGATCCAATTTGGACGAAGGCGATCGCCGATTGGGATCTTTGGCTGCGACTGATGAATCCGAGGCGCGAGAGCGCTCAAACGGCTCGTAAGGAGGTTAAGCGCCGGATGAGCGAAGGGGCAGATGCGGTAGACGCGATTCGTTTCGCTCTTGTCTTCAACATTTCCTTCGACGAACGGCCTCTCAAAGAATATCTGGAGCAAAGAAGGGAGTTGGGTGGTCTGGACGAGCCGGAAGTGTTGGCAGAGTGCTTTTGCAACGTCACATCCATGAGGCCGAGCGATCTGGTCGAGTATCTGGAAAACAACAAGACCTCCTTGGAGAGAGTGCTCTCGCCCCAGTTTTTGGCTCGATTGCGCGCAATTTCTCTGCGGGATGCCGGACAACCACCTGAAAGAATGCGGGAGCGGCTTGGCGAATATGCAGGGCGCCTTGACAAAGCCGATCTTGAACGTTTGCTGACGTTTGTGGACAGCTACGAAGGAAAGGATATCCGTGAAAAGTTGGAAGCGCGCTATCAACAAACAGGGCGCATGGTTGATGTGCGGAATCTCATTTCATACCTGAAGATGCCGGATGATCGCAAAGCACTGAGGTCTTTGACCCAGGAATTGTTCAATCGCGCGCCTACCGTAGAACATGCAATGGGCGTGATAGCGAGTCTTGCCCATCCATCAGACTTCGATCACGAAGAAATCATTGATTTCCTAGAGCGGCACGCCGACATTCTTGAACAGAGCGATGACCTGAAGACGGCCAAGGCGTGGGCGCTGTTGAGGGCGGGCGGGCTGGAGGAATCAAAGGAAATCAACGACTCAGTTAAGAGCCGAAGGACGCATCCCGACAATTTGCTCCTTGACTTCAAAATTACCGTGGCTTCTGGCCAATGGGAGCGATTTGGAGAAGTGCTGGAGCGTGCCTGGAACCAGCGCGGTGTATTTCATCCTCAAGACCTGATGCATTTTGCCCACGTTGCCGGCATGCAAGATCAGCACGACCTCGCGCTAAAGTTTGCTAGAGAGGCCGCGAAAAAAGCTCCGGAGAATCCGCACATTCTGGCCGCCGGATATTGGCTCTACTTCCAGTTGGGGCGTGAGGAGGAAGCCAACCTGGACTGGTTGCAGCGCGCAACCAACCTTTCCTCCCCTGCGCAAGGTCCTGTCCAGCTTGTAAGCCTGGAAGATATTGTTACCGAGCTCTTTCCCAAACGCCGGGATCATGTGCGGGAGGTGGAACGGAAATGGCGGGCAGGCGAGATTCCGATGAGTGTCGCCGCGGACGCATTGAACGTTTCCGTTACGCGCGTTCTGCTTAGAAAAGCCCGTTCAAACGAAAACGAGCAGGACGCGCGCCGTTGGGCGACCATTCCCATTTTTGCCGGGGGGCGGGAACCGATTCAACTACAAGAGAATTGGGCGATAGGTCTGGACGTGAGCTCCGTCCTCGTGCTTGACTACCTGGGCCTGCTAGAGAAGGCCATCAATTCGTTTCATCATGTGAAACTCGCTCCCAACATTATGGAGCACATGCTGCGCGAGCAACAGGAAGTTCGTTTCCATCAACCTTCCCGTGTCCGCGATGCCCAGCAGGTGCTAGCACTTGAGAATCAGGGGCGACTGGCACTCGCCGACCGGCTGCACGTGCCGTCCCAAGCAATTTCCGACGAAGTGGGCGCCGAGCTCGGCGCATTATTGAATATGGCGAGAGAGAAAAACGGCAAGGTAATCTGCACAGTGCCTATTCATAAGGCCGGATCATTGATGGACCAGGAAGCAGACATCAGCGGATTCCACGACCTGATCCTTCCAATAGCCGACTTTTGCAAACTGCTCCACGAGCGGGGGAAGATCGGCACGGCAGACTATCAGCATGTCAGGTTGCTCCTGGAAAGTCAGGGGCAAACTGAGACGGGCGAAAGCCTCACGCCGACGCTTCTTGATGGCCCCGTTTACATGGACGACCTCGCCCTAAGTTACCTGCTGAGCGCCAACGTATTGTGGCCAATCACAGCGGCTAAGCAGATCGGAATCCACCCGGACATAATGCTTGAAAAGCGCCTGCTGGTCGAAGCTGGGGATAGTGGTGAGGAACTAGCCAACAAGATCGACGGGATTCGCCGGGTTCTTCGACAAGCTATCGAAAGGGGGAAAGCCTCGCTGCTTCCGCACGCCTCAAATGAGGACAAGTTGCGCCAAGGCCCGGAAATCCGTTTCGAGGCAACAACATCTCTCTTGGCGGGTAGCGATGCCTACGATGCGTTATGTATCGATGACCGCTGTTTCAACAAACATGCGACCTTTAGCAAACGCAATGAAGAACACATCCCGATCGCATGCGTGCTGGATGTATTGCGCCATCTTAACGCTCAGGAAATCATAAGCGATGCGGACCATCGGGCGGCGCGTCACAGACTTCGGCAAAGCGGTTTTGCCTTCATTCCGCCGGAGTCCGACGAATTGATCTATTGGCTGAGGGAAGCGCGTTTCGATGAGGAACAATTCGTAGAGAGCGTGGAACTCAGGGTGATGCGGCAGGCTGAGGCTCATCCTGAATACCGCGAGCTGCCCAACTGGCAGGAAGGGTTTGCATTGATTCAAAATTCTTGGTCAGTATGCAGCGCAGTTATCGCTGATCTGTGGAAAGATCAAGCACTGCCGTCCAACAGAGTTGCGGCACTATCAAGCTGGGTCTGGCATCGAATGATGGCCATCACCATCCCGCGTAGTCAAAACGTCACCGCAAACGATTACTCGCACCTGATTCAGGAACTGGCGTCCATACGGCTGGGCGGCCAACTGGTTCGGACACCCGGTCAATCACAGGAGCGGCAAGCAAGCCACAACGATTGGATCAAGCAAGTTGTCCTTGAACCGCTACAGCCTGCAAACGCGGACCTGATATACCAATCCCTTGTTTCCGTGCGGGAAGGCATTTCAACGCATGGAGCCAAGGCCGGTCTTGACAAAGAGGCGTGCGGCAATCTCTTTTTGCAGAGTCTGCCGAAGACAGCGCAACGCATCGTGGCGGACAATGATCCGGATTTCGTGCACAAATGCGGTGTTCGATCTGAACGGACGTTCTCAATAGGAAAGGATGTCGAGTTAGAGGCCGGCAGGCTGTTCCGGGCGGCCAAAGACCTGCTTCGCACAGAGAAGAAGCAACGATTGGAAGGTCTTTGCGGCAAGGAAGTGCTGGTTGCTCTGGATGAAGGGCGGCGAAGTATTGTCGTGAAAAGCCTGGATGCTTCAAGTAATCCCTGGTCGGTTGAGTTCCCGGAATTAGCGCTGCTGTCCCCGGACCAGGCAGTCCGGCTTGAAGCGCTTCGCGGAGTGATTAAGAAGGTGGGTCCGGCGGCGAAGGATTTTCGCCCTCTACTCACAAAAGTTGAATCACGAGAGCTGAACGAACAGGAGCTTTCCGAAATATTTGAGGAAAGGGCTAATGGCGTGGCGGCAAGACAAGCTGGCCTGATCGACAAGATCAACCACCATTCGCCTTTCGGCATCCCGGACATGATCCCGTCATCCGTTTCCTATTTCGAGCGGTTCTGCGGACTCAATCCCGAAGGGCGAGGAACCGAGGAATATTTGCAGGAAGTTCTTATTCCGTATCGCAAAGAGTTGCTCGACCGCAATTTTGAAGTAGGTCTCGACATCTGCTGTCTGGGCGCCTTGCGTGATGATCTGGCGCCAGGGGCATGGGTTGCCGAATCGGATAACGGTATTCTCTGGAAGGCTCTCTCGTCCTGCCATCCAAACAGCAACCCGTTCTCCTTGCTGGGAGCACTGGACATCGCGCTGTACAAGCAAGACGACCGGCGTTTTCGCGAATTCGCATCCGGCGCAGTGGACCGGCTAATCGATGAGCGCTTTGGTCAAGGCGATGGCGTGGACATATATAAGCTACTGCCCACCCTCTACTACCTTACGCTCAACCAGATGAATCTGCTTGAAAACGGAGCAAATTATCCCGGTTACTGGAAGCGAATGTCCGCCTGGATGCAGACAGGCCTGACGGTGCGGGCCATGGCAGAGGCATCCACTCCAATTGATGTTGACGCAGTGCGCGCGTGGGCGCAAAGCCACATGGGCGCGCCCGGCGTTTACGCGGAACTCGTGGACGCACGGAAGGAGCCGATGCTGTCAGCAAGCCGGATGGCGCAAGACCTGAGATGTGTAGTTCTCGGCCGCCTGGATGTTCTTAGTTTGCGGCATGAGTCCCGAGGCTCCCAAGGCCCTGCATTACAGCGGATAGGTCAGGCCCTAGCTCAGATGCAGAAGAATGGACGACATCCTGTTTGGGATTTCCCTGGGGCCCTCGAAGACCACAAAAGGCCAACACGGCCTTTGCCCAAAGAGTCCCGCGAAGAATTAGATCAGGCAGCGGACGAAAAGGACTGGGCCCGATATTGGCAGGGGCTAGCCATCGCTTCGAAACTGTTTGCCCTGGACGCGCCGCTACTGGAACAGGCGCAACGAGAACTAAGGATCGTCATTCAGGACACCAGCAACGACCTTGATCTGGCCGACGCGCTAGAGCAGCCGAATTTGGCCAGTCTTGTAGCCGCGGCGAGCCGGGACGCGAAACTGGCCGATGCCGTTGCCGAGATAGCAGCGGCAGTTTGTCCAAAAGCTTCCGAGAGGGAAGTTCTGGACATTGTCGGTACCGTACTACAGGCCGCCGCCGCACGAAAGGAACATTCCGATTGGTTCAAATGGCTTGAGGAAAAACTGGCCGTAGTCGCGGAACGCTTGCCATTTGATGTCCTGCCCGTGTTCCTTGACCACCTTGACGCGATTGAAACCATTCTGCCGGCAGGCTCCTGGTTCCACCTGCGCGCCAGGGCTATTGCTTTGGCCGGCGCGGCCTTCAAATAAAGACGAATTTCTCCAAGTCGCTCTGCTTTCGCTGGAGATATTGGCAAAGAGGCAGGACTGTCATTCATCTCTTGCAGCAAAAAGAGGATGCTGGATACACTTGGCAATCAAATCGCCTACAAGCTCGGCATCGCTACCGGCCAGTGGAAGACCTTTAAACTCAGCATGAGACGGGTCGGCTGGAAACTCGCGCATAGGGTCCAGAGGCGCACTGACTATACGTGGGGTAACGGAGAGACCCGCTTCGCTGGCGCCCTGCGCGACATGTTGCTTGGTCTCACCCACATTGAGCGTTGCAAACCTCCCATTCCTGGACCGCTCAAGCCGCAGCAGCCGTCGAACTTCTTTCACCTGGCGGAACCGGTCATTACCGCCAAAATACTCCAGCCAATTCACTGACAGCTCGGTCTCGCCGGGCCTCAAAACAAACGCGCTTCCAAACACCTTGCCCGCATCAACGAAAGAGGGCTTCACATATCGCGCGAAGTGATCTTCATCCGACAGTTCGGCTCCGGTCATTCGGACAGCACGCGGGCTATATTGAATGCCTCGATCTGCCTCAGAACGCCACTGATCGTGTCGCGCCCACTTACTCTCGACATGGGGAAAGAAGACTGCCGGCAAGCGAAGATTACGTACTGGATCGAATGCTCATGCCGGAACTGAAGGCCAATATGAGCTTCGTTATCTCCCTCCCAAACCGCCCGAAGATTACCATTTTCCAGCAGCACAAGCCCTCCACGCCTGATGCGCGGAACTCGTGTGCAGAACTTCCAAAAGGCGCATTCGGACGCTAAGTTAATCGCATACCCCTCCATGCCTGCCTGCCGCCTCAGTACCTCAATGCGTTCCTGATAGGCGGAGAAGACATCACTTACCTGAACCAGGGGTTTGACCCTGAAACGATAAGCTTGATTGGAATGTGGAACGGCGAAACTTTCTGCTTCCGAGTGCTCCCCATCCCCATCGCCCTGGGGCATGCATTCCCCCGAGTCAGGCCTGCAGCGCGGGAAACGGTCAACTTTCCACGGCATCATCCCAGCAAGGAGACTCTCATGATCCGCAAATGAATACTGGGTATCCATACGTAACTCCCGGCTATTGCCGGTAAAAGACAAAAACAATCATACCCGGAAGACTTTCATTACCTCGTCGCCCAAATGGTTGATGACCTTGGCGGCGATTCGGCGTTCATGCGCGCTTCGCTTTCTGTTTACGCACCACTGCCTTCTGCCTCCAACAAGTCTCGCAGCATTGCCGGCAGCGTGGGAACAGCCTCTTGAATCACGGTCCAGAGAATAATGTCGTCGATACCAAGATAGACGTGGATCAGGCGGTTTCGCAAACCGATGAGCGCCCGCCAGGGAATTTCAGGATACTTCTTGCGCACCCTTGAAGGAATGTGTGTCGCCGCCTCGCCGATAAGCTCCAGGTTGCGCACGGTGGCATCATACGTACGCTCATCGGCTACAAAGCCTTCATGATGCAGATTGGCGGTGTAATTCTGCACCTTTCCGCAGAATTCAATCATGTCTTTCACGTAGAAACTCCATTCCCGGGGCGCTTGGACGCTGTCAGACATGGATTGCCTCCTTCTCCACGTAGGGACGCAATTCACTACGCAGCGCCGTGTTGGTGACAAGGTCAACCGAACGGCCCAGCAGGTCCTCCAGATAGAACTGGGTCCCAAAGTAACGGCGCCAATCCGCCGCTCCGTCAAACTCAACCAGAATATCCACGTCACTGCCACCGTAAGCGTCATCACGTGCCAGAGAGCCAAAGAGCGCAAGTTCCCGAACGCCAAAGCGTTGCCGAAGCTCAGCTTTGTGCTCTCTAAGCGTTGTCAAAACTGTATGTCTTCTCATAGAAAATATCCTGGGCAGTGGCGGCATCTTTTCAGACAATTATGCGGCCTGATACTGTGCCATCCCACGATATGATTCAAGTGGGTGGCCCCTCAAAGCGCGCAAGAATATCGACATCGCTGCGCTCGGTAGCCTGAACGCGAGAGAAAGACCCAAACAGCGCGAGATCCGCAACGCCAAATGGGCTGAAAACGTCTTATGGATTCCTGCCCGGAAATTCCTCTTGCGTTCATGTTGCGCTACTGTGACGCGCCATGCTTTTGTGCGGCCCGCCAGTGGCGCGAACAGGGAACGGGGAGGATTGCAGGACGCGCGAGATTACTTGCCGCAGGCAGTCGGGGTCGTGCAGGAAGTAAACGCCGTCCCGCGCCCATTTTTCTTTGCTGCGGGGCTCGGCCCCGATGTCCTGTGGAGCGGTAACGGACAGGATGCAGGAATGCAAACGCAGTTCCGGGTGAGCGGCGCGCAGCTGCTGTTCAATCTCCCTGATCTCATGGTGCAGCTGCACCTTTTTCCGTTCGCGGGGGCCGAAGCGGCTTAAGCCCTTGGGGTCCAGAAAAATCAGATGCTGGCTGCGCGCGTCCTTGAGCCAGACGATGAAATCGGGGTAGTAGTCAAAGTCGTCGAAGAAGGATATGCCCCGGCCTCGCGTCAGGTTGCGGATCAGGAACAGTTCCCTGCCCTGTAAGCAGGAATCCTGCTCTTCTGCCAAGTCGCTCAATCCTTCAACTACTTTTCTTTCGTTCCCATCCAGGGCAACGGGCCGGATAGTCACCTCGCAGCCTTCGCGGGCATGCAGCAGCGGCTCGTACGCGTGGAAGCGCGTCCTGATCGGGTCAATACCCCATTGCCCGTAAGTTGCCTCGTCCGCATCGCGCACCGGCTGCCCTTTGCTCGCGTTCATAGACAACTCGTAGGCCCCGAAATTGTTCGGGTCGTCCTGGTCGAGCGTGACCACTTCGATGTGGCCGTGCTCCCGCTTCCGGCGATGCTTGCGCCAGAACTCATCGGCGTATGCCGTAATCAGATCGATGGCCACGTCCTCCAAGGCCCGTATCGGCCGAAACGCTCCGGCGCTCAAGCGCTCCGGCGGCACATACAGCTGGTACCAGTCGGCGCTCTGCAACAGTTTCGACACCGTGCCGCGCCCGATAACCAGATTTCCCCAGCCCTCTTGACGCTTGCGCAACAGCACCCGGTCATAAACGCGCTCCATGTCGAAGAAGCCGGCGTAATCCGAAAGGGTCGCTGATTCCTTGCCGGCGCCGCTGGCGCCACCTTCCGCGGCATCTTCCGAAACCACGGATTGCAGCCGCGAGTACAGATCAAGCGTAACGAAGGGCGCACCAGCGGCATCCGGTTCCGGCAGGACCGGACGCTCGCCGGAAATACCGAATTTCCGATTCTCCCGCAGCCGGATCAGCTTGAGGCCGGTTTTCCGGGAGAAGTTCCAAGTCAGGTCCAGGCGCTGCGTAACCTGCTCGGAGCGCATTCCCTCCTTCGCCAGCAGTTGCCGGAAAGTCTGCATGTAGTTGGCCTTTAACCCGAAGATGTAGAGCTTCTCGAGTTCCGCCAATTCCGCGCTGTCCCTGGGCGGCTCAACCCTGCTTTCGCCATGCCTTTTCAGGCTCATATTCCAGCCCTTCAGCCGCACGCCGCGGCCGAACATCTGGATGATTTCCGGCCCCTCGCCAACGCCCACGTGCATCAGCCCCATGGTGCTGACGCGCCAGGAATTCCAGCCCGCGATGAAGCGCCGCGCGCCAATCACAACATTCACGGTCGAGTCGGTCCTGTCCACGTGGGCGAACAGCCGTTCGGCAAAGCCCATCTCGCGCTCAATCTTCAAAGCCGGGTTGCCCTGTTCCGTAAGCAGCTTGTAGAGCTTCGCCGAATCTCCCACGTTGACCACGCCGAAAACATCGTTGTCGGCGGTGCAAAGGTGCAGTTCGCCATCCCCCGCCGTCAGATAAACCACGTGCAATTGTCCCGCGCCGTGGAATATCGCTTCGCACAGGTCATCGTAAAGGCCGTCAATATCCTCTCCGTCCAGGTAAGGGAAACGCCCGGCGAAGTAGTCGCGTCCGGCCTCGTCCAGCAACCCGGATTGTCCATTCAGAAGGCCGCGGATCATTGACCGCGCCTGCCCGCCATGAGCCAGCGCCCAACCCAGGAAGTTGAGAATCTGAATCACGTCGGATCGGGTCGCCTGATCCGCCTTGCTCTTGCTGGAACCCGTAACCGTCTTGCCCAGGAACACCCATAGAGGCTTCGCCAGATTGAACTCCGTCCAGCCCGCGCCCTTGTCCCGCCAGATGCGGCACTGCTGATAAAAAGTAAGCAGACAGCCCAACAGGTACATGTCGCTGTTTTCGTCCTGAACGCCCGCGGGAAGATTCAGAATGGCGTAATCCTTGCCGTAGCCATCGGCGTGGAAACGGCGGTAGGGGTAGTCGAATAGCAGACACTTGCCGTAGGCGTCACGCAACTCAGCGTCTTTTCCCACGACCTGATTGAACGTCGCGGAATACTCGAAGGAAAAACCGCCCCGCGCCAGTTCCCGGCGGCGCTCGCGCCATACCCTGCCGGACGCGCCCAGATGTCCCTCATCCACCAGCACCAGGTTGTCATCGCCGAAATCGCCCACGGCGACGCGCTTAATTCCTTTCTTCTCCGCCAGCTTGTTGAGGTCGATGATCTCGACCGGGAAGAACACGTCCCCGCCGGCCTTGCTGGAAAAAATCCGGGCCTGCAGCCCACTTTCTGGCAAGTCGCGCTCATGCTGTGCGGAAAGCTGTTCGTTCGGCGTAACCAGAACGATGTTGTTCAATCGGCCGCCCGCGCCGCGCAGGTAATGCCGGTATTGCAGGATGTGCACATGCATCAGCAGCGTTTTGCCTGAACCCGTGGCGCTCTGAAATGCGAGCGTTCGCAGATCGTTGGTCTGGTAATCAGGCATGCCCGCCGTAGCTTGATGCGCGGCCCTCGCTTCGTTCAGATCGGCCAGCAAGCCAGTCGGGTCCCCAAAATAGCGGCGCAGATAGTGCTCGGTGAACAGCAGGGCCAAGTATTGATGCGGCTTCCAGGTGCGTCCGTGCTCGCCCGTCATGCGCAGCCTAACGCTGTGCGCCGCGATATTCCCATCGTACTTTTCGAGCTGATCGCGGGTAAGGGAGGCGCGATCCGGATTTAGATACAGCGCCTGGGCGTACTCGCTGGCGCCCCCGGTGCCGATTCCGACAGGAACATCCAGCAGCCGTTCGAGCATCCCGCCCAGATCGTCGTAGCCGAACTGCCGGCAAACAAAGCGATGCAAAACCAGCCGGTTTTGCAGAAGTGGGCTACTCCTCTCATTTCGCTTGTGCGCCACTATCGCCATGTACGCAGGCCGTTCATGTCTTCAGCAAGTCAAATGCACATATGCTCAAGTACCCGATCATGGGCTTTCATCGGATCCAATGAATCCTTCGCGCTCAAGAACCTTTCGAATATCCTCAAAAGCTCCACTGATCCGACTCTTGGAAAATCTTATCTGCCCAAGTCCGTTTATATTGCTGAACTCTTCACAACCATCCTCCAGAACGAGGATGGCCCGATGGAATCCCAGTCGGCCTTGAAACAATCCTGCTTCGTGAACGACATTCATGCGCGCGTGTATTCTTCCATCTGGCTGCTCATCTTCAGCAGTCATAATTAGGAATGCGAAGGATGCCGTGTCCAACATTTCTTTTAGGCGGTCAACGGTTGACCTGCCCGCTACTGGCACTCTATTGAACTCTTCCACTCGCAACTTCAAACGATCAGTGGCAAAATCCTTCAATGCTCGCCACTCTTGGGAATGACCATGGCCAATGAATATTGGTCCTCCTTGATTTTCGTGCACTCGCGGCCCGCTAGGCTTTAGCAGATCAGGAGTTCTTTCTATCCGAGTAATCAGTGAATCAATTACTCCCTGTACTTGCTTAAGACTTTCGTATGAGGATGATCCATACATATTACTAACACCAGAATTGTAGTAGTTGCGTATATTCGTAGCCTTATGACGAGAATTCGGTATGTGGTCTCCTATCAAATCGATGACTTCCTGAACAAGAATTTCAAATCGATGTTCATCTTCAGAATGTATATGCATGCCCCAATTTGTCGGTTCAGAGAAACGCGAGAACATCTCCTGAATTTCACTAGAGTAGCCATGCAATATTTCCAGAATCTTTTCTCTCGTCAACACCAATTAAGTCCCCCTAAACATTAATTCGCGGAAAAGGGGTTCGATGGTTATGGCGGTCCAGGCATCGTCGTGGCGCTGCATGGCGTTCAGCGTGTGGTCGCCGTTGACGTAGATAAGGTTCAGCGAGTCGGAAAATTGCTGCCGGTGGCGGTCAAACCAGGCATCCAGGGCGGCGTGATCCATTTCATCCAGACGACGCCAGATAATCAGGCAATTCTGACCCTCCGCGTCCTTTCCGGCAATTGCAAGCACGCTCTCGATACGGTGCCGGGATTCCACCCGCAGGCCGATCAGGTAGTTGAAGGTCTCCGGCAGGTCCACCAATACCTGGCGCCGAACGCCATCGCGCACCACGGACACCGAATAAGCAAACGGATCTCGCAGTTCTTTGCCCAAAAGGCTGGCGCTTCGTGCAGTCTCCACGCCCAGCGCATAGCGCAGCCGATAGTCCTCCGCCATCTCCGGATTGTCGTTCAGCAGCTGCATCTGGTCGTCTGTCTTTGTCGCCACGTCAAGGCTGTCGAGCGTGTCCTCGTAGGATTCGATCTGGACGCACTTCAGCAACTGGCTGGTCCCGTCCCGCTTGACCGGCTTTCCTTCCTTCCACTCCGACGAATACACGACTTTTTTGATTCGCGGCACTAAGACGCTGTGAAAGTAGCCGCCCATTTCCACGAGAATGAACTTCCGCTGACCACCATCCTGCCGATTCAAATCAATCACGGCATGGCCGGTAGTTCCGGATCCCGCAAAGAAGTCCAATACGTGCTCGCCAACATTGAGACCAACCGCAAAGATTGCGTCCTCAACAGTAAAAAGAGACTTCGGGTAGGAAAACAAATTCTGTTCGCCAAGAATGTCCCGCAGTAAGTTCGCGCCGTACGTTCCAGCGTTGTAGCGAGAGTCCGTCCAGTTGCTGAATAGCGCCGCCTTACGTTCCCCCGATTCAATTACTTGGTAGATCGTATTTCCATCGGTACAACGAAGCTTTCCATTGCGTATCAAATTTCCGCATGACTGGTGTGAACGTCTCCATACCCTTTCTTGTCCTTGATTGCCAATCGGATAAATTCTGAGCAAACCATCGTCTGTGCGTCCTCTTGGATACTCGTCGTCTACCGGAGGAGGTTCAAGTCCAACCACTTGCCGCGAATCAGGATGCACGAGAATCGCGTAGAAGCTATTTGGCCTTCCATAGCGAAAATTACTTTCCGCAGTCCCACTGCGCTTGAATGGTCGTAGCTCTACTTCATCCTCGTCATCTCTCTTTCTTCCTGCAAGCGTCCTGGTGGATGAGACATGCGTGCATACAATCATGTACTCGTGAGTTTGCGCCAGAGTCTTAGCCTTTCCGCCCTGTGGATGGTGATTGACTACGATCATGTCGCGTCGCAGTGACGGGCAGTGTGTGTCAATGAGCTCCGCAAGATTGGCCATCTCGAAATCATCAATCGCAATATAGAGAACGGTATCCCGCTCAAGTATCGGTCCCAGAACAGCCAAGCGGCTCGCCATCAAGGTCAACCACGAAGAGTTCAGGTAGCCATTCTTATAGTGAATCTCGGAATCCCCAGTGTTGTAAGGCGGATCAATATAGACACACGGCACCTGCCGGTTGTACCGCGCTTGCAGGAGATTCAGCGCCTGGAAGTTTTCGCCGTGTATCAGCAGGCCGTCCAGCTGTTCTTCCAGAGGGCCAGCGTCGGAAAGCGCCGCTAGCAGACGGTCGGTGAAATCTCGCTCGAAGTGCCGTGTATCCAGCACGAGGTAGGAGTTGGCCTTGAGGAAATCGACGCTTGGCGGGTTGCTCCACGCCGCGTTGGTGCTGGCCAGATCTCCCTTTATCTCGTCAGCGGCGAATAGCCGGACCCATTCCTCGCACTGTTCCGCGTTGGCGGAGATCTCGGGATACAGCGCTTCCGGCACCCGATCCAGGGTGACGCACCATTGGGTTTCGAGCACGAATTTCTTCTTCAGCCATAACTGCTTCTGGAAGCCTTCCAGCTGCGCCAGAAAATCGATGATCTTCCGGCCTATATGGCGAACTACGCGCACCCGCGCCAACGCGCGGTCCAGCCGAAGAGTGTCGCCCGCGGCAAGATCGTCGAGATTCATTACCTCCGTGTTCAGGTACATATCCAGTTCGCGGCGCAGAAACCCGCCCAGGTCCTTGTGAATGAAATAGTCAAAGCTGTTCTTGGCGGTGTAGCGCTCCACGTGCTTGGCCAGCAGCGTGCGTTCGCTGTCGGCGTCCGTTGGCGCGGGAGCCGCCAGCAGAGGCCCCCAGTCGGCGTCGGCCGCGTTCAGAATCCGCTCCACCGAGGTCTTGTTGATGCCACCCTGCTGTTTGGCGCCTGTGCCCGGCCACTTCTTCTTCTCGCCGTCGGTCAGCGGCCTGTGGTCAAAGCGCGCGACCAGCTGCCCGTCTTCTACGGCGATGGCGTTCCGGCCTTTCGTCAGAACGAAACGGCGGTACTTGCCAGCGGCCTCTTTCACATTGTCCTTTTCGTTGTCGGCTGCCGCGATTTCGAAGCAAACGCGTTTGGCGGCATCACCGGAACCTACCGTGAAGATGTAGGAAGCGTAGTTCTCGGTGGTCTTGATGTAGTACTGGTCGGAGTTGGCCCAGTGCAGCTTTACCTCCTCGCCATCGTAGGGAATGAGATAGGAGGAGCGGCCGCCGCTGGAATAACGGCGCAGCGACATGAAATCGCCTTCGGTGTAGTAGCGGGCGAAGAAGTTGGCCAGATGGTTGTAAATGTCGGCTTCGGCTTCAGCGTCTTTCTTCATTTCGGCCAGCCGGTGAGCCAAATCAACAATGTCGTCTGAGGGATTGGCGTCGGGGTCGTAGCCTGCGGCCCTGGCCTGCTTGCCGGCCATTTCCAACTCCTTTTCCAATCTGGCCCGCTCACCGGCGGTAGTCAGGCTCAATTGCTCCTGAATCTGCGGCAGCAGATCGTCATCAAGGAACGCGGATACCTCGGCGGCCATCAGCCCCATGATTCGGTACAGGCCGAAGTCCAGATCGCCCCGGTCCAGCTGGAACATCTCGCGGAGAAGCGCCCTGAGACGGTCGAGCTTGGGTTCGGAGCCACGGGCGGGGGCGCGGTGCGTGCCTGATGATCCGGGATCAGCCATTAGCGGGATCGTACGGGACGAGCATCTGCCGGTCAATTCGAGGCTGGATTCGGGTATCCGAAACCGGAGTTCGGCGGGCCGGTGAACTTGAAATCGTGGCTTTTGCCGCCGTTGCCGGGCTCGGGCGAACGATCCGGGGGATGCAGAACATGCCCCTTATGTGCCAGGCGCGGCGACATCGATCACGCAAACCGAGATTTTGCGCCGGACTTCTTCGGACAGGCTGCCCTGTAGACGCTGCTCAAGCTTGGCGGCGCTCCTGGGCGCTCCTGCCGTTCCGGGCGTGGGGCGGCAATGTTCCATATTTCCGAACCAGAAGACGAGGTAAATTCCATACCCGTCCGCGCCTGGATCCCGGGCGTATTTCGCAATCAACTGGTTCTCAATCGCGCTCCAGAGGTCGCGGCTGCAACTCCTCTTTGTCTCCACCGGCACATTGAAACCGCCATAGGACACGCGGATATCGGCGCGCGTGTCGTCAGCGTAGCGTCCTTCGGGTTGGGCATCAATGCCCCGGCGCAATAGTCTTTCCCGCAAGTCGGACAACAGCGTATCCCGGCAGGCGTCTTCCGGCCGGGCGTCTTGCGGGCGATTGTGTGAATCCACGTTCCAGTACTGCCGCCAGTCCGACGCATTTCCGTCCCGGATATTCCTGGCAATCTCAAACAGATAATCGGTGGTCGAGGCAGCAAGATCAGCGGAATTCGCAGGCCCTTGATTACCGAGAGTGGCGAGCGCCTGTTCCAAGCTACAGTGCCGGAAATCGCCTTCCCGACGCGTCTTTTTCTGGCCGTCGGCCGCATCCAGAAGTTCCAATCGCCATGCCTGAAGGCTGTCATCGGACAATAGTTCTTCAAACGCAATCGCGGCGGCCTCATATGGAATGGAAGCAAGCCGATGGATGAAGGCGCGGACGCGAAGTCCGGCATCCATACGCTGCCTGATGATGCCGCCTTCGCCGAAAGTGGATTCCCAACTCGCGGGGGCAGGCTTGCACGTTGCGCCGACACGCCGAACCAGCAGTTTGAGCGCGGAAACGCTCAAAAGCTGGAACGATCCCGGCGGCATGTCGAACAATGCGACTAAAAAACGCTCCAGATTCCCAATCCGGCGCCCTCTTCCGGCGACATAGGCATCCAACTTATCAACATACTTATCCGGCGCCACCAGCAATCCGGCGCCCAGCCAATACACGCGCTGACCTACGTTCATGCTGCGGTTCGCGAGTTTCCGCTCAATCAAATCTGCCAACGCATCGCCACCAGAGCGGTTCAACGCAGCCGAATGCAGCAAGTGGCGCAAATCCTGAAGCCGCGCCTCGTTGCAGCGCGCCGGGAACGCTTTCAGCAAGGGTAAAGCCGCCATATTGGCTACTTCCCTGTGGTCTTGGGAATGTGCTAACTCGTACAGTCCATCGACACTCTCTGCGCGGCCTTGGAGCTTGGCGCGGGCATATTTGATCAACACCTCGGCAACTGCACTTGGATGCGACTTCAGTAAAGGAGGAAACCAAAGTGATTTCTGTTCTGCGAGCCGGCCTCCGCCAATGTAAGCGCTCCAGTGAGGCTCCGTGTAATGAACAGCAAGCGCCAAGCGGATCTGTTTGTCACTCAACCGAAGCGCACAATCCGGCGACGCACTGGCGCGCTCCTCCAATCCCGCAACAATAGGAAGAGCCAGAATATGCCTTTTGCTTTTGCAATTCAGTTTGATTACTTCGTCGTCGCTCGGAATGTCGCCGCGATCGATTGATCCCCGCAGGCCGTCCAGCACAGCTTCCACCAAGTCATCGTCGTCACCAACCAGCACACAAAGCCGCTCCCGTGGGCAATCCCCGCGAACGTTTCTAAAACCGCCCAAATATGCTTGGGCAAGGAAATGAAGAATTTGCGGTGAAGCTTGGTTTCCCCGCAGCGCTTTTTCGTGGGACTTGATGGTTTCGCGCTGTTTCTGCTGAGAGCGTCGACGCTCTGCCTGATGCCTGTCCTGTCGTTGCCTTGAGGCATTGTTGAATCTTGCGTGATTTTCTTTATGTTGATTCAGTCTTGCCTCAAACATCGCCTTGAGCGCTGGACGCTTCGCAAGGCGCTCTTTGGCTGCCGCGAGAGAGATACCAGCGTCGCGGAACGGCTCGTAAACGCATCCCGCGACGTAGTCCATGAGCCACTCTCGCGCCCTGAGGTCGTCGGTAGCAAGCGCCTGATCCAAGTGCCACCGCACCAGGTCGCGCGGGGATGCAATATCAAGGAGTACGCGCCGCTGCTCCATGACCATGCATGTGCGGAATTCTTCCGTATCAGCGCATTTCCCCCGATCAATGCATCGCCGCAGCCCTTTCTCCCACAGTGTTTTCCATAATCCGGGGCGCTGCTGCAGGCAGGAAGCGACACGTCTGGCCCCGGCAGCAGTGCCAATACCACTCTCCCGATCACCTACCCACCTAGCGACTCCGAGCCAATCAAACAGCCGATTGCAATCAATTTCTTCGTTGGCTTTCTTCAAAAATACGTTTAGCAGGAGGATGGGCAAGCGTTCCAAGAAAAGATCAGACTGCGGCATGAAGTTCAGCCGGACTTTCAATTCGTTGTATCCCTCGACCAGCCCGTCCAAGAGTTCAGCGAGTTGTTCGGCTGTTGATCTGCTCGGAACAAGGTAGGCCCAAAAATACTCATATTTCACGCAATCGTCCGGTTTCCTGGGAACCCGAAGATATTTCAGAATTTCCGGCGCAGACAGCACTCCCGGATAAAGTTCTCCCAACAGTTGGCCAAGCAAGTCATCTGCAGTATCCCTGACCTTTTCGCTGTAAACGTCGGCAAGCAGGTCTTTCAGTTCAGAACGAGCTTTCCCCCCGTCCCCGCGCTGCTGGACAAAGGCATCGATCGCAGCACACCTGATTCGCGGCCATCTTGAGTCATCTCTGGCGACATCAAGCAGGGACTTGGCAATTCCGGGAAGCGGATCACCATAACACAGCATTTCGATGACGATTGCGATAAAGGATTGCGGAGCTTCATCGCGCATAGGGTCTTGCAGGTGTTTAAGAATTGCTCCCGCCATGTCTTGGGTGGCGATCTCACCGCACCGCACGTCCATTCCGACTTTCATCAGGGACCAGGGGTTCTTTTTCGACTCCCTGCTCAAATGGTCCAGCAGTGAGACCTTCTCATCAACGGAGAAGTCTCGAACGTCCCCGTAAAGCACCACGCCAAGAGGATCACGGGGAACAAGCTCCGCACGGGAAGGCTTGCTGTGGGCCGTGAACCACGCGGAAAGTCCCCGCAGCTCGGACACGATTACTCCGTCGTAGCCGGTCATCAGGGACAGCACGCGGCGTAGAGGCAGTCCATCGCGTATGAGACCGGCGAGGTATCGGGCGGCGAGAAACTCGGCAACCTGCCGGTGGATCGGGGCGACATGGCCTTCCGACGGCATATGGAAGAGTTTAGTGCGTACTGCGTAGCGAAGCTTGTCGGTGCCTTCCGAAGCTATCCGGTCCAAGCCGGGAAAATCGCGGTCGCTCGCCCCGCCCGGAAGCCTGAAGCCCTGACCGCCTGTCAGAAGCTGAACGACGCATAGCCGCCCCGCCGCGTCCATCAACGCGTCCATACCGAAGGGTTCGCCAGCAGCCACCTGATGCTCGGCGTTGTGCTCTATTAGAAGCCGTCGGCAGGCCAAATCGAATGTCTCACTGCGGCTGCGCGGAAAAGCCTGCTCGCTCGATTGATTGACAGCTTCCACCAGCATCCGAAGGGTCTGCGGATTGCTGAGCAGGTCGCCGATCCCTTGCTCCTTGGCCGAGCGAATGAACACCTCTGGATCGTGAATTGCAAAATTCCTGCACAGCACCTCGCTCACTTCCCACTCCGGGAGCGGGTCAAGGCGAATCACCCTGACATCATTGTCCGGCGATACGTCTTTCAGGTGATCGCGGTCGTTGGCGCCGAACCAGTCCGCCTCACGGCAGGACAGACGGAAGCGAGGCCGTCCAAGTTGGCCGAGTCTCCGGCGAATCTCGTCCAGCGGCGTACGTCCGTCCGAAAGTCCGGCCCTCCTCTCGTCAAGCCCGTCAATGAACAGCGTCGCGCCTATGCTAACTGTCTCGTCAACTGGGTTCAGAAATTTGCGTGCCGTTACGTAAGAACCCCTCGTGGCCTCAGCCTCTCGTTTGAACGCCTCCGTCTTGCCCGCTCCGGGCGCTCCGAGCAACACGTAGGCATTCTCTTCCCGGAAATCCTCAAGAGGCTTGGACTCGGCTTCTTGCGGCGAACTCCGTGACTCCGTGTCCGGCATCACGGTGCAAGTACGGGGGGCAAAATAGTTCATGAACTTGCCAGCCACTCCGAGGCAGGGGTTGCGAGAAACTCCGCAAGCCTTCCGCGCCCCCCCACCGTAATGCGCCTGATGGAGCGCGTGCCCTTTCCGAATCGTTTTTCAAATTCCTCAAACCCTCTGACAACTGGCTGGCGTGGGCCGCTCTTCACTTCAATGATCGCGATTCTTCCGGCGCGGGCAAGAACGAAATCCACTTCGTAGCTGCCCTCGCGCCAGTAATAGAGACGGTCTGGTGACTTGCGGCTGTTGAGCAGGTGTGCGCCCACCGAGCTTTCCACCAACCGCCCCCAATAGCTGCGGTCGGCCTTGGCTTGCTCAAAGGTGTATTCGGAATTGGCGGACATCAGCGCGGTGTTGAGAACATTCAGCTTTGGGGTGGAGGCTCTTCGTATGGGCTGAGCGGCGTACTTTTGCAGCCCCGCGATCAGCCCTACCCACGCCGATGCCATCCTCGACCGGCTGGTGCACAATGCCTATCGCATTGCGCTGAAGGGAGAATCCATGCGAAAAGCCAACGCCAAGGGAGGAAGATCACTTAAAGCCCAGTCATAATATCCAAACCGCGCCGCTACGCTCCGACGGGGTGGCAACTTTGCCTGGATCAGGTGGCAGCTTTGGCTTGGAACAAGTGGCAGCTTTGAAATGGATCAGGTGGCAACATTCAGTGGAATACGCATACCACTCCGTTTGATGATGGCTGTGTATTCCATATCCGTTTTCCCTTATGGCTTGTCATTTCGGTGTGCAGACTATAGCCGGTGGCTCAAAGTGCTATTCGGGTCCTGCTACACGCGAGCCGTGGGGTTGACGTAGTATCGCCCAAACCGCCGTGGAAAGGCAGAGAACGATGAATGAGAGGCCCCCTATCGACTTCAGAACCGTTATCGAGTGCCGTAGGAGCACGCGTAAGTTTCTACCCGGTCGGGAGGTGGGGCGCGAGGCGCTCGACCGGATCGTGGATTGCGGACGCTGGGCGCCTTCGGGCGCCAACAGCCAATGCTGGGACTTCATCGTCATCGACGATCCGGAGGTGCGCGAAGCCGTCCGCCAGGTGTTCCTGGAGCAGGCCCAGCGGCTGATCGATCACGCAAAGGGCTTCCCGGCGGTCGGGAAGGAATATCTGAAGAATACGGTCGCGATCATCATCGTGCTTGGCGATCCACGCTGGAAAGTTTGCTTCCCGCAGCCGACCAGCCCGGATTGGGAACGAGAGTATCAGGACAACAACGAAGCCATCTTCCTGTGCTCGCTGGGAGCGGCGATCCAGAACATCCAGTTGGGCGTGTCCGCCGAGGGACTGACGTCCGCCTGGCTGTCCGGCGGAGGAGAGGACACGATCAATCTCGAACTAGCCGCCCTGCTCGGCTATCCGCCCTGGATGAAAGCCTACGGCACCATCCCCATTGGCTATCCGGTCAAGAGCCAGGACCGCCGCTACCGCCGTCCGCTCGACCAGGTTCGTCATCGGAACGTCTACGCGGCCACTCAGTACCGCCCCCATGCGATGGTCGACTTCTACGAGAGCACAATCCGGCCGTTCGCCATGTACCGCGACCGCGAGAACCTGCGCGACTGGCCCGACTTCCAAAGTCGATTAGGCGATTGGGCGGACGCGTTTACGACCGCTTGCCCCAACCCGGGCGGCAAGCTGGAGGAAGAAGCGGACTTCTCCAAGCCCCGCACGGCAGGTCCTGCGACCAAGGCCCGCAAGCGTGGATGAACCGCGTGGCGCAAATTGCGTAGCATGTCCCCGAACCGCGCACCAGGAGTTGAATTCACCATGCCCCAGCTATACCACAACCCACGTTGTTCCAAATCTCGCGCCGCGCTCGCCCTCCTGCGGGAGCGGGAAGCGGAATTTGAAGTCGTGCGCTACCTGGAAACCCCACCCGATGAAGTCGGACTGCGGAAGTTGCTGGACAAGCTGGGAATGCAACCTCTGGATCTCATTCGACGATCCGAGTCAAAGTTCCGCGAACTCGGACTGGGCGGCGCGGCAGTTTCGGACGACGAGCGAATCCGCGCCATGGCTGCGAACCCCATTCTTATCGAGCGCCCCATCTTCATTGCGGGCGAAAGGGCGATCGTCGGCAGACCTCCCGAGCGGGTGCTGGACCTGCTGTAGCTCGTAAGCTGTATTGGCCGAACGCGGCGTGTATTCCCCACTCGCGTCCGCCGGATATTTTGCCCAGGCTGCGCTTAGAACGAGTAGTTCACCCTCACGCCAAAGTCGGTTCCGCGACGCGGAGTCAGACCGAACTGGAATGGATTGCGTCGATTCGGCAGCAACGGGGCATAGAAGTCGGTGAATCGCCCGATGTTGATTGGTGTGTCATCGTCGAGCACGTTGTCCACATACAGGGGCACCGTCCAGTGGCTGGTTTCGACGCCGAAGTTGGCGTTGATGATCAGGCTGCTTCCCGTTTCCACCAGATTGAAAGCAGACGAATACATGCTGGATGTGTAGTTAACGACCGTGCGAAAGAACCAGTCGGAGTCGGCCGTCAGTTGATCGCGGTATGTTCCCGTGGCGCTCAACGTGTGTTGCGGCGTGCCGCCCGTTGTCCTGCCCGACAAATCGCCGTCGTTGCCGAACAAGTCCGCCGCCTCGATGTCAAAGAATTCCGTGAACCTGTGATCGGCAAATCCGTAGCCCACGGTAAGAAGCAGATTCTCGCTGGCGGCCCAACTGCTTTCCAGTTCAAAACCCCAAACTTCTGCTTTCGGTACCGACAGTACCACGGCATTGTCTCCGGGACCATTGACCGTATCGATAATTTGTAGGCCGCTAAGGGGCTGGTTCGTCCAATCGATATAAAAACCGGAGAGATTGAAGATAGCGCGCCCGCCGAGTAGCGTGGACTTGACGCCCACTTCGTAGGTCCAGGCTTCTTCTTCCTTGATGATGGCCCGCCCGTCGGCAATAGCCGCATCGATTGTGCTCACCGGCGTGTCGTCATCGAAGAAGGCCTGGTTGAAGTCCAGCGGCTTGTCCCCCTTTGCCAGGAGCGCATAGACCGTCGCGTTCTCATTCGGACTGTAGGTCAATGTGAACCGGGGCACGAAGGCCTTGGTGTCTCCCTTCAGCCCCTCAGTAAAGCCCGCATCGACCAGTCCCGAGTTGAACACCGTTTTCTCGTCTTGCGAATACCGGCCTTCAACGGACCGCGTCAGTTTCTCGCTGAATTCATATTCCACCTGACCGAAGACGGCGATGTTCTGAACCGTGCGACCGTCGTAGTCGTCTTCTTCCTCGTGGAAGAAGTGGCCGGTAAACCCAGGGCCCGTAAACCGGCGGTCGCGGTCCTTGCTTCGAACCTCCAGCCAGTACGCGCCGACCAGGCCTCGCCGCACCCTGTCCTGGGGTGAAGTCAGCCGCGCTTCAAATGCCCAGTCCCTGTCGACATCATCTTCCAGGGCGGTGAACAAACCGAAGACCGGGCGGGCCGGGCTGCGGTCGAGATCTCTGGCGTCGTCGAAGCTATCGCGGTTCCAGACGTAACGGCCGGCGAATTCCCAGTCGTTGAAATTACCGACATATTCCAGTTGGGTGCGGATCAGATCCCGCCGCTTTCCGACTATGGGTGACGGCTGAGCAGTACCAAAGAAAGTGGTAACGCCGTCTTCAAAATCCAGAATGTTGATTTTTGAGACCCGGCCCTCGGGATCAATCTGACCGCAAAAATATCCGCGAGCCCGAGGACCTGCTCCAGGATCGCCGGGGCGGTAGCAGTTCAACTCCGCGTAGGGCACGTAGAGGGAGGGAAAGTGGTCGTCATCGGCGCCGATGTAGCTGAACTTCAGGCTGATCTCATGATCTTCTTTCGGCGTATAGGTAAGACGCAGGGTGGCGTCCCAGGACTCTTCACCGCCCAAACTGCTGTTGTCGCCGCGAGTGGGCGCGCTGCTGAACCTGAAGGGTGCGAACGGTGAGGGAAACAAACGCGGGTTCTGCGCTTCGTTCTCCAGCAGGCGGTTGTTCCACTCGCCGCCGTAATTCTCCCAGTTTCCCGAAATCAGGTAATAAAGTTTGTTCTCTACGATCGGGCCGGACATCCAGGCCGCCGCCTGGTAGTCCTCATTGGACGCGATCCGGCCGCTGAAGTTGCCTTCGTGTTGGGACTTATATCCCTAGGTTGACAAGCTCCCAAGTAGAGAAATTTGTGCTTCAGTCGTGTCATTCCTCTTACAGCGAATATATGATAAAATCAGTTTACAACATAAAAGAGGTATTTGAGGAATTTTTGCTATGCGCATTATACGCAGCAGCACCGAGTTGGGCGCCATCATCTATACGTGGCGCAAACAGAACGGGTGGAATCAAACCGTTCTTGCCCGTAGGGCTTCGGTGCGCCAGCAGTTGATTTCCGATTTGGAAAACAATCGTCGGATTCCCAGGCTGGATACCATCGTGAAGGTGCTGGCCGCGCTGGACCTGGATCTCTCCGTTGCGCCGCGGCCTGCGGCTGCGTTTGACCCGTCTTGGTATGACTCGGCCGCGTAAGACAGCTGCCTTGCGTGTCTATGTGGGGCAGCAACGGATCGGCATGTACGATCGCAAGGCGGATGGTGGCACCGGTTTTCGCTATGCGGTATCTTGGCTGGACTCTCCCTACGCGTTCCCCCTTTCCCTGTCGCTGCCGTTATCCACGCGGCGGTGGACAGGAGCAGCTGTGCAACACGTGTTTGATGGGTTGCTGCCAGACAATCACGCCACGCGGGAAAAACTGGCCGCGCACACTGGCGCGGAAAGCGCGGGCATATTTGATTTGCTTGCGAAAATCGGGCGGGACTGTGTCGGTGCCTACCGATTCCTGCTCCCCGATGAGGATCCAGGGGATTCAACTCGTATGCGCGCCCGACCGCTGCGCGCCGCAGAAATGGCGCAGCGGATCGCCGCGCTTGGGCAGCGGCCTTTGGGAATCGCTCCACATCTTTTCGGCGAGGATGATTTCCGTATTTCCATCGCCGGCAACCAGGATAAGACCGCGTTGCTGAAAATTGGGGATCAATGGCATCTGCCCGAGGGCAGCACCCCCACATCCCATATCTTCAAGCCCCGATTGCCGCTGAGCGATGATGGCGTGGATATGCGGGATTCCCCTTGGAACGAATGGTTTTGCCTGAAATTGTGCGGAGCATTGGGCATGCCGGCTGCCCATGCCGAAGTAGGTTATTTTGATGGCAAACCGGTATTGATCGTGGAGCGGTTTGACCGTGTTTGGCAGGATGGCGTTCTCCATCGGCTGCCACAGGAAGATTTTTGCCAAGCGTTGGGCTTTCCGCCTGCCAGGAAGTATGAGTCCGATGGCGGCCCGGGCATACTCAGCGTGCTGGATCTGCTTCAGCAGTCTGCTGCGCCTAGGGCAGATCGGCTGGCGTTCTTGAACGCACATATCGTGTATTGGCTGCTTTCCGCCCCAGATGGCCATGCGAAAAACTTTTCGGTTTTTCTCCGCCCCAACGGGTTTTCCCTGACTCCTGTGTACGATGTTCTCAGCGCTGCGCCTTATCATCCCCATCTTGGCAGGCAGAAAGTCAAACTGGCCGTGGCGGTCGGGCGTAATCGCCATTACCGCATCCAAGAGATACTTCCCAGGCACTTTTACCAGACCGCACAGGCAGCCGGCATGCCGAAAAGCGATGTTGATGGTCTTTTTGATCAGGTCGAACAGGCAATAGACGCCGCGCTGCAGTCCACGGTTGTGGCAGCGGAGAAGGAGAACATGCCAACGCACACAAGAGATGCAATTGTTCAAACGGTGGAAAAGCATGCGCGGTATCTGCGCCTCAAAGAACCTGCGGCGCCGAAGCAGCCGCAGCATTCCACCAGCTCGCTGGATCCGCAAGACAACCCATACAACACACAGCCGCAGGACACGAACGATCCGGTGAGCCAACTGTCACCAAGTTAGATTTCAAAGGGCGGTTTGATCTCGCCGCCACTGCTGTTTGGGACGACTGCAACAAGCAGCTCCCTCATAGCGAACGCGCAAAAAGGTGGGCTTGGCGATGGCTGGGCGTCGGTTGGTTCTTGTTTGGGACGATATGGGGCGTATTAACGAGTGCAATCGTTAAAGCATTAACATGAAAGGGTATTGCTCCGTTGACGTCTTGTTGCCTAGGTACCCACGATTTGTGAACCCTGAAATCGGGCTGGAGCGCGAGCGGGTGGCTTGGTAAATGCCATCCCTGATCAATAAGAACTCAGGTTTTCTTAGCCTGACGCTGCGTCCCCTTCCTCCGCTTCGCCCCGCCAAATAATGCCTTGGCGAGCTTCTCAGGCGTAGCCTTCATGCGGAGATCGCGGAGGGGTGATTTCGGTTTCTTGGTCAGGCGGCTGCCCCGCTTTCGCATATCCGAATTCATTTTCCGCCTACATGCAAGCAATCCATCTTCCGGATGGGTTGCTTGCTCATGCCTGGGCGCTTGACGGCAGCCCGTTCGGCGCGGTCAGTTCCTGATACTGCAGCCGTTTCCCGAGTAGTCCTTTTGAGATGCAGGCCATTTGCTCCAAGGTGTTGGCCTCCCGCAGATTATGGCGAGCGGCAAACTCCCGCACGTAACGATCCAGGTGCTTCTTGCTCATCTTGTGATACGTCCCGTGAAAGCCGCGCTTGAAAAGTGCCCAGAAACTCTCGATCCCATTGGTATGGACTGACCCTTGGACGTACTCGCCGGCACTGTGAACCACGGTCTGTTGCTCGTGCGGGAGCCCCTGGTAGGCGCTGGCGTCATCGGTATAGAGTTCCGCATCATCAGGCACATGATCCATGATAAATGCCTGTATGGTGGCGCGGTTCGTAGCGTTGACCGGCGCCGCGGCAATCTGGTTGGTGGCCCTGTCCTTTACGCCCACGACTGCGGTTTTCCCGAGCGTTCCGCGACCTGCATGCAACTTCTTGGCCTCATGCTTGTTTGCTTCCTTGCCGCCGATGTAGGTCTCATCGGTTTCCACCGGACCCCCGAACATTTGTGTATGAGCATTCGCC
The DNA here is from genome assembly GCA_965249285.1 of Candidatus Foliamicus sp. Classification (GTDB taxonomy): domain Bacteria; phylum Pseudomonadota; class Gammaproteobacteria; order Steroidobacterales; family Foliamicaceae; genus Foliamicus. The sequence goes on from OZ252226.1 coordinate 1,345,448, forward strand.
CATGCTTCCCGAAGACGGTGGGCCAGATGCCAGGCTGATTTCTGCGTAATGCCGAGATCGCGGTGCAGTTTCATGCTGGATACGCCCTTCAAACTCGTGGTAAGCAGGTAGAGCGCCAGTAGCCACTGTTGGTAGCCCAGCTTGGAGTTCTCCATCACGCTCAAGGTGCGCACGGAAAAGTGCTTGCGGCAGCCCTTCTCGCGGCAGCGGTACGGCATGGTCGGATGGGAGTCAGGGCGGGCGGCATTTTCGGAGCCGCAATGCGGGCAGAAGGGAACCCCCTCCCACCGCTGCTTTGCAAACCACGCCTCGGCGGTCGCATCATCGGGGAACAACTGAAAAAGGGCCGCAAGCGTAAGGCCCGAACGATGCGCCTTACCAGCAGCTTTCTTGGTCATATATCTACTGAATTATTTGTACGGTTAGTGCTTGGTAGTATACAATATTGTGTTACTCACGTATATAAGCCCCTTTCCAAACGCTCACGGCTTGAGGTTCGGTACTTTGGGTGCAGCAACCAGTCGAGTCACCTGCAACAGCTTAATCCGGCAACATAAAGAGCTTACATCCTATCCGGGCGGTAGCGGTCCTCCATGAACTGCATGCGCCGCTCTTCGAACTTGGTTTTCGGTGTCACTGTGTTCTGCCCGAAGTCCAGGAGGATGTCCGATTCTTCCGTGTGCAACGGCCACCGCGGGCGGGCGGCGCCGTTGGGATTGCCGGTCTTGGCGAAACTCACCCAATAGGCGCTGACAAGGTCGCTCATGGCCCAGTCTTTCTCAGTGGGTGCGGCCCCCGTCTGCTTGTCCAGGGTCTTGAAAACGTAGGCCGTCTCCGCCCCGTGGCGGGCGCCGGGAACTGTGCCGAACTGCTCTTCGTTCACATAATCGAAACGGTAAAGAAAGGTGGGCAGGCCCGCTTTGGCGTGATGCCTGGCCAGCCATCGTTGTGAGCCGAAGAAAGAGTCGAATTGCAGATTGTTAAGCATTGTCCGATCATCCACTTCCCCGTACAGGTCACGAACTTCGTCCCGGCTCAAACCCAGCGCATTGAGCATGGCATCGGCGTTGTCGAACCGCAGAAGCAGGCTGCCTTCCCAACTGGTTGCGCCGGTCAGGTAGGGCACGGGGTGTTGGCGACCCTCCGCAAACACAGGCCCCAGGGCTTCGGCTAGATAGGTTCCGTCGACCGCGGGGTTGAGCGACCTGCGGGCTTGTTTCCGCTGAATATCGAAGACCGCTTGCCAGGAAAGCGCCCGTAGCGCAGAGACAACCTCCCCGCCCGCCCCCTCAATGTTGGCGGATCGGGCCATTGCCAGGCCTTCAGTTTCCAGGGCCGGCCGCGCAGGCCGGTCCTCGGAGATATGCCTGGGCCGGTAGGGCCGGACATTGGAGCTCTGCGAGATTGCCTTGTGAAACAGCCCCCGCGCCGAGGGCAATGCAAGCAGGTAATTCACCGATACGCCGCGCCTGCCGACATTCCGAAGATGGTCACGTTACCTGGATCGCCCCCAAAAGCGGCAAAGTTGTCGCGCACCCAGGTCAGGGCCGCGACCTGGTCCAACAGATAGTAATTGCCGATGGCATTTTCCGGTTCCACGGCGCTTAAGGCCGGGTGGGCAAACTGGCCGAGGTCACCGAGACGGTAGTTGAACGTCACGACCACTACCCCTTGCCGGGCAAGTTCCGATCCGTCGTATGTGGGCATGCTCGCATCGCCCACGGAAAACCCGCCCGGCAACACCCAAACCATGACAGCGAGGGGTTGTTCCGGTTTGAGACCCGGAGTCCAGACATTGAGTTGCAGGCAATCCTCATCCAAAGGCCGGCCTTCCAAAGCCTCTCTGGTAAAGCCGGCAATCAAGGACTGAGGACATACGTTGCCGAACGTCGTGGCGTCCCGGGCGCCTTCCCACCCTGGGGCAGGCTGCGCGGGCCGCCAGCGTAATTCGCCCACCGGTGGCGCGGCAAAAGGAATATTCCGGAACTTGTGAATGCCGTCCTCCGTGAGACCGACCAGCCCTCCCTGATCAATCTCCACCGCCGGGCCAGACCGGACCGGGGATTGCCCCGCAACCAGCGCCAGCACAAGGGCCGGAATAAGCCGTTTCATCTCCCGCTCCGGAAACACTCGCCCCTATAAGCATGGCAGCCATGTCCGATCCAAGCAAACCCGGCACGCAGGGCCCGAATGTGCAGAAATTCAGTTCGCGCGCGGGCCGGCGTGCTAGACTCGGGCCGGGTAACTGAAGGCGCAGCAAGCGTATGTTTGCGCCACCTGTAAGAGAGTTGCCACGAGGCGAATTGTTGCTGGCGCCCTTCGGAGAATTCACCATGACGACTATAGACACAACCAAACATAGAGGCCCGTTGCTCCTCACCCTCGCGGCCGCGGTCCTGCTTGTAGTTTCCGCTTGCGAAGTGGCCGACAAAGCAGACGAAGATGCCCAAGGCGATGCCCGCGAACGGGTCGAGCAACAAAACTGGAAGCTGGTCCAGGCGTATACGGACCTGGACCGGGCCTGGCATCTGCGGGATAACGAGATTAGCCGCTCGGACGCGCCGTCGGAAGAAAAGGAACGGCGGCGTACCGAGGAGCGCGGCGAGCATCCCGACATCGTGCTCGCCGTCACCGCGGCCCGGGCGCTGGCCGACGGCGGGGGAGAGCACGCGGTGGACGCCGCGAGTTTCCTCATAGACCATACGCAGGGCCTTTCGCCTACCGCGGCCAGCGACGTCGAGTTTGCCAATGCCGCGCTCCGGCGTATGGCCGGCGCGGAATGGTCGGTCGTGGAAACATACAAAGACGACTTCAAGGCGTGGAAAGAGGACGACGAGGCGCGCAGGGAGGCGTTCAGGTCGGAGGACAATGAGGGGAAACCGTTCATATTCACAACGCCTCCGAAGTCATTGCTTGCCACCGCGGCGGCACAGGCCATCCTCGACGCCGGCCCTGACCATGAGAAGGCCCGCGAAGCGGCCGAGTTCCTTATCGACCCGACTACGCGGAACCCATTCGGCATGCTCAAGGCCGCGCAAGCCTTGGCCGACAACTTTCCGGATTTCGACGAATGGCCGGACTTGCTGATGACAATGGACAATGCGCGTCCCAGCGGAAAGTCCGAGCCCTTTGATGAATTCGTGGCGAAGATGGCGTCAGAGGCCGACGATCCCGTGGTCCGCGCCACCGCGCGTTACTTCGGGGCAAAGGGTTTGGTCGAGAGCGTGAACCAACCGTCGATGGATTCTGCGGACCGGGAATCGCTTCGCGAGCGAGCCCTGGAGATGGCGACCGGCTTGAGCGCGGGGGTCGAAGCCGAAGATTTTGTCAAGAAGGCGACCGTCGACGGCGAGCAAGTGACCAGGACCCTCGCCGATGCGGAAGCCGCGCTGGTGCACGGTATTCGCCACACCGTGGTAGGCGCGATGGTTGCTGACGAGGTGGGCCAACGCCTGGACGGCAGCGAGGACAACCTGTCCGCGTACGGCGGCAAGGTCGTTCTCATGGACTTCTGGGCGACCTGGTGCGGCCCGTGTATCGCCGGGCTGCCCAAACTGCGCGAACTGCAGGAGGGATATTCCGACGATCAATTCACCATTCTCGGGATAAGCGTGGATGCCGAAGTGGAGACGGTGACCGACTTTCTGGAAGACGAACCTATGCCCTGGGCTCACTGGCATATCGGCGTCGACAGTGATTTCCAGATGTCTTGGCGTATCCCGGGATATCCGACCTATGTCGTAATCGACCAGGACGGCGTGATCCAGTCGCGCGGCCACAACCTCGATGCGGCGGCCGAGGCCATCGAGCAAGCAGTAAACGGCGAGGCGGCATAGAAAGCACAGCTGCTCACGGGCAAAGGAACAGCGGCAAACCATGACCGCCGCGTCCGTTTTTCATTTCCTGCACATTGCGGTGTTTGCCGTCATCGCCGGCATCGAGCTTCCAGCAATGTATGCGCTGCGGCTGGATCCGGTGGCAGACCAAAGCCGTACGGTTTGCATCCCTGGACGATGAAAGCGTTAAGTCCCAGAATCTTCACGCAACGCTGCGCCGCGCCCAATGGGGCAGTCACAGCATCCTGGCGATGGTCCTGATCGCCGCTTTCATGGGAACCGCAAAACCCTGGTGATTGGCCTGTCACTTGAGCAACCCTCAACCGCTTGATTTGGGTACGAAACTTCTATTACTTTGTGCGGATGGGCCTTTTTCAAGGAATAGGTGGGAAACTTGCTTAGGCGGTATCTAATGATGCGACAACTTCTCTCCGCGTGTCTGATGCTCGTTTTATCTGCATGCGCGAGTAGTGGAAACGTGGGCTCTCTATTCTCCGAGGCTGATTTGTCGACTCTCAGCCTAACCAATCCCCAATATGCACAAGGGCGTGTGCTTACCGGTGGACAGCCTTCGCCGGAAGACCTTGCCGCGCTTAAAGACCTGGGCTTCGGCACCATTATCAGCTTGCGCACCGAGGGCGAAGACATTGGCTACGACGAACAGGCAATGGCGGAAGAACTGCGTCTCACCTTTGTCAATATTCCGGTCGGCATTAAGAACGGTCTGACCGCCGCCGCGGCATCAAATTTGCGCTCTGCCGTCAATCAGACCAAGGCGCCCGTATTTCTCCATTGCGGCAGTGGCAACCGGGTCGGGGCTGTGTATGCCCTGGGCGCCTATTACCTCGATGGCAAATCCATAGAAGAGGCCCTGGAGGTGGGGAGAGCCACGGGTCTGACCGGTTTTGAACCCACCGTGCGAAAGTTGCTGGAACGAGGCGAGGGTCGTTAACCTCATTCGCTTGAATTGGTTGTCAGGACACAAGGGTAATCGCAATCAAACAAACATCGCGAATTGGTTTGACTCGCTCAGAGATTCGAAGTGATTGAGGTTTATTGCGAGGCTGCCCTTCTTGCGCGCGCCCGCTCAATCATGGGCGCCAACTTTTCGTGATCCACATCTCGCTGGAAGAGTTTTTCGGTATAGACAAGGGTCGCCATGGGGGATTCAGCCCAATGGATATAGCGCCATCCTTCGGGTTTCTTGCGTAAGACCGCGCTAACCCGGACTTCCTCTCCAATGGGGGGTTTGCCCCGTATTTTCATTTCGAAATGCATGTGCCACGCGGCAATGGCGAGATCATCGGCGACCAGCTTCACTGAAACGTCATACATCTCTTCGCGCAGACCTTCTATCACCGGGCTCGGCCGTGGCGGATCGAGATAGTCCCGCAACTGCTCCCAGCCGATGAACCAGTCATCCTGCTCTTCGGCAAGATAGAAGGGCACTTCTTCATCGGGATCCCACAGCTCCAGAACCGTTGAGAAATCCTGTGAGTTCCATCGTTCCGCGGTTTCGTGAATCACAGCCTTTACGGCTGCAATGTCGTCCTGGTCGGCAGCTTGAGCCGAGGCTATGGAGTGTTCAGCCATGGTCAGTCCCATCCCCAAAACAATGATCGCCCGCAGTGGCGCTAGCATAGTTGACGGCACAATTCCCTCCCTTGATGTCGCTCGGCGACGAAGCACACTGGTTCCAGCTTAAGAGGGGCTGATCGGGATCGCAAGCCAGGACGAATTCTTGCAAGCACTAATAGTCCTCATCGTATTCGATCAGATCGAAATGGGCGTTCATGTATCCGCCAACAGTGATCTTGACGAACAGAAACCCTTGCGTAGTGCACCACAAGTCCTCGGTAGGGTGATGGTCGAGCAGGAACCGGTAATGATCCGTTTCGAAAGTCCCGGCCGGGACCGTGATCTCTTCGCGCCCCAGGTATTCCAGGTCGAAATCCGTGGTGCACAGGTTGGGCCCGGAGCATCCGTCATGCTCGCGGGAAGACATCAACACGCCACGGCACGATTGCGGGTTCTGTTGCAAGGAGTGATCAAAGCGGGCGCAGTGGAGCATGTCGCAGGACACGGGATGCGCTCCGAAGGAGAGCGGCGGCGTCTTGAGATCCATGCGCTGAGTCAAGCGTCCGGTCGTTACATTCACCGCTTCACACTCGGCGCCGTCATCGGTGAAACGGAACCAGCCGCTGCCAAGAAACCTGCCGCTTTCATGCAACCGGACAAAACAGTCCAGCGGATGGTAATCGGGGTCCGTCGTATAAATCGTTTCCCGAAGAACGGACCGGTCGGCGACAACACCGGGTTCGATTTCACAATGGGCCCGAAGGGTGCGCTGGCCGTCTTCGTGGAAGGTGACCGACCACCATTCCCGACCGAAGGCACGCCGTTCTCCTTCAGGATCATAAATATAGGCGATCTTGCCGCGCATTTCGATGGTTCATTTCAACGCTGTTTCCTCTGACAATGCCTTCCCTCTACTGGGGACAAGTAACCGACCTTCCGGTTAGAACGTTTGCCGTTCAAATACGGTTCTACCGCCGACGATGGTGCGCAGCACACTTATGTCGTCGAGGTCCAATGGCGGCGCCTCCAGCGGATTGCGGTCCAGGACAACCAGGTCGGCCAGCTCATCCTCGGAAAACTGCGGCAGCAGCCGACTGACCCGACTCATGGCCGGTGGCTCCTCAAGAACCCCATTGGGTTCGCCCGAGACATCGTCCATGCGTATTTTTCCGCCGAAAGGCTGGGGAGTGTCACGGGTAACACCCGCCATCTCCATGGCCAGACTGTTGCCCACACCGAGATGTCCCGAAATATGGCCGATATAAATGGGATGGTCGGTGGATGCCCGGTCCAAATCCCACCGGGTGGGGTGGCGCATCTCTGCCACCAGGGTATCGTCGTAACCGCGCGCTTGAATCCACTCTCCCTTCGGTGTCTGTGCCGCCCGCGACGCCAAGCGCGCAACGATGTCGTCGATGGTCTTGACGGTTCCGATGGGCGGGCTGTTGAGATCAATAAAGTGGCGGGCGATCAGACCCGAGCCTGGAAAGTGCCCGCGTGCATCGATGAAACCGGGCAGCACAGCCGATCCATCCAGATCGATAACCTCGGTCTGAGGTCCGGCGAGCTTGCCGATGTCTTCGCTAGGGCGTGTTAACACTAATGGGTCTGATTATGGTACGATTGGGGTATGGAAATCACGCCCGAACAATACGAACGCATCGTTCCTTATCTCCCGGTGCAGCGCGGCAACGTTCGCCTCTCGAATTTTGCGGTGCTCAACGCCATTTTGTATGTCGCCGAACAGGGCTGCAAATGGCGCGGATTACCGCCTCGGTTTGGCAACTGGCACACCATTTACACGCGGATGAACCGCTGGTCGAAGAACGGGGTGCTGGACCGGGTATTCGAGCATCTGCAGCGCGAGCGGATCGTGCGCGTCAAGCTGGAAGCCGTATCGATGGACAGCACCATTGTCCGGGTGCATCCCGACGGGACGGGGGCGCTAAAAAAAACGGCCCCCAATCCATTGGCAAGTCCCGCGGCGGCTGGACCACCAAGATTCATATGGTTGCCGCGGATGCTCGAACGGCTATAACGTTCTCGCTCTCGCCGGGACAAGCCCACGACGCTCCGCAAGGGCGCAAGCTGCTGAATCGCCTCGGCCAGCAGGACGATAATCCCTCGCTGATCATGGACCGCGCGTATGAAGGCGATGAGACACGGCAACTGGCCTTGGCGCTGGGGTACACGCCCGTCGTTCCGCCGAAGCGCAACCGGCTCGACCCCTGGCAGTACGACCGGGAGATGTACAAGCGGCGCAACGAAATCGAGCGGCTGTTTCGCCGTTTGAAGGGATTCCGGCGAATCTTCTCCCGCTTCGAGAAGCTCGACGTCATCTTCCTCGGATTCATCCTCTTCGCACTTATCTTCGATGCGTTGCGTTAGTGTTAACAGGCCCTAGTTCCGACTGCAGAAATACGCTCACCGGAAATGGCGACAGCTTCGGCGAGATCGCCATTGTCAGGACCGGTCAGTGTGATGATGTCGCCGTTGATGAGAATGGTGTCGGGGTTCTCCGCGGCAAGACCTGTGCCGCACAAGACTCCAAGAGCGAACGCGAATAAAGGGACAGGTCTCATTGATGCAATCGTCAATGTCGAGAGCGCTGACTAGCGTGCGTCCTTGACTGACCGTTCCCCCTTTATCCGAGCCATTTTGAACGTGGAGACCCTCAATCGTTAGTGAGCGCGGTGTGCTGATCGATCGCAATCTATGCGGCGACGATGCGCTCGACCTTGATCTTATGTTCCAGGTCGCGCGACTGGGCAAGATCAAAGGCCAACTGCATGCCAAGCCATGTTTCGGGTGTAGAGCCGAATGCTTTTGACAGTCGGTAAGCCATTTCGATGGAAACGGACGCCTTTTCATTGACCAGATGGGAAAGCGTCTGACGTCCGACACCGAGCCGCCGTGCTCCTTCGGAAACCGATAAGGCCAATGGTTTCAAGCAGTCTTCTCGCACGATGGCGCCAGGATGCACCGGGTTCGTCATTGCCATGTCAGGACCTCCTAGTGGTAATCCAGATAGTCGACATCCACTGCGTGTCCGTCTTCGAACCGAAAGGTCACCCGCCAGTTGGCTGATACGGAAACCGCATGATGACCGTTCAAGCGGCCTTTGAGTGGATGGAGCCGAAAGCCGGGAAGATCCATCCCGGTTGGGCTGCTGCTCCGGTCCAGCGCTGTCAAGATACGCAGGAGTTTCGCCACGTTTCCCGGTGCCACCCGCGCGGAGCGTCCTCCCTCATACAGTTCTTTCAGGCCGCGATGCCGAAACGATTTGATCACCGGCAGAGTGTATGGTGTCTATCGACAATAGTCAATCACAGTTGCAATCTGGATGACCCCTGATCGGACAATCTGTCAGATTGGGCAACCATTCATCAGTATATCGACCTGGTTGGTAATGAGGGTCTCCTCATAATCTGGGCCACGTGCGATGCGACTTCTGAGATGGTAGGCTCGCAGTGTCCACTGGCCGTGGTCCCGCGGCCCCCTGGAGACGTATTCGAAACCGGTAGAGGTCAAATGAAACTCCATAGACGCTCTCTATGGCTCAGCATAGACAGCCTCATCAACCTGTTACTGGGTGCGCTCCTGGTGGTCTTCCCAAGAGACCTCGTTTCCTTTCTTGGGCTTCCGCAAGCCGGCTCGGCATTCTATCCTGGCATCCTTGGCGCCGTGCTGATTGGAATTGACATTGCGCTTTGGATGGAGAGGGGAACGGACCGTGCTGGCGGACGTGGTCTGGGGCTTGGTGGAGCGGTCGTGATCAATCTCTGTGCAGCCCTGGTGCTTGCAGCTTGGCTACTTTTCGGAGACCTCTCTCTTTCCGCAAGAGGGTCCGGCTTTCTGTGGGGCATCGTGGCAGTTCTCATCGTGGTTAGCCTAGCCGAGATTGCATGTGTTCGGCGCACTCTGAGTCGGTCGAACGATGAATGACGGCAATGATCGGAAAAGTGGAAATCGGCGTCGGCCGTGCTACCGCTGATCCAATCGCCATACACGAGGCGCTGAGTGTTTCCCCTAAGCGACACAGTGGTGGACCTCGAATGCGGCACAGGAAGGAACTTTCCGTGGACCGAACGTGGCGTCACCGCCTCGGGGCGCATCGTCGGCGTCAACCTTACCGATGCCATGCTGCGTGAAGCCCAGCGTCGCGTGGAGCGCGCGCCTCGAGAAGTCGCCGCCAGCGGATGCGCCGCCCTCCCCGTTCGATTATTCGCTGACGGCGCCCGCGTGCTGCTGGGCCGGCTCGCGTAGCAGCCACTCAGCGGCGTCGGCAAAGCTCGATAGGCGCCCGAGCAGCGCGTTGTAGTCAAAATAATCGCCGCCGGCATGGCGCACGGCCGCATACAGCGCCAGATTGGGCGCAGCGATGTAGTCGGCGGCCTGGGGAATGTCCAAGCCGATGTCCCGCAAACGCGCCGCGGCCAGGGCAACGAGCAAGGCCTCGATGCTGCGCTCCCCGCGCTCGAGTGCGGTGATGCCGGCCGCAATAAGCTCGCCGCCAGGCAGATTGGGAGGAAGGTCGTCGACCTGGCGGTTACGCAGAAGGCACGAGGTCGTTGTCATGGTTCCCATTCTCTCCTGTCAGCCATGCTAGCGTAGCGTCGACCTTTTGGCGGAAGCGGACGGGGTCGATTGCCGGGTATCGTTCCAGGTCCGGCTCAATGGCCTTGAACAAGGCGATAAGCGTGTCCGGCTCGATCAGTTCAAGGCGGTACATGGCCTCGACATCGCTGCGATCGGGGCCATAGCCTCTCGCGATCTTGGCGAGCGCCTGGGCATAGAAATCGTAGTGGAAGAAATCGGTCGTGCCGTGCCGAACGATAAATTCGCTGCGATCGCGCCATTCTGGCAACGCCGGAATGAAATCATCGGGCGCGGCGAGCTCAACATTCATGTCGAGCACTTCCTTCGCGCGAGCGATGCACGCGAACGCGCCCGCGGGTTCGGGATCCAACTTGAGGTCCAAATCGACCGTGAGGTCGCGCCAGCCAACGATCACAGCGGAGGACCCGCCGGTGAGGTACACCCGCCCGCCCTGCGCGTGCGCGCCGAAAAACTGCAGGAAATCATGCACCTTGCGACTGTTGCTCAGAGGTGGCCCCATTTGTTTGGACAGCTAAACCCGATTCTATAAGTGGATCCAAGCCTGTCGTTTAAGCAGCCAGGGTTAGCGGCTGCTGAGAATAATAAACCTGATCCGGTGTTTTTCCTTTCAAGCTGGAATGCGGCCGTCTTTAATTGTACAGATTGAAGTAGCAAGCGATACCAGCACGTGCGTCAGAGACCGTGTCGTAGGCGTGAAGATAAACCTCTTCGTACTTCACCGATCGCCACAACCGCTCGATAAAAACATTGTCTCGCCAAGATCCCTTGCCGTCCATGCTGATGCGGATGCCGTGTTTGCTGAGTAAGCCGGTGAACGCCTGCGAGGTAAACTGAGAACCCTGATCGGTGTTCACGATCTCAGGTGCGCCGTAGCGGGCAATGGCTTCTTCGAGCGCCTCAAGGCAGAAATACACGTCCATGGTGATCGAGACGCGCCACGACAGGACCTTGCGCGAGTACCAGTCCAACACCGCCACCAGATACACAAAACCCCGTGCCATCGGGATGTAGGTGATGTCCATGGCGTACACCTGCTTTGGCCTAATGATGTCCAGGCCTCGCAGCAGGTACGGGTACACACGGTGCTGAGGATGCTTGTTCGTGGTCTTCGGCTTACGGTACAGGGCCTCGATGCCCATACGTTTCATCAGCGTCGCCACATGCTTGCGGCCGACCTTGATACCGTCCTGGGCCAACAGATCGCGCAGCATGCGAGAACCGGCGTACGGCATCTCCAGGTGCAATCGATCAATACGCTTCATCAGATCCAGGTCGCGATCCGAGATCGGTGCTGGCAAGGCATAGACCGTGGAACGAGCCATCCCGAGCGCCTCGGCCTGGCGTGTGATCGGCAATGGGTGGGTCCGGTCTATCATCGTTTTGCGCTCAGCAGGCCGGCCTTGGTGAGCGCTCCTTCTAAAAAATCGTTCTCCAAAGTGAGCTCGCCAATTTTCGCGTGCAGTGCCTTGATGTCGATCGGCGGCGGCTCATTTTGCCCGCTGCCTTCGAACACAGCGCCCGCTCGCTCCAGCAGCTGGTTCTTCCACTGCGTGATCTGGTTCGGGTGAACATCGAACTGCTGGGCCAGCTCGGCGACCGTCTTGTCGCCTTTGATGGCCGCTACAGCGACTTTGGATTTGAATACCGGCGTGTGATTCCGGCGGGGTCTTCTGGGAATGATTGCCTCCTGATATCGTTGCCAATAACATGGCTCATATCAGACTCAGAATCCACTTATAGCGCTGTCCGATTTTCCGGGGCCACCTCTCTCGGTTCGCGCGACATCGCGGCTCAGTATCGCACGGCCCCGCAAGGCCGGCAACATCCGGGCGGCGCGTTGGATACTACTTAGCTTCTGGTTCTTGGCCGAGTTCGAGATAGGCCTGCCTGACGTGGTCCTGCAAGGATCGCAAGTCTGGGAAGGTTGAGGTTGGACCGGCCTCGTGAAAGAAATGGTCACATAGATGCCAGGCATTCTGGGCACTGGCGCGCGCCAGTGCCTCATTGAGCACATCGCGCCGGAAGGCACCCGCACGTGCGCGAAGTTCCTGTAGCGCAGAAGAGGCAGTAAGACCGAACGAAAGTGTAATTGCTCGCACCCAAAAGCGGCACATAAGTGGCATCAATAAACGAGGCAGCATGTAGCAGAGCTGGTCCCGGTCTTTAAGACAGAGAGATAAGTGTAGGCTTTGCCCTAAGGCGGGGGGACCGCCAAATGGAGCGAAGAAAGAGTGAGGAGACCGAGAAGGAACCACCGCCCCCAGTTCAAGGCGCGAGTGGCGCTGGCGGCAGTGAAGGGCGAGAAGACACTGGCGGAGTTGTCGTCGCAGTTGGACGTGCACCCGAACCAGATCACGCAATGGAAGAGTCAGCTCCTGGAGCAAGCGGCGTCGGTATTCAACGGCGGGAGATCTCGGACCGAGGAGCCGGTGGATCTGAAGGCTTTGCACGCGAAGATCGGGGAGTTGGCGCTGGAGAACGATTTTTTAGAAAGCGCGCTCATCAAGGCGGGCCTGCTGAGCGCAAAGCGATGATCGACCCGGGTCACAAGCTATCAATCAGCCGACAGGCGAAGATCCTCAAGATCTCGCGTTCGTCGGTTTACTACACGCCCCGGCCCGTGTCGCCGGCGGACTTAGAACTGATGAAGGCGATCGACCGGCTGCATCTGGAGGCACCCTATGCCGGGAGCCGGATGAGGAAGAAACTCCTTCGCGCTGAAGGCTTCAAGGTCGGGCGCCGCCATGTCAGGACGCTGATGCGGAAGATGGGCATCGAGGCCTTGTATCGCAAGAAGAACACGTCGCGCCGACATCCGGGCCACAAGGTCTTTCCGTATCTGCTTAGAGGTCGAACGATCACCGAGGCCAATCAAGTCTGGGCGCTCGATATCCCGTACATCCCGATGGCCCGCGGCTTCGTCTATTTCGTCGGCGTCATGGACTGGGCGACCCGGAGAATCTTGTCCTGGCGGCTCTCGACGACGCGGACGACGGACTTTTGTGTCGAGGCGCTGGAGGACGCGATTAGCCGTTATGGGAAGCCTCAGGTCGTCAACACCGACCAGGGCAGCCAGTTCACGAGTGCGGCGTTCGTCGAGCTCGTGCACGGCCACGGAATCTCTCTCAGCATGGACGGCAAGGGGGCTTGGAAGGACAACGTCTTCATCGAGCGATTTTGGCGGACGCTGAAATACGAGGAAGTCTATTTGCGAGCCTATGAGAGCGTCTTGGCAGCGAGACAATCAATTACCCGGTATCTCGCGTTCTACAATGGCCGTCATCCGCATACCGCGAATGGCGACTTAACGCCGGATGCGGCGTACTTTGGCGTGCTGTCGATTAACCAGGTAGCATAATCATGAAACCGCAAGGCCCATCACCTATCGACGACTGAAAAACTGTCCGAAAAAGCGGGACCCTCTCTCCCGCCGCGCAACTGCAAGGCGCTGATCCGGAATATCCGCTCACTCCCGGCCGCGAGGGGTAATGGGCGCGCTCAGCGCCTGGCGAACTATCTACTGGATGAGGTGCGTCTAGCGGCGATCCGCTGCACGGTTATTAACAGGGGCGTTTCTTCCACGGCTATTACCGGTGCTACTGTTATCTGCCGCTGTATATCTCTTGCGGCGAGCATTTGCTGTGTGCGCGGCGGCGGAGTTGTAATAGATTGTATCTTATTGTTTTATAAACGTTTTTTTTCTACCTCGAATTTTCTTCCCCCACATTTGTTCCAACGCGGGTGACTGGCGCCAGACGGTTCTTACAAAATCCGAACGAGCGACACTTGTCGGGTCGGTCCAAGAATGCCCGAAAAGACCCAATTGCGGAAAATTTCAGAAATCGCATCACTCGTGGGCAAGGATAAGGGGAGACCCTCACATTCATTGCTCACTCCTTCTTACTTGACCCTGAATAGAAAGGCCAGAAGAAGATATACATCAAAGCGCGAATAACACGCATCATGTCAATTTCCCCATAGGTTGTAACACTGCTTGAAACTCCATTCCTGGTAGCTACGATATCCCCTTTGGCCTAATCCCCACAGGCCGCAATTGACCGTTCCCCCTTAATCCGAGCCATTTTGGATTGGGAGACCCTCAGCCAAAAAGGGCAACTGCAATACCGGACAGATCATTTGTAGCAAATACGGACACTTTATGTGCTCTCTACAGTTCCTAACATCCCGACTTGAAATAATGGTCTTTTTGCATGACAATGTAATACAAGGTTCCAATCACTCAGGTTGACTAGCATGGCCAATCAACTCGTTCAGGCGCGCGTCAACAAGGACGTCAAGGAACAGGCTTCCGTAGTCTTGGCCGCTTATGGGCCTGACTGTCTCCGACGCCGTTCGACTTCTGCTAACGCGGGTCGCGCGAGAGAAAGCGCTGCCATTCGCGCCGCTCATCCCCAATGCCGAAACCATCGCCGCCATGCAGGAGGCGCAAGCCGGCAAACTTGCGCGATTCGACGACGTTCAGAGTCTTCTCGACGACCTGCATGCGGACGGTTGAGCGGACGCGTCAATTCAAGCGCGACTACAAGCGGGAGTCCCGCGGTCGTCATCGCACCGACCTCGATGAACGACTGGCCGTAATCGTACAGGCTCTTGCGAGCGACGATATGCTTGAACCACACCACCATGACCATGCGCTCAGCGGCCTGTGGGCCGACTTCCGTGACTGCCACCTTAGACCGGATCTGGTGCTTATCTACCAGAAGCCAGATGCACGGACGCTCCGGCTCGTTCGCGTTGGATCGCACGCCGAACTCGGACTGTGAGGTCGATGCGCGAGAATGGTTCCATCAACTCGTGTCGCCTCGGCGAGGGTACCTATTCCGCGTTGCGCAGCAAAATCGCGGGCAGAAGATCAAAGTCGCAAGGACCAGCCCGATGGGCGTGCTGTCCACTCCGCGAATGGTCAGCACAACTGCACGCTAAATCACCCCATTTGAGTCCGCAAGTCGGAGCATTTCCTTCTTTCGTGTAGATGTATTGGCTGCCTCGAATCCGTCTCCACCGCCACCCTCAAGACTCAAGCAACTGGCAAAACCGCTTCCCGCTAACAGCTTTCAAACCGCCACTTCAATAACTCGATCCGTCTCCGAGATCGGGATGTCCTGAATTTCGACGGACAGACAGCTTTCAATCGCCTCATGTATGTTCCTGCGCAACTCTTCCAAGGAATCTCCCTGGGTAACGCACCCGGGCACGGCGGGAACTTCGGCCCAATATCCGCCTTCCTCAGCCTCATGGACTACAACTTTCAAGTTCATGGCAATCCCTCCAAAGCAGGTCAACTACTCGCCGTGTTCAAGTGCACGGGCGAGCCCGCTTAGCATTCCTCCGACCGCCCTGGGCGGCAGGAAGAGGTGGTGGAGGGCTTGCAGCCTTTCCGGATCCACCCTCCGTTACCAATCACATGCGTAATCCGTTGATTTACCGAGCCTTGCGAACGTCGACGGGTAGTTTTGCGGGGTCCCGATGGTGGAAGCCAAATTGTGCCCGAGTTCTCCGCCAGTCGTATGACTATCGATTTTGGCAGTTAATGCCGATTCCCACCTCCCAGTCAAAGGAGTTGCCTCTCCGATCTATCGGCCAGGATAGAGATATGTGCAGAATACGGCTTACTTTATTTCATTAGGTAAGGACTTATTGTATATTACAAGGCGATTAGAGGAGGTGCAGCTATGATCGAGTCCTCGATTACCAAGAAGGGGCAGACAACGCTCCCCAAGCCCGTGCGGGAGACACTTGGCGTACAGGCTGGGGACCGCGTGCGCTACGTCATTGCCGACGGCGAAGTACGCATTCTGCCGGTGCGCCCTATTGGCCGGTTGTTCGGCGCCCTACAGCATGACGGCCCCGCGGTCACTGTGGAGGAGATGGAACAAGCCGTGGCCGACGGCGCGGCTGAGGGATGATCGCACTCGATACCAACGTCCTCGTCCGCTATCTGGTACGCGACGACGTACAGCAGGCGCAGGCCGCCCGAGCGCTGCTGGACTCGCTTACGGCGGAACGTCCCGGCTATGTCTGCCGCGAGGTGACCGTCGAGCTCGTGTGGGTGCTGGAACGGGCCTACGGCTTCGCCCGCGAACGGATTGCGACGATAGTCGAAGAACTCGTGGCGACCGAGGGTCTTGTGATTGAGGAGGCTGACGACGTCGCCCGTGCGGCGTTCCGATACCGGGCAGCTGGCGCGGGATTTTCCGACCTGATGATCTTGGCCGCGGCCGAACGATCCGGTGCTCACCCCCTGTACACCTTCGATCAGAAGGCTGCACGGCTTGAGGGCGCGTCGCTGCTGTAGGCCCTGCAGATGTTTCAAGCCAAATACCATGAGGTCACTCTGTGAGTAAGGCGATATTTCGAGAGACGATAGAGGTCTGTGATCGGGCCTTTCGGATGCTAGAAGCGCGAATTCCCGTCCCCGTTCGTGTGCCTTACGGTAATGATTTTGTGTTTCGCTACGAGAAACACACTCCAGAAATTGTAGCTATCCAGAAACTGAGTCGACTATCAACCGGACTCAAGGCAAGCACGGCTTTATTGGATCTCGGCTTCTACCAGGAGCTTGGCGCCATATTCAGAATGCTTGACGAGTTTAGAGAAGACGTACAGCTCATGTGGGATGCTATCCGCAATCAAGGTATCTCGGATGTACAACAGCAGTTTATCGATGAGTTTTTTCAGGAAGAATTCGATTCGGCCAGTCCTTTGGAATCAACGCAGAAGAGACACAGGGTTCCTCGAGCCAAGATTCAAGCTGCAATCGCGAAAATGGGTGCGAAGGTGCTTAATCCGAGTGACGCTCATAAAGTCGCCCGAACTTTGGCGAATACGTTTTCCGGCTATGTACATGGTTCATCTGTGCACATACTCGAAATGTGTGAAGGAGATCCGCCTCGTTACTACCTGAACGGTATGCGGGGCACAAGACATCAAGAAACGTTCGAGAAGACCACGTTGAAGCATTTCCACCGTTCGCTCGGTGCATTCTTCGACGCTGCAATGGCATTTGGCATTGATGATCTTGCCCACGATCTCCGACAGTTCATGGAAGAATATTACGGAAGAACACCACAGTACTCTCTTGAGGAGAAAGTTCGAGAAATGCGCGGCGATTCGTCTGGTGCAGGCGACGGCATGGGAAGTAGTAAAAACGAATGAGGAGTGAGTGCCCTGAAAGTTGTATGCACTTCACCCAATGAGCCGCATGGTGACGCGCCCCATCGAGGGAATGCGCAGAACCGTCCCCACCTTGAGTTCTAGAGGAAAGATCTCGTTCCGGTCATCGAGGAAGCGCGCATATATAAAAGGTGTGGCGCAAACGGCGCGTGGCCGGCTTCGATCGCCTTGCGACACAGGCGTTCGGCGACGACTACGTTCTTGGCCGTGTGCCCAGCGAATCGGCTGCACACGAATGTCCGCTTTAACCCAACTCACAGCGTCTCGTAGTGTCGGGTCTTGCGTTCGCGGATGTCCCGATACATCGACTGGGCGACCTGACGGCCGGCCAGGTTCGTCGTGACGGAGACCTCGATGGGCCGTTCGGACAGCGCATCGAGTTTCCCGAGCACAGCGTCCAGGAGCGAACGCAGGTTCTCACCAGCCGGTTAGCCCCCTGTACCGGCGGTGCCCAGTGTGAGCACGCCCCGGCTCCCGGCAAGCAGGCGCGATGGTTCCAGCGTCGGAGCCAATGGTGCCGCCGCGACCGCCGATTCCGTTCTCAACAAGGTCACTCCTTGTTGCGGGACTTGCTCTGCGATCACCGGGGTCAGCGCCAGGGTGCCGGAGAGTATCGCCGGCGTGGCGATCCGTCCCGGCCCTGTCGCCGGTTACCTACCGGAGGTCGGTGGCGACTGTCGGGAGGTCAGCAAACCCGGATTCAGGCCGGAGAGGAAGATCGATTTCTGGACGAGCCGCTCGAACTCTCGGATGTTCACGACCGAGCACAGCGCGTGTTCCCGCAACTCCTGAAAATGGCTACTTCGGCTCAATTCATTGATATAAAACAGATTAGCCCGTCTGGACGAGGTTTGGGCGAAATCCAAAAGGAATGGAGAATGCGGGCCGAACAGAGAATAAGAGGCGGCGGAACAGGCCGAATTCGACCGGTGGGGAATGAAGCCGGAGTGATGGGAAGCACCCCCAATCCCTTTGAAATCAAGGGGATTTTGGACACTCGTCTCTCCAGAGAGCTACCCTGGGAAGACGTGTTGTGCGTCGAAAAATGGTGGAAGGCTTGCAGACTTCCCGCAATCCACGCTCCCTTACCACCTACATACGTAATACGTTGATATAAAGGGGCTTCCGATCCCTAACGGGTGGTTCTCCGAACTCCCCATCCCGGAAGTCCTTTTGATCGACATTTCCCCCAATGGAGGAACCATGGATCGTGACGTCCGAGCCGCACGGGCGGAAATGGTGTAAACACTACTTCCGCTGACGACTTTCGGACGTGGGGTCGATTCCCAATGGTTCAAATTAGTCGCTTCTCCGACACGGGGCCAGAATACCCGGGTCGTCGTTCTGGACCCTGTTCACCCTGGTGCTGAGGGCGTGCCGCTCGGAGGGGAGACCTACCTTGGCCACAAACGCCGCTGCCCGACACAGAGGTAGATGGCGCCGGCGTAGAACTCCTGGTACAGGACCTCGTCCAGGTGCCGCCTGACTGAATCCCAAGGCGTTCGCTTGGCATAGTCAGGGCTCACTCCAAAGGGCCGTAGGAACCAGGCTCCGAAACGAACCGTCCACTCCGGCCGCCCTTCCGGTCGCCTCATCTCCAAGATGGCCAGGCAGCCCCCGGGCGCAGCACCTCCGCCGCCCGCCGAATAGCTCCGTGGTAGTCATCCACCATGGTCATCGCGAAGGCGGATAACACGCCTCCTATGTTGCCCGGAAACTCATAGTCGGCCACATCGGACTCAACCAGGGTGACATTCGCCCATCCCGCGGGATTGGTTGGTCAAGTTCCTTGAGCACCGCATCGGCAACAGACGGGTCATCCGTCTGATTCGAAAATGGCTGAACGCTGACGTCATGGACGGTGGGTCATGGACTGACACGGGCATGGGCACGCCGCAGGGGGCAATTGTTTCCTCCGTGCTGGCGGACGTGTTCCTGCATTACGTGCTCGACCTGTGGTTTCACAAGAAATGGCGTCGGAGAGTCCCGGATGGCGAAGCGATGATCGTTCGTTATGCTGACGATATCGTCGTCGGGTTCCAACACAAGCGGGATGCGGAGAGATGCCTCCGCGACGTCCGAGAGAGGCTGACCCGGTTTGGTCTCAGCCTCCATCCGGAGAAGACCCGCCTCGTGGAGTTTGGCCGGTTCGCGATGCCGAACCGCCGCCATCGCGGGGGTGGGCAAGCCGGAAACATTCGACTTCCTGGGCTTCAGGCACTTTTGCACGAGGACCCGGCGAGGTCGCTTCCGGCTTGGTCGCAAACCGGTCGCCAAACGGGTCAACCGGACCCTGGCGCGCATCGACGAGGTGCTCCGAAAACGTTGGCACCATGACATCTGTGAAGTCGGCACGTGGCTAGGGCGAGTCTATAACGGCTGGCTCAACTACTTTGCCGTTCCGGGGTCAGACCGGTACATCCGTGCGTTCCGTCGCAGGCTGCAACGCCTGTGGATGCGGGCGCTACGCCGGCGGTCCCAGCGATCTCGCTTCAGTTGGAAGCGGCTGGAACGCATGACCGAAATCCTTTGGCCACGCGCATCCATCCGCCACCAATGGCCGGACCAGCGGTTCGCCGTCAAACACCCGAGGTAGGAGCCGGATGGTTTAGCAACCATGTCCGGATCTGTGCGGGGGGTACGCAGCAATGCGCATTCCTACCGCAACCGAGGGGCGGGGCGCAGCAATGCCACCGCCTACTCGGCCCACGCTTCACTTCGGCCAAAATCCATCACGCCTTTGACCCTCCTCAATTGTACGCATTCGACGGACCCGAGAGCACGCCCAACTTCACTACGAGCCGGGCTGGCCCGGCACTTCGAGTTCTACTACTCCCGGCGTCGTCATAGCGCGTTGGGCCGACGCACCCCGGATGTTGTGTACTATGATAAGGTGACCCCAGAAATGGCAGCCTGATTTTGATGGCAGATTCCGCTAAAGGGGCTGTCCAAGATCCGGGGTCCACTTCTCTCGCAAGGGAGCGGGCACTCTGATGTACTCGATGCGCGCGAAAATTCTTGTCACCGTAGTAGCGTTCGCAGGGTTACCGGCCGGGGCGCAGAATACAGTGGTCCCGGGCGGGTTTCAGGGGCGCTGGGCCAGCGGCCAAGCCCGATGCATGACCGCGCACGAAGGCAGCCTCACGGTCTCTGCTAATGAGTTCCTGTTCTACGAGAGTCGCGCCAAAGTCCTCTCTACGCGTCAGATCGGCCGCCAAGAAGTCGAGTTCGACATGGAGTTCACTGGAGAAGGGCAGACGTGGCACGACGTCGGTCGCTTCTCGCTTTCGTCTGACGCGCGCACGCTGACGGACGTCACGCGTCCTGATGGCTTTGCCCGCGTCCGGTGCGAACAGATCCCGCTCCCGTCCGTCGACGAGGCGCCCAATGATCCGGATTTCCTCGCCTTCCGCACCAGTTTGCTGGACGCGGTGGCCAGCAGAGACTCCGCATACATTCTCTCAATCGTGTCGGGCGGCATCCGCAACTCATTCCGAGGAGATGGAGGCATCGATGAGTTCGAGAGGGACTGGCAGCTGGACGCTGATGACAGCCGCTTCTGGACAGAGTTCGGGACGGTGCTTCGGCTGGGCGGCGCCTTCCAGGGCGAGAACAGCTTCGTGGCGCCTTATACCACGGCGACATGGCCGAACACGTTGGATGGATTCGAACATGCTGCCGTCATTGCTAAGAACGTCAATGTCCGGTCGGAGCCGTCTCTCACCGCGCCGGTGATTTCAAGAATGAGCTACCAGACTGTGGGGCTTACCAGAGTTCGGCCGCTGGGCGAATGGCTGCCTGTCCGCCTGGCGAACGGCGGCACCGGCTATATCAACAAGAGTTACGTGCGAAGCCCAAACAGCTACCGGGCGTTTTTTGAGCGCAGGGATGGGCTATGGGTATTGACTATCTTCATTGCCGACGATTGAGTGCGAATATCGGCTTAGAGAACGCAGCAGTCGCTTAGGAGCTTATCACTCGATGGAGTGCTTCCGGCCATTTACGGCCTCGCGAAGTCGATCATGTTTTGTTGATCGATCGGAAACAGATCCCGAGTGCTCTGGTTCCCCCAGCTCAGCCATTTGCAGCGCAAAGGCATATCGTAAAGACACAGTTCCATAGTCCGCGAACCCCAACTGTTAGTCGGCGTTGAAAATTGCCCCTCGCCATTCGTTTAAGATCAATGGGTTAACGCGCCGATCGGCGTCCAACCCCCACGCCGAATAACAAACTGGACGATTTGATGAGTTCCCACAACTCCCAGTCTTCTGGACGATGGTTCGAACTCTCGGGTGCTCACGACCGAGCACAGGACGTGTTCCCACAACCCTCGAAAACGGCGGTTTTCCCTCAACCCGTTGATATCAAATGAGTTAACTCGTCTGGACGAGGTTTGGACGAAGTCCAGAAGGAACGGAGAATTCGGGCCAAACAGAGAATGGGAGGCTGCGGAATAGGATGAATCTGGCCGGAGGGAAACGGAGAGGGAAGGATGTGAGGAACGCCTAAACCCTTTGAAGATAAGGGGTTTTAGGACGCACGCCTCTCCGGGGGGCTACCCTGGAAAGACGTGTTGTGCGTCGAAAAATGGTGGAGGCGGCGGGAATCGAACCCGCGTCCGCAAGCGCTACTGCCCAAGGAGCTCTACATGCTTAGCCGCGCCAGATTTTCAACGATTCGCCGACGGGCAGGACTAAATCGCTGTTGTGATCAGCTAACTCTTAACTCGTAGGCGCCAATCGGTTCTACGGGCGATCCTGTGCTAGCGACGCCTCTACCGAGCCACAGGCAATCCTGGCAGAGACGCTAGCGGTCAAGCCGCTAGAGCGAAGTTGTCGTCGTTGGCAACTATAGTTTTTGCAGGCGGATTTACGAGGAACCCTGCTCCTCGGCATGCACACCAAGGGTCTCACGGCCCACGTCGAAGCCATGTCGCCCCCATGTCAGGTATTGTACGCCGAAAGACCGGCGCAAAATGCAGCCTTGATCACCAAAACAATGCTTCAAACGCCAACGAAATCCCATGACTAGCGCCGCCACCGGAGACGCCCGAGTCCGACTGCTCAAGCTGGCTACGTACGCGTCGGTGTGCACCGCCACGATTCTTGTGGCGATCAAGGCCTGGGCGTGGAGGATTACGGATTCGGTTTCTCTGTTGAGTTCCCTTGCGGACTCGGGACTCGACGTTCTGGCCTCTCTGATCACGTTCTTCGCGGTGCGCGTGTCATTGAAGCCGGCCGACCGGGAGCACCGGTTCGGGCATGGCAAAGCGGAGGGACTGGCCGCTCTGGCGCAGTCGGTAATCATCACGGCATCGGCGGCGTACGTGCTTAAGGAAACCATCGGACGATTGCTTGATCCCTCGGGCGTCGAACGCGCTCCTTTGGGCATTGCAGTGATGTTGGTTTCGGTTGCGCTCACACTGGTCCTGGTCAGTTTCCAGCGCCACGTGCGCGAGCGAACGGGGTCCGCCGCCATCGCCGCGGACGCCATGCATTACAAGACCGACCTGGTGATCAACCTGGGCGTGGCGGCGGCCATTGCGGTGTCGATGTTGCCTTGGGCCAAGCTGGCCGATCCGCTGGTTGCGGCGGCCGTGATCGCGTACTTGCTGTTCGGCGTCTGGAAGATTGCCAAGCAGGCGCTGGACATCCTGATGGACCGCGAGATTCCTGATGAAGATCGCGAGAAGATCGTGCGGCTGGCGGAAAGCCATCCGCAGGTTGTTGACATCCACGACCTCAAGACGCGCCATGGCGGCGCGCACTACATCGTGCAGTTTCATGTCTTGCTGGACGCCACTCTGAGCCTGAGGGAAGCACACACGATCCTGGACGATGTAGAGGAACGCATCCGCGTTGAATTCCCCAATTGCGAGCTACTGCTGCACCCCGACCCCGAGGGCTACCGGCCCAACATCCGAGAATTCGACGAGGGCTAGGGTCCTGCCCATGGGGTGGCTGCAAGTTGATTGCAGGAAGACGCTATTGAGTCGAGGGCAAGATGCCCTTGGTCCCAGGGGGTGGTCGGTCCGGCTAGACTTCGGGCGGGACTTCCTCGGCAAACGACTCCCAGGTGCCGTCCGGTTGCGTGTCTCCCCATTCGGTCTGCGGTTCAAGAATGTCCGGGCGGTCGCGCTCCAGTCGCTCTAGCACAACGCGCGGAATATTATCGAGTTCACCGGTTATCTTGAAACTGTGCATGCGCCCGAAAAGCGCACCGGTTTGGCTCACCGGCGTCTGCCCCATGCGCATCCAGGGCCACCACGGCGAAGTGCGCATAAAACCGGCGTGAAAACGCACCGACGGCAAGCTGCGATCCTCCAGGCCAGCCGCCGGAATGTAAAAGATAAAGTGCTCGGACGGATTGATTTTCGGCCCCGTTGACGCCTTGGGCCATGCTTCGGGCGTGACCGGGTTGGTGTACTCGTGAGCGTATTCCCAGGCCAGAAGATATTGATCATGAAACTTCTGGAAAGGCAGCACGAAGGGAATCTTGCCGTCCTCTCGGGCACGGGCGTCGGCCGCGTTCATAAGAGTGTTGTCGTCCGGTGCGTTGCCCATCGAAAAACGCGGCATTTCTTCGGTGAGGCGGCCGCGAAAACGATCGCTGATAAACGGAAACACCTCCACCCGCTCGCCGCTGTAGGGATTGTCCCAGTGGTCGATGATTTCGCCGCTGACCAGATCGGTGAAATAGCCGGACTCCTTGCCGCGCAGCCACAAGTGGCCGTTCTCGTCGATCTTGCATTGGATGTTGCCGCAGCCGACGTAGCCGAACAGGGGCACCAGCTTGTTCACGCCGATACGGGCGAACTGCACCCCCTGATAGCCGCTGTAAACGGGTTTCTCTGCGTAGGTGCCCCAGATCTTGCCGAAGGCATAGAGGTTGTCGGCCGGGTTGCTCAGGTCCAGCCCTCCCCCGCTTGCTGCACCTGCGCTTTCGACCGCCTCCCCGCCGTCATCCGGAACACCGCAGGCCGTCAGGCCGGCCGCGGCCATTCCGCCCACGGCTCCGCCAACGAAACCGCGGCGGCTGACCAGGCTGCTTAAAGCTGAATTCAGGAACATGGTTTACCCCCTTGGGATGTGAAATGCCTAGGGAAGGTCTGAATAACGGCCTGCATGGGCCGTGATGCGGTTAGCGCCCTCGCCGTTTGCGGTGAGATCCCGGTATTGGCGCCGATTCGACGCAAAAACGGGGGTTTGCGGGGCGTTCTCTACGCCCGCTGCGGTTTCCACAGACACCAACCCCATGTCAGGCGGCCGCATAGCGGCCAGCGATGAGAAGATTGGTGAAGCCAAGCAGCATCGCGATGCGCTGCGTGTTCTTCGCCAAGCCCCGGTAGCGCACCTTGGAATAGCCGAAGTGGCGCTTCACATACAGGAACGGGTGCTCCACCTTCGCCCGAATCGACGCCTTGCGCTTCTCAGACGCTTCCTGGGCACTCGCCTTGTCGAGCCGCCGGCGCCGGCCCGGCCTCATGGCCACCTGCCAGTCCACTTCCCGACCCTGGTGCTCCGGACGCTGGTGCACGCCCTGGTAGCCGGCGTCGCCTCGCACCTCGGATTCGCCGCCGTGCAATACCAAGTGCGCGTGCGTCACGTCCGCGCCGTTCGCCGCCGTCGTCGCCAACCCGTGGGTCAGACCCGACGCCGAGTCCCCACCGATGTGCGCCTTCATCCCGAAGTACCAACGGTTGCCCTTCTTCGTGGGGTGCATCTCCGGATCCCGCTCACCCTTCTTGTTCTTCGTCGACGAGGGCGCGTCAATGAGGCTCGCGTCCACGATCGTGCCCGTCTTGAGCCGGTGACCTTGCAACGCCAGGTGCGCGTTGATCTCCCCGAACAACCCCTCCCCCAGACCGTGACGCTCCAGCAGATGCCGAAAGTTCAGGATCGTCGTCTCGTCCGGCAGCGCGCCCGTCCCCCGCAAACCGGCAAAGCGACGCACCGACTCCACCTCATACAACAGATCCTCCATCCCCGGATCGCTTACGTTGTAGAACCACTGCACGCAGTGAACTCGAAGCATCGTTCCCAGCGGATACGGCCGCCGGCCCCGGCCCGCCTTCGGATAAAACGGTTCGATGCGCCGCTCCAGCCGCTCCCAGGGAATCAGCCGGTCCATCTTCGCCAGAAACTGCTCGCGGCGCGTGCGCCGCTTCTTCAAATCATGCTCCAACTCCGAAAACGTCGCCTGTTCCATCTCAACAACCTCACCGCCCAAACCATACCGCTATTATCCCAGAAAGGACTTGATCAGACCTTCCCTAGCTGACCACCGGCCGGGCGCTTATACGCAAGTCGCGCCCGGAGGCGCGTTGGAAAACACTCAGACCGAATTCCGGCGCCACGGCCAGAAAGTGGTCGAACAGATCGGATTGCAAATCCTCGTAGGCCAGCCAATCGGTGGTCGCGGCAAAACAATAGATCTCGATCGGGAGCCCGTCGGGGCCCGGCTGAAGCTGCCGGACCAGCGTAGTGCGCTCAGGATGAATCTTGGGATGGTTTTTGATGTAGTTGAACAGATAGGCACGGAAGGTGCCGACATTGGTCAGGCGCCGCAGGTTGACGGGCAGTTCTTCGGCGCCGATGCGGCGGTTGTAGTCGGAGAGTTCGCGGTGCCTTGCCGGAATATAGTCGGCCAGCAGCTTGAACTTGGAGAATCGTTCGATTTCCTCGGCTTCAAGAAATCGCACCGTGGCCATGTCGATATACACCGAGCGCTTGATCCGGCGCGCCCCGCCCTCGCTCATCCCCCGCCAATTCTTGAACGACCCGGTAATGAAGTCCTGCGTGGGAACGGTGCTTAAGGTCTTGTCCCAGTTGCGCACCGTCACGGTATGCAAGGCGATATCGATCACGTCGCCGTCGACGCTATGCGAGGGCATCTCCACCCAGTCGCCCAGACGTACCACGTCGTTGACGGAAATCTGGATGCTGGCCATAACCGACAGCAAGGTGTCGCGGAACACCAGCAACAGCACTGCCGTAAGCGCTCCCAGGCTGCTCAAGAGCAGCCAGATGGACACCTGGGCCGCGTAAGCCACGATCACCAGGCCGCCAATGGCGTAGAGCAGCAGCGAGAGCGCCTGGGTGTAGCCCTTCAGCGGCAGGCGGGCGTGGCTACCCGGCTTTTTCTGCAGATAGAGGCTTATGGCCGTAAACGCAGCCACCACGCCGATGATCACCGCCAGGACCACGCCGGCAAATGCCAGCACTCCGAGCGCCCGGCCGGCAATTTCTCCGAGCAGCGGCTGGGCGGCACGCAGCCCAAAAAGCATCACCAGCGCCGGCGCCAGGTGGGAGAAACGCAGCAATACCCGGGATTCCAGCAGGGCGGTTCTGAGCGCACCCACCTTGGAGGATTGCATGGCCCTGCGGATTGCCGAAGCAATCACGCGCCGGGTCAGCCAATCGGCCAGGGCCGCGGCCACGGCCAGGGCCGTTACCGTCAGCACTCCTCCCGCCAGCGGGTATTCCCAAAGCCAAGAGTTCACGGCAGGCCAGATATCGCTAAAGTTCATGCGTTGCCCTTAGCGAGAGAGAAGCGCCGTCGTTCTGACAGACGCCGGGAGCGAGGGCATCCTGCCCTCGTCGAGGGCTGGAAGCCCTCGTTCCCAGGGGGGTGCGTGAGGCGCCCTCGCTTCGCACAGACGCCGGGAGCCAGGGCATCCTGCCCTCGTCGAGGGCGGGACGCCCTCGTTCTCAGGGGATGGCCCGTGGGATTCATGTGTTCTTCGAAGTTGCCGGGCGGGGATACAGGAGACGGAACGATTGCCACATGACCGGCACTTCCTCGTGGAAGCTCTGCCCCCGGGTCTCCAGCCATTTGCCCCAGTAAGCCCTGTGAATGTCCCTCCACACCTTCACATCGCGCGCTCCGGGCCCCTCCCCGGCCGTATGCCGCGCCGCAACTTTGTTAAACGGCAGTTGCTCGCAGGCATCCAGCTCCACCAGGCAGCGCGGGCGTTTGTCGGCATCCAGAAACACGATCCGGTCTACTGACTTGAGCAGCCCGCCCTCTTCCTCAAGAAACTGCACCAGGGAATAGGTGCAGGTCTTTTCTTCTCCGAGCACCAGGCCCAGAAGCAGATCGCACATCTCCTTTGAAGAGCCCAGGCGACGGGCCACGAGCCGTCCGCCCGTCATAGGCGGCACGCCCGCATTCACGGCCTGATTGAGAAAGTTATCCATAATTCGTGATCCCGCTTAAGAACCCGTCGCGCGGGTTCGGGGAGTATACTCAAGCCTGTGGCTAGAAGCGGCTTTCCTGGGGTTGAATCGTGGGCTGCGCTGGCGGTAGTCGTGCTCGCCATGGGTATGACGGGTTGCGGCGGCGTGGTCAGCTTGAGCCCCAACTTTCCTACCCCGATGATCCAACGCCTGCCGCTTACCGCGCAGGTGCAGTACCCACCCAGTCTCCGCGAGTATTCGCATATCGAAGAAGCCATGGACACCACCCGCTGGACGATCGACCTGGGGCAGCCGACCATGCGCATGCTGAACAACGTACTCGGAGCATCCTTGCAGCTGGTTGCCGCGGACCCCTCAGGGCCTGCGCCCGACCTGATTATTCAGCCGGAAATTTTGCGGTTTGAATTCGGTGTGCCGGGACGGTCCAAGGTGGACGTACCGGCGGCCTGGATTGAGTTCGACGTGCGGATCACCGGCGGTGACGGCGCTCCGCTGACCACGCTGAAGATTCCCGGCTACGGCGAGGGTTCGCGGAAATCCGGCGGACTGGGCAGGAGCCTTAGCGAGGCCGCGGAGTACGCGCTGCGCGATGCCGGCGCCACACTGACGCAGGAAATCACGCAGGATGCTGCTATTCTTGCTCTAATCGGGAGCGAAACATGAGTAACCGCAACCAGCCTGTTCGAATCTTAGGCTTGGCCGTGCCTGCCGCTTTGCTTGTCCTGGCGGCCGGATTGGCGCCTGCCGACGCATTCGCCGAAGAGGAAGCCGAGTCGCTGGTGCTGCTCAGGACCAGTTATCTTGCCGGCAACCGGACCGAAGAAGAATTTGTTCGTTGTGTGTCGAAGAAAATTCGATCGGGGAAGAAGCGCACCCATGTAATTGGGGAGCGCAAATTTGTCGACGATCTGTACCCCTGGCTTGAGCCGCGCACCATGCCACGGGAAAGCGCGGACTTAAGCGAGTTCATGGAACGCCCGGGCGTAGGCGAGGCAATCCGCCGCAAGCGTGTGCGCTACATGGTGTGGCTGAGCGGGCAAACCATGCGCGAAGGCAGCGGCGGCAGCCTGTCCTGCGCCGCGGGGCCGGGCGGAGCGGGCTGTTTCGGCCTGGCCTGGTGGCAGAACAATTCCGAGTACACCGCCTCCGTGTGGGACATCAGCGACGGCAGCGACTTGGGTGCAATGAAGGCCAATGTGCGCGGCACTTCGGTAATCCCCGCGCTGGTGATTCCGATTCCGATAATCGCCCGCACCCGCGAGAAAGCCTGCGACAGTCTCGCCGGCCAGTTGCGCGACTACCTCGACCTGGGCTGATCTCTGCGCGGAAGGCGCGGGAGCAAGGGGTTCCCGCTTGCGCGGGAATGACGTTTCTTGCCTTCGCCGAGGGCAGGATGCCCTCTTTCCCAGGGGGGAGGCGCTTGCTCCTGTAGGCGCTAGGGGCTTATTTCCAGCGCGACTTGTCCGCCAGGTAGCGCCCGGCGTCGTCCAGGTCGGTGGGCAGGTAGTCCGAGAACAGGTTCGGGCCGAACTTCGGCACGTACCGGTCGTAAACCGGCCGGTAAAGGTCCCAGTGCACGTCCGGTATACGGTTGCGGGCCCGATACGCCGCCAGCGGAATGGTGGCGGCAATCGGCTGTTCAAAGCCGCTTCTGGCTTCGGCCAGCGCTTCGCCCCGCGGCCCCCAGATCCCTGAGCCGCCGCCGCCGGTGTCGCCGAACACACCACGGGTGCCGGGCGAATGTGCGTTGTTGACCAGGGCGGAATAAATGCCGTTGTGCAGGGCGCCGGAACGCACGTCCAGGTGGTTGAAGCCACCGGTGGCGGTGCGCAGCATCAACTCGCAGCCCTTCAATGCGTAAGCGCGGATCAACTCGGGCTCGCGCTGCACTGCGGTCGTGGAGATGTTGCCGAACTTGGTGCGGGTAACCGAGATCACTTCGTCCTCGCCATACATTTCCACATATTCGTCGAGAACGTTGTAGATCGTGGTGGTCATCAGTTCGATACTGCGGTCGCCGGCCTGGAACACGCCCTTGATGTTGCGCGCCTTCCAGTGCCGCGCCAGCACTTCGCCCTGATCGCCGATGATCGTGGTAATCGAAAGATTGTGGCCCGGCCAGTCCTTGTCCTTCACATAGCTGCCGAAAACGATAAAGCAGCCGTACTTCTTGGCGCGTTTGGAAATTGCCTCGGTCTCTTCGCCCGGCACCTCAAGTGCAATCCGCTGCACGTCGTCGCGGTTCCAGTGAAAACGAAACCCGGTAATCGGAAACTCGTGGAAGAACAGGATGTCCTTGGGAAGGCCGGAGGCCTGCGCCATGTCGATCAGGTCCAGCATGTGGTTCAAGTTTCTGCGTTTGCCGGGACCGGGATTCTTCTCATCAACCGGCCGCACCACCGATTGCACAACGCACAGGCGAACATTGTCCCTGGCCAGCGGAACCGTTTCGTAGCTGCCGTCCTGGTGTACGGAAACTTCTCCGCCGCCCCCTGCTTCCGCAGCCAGCGCGCGCCGCGCCGCGCCGCCGCCCGCGGCCGCCGTCAAACCCGCCAATGCCGCGCCGCTCAGCAAACGCCTGCGGTCTATGCCCTTCCCCTTAGTCATGCTGCTTCCTCCCAAGGAATCCGAGTCGAAGTTGCATTTTAGTCGCTGTTGCGGACAATCTAGGAGGCCGTGGAGATTCTCAAGAAACTGCCTCTATCCTGGGTTATTGGCTCGGCATGCGCGCTGGTGGTGGGCTTGCTGGCCGGCCCGTTCGTGCTTTACTGGTTCGGCGGCAAGGTGCTCGGCGAGTACCACGACCCCGGAGGACTGCTGGCGTTGTGGAGCGGTATTTACGGTGACGCCGCCCATCTTGGCGGCGCCGGGCTGATATTGCTCCTGGGACCGCTGCTTATATTCCAGATTGCCTGGGCCGGCCTGTTCGTGCTTAGGAAATACCTTCGCTATTCCGGCCAGAAATAGGCGCCCACGCCGACCAGCGAGACCCAGAACAGGCACAGAGGCGCCCACCTCCATGAGGCCTGGCGCAAATGCCCCCACATGCCCACGCCGCCGAGGATGGTGCACCCGCCGAACATCGCCGTAGCCAGGCCAAGCAGGGGCAATTCAGCCTGGAGCCGGGGATAGTCTTCCATGATCACCCAGAACGTAAAACAGACAATCGCGAGGCCAGCGAAGATCGAAAGGCAACTGCCTAGAAATATTCCGAGAAGAATTCCGAAGGGGCGCATGCTGCTGGTATGATCCGCCGGACAAGAGACCTTATATCGACAATGCGAATCATAACTGCGCGCCAACCTGAATTTACCAAGACGACACGACGATTGTCGGGCGTACTGCTCAGTGCGCTGGCGCTTGGCGCCGCCTCGCTGGCTCTTGCCACGTCCGGCGAGTCGCCGGAGCCGCTGCGTATCACCGATAGCCATCGCGAAACGGCCAGGGGGGTCGTGTTCTACTCCGAGCGCAAGCACTATGAGCAGATCGAGGTGGACGACAGACTGTCCGAAGCCACCCTGCGCAACTTCATCGACCTGCTGGACGGTCAGCACGGGTATTTCCTCAAGAACCAGGAGGCCTATTTCCTCGCAAAGTACGGTAGCCGGCTGGACGACGCCATGCGCCGCGGTCAGCTGGACCCGGTGCTCGAAATTTACCGGCTGTTTCGCGAGCGCATGACCAGTTATTTTGACTTTGCCCTGGAATACATGGACACCGAGCCGGACCTCAATACGGAGCGAACCTGGATTCTTGATCGGGAGGACACACCGCGCCCTGCCAGCCAGGCGGAAATGAACGACGTTTGGCGAGACCGGGTTCGGCACGAGATCATTAACCTGGTGCTGCGCGATCGCAGCTACGATGAAGCCGTCGAGGCGCTAGGCGAGCGCAGCCACGATGAAGCCGTTGAGGCGCTACGCGAGCGCAGCTACGATGAAGGCGTCGAGGCGCTACGCGAGCACAGCTACGATGAAGGCGTCGAGGCGCTAGGCGAGCGCAGCCACGATGAAGCCGTTGAGGCGCTACGCGAGCGCAGCTACGAAAAGGCCGTCGAGGCGCTGCGCGAGCGCTATGCCCGACAACGCAAATCCCTGTTCGCGCAGGACTCCGACGATGTGTTCGCGGTCTTCATGAACGCCTTCACCCATGCCCTCGACCCACATTCCACCTACTTCTCGCCCAACAATTTTGAGGAATACCGCATTCAGATGAGCCGCGCCTATTACGGCGTCGGTGCGTCGCTGACGATGGAGGACGACCACGTGCTCGTGCGGGAAGTGCTGTCCGGCGGACCGGCCGAAGAGGACGGCCGGCTGCGCGCCGGAGATCGCATCACCGGCGTAGACGGCTCAGCCAGCGGCGAACTGATAGACGTGGTGGGGCGGCGGCTGGACGATGTCGTTGAGCTGATCCGCGGGCCCGCCGACACGCCGGTGGTCTTAAGAATCCTTCCGGGCGGAGAAGCCGCGGGCAGCGAATCCTTTCTGCTCGAACTGACCCGCGGCCGGGTGCACCTTGAGGGCGCGAAGAAAGAGTTGCTGACGACCCAGCGGAATGGCGAGAACGTTAACGTCGGCGTTATCCGGATCGCGAATTTCTACTTTGATATGGAAGGCCGGAAGGCGGGACTGAAGGACTACCCCAGTTCCACCCGCGACGTAAAGCGCCTTATCGAAGAGCTCAAATCCGAGGGCGCGGATAGCCTGATCCTCGACTTGCGGCACAACGGCGGCGGTCATTTGAACGAGGCGATATCGCTGGCCGGGCTGTTTGTGGGCCAGGGACCCGTCGTCCAGGTGCGCGAACCCGCAGCGCGGCCGCAAGTGTTCAGGAACCGCGTGCAAGCGCCCGCATGGGACGGCCCCTTGGTGGTCCTTGTTGATCGCCTGAGCGCATCGGCCTCGGAAATTCTGGCGGCGGCGATTCAGGACTACGGCCGAGGCGTCGTGGTGGGGCAGCGCACCTTCGGCAAGGGGACGGTGCAGAACATTTACCAGATCAGCCGTAGAAACGAACCCATGCCGGGGCGCCTGACCCTGACCATCGGCAAGTATTACCGGGTGACAGGCGAAAGCACGCAGCATCGGGGAGTATCCCCGGATATCACGCTGTCAGCGGCTGTCGCGACGCTTCCGGATCAGGTCATCACCGACGAGATCGGCGAGAGCGCCAGCGACAACGCGCTGCCCTGGGACACGATCCGGGAAACGGAGTATCCGGGTCAAACGGTTGACGGCGCCACCTTGAACCTGTTGGCGGCAAACCATCAGAGACGCGAATCGGAAGATCCCGATTGGCGCATGCTGCTGGGCCGCATCAAGGTCCTTCAGGAAATGACCGAACGCGAATCCGAGCCGATTCATCTCGACCGGCGGCGGGAAGATCAGGCCGCGCGCCGGGCGCAGTGGCTGGCAATGACCAACGAGTGGCTCCAGGAATACGAACTGCCGCCAATTGAGGGCCTGGAAGAACTGCGCGAAATGGATCTGCCCGATGTCGCGCTGGAGCAGGCCTCAGAGGTCGCTGCCGACCTTGTGCGCCTTCAGGTTGCTTCTACTTCTCCGCCGGCAGCCGCCAGCAGCTCCTTGCAGTGAAACGGCGGCTGCGCCGCCAACCGTGATCGCACCGGCCCGTGGTGTGAGTCCGTCAGAAACTCAAGCCACTTGTCCAGAACACGGTTTCGCCGCCAGCAATCCGCAAAGCTGCGCGGCCTGCCTTTGAAAGCGCCGTAGCGCTGCGACCAGTAGGCCACTTCGGCCACCCGCGCATCCTGGTAAAGGTTCACGATCAAATCGGGCTCCGGTTCGCTATCGCCCTCCTGGGGGAAGAGATAGGTCATGCGCAGCACGGTGGTAAAGGCTGACCTGCACTCCACCTCCAAATGCAGTTCGCCGTTGACGGGGCTGTGCGATACGTGCCAACCCGGCTGCCTTAACGCGTGACCGAACAGCCGCCACAGGCCGGCATAGTTGCGTTCGTACATGTCGATCAGCGCGCCCAGACCCAGCGGCTGGTTGCCGAGAAGCATGGCCGGCGCCAGTTGCTGAGAGACAGGTGCGAGCGTAAGCATGAGAAACCGGAATATAGCAGAGTCCAAACCGCTTGCGCCTGAAAGACGGCGAGAGTAATCTCGGCTACCGAACTTTATTGTGCTGGGGGAAGGCGATGACCGCACTCTTGAAGGCCACCAACGGAGCATTGATGCGACCGCCCTTATTGGGGCTGATGGCCTGGGCCACCGTACTGCTGTGGACGCCGCTGGCGCACGCGCTGATGGTGCTGGAGTTCCGCTTGCCGGGTACGGTATCCAAATACCTGCTGAGCTTCCTGATCGGCCTGGTCGGTTGGATCATGGTCTGGAAGGGTTTCAGGCGCGAGGAACTGCCCGCCACTGTGCTCGGCTTCATGGGAGGCGGCCTCATCTGGCTGGGCTGGATGGAAGGATCGCTGGAGTTTCTCGGCCATTGGCTTAACCCGGAGCCGCTGATGTACCTGGGTGTGGAACTGTTTACGGCCAACCTGCTGCTGCTGCAGGCGACCGGGGTCTTCCTGATTGCCCTGCTGATCTGGCTGGGCTCCAACAAGGACACGCATTGCCGCATGTTCATGTGGTTTCACCGCAACCTCAAGCTCA
The DNA here is from genome assembly GCA_965249285.1 of Candidatus Foliamicus sp. GTDB lineage: Bacteria > Pseudomonadota > Gammaproteobacteria > Steroidobacterales > Foliamicaceae > Foliamicus. The sequence goes on from OZ252226.1 coordinate 1,379,512, forward strand.
CGCCCGCGCGGCGAACCGCAGGCTACAAGCGGCAGTACTCTCGCATCGTGGCGCTGGAAGTGATCATGCTGAACTGGTTCTTCTACGTGCTGATCCTTGTCCTTTTCGACCCGCGGATTCTGGGGCCCAGGCATGCCGCGACTATTGGGGCCGTCATTGCCGTGTTCTTGTGGGCAATGTGGCTATTGATCTTCCGCATGCCGTCCATGCGGCAGCCGGCGGCCGCGCTGCGATACGCGGTTCCGTGCGCCAACATCTTCTGGTTTTGCGTCGAAGCCGGTTCAGCGTGGCAGCTGTACCGGGAACCCTGGATCAGACCCTTCGAATTTCCCTTGACCAACGCATTGATCGGCCTGGGGTTCGCAGCGGGTCTGGTCTGGTTTTTTAGACGGCGCCAGGCCAAAGCCGGCGCCGAAGCTGTGATGGCGACCTGAGGACCCGGACATGACCTTTGCTTTTTGGTGCATATTCGTAGCCATGTGGCTGCCCCTTGCCTGGGCAGGCGCATCAAAATGGGGATTTTCGACATATGACAATTCCCGGCCCCGTATCTGGATGGAAGCGCAGGAAGGCTGGAGGCAGCGTGCCTTGTGGGCGCAGAGAAATGCCTGGGAAGCGTTTGCGCCGTTCGCTGCTGCCGTGCTTATTGCGCACTATCTCGATGCGGATCAGACCACGGTGGATTGGCTGGCGGGCACTTTCGTTTTTGCGCGCATCCTGCACGGCGTCTTCTATATCGTGAACAAGTCCACTGCGCGGTCGGTGGCCTGGGGGGTTGGCTTTATCGCGGTAATCGGGCTATTCGTCGCTTCAGCTTCAGCTTGAGCGAAACATCGTCTCGCGGTAGTGCCTGAGCTCGGCGATCGAGGCAAGGATGTCGGTCTTCGCCCGGTGCCGGCCGTCCTTCTCCACACCTTCCAGCGCTTCAGGCCGCCACAAGCCACCCAGAATCTTGATGCTGCTTACGTCGAGGCTGCGATAGTGGAAGAACGCGGCGAGCTCAGGCATGGCGCGGGACAGAAAACGGCGATCCTGGCAGATGCTGGCGCCGCACATAGGTGAACTCTTGGCCGCACAATGCTCCATGAGGAATGCCAGCGTGGAGCGTTCGGCCTCCTCAGTGCTGATCCGGCTGGACAAGACCTCGTTGAACAACCCGGAAGCCGTGTGATGCCGGGTGTTCCAGTCGTCCATTTCATACATCACCGAGCGCGGCTGATGAACAACGATATTCGGACCCTCGGCCACAATTTCGAGATCACCGTCGGTTACTACGGTAGCGATCTCGATAATATGGTCGCGCAAGGGATCCAGCCCGGTCATTTCCAGGTCGATCCAAACCAGTCGTGAGTCTGTACTGCCCAAAACGGCCTCTTGAATCATTCGGGCGCGGATTCTAGCCCCAATATGCCTGAACCGGCGGCTGTTTCACAGAATTTGCAAGACCGGGGGCTGGTAACCGCCTGCTTCGGCCGCCGTGGGCGTATTGAAACAGCGCCCGGGGAAGAACTTCCGTACCTGGCGCCAAGCCGCCGCCACAAGCCGGTGTGCGGAGATGAAGTGCGGTTCGAAGTCCGCGCCGATGACTCCCCGGCGCTGTTGCGCGCTATCCTGCCGCGCCGCAACGAGCTGGCGCGGATCGCACCTAGCGGCCGAACCGAAGTCGTAGCGGCCAACTTTTCGCTGCTCGCGATCATGGCTGCGCCGGCGCCGGCGCCGGACTACGAATTGGTTGATCGGCTGTTGTGCGCCGCCGCGGAGGCCGAAGCGCTGGTTATTTGGAACAAGATCGATCTCAGCGGCAAACAACCCGGGCGCCTGCGCGAATACCACGACGCCGGATTCGAGATCGTGCCGGTTAGCGCGCTGCTCGGAAAAGGGATCAGGCGGTTGAAGCGCCGGCTCCGGGGGCACATTACCGTGTTCGCGGGCCAGTCGGGCGCGGGAAAGTCCACGCTGATCAACGCCCTATTGGGGCGCGAAGCGGCAATTGCAGGGGCCCTGTCGACCAGGGCGCGCCGCGGACGCCACACCACGGCTTCCGCGGCCATGTATTCCCTGCCCGCCGGGGGCCGCCTGATGGATATGCCCGGCGTGCGCTCGCTAATGCCGGCACTTCGCGATTACGCTGACTTGACCGCGGGCTTCCCGGAATTCGCCCCGTTCGCCGCCAAGTGCCGGTTCGCCAATTGCCGCCACCGCAACGAGCCGGGATGCGACGTGCTTGAGGCGGTAGCGGCAGCAAAACTGCCCGGCGGCCGGCACGCCGGCTACCTGGCGCTGCTGCGCGAATTCGAAGAACTCGGCTAGCCGCTCCGACCCGGGTATTCCGCTACGCCGGCCAGCGCGCGCAACGGCTTCCTTTGGCCAGTGTTGATTCGCCCGACGAACTCGCCGGTCTCAAGATCGACCTTGAGCATGAGGCCGCTGAATATGTTGCTCACCAGCGCGTAGCGTGGATCTGCGCAGCAGGAAACATCCGACCAGCCGTATTCCGGCAAGGCGTATTCGCGCATCACCCTGCCCTCCTCGTCCAGCATTTCCATGGTCTGCCCGCGAGTGAGCAGCAGCCGTCCGTCCGGCAGGTAGCGCACCGCAATCGCAAACAGGCCGTTACTGATGTCCTTGCCCGGATAGATCACCAGGTCTTCAAGTTGGCGATCTTCCTTGACGTCATAGCGCATCACTCGCTTGCCGAGCTCGGTGGTATAGGTGATGAATTGCTCGCCGGGATGCAGCGTAGAGTGCGTCACGCCCTTGAAGCGGGTGGGCTCAGGCGCGTTCTCAACCTCGAATTCCTTGTCCAGTTCCCAATCGGCATTGTAGCGGTAGATATTGCCGTAACCCAGCACGCCGCTGTCCGGAATCCGTGGAAACTCGACTGTCGTGAGCTGCTCGATTCCCGGTGGAGGCGCTTCCGCGCACATATGCTCGCCCAGATAGACGCTGCCGTCGCTCGAAAAACTGGCGCTGCGATAAACCCGCGGCAGAAACTTGCTCTCCGGCAACTGGCGCCCCGTCGCCGGGTCCACATGAATGACGCACAGATCCTCAAAGGCCCACAACAGCCCCTGGCGGTCAAACGCCAGACCCCCGACCAAGTGCCGAGTGCCCTCCGTGTAGAGGATTCCCTTAGGCTGGCAATCCGCGTCGTACTGAAGAATGCGGCCGACCCCCGCATGATCGTCATCCGGATCATTCAGAAGGGTGCAACCAAGAAAAATGTCGCCGGCCGCAAACGGCTGCATAGTAGATTCGTATTTCCTACTTATATCAATCCTCCCCTGGGAGTTTTGGCAGCGGGGCGCCGCTGCGCTGACGCGCAGGGAACACGCTGGCAACGAGGGCATCGTGCCCTCGTTGAGGGCTGGAAGCCCTCGTTCCCAGGCGGCGCCCATCTAATCCACCGCCCTTCGTTGAGCAAGCGCGGACGACAGGGTACCGGAATCCACAAAACTCAACTCGCCGCCCTGCGGCACTCCCTGCGCAATCCGCGTTGCCCTGATCCCCAGGCGGCCCGCCATTTGCGCCAAATAGGCGGCGGTGGCTTCGCCCTCTATCGTTGCGCTGGTAGCCAGAATGAGTTCCTTGACCACGTTTTCTTCCAGCCGCTTTTCCAAACGATCCAGACCCAGCTCATCGGGGCCGATCCCGTCCAGCGGAGAAAGCCGGCCCGACAACACGAAGAACAGGCCGCGATAGGCGGCCGATGCTTCTACCGCGGCCAAATCCGAGGGTGATTCCACCACGCACAACTGGGTAGGATCACGACCCCCGGACTGGCAAATCAGGCACAGGTCCCCGTCGGCCAACATTCCGCAGCGCGAACAGGGCCGCACCGAGGTCAGCGCTTCGGCCAGGCTTCGCGCCAGCCGGCGCGCGCCTTCCGGCTGGCGCGCGAACATGTGCAAGACCATGCGCTCCGCCGACCGCGGGCCCACGCCCGGCAGGAACTTCAGCGCTTCCAGCAGCTCGGCAAGCCGAGGCGGAAAAACATTCGCGGTCACAGCTTGGACTGGGCCTCGGCGGAATCGACCGGCCGAACGGATCCAGATTCAATCTTTGCTTCGAATATCTCAAGCGATGCCTGAACGAAGGGATCCTCCTTGAATTCCTGTTCGGCTCGCTGCTGGCGCCGGCGCTCTGCCTCCCGGTTCCTACCAGCCAGAGTCTCCCCTTGGCCGGCGCCGGCAATTTCAATCTCGACCTCGCTGAAGGCCGGCAGCGCTGCCAACAGCGCAGCGCGCAACTCGTGGCGGGCCTCGGTCGTAAGCAGGTTCTCATGTTCGCCATCGAGACGCAGGCGAATGCACCCGTCTGCCGCTTCCGCCAATTCGCTGTGCGCGGCAATTTCTCCGCAGAGGCCATCCAGCTCCAGCTTCGCCACCGTTTGCGGCCAATCTTGTGGACTCAAGGGCTCGCTCCTAGTGGACCGAGACGACTGTTCTGCGAGCTCTTGCTGTTCCACCGGCTCGGGAGACGGCACGGACGGCGCGCTGTTTTTTCCCGGCTCGGGAGGCGGCGCAGGAGGCGCGCTGCTCTCGACCGGTGCGGGAGGCGGCACAGGAAGCGCACTGCTTTCGACCGGCTCGGGAGGCGGCGCAGGGGGCGCGCTGCTCTCCACCGGCACGGGAGGCTTCGGAGGAGGCGCACTGCTTTCGACCGGTGCAGGAGGCGCGCTGCTCTCGACCGGTTCAACCTGCGGTGGTTCCGCGGGTGCGGAGGCAAGCTTGCGCGCCTTCGGCTCTCCCATGGGCGCTGACCGGCGCATGCGCGGCGCCGGCCCTTCCGTCGCGGGCGGTCTTGGTGAATCCGCTTGGTCCCGCCGGGCGGTCTGGTTCAAGGGCGACTCCGGTCGAAACGCAAGCATGCGAAGCAACGTCATTTCCAGACCGAGACCCGGATCAGGGGCCAGAGGCAAGGTGTTGCGGCCCTGAATCGCGATTTCATACCACAATTGCACCTGGTCGGCCGGAAGCGCTTCCGCCAGCGGCACAAGCATTTCCGACTCGTCGTCTTCATCGAGAATCTCGGCTCCCACCGCCTGCAACAGCGCCAGGCGCTGCAGCGCCGCCGCCATCTCGGCCAGGATATTTGCCGGATCAGCCAGACGTTCGCGCAGTTCCCCGGCGCCGTTCAGCAGTGCTTCGCCGTCGCCGGCCGCAAGAGCATTGAGCAGATGAATAATGCTCGGCTGGTCCGCGCCGCCGAGCATGTCGGCCACGTCCGTCTCGCGGACCGCATCGGCGCCGTAGGCAATAGCCTGGTCGAGCAGACTCAAGGCATCGCGCATGCTGCCGTTGGCGGCTCGCGCCAGGCGGCCCAGCGCTCCCGGCTCGGCGCTAACGTCCTCACCCTTGCAAATGGCCATAAGCTGATCGGTAATCGTCTCGCTGTCCATGGACCGCAGATTGATCTGCAGGCAGCGCGACAGCACCGTTACCGGGAGGCGCCGCGGCTCGGTGGTCGCGAGCAGGAATTTGACGTGCGGAGGCGGCTCCTCCAGTGTCTTCAACAGCGCGTTGAACGAGGAAGCACTCAGCATGTGCGCTTCATCGATCAGGTAGATCTTGTAGCGGCCCACTGTAGGCGCGTACTGCACGTTCTCCAGAAGTTCGCGAGTCTGCTCCACCTTGGTGCGCGAAGCCGCATCCACTTCCATCAGGTCCACAAAGCGGCCTTCCTGAATACTGGCGCAACTCGCGCATTCCCCACAGGGTTCGGGCGCCGCATCCTTCTCACAGTTCAGCGCCGCGGCAAGAATCCGCGCCAGCGTGGTCTTGCCCACTCCCCGGGTTCCCGCGAACAGCCAGGCGTGATGCACCTTCTCGGCGCTAATCGCATTGGATAGCGCACGCACCGCATGCGGCTGCCCGCGCACTTCGGAGAACTTGCGCGGCCGCCATTTGCGCGCCAGAACCAGGTAACTCATGGACGCACGCTATCGGGGATGGAAATACTGCATTGAATGGCGGAGAACTTGCAGGCGGATTCTCCAGTTCATGCCGGCAAGGTTACGTGTCCCGGACGACCCGGTCAATCTCGGCCAAAGCTAATGTTAGGAACAAATAAGCTGTCCGCACTTGTAACAAATGATCTGTCCGGTTCTGATCCCGCCCATTTTGAATTGAGGGTGGTGAAGGAGGAGACGGACACAATGGTTACAGGAGGCGAAGCGGATGAGGTTTGAAGAGGCCTATTCGGGTTGGGGCGAGCGGCGTTTGACGCAGGTGCAGGCGGCCCTAGTTGCTGGGGGTCTGTACGCGGACCTTTCGGCGCTACATACACCGCTATGAAGACGAGGGACTGGACGGTCTTTTGGACCAGCGGATGAGTCAGGTTTCGCATCGCCGGGCGCCGGTGGATGAGGTTTTGCGGATGGTGGACCGGGATCGCCGGCGTCATGAGGGCTGGAGCGCGAAGCACTACTACGCCTGGTATCGCCGGGATGGAGGCCAGCGCAGCTACAACTGGGTGCGGACCCATCTTCAGGCGTCCGGCGCGGTCAGCCAGTCGCCGCGCAAGGGGGCGCACCGCAAGCGCCGCGAGCGTTCGCCGTGGCCGGGGATGCTGTTGCACCAGGACGGCAGTTCGCATGAGTGGGTGGCGGGTAGGACCTGGGACTTGATGGGGACCATGGACGACGCCACTTCCGAGCACTACTCGATGTTCTTTTGCGAGGAGGAAGGCACGCACAGCAGTTTTGTGGGGGTTCGTGACGTGATCGAGCCGCCACTCATATAGCTGCGTCCTGTTCGACTGTTTTTCTCAATGGAAAATAGGCAACCCGTCCTCAAGCGCGAGAATCAGGTTCCGCGGTTCGTAGGGTTTGCTGCCGGGATTGCCGGCGAAGCGCTTGCCGATCGCTTCGGCAACGCTGCTATGCGCGCACTCACCCGGCACGAGATCAACCTCGCGACGAATGTCGCCGCTCTGCTTGGGACCGATCTCCCGGGCGTACGGACGCACACGCAGAAGACGCAGGGCCTGGTATCCGGCCGAAAAGGGATCTTCCAGCCTGCCCTGGTCCGCTGCTGGGGGCGTCATTCCCGCAATCGCGCCGGCAAATTCGAGGCCCTGACTGGCGGCTAGGCCGGCCATCCAGGCCAGCGCGATACTCGATAGTCCGGTGTCCCGGTAACCGCCGCCGATATTCGAATGCACGCCCGCAAACCAGGCCTGCTGGATGGCCTGGCCGTTAACCGGGGCGCCGGTCCACAAGACAGGCTGAAACGGCCGCCGACGCTCATCAACAGCCAGTGCTTGATAAGCGTGTTCTACGTCCTTGCCCAAGTGCGTATTGTGAAAAGACACCCGGTTGCGGGTTAGACGGCCCAACAGAGGCGTAGGGGCGCCCAGCGCACCGACCGTGTCCCACACGCCGATGAACCTGATGGGAATCGGGTTCCTTGACGGCTCGCCCACTTCCTTGAGGCGCCGCTCAACCATGGAGCCGGCGCGCATGTTCGGGGGCAGCCGGTAGAGTGAATATGCTTCCGGCAGGAGTCTCAGGTTTTCCTTCCTGAGCAACCCGACAACGCCGATAAACCCCGCCAGCGAGCGCACCGTGTAGGCGCCGCGGCTGAATCCGAACAGAAAGAGCTCGTCTCCCTCGTGATAGTTATTCGCGATAAAGCGATAGGCCTGGCGGATATTCGCCGACATGCCGCTTCCCAGGCCGCCGCCGATGTACTTGTCAGCCACGCCTTGGGTGCCTACGCCCGTGTCGTAATACACCACCTGCGGGACCTGGTTGCCGTCCACCGGAGCAAGTCCGCGGACGACCTTCAGGACATTTGTGGGCTCGGTCTCGTCGGCGACATTACCGTCAACGCTCTGATCCGGTTCGTTCCAGGTGCCATCGCAGCAGATCACCAGGCGCTTGTTGCCTTTCTGCACGTAACATCCCTCCGTTCTCCAAGCCCCCGTGCATGCGCGCTATCCAAAATGTGTAACAGCGCCGATCATACCGGAACAAGGAACTAAAATACTCGCGAATGACCTCCAAGAAGCCGAAGGTAAAGTGATAGTCATGAGGTTCATGACCTTACAGTCGCTTGTTGCTCTGCTGCTGCTGATCCCCCTTGAAGCGCCTGATTTGCAGGCGGGCGGGCTGCGGCGCGGAACCAACGTCGAATTAACTTCTTTCGACCCTCAGTACGTCATCGGCAACTCTGCCGGGGCAATCATGTATGACCTCTTCGAGGGCTTGGTCACCCGCACGCCGGACGGAACCGTTGTGCCGGCTATTGCAGAAAGCTGGAGCATTTCGGAGGATGGAACGGTCTATACGTTCCATCTGAACAAGAAAGCGAAATGGTCAGACGGAAAGCCGATTACCGCACAGGACTTTGTCTATTCGTTCAAGCGCATTCTTGATCCCAAGTCCGGAACACGGGGAGCGAGTGCGCTGTTTCCTGTCCTGAACGCCTCGTCGATTTCCTTGGGCGAAGAACCCGTCGATTCACTGGGCGTCAAGGCAATTTCTCCTACAACGCTGGAAATAAAACTGCATGGTCCGGCACCCTATTTCATCAATTTACTGGCCTCTTACAGCAATGCACCCGTTCCTCAGCAGGTCATCGAGAAATATGGAAGGAAGTGGACGCAACCCGCCAATATGGTGACCAATGGCGCTTATGTGCTCAACAAGGTAGTCACCAATACCTACTATCAATTGGTGAAGAACCCCTACTACCACGGCGCGCACAAAGTCACGATCGATGAGGTCTTTTACTACCCCGTTCCTTCTCCTACTACTTCATTGAAACGATACCAGGCTGGAGAGTTGGATGTGATTCTCAATATCCCCTCGAACCAGTATGAGAATTTGCAGAAAACCAGACCCGATGAATTCCACCTCGCGCGCGGAATCGGCCTGGGCTACCTGGCAATCAACAACACACGACCTCCCTTTAATGACCTGAGAGTGCGCAAAGCGCTGTCCTTGTCCATTGATCGCGACGTCATTGTCAACAAACTGCTTAAGACCGGAGATGAGCCGGCCTATTCGATCATCCCGACGGCGATCTGGGGGAGTGCCGGCGAGCCTCCCGCGAACAGCAGGAAAACCCAGGAAGAGCGCTGGGCAGAAGCCAGAAGGCTGCTGAACGAGGCAGGTTTCGACAGGGTCAACCCGCTTCGATTCACCTTCAATTTTTCGCCCGTGGAAAAAGACCGCCGCCTGGCGGTAGCCTACCGCTCCATGTGGAAGCAAGCGGGTGTTGAAGCCGAGCTGGAGACTGCAGGCTCCAGGGACCTGATGAAGAGAGCCGCTTCCAAGGAATACGAGGTGATGCGGCTGACTTACTACGCAATCTTTTCCGACCCCGTATCGTTCTTTGCGCTAATACGAGGGGACAGCTTCAGGAACTATTCCGGTTATTCCAACCCCGATATCAATGAACGATTGGTTATAGCCGATACCATCAGATCAGCAGACGAACGCAATGCATACCTTAGAGACATTGAGCGGCGGGTCATGCAGGACTTTCCCGTAATACCCACCTATTTCCAATCCAGAGCCTTCCTGGTGAGCAAACGCGTGCAGGGCTGGAGCAACACTTACACTCCCAAGATGGCGAAGGACTTAAGTATTCGCGACGACCTTTAGAGAAGACAGGGGAAATACAAATTGGACAATGACGCAACAGGGCGGCGCGATACCGCCAAATTGAACGACTTGGATGAAGGCGATCTGTTTCTGGCTTTGAATGAAATCGACCAGAACAATATAGATTTCAGGAAAGGTATTGCGGGGCTATGCCGGATAGTTCACTACGACCGGGATTTCAACCCGAAAGGGGAACTCTGGACCGGTGAATCGGGGTTACTCGTTGGCTTGTTGTATAACCCGAACGACCAGCGCCTCTACGCTACGAACCCGCAGCAGAACAGTCTCCTTGCCTACGATTCGGCCGGCGGGAAACACCGCTTGACGAGTTACCTGCCCGTCCGACGGTACGGGAATATGGCGCTCGCCCGGAACGGCGACATTGTCATTGGCGTTCATTCACTGTACGGCGCACCGCCCGAGGATCAATATGGAGATGGCAAGCTGATACGCTTCAACCCCGAGACCGAGATGGTCAATTTCCACGACGTAGAGATCGACGGTGGACGCAGCGGTAGGCACTGTATCAGCAACCTGACCATAGGGCCTGACGATAAGACCATCTACTATGTTTCTGAGGCAGGCAGACGCCTGTGCAGGTACGACACGGAAACCCAGCAACAGCTTTCTGATTTCATCACGTTTGCAAAAGACGACGCAATGAAAACCTATGGCATGGGTATGCTTCCCGGTGGTGAAGTGCTGATGGCATGCAGCTCAGGCGCCGTCCTCTTCAGTTCGGAGGGAGAAATCCTCAAGAACTACGACGTGCCATTCAAGAAGGGCTGGACACGCGCCAAGCTGGCCCTGGACGGCAAGCACTTTTATCTGAGCAACTTCTCACAAGGGCTCCTTCAACGCAGAGACATAGAATCGGGAGAGGTCGTAAGCGAGTTGAACACCGGACTGAAATGCTCGATGCTAAGCCTGTCGGAATATCAAGCCAGTTAACCAATCAAGAATTTTCGATTGGAATCAAGTTTTCACCAACAAACTGACCAAACGCCAATGCGGGCGTGATTCCCATCCCCGCGACCGCCGCGGCGCCGAAGAGTCCTCCTCCCAGAATTTCACCCGCCGCGTATAAGTTGCGGATGGGGCTGTCGCTCTTGTCGAGCACTCTAAATTGCGTATCAACTCTAATGCCGATATTGCCTCGCACCGCGTAGCTGGCAATTTCGACGGCAAAAAAGGGCCGGGCTTCGATCTTCTGCGGAAAATGCTTTCGCCCAAACTCATCCTTGCCGGTGTCACACGCATCGTTGTATTCCTCAACGGTTTTGGCCAAGGCTGCTTTGTCCGTTATTCCACAGCTCTTGGCAAGCTCATCGAGGGTTGAGCCCTTCTTCACTGTGCGTCCATTGTTGTACAGCTTCTCTAGCGTTTCACCGGACCAGCGCAAGAAAACACTGGGTGCGTTCTCCCGGATTGCCTCGTCAAAGACCAGCCAGGCGCGATTCTCCGTTTGCCGGCGCAGATTAGTCGCTCTGTACTCATAGCTCTCGTGGTCTTCGGCCATGAACCTGCGCCCTTCCTGGTTGATCAGGATCTCCCAGGGAAGCCTCACTTGCGGCGTTAGACCGCCAATCCCGCAATAGCGAGGATATTGCGTCGTGCTGTCATAAATTGCTCCCATGCCCAGGGAAAAATTCTCCTCGTTCCAGGTAGCTGCGCCAATCTCCATTGCCGCCTTGATCCCGTCACCTCTGGAGTGCTCCCAGGTTCCCGGATAGAGGGTCACGCCGGGATGCATTTGCTCGTAGAACTCTTTATTTCCGGAGTAACCTCCAGTCGTAAGAAAGGTACTGTTGGCGAGAATTCGTTCCCCGCTCTCGGTCGAGACGCCCAGCACGCCGCCATTGCCGTCGCGTGCTATCTTGCACATCGCCGTGTTCAATCGAACGGTCACCGAACCGTCGTCAACAAAACGTTGCAAGAGCTTGAAGAGCACCTTGCATATGGACTGCCCTCGCTCATTGCCCCAATACAGGCGAGCTGCCGAGTAGGGTTCGTGCGCGTACAGGATTCCCGGAACTTCGGGGGCCATTTCTAAGCCGTTTTCTTCCAGCCAGTCGATCAACGGCCCCTGAATTCTTGTCGCCAGTCGCAAGAAGTCATCTTTCGCGGTGCCCTTGGTAATGCGCACCGCGTCTTCGTAGTGGTCCTGCCAGGAATCTTCAATGCCCTTTTCCGCCTGAATCCTGGTGCCGGCTCCACTCATCTGCCCCCAACTGATCGCGCAAGTACCGCCAAGAGCGCCGGTGGCTTCCAGGATGCATACCTTTCCGCCACGCCCCGCGACAGCAATGGCAGCAGGTATCCCAGCCGTCCCCCCACCGACTATGACAACATCAAAACTCGCTGAATTCATTGATAGTTCGCGGGTAGCCCTTTTGCGTCATAAGCGCCTTCTTGCGAAAGAATCGTAACAGCCCTGCAGGTCCCATGCGAGAAGCGCCAAGGCCCGAATTGTTAAATCCGTGCTTTTCGCACTCGGTCGTAATGGACTGCAAACCCGCGTCGTTGATACTCATCCCGCCACAATTTATTCTGCGAGCAATGCTCATCGCCTCGTCATCCGTTCCTGCGAACACGGCAGCCGACAAACCATAGTCACTGTCATTGCTGAGTTCGATACCTTCCTCGGCATCCGAAAACTTCATTACCGGAATAATTGGACCAAAGGTCTCCTCGATCATGATCTTCATGCGGTGATTGACATCGCTTAACACGGTGGTCTGGCACCAATTCCCACCACCCAAATTCTCGATTTTTCCGCCGCAATGGACCTTGGCGCCGCCGGCCTGAGCGTCGGCCAGGTGCTCTTCAATAACAGCTGCCTGACCCGCACGAATCAGCGGGCCTATATGTCCCTCATGTATATCGGGATAGTTGAGCCGCACCTGCTCGGCCTTGGCCACCAATACGTCCAGGAACTCGTCATAAACCCCTTCTTGAACATAGACACGCTCCAGAGACAAACAAACCTGGCCGCTGTTGATGACGCTTTGGCGCAAAATGGCATCCGTCGCTCGTTCCAGATCAGCCCCTTCCATAACCATCGCCGGATCCTTACCACCCAGTTCCAGGTAGGCGGGAATAAAGCGCTTGCCGGCAACGGCCGCAACCTCGCGTCCGGTAGCCACACTGCCGGTAAAGCTGACCAAATCCACTTTCTCCACCAATGCCGCACCGGTTTCGCCATCTCCGGGCAAGATCCGAAAGACACGAGCCAGTTCCGGCACGGCCTCGACACTTTCTTGCAACGGTTCAATGAAACGCGGCGTAATTTCGCTGGGCTTCAGGGCAACGCTGCAGCCCGCAAACAGAGCCGGCAAGGCATCGATCAAAGACAGAGTCAAGGGGAAATTCCAAGGGCTAATGACGCCGACGGCACTGAAAGGGACATACTGATTGGTGAATACAACATCGCTGTTCACCTTGGATACTTGCTCACTTACGACCAGCAGGTCCGGTACTCTTGTACACCATGCCTCAATTCTTCTGCGCACCCCCAGCACTTCGTTGCGCGAAATCGCGTAACGCCCCGTGTCCGTTACAAGGGCCTCAAGCAGCGCCTCTCTTCGCTCTTCAACCGCTGTGGCCCATTGGCGCAGGATTTCGCTTCTACCCTCGATTCCCAGCGAGTTCCATGCTGCCTGGTGTTCGCGCATACCAGCAACCTCCCGGTCAACGCCACCCTCGGACAAGGCTTTGAATTCATAGTCGAACACGCCGGTTCGCGGGTTGCGTACATGAATTGCCCTGTCTTTCATAGCGCAGCTCTTGAGAAATTCCGCGAGCGTACCCGCGTCAGCCACCGACGATGTCAAAGGGGTCAGAAGCCATCGATATGACCGTATTTGAGACTATGACGTGTATCATATCAACTCGACACCAGGGCGAAGTCCAAGTCATCCGGTACCACCCGCCAGGAAAACGTGCATGTTGATCAACAACTGGTACGTTGCCGCTACCGAGAACGACGTCAAAGCAGGCAAGCCTTACCGGGTGAAGATGCTCGGCCAATGGTTCGCGTTATACCGCAACAACGCAGATAAAGTAATTTGCGTAAACGACACCTGTTCCCACCGGGGCGGGTCGCTTGGCCTTGGCAGAGTCAATAACGGACGGCTCGCCTGCAGCTATCACGGCTGGGAATACAACAGCACCGGCAGATGCACGCGGATTCCTGCACTTGGCGATGACATCAAGATCCCCAAGCGTGCGCGTGTCGATTGCTACCCGGTCCACATACGCTACGGCTGGATTTGGGTATTCCTCGGCGACCTGCCGGAAGAAAAACGCCCCCCTATTCCCGATAATTATCCGTACTACGACGAAGCGATGAAGAGCCGGGAGAAGTGGGGAATCGTACATCTGAATTACGATGTGCAATGCAACTGGGCGCGGAGCGAGGAGAACTCAATCGACGGGGCTCACCCCACATTCGTGCACTCCGCTTTCGGCAACAAGCGGGACCCCAGGCTGATGATCGTGGAGCCCGTTGCTCATGAGTGGGGCAGCAGTACCTACCGTGAACGGCCACCGGCGGAATATGCCAACCTGAGCAAGATGACGAAACAAGTCATTGAGAAGAAGCGCGGCAACAACAAGGCCTACACCTGGTTCAGCATTGTTGGCGTTTCACATCTGATTGACATAGAACGCAGCAACGGAGTCCGTCATGTCACATTGGCCGCCCGCACCCCGATCGATGCCGACAATACACGTATATTCAGCCACCAGGTGCGTAACTTTCTGCCCGGCCCCGAACACGATGAAGAACGGCTCCAGGGCCGCATCAATGCGGCGAACGAAGACACGGTTGTATCACAGAATGTCAACCCCAGGTATCTGCCCAGGACGATGTCCGGCGAATTGCTGGTAGAGTCGGACCAGAACGAGGCTCCCTTCCGCAGGCTGATCTACAAACTGGCCAAGCGGGGCTGGGAGATTGATATCGACGAAGTGGCAAACCAGTCACGCTATAACGCCTTGGCAATTCCATGTCCGCAACGTCGCAAGGATCCCAGGAACTGGACGGCCAAACCGATTCCTACCACCTATCCCCGAGAGCAGGACTAATGTCGTGCCACGCGGGCACATTCGCATCACAGCGCTTACCTGCGAGACCCACGGGTCTGCTTGTACGCTATACGGGGTGACTGGCCAGCTTTTCCTGTAACTTGCGGTAGTTCTCTTCGCGCTGCTCGAGGGATTCATCCTGAAGGTCTTCCTGCAATATGCGTAGCATACGATCGAGAAAGGCTTGTCTCCAGGCTTCGCGCTGTGCCTCCACCTGGTCATTGGGAACATAGCTCTCCAGATCATCCAGATTAACCACGCCCTTGCCGGCAAGTACTCGGGCCAGGGTGTCGTATCGGTCATACACAACGGAGACTTCCGCCGAAACCGCGACCAGCATGCTCAGCATGCGTTCCAGATGTCGGTTACCCAATGCAAAGGGCCTGACACCCTTGGGCGCCCTGGGGCGCGGCTTGAAATCTTCTTTATTTGCCACCTTAAGGGTACCGTCTATTCTGTCGGGCTCATTTGCGGGCGCCGAAACCCCACCAGCCGTCACCTTTCCTGTAAACGCCGGTCGGCGCCTGGGAATATACCGGCCGATCAAAAACTCGATCCTCATCAAAGCCGGCTTGCGCGGCCAGAGCCTTGACATCGGTCCGGGCCAGGATCCCCCAGAAAGGCTCGTTGTTATTCCAACTGTCCCAATTGGCCAGAAACTGCTTGAAGGGCGTATCGCGTCGTACCGGCACCTCTACATGCAGAAACAGGCCGCCCGGCTTCAATACCCGCTTCACTTCACGCAGGATGTTGAGAATCGCCTGGCGAGAGGTTTCATGGAACAGGATGTGCGAAACAACCAACTCGAAGCGGTTGTCCTCAAATTTCATGCATTCTGCGTTCTGTTGCGAGAAATGAACCCGTTTGCCCATGGATTCCGCTCGAGCGTGGGCATATCGCAACTGCGGCGCACCGAGGTCAATGGCATGAACCACAGCGTCCGGGTAGGCAACAACGTAGGGCACCGTGCTGTTGCCCGACATGCAGCCAAGATCCAGAATTTTCCCGGGGCTCAAGTCGGGAAAGTTTTCCTTCACAAACTTTGCCCCGCTTACGCCCTTGTCTTCGTTGTATCTTCCGCGCAGTCCGCGACTGTATGCGTAGGAACCAATATCGGCGCGGGCGCCGGCATACACATCATCCTCGCCCAGCTCCTCGTAATAGGACAATGGCACACAGTGCTGGTGGGATTCTTTCTGGTAATAGGGAATTTCCAGTCCAGGGTCCAACTCAAGACTGCCCAGTTTCGCTTCGTCGGCGATCTTTCGAAATTTCCGCACCAATTCAGGCAACTGGCGTTCAACGATACTTCCGGTGCAGTCAACATACTGCTCTTGCTGGGAACGGGAAAGCGCAGTCCACATCTGATAGAACTCCTGCTGTTCCATCACTTCCCGCACTTCTTCGGGCGTGGCGGGTTCCCGTCCATGCTCATTGACGAATGCCGGCTTGGCGTCCCGCTCGTAGATCACTTCATTGCCTGCCGCCAGCCCTCTACGGGTTGCGCCACTCAACGACACGAAAAAGCTCAGCCTCGATTGCTCCTCCTGAGATATCTCCGGCAAGATGGCGTGGGGGCCCGGTTTCTTCATGATTCTCCCTCTGGAATTTACCTCTCAAACATTCTCGTCATTTGCAGCGTTTTCATTATAGTTCCAGGCTCCGCAACTGCTCTCAACCGTAAGAATCATGCCCCCAGCTTGGGCAGCGAGAGTTTGCTGATGGGAATTTGTGTCGTTTTTTGCTCGGTGTAGAAATCCATACATTCCCGCACGCCGTCCCGGCCAATACCCGAAGCCTTGTAACCTCCGAACGGCGCGCGCACTTCACGAACCAATGGCGTGTTAACCCAAACGGTCCCGGCGCGAAGTGCCTGCGAGACACGAGTAATCGTATGCAGGTCGTCGGACCATACGTAGGCTACCAACCCGAATTCAGTGTCATTGGCTATGGCGATCGCATCATCCAGGCTGTCATAGATCTGAATGGCGGCGAACGGCCCGAATATTTCCTCCTGACAAACGCGCAGTCCATTGGACGGCGCCAGCACCGCCGTGGGTTCGAAGTAATAGCCGGCCTCGAAGCCTTCAGCGCGCTTTCCCCCGACCAGTAACTCAGCTCCCTCCGCCTGCGCGATTTCCACATAGGAAAGCACCTTCTCCATGTGCTCCTTGAAAGCGAGCGGACCCATTTCCGAATCAGGATCCATGGGATCGCCTATACGGATTTGCCTTGCTCTCTCAACAAATCGCTTGATAAACCGGTCCGCGATCGAGCGTTGCACCAGGATTCTCGAACCCGCCAGGCACTGCTGGCCGTTATTGGAGTAAATCGCCAACAGGGCGCCATCCAGAGCCTGCTCGAAATCCGCGGTTTCGGTAATGATATTGGCGGACTTGCCACCCAATTCCAGCGCGACCGGGGCGAGGCTCCGAGCGGCAGACGACATTACTGACCGGCCCGTTTCGGTTCCTCCGGTAAAGGAAACCAGGTCGATTTCCGGATGCTGCACCAGCGCGGCGCCCGTAACGCTGCCGCGACCATTCACCAGGTTCACGACCCCTTTGGGTAAGCCGGCGTCATGGAGGATTTCAACAAATCGAGCCAGCGCCATCGGAGTGTGTTCAGACGGCTTGAGGACACAGGTATTACCGAAGGCAATGCAGGGCGCCAGCTTCGCGGACGCCAGTCCCAAAGGCGAATTCCACGGCGCTATCAAGGCTGCAACCCCTACTGGCTCATGGGTGACCATAGTCAGAAACTGCTTGTTCTGCTGGTAGGTCTGGCCGGCCATCATGCTTAAACACTCGGAAAAGAGCTCGAAATTGTCGGTCAGGCGTTTGATCTTCCTGTCCCTGATCGTGCGGATGGGAACACCCGTATCAAGGCACTCCAGGTAAGCAAGCTCGTCCGCATTTTCGACCAGGCGCACTCGTATCGATTGAAGGACCTCTTTCCGCTCAGGGATTCCCATCGTTGGCCAAGGACCATGGTCAAAGGCAGCTCGAGCCGCTGCTACCGCAGCGTTAACCTCGATTTGCGCCGCCTCCTCGAGCGTGCTGATAACCGCCTCAGTTGCCGGGTATATGACGGGAATGTTCTCTCCCGTCCCCGCGACCCACTCTCCATCGACAAAACACTGCACTCGCTCCGGTACATGAATCCCTTGCGGAAGCTTCAGTTTCGAATTACCGTTACCCGTCATCAAGAGCCAACCCCAATCGAACTCCTTTGGATTTTCTCACCGCAAACTGCCAACCGACAGTGTGATAAGGAATCCATATTATTGAACGTAAGGATACATTGAATAGGACTTCGCATTAGTCAGCTCGAATGGCACTGACAATTCCAGAATCGATCCAGGCATCGGGCGGATAAGGACGTGTTGAACTACGCATTGAAGAGGCTCCTGGTAGCCATTCCCACGCTATTTGTCATTATCACGGCCTCCTTTTTCCTTACCCGGGTTGCTCCCGGCGGTCCTTTCGATCTGATTCCGGATCTTGATCCGGCGGTCGTAGAAAACCTGCGGAAGTTTTATGAACTGGACAAACCGCTTTTCCAGCAATACGCAAACTACCTTGGGCGGCTTGTGCAGGGCGATCTGGGCCCATCGATGGTCTATCGCGACAAGAATGTCGCCGAGCTGATCGCCGAAGGGCTGCCCGTAAGCGCGCAACTCGGCCTGGCGGCCATTACCGTCGGGCTGTTCGCCGGAATGCTGAGCGGTATTGTCGCTGCACTACGCAAGAACACCGCGGTAGATTTCACCATCATGGCAATCGCCATGACCGGGGTGGCCATTCCCACTTTCGTTACTGCGCCACTCCTTACCTTGTTCTTCGGCCTGTACCTGGGCTGGCTGCCAATTTCCGGCTGGAACAACGGTCAATTTCAGCACATTATCCTGCCGGTCTTCGCGCTGGCGCTGCCCTCGGTCGCAGGCATCGCGCGAATCACCCGGGGCTCCATGCTGGAATCGCTGAACGCCAATTACGTGCGCACGGCGCGGGCCAAAGGCCTACCCGAACGAAAGGTCATTGCCAGACACGTCTTGAGGCCGGCTTGCATGCCGGTCGTCAGCTACCTGGGGCCGGCGATCGCGGGCGCAATGACCGGTTCGGTTGTAATTGAAACGATATTCGGTCTGCCCGGGATAGGACGCGCCTTCGTTGAGGGCGCATTGAATCGTGACTACTCCCTGATCATGGGAATCGTCATTATCTACGCCACCTTGATCATATTGCTCAACTTGCTGGCCGACATCATCTACGGATACCTGGATCCGAGAGTCCGTCTCAAATGACCGAGCCCTTCACTGTGAGTAATGCAATTGCCGGCGGTAGCGGCATGGGCGAAATTCGGGGCCGCTCCTTGTGGAACGACGCCATGGCGCGATTCCGCCAGCACCGCGCGGCCATGGTGAGTGTCTGGATACTGGGCATTGTCACGATATTGGCGGTACTGGTTCCCGAGTTCTGGCCGAACAGTCTGGATGAAGTGAATTGGGACTATATTCAGTCGCCGCCAACAACGGAGAACAATCTTTGGTTTGGCACGGACGTCAATGGGCGCGACATGTTTTCGCGTACTTTCTATGGCGCCCGAATCTCGCTTACGATTGGTGTATTGACCACCCTGGTCGCGCTGATAATCGGTGTCGTCTACGGCGCCATTGCCGGTTACCAGGGCGGGGCCGTGGGCGACGTCATGATGCGCGTGGTTGACGTGCTCTATTCCTTGCCCACCCTGTTCTTCATCATTATCCTGGTGACGATCTTCGGTAGTAACTTCCTGCTGATCTTCATCAGTATCGGAGCCGTAGAGTGGCTGACACTGGCCCGTATAGTTCGTGGGCAGACGCTTTCCATCAAGGAAAAAGAGTATGTCGAGTCGGCCCTGGCGGCAGGCCTGTCAACTCCCACGATCTTGCTCAAATACATTATTCCCAACGTAATCGGACCGGTAATCGTCTATGTGACCTTGCTGATACCCATCAATATCATCGTAGAGAGTTACCTGAGTTTTCTCGGCCTCGGCGTGCAGGAACCCTTTACCAGCTGGGGGCGATTGATCTCGCAGGGTGCGGATGAAATCGGCACGGCCCCCTGGCTGCTCATTATCCCCGCGATATTTCTGGTCATTACCCTGTTTTGCTTCAATTTCATGGGCGATGGCCTGCGCGACGCGCTGGATCCAAAGGACCAATCGCGATGAGCATGCCGCTATTGCGTTGCGAAAACCTGCACGTCCGCTTCAAGACGCACGACGGAGTAGTGTTCGCCGTGAACGGTGTGGATTTTGAAATACACAAAGGAGATTGCATCGGAATCGTGGGCGAATCCGGCTCGGGAAAATCGCAGACTGCCATGGCTCTGATGGGCCTGCTCGCCGAAAACGCCGTGAGCGACGGCAGCGTGAAGTTTCTGCACAAGGAAATCCTGAATGCGCCGGTTGAGCAGCTCAATCGGATTCGAGGCTTCAAGATCTCCATGATCTTTCAGGATCCGATGACCGCGCTGACTCCGTTTATGCGGATTGGCCAGCAACTCTGTGAAGTCCTGGAAGAACACTCCAACATGGGCAAGGAAGAAATCAAGGCGCGCGCGCTGGAAGTTCTCGAGATCGTGCAGATGCCCGATCCCAAGCGCCGATTCGACATGTATCCACATCAATTGTCCGGGGGACAAAGGCAACGCGTCATGATTGCCCAGGCGCTGTTGTGCAAGCCCGACCTTCTGATCGCCGACGAGCCAACCACGGCATTGGATCTCACCATTCAGGCGCAAATCCTGGACTTCTTCAAATCATTGAAGAAACGCACGACCATTATGATCATCACCCATGATCTGGGTGTAGTGGCCGGGCTCTGCAATAGGGTCCTGGTCATGTATGCCGGCCGCATTGTCGAGAGCGGGTCGATCGAAGAAATATTCAACACTCCGCAACACCCCTACACCCAGGCGCTACTGGCGGCCTTGCCACGCCCCGATTGGGACCCGGACAGGCCTCTGCCGATCATCGGCGGGCAACCGCCGGCCAACACACACCTACCCGCGGGATGCAGCTTTGCTCCGCGCTGCGCCCATGTTGTGAAGCGCTGCACGGAAGAAACACCCGAGCTACGCGGGAAGAAGCACCTGAAGGCCTGTCACCTGGACTCCTTACCGTGAGCAAGACACTCTTGCGCGTAGAGAACCTCAAGGTGTATTTCCCCGCCCGGGCGCAAGGGGGCATTCGACCCAGGTACGTGCCCCTCAAAGCCGTAGATGACGTTTCATTCACGATCGAGGAAGGCGAAACCGTTGGCATCGTAGGCGAATCGGGCTGCGGAAAATCAACGCTGGCGCGAGCCATTCTGCAGCTCATAGGATCCACCAGTGGACGCATCGTTTGGCAAGGAGAAGACCTCACCCGGCTCAGCAAGAAAGACATGAACCAAAGGCGCAGAGACCTGAGCGTGGTGTTTCAGGATCCGCTTTCCAGTCTCAATCCCCGCATGACCATTGGCAATATCATCGCTGAACCCCTGCGGCGCTTTCATCCGGAAATGAGCCGGAAGGAGATCAACGCCGCCGTTCTGAGCGCAATGGCCGATGTCGGTCTGAACCGGGAATACCTCAATCGTTACCCTCATGAGTTCAGTGGCGGCCAATGCCAAAGGGTCAGTATTGCCAGGGCCATGATCCTGAAGCCGAAGCTGGTCATTTGTGACGAACCGGTCAGCGCGCTGGACGTGTCCACGCGAACACAAACGATCAATCTGCTGAAAGACCTTCAGAAAAAGCACAAGATTTCCATCATTTTCATCAGCCACGACTTGTCGATAGTGCGAATTATCTGCAAGCGTATCGTGGTGATGTACCTGGGCCATTTCGTCGAGATAGCTGACCGGGATACCTTGTTCGACTCGCCGTCTCACCCCTATACCCGAGCCTTGATCAGCGCCATTCCCGTGCCGGACCTGGAATCGCAACAGCACAGCAAGAGAATCATTCTCAAGGGCGAATTGCCCTCTCCTACTGACCCGCCGTCCGGTTGCGTGTTCAGGACTCGTTGCCCCATAGCAACGAACTACTGCATCAAGCGAGAACCTGTTCTCACGTCCCGGGATAATGGTGCGCGCGTTGCTTGCCACCATGTTTGAAATAAAGTTTCAATCCAAGCCTCTTGACATGATTGAAGGAAGTGGCGGCACGAGCAATAATTCTGTGGACCCGCATTGATGTTTAGGATCGAACCGTTATTGCAGCGACTGGCAGAGCTTGATATATCCAGCTTGCCGAAAGTAGAGGAGAAAGCCCGGCTACTTCTGCTTGACACCTTGGCCTGCGCGGTTGCGGGACTGGGCAAAGCGGAACCTGCGGCATTGGCGAGACAATTGGCCCTGATTGCGCCTGGCCCCGTTCGTTTGCCAGGCACTCAGGACGGTTTGGCTGCAACGGAAGCCGCCTATGTCTTGGCTTTGGCTGCCTGTTGGGACGAGGCTTGTGAAGGACTCGCCAGGGCCCATGGCCGGCCGGGGCTGCATGCCGTCGCAACGGCCGCCGCGTTGGGAAGTGCGCTCAAGACAACGATTGGCGACGTCCTGCACGCCATTGTTTCCGGTTATGAAATTGGTGGCCGCTTTGGGGAGGCCCTGCGCATCCGCCCCGGCATGCATGTCGATGGAGGCTGGGGGTCACTTGCCAGCACAACGGCTGCCTCGCACCTGCTGAAGGCAAACGTCGAGACAACCAAGAGCGCACTGGCGATGGCTGCCTGTCAACTGCCGTGCAACCTTTACTTGCCGATTGCCGAAGGATGCAGCGCGCGCAACACCTATGCGGCCCACGCGGCAAGCATGGGTATCTTCTACGCGAAATCGGCAAAGGCGGGAATATCTTCACCCCAAGGGGCGTTTGATGCCGCCAATGCGCTGAACTTTCGGGGACAACAACTTAAGCCCTCACCGTTTGACGCGACCAGCGAGTTCTACATCCTGCAAGGCTACCTGAAGCCGTATGCCGCCGTTAGGCACGTCCATTATGGTGTGGCCTGCGCTATCCGTTGGCGCAAGGAGAACCCTGGCGTTGACTTAAGCGCTATCGATGCCGTTGAACTGGAAACCTACCAAGAAGCCGAAACGTATTGCGGAAACAGGCAACCGCAAACGCCTATACAAGCACAGTTCAGCCTTACATACGGCCTTGCGTACGCCCTGCGGACCGGAACACTGAACCCTGATGCCTATCTGCCTGAAGCGCTCAGGAATGAAGAGCAGCAAGACCTGGAAAGAAAAATCAGAGTAACCGCCAACCCGCGAATCAGGGGCCGCGGGGCCATCCTGCACATGGGAACAGGCGAAAAATCACAAAGTTACAAAGTGGATTCCGTCGCCGGCGATATCGACCATCCGATGAGCACCGCGCAAGTAATCGCCAAGGCTCGCCGCTACATGACACCGGTCATCGGCACTGAGATGAGCCAAAACACTATTGATGCGATTCTGACCGGCAAGCTCGAGAATCGATTCGCTTTGTGACCGGCGCCACTGTGTTGTCCTTGTCAGAGTGTCGCCAGGAGCACCTGCCCTATTGAATTGAAGAACGCCGATCCCGACTTCAGTGAGGATTCACGCAACAACCACCACGCCCCACAGAGATTGGACGACAGGACTGGATTGGGGAAATCGCCTCGAACCGCCCTGATAGCATCAATCGTAACCATTCCCGTGCCCGATAAGACAATGGCGGAATCGGTCGGCGGAGTAAGGGACTTCAGCGTTTCAACTACTTGCGGAGTCTTGACTTCGTAGGCGCTGAGT
This sequence comes from Candidatus Foliamicus sp., assembly GCA_965249285.1. GTDB lineage: Bacteria > Pseudomonadota > Gammaproteobacteria > Steroidobacterales > Foliamicaceae > Foliamicus. The sequence goes on from OZ252226.1 coordinate 1,403,019, forward strand.
TCTTCGTGCTCACCGAAGACTCTTGCAATTTTTGCCACACGGTAGCCGGCCGCTTTCCAGTAGCCGGCTGCCTTTCTGGTCAACCAGTCCGGGTAGGGGGAAACCAGGCAAATTTCTTTGCAACCCAATGCCTGCAGCGCTTCATGGATGGCAAGGCTGGCAGTTACTGTCTTGGTACCTGTTGATGCGGTCAAATCAGCGCAAAGTTGCTTGTCGCCGCCTGACATCAGCCGATAGGACGGGCCAGTGGCAGCTATCAGCACAGAGTCCAGTTTCAAACTGCCGTAGGACTCGATAGCATCCCGATATTGCGTTAGGTATAACTCATTTCGCTCCTTGAGCGATTTGCCTTGCATGACAGGTAGTCGAGACGCGTACATCGACATGCTGTTTGGAAGCAGGCGCGCCATCTCCGGCTCTACCGTAGGGTTCGCTGGGGGGACGATCACTCCTACCTGCCGCGTCATGGCCGGATCAGGATACGTGGCAACACTCTTCATACTTGCTGCTTGAGTTCAATTGACCCTGTGCGATGACTTCATTTCGATAGAAGCAATATCGAGCATGGAGGATTGGTAAAGGAATTCCCGGGCCTGGGCGGGATCTGCCGCAATCGATCTGGCCTTGTTCGGCCATTGCCCAATGGAAGAAAGCCGGCTTTCAGTTCGTGAAACAAGTTCCTTTTGCGCAACTCGCAGTCGTTCCTGTGCGCAGGCAGCCAGCGCCTGGTCGGCATTATCTTCCTTGCAGGCATGAGCGATGGCTTTCCCTATCGCAAACGCATCGTGCATACCGCAGTTCATATTCATGCCGCCCCGCGTATTGGTCAGATGCGCGGCATCTCCGATCAGAAATGTTCTGCCCACCCGGTTGGTTTCCGCCACTCGCCTGCTGACGGCGAAAATATCGGCGCTACTACCGGCAATTGTTTCGTCATCCAGCGGCAAGAAGCGTTTGATCTCCTTGCCGTACCAATCCGGGCTGAGCGCTGTTTGATCGGCGACCTCTACAGGTATTCTCAAGATAATCCGCCAGCAATCCGGCATCTTCAGCAAACTGCAGGAGTCGTCATCGCCGAATAGGTAACTGAGCGGCGCCAGTCCCGGTATCAATTGCTCCAAATCAGTCGCTGTGAAAATGCGCAGTACGCGCGTGTCGTAAGCACCACCTGGAAAAGCGATGTTCAGGGCGTTGCGTATTCTGCTGTGGGCCCCATCGGCCGCGATCAGGTAGCGGCCTTGAATTTGTGTTTGGCCATCTTCCGTTCGAACGAGAGTCGAAACGCCTTGGCCACGATTCTCGACCTCAAGCACCTCGCAATTGAAACGAATCCGGAACAGCGAACTCTTTTTGAGCTTGGCCAGAATGACCTCCGTAAGCTCCGCTTGCTCCAGGTGAATGCGGTACGGAAATTGCGTAAGACCACTCAGGACGTTCATCGAAAATTCCGCAACCAACCCTTCTGTGACGCTGCGGTATTGGACTTGTTCAACCCGAACTCCCTTGGCCAGGAGGATATCCACGAAACTAAGGCGATTCAGCACTTCGAGCGAGGCGGGGTGGAATGTCGAGGCTTTCGACACACGGTTGAGTTCCGAGTGCTTCTCACACAACACGACAGGAACACCTTCTTGGATCAGCGCCGCGGCGGCGATCAGACCCGCAGGCCCTGCGCCTGCAACAATCACAGGCTTCGAGTCAGTCGCACTCAATGGCTTATGAGGTTGCGCAGCGGCACCCCTGGGAACGAGGGCATCTCGCCCTCGTCGAGGGCTGGAAGCCCTCGTTCCCAGGGGTGCGGAAACGCGGTTCGCCATGGCCCGATTACGCAATCAACTCTGCATTCTTTAGCGACTGCAACATCGAACTCTGCATCAGGAAGTCAATCATCAACTGCCTATCACTTGTGACGCGCTTCAGTTCGGCCCAGACCCTTGCTCTGTTTCTATCTCCTCTAATCCTGTGGCGCCGGTAGTTCCTGTCCGCTCTGACCTGCACATCGTCCAAGGCAATGGAACGGCGCTGCCTGGAATACCGGTCGAGCAGAGATTCCTCCCCCTTATTCAGGATGATTTCAGTCAATTTGTCACAGAGGTTGCGCGCATCATGAATACCACTGTTCATGCCCATGCCGCCCGAAGGGCTGTTCAAGTGGGCGGCGTCGCCTGCAAGAATCATGCGTCCTACCCGGAAGCCCTCAGCAATCCGGCGATGGATGGTGTAGGCGCCCGCATGAGCGATTTCGTAGGGATCCTCCTTAGGGTGAATCTCCTGCAGCCGCGCCTGAATTTGTTCCGATTTCAATGCATCTTGGTGAGATTGACCGGCTCTTGGCGAGAATCCGACGCGCCAGACTTTCTTCAGTTGCATCATGCTGAAATGACTGTCCTTCGTCCAGCAATAGTTAACGGGCAACAAGCCTTTGATGTGTTCGTCAAAGGGATATCTCACTGCTACCGTAAGTGAAGTTAGCGGATACGTTTCGCCCTTCAAGTCCATTCCCATGACTTTGCGGACGAGGCTCCCGGCGCCGTCCGCGCCGATGATGTAGCTGCCTTTCACCCTTCGGGTTCCGGCGCGCCCTTCTACTTCCGCCTCAACGCCCTCGTCAGTCTGCGTAACATGGACCACAGGAGTTCCAAACTCCAGGCTAAAAAGCTCGTTATCCTTGAGCTTCGAGCGTATTGCCCGCGTCAGGTGAAATTGCTCGCATTGCAACCGGAAGGGGTGAGACGTCCTGTCCCGTAAGACATCAAGGTCAAAAACGGCGCATTCACCACTGTCGTGCTTGCGGTACTGCCACTTTCTGCACGGGACCCCACGTTCGAGCAGCTCGCCTACCACTTGCGGATCTTCAAGCACATCCAGCGTGGCCGGATGAAAGGTTGAAGCACGCATATCTTCGGGCAGTTCGCTTTCCGCTTCAAGTACCGAGACCGGTATGCCCCTGCGCGTCAGGAACAAGGCGCAACTCAACCCGACGGGCCCGGCCCCTGCAACCAGAACTCGATCAACACCAGGCACTGCCAGCGCCGTTAGGTCAGAATTACGGCAAGTCGAATAAGAGTCTTGGACACGACTTTCTGCCTATGACAAAAACTCCGGAGATGGCCGCATGTTTGCGTGGCTATCAAGCAGACTATCCAACTGCGATGTGCGGCGCGGCAGGCGCCTTAAGTGATGGAATGCCAAGCTCGTGCTTGCCGTACTCGGCCATGTTGTGACGCGATCTGATGGTGTGATAGGTCGCCATGGCGTGAATGTCGCGGTATTGCCGCTGAACAGGATTGAACTCGGCAATACCGATCGCGCCCATCTGTTTGACGAGATCCCGTATGGCGGTTTGGCAAAGCCCGGCAATGAAACTGCGGTCTCTTGCAAGTTCGATCTCTTCTTCCCTGGTAATTTCTTTCTCCTCCAGACGACGCGACACGAGCAAGTGCATCGATTCCTCGTAGAGAAGCCGGGCGGCCTTGATCCGGGCACTCACTTCGGCCAATCGCTGCTGAACTTGCGTGAACCTGGCAACCGCAGCGTTGGTCGTTCCCCCGACACGCTTCCTGGTGCTTGATGTGTAATTGTGATAGGCCCCTTCGGCACAGCCGAGCAACGGGGCCAGAACCTGGTTTTCCCAATATGGCAGAACAGCGGAAGACGTTTCGCCCATTCCAAAAAGCTCTTTGGCGTCAATAATTCTATGGGCCGGAACAGACAGATCTCTTACGGACAGCCCATATACGCCCACACCCCGCAATCCTCCGAGATGATCAGCGGGTGTGGACTCAAAGGCATCACTTGGGATCAAGGCGTATGCGTCAACATTGTCCGGCATACACACGGCAACAAGAATCCAATCAACCAGCGCGGCCGCTTCGACATATCGCCATTTGCCCGTGAGGCGATATCCCTCGCCTTCGGATTGCAGCATCGCTGTGGCATAGATCGGCGCTACGGACACCAGACCAGTCTTCTTGCCGCCCCAAACGTCGGCTTGCGCAGCCGGTGACATTCGGGCAACTAGAGAAGCGTTTCCGCCGATGACCGACACGAACCAGGCGGAGGAGGCACAGGTAGCAGCGAGCCTTCGTCCCAGGATCAAATGACTGCCCCACGGCAATTCCAGGCCACCGAAGGCGGCGGGTTTCAAAATGTCAAACAGTTGCGCATCAGCGAGGCGTTGCAGATCCTGCGCCGTAAGCCCTGACTCGCCAACTGTCCGTGCGTGCTTGCCAAGCTCTGGTGTCAGGGTCTCCATTTGCCCCTGAATCTGCTCCAGTCTTGCTGTTTCCGGCGATAACATCGATTGCAGACGCCTCAAGATTTATTGAAGAAGGGGATCTCGGTTGCCATGCCGAATTCGCGCTTCGCACAATTCGACATGTTGCGGTCCCAATTGATACCAATCTGCTGCACCATCGCGTTCATGTCACGGTAATAGCGTTGTAGAACCCCATCCTCAAACACTTCTGAACAATTCAAGTTTGTGACCAGCCTTTCGACGGCATTGACGCAAAGCCGGGCCGCATAGGTCCGATCCCTGACCAATGCCACTCGCTCACCCATGGGAAATTCCTGGTTTGCCGTCGCGTAAGCGTGTTGCCGCTCAATCAGGCTTTCGAGCAACAGCGCCGCCGTGTGCACTTCGGCCGATGACTCTGCAAACAGGAGCTGCACGGCAGTGTCTGTCGTGTCCAACTCGTTGAGCACGTTGTAGCCGTTGATGAGCAACGATTTGAACTCATCGATTACCGTCTCCGCCGTTCCCAGGATCGGTCCCAGGAGAGCCGTCCCGGCAAATGCGCGGAAGTTATAACGATAAACATAGCCTCGATTGACCGTCGATCCTGGTGGGTTCGGAGACATCAACTCGGGAAGCGACAAGGTGCGGTGTTCAGGAACGAAAATCCCGGCGAGCCTGATCGACTTTGATCCAGTCCCCCGCATGCCGCTAACGTACCAATCATCTTCAATTGTGAAATCTGCGCGCGGATAGAGGAAATAGTATTGCGGGCCGTCGCCTTCGCCTTCAGGGAAGCCTCGAGTCAGCGCCCAAGACGCGTGATCCACACCGCTGAGAAATCGCCATTGCCCGCTGAGAACAAAGCCGCCATCGACGCGGCGGATGGTGACGCCGCCCGGAACCGAGCCGGTGGCGATCAAGACATCCTGCGAATCGCCCCACACGTCTTCCTGGGCCTTGGGCGACATACGGCCGACATAAGCCGCATGGGAGCCAATGACGCTTACGATCCAACTTGTCGAGGCGCATCCGCGGGAGATAATCCGGCCAATGCGAGTCTGTGCGCCCCAATCAGCCTCGTACCCTCCAAAACGGCGCGGTTGATAGAGCCGCAGCAGCTCCGCATCAAACAGATCCTTCATCGTCTCCGATGACAGCATTCGTTGTCTCTCGGTCTCAGCCGCTCGTTTGCGCAGAGTCGGCACCAACTGTTCTGCGCGGGCGATGAGATCGTCGAACGTGGTCGTGTCGGGCTGTATCGTCATGATGTCATGAGAATATGAAAACCAGTGTATTGCTGTCAAGGAAGTCAGTGCTTAGGACGGGGCAACTCCAGAGAAAGTGACGCGAATGGTTTGAGGTAATCGCGGTCTTCAGGCCCTAAAGCAAGTGCCCACCGGTGATGTTGAGCGTAGTGCCGGTAACGTAGGCGGCGGCGGAGGAACACAAGTAGGCAATGGCTTGGGCCACCTCCTGGGGTTGGCACAGGCGGCCCGATGGAATGTCGCGAATGATCTGGTCCTGTTGTGAAGTCTCCAGCCTTTTGAACATCGGCGTATCGATTGCTCCGGGCAAGACGCAATTGACGCGAATCTGATCGGGCGCCCATTCCTTTGCCAGGTAGCGTGTAAGGTTGATAATGCCCGCCTTGGCCGAAGCGTAGGCGGGGCCGGAGAGATGTGAGCCGCCGTGGACTCCGTTAGGGGATGATACGAGGACGGCGCAACCTTTCGTTTGGCTTAAGGACTCATACGTGGCCCGCGCCAAAAGAAAAGCCGATGTCAAATTGACGTCGATGAGCCGCCGCCAATCTTTCAATTTTGTATCGACGAGTTTCCCTTTGCCGACGGCGCCGGCAACGTGGATGACATAGTCGATGTGCGAATAGCTCCGCTCGCATTCGCTGACGGCGGCGCACACGTCGTCTTCCGAAGTGACATCTCCAATGAGGGCGAGTGAAGAACCGGAAACGCCGGAAGGCTTTACCAGATCAAAGCCGGCAACTTTGGCGCCGGCATCGGACAGGAGTCCTACAACGGCCTTTCCGACGCCGCCTGCGGCGCCCGTTACGAACGCAACTTTGCCTTTGGCGTCGAAGACCGGCGTCACACAGCTTTCCCGGGCACCAACTTGTCGTAAATGCCGTTGAGCATGCTGTAGCGCAATTCGGCCGTAGCTCTGACGATGTTAAGCGCACGCTTCTGACGTTCCGGCGTGTTGGCGTAGCGGGCCGTCAATTCCAATCCGGTTTGCGCGTGTTCCACATCGCCTTCAATGTGCACGTGGAAAAACTCCAGATCGTCATCGGAGAAACCCATATTCTCCATTGCGGCGACATACTTGGGGAAGAGAGTGGGCAACTGGCCTTCCAGGGCGACCATAATCCCCGCGCAGGCTTCCGAGACGTGGCGGATAGCCGTCAGTTCCCACGTCCAGGCTGCCATGGCGCGCGTAGTGGGCAGGATACGGTTTTCATCTTCGCCTTCGACGATGTAGTTGCGCGATTTCCCGCACGCCATGCCAAACTTGACAAGCAAATCGGGATGCCGCTTTTCGGGTTGCTCCGGCATTTCTTCGCCCAGCATGTTTTCAAGCAAATGCTGACGCGCGTCCAGGTCGGGAAGCCGCGAGTAAAGGAGTGCGAAATGCTGGGGAACCGGCCTGATGTAGTAATAATGTTGGACGGCCCATTCACCGAGCTGTTCCCGGGTCAAATCTCCTGCGGCCCACGCCGCGCTGAACGGGTGCAACCCGCTATGGCTCGGCTGTCGCGCCGCCTCAAGTGCGGCCCAGAACTGTTTCTTCGGTATCAGCTTGGCCATACTGCTCTCCCCCATATGGATATGCCGTTGTTGCGCGGCCCAAGCGTCGCGTCTTGCTCTCTCTAAAGCCTGCCGATGGTACTTGCGGCAGCGCCGGCGCCCCGGCTGAGATAGACGTGATGTTCGTAACGGTCTGCCAGGTAATATGCGGTGCTGCGTTCAATCGGCCTGCTTGAATCATCAAAGACAACAAGCCTGATCCGCACCAAGGGGGCGCCGACAGTCGTATTCAGCAGCGAAGCTTTTCTGGCATCGGCCAAACAAGCGCCGAGGAGTTGATCCGCACCGCCGATTCTCACGCCTTTCTTTTCGAGCAGGCTGAGCATTTGCTCTTTCTTGAGTTCTTCCTCCGTGAATTCGAAGCCCAAGTCGCCCCGGACGTAGGCGACCCGATAGCCGACCGGCGCACCGTCCGTATGCCTGACGAAGGAGATTTGCTGAACATGCGAGCCTTCCGGCAAGTCGAGATCATTGCGGGTTTGTTCGTCTGCCAGGACTTCTTTGATTTCGACCGATTTGACTTTGGACTTCCTGGCGAGCCGAGTCGTCTTGCGGATGAGCTGCTCCATGTCCCCCTGATTGGGCGCGGCGGCCAAGTCATCCGTTACATAAGTGCCCTTACCCTGAATTGGGATCAGCAGCTTTTCCGTGGCCAGCATATCAAGGGCCTTGCGCGTGGTAATGCGCGAAACACCGAAAGTTGCGCACAACTCGTACTCAGCCGGCAACTTGCTGCCGGGAGGATAGGTGCCGTCGAAAATCCAGCCTTTCAGCAGAGAATAGACCTGGTGATAGCGGGGTACCTTGATCGACTCATTGATAAGACTTGCGACAGCTGTATCCATTGATCCTCTCTCTTCCAAGGCGCCGGGCAGCAACCGAATCAGTTGCCGCCTTATCTTCGGCGACTAGTGACTGCCGAAAGGTGATTCTCTGCAGTTTCGCTACTTAGTAACTATAGGAGAAACCCACGCCGCACTTGCGGCCCTCACGCTCCACAATTACGCGATGCGGCACTCCAAGGAAGTTCCTCAGAACGAAGCTTCTCACCGGCGTGTCGTCATCCGTCAGATTGTTGCAGAAGCCCTGCACGCTGAAGTTTTCCTTTTGCAGTCCGACTCGAAGATTGACCGTCATCTGCCTACCGATAAACCCGGTGTTGGAATTTTCAATAAAGCGCTTGCCGCGGAACACGGCATCGGCGCGGCCAAAAAAGTCAAAGCCGGTAGCCATGAATTGATTAACGAATTCCAGGCCAACATTGCCGGCATGCTTGCTCACGCTTGGGAATTGATTACCCGTAGTTTTACCCGTCGTGATTGGGCCTTCACCCATATCATCGGGCATGATGGCGCAATCAAGGATGTCGCAAACTCCCTCCAAATCGTCAAACGACGTTGAGAAGGCGTTGCCATACTCGGTATCGGTATAGGCGTATCCGAAATTCAAGGTTACGCCCTCGGTCAGGCTGACGGAGCCCTCAAGCTCAACACCTTGAACCTTGGAACCCTCGATGTTGCGTACGATCGGGCTGTTGCTGGTCGCCAACTCCGTGCCTGCGATCAGCTGCTGATCTTTCCAATCCGTGTAGAAAACTGACGCATTGACTTGAGCAACGCCGAACAAGGCGACCTTGGCGCCCGCTTCGTAGGTCCAGTTCGTCTCGATTTCGAAGCGGCGCTCGGAAACCGAACAATCAGGACCGGGGTCGTTGGGTCCAGCGCAGATTGAACCCGAGTTGAAGCCGCCGGATTTCGCTCCCCGTGCGGCAACCGCATAGAGCAGAACATCTTCGGCCGGCTTGAAGGAAATGACGCCACGTGGTGTCAAGAAGCTGAACGTCTCCTCAAATTTACCCTGCGGCGGAACAAAATCCCGACTTGATGGATCCCTGATCGGGAAGAAGTTCTGTATCTCGTTGAACTCTTTCTTTTCCGATGTATAGCGGATTTCAAAAGCAAGATTCAGCTGCTCCGAGACATCCATGTCAATGGCGCCGTAGAGGGAACTGAACCTGTTCTTGCGATTGACCTCTTCGTCGAGCACAGGCGGACAGGGTTGGGTATAAACCGTGCTGCGTGTCATGACGGCAGGATCCGAACACCGTGCCCGGTTGTCGTCAAAATCTTCGTGGCTGTAGTACCCGCCGATCAACCAGTCGAACCTATTGTCGCCGTTTGATTGCACGCGCAGGTCCTGGCTGAATTCAGATCGGTCTTCATCCGATCCCGTGAGCGATTGCGCAAGGACAGGGCCCCCTGTCAGAACTTGAGTCCTGCGCCCGACAATGCCCGAAAACGAAGTGCCCGCCGACGTTGTATCGGAATCAGAGAACGTAAACGATTCTCGGCCCTGATAGCCGGTAAGCGAGGTTACCGTTGCGGTGTCCAGGTCCCATGTCAGCTCCAGGATTGCCCGCAGGGCTTCGCGGTCTCCCGCAACCCCAAGTGGATCCGAAAATAGCGGTCCCCCGAGCGATGTGACTTCACCACCAAACAACCTGGGAATTCCACAGTCGATCTCGGCCCCCAGACCATCCCGGCAAATGCCCGCCGCAGTTGCCTCGCCTCGCTCGAAAGGACTAACGGAAGCAGGTTTGCCGATTAAACGGGGATCGTCGTCGGCCACAAACGCGCGCGCGCTTGGGGTGATCTTGTCGTCCTGATAGCTGAACGAGAAGAACGCGCCCATTGAGTCAGTGGGACTGAATTCAGCGTTCAGGCGGACAAACCAGGATTCGTGATTATTGAGCCGATCGCCGTTAATGCTGTTGGTATGGGTTCCGCCGCTATTGAAAACCCCGGCGTCAATGCGCATCCCAAGCAGATCGGTTAGCGGACCGGCGGCATAAGCAGATACATCCCACTTGCCTTCCGTTGCCGCCGTAGCCCGGCCGCCGAACTCCAATTCGTCTCCGGGCCTTTGCGTAATGTAATTGATTGATCCCGCAAAACTGTTGCGGCCCTGCAGAGCGCTTTGCGGGCCTTTGGCCACCTCGACGCGTTCAAGTCCGTTGAATCCTATGGACGTCGAGCCGCTGAATCCGGGCGTGTAGACACCATCCACAAAAGTAGCGACATTGACTTCATCGCCGACCCGGGTTTGCTGATTAAGACCGCGAATAATCGGCCGCGAGCCGTTAATGCTGCCCGTGGTTTCAAAATCAAGGCCAGGCACCTGGCGCGCCAAATCGAACAGGTTGTCGACACCGCGATTTTGCAGTTCCTCTCCGGCGAGCGCCGAAACGGATAGCGGCAATTCGGACAGCTGCTCTTCGCGCTTACGCGTGGTAACGACGATCTCTTCGATCTGCGCATAGGCAATCGTTAAGGCGCCGTCACTTATTACGAAGAGGCCCGCGAGTGTGGTTGCTGCCGCGAGAATCGAAAGGTGCCTTTTCATGAGATCCCCCTTCTGATCTGCGATGATTGAGTAAGCTGCCTGCAGAGAAACTTATATTACGCACTTGATAACATCTTATCAAGTTATAATGTTAATATTACAACATTAAATTATCGCGGCTTTCCGGCGATAGGAGGAGCGTTACTCCCCTTTGGACTTTCGTTGCCTGCCGGCCGTGTTCATTGGCTTGAACGGCTTAAGCGGCTGAATCGGCGTGGATTGCTCAGGCACCGGAATGCTGTCCAACAGGCCCTCCACAACACCATCAAAGGACTTCCAGGGGGCTTCCCGGAAGCTGTGGTTTCGAACGATGAAGGAAGGGCCGGCAAAGAAGTTCTCGTATTGCTGCTGGCGGGCTCCAAACTCACTGCCGTACATGTCCCAGGCCAGTCTATACAGTTTGACGCGGTTGACTGCGCCTTCGTCTCCAGTCGCCCAGTAGTCATTGAAGAGGTCACGCGTTTGGGGGTTTTCCAGAACGGAAATGTCCGCGGGCATCTGGAATACACTGCCGCCGGCCAACTCTCTCATCATTGCGATGATCTCGGGGTAGTGCTCCTGACACCAGTTCAAGGCGGCATACATATAGCGCCGGTTGAAATTGACGTAGCCGTTCCCGAGTTCTTCAAGGTCATGAATCTGTCCCTGAATCATCGCGCCGAGAGCGGCTTCCCATGAAGCAAGCCGCCCGAGTTTTTCTGCGACTGCGGGAATCTTGTCTACTCCGGCATATTGAGTCATCTTGTGGATGATTCCAGCGATGAATCTCAGTTTTGCATGGAAGCGCACGTTGGACTGGTGATTGCCGAGTGTGTGCGAGGCGGTCTCGATATAGATTTCCCGTGAGAGTGCTGCGCGGTCATGAACGAAAACGCGTTCCCATGGCACCCTTACGTTCTCGCAGATCAGCATGACATCGCTTTCATCGAAGCGAGTGGTGAGAGGATTGTCAAATTCGCTGACGGCATACAGCTCCATGGGCTTACGTACCCACAACTGCAGGCCCGAAGCATTCATCGGAATGGCGCAGGTAATCGCCTCCTTCTTCTTCTCATCCGAAATCGGCGTCAGGTTGCCGATCCACACTTCATCACAGAAAACGCCTGCTGTCGCAAGCATCTTCATTCCATTCAACGTGATGCCTTGCTGGTCTTCATCAACGACCTGCAAGACAGCTTGACGACCCTTGGCGTCACCGAACAACGCCTCGTTTCTTGACTGAGGCGCCGGATGTACAGCGTAGGTGGCATACAGGTCGTTGTTGCGCAGGTGCTCGTAGTAAGCCGTTATGTTGCTTGAGAAGGAATCGCCGTCCCGGTCCAGTATCTCAGGGTTCATTGCCAGACCAGTCACGAAACTGGCTACATGATCGGGGCTTCGACCAATAAGGCCATAACATTGGTCTGCTATCGCATAGTGTGCCCTGGAACGTCTGGCCAGGTCTTCTCTCGTTTGAGGCTTGAGGAAATAGGTTGAGTATCGCTCGCCCTTCTCTTCAAATGACATCACGTCACTATTTCCGGGATCGGCCTTGTAATCGAACAAACTCGCAAGCGTGCGTGCCGCGCCCCTGAAAGCGGGGTGTACAACAACATCGTCCACTCTATGACCACCGACATAGACCGCGCGTCCGTCTTTCAGACCTGCCAGGAACTGTTTACCGTTCCGCAGCATTGTTCAATCGGGTCGATACAATAGGCATCACATACGCCCGTGACCGTCAATAGAGGAGACGAGCATGTTGATGAATAACTGGTATGTGGCTGCCAACAGTCAACAGGTCAATCGGGAAGAGCCCTTGATTGTGCGTATGTTAGGCCAGAACTTCGTCCTGTTCCGCACTCCCGGCAATGAGGCGATATGCCTTGCCAACACCTGCTGTCATCGTGGCGGTTCAATAGGCCGGGGCAGGCTGGACGGAGCCGGCTGTATTTCCTGCGGCTACCACGGCTGGAAGTTCAATTCGCGGGGCCAATGCGTCGAGATTCCCGCCCTGGGCAAGGACACGAAGATCCCCAGGCGCGCACGGGTGGACGCGTATCCCGTTGAGGAGCATTTTGACTGGGTATGGGTTTTTCTGGGTGACCTGGAAGAGGAGAAGCGTCCTCCGATTCCGGCGACCGAGTTCCCTGAATACCATGACAAAGAAAACTGGCGTGTGGTCTCGATTGATTTTGAGGGCGAGGTCAATTGGGCCCGCGGTCACGAAAACTCTCTCGATAGCGCACACCCCGCGTTTGTGCATTCCAGGTTCGGCAGGCGCGACGCGCCTGAAGTACAGATTGTTCCCCTGGTCAGGAACGCCTTTATGGGACACAACGCCACCCGTGAGAGAGTCCCGCCTGAGCACAGGCAGGTGAGTGCCGATATCGCCAAACTGGTGTCTGCGAAGAGGGGCAAGACTATTGCCTCGACCGATTCCTTTTTGGCGGGCATTTCTCATCGAATAGACATTACGCGGGTAGGCAATGTCAGGCAGGTGACGGTTTCCGCCCGCACGCCCATTGATCCTTACAACACGCGGCTCTTTATGCATCAGGCACGCAATTACTTGCGAGGCGAAGAGCACGACGAGGCGCGTCTCGATGGTCTGAGGTTGGCCTTCAGCGAAGACTTTGGGGTGGCCTCTACAGCCGAGCCAAAGTTTGTACCGCGCTCCATGGCACACCAACTTCTGGTTGAATCCGACCAACTCGAGACGGCATTCCGTAAAGAGTTGATTGAGAAAGTGAAGCAGGGGTGGGAAATCGATTTCGACAAACTGGCCGATGAAGGACGCTACAGGCATTTTTCGATCCCCTCGCCTGCCCGCCGGGAAGACCCAAAGAACTGGGTCCACCCCGCGGTGCCTACAACCTTTGAACGCCAGGACCAGGCGATACGCACACGCGACGGCTAGCGCTCAATAGTCATACCAGAAGCTGTGCCAGGCCGCCCGTTTGTGCAGGTAGTCGGCGGCTTGTTTGGCATTGTCCGGCAGGTATTCCGCCCAGGTATTCGGCTTGTATCGTTCTTCGTACTGATCAAACACATGCCGGTACATACTCAAGTGGAAATCCGGAATCCTGTGGCGCTCGCGATATGCCTTCATATCAATCACGGCCCGGCGCTTGGTTTCGTAGGGGCCGGCCTTGGCCAGAACTTCGCCTTTGGGACCGAAAATCGAAGAACGTCCAACCCAGTCATTGCGCGGCGCATTCTCGACGAAGAATTCCCTGTTCTCGTAGCCGATATTCAGCGAGTTATTGACCACGACCGTGTAGACGTCGTGATGATAGGAGCACATCTGAGTGTCCTCCCAGCGGAATCCGCCCGTCGCGGGACGTACCAGGATTTCCGCACCCTTTAGCGCTTGGGCCCGGAACAGCTCGGGTTCATATTGGACGGGAGACATCGCGATGTTGCCGATATCCGTCCGCGCAACGGGAATGACTGCATCCCAGCCGTACATTTCCACAAAGCGTTCGAAGACGTCGTAAATGCAAGTCGTAATCTGCTCACTGTGTCTGAAAGTGCCGCGCTTGGCCCGCTGCTTCCAGTGCCTGGCCACAATATTCCCCTCAGGCCCCACCAGGATTTGCATGTTCATGACATGGCCCGGCCAATCGTCCTCTTTGATCAGGCAGCCAAAAGCGATATAGCAATCGTATTTCCTGGCGCGCTGCCCGATGGCCTCAATTTCCTTGCATTCAGGGTAGCGCGCCACCTTGAGATACTGCTCGCGGTTCTTTCTGCCCCCTCCCTGTAGCGGAAATTCATGGAAGCACACCAGGTCGGCGCGGCCTCTTCCCTGCGCCTTGTCGATCGAGTTGAGCAGATGATCAAGGTTCTCACGAATGAGCGGCTCAGGATCATTCGGGTCAACCGGTCGTGCACGCGTTTGCACGATATTGATCGACACTTTGTCCTTACGGAGTTCGACGGTCGGATATGTGCCATCCGTTCTCACCATTTGGGGAATTGGGATGTCGTTTCGACTGGTCATGCAAGGCCTCCCCTGATTCAGCAATTCCGAAAAGTGTTGCTGCTGTCGAACTTTCGACAGCCTGGTCCAACAACAAGAGCGCTCAGGCTTCCTGCTCTACGTGACATGCTTTGAGTCTACGCGACTTTCACATCGCCCGCCGAGGCTTCCTGCCTTGCCAACGTTTGCCTTCGGTAGAGCAAACACAACAGCACGGTAAGCAAAATAAGGCTGGAGCCGACGAAAACCGGCCACCTCATCCCGACAAATTCAGCCGCGATGCCGAATGCAAACGTACCCAGGGCCGGTCCGCCTCTGTTCAGCATGAACCAGGAGCTCATTACCCTGCCGCGAGTCTGCTCATTGACCGCATGCTGCACCAGTGATTGGGATGACACGGTAAAGACCACAGACATATAACCGAGCACCACGACCACACAGACCGCCATCCAGTAGTGGTCAACCAGGACAAACACCGTTGCGGCGGCGGCGACGGCAAGGCTGCTCACCAATACCACTCTCAAGAGACCGCTTGAATACGTTGATCGGGCCATGGACAAGCCACCCAGAATGCTTCCCACTGCGCTCATCGAAATCAAGATGGACAACCCTTCCAACCCTTTGGAAAACACGGTATCCACGAAGGCAGGCAGCATGTGCATGATCGGGCGGGCGAACAGGACCATCGCCGCCGACAGGATGACCACTATCAGAATGACTTTGTTGCGGAAGATATAGACAAACCCTTCTACAGCATCGCTCCAGGCCCCTGCCCTGGGCCTTTCCGAAATACCGGATTGACTCTCCAGATCCGGTAATCGAAGTGCCGCTATGGAAGCGATGAGAACCAGATAACTAAGGGCGTTGACCAACATCGCCATGCCGATTCCGCTGATCGCAACAACAACGCCTGAGAGGATGGGGCCGGCCAATCGAGCAAGGTGCAAGCTGATATTTCCCATGGCTATAGCCGCGGTTTGCTGGGCTGACGGCACCAGCCGTGGAACAACAGCCATGCGCGCCGGTTGGCCCAGTGATTGAAACATCGCCTGAAGCGCCCGGGCAACAAAGAGCACGAGAATACTCAGGCTGCCGGCTTCATAGATGGCAAAAAGAAACAGCGAGCAGAGCAGCCCTCCGCTATTGCTGAAAATAATGATCCGGCGGCGGTCAAACCGATCCGCCAATACTCCCCCTATCGGACCGACCAGAAAAATTGGTATGAATTGGGAAGCCGCCATGATCCCCAACCAGGCCGTGGAATGCGTCAATTCCCAGATCAGCCATGACACCGCAACCAACTGAATCCAGTTACCGGTAAGCGACAGCACATTGCCAACCGTAAACAGCGCAAAATTCCTGTTGCCGAACAGCTGTCTTACGGTTGAGATTCTCATTTGGATCGGGGCGTTGGGGGGACTCGTTTGGTCAACTTCATTTGCCGGCTATCGCTGAAGATTCCATCACTCTTCAGCATGACCAGGTTAGCCCAATAGTGTAAGCGGCTGGTTGGATCAGGCTGGATGGGTTGCACAACTGAGCGTGTCATAGCCCGCCTGCTTGCCTCATCACATTCCCACCAATTCGTTCAGCGCATACAGGCGTTCAGCTCATGAGTCGATTCGGGCGTGAATGCCGTCCGGCGTGATAAGCGCCATAGATGGTTTCGCCGTTCAGTTCTCGCCTCTCAACACCCACGCTGGTCATGGCGAATCGATACGTGTATACCTTTAGATATCGCGCTGCACTTCACCGCCATAGAACCGCGTCGCGCTTCGCCGACGGTTGAGGCGCCCGCCAACGCAGGTCACCGATAGGCGGGGCGGTATAGGGCCAAATTCCAAACGGAAAGAATCCCCCAATATTGGGGTTTTCAAGTCCGGGGCTCCACAAAGGCTTGCGCGCCCGAAGCTGGACACCACAAGGGTTGTTCGGGGCAATATACTTCCGGTTCCATCGAACTCAACCGAATTCGCTCCGCAGGCAAAGGGAGATTGTGCATGGCAACCCGTTCAGACTCCCGACAATCCGCCCGGTTCGGAAGAATTCTCAAGACGCTGCTCGGATCCACGAGGGGGCATTGGCGCGGACTGATTGCCCTGGCGTCGGGCTTCATTGTTGCCGTCGGGTCTGCCTGGACGCTCGCTACAGGCAGCGAGGTCAAGCTCTTTGACCTGGCCGTAACCAACCTGTCCATCGCCGTCGCGATGTGGTTCATTCTCACCGCCGCAGTCCTGTTCACCTCTTTGATGGCTACGAGCTGCTATCTCTTCATTCGCCCGGGCGAACTGAAGGTCTGCCGGTCGCACGCAGTACAGCGAATATCGGCACGGGCATTTTGAAGCAGCCAGTCGGTAAAGGAGGTTTGGTCGCCTTCTGCGGCATTGATGGCTGCGGCAAGACGACGCAGCTCAAGCTGGCGGGCAAATGGCTGGTCGAACGCGGACACAAGGTGCTGGTCACACGCCAGCCGACCGATTCGTACCGGACTCACCCGACAGTCCGAAAGTACTTCCGGACCAATATTCCCGAGGGCGGGATGCTGAATCTGGTGCGCCTGTCGGCCGAGGACCGGCAGCGGCACCTGAAGACCGTTATCGGGCCGGCGCTCGCCGCCGGCGCCATCGTGCTGTGCGACCGTTACTACTATTCCGCCGAAGCGTTCTTCTTTGCGCGCGGCGTGGACCGGGAAGTCGTTCGGCAACACAATCCGGGCATCCCGAAGCCGCTATTGACCGTATACCTGGACGTGCCAAGCCACGTCAGCCAGGAGCGAATTCTGCGGCGCGACGGACGATGGAGCAGCATCGAAGAACAGCAGCCCGGGTTTCTGGACAGTGTGTGCGTCGGGTTCGAGGGCGCCGCCGACGAGACTTTCCTCAAGCTCGATGGCCGCGAGAGCATCGCTTCCCTGAACCGGCAAATCACAACCCGCCTTTCTGCGCTATTGGATGGCCCTCCGACACAGGCGAGAAGCGAGACGCCCTGAAACCACCAGCCGGTTAGAGGACGACAAACGGGTCGCGTTCCGTATTGAACGGCTCGTAGCCAGTCCTGGTAACACGGAAGAGATCCTCGTTGTGCCCGGAGCCCCAGCCCACTTCCAAGTAGGGCAGATCGACGGTGAGCACCATATTCTCCTGCAGCATGTGATCAAAGGTCTGCACGCCGAAGTCAGGCATGCGAAACGGATTGTCGTCGTGCTGCAGACCCACCGAGTGGGGCGTGACGAACACCGCACGAGCCGGCATGCCCGCCTTGATCATCGTATCGAGGCCGATCTGCCGCAGCGTGGAATACTTCACGCCCGGTTTGATGGCATCGAACACCGCTTCACGGGCGAGCTGGTTGGCGCGACGGCGCTGCTCCACTTCCCTGGGTGGATCGCCGATGATGAAGGTGCGCGCGATATCGCCCATATAGCCCTTGTAATTGCTGACGCAGTCGATGAGATAGGGCTTGCCGGCAACCAGCACTCCGTCATCGGGGAAGTTGCCGCCGGGCATGCCGGCGATGACGCTGTTTACTTGGTTGCCGCGAATGGCGCATTCGGCCAGAAAGATCTGTTCCACTTCGGAATGACGCATGCCTGCTTGCAGGGCGTTGATGGTGGCCATGCATGCTTCGCCGTTGTTCCAGCTGCCGACCTTCTGATAGGCCAGTTCCTGTTCCGTCTTGACCATGCGGATGAGCTGGAAAATGCCGTAGCCGTCCACGCATTCCAGGTTTGGCAAATCCACCTCGGCAAGGAACGTGGCGATACGCATATCGTCCACCGCGATGCGGCCCCTGGTGATGCCCTGGGCTTTCAAGGCGCGTGCCAGCCCCCAGGCGGCGCCGGCGGCCATATCGTCCCTGAAGCTGTCCGAGGCCGCTTTCCAGCGTAGTTCGCGCGCGGTCAGCTGAACGTCGTCGCGAAAGTGATAGTGACGGGTGGCGCCGTCCGTGGGCTCGACAGGCAGGCCGTCGGAGTTGAATTCCGCCTCGTTCCAGCCGCCGAAACCGTAGGGCATGAGCTCGGCGGTCTCGCGGTCGCGGTTGGCGATGTCCCAGGCTGCCGACGACCCGGAGACCAGGTAAACCGGCATGTCCGGGTCCGGCCCCATGGTTGCAAAGCCGGGGTATTCGGTGATGAATTTCCTGCCGATGGTGGTGACATTGGTCATGTAGTAAACGTTGATGGGGTCCAGCGCGATAAGACCGGCGAGGCCGTACTCTTCCATCACGTCATAGGCGCGGCCCTTGTTGATGAGCGCCCGGCCCTCGATCTCCGGTTTGGGCGGCGTATGGCCCGCAGGTTGGTCGGCCGCTCGTGCCAAAGCCGGGACAGCGAGTGCTGAGGTGGCGAGGCTGCCGAGGGCCGCGCGTCTGTTCATGGTCATGGTCCCTCTCCCGAAAAGTGTCTTGCTCCGATGATACGCTTCCCCCGAGAACGGCCCGGGAACGAGGGGTCAGGTGTTGGTGCTGTCGCGGGCCTCGATTTCTACGCCATTGTGTATTAGTCGGGTTGACCAGGGGATGGGGTTGCGCATTGCGTGGTGCGCCATGCACGAACCTTCGGCTTCTTCCAGCAGGGATTGGATGCGTTCCGCCGGTTCGGGGCTGTCGATGATGACATGGGTCTCGACCATCTCGGTCTCGCCCGTCGTTCGATGCCCGAGTTCGCGCATGGTTCCCAGCGTGGTCATGAACCGGACCCGTTGTTCCAGGCGCATTGAAGTGACCTCGATCTTGCGCGTGTTGAGGATGTCGGTCATGTGCGTCATCAGGCAGAAGCCGATGCCGGCGGTAAAGAACGCCAAGGGTGGCGGCGCCTGGTCGTCGCCGACCGGCGGCTGCTCATCGCAGTAAAGCGTGACCGGGCTGAAGCCGGGAATGTTAACCTGAACGGTGCCGGTTTTCTGCTGCTTGCTGTACGCTTCGGCGACCATGTTGACTTCGAACCGCAGCGGCTCCGGCGGGCGGGACTTCCTGAACGGCCCCGCCTCGAACTGCTCGGGAATAGGTGTTTCGCCCGCTTGCTCGCCGACAAAGTAATCACTGTTGTGAAATTTCATTTCTGCCTTCTCATCAGCACTCAATTCAGCAAAATTACTCCGGCAGGCGCGATATTCCAAACTTTCGATAACTTTTTGGTCTTGCGACCTTGATTTGAACCACTTAGAAAGAAAACCGGAAGAGGTAAAACGCCCCCTGATACAAACTGAAAAGCGCCCTTGACCAGCACTGGAGATTGACTCATTGACAATGAGTCACATACACTCATCGATATGACTAAGCGATTACAAGTTCTCTTTGAGGACGACGAGTATCGGGCGCTCCAGCAGTCTGCGCGAGAGGAGCGAATGACCGTGGCCGAATGGGTGCGGCAGGCATTGCGGCAGGCGCGTCTGAGCCGGCGCCGCGCGGTGGATACCAAGCTGCAGGCAGTGGCGCGGGCCTGCCGGCATCAGTTCCCGACTACGGAAATTGACGCCATGCTGGACGAAATCGAACAAGGCTATCTGACGCGGTGATTTTCGTTGACTCGAACGTCCCGATGTACCTGGTTGGCGCATCGCATCCGAACAAGGATCGCCTGAAGGGGTTGCTGGATGAATTGATTCTGGCGCGAACGCGCTTCGTTACCGACATCGAGGCCTACCAGGAGATCCTGCATCGATACACGGCTATTGGAAGATTGGACGCCATCGACCCCGCCTTTGCCTGCCTCGACGCGATAGCCGACGAAACACTGACTTTTGGAATGCCGGAAGTTCACGCGGCCCGGCAAATTCTCGCGTCCGTGAAAGGCCTCTCGGCTCGCGACGCCCTGCACGTTTCGATCATGCGAAGCGCCGGCATCAGCCGCATTTTGAGTCTTGATCAGGGTTTGGACGCCTGTCCCGGGATTGAGCGGTTGAGCTAATCGCAAGACGCCTCTGCCTTGTCTCGATGCACTTCCCGAGCCAACGCTGTACTAAGTCGGGTAAAGGGCTGTCGCGTGCAACTCAAAATGCGCGAGCATGAGGCCCCGGACACCTTGGTCCAGTCGCCTTTCCGTAGCGACTCCTCCACCCACTCGGCACCTTTAGCGCTTGTCGCCCGCTCGAATCCCATTCTGGAAAATGTATTCCGGCAGACCATGCCTTGTCGGGTAGCGAGTTGTGCCGCTCCATCCATTGGGAGCGCTCATTTCCCAGGTCCCGATCCTCGAGCCCCGCCAGTATTCGCCTCGCTCAGTGAAGTCCGGGTCCCGCAATTCCCAGTACCCGGTTCTCTTGCCGTTCTCAAACTCACCCTCGTGCACGCTCTTGGCCTCGCGGGACCACGGGTGACTCCATGCGATTGTGATTGTCCCCTTGCCTTGGGCAAGTCCACTCGAACACCCGCCCGACCAGGTGATCGACGGGCCGACGACGAGAGGTTCCTCGCGCCAGACGTAGCATCCCGGTTCATTCTCCAGTTCCATCCAGCACTCGGCGGACTGCAAACCGCTGCATATCTCCTTCACTTGGACGCCAGGTGGAACGGAGGTCGATTGCCTCCACTGCGGCGGCCCGCTGGAACACGCGGAAACGAAAAGCACCATCATCACCGATATAGCGCACATCCAGGCCGCGTTCTTTTCTTTCATTCGACTTCCCCTGCGATCGACAAGACTCTGTGCCCATGTCTTCCCTGTCACTCTGGATGCGCAGTACTGCTCAATCGTTGCAGATAGTGCCTTGCAAGGCGCTGGATTGGAGGGCAGCCGATTTCGTCGACCACTAAGGGCTGCCGGTAGACGTTGAATAGCTTCCCGACAGGATGCTCAGAGGACAGGCCGGCAAAAGAAGGCGTGCCCGGCCTTGGGTCCGCCTTACCGTCGGGGTGTGGGTACGTGGATCCTTTTCGGCTGGGTATTTGCAGGCCGGGGAGCCGGTCTCGCGCTCGGTGCAGCAGGCCGTACGCTCGGCGCAGCAGGCCGTGAACTCGGCTCTTGCGGCCTGCTGTTGGAGACGTTCGGACGGCTTGACATGGCGGGCTTGGTATTCGTTACCTGTGATGCGTGCTGCTTCGCATCTCCCGAACGACTATGGCGCTGGCGGTCACGGCGGAATGTCCGGGGCTGTGGTGCGAATGGCCGCTGCGCAATTGACGGTCCGTATATCACCCGTATCGGCCTTTGTGCCCCTCTCCGTGACGAATAGGGCATGTAAGTTGCCTGGTCGTTGATCACGACAGCCTGAGGGTATTTTTCGGCTTCGGTAAGATTCCCGGCGATTTCATCCGGCGACAGGCTCTCCGCTTCCTCGGCAGCCTCGCGGACGGCGCTCATATCGGCGCGAATTGCGGCCACTTCCTCGCGTAGGCTCTTGGCTTCCTCGGCCGTGCGCTCCACTTCGGAAGTTGCGACCTCGCTCAATTCCTTCATTTCAAGGCGGAGCGCGGCGATTTCCTCACGCAAGCCTGCCGCCTCTCTGGAGGCGCGTTCGGCTTCGTGGTTTGCCGCCTCGCGCACGGTCCTCATATCGGCACGCACAGCAGCAATGTCATCGCGGAGATATCTGGCTTCCTGGGCGGCGCGTTCGAATTCAGAAACCACCGTTGCGCGTTGATCTTCCAGACCGGCGCCCGGTTCGGCCTTGTCGACATTGCCATTGCCGCCGCATGCCGAAGCAACCAATATGACTGCAGCAAGCACCACGGCCGCGTGTCGAGTTGACGTACTCATGCACACCAGTATAACCATTTGCAGGTTAAGGACACTTTCTAACCGAAATACTTGCGCGAGCATTAGGCTTACCAGAAAGCTAATCCGACAAGTTTTCCTCCAGGAAGCGGGAGAGCACGCGGTTGAACCGGTCCGGATGCTCCCAGAACATCATGTGCCCACCCAGCGGGTACAGCTCGGCATCCGGCGCAGTGGCGCTGGCCAGCATTTTTCTGACGTTTTCACGCGTATCGATACCCCAGTCCGATTCACTGTCCATCAAAGGCCTGGGCGAAATATCGATGCTTACGAACGCGCGCGCGTTCTGATATCCAAACTGTTCGAAATAGGCGTAAGCGGCAAATGCGCCGGATGACCAGCCCACCAGTACCGCATCCTTCAATCCCAACTTCCCGATCAATGCCGCCAGGTCCCTGCCGTGCTGCGCATAGTCGTTGCCGGAATTGAGCCTGGTCGATCTACCGTGGCTGCGAGGATCATAGGAAATTGCCTGGAATCGCTCCGAGAACGGTTTCAGGTTCCGGTTGAAGGCATCCGCAGTCATCGTCCAGCCCGAAATGAAAATCAGGGGCTGACCCTGACCTATCGAAACGTAGCGAATAGTCAGTTCGTCGGAAACCTGAACGTATTGGTGCATACCCGTATTCCAAATTGCTTGAAGATTGGGCGCCACACGAACGGCGTGAGCCAAGTCCTGACCCGATACCTCTGTTTCCGCCCCCCAGGACCGCTGCATTATCCACTGCGCTATAGTTGATAGCCAACGATCACATGGCTTGAACAGGCCTTCATGGCAAAGCAGAAAAGGCACTTGAGAATGCTGGCCGCGGTAGCTTTACTGCTCTTGGCGACCGGCAGCCAGGCCGAACCGCTGGCGGAAAACCAGGAGCCGATGGTGGAAGCGCGCGAGCCGGTGGCGGATAGCGCCGCGGGCTCGAGGCTGCCGGCGTTGCGTTATCGCAGCAATCAGGCACTTCCGCAGACCCGGTCGCGCTTCGTGGCAAGTGCGGCCGATAACTGCGAAGGAAAACCGGTACGTTCCCAGTGCTGGATGGAAATTCAGAACCATCCCGGGTGCTTTGTATGGAATGAGAACCTTCTGACCAAGCACTCCGTTACCTGGTCAGGGGAATGTTCCGGCGGCCTGCCTGTGGGTAGCGGCGCGGAAACATGGACCTTCGGTGCCGATGAGGAGCACCAACGCGTCAGGGAAGGCGCTTATGCCGATGGGAAGCGAAATGGAAATTGGACGATTCGCTGGGAAAGGGGAATCGTCTTTCAAGGCCCCTACAAGGACGGGAAGCGAAACGGAGAATGGGTCACCCGCCGGGAGGGTTCGATTACTCAAGAGGGCGACTACCTGGATGGGAAAAAGACGGGAGAGTGGGTCACCCGCAACGAGGGCGGTGGCAAATATGAAGGTTTCTATCTGAACGGCAAGAAAATCGGGAATTGGATCGAGCACCAGGCAGGCGGGACCCAATCTGAAGGCCCGTACGTGGAAGGAAAGAGAAACGGCATATGGGTCTCACGGCAAAAGAACGGCGTGGTTGCCGAAGGGTCCTTTTTTGAGGGGAAAAGAAACGGCATATGGGTCGAACGCTTCCCTGGCGGAATGGTGATGGAAGGTGCCTACGGGGACGAAAAAAGGAACGGCACCTGGGTGATTCGAGAGATGGGCAACGAATCCGAGGGCCCTTTCAGGGATGGGGAGAAGGACGAGCAATGGGTCGAGAGGTTCCGCAACGGAACCGTGTTACGGGGTCGCTACCGAAACGGCGAGAGGCACGGAAAATGGTTGGAGCGCCATCCGAATGGAGATGAAATGGAAGGTTCCTACAGTCTCGGACAGAGGAACGGACGCTGGAAATTGCGCCGCGGTGGCGGAGATGTCCACGATATCCATTTCGTAAACGGCCGTCAGGTGCGGTGACAGCGGCTCCGACTTAGAGGATTGCGCCTACCGTCCAGGGCACGAATTCGTTCTCGCCCATGCCGAGGAATTCGGAGCGGGTTTTTTCTCCCGACGCCATCGCCAGAACGTGCGCGAAGATTTGCCGGCCCATCTCGTCGACGGTCGCCTCGCCGTCGATGATGGAACCGCAGTTGATGTCCATGTCGTCGCGCATTCGCATATACATGTCCGTGTTGGTGGCGATTTTCAGCGACGGGGCCGGTTTGCAGCCGAACACCGAGCCCCTGCCGGTTGTGAAACACAGCACGTTGGCGCCGCCGGCGACCATGCCGGTGAGTGACGAAGGGTCATAGCCGGGGCTGTCCATGAACACAAAGCCCGACTTGGTGATGGGTTCGGCGTAGCCATAGACATCGGTGAGGTTGGTAGTGCCGCCCTTGGCCACCGCACCGAGCGACTTCTCCAGAATCGTCGTCAGACCGCCGGCCTTGTTCCCCGGCGACGGATTGTTGTTCAACTCAACGCCCAGGGCGGACGTATAGTCCTGCCACCAATGAAGCTTGCCCATCAGCTTGCCGCTGACTTCCTCGCTCACGGCGCTCCGGACCAGCAGGTGCTCGGCGCCGTGGACTTCCGGCGTCTCGCCGAGGCAGGCGGTTCCGCCATTGCGGACCAGGATATCGACCGCGGCGCCGAGAGCAGGATTGGCAGAAATGCCTAAGTAGCCGTCAGAACCACCGCATTGAAGGCCCAGCACCAGAGCGCTTGCGGGCACCGCTTTCCGTTCGACCTGATTGGCCCCGGGAAGCATTTCGCGAATCCGTTCCACGCCACGTTTGACGGCGGCGCGGGTCCCACCGGAATCCTGGATGGTGTATGCGTATAGCCGTTCATCCGACTTGAGTTGTTCGGCACGCATCAGTTCGCCGATCTGGTTCGCCTCGCAGCCCAGTCCCACAAGCAATACGGCAGCGAAATTGGGATGCCTCACATAGCCTGCCAGTGTTCGTTGAATGTAGTTGAGACCGACACCCGCGCATCCTCCGCAGCCGTAGTCGTGAGTCAGCGGAACTACTCCATCGACGTTCGGATACTCATCGAGCGCCGAGCCGCGGAACTCATCGGCGATCATCCGCGCGACCGTGGCCGAACAGTTGACCGAGGTCAGCACGCCGATGTAATTCCGCGTAGCGACCCGGCCGTCGGCGCGCACGATTCCCTGAAACGTTGCGCGCCGGCTTTCCGGCACGAAGTCGGTTGTCCGAACGGCAGCGCCCGACTCTCCTCCCGTCTCGACAGCCCGGTATTCGAGGTTGTGGGTGTGCACATGGCTGCCCGGGGCGATATCGGCACAGGCAAAGCCGATCACCTGGTTGTATTTACGCACCGGCTCGCCGCGCGCCATGCGCCCCGTTGCTACTTTGTGACCCGGCGGAACCCGCTCCCTGGCAACAAGGTTCTCAACGGGCAGGAAAGCGCCTGGCGCCAGGTCCTCCGCGGCCACAACCACCGTGTCATCGGCGTGAAGACGAATCACCCGACCCTCCACGCGCTGCGCTGCGGAACTGTTTGTGCGATTCTCCATGCGAATTTACAGTACGGTCAGGCCCAGTCTAGCCAAAATCAAGTCAGGGCGGCGGAAATCAGGATACCGGGCGGTGTGCTCGACCTTTTCTCCGATGGCGAAGAAATCGTATCCCAGCTCCAGGCTGGCTTTCTGGTCCCAGGATCCATCACCGAAATAGGTTCTTCGACTCGCCGGGCGGCCGCGCAGCGCCCTTTGCTCGGCGATTTGCATGATTTCGACCCGGCGGATGGCGTCCGACCCCGAAGCAAAACTGGGTTCATCCGGATTCAAGCCGGCGGCCCGAAGCTTCATCCTGGCCGTTTCCTCCCAACCTCCTGTCGCCAGCGCTATCGCGACATCGGGACGCGACCGGAGTTCAGCCAGAAATGTCCTGGCGCCCGGTATTTCCCGCAGGCGCCCTCCCCGCCCGTTCAGGTAGTCGGCGACCAGGCCCACAAACGTCGCCCTTACGTCCGAATGGACACGCAGCCGGTCAGTCTTAATCCCCTCGTTATCAATGATTTCATCCAGGATTCCGCCGTCGGTGACGTGCCGGTAGGCGGACCAATCGTCATCGATGTCAATCGCGAGCACCGTTTGCACAGCCTGCACAAACAGCTCCGAATCGAACTCATCTGAATCGATCAGGGTGCCATCGATGTCAAACGCAATCAGGTGCATGATGGAGCGAAAGTCCCGAATCTCGCCATGATCAGGCTTGACGCGACACTAGTGCCCCGCCCAGTTCCGGCGCCAGGCTGCGAACTCCAGGGGCCGGATGCGGAAGCGGGCGCAATTGCCTGGGTGGAGGCTCAGGAGTTCGCGTTCTGCGACGTCCCGCAGGCGCGTGCGTTCTGCCGGGCCTGAATGTTGCCGCACATTGGTCTCGATATGGGTGGCGGCCTGGTTCTTGTCGAGGCATGAGAGGACTATGGTGCGGATCAGATCGCGTAGCACCGCCCGGTGCTTCAGGCGGAACGGGTCCGGCTCACCGAGCATGTGGCGCACGGCAGCGTATTGGCCGGCGGAGTGTTGATAGGCGAAGATGAACACTTCGGCGAGGAACTGCCTGCGGCGTAGTTCGTTGACGCCCAGCACCGCCTGGTCATAGACCTCGCGCGGAACGCTCTCGAAGCACAAAGGCGCAAGTTGGGCCTTGATCAGCGGGAGGTTTGCGGCCAGGCGAGCGACCCGCTTGTTGACGTCGTCGAAGGGTTGCAGGTAGGGAAGATGCGCCAACACGAAGAACGATTGCTCAAAGGGGTCCTCGATAGCCGAAGCAGTGGCGAGTAGCCGGTCGAAATGGGCCTCGATCTCTTGCGGCGCTGCCGGCGGCGTGTATACGGAGCCCTTGATGCGCGCGGGCGTGCGGCGCAGCCGACCGGCAGCCTGGGGGTTGGCCAGCAGGTTGTCGGCCAACAGGGCGTGGAGACTCAAGATCGTGTTTCGATTGAAATCGATTTCCTCGGAACCGGTTGCCAGATACTCGATCGCCGCCTTGTGATTGAGGACCATCTGGGTTTCGCTCAGATTCCTGCTTTCTGCCGTTACTCCCTGAGTGATCAAGAGCCCCGTTTCCAAAAGCGAATAGCTGTTGCCCACAAGGCGGCTGGAATTCCACGACAGGTCGATCAGCAGCCTTTGCAGAGACTTGTCCGCGTAGCCCTCTGCGGATTGGCTCTTGCCGCTCATGCTGCCGATATTCCGCAAGTCCTCGCGTTGCTTGCGGGAGAGATAAAACGTCGCGTTTGGACGGTACGAATCAAGGAGCGCGGGTGCATAGGTTGCTGCACGGCGCCGGTGGAAGGGCCGGCTGACGTATCGACGAGTCCGAACGGCAGCGGCGCCCTGCGGCGGAACCGTGCTCTGCCGAACCTCATTGCTTGGCGTGGCTTGGGCATCCGGGGACGCTTTGGGACGGGTGCGCGGTGGCAGATAGCGTGCCCAGCGCCCCGTTCCTGCCCGGTGCAGGCGTTGCCGATCGACCATGTGCTTCAGCCGGTATTGCAGGGTGCGCCTTGGCGGCGGCGTGGCCAGCGCGTCGTGAATCTCCTGCGCGGTCAGGCCATCGGACTGACCGCGAACCACGGCTTCAATATTCTGCAGCTCTTGTTGGTGAATTCGGCGTGGCAATTGGAGTTTATATTGCGTATATGACTTATACGCAATATATATGATTTACACGCAATAATCAACGCTTGGTTCTCTCTTATTCTTGCGTGTATGGAAGTTCCAGTTCTTCGGGGAACCTGGCCTCCGGGGACAATTCTGGATTCCGGCGGCGTTCCTGCTCCCAATATTCAGTAACCATGCGTGCTGTCTGCTCAGTCATTCTGGTCCTCTCTTTCGCAAGCCGCTCGGAAGGCGCATAGGTCTTTTTCAAACTGAGCCAATGAGGGACGCGCTCGGTGCTCTGGGGGCGCGACCAGGCGTCAAACTTCATCTGCCGCTTCATAAGAAGCATGCCTTGCCACTGCCGATCTGCACGAAGCCGCTGTTCGGCGCGCCGCTGTTCCTCTTCGATCTCCGCGACGCGGCGATCGTCCTTGTTCATGAGCTCCACTCTACGGAAGGCCGCATCAACCAACTGCATCCCTTCACGGAAGCTGTCCTCGCAGCGATCGGAGAGCCCGCCGTATCCGATGTCCCGGGGCGCGGCCGGATCGCAAAAGAGCTTGGAAAGCCTGGAGCCGTCGAACTTCAATCCGCTGAGGTCAATGCCCTGCGGCTGGGCGGCAAGCGCCCAGCTCAGTCCAATGATGCCGATCAGCAGCCTGTTCACACGCGTAAGCCTACCAGTTGGCGACATCCTCCAATCGCGCGGTAATCGTGAGACCGTAGGTCTGGCGCTCGCCCAGGTAGGCGTTGTACTGCACATTGGGCTGGCCGACCAGGGCGCCGGAGACGTATTGCTCATCAAACAGGTTGCGCGCCCAGAGTTGCGCCTCGAACCGCTCGCCGACGATGCCGATGCTGGCATTGACGATGGTCCGCTCGGGCACCCAGGCCAGGTTCACTGCTTCAGCATATTGCTTGGACTGGTGGGCCAGGTCCCAACGCAGGTAGTATTCGTGCGCAAAGCCGAGCGTGAGCTCGTCACGCCACTCGGCCCCGAGTGTGGCCTGCCACTTGGATTGACGCTCCATCTGATTGCCGCCGATATCGCCGTTGATCGGGCACACGATGTCATCGCACACCAGCGGCGTCCGGGCCCAGCGCAGGTCCCGAGTGCCCTCCTTGTACTTCGCATCTCCGTAATAGGCGGTACCGCTAAGAGTCAGGTTGGCCGTAAACGCATACGCGGCCTCCAGTTCGAACCCCTTTGAGCTCACATTGCCGAGGTTACGGGTAATGTTCAGCGGCAGAGGCGCCGGATTACCTGGGTCCTGCGCCAAAATCTGCACATCCGACCATTCAACCCAGAACAGCGATCCGTTCAGTCTCAACTGCCCGTCCAGGAGAGTGTTCTTCGTTCCTATTTCGTAGGTCCAGTTCTGGTCTTCATCGTAGGTGCGGTTCTCAACCATGAAGGCGCTGGGGTTGAACCCGCCGGCCCTGACGCCTGTCGCAGCCGATACGAACAGCAGCTGGTCGCCGCTTAAGTCGTATTCCCATGTGATGCGTGGCGTAAACGACTTGAACTCGTTCTCAAACGTCAGCCCGGTGAATTCGGCAAGCCCGCTGGTCCCGCCGGAGGCCAGGGCGCCCTCGAACTTGTCGCTGTTGGAATAGCGCGCTTCGATGCCGAAGCGGGAACGCCCTTCGAGGAACGAGTAGCTGAGTTCAACAAAGGGGGAGATCGTCTTGTTTGTGCGCAGGGTGCGGGTCAGGACGGCGTAAACAATGAACGCCGACCGATCCAGGATGTCCACCGGTCCTGTCGGCACGCCTGTCAACGCTGGAAGCGTCGTAAAGTTCGCGGTGTAGAAATCTTCGTTCTTGGTGTAGTAAAGACCTCCCGCGACACGCAAGGGTCCGCCGGTGTCATAGGAAATACGGACTTCGTGCGAATCCACCTTGAAATCACCGATAGGCCCGCTCTCAAATACACAGCCAGGCAGGGGAGGAGATGCAAATGTGCAACCCGGCAGGCTGTCCTTGTAGCCCAGCGTCTTGCTGTCGGCCTCCATCTGCCCGAACACATACTCCACTTCGATCGATTCGGTCATATTCCAGCTGATTGAGGCCCGCAGGAAAGATGCGTTGAGTTGCCGCGCATATCCGCGCGGGTCCGTGGGTACATTGCGCACAAAGATCTCGCCGCAATACAGCCGCCACCACTGACCTCCGAAGCCGAAGCCGGGACGTCCGGCCGGCCGGACATCGGCATTCCACTGGCCGCAGTTCAGGAAGTTGCTCTCCGCGCCCAGCTCGGCGAACCAGTTCTGGGCCCGATGCTCGCGGTCAAAGTCATAGTCGTAGTAGGACAGGTCAATACGCATGTCTTCATTCGGCGTAAATTGCACTGCGCCGTTGATGACCCCGCGCTCGTATCCGCCCTGGCGCGTGTTGGTGCCCGGCTGGTGATCGATGTCCGCATACGGGTGGGTGTTTTCCCAGGAGCCGTCGAATTCGGAATAGTCGATTCCCACGAGTATCGACATGACGCCGGGAACAAGCGGCCCGGACACCGTGGCTGCCCCGTCATAACGCTTGAAATTACCGGCCACCACTTTTCCCTGAACCTCCCACTCCTCGGTCGGTTTCCTGGGAATGTAGTTGACCGCGCCCATGAACGCATTGCGGCCGTAGCGGGCGCTTTGCGGGCCCTTCACTACCTCGATGCGCTGAATGTTGGCGAATCCCAGGTCGGTTACGTAGCTGCGCGGCAAATAGACGCCGTCGAAGAAGAACGACACGTTCTGCTCGGTGTTGCGGAAACTCGCAACCTGGGTCGTGCCGCGAATTACCGGCATGGTTCCTCCAGAGCCGCCGAAATCCTCAAAGTTGAATCCGGGCGTAAACAGCGCAATGTCGCGCATCTCCTGAATATTGCGCTTGGCGATCTCCTCGGAGGTGAATGCCGTAATAGCAAGCGGAACATCCTGGATCGTCTCTTCGCGCTTACGCGCGGTAACCACGATTT
This sequence comes from Candidatus Foliamicus sp., assembly GCA_965249285.1. GTDB lineage: Bacteria > Pseudomonadota > Gammaproteobacteria > Steroidobacterales > Foliamicaceae > Foliamicus. Next base: position 1,433,711 of record OZ252226.1, read on the forward strand.
CCTCCAGCTGGGCTTCCTGCCCGAATGCAATGTTGACCTGTGCAGGTCCCGCCAGGATCGCCGTTGCGGCAACCAGGCAAATCGGAAGTGCTCTAAAGCGTCTTGTCATGAGAAACTCTCCTGAACTCAGGATCTATAAAAAAATGGTGTGGGTGCTTACGCGTTGCGCGTAGCGTGGACGCGGCCGAAGAACAACACGCCCTTCTTGGCTTCGCGCACGCTGAATCCGGCCTGGGCAATCTCGGTAGGGAAGTGAATGCTCGCAAACTCGTTGCGCCACACCTCGTTGTTATACCGATAGTCCCACCAGCGGCGAAAACTACGATAGCCCGTGGGCGGATTCGCATCACTGGGAAAATCAAACGGCTGAAATACCCCCTCGGGACGGGTAATGCGCCGGACTTCCTTGACGATCGACCGGGTAATCTCCACCGGGGTCTCGTGAAACACGATATAAGAGGCCACCAGGTCAAAGTAGTTGTCCGGAAAATCGGTGGCCTCGGCCAGCGCCTGTACAAAATGCACTTCCTTGCCTATGTCCGCGGCGCGCATGTGCGCATAGCGGACCATCGGAGCGGAAACATCCAGCCCCCAGACTTCGGCATCGGGAAAACGGTCCTTCAAAGCCACCGTCAATTGGCCGGGGCCGCAGGCCAGGTCCAGGATGCGGAGTACCTTGCCATCTTCGGGGGGCTCAACGGCGGCAACCAGCTGCCCGTGCACTTCGTCCTGGTCGTTATGGCCCATGTAGAAGTGGTTGGTGCCGTAGTGATAAATGTGACCGGCAAAGGGATCGCCCACATAGCCGCCGGGCTGAATATGGATCTCGTGGGCAGCATACTCGGGCACCTCAAGATCGGGGTTGAGCTTGAGCGTGCCGGGACCGGCCTGGTCGGCCGCGTCCATCTCGGCCAGATAGGTCTCGGCTTTGCCGTGAAACTCGTCCTGCAGCAACTTCCAGGAAATCTGCTGACCGCTGATCCAATAGCGCATGCTGGCGCCTATGATGGGATCGCCTTCCAGGGCCGCGCGTATGGCCTCCAGGGAGGCACTTTCAGGATCCAGCCCCTTGGCTTGGAAGATATCCCCGGCCCGGACCTGGGCCGCTCTCCCCAAAGGACCGTTCGACCAGACCCGAAAGCCGGTGAAAAAGTCCTGGCGGCTCTCCAAATCCAGGGTGGCCAAACGTTCCAGCTTGCCCACACTGCCGCGCGGCTCGAAATCATACGGCCGAGATGGAGGACGGGCGCTTGAAGCACGGGCCTTGCGGGTAGTCGCCGCCGTGGCCGAGAACGCCGCCGCCAGGGCGCCTAAGATCGTGCGTCGGTTCATCATGACTTGTCACCCCCCATTTCAAAAAGCTGGCGCTCCAGGGGCGGAGACTCCTTCGCACGCGACGCGCCCACCGTGATCGAGCCGAAGGTGCGCTCGATGAAACGGTCCCGCTCGGATTGCCAGGCCGCTTCCTCTTCGGCGCTCGGCTGATACGACTCGATCATCTCTTGCGTGACCTTGCCGTGGTCCTCCAGCAGGCGCTCCACGATCTTCATCCGCCGGGCCTGCACCCAGATCTCGGTGCTGACCGAAACCAGTGCGGTCATCAGATGGTCCAGGGCCGGGTCGTCCATGAAGGTGGCCCGGTCCGTATCGGATTTAATGAAATCGGCTGTGTAGCCGGGATTGTCGCTCATAACAAAGCCTCCCACGCGGCCTTGCGAGTATAACGACCGACCGGAATCCAAGGCAACCCGGGAACGAGGGCATCCTGCCCTCGTCGAGGGCGAGACGCCCTCGTTCCAACAGGTAATCAGGGAAAAAGATGCGCGCCCGGAGAGATTCGAACTCCCGACCTTCTGGTTCGTAGCCAGATGCTCTATCCAGGCTAAGCTACGGGCGCGTGCGGCGGATTATATTCTGCGCGCGCAAGCCGGGGGCGAGGGCGAGACGCCCTCGTTCCGAGGGGACGCTAGGAGCCGGGGCGCAACGCTGGGACCGAGGGCATCCTGCCCTCGTCGAGGGCTGGAAGCCCTCGTTCCCAGGGGGCACGCCAGGCGCTAGATCAGGCTGCGGGCGTCGGTGCGGTCGCCGGTCTGGCTTGAGCCGGGACGCAGGTAGATGCCTTCGCTGTAGAAGTGATCGAGCGACGCCTTCATGGCAACGAAATTCGCATACGGATTCTCCTGCGGATCGCCGGCCCAGAGATCTCCCGGCAAACCGTGGCCTTTCTCGTACCAGTCCACGTAGCTTCGCGGTTCGTCCCAGATCATGAGATTGGCCGAGGGATTGGCGCGGTAGCGGCGTAGTTCGGCCAGGTCCAGATTGGCCTGGAAGCTCACTTTTCCGGAAGTATCTGCTTCACCCAGCAGCTGGCCGTCGTAACCGATAAAGCGCGTGTAGCCGCGCAGGAAAGTGCCGGGATGCACGGCGTGCGGGTCGAAGTATTCGCCACCGGGCCGTGGCGCCAGGATGTAGGCGCCGGTGTCGTGGGCGCGGGTCATTCGGCACTCCTCCCAAGGACGCCGGCCGGCGCCGTGCGGGTCGGAGGTGCAGTGAATGATCACTTCCGCGCCACGTTTGGCCAGCATGTGCGCGGTTTCGGGCACGGTGTGGTCGAAGCACACCATGGCGGCGAGCTTTCCTAACGGCGTATCGACTACCGGGAACAGCGCGTCGTGGCCCAGTTCCTCCACGAGGCGGGAATAGATGCTGCCGGGCGTGGTGTCGGGCAGCTGTCCCCAAATGTCGGCGCAGTGCAGCTTGCGGTAATGCAGGATGAGGTTGCCGGAGTCGTTGAGGATGAAGGCGGAATTGAACACGCGTTCCGGGAAGCGCGCGTCCTTCTCGAACGAGGACCCAGCCACGTACACACGGTTCTTCTGCGCAAACTCGCTCAATACATCCAATTCCGCGCCGGGATAGGTAATCGCAATGCGCTCCAGGGTCCTGGGCGTTCGTTTGCCGAAGCCGCCTGAGCCGGTCATGAAGAACTCCGGATAACACACCAGCCGTATGTTCGGGATGAAGGCGCTTCGGGCGGCCAGACCCACGGCCTCGTCCAGGTTCTGCCTGAGTATTTCCGCGGGATTCGGCGTGTCCATGTGAATGACCCGGAACTCGGTCTGGACCAGAAGCGCCGAATACTGGTCCTCACGCGGGCCGTCGATTGAGTTGGCGTCGGCCTGGGCGGCGACGCGCCGTTCGGCTTCCTGCTTCCAGGCCCCGGAGGTTTGCGGCATGGGCCGAGCGTTGGCTGCGTCGGCGTCGGCGGACTGCCGGTAGCCGGGCGCATACAGCATGCTGCGCAAGTACACCGGTTGATTCATGAACAAAGTGGAGCGCTTGCGGCGCAGAAACTCGATGCTGAAGTCGGGTTTCAAAAAGCTCTCGCCCTGTCCTGCTTCTTCGAAGGTCTGCTGGTCATGTAGGTATAAGCCCGATGCGCAGGGCAGGCGCACGTTCACATCGCCGCACACATGAGAGTGGGGCGTGGCCACCGCCAGGTAGGCGGAACTTTCGTAGGCGCGTGTCCGGCGAGCCCGGCGGCGGCTTTTAAAGCCGGCATCGCGGCGCTCGCGGCAGGGGTTCAAGATTACTTCAGCGCCGTTGTAGGTCAGCACCCTCGCATAGTGCGAATACAGGACATCCTCGCCGGTCAGAATCCCCAGCCGGCCGAGCGGCGTGTCCAGCACCGGCAGGTCGGCGGGCTTACCCAACTCGCAGGCGGTATCACTGAATCCTTCCAGGAAATCCGGCGTGATCTTGGGGCAGCGAAGCCCGGTCCGGCCGTTTGGCCCCACCACGAAACCTACCGTCTGCGGTAATTCGGAAAGGGCCGCCAATACCGGCGCGGCGCCGGCGATATGGATCCCGTAGTGCTTGGACGCGGCGCCCGCCTCGGCCAACAGTTCCCGCTCCGGCCGAAGCTGCCGCAGGTCCGCCTCAGCCAGGGGCAACAACAGCAATGCGCCGCATATGTCGCCGAATTGCGCCTCGGCGGCCTCGGCCAGGCTGAGCAGCCGAGCACCGGCGGCTTCCGTGCGCCATGGTTCCTGCGTAATGATCAGCATTTCCTTAGTCCCTTGTAGTTTTTCAATCAAGCACCGTCAGCCGGTCCCCAGCCTGGGGATCCGGTGTTCGCCGCTTGCGACGCTGACGTTCTTGGTTTCCATGTAGAAATCGAAGCTGTAGTCCCCGCCATCGCGTCCGATTCCGCTGGCCTTCATGCCCCCGAAGGGCGCGGGCAGGTGGCGCACGTTCTGGGAATTCACCCAAACCATGCCAACCTCCAATCCTTCGGAAAGGCGTTCGGCGCGCGCTGAATCTCCGGTCCACAGGTAACCGGCCAGTCCGTAGCGGCTGTCATTTGCCTGGGCCAGCGCATCGGCCTCATCGGCAAACGGAATCGCGGTCAGGACAGGACCGAAAATCTCCTCCTGGGCGATCCGCATGTCGTTGCGCGCGCCGGTAAACAAGGTGGGAAGCACGTAATGGCCCGGCCAAGGCATTTCCGGGCACTCGCCGCCGGCGGCGATCATCGCCCCTTCCGATTTTGCAATGTCAAAGTAGGCGCTGACCTTCTCAAGGTGATTGGGGTGAATCAGCGGCCCGACCTCGGTCGCCGGATCCAACGGATGCCCCACCCTGATGGCGCGCGCCCGCTCGGCTACGCGCGCGACGAACTCGTCGTGTATCGACTGTTGCACCAGCAGCCGGCTGGAGGAGGTGCAGCGCTCGCCGTTGAGGCTGTAAATCATGAACACCACGGCGTCCAGCGCCCGGTCGAGGTCGGCGTCGTCGAACACGATCACCGGGTTCTTGCCGCCCAATTCGAAATGCACGCGTTTCAGCGTGGGCGCGCCCTGGGCCATGATGCGCCCGCCGGTTGCGGATTCGCCAACGAAAGCGATGGCCTTGATCGCCGGGTGCTCGGTCAGCGCCCTGCCCGCCTGCTCGCCGATCCCCTGCACCGTGTTCAGCACGCCCGCAGGGAGGCCTGCTTCGGTGCAGATTTCCGCCAGCAGCTGCGCCGTAAGCGGACTCCACTCGGCCGGCTTGTGAACCACCGTGCAACCGGCCGCCAGGGCCGGGGCAATCTTCCAGGTGGACAGCATGAACGGTGTGTTCCACGGCGTGATCACCCCAACCGGGCCGATCGGCTGCCGCGACGTGTAGTTGACGTGCTCGCCGCCCGATAGGGTCTTGCCGTTTCGCGCATCGGGCGCGTGGTCGCCGAAAAAGCGGAAATTGCGCGCCGCCCTTAATGCCGCCTTGGCGGTAAAACGCAATGCCTGACCGGTATCCATCGACTCGACCAGGGCGATTTCGTCGGCGCGGGCTTCGATCGCATCGGCGATGTTGTGCAGCAGCTCGGCCCGGCGGTCTCCGGCCATCGCCGCCCAGGCGGGAAAGGCATCGCGCGCGGCGGCGCAGGCTAAGTCAATGTCGGCCTGGTTGCCGGCGGCCACTTCGTTGATCGGCGAGCCGTCGGCAGGACAATGATTGACGAAAGTCTCGCCCGACAGCCCGCCGCGGGCCGACCCGCCGATAAAATGGCCCTGCGCGCCGGCGCCGAAGCGCTTCAGGTGCGAGCGCGCGCGGCTCAGATTGTCTTCAAGTGCTGTGGTCACGTCTTGCTATCCCTTTCTTGTTGCAGCGATATTATCCGCCGCGAACCGGATCGCGCGCCAGCCGGGTCACGTTCTTCTGCCAGCCGCGCGGCAGCGTTCGACCGCGCAGCGCCCGCTTACCAACATAGCTTTCCAGCGCCTGCCCCCGCAGGGTCATCTTGCGGCCGCCGCACTGCACGATCAGCCGGTCGCGCAGCCCGATCAAGGTGGCGGCCGCCAGCCGCTCGCCGTTCTTCAGACCGATCAGCAGCACGCCCCGGCCACCGCCGGCTTCCGGCAGCTCTTCTGCGGGAAACAACAGCAAGCGCCCGTCGCCGGACACGGCGGCAACCCTCACCGCACCGCTCGGCGCCGGGACCGGCAACAGCGGTTCGGCTTCGTCGGGCAGATTCAGGAAGGCTTTGCCGGCGCGGGACCGCGTATACAGGCCGGCGGTTCTCGCCATGAAGCCATGCCCCCGGGTTCCGCATGCCAGCCATCGTGTCTCCGGATCGCCGCCCATCACCCCGCTCCAGCGCGCCCCGTCGGACATGTTGAAACGACTGGACAGCGGCTCGCCCAGAGTCCGCGCCGACGGCAGGCTGTGCGCCGGCAGCGAGTACACCCGCCCTTCGCTGCTCAGGAAAACCACTTGCTGGTTCGATTTGCAGGGCAGATCGCACAACATCTCGTCGCCGGGTCGAAAACTTAAAGACGCGCTGTCCAGTTCGTGTCCCTTGCCGGCGCGCGCAAAGCCGTGGCGCGACAACACGACCGTCAGCGGCTCGGCGGGTGTGACGTCCTCCTCCTGAAACGCCGCCGCCGGCGGGGCGCTGTCCACGATCCGCGTGCGGCGCTCGTCGCCATGTTCCCGGGCCAGGGCCCGAAACTCAGCGATCATCAGCTTGTCGAACCTGTGGCTGTCGCCCAGGGTCGCGCGCAGATCCTCGCGCTCCGCTTCCAGCTCGTCCTGTTCCGTCAGCAGTTTCTGTTCCTCTATTCGCGCCAGGTTGCGCAAGCGGATATTGAGAATGCCGTCCGCCTGCTCGGCGCTCAGGTTGAAGCGCTCCATCAGGCGGGCCTTGGGATCGTCCTCGTAGCGCACAATGGCGATCACTTCGTCGAGGTTCAGATAGGCAATCAGGAGGCCTTCCAGGACGTGCAGACGCGTTGAGACCTGGTCTTCGCGGTGTTCCAGGCGGCGGCGCAGGGTGGCGCGGCGGAACCGCAGCCATTCCATCAGCAAACCGCGCAGGTCGCGCACCTGGGGCCGGCCGTCCTGGCCAATAACGTTCAGGTTGACCCGTACGGACTTTTCAAGGTCCGTGGTGGCGTACAAGTGCGCCATCAAGGCATCGACATCCACCCGCGAGGAGCGCGGAATCAGCACCAGGCGCACGGGATTCTCGTGATCGCTCTCGTCGCGCAGGTTCTCCAGCATGGGCAGACGCTTGGCCCGCATCTGTTTGGCGATTTGCTCCAGCAGCCGGCTGCCGGACACCTGCCAGGGCAGTTCGTGGATCACCACCGTACCTTCCTCGCGCTTCCAGGTCCCCCTGAGGCGCAAGACGCCGTGGCCTGTCCTGTAAATCTCCTGAATTTCCTCCGCCGGCGTGATCAATACCCCGCCGGTTGGGAAGTCCGGGCCCGGGATAAGGCTGAAGAGCATGTCGTAGTGCAGCTTCGGGTCGGCGGCGACCCGTTCCAGCGCCTCGGCCAGTTCGCGGAGATTGTGCGGAGGAATATCGGTGGACATGCCCACCGCAATGCCCGAGGAGCCGTTGATCAGCAGGTTCGGCAGTTGTGCCGGGAGCAGTTCGGGCTCCTTGAGGGTGCCGTCGAAGTTGTCCGCCCAGTCAACCGTGCCCTGCCCCAGCTCCGCCAGCAGCGTTTGCGCGTACGCGGTAAGCCGCGCTTCCGTATAACGCATGGCGGCAAATGACTTGGGATCGTCCACCGCGCCGAAATTGCCGTGGCCGTCCACCAGGGGATGACGGTAGGCGAACGGCTGCGCCAGGTGCACCATGGCCTCGTAACAGGCCGCATCGCCATGCGGGTGAAACTTGCCGATCACGTCGCCTATGGTGCGGGCGCTCTTGCGCGGCTTGGCGGTGGCCGCCAGCCCCAATTCGCTCATGGCGTAAACGATGCGGCGCTGCACCGGTTTGAGCCCGTCGGCCAGATGCGGCAGGGCCCGGTCCAGGATGACGTACATGGAGTAGCCCAGGTAGGCCTGCTCGGCGAACTCCGCCAGTGGTTGCGCCTGTGCGTTGTCGCGCGGCACCAGGGTGAGTTGCGGACCCGCCATCAGCCGGGAACGAGGGCGTCCTGCCGGGAGCGAGGGCGTCTCGCCCTCGTCGAGGGCAGGATGCCCTCGTTCCCAGCGTGAGGGCGAGACGCCCTCGCTCCCGGGTCGAGGGCTGGAAGCCATCGTTCCCAGGCAACGGCAAGCAGGAAGTTCCTCATGTACCGCTACGCGCCTGCCAAATCGCCCTTGTCTTCCAGCCAGGCCCGGCGGTCGGCTGCGCGCTTCTTCGCCAGCAACATGTCAAGCATCGCAAAGGTCTCATCGCCCTCGTCCATTTCCAGCTGGATCAGCCGCCGGGTGTCCGGCGCCATGGCGGTCTCGCGCAATTGCCTGGCGCTCATTTCGCCCAGTCCCTTGAAGCGCGTCACCGAAACCTTGCGCTTGGCAAAACGGCGCATGAGCGCGGCGCGCTCTTCCTCGGTCAGCGCGTAATGGGTCTCCTTTCCGACGTCGAGCCGGTAGAGCGGCGGCATGACCACGTGTACATGGCCGCCCCGGACCAGCGCCGGAAAGTGCCGTGCAAACAATGCGCATATCAGGGTGGCGATATGCCTCCCGTCGGAATCGGCGTCCGCCAGGATGCAAACCCGGTGATACCGCAGGTCGTTCAGATTCGTCTCGCCTGCCTGAATTCCCAGGGCCACGGCGATGTCGTGGACCTCCTGTGAAGAGTTGATATCCGCGGAATCCACTTCCCAGGTATTCAGAATCTTGCCGCGCAACGGCAGTATCGCCTGGTACTCACGATGCCGCGCCTGGCGGGCCGAACCCCCGGCGGAATCGCCCTCGACCAGGAAGATCTCGCACTCTTCGGCGACGGTGCTGGTGCAATCGGCCAGCTTGCCCGGAAGGGCCGGCCCGGACACCGGCGTGCGCCGGCGTGTCTTGCGGGCGGCCTTGAGCCGCCGCTGGGCCGCCGCGATCGCCTGTTTCGCGATCCGTTCTCCCAGCTCCGAGTGTTGATTGAGCCACAGCGCCATGCGGCTGCGGACCGCCTCGGCCACGAATCCGGCGCAGTCCCGCGAAGCCAGCGATTCCTTCATCTGCCCGGAAAACTGCGGTTCGGCGAGCTTCACCGAAAGCACGAAGTTCACCCCGTCCCACACGTCCGGCGGCGAGATCTTCACATCGCGCGGCAACAGCTTGTGAAATTCGCAGAATTCGCGCAAACCCTCGGTCAGTCCCGTTCGCAGTCCATTGACGTGCGTGCCGTGACGCGGCGTGGGCACCAGGTTGACGTAGCTCTCCTCCACCCGCTTGGAGCCGTCTTCGGCCCACTGGACGACGCAATCGAGCGTTCGTTCCTCGTCATCGAGCTGGGAAAACCTCAGCGGCTCAACCGGCAGGCTTTCACCCTCGCCCGATTCCTCCAGAAGATACTGGGCCAGCCCGTCCTCGTAGTGCCACTCGTCCCTGGCGCCTTCGGCCTCACCTGTCAGCGACACGGTCAGGCCCGGGCACAGCAGCGCCTTGGCGCGCAATACCCGCCTGAGCGAGGGCAGGTGAAAACTGGCCTTCGAGAAATACTGCGGATCCGGCCAGAACCTGATCCAGGTGCCGGTATTTGCTTTCGCGACGGTACCCACGGCTTCCAGCGCCCGCTGGCGCTCACCGCCGGCGAACTCCATGTGCCATTCGCGCCCGCCACGCCGCACCCGAACCTTCAGATGGGTCGAAAGGGCGTTGACCACGGACACCCCTACGCCGTGCAGGCCGCCCGAATAACGGTACTGACGGCGCGAGAACTTGGCCCCGGCGTACAGGCGGGTCAGAATCAGCTCCACGCCGGTCAGCCCGGTTTCCTCGTGCGTGCCCACCGGCATTCCGCGGCCGTTGTCCTCGACCGACAGCGAGCCGTCCTCGTGGAGGGTCACGTCGATTCGATCGCATTTGCTGTCGGCCAGCGCCTCATCGACGCTGTTGTCGATCACCTCGTGGGCCAGATAGTTCGGTCGCGCGGTGTCGGTAAACATCCCCGGCCTGCGGCGCACGGGGTCAAGGCCGCTGAGGACTTCGATGTCGTCAGCGCGATAGGCGGCCTTCATGTTAGTGCTAGACCGTGAAATCCTTGAGTAATGTCAGCCGGATGGAATCGGGAAGTGACTCGATCCTGCAATTGTAGCGCGGATGATCCATGCCCGCCGCCAACTCCTCTTCAGAGAAGTATCTGCGGATTGTGGCCCTGCAGTCTCTAGCTACACCTGCTCGCATGCACAAGAGACGAGTGCTACGCCAACGTCGCTTGGATCATGCAAGGTCGTAGCGGTCGAGATTCATCACCTTGTCCCAGGCAGCCACGAAGTCGCTTACGAACTTCTCCTGCGCGTCTTCACATCCATAGACTTCCGCGATGGCTCGGAGCTCGGAGTTCCAACCGAAGACGAGGTCCACTCGGGCGCCGGTCCACTTGACATCTCCGGTTGCGCGGTCGCTTCCCTGGAATACGTCTTGCGATGCGGAGGACGCCTGCCACTCGGTGTTCACGTCGAGCAGATTCACAAAGAAGTCATTGCTCAGGGTGCCGGGGCGATCCGTGAGTACGCCATGCTCCGACTGCCCGGTATTCGCGCCCAGCACGCGCAGGCCGCCAACGAGCGCCGTCATCTCCGGAGCGGTCAGCGTCAGCATGCAGGCCCGTGCCACCAGCAGCTCTTCCGCTGATTCCTGATGCCCGCCCTGGAGGTAGTTGCGGAACCCGTCTGCTTTGGGTTCCAGCACGGCGAATGACTCCACGTCGGTCCACTCCTCAGACGCGTCCGTACGCCCCGGCGAGAACGGCACCTCAACGCCGTGTCCGGCGTTCCTTGCCGCCTGTTCGACGCCCGCGCAGCCGGCCAGCACGATCAGGTCAGCCAGAGAGACCCGCTTCCCGCCGGTTTGCGAGGCGTTGAACTCCGACTGGACCTGCTCCAGGATCTGCAACACGCTCGCCAGCGCGGCCGGGTCGTTCACTTCCCAGTCCCTTTGCGGTGCGAGGCGGATGCGGGCTCCGTTCGCCCCTCCGCGTTTGTCGGTGCCGCGGAACGTTGCCGCCGAGGCCCAGGCCGTCGAGACCAGTTGGGAAACCGACAAGCCCGTGGCCAGAACCTTGCTTTTCAGGTCCGCGATATCCTGCTCCCCGATCAACTCATGATCGACGTCGGGGACCGGGTCCTGCCACAACTGCGGCTCTGTGGGAACCAGCGGTCCGAGATACCGGCTGCAGGGCCCCATATCGCGGTGCAGCAACTTGAACCAGGCCTTGGCGAAGGCGTCTGCAAGATCATCCGGGTTTTCGAGGAAGCGCTTCGAAATCGACGCGTAGTCCGGATCCATCCTCAGTGAGAGATCGGTCGTGAGCATCATGGGGGCGTGCTTCTTCGAGGGATCGTGCGCATCCGGCACGGTGGCCACCTCAGAAGCGTTCTCGGGCTCGTACTGCGATGCGCCGGCCGGGCTCTTCGTCAACTGCCACTCGTACTGGTGCAGATTCTCCATGAAGTTGTTGTCCCACTTCACGGGGTTTTCGGTCCAGGCGCCTTCCAGGCCGCTGGTGATCGTATCGCTGCCTTTCCCGCTGCCGAAGCTGCTCGTCCAGCCGAAGCCCTGCTGCTCGATAGCGGCGCCCTCCGGTTCGGCGCCCACGTGGCTGTCGGGGGCCGCGCCATGCGCTTTTCCGAAGGTGTGCCCGCCGGCAATAAGCGCAACCGTCTCCTCGTCGTTCATCGCCATGCGGCTGAACGTGGTGCGAATGTACCGGGCGGCTTCGCGCGGATCCGGGTTGCCGCCGGGCCCCTCCGGGTTCACGTAGATCAAACCCATGTGGTCGGCGCCCAGGCGCTCCTCGAGTTCTCCGTCTTCGCTGTGGCGCTCGTCGGCAAGCCACTCGTCCTCAGCACCCCAGTCGGTCTCGTCCGCCTCCCAGACGTCCGGGCGCCCGAAGGCGAAACCAAAGGATTCGAAGCCCATCGACTCCACGGCGCAATTGCCGGCGAAGAGGAGCAGGTCGGCCCACGAGATCTTGCGGCCGTACTTCTGCTTGATCGGCCAAAGCAAGCGGCGGGCCTTGTCCAGGTTCGCGTTGTCGGGCCAGCTGTTCAGCGGCGCGAAGCGATGGTCGCCGGAACCGCCGCCGCCGCGGCCGTCGCTGATGCGGTAGGTGCCTGCGGCGTGCCAGGTCATGCGGATGAAGAGCGGTCCATAGTGGCCGTAATCGGCGGGCCACCAGTCCTGCGAGGTGGTCATCACTTCTTCGATGTCCGTCTTCAGCGCATCCACGTCAAGGGTTTTGACCGCCTCGGCGTAGTTGAAATCCGTGCCCATCGGATCCGACGCGGGAGAGTTTTCGCGAAGAATCTTCAGGTTCAACTGATTCGGCCACCAGTCTTGGTTCGAAGTCATCTCATCTTTCCTATGGCAATCCAGCGAGTATGGCGCACCCTACTGAAACCGTGGCACGCCCTCGACATTCTAGCGTCAATCGTCACCTTTTGGAGACCCGTAGACTCATCCAGCGCCAGTAACTTAAAGCAGGTGCACAAACCGACGCGGCTGCTTGAGCACTTGTCGCAGTTCGTGTGAATAAGTACCCTCGCTGCAACAACATCCGCACGATTGCAAACGCGAGAAGGAGAAGATCTTAATGGCTGTGCATTACATTCCCGAGGGATACCACTCCGTGACGCCGTACATGCTCGTGGGAGACGTTGACCAGCTCGTAGACTTCCTCAAGGCGGCATTCGGCGCAGAAGAAAAGGAACGGGTCCCCAACCAGGACGGCAAGACCGAACACGCGGAAGTGCTCATTGGCGACTCCTACGTGATGATGGGCCGCGCGCAGGACGAATTCCCGCCCCTGCCCTGCATGCTCTACATTTATGTGCCGGACACGGACGCCACCTACGCGCAGGCGCTGACGGCCGGCGCGAAGTCCATGCAGGAACCGCAGGACATGTTCTACGGCGACCGCAACGCCATCGTAACGGACCCGACCGGCAACACCTGGTGCATCGCAACACACCAGGAAACACTGACCCCGGAAGAGCTGGCGAAGCGGGCCGAGGAAAACATGCGCTAAACCCCCGGGAGAGAGCGCCCCCCTGGGGACGAAGGGGTCCCGCCCTTAGAAAAAACCAAAACAAGAACGATTACCTCGAGAAGACTTCCTGTCCGGGTTCAGCTACAAGTGGGACTGGGATTGGGGTGACGGGGTTGTTGTTTCCGTTGGGTATGGGGGGACTTTCGCACCTTTGTCCCGAACGGAGCGTAGCGAACTAATCAAACACTTGGCTCAGATTTATGGATGGCCCTGAGTGAACCTGTAAAGGCCCGTAAAAGATTGATTTTATTGATTATACATGCTAAGGTTCGAGCATCTCAACGGACTGAACGGAGCCTCGAAATGGACCTTCGCCACATGGCCTCCCCCGCCCCGGTTTACGATGCCGAGCCTCCCGGTTTTGGCGCTGCGCGAGTTCCCGCCCGAGCTTGCACTGCTCCGGTTCCCAGCCCGGTTTGCGGCGATGCTGCGCTCGATGCGCTGGAGGCGCAGATCACGGAGGTGTGGGGGCACATCAACGCGGCCACCGCGCACTTTCTGACCCTCGTTGCGGAGTTCGACCGCAGCGAAGGCTGGGCCCGCCACGGTCGGGCGAGATGCTGCTCAAGGCGCTGGAAGCTGCGGAAGCGCAACTTGAGGAGTGGGGCGAGGAGGCGGGGAGGCCGGGAGTGACGAGGCGCAACCCCATGGGAGCCCCGGGGCAGGGTCATCCCATAGTCCTCCGTAAGCGCCAATATCCGTTTACCCAACGCGGTTTCGGGCCCAATAATGGGCGTTTCAGGCGCATTCCCGTCATCATCCACTCCACTTTGCTGACTATGGGATGGCCCTGGAGCCCCGGGGACATTGAGCACGCCGAGGCCTGCGGGGGCCGTCGGCTGGCGGCGTTCAATACGTCGCGCGGCCTTGCCATCAACGCCAGCACCGCCCGCTGCGGCTGGTCCGGCGAGCGCATGGACTACAACATCGCCATCGAAGCGCTGTGCCGCGAAGCAGGCTATAACTGAACGGCATTCTGTTCCTGCTCACGATTGTGTGGGCAGATGCGGCTGGACATATGATCGACAATTGCAATCGTTGACCCTACCGTTGAGCGGCGCGCCTTGCACACGATAGTCAGTACCAAGGGAAAGCTCCACTGGCTCACGGATGCCAGCGGCAATCCCGTCACTGGCCAATGGCCCGCCTGGGATGGGGCCGTGGACCTCAAGTACGAATTGCGACCGTCCCCTCATCAGCCTCTGGTTGTGGAAATCTACGGCCGCGAATTTTTCGGCTCACCGCAATGCACCTGCAAACTCATCCTCGACAACGGCGTCGTTCTCACCGGCCTCACTACGCCCTGGACTTGCTCACCCCGATGGAATACCTTCGCAATAGCAGGCCAGCCGAATCCGGCCAGTCCCACATGTCGTGAACCGGCACACTTCCTGCCCCCGCAACCCTCACCCGGCTAAAATGCCTGTACGGAGGTCAAGCCCGAATGAGTGAAGACAAACCGGCCGAGGGCGTTCAGGGCCTGGAGCAAGCTCTGAAAGACCTGGAACAGATCGTTGTCAACCTGGAAAAAGGGGATCTACCTCTGGCCGAGGCGATCAGGCAATTCGAGCGCGGCGTGGAGCTGACGCGCCGCTGTCAGGCGGTACTGAAGGAGGCCGAACAGAAAGTCCAGGTCTTGAGCGAAGGGATGCTGGAGGACGCAGATCCGTTGACGCTCAAGAAATCGGGCGGCGAAAACGGCGGAGGCGGATCACTCCCCCTCTGAGCCGGCCGCGACCGCCTCGACAGCTTCCATTACCCGCAGCAGGTTCCCGCCCCAGAGCTTGGCGATCTCCTCTTCGGAGTAACCGCGCCGCACCAGTTCAATCGTGACGTTCAGCGTCTCGCCGGCGTTGTCCCAGCCCTCGATCCCGCCGCCGCCGTTGAAGTCGGATGAAATCCCCACGTGGTCGATCCCGATCAGTCCAACCGCGTAGTCGATGTGATCGGCGAGATGCTTCACCGAGGCCCGCGGCGGCATGCGGGTGACTTCCGCCATGCGTGCGTAGAAGGCGCCGCGCTGTTCCTCTGTCATGCCGGCGAAGTCCGCCGCATTGCGGATGTTCATGTCGCGGTAAACCGCGCCCATAGCGGCCTGTTTCCCGGGCGGCGGCGCGCGCAGATAGGCGTCGAATGCGACAATCTGCACGACGCCCCCGTTGTCCCTGATAGCGAGGAGCACCTCGTCGGAAAGGTTGCGCGGGTGCACAAACGCCCCGGCCACGGCGGAATGCGAGGCGATCACCGGGGCCGCTGACGCCTGGATCGCATCCATCGTGGTCTTTTCGGAGGAATGGGACACGTCCACCATCATTCCCAGTTGGTTGGCGCGCCTGATCGCTTCGCGTCCGAGTTCGCTCAAGCCCCCGTGCTCGGCCTCGGGCTCTCCGCGGGCCGCGTTCGGAACGGCGGAATCGCCGAGATCGTTATGCCCGTTGTGCAACAAGCCCAGGTAGCGCGCGCCGAAACCGTATTGGATGTCGAGCAGGTCCAGGTCCCGGCCGATCGAAAAACCATTCTCAATGCCGATCAGCGCAATGCGAAGGCCTGCAGCGTGTATACGGCGCACATCTGCCGCAGTGAGGGCCAGTCCGATCCGATCCGGGTAATCCACGTCGGTCATCTTGCGGATGGCCGCGTACTTGACGAAAGCGTCGGCCATCGCGCGCGCGTAGCCCGCCGCATTGCGCTCCCGCTGCATTACGAAAACGATGAAGAACACCGCATCCAGTCCGCCGCTCTCCATGCCGGGCAGATCCACCTGCTGCCCCGGAGGCTTCGCTTTCGCCGGGTCGTAGGCCTCGGTGCCGAAATCAGGAGGTATGTCCACGTGTGTGTCGATGGTGATGACACGCTCGTGGATGGCCCTGGCGCCGGCTAACAGCTCGGCCTCGTTGTCCGCCCCTGCCGTTGCGGCCGGCTGGGCCGCTAGAAAACTTGCCGCCAAAAACGCAATCACCTCTCTCATGGACGCCACCCCACTCTACCCACACAAGGGTGAGCGGAAGAATACATCAAGCCCGACCTTCGCCCAAAAAAAAGCGACCAAAGGAGAACCAACTTGCGCAGACGTTCGGGTTCAAGTTCAGTCCTCTTGCGTTTTCAGACCACCGGCGCACTACCCATGCAAATGGCTTGTTCTTGGTATAGTATCTTGCGTTACGCCGTTGTTTAGCGACGGGGACATGCAATGAGACGCTTCGCACTTCCGGCTTGCGCCGTTCCTTTGCCACTGCTGGCCTTGTTGACCGCCGGCCCGGCTTTCGCCCAGGAAGACGAATCCAGCCAGGCAAGCTCCTCTGCCACGCTCGAAGAAATCGTAGTGGTGGGCTCACGGCGGCGGGACCGCTCGGCAGCCGATTCGCCGGTACCTGTGGACGTGATCGGCGGCGATCAATTCCAGGCTCACGGCAGTTCCGACATGGACGCCCTGTTGGCCTCCATGGTGCCTTCCTACAATGTGGGCCAGGAGCCGATCAGCGACGCGGCCACGTTAATTCGACCGGCAACGCTGCGCTCCTTGCCGCCCGACGCCACGCTGGTGCTGGTGAACGGCAAACGGCGCCATCGCGCGGCCGTCATCGCACTGCTGGGCGCCGGAATTTCCGGCGGCTCGCAGGGTCCGGACCTGTCCGCCATCCCCGCCATCGCGCTGGACCGGCTTGAGGTGCTGCGCGACGGAGCCTCGGCCCAGTACGGCTCGGACGCCATCGCCGGCATCATGAACTTCGTACTCAAGACCGACGCCGAGGGCGCCATCTTCGACGTCAAGTGGGGATCGCATTTTGAAGGCGACGGCGACGCACTGACACTGGCCGCCAACGTGGGCCTGCCGCTTGGCGACACCGGTTTCGCCAACTTGAGTTTCGAGTGGAAGGAGGTCGATCCCACCAGCCGCAGCGCCCAGCGCGGCGACGCCCAGGGGCTGATCGACGCCGGCAATACCCACGTGCGGCAACCGGCCGCGCAGATATGGGGAGCGCCGGAAATTTCCGACGACTTCAAGTTCTTTGCCAATCTCGGCGGAGAAATGGGCAACGGCAGCGAGTTGTTTGCCTTTGGCAACTGGGCCAAGCGACAGGTGGAAGGCGGGTTCTACTATCGTAATCCGCACACCCGCAACGGCGTTTTCGCCGGCCCCGAGCTGGAAGACGGCACCAAAACCGTAAAGGTAGCGGACTTGACCGGCGACATGTCAGGCAACTGCCCCGTAGTGCGCATTGTCAACAATGTGGCGGACCAGGCGGCCTTGGCTCAGATCGCCAACGATCCGAACTGCTACTCATTGATTGAGAAGTTTCCGGGCGGGTTTACCCCGCAGTTCGGCGGTTACGTGAGTGACATCAGCGTGGCCGGTGGCGTGCGCGGCGATATAGGCGACGACTGGTACTACGACGTCAGCGTCACGGCGGGCCGCAGCAACGCGGAGTTTTACATCTACAACACCATCAACCCGCAGCTCTTTTCACTGCGCAACGACATTCCGGTCTATTACAAGGCCGGCGCCTACACGGAAACGGACCGGGTGTTCAATTTCGACCTGTCCAAGCCGTTCGAATTCGGCATGGCGGGACCGGTCAACGTGGCCCTGGGCCTGGAGTATCGCGACGAAACTTTCAAGATTGAAAACGGCGACCCCAATTCCTACTTCATCGACCTGAACCTGGCGGCCCAGGGGTTCGGCGTGGGCTCCAACGGATTTGCAGGATTCCAGCCCGGTGACGCCGGAGAGCACACGGTCAGCGCCTACGCGTTGTATGTCGACGTGGAGTCGGACGTAACCGACCGGCTACTGCTGGGCGGCGCAATGCGCTACGAAGACTACGACCAATTCGGTGACACGCTGGACGGCAAGGTGGCGACTCGATACCAGGTGAACGATGGGTTTGCAATTCGAGGCGCGATCAGCACCGGATTCCGGGTGCCCACCGCGGGCCAGGCCAACCTGCGCAACGTCACCACCGAATTCCAGATGGGAATGCTGGCCGACATTGCTACCCTGCCGCCCACCAATCCCATCGCGCAGCAGAAGGGCGCCAAGGCATTGACGCCTGAGCAGTCCACCAACACCACGCTCGGCGTGGTATTCAATGTGGGTGATCTGGACCTAACGCTGGATTACTACAACATCGAAATCGAAGATCGCATCGCGTTCACCAGCCGTTTCAACCTGACCCAGGAGGACATTGACGCCCTGCTGGCCGTGGGTGTGACCGACGCCACCAGCTTCAGCTCGGTTCGGTTCTTCTCCAATCAGCAGACGGTGGAAGCCAACGGTTTCGACCTGGTCGCCACCTATCCGTTTGACCTGGGGGCCGGCTCATCCAGCCTTATGGTGGTGGGCAACTGGTCGGATATCGAACTGGCTCATTACGACCCGACTTTCACCAGTGAGAACCGCAGGCTGCAAATCGAGCAGGGGCGCCCGGATTTCCGCTTGACGGCAACCTGGACTCACCTGCAAGGCGCCTGGCGCTTCATGGCGCGGGCGCGCTACTACGGCGAGTACTACGACGCGCCGACCAATGACGGCACGGTGTCGTTCTATCCGGACCCGAGCGTTGTGGTGGACGCCGAGGTGGCCTGGGACGTGCGGGAAAACATGTCACTGCTGGTGGGCGTGCAGAACCTGTTCGACGAGTACCCCAGCACCAATCCGCACGGCGAAGTGGCCGGCCTGATCTACCCGGAACAGTCTCCGTTCAGCTTCAACGGCGGCTACTACTACTTCCGGGCGAGCTGGAGACCCACTTTCTAGAACCCTGGGAACGAGGGCATCCTGCCCCTCGCTCCCAGAGGGAGTGGTTACACCACGATTATGCGGTCGCCGATGTCGTTGATCTGAACGCCGCCGTCGGCGGTAATCAGCATCAAGTCCTCCAGGTGGGCGCAGCCGCCCAGGCCCACGTTGCGCACCGGGCAGTCCACACTGATGATCATGTTCTCGGCAAGGACCACATCCTCCTTTACGAAGAACGGGCGGTCGGCTCGTCCCGGGTCGTCGGTGTGCATAAGCCCAACGCTATGCGGCGTGAAGGCCACGTCCAGGTCGTAGCCGCCTTTCTTGAGCGCCTCGACGCCCATCGCTCGAATCTCGGAGTAACACAAGCCCGGCTTGAGTTGCTCCATGATGGCGCTCCAGCCGAACGAGAGATGCCATCGGTGGCGTGCTACATGGAACGTGTGGGTTCACCTAATAACACGGTGCGCCCGTAATCGCCGTGGTAATGGAAGCCGTGGCTTACGCAGTCGATCTGAAACGCCTGGCCGTCGCGAAACTCGCCGTCGCCGGTTTCCGCGCCGATCGTGTCCACCTGCATGAACACGCCCAAGTTCCCGCGCTTGGCGGCCTCGGCGTAGAAGGCCGCGCGCAATTCCTGGTAAGTGGCCCCGGCGCGGGCGGCGGCCAAAGCCGCCTCGGCGTTGGCCTGGGCGGAAAACCGCATCAGTTCGATCTCGCGCGGCGACTTGATCGCCCGGATACACGCATCACGCGGTCGCAGGGAACCAGGGTGGCATCGAGGCCCGCCTTCTCGAAAACCGCGTTGATCACGAGATGATCCACACCGATGCGGCCGCGATCCAGACCCATGCCGCGCACCGCCTTGACCAGCGCCCATCCCGCGTCCGCGCTGAGCTCCTGTTCCGACAAGGCGGCGTCCAGGGTGCTGCGCCGGTGCACCTCGATGTCGCGTAGCGCCACCTGGCCCTTGTCCTCGAATATGTAGGCGGGATTGGCCGCCGGCTGGCCGTCCTGTTTCTTATCCTCGCCGTCCTGTTTATGCTGCCGATCAGCCGGCGGCAAACCCGTCCACCGCGCTTGCCGGATCCGCCTCCGTCAAGGCATCATTCCAACCCACTTTCCAATCCCTCAAATCCACACGCTACCCGCTCCTCCTCACTATCCCGTTCAGGCTCATTTCCATATTGGAAAAGACTCAACCTCCCCTTGGAACGAGCCCCGGGAGCGATGGAGGGTTCCACCGCTTGACACGAAAGGCCCGCTCATGTTCTCCTTGCATTGTGTTTGACTACCGCGTAACTCGCTTTGAGTAGCGACGATATTCCACTACCTGCCCTGCTGGGCATATTCTTCTTGTTGCTGACCCTGTCGGCCTTTTTCTCCGGCACCGAAACCGCGCTCATGCGCGTCAATCGGTACAAGCTCAGGCATCGTGCCCGCGAAGGGCATCGTGGCGCGCAATTGGCCGAACGGCTGTTAACCCGCCCGGACCGTCTGCTGGGCCTGATTCTGTTCGGCAACAATCTGGTGAACTTCCTGGCCGCCTCCATCATGGCCGTGCTGGCGCTGCGCGTGGGCGGAGTAATGGGCGCATTGGCAGGAACCATCGTGCTGACCCTGATTGTGCTGATCTTCGCCGAGATCACGCCCAAGACCTGGGCGGCGGCGCGTCCCGAGAAACTGGCTCTGTTTGCCAGCCGCATTTACTATCCGCTGCAAAAGGTGCTCTGGCCGCTGATATGGGCCGTAAACCTGATTGCGGGGCAATTGGTGCGCCTGGCCGGGGTGCGCCCGGACAAGGACGACCAACAGGAACTTACCGTGGCGGAGCTGCGCACGCTGGTTACCGAGTCCGGCGGGCGGATTCCCAGCCGGCGCCGCCAGATGTTGCTGGCGGTTCTCGAACTGGAAGCGCTGACGATCGAGGACATCATGACTCCGCGCGGCGAAATCGAGGCAATCGACCTGGATGATGAGTGGCCGGACATTGTCGGAGGGCTGCGCGCCAGCACTCATTCGGTACTTCCGGCCTACCATGGGCAGCTGGATCAGGTGGCGGGCATGGTGCAGGTACGCAGACTGTTTCAGGCGGGCGGGCCCGAAGGACTGAGTCGCGCCAGGCTTGAGGAGTTTTTGGAAACGCCACGATACGTTTTCGAGCACACTTCTCTTACCCGATTGTTCTCCGACTTCCACCGCGGCGGCGGTACAACTTCGCTGGTCGTGGACGAGTATGGCGACATCCAGGGGCTGCTCAGCGTTCAGGACCTGCTGCACGAGATTTCCGGCGGTCTGATCAGCGACGGTTCGCAGGAGGCGGAGGATGACGAGGTGCAGCCCGACGGCAACGGCGGCTGGCTGGTGGACGCCGGCGCCAATATCCGGCTCTTGAACCGCCGCATGAGTTGGCGCTTGCCAACCTACGGGCCCAAAACTCTTAATGGCCTGATCCTGGACAAGTTGGGTACCATTCCGCAACAGGGACAGTGTTTGGAACTGGGCGGATTCCCTATGGAAGTGCTGGAAACCTCCGAAAGCGCTGTGGACCGGGTGCGCGTCAGCCAGGCCGCGAGTCCCAATAATCCGTCAACGCCTGCCACCAACACCGGAATCTAGTCATGCTAGCCATCCTTTCACCTGCCAAATCGCTGGATTTTGAGTCTCGCCTGCCGCGTGGCAGGCATACCATCCCGGACTTTCTCGAAGATTCCGCGCATCTGGTGGACCGATTGCGCAGGCTCACACCGCCGGATATTTCTGAGCTAATGGGCATAAGCGACAACCTGGCGAAGTTGAATTTCGATCGCTACGCGGCCTGGAGGGAGCCCTTCAGCCGCAAGAACTCCCGCCCGGCGGTTCTGGCTTTCAACGGCGATGCCTACCAAGGCCTCAGGGCCTGGGAATTCTCCGGACGCGATCTCGGTTGGGCCCAGCGCCACCTGCGCATTCTGTCCGGGCTGCACGGCGTACTGCGGCCGCTGGATCTGATTCAGCCCTACCGGCTTGAGATGTCCACCCCGCTGCCCACGGCGGCCGGTTCGACCCTCTACGACTTCTGGAAGAATCGCCTGACCGGATTGATCCGTAAAGCGGTGGAGTCCAGCGGCACCCCGGTGCTGGTAAACCTGGCTTCAAAGGAATACTTCAGCGCCCTGGATCTTTCGGCGGTGGGCGGCCGAGTGATTACCCCGCGTTTCCTGGACTTCCGCAGCGGCAAATACCGTTTCGTGAGCTTTCTCGGCAAGCGTGCGCGCGGGATGATGGCGCGTTTCATCATTGAGCGGCGGCTGCACTTCGCCAAGGGTCTGCTGGAATTCTCCGAGGCCGGTTACCGCTACGACCCCGAGCAGTCCACCGGCGATAAGCCCACCTTCGTACGCGACCCGCTGTAGTCCAGGAAAAACGCTGGAGCGAGGGCTTCCCACCCTTGGAGGGCAAGATGCCCTCCCTCCCAAACCGTGCCCCCTGCCGCACTTTCATGCCGGCCGCTTCGGCCATACAAGCCTGGTCATTCGGTGCTCGTCATCCATATCGATGACCGCATCCGAATAGTCCGGCATCGTCTCAAGCATGTGTCGCGTCAAGCGCTCGAAGTGCTGGATGAAGCGCGCAAGTTCGCGCGGCGTTTGGCCCAACTCCGATGACAGACTCGAAGAGTTCATCAGCAAGAGCTCCCGAAGCTTCCGCTCCTGTACAGCCCGCCATTCGAATACCCTGGCAAATGAAGGGATGCGCAGCATAACCAACAATTCCAGGCGCCGGAATAATTCCGCATAGTCGGTCTTCAATTGCTCGTTGACCTGTCGCCGCCAGGTTCCCGCTTTATCTTCCTCGGCTTCAAGCGCATTCATGGCGCCAGCGAGTGCTTCCGCCGATTGCGGACGGGCTCCCATACACCATCCTTCGAACAGGACGATGTCGGCCGGCGCGTGAACGATCCGCCACTCCTCCTTGGGCGCTCGATCGTCGCGCGCTTTGTCGAATGCCGGCAGTGCAATGGATTGCCGGCCTTCGGGATCGCTCAGCACCTCCAGCGTGCGCTGTGCGAGCCCGACATCGTGCGTTCCGGGAACGCCGCGAGTCGCGAACAGCGGATGCACCTCTTGCGCGAGTTTGTCGCGCTCCGTTTTGCTGAGATACATGTCATCCAGCGAAAGGCATACGGTCGCCACGCCCAACTCCCGCTCCAGCCATTCGGTCAGAAAAACTGCAAGCGTTGTCTTGCCCGTGCCCTGAGCTCCGCCAATGCCCACGATGACCGGACGGCCCGACAGCCGCTGAAAGTCCTTGAGTTCCTTGGCCAGAGGCACAACGACGTTGGCAACGCTTTGCGCGTAATCCGCCGGCAACTCGTGCCTGGCCACGAATTGTTCGATCCAGTCCATGGCCGGCCTGCTCGCGAATATCCCCGGGCAATCTAGCCGGAGCGAGGCATCAAGGCGTCCAGGGCTTCGCCCAGGCGTTTGACTCCGGTGACCTGCATGCCGGCGAGGGCCTTGCGCGGCCGGTTGGCCCAGGGGACCAGGGCGCTCTTGAAGCCGAGCTTGGCTGCCTCGCGCAGGCGTTCCTCGCCGTAGGGGGCCGGGCGGATTTCGCCGGAGAGTCCGAGTTCGCCGAACAGTACCAGGCCGTCGGGCAACGGCTGGTTGCGTACGCTGGACCAGACTGCCGCGGCCACCGCCAGATCGGCAGCGGTTTCGGCAATCCGCAAGCCGCCGACGAAATTCACGAACACGTCGCGGTCGTATGCCGCCACACCGGAGTGCCGCGCCAGCACGGCCATCAGCATCGCCAGGCGGTTGTGGTCCATTCCGGGACTGACCCGGCGGGCCATTCCTGCGCCGGCCTGCGATACCAGCGCCTGGACTTCCAGCAGCATGGGCCGAGTACCTTCATGGCAGGCGGTAACCGCGCTCCCCGGCGCTCCCGGCTGGCGGCCGGTAAGAAAGATCGCCGAGGGATTGCGCACCTGCTTAAGCCCGGCGGAATCCATAACGAACACGCCCAGCTCATTCACCGCGCCAAAGCGGTTCTTGACCGAGCGCAGCACGCGAAAACGGCTGCCGGACTCGCTTTCGAAATACAGCACCACGTCCACCATGTGTTCCAGCATCCGCGGACCGGCAATCTGACCCTCCTTGGTGACGTGTCCCACCAGCGTCACCGCGATTCCCCGGGTCTTGGCCAGGCGCACAAGGGCCGCGGTGCACTCGCGCAGTTGCACGGCCGAGCCGGGCGCGGAACCGACCTCATCAAGACTCATGGTCTGCACGGAATCGATGATCAACCACGACGGTTGCTCCTTTTCCACCGCCGCAAGGACGGCATCGAGCGAGGTTTCGGCGATAGCCCGCACGCCGGCCTGTTGCAATCCCAGCCTCTTCGAGCGCAGCGACAGTTGCTGCAGGGATTCTTCGCCGGTTACGTAAAGCGTCTCGGCGCTTGCCGGGTTGCCGCCGGCAACCTGCAGGAGAACGGTGGATTTGCCGATACCAGGATCGCCCCCCAACAGCACCACCGAACCCTTCACCAGCCCGCCGCCCAGCACCCGGTCGAATTCCACCAGGCCGGTGGTCATACGAAAATCCGGTTCACACGCCACTTTGCTCAATCGCACGACTTCGGCCGCCGTCGACGCGACAGCGGCGGTGCGGCCGGGTCTCGCCGTTGGAGGCTGCTCGCGCAAGCTGTTCCAGGCGCCGCAAGAGCCACACTGCCCTTGCCACTTGAGGCTCTCCGAGCCGCATTCGGTGCAAAAGTACAATTTGCTCTTCACGATTTTGGCACTGGTTCGGCAGGTTAAGGCGTTCGGTGCGAAGGGGCCATTATCACCACGAAATCGATACCGCCTTCGTCAGACGAGGAAAAATTTGCGCCGATCACACCCACTCGGCGGCATAAATCGTATATTCTTGCGCACCTCGCGCGCCTAACGGTTACAAAAACCGGAGTGATACCCCCTACTGCTTCCAACGCCCGAAAATGGGTGGAGCAGGTTGCTGCCCTTACGCGGCCCGACCAAGTGCACTGGTGCGACGGCTCCCGGGAGGAATACGACGCCCTCGTTTCGGAGCTGGTGCATTCCGGCGGGCTGATTCCGCTGAACGCGGGCAAATTCGCCGATTGCTATTTGCATCGCTCGGACCCGTCGGACGTCGCGCGGGTCGAGAACCTGACCTTTATTTGCACCAAGGACCGCGAGGATGCGGGCCCCAACAACAACTGGATGGCGCCGGGCAAAGCGCATTCCCTGATGGACGGGCTGTTTGAGGGCTGCATGAGCGGCCGCGTGATGTACGTAATTCCCTATTGCATGGGACCGATCAATTCACCGCTTTCGCGCTGCGGGATCGAAGTGACCGACAGCGCATACGTAGCGGTCAACATGTACCTGATGACGCGCATGGGCGATCGGGCGCTTGAACGCATCGAGAGCGAGGGCCGCTTTATCAAGGGGATGCATTCGATCGGCCAGCTCAACCCCGAAGAGCGCTACATTATGCATTTCCCCGAGGAGTTGAGCATTCGCAGCTTCGGGTCCGGTTACGGCGGCAATGCTCTGCTGGGGAAGAAGTGTCATGCGCTGCGCATCGCCAGTTGGCAGGCTCGCCGGGAAGGTTGGCTGGCCGAGCACATGCTGATTGTGGAAGTCGAAGACCCGGCAGGGGAAAAACACTACGTTGCCGCCGCTTTCCCGTCCGCCTGCGGTAAGACCAACCTGGCGATGCTGATTCCCCCGGAGAAATTGCTGGGATGGAAGGTGCGCACCATAGGCGACGACATTGCCTGGCTGCATCTCGATGACGATGGCGTAATGCGCGCTATCAACCCGGAGGCCGGCTATTTCGGGGTGGTGCCCGGCACCAACCGATACACCAACTGGAACGCCTTCGAAATGATCCAGCGCGAAACGATCTTCACCAACGTGGGCGTCACCCATGATATGGAGCCGTGGTGGGAAGGTCGCCGCTTGGGCACTCCCGCGCTGAACTGGAAGGGCGAACCGCCCAAGCCCGGCGAGAAAGTGGCCCACCCGAACTCCCGCTTCACCGTCTCCGCCAAACGCAATCCCAGCTATTCACCGATGGCCGAGCACGATGCGGGCGTGCCGATCAGCGCACTGATCTTTGGCGGACGCCGCGCGCGGCTGGTGCCGCTGGTGATGGAGGCTCGTGACTGGCGTCACGGCGTGCTGATGGGCGCGGCCATGGCGTCGGAATCCACCGCGGCCTCCAGCGATTCCGGCAACGGGCTGCGGCGTGACCCGATGGCCATGAAGCCATTTTGCGGTTACAACTTCGCCGATTATTGGGACCACTGGCTCAGCTTCGCCAGCCGCAGCGACCGGCTACCGCGCGTCTTTCACGTGAACTGGTTCCGGCAGGACGACTCGGGCAACTACTTGTGGCCGGGATTCGGTGAGAACTTGAGGGTCCTGCAGTGGATCCTGGATCGCTGCAATGCGCGCGCGGATGCACGCGCAACGCCGGTAGGTAACCTGCCGCGGCGCAAGGACTTGAACCTCGACGGGCTGGACATCGAACCTGCGGCCCTCGACGGGCTGCTGGCCGTGGACACTGCCGGCTGGCGCGAAGAAATGAAAGGCATAGCTGATTACCTCGCCCAATACGGCGACCGTCTGCCGGTAGAACTAGCCCGGGAACGCGACCGCGTAGCCCGAGCCCTCGGCTAGCGCCCCTGGGACGGAGGGCATCGCCCTAAACCCTGGGAACGAGGGCATCTAGCCCTCGACGATCCCTGGGAACGAGGGCTTCCAGCCCTCGACGAGCGCAGGATGCCCTCGTTCGCAGGGGGATAACGTTGCGCAGCGCGTCGAGCTCGGCCTCAGGCCGCGTGCCGCAAACGATGCTGCGCGTAGTCGAACAATACGCCTGCCTGGTTCGCCGGTACGGCTGCGTAGCGGGCCAGCGCGCGCCGCCAAGCGCCGGCGCCCGGCTGCCCTGCATACAGACCCGCCATGGGACGCGTGATCGCGCCCAGTGACACGCCGGCCTGATCCGGCTGGCAGGCGTAGTCCACCATGGCCTCAAGCACCTGCTCGCGGGTGCGGCCGGTCGCACCCGCGCCCGGCAACTCGGAAATCAGCCACGGGTTTGTGTAGGCCGAACGCCCCAGCATCACGCCATCGACTCTCGTTAGATGCGCCGCAATCTCGTCCGAACTCGAAACGCCGCCGTTGAGCACTACAGGAAGATCGGGCAACGCGCCCTTCAGCCGGTAGACCACGTCGTAACGGAGTGGCGGCACGTCGCGGTTCTCCTTTGGCGACAAGCCTTCCAGCACGACAATGCGCCCATGCACGACCAGCGCCGTCACGCCCGCCTGTTGCACCGCCCGGGCGAATGCCAGCAGGTGGGCGAACTGCGGGCGATGATTGGTGCCGATCCGGGTCTTGACCGTGACCGGCCGTCCAGCCGCGGCCTCGCGCATGGCGACCACGCACTCGGCCACACGCTCAGGCTCGTGCATCAGGCAGGCGCCGAACCGGCCGGCTCGTACCCGTGAACTGGGGCAGCCCACATTCAGGTTGATCTCGTTGAAGCCTGCCGCAGCGGCGCGGGCGGCTGCCTGCGCAAGGGCCTCAGGCTCGCTGCCACCCAGTTGCAGCGCCAAGGGGCGCTCGGAAGGATGATGCTTCAGAAACCTGTCGTCGGTGGCGTGAATTACCGCCTGCGCGTGGACCATTTCCGTGTAAAGGCCGACTTCCGGGGCCAGCA
Organism: Candidatus Foliamicus sp.; assembly: GCA_965249285.1. Lineage (GTDB taxonomy): Bacteria > Pseudomonadota > Gammaproteobacteria > Steroidobacterales > Foliamicaceae > Foliamicus. The sequence continues at coordinate 1,461,183 of OZ252226.1, forward strand.
GCCGGTGGAAGTAACGGCAGTGGCGATCGGTGCGCTGCATCATGGGCGCCACCGAAACGCGGCATGCGGCGGGATAACTAGCAGTCATACTCTTGGTGCCGAGTCTTCGCACCAGGCTTGCTTCGCCGACGCACAGGAAACACTGGAACGAGGGCATCTTGCCCTCGGCGAGGGCAGGATGCCCTCGTTCCCAGGCATTGTCGAGTACGGGACGACCTCGGTCCCAGGGCTCGACGAGGGCGAGACGCCCTCGTTGCCAGGGTTGGGTTAGCAGCCATCCATGGTGGCTTCGACCAGGAAGCGGACCACTTCGCGCAACGCTTCCTGCTCGCTCGCTCCCTCTTTCAGCGCTTGCCGGTAGGCCGCCAACTGCATGCTGGCGCTGGTTCCGCGCTGAATGATGGTGCGGGCATGTTCGACCTCTTTCTTGCAGTCGAAATATTCCATGTCCTGACGCACCAGGGCGATCAGTTCGTCCAATAATTCCGCGAACGGAACCATCGTGCCTCTGCCAAAGTCCAGCAGGCTGTCGGTGGGGCCGTAGCGCATCGCCCTCCAGCGGTTCTCCTCCAGCAGCAGCAGGTTATAGCTGCGCCAACGGCTGTTGCTGATGCGCAGGCGCCACAGCATGCGGATCAGGCACACGCAAAAGGCCGTAAGGCAGACGGTGTCCTCAACAAAGGTACACAGGTCAAAGATACGGGTCTCCAGGGTCGGGAACCGCGCGCTTGGGCGCACGTCCCACCAGATCATCGAGGAGTCCTCGATCACCTTGGCCCGCACCAGCGTGTCGATATGCCGCTCGTAATCGCTCCAGCTATCGAACTCTTCGGGCAGGCCAGTGCGGGGCAGGCCGGAGAAAATCGTTAACCGAAAACTGTTCAGGCCGGTATCGTCCCCCTCCCAGAACGGCGAGGAAACGCTGAGCGCCAGGAGATGCGGCAGGAAATAGCGGAACTGGTTCATCAGGTCCACCCTCAAGTCCTGGTCCTCTATGCCCACGTGAACATGCATACCGCAGATCAGCATGCGCCGGGCGGTGGCCTGCATTTCCTTCTGTAAGGTCACATAGCGTTGCGAGGGCGTCTGCTTCTGCTCCCGCCACAACGCTGATGGATGGGTAGAAGCGGCGATGATCCGCAGCCCGAACTGTTCCGCCACGGCATTGATTTCGCGCCTTTGCCGGGTCAGTTCCTCGCGCACCTCCGCAACGCCCTCGCAAACCTTGGTGGCCGTTTCCACCTGTGCCCGCATCAGCTCGTTGACCACCTGGCCGGAAACCTGCTCCTGGCAGGTAGGCATGAATCCATCCGGCGGATCTACCGACAACTCAAGGGTTTCGGCGTCAACCAGGAGGTATTCCTCCTCCACACCCAAGGTGAAGCCGGGTTGTTCTCTTAGCAGACTCATGTGGTTCGCTCCAAGCCGGAACGGCCCCATTGTATTGCGCTGGAGACGCTGGGAGTATTCGCAGCAGGCGCCGCTGCGATGATGCGCAGGAAACACATTGGGAACGAGGGCATCTTGCCCTCGTCGAGGGCGGGGACGCCCCCGTCCCCAGGGACGGAGCTACTCGAGACGATCAGCCAGCCAGCCCGGCAGCGCTGCCAGCGCTTCGTCCAGCGCCTCGGCCTTCGGACCTCCTCCCTGGGCAAAGTCCGCCCGGCCACCGCCTTTTCCGCCCAATTGCTCCGCCACCGCGCGCGCCAGATCACGGGCCGGAGCGCGCTCCTGCACTGCCTTGCTCACTCCGGCGACGATTCGGGCCTTGCCGCTGGCGTCAGCGGCGCCCAGCACCACCACGGCGGGATCGTAGCGATCCCGATAGCGATCCACCGCACCGCGCATCGTTTCCATGTCCGCGTCGTCATCCAGCCGCATGGCGACGAGGTTCACGCCCGCCACCCGCGTAACCGGCGTCTCCGCGGCGCCGCCCCCTTCGGCCAGGCGGGCGCGCACCTGCGCCAGGTTCTTCTCCAGATCCCTGGCCCGTTTCATCAGGGCGGTGAGCTTGTCCTCCGCGTCCTCCATTCCACCTTTCAGCAGCTCCGCAAGGCGGCTCATCCGGTGGCGCATCCCGCGCAGCCATTCATAAGCGCCCGCGCCCGTCAACGCCTCAATCCGGCGAACGCCGGCGGCAACCGAAGATTCCGACACGATTGCAAACAGGCCGATGTCGCCAGTTCGACCCACGTGCGTTCCTCCGCACAACTCCATCGAGTAATCGCCCAGCTTCAATACTCTCACCCGGTCCGCATAGTTCTCTCCGGCCATCGCAAGCGCACCCGCCTTAATTGCCTGGTCCAGGGGCATCTCGGTAGTTTCAGCCGGCCGGTTGGCGCGAATCTGCTCGTTGACTTCGTCCTCTATGCGTTCCAGATCGGCAGCCGAAACCGCCTCGAAGTGCGAAAAATCAAATCGCAGCCGGTCCGGGGCAACCAGCGATCCCTTTTGCGTTACGTGTTTCCCCAGGACCTTGCGCAACGCTGCGTTCATCAGGTGGGTAGCGGAATGATTCAGCACGACGGCACAGCGACGCTCAGCGTCCACCGCAGCGGCCACCTCGTCGCCCACGCTCAAGCTACCGCCGGCGACGAGGCCGATATGTGCGCGTCCCACATCTGTTTGCTGGGTATCGTGGACTTCAAAGCGCAGGCCGTCCGCGGTCAGTAGTCCCGTGTCGCCCACCTGTCCGCCGCTCTCGGCATAAAACGGCGTCTTATCCAACACCACCACGGCTCTTTGTCCCTTTTCCGCTCGGTCGGCGGAATTGCCGTCCACTTGGATCAAGCGCACGCGCCCTTGATCCTCCAGGCGCTCATAGCCGGTGAAAGTGCTGGCTGGCACGTGAGTTACGGAAACCTCTGGGACGTCAAGACTAAACTTTGCCCCTCTTGCGTCAACGCGATGATGTACCGGCCCGAACTTTGCACGGGACTTGTCTCGTGAGCGCTCCCGCTGCTCGGCCATCGCCGCTTCGTAGCCCGGCATGTCGACTGACATGCCACGGCCGCGTGCAATATCGGCGGTGAGATCGACCGGGAAGCCATAGGTGTCATATAGCACAAACGCCATTTCTCCGGAAATCACCTCTCCCCGGACCTTCTCCAGCGACCGGTTGAGGTAGCGCATGCCCTGCTCCAGGGTCGCGGCGAACCGCTCCTCTTCGGACCGCAGCACCCTTTCTGTCAGCTCGCGCGACTCGGCTAATTCCGGATAGGCAGAGCTCATCGCCTGCTCAAGCGGAGCGATCATTCGGTACAGGAAAGCGTCCTTCACACCCAGGTCATAGCCATGGCGCAGGGCCCGGCGGAGGATGCGGCGCAGCACGTAACCGCGCCCTTCATTGGAGGGGAAAACCCCGTCCTGCACCAGGAACGCGGCGGCGCGGGCATGGTCGGCAATGACCTTAAGCGAATTGGAATCGAGATCGTTGGTGGAAGTGATCTCGGCGGCGGCCTCAATCAAGGTACGGAATAGGTCGATCTGGTAGTTGCTGTTGACGCCTTGCAACACCGCGGCCATGCGTTCCAGGCCCATGCCGGTATCCACAGAGGGCTTGGGCAGTGGCGTCAGCTCGCCCTGGCTATCGCGGTTGTACTGCATGAACACCAGGTTCCAGATCTCCACGAAGCGGTCACTCTCTTCCGCATTGCTGCCGGGCGCACCTCCGGGCACTTCCGGCCCGTGGTCATAGAAGATCTCCGCGCACGGGCCGCAGGGACCCGTATCGCCCATCGACCAGAAGTTACTTGAAGCTCCCAGGCGCACGATGCGTGCGTCGTCGAGGCCCGCTTCTTCTCGCCAGCATTGCGCCGCTTGGTCGTCGTCCTCGTAGATCGTGACCAACAGCCGTTCAGGGGGCAGGTCGAGGTCTCCGGTCACGAACTCCCAGGCATGGCGAACTGCCTGCCGCTTGAAGTAGTCGCCAAAGCTGAAATTGCCCAGCATCTCGAAGAACGTGTGATGGCGGGCCGTATAACCGACGTTTTCCAGGTCGTTGTGCTTGCCGCCGGCCCTCAGGCAGCGCTGCACGGTCACGGCCCGTGGATAGGCGGGCGGCTCCCGACCCAGGAAAATATCCTTGAACTGCACCATCCCGGCATTGGTGAACAACAGCGTGGGATCGTTGTGCGGAACCAGGGACGAACCGGGCAGATGCCGGTGATCCCGGCCGGCAAAGAACTCCACGAACGCCGAGCGGATCTCAGCGGTTTTCATGGCGCATTGTCCGAGAACAACACACGCGCAACCTGAGCGGCGGAGAAACCGCGGCCACGTAAGAACCGCGCTTGTCTCGCCATCTGGTTACGGTCTTGGGGCGGCGCCTCGCCGAAACGCCGGCGCCGAGCGGCCGCCGCGCCCCGGTCCCAATCGACGGCCGCCTCGGCGAGGGACGATTCGATCAATTCCGCTTTCACGCCACGCTCCATAAGCTGCGCACCTATCTTGAGCGGGCCCTGACCGCGCTCCAGGCGCGAGCGCAGGAACGCCTTGGTAAACCTCTCATCGCTCAGCAGATCGCGCTCGACAAGGTCCTTGAGAGTGCTCTCAATGACGCTGCTGTCGTGACCGCGGGTCGCCAGCTTGATCCGCAGTTCCTTGACGGAGTGTTCGCGCCGCGCCAATAGGCCCAGCGATGTATCAAACGGGCCGGCCGTGCGGCTTGACTTGCGGCTAGGCACTCGCAGCCTCGGCTGGTTCCTCCACCGGTTTGTCTTTGCCGCGAATCAGCGCCTCCAGCTCGTCGGCCACGTCCGGATTGCTCAGCAAGTAGTCGCGGGCCTTTTCCTTGCCCTGACCGATGTGCGCATCCTTGTAGCTGTACCAGGCGCCGGACTTGACGATCAGGTTCTTGGACAGACCCATGTCGATCAGTTCACCAGCGCGGGAAATTCCGTAATGGTCCCCGGTAAACAGGATATCGAACTCGGCCATCTTGAACGGTGGCGCCATCTTGTTCTTGACCACCTTTACCCGGGTGTGGTTGCCGATCACTTCGTCGCCACGCTTGAGCGCGCCGATGCGGCGGATATCCAGGCGCACCGAGGAATAGAATTTCAGTGCGTTCCCACCCGTGGTGGTCTCCGGGTTGCCGAACATGACACCGATCTTCATCCGCAACTGGTTAATGAAGATCACGATGGTGTTGGAGCGGTTGATGTTGCCGGTCAGCTTCCTCAACGCCTGCGACATCAGGCGGGCCTGCAGACCCATGTGGCTATCGCCCATTTCACCCTCGATTTCGGCCTTCGGGGTAAGCGCGGCGACCGAATCCACTACCACCACATCCACTGCGCCCGAGCGCACCAGCATGTCGGTAATCTCCAGGGCTTGTTCTCCCGTGTCCGGCTGCGAAACCAGCAGATCGTCAACTTTGATGCCCAGGCGTTGGGCATAGTCCGGGTCCAGGGCGTGCTCCGCGTCCACGAAGGCGGCAGTGCCGCCGGCTTTCTGGCATTGCGCCACTACGCTAAGCGTCAGCGTGGTCTTGCCCGAGGACTCCGGCCCGAATATTTCAACGACCCGGCCGCGCGGAAGTCCACCGATCCCGAGGGCCAGATCCAGCGCCAGACTGCCGGTGGATACAACCTCGACGTCGCGCACGGCGCCGGCGGCGCCCAGACGCATGACAGAGCCTTTTCCGAATTGCTTCTCGATCTGCGACAGCGCTGCCGCCAATGCCCGCTTGCGATTGTCGTTCATGTTGCTCTGTGCTCCCGCGTTTACCTGTACAGAGTGATTATTCCACAGCCGGGGCTGTTTGCCGCGCTGCAATGCAACGGTTTAGGCAAGATATCGGCCTCGCTGCCTATTGCCGCGCACCATACCCCTTGCTTGGAACAAGCTGGAACGAGGGCATCTTGCCCTCGACGAGGGCGGGACGCCCTCGCTCCCGGCGTGTCCCTTCGCGTCCGCGTCGCGGGAACAGAGGTAAATACTCGACACACGGTTCATGCGCCCGCGTTGACTCGCTTCAGCAGCCCCTCCAACGCATGCTCGACCGTCCTGATACGCACGCTACGGCGATCACCGTCGAAGCGCCGGCATTCCGCTTCCCGCAGCCCATTGCGGCCGGCCCAGGCAAACCACACCGTTCCGACCGGCTTGGCCGGGCTGCCTCCGCCCGGACCGGCAATTCCGGTAACGGCAAGGCTCCATTCGGTGCGGCCTCTCTCGAGCGCCCCGGCAGCCATTTCGGCCGCCACCTCGGCGCTGATCGCGCCGTGCTCGTGCAGCGTCCGCGCGCCTACGCCAAGCAAACGCTGCTTGGCGTCGTTGGAGTAGGTCACGATGGAGGCCGAAAACCATCCTGAACTGCCCGGCCTTTCGGTAATGGCCTGGCCGATCCAGCCGCCGGTGCACGACTCCGCCACGGTCACCATCTCGGCGCGCTGCAGCAACAGTTTCCCCAGGTCCTCTACAAGGAGGCTGCCGCGTCGTTCGGTCACTTCTTCACCCCACCAATACGTTTCATTTCAAACAGCAAATCCAAGGCCTCGCGCGGGCTGAGCTGGTCCGGGTCCACGGCCGCCAGGAGCTGGTCCGCAGGGCCGGGCTCGCCGAGCCGCAGCGGCAATTGCGGATGCGTGGTTTCGCGCTCGATCAGTTGTCCCGATCGCTGCTCCAGGTCCCGCAAAGTCCGACGCGCCGCCGCAATTACCTGGCGCGGCACCCCGGCCAGGGCCGCCACCTGGAGGCCATAGCTGCGATCCGCCGGCCCCTCGCGCACGGAATACAAAAACACCAGCGTCCCTGCGTGCTCCACCGCGTCCAGGTGTACGTTGGCGCAACCGGGGACGGTCTCGGGCAAGGCCGTGAGCTCGAAATAGTGGGTCGCGAACAGGGTAAAGCAGCGCAGGCGCTCGGCGATGTAGCTCGCGGCCGCCCAGGCCAGGGAAAGGCCATCGTAGGTGCTGGTGCCGCGCCCAACCTCGTCCATCAACACCAGGCTCTGTTCGGTGGCGTTATGCAGAATACTGGCCGTCTCGGTCATTTCCACCATGAAGGTGGAGCGCCCGCCCGCCAGGTCGTCGCCCGCGCCGATCCGCGTGAAAATGCGGTCCAGCGGCCCGATCTGTGCAGCCGCAGCCGGCACGTAGCTGCCGATATGCGCCAGAATGACGATCAGCGCAACCTGCCGCATGTAAGTGGACTTGCCGCCCATGTTCGGGCCGGTGACGATCAGCATGCGGGTATCGTCCTTTAGCATGAGTTCGTTGGGAATGAACTCGCTGTCCAGAGCTCGTTCGACCACCGGATGGCGACTGCCGGCAAGCTGGATTCCGGGCTGATCGGTGAGTTCCGGCTTGCTGTAGCCCAACTCCAGCGACCGGGCCGCCAGATTCACCAGCACGTCGGTCTCAGCCAGGGCGGCGGCCAGCTCCTGCCAGGACGCAAGCCACTGCGACAGCTCTTCAACCAGTTCTTCGTAGAGCCGCGCTTCCAGTTCCAGCGCGCGTTCGCGGGCGCTTAAGACCCGGTGTTCAAAGCGCTTCAGTTCCGGGGTGATATAGCGCTCGGAGTGCTTTAGCGTCTGGCGGCGTATGAAATGCTCCGGCGCCTCCGCGGATTGACTGCGCCGCAGCTCGATGTAATAGCCGTGCACCCGGTTGTAGCCCAGGCGCAGGTTGGGAATGCCGCTAGTTTCGCGCTCCTGTTTCTCCAGGTCCTGCAGGGCCGTGTCCGCACTGCTGCTGATCTCGCGCAGTTCGTCCAGTTCGTTGCTGTAACCGGCGGCGATCACCTCGCCGTCACGAATCCTTGGGCTTGGCTGTTCGGCGATCGCCTGTTCAAGCAGGCCCAATCCCTCCGCCGGCGTGTCCATGCGCCCGGCCAGGTCCTGCAACAGGGGCGCGTCCAGCGCCGACAATTGCTCGCGCAATGCCGGGGTCGCCTTGAGAGCGGCGCGCAGCCGCTCAAGATCGCGCGGACGGGCGGTTCGAATGGCCAGGCGAGCCAGCACCCTTTCCAGGTCGCCGACCTCGCGGATGCTTGCGCGCCATCCGTCCTTGGCCTCGCGCAGAGTCTCAATGGCCTGAAAGCGGCGCCGCAGCAACTCGTGACAGCGCAGCGGGCGATGAATCCAGCGCCGCAGCATCCGGCTACCCATGGGCGTGGCGCAGCGGTCGATGACCCCGGCCAGGGTGTATTCATGGCGTCCGGAAAGCGAGCGGTCCAGTTCCAGGTTGCGCCGTGTGGCGGCGTCCATGAGCAGCGCCTCGCTGGGTCGTTCCACGGTGAGCGTCCGCACATGCGGCAGTGCCCCGCGCTGGGTGTCCTTTACATAATCAAGCAAGCACCCGGCAGCGGCCAGGGCACGGTCCATGCCCTCGGCGCCAAAGCCATCGAGATTGTGCACCCGAAACTGCTGCTGCAAGGCGCGCCGGGCGGAGGAAACGCTGAATTGCCAGTTTCTTCGCTCCTGTACGGCGGGCGCATCGGGCAGCGCCTCAGGCAGCCGCGCTCCCTCGCTTGCCAGCAGTTCAGCCGGCCGCAAGCGCTGCAACTCGCCTTGCAATTCCTCCAGGCCGGCGCATTCGGTAATGCAGAAGCTGCCGGAACTCAGCTCCATCCATGCCAGGCCGTAGGCGCCATCTTCCTGATACAGCGCCGCAACCAGGTTGTCGGCTGCGCTGTCCAGGAGCGCTTCGTCGGTGAGTGTGCCGGGCGTTACCAGGCGCACGACCTCACGTTTCACCGGGCCGCCCGAGGCCGTGGGACGGCCGATCTGCTCGCAGATCGCGATCGATTCTCCCATCTGAGCCAGCCGGGCAATGTACGAGTCGGCGGAATGCGCCGGCACTCCGGCCATGGGTATCGCCTCGCCGTTCGATTGACCGCGGCTGGTCAGGACGATGTCCAGCAGCGTCGCCGCACGGGTGGCGTCTTCGAAGAACATTTCGTAGAAGTCGCCCATGCGGTAGAAAAGCAGCGAATCGGGATGCTGCGCCTTGATGCGCAGGTACTGCTGCATGACCGGCGAGTGTCCGGCGAACGGCCGGGCGCCGGTGGTCATTTACTTAAGCCTTTCCGAAGCCGCGGCCGGCGGCGGCCAGATCCACCAGCCGCTGCGCGGGAGCCCAGCGGGCGCCGAATCGCTCATGGAACGCGTGGATGTCCGCGAGCACCGGGGCCAGCCCCTGGTGATCCGCGTAGTGCATGGGACCGCCCCGCCAGGCCGGAAACCCATAGCCGTAGACGTACACGATGTCGATGTCGGATGCGGCCCTTGCCACCCCTTCCTCAAGCAGCTTGGCGCCGACGTTCACCAGCGGGTACATGCACCGCTTGACGATCTCTGTCGGCTCGGCGGCCGGGCCGGACCGATAGCCCATCTCTTCGGCCAGGCCCTCAATCAACCGGACCACCCCGGGATCAGATTCGGGAACCCGGCTTCCGGGCCGATAGTTGTAAATGCCGTGGCGGTTCTTCTGCCCAAACCTTTCTCGCTCGCACAGCGCATCGCCCAGGCGCTCGCCCGGCTTGCGCTCGCCGACCGGCTTGCCGGCAAGTTTCCGGGCCCGCCAGCCGAGGTCCAGGCCCACCAGATCGGCCATCTGAAACGGCCCCATGGGCAAGCCGAATTCGCGCAGCACAGCATCGACTTGCTCCGCCGGCGTGCCTTCAAACAGCAGCTCGAAGGCTTCGAACATGTAATCGGTCAACATGCGGTTGCCGATAAAGCCGTGGCTGTTGGCAGACCAAACGGGGATCTTCTTCATCCGGGAAGCAAGCGCAAACGCGCAGGCGATAGTTTCCGGAGCGCTTTGCCGGCCCTGGATCACTTCCACCAGCCGCATGATGTTGGCCGGACTGAAGAAATGCATGCCCAGGACCTGCTCCGGCCTGCCGGTTGCATCCGCCATTCGGTCGATGTCCAGATAGGAAGTATTGCTGGCGATAACCGTCTCTGCAGGCAGAATTTCGTCCAGGCGGGCGAAAATCTGCTTCTTGAGGTCGAGATTCTCGTAGATCGCCTCAACGGCGAAGTCCGCTTCGGCCAGGGCAGCGTATTCCGTGGTGGGCGTAATCAGCCCCATGCAGCGTTGCGCGCCGCCGGGCGCCAGCCGGCCGCTTTTTTCCGACCGCTCGAAATTCTTGTGTACCACGCCCAGGCCCCGCTCCAGGGCCTCCTGGCTGGTCTCCAACACGGTCACCGGAATACCGGCGATGGCGAAGTTCATGGCGATGCCCCCGCCCATCGTTCCGCAACCCACCACCGCGGCGCGCTCAACCGGACGGGCCGAAGCGCCCCCGGCGCCCCTGAATACCGCGCGTTCGGCGAAGAACAGGTGCGAGAGCGCCGCGCTCTGCGGGTTCTTCAGGCAGCGTATGAAGCGGCGGCGCTCCTCGCCAAGCCCGGCCCTGAAATCGTCGCGGCAGGCCACCGCCTGCTCAATGCACTGCACGATCAGTTCCGGCGAGTCCCGGCCCCGCATCTTTCGGGCGATCAGGCCGCGGGCGGCCGCAAACGCCTCCGCCCCTTCGCCGGCTTCGGAAAGTTTCCCCGGACCCGAGGATATCTTGCGCAGCGGGCCATCCTGATCCAGCAACTCGCCGGCGTACACGCAGGCGGCCTCGGTCACGCTGCCTTCCAGCAACTGGTCGGCCAGGCCGATCTTCAAGGCCTGTTGCGTATCCACCGGCCTGCCGTCCAGGCACATGCGCAAAGCGTGCTCCACCCCGATCAGGCGCGGCGTTCGTTGCGTGCCTCCGGCGCCCGGCAGCAGGCCGATATTCACCTCGGGAAAGGCGAACCGGGCGCGGGAAGACACCGCTCGATAGTCGCAGGCCAGGGCCAACTCCAGGCCGCCGCCGTAGGCCACCCCGCCGATCACCGCTACCACGGGCTTGGGACATGCGTCCAAGGCGTCGCACAGCGCCGTCAGAGACGCCTCCGGCGCCGGGAGCTCCTTCAGGCCGAACTCCTTGATGTCGGCGCCGGCGCACCAGGTCTTCAGGCCGCTAAGCAATAACACCGCGCCTGCCGAGTCGTCCTGCGAAGCCGACTCGATTGCCGCCAGCAGCGGGGCGCGCAGCTTTGCCCCCAGGGCGTTGACCGGCGGAGAACCCATTTCAATCAGCCGGATCCGGCCGCGATCACTCACCTTGACCGTCATGCGCCGCCTCCGTCCATTCGGCGAGGGCAGGATGCCCTCGTTCCCAAGCGTGTTTCCTGCGCATCAGCGCAGCGACGCCTGCTGCGAAAACTCCCAGCCTCACCTTGAGTGTCATGCGCCGCTGCCTACTATTCTGAATACCCACTTGCCGGTTACCTGACGATGGGCAAAGGCCTCATACGCTTGCATGTATTCCTCAAGCGGGAGCTCCCGGCCGATAGGGCAGCCGATGGCGCCGCCGGCCGCCAGCTCCGACAGGGCACCAAGGTTTTCGCGCGCAACATCGGGATGCCGATCGGTCCACGGACCCCACAAAACGCCCAACACCGCGGCGGTCTTCAACAAGACCAGGTTCAGCGGCAGGCGCGGGATGGACCCGGCGGCGAATCCCACCACCAGGAAACGGCCGCCCGGCGCACAAGCGCGATAGGCTGATTCCGAATAGTCCCCGCCCACCGGATCGACCACGACATCGACCCGGCCCCCGGCCAGCTTCTTCAGCCGGCCACGAAAATCGTCCTGGGTATAGTCGATGCATTCTTCAGCGCCCAGGGACATTGCCAATTGGAGCTTGTCCTCGCTCCCGGCCGCGGCGATCACGTGGGCGCCCATGGCCTTCGCCAACGCTACGGCCGCCATTCCCACCCCTCCGCCGGCGCCCAGCACCAGCACGGTTTCGCCGGCTTGAAGGTCCGCAACCTGCTTGTAAGCGTGGTAGCAGGTACCGTACGTGATGCAAAAGCCGGCGCCCTGAGCAAAACTCATATTTCCCGGCAGGCGGGCCACATGATGGCGGGGAGCAACCGCCAGCTCGGCAAACATAGCCCGGCCGTGCATCGCAACCCGATCGCCTACCGCCAGGTCCTCGACGCCTTCGCCGAGCGCCGCCACTACGCCGGCGGCCTCGCCCCCGGGAGTGAACGGAACTTCGGGACGGCGCTGATAGCGGCCCTGAACCATCAGCAGATCGAAGAAATTGAGGCCCGCGGCGCCCACCGCCACCAGCACCTCGCCCGGCGCCGGGGCCGGTTCCGGCGCCTCGCCCACAACAAGCTCCGGGCGCTCGGCGTAGCGGGTGCAAATCAGAGCGCGCATGACTGGGGGGTGTCTCTTATCGTCGGAAGGCGCGGTTAGACGTGGATACCGCCATCCACCAGCAGCGCCTGTCCGGTCACGTAGGAGCCGGCCGCCGATGCCAGGAACACGACCAGCCCCGCAACTTCATCCGGGGCGCCCATGCGGCCCAGGGCGGTGGTGTCCAGGAAGCTCTTGCGCGACTCGGCGTCGCTCCACAAGGCCCTGGAGAAGTCGGTCTTGATCAGTCCCGGACAGACCGCGTTTGCGGTGATGCCGTCGCGCCCGTATTCCAGCGCCAGGTTGCGGGCCATCTGGATCTCGGCCGCCTTGGACATGCCGTAAGCACCGATCTTGTCGTGCGCCATTTGGCCCACGTACGAGGAGATCAGCACGATACGGCCGTAACCCCGGCTCTGCATGCCCGGCGCGACCAGCTTGCTGAGCCACAGATTGGCCGTCACGTTACACCGCCAGATGCGTTCAAAGGCGCTGTCGCTGATATCCAGCAACGGACCGAAATGCGGGTTCACGCCCACATTGGACACCAGGATGTCGATGGCGCCGAAGGCCGCGCGGGTGCGCGCCACCAGGTCTTCCAGCTGGTCCTTGTGGAACACGTTGCAGGGGACCGCTATGGCTGTGCCCTTGCCGAACTTGAGATTGAGTTCTTCGGCGGTTTGCTCACAGGCCTCCGGCTTGCGGCTGGATGCGGTTACCCGGGCCCCATGCTCCGCCATCCGCGTGGCGATGGCCTTGCCGATACCGCGAGTGGAGCCGGTAATCAGGGCCGTGCGGCCCTCCAGGTTGAACAGTTCGTTCATGCCTGGGGCCGATCAGGAATCCTGCGGAATCAACATGAATAGCTGCTGGGCCACCCAGGCCGGCTTTTCCTGGCCTTCGATTTCCATGTACTTGTCGAGTTGAATCACCACCCGTCCGGCGCCCCGATCCCGAACTTCGGCCAGGGTGGAATGCACCCGAACGCGCGAGTCGGAAGGCACCGGGTTGATGAAACGCAATTTGTTCAGACCGTAGTTGATCACAAAGCCCAGGTCTTCAATCTCGGCGAGATCGGGCGATTCCAGGTGCACCGATAAGGAAAGCGTCAGGAACCCGTGCGCGATCGTGGATTTGAATGGAGTTTCGCGCGCAACGCGCTGGGGGTCCACGTGAATGAATTGGTGATCGGAGGTGCAGTCGGCGAACGCATTGATGCGCGCCTGATCCAGGTGCAACCATGCCGATGGAGCCAGCGTGCGCCCCTCCCGATCTTTGAGGTTTTCGATCTTCACAGGCGGTCTTCCGTAGTCTCTGATGCAGCGTCGAGCGGGTATAGTATATGGGTTCGGCATCGCTTTCCGGGGGCATTCTGATGAGCTCGCAAGACACTCGTGATCAAGGCAGTACCGGCTGGATGGCCGGAATTTTTGCGCGGCCGCCTTTTATCGGCCTGTTCCCGTTTGCGGTGTTCTTTTTGTCCCAGGGGCTAGGGCATGCGGTAATGATCCAGGTGGAGCGCGGCTTCGGGGCGCCGATCATGTATTACGCCGCCGGCGCCATGGGTTTGGTCGGCGCAGTGCTGCTTTGGATCGGCATGCGCCAGGACAGCGAGGTAAGCGCCACCTGGCTGGGTTATTTCGCCGCCTGGCTTATGTGGACCGGCTGGGTGGAGTTCTCGTTCGTTTACTACGCGCACTCGCTGGAGGTGGCGCCGTTGCTGGACGCGGCCGGCGAGATTGCTACCAAGCCGGAATACCTGGTAATGATGTCCTCGCTGGGCGTGATGCTGGCCACTCTGGTGTATTTCCTGTTCAACCGGGAAACGCGCTGCAATTTCTTCCGCTGGTTCCACCGCTGGCTGGGCTTGGGCACCGGCAAGCCCAGCGAAGGCCACAAGCGCAACTTCGCCGCCATCACGGCGCTGGAGACGATCTACCTGATCTGGTTCTTCTACCTGGCGCTGCTGCTGATTTACGATGAAGCGGTGCTCGGCGACCAGCACCCGGTCACTTATGTCATCGCCTCGCTCAACGCGGTATGGGCGATCTTCCTGCTGCAGCGCCTGCTGCGCTTCCGCCGGGTAGCCACTGCGCTACGCTACTCGATTGCTACCGCCATAATTACCTGGAACGCGTACGAATTTGTCGGACGATGGGGCTGGGTCAACGATTTCTTTGTCCGGCCGGACAAGTACGGTTGGGAAATCACCGGTATTGCCGTGTTGTCGCTGGGAATCGTGGCCTTCTGCCTGTTCATGCCGGCGGGCAAACGCGAGCGCGAACGGGTGGCGGCGATGGAGCAGGAACTCAGCGCGAACTAGTGTCGTGTCACACGTGTATCTTCGCATCAGAGCGTTCGTAGCGCGCCAATGCAAGGCGCAGCCCGCAGGGAATACTTTTTGCCGTATTGCCCAGGGCTGCAACGCCGCAGTGGCGCGCTACCAACGCTCCCGAAGGGCGCTTCTCCCTTGGCCCGTGGCGGCGTTGCGCCCCTGGGCAATGGGAGAGACGCCATTCCCGGCGGGACGCGCCCTGCCACGGACCAAGGGAGAAGCGCTGATGCGAAGATACAGGTGTGACACGACACTAGGCGCTACTTGATTTTTTTGTCCCGGGTCCGTCCTTTGGGGCGGGCTACAGGTCAGTACGTATTCAATGAACATGCGATCTCATTATTGCGGCGAACTCAACGCCAAACACGTCGGCGCGCAGGTGGAAGTGTGCGGCTGGGTCAACGGGCTGCGCGATCACGGCGGCGTGATCTTCATTGATCTGCGCGACCGCGACGGCATCCTGCAACTCGTATGCAATCCCGACCAGGCCGAGGTGTTTGCGGTAGCCGAAAGGGCGCGCTCGGAATTTGTGCTGCGAGCGACGGGGGGCCTGCGGCTTCGCCCCCAAGGAACGATCAACCCGGAACTCAAGACCGGCGAAGTGGAACTGGTCGCCGAAACTCTGGAAGTCTTGTCGGCGGCGCGCGACCTGCCGTTCCACCAGGGCGAAGGGGCCAACGAGGAACTTCGCCTGAAATACCGCTATCTGGATTTGCGGCGTCCGGAGATGATCTCCCGGCTGCGGCTGCGCCACAGCGTGTTGGCCGCGATCCGCGCATTCCTGGATGAGCGCGGCTTCGTGGACGTGGAAACGCCCATGCTGACGCGCGCCACGCCGGAGGGCGCCCGGGATTTTCTTTCCCCGGCACGCAATCGGCCGGGGCGCTTCTATGCCCTGCCCCAGTCTCCGCAGTTGTTCAAGCAGTTGCTGATGATGTCGGGACTGGATCGCTACTACCAGATTGTGCGTTGTTTCCGCGACGAGGACCTGCGGGCCGACCGGCAGCCGGAATTCACTCAACTGGACGTGGAAATGTCGTTCGTGGACGAGGAAGAGGTGATGGGCCTGATGGAGGCCCTGGTCCGCGGCGTTTTTGCCGCTGTGCTGGATGTGCACCTGCCCGACCCCTTCCCGCGGATGTCCTATGCCGAGGCCATGCAACGCTATGCCAGCGATGCGCCGGATTTACGCAATCCACTGGAACTGGTGGAGTTGAGCGATGTCCTGCGCGACACGGAATTCAAGGTCTTCTCGTCTCCCGCCCGGGACCCGGGCTGCCGGGTGGCGGCCTTGCGTATCCCCGGTGGCGCCGGCATGAGCCGGCGGGAGCTGGACGAACTCACTCAATTCGTTCAGGCCATGGGCGCCAAGGGCATGGCCTGGATCAAGATCGCAGACCCGGCACAAGGGCGCGAAGGCATGCAATCGCCGCTACTCAAGTTCCTGGGCGATAAGGAAATCACTGCGCTGCTCGAGAACACCGGAGCAGCCGCCGGAGACCTGCTGTTGTTCGGCGCCGGGTCCACGGCGATAGTGAACCGCACTCTTTCGGCGCTGCGCGACCGCCTGGGGCGGGAGCGCGAACTGCTCCGCGACGGCTGGACCCCGCTGTGGGTAACCGAGTTCCCGGCGTTTGAGCTCGATGAAGACGACAAGCGCTGGAAAGCCCTCCACCACCCGTTCACCGCGCCGGGAGTGACGGCTGCCGATGAACTGCTCAAACACCCCGGCAAGACGGTCTCGCGCGCCTACGACCTGGTACTGAACGGCCATGAGATCGGCGGCGGCTCCATCCGCATTCACCAGCGCGAAATGCAATCGGCTGTCTTTGAGTTGCTGGGGCTCTCGGCCGAGGAAGCCGACGCACAGTTCGGGTTCTTCCTGAAGGCACTGGAGTTCGGCGTGCCGCCCCATGGTGGCATCGCCTTCGGCATTGACCGCTGGGTCATGCTCATGGCGCAAGCGGAATCCATCCGCGAAGTCATTGCATTCCCCAAGACCCAGTCCGGCGCCTGCCCCCTCACCGGCGCCCCGGCTGCCGTGGAGTCGAAGCAGCTGCGCGAGTTGGGCATCCGCCCGTTATAAAATTCGCGCAGCCTCACGGCTGGTCCTTTTACTCCCATGCCAATTTACGAATACGAATGCCGCGAATGCGGATACCGGCTGGATGCGCTGCAGAAGATCAGTGATCCTCAACTAAGCGATTGCCCGGAGTGCAGGCAGCCCGCCCTGAAGAAACTCGTTTCGGCGCCGCACTTCCGGCTCAAGGGCAGCGGCTGGTATGAAACCGACTTCAAGCACGGCGGCGCCGGGAAATCGGACCAGGGCGCTGAAAGCGGCGAGTCCAAGGCCTCATCCGAAGGCGGCAAGGATTCCGAAGGCAGCAAGGATTCCGGGGAAAGCAAGACGGAATCTTCCGGCAGCGGGAGCGCCAAGGAAAGCGCTGCAACCGAAGCAACCGCCTCATGAATCATGGCGATTAGGAACTGGTGGCCGCGTCTGCGCCGCATTCTGGTGGCGGGACTGCTGGTGTGGGTTCCGCTGGGCGTAACGGTATTTCTATTGGGGCTGCTGGTGAATTTGGCGGACACGACTCTGGGCTTGATTCCGCCACAGTATCGGCCCGAAGCCCTGCTGAATCTGGACTTTGTTATTCCCGGCCAGGGAATAGTGCTCAGCCTCCTGTTGCTGTTTTTTACCGGACTTGTTGCCGCCAACGTATTTGGTAAGCGGATAATTTCATTCTGGGAAGGGGTGCTGCGCCGCATTCCCCTGGTGCGGCCCATTTACACGGCCGTCAAGGGCTTTCTGGAGATGGTCTTGAGCGGGCAGAGCGGCTCCTTCAGCCGCGTGCTGCTGATCGAGTATCCGCGCAAGGGCGTCTACTGCATCGCGTTTCAGACCTCCAGCACAGTGGGCCAGATCGCGGAACACACGCCGGAAGGGTGCGTATTCGTGTTCGTGCCCACTACACCCAACCCCACCTCCGGATTCCTGGTTGTGGCGCCCAAAAAGGACCTGATTGAACTGGACATGAGCGTGGAAGACGCCATCAAGCTTGTGGTGTCCGTTGGCGTGGTCGTGCCGGACCCGTCGCAACTGAAGCGCGCCGACTCGGCCGGGCGCGCGGAGCGCGCCGCCGGTGACGCATGAGCGCCGGGCCGAGTGACGTATCGGTAATCTTCAGCACCTTCCAGCAGCCCGAGTGGCTGCGCAAGGCCCTTTGCGGATTCGCCTCTCAATCCCATCCGGACTTTGAGATCGTTGTGGCCGATGACGGCTCCGGCGAGGAAACCGCTGATGTCATCCGTTCGGCCGGAAGACGCACGGGATTGCAGATCGAGCACGTTTGGCAGGCCGACCGCGGGTTTCGAAAATGCCGCGTACTCAACAAGGCCATCGCAAGGTCCCGCGGCGACTACCTGATATTCACCGACGGTGATTGCATCGCGCATCCGGAATTCGTGGCCCGGCACCTGGAACTGGCCGAACCCGGGCGTTTCCTGTCCGGTGGCCTGCTGCGCCTGCCGCTCGGTCTGTCGCACAACCTCCAGCCGGACGATATCTACTCCGGCCGTGCTTTTTCGGCTTCCTGGCTGCGCGGAAGGGGTATGCCGCTCACCTACAAGTTGCTCAAGCTCAGCGCGGGCCTCGGCTTCGGAGCGCTACTGGACCGCATTTCCCCGGCCACCGCCGGCTGGAACGGGCACAACGCTTCCGGCTGGAAGTCGGACATCCTTCAGGCGAACGGGTTTGACGAGCGAATGGGCTACGGCGGCGAGGACCGCGAACTGGGGGAGCGCCTGGAGAACGCCGGCATTCGCGGCAAGCGCATTCGCCACCGGGTCACTTGTTTGCACCTGGATCACCCGCGCGGCTACGTTGACCCGGAAGTGCGCGCGGCCAACCTTGCCATCCGCGGCAAGACCAGGCGGCTGCGCCGCACGCGGACCGAGCACGGAATCGCGCAGTTGTAGTTGACCCGGGAACGAGGGCGTCCTGCCTTCTTTCCCGAGCAGCGTGTCGAGGGCAGGATGCCCTCGTTCCCGGGTTGGTTAGGAACCGGTGGCTGCGATCTCGCCGGCGGCTTCAGCCTTGGCCTTGTCGCCGGCGATGAAGATCACGAAATCATCGGCGTTGAGGTATTTACGGAACGCTTCGTTGACTTCGTCGAGCGAAAGCGCCCTGTAACGCTCGTGCATCGCTCCATACCACTCGGCATCCAGACCGTGTTCCGCACCGGACCGTAAGATTCGCGCCAGGCTGCCGTCGCTGGACCAGGAACTCAGGTCGCTTGAAATGCTGCCGTCCACAGCGTCCTGAAGCTCGTCTGCCGTGAATCCGTCGTCGAGTGCACGCTGCAATTCTTCCAGGGCCCCGGCCTTGACCTTTACAAGGTTTTCCGGAGCTGCGATGGCGCGCATAGAGAGGCTGCCCTGATCGTCGCCCACGCGGCGGGACGCGCTCATTCCGCCTCCCGCTCCATACGACCAGCCCTCCTTCTGACGCAGCCGATCAATCAGGCGATTGCTCATCCCGCCGCCGCCGAAGATCCGTGTGCCAATGGCCAGCGCGGCGTAATCAGCGTCGCGAATGTTCAGCGGAACCGGGAGAGCGGCAATCATGACCCCGTTGGCCTTGTCCGGGGTATCCAGCCATGCCTGCTGCGACGCCACCGGATGGTGGCTGCTCGGCGCCGGCACGTAGGCGACCGTCGCTTCCCAATCGCCGAACAGTTCATTCAGGCGCGCTGCCAGGGTAGCGGAATCTATGTTGCCCACGGCCGTTGCAATCGCTCCCTGAAAACCGACG
Organism: Candidatus Foliamicus sp.; assembly: GCA_965249285.1. Lineage (GTDB taxonomy): Bacteria > Pseudomonadota > Gammaproteobacteria > Steroidobacterales > Foliamicaceae > Foliamicus. The sequence continues at coordinate 1,480,528 of OZ252226.1, forward strand.
TGCGAGTTCCAGAATTCCGCCAGATCGTCCCGCTTTATGTTCCGGATCATTTCCTCCTGTTCGTCCAGGTCCAAGGCGTAGCGGAAGTGGCCCGGGCCGTACGGACTCAGCGCCTTGGAAAGGGCGATATTGGCAACGCTGCCCGGCTGGCCACGGGCCCCGGCCAGGCTCGCCAGCGCGGAGCGCCTGACTTCCTCCAGTTGATCGGAATCGAAAACGGGCTCACGCAGCACATGCGCCATCAGCGCAAGCGCTGCATCAAAATTGGCCTCGTCGGTCGTCAGCGTGGCGCTTACTCCCTGTCCGCCGGCGCCAACACCCATGCTGCTCTTCAAACGGTTCCACTCGGTGGCCAACTTGTCGCGCGTGTAGCGCGTCGTACCACGTTGCAATTGACCAGCTGCATAACCAGAGACGCCTTGTTTGCCGGACAGACTTTCCTCGCTGCCGAAGAACAGGTTCAGCGATACAATGATCTGGTCGCCGCGGGATTTCTTCTCGATCGCCCAGAGTGAACCGTCTCCCGCCAACTCATGCTTGACGGTGCGGGCGGAGATATTCTCAGGCGTGGGAGCAAATTCTTCGCCGGCGCTTACCGATTGCCGTCCCGCCATAGCCGCAAGCTCAACGCTTTGATCGCCACGCGCGGCAACCATGGCCCGATCCGGGGTTTCGGTGGGAACAAACATGCCGGCGGTGCGATTGCTGCGCTTGAAGTGCTGCACCGCGGCCGCATTGAGATCTTCCACCGTGAGCGCATCCAGCTGGTCCTTGTAAAGGAACAGATACCGCCAATCTCCCGCGGCGATACTTTCCGAAAGATACGTCGCCAGCGAGCGGACGCTCTTGATTGCGTTTTCGTAGCCCGAAGAAAGCGCCAACCGGGCCCACTCGAGTTCTTCTTCGGTAATGGGCTCCTCGGCAATGCCTTCAGCCACCTCCAAAAGGGCGTCCATTACCTGTTGCGCGTCACCGTCCACCGGCACCGTCGCGTTGAACTTGAACAGGCACGGGAAGGCAAACTCTTCAGCTCTGGCGCTTGCGCCGGCGGCTATGCCCGGTTCCACCAGCTTGCGGTACAGCCGCCCGCGGCTGGAATCGGACAGTATCCGCGCCACCACGCCCAACGCCGTGTTCTCGTATGTGGCGCCGGACGGAATGTGGTAAGCAGCCATCACCAGGCTCTGCTCTCCAACGCGCCTTAGCGTTACGAGGCGCTCGCCGTCCTGCACCGGTTCGACGGTATAAAGGCTCGGCAGTTCCCGTTCGGGCGCCTGCAAGGCGCCGAAGGAGTCGGCGATGATCGCCGCCGTTTCCTTGGGATCGAAATCGCCGGCCACGATCAAGGTGGCGTTGTCGGGCTGGTAGTACATGCGATAAAAGGCCTGCAGACGCAAGATATCCACGCCCTCTACGTCGGAGCGCGCACCTATGGTGGAGTTGCCGTAGTTATGCCATTCGAAGGCTGCGGCCGTTACGCGCTGATTCAACATCCTTCCCGGGCTGTTTTCGCCACGCTCCATCTCATTGCGCACCACCGAAAATTCGGATTGCAGATCATCATACGAGATATAGGAATTGACCATGCGGTCGGCCTCCATCCGCAAGGCCCATTCCAGGTTGTCATCGGTGGGTTCGAAGCTCTCGAAGTAATTGGTGCGATCGAGCCAGGTGGTGCCGTTGAAACCCATGCCGCGCTCGGCGAAATCCTTGGGAATTGCGGGATGGTCGGGAGTGCCCTTGAACAGAAGGTGCTCCAGAAGGTGCGCCATGCCGGTTTCGCCGTAATTCTCGTGCATGGAACCGACGTGGTAGGTAACGTTCACTGTCACCCGCGCCTGTGCGCTGTCGGGAAACAGCAGCACCTGCAGGCCGTTGGGCATTGTGTACTCGTGAATACCCTCCACGCTGGTTACGTAATCGAAACCCCCCTCGCCGCCGGAGAGCCCCAGTGGATCGTCTGCCGCCACTGGATCTTCTGCTACATTCGACAGGGAAGTACAGCTCGATGTCACCACCGCGGATGCCGGCAGCGCCAGCAACATGACGATCAATCCTTTCCTCAGATTCCTCATTGCAATTTCCTCAAAATAATATCTACGTAAACTAAATCTGATGCGGCCGCGATCCAGAACGTCGCACTATAACCGCGCCCGACGATCGGGACGGAAGCGCGACAATCTTACGCCTCCTTAGACCGGCCTGTGACAGATATGGCGGTCTTGCCGTTCTTATCCGCCACCACAAGCGTCTCACCGGCCTTCGCGCCCGTCGACAACAGCCATTCCGCCAGGGGGTTCTCCACGTAGTCGCGAATCACCCGCTTCAGCGGCCGCGCGCCGTAGGCCGGATCGTAGCCGAGATTAGACAGGCGCAACCTTACGGCATCCTTAACTTCAAGGCCCAAGTCCTGTTCCGCCAGCCGCGCCGCCAGGCGATCCAGCTGCAAGTCCACGATCGCGCGAATTTCGTCGCGGCTAAGCGGCTTGAACACCACGATATCGTCGATGCGGTTGAGAAACTCCGGGCGGAAATGCGCGCGCAGCGAAGTCATCACGGTATTCTTGATTTCATCGTGCGGTGAGCCCGCCAGGGACCGGATTTGATCCGAGGCGAGATTGGAAGTCATGATCACTACCGTGTTGCGGAAGTCCACGGTGCGTCCCTGGCCGTCGGTCAGGCGACCCTCGTCCAGTAATTGCAGCAGGATGTTGAGCGCGTCCGGATGGGCTTTTTCCAGTTCATCCAGAAGCAGAACCGAATAGGGCCGGCGGCGCACCGCCTCGGTCAGCTGACCGCCTTCCTCGTAGCCCACATAGCCGGGTGGAGCGCCCACTAGGCGCGAAATCGCGTGTTTCTCCATGTATTCCGACATGTCCACGCGCACCAGCGCCGACTCGCCGTCGAACAGGAACTCCGCCAGCGCCTTGCAAAGCTCAGTCTTTCCCACGCCGGTCGGCCCAAGGAACAGGAACGATCCGATGGGACGATCCGGGTCGGCCAGCCCGGCGCGGGAGCGGCGGATGGCCCGCGAAACCGCGCGCACCGCCTCGTCCTGCCCAACCAGGCGGGCGTGCAACTCCTCTTCCATGTGATTGAGCCGCTCGCGTTCGCCGGTCAGCATACGGGCCACGGGGATGCCCGTGGCGCGGGCCACGATGGCCGCGATATCCGCTTCATCAACCCGGCTCGACAGCATGGCTGCGGATGAACCGTGAGCGTCCTGCGCCTGCGATTCCTTTAGCTTCTTCTCCAGCTCCGGTATTACTCCGTAGTGCAGTTCCGACATGCGCTGAAGGTCCTGGCCACGGCCTGCTTTTTCCAATGCCAGACGAGCCTGTTCAAGCTGCTCCTTGAGCCCGGCGGCCTCCTGGGTGTGGGCTTTTTGCGCCTGCCAGACCTCCGAGAGGCTCAAGTACTCCCTTTCCCGCTCGGCTATTTCAGCATCCAGATCCGCCAGCCGCTGCCTGGCGCCTTCTTCTTCATCCTTGCGCAGGGCCTCACGCTCAATCTTCAGTTGGATCAGGCGGCGCTGCAGCCGGTCGATGGCTTCGGGTTTCGAGTCCATTTGCAGGCGAATGCGGGCCGCGGCTTCGTCCACCAGGTCGATGGCCTTGTCGGGCAGCCTGCGATCGCTGACGTAGCGTTGCGAGAGGGTGGCGGCGGCCACGATCGCGGCGTCGGAAATCACCACGCCGTGATGCACCTCATAGCGCTCCTTGAGTCCGCGCAGGATGGCGATGGTGTCCTCCACGCTCGGCTCCTCGATCATCACCTTCTGGAAACGCCGTTCCAGCGCGCCGTCCTTTTCGAGGCGCCGGCGGTATTCGTCCAGGGTGGTGGCGCCCACGCAGTGCAACTCACCGCGCGCCAGGGCCGGTTTGAGCATGTTGCCGGCGTCCATGGCGCCCTCGGCCTTGCCCGCGCCCACCAGCGTGTGCAGCTCGTCAATAAACAGAATGATCCGGCCTTCGTGCCTGGCCAGCTCCTTTAGGACCGCCTTCAGCCGCTCCTCGAACTCGCCCCGATACTTGGCGCCGGCAATCATCGCACCCAGGTCCAGGGCAAGCAGGCGCTTTTTCCTGAGACTTTCGGGAACCTCGTTGTTGGCGATACGTTGCGCCAGGCCCTCCGCGACGGCGGTCTTGCCAACGCCCGGTTCGCCGATCAGCACCGGGTTGTTCTTGGTGCGCCGTTGCAGGATGTGCATGGTCCGGCGGATTTCCTCGTCGCGGCCGATGATCGGATCGAGCTTGCCCTCCTCAGCCAGGCGGGTGAGATCAATTGCGTATTTCTCAAGCGCGCCGCGCAATTCCTCGGCGCCGGCTTCGTCTACCGTTTCCCCGCCTCGAAGCTGGTCAATAGCCGCCTCCAGCCGGGCCGGCTCAACGCCAGCTTCCTTCAGAAGTCGAGCGTGCTCGCCCTTGTCGCCGGCCGCCGCCAGCAGCAGGACTTCACTGCTTACGACGGTATCGCCACGCTTGCGCGCCAGCTTCCCGGCCAGATTCAGGACTCGCCCCAGTGCGGCCGACGCATGCAGATCACCGTCCTGACCCTGCACGCATGCCATCCGCTCAAGGGTCTCGGTCAGGCCCGTGCGCAGCCTGCCGGTGTCGGCTCCGGCATGGCGCAGGAGAGGAAGAATTGCGCCTCCATCCTGGTCGAGTAGCGCCTGGAGAACGTGCAGCGGTTCGAGAAACTGATGGTTGGCGTCCACAGCTCTTGCCCGCGCTTCGGTCAGAGCGTCTCGCACACGATTGGTGAATTGGTCCATGGTGCGGATATAGCGCCCGGAGCGCCGAATTCAACCGGGACTTCCGACTACGTTAACCGGCCGTAAGCCAGATAAAGGAGGCGTGCCGGCCTGTATTGCCGTCCCTACGGTAGGAATGAAAGCGCCCGGGATCGGAAAAGGTGCACCAGCGACCGCCCTGGACCCGGGAGATGCCCAGGCACTCCAATTTGTGCCGGGCCAGGGACGCCAGATCCAGCAGCCAGTGTTCGCTGTCCTGGAGCAGGAAGAACCTTGCCGCATCCGGCGTGCCGGTCGTAATGGCCCGGTACACGTCCGCCCTTACCTGGTATGCGGATCCACCGATCCCCGGTCCGATCCAGGCCATCAAACGCTCCGGCCCCACGGCCTCGGCTGGACCCCGGCAAAGCGCCGCAACGGTCGATTCAATCACTCCCGAAGCCAGACCGCGCCAGCCGGCATGCACCGTACCGACCCGGGTCCCGGCATCGTCGCACAGCAGAATCGGCAGGCAGTCCGCGGTACGCACGACGCAAGGCCGGTGCGAAGAAAACGAAATGCAGCCATCGGCGCGGGCGGAAGTCCAGTCGTCGTCCGCGCATACCACGTCGGCGCCATGAACCTGCGAAAGCCAGCGCGGTTCGCCCGGAATCCCAAGTGACCGCCAGGCTTCGTCGGGCGTAACGCCGCGCAGGGTGCTGGCGGCACGTACCGAGCGGGGCGCGGGCCAATCGGGATGAATCAACTGCTCCATGAATACCGATCCCAGTCGCGCTGTTCGCCGGCCAGCCCGGCAAGTAGTTCGCACATATCCTCCGGCAGAGGCGCGGTGAATTCGCACTCCTCGCCGGTTGCCGGGTGCTGAAGCCGTAACTGGCGCGCATGCAGCGCCGGACGCTGGAAATCTACCGCGCCCCGCGCATACAGGGAATCTCCCGACAGGGGGTAACCCAGGTGGGCCAGATGAACACGGACCTGGTGGGTCCGCCCCGTTTCCAGGCGGACCGCAAGAAACGAGTGCCTGGGAAAACGGGCCAGAATGCGGAAATGGGTCACAGCGCTTCGTCCTCCGCGGCGTACCGCCATACGCAGCCGGTCACGGGAGTGGCGTCCCAGGGGCTCATCAATGGTACCGCCGGCCACCGGGCAGCCGCGCGCAACGGCCCGGTACTCGCGTTGAATGCGCCGCGCCTGCAGGTCCTTGGTCAGGCGTTGGTGAGCGGCGGCCGTGCGGGCCACCAGCAGCAGCCCGGTAGTTCCGGCGTCGAGCCGATGGATCAGGCCGAACCGCGGCACGGCGCTTAGTTCAGGAAAACGGTGCAGCAGTCCGTTTTGCAGCGTGCCTCCCGGATTACCGGCGCCCGGATGGACCACCAGGCCGGCCGGCTTGTTCACTACAATCAGATTCGAATCCGCATGCGCCAGCGCAAATTCCACCGGTTCGGGTTCTACCGTACCCGTGGCCAGCAATTGCGCCCTGATTTCATACACTTGTCCGGCTTCCACCGGCATGCGCGGAGGCCCGACCGAGACCCCTTTCCCGAACACCTGGCCGTTCTCGATCCACTTCTTGATCAGGCTGCGTGAATAATCAGGCAACAATTCCGCAAGCACCGCATCCAGCCTGCGTCCCGCCAGTTTGTCGGGTACCACAACCCGGCATTCAAGCACGCGCCTCACCGCCTGAGCCCCTGCAATCCGCCCGGCATGCCTAACAATCGCGGCCTTTCGTTATACTGCACGCTTCAAGGAACCCAAGCCGTTTCGAGTAATTGAATGATTTCAGCACGATACCTCGCCGGAATTCTACTTGCGGCAGCAGCCTGCGCCACCCTGGCCGGTTGCGGGCGCGGCGATGAACGCGACGAGCTGTCGGCTGCCAGCATATTGTATGAACGCGGGCACGCCGCGCTCGAAGGCGGAGACTTCCGCAAGGCGCTCCGGTTCCTTGGTGCATTGAAGTCTCGCTTTCCGTTCAACCCGCAAACCCGCCAGGCGCAACTGGAAATCATCTATTGCTTATACAGGCTCAATGACCAGGACAGCGCTGTGGAGGCAGCGCGGGAGTTCGAACGCGAAAACCCACGCCACCCGAACGTCGATTACGCCATCTACATGCGCGGGTTGGCCTTGTTCGCCCGCCAGCCAGGGCGGTTCGGGCGACTGTTTCGGATTGACTACTCCCGCCGTCCCATTCTGACCGCCGGAGAGTCATTTGACGCCTTTACCCAATTGGCCACTCGTTATCCCGAAAGCGAGTATGCCCCCGACGCGCGCCGACGGATGGTATTCCTGCGTAACCGGATGGCCCAGTACGAGAATCACGTAGCCGACTATTACTTTCGCCGCGGCGCGTGGGTGGCCGCCGCCAATCGGGCGCGCTTCGCCGTAGAGAACTACCATGGCTCGCCGGAAGTCGCTCGGTCGCTGAAGATTATGGTGAAGGCGTACCGCAACATCGGGATGGACGACCTGGCCTCGGATGCCGAGCGCATGCTGGCCGCGAACTTTCCCGGCGAGCAAGTCGACAGCGAGCGGCGCCGGCGCCGGTTTTTCTTCTTCTAGTCGCCCGTGCAAGAACAAGAGCGAGGGCGTCCCCGCTCCCCGATCAGCGTCGCGGACAGGCTCTCGTCGAGGGCAGGATGCCCTCGTTCCCAGGGGAGATGCCCTCGCTCCGGGCCGATCAGCCCTCCAGCGGTATCAGCGAGGCAACCCGCTTGATCCGGCCCTGCTTGCCCGGCGGGCCCAGAGTAATGCACGCCGCCGTGGGGCGCCTGATTTCGTATTCGCCGACCGAGTAGCGGGCGTAGCGCCGGCGCAGGACATCTTCGCAAAGCAGTAGCCGGTAGTCGCGCTCCAGGTGACTGAACCGGACCCGCACCACGTTGTCGTCGGAAACCGGCCGCCGCGTAACGTCCACAATGTAGTGGTCGAGTTCAATGAGCATTAGCGAAGATTCCAGTTCCATGGCCTCCGGGGCCAGCACGCGATCGTAGAAGCCAGCCTTCGTGGAGGTCATGTCCGACCATAACACCAGCGGCGACGAGCACAGATCGCCCAGCAATTCCCGTGGATAGGCCCCTACCTTGCGCCACCTGGGGCGATCCGCCACCCGCAGGTTCTCGGTTTGCGGTGGCTTGGGCGTAGCCTCTTCCACCGGCGCCGCAAAAATATCCAGCGGCCGGACCGGGGACTTGTTTCGGTAACGCACTGCGTTCAGCGACAGCGCACCCCCCTTTTCGGGGCCCTCCAGCCGTGCCCAGGATCCCAGGCTCTCGCCGTCAAAATGCACTGCAGCCACCCGCAGGCCGCCTGCGACTTCATAGCGCGCTAAACACAGAAATTGTCTGATGTCCACACAAGGCTCCGGAAAAGAGCGGTATTTTATGTTTTTCGGCTGCCGCGGCCAAACTCCGGCTGACCCAGGCGCTCCAGCACCGACCGCAATTCATCCGGTAACGGCGCCCGCAGGCAAAGCTCGCGCGATGTTTGCGGGTGCGTGAACTTCACCTCGGAGGCATGCAGAAACAGCCGCTTAAGCGCGATTCGCTCCGCCAGTTCGGCGCTTGACCGGCCATACCGGTCGTCGCCGAGCACCGGATGGCCGATGGCGGCCGCATGAACCCGAATCTGGTGGGTGCGCCCGGTGATTGGAATAGCGCGGACCAGCGTGGCGTTTCCCCAACCACGGCTGGGAATATAGCGAGTTTCCGCCGGCTGCCCCGAACCGGCTCGAACCCGCCGCTCGCCGCCCTCGGTGAAGGAGCGGTCCAGGGGCAGGTTGACGCGGCGCTCGGGGCCGGTCCAGCCCCCGGCGAGCAGGGCCACGTAGGATTTCTCGATTGCATTGCGGCGAAATGCCTGGTGCAGCGCGCTCAGGACACGGGGCTTCCGGGCAAACACCAAACAGCCGCTGGTGGCCCGGTCCAGACGGTGAGCCAATTGCAGGAAGTCCTCATTGGCTCGAGCTGCACGCAGCAATTCCACCGCTCCCAGGTTCACCGAACCGCCCGCATGCACTGCCAAACCGGCCGGCTTGTTCAAAACCAGCAAAGAGTCGTCTTCGTGCAGCACGCACTGCTCAATCCAGCGGGCGCGCGCCGCGACCGGGGGCGGCGCACGGCGATCAATAAACGGGGGCAGACGGATCTCGTCACCGGTTCGCAAACGATGACTCGATGCCACCCGGCCCCGATTTACCCGCACCTCGCCCCTGCGGATCATGCGATGCACCCGCGCCAGACGCATTCGCTTTAGCCGGCCGGCTAGGAAATTGTCCAGCCGGCGGCCGGAATCGTCTTCCGATACGATCAGAATATTGCTCTTCACCTGCGCCCAACCGTCACGCCACGGCCCCCGGACTTGATCAGGCTGTTCCGCATGGCGTGCTATAGTAATCGTCGGCGTTGCGCACTGGCGCCCGCGCAGATACTTGCGCCAGCGGCAACACCTATTGCCGAATCTGTTTTCTAATGCGGCGGAGGAACGCCGGTCTTACCGGATGGATTTCCAAGACAAGAACGCGCCAAGGGTCACATTCCTGATGAATGACCTGATTGCGTACTGCCGCCGGCGCGGTCTCGGTGCAGCGCTGTGCGCGGCTGCGGCATGGTTCCGCCCGAACCTGGACAAAAATCACAATGAGAAGAATGCTAGTAAACGCCACCCAGCAAGAAGAGGTGCGCGTTGCTTTGGTCGATGGGCAACAACTTTATGACCTTGCCATTGAACATCGAGAAAAAGAACAAAAGAAAGGCAACATCTACAAGGGGCGCATTGCGCGAGTAGAACCCAGTCTTGAGGCTGCGTTTGTTGATTTCGGCGCAGAGCGCCACGGTTTTCTCCCCTTAGAGGACATATCCCGCGAGTACTTTCTGGGGACGCCGGAACCCGGCAAACCCCTGAACATTGCCGAGCTGGTGAAGGAAGGCCAGCAGCTGGTGGTGCAGGTCGAGAAAGACGAGAGGGACAACAAGGGCGCCGCGCTGAGCACCCTGGTCTCCCTGGCCGGCCGTTACCTGGTACTGAATGCCAACAACCCACGCGGTGGGGGCGTATCCCGCCAGGTCCGAGGCGAGGACCGCCAGGCGGTGCAGCAGCGCCTGGGCAACCTCAATATTCCCAAGGGCATGAGCGTAATCATCCGCACCCAGGGTCACGACCGGGGTGGCGAGGAACTGCAATGGGACCTGGACAACCAGCTGCGGATATGGGAGGCCATCAAGCTCGCAGTGCTGGAGCGCGACGGCCCTTTCCTGGTGGTGCAGGAATCCAACGTGATTCTGCGTGCGGTGCGGGACTATCTCTCCGACTCAATCGGGGAAATCGTAGTGGACGACGACGAAGCCTACGAGAGCATCCGCAGTTTCATGAAGCACACCATGCCGCACTTTCTGGACCGCCTGCGGCGGCATGAGGACGACGGGCCGCTGTTCAACCGCTACCAGATCGAAAGCCAGATCGACACCGCGTATCGGCGCCGCGTCAACCTGCCCTCCGGCGGCCAGATCATCATTGACCAGCCGGAGGCCGGCATTTGCATCGACGTCAATTCCGCGCGCGCCACGTCGGCGGAGGACATCGAGCAGACTGCGCTGCAAACCAACCTGGAGGCCGCCGACGAAATCGCCCGTCAGTGCCGGATCCGCGATTTATCGGGGCTGCTGATGATCGACTTTATCGATATGCGCTCCGCCGGATCCAACCGGCAGGTGGAGGATCGGCTGCGCCAGGGCACCCGCAACGAACCGGCGCGGATACAGATCGGACAGATTTCGCGCTTCGGCATCCTGGAAATGTCGCGCCAACGCTTGCGCACGTCGCTGGTCGATACGACTCACGAGACCTGTCCGCGATGCGGCGGTACCGGGCGAATTCGCGGTGTGGAGTCACTAGGCCTGCACGTGCTGCGGATGATCAGCGAAGAAGCGGGCAAGGAACGCACCTCGAAGGTGGTGGCGGAACTGCCACTGGTTGTGGCGAACTTTCTTCTGAACGAGAAGCGATCCGCCCTGACGCAAATCGAGGACGTATACATGGTCAGCGTGGTTCTGGTTGCCAATTCCGCCATGGAGACACCCGAGTTCGCTTTGCGGCGGGTGCGCGACAATACCGATGACGAAACCCCCAGTTACGAATTGGCAACCGTGACGGCCCCGCCCCCTGCCAATCTTGCACCCAGCCGCGGCAAACCGCCGGAAAAGCCGGCGGTAGAGCGCTCCCTGCCTGATACCGCGCCGCCCGAGCACAAGGCCAAGGCCGCCAAGAAGCCAGACCGCAAGAAGAAGAAAAAGCCGAAGGTTGGATTTTTTGCTCGTCTGTTCGGGCGGAACAAGAAAAAGAAAACTCCGGCCAGGCAACCTGCCAGGAAGGCTCAGCCGCAACAACGCTCTCGGCCGCAACGCAAGGCAAAGCAGCCGCCGAAACACCAGGGCGGACCCAGGAACAAGGCGCAGGGCGAATCGCAGGCGCCCCGCCGCAAGGAATCCGAATCCGGCAACGGTCATCCTCCGCGCAGGCGCAGGCGCAGGCGCCGCAGGCGCCCCGGGAGCGACGCCCCGCCGTCGTCCTGAGGGACATCAGCCGCTTAAATGTGTTCGGCGGTGAGCCAGCCGTCGGGCTTATAGGTGGCGAAGGCAGGATGCCCTCGCTCCTATGGAACAACCTGGGAACGAGGGCTTCCAGCCCTCGACGACGGCAGGATGCCCTCGCTCCATTGTTCCCTGCGCGTCAGCTTAGCGGCGCCTGCTGCGAAAACTCCCAGCTTAGATGAGTTCGGCGGTGAGCCAGCCGTCGGACTGCCAATGCGACACTTGCATCTCCACGCCCATGCTCTCGGCATAGGCGAGCAGGCGGGGACGGGTCCAGTTCTCGTGTATCCACTCCTCGCTAAAGTCGAACTGCCCCAGCTTGCGGCAGGCGGCCAGTACCCGGCCAAAGGGTGAACGCCAGCGCCGCATGCCGGGGCTGGATTCGTTGTCCAGACAGAGTTGATAGTGACAGGCAGTGCGATCGAAAATCCCGATCAAGGCAATTTCGCGCTGACCGGTCTTTTCAATAAGGCCTCTCATGCGCTCGTTCAGGGGCTCCATGGTCTTGATGTCGTGAGCCACGAACTCGTCCATCATCCCGTGGTCCTTGGCGAACTGCATGGCCTGAAGGTGCGCCTTGATCAGCGCATCGTTAATCTCGTGGGCATAGGGCTGGGTGTTCCTGAGCGTCTTCAGCACTACCGCCATGGACTTACCGAGTTCCTCTTCGCGGCCCTCAAGCCCGCTTTGGGCGCCGGCGAACGCGCCGGGCGGCGGACCTTCCGATACGCCGGGCGGCGGGCCGCCTGCTACTCCGGGCGGAGGACCGCCCGCGGACTGCGGCCGGGGGCCGGCAATCGGCCCGGTCTCTTTGCGTAATGGTTGAACGCTCATGGCGTACCTCGCTGGGTCTTTGTTTGCCTAGGGGTGTTGTAATTATATGGAGCGCAAAATCCGCTCCACACGGCGCACATCTTCGGCAGTGTCCACTTCCGGCCCGGGAGGCGGATCCGCGATCTCCACTCCGATGGCCATTCCCAGCCACAGGGCGCGCAATTGCTCCAGCCCCTCGATGCGCTCCAGTTCGCACTGCGGTTCGCCGGTAAGGCGCTTCAAGACCGACACACGGTAGGCGTAGAGGCCCGTATGCCGCAGGTAGCGGGGCCGACCGCCGGTCGCGGGGTGGCTCGCCGGAATCGCCGCGCGGCTGAAGTACAGGGCCCGGCTGTCCCCGTCCAGTACCACCTTTACGATATTCGGATTGCCGGCATCCTCAGGGGATTCAAGGGCCGAAGCCAGGGTCGCGACGTCGTCCTTCAGCGCCCTGGCCGCAACCGCCCGAATGTGGGCCGGGTCAACAAGAGGCGCATCACCCTGCAGGTTTACAACGACTTCCCCGGGCGGGAACTGCAATTCCTCGGCTACCTCCGCCACCCGGTCCGAGCCACAGCTATGGTCCGGCCGGGTAATACGCGCCGCACCGCCGAACTCGTCCGCGCAGGTGGCCACGCGCTTGTCGTCGGTGGCGATCGTCACGGTCCGCGCGCCGGCTTTCATGGCCCGCCGCCAAACGTGCTCGATCAGCGGCCGTCCGGCGATCAGCTGCAAAGGCTTCCCCGGCAGCCGGCTGGAGGCAAAACGCGCGGGAATCACGATATGAAAGCCTGAAGTCACTATTTGTTTCCGAAAAGCGCGAGAACTTTGCCGACAATTCTCTGTGCGGAATCGCCGGGCATGACCACACGGGCCGGTGTCCACCAGAGATCCTGACCGTCGCGGCCCGGGTACTTTACGGCGTCCTTGGCGGTCATGAATACCGGCATTCCCCGCTGCAGCAGTTTCTTCATGGATACGCGTCCATGATCCGGCGCCCGCACCGGCTCAATTTCGAGGCCCGCTTCTGCAAGCGCGCCGTGAAAGCGCTCGGGCGCGCCGATACCGGCGAGCGCCAGAACCCGCCGCCCCGCAAACTCCCGCAAGGGCCGCCGGGCGGTCCCATCCAGCCGCACGGCATGGTCTATGCGCAATTCAAATCGCAATCCGGGGAACTCCCCGCCAGTGCCTTGCACCAGCACCTCATCCGCTTCGCCCAGGCGGCGCGCGGGTTCTCGCAAGGGGCCCGCGGGCAGCAGACGACCGTTCCCCAGACCCCGGTCACCGTCAACTACGCAAAGTTCCAGGTCACGCGCCATGCGGTAGTGCTGCAAACCGTCATCCGATAGCACGAGGTCCGCCCCCTCCTGTGCCGCCCGGCGGACTGCTCGCGCCCGGTCGATGCACACCCACACCGGACAGCCGACCTGCCGAGCCAGCATTACCGGCTCATCGCCTACCGCGGCGGGATCAGAGCGCCCGCTAACCCGCACCGGCGCAGTTTGCCTTCGGCCCCCGTAACCGCGGCTCACGATAGCTGGGCTGCGCCCGGCGTTGATCAAGGATTCGGCCAGCCAAGCGGTAATCGGGGTCTTGCCGGTTCCTCCCACGGTAATGTTGCCGATCACCACAACCGGGACGGCTGCTTTGATTGAACTGGCCCAGCCCTTCCGGTAAGCAGTTCGCCGAAGGGCGACCGCGCCGGCAAACAAGCTGGCCAGCGGGTAAAGCAGAGTACTCAGCCAACCGCGCCGCTCCCACGCCTTTGGTGCGCTAGCCCGCATTTCTGGCGTTGGCGCGGAATTGCAGCCGGTAGAGGCTGGCATAGTGACCGTCGCGCGCCAGGAGCTCCGCGTGAGCACCACTCTCTACGATGCGGCCGCGCTCCAGGACCACGATCCGGTCGGCGTGCTCTACAGTGCTCAGGCGATGGGCGATCACCAGGGTGGTTCGGCCGCGCATCAAGCGATCGAGCGCGTCCTGCACGTGGCTCTCGGAACGGCTGTCCAGGGCGGAGGTTGCCTCGTCCAGGATCAGTACCGGCGCATCTTTCAAGAGTGCGCGCGCAATTGCCACCCGCTGGCGCTCGCCGCCGGACAGGCTGACGCCACCCTCACCGACCCTTGCGTTGAGGCCCTCTTTCCTCGATTCGACGAACTCCATGACATGAGCCGCGCGGGCTGCGGCCTTGACCGCCTCGGGGTCGGCCTTCGACAGCGCGCCATAGGCGATATTGTTGGCCAGGGTGTCGTTGAAGAGCATGACATCCTGGGTGACCAATGCGATCTGTTCGCGCAAGGCCGGCAATGGCCAATCGCCCAAGGGGCGGCCGTCGAGCCGCAGTTGTCCCGAATCGGGTTCGAAGAAGCGCGGTATCAGGCTTACCAGGGTGGATTTGCCGCTGCCCGAACGTCCCACGATCGCCACCCGCTCGCCGGGCTGGATCTTGAGCGAAATATCACGCAAGGCCGCCGTGCCCTCGTTGTCGTAGGAAAACGACACGTCGGCGAACTCCAATTCGCCTTTGACACGCCCGGGCAGGTCACTGCGCGGCGCGGCGCCGGCGTCGGACTCCACCACGCTATCCAGCAGCCGGAACACAGATGTGGCGGCGGCCAGTCCGCGCTGCAAAGAAGCATTCACGTTGGTGAGATGTTTGAGGGGCGTCATGAGCAACAACATCGCGGCCATAAAGCCGGTGAACTTTTCCACCTGCAGGCTTTCGGCGGCGGAATACTGGGCCACGAACCAGGCCACCGACGCAACACCGATAGCTGCCAGCAGCATAGTCAGCCCATCGCCCCCGGCCCGCGCCATAACCAGCTTGAGGTGCAGCCGTTTGTTGACCTCATTGGCCCGGGCAAAGCGGTCAGTCTCACGCGCCGCCCCTCCGAACACCTTGATAACGCGATGACCCCGCAAGGCCTCATCGGTAATCCGCGACACCTCGCCCATGTTTTCCTGGATACGGGTGCTGTAGCGGCGAAAGTGCCGAGACAAGACACGGGCCGTAAGCGCAATCAAGGGCGCTACCACGAATACCACCGCGGACAGACCGGCGCTGGCGTAAACCATGTAGGCAACCAGGCCCGCAACGGTAAGGCTGTCGCGAATGACGGTGGTGATCACGGTGGATGAGGTATCCGCAACCTGCTCGGCGTCATACAGCATCCGGGAGAGCAATTCGGCGCGCGGCCTTTGTTCCACGTCGCGCACCGGCATCTGAAGGAATCGCGCAAACAGCATTTCCCGCAATTGGCCCACCACTGAGCGGCCAATGCGTCCCAGCTGATATGCGGACAGGAACCCGGAAACGCCGCGCACTGCAAACAGGCCCAGCACCCCCAAGGGCAACCACCGGCCCCATGGTCCGGCCGCGTTGCCCAACAGCCCGGTCAGTCGCTCCACGGCGATTGCAAACCCGGTTTCCGTCCCCGCGAATACCGCCATCGCCAGGACCGCCAGCAGAAAGCCGCGCCAATACCGAACGGCCAGCGCCGCGAGGCGTTTC
This sequence comes from Candidatus Foliamicus sp., assembly GCA_965249285.1. Lineage (GTDB taxonomy): Bacteria > Pseudomonadota > Gammaproteobacteria > Steroidobacterales > Foliamicaceae > Foliamicus. The sequence continues at coordinate 1,496,195 of OZ252226.1, forward strand.
GTTGGAGTATCCCGCCGCATACTTCGAGTTTACCCGTCAGCCGGCCTATCAGGGCCATCAACTGCCCCAGGCGGGTAGGTCCAGAGCCTCGCCCGATCACGGCGCCATTCCTTCACCAGCATCAGCGGTCCACCGTCTCGCACCTCAAACCGCAGGGCGCCGCTTGCGCCGGTGTCCCACTGCCGGGCTCCCGCCTCCGCCCATCGTGCCACCACGGTTTCTCGGGGAAATCCCCAACGGTTGAAAAAGCCCGAGGAGTGCGCAACCAGGCGCGCACGCGCCGCCTCAACAAAGCCGGCACTCGACGAACTTGCGCTACCGTGGTGAGGCGAAAGCACCAGGTCGAAGGGCCCACGAAAGGGTGTCCCGACCAGCCGGGCCTCGCCGGACGCCTCAAGATCGCCGGGCAGCAACACGCGGGCGCCCGGGGCTTGAACTTCGAGGACGCAGGAACTGTTGTTACCGCGGCCTCCCATGCCGGGTCGCGGACTCAACATGCGAAACTGAACCTCTCCCGCCCTCCACTGCCCTCCGGCCACGCAGCGCCGGAAAGTGTTTGCCGGAAGACCGAATAAGGCCGGCGCGATCAGTACCGCTTCGGGATGAGCGGCCAGAACGCTGGCTGCTCCGCCCGCATGATCGTTATCTCCGTGCGAAATCACCACCGCATGCAGGCGCCGAACGCCCAACTCCCTCAAGGCCGGCGCCACTACGCTGTCACCGGCGTCGCTGGAGGAATACTTGGGGCCTGCGTCGTACAGCAGGTTGTAGCCGGGCGCCTGCACCAGAACCGAAAGCCCCTGACCCACGTCAAGCACGGTCACCGCGAAATCAGCCTGCAATATCTCCCGATTCAACCCCAGTACCGCCGGCAGCAGCAGCAAGGGCGCGGCCCAACGGGCAGGCGCAGGGCGCGGCGCCAACAGCCAGGCGATGCCGACAGCCGCCAGGATTGCCGGGAGCAAACCGAAGGCCGGGGCGGACCAGGCCGCCAGTTCAAATCCCGAGAGATCGCTCAGAATCTCCATGACGCCGGCCAGCAGGCTCGCCCCGCACTGCAGCAGAAACACGCCTGCCAGGGGCCAGACCAGCGCAAGCAGCAGGGCTCCTAGCAAACCGGGCAAGATCAGCAGCGAAAACAACGGAATCGCAACCAGATTAGCTGCAGCACCGATCAGCGATACCTCGCCGAAGAACGCCAGCACCAGCGGCGCCAGGCCCAGCGTAATGCGCCACTGGGCCGCCAGCAGACGGCGAGCCCAAGCCGCCGCGGCCGAGGTGCGCGGCTCGCCGCTAGCCTGACCCGGTTCTCTCAAGTTCAAAACGCTGATCGCCAGGAGAGCCACGGCCCCGAAACTCAGCCAGAACCCCGCCGAGAGCACCGCGAACGGGTCCGGCGCCAGAACCACGAGCAAGGCGGCGCCGAGGGCCGCGCCAAACCCGCCGCGGCGGCGAAGCTGGGTAAAGACAAGCACGGCGGTGATCATCGCCAGACTGCGCAGCGTGGATACCGCAAAGCCGGCCAAAGCCGCATAGGCCAGGGCAGCCATAAACGAGCAGGCCGCGGCTGACAACCGGGGCTGAAGCCTGGTGAAATACCGCTGGGCAATGCGTCCCAGCGCGCCGCCCAGGAACCAGGCGAACCACGCCACCACGCCGACATGCAGACCCGAAATCGCAAAAAGGTGCGCGGTGCCGGTGCGTCGAAGCACCTGCCAGTCATCGTTCTTGAGGCGATGCCGCGCCCCGGTGGTCAGGGCAATGACGTAGCGCAGCCCCGAATTGCCCTCAAGCCAGCCATCAAGCCGGGCCACCAGGGCGGCGCGCAGGCACAACAGCCTCGGGCCCGTTTCGCAGCCGGCCAGTCGTTGCGGCGGAAATTCGTCGCGCACGTATCCCGTAGCGTTGAGGTTTTCCCGAAACGCCCACTGTTCGAAATCGAATCCACCCGGGTTGTAAAGCCCGCGTGGAGCGCGCAGCCGCACCTTGAGCCGCCAGGTTTCGCCCGCCAGCGGCGGCTCGTGGCAGTCATACCAACTGACCAGGATGCGATCCAGCGGCGGTCCCTCGTCCTCGACCTGCCTGACTCGAAAGCGGAACCGGCAGCGAAGGTCGTCGACCCGCGGAAACTCGTCGATCACGCCGGTAACGATGCGGTCCACGCGCCCGGCTGTGTCCGCCATCCGCTGTTGCAGGCGCAGCTCCGCCAGTGAAAGTCCCACGGCGCTGCCCAACAGCAGGACGGCCAGGAGCACCCCGCGCATGCGCCAGGCGCACAGCGCCGCAAGCGCCAGCAGCGCCGCGAAGAATATTGGATCGGGCGGCGGTGGCAGCAGCACTAACGCCAGGCTGACGCCGGCCAGCCATGCTATGCCCAGCGGCAACATTGAATTGCGGCGGGATAAAGCCTGGTTTCAGCTTTCCGCGGCAGCCAGCAGGCCGTCGCGCAAAGCGAGTACGCGGTCCATCCGCCGGGCGCGATTCAGATCATGGGTCACGATCACCAGCGCGGCGCCGGTGTCGCGGTTGAGCTCCAGGAGTAGCCTGAAGACCTGCTCGCCGGATTCGGGGTCCAGATTGCCGGTCGGCTCATCGGCAAGAACAACGGAAGGACGCGTAATCAGCGCGCGCGCCACGGCCACGCGCTGTCGCTCGCCCCCCGACAGTTTTGCCGGGCGATGACTCAGGCGCTCGCCCAGACCCACCTTTTCGAGCAGTTCACGTGCTCCAGCCAAGGCCCCGGCCGTAGCCGACCGGCGAATGAGTAGCGGCATTGCCACATTTTCTACCGCACTGAATTCCGGCAAAAGGTGATGAAACTGGTACACGAAGCCGATGTGGCGGTTGCGCTGTTTGCCGCGCTCGGCCGGCGGCATCGCGCTGAAATTCCGGCCTTCCAGCTCCACCCAGCCGCGCGTGGGCGTGTCCAGGCCGCCGAGCAATTGCAGCAGCGTCGTCTTTCCGGAGCCCGACGCGCCCACTACCGCCACGCGTTCACCCGGCTCAATCGTCAGGTCCACTCCACGCAGCACTTCGAGCACCCGGCGCTGCTCACGGAAATGCCGCGCCAGTCCGTGGCAGGACAGCGGCGCCGCGCCCTCGGAGGTTACCTGCTCACTCACGATTAATCCCAGCGGATCGCGGTCGCCGGGTCCGTTCGCGCAGCGCGCAGCGCCGGATACACGGTTGCGATCAGAGAAAGCAGCAGAGCCAGCGCGCATACGACGATGACTTCCGGAATTATGATGTGGCTCGGCATCTCGTCGAGAAAATAGCCCGGGCTGACCAGGCTCGTGCGGAGAAACTGCTCGGCCCAGGAAGTAAGCGGACCCGCAAAATACGCCAACGGGATTCCCACCGCAAGACCCAGCAGCATGCCAAACAGGCCGGCAAAACCACCATGTGCGACAAACACGGCCAACACGGACCCGGGTGTGGATCCGAGAGTCCGAAGGATGCCGATCTCAGGAGTCTTTTCGCGCACGATCATCACCAGGCTGGACACGATATTGAAGGCGGCAATCGCCGCCAGAAGCGTGAGAATGATAATCGTCACCCGCTTGGTCATGGCAATGGAATAGAAAAAGTTGCTGTATACCGTGTTCCAATAGCGCCCGAACAATTCCCCGGCCCTATCCCCCGCTATTTCAGGTAGCACCGTGTTCACCCTGCGTGGATCGTGAAGCATGATGCGCAGACCGAAGGTGTCCACGCCCAAACCGAAAAGGCGGCGCCCATCTTCGTAGTGGACCCAGGCCAGCGAACCGTCCAGATCGTTCATACCGGCATGAAACTCGCCCGCAACGCGCAGGCGGCGCATACGGGGAGCAATCCCCGCGGGCGTGCTCCAGCCCTGCGCCATCATCAGTACAACATCGTCGCCCGTACTCACGCCAAGACGCGCGGCCAACTCGCTGCCGAGCACAATGCTCCAGGAACCGGCGCTGAGCGACGCTAATACATCATCACCCGTCAGGCCGCCCAGCCCCTCGAAGGCCGGCTCGCCGGGTTCAAATCCGAGAATCAGAACGCCCGCCACCGCATCCGGCACACTCAATACACCCTGCCCTTCGATAAAGGGCGCCGCCGCGTCGACGTCCGGATGCGCCAAAGCGGAAATGCGAAGTTCGCGCCACCCGGCCAACCGCCCGGCTGCGCCGTGAAGACTGCCGTGGGCCACGACATTCAGTACCCGCTCGCGCACAACCTGGTCAAAGCCATTCATCACCGACAGGACGATTACCAACAGCGCCACGGCCACCGCTACACCCAGCATGGACAGCATTGAGACCAGCGAAACAAATCCGGCGCCCCGGCTCGCGCGAAGCTGCGCCAACGCCATCCGTAGTTCGAAAAAAACCATGGCTTACTCGTAACGCAGCACGCTGGCCGGGTCGACTCGGGCCGCGCGCCGGGCCGGGTACCAGCTTGCCAGCGCCGACAACAACAGGCCCAGCCCGGCCACCGAGAGCACCAGAGAGACTGACAACTGCGATGGAACCCCAGTCAGGTACATGACTTCCGCCGGCAGGAAATCGAAACCGAAGAAGTCTTCGAGGGTCGACATCACCGCATCGACGTTGCGCGCCAACCAGACGCCAAGAGCCCCGCCCAGCGCCACACCGACGATTCCCGCCAGCAGGCCCTGCAGGGAAAAAACCGCCATGATGGTCGAAGTGCTAGCCCCCAACGTAGCGAGTATCGCAATTTCAGCGCGGCGCTCATTGACCGACATCACAAGCGTAGCAAGGACGTTGAACACGGCAACCGCGATGATGGCGGACAACAGCACAGCCATGGCCAGGCGCTCCAGCTGCACGGTTCGAAACAGCGCTTCATGCTCTTGCATCCAGGAACGCGGCGTAAGGCCGTGCCGTTGCACCGTCTCGGCATTGGACGCCCAGGTCTTCACCGCTTCGGGCGTGGCGTAGGGATCATTGCCGCGAACTTCCAGAGCGCTTGCCCGGCCGCCCAGGCCTGCCAGGTCCGACACGGTTTCCAGGCTTGCTATCGCCAAGCTCGTGTCGGCCCCGGCTACCCCCGCCTGGAATACCGCCCGAACCGGAAGGTCGCGCAAGCGCGGAGTGGCTCCTCCCGGTTGAGGGACCAATACTCGCACGATCTCGCCGACACGAACGCCCAAATCGTCGGCCAGGTAACTCCCGAGAGCCAGGCCGCCTTGGCGCCCATGCAGATCGTTGAAGGATCCCGCCGTTGCTCTTTCGCCATACTGCGCTGATTGCAACTCCGGATCGGCGGCGATTCCACGCAGCCGGACTACCGCAAACCTCCCCCTTGAGGACAACAGGCTTTCCACCTCAACGGTTGGCGCTACCGTAATGACCCCGGGGACTTTCGCCACCTCTTCGGCTATTTCGCGCCAGTCTTCAATGCCATCCTCGGCAACAAGCTTCACTTGCGCGTCGAACCTGAGCAAACGCTCACGCAACTCGGCCTCGAAACCATCCATAACCGCGATCACCACGATCAATGCGGCCACGCCAAGGGCGATCCCGCCTACCGAGGCCAGACCGATGAAGGAAATGAACCGGTTGCGCGTGGGCGCGCGCAGGTAGCGCCAGGCGATGGCAAGCGATAGGGGCCGGAGCATCCGGTCATTGTCCCACGAACCCGCCGGCATTCGGCTTCATAATGCGCGCCGTATGCGCGCACAACCCGACAGCCCGGCTCGGTTGCCGCAAGTCCTCCGTACCCACTGGCCGGAGCGGCCCGGCGCACCTCTACGGTTGCACGGGGTAACCGCGGGCGTGGCGCCATTGCTATGCGCGGAATTGATCGCCTGCCGGCCTTCATCCTGCGTTGTAGTGGTCACGCCCGACCCGGGCGGGACGGAGCAGTTCATGCAGCAAGTGGCCTGGCTGCGCGGGAACAAGGACGGCATGGCGCTGCTTCCCGATCGCGAAACACTGCCCTATGACCTGTTCAGTCCGCACCCGGAAATCACCTCCAGGCGGCTTGAGACGCTCACCCGGCTGCTGGATCCCGAGTCATCGCAAATGCCCCAGACGCTGTTCGTGGCCGCTGCGACGCTCCTGGAGCGTCTGCCGCCACGCACGCAATTCCGCCAGTGGCTCGGATTTTCCTGCCGCGTGGGTCAGGAACTGGACCCGGAGTCCCTGCGGCAGCGGCTGGAGGAGGCCGCCTATGTGCGCGCGCCAATGGTCAATGAACCTGGTGAATACGCGGTCCGGGGCGCCTTGATCGATCTTTACCCCAGCGGCGCCGCCGCGCCGGTGCGCATCGAATTCTTCGACCTTGAAGTTGAATCGATCCGCTTGTTCAACCCGGCCTCGCAGCGCAGCATCCAGACGCTGGACTCTTTCAAGCTACTGCCGGCCCGTGAGCTGCCCCTGGATTCAGGCAGCGTGGCGGCGTTCCGGGAACGCTTTCGGCAGCGGTTTCCCGCCAATCCCGCGCGGGCAGAAGTGTTTCGCAAGCTGGGCGAGGGAATGGCGCCCCAAGGCGCGGAAAACTACCTGCCGCTGTTCTTCGAGCACACTGAAAACCTTTGGGATTACCTGCCCGCGGACATCGCCGTGATTCTGCTCCCCGGCAGCGCGGCGGCCATGCAGGGCGAATGGGAGACGGCGGCGGATCGTTACAGGCAACGGGATGGCGACCCGGAGCAGCCCTGTCTGCCGCCCGAGGAATTGTTTGCGCCGCCGAAGGTGCACCAGGCCGCCATGGCAAGCTTGCGCTGCGTCGAAGGTCTGGCCGATCCCCTTCCCGATGTAGCGCGGCAGGCATACGCACTTTCCGTCAACGCCGGCCCCGCACCCATGGTGCCGCTGGCCCGCACTGATGATCACACCTCACTCGAGGCCTACTCAAACACGCCCGGCCGGAGAATCCTGCTGAACGCGGAAACCGCCGGTCAGCGTGAGTTGATCCGCGAACTGCTGGGCGGCCGGCGCCTCAAGCCGCTGGGAGTCGGGTCCTGGGCGGAGTTTCTGTCATCAAGGGCCCCCTTGTGCCTTGCCGAGAGCCCGCTCAATTGCGGCATCGCGCTGCCGGATGATCGGGTCATCCTGACCGAGCGTGAACTGTTCGGCCGGCAACGGCCGCTGACCCGCCGCCGGCGCCGGGGTCAGCCGGATCCCGAGGCCATCCTGCAAAGTCTGGCGGACCTGACGCCTGGCGCGCCGGTGGTCCACGAAGATCACGGTATCGGCCGCTACGAAGGCTTGCAGCACATGGACGTGGGCGGCGCACCCGCCGAGTTCATGCGGGTGCGCTATGCCGGCGACGATCGTCTCTACGTTCCGGTGTCGGACATGCAGCTCATCACCCGCTATACCGGCGGGAATCCCGAGAACGCGCCGCTGCACCGCCTCGGTTCGGATGCCTGGGCCCGCATCAAGCGAAGGGCCGAGCAGCAATTGCGGGACGTCGCAGCGGAACTGCTCGACCTGCAGGCACAGCGGGCCGCGCGCCAAATGCCCGCCATGTGCGCGCTGCTCTCGGAAATGAGCGCTTTTGCGGCGCGCTTTCCGTACCGGCTCACGCACGACCAGGAACGCGCCGTCGAACAGGTCCTCGACGACCTGGCATCCGGAAGGCCGATGGACCGGCTCATATGCGGAGACGTGGGTTTTGGCAAGACCGAAGTGGCCCTTCGCGCAGCGTTTGCGGCCGTAATGCAAGGCTTTCAGGTGGCGGTTCTGGCGCCCACAACCCTGTTGGCGGAACAGCTCCACCAGGTATTCAGCGACCGATTCGCGGATTGGCCGGTTCGGATCGAATCACTTACCCGTTTCGGCAGAGGCCGCAAGAACGAACAAGTGCGGGAATACTTAAGCGACGGACGCGCGGACATAGTGGCGGGCTCCCACGGCCTTCTGAGCGCCGGCGTTCGTTTCAAGCGCCTGGGGCTGCTTGTAATCGATGAGGAACATCGCTTCGGTGTGCGCCAAAAGGAACGCATCAAGGCATTGCGGGCCGACCTGCACGTTCTTACCCTCACCGCAACCCCGATACCGCGTACGTTAAACATGTCGCTGGGCGGCCTGCGCGACCTTTCGCTGATCACCACGCCGCCGCCCGCGCGCATGGCGGTAAAGACCTTTGTTACGCCGTGGCGCAACAGCCTGATCCGTGAGGCCTGCGGGCGCGAATTGCGGCGCGGCGGAGCGGTTTTCTTCGTCCACAACCGGGTCCAGGACATCGACCGCATCGCCCGCGAAGTAAAGAACCTGCTGGGAGATGTGAGGCTCGAAGTGGCGCACGGCCAGTTGGTTGACACCGAACTGCAACGGGTCATGACCGACTTCTATCACCGCCGCTTCGACGTGCTGGTATGCACCACCATCATCGAGAGCGGCCTGGACGTCCCGCACGCCAACACGATGCTGATCAACCGCGCCGACCGGCTTGGCCTTGCTCAATTGCACCAGTTGCGGGGCCGGGTCGGACGCTCGCATCACCAGGCCTTTGCTTACCTGATCCGGCCGCATGAGAAGGAAATGACCGCCGACGCGCGCAAACGGCTGGAGGCCATACAGGCAGCCGGTGAGCTGGGCGCCGGCTTTCTGCTTGCCACCCACGATCTTGAAATCCGCGGCGCCGGAGAACTGCTGGGCGAGGAGCAATCCGGCCAGATTCAGCAGATCGGCTTCAGTCTCTACAACGAGATGCTGAATCGGGCGGTCGAGGACCTGCGCGGCCACACAAGCGGCCGTCCGGTTACGCCGGCCCATCCGCGCGCCGACCTGGAGCTTAACCTCGGCGCGCTGCTGCCGGAGGACTACATGCCGGATGTCAACCAGCGCCTGAATTGGTACAAGCGGATAGCGTCGGCTGCCGATTCCTCAGAGCTGAACGCGCTCCTGGTGGAGTTGGTGGACCGGTTCGGCCCGGTCCCGGACTCGGCCCGCAACCTGTTCCGCCAGGCACGCATCCAGCAACGTATGCGGGAGTTGCGAATACAGATGCTGCAAGCGGCAGCCCACGGCGGTGAAGCGGAGTTTCACAGCGACACGCCGGTAGATCCTTTGCGGCTGGTGGCGATGGCCCAGCAGCAACCGCAAGAGTTCGCCCTGCGCCCCCGCGGCGAGCTCAAGTTCCGCGCGGACCTTGCCGAGCCGGAGCAGCGCTTCCGCTACGTCGAGCGCCTTATGACTATGCTGGAAAACCCAAAATAACCCCCCTGGGAAAGAGGGCATCCTGCCCTCGACGCAGGCAAGACGTCCCCTCCCCAGGTTTCCCACACTCGTCCTACCCTCACGAAGCGCTCAAGCAAGAGCTACAGCTCCCAAGGCCATTTGCCCAAGAGTCAGAAACTACCGCCAATATCGTGAGAAATTCGTATTGACACTTCTCCGGGTTCGGTTGTATTCCCGCTAGCGTTCCCGGCCTTTGGCAGTACGCGTCCCCCAACGTTCCGGCGGGAAGCAGACCCCAAGGGCCATTTTTGTTGAACTGATGACATGGAGGTCAGGACTATGTCCACTGCTATCCTGGTTGACACGGCCTTCTTTCTGAAGCGATTCCGCCATGTCTACCCGGATCTGAATGCCAAAAATCCAACGATTTTCGCCGCCACGCTCTGCAAGATGTGCATGGCTCATGTTGGCGATGCCGACTTGTATCGGATCCTGGTTTACGACTGCCCGCCCCTAAATAAGCGAACGCATCATCCAATTACGCAGGAACTCGTAGACTTCCTAAAGCTCCCGGGCGCCCTATTCCGGTTGGAGTTTCACAAGCAGCTAAAGCAAAAGCGCAAAGTGGCGCTCCGTCTGGGTTACCTCAGAGCGCAAAATTGGATAATCACGCCTGAAGCGGGGAAGAAACCTCTCGCCGGCAAGATAACGCCAGATCAGCTACAGCGGACCAACGCGAGATTCGACATCACCCAAAAAGGCGTCGACACAAAAATCGGGATTGATATTACTTCGCTCGCCTTGAAGCGCATGGTTAAGCAAATCGTGTTGGTGTCGGGCGACGGCGACTTCGTGCCGACTGCAAAGTTGGCCAGACGCGAGGGGATCGATGTCGTATTGGATCCAATGTGATCTCACATCGGGGACGCGCTCCACGAGCACATTGACGGCCTGCGTTCAACATCCCCTAAACCGCACAATTACAGAGCTGTCTGACCTTCGATCGCAATGGCGGACAGGCTACTGTTTGGCCATAGGAGTTTTCGCAGCGGGCGCCGTTGCGCTGACGCGCAGGGCACCAACGCTGGGGACGATTGGGAAAAGCAGACACCTGCAACATGACGCTGCCAGGTCGTTCGCACAACGCATAGCCTACCCTGGGGAGAGCTACGGATTCCTTCCTCAGCCGCTTCCGCCAGCGACGAGCGAGTACTTGCAGTGTGCAAGCCGTAAACTAGGCGCATGTCTTCGCGCGTCACGTTTCGCTGTCTCAAGCCAGCCGTGCGAAGCGTCTTAGCCACTCTGCTGGGGCTTACGAGTCTCGCGCTTGCTCCCGCAACGGGTTTGGCGCAGGAAAACGACTTCCGGGTTGCTCTGGAGATGGTGGTGTTCGCCCAACTGGAACCGGAGGCCAGCACGGAGGACATTCTGGTGACTCCGCCTGACCTGCCTCCCGCGCGGACTTATCCCGCGCCTATTCGGCTGCCGGATGCAGGACCTGTGACGCCACAGACGCCACCCGGCGTAGTTGCGCTTACCCGCGCCCAATACGCGCTGGACGGGATTTGGGGGGCAATGCGCCGCAGCGCCGAGTACCGCCCGCTGGCCCATTTCGCCTGGGCCATGCCCGCGGAATGGAACGGCGCGGCAATCCCCTTGCGTCTATCGACCTTGTCCGCTGCTCCACTGGCTTTCAGTGGACAGGTTTCGCTGGAGGAGGATCGGTTCGTGCAACTCACGCTGGATGTGCGCCTGCCTGCCGAGCCTGACGCGGCAGGAACGTATCGCCTGACCGAGCGACGGCGCCTGCTTCTGGGAGAGATCCACTACTTCGACCATCCCCGCTTCGGTGCAATCGTGAGGCTATTCCGCTATCGCTCCCGGCCGCAAGCGGAAGAATGAACACAAGCTGATCCGGAGCGAGGCAAAGGAGCGAGGGCATCCTGCCCTCGACGAGGGCGAGACGCCCTCGTTCCCAGCGCAAGCTAATCCGGAGCGAGGGCGAGACGCCCTGCTCCAGCGCTCCCATCGGGGGGATCGGAATCCGAAATCCAGCGATTGATCAGTTGGCGGGCACGCTCAAGCGCCGAGTCCAGCCAAGTCCGGTGCTGGGCGTGAATGCCGGCGGTTTCGCCCGCTGCTTCCCGGCCTGCGGCGCAGTTCGTCACCAGCGAGAGTGAAACATAAGGGATACTGAGTTCACGCGCGAGCACGGCCTCCGGCATCAAAGTCATTCCGACCAGGGTGCAACCGTCGCGCTCCAGCCGGTCGATTTCCGCAGCGGTCTCCAGGCGCGGACCCTGCATAACTCCGTATACCCCCTGGGCAAGACAGCCCGTATTCACCGCAGCCGCTGCCAGACCCTCCCGCATTTCGGGATCGAAGGGAACGGCGAATGCAATGAACGCGCTTTTTCCTGCGCCCTCCTCCGTGAAACTGGTTGCGCGCGAGTGCGTGTAGTCGATCAGGTCATGAGGTATGGCGACCGTCCCCGGAACGGCATCGGGCGCAATGCCGCCCACGGAATGCACGCCGAGGACGCATTGCGCCCCCGCATCGGCCAGCGCATGCAGGTTTGCCCGGTAGTTGATTCGATGTGGCGCGATAGCGTAGTCCTCGCCATGCCGGTTCAGGAACAGGACCTCGATCCGATTGAGCCGGCGAATCTCCACGGGTGCGGAAGGCCGGCCATAGGGCTGACCTCCTTCCGGCGCCAGCCCTTCCTTCCTACCCAGACCCAAACGCTCCGGCGGGACCCCGGAAATCAGCGCAAGCCCGTCAATCCGCATCAGCGATCAGGGTTTGAAAGGCGCCAGGCGCCCAGCAGCAAGACCAGGCATTCACTAACGCACGCGCTGCAGCGTGGCGAGCCGTTGCGCGGAACCTGCATCGGGTACGTAGCGCCAGTCCTTAAGAAGCTCACGCACCCCCTCGGGGTCGTTGCAAATCGGCAGCATGTCGCAGCCGGCCTCCAGCGAAGCCGCCACGCGCTCGGCAAGCCCCCCGGCCTCTTGAGCGCCGTGCATGGACAGGTCATCGGCAAAGATCACGCCGGAGAAACCCAGGCGTTCACGCAGCTCTTGGCCTATCCATCGATCCGAGTAGCAAGGAGCGGAAGCGTCCACGGCGGGATATTGCACATGGGCGGTCATGATCGCGCCCAGACCCGCTCCTATCAGCCGTTCGAACGGCTCGAGATCAATGAGCAGCGCCGCATATTCCCTTTCATCCACCGGCGTCTCATGATGGGAATCGGCCGCTACCCAGCCATGACCCGGAAAGTGCTTGGCCACGCAGGCCATGCCGGCGGCGCGTGCGCCTTGAAGAAATGCCAGTCCCAGGTCCGCGACAGTCCGGGGCTCGCCGTGCAGGGCGCGGTCGCCTATCACGGCGCTCCTGCCGTAGTCCAGGTCCACGACCGGCGCAAAGCTGAAGTCGATGTCCACCGCCTCCAACTCCAGCGCCACAAGCCGGCCCCGTGCGTAGGCCAATTCCTTCGCGCGCCCGGGCGCGCGATCATGAATTTCACCCAGAACCCGGGCCGGAGGGAGGGAGGAAAATCCCGAACGCATGCGCTGCACGCGACCTCCCTCCTGGTCGATAGCGATAAGTAAAGGGCAGCCTGCCGCGGTGCGAATCGCGCTAACCAGACGCCGGGTCTGCCCGGGAGAAAGGTAGTTGCGGGTAAACAGGATCACGCCACCGACGGCGGGATGGCGCAGCAGCCCCTCCTCTTCGGGCAACAGGGCGGCGCCCTGCAGATCGATCATCAGCGGCCCCACGGCGGTTTCGCTCAGGGTCGAATTTCCACCCGGCAGCCAGGACCCACCTGGCCGCACAGCTGGATCACGTGGGCATTGCGCATGCGCACGCAGCCATGCGAGCGCGGAACTCCCATCGGCTCGGAATCCGGTGTTCCGTGGATGTAGATGTAACGGCGCATGCTGTCGACCTGCCCGTACCGGTTTAGTCCGGGCTGTTCGCCGCACAGCCAGAGAATACGGCTCAGGATCCAGTCGCGACCGGGATGCTGTCGGGCCAGGTCTTCGGAGTAGATTTCTCCGGTTGGCCGGCGGCCGACGAAGACGGCGCCCGGCGGCTGCCCTGCGCCGATGCGAGCCCGGATGCGGTGCAAGCCGCGCGGCGTGCCCATGCTGTCGGCCAACTCGCCGGGGCCGTAACGGGACGTGGAAACTGCCCATTCCTGCCGCACCCTGCCTCCATCAAGAAGTTTCAGGGACTGCCGGGAAATGTCGATGAGCACTTCGCCAGGCATCGATCAAACGCTATGACTCAGTCTTCCCGTTGGCGCAGCCGATGACCGCCGTCCTGGGCGCCGGGTAAGGGCAAGGACACGCCGGACACCCGGCCCGGCAACTGAAGCCTGCATGGCACTCCCTGAGACCGGGCACCGCAGGCTCTTATGCCGCCTGCTCTTCCTGGACAGCCCCCTTCGGCGAAGGGTCCGGGGCTGAGGCTTTCTGGTCGGAACTCTGCTTCGGCGAAGGGTCCGGGGCCGGAGCTTCCTGATCGGAACTCTCTTCCGGGGCGCCTTCTCCCGGCCCGTCCGCTTCCGCCTCCAACTTACCGGCAAAGGCCTTCAAGTGATCTTCGCTGCTGGCTTTCAGCACGTCAATCAGCAGCCCGTACTCTTCGTCCAGATTGTCTTGCGTCAGGTTGCCTCGCAAGTATTGGAAATGCAGGAACACCAGATAGGTATTCAGCGCGTCCTCAAGACAGTAGCGGCGAATGTCGCCGATCCTGCCGTCCAAGTAGGCGCCCATCACCGATGATCCATCCATCAGGTTCTTGCCGGGCAAGCCAAGCAAGGCGCAGGCCTCGCGCAGGCTGGGACGGCCCCGGCCCTGAAATCCGGATAGGGCATCCATGAGATCCGTATGGCGCCAATGGAAACGCGACAGATAGTTGTTGAAGCGGAAGACACGGTCGTTCACGCCGGTTTCCCAATAGGTCTTCGCCTGCACCTCGTAGCGAAGCGCTCGAAAGTTCAGAACCGGCAGGTCGAACGCCGCCCCATTCCAGGTAACCAGATCGGGCACATAGTGTCCCAGGCCGCGGAAAAACCGCATGATCAGTTCCGATTCCTTGGCGTCTTCGTCTCCCAGCACCAGCGGCCGCACGCCCTCATCATTGCGGAGCACCACCGCAATCGCCACCACTTTGTGCTGTATGGGCGGAAGAAATTCCAGACCGGTGCGCTGCTGATAGTGATGCTGCATAGCGCGCATCACCTCGCCGTCGTCCAGGTCATCGAGTCCGTATAGCGATCGCCCTAGTTCAGGATCCGGTACCGTCTCAATGTCGAAAATCAGTTGCGCACTCATCGCTTGCTCCCCCACTTCCAGTAACAAGTATCGCCGTTGCCACTACCAGGCCGGCTTCATCAGTCAAACTCAAGTGGCCACCGGATATTCCGGCGGCCGCGCACGCCGCCCTGCCGCGTGGCGAAAAAATAATTTCCGGGCGGCCTCGCCTATCGTGCCGGACTCCGGAATCGCGGACCCACATGCCGTGGCGAAAACCCGTGCCCAGGGCCTTTACGATCGCCTCTTTAGCCGCGAAACGCATGGCGAGAAAGCGCACCGGGTTCTTGGCGCCGAGGAAGTCCCGCTGCTCGGAATCCATCAGCACGCGGCGCGCAAACCGATCGCCGAAGCGCCGGTACACACGATCCACCCTGTCAATTCGCAGCAGGTCCGTTCCTATGCCGTAAATCATTGCCCCCTAGCCCCGCGAGCCGCCGTCATCAGACTCTTCATTCGCCGAACGGCCCCGGAAAACCCATCAAATAATGCTTGGGCAACGATAGCATGACCAATATTGAGTTCCGCAATCTGCTCAATCGCCGCAACTGCGGCGGTATTCTCGTAGTGGAGTCCGTGGCCGGCGTTAACCGCCAGCCCCAGGCCCGCGGCGACATCTGCGGCGTGCTTGATGCGCGCCAACTCCCCAGCCGCGGCCGCTCCCGCAACATCGGCGTACGCGCCCGTATGCAGCTCCACCACCGGCGCCCCGGTTGCGGCGGCGGCCTCAAGCTGAGCCTCATCAGGGTCAACGAACAGCGACACGCGCACACCCGCAGCCGCCAGGCGCACACACACATCTTCAAGCGCGCCTGCCTGTCCAAGAACGTCCAGCCCGCCTTCGGTCGTCAACTCCCGGCGCCGTTCAGGAACCAGGCAGCAATCCTCAGGCCGCCAGCGCTCAGCCAGCGCAACCATCTCCGCGGTAGCGGCCATCTCGAGGTTCACCCGAACGCCCGGCATCCGCACCAGACGCTCTAGGTCGTGGTCCTGGATATGGCGGCGATCTTCCCGCAGATGCGCCGTAATGTAGTCGGCGCCGGCCGCCAGAGCCTGCTGCGCGGCCTCCACGGGATCGGGGTACACCGTGTTGCGCGCCTGGCGCAAGGTCGCCACGTGATCTACGTTCACTCCAAGAAGAATCGTCACCGCAAATGCCCCTGTCGGGCTTTCTCTATTGCTGTTCGAAGTTTGACAGTTTGCCTACTTGATCGCAATGGCCTTCCAATCTTTTGATTTGCCTGACGGGCTGATTCAGAGTACCATGCGGCGCTCACATACTGGCTCGCGATAGCGCGATGCGCCGCTTTGATGCGGTGCCATGTCCCGGGCAAAACCTTCGAATATTCCCGTTCCGACCGCGCCCGGAGCCGGGCCAAGAACCGCCATATCACGACCGTGCCAGGGACTCCGGCCGCACTGTTTGGCGCAGTAAGGATATCCTCGTGAACGATAACAAATTCTCAGGCCTCGACCTGGCCGATCCCATACAGCGCGCGCTGGCCGCCCGAGGCCACCTCGAGCCGACCCCGATCCAGGAACGCGCCATTCCCGAACTGCTGGCCGGCAAGGATCTGCTGGGTATAGCCCAGACCGGCACCGGCAAGACGGCGGCCTTCGCGCTTCCCATTCTCGACCGGCTTTCGCGCGGTCACGGCAAGAAAGACCGCCGGCGCCCGCGCGCCCTGATTCTAGCGCCCACCCGCGAACTCGCGATCCAGATCGGCGAAGAAATCCGCGCCTACGCAATTTATCTTCATTTGCGCCATACCGTGATCTTCGGCGGTGTCGGCCAGAAGCCCCAGGTCAGCGCCCTGCGGCGCGGCGTTGATATTGTGGTCGCCACCCCGGGCCGGCTGCTTGATCTCATGGACCAAGGCTGGCTGAGACTCGGCGCGGTTGAAGTCCTGGTGCTGGATGAAGCAGACCGCATGCTCGACATGGGTTTCGTGCGCGACGTCCGAAAGATTATCGGGGCCGTGCCCGCCGACCGCCAATCGCTGCTGTTTTCGGCCACCATGCCCACCGAGGTTGCCCGTCTTTCGCGCACCATTCTGACCAATCCCGTGCTTGTTGAAGTAACACCGCGGGCCACGCCGGTCGCGCTCGTTGAACAGCTCGTCTATCACGTCGGCGCGCGGAAGAAGCTGGCCTTGCTGAACGGTATCCTGGAGGATCCGGCGCTGTCCCGGGTCCTGGTGTTTTCCCGCACCAAGCATCGCGCCAACAGGATCACGGAGAAGCTCGGCAAGGCCGGGGTGAGCGTTGACGTAATCCACGGGAACAAGTCCCAAAGCAGCCGCCAGCGGGCCTTGAAACGGTTCCGCGCCGGCCAGGTGCGCGTCCTGGTCGCAACCGACATCGCCGCCCGCGGCATCGATGTCGAGGGCGTCACCCATGTCATCAACTTTGAGTTGCCCAACGAGCCGGAAAGTTACGTCCACCGCATCGGCCGCACTGCGCGGGCGGGGGCCGGCGGATTTGCATTGTCGTTCTGCGATCCCACGGAACGGGCCTATCTCAGCTCCATCGAACGCCTGATCCGCCACCGGCTGACGGTGGCCGGAGACGGTGTGACGCCCGCGCTGCCGAACAAGGCGGAAATGACCGGGAAGCATTCGCGCCGGCCCCGGCGCAACGGCGGCGCCCGCAACCAGCGCCGGGACCGGGCGGCAGCGCCGAATGCCGGCGCCATGAGGTTCCCCCGGGACCTCCCAGCCTCCGCCTGAACAAGCCAGGCGACGCCATCAGGGCGGGGCCGCAGGCGCGCCAGGCGATGAAAAGCCTTGCCTATTCCGGCAGTGCCTTCAGTAAAGTCAGTAGCTGCGCTTCGTTGAGTACTTCTACGCCGAGTTCTTGCGCCTTGGCCAGGCTGCCCCCCGGGTTGGCGCCGGCTACGAGATAGCTGGTCTTCTTCGACACAGTGCCGGTTACGCGGCCTCCGGCGGCGCGGATGCGTATCCGCGCGCCGTCTCTCGTAAAGCTCTCCAGGGCGCCGGTCAGCACCAGCGTCTTGTTGCGCAACGGCCCGGCCGAGGGGGCAGGCGCCGCTTCGCTTTCGGGCCAAGTCACGCCTTGCTCCTGCAGCGCTTTGACTACATGCAGGTTGTCTTCGCGCTCAAAAAACTCGCGCAGGCGACGCGCCACGATCTCGCCCACGTCGGGCACCTCGCGAAGCTGCTCTTCATCCGCCTCTCGCAGGGCGTCCAGGTGGCCGAAATGCCTCGCCAGGGCCTGAGCCGTTACCTGCCCTACGTCACGGATTCCCAAGGCGAACAAGAACCGCTCGAGAGTGGTGGACTTGCTGCGTTCAATGGCGGCCAGCAGATTGGTTGAGGACTTCTCGGCCATACGCTCCAGATCGTTCAACTGCTCGGCTGCAAGCACGTACAAGTCTGGCGGACTTTGCGCCAGACCCTTTTCCACCAGTTGGCTGATCAGCACTCCCCCCAGGCCCTCGATGTCCATGGCCGCGCGGGACGCAAAGTGCATCATCGCCTGGCGTCGTTGCGCGGGGCAGATCAGTCCTCCGCTGCAGCGCGCCACGGCCTCATCCTCAGGCAGCGCCACTTCCGATTGGCATTCCGGGCAGCGTTCGGGCAGCGACGGGGCCGGCGGATTGCCCGCTCGATGATCAGGCAGCGAGCGCACGACCTCCGGAATCACGTCGCCGGCGCGACGCACGACCACGGTATCGCCGACGCGCACGTCCTTGCGCAGGAGTTCGCCGTAGTTATGCAGCGTGGCGTTGCTGACCGTGGCGCCGCCGACGAATACAGGTTCGAGGCGCGCTACGGGCGTGAGCGCTCCGGTTCGCCCTACCTGATACTCAATGGCGCGCACCGTAGTGCGCTTCTCTTCGGCTGGGAACTTCTGCGCTACCGCCCAGCGCGGGGCATGCGAGGAAGCCCCGGCCTGATCACGGAGATCGAAGCGTTCGAGCTTGTAGACCACGCCGTCCAGCGCGTAGTCAAAGCCGGCGCGGCGCTCGGCGATTTGCTCGTAGTAGCTCGCGCAGCCACCAGCGCCGATGACACTCTCGGTTTCGGGACACACCCTAAGGCCCCAGGACTCTATCGCATGGAACAATTCCGATTGACGCGAGGCGGAAGGCACTTCATCGATACGGCCCACGCCATGTGCGAAGAAGTCGAGGGAACGGTCAGCGGCAAGTTCGGGGTCCTTTTGGCGAAGCGCGCCGGCCGCCGCGTTGCGCGGATTCACCAGTGTATTGCCGCCCTCCTCTGCAGCCTTCCGGTTGTAGCCCTCAAACGCGCTCAATCGCATGAACACCTCTCCCCGCACCTCAAGCCGGCGAGGAACCTCCGCGCCCGAAAGTTGAACGGGAATGGATCGAATGGTTCGCGCCGTGTGGGTGACATCCTCGCCGACCCGGCCGTCGCCGCGCGTGGCCGCGCGCACCAGCCGGCCCTGCTGATAAAGCAGGCTAAGAGCGACGCCGTCCAGTTTGGGTTCGGCGGAATACTCGCGCTCGGCCTCGTCATCCAGCAGACCGGCGAGGCGGCGGTCGAATTCCTCCATCTCCCGGGCGCTGAACACATTTTCCAGCGACAGCATAGGCGCCCCGTGCTGGACCGGTGCGAACGCCTCGCTGGGACGCGAACCTACCGATCGGGTGGGTGAATCCGGCGTTACGAGTTCGGGATGCGCTTCTTCCAGTTCGCGCAACTCCCTGAACAGCGCGTCATATTCCGAATCCGGGATTGCCTGCTGGTCCTTCTCGTGGTACAAGCGGTTGTGTCGCTGGATCTGTTCCCGCAGCCATTTCGCCCGTTCTTCCTTGCTTGCGGGTGGCGAGTTCGACGCCGAATCAGGCGGCGGCAAGACGCACCGCCTGTTCGAGGTCCACGGAGACGATTCTGGATATACCGGGCTCCTGCATGGTTACGCCCAGCAGGTAGTCCACCGCCTGCATGGTGCTCTTGTTATGGGTTACCACCAGGCACTGAACGGTGAGCGACATTTCCGTGATCAGTTCGCAGAATTTAGCCACGTTGACGTCATCCAGCGCGGCGTCCACTTCATCCAGCATGCAGAAAGGCGCCGGGTT
The DNA here is from genome assembly GCA_965249285.1 of Candidatus Foliamicus sp. Lineage (GTDB taxonomy): Bacteria > Pseudomonadota > Gammaproteobacteria > Steroidobacterales > Foliamicaceae > Foliamicus. Next base: position 1,515,712 of record OZ252226.1, read on the forward strand.
CAACTGCACCACGGCCACCAGGAAGGCAATGGCCGTAAGCGATTTCTCTCCGCCGGAGAGTTGGCTGACCCGCACGTTGCGTTTGCCGGGCGGATGCACCACAAAACGAATGTCGGCGCTCAGCACATCGTCGCCCTCAAAGGCCAGGCCGGCGCGCCCGCCGCCGAACAGGCGGGCAAAGTTGACGTCGAAACCCTTGCTGACGGCTTCGCTGGTTTCCTGGAGGCGCGACCGGGTCTCGCGATCGATCCTTCGCATGGTGTTCTCAAGCGTCTCCAGGGCGCCGGTCAGATCGTTGTGCTGCGAATCCAGGTACTGCTTGCGTTCCTTGAGTTCATTAAGCTCCTGCTCGGCCGCCAGATTCACCGGTCCGATTCGTTCAATCCGCCGTTCGATTCTCTCAAGCTGCTGGTCCAGTTCCTCGGCGCTCAGACTCTCCGGCAAATCCTCCAGAATCTCCGCAAGCTCATGGCCGGTGTCCGCCATTTGTTCGCAAAGTCCGTCGCGGCGCACTTCCAGTTCCCTTTGCTCGACGCGCGCCTCGTTCAATTGCTCGCGCCGCTCGGCAAGCCGCAGCTGGATTCCGGCGCGCCCGGACTCCTCGGATGCCAGAGTGCTGTCGGCCTCCTCGCGGGCCCGTCTGGCTTCGTTCAGGGCCTGGTCGACTTCGGGCTTGTGCTTGAGCGACGTGCGCAGCTTACTGCGAGCGGCAGCAAGCGCCTCCCTCGATTGTTGACGCAGCTTGCGTAGCTGCTCAATGCGTTGTTCAATGTTACTGATGTCCGCCGCGATCCGTTGGCATGCGCGGGCTGTCGCGAGAAGTTGAGGCTCAAGTTCGGCCTGCCGGCGCTCCAGGATGCGGGCGGCTTCGCGGGCCTCTCCGGTCTGCGAGCGCAGCGAGTGGATATCCTGGGTGGCGTCCGGCTTGCGCCGGCCTACCGCCACCTGTTCGGCGGCGGCCTGCTCCAGATTCTGCCGCAGCTTCGCCAAGCGGGACTGCAACCTGGCGCGCTCCGAATCATCAGACACTTCCTGCGCAGCGGGAGCGGCATAACCCCCGGTATCCGCCAACACTTCCTGCAGCGCGGCAATCTCCTCCTCGCGCTCAAGCGCCCCTTCTCCACGCTCGCCGGCCACCCGCAACCAGCCGCGGCCAAGCCATACTCCTTGCGGGGTGATCACGGACCCGCCATCGGGCAGCTCCGCAATCATGGACAGGGCCGCGGCGACATTGGGCGCCGTGCGAACGCTGCCCAGCCGCTCAGCCATGGCCCCCGCGCCACGCACTTCGGCCAGCAGGGTTCCGGGCGCGGCTTTGAAATCGCCCGCCTCCACCAACAAGACGCCGGGCGCCCATTGTTGTTCACCCGCCAGCGAGGTCAGCCCATCTACGCGGGTGGCCTCGATGAAATCACCCAGCACCAGTTCCACGGCGATTCGCCAGCGCCGGGTTACCTTGAGTTGCTGCGACAGGCGAGGCCGATCGGCCAATCCCCGGCTTCGCAACCATTCAACGGCCTGTGCTCCGCTACGCCTGCGGGCCGCGTCCTGCAGCGATTCAAGACCGGCCATCCGCTCCCGAAGCAATAGTTCACGCTGTTGGCGCAGCGACTGTAAGAGCATCTCCGCCGCGTGCCGGTCCGCCTCCCAACGCGACCGCCGGTCCACTGCCTCTTCGGACTGTGCGCGCATGAGTCGTTCCTTCTCGCCAGCGGCCGCCAGCTTCGGTTCCAGTTCACTCAGCGATTGCTTGCGTTCCTCACGCGCGGCGGCCTCAAGCGTAAGTTCGTCGCGCAAAGCCCCGAGCCTGGGTTCAAGCTGCTCCAGCTCGGCGTCGCGCTCCCGGCCCAGCGTTTTCTGTGCTTCAACCGTTTCCTCAAGGCCGGCGATCTCCGCCTGCAGCGCATAGTAAGCTCGGTTGGCCTCGTCAAACGCTGCCTGCGCGGCGGTTTGCTGCTCGCGAGCCGCCAGCAGGCGCGCCTCCAGCGCCCGGTACTCCGCCTCGACCCGGTCCAGCTGCGTTTTCCGCGACCTGGCTCCGACCTGCATCCCTTCCAGCGACTGGTTCAGAGTTTGGATGTCCAGCGCCAGGCGCTGCGCCCTTACCCGCCGCTTTTCGCCCATATTCTTGCGGTAGCGGCCGGCCGCCGAAGCCTGCCGCCGCAACCTGCGCAAGTTGCTGTCCAGCTCCGCGCGCCGTTCAGCCAACCGCTCCAGGTTGTCGCGGGTGCGACCGATGCGCAGGGTAGTCTCGCGCCGCCTCTGCCGGTACCCGGATACCCCTGCCGCTTCTTCGAGATAGGCGCGCAGATCGTCGGAGCGACCCTCCACCAGCAGGTTGATGGTGCTCTGCTCAATGATCGCGTAGCCGCCGATGCCAAGACCGGTTCCGGCGAACAGCTGTGTGATGTCCTTGCGGCGGCAGCGGGAATTGTTCAGAAAGTACTCGGAAATTCCGTCGCGCCGCACGGTTCGCCGAACCGCGATCTCGTTGTAGTCGGCGAACTTTGCGCTTGGGCCGGGCCCCGTGGTGTCAAACAGTAACTCGACAGTAGCCGCGCCCAGGGCCGTCCTTCGGGCAGAACCGTTGAAGATGACTTCCGCCATGGCGCCGCTGCGGAGCTGGCGAGCGGAAATTTCGCCCAGCACCCAGCGAACCGCGTCAATAATGTTGGACTTTCCGCAACCGTTCGGCCCGACCACGGCCAGGGACTTTTCGGGAACTACGATATTGACCGGGTCCGGAAAGGACTTGAAGCCGGCCAGGCGAATTTGTTTAAGGTGCATTGCCCGTGGTTTTCAAAGGCGGGGTGACTGGTGTAAATTGCCCTGCCATGAAGCCCATCCTGAAGACTTTTCCCAACCCGTGCACGGGCCGCAATTATACCATCAGCGTGCGAGCGCCCGAGTTCACCTGCCTGTGCCCGAAGACCGGTCAACCGGACTTCGCGGAGCTCACGATCGACTACGTACCGGACAAATTGTGCGTGGAGTTGAAGTCGCTGAAGCTGTATCTCAATTCCTTTCGGGACCGCGGCGCGTTTCACGAAGCGGTCAGTAACGAGATTCTGGATGAACTCGTAGCCGCCACCCGGCCCCGCTACATGCGGCTGGTTGGTCGATTCAATGTTCGCGGAGGCCTGTATACGACCGTTACCGTGGAACATCGCGCGCCGGACTGGGAGCCGGAATCCGAGTTCGAAAAAGAACGCCCCGAAGGGGCCGCATAACGCTATAATTCCGCGCGCTCGCAGTACCATGAACGAACAACTCATACACGGCATTCCTCCTTATCGCCCCAAGAAGGGTGAGAAGTACATGAATGACGACCAACTGGAGCACTTCCGCAAGATACTGCTGTCGTGGAAGGCGGAATTGATGGGCGAGGTGGAGCGGACCGTGCATCACATGCGCGATGATGCAAGTAATTTCCCCGACCCGAGCGACCGGGCCACTCAGGAATCAGAATTCGGCCTGGAACTCAGGACCCGCGACCGGGAGCGCAAGCTGTTGAAGAAGATCAACGCCGCGCTGGAGCGGATCACGGACGGCAGCTACGGCTATTGCGAGGAAACGGGCGAGGAAATCGGCCTGGAAAGGTTGCAGGCGCGGCCGGTGGCCACGCTATCGGTGGAAGCGCAACAACACCGCGAGATGTCCGAGCGCCAATATCGCGATCGGACGACCCGCTAACTGCTGGGAGCGAGGGCGGGACGCTCTCTGGAGGAACTCGCGGTTTGAGAGAGTTCGAGGGCGGGATGCCGTCGTTCCCAGGGAGGGTGCCCTTTACCCCGGGAGTGTTACGCCTTGACGCGGCGGCGGCGGCGTGGGCGCCTTGGTTCCTCGCCGTCGGTCGCTTCGCTCCCTCCCTCAAGGCCGCGCATGGTCAGCCGGATACGACCGCGACCATCCACTTCCATTACCCGAACGTTAACGCTGTCGCCCACGCTGAGCACGTCGCTGGTGCGCTCAATGCGCCGGTCCGACATTTGCGAGATATGCACCAGGCCGTCAGTACCCGGAAGGACGGTGACGAACGCGCCGTAGTCCATGACGCTGGATACGGTGCCTTCATAAGCCTTGCCGACCTCAATCTCCTGAACCCGGCTGCGGCTTGCGCCCCTGGGTTGGGAATCTTCCGTTTCGCCGTCGAGATTACGCATACTCAGCCGGATGCGCCCCTGGCGGTCTACCTCCAGGACCTTGACCTGGACGGAATCGCCTTCCGCAAGCCGGTCGCTGACTTGATCCACTCGTTCGTCGGAGATCTGCGAAATGTGCACCAGGCCGTCCTTGCCCGGAACAATGGTGACAAAAGCGCCAAAGTCCATCAGGCGGGCCACCTTGCCGTCGTACACCTGGCCTACTTCAACGTCGGCGGTAATCAATTCGATTCTTCTGCGCGCTTCACGCCCGGCCTCGCCGTCAACGGAGGCGATCTTCACCGTGCCGTCGTCCTCAATGTTGATTTCCGCGCCGGTTTCCTCGGTGATGGAGCGGATCACCGCGCCGCCCTTGCCGATCACGTCGCCGATCTTCTCGCGGTCGATCTGCATGGTGAAGATCGAGGGGGCCCAGTCCGACATCTCCTTCCGGGACGCGGAAATCACTTCGCTCATCTCGCTTAAGATGTGCAGCCGCGCAACGCGGGCCTGCTCCAGCGCCTCGGCCATGATGTCGCGCGTAATTCCGTCTATCTTGATGTCCATCTGCAGAGCGCTGATTCCCTCCTCGGCGCCGGCCACCTTGAAGTCCATGTCACCGAGGTGATCTTCGTCTCCCAGGATGTCGGTCAGGACCGCGTGGCGGTCGTCGTCCTTGATCAGGCCCATGGCGATACCGGCCACCGGCGCCTTCAATTTCACTCCGGCGTCCATCAGCGCCAGGCTGGCGCCGCACACGCTGGCCATGGAGCTGGAACCATTCGATTCGGTAATTTCCGAGACCAGGCGAATCACATAAGGGAACTCGTCCATTGCAGGCAGCACCGCTGATATGCCGCGCCGGGCAAGCCGGCCATGACCGATTTCGCGCCGTTTGGGGCCGGTCATGAAGCCGGTCTCACCCACCGAATACGGCGGGAAGTTGTAATGCAGCATGAAGCGGTCGCGGGTGGTGCCATCCAGGGCCTCGACGATCTGTGCGTCACGGTCGGTCCCCAGGGTGGCGGTCACCAGGGCCTGGGTCTCGCCACGGGTGAACAGCGCCGAACCGTGGGTCCGCGGCAGCACTCCCACCTCGATGTCCAGGCCACGGACCGTGAAATTGTCACGCCCGTCAATACGCGGATCGCCCGACAGCACCCGCTGGCGCACCAGGCGCTTCTCCAGATTCTTGAGCGCGGACGAAATTTCCTGCAACTGAGCAGGTGCGGCGTCCTCCGGAGCCAGTTCCTCGGCCACCCGCGAGCGAATCTCACCCAGGCGCTCAGTTCGCTGGACCTTCTCCGTGATGCTGTAGGCTTCTGCAAGATCCTGCTCGGCGATCCGGGCCACCTCGGCCGCAAGATCATCGTTCGCAGGCGCGGCCTGCCATTCCCAGGCAGGCTTGCCGGCCTCGGCAGCGAATTCCTTGATGACTTCAATCGCCGTTTGCATCTGCTCGTGCCCGAACAGCACCGCGTTGAGCATGATCTCTTCGGACAACAGGTCCGCTTCGGATTCCACCATCAGCACCGCGCTCTCGGTCCCGGCGACCACCAGGTTCAGCTTGGAGGAAGCCAGTTCCGTGGCAGTAGGATTGACAACATATTCTTCGTCTATCCATGCCACGCGGGCGGCGCCGATCGGTCCGGCGCAAGGCAGGCCGGACAGGGCCATCGCCGCGAACGCGCCCAGCATGGACGGAATGTCCGGATCAACCTCCTGGTTGTTGGACAGCACCGTGGCAATGACTTGAACATCATGAAAGAAGCCCTTGGGAAACATGGGCCTTAAGGGGCGGTCAATCAAGCGGCAGGTCAGCGTTTCCTTTTCCGTGGGACGCCCTTCGCGGCGGAAAAAACCTCCGGGAATGCGGCCCGCGGCGTAGGTCTTCTCCTGATAGTTCACTGTCAGCGGCAAAAAGCCGCGACTGGGGTCGGCCTTCCTGGCGCCGACAACGGTAACGAGCACCACCGTCTCCGACATGCTCACCACCACCGCGCCGTCCGCCTGACGCGCCATCTTTCCTGTTTCCAGCGTTACCGTGTGGCTGCCATACTGGAATTCTTTGTTTACGATAGACACTGCTACCTCTCTTGCATTGGTTTGGGGCGCGCCTTACGCGCGCATCATCTCACTCCACTAGTGGAGTCCTGTGGGAAATCCTTCAAGATTTGATCTTAGGTTCCGCGAAAATAAATCTGCACTTTAAGGACTGGACCGGCGTCGGCAAACCCGATCACTCACGGCGAAGTTTCCCGGATGCTCAGCGACGCAGGCCGAGGCGGGAAATCAGCGTGGCATAGCGCTCCTGATCCCTGCCCCGCAAATACTTGAGGAGCCGCCGACGGCGATTGACCATCCGCAGCAAGCCACTGCGTGAGTGGTGATCCTGCTTGTGTGCATGGAAATGGCCGGACAACGCGTTAATGCGCGCCGACAGCAGCGCAACCTGCACTTCGGCGGACCCAGTGTCCGCCGAACCGCGCTGATACTCATGCACGGTTGCGCTAATATCACTTGAGTTAAGTGGCATGCGGTAGTTCTTCAGACCGTATCAAAGCGAACTATTGTACTCTGATTTCGCGAGCAACACGGTTTTTCGCCGTTCCATCTCGAAAATAATTCCGCGCACAATCCGCCCTGGAGGGAGGGCATCCTGCCCTCCGAGGACGGGGCGTCCTCGCTTGCATGGAACAACCTGGGAACCAGGGCTTCCAGCCCTCGCCGAGGGCAAGATGCCCTCGCTCCATTGCTTCCTGGCGTCAGCGCAACGGCGCCCGCTGCGAAAACCCTCAGGAGGCTCAGCCCACCTGCGGAGTGCCCTGGGCCTTGAGCAGACGGCGCGGCGCAACCTGGCCGTCCAGGGTGGCTTCGCCGATCCCGATGAAGCCCTGGGTTCCCGCATACAAGCGAACCGGACCGGGGCGCATCCCGTGGGCCGCAGCCACCGGATTCCCGCGCTGCAGGTAAAAGCTTTCACTGGACGACAGCTGCACGGCCGGCAACCCTTCGACGGCGGCATCGGCCGGCAACAGCAGCGCATCGAGCGCCGAATGCCCGCGACCGGCGCAGGCCTTCAACCGCTCCATGGTCACCATGCCGGACGCTTCAAAAGGCGCGACGCTGAGACGCCTGAGAGCGCTTACGCAGGCAACCGAGCCAGCCGCCTCGGCAATATCTTCGACCAGGGTCCGGATATACACGCCGCTGCCGCAAGCTACCGTGAATACCGGCGCGGAAGGCGAGTATTCATCCAACTCAAGGCGGTGAATGACAACGCGCCGGGGAGCGCGCTCCACTGTCTTGCCGGCGCGAGCCAATTTGTAGAGGCGCCTGCCCTTGTGCTTGAGCGCCGAATACATGGGCGGAACCTGCTCGATTTCGCCGCTAAAGCGCCCGAGAACCTCCTCGAGCCGCGCTCGGCTTAGCTGTCCGTCGGCGGTCTCAAGAACGGTCGTCCCGGTTGTATCGCCGGTGTCGGTCTTGCGCCCGATCCGGGCGGTGACCCGGTACAACTTTTCCGCCTTGAGCAGAAAACCCGACAACTTGGTGGCTTCGCCCAGGCATACCGGCAACATGCCGGTGGCGATGGGATCAAGGCTGCCCGTGTGGCCTGCCTTGCGGGCCGCAAACAGCCGCTTGACCCGCTGCAGCGCGGCGTTGGAGGTCAAACCGGCAGGCTTGTCGAGCAGCAGCAGTCCAGCGACGTCGCGCCGGTTCCGGTCAGGCGTCATTTTCGGGCAAGCTCATCCTTGCGCACGGCGTCCTCGATCAGCTCAGCCAGAGCGTCGCCTCGAATCTGGCTGTCGTCCGGCACAAATCGCAATTCCGGCTGCCTGCGCAGGCGAAAGGACTCACTCAAGCGTTTACCCATGTAGCCGCCCGCGGCCTTAAGCGAGGCGGCGGTTTTCTCGACACCGGCCGTGCCGGGGAGATACCACACGCGGCAGACACTGAGATCACCGGAAAATGTAACGTGGGTAAACCGGACTCCCTGCAATCTCGGATCTCGAAGTTCCGAGTGTTGCATGGTTGCAAAAACCCGCAGGGCTCGCGAGGCCAGCCGTTCTGCACGTGTAAATTCGCGGGGCATGGGAGTTGGTAGTCAGGGCCTTTGAAATCTCTCGGAGGCCCCGATGCAAGGGGCAGGAACCAGGCCAGGGCCGCGACCCGGCGCGCCGACTCCGCGGGAGTTCAGGTCCTGGACTCCTCCACGCTCTCGAAGCATTCGATGATGTCACCGGCGCGCACGTCCTTGTAGTTGCGAACTCCTATGCCGCACTCGGTTCCGGCGCGCACCTGCTCAACATCGTCCTTGAAGCGGCGCAAGGATTCCAGTTCCCCTTCGTAAATCACCACGCTGTCGCGCAGCACGCGGATGGGGTTGTGGCGCTTTACCAGGCCGTCGGTAACCAGGCAGCCGGCGATGTCGCCGAACTTGGGCGAATGGAACACCTCCCGGACCTCGGCGTTGCCGACAATCTCCTCGCGCAGCACCGGCGCCAGGTGGCCCTTGACCACCTCCTGCATGTCATCCAGGACTTCATAGATCACGCTGTAGTAACGCACTTCAACACCGGTGGCCTTGCGTGCCTGCTGCCCGCCGGGATCCAGGCGCACGTTGAATCCGATTACCGAAGCCCCCGAGGTGGCCGCCAGGTTGATGTCCGATTCGGTGACGCCGCCGACACCGGACGAAACCAGCTCCACTTCCACCTCTTCGCGGCTCAAGCGCCTGAGCGCATCGGACAGGGCTTCCACGCTGCCGCGCACGTCGGCCTTGACCAGCAGGCGCACAGTCTTGGCTTCTTCCTCGGCCGGAAACGCGCCGGTAAATGCCGGTTGTCCCTTGCGCTGGGCCAACTGCTGCTCGCGGACGGCCCGTGCGCGCCATTCAGCCGCCTCCCGGGCTAAACGCTCGGCGGGAAACACTACCGCGTCCTGCCCCGCCTCCGGGGCCCCGGAAAGCCCCTGAACCACGACGGGCACGGACGGCGAGGCATGGTCAATCTGCTTATTGCGCTCATTGCGCAACGACTGCACGCGCCCATATTCGGATCCGGCCAGCAGGATGTCACCCTTGCGCAAACGGCCTTCCGTAACCAGCAGGGTGGTTACGGGTCCCCGGCCGGTTTCAATGGTCGATTCAATAACGACTCCACGGGCGCCACCCTGGCGCCGCGCTTGCAATTCAAGCAGGTCCGCCTGCAGGAGCACTCGCTCAAGCAAGTCGTCGACACCCTGGCCGGTACGGGCGGATACTTCCGCGACCTGCGTATCCCCGCCATATTCTTCCGGAGCCAGTCCGAGCACGTTGAGCTGGTTACGCACCTGGGTGGGGTCGGCATCTTCAAGATCAATCTTGTTGATCGCGACCACTATGGGCACCTCCGCGGCCTGGGCGTGTTTGATCGCTTCTTCGGTCTGCGGCTTCACGCCATCGTCGGCGGCAATCACCAAAATCACAATATCCGTCAAGCGGGCGCCGCGGGCCCGCATGGCGGTAAACGCGGCGTGGCCGGGCGTGTCCAGGAAAGTAATCGCGCCGCCCTTGGCGCGCAACCGGTAAGCGCCGATATGCTGGGTTATGCCGCCCGCCTCAGAAGCCGCAACACTGCTGTTGCGCAGGTGATCCAAAAGCGAGGTCTTGCCGTGATCGACGTGTCCCATGATGGTCACCACGGGGTCGCGGTCCTCCAGTTCGCCGGCCGTTGCCACCGCTTTCGCCAGCAATGCCATCTCCTCGTTGGTCTCGGCCTGCGCGACCACCTCGTGCCCCATGGCCTCGACGATGATCATGGCCGTGGTCTGGTCCAGTGCGTCGTTGATTCCGGCCATCACGCCTTCCTGCATGAGTGTGGCGATAACCCTTTCCGCTCCCACCGCCATCTGGCGAGCCAACTCGGACACGGTAATGGATTCGGGCACTTCGACGGTATGCACGACCGGCGCCGCCGGCAGCACGAACGCGTTTACGTTCTCGACCTTGGCCGTGGCATGCCGGCTGGCCTTGCGACGGCGCGAGCGGCGCGGCCGAACATTGGCCGCCACATGCAGTTCTTCTCTGGGCGGCGCCTTTCTCGATCGGGCCACCTTCGGCGCTCTCGCCTGCTTGCGGGCCGCCTCCTCGCGGGTGCGCGCCGCCTGGGCGGCTTCCGCCCTGCGTTGCTCTTCGGCCTTACGCTCGGCCTCCTCCCGCTCAAGGCGCGCCTGCTCCGTAGCCTTTTCCAGCTCGGCTTCCTGTTCGGCGCGATGTTTGGCGTCCTCTTCGGCCTTGAGCGCCTCTTCGCGCTCGACCTGTTCCTGTTCCTTCTGCGCTTCCTGTTCGGCAAGCTTGCGCTCTTGTTCCTCTTGCTCGACTGCCTCGGCAGCGTGGCTTTCCTGTTCCAGCCGCAGCGCTTCCTCTTCCTCGCGCTGCACCATCGCCTCGCGCTCCAGGGCGGCACGATTAACGAATTTCCGTTTGCGACGAAAATCGACCTGAACGGCGCGGCGGCGCCCCTGGTCAACCTGCACTACCTCCACCGACTCGCGGCGCGTGATGCTGATTTCGCGCGGCATCGCCGAGTCCTTGGAAGTTCCTCCCGCATGCCCGTGGCGATTTCGCAGGAAGGCCAGCAATTCCTCCCGGGCCACATCAGGCACCGGCTGACTGGCGTCGTCAAAAGTGTGTCCGGCGCGCTCCAGTTGGTCCATCAGGTGCTCCACGGGCACCTTCAGGTTCTCCGCCAGTTTGGCTATGGTCAGGTCAGTCATGCTCACTCTGCGCGCCCTCCTGCTCGGCAAACCACGGCGCCCGTGCGGCCATGATGAGCTTGCCTGCAGCCTCCTCGTTCAGCTCCTCGATATGCTCGGCCAGGTAGTCGGCTTCCTCCCAGGCCAGGTCCTCGCGCGTAGAAACGCCCTGGCTGGCGAGTGAATAGGCCAGCGCGCGAGTCATGCCATCCACTTCAAAGAGATCTTCCTCAGGCGTGGCCTGCTCCATTTCCTCTTCGCGGCTCAAGGCATTCATCAACAGCACGTCGCGCGCACGCGCGCGCAGCTGATCGACCAAAGGCTCGTCGAATTCCTCAATGGCGTAGAGTTCGGCAACCGGCGAGTAGGCAATCCCTTCCAGGTCGGTGATTCCCTCGTCCACGAGGACCTGGGCCACGTCCTCGCCGACCGACAATTGCTCACGAAACATTTCGATAAGCTGGCGATTCTCCCGCTCGATCTTCGACTCGATCTCGGTCGGCGTCATCGCGTTCAGTTCCCAACCGGTCAGCCGGCTGGCCAGCCGAATGTTCTGGCCTCCGCGCCCGATCGCCTGCGACACCATCGACTCGGAAACGGCGATATCCATTCGCTGATTGTCCTCATCCACCATGATCTGCACGACATCGGCGGGCGACATGGCGTTGACCACGAATTGCGCCGGGTTTTCGTCCCAAAGGATGATGTCCACCCGTTCGCCCGCAATCTCGTTGGTAACCGCCTGCACCCGTGACCCGCGCATGCCGACGCAGGCGCCCACCGGGTCGATCCTCGGCTCCCTGGAACGCACGGCTATCTTGGCCCTGGCGCCCGGATCGCGAGCCGCGCCGAGAATCTCGATCAGGCCCTGTCCGACTTCCGGCACCTCCACGTTGAACAGGGCCATAAGAAATTCCGGGCTGCTACGGGTCAGCCTGAGCTGGGGCCCGCGGGTTTCGGTGGCCACCTCGTACAGCAAGCCCTTGACCCGATCCTGCGGGCGTATCGGCTCCCTGGGAATCATGTGCTCGCGGGGCACGAAGCCCTCCACTCCCCCTCCCAGGTCTACATAGACACCGTTGCGGTCCACGCGCTTGACCACGCCGCTCAACAACTCGCCGATGCGACCCTGGTAGCGTTCGCGGACCAGGGTGCGTTCCGCTTCGCGCACTTTCTGATTGATGACGTGCTTTGCGGTATAGGCGCCGATGTGCCCCAAGTCCATCCCGTCAATGGGCCGCTCCACGACTCCTCCGGAAACCGCCTCCGGATCGATGCGCTGGGCTTCCGCCAAACGCAGCTGGCGCGTGGGCGCCTCAATCTCCTCAGCGTCGTCCTCCATGACCTCCCATTGGCGAAAATACTCCTGCTCGCCGGTGTGCCGGTCGATGGCTACACGAATTTCAACATCCTCGGCCAAAAGCCGCCGTCGCGCCGCCGCCAGACCGGCCTCCACGGCAGAAAATACCACGTCTTTGGCGATGGCCTTTTCGTTGGAAAGAAGCTCTACAGCTTCGAGGATTTCCTTGCTACCAAACACGGATCATCCCTCAACTCGGACGTCGGGCGTCAGCCGCGCGACTTTGATTTCCGCCAGGTTCAGTTCGACTTGCCCTGTCCCGTCGGGTACATCCACCACGATGACCTCGCCTTTTCTCGCCAACAGCGTTCCGCCAAAATTCCTCCGGCCGTGCTGCTCCCGGGACATTGTTATGCGTACGCTCCGACCGGCAAAACGATCGAAATGCTCAGGCTTTGCGAGCTTCCGGTCGAGACCGGGCGAGGACACTTCCAGGTTGTAATGCCCGGGAATCGGGTCCTCGACATCGAGCAGGGCGCTGACCTGGCCGCTGACCCGCTCACAGTCCTCCAGAGCGATGCCTGAATCTTGATCGATGTACAGACGCAGCACCTGACCGCGGTTCTCCCGCCTCAGTTCCAGGTCCGCCAGCTCGTAGCCCAGCGCTTCCACGCAGGGCGCCAGCAAACCGTTCAGCCTGTCCAAAATCAAATTCATACGCCACAAAAAAGCCCCTCGCGGGGCCATTTCGCAAAACCAAAGTTGGTAGCGGGGACAGGATTTGAACCTGTGACCTTCGGGTTATGAGCCCGACGAGCTGCCTGACTGCTCCACCCCGCAACCGCGAGTTGAGCGATTATACAGGAAAACGTTGAATAAGAGCCTGAAAGTGCGGCCATAATCCACAGTTCGGCTGGCCTTGCGACCCCGGAAAATACCTCGTGAATTGCACACTCCAGACGAGTGCTAACATTCCGCTTTGCCGCGGCAGCCGAATCCCGCTTGGATCTCAGTAGATTCGGCGCCCAGGGGGGCGGCGCGGGCTTACGTGCGGGTAAACCAGAGGAAAATCATCATGGCTAGCACAGCTGACACAAACTACGCCGGCGTGTGGGACAACCGGCTTGGATTCGGCAACACACCGGTCGTCATCGTCATCGACCTGCTCAAGGGCTACACGACCGAAGGATCCGCGTTGTATGCGCCCGGCGTTGTGGCCTGCCTGAAGGAAGTACCCGAGGTGGTTGAAGCGGCCCGGGCTAAGGGTGTACCGGTGATTCACACCCGCGTTCTGTACAACCCCGCCAACTTCGAGGACGGCGGTGTCTGGACCTTGAAGGCCCCGGTGCTCAAGGACCTGGTGCCCGGCAACCTGTACGCCGAGTTCTGCGACGAAGTAGCGCCGCCACCCGGCGAAACGGTCCTGACCAAGAACTATGCAAGCTGCTTCTTCGGTACCAGCCTTTCATCGATCCTGGCGGCCAAGCGCGCGGACACCCTGATCATCCTGGGCTGCACAACCTCCGGCTGCATTCGCGCCTCGGCAGTGGACGCCGTTCAGCATGGTTACCGCCCGATCGTGGTGCGTGAATGCGTCGGCGATCGCCATGACGGGCCGCACGAGGCCAACCTCTTCGATATCCACGCCAAGTACGGCGACGTGGTATCCAAGGCCGAAACTCTCGAATACCTGCAGGGCCTGTAGCGACTGTCTTGCGCTTCAGAACCCAATCCAACCAAGGAGACGAAAATGTCCAACCTGACCCAAACCCGCCATTACGACTACGTGCCGCTGATCGACCGCGAGCCGTTCAAATTGCCCGATGGCGCGCGTGTAGCCGTTATGCCGTATCTGAACATTGAGCATTTCCCGGCCGATATTCCCGGCACCGCGCTGGTTCCGGGCACCCAGCAATTCAACCCGGACCCGCTGAACTACGGCTGGCGGGATTACGGCAACCGCGTGGGGCTGTGGCGAATGATGGATCTGATGGACGAGTGCGGCGCCCGCGGCACGGTGTGTCTGAATTCCGAAATCATCCGTGAATATCCCCGGATCCTTGAAGAAGGCATGGCGCGCAACTGGGCCTGGATCGGGCACGGCGTCAACAACGCGCCGGCCAACTTCATCAGCAACATCGACGAGGACCGCGAGCGGGAAATCCTGTCATCGGTCCTAACCGCCATGGAGGAAGTGATCGGGCGGCCCACGAAGGGCTGGCTGAGCCCTTTCCTGACCCACACGGACAACACGCCGCGCCTGTTGGAGGAGTACGGCGTGGAATATCTGTGCGACTACACGGCCGACGACCACCCGTTTAAGTTCAACACGCCGAAGAACAACCTGATCGCGGTGCCGTACACCGTGGAACTGAACGATATCCCGGCGTTCGGCAACGTGGGCGTGTCCTCGGAAGCGTTCGGCGACATGATCATCGATCAGTTCGACGTGCTGTACGAAGAGGGCGCAACCAACGCGCGCTGCATGCCGATCTGCCTGCACACCTTCTGGGTTGGCCAACCGAACAAGTTCAAGCACCTGGCGCGCGCGTTCCGCTACATGGCCAAGCACGAAGGCGTGTGGTTCACCACCGGCGACGACATGAACGACTGGTACCGCAAGACCTGCATGTAACCTTAGGGAAAGAGAGAAAGGAAGGAGGGCATCCTGCCCTCCAGAGGGCAGGATGCCCTCCTTCCCAGGAACTCAGTTGTCGAGGTGTTCGAAGGGGATGAGCTGGTTGGCGGAAACGTTGTCCATGGTGCCGATCTGGCCGTGCGGCCATTCCACCATGATGTCGGCCTCGGTGTTTCTGCCCAATCCAAACACCTGCGTCAAGGGATTTTGCGACGTGAAATTTCTGCCGATCATGATTTCGCGCAGCTGATCTTCGCCGTTGACGGTTAGCGTGATCCGCGCCCCGGCTGCAGCCGTGTTGGGCGGGCGTCCGTTGAGTTTGACCCGCAGGTAGTTTTTCCCCGACAAATCGTTGCGCCAGAGCGTGCCGGCGTAGGTCTCGTTGCGGTAAAGCCGGTTGCCCACGGTAAACTTCTGCTCACCATCTTCGTTGGGATCGGTCCAGATCCAACTTACGAACCAGTCGAGGTCGTCGTTCAAGCCGTACCGGCGGTGTTGGGGTTAAGATGGGTGGAAAATGCAAGTCTGCAGGACACCGCAATGAATTACCGCTTCGTCTTATCCTCAATTATTTCCATCGCTTTCGGGCTCAGCGTCAACGGCGCTGCTGCCGAGACGGAAGCGGCCGGGGGAAACCGCTATACGATCACCGGCGATTTGTCCGCGGTCTACGCCAACGGCGAATTCGTGGTGTTTGTGTCGGCGCCCAAGAAAGCCGCCGCCGCCGGAGGCAGCGCGGTGACTATGTCAGCCAGCGTGACGATGACCTCTTCGTCTTCCGGGGGGTCGAGCATGGCAGCCGCCTCTTCAACTTCCGGCGCTGGCGATGCGATACGCAGCGTAAAGGACGGCCTCAACATTGTGGCCGAGGCGCCGATCATCGACGGTAAGGTTTTTCTTGAAGGGACAGTGCACAGCCCCGGCAACGTCTATTTCTACGTGCTGAACGCGACCAGCAAGAACGGCATGCGGATGGGCGCCGTCAAAGGGCAATCCTTTGTGCTGGAGCGCGGCGATCTCAAGCTTGTAATGGACAGCCGGGCCAAGTTCATAATCGAAGGCGGCCACTACAACGACATCGTGGTGAACTCCTGGAAGCGGTCGCCGGAATACCTTGAGCTGATGGAGAACTATTACCGGACCAGCAAGGCCGTGGAGGGTGAAACAGAGGATGAGCGGCGCGCGCGTGTAGACAAGTCCGGGGACTTGTTCAATGAGACGCTCAGGCTTGAGAACCAGGGAAGAAGCCAGGTGGCCCTGAAGCATGACGATCCGCTTGCCCGCAAGCTCACCATTCAATCCACATGGCTGCGCGGGCCCTGGGTCACTGAGGCGACCCGGAAACTGGCGGAGATGATGCCGGACGATCCATGGGTCATTCGCACGCTGGCTTCCGAAGAGCAATACGCCGCCAACCTTGCCAAGGCAGCCGCGATTGCGGTGGGCACGGAGATCAAGGACTTTGAGGCGGAGACCCTGGATGGAGAAGTGGTCAGCATTTCGGGCGCACGCGAAGGCAAGGAGATCGTGCTCGTGGAGTTCTGGGCGTCGTGGTGCGGCCCTTGCCGGACGGAAATCCCGCACATGAAGCAGGCCTATGAAGACTACGGGCCCAACGGCTTTGAGATCTTTTCATTCACGGTGGACGATGAACGCGAAGACTGGGTGGAAGCTTCCGAGGAAGAGGAACTTCCCTGGATCAACGCGGGTATGGGCTTGGACCACCCCGCCACCGACACGTACGGCGTAACCGGCGTGCCGGCCAATTTCCTGGTTGACGCGGCCTCCGGCGAAATCGTGGCCAAGAACCTGCGCGGCCACAAGCTGGATGAAGCGCTGGAGGAGCGCCTGGGCAAGTCCGACGACGAGAGTTGACCCCGCTGGGAGGGAGGGCATCCTGCCCTCCAGGTTCAGGCGTTTTCGATCGCTTCGATTACCGTATTGGGGGTGAGTAGCTGAGGCAGGACCAGGGCTTTCGCCGAGCCCGGCTTGAAATAGAGATACAGCGGCACACCGGCGCGTCCGTGGCGCTGGAGTACCTCGGTAATCGCCGGGTCCTCGTTGGTCCAGTCGCCCACCATCACTTGAATGCCCTCGCGGGAAAAGAATGACTTGACCGCATCGCTCTTGAGCGCCACGCCCTCGTTAACCTTGCAGGTGATGCACCAGTCCGCGGTGAAGTACGCAAACACCGGCTCTTGCTCGGAACGCAACTGGTCCAGCCCAACCTCTGAATAAGCGATCTCGCCCGCGTCCATACCGGTGTTTCCCGGCTCCACGGCAGCGCGTGGGACCGCCCAAATGCTGACCAGCACGATGAGCAGACCTGCCACGCTGGCCGTGCGCCAGGGCCGCGAAAAACTCTCGCCGCCTCCGCGGCGCCATCCGAATGTCCCAAGGCCCAGCGCCAGGGCGGAGATCAGCGCCAGGGTAAGGGCGTTGATGCCAGCCTGGTTGCCCAGCACCCAGTACAGCCAGACCGCGGTGGCCAGCATGGGAAAGGCCAGCGCTTGCCTGAAACTCACCATCCAGGCACCCGGGCGGGGCAGCAGCCGATGGGCGCCGGGCAGAAAGGCCAACACGCAATACGGAAGCGCGAAGCCCAGGCCCAGCGCCAGGAACACACCCACCGTCACCGCGGCGGGCTGAAGCAGCGCATAGCCCAAAGCCGGCGCCATAAAGGGCGCCGTGCAGGGCGTGGCCACGAGCACCGCCAGCACCCCGGTAAAGAACTCGCCGGCCTTGCCCTGCGTGGCTTTGCCGCCCAGCGCGCCGGCCCCGAGGTTTATTTCAAACACCCCGAGCAGGTTCAGACCCACGGCGACCATGACCAGCGCCAGTATCGCGACGATCAGGGGGTTTTGCATCTGAAATGCCCAACCGACAACCTCGCCGGCCTGGCGCAAAGCAATAATCAGCGCTGCGAAGACCAGGAAGCTCACGAGCACACCGGCGAGATACTGCAAACCGGAATTGCGCGCCGCCGCCGGCTTCTCCCCGGCCATCTGCGCCACGCCCAGCGCCTTGAGGCTGAGAATCGGCAGAACGCAGGGCATCAGGTTGAGTATCAGGCCGCCCAGAATCGCGAAGCCGATGGCTTGCCATAGTCCTGGGCCGGACGTGCCGCCGCTTTGGGCTGTTCCGGCGGAAGGGCCGGCTTCTCCGCCCCCGGAGGCGGCATGACTACCCCCTCCCGGAGTGGCGCTCAGACCTGCGGGCGCCGCAACCGCGGTGTCGTCGGGCTCATCGGCGCGTTGCGCAGTGAGGCTGAATGACTGCCGGGGGGCACCCTCCATGTCCACGGACAGCACCAGGCCGGTTTCTTCATAGCGCGCCACCCGCGGCCCGGTGGGGACGCTTACGCGAACGCGGTCGGTCCACAGGCCCACCTGCTGGGCCGCCGTGTGGTCAATCATTCCCGCCGCTTCGGGGAACAGGTACAGGTTCGAAGCCTCTTCCAGCGAAAGCGGCGTGGAAATATCGAAGACCACGTTGTCGCCGCTCTGGAAAAAGACCGCCGGCCAATCCGCCGACTGGGGTATCAGCGCGCGCGCTTCCGAAAACGCGGCGGTCCGCCACTGCTCGCCGCCGGAGTCCGACCCACCTCCAGCGCTGATCGGGATGGTCAGTTCAAGGTTCGCGCGCTCCGGAATACAAAGCTGGTCATCGCAGACCAGCCAGGAAGCACGGGCCTTGATCAGCAGCTGGTCACCGGAAACAGCTTGCGTTTGGGAGACGTCGACCAGCAGCAGAGTTGACTCGTTGTAGCCATAGCTCATCATGGACATGAAGGGCACGAACCCCGGGGCCGGGAACTTCAGATCACCGAACTCCAGCCCATCCGGAGTATCCCAGCGAAGTTTGGCCGGCTTGCCCGCATCACCCGGGTTGATCCAATAAGTGTGCCAGCCCGGGTCCGGACTGAGACTCAATCCCAGGGTAAACGGCTCGCCGGGCTGCACGCTTGCGGTTTCGACCAGCAATTCGGCACGCGTGTGGTCAGTCTTGACCGGCGCCGCCTGTGCGGCCTGGAGCGCAAGTGCTGCCAGCCCAGCCAGGAATCCCGCGCATGCCGCCGGAAAGCGCTCAGACCAGCCATTGAATCTCGTCATTTTGTAATCGCTGTTCGATCGGTCCATGTTCCGGTTCTCTCTAGGGATATTTCCCTCAAGCATAACGCAGTCCGGGACGGCCAACCTTACGATTTCCTGATGAGAAAAGTGGTTGTCATCCCTCTCACGGCTGTTTGCCGGGCAGCTGATTATCCTCTGTAGAAGATACGGCGGCGATGACCTCAAGAAACGCGCTGCCGTAGCGTTCCAGCTTGGCCTGCCCGACGCCGTGCAAAGCCAGCATGGCTGCAAGCGAGTCCGGACGGGCGCGCACGAATTCCCACAAGGTCGCATCGTGGAAGACCACGTACGGCGGCACTCCTGCTTCATCGGCCAGTTCCTTGCGTCGCTGTTTCAGCGCCAGCCACAGGGGTTCTTCATCCGTGCCGATCTCGTAGGACTCCGGGCGCGGCTTTTTCTCTCGCTTCGGTTTCGAGGGCGCGCGAACCTCTTCGCGTAGTTCGAGCAGCCTCTCGCCGCGCAACAGCGGCCTTGCTTCCGGTGTAAGCACCAGGGCGCCATGCCGATCGGCATCCACGCGGGCGAACCCCAGCGCCACCACCTGGCGGGCAACGGCATGCCATTGGCGCGCAGATAATTCCGCCCCAATACCGTAGGTGGAGAGGCCCTGATGGCGGTGCCGGCGAACCTTTTCGGTATCCTTGCCGCGCAGCACGTCGATCAGGTGGGCGGCGCCGAAGCGCTGCCGGGCCCGTAAGGCGCAGGACAAGAATTTCTGGGCCACTATCGTCCCGTCAAAAGTCTGCGGCGGATTCAGGCAAATGTCGCAGTTGCCGCATGCCTGCGGATAGTGCTCGCCAAAATACGCCAGCAGCGCCGCGCGCCGGCATTGGGTGATTTCGCACCAGGCAACCAGGGACTGGAGCCGTGCGCGTTGAATGCGCTTGTGGTCTTCGTCAGCTTCCGACTGGTCCACCATGTGCCGCAGCCTTACCACGTCCTGCAGGCCATAGCTCATCCAGGCCTCGGCCGGCTCGCCGTCGCGGCCCGCGCGGCCGGTCTCCTGGTAGTAGGCCTCGATGCTCTTGGGCAAATCGCAATGCGCCACAAAACGAACGTCCGGCTTGTCGATCCCCATTCCAAAAGCGATGGTGGCCACCACGATGGCGCCATCTGCGCGCTGAAAATGGGCCTGGCATAGACGCCGATCAGCGGCGCTCAAACCGGCATGATACGGGCGGGCGTCAAATCCCGCCTGCTTGAGTTTTTCCGCCGTTAAATCGACCTTGCGGCGCGAAAGGCAATACACGATTCCGGCCTGCCCGCGACGATCGCGCAGAAACGCAAGCAGGTCGGCGCACGGTCCGCCTTTGATGCGCACCGTGTAGCGGATATTGGGGCGATCGAAGCCGCTGATGAAACTCTGCGCCTCGGTTAATCTCAGGCGCGCGAGGATTTCCTTGCGTGTGGTCTCGTCCGCGGTGGCGGTAAGCGCCATACGGGGCGTACCCGGGAAATGGTCCTTCAATACGTGCAACCCCAGGTAGTCCTGGCGGAAATCGTGGCCCCACTGTGATACGCAATGGGCTTCGTCGATGGCAATCAGCGCAATATCGATTTCGCGGAGCAGCGAGAGAGTGCCGGCTTCTTCCCGCAGCAGCCGTTCGGGCGCCAGGTAGAGCAGGTCCAGTTTCCCGCGCCGCAGCGCAGCGTGGATTCTCCTTTGTTCATCGTAGGCAACGGATGAGTTCAGGAAGGCCGCCGCAACGCCATGCTGCCGCAGGGCCGATACCTGGTCCTGCATGAGCGCAATGAGCGGCGAAATCACCACGCCCACGCCCCGGCGCAGGATCGCCGGAATCTGGTAACACAGCGACTTTCCCCCGCCGGTAGGCATCAGCACCAGTGCATCGCCGCCGCGAAGAATCGTGCGGATTATGTCGTCCTGCAGTGGACGAAAGGCCGGATATCCGAAAACGGTTCGCAGAAGCTCCCGTGCGGGCGTGAGTTCGCCGGTGTTCACGGCGGCATTATGGATGCCGCGGTAAATTATCGCAGTTCCCTGCTCCCGGTCTCCGGTTTATGCGGCATAACGCCGGGAAGGACGCTCACCCGCCAGGTAAGGTCGGCGTCCCTGCCGCACAGACGTGCAGAAATTACGGCCAGGGCTGACATCCCTTGTCGGCCTGTTCGCATCCGGCAAAGCCATGCTTTGCCTCGCTACGCTGCGCGCAGCGACTGATGCTTACCCAATAGCGATTGGTCGCACCGGCGATCCGGATGCGCCGACCGAACGCAGCGGCAGGATGATGGTGCAGGACTCCCACACTTTGTCGGCAGCCATCTCGGAGAGGTTCGCGTTCTGGATGTTGTGCACCCCGGACTGCGTCAGGTTGTGATGGTGAATCACGAACGGCAAGCCCTCCGGCGTACCCTCGGGCGGGCCGGCCTGACCCATCAGTTGCCCGGCGTTGGCCGGATCGGTGAATGGATTGTCCAGCGCCACCAGAACCACTCTCTTCTCGCCCAGCATCTTGGCCGCATCGTATCCCAGTCCGGGACCCATGGTGTAGTACGACGGGTCGTTCCAGTTATCGCTCCAGCCGGTATAGATGTACACCACGTCGCCGGGCAGAATTCCGCGCTCCGCCAGTCCCTGGGCCGCGAGCATCGCGTCGATATCCGCCGCCGTAATCACCTGACCGGGTTGCAGGGGTTCGCCGCCGCCCAGGTGTGCGCGGGCGTCCAGCAACACGGCGCTGGTTACCAGTGGCGGCGCCTGCTCCATGCCAAGCTTGAGCAGCGGAGAATCCGGCGAGGGCTTTACGTCGGCCTGGGTGTATCCGCCGTAATACATGGCGGTATTGGCGCTATCTTGCGGCAGATTGTCCTCTGCCAACCACGGCTCCGCCAGGTAGGCGAAATGCCCCAGCGCATCCATTTGGGTACCCTGGGCGCCGGGTTCCCCGCCGGTAAGGTGCTCTCCGTTGAAGGCGTGCTTGCTGTAGGGGACACCCGCGGTCGGGCGGTAAACGTACTCAAGCGGCGGCGAGAACGGGGATTGCGGCATGGACATGGAGCGCGGATGCGACAGCTCATAGACCTTCGCGCCGGGCTTGCCCATGTGATAGGCGCAACGCATCCAGGTGCCGGGGCCCTGGGTGTTGCCCATCCCGCGCTGATCGCCTTGGGGCCAGGGACCGGCCGGCGTCAGTTCCACCGATTGCGCCCACATGTCAGTTCGCGGATCGGGCTGCATTTCAGCCTGCCCGTCGCGCTCGTCTTGCGGCGCTTCGCATCCCCAGGCGAGCGCAAGCAGCGCCACGCAGGCGCCGGCTGTTCGCTGAATTAAATTCATTTTGTATCTCCCTTGGCGCGGTTCTTTCGCCGGTAGCTTGCCACAAACATTACGGCGATCACGATCGCCGGCAGCACGAATTGCACCACAAGACTCTCTGTTGGCAGTCCAAGAATCATAAACTCAAGCCTCCTGTTTCGCTCCGGCCGCTACGCCTCCGATTGCAACCGCCGGCGGAGTAGAAGCGTTGACCAGCGCCAGCAGCGCACCCGACACGATCAGGCCGGGAATACCGGGATGCAGCACTTGCGCCCATCCCTGCCCCGATAGCGTACCGGCGATGCACACGAGGGTGGTCACCACGCCCCCCAGCGAGGATGCGAACGCGGCCTGGGCGCTGACCCGCCGGCTCACCATTCCCGCAATGAGAGGGAAAAAGAACGCCGCCCCGATGATCGCCACCGCGAATGACACAATGCGCAGAATGAGGGCCACGTCCGGTATGGCTAGCACGAAAGCCACCGCCCCCACGGCAACGATGGCGGCCCGGGAAATCCACACGTAGTTACGCTCATCCCGCTTCACGCCACGCGGTTCGTCCACGCACTTGCGCATGAGATCATGGGCCAGCGCGGAGCCCGCCATCAACAGCAGGGAATCGGTGGTGGACATGGCGGCCGCGGCGATGCCGGTAAGCGCGAACGCGGCCATCGCCGGCCCCAGGTAACTGGACACCAGGGCCACGTAGGCCTGATCGGGCGAGGCCAGGCCTTCCCAGACGGTGATTCGGGCCGCGGCTCCCAGGTACATATTTCCGTATACAAGAAACAGCAGCACGATCAGTAGGGTCCAGGGCAGCGACACCCGCGCCACCCACGAATCGCGCGCTGCGTACATCTTGGTAATCAGTTCCAGGCGCGTGCAGTAGGCCAGCATCCAGATGATCTGCCAGGAAATGAGGTAGCCCCAACTCCAGGACACTCCGCGCAGGCTGGTCCAGCCGGGAGCGGCCTGCTCCACCTGCTGCATTACGGAGGTCCACCCGCCCACTTCCTCCAGCAGTACCGGAGCGATCAGCAGCAGTCCGGCCCACATGAAGAAAAACTGGGCGATATTGGTCCACACCACCGCGAGCAGACCGCCCAGGGCCACGTATCCCACGAAGATGATGCTTCCCAGGGCCAGGCCCCAGAAGAACGGAATGTCGAGCAATGTCTCAAGAATGAAGGCCATGCCTCGCAACTGGGCCACCAGGTAGATCACGCTGGACACCGCCACGACGACCGCGCTCCAGGCGCGCAGGGGCCGGCTGTCGTAGCGGTCGCCCAGGTAATCCGGAAGCGTAAAGCCGCCCGATTGCCTGAGCTTGCGGGCGAAGAAGAAAAACAGCACCGCGATCCCCAGGGCAAAGGCCAGGAACGGCAAGGCGGCCACGCCCCCGAACTTGCCGATAGCCGCCACTCCGCTGAGGATGGAGCCACCGTGCATGATCGCGGCCACATTGGCCAGCACCAGCACCGGAACGCCGAAGCGGCGGCCGGCGACCCAGAAGTCTTCACTGCCGCGTTGCCCGCGCGATGCGATCAGACCCAGCACAACCACGACCAGAAGATAGGCGATAAATATGGAAAGGCCCATAGTCTGATTCAGCGCGGACGCTTGGTGCCCGCAAGGCGCGCGATAATGCTTCGCAACATGCGCTTGAAGTCCTGTTGCTCCAGTTCCGGCAGATCAGACAAGACGTCAGCCTCCCGGGCCTTGGCAACCGCCAGCAACTTGATGACACGGCGGCTTCCGCTGGGCGTGCATACCAGCCGCGGTTGGCCGCCTTCGACCCGCGGTTCCGATTCGGCGATCATCCGCTGCCGGTGCAGCGCCTCGAGTGTGGAATCCAGGATCTCCTCCGGCATTCGAATGACCCACACCAGTTCATCGCGAGTGCAGCTTTGGTCACTTAGTGTCGCCAATACGCGCCACTCGTCGCGCGGAATGCCGCGTTCGGTCAAGTGCTCGTAGAACGGCAACCCAAACAGCCGGTAGGCTCGAGCCAGCAGCGGAAGCAGGAAGTCATCGACATAGCCGCCGGCGAATTCGGCGCCCTGAAAGCCCTCGGTCGGGCGTGGCAGAGTCACCGTGTAATCCCCGCGATGAAAAACCAGCGGAGTGCGCTCGTGGACATCGTAGTCGAGCACCTCGCCCACGAAGATCGCATGATCCCCGCCGCTGTAGCGATGCACATTGCGGCACTGAAAATTTGCCGCGCAGCCGGTGATTACGGGAACGCCGCCAATGCCATCCGTACACTCCAGTCCCGCGAAGCGGTCCTCCACGAAGCGGGAAAAACGCTGCGATACCTCCACCTGGTCGGCCGCCAGCACGTTAACGGCAAAGTGGCTGGCCGCCACAAAAACATCGAAATTCGCCGAATCGTTCTTGAGGCTCCAAAGCACCATGGGCGGATCCAGCGAAGCGGAATTGAAACTGTTGGCGGTCAAGCCGATGCGTTCACCACTCGGCGCCCGCGTGGTGACCACCGTCACCCCGGTAGCGAATTGCCCCAGGGCGGCCCGGAAGCCCCTGGTTTCCACCTTGGCCCCGCCGCTCACTGGCTAGTCGCCACCGTTGTCCGAAGCCCGCAGGAATTCGCGCACCCGCTCCATGTAACGCGTGCGATCCTTGCTGTGGAAGATCGCGCCCGCCATGCGCACCGGGTCGCCGAAGAAATAGGTTTCGTACTGCACTTGCCGGGCGGCAAAGGCCGACAGCGCCGTGTCCCAGGCCAGGCGGTACAGCGGAATTCGATCCTTGGCCTCAAGCCGGGCCGATTGGTAATAGCGCTCAATCTCCTCGCTCAACGGGCCCTTGAGGTCCGCTTCCGTGGGCATGGCCACCAGGCCGCTGGCCCCCAGCAGGCGCACGATCTCAATCATGCGCGGATACAGGCGCGGATACAGGTTGCGCGCGGCGTCCAGCGGATCGAAGGCCGGCGTCATCATGCCGTGATCGTTCAGCGCGGCGTCGGCTTCGGCTGCGCGCCGAAACGCCTTCATGGTCTCCAGGTTGACCCAGATTTCGGCCACCTTCTCCTGCACGTGCTGGAAGATCTCGATGCCCACGGCGTCGATCATCAACGACACCAGGCCCAGCAGATATTCGGTCTTGGCAATGTTCTTGCAGATCACCTGATGAGACATATGCACCACCGCCGAGGTGGCCGCATAGGCCTCGTTGCAGGCCTTGACGTCGCGATACAGGAACACGTTTTCCCAAGGCACAAACACGTCGTCGAACACCACCACCGCATCCATTTCCTCGAAACGGGAGCCCAGGGGATGATCGAAGTGGTTGCGCCCGTAATCGACCGATTCGCGGCAGATGAACTTCAGACCCGGCGTGGCATTGGGCAGGCAGAAGGCAAACGAGTAAGGCGCGTCTTCCTCGGGATTCTTCAGCAGCGTGGAAGGAAAAACCATGATGGCGTCGGAGATCGGCAGCGTGGCCAGCATCCGGGCGCCCTTGATCACCAGCCCGGCGTCGGTCTCTTCCTTTACCCGCGCCGCAAGAAACGGATCCGCCTGCTTCGCTGCGCTGACCGCACGATTGATCTGCGGGTTGATCAGCGTGTGGGTGAGCGCAAGGTCGCGCTCGCGCATTTCCCGGTGAAAGGCCCTGGCGTTGGCCCCACCACCCTGATGCGCCGAGTCCAGCCAATCGGCGCCGGCCGAATAGGCGCTCATGGCGCGATTCAGATAGCTGGGATCGCGCCCCGCCATGCCGAAACTGAACTCGGCAATCCGGTGCATGGAGTCGCCGACCCGGACCAATTCGTCGCATGTTTCGGGAATCATGAAACTCAAGCCCACCGGATCGCCGGTTTCAGGTGACGCGAACAAAAGGCGATCCGGCTCACTATGCTGCAGGTCGTAGCGCGCGGCCAGGCTGCGCACGCCGCTTGCAAAGCCCTCCTCGGTGGTTACGTCCGAGACCTTGCGCCCCCGGTGCCACAACTCCATCGGTGACTCCTTAAGCGCCTGTAATAGTTCATCTCCCGTTCTTGCCGTCACGTTCTCTTCCTTTCGCAAATCTCAGTCGTGCGGGCAATTCTAGCCCGAATGAGCATCTGGTTTTTCCCCTGGCGGCAGGCGGTGCGAAAGGCCGGAAAAGCGTCTCGGCGAGCGTCTGCGACATGCCCGTCAAGGCAGTGCGGCGCCCTGCCGTTTCCGTTCTCTCGAGAGTTGGCATAATGCCGCTCATGGACGCCAAACCCCACATACGAGAAGAAATCGCCGCGGTGCTTGAACAACTGCAGCAATACTGGGGACGCATGGACCTCAAGTCGATTGCCGGCTTGTGGGACACCGCCGACCCAAACCCTTTCTACCTTCCGGAAGAAGTCGAGCAACCGCTGTGTGACTGGGCCTCGATTCACGCCTATTGGGACAAGACCATGAGCATGATTCCGCGTCTGGAAATGCGTATTTGGGACCTGCAGGCCGTACCGATAGGCGAGGACCTGGCGTGGGTTTTCTACCAATTTCATTGGGATGCCGAAGTGGCAGGCTACGCCAAGCCCGTGGGCGCCGACAACCGCGCCGTCGCGCTGTTTCGCAAGCTGCCGGAGGGCTGGCGCATCTGCCGTTACGTGGAAGCTCCCCTGGCCCCCATCCTCTTCATGCGCAAACTCTACGAGAACTCGGTCGCCCCAGCTTTCGTTGACTAGGGCCTGTTAACCCTTCCTGCAATGATCTGGCTACCTCTCATTTCGGTACTGCTTGCAATAGGCCTCGGCCTCGCAAACCTCCTGCTGGCCAAGGGCACGCCCCGCCACAAGGCGTTCGGCTGGATCTGGATCGCCGCAATGCTGTTTGTCGCCTTGCCTTCCTTCGCCATTCGGGAAGCCAACGACGACGAGTTGAGTTGGCTGCACAGTCTGACGATCTGGACCCTGTTCTGCATGCTGGCTGCAATCGTGTCTATTCGCAGAGGAAAAGTAAGAACTCACGCGGGTTTCATGGTCGGAACCATGACGGGTGCGCTCATTGCCGGCGCCTTTGCCCTGGCGCCGGGCCGCTTCATCGCCAACCTTCTGGGCTATTGAGCGCGCCTGGGTAGCATCACTTTGCAATCGGCTTCAAATTGAAGGGCGATCGGTTTGCTTTTGCTTGGTCCAGATATCCGCAGAAGTCACAAATTACATCGTCACACTTGCGCGCTGCGAGCCGTCTCAATGCTGATGAACATTCTCAGCGGACGCGCTGGCAAGGGCTGAAACCCCATGGCGGCGTAGAACGCACGGCGCCTTTTCGTGATCTTGGGGCCGCCATCCTCAATCACGTCGAGTATCACGGCCTTCAACCCGATCTGGTCGGCAGCGGCTACCGTTCGATTCAATGCGTCCGCGAGTAGGATGCGTCCTAAGCCTTGGCCCTGATAGCGGCGGCCGACTGCGATCATCGAGAGATAGACGGTCGGGATACCGCCAAGACGCGGCGCGTTCCTTATCAGACTAGCCGGGAGATCGCCGCCTTCAAGCGAATGTGCGTTCAACGCATAGTAACCAAGAATTTCGGCGTGCCCGCCTTCCGTAGCAACCCAGACCCGCGTGAAATCTCCCGCCTGGTGTTTCTTTGCGGTACGTTTGAGAAAGTTGTCGAACCGCTGATTCCCGCAAGAAAAAGTCGCTCGATGGTGCTTTTGCGGGTCGAGCGGCTCAATGGATATCCGTTGAGGATTGACAGCGGTCTCAACCCCCACGCGCCACCCGTGCTGCATGCAAGGCCATCGCCTCCCGCAACGCATCGGTCGCTTCCGCCGGAGTTTCAAGAGCAGCAAGGATCACGTCACGGTCCTGTCGAGAAAGAACCGTACGCTCGTGATCGGCAATCGTGATCCGAGCGCGTTCCAGCGCGACGCTGGTCACGAACGTAGTCTCGTCAATACCGAGCAGGGCCGCAGCCTGTTGAATCTGCGCCTTCACGCGCGGTTTTGTGCGCTGTTCCATTCGCGCCGTCTTGGGCTCGTCAATATCGGCCGCAGAGTCACGAAAACTCAGCATATCTTGTTCCCTATTCCTTTCCGATGTCCGGCATATTACCGGACAATTTAGGTTTTTGTCACTTTCAATGGACGATTTCTTGACTAATTGGTGAATTTGCTCCAGACACAAGGGAACTCAGTTGCCCTACCCCAGCAACCAGTAAGCAATCGTTGAGATCGCCAGCGCGCCCAGCAGGTTGAGCACCAGGCCTTCGCGGGCCATCTGCGGGACGGTTATCTGGCCGGAACTGAACACCACGGCGTTGGGGCCGGTGGCGACCGGCAGCATGAAGGCGAAACTGGCGCTGATTGCCGCCGGAACCATGATCAGGCGAGGTTCGATGCCCGCAGCAAGCGCCGCTGCCGCCAGGACCGGCATCAGCAGCGATGTGGTGGCAGTATTGCTGGTGATTTCGGTAAGAAACGTGACCGCCAGGCAAATGACCAGGATGAGCAGCCAGGGCGACCAGCTTGCATACGAAGCCAGCGACTCGCCAATGCTGGCGCTGAGACCGGTACTGGCGAATGCGCCGGCGAGGCAGATGCCCCCGGCGAACAACAGCAGAATGCCCCAGGGAATGCTCCCGGCCGTCTTCCAGTCGAGCAGCCGGCCTCCCGCGCCGTTCGGAATCACGAACATCGCCACCACGGCCAGCAGCGCCACGCTGCCGTCATTGGCTTGCGGCAGGTCCAGCAGGCCCGACCATCCGCTGAAAGGCTCGCGGCGCGTCACCCAGAGCAATGCGGTAACCGCAAAGACCGCAAGCGTGCGTACTTCTTCGCTGCGCCATACGCCGACCGACGGCAACTTTACCGGCGCGCTGAGTTTCAGGCCGCGGGTCAGCCAAAGCCCGGCGATCGGCAGCATCAACATGACCACGGGCAAGGCCCACCCCATCCACTGGGTAAAGCCCAGTTCTATGCCGGTGCTCTCCTGGTAGACACGCATGAAGATCAGGTTGGGCGGAGTGCCGACCGGCGTGCCGGTGCCGCCGATGCTGGCGGCGTAGCACATGCCCAGCAGCAGCGGCAAAGCCAGGCGCTTGTCGTCGCAGCCCTGAATCACCGCCAAAGCGATGGGCAGCAGCATCAGGGTGGTGGCGGTGTTGGATATCCACATGCTGAGAAGAGCGGCGGCGGCCATGAAACCGAACACCAGCCGCCGTCCGTCGCGGGCGCCGAACAGATTGATCATCCCCAAGGCGATTCGCCGATGCGCCCCGCTCTTTTCCATGGCCGTGGACAGCATGAATCCGCCCATCAGCAGCAGAATGAGCGGATCGCCGACGGCGCGCGCCGCCTGCGCAGCCGGAATCGCGCCCACCAGCGGGAGCAAAGCAATCGGGATGAGTGCCGTGACCGGGATGGGAACGGCTTCCGTTATCCACCACAGCGCGCACAGGGTGGTTACGCCCACGGTCCATGCCACAGCCGGGCCGGCGTCGGCCGCCAGGCTGCCGGCCACGAACGCGGCCAGGGGCCCGGCCAGCAGCATGATCTTCTTCAGCATAGTGCTAGTGTCGTGTCACGCGAGTACTCTGCCTTCGCGACTACGCGAGGCCGAACGCCCCCTGGCACAACTCCAGCAAGGCATTGGGCCATACGCCTATGCCGATCAGCGCCAATCCGTTGCCGGCCAGGATCAGTCGAGTGCCCCAATCCGGCGTCAACTGCGTCTCTTGGGCAGGCGCTTCCATGAACATCAGCCGAATGATGCGGAGGTAGTAGTAGGCCCCAACCACCGCGAATACCACCGCCACGACCGCCAGAGCGGTCATACCCTGCCCTACCAGCGCCATCAGGATCTGCCACTTGGCCATGAAACCGGCCAGCGGAGGTATTCCGATCATGCTCAGCATGATGAGCAGCATGATGAACGCGATTCCCGGATGGCGCTGATAAAGGCCCTTGAGGCTGTCCAGCGGTGCATCCTGCTGCTCAAGCACGATGATTACGCCGAATGCCCCTGCCGCCATGACCACGTACACCAGGGTGTAGAAAAGCGCAGCGCTCAAACCGTCGGCGCCTCCCGCCACCACACCCAAGAGCAGGAAACCCACATGCGCGATTGCCGCCCAGGCCAGCAGGCGGGCCGCCTGGGTCTGGGCCATCGCCACGATGGTGCCCAGCGCGAGAGACGTAACCGCCATCACCACCAGCAACAGGTTCCATTTTTCCTGGGCAACCGGCATTCCCTCCACCAGCAAGCGGACGATCAATGCAAACGAGGCCAGCTTCGGCACGGTGGCCAGCAATACCGCTACACCCAGCGGAGGTCCGTGATACGCGTCCGGAACCCACTGATGAAACGGCACGGCGCCCAGCTTGAAAGCAACGCCCGCCAGAACCAGCGCGGCGGCGACATAGGCCCCGACGCCCTCGGAGCCAAGCGTTGCGACTTCGCCCAG
This sequence comes from Candidatus Foliamicus sp., assembly GCA_965249285.1. Taxonomy (GTDB): domain Bacteria; phylum Pseudomonadota; class Gammaproteobacteria; order Steroidobacterales; family Foliamicaceae; genus Foliamicus. The sequence continues at coordinate 1,546,345 of OZ252226.1, forward strand.
CAACAGCGAACCGGACAGGCCATAGAGCAGGGACATTCCATAGAGCATCGCCCCCGAGCCGATGGCTCCAAGCACGAAATACTTCATGGCCGCTTCCGCGGCGCGCGCCGAATCCCGTTGCAGGGCGACCAGCGTATACAGCGACAGGGCCAACAGTTCCAGGCCCAGGTACAGAGTCAGCAGACTGCCTGCCGAGGCGGTCACGAACACGCCGAGCAGCGCGAACAGGCCCAGCAGGTAGTATTCCCCACGCAGCGCTCCGGCGCGCTGCAAGTCATGCGGCGCATAGACGAAGGCCACGCCGGTCATCAGCACGCCGGCAAGTTTGAGAAGCCGCGCCAGGCCGTCCATAACGAAGGAGCCACCAAACAGCCCGCCATCAGGCGCCTCTACGCACGCCCAGGCCACCGCCGCCAGCCCAGCGAGGCAAAGCAGCTGCACTACCGCTTGCCGGCGCCCGCCCATAGCCAGATCCACCAGCAAAACCAACGGCAGCAGCACGGCAAGCGCCAGTTCCGGATACATCGGCGCCAGGGCGGTCAGGTCGATTACCATGCGGCTAGCTTGCCTCCCAATACGTGCCGTGCCAGGGCATCCAGAGACGGTTCCATGAGTTCAACCAGCGGATCGGGGTACACACCCAGGGCCACCACCGAGAGTGCCATGCCGCCCAAGGCAATCAGCTCCCGCAGGTCGAGATCCTGCAGGCCCGCCACCTTGTCATTGGCCACATCGCCAAAAACCACGCGCTTGATCATGTACAGGCTGTATGCGGCGCCCAGCACCAGGATCGTGCCGGCCCCAAGAGCCACCAGGGGCTCGGCCCGGAACGCGGTCAGGATGACCAGGAATTCGCCGACAAATCCGGAAGTGCCCGGCAATCCTGCGTTGGCCAGCGCGAACAGCACCAGTAACACGGCGAAAACCGGCATGGTATTGGCCACTCCTCCAAAATCACTGATCCGGCGCGTATGGGTGCGGTCGTAAAGCACTCCAACGCACATGAACAAGGCCGCCGAGATGAAGCCATGCGAGATCATCTGCACCATACCGCCGCCCATGCCCAGGGCCAACAGGTCATCGTGCCCGGGTCCCGCATAAGCCAGCGGAATGAACAACCCCAGGGTCACAAAGCCCATATGGGCCACGGACGAATACGCAATCAGCTTCTTGAGATCGCGCTGCGCGAGCGCTACTGCGGCGATGTAAATGACCGCCACCAGCGAGAGGCCCACGATCAGCGGTGCAAACTGGGTTGCGGCATCGGGGGTAACCGGCAGGCTGAAACGAAGCAGGCCGAAGCCTCCCATCTTCAGCAGAATAGCCGCCAGCATGACCGATCCGCCGGTTGGCGCTTCCACGTGCGCATCCGGCAGCCAGGTATGCACCGGCCACATAGGTACCTTCACCGCAAAGGCAGCCAGAAAACCGAGGAACAGCCACTGCTGCTGGGCTCCGGTAAGCGGCAACGCATGCAGGTCGGGAATGGCGTAACTGCCCGCTTGGAGGTACAGGTAGACCAGTGAGACCAGCATGAACACCGAGCCCAGAAAAGTGAACAGGAAGAACTTGACCGTGGCGTAAATGCGCCGCTTGCCGCCCCAAATGCCGATGATCAGGAACATCGGCGCCAGCATGAATTCCCAGAACACGTAGAACAGCAGGCTGTCCAGGGCGCAGAAAACTCCAAGCATGAGTCCCTGCTGAATCAAGAGAGCGCCATAGTACATGCCCGTGCGGCGTTCAATTGCACGCCAGCCCGCCACCACCGCCACGGGCGTCAGCAACAGGGTCAGCAGAATCAACGCCAGCGCGATGCCATCGACGCCCAGGTAGTACTGCACGTCGAAGCGCGAAATCCAATCGTGTTGTTCGATGAACTGGAATCCGCCGGCAGGCTCAAAACCGCGCCACAGCATCCAGCCTGGAATCCACTCAAGCAGCGCCACAGCGAGACCAGCCCAGCGCGCCGCAACCCCGCTTCGCGCCAGGCCCAGAATCAGCAGGCCGCCCGCCACAGGCAGCCAGATAATCACACTCAAAAGGCCGATTTCGGGCATCTAATCGAGCACCAGGACTACCCAGGCGATCAACAGGCAAATCGCCGTCACCATCACAAAGGCGTAGTGATACAAAAGACCGGTCTGAAGGCGGCGCATGACGCCGGAACCCCAGCGAATGGTATAAGCCAGACCGTTGACCAGCAGCCCGTCGATGAATCGCGCATCCGCCTGGTCGGCAGCACCACGCGCCAGTCCCCGGGTGGCGGGGATTACGGCGCGCTCAACCAGCCGGTCGAAGCCGTAGCCCAGTTCCAGAACGCGCTTTGGAACGCGCAGGACGGAGTTCGCTTGCTCGCGCCAACTCGGGCGCCATTCATACATTACCCAAGCCGACAATCCTCCAAGCACCGCCAGCGCGAACACCGGCGAGACCAGCCCGCGAAGGAAAAAGTTCAGTGTCCCCCCGGTGTCGGCAAACGCCCCGGAATCGCCGCCCGGCAGATTGAACAGGGACCCGCCGAAGTAGTCTCCAAGGACCACAGGCTGGAAGGTAAACCAGCCAATCAGAAGTGAGGGGATCGCCAGGAAGACAAGGGGACCCAGCATCCAGGCGCCCGGGGATTCCAGGGACCGGTGCTCCGGGGGGTCGATTCGCTGCTCGCCGTGAAAGACGACCAACAGTAGCCTGGCGCTGTAAAAAGCGGTAACCGCCACTCCGGCCAGCAGGCACCAGCCTGCATAAGCGCTTACCGGGCCGCCCGCGTGGGTAACGGCGGTTATCAGAGCGTCCTTGGAAAAGAAGCCGGCGGTCCCCGGAATCCCGGCCAGCGCCAGCCCCCCGATCAGAGCCGTTGCGTAGGTCAGGGGCATTCGCCGGTACAGGCCGCCCATCCGCCGGATGTCCTGTTCGTGGTGCAGGGCCACGATGACGGCGCCCGCGGCAAGAAACAGCAGGGCCTTGAAGAACGCGTGGGTAAACAGGTGGTAAATGGCCACGGAATACGCCGAAACTCCCACCCCGGCCATCATGTAGCCCAGCTGCGAAAGCGTCGACCAGGCAACGATGCGCTTGATGTCCTGCTGAACGATGGCCACCAGCCCGGTCGCCAGCGCAGTCGTAGCGCCTACCGCCAACACGACCGAAAGCGCCAACGGACTGTATTCGAACAGGGGCGACATTCGCGCGACCATGAAGACGCCCGCGGTGACCATGGTCGCAGCATGAATCAGGGCGGAAATCGGCGTAGGACCCTCCATGGAGTCCGGCAGCCAGATGTGCAGCGGCATCTGCGCCGACTTGCCCATGGCGCCCACGAACAGCAGTATGCAGCCCAGGTCCATGGCCGGCCAGCTCACCCCGGGCCATACCGTGATTCGCTCCGCGGACATCGATTCCGCACCGGCGAAAACCACCGCGTAGTCCAGGGACCCCGCAGCGCCGGCAATCAATCCGATACCCAACAGCAGTCCCAGGTCACCGATCCGGTTGACCAGGAATGCCTTCAAGCTGGCGAAATTGGCCGACGGACGCTTGAACCAGAAGCCGATCAGCAGATACGAAGCCAGGCCAACCGCTTCCCAACCCATGAACAGCTGCATGAAGTTGTCGGCCATCACCAAGAGGAGCATGGCCGAGGTGAAGAACGCGATGCAGGCAAAGAACCTCGCGTAGCCGGGGTCGTTGCGCATATAGCCGACGGTGTAGACATGGACCGCAAGCGATACCCAGGTCACGATGCACATCATCAGCGCAGTCAGCCGGTCGATCAGCAGGCCGAAACTCAAATGCAGCCCTCCGATGCTGAGCCAATCCAGCATCCTTACGGTTATGGGCTCCCCGTTTACTTGCTCGACCAGGGCCCATACCGACAGGCCCGCCGATATGCCCACGCCGAGTATCGGCAGGCCATGCACAAGAATGCGTGGCAGAACTCTGGAGCCCAGCGCTACCAGAACTGCCGCGCACAGCGGCGCCAGGAGGACGATTTCGTGCCTCATCCCTTCAGCAACTGGAACTCTTCCACGTTGACGCTGATGCGGTTGCGGAACAGCACGACCAGGATGGCCAGGCCGATGGCGGCCTCGGCGGCGGCGACGGTGAGGATAAAGAACACGAAAACCTGACCGGCCAGATCGCCCAGGAAGTAGGCAAAGGCCACAAAATTGAAGTTAACCGCCAGCAGCATCAACTCCACGCACATGAGCAGCAGAATCACGCTGCGCCGGTTGATGAATATGCCGCACACCGCAATGGAGAAGAGCACGGTGCTCAGGGTCAACAGGTGGGCCAGGGTGATCATTCGTCCTTTTCCACCGGCATCTTCACCAACCGAACCCGGTCCTTGGGATGCACTGCCACTTGTTCGGAAACCCGCTGCACCCGCAGTCCCCGGCGGCGACGCAGAGTCAGCGTAATGGCGCCGACAATCGCCAGCAGCAAAATGTACCCGGCCACTTCAAATGCATACAAATGATCGGTATACAAGAGGGTCCCCAAGGCCTTGGTGTTGCCCTGCCCGAAGGCAAGCGCCTGTTGCGGCGGCGGAAGGTCCAGCCCGGACTTGCGCAGCCACCAGACTGAAGAGAGCTGCGCCGCCAGAAGCAAGCCAACCAGAATGCCCAGCGGCGCATAGCGCGTCAGCCCTTCACGCATGCGCTCGACCTTGATGTCCAGCATCATCACCACAAAGAGCAGCAGCACCATTACCGCGCCCACGTAAACCAAAACCAGCGCAACCGCCAGGAACTCGGCTTGCAGCAGCAGCCAGATGGCGGCTGAAATCACAAAACACAAGACCAGAAACAGCACTGAATGCACCGGGTTGCGCGCCACGATCACACCCAGCGCGGAGGCGATCAGCACGCCCGACCAGCCGCAAAAGAGGATCAGCGGAAAGTTTTCCAGTAACAGGGACATGACGGTCCGTGTCAGCGGTACGAGGCGTCCGAACTGCGGTCGGCGGCAATCTGTTCTTCGTAACGGTCACCGATTTCCAGCAGCCGTTCCAGGGTCAGGATGTTCTCGCCCCGGCGCTCCATGTGGTATTCGTGAATGCGGGTTTCCACGATCGCGTCCACCGGGCAGGCTTCCTCGCAGAAGCCGCAGTACACGCACTTGAACAGGTCGATGTCGTAGCGGCTGGCCCGGCGCGTGCCATCCTCGCGCACTTCCGATTCGATGGTGATCGCGAGCGCCGGACAGACCGCCTCGCACAGTTTGCAGGCAATGCAGCGCTCTTCGCCGTTGGCATAGCGCCGAAGAGCATGCAAACCCCGAAATCTCGGCGATTGCGGGGTTTTCTCTTCCGGGTAATTCAGGGTGATCTTGCGGTGAAAGAAATTCTTAAGCGTGACCCGCAACCCGGACAGCAACTCGCCCAGCAGGAAAGTGCGGAACACCGCCCGTATGCGATCGTTCGCCCCGAGCCGGGGGGCGGTCGTTCTTTTTTCGCTCTCACTCATTCAAACGGTCCGATTTTGAGCACGGAAAACACTCCCTCCACTCCGATCCACACAAGAGTCACGGGGATGAAAACCTTCCAGCCCAGGCGCATGATCTGATCGTAGCGATAGCGGGGAAAAGTGGCGCGCAGCCACAGGAAGACGAACAGGAACAAGAAGGTCTTGGCGGCCAGCCAGAAAAGGCCCGGCTTGGCGAGAATCCCCACCACTGTCCAATCCGGATTGATGAGTCCCGCAAACGGTGACTGCCAGCCACCCAGAAAAAGAACCGCGGTGAGCGTGGCGATGAGGATCATGTTGGCGTATTCCGCCAGGAAGAACATCGCAAAAGTGGCGCCGCCGTATTCCACGTGAAATCCCGCCACGATCTCCGACTCTCCTTCAGCCACGTCAAACGGCGCCCGGTTGGTCTCGGCCACGCCGGAAATGAAATAGACCAGAAACAGGGGCGCCAGCCAGAAGATGTACCAATTGAGCACGCCACCTTCCTGGGCCTTCACGATCTCGCCCAGATTGAGGCTGCCGGCCGCCATCAGAACGCCCACCAGGGCAAAACCCATCGCGATCTCGTAGGCCACCATCTGGGCCGCGGAGCGCATTGCCCCGAGCAGCGCATACTTGGAGTTGCTGGCCCAGCCGGCGAGAATGACTCCGTAGATGCCCAGCGAAGTCATGGCCAGCAGGTACAGCAGCCCGGCATCCAGGTCCGCGACGGCAAACCCCGGAAACAGGGGCACCACCGCCCAGGCCGCCAGGGCCGGAACCAGCGACAGGACCGGTGCGGTCAGGAACAGCCAGCGATTGGCCCGGCCGGGAATCACCACTTCCTTGACCAGCAGCTTGAGCACGTCGGCAAAAGGCTGCAGCAAGCCGCGGAAACCCACCCGGTTCGGCCCCTGCCGAAGCTGCATGAAGCCGATGACCTTGCGCTCGAGCCAGGTGGCATAGGCCACGCACAGAATCACCACCACGGTTACGGCAAGGACCGCCAGCAGGTCGATCAGCGCGTCTAATACCTGCCGCGGCAGGAAATCCAGCCAGTTGCCGAGAATCTCAGTCATTGCCGTTCGTCAGGCGGCCCGGCGCGCCGTGGCGACCTGCTGCAAGGGCGCGGACCGCCGAACCAGCCCGTCCACCGAATACATCGGCAATTCCAGCTCCTCGAACTCGTCTTCGGCGCCATCCTGGGAACGCAACACAAAACCGTCCCGCACTGGGGCGGGAGTGTCAGCCTTAACTGCGATCTGCTCACGAAGCTCCGCAAGCGCCTGATCCGCTTCGGTGTAGCCGAAGCCCGGCAGGCCCAGGCGATCCGCAAGCGCCCTCACCACCTTCCAGGCTGGACGCGCCATGCCCGGGGGCGGCGCGGCGGCGGCAAAACTCTGCCAATCCAATTGCCCGTTGACGAACGTGCCGGGGGTCTCCAGGTAGGCGGCGGTGGGCAGAATTACGGTCGCGCGCTGCAACAGCCAGGGAGAGGTCCAGGGATTGAGGGCAAGGACGAATTCCGCCTGATCGAATGCTCGCGCCGCGCTTGGCGCGCAGTCATGCTCCGGCTCCACGCCCATCAGAATCAGCCCCCGCGGGGAGTGCTGCCGCATCAAGCCCGCATGGTTGCCGGCCATGCCCACGGATCCCCCATGCGGCAGCACGCCGGCGAGGCTCAAGCCCGCCGCATTGCCGCCGTCCGTTACCTGGCCGACCATGGCCTCTGCGCCCATCTGGTTGGCGATCTTGAGTAATTCGGAAAAGGCGGGATGGCGCTGCGCCATGCCTCCCAGCCACACGGCGCGACGTTGGCCCTTCAAGGCGCGCGCCGCGTGTTTGGCCATTTCTCCCACCCAGTCTTCGGGAGACCGTACGATTGACTTCCTTATCGGATGCAAGTACTCCCTTGCGGCCAGATCAAGATAGCTGACCTGGGCGCCCGCCAGCGCTGCCTTGCGCAAGCGGTGCGCGAGGATGGGCGCTTCACTGCGCAGGTCGCAGCCAACCATAAACAGCGAGTCCAGATTTTCCACGTCGGCAAAATTCATCCCCAGCCACGGTTCCGCCGCTCCGCTCGCCGGCCCGCGAAAGTCACGCTGCCTGAGGCGGTAGTCGATACTGGCGGACCCCAGCGCCTGCACCAGCTTCCTGAGCAGGTAGCCTTCCTGGGTGGTCGCTGAAGGCGAAACCAACGCTCCCAGCGCCTGAGCGTCGTGCTGTTGCACCAGGCCCGCCAATCCCGCGGCGGCCGCATCCAGCGCTTCATCCCAACCGGCTTCCACGAGCCTGCCATTGCGGCGAACCAGCGGGTTGTAAAGCCGGTCTTCGACGTACAGCCCCTCGCAACTGAAACGGTCCCGGTCCGAAATCCAGGTCTCGTTCACCGCCTCGTGCTCGCGCGGCACGATTCGCCGCACCCGCCCTCGCAAAACGTGCGCGTAGAGCGCCGAGCCGACGCAGTCATGCGGCGCCACCGTTGCATGGGCGCTCATTTCCCAGGCCCGGGCCGTGTAGCGGTACGGCTTGTTGTTCAGGGCCCCCACCGGGCATACGTCGATGACGTTGCCGGAAAGCTCGTGCTTTAGAGACCGCTTGACCCAGGTGGTGATCTCCATTTGCTCGCTGCGGCCGGTGGCGCCCAGTTCCTGCACGCCCGCGACCTCCTCGCCGAAGCGGATGCAGCGCGTGCAGTGGATGCAGCGGGTCATGTCGGTGGACACCAGCGGACCCAGGTCCGGGTCGGGTACCGATCGCTTGCCTTCCGAGAAACGCGAAATGTCGCGCCCGAAGCCCATGGCCAGATCCTGCAGCTCGCACTCGCCGCCCTGATCGCACACGGGGCAGTCCAGCGGATGATTGATGAGCAGGAACTCCATCGTGGCGCGCTGCGCGGAAATGGCGCGTTCCGACTGCGTTTCCACCTTTATGCCCTCGGCCACCGGGAGGGCGCAGGCCGGCATCGGCTTGGGCGTCCCGGCCACCTCCACCAGGCACATACGGCAATTTGCGGCCACACTCAGTTTGGGGTGGTAGCAAAAACGGGGAATATAGATGCCGGCACGGTCGGTGACGGCAATCAACATTTCTCCGGGGGCGCCTTCAAGCTCACGGCCGTTTACGCTGAAGCAGACGGTCTTGTCAGGCATAAGCAGCCTCTCGCTCGCGCACCGCCGGCGACCCGCCCAGAATCGTCGCTTCGAACTCTCCGCGAAAATGCTTGAGGAAGCTCTGCACCGGCCAAGCGGCGGCATCGCCCAGGGCGCAGATCGTGTGCCCCTCGATGTTGTTCGCCACGTTCAGCAACAAGTCCAGATCCGATACTTGAGCCCGTCCCTCAAGCATGCGGGTGAGCATCCGATAGAGCCAGCCGGTGCCTTCGCGGCAGGGCGTGCACTGCCCGCAGGACTCGGCATAGTAGAAGCGCGCGATGCGCCGCAACACGCTCACCATGCAGGTTTGATCGTCCATCACGATCACCGCGCCGGTCCCCAGCGCCGAACCCGCTTCGCTGAGCGAGTCATAGTCCATGGTGCATTCTCGAATGATTCCCGCCGGCAACACCGGGACCGATGAGCCACCGGGTATCACCGCCTTGAGGCTGCGTCCCCGCCATACGCCCCCGGCATGTTCCAGCAATTCGTTGAACGAGACGCCCAGGGGAGCTTCGTAATTCCCCGGCCGCTCCACGTGGCCGGAAATCGAAAAAATCATGGCGCCGGCGGAGTTCGCCGGGCCCAATGACTTGAACCAGTCCGCACCCTTCTCGACGATGGCCGGCACGCATGCCAGCGTCTGCGTATTGTTCACCGTGGTGGGGCGGCCGTAAAGCCCGCTCTGGGCCGGAAACGGGGGCTTGAAGCGCGGTTTTCCGGGCTTGCCTTCCAGGGATTCCAGCAGGCCGGTTTCCTCTCCGCAGATATAAGCGCCCGCTCCTACGAACGGATGCAGCTCGAAATTGACGCCGGCCGCTCCGAGACCGCGTCCGATCAGGCCCGCGCCCCGCGCATCGTCAAGCGCTTCTAAGAACCTGGGCACGGGTTCGCCCAGGAATTCTCCGCGAATGTAGTTGTAACTGACTGTAGCGCCCATGGCATAGGCCGCCAGGGCCATGCCTTCGATCAGCGCGTGCGGGTTGTAGCGCAGGATGTCCCGGTCGTGGCAGGTCCCCGGCTCGCTCTCGTCGGAGTTGCAGACCAGGTAGCTGGGCTGCTCGCAGTCTTTAGGCATGAAGCTCCATTTCAATCCGGTAGGGAAACCGGCTCCGCCGCGTCCCCGCAAACCGGACTCCTTGACGGTCTGCAGAATATCCGCAGCCGTGAGATCGCCGGCCAACACCCGCCGCCAGGCACGGTAACCTCCCCTTCCCTCGTAGGACTCAAGCCGCCACGGCCTCTCGGAGCCGGCAGGCGGCATGCAAACGTGAACCAGCGGCATGCTCATGGGTTGAGGCTTCCAACAATGCGGTCGGCGTCTTCGGGAGTGACGTTCTCGTGATAGGTGTGATTCACCATCATCATGGGCGCGCCCGTGCACGCCGCAAGACATTCCTCTTCTTTCTTGAGGAAAATTCGCCCGTCCGCGGTGCTTTCGCCCACCGGGATGCCCAAGCGTTTCTCCAGATAGGCGAGCAGTTCCTCTCCACCGCGCAGCCAGCAGGAAATATTCGTGCATACCGATACGCAATGCCGGCCAACCGGCCGGACTTCGAACATGGAATAGAAGGTAGCCACCTCATAGACCTGAATTGGCGGAAGGCTCAATGCTTCCGCCACGGCATCCATCAATTCGACCGAAAGCCAACCGCCATTGTCTTCCTGGGCCCGGCGCAGCGCGTCGAGCACCGCCGAGCGTTGCCGACCCGGAGGAAAACGCCGCGCCGATTTGCGAATCGCGGTCCGCGCGGTGCTCGAAAGTGCAGTGTCTTCGCTCATACCGCTCGCACTACCGATCGATTTCGCCGAAAACAACATCCATGGTGCCGATCATCGCTACCACGTCGGCGAGCATGTGTCCGCGCACCATCTCGTCCATGGCGGCCAGATGAGCAAATCCCGCCGCTCGAATCTTGACCCGGAAAGGCTTGTTGGCGCCGTCGGAAACCAGGTACACGCCGAATTCGCCCTTCGGGTGCTCTACCGCCGCATAGGCTTCGCCCTCGGGCACGCAGTAGCCCTCGGTAAAGAGTTTGAAATGATGGATCAATGACTCCATCTTCTCCTTCATGTCGGTCCGCTTGGGTGGCGCCAGCTTGTAGTCATCCACCATGACCGGGCCGGGGTTGCGGCGCAGCCAATCAACGCACTGGCGAATAATTCGATTGGACTGGCGCAGCTCCTCCACGCGCACCAGATAGCGGTCGTAACAGTCGCCATTAACCCCGACCGGTATATCGAAATCCATGTCCGCATAGGCGGCGTAGGGCTGCTTCTTGCGCAGGTCCCACTCGACGCCCGAGCCGCGCAGCATAGGACCGGTAAACCCCAGGTTGATGGCCCGATCGGGAGAGACCACCCCGATACCCACCGTGCGCTGCTTCCAGATCCTGTTTTCGGTAAGGAGCGTCTCATACTCCTCCACCTGGGCAGGGAATCGATCGGTGAAATGCTCGATGAAATCCAGCAGCGAGCCTTGGCGGCCCTCGTCCAATGCCTGGTCGCGGCCCGAGTCGCGCTTGCGGCTCGGCCGCACCAGGTGCCTGGGCATGGTCTCGGGCAGGTCGCGATAGACGCCACCCGGCCGGTAGTAGGTGGCGTGCATGCGCGTGCCGGAAACCGCCTCGTAGCAGTCCATGAGATTCTCGCGCTCGCGAAAACAGTACAGAAAGATCGTCATCGCGCCCACGTCCAGGCCGTGGCAGCCCAGCCACAGGAGGTGATTGAGAATTCTCGTGATCTCGTCGAACATCACCCGGATATAGCGGGCCCGCAGCGGCGGCTCAATCCCCAACAGCTTCTCGATGGCCAGGACGTAACCGTGCTCGTTGGCCATCATGGACACGTAATCCAGGCGGTCCATGTAGCCGATGCTCTGGTTGTACGGCTTGGATTCAACCAGCTTTTCGGTAGCCCGGTGCAGGAGCCCGATGTGCGGGTCGGCCCGCATCACCACTTCGCCGTCCATTTCCAGCACCAGCCGCAATACGCCATGGGCGGCGGGGTGCTGCGGCCCGAAGTTCATCGTGTAGCTCTGGAATTCAGCCATCGGGCGGGCGCTCCTCGCCGTTACCCTTACCGGACGGTTCGCTGCGCAGTTCCGGCCGGTAACGATTGTCGTCGCGAATAACCCGCGGGACCAGAGTTCGCGGTTCTATGCTGACGGGTTGGTAAACCACGCGGCGCTTCGCCTCGTCATAACGCACTTCCACTTTGCCGCTTAAAGGGAAGTCCTTGCGGAAGGGATGCCCGATAAAACCGTAGTCGGTCAGTATCCGGCGCAGGTCGCCATGGCCTTCGAACACGATGCCGAACAAATCGAAGGCCTCGCGCTCGAACCAGTCCGCGGCTTGCCAGATCCCGGTAACCGTCGGCGCCAGCGGCGGATTCTCGCCTTTGGCAAACACCCGCAATCGCAGGCGCAGGTTGTGGCGCAGCGACAACAGGTGATAGACCGCCGCAAATCGCGCCGGATGATCCTTGGATTCAAGTTCACCGCCGGCCGCCGCGCCGCCCGCCATGGCGCCCGGTTCCATCGCCCGGCTGAATCCCGTCTCTGTCGCCTGCTCGGTTTGCCACTCGACCCGGCCGTAGCCCAGGTAATCCACGCCGCAAACGTCGATCAGCGAGGCAAAGGAAAATGCTTCCTCTTCGCGCAGGGCGGTGGCGGTGGCGAGCAAGTCGGACGCATCGAGGTCGTAACTGAGTTCGCCGCAGGATGATTCACGCCGGCGCAGAACGCCGGCAAAGCGCGCGCGAAGGGCTTCGGCCATGGACTCGAGGCGTGCGGACATCAGACGAGTCGCTCAGGAATCGGGCTCGGGGCGCGCCAGCGCCTTGCTGTGACGGATCTTGTTGCGCAATTGCAGAATGCCGTAGAACAGCGCCTCGGCTGTTGGAGGGCAACCCGGCACGTAGACGTCCACCGGCACAATGCGGTCGCAGCCACGAACAACCGAATAGGCGTAGTGGTAATAGCCTCCGCCGTTGGCGCAGGAGCCCATCGAAATCACCCAGCGCGGTTCCGGCATCTGGTCATAAACGCGCCGCAAAGCGGGAGCCATCTTGTTGCACAGGGTTCCGGCCACGATCATGACATCGGACTGCCTGGGGCTGGGCCGGAACATGACGCCGAAGCGGTCGAGGTCGTAGCGCGCCGCGCCCGCATGCATCATTTCCACCGCGCAACACGCCAAACCGAAGGTCATAGGCCACATCGAACCGGTCCGCGCCCAGTTCAGGAGCTTGTCCAGGGAGGTCACTACGTAACCCTGCTCACGCGCCTCGTTGAGCGTGTCGGACATGCCCTCAATCCGCGGGCCGGCCGTGTCGCGCTCCAGTGTCGGGTCACGCGGCCCTAGTCCCATTCCAGGGCCCCCTTGCGCCACTCGTAGAGAAAACCGACCACCAGGACCAGCAGGAAGATGCCCATGGCGACCAGGCCTTGCAGACCTATGGCGTCCAGCGCAACCGCCCAGGGAAACAAGAAAGCGATTTCCAGGTCGAAAATGATGAACAGGATGGCGACTAAGTAGTAGCGCACGTCAAACCGCATGCGCGAATCCTCAAACGCGTCAAAGCCGCACTCGTACGGCTCCAGCTTGCGCGCGTCATGTTTCCGGCGGCCCAGCAACAGCCCCAGTCCGAGCAGAGCCAGCGCGATGGCAAAGGCCACGCACAGGTAGATCAGCACGGGAAGGTATTCGGCCGGCATTACGGATCGATGGACGGTTGCCCGGCGAGTCCTATGGGTCCAGGGCCTCCCACGACACTAGTGGTGCCGATGGCCGGACTCGAACCGGCACGGCTTACGCCACTGCCCCCTCAAGACAGCGTGTCTACCAATTCCACCACATCGGCAAGGAATGAAAAACCTGGTGTCGTGTGTCATTGCTGCTCGGATTCGGGTTGCTCTGCGGGTTCAACCGCAGGCAATTGCGGCAGGTCTTCGCTTTCCGCCTCAAGCGGCGCCTCTTCTTCGACCGGCGCGGCCTGCGGCAATGTGTCCAGCAGGCTCTCCTGGGGCTTCGGCTTGCCGATTCCAGTAAGGATCAGGCTGGTTGCAAAAAACAGCGTGGCCAGGACCGCCGTGATACGCGAAAGAAAATTCGCCGAGCCACGCGCGCCGAAGACCGTACCCGAAGCGCCGGAACCGAAAGCAGCGCCCGTTTCCGCGCCTTTCCCGCGCTGCAACAGCACAAAGATAATAATCAGAAGGGCGACCAGCACGTGGGCCGCCAGGAATAATTGCTGTAACAGAACCGCTACCCCGCTATGCCACCGTAATGATCCGCCAAAAGTCCTTTACGTCCAACGAAGCCCCGCCCACCAAACCGCCGTCAATGTCCGGTTGTGCAAACAGCGCAGCAGCGTTGGCGCCGTTTACACTGCCCCCGTACAGAATACGTAGTCCGGCTGCAATTCTAGCATCGGCGCGGGCTATTTCACCGCGCAACAGGGCGTGTACTTCCTGTGCCTGGTCCGGTGTAGCGGTGTGGCCTGTGCCAATCGCCCAGACCGGCTCATAGGCCAGTATTGCTCGCTCGAACCCGCCGGCTCCGCAACCTGCAAGAACCGCCCCCAGCTGTCTCAGAACCACCTCGCCGGTTCGTCCGTCGGTGCGCTCATCCAGCGTTTCGCCCACGCAAAGAACCGGCGTCAATCCGTGCTCGGCCGCCTTGATGAACTTGTGCGCCACCAATTCGTCGGTCTCGCCGAACGCCGCCCTCCGCTCCGAGTGCCCTACGAGAACGTGGCTGCATTCGCAGTCGGCAAGCATGGCGGCGGACACTTCCCCGGTATGTGCGCCCTGTTCGTGGACCGAAACATCCTGAGCGCCCAGCCCGATTTGCAAGCAGCCGGGCGTGAAGGAATCCTGCAAGGCCCGGCTGACCGTTGCCAGGTACGGATACGGCGGGAAAACCACAACCTCCGGCGCGGCCGCCGGCTGCCCTTGTGGAGGTTGGGACAGGCCCGCCACGATTTCCCTGAGCATTGCCCGGCTGCCGTGCATCTTCCAGTTGCCGGCCACAATCGGGCGGCGGTCTGCCATTGCCGGGACCCCTCAGGCGGAAGTGCGGCGGGAGTTGAGCGCCTGCGCAACGCGCGCTGCCGCCTGTTCCACCCGGGCGCGGTTCGGCCCTTCGGCCATTATGCGAACCACCGGCTCCGTGCCCGAGGGGCGCACCACGACCCGGCCGTCGGCGCCCAGCAGCTCGCGCGCTGCGCGTAGCGCCTTCTCCACTTCCGGGTCGCCAAGCTCGCAAGCGCCATTGGACGGCACGCTGAGGTTGGCCTGCTCCATGTGCGGTATATCCACCGCAAGATCGGACAGCGAGCTGTTGTTGCCGCGCATGACCGACAAGACTTCCAGGGCCACGATCAGCCCGTCGCCGGTGGTCGATTTGTCGAGGCACAGAATGTGCCCGGAACTTTCTCCGCCCAGATTGCCTCCGCGCTCGCGCAGCATGTTCACGACCTGCCGGTCGCCGACTTCTGCCCGACAGAAGTTGATTCCCTGTTCCTGCAAGGCACGTTCAAGCGCCATGCTGCTGATTTCGGTTCCCACTACCGGCCCGCTTAGACGGCCCGCATCCCTGCGCGCCCGCGCCAGAATCAGCAGCAACTTGTCGCCATTCAGAATCGCGCCGTGGCTGTCCACCATGATCACGCGATCGCCGTCGCCATCCAGGGCAATCCCGACGTCGGCCTCTACTGCCCGAACCGTGCGCCGCAACAGGTCGGGCTCGGTGGCGCCGCAGCGGTCATTGATGTTACGCCCGTTCGGAGAGCAGCCCAGCGGCACCAGTTCCGCGCCCAGCGCCGTGAGCGTGGCCGGCGCCACGCGGTAGGAAGCGCCGTGGGCGCAATCCACCACAATTTTGACCCCTTCAAAAGACATGCCGTTCGGTACTGTGTCCAGGCAGTGCTGCTCGTAACGCTCAAGGGCGTCATCGACCCGGCGCACCTGGCCCAAAGCGGTCGAATCCAGCGTGACCGCGGCATCACCGAGATGGCTTTCGATCAGTGCCTCATCCTCGGTCGCCAGCTTGAAGCCGTCGTGCTTGAAAAACTTGATGCCGTTGTCGCAGTAGGCGTTGTGCGAGGCGCTGATCACCACGCCCAGATCAGCGCCGAGCTCCCGGGTAAGCAGGGCCACGCCGGGCGTAGGCAGAGGTCCGGAAAGGCGCACGTCGGCCCCGGCCGCGACGAATCCGGCTTCCAGGGCCGATTCGAACATATAGCCGGACACCCGCGTGTCCTTGCCGATCACCACTTTGCCGCCCCGAGGCAGCAAGGCGCGAGCCGCCGCTCCCGCCAACCGCAGCGCAAACTCGGCCGTCATGGGATGCTCGCCCACCGTGCCGCGCACACCATCGGTGCCGAAAAACCTCATGGGTGCACTTCAGCCACGGCTAGTCCGCGAAATACTCGTCCCAGCGCTGATCCACCAGCTCGAAAGCATCGGCGGCGCGCTCTTCCATGACCGTGCGGTTGTCCTCGGCAAACACATTCGGGCCGCCCTCGGCAGGCAGCTGGCGCGTGGCGTCGATCAAAATCTTGCTGGACAGCGCATTGCGATGGGTACTGGGGTCAATCATGAAAGAAAAAGTCTGCTTTACCGTCAGGCTGGCCGGCCATGGCTGCCAGCGAGTGCCCACAGCATGCATCACCCGGGAAAGGTCGGTTGGGTCCACATCCTGGTCGAGGATGATGATCATTTTCTTGCTGAATCCGACCATCCGATAGCCCATGATCAAAAGGCCGGCTTCGATCCCTTCGCCGGGCATGCGCTTGTTGATGCAGGCAATCACCATGGTCGGGATCTCCGGCGGCACGTGCAGCTTTACCAGGTTGGGCATGATTCTCTTTAATCGTGCGAAATGCCCGACCTGCCACGGCCAGGTGAGATACGCCCCGCCGATTCCTGGCCAGATGTTATAGACCCAGGGGTTTTTCCGGTGGGTGATGGCGGTGACCGTCATATAGTGATTGGGCGCCGGCTCGCCGATGTATCCGAGCATTTCGCCGTACGGACCCTCCATCTCCTTGTCGGTGCTGATTTCACCCTCAATGACTATCTCGGCATGCGCCGGCGCCATCAGGGAGTTCGTTTCAGCCTGCACCAACTCCACCGGCTGGCCTCGAAAGCCGCCTGAGAGCGCAAATTCGTCATCACCCAATTCGCCGACCCGCGTACTGCTCATCATCCAGGTAATGGGATCCAGGCCGGTGGCTATCACGCAAGGGACGCTCTTCTTTCCTGCGGCCATGGCTTTGCGCATCATCATCGCGCCATGGTTTTGCCCGGTAAAGCAAATGCCCAGCTTATGCGGGCCTTTGACCTGTAGCCTGTAGGTACCCACATTTCTCCCGATGTTGGGATCCTCCATGATGACCGAGCCGGTACTGATGAATCGCCCCCCATCAGCCGGATTGTTCTGAATCCAGGGAAACAGGTCGAGGCTGGCGTCCTCGCCGAACAGCTTGACCTCCTTGCAGGGAGCGTGCGACGCGTCCACTTCCACCGGAGGCATCTGTTCGAAGCGGTAATTCTCGTCCATGTGTGTGAGCAGCTCACGCTCCACCACCTGGTTCATCTCGCCCTCGTCATCCGAGAGTTCCTCAATACCCAGGCACATGGCGACGGTCTTGAAGCTGTTGAGAACGTTGCAGATCACCGGAGTTTCGTACCAGGTCCCGTTCATCCTGGTGCGTTCCACCAGGAATGCCGGCGCGGCAGTGCGCATGCGGTCCTCAAGGCGGTACGAGAACGCAGTCATCTCGTACCGGTCCTGGTCCATGTCCGGGATGCGCAGCAGCTTGCCCTGCTGTTCCATGGCTTGCGCGTATTCGCGAATAGAATTGAATACCTGCATCTTCAAGATCCTTATGCGGCCCTATTGGGCCTCTCTCGGCTAGTATCGATACCGATCCGGCTTGAACGGTCCGGTCTCGGGAAGGCCGAGATACTCGGCCTGTTGGGGGCTGAGGCGGGTCAGTGAAGCGCCCAGCTTGGGCAGATGCAGGCGCGCCACTTTCTCGTCAAGAAGGCGCGGCAGGGTGTGCACCCCGATTTCGTAGCTGCGGCGAGTGAGCAACTCAATCTGCGCCAATACCTGGTTGGTAAAGCTCGCGGACATGACGAAACTCGGGTGCCCGGTCGCGCAACTCAAGTTGACCAGCCTCCCCTTGGCCAGCAGGATGAGCCGCTTGCCATCCGGAAAGATAACGTGATCGACCTGCGGCTTGATTTCCTCCCAGTCACAATCCTCCAGGCCGGCTACGTCGATCTCTACGTCAAAATGACCGATGTTGCACAAGATGGCCTGATCCTTCATGCGGACCATGTGGTCGTAGCTGACTACACCCTTGTTGCCGGTTGCGGTTACGAATATGTCCGCCTGAGCGCAGGCCTCGTCCATGGTGACGACGGCATAGCCCTCCATCACCGCCTGCAGGGCGCAGATGGGATCGATTTCGGTGATCCACACGCGGGCGCCCAAGCCCTTGAGCGATTGGGCGCATCCCTTGCCCACGTCTCCGTAACCGCAAACGACGGCGATCTTGCCGGCCACCATCACGTCGGTGGCGCGCTTGATGCCGTCAACCAATGATTCACGGCATCCGTACAGGTTGTCGAACTTGGATTTGGTGACCGAGTCATTGACGTTCATGGCCGGGCAGCGCAGGGTCCCCGCTTCCGCCATCTGGTACAGGCGATGAACCCCGGTAGTCGTTTCCTCGCTCAGCCCCAGCAGCTTATCGGCAAGCTCGGGGTGTTCCTCGTGAACAATCCGGGTCAGGTCCCCGCCGTCGTCCAGCAGCAGATTCGGCGCCCACCCCCCGGGGCCCGTAATCGTGCGCGCGACACAGCGAACGTATTCTTCCTCGGTCTCGCCCTTCCAGGCGAAAACCGGAATGCCGCGGCGGGCCATCGCGGCGGCCGCGTGATCCTGCGTGGAGAGCCGGTTGCACGATGACCAGCGCACTTCAGCGCCCAGTTCGAGCAGCGTTTCAACCAACACGGCGGTTTGCACCGTCATATGCAGGCAGCCTGCGATCCGGGCTCCCGCCAACGGCCGGCTGTCGCCGTATTCTTCCAGCAACGCCATCAATCCGGGCATTTCGCTGCGCGCAATGGCGATTTCGCGCTCGCCGAAGTCGGCCAGCGACATATCCGCGACCTGGCAGTCTCCATGGAGCCGGGCTACTGCCGTTGGGGACATATCAGGCCACCTTCACGCTCGGCACGGCGGCGGAAAGCTCCGCCGCGCGGTCGGTCGCTTCCCAACTGAAACGGCTTTCGTCCCGCCCGAAATGACCGAACGCCGCAGCCGGGCGGTACACGGCATGCTTCAGATCCAATGCCTCGATGATGCCCTCCACCGACAGATCGAAATGAGCGCGAACCAGGGCCCTCAGGCGTTCGTCGCTGACCACGCCGGTACCGAAACTCTCCACGTCAACCGCTACCGGCTCGGGCTTGCCGATGGCATAGCAGATCTGAATTTCACAGCGCTCGGCCAAGCCTGCGGCAACGATATTCTTCGCCACATGCCGGGCGGCATAGGCGGCTGACCGGTCCACCTTGGATGGGTCCTTGCCGGAGAACGCGCCGCCCCCGTGGCGAGCCATTCCGCCATAGGTATCGACCATAATCTTGCGTCCGGTGAGGCCGCAATCGGCTTGCGGCCCACCCTCTACAAACCGCCCGGCGGGATTGACCAGGTAGTTGATCGGCCCGCCCAGCCACTGCGGCCCGAGCACCGGTTTGATCAGTTGCTCGACGATGGCCTCTTCAAAATCAGGCGGGCAGCAGCCACGCGGATAATCGTTCGGCCAAACGTCCGGTGAGTGCTGGGTGGAAAGAACCACGTCGCATATTGCGACCGGCCGATAGTCCTCGTAGCGAACCGTAACCTGGGCCTTGCCGTCCGGCCGCAACCAGCCCAATTCTCCAGAGGCCCGCAACTGTGCGTGCCTGCGCATCAGGCGATGCGCAAGATCAATGGGAGCAGGCATCAGGGCCGGAGTGTCCTTGCAGGCGAAACCGAACATCATGCCCTGGTCGCCGGCGCCCAAGGGCTTGCCTTCACCCGCGTTCACTCCCCTTCGGATGTCGGGTGACTGCTTGCCGATTGCGTTCAGAACGCCGCAGGTGGAACCATCGAAGCCCAACTCGGAGCTGTTATAGCCTACGTGCTTCACCAGGCCACGCACCAGCGCCTCCAAATCCACCCAGGTGGAAGTGGTGATTTCTCCGGCCACCAGCACGAACCCGGTCTTGATCAGAACCTCCGCCGCGACGCGCGCATCCTCGTCCCGGGACAGAATCTCGTCCAGCACCGCATCGGAGATCTGGTCCGCCAGCTTGTCCGGATGGCCGTCTGAAACGGATTCGGAAGTGAAAAGAGAGGTCTTGGGCATGTGGGCGGCGGGGCAATTGAGCAGCCGAACATTATACGCACAAGGCGCTTGGTCCCTCAGGCCCGGGGCCGGCTATTCCGGCTGCCGCAGCGCCAGCGCGCGCTGATAGGCAAGGCGCCGCGAGGTCCCTGAAATAGTGGCGCCAAGGCGCGCTGCCTGGCGAGTGGGAAGTTCCGCAAGCAGGGCATTGAGCACGGAATCAAGGGCGTCTGTATCCGCGTCCTGCTTGCCGCTCCCGCTTACCACCAGGGTGAACTCGCCCTTGGCGATTATCGCCCCCGATTCCGCGGCAGCGCATAAGTCACCCAGGGTTTCCCCGTAGGCGCTCTCGTGGAGCTTGGTCAACTCGCGAGCGAGAAACGCATTGCGTTGCGGGCCGAATACCTCGGAGAAGTCCTCAAGCGCCGCTGCCAGCCGGTGAACGGCTTCGAAAAACACCAGAGTTTCGGGAACCGCCTTTAGCTCTTCAAGCCGAGCGCGCCGGGCCGCCGACCGGGCCGGGAGAAATCCCTCGAAACGAAACCGGTCCGCCGGGAATCCGGCTACCGACAGCGCCGCCACGGCCGCGCAGGGACCGGGCAAGGGAGTCACTCGGATCCCGGCTTTCCGGGCCTCCCAAACCATCCGCATTCCCGGATCGCTGACGCCGGGAGTGCCGGCGTCGCACAACAGCACCAGGTCGGCGCCGGCCAGCAATGCCCGCACCAACTGCGGGATCCTCGACCGCTCATTGTGGGCGTGAAGCGAAACCAGGGTGGCGCGGGCGCCTACGCTTTGCAGCAGCTTGCCGGCACGCCGCGTATCCTCCGCCGCGACGCGCGAAACGCGCTTCAGCACCGATCCCAGCCGGGTGCTGATATCATCGAGGTTGCCAATCGGAGTGGCGGCGACAAACAAAACCCCCGCTTCCTCAGGCACGTCCGGCCCCGTCACTTTCTCGACCGCCATATGTCCACCTCCTTGCCCACCCGGCCGCGCACCGCCAAGCGCTCCGAGAGCTGCCTGATTCGGCGCAGCGCCTGGCCCGTGGCGCTTGCAAGCATAGCGCTAGTCGCCCTTGCGGCTTGCACCCCCGCCGGACGGACGGGCGCTTCCAGCGAGGAACTGGCAGCCCTGGGCGAACAAGCGCAAACACTTTCGCAAGCCGGAGATCACGGCGCCGCTCGCCAAGTTTACCTGTCCATGGTGCGCCGCGCACCGGCCCGGGATCGTCAGCAATATCGAATTCTGGCGGCTCGCGAAGCGGGGCGCGGGGGACTGCATCGGCGGGCGCTGGATGAGTTACTGGACATTGAGCCCTTTCCACAATGGCTCGCCCTGTGGGCGCTTGCGGCAGCCGCGAGCGAGCGTGCCTTGGAAGGTCCCCGGGCGGCCTATGACCGTCTGGCGGGAATTGACCCCGGCGAATTCCCCGATCTCGCGCCAGATCTGCTGCGGGCCCGGTCCGAACTCCTGTTTGCCTTGCAACAGCCGGCGCAGGCGCTGGCTGAATTGACGCTTCTGGGCGCCGGCTTTGGTCAAGCCGACGTCACGACTGCCGGCTTGACCTGGTCACTGCTGCGCGAGTATCGCTCTCAGTTGACCAGCGACGGCGTAGAAGGCGTTCCGCGCGGATGGATAGAACTGGCCTCGCTGGCGGATGAGCTCGAACAGGACCCGACGGAAACCGGGGCTGCGCTGAACGATTGGCGCGCCCGATTCCCTGATCACCCGGCAATCGCATTGCTGGCTGACACAATCACACCCGAGGTCTGCAATTCCATCCGGATGCCCTCGCGTATCGCAGTGCTGCTGCCGGGGTCGAAGGGTTACTCGAACGCTCTGCGCTCGCTGCGGGACGGACTCCTGGCAGCCCGCTATGCCCTGATGTCGTCCTGCGCCGCTCCGGATGTCGTGTTCTACGAGGTCGCCGATGTCAGCGATGCCCCTCGGGCCTGGAGTCTCGCGGCCGCCGAGGGTGCGGATTTCATTGTGGGACCTTTGCTGCCCGAATCGGTTGAGAGGGTGGCGGCGGTCGCGGGTGAATTGCCCACGTTGGCCTTGAACCGCTTGCGCGGCCTGGCGCCGCCGGCCCGCTTTGAGGAATTCGCGCTGGCCCCGGAACACGAAGCGCGCCAAGCTGCTCGCCAGGCTCTGGCAAAGGGCTTGCGCCGAGCCCTGATCCTGTATCCCGGCACCAGCTGGGGGCGGCGAATTTATCGCAGTTTCTTAGAGGAATTCCAGGCGGGCGGCGGTGAACTCATCGCCAGGGAGCAATACAACCTGACGGCGGTGGATTATTCCGACCAGATCGGCCGCCTGCTCAAGATAGGCGCGAGCAGCCGCCGGTACCAGCAATTGCAACGGCGGCTGGGAAGGAATCTGAGTTTCCAGCCCCGACGCCGTCAGGACGCCGACCTGGTGTTTGTGGTGGCGCGCGCTCCCCAGGGCCAGTTATTGGTTCCGCAACTGCGCTACAACTACTCAGGCGATCTGCCGATCTTCGCCACTCAGAATATCTATCTTCCGGAAAATCCCGATAACCGCGACCTGAACGGCGTGGAAATGCCGGCCCTGCCGCTGCTGGCGGATGGGCATGTACAAATCTCCCACGGCCAACTTGCGGTGGACCGGCTCTCGACATCGGACTTGAACATTGCTCTATTTGCCATGGGCTACGACAGCTTCAAGCTGGCGCTGGCTCTCTACCATGGGCCGGACGCTCTCGGCAAAGGAATTCGGGGCCTGACGGGCATCGTGCACCGAGCTTCGGATGGCGGACTGGAAAGGGAATTGGCATGGACGCGCGTAGTAAACGGCGAACTCAAGACCACTCAAACCGCGCAGTAGAACTAGCTCCGGGAAAGGCAGCCGAAAGGCTGGCGCAGCGCCACCTCGAGGCGCGAGGACTCAAATTGCTGGCCGCGAATTATCGATGCCGCTACGGCGAGCTGGATCTGGTCATGCAGGACGGCGCCGCGCTGGTTGTAGTGGAGGTCAAGGCACGCCGCAGCGACCGCTACGGCGCACCGGAGGCTTCCATTACCGTCCGAAAAATGCGTTGCCTGACACGAGCGGCGCGCTCCTTCGTTCACGATCATCCGCAATTCAGCGGTATGATGCTGCGCTTTGATGTCGTGGGCATCTTGACCCGCGGCGCCCGCCCCAGGATCCGCTGGATCCGCGATGCCCTGCAATTTGATGGACGCTGAACAAGTCACACGGGAATTCGCCGAGAGTCTTGAGGCACATGCTCGTGCCGCCGACACCTTGGCCGGTCCGATAGCAGAGGCTGCGCAGCTGATCCTCTCCAGCCTGGGCGCCGGCGGCAAGGTTCTCAGTTGTGGAAACGGGGGTTCGGCGGCCGATGCCCAGCATTTCGCCTCGGAATTGCTGAACCGTTTCGAAACCGAGCGAGCCAGTCTTGCGGCGATCGCGCTGACAACGGATTCCTCCACCCTTACTTCAATCGCCAATGACCGCGATTACCGGGAAATCTTCTCCCGTCAGATCAGCGGACTGGGCAAGCCCGAGGACATCTTGCTCGCAATCAGCACTTCGGGTGCTTCGGCCAATGTCACGGCCGCCGTGCATGCCGCTCAGCGGGTGGGCATGCGGGTAATTGCCCTCACCGGCTGTGACGGAGGAGAAGTCTCAAGAGCGCTGCGGAAAGGAGACGTGGAATTGCGAGTACCGCACACCCGTACGGCCCGCATCCAGGAAATCCACCTGCTCGCCATCCACTGCCTGTGCCGCCTGCTCGACGACGCGCTTACTTGACCAGCCGCAGCTTGGGAGTCCCACGTGGGGGCGGCTCAGGCGATTTACTGCCCACTTCCCCGAAAGCGGCGCCCAGCTGCTCGGTCAGCACGACGCCCTGGCCGGTTTCGCGCGAATAGATGCACAAGACCGCGTCCAGCGGCACTGAAACGGGGCGCGCCGCACCACCGAACCGGGCCTCAAAGTACAAGGCTTCCTTGCCCAGCTTAAGATTGCGTGTCGCCTGGTAGCTGACATTCAGTACGAGGCGCCCATCCTTGATCCGATCCTTGGGTGCCTGCACATCTTCGCGGTCCGCCTGCACAACCACCTGCGGAGTATCACCGCGATCGGTAATCCATTCGTGAACGGCGCGCAACAGGTAGGGGCGCAGCGACACCGCTCCATCGCTCATCGCACCCAACCTTCCTGCCCGGCCCGGCCCAATCGCGGGGTGCTCATGCAGCCAACGAGCGCATGTCCCGCTCCAGTTCCGAGAGGCCCTCCAAAAATGAAGGCCGGCCAAAAACTCGGCGCATATAGCCGTACAACGCCTCGGCGCGCGGCCCCAGGTCGATACCGTAGCTGCGCAGCCGCCAAAGCAGCGGCGCCAGGCTGCAATCGACCAGCGAGAACTCGTCGCCCAGGAAAAAGCGGCTGGCTTCAACCGCTTCCGACACTTCGATCATGGCTTCTCTCAGCTGCCGCTTTTCACCCACGGCGCTGCCACGGTCCAGCTTTGCCGCCAGGACGTAGAGATCGTGTTCGATACGGTGTAGAGCCAGCCGGAAATGCGCCCTGCGCTTGGGATCGACCGGCATCAACGGCGGCTGCGGGAAACGCTCGTCCAGGTAGTTGATGATGATGCGGGAGTGGTATACCGCCAGTTCGCGATCCACCAGCGTCGGCAGGGAGTTATAGGGATTCAGAAGCTGTATGTCCGGCGGAAGATTGCCGTCCCGAACCTGCACAATTCGCACACCGATGTTCTTCTCTGCTACAACTATACGAACCCGGTGACTATGAAGATTGGTTGGACTGGAATACAAAATCATGGCGCGGATTATACGCGCCGGATCATCGCCCCCAGGCCGCTCAGCTTCTGCTCGATTCGCTCATATCCGCGGTCTACGTGGTAAATCCGGTGAATCACCGTTTCGCCTTCGGCAACCAGCGCGGCGAGCACCAGGCTGGCCGAAGCCCTCAGATCCGTGGCCATCACCGGCGCGCCTTGCAGCCGCCGCACCCCGCGGATCAGGACCTCGCGCCCCAGGGGTTCAATATCGGCCCGCATGCGCTTGAGCTCCGCTACGTGCATGAAGCGCTGCTCAAAGACGCTTTCCCGGACCAGCGCATGGCCCGAGGCAATCGAATTGAGGGCCGTGAATTGCGCTTGCATGTCGGTGGGAAAGCCGGGCCACGGCGCGGTCACCAGGTTGACCGAGTGGGGCCTTTTCCCCTGCATGTCCAGCTCCACGAACCCGTCTCCACGGCGAACTTTGGCGCCGGTATTGCGCAGCGCCGCCAGCACTTCTCCCAGCGCAAGTTCACCGTTGAAGCGAGCTACCACTCGTCCGCCGGTCATGGCGCCGGCCACCAGATAGGTACCGGCCTCAATCCGGTCCGGCGATATCTCGCGTTGCGCCCCATGCAGGCGTTTGACGCCCTTGATTGATATGCGGGAACCACCGGCCCCGGAAATTTGCGCGCCCATTGCGTTCAGGCATTCGGCCAGGTCACGTATTTCGGGCTCACGGGCCGCATTCTCGATGACGGTATTGCCCTCGGCCAGAACCGCGGCCATCAGAATATTCTCGGTGCCGGTCACGGTGGGCAGCGGCAGGTCGATGCGGGCGCCCCGCAAGCCGGCGCTGCGCGCGGAAATGTAGCCGCCTTGAATCTCCACTTCCGCTCCCATACTGCGCAAGGCATTGACATGGATGTCAACGGGCCGGGCCCCAATCGCGCAGCCCCCCGGCAGGGACACTTCGGCGCGTCCGAAACGGCCTACCAGGGGACCCAGAACGAGGAGCGAGGCCCGCATGGTGCGCACCAGCTCGTACGGCGCGGAGAACGACTCCGGCGTATCCAGCGATACGCTGGTCTGGCCGCGCGCCGCTCCGTTCACTCTGGCGCCAAGCAGCTTCAAGAGTCGCAACATCGTATGCACATCGTGCAAATCGGGCAGGTTGGTCAGCACCAGGGGCTCTGCGCTGAGTAGCGAGGCCGCCAGAATCGGCAGGGCGGCGTTCTTTGCGCCGGAAATGGGGACTTCGCCGTCCAGCGTTGCGCCGCCGGACACGATCAGCTTATCCACGCGGGGTCTC
The DNA here is from genome assembly GCA_965249285.1 of Candidatus Foliamicus sp. Lineage (GTDB taxonomy): Bacteria > Pseudomonadota > Gammaproteobacteria > Steroidobacterales > Foliamicaceae > Foliamicus. The sequence continues at coordinate 1,572,445 of OZ252226.1, forward strand.
TATGTTTTCCCCGGGCGGCCCGGTCCATTCGTCCGGCGCATATGCCTGTATCGAGAGTGCGTGTATTTCCATCCCCATGCGCGAACCCAGGGCTGCATATACCAGGCGATGGCGACCCAAAACGGTAACTCCATCAAAGGCCGCGCTAACCACAGTCGCGTTGAAGTGCGTGTTATCCTCGCTTTCGACGGTAACTTCGCAGCCGGGCAGGTGTGCCGATATCAGAGCAGAAATTTCCCCGGGCGTCATCGATAGGATTTTAGCTTTTATTTGAATCATGCGCGCTAGTGTCGTGTCACGCCTGTATCGTCGCATCAGAGCGAGCGTAGCGTGTCCATGCAAGGCGCAGCCGGCACGGAATACTCGCTGTATTGCGAACGGCTGCAACGCTGCAGGGGCATGCTACGCCCGCTCCCGAAGGGCGCGTCTCCCCTGGCCCGTGGCCGCGTTGCGCCCCTGGGCAATGGGAGGCGCCATTCCCGGCGGGACGCGCCTTGCCACAGGCCAGGGGAGACACGCTGATGCGACGATACAGGCGTGACACGACACTAGTGTGCTGTCCCGCAAATGCGTGCGATTTCAGCGCCTGCCGTCTGCTCTGTGGCAAGGCGCGTTACGCTCGCTTAAGGAGCACAGGTATTTGCAGGACATGACACTCTTAATTCCCGGCACGCGTACGTGAGTTCACTTGCCCTATGGCTGCTGGCCGCCGCCGCCGGCTTGGCGCTGCTGGCCTTTGGCGCCCGGCTGTTCATCGACGGAGCCGCCGACGGGGCAAGGCGCATGCGTGTTTCCCCTATGCTGGTGGGGATGTTCCTGGCCGGCTTCGCCACTTCGCTGCCGGAGGCCGTGGTAGCTGCGGTAGCCGCCTTCCGGGGCAGCCTGGAACTGGCGTTGGGAAACGCCGTGGGCTCGAATATCGCCAACATCGGCCTGGTGCTGGGGGCAGCCGTACTGTTGATGGGAATGCGGCCCGAACGGGGCGCGGGGCGGGTCGATTTGGGCGCCATGACGGCGGTAACCGTGCTGACCTGCCTGTTGCTTCTCAACCAGTATCTTTCGCGGCTCGACGCCATCGTGCTGCTGTCCGCACTGCCTGTCGTGACTTGGCTGCTGGTGCGAAACACCCGGTCAAGAGAGCTTCAACGGGCGGGCGCCGAGAGCGGCCCGGCGCCATCAGTGCAGCGCAGCATGCCTCGCAATGCCGCATACGCGGCCGCGGGACTTATCCTGTTGCTGCTGGGAGCGGAATTGCTGGTGCGGGGCGCTCAGCAGGTCGCCTTGATAGCCGGAGTGGGAGAGTTGGTGATCGGCGCCACAATCGTCGCCATCGGCACCAGCCTGCCGGAACTCGCCATCACCATAGCCGGTGCGCTCAAACGCGAAGCGGAGATCGCCCTGGGCAACGTCATAGGATCGAATATTTTCAACCTCCTGGTCGTGATCGGTGTGGCCGGCGTCATCGCACCCTCCGGTTTCTCACCGCAATTGCTTACGCTGCACGTTCCCATGCTGCTGGGATTCACGCTCTGGTTCGTCCTTTTGGCACGCCTGTGCGCCTGGCGCGGCGGCCTCGGGCGGGCCTGGAGTATCAGCCTGTTGCTGCCTTTCGCGCTATACCTGGGCCTGGTCATTGCGCTCGGCACGCCGCCGGCCTGAGCCAGCTGATGCAACCGGCCGGGATTATCATGCCCACCCATGTCCGATAAGTCGCCATTCATCGAGGAAGCCCGCCGGGTCCTTAGAATCGAGGCCCAGGCAGTGGCGGCCCTCATGGACCGCCTGGGCAATGACTTCAAGTTGGCCTGCCGGCTTTGCCTGGAAACCGACGGCCGGGTGGTCGTTACCGGTATGGGCAAGTCCGGCCACGTTGCGGGCAAGATCGCCGCCACCCTGGCGAGCACCGGCACCCCCGCCTTCTTCATGCATCCTGGCGAGGCCAGCCATGGGGACCTGGGCATGATTACGCCCCAGGACATCGTGATCGCCCTGTCCAATTCCGGGGAAACGGACGAAATCGTGCGCCTCTTGCCGATGCTCAAGCGGGCGGGAGTCCCGCTGATCGCGATGACCGGCCGTGAGGAATCAACACTCGCGCGGCATGCAACTGCGGTGCTGAATGCCTATGTAAAGGAAGAAGCCTGTCCGCTGAATTTGGCGCCGACGGCCAGCACCACCGCCACTCTGGCGCTTGGCGATGCGCTGGCGGTGGCGCTGCTGAAAGCGCGAGGCTTTACCGCCGAGGAGTTCGCTCTCACTCATCCCGGAGGCCGGCTGGGCCGGCGCCTGCTGGTACGCGTATCGGATGTCATGCGCAGCGGCGAGGACATTCCACAGGTGGCCCCCACTGCCACCCTGGCCGAAGGGCTTCTGGAAATGAGCCGCAAGGGCCTGGGCATGACCGCGGTTGCCGACGACGCCGGACACGCCCTGGGCGTGTTTACCGACGGCGACCTGAGGCGGGCGATGGACCGGGGCGTCGACCTGAAAACGACTTCCATGTCCGAAGTCATGACGACCGGAGGCTGGACGGTGGCGCCGGATCTGCTGGCCTCCGCGGCCGTGGCGGAGATGAAGCAGCGCAAGATCACCGCCTTGCTGGTGGTGGCCGACGGCGTACTGGCCGGCGCCTTCAACATCCATGACCTGATGCGCGCCGGCGTAGTCTGATGCCGGCACCGACGGCTTTGCGTGAGAGAGCGGGACGAATACGCCTGCTGGCGCTGGATGCCGACGGCGTGCTCAGCGACGGGCGGATCCATATCGCCGACGCAAGTGGGAGCGAGTGGGCAATGCGCTTCTCGGTGCAGGACGGCTACGGCATCCGGCGGGTATTGAAGGCCGGCTTGGAGGTCGGCGTGATATCCGGCCGGGACAGCTATGGACTGCGCCTGCGCCTAAGCGAGTTGGGCATCCGGCATGCGGTTCTGCGTTGCAGAGACAAGCGGGCCGCTCTTGTGAACATGCTCGCAGAGTTGCAACTCAAGCCCGGGCAAGCCGCCTTTGTGGGCGATGATGTCCCCGATCTGCCGGCCATGCGGGAAGCGGGGCTGGCCATCGCGGTAGCCAACGCTCATCCTGACGTGTGCGATTCGGCCGACTGGGTCACGTCGCTCCCGGGCGGCCACGGCGCCGTTCGGGAAGTATGCGACTTTCTTTTGGAAGCGCAGGCGTGATCCGGATCCGACGTTTCTTGCCGGCGGTCCTGCTGGCCGGGTTAGCCGCCGCGAGCCTGCTGTTTACCTACCGGCCGGAGCCGGTCACGGCGCCGGATCGGGTAAGCTTGTCACGTGACTATTATTTCCGCGGCGCCGAGATGACGCTGGCCGGCGACGATGGCAAAGTGGAGCTGCTAATCGCCGTTGGCAAGGCCACCCGGGCGTTGGACAGTCCTGCATTGCAACTTGATGAGGTGCTCATTCGGCGGGGAGATTCCGGGGCCTGGTCGCTAATGGCCGATTCCGCGCAGCTCCCGCATGAAGGCGCCGAGATCACAGCCCAAGGCAACCTGCACCTGACTTTCGGCCCTTGCGGAGAATGGGCGGCAGGCGCCCTGCGCGCCAGGGTCAAGGAAGACGGATCGCTTGTGACGCTTACCGACAACATGGAGATCCAGGGGCCTGGCGTGGCTACGGGAGGGTTGACCATTACCGGCGAACACATCGAGCTGGAACCCGAAAGCATGCTGGCCCGGACCGATCAGCCGGTGCGCATGCGAATCGGAAAAATTCAATTCGAGTCCAACGGATTGAACGCGCGAATCGACGAGCAGGTCTTTCCACTTGAACCTGATGCGCAGTCCAAGATCAATCCCTAAGGCACTTCGGGTAATCGCACTGGCTGTGGCAATGGCCGCTGCCACCGTACAGGCAAACGATCCACCCGAAGCGCCGGAGCCCGCGCTGAAGATCGTTGCGGACGGGGGGACAACCTACGACGGCGCAACAGGCCGTCTGGTGGTTATCTCGCCACGTATCTCGCATGGAGACTTTGAGTTACGTGCCGACCTGGGGGAAAGCAGTTCACCGGATTCAGATTGGCTCTTCACGGGAAACGTCAGGTTTCGGGCTCTGTCCGCCACGCTGGAGTGCGATTCCGCGGACCTCAGGTTCAACGGAAACCGCCTTGAGCGCGCCGTTATTCTGGGTAACCCGGTAAGGATGAAGAATGAGGGGGAAAGCGTGGTGAAGGGCAGCGCATTACGCATCGAGTATGAGGCGGAAACCGCGCTGGTCCGATTGCTGGGCGGCGCCGACCTGGAGGACGGCGAGATTCGGCTGCGCGGCGAGTCAATGATCTACGACCTGCGCGCCGAGACATTCAGCGTTGCTCGCGGCAAGGGCGAAGGTGAACGCGTTGAGGTAACCATTGACGTCCTGGTTCCCGATCCGGATGAAGAGCCTTAAAGCAGACCGCATCTCCAAGCGCTTCGGCCAGCGCCAGGCCGTCGAAGAGGCCTCCTTCGAGGTACACGGCGGAGAAGTGGTGGGTCTGCTTGGACCGAACGGCGCGGGCAAAACCACTGCCTTCTACATGGTCGCAGGGCTGCTCAGTTGCGATGCCGGCTCGATACTGCTTGACGAAGCCGACGTCACCGGGTTTCCCGTACACCGGCGCGCTCTGCTTGGGCTGGGCTACCTGCCCCAGGAGGCTTCGGTATTTCGCAAGCTGTCGGTAGAGCAGAACATCCTTGCCATCCTGGAATTGCGCAACGATCTGGACCGCGCCGCGCGCAGGAACGAACTGCATCGGCTGCTGGATGAGTTCCAGCTGCACAACTTGCGCAAATCGCTGGGGGTCAGCCTTTCAGGCGGCGAGCGGCGCAGGGTGGAAATCGCCCGCACGCTGGCAAGAACGCCTCGCTACGTACTCCTGGATGAACCGTTTGCGGGAATTGATCCTATTTCGGTGGCCGATATCCAGAGCATCATTGCCCAGTTGGCTGAGCGCGGCATCGGTGTGCTGATCACCGACCACAACGTGCGGGAAACTCTCGGGATTTGCAGCCGGGGATATATCCTGCACGAAGGCGTGGTGATCGCATCGGGGGCCCCGGAAACCTTGCTGGAAGACCCCAAGGTGCGCTCGGTTTATCTTGGAGAATCGTTCCGGCTGTAGTGTCGTGTCACGCGAGCGCAGCAGAGCTGCGGAGTCAGGCGCCGGTACCTGCGGCGCCGTGGCAGCGCTTGTATTTCTTTCCCGAACCGCAGGGGCAAGGCTCGTTGCGGCCGACCCGCGGACGCGCGCGCCGATAGGTCTCCACCGGGGCCGGCGCTGCGGCGGGCGCGGGTCGCCGGCGCTGGCTGGAGCCGCCCCGGCGTGGCGGCCCGGCCGCCGGTCGAGCGGAGGTGGCCGACAGCGCCGATGCTTCCTTGTGCTGCAACTTGAGCTTGCGAGTTGGCGCAGGCGCCTGCGCGACCGGCTGTTCCGCGGCCGAGAATTGGGCCCGGCACAACATGACGGTTACTTGCCGGGCCACCATGCCCAGCATTTCCGTGAACATCTCGAACGCCTCGCGCTTGTATTCCTGTTTGGGATTCCGTTGCGCATACCCCCGCAGGTGGATTCCCTGGCGAAGATAGTCCATCGCCGCCAGATGCTCCTTCCAGTGATGATCCAGTTGCTGAAGGAGCACCACCCGCTCAATGTGCCGCATGACATCAGGCGCCACCGCGGCGGTCTTCTGCTTGTAGAGCCGGCCCAGCTCGTCAATGATCTTTTCCGCCACCGCCCCTGCCGACAAGTCACTGCTGACCTTGAGCCATTCGCCGACCGGCGCCTGCGCGCCCAGTTCCAGGGATACGGCTTTTTCCAGCGCGGCGGGGTCCCAATCGTGGTCGGCGGCGTCCTCGGGCATGTATTGCGCCACGACGTCCAGCACCATTTCACGGCGCATGCTCTCGACGATATCGCTGACATCCCCGGAGCCCAGCAATTCGTCGCGCCGTTCATAAACGACGCGGCGCTGGTCATTGGCTACATCATCGTATTCCAAGAGCTGCTTGCGCACGTCAAAGTTGTGCGCCTCAACTTTCTTCTGGGCGCGTTCGATCTGGCGCGAAAGGAGCTTGCTCTCGATCGCCTCGCCTTCCTTCATACCTACTGATGACAGCATGCCCTGCGTGCGCTTCGGATCGCCGAAAATCCGCATCAGGCTGTCGTCCAGCGATATGTAGAAGCGCGACGCCCCGGGGTCGCCCTGGCGCCCGGACCGGCCCCGCAACTGGTTGTCGATACGCCTTGACTCATGACGCTCGGTGCCCACGATGCGCAGGCCGCCGGCCTCGATCACCCGGCGGTTACGTTGCTGCCAGTCTCCCCGCAATGCTTCCTTTTCCCCGGACGGGGCCTCTTCTCCCAAGGACTGCAATTCCGCTTCCAGGTTCCCTCCCAGGACGATATCGGTCCCGCGGCCGGCCATATTGGTCGCAATCGTTACCGCCCCGGGCCGACCAGCCTCGGCAATGATCTGCGCCTCTCTGGCGTGCTGCTTGGCGTTCAGCACCTGGTGCGGAATCCGCGCTTCATTCAGCATTCCGGACAGCAATTCCGAGGTTTCGATGGACGCTGTACCCACCAGCACCGGCTGACCGCGCTCGCGGCTTTCCTGAATGTCCTCAGCAGCCGCATCGAACTTGTCCTTTGAGGTAAGAAAAACCAGATCCGGATCATCTTGACGGATCATTTTCTTGTGGGTCGGAATCACCACTACTTCCAGGCCGTAGATCTGCTGGAATTCATATGCTTCGGTGTCCGCCGTTCCCGTCATGCCGGCCAGCTTGTCGTACATGCGGAAATAGTTCTGAAAGGTTATCGAAGCCACAGTGCGGTTTTCCTGGCGCACGGCCACGTCTTCCTTCGCCTCAACCGCCTGGTGCAAACCATCGGACCAGCGCCGACCCGGCATGGTCCGGCCGGTAAACTCATCCACGATAATCACCTCACCGTCGCGAACGATGTACTCCACGTCGCGCTTGAACAGGTAGCGCGCCCGCAAGGCAGCGGTAAGGTGATGCATAAGACTCACATTGGCTGCGTCGTACAGGCTTGCGCCAGCCTGTATCAGGCCCACCTGGGTCAGCAGGCTTTCGACATGTTCGTGGCCGGCTTCGGTAAGGTAGGCCTGCTTGGCTTTCTCGTCGAGTGTGAAGTCTCCCGGGCCGTCTTTCTGTTCCTGCTTTTGCAGGCGCGGGACCACCTGGTTCATGCGCCGGTACAGCTCGGTGCTTTCCTCCGCCGGGCCGGAAATGATCAGCGGCGTGCGTGCCTCGTCTATCAGGATGGAGTCGACTTCATCAACGATCGCGAACGCAAGGCCCCGCTGCGCCTGGTCTTCCGCGCGCATAGCCAGGTTGTCGCGCAGGTAATCAAATCCGAACTCGTTGTTGGTTCCGTAGCAGACGTCGCAGCGATACGCCTCGCGCTTTTCCTCCTGGGCCTGCTGGCTCCTCACTACACCCACGGAGCAACCCAGAAACCGGTATACCGGCCCCATCCAGTCCGCGTCTCGCTTCGCCAGGTAGTCGTTTACAGTAACGATGTGGACGCTGCCGCCGGCCAGAGAATTCAGAAAGGCCGGCAGCGTCGCAACCAGCGTTTTTCCTTCACCGGTGCGCATTTCGGCGATCCGGCCTGCATGCAAAGCTATGCCGCCAATCAGTTGAACGTCAAAATGCCGCAAGCCAAGGGTGCGCACCGAGGCCTCGCGCACCAGCGCGTACGCTTCGGGCAATAACGAATCCACGCCGCCTTCCTCGCCGGCACGCCGGCGCAGGGCCGCCACGCGCTCCCGCAAAGTTGCGTCCGATAATTCCTTGAGTTCCAGCTCCAGCGCGTTGATCAGCCTGGCTGTCTTCTCATAGCCCTTGAGCAGCCGCTGATTGCGGCTGCCTATGATCCATTGCAGTGGGTTCACCGACTAATCTCGGCTGGCAAATTTCATGGGATTTGGCGAACTGTCCTGCGCGGCAGGCAAACAATCAGCGCGTGAGTCAGGGCGCTTTGCGCAGAAATTCAATCGGGTTTACGGAAGCCCCGTTGCGCAGAATTTCAAAGTGCAGACTGCTGCCAGTCACGCGTCCGCTACGGCCAATGCGCGCTACTTCCTGGCCGCGCTGCACGTAATCACCCACCGCGACAAGATTCAATGAATTATGGGCATAGCGGGTAACGTAGCCGCGCGAGTGGCTGATTTCCACCAATTCCCCGTAGGTGCTCCTGCGCCCCGCCCAGGTAACGATGCCCGATGCCACCGCATAGATCGGATCGCCTGTATCGCCATCGATATCCACGCCGTCATGCCACTGGCGCTTACCGGAGTAGGGATCCTTGCGGTTTCCGCGATACGACGTAATGTGGCGGGTATCAACCGGCCAGCCCGACGGCGCGAACATGGACTCCGCACCTTCGGCGGTCAGCGAGTCAGCAACCGCCCGCAATTCTTCAAACCGATGGTTCATACGGGCGGTCAACAGGTTCAGCTCGGCGATCAGGTCAACCCTGCTGCCCGGCACAGACACACCGTAGTCCAGCGGCGGACTTGCGATCGCGGTGCTTGCCGGCTGGAAAGACGGTCCTCCGTCCATACCCTCCAGCGTAATCTGCCAGGTCTCCATCCGCACCAGCGCCGCCTTCATTTCCTCGACCTTGCCTCCCAGCACGGTGATGCGCCGCTCTGCGTTGACCCGCGCTTGTTCAAATTCCTCCTGCTGCGCAACCAGGGCGCCCTGAAGTTTCTCCAGGCGCATAATTGCGGACGGCAGTGCGCGATCCTGCATTTGGCCGCCGACGAAAAAACTTGCCGCCGAACATGCGACCAGTGCAGACGCCCAGATCACGTTGCGGTTAAGCAGCAGGTTCCGAAAGTTCAAGTTCATGGCAATATCGTACAGGAGGATTTTATGAGATGTGCCCGATGGGAGAAGCGCGCAGGAAAAGCCGTCCCGAGCCCCTGGCATCCACGCTTGGCGACCTGGCAACGCAGGCGCGCAACCAGATCGCGCTGGCCGACCAGCTACGCGAGGCTTTGCATCCCGAACTGCGCGAAGGATTCGCCGGCAGCGATCTTGATCCCGCCGGAACGCTTACAGTGTATGCCGCCGCACCGGAATGGGCGGCCCGCCTGCGATTCGAGCTTAGTGGACTGAAAAAGGCCGCCGGTAACGGGGGTTGGCCGGTAAAGAGGGTACGCATCAAGCTAACCCTGTAAGACGGGCTTGTCTTGCGCCAACCCAGGCTGACCGGATACCCGCGCTCCGCCTGGCAATGCCGTCACTTCTTCCCAGGCCGTGGAGCGGCGCATCAGCTCCGCTACCAGGCTGGCATTCAATGTGTGCCCTGATCCAAAGCACAGGAATTTCCCGATCAAGGGGTGCCCCAGCAGATACAGGTCGCCCACGACGTCCAGCAATTTGTGCCGGATCGGTTCATTTGCATAGCGGAGACCGCCCTCGTTGACCACCCGGTAGTCGTCGAACACCACGGCATTGTGCAAGCTGCCTCCCAGCGCCAGACCATGGCGGCGCATGGCCGCCACTTCATGCAGAAAGCCGAATGTGCGGGCACGGCTGATTTGCTCAATGTATCCGGTGGTGGAGAAGTCAAAGCTGTAGGCCAGACCGCCGCGAGCAAACACCGGGTGCGAGAAATCTCCCTGATAACACAAACTGAAGCCTTCGGCGGGCGTCAGCGCCGCCCAATGCCGCCCCCGCTGCACGCGCACTTCCTCAAGCACGCGAATAAACTTTCTCGGCGATTCCTGTTCCTGGAGACCTGCCTCTTCGATCAGCAGAACGAAGGCCGAGGCGCTGCCATCGAGCGCTGGCACTTCAGGGCCATCCAGATCGACCCAGGCGTTGTCCACCCCCATTCCGGCCAGAGCGGATAGCAGGTGTTCAACGGTCGCTACAGTTGCGCCGTGCCGCCCCAGGGTCGTGCCGCGGCGCGTATCGACGGTGAATTCGTAGCGCGCTGGGATATCCGGCGTGCCGGCCAAGTCTTCGCGTCGAAAAACCACTCCAGCGTTGGGCGCTGCCGGACGCAGCGTCATACGTGCTTTGCGGCCGCTGTGCAAGCCGATACCACAAACCGAAACACCGGATCGCAGGGTCCGCTGCCAGACATCTGACCGTGGAGCGAAATTCTGCATAACCTATCGAATTATCGGTATTTTTCGGAATAATGCAAGCTGGCCACGAGGCCTGTAGCCACCCGATTCCAGGCGGCAGCGCGCCGCCCGGAATCCGATTTCCGCCGGTTATGGAGCCAGCTAACACTAGAACTCGTAGCGGAAGCTCAGGCCGTATTCGCGCGGATTGCCCAGAAAGGCGTTGAACGACTGCGTCGATCCCGGACCCGTGCCCGAACCCTGCAACGGAGCATCGAAGGCCGTAACGAAGTATTCCTCATCGAGGAGATTGCGCGCCCAAAGATCAACGGTCCAGCGGGTCGGCCCGGGGCAGGACAGCATAAGCCTGGCGTTGACCACGGTGTAGGCGCCCTGCTGCTTCTCGATATCCAGGTCGGAACCCGTATTGTGTTCGCTGGTGTAGCGGGCATCCAGATGGAACGCGCCTTCAAGCGTGCCGACCGGGAAGTGCAGGGTGGCGCCGGTCACGCCGGTCCACCTCGGCGCATGGGTCATCTGCTGTCCGGAGCGCACGCCGTATTCCGGGCCTTCGCCATAACGCACGTCCGCATAGGTGATGCCGCCGAACATCTCGACGCCGCCGATAATCACTCCGCGCGCTTCAACCTCGATGCCCCTACTGGTTACTTCCGGAATATTCAGGGCTTCAAACGCCAATCCGGTAAAGGTCGTGAGTTGAAAGCCCTCGAATTTCTCGTGGAACAGGTTGACGTCCATGGTGGCCCGCCGGTTCTCGAATTCGAACTTTGCGCCCACCTCGAAAGCGTCCACGGTCTCCGGGTAGAACATCCACTCATGCACTCCGGGCACGTTGGCGGTTCCGGTGGTCAGCAGGGTCAGGATCGGGCTGATCAAACCGCTGCGATCCATATTGAAACCGCCGGCCTTATAGCCCCGGGCATAACCTCCATAGATGAGGTGATCACCCACCGGGCGCGACAAACGCACCGTGCCGGACAGCTCGCTCTCATCCAGCGAGCCTGCGTAGTTGCCGTCCAGGGAAGGATCCACAAACGGGATACAGGCCAGGCTCATGATTCCACCGATACCGCGGTTCACGTCCGGGTTGACCAACAGCGCCTGCCCTCCTTGCGCTACCTGCGCGGCGCCCGGCAGCAATTGCTGGGCGCCGGCCTTGACCTGCGCCGCGCCCTGGGTGATCTGCGCCTGCAGGGCGGGAACCGGAATTGCCTGGGTCGCCTGGGCGACAAACCCGTCGAGTTGCTGCAGGTACCCGTTCACGCCTGCCGCGTACGCCTGCACGCCACCCAGGTAGGTCTGCATGGAATGCAAGTACCCGAGCATCTGCTGACTCATAGGCTGACATACCTGATCCGTTGAGTTCAGGTTGGCGTCGAGGGTCTTCTCCTCCGACGTGTAGCGCAGGCCCACGGTCAGTTCAAATTCATTGGCCAGGGCAATGCTGTTATGCGAGAAAAGAGCCCAGCTATCGGAGTTCTGTTCATACGCATCGCTGGAGCCGTTGCCATAGAAAGTTGCTCCCGAGAGTCGCTCGTAGCTCGGCCAGGGATGGAAAGGAAAGGCCGGGAACGATGGCAGGCTAGCGGAAAGCTGGGGAACCGCAAAACCAGGCGGAAGGAAGGGAGCCAGGCCCGCCGCGAATCCCGCCGCTCCGGCGGCCAATTGTGCAGCGCCGGCTTCCAGCGCCGGCGTCGCCGCGCCCAACTGGGCGAAGCCGCCACCTACTCCCGCCGCTACACCGGCAGCGATAGAATTGGCATAAGCCGACCAGCCCACGCCAAAATCAAGGCCGTCGTGATAGTTCAGTTTCTCATCGGCGAAAAACGCTCCAACCAGCCAGTCCAGGGGGCCGGCCTCGCCGTTGATGCGAATCTCCTGCGTCAGAGTCTCGAATCCCGTAACGGATTCTCCGTACGGACGCTCACCGATATCGACGGCGGAGAAATCGATGTCCATACCTCGCTCAGTCTGCCAGTCCCTGAGAGCGGTAACGCTGGTAACACGGCCCAGCGGCAGGTCGGTATTGATCTCGATTGAAATCCCCGACTCATCTACGCCCTGGTAATAGCTGGAACTGGAGGAAACCGTGGCTTTTCGGTCATAGGGGTCAAAGGCGATACCTACGATGGCGGGGTTGCGGGTCTGCTGGATCGCGACCCCCTGGATGAGATCGGCCGTGGGGCCACGCACCAGACCCACCGCGGCACAACAGATTTCGTCGCGAGTGGAGTGATCCGCAATCAGCCGAATGCTGGTGTCCTCGTTCGGCTCATAGACCAATTGTCCGCGCAGGAACAGGCGGTTACGGTTGTTATAGGTCCGATCGTCGTTGGCGTCCTCGAGAAAACCGTCGCGCTCATGCCACACTCCATCCAGGCGCGCCGCCAGACCGCTGTCCGAGTCGCCGCCGCTGACACCGGCCTCGACCCGGATCGCATCATAGGATCCGACGCTTATATCGGCGTAGGCTGAGCCCTCGGGATTCGGGCCCGCCGTAATGATGCTGACCACGCCGGCAGACGTGTTGCGCCCGAATAGCGTGCCTTGAGGGCCGCGAAGAATCTCAACCCTTTCAACCTCGCCCAATTCGGAATATCCAACGCCGGCGCGGTTGCGGTACACGCCGTCCACGTACAAGCCCACTGCCGCTTCGAAGCCGGGATTGTCGCTGTTCGTGCCGATACCCCGTATTCGCGCCGTCGCGCCAACCGACTCCCCCTGCCCCGTACTCAAGAGTAGACTCGGCGTTATGCGCATCAAATGATAGATGTCCGTTACCCCGCTCATTTCGATCTGCTCCGCCGCATATGCGGAAACGGCCAGAGGCACATCGCTGATCGAGCGTTCACGGCGGGTTGCCGTAACGATTATTTCCTCGAGTACCAGTCCTTCGGCGCCGGCTGGAGCAGCGTCATCCTGCGCGGCCAGTGGGGCAGAAACAACCAGGGACAAAAACAGCCATACGGTTCGCATAATTTCCCCTCTTTCGCCGACATGATCGGCGAATTCCAAACCAGAGTGTGATCTGCATATTACACCGGCTCCGCGGTGACGGCCAAGACGCTCGCTATCGCGCGCCGATGGGCGCCGTGCCTCGCCACAAGGGCCGGTGCGATTGCCAGGCGCCCGGTGTGGTCGCGTTACCGGCGCCGCATTAGAGCAAACGAAGGCCCTAATCCACCTGCTTGCGAAGATGGGTGGGCACGGGATTGAAGAGGTCGTTGCCGCTCGCGGCGCCACCGCCGGCGCCATGACGCATGACCGCCGGGCGCTCCAGGCCTTCGTAGCTGGGCTGCTGCGAGAGGCCGAGAATGCTGCGTTTTGGGTTGCCGGTCCTGAAATCCTCTTGCGATGCCCCGTAGGTCCCGTTCCTGCGAGGTTCGGCAAACCGAGTGGCAGTACCGGGCTGAGGCGCCTTATCCCGGCCTTCGCCTCCAAGGCTCAGTCCGGTGGCAACCAACGTCACGCGAACTCCGCCCTTCATTGACTCATTGACTACCTCGCCGAACTTGACCATGCCTTCGCGAGCCAGCATGGCCTGCAAGGAGTCGCCCAAGGACTTGAACTCACGCATGCCCAGGTCTTTGCCGTGGGTGATATTGACCAGCAGACCGCGGGCATCCCGCACGTCCACACCCTGCAGCAGGGGGCTCTGCATCGCCTGCTCCAGCGCCTCGCGGGCCCGATCCTTCCCCGAAGCCTCACCGGCCCCGATCACTACCCGGCCGGGTTCCTGCATGACCTTGCGCACGTCGGCCAGGTCGACATTGATCCGGCCCGGACAGGTCAACAATTCGGCGATCCCCCGCACCGCGTTGCGCAAGACCTTATTTGACTCGCTGAAGGCCTCCTCCATGGTCACGTCGCCGTCACCCTGACCGCAGAAAAAATCGAACAGTTTTTCGTTAGGCACCGTGATCAGGGAATGGGCGTGCTCGCTCAGCGATGCGATCCCGTCTCGCGCAATCTGCGCGCGCGCCGGCCCCTCAAATTCAAAAGGAGTAGTCAGAACTCCGACCACCAGGAGGTTGCACTCGCGCCCTAGGCGCGCGATTTCCGGCGCCGCGCCGCTCCCGGTGCCCCCGCCCATGCCGGCGGCCACGAAAATCATGTCGGCGCCCTCCAATACCGCTTTCAGGCGCTCCTCGTCCTCAAGCGCTGCTTCGCGGCCCCTGGTCGGATCCGAACCCGCCCCCATGCCCTGGGTGACTGCGCGGCCTATCGTGAGCTTGACATCCGCTGCGGACTTCGACAGCGCCTGTTCATCGGTATTGATGGCCACGAACTGTACGTTCCGGACATTGGACTTGACCATTTCGTTGATCGCGTTACCGCCGGCCCCGCCTACGCCGACTACCTTGAGCCGCGGGCAGGTTCCCGGTTCCGACTTAACCAGCCTGATGTTCATGTCTTTTGCCTCCATTACTGAGCTCCTTCGCGATTACGCGCGATGACAGACGGTCAAAATTGACCCTTCAACCAATTGACAACCGAGCGCAGGCCGCCCGATTTGGACCTTGTTCCCAACGCCGCACCCCCGTCACGGGGCTTTAGCGCATACAGCAGCAGGCCCACGCCGGTGGCGTGAGCGGGATTGCGCACCACTTCATTCAGCCCCCGGGCCCGCTGCGCGTGGCCCAGGCGGACGGGTACGTTCAACACTTCCTCGGCCAGCTCCACCGCACCCGGCATTGCCGAGGTTCCGCCCGTCAACACCACGCCGGCAGCGGCGCTTTCAAGGTAGCCACCGCGGTGCAGCACGTTGTGCACCAGTTGAAACAATTCTTCGTAGCGCGGCTCGACCACGCGAGCCAAGGCCTGCCGGGACAGCTTGCGAGGCGGGCGGTCGCCGACGCTGACCACCTCGATTTCCTCGTCTTCCTCCACCATCTGGGCCAGCGCGCAGGCGTGCCGGATCTTGAGCTGCTCAGCGGCCTGGGTGGGCGTGCGCAAGGATTGAGCAATGTCGTAGGTGACCTGGTCTCCGGCAATCGGGATGACGTGAGTGAAGCGGATTGATCCGCCCTCGAATACGGCAATGTCGGTTGTGCCCGCGCCGATATCCAGTACGCAGCAGCCGAGCTGCATCTCATCGTCGGTGAGAATCGCGGTGCCCGAGGCAAGGTGTTCGAGCACGATACGCTCGGAGCGCAGATTGCAGCGGCGCACGCATTTCTCTATGTTTTGCGCGGCGCTTTCGCCCACGGTAATAATGTGCACATGCGCTTCCAGGCGCACGCCGGACATTGAGGATGGGTCGAATATGCCGTCCTGGTCGTCCACCACATAATCCCTGGGCAGCACATGCAATACCCGTTTGTCCGACGGCACAACCACAGCGCGTGCGGCTTCGATGACACGCGCCATGTCCGACTCCGAGACCTCCTCGCCGCGCACCGCGACAATTCCGTGAGAAGTCAGGCTTTGCACATGGTCACCGGAAATACCCACGATCACGTCCCCGATCTGCACTCCTGACATCAGTTCGGCTTCCCCGATGGCCTGGTCTATCGATCGCACTGTGGCCTCGATATTGACCACCGACCCGCGCTTCATTCCCTGTGACGGACTTGAACCGAAACCCAGAATCTCCAATTCCTTGGAGTCTTCATCCACAGCCGCCACGATGGCCGCCACCTTCGAGGTGCCGATGTCCAGCGCGGTTACGATTTCCTGATCGCGCTTGCGTGTCATGGCGATACTCCTCCCCGCATGCGCGAGGCTTCTTCAGGTGAGCGCCAGCCCACAGCGAAACCGTTGGGATAGCGCAAATCCACATAGGCCATTTCCAAACTCTGCTTCCCAGGCAGTTTGTCCAGCGCCAGCAAGGCCCTTTCCAACCTGCCATCAATGGACATGGCGCCCAGCCGCAGCTGCGGCCCGTCCCGCAAATTCACGCTCCAGGAGCCGCGCCGGTCGCGGCTGAGTTCTTCCAGCGCCATGGAGCGGGCGCCCAGCAGCGCTGAGAAATCCCGGTACCGATCCAGCATCTCCTGCTGGGTGCCTTCCGGCCCCGACAGGAGCGGCAAGGTGCGGTTGATCGGACCCCCCGGATCGAACACCTCGGCGTTCTGGTCCAGCAGGGCATCCTCCCCCCAGCGCGCCATCGGCCGGCGCTCGCTGATCTCTATGCTCAGATTGAGCGGCCACTCTCGGCTGACCTTGGCGGACGAAACCCAATTCAAGGCCTCCAGTTGCTGGCGCAAGCGCTCGACAGGCAGCCGTATCCAGCCCCACCTGGAGTAGTTCCTTACCTGCTCCTCAATGTCCTCCTGCGTCAGGTGCTGCAAGGCGCCGTGAATCTTCACTTCGCGTATCGGCACCCGGGTCAAACCGGGAACAGCGGCAGCGGCCACGCCCAGCAGCAGTAGTCCGGCCAGGACGGGCGACGCGATCCTCCTGCGGCGCTTGACTGTTCTTCTCATTGCAGGGACCCCATGGCCTTAACAGGCCCTGGCCGGCGATCAAAGCTGGTTTCCAGAATCCGCCAGCACAGTTCCTCGAACGAAATGCCCGCCTGGGCCGCGGCCATCGGCACCAGGCTGTGCGATGTCATGCCGGGCACGGTGTTCACTTCCAGCACCCAGGCCTCCCCGCCGGTGTCGCGCATCAGGTCCACGCGCGCCCATCCGCTGACACGCAATTGGTCGATTGCAGCCTCGGCAAGAAAGTTGATCTCAGCTTCCTGGTCTTCGGCCAGTCCGCTGGGGCATTGGTAGCGGGTCTTGCCGCTCTCGTACTTGACGTGATAGTCGTAAAACTCGCCTTCGGGGGGGAGAATCCGGATCACCGGGAGCATCTCCCCCTGCAGCATGCTCGCCGTGTACTCGGCGCCTGCGATCCACGATTCCACCATCACATCCCCGCCGAATGCCGCGGCGCGCCGGTAGGCGGCGCCCAATTCAGGAGCCTGATCAACGCGGGAAATGCCCAGGCTGGATCCCTGGTTATTGGGTTTCAGCCCCATCGGGTAACCGACATCAGCGGCTACCGCCTCGGCCTGGGAGAGGCTTCTGGCCATGCGCCAATCCGGCGTGGGTATCCCGGCATAGACAAAGGCCAACTTGCTGACGTGCTTGTCCATGGACAGCGCCAGGGCCGCCTGGCCGCTGCCGGTGTAAGGCATCCCCAGGAGATCGAGCATTGCGGCTATCACACCGTCTTCGCCGCCCGGCCCGTGCAAGGCGTTGAAAGCCCGGTCGTAGCCGCCCCGCAACAGCATTTCAACCAGCTCGGCTCCACCAGCGTCAACCACCTCAACACCCACGCCCCGGGACTGCAAAGCCTTGATTACAGCCTGGCCGGTCAAGATTGAAATCTCCCGCTCGGGAGCATCCCCGCCCATCAATAGTGCGACCCGCCCGAAATCGGCCGCATCACACACTTCGTGACGCGTCGGCCCGATCACGTCACCACCTCCGGCGTGCCACCCAGAATACGCACCTCGGGTTGCAGGGTCACGCCCGAGGTCGCCTGCACCGTGGCCTGGACTTTGAGGATCAGCCGTTCAATGTCGGCCGCCGTAGCACTGCCGTGATTGACGATGAAGTTGGCATGCTTCGTTGATACTTCCGCTCCGCCCTGACGCAATCCTTTCAGGCCGGCCTGCTCTATCAGTTCGCCGGCAAAGCCTCCGGGCGGATTCTTGAACACCGAACCGCAACTGGGCAGGTTGAGAGGCTGGCGGCGGCGACGCTCGGCCATCAGCGAACGAATGCGCCCGGTTTGCCGGGCGGGTTCGAAAAGAAAGCGGGCCTGCAGAAAACACTCGCCCGCCGGCCCCTCGAGCTGCCGATAGCCGGGACGGTACTCGTCACGGGAACGGGTGTGCTCGATGCCACTGCGGTTGAGCGTGTCCACCGATCGCACGCTGTCCCAGGTTTCTCCGCCGAAGGCGCCGGCATTCATGGCCAGGGCGCCTCCCACGGTGCCCGGAATTCCGGCAAAAAAGTCCGCCGGCCCCAATCCCCAGGATGAACAGGCCCTGGCCAGCGCAGTGCACGGGGTGCCGGCGCCGGCCTCCACGTCCTGCGATCCGGTCCGCTTGAGTTCGCGAAACGCCCGGCCGAAGGCTACAACCGCGCCCCCGATGCCCTCATCCCGAACCAACAGATTGCTGCCCAGGCCAATGTAATAAATCGGCAGCGATGGATCCAGGGCGCCCAGGAAATCCGCCAGATCGGCACGATCGGCGGGCACGAAGTAAAGCCGCGCCGGACCGCCCACGCGCCAGTGGGTATGCCGGGACATGGGCTCGTCGTAGGACAAGCGGCCGCGCAAGGTTTGCATCTCCACGGAAGACGATCTGGCGGGCGCCGCGCTCATTGCCTGCGCTCCTTGCGCCCGGCGCTGAGCGCGATGGTCGGCCCCCGCAGCCGTG
The DNA here is from genome assembly GCA_965249285.1 of Candidatus Foliamicus sp. GTDB lineage: Bacteria > Pseudomonadota > Gammaproteobacteria > Steroidobacterales > Foliamicaceae > Foliamicus. The sequence continues at coordinate 1,590,954 of OZ252226.1, forward strand.
CGGCCAGCTTGGTCGCTTCCGTGCCGATGTTGCCGGCGCCAAGCGTCAATACCACGTCTCCGTCGGCGATGATGTTGCGCAAGGCGGCCGCCAGTCCTCTCACGTCGGGAACGAAAACAGGTTCAATGCCGCCGCGGGCGCGCATCGCCCGGCAGATGGCCCGCCCGTCGGCGCCCGATATGGCCGACTCGCCCGCCGCATACACCTCGGTGACCACCGCCCGGTCCGCTCCCGAAAGGACCGCGGCCAGATCATCGAGCAAGTCGCGGGTGCGCGTGTAGCGATGTGGCTGAAAGGCCACGACCACCCGCCGTCCGGGCCAGGCGTCCCTGGCCGCCTGCAGAGTGGCGGCGACCTCCCGAGGGTGGTGGGCGTAGTCGTCCACCAGAGTGATCCGGCCCTGGGGGGTCGGGATATCGCCCAGCAATTCAAACCGGCGCCGCAAGGGGCGGCATTCCGCCAGGGCCTGGCGGACGAACTTCATGTCGATGCCCAGTTCGTCACCCAGAGCAACGGCCGCCAACGCATTCAGGGCATTGTGGCGACCGGGAAGATTGACCGTGAACAAGGTCCGTTCTCCATTGGGAAGAACCACTTCCATGCTTGACCACAGGCCCTCGACCCGCAGTTTCACTCCCCGGTAGTCCGCATCCGGCGAAAAGCCATAAGTGCGGATGCGGCGTTGCACCCGGGGCAGGATCGCCTCCACGCCCGGGTCGTCGGCGCAGGCGAGAAACAGGCCGTAAAACGGCAGATTGTGAGCAAATTCCACGAACGCCTGCCTGAGGCTGCCCAGGTTTCCGCCGTAGGCTTCCAGGTGATCGTTGTCGATATTGGTGACCACCGCCACGACCGGCTGCAAATGCAGGAACGAGGCGTCGCTCTCGTCAGCCTCGGCTACCAGGCAGGATCCCGCTCCCAGCTTACTGCGCATGGCGTTACGCACCTGCCCCCCCACCACATAGGTAGGATCCTCGCCGGCACAGTCCAGCATTTCGACGATCAGGTGCGCAGTGGTGGTCTTGCCATGGGTGCCTGCGACGGCTATGCCGTCCCGGCGGCGCATCAGTTCGGCCAGAACGTCGGCGCGCGCCACCACCGGAAGCCGCGCGGCGCGGGCCGCCTTAAGTTCCACGTTGTCCGCCGGGATGGCGGACGAGCGCACCACAAGATCCGCATTGCCCACCTGGGAGGCGCAATGCCCGCAGAAGACCTTGACTCCGAGGCTCTCCAGGTGCCGGGTCGCCGGACCGGCGAAGCGATCCGAGCCCTGCACGGCGTAGCCCAGGTTAGCCACAACCTCGGCCAAGCCGCTCATTCCAGCGCCGCCTATACCAACAAAATGGATGCACCGCACCCGCTCGGTCAGCAGCTTTCTCATGCGGCGGCCCTCGCCTGCAAACAGGCGTCCACCACGTCTTCGGTGGCCCGCGGAAGGGCCAGTTCATGCGCCCGCAGGGCCACCGCCAGTGCGCTTGCGCGATCGGCGGCGAACTTTTCTACCGTTGCCGCCAGGGCGTCAGCCGACAGCTCGCTCTCGGCAATCAGGCAGGCCGCCCCGCGTTCCACCAGGTATTGGGCGTTGCGGGTCTGGTGGTCATCGGCCGCCAACGCAAACGGCACCAGCACGGCGCCCAGCCCGACCGCCGTCAATTCGGCCAGAGTCAGGGCGCCCGCGCGGCAAACCGCGATGTCGGCCCAGGCGTACACCCCGGCCATGTCTTCGATAAACTCGCGGACATCCGTTTGGAAGCCCAGGCGCCGGTAGGCCGACCGCACATCGTCTGCATTGGATCTGCCGGCCTGATGAAGCACCTCGCAATCCACACTGAGCCTGGCCAGCCCCTCGGGCACTGTACGGTTGAGCACCCGCGCGCCCTGGCTGCCTCCCAGCACCAGAATTCTGAGCGGACCCGACCGGGTGGCGAATCGAGCCTGTGGCGGCTCAATTCCCAAAAGCTCCCGGCGAACCGGATTTCCAGTCCGGGTGCAGGGTCTGCGCGCCGGCAGGGCCCCGGGGAAGGCCAGCAGGACTCGCCGTGCAAACCATGCCAGCAAGCGATTGGAATAGCCGGCAACCGTATTCTGTTCGTGAATTAAAAGCGGCACGCCGGAAAGCCAGGCCGCCAGACCACCGGGGGCGGACACGAAGCCGCCCATGCCAAGAGCGGCGCCGGGCTTGATCCGGCGGATAACGGCCAGTGCCTGAAAAACGGCGCGCGCCACGGTCCACGGCGCCAGCAGCAAGACCAGCACTCCCCGGCCCCGCAGGCCCGAAATCGTCAGCCACTCCATGGATACGCCGGAGGGCGGGACGATCCGCGCTTCAAGGCCGCGGCGACTGCCCAGCCAGACCACCGCAACACCGCGATCCCGCAGGCCCTGAGCCACTGCCAACGCCGGGAACACATGCCCTCCGGTGCCGCCGGCCATGATCATTACCGGACCCTCGTTCATCGCCCGGACCGCGCCGGCATACCGGGCTCAAGATCAGCGTTCTCGCGGTCGATACGCAACAGGATGCCCAGCGAAATCAGGGTAATCACCAGATTCGACCGGCCATAGCTGATTAACGGCAGAGCCAGGCCCTTGGTGGGCAGAACGCCCATATTCACACCCACGTTTACCAGCACCTGCATCGCAATGCAAAGGGCAAGACCGAGAGCGAAATAGGCCTGAAACATCCGCTTGCGGGCGGCGGAGGCCTTGGCTATCTTCAGCACGCAGGCCACCAGCAGTGCAAACACCGCAAGCAGAATCAGGCTTCCCACGAGACCTGCCTCCTCGGCGATCACCGCAAAAATGAAATCGGTATGCGCCTCCGGCAGGTAGAACAACTTTTGCACACCCGCGCCCAGGCCCGCGCCGGTGAAGTGCCCGGTGCCGATGGCCATCAGCGACTGCGTCAGTTGCCAGCCGCTGTTCGAAGCATCGGACCAGGGATCCAAAAACGACTGCACGCGAGCCAGGCGGTATGGCGAGACCCAGGCCAGCACAGCGAATGCGGCCACGCCGGTCAACGCCAGCGCACCCACATCGCGGAACCGGGCTCCGGCCACAAACAGCACCCCCATCGTCATGGCGAAGATCAGGGCGGCGTAGCCGAAGTCCGGTTGCTTCAGCAGCAAGGCAGCCACCACCCCAACCAGCAGTAACGGTTTCAGTAGGGCGCCAAAGCCCTGCTGCAGGGCCGCCGTGTGGCGATGCGCGTAGCCGGCCACGAACATCAGCACCATCAGGCGGACCGGCTCACTGACCTGTACGGACACCGCCGAACCGATGGTCAGCCAGCGCGTGCTGCCGTTCACTTCCCGGCCCAGGCCGGGAACCAGCACCAGAACCAGAAGCGCGATCGAGACAAGCATGGGCAGCAGACCAATGCGTTCCCAGAAGCGCGACGGAACCTGATAGGCAAGAATCGCTCCGGCCAGGCCGATTCCAGCCGCAACGGCCTGGCGGGTGAGAAAGAAGAACGGATCGCCGTAGTTGCGTTCGCCCAGTTCCAGCGAAGCCGTCGCCAGGGCAATGAAGCCGGCGACCAGCAGCGCCCCGACGGTAACCACAAGCCACGCGTCGAGACGGGGGTATACGACCTCCGGCGGGCGGGAACTCATCAGTGAATGGCGCGGACGGCGCGCTCAAAGGCAAGCCCCCGCTCCCGATAGTTGCTGAACATATCAAAACTTGCGCACGCCGGCGCAAGCAGGACGGTTGCACCCGGCCGTGCAAGACGGCGGGCGCTGGCTACTGCCTCATCCAGAGAGTCGCTGTGTGAAACCGGGCATTCATCCCGCAGGGCCCGGGCAATACTGACCGCCTCCTCGCCGATGGCAATCACCTGCGCGGCGCGACCGCGCAAGGCGTCGCGCAGGCTCTCGTACGACAAGCCCTTGCCGGCGCCACCGGCAATCAGAATCACCGGATCGGGAACGCTGCGCACGGCCGCCGCCGCGGCCGCCGCGTTGGTGGCCTTGGAATCGTTGATCCAGCGCACGCCCGCCCACTCGCCGAGCAGCTGCATGCGATGGGGAAGCCCTTCATAACTTGCCGCCGCGCGCCGCATGGCGGCAGGATCGATTCCCAGCACCCTCCCAAGGGCAAGCGCGGCCAGGAGATTGCTGAGCTGAAAACCCCGTTGCATGGGGCTGTCACCGACGCGCATGAGCTTGGTTCCTGCATGGCGGATTTCTGCTCTTGGGCCGTGGCCGGCAATACCCAGGCGATCCGGGCCCGGCTTGCCCAAACCGTATTCCAGCCTGGGACACACCTCCGGTAAAGGCGCAAGAGCCCGCACCGCGGGCTGGTCGGCAGGCGTCACCGAGTGTTTGCAGGCCAGGAAGATGCGTGCCTTGGCGGCGGCGTAGCTGTAAAAGTCGCAATGGGCATCCAGATGATCCGGCGTGATATTCAGAATCACCGCGGCCTCCAGCTCAATCGGAGCGGACCGCTCCAACTGGAAGCTCGACAATTCGAGCACGCAGATATCGCTACGCTCCAGCAGCAGGTCCAGAGCAGGGGTGCCGAGGTTGGCGCCCGCGCCGGCTTTCAGCCCCGCCTCACGCAGCATGCTGAGCAGCAGGGTGGCGACCGTGCTCTTGCCGTTGGAGCCGGTTACTCCGGCCAGGCGGGCGCGATTCTCGCCGGCGAACAGGTCCAGATCGCTGATGACCGGCAGTCCCCGCTCACGCGCCTGGTCAACCAAGGGATGGCGAATCGGCGCTCCAGGAGAAAGCAGCAAGCGATCGGCCGCCTCCGGCAGTTCCCGCAAGCCGTCGTTGACGTAACAGGGCGCCTTGGGCATTGCCTGGCGTATCTCGCACTCAGCCGGGGGCCTGGGCCGGGTATCGCAGAACATCGCCGAACTCCCCGCCCGGACAAAATAGCGGGCGCAGGAGGCTCCGGTGGTCCCCATGCCGAATACGAGGGTATTGCCCAACCGTCCCCCCTAGCGGATCTTGAGGCTCGCTACGGCTACCAGCGCAAGGATTACCGAGATGATCCAGAACCGCACGATGATCTTTGGCTCCGGCCATCCCTTGAGTTCGAAATGATGGTGCATCGGCGCCATGCGAAATACGCGCTTGCCGGTAAGCCGAAAAGAGCTCACCTGGACCATCACGGATACGGCTTCCATGACGAAGATGCCGCCCACGATCGCCCATGCAAGCTCCTGGCGCACGATTACCGCCACCGTGCCCAGGGTAGCGCCCAGCGCCAGCGCCCCGACGTCACCCATGAAGACCTGCGCGGGATAGCTGTTGAACCACAGGAAACCCATCCCGGCGCCGCCCATGGCGGCGCAAATCACCATCAGTTCTCCGGCGCCGGCGACGTACGGGACGCCCAGGTATTCAGAAAATATCGCGTTGCCCGCAACCCAGGAAAACAGCCCCAGGGCGGCTGCCGAGATTGAAATCGGCATAATCGCCAGGCCGTCCAGGCCATCGGTAAGATTGACGGCATTGCTGCTGCCTACGATCACGACGTAGGCGAATGCGGGAAACATCAAGCCCAGCGGCAGGTAAAGATCCTTGAAGTAGGGAACCAGCACCGAGTCACGCGCTTCTCCGAGCTGGCTCAGCAGCACAAGCACCAGGACAGCGGCCACCGACTGAAGCAGCAGCTTGAGCCAGGACGGAAGACCCGCGGGCGTGCGCATCGCCAGCTTGCGGTAGTCGTCGGCCAGGCCGATAAGACCGAAGCTGATCGTGCTCACAGTTACGACCCATACGTATGGGTTGGTGAGGTCGGCCCACAGAAGGGTTGACACAAGCAGGGCAATCAGGATCGGAACTCCGCCCAGGGTGGGAGTTCCGATCTTGGAAAAATGCGACTTCGGGCCGTCGTTGCGTACCGGTTGAGCCATGCTGCTAAGCCGCAGGCGGCGTATCACCAGCGGCCCCAACACGAGCGATAGAACAAGCCCGGTAAGCGCGGCAAGCACCGAGCGCAGGGTGATGTAACCGAATACGCTGAAGCCGGAGTACCAGCCGCTCAGTTGCTGCGCGAAGTACTCAACCATGTCTTGGGTTCTTCCTGGCCAGCTCGCCGGCCGCCTCGCTCAAAACCGCAACCGCGCGTTCCATACCCATGAATCGCGACCCCTTTACCAATGCCGTTACCCCGGCATGCAACTCGTCCTGGAGCACAGCGCACAGGTCCTCGACGCGCTCGCGCCAGATGGCCCCGGGACCGAAAGCTCTTGCGGCCTCGCGGCTGTCCTGGCCGGCGCAGTACAGGCGCTCCAGGCCGGCGCGGCGCGCTTCTTCTCCTACGCGGCGATGCCACTGGGCGGATTCCGATCCCAGCTCGCCCATATCTCCGGCCACCAGCCAGCGCTCGCCTTCCCGGCTTGCAAGCACCCCGATGGCGGCCGACATGGAAGCCGGGTTAGCGTTGTAGGAGTCATCAATTACGCGCACCTGTGCGCCGGGCTCATGGGTCTGCAAGCGGCCGGCAACCGCTTCGTGCCCCGCCAGCCCATCGACCATGGCCGCCAGGCCGGCGCCGGCTGCGCTGGCTAACGCGCAGGCCGCCAGCACGTTACGCAGGTTGTGAGCGCCGATCATTCGCGTTTCGATTTGAGCAACGCCGGCCGGACAGTGCAATTCGAAGCACAATCCCCGGTTGATGTTCCTTGCGTCGCGAGCGCGAAATTGGCCGTCACCGCCGAAACGCAGCGCTTCACGCTCTCCCAACAACCCTTGCCAGTACTCGGAATAAGGCGCTCCGGCGGGAATCACGCCCACACCATCCGGCGTAAGGCTGGACATCAAGACGCCCTTTTCACGAGCGATGTTCTCAACTTCTCCGAGCCCCTGCAAATGAGCGGGTGAAGCGTTCAGCAAAGCCCCGATGGTGGGCCGGGCAATGCCCGACAGGCTCGCGATGTCCCCGGGACGGCTGGCGCCGAATTCCAGCACCGCCGCCCGGTGCCTGGTCGACAAGCCCAGAAGAGTCAGCGGCAGGCCGACCTCGTTATTGAAGCTGCGCGGCGAGGCAAGCACCGCATCGGCGCCCCATTCGGACCGAAGAATCGCCGCAGTGAGCTCCTTGACAGTGGTCTTGCCGTTGCTGCCCGTGACGCCGATGATGGGCATGTCGAATCGGTCGCGCCAGGTCCTTGCGCAATCGGCCAGCGCGCCACGCGTGTCCTTTACGATAATCTGCGGAACGTCTTCAGGCAGCGGCTGCGTCAACACCGCTCCGGTCGCGCCACCGGATATCGCCGCGTCCAGGAAATCGGCGCCATTGAACCGGTCCCCGCGAAGGGCGAAGAACAATGCCCCACGCGCCTGCGACCGGCTGTCGGTGCTTATCCCCTCGAAGTGCCCGTCCGGGCCCAGTAATTTACCGCCCATGGCCACGGCCCATTCCGACAAGCTGCCTGCGATCATCGGACCGCCCTCGGATAACTCGCCAGGGCCTCGCGTACCGCGGCAGCATCGGAAAACGGCAGTACCCTGCCGCCGCTGACCTGGAAAGCTTCGTGTCCCTTTCCGGCCACCAGCACGATGTCGCCGGGGCGGGCGGCGTGCAGGGCTTCCCGGATTGCCCGGCTGCGATCCAGTTCCAAAACCGCCTCACCGGAAACGCCGGCCAGCACCTGCTCGGCAATTGCCCTGGGGTCTTCGCTGCGGGGATTATCCGAGGTAATGAATAGTTCATTTGCCAACGCCCCGGCGACCCGCCCCATTTCCGCCCGCTTGCCGGAATCACGCTCACCGCCGCAACCCATTACGCACCATAGGCGGTGTGGCTTGCGGGACCGCAATTCCTCTAAAACGGCACTCAGTGCCTCCGGTGTATGCGCGAAGTCGACGAAGGCTTCAGGCAGTGCGCCGCCGCCAAAATGCTGCATCCGGCCGGGCGGCGGAGGGCAGTTGGACAGGGCCGAGGCGGCCTCGTCCCGGCCGATGCCCAAAGCCCTGAGCACGCCAAAGGCCAAAGCCAGGTTGGCGCCGTTGAAGCAGCCGTACAGACGGCTAGTAATCTTGCTTCGGTGGTCGCCCTCGAAGAGCTCAAGGCGCAGGCCCTCCGGAATAGGACGCACCTTTGCGACCGACAGGTCCGCCGGGCTGCGGCCTTCGCAGGCAACCCGCAGTACCCGCCCGGAACACCGTTTGGCCAAGTCGGCGCCGAATCGATCATCCACGTTGATGACCGCGGTCGCCGGCCGATGCTCAAGGAACAGCCGTTGCTTGGCCCGCCCGTAGGCGGCCGAATCGCCGTGATAATCGAGATGGTCTCGTCCCAACTGGGTGAAAACCGCCAGCCGGATGTTTAGACCGTTTACCCGATGCTGGTCCAAACCCTGCGACGAAACCTCCAAAAAGACGTGTTCGACCTTGTTGTCGGCCAGGACCCGCAGCCGCCGGTGCAGTTCATCCGGGTCGGGTGTGGTCATCGCGGAAGGCCACAGCTTGGGAGGAGGACCCCAACCCAAAGTGCCCATGGCGGCCGCGGTTCGGCCTAGAAAATTCATTGCGTGGGCGGCCAGCCAAGCCAGCGTTGTCTTGCCGTTGGTGCCGGTAATGCAGGACACCGACAGGCTCTCCGACGGCCGCCCATAGTAGGCGCCGGCGATCGGCCCCACCTTGCGGCGCAGCCCCGGTACCGGAAATCCGCGCACGTTCTCGGGAAGATTCGGCGCCGCCACGCCTTCGGTCGGCTCCCAGGCAACGGCCACCGCGCCGCGTTGCAGGGCCTGGGGCAGAAACTTCAGACCGTGGCGCGCGCCGGCACAGGCAAGGAACAGGCCTTGAGGCACTACCCGGTCGCTATGCATGGCCAGTCCGCGAACCCGGAGTTGCGGTGCCTGGGCGCCGAACCGGGCGAACACCTCGCCCAAGTCCGCCCAGCCGTCGCTTAGACCGTTTGAACTCATTTCGCCGCCACCAACGCGCCGGCCGAATCTTCAACACCGTCCATGGGTGCGCCCAGCAGGCGCAGTGCGCCCGATGCAACGCGTGAAAATACCGGGGCGGCCACCTGGCCGCCGAAATATCCTCCAGCGGCCGGATCGTCGATAACAACCACCGCGACAATGACAGGCTTCGAAGCGGGCGCATAGCCCACGAACAGCGCTGTATGCCGGTTGGACCCATAGCCGCCGAGTCCGAGCTTCTCGACCGTCCCGGTCTTGCCCGCGACCCGGTATCCGGGCACCCTGGCGGCGGTAGCCGTGCCACCTGGGCCGACCGGCTCTTCGAGCAATGACGCCATCAGCGCAGCAGTACGGGGCGACAGCACCTGAACGCCTTGCGGATAGTCATCGTCCATGCGCTTTACCAGGCTCACCGGCAGCACCCGCCCGCCGTTGGCGAATACCGTATAAGCCCTTGCAAGCTGCAGGGCAGACACCGCCAGGCCATAGCCATAAGCCATAACCGCCTGGTCTACGGGCTTCCAGTATTCGTAGTTGGGCAACGTGCCCTCAGCCTCGCCCGGGAACTCGCTTTCGGTAGCCCGCCCGAACCCGACGCCGGCAAGCGTTTCCCAGAAGCGGCCGGCTTCAAGCCTCATCGCCACCGTTGTGGCGCCTACCTGACTGGAACGGCGCAACAGCGTGGCGAAATCAATTACGCCAAGCGGCGTGCGGTCCTTAATGGTCTTGGATCCAACCTGGATGAAGCCGGGCCCGGTATCGATCCGGTCTTCGAGAGACCAGGCTCCGCTATTCAGGGCCGACGCCACAACCAGGGGCTTGATGGTCGACCCCGGCTCGAACAGATCGAGGGCCGCTCGATTTCGGTAGTTGCCCGGCGCCATTTGCTCGCGGTCGTTTGGGTTGAACGAAGGCTGGCTAACCATAGCCAGCACCTCGCCTGAGCGGGCGTCCAGCATCACCATCGATCCTGAGGTGGCCTTATGCCGCTCAACCGCTTTCTTGAGTTCCCGGTGTGCCAGGTATTGAATTCTCAAATCCAGCCCCAGCCCCAGGTCTTGCCCCCTTCTCAAGGGCTCAAGGCCCGCAATGTCGCGCACATGCCTGCCTAAACGATCGCGAATAACCTGTTTGCGTCCGTCGCGCCCCTTAAGCCATGAATCAAAGGCCAATTCGAGGCCCTCCTGGCCGTTCTCGTCGATGTCGGCAAATCCCACCAGGTGGCCGGCGAATTCGCCGGCCGGGTAATACCGGCGGTACTCACGGCGCACCTGCAAACCCGGCGCCTTAAGATCAATCACCAGTCGAGAGCGGCTCGGCGGCAGGCCGCGCCGCAACCAGACAAATTCACGGCCCTGCGCCCGCCTTAGCCGCTCCTCCAACTGCTGCGCGGAGGTTCCAAATGCCGCCGCGATTTCCGGCAGGAAGGGAATCAGAGAGTCGAGGCTGTCAGGATGCGCCCAGAAGCTGTCCACCGGCGCGCTTACGGCCAGGGGTTGTTTGTATCGGTCCAGAATTCGGCCCCGCCGGGCGACGATTTTCGCCACGCTCAACTGCTGCGCATCGGCCCTCGATTCCAGGAATTCGCTTTCCAGCAAATGCAATTGCACGGCGCGGCCGGCGAGGATCAATCCACCGCCTACCAGGGCCACCGTGCACAAGACGACGCGGGCCTGAAACCGGAGCGGCGTAGCCTGTGAGCGCTTTGTCATAACTTAGCGGCTTCCGGCAGAGGAGGTCCGTGACGAAGAGTCCATAGAACCGACGTGCAGGAACACAATGTCCTGCTTTTCCGGCTGGCGCATTCCCAAACGCTCTCTCGCCTCGCGGTCAATACGGCGATACCCCACCCAGGTTGCGCGCTCCAGCTGAAGCGCGCCCCATTCCACCTCCAGCTGGTCGCGCTCCGCAATCAGCGTCTGCATGGCGCGAAACTGCGTGCGATGCTGGTGGCGCGCATACGAGAGCAGAACGCCGCTTGCCAGGGTGGCTGCGGCGAGTCCTAGCAGTGCAAGCGAAAGCACGCGCGCGGGCTTCATTACTCAGGGGTGCTCTCCAATCTCTCGGCGATCCGCAGGCGGGCGCTTCGGGCCCGCGGATTGCGCAAACTCTCGGCGCGGCTGCAGCGCTGCATTTTTCCCACAAGCCGCAATAGAGGCCCGGCTGCCGGGGGGACAACCGGCAGCCGGGCAAGCGCTGGGGGAAGCCGCGAGGCGTCACGTATGTAACGCTTCACGATGCGGTCCTCCAGGGATTGGAAGGAGATCACGCAAAGGCGTCCGCCGGAGCAGAGGCCGAGGACCGCTTGGGGTAACGCTTCTTCCAGCGCTGTAAGCTCGTTGTTGATGAATATGCGCACCGCCATGAAGGTGCGCGTGGCGGGATGAATACCCGGCCTGTTTGGGCGCGCCACGGACCTGACCAGCCGGGCCAGATCACAGCAGCGCCTCACCGGCCGGTTGCGGCAGATCGCGTCGGCAATTCTGCGCGCCCGGGGTTCTTCCCCGTATTGGCGGATCACGCGCGCGATTTCGCCGCTGGAGGCACTGTTCAGCCAATCGGCGGCGTTGCGGCCCTCGGCGGGATTCATGCGCATGTCCAGTGGGCCGTCGGAGCGCAGACTGAAACCCCGGCGCGGGTCGCTAAGTTGCGGAAGGGACACGCCGAGATCGAACAGAATGCCGTTGACCTTGCCTGTCCAGCCCTTCTCTTTGAGAGCATTGCCAAGGCGCCGAAAGTTCCCGTGTTCAATCGAGAACCTGGAGTCCTGCTGTTGAAGGACCCGGCCCGCGTGCACCGCGTCCGGGTCGCAGTCCAGCGCATGCAGCCGACCATCGGAGTCCAGCGCATCGAGTATCGCGCGGCTGTGGCCACCGCGGCCGAAAGTCGCGTCGACGTAGCAGCCGGCCGGGTCAAGGGCCAAGCCGCGAAGCGTTTCTTCCAACAGCGCTGGTTCATGTTCGGCCGCTCCTCCGGCGTTCAAAGCTCCACGCTGCGCAGCGCAGCTTCCATGTCTTCGTTCGAGCTGACCTCAAGCGCCCGTTCTCGCCACCGGGCCGCGTCCCACAGCTCGAAGCTCCCCCCCAGGGCCAGCAGAGTGGCGTGCCGCTGCAGGTCGCAGTATTCCCTGTGTTCCGGGGGCACCCGCAGGCGGCCTGCCGCGTCCACGCCGACTTCGGTGGCGTAGCCCAACATCAACCTTTGAACATCCCGCACACCCAACTGGTGTACCAATTTATTCCTGACTGTGGCGAATTCCTGCGGCAGGTATATAAGCACGCAGCGGTCTGGATGTACCGTACAAATAATGTGCCCGTCGCCCGCGTTCAGTACGCTCTGGCGGTAACGCGCCGGGACCCCGAATCTGCCCTTGGCATCCAGGGTGACGTTGGCCGGGCCTTGAAACATGGACTATCCGTTTAACCCACAATTTCCCACAGACTCCCACTATAACCCAAAATAGTGCAATCGCAACCAAGAACCGGCGCACTGCCGTTGACGCAACGGCGGCGCCAATGCAATATCTAACCCCACGTCGAATAAGCCTTTATGAGTCTCTATTTCCTACAGAAGCTCATCTACCAATTGAACCGGGATGAGCATGTCCGGCAACGCTACGAACGCGGCTTTGAAGATCTGCTCGCGGACTACCCTCTGGATGAAGAGGAAAAGTCCGCCCTGCGCCAGCCGGACATTGGATTGCTGTACGTCATGGGCGTCAACGGCCAGCTCCTGATGCACTACGCCGCCCTGCGCGGCTACGAGTGGAACGAATACCTCAAGGCGATGCGCGATGGCGTGGAGCGGCATGGGCCGGTGCGCCGCGGCCTGTACGCCTTGACCGAACCATGAGCCTCGTATTCGCCGGCGTTTGCAGCCATGCCCCCGGCATCACGGGACGCTACGAGCGCGCCGAAAAGCACCTGCGCGAAGGCTTGTATGCGCACATGGACATCATGCGCCAACGGCTGGAAGACTCGCGCCCGGATGCGTTGGTGGTGGTGGCGGCCGAGCATTTCGCCAACTTCTTCATGGACAACATGCCGGCCTATTGCCTGGGAATGGCGGAAAGCTATGAGGGACCGGTGGAAGAACAGGAATGGCTGGGAATCGCCAGAACCAGTATTCCCGGAAGTCCCGATCTCGCGGCGCGTCTGGTCGGGACCGTGCTGGAAGACGTTGATGTGAGCTACGCCCAGGAGTGGAAATTCGACCACGGCGTTATGGTTCCGCTGCACTTCCTGACGCCTCGCTACGACCTGCCGGTGATTCCCGCCAACATCAACTGCCAGGGACCGCCACTGACCCCGCTGAAGCGCGCCTGGAAGTTCGGCGAGGCCTTGAGAAAAGCCTGTGATAAACAGCCCGAGCGGATCGCGCTGATCGGAACCGGCGGCCTCTCCCACTGGCCCTGCACTCCGGACTCCGGCAAGATCAACGAGGCTTGGGATCGGGAATTCCTGGACCGTTGGACCCGTGATGACTACCGGGCCATGACCAGCTACAGCGACGAGGATACCTATCGCGAGGCCGGCCAGGGAGGATTCGAAATCCGCACCTTTGTGTGCGTGGCCGGCGCTACCGCCGGAAGCCGGCGGGAATTGCTGTTTTATGCGCCTATTCCGATCTTTGCCGTGGGCTGCACCGTCGGCATTGTGCGGTTGGAAGGCTAGCTCGCCGGGATAGTCAGCACCTGGCCGACGCGGAGACGGTCGTTAGGCAGGTTGTTGGCACGGATCAATAAAGGGACGGACACCTTGTAACGCTGCGCGATTCCGCTCAGTGTGTCGCCGCGGCGGGCTACATATTGCTTCTCTGGCGTCTCGCCCGCCTCCACACGTTGCGCAATCAGGGTGCCGGGCAATGGATTCCGATAGAAGTAGGCACGAACGCCCGCAAAGATGGCTTGGGCCAGCTTTTCCTGATAGGCGCTGCTCTTCAGCAGCCGCTCTTCCTGGGGATTCGAGATATAGGCGGTTTCCACCAGGATGGAAGGAATGTGCGGGGCCTTGAGTACCGCGAACGGCGCTCTCTGCACAGTGGCCTTGCGAACCCGGCCTACCCCGTACAAGTGCTGAAGCACGTCGTCGCCCACTTCAAGACCTCGCCCGATGGCTTTGCTCTGCGACAGATCGATGATCATGGTGGCAATGGTCCGATCGAGCCCTTCCAGTTCAATTCCACCCATGAGGTCCGATGCATTCTCGCGGCGTGCAAGGCGCCTCCCTTCATCGGAGGTTGCCTTGTCCGACAGCACGTATACGCTGACCCCGCGCACTCGCCGGTTCCTTACGGCGTCGGCATGAACGGATACGAACAAGTCGGCGTTGCGCTGGCTGGCGACGGAATAGCGATCACGTAGTTCCAGGAAGTAATCACCGTCACGCGTGAGCATCGCGGACATGCCCGGCTCCCGCTCGATAAGCCGGGCAAGACGCACCGAAATTCCCAGGACTGCCGTCTTTTCGTTCAATCCTCCCCTGCCGATGGCGCCCGGATCCTTGCCGCCGTGCCCGGGATCGATAGCAACGAGTAGGTCGCGGGCGCCGTCTGGGGACCTATCCTCCACATCTCTTTCCTGCTTTCCGCTGCCCGGAAAAATGTCGACAACGATTCGATGCCCGCGACCATTCAGGCCCGCCGGCATACCAAAGCTCTTTGCCGTCGCGGAGGCGTGCAGATCGAACACGACTCGAAGCATGTCTCCCTGATGCCGCCCGTAGCGCATGCCGCGCACAATACCGGTGCCACTCTCGGGCAGTCGGGCCTCTAGCGAGCTTGAAAAAAGGTCGACGACCACCCGCGGCTGCTTGTCCAGCACCAGCAACTTGTGACCGCGGGCCTGGTCCAGTTCAAGAACCACCCGGGTCTTGGAATCGTACTCGGCAACCCGAATGGCCTCGATACGCGCGGGCGCGGCGCCGACGGCGCCGGCTAGGAGCGCGGCACAAAGTGCAACCACGAGGCGGTGAGCGGTCATGCCTGCTGCATTCTCCGAATTCCTTCGCTTGCGAGTATAGCCCCGAGGACCAGGTTGTCAAGGAAAAGTCTATATATATTAAGAAGCTATTGTTACTACTTAAGAAGTTTCCTACTCACCATTCAAGATCAACTCCCGGTGCCTTGCAGTGCGTAGCAAGTTCACAATCTGCCGGCCTGCCCGGGAATTACCCCGGGCCGTTACCAGTCTTCCGGGTTCCGCGTGGCGCAGAAATAGCGCAACATCCGGAGCACCAAGGCGTCCGCGTGCATTCTCCAACCATTCCACCAACAGCAGTTGCCCGCCTGCGCCGGGCGTAGTCGAAGCATCCGCAAGCAAATCGAGTTCGTCGAGTTCGACGGCTTGTTGCAGGCGGTATAAGTCCACGTGCAGGACATCGACTGCTGCGCCGGAATCGTTGAGGTCCACCGTATAGGGATGCACCAGCCCGTAGGTGGGACTGGTGATCCGCGCATGCACCCCCAGCGCTTTGAGCGTCGCGGCCGCCAGCGTCGTCTTGCCTGCCCCCAACTCACCGTCAAGACCCAGGAGCAGCGACGGCTGCCCGGCCAGGGCGCTTTCCAGCGCCAGACCCAGGGCGTGACCCAGGGCGGCCATGCCGCGTTCGCTATGGGCCCTGAACGATGCTGTCAGGGCTGATGATCGGGCGCTCAAGGTTCATAGTTCCTCGTGCAAGCGCTCGGCGGACACGGCACGGGAACGCCTTCCCAACGGAAAGCTCGCCGGTCCCGCGTGCACCACATCCATCCTCGTAAGGGACAGGTCTTCCAGTGCCGTCCGCATGGCACCGGTGAACCGGGGGGTGGCGGTGCGCCTGATTTCGAAACCGCGAAGCTGGGAGCCGCGTTGGACGATCAGATCCACCGCCGCGCCCGTGTGTGCCGCCCAAAAGAAGAAACGGGTGTCTTCCCCGCCAAGTATGTGAATCAGGTTTTCGAGAACGAAGCCCTCCCAGGAAGCTCCCGACCTCGGGTGCCGCTCCAGTTCCCCGAAGGTCGATATTCCAAGACAGTAGTGCAGCAAGCCCGAATCGCGGAAATAAACTTTTGGCGACTTTACCTGGCGCCGGGGCAGGTCCGCGCGCCACGGCTTGAGCGTGCGCACGATAAAGGCCGACTGCAGAATCTTCAGATACCGGCGAGCGGTGTGGTGCGAGACTCCAAGGGAGCGGGCCAGTTCCGAGCCGTTCCATACCTGCGCATGGCAGTGGGCCAGCATGGTGAAGAAGCGCGCCAGCAAATCGACCGGCGCATTGGCGGTCAGGCGATAGATATCCCGCTCAAGAAAATCGCGCACGTAACGCTCTCTCCACTCGTAGCTCTTCCTGTCGCTGCCCGCGCTGAAGGAGGCCGGCAAACCGCCCCTAAGCCAGCACATGTTGGTCTGCGGCACGGCAAGTTCCGTGACTAGCAGGCCTGGGAGTTCATAGTGCGCCATGAGTCCCGAGAGCGGTTCGAACTTACGTCGAAGTTGGTCCGAGGCGATACTGCTGAGTATGAGGAAACGCGCCGGGTTCCAGGACCGCTGCGCCAGTTCGCGCACGATGGAAAGGACGTGCGGCGCTCGGTGAATTTCATCCAGCACGACCAGCCCGTGAATGCCGGACAATGCCAACCTTGGATCCTCAAGACGCGCCTGATCGGCGGCCGCACGCAAATCAAAAACATAGGAGTTGCCCCGCCAGCGCTGGGCAAAATCACGAGCAAGGGTGGTCTTTCCGGCCTCTCGCGGACCAACCAGCGCAACCGCCGGCTTGTTGGACAATAACCGCCGTAGAGCCCTGATGTGACCGTCACGTTCAATCATGCGAAACTGGCATGAAATTTGGAATACGCAAGTCTAATTTTCTTTCTCCTTTCCGTCAAGCCTCAGTACTTTCGAGGCGCTTGCGCTGTGGGGTATTTCGGGTGGTTTTGCGTGGCGCGGGGGTTCTTGGCCCGTGGATTGAAGGCGGACCGCGCCTTGTCGGGCGCGGATAGGGGCTTTGCCGAGGTTGCCTAGTCCCTTGCCCGGCAAAAACAGGCGCTAATACGGCTCTTTGACGCGCCGCGGCGGCGGTCAGGCGAAAGCCACTCTCCGCCGGGCCGGCGGATCGGCGTCAGCAGGCGTTCCCCGGCCGGGGAAGCCGCTATCCGGCGTCCAGGAAGGGCGGATTCACCAGCGAGCGCATCCGGTGGGGGCGGTTCTCAAGCGCCGCGCCCAGGGCCAGCGCCATCATCACGCACACGGCCAGCCCCATCCGCGTCTTCATCTTCGCTAGTCCGCGGATGAAGTGACGCTCAAAGCCAAAGCTTGAATCCACCCGGCTGGTGCGACTGGTGCGCTTCGATAACGTCGGCGAGCTATGCTCGAATCTGGTGTATGGGGGTTGAATAAGGCGGCGTGCCTTGCTGAAATCGGTTTTTGACAGAAATCGTTATCAGCGAAGGAGGCACGCCATGACAAACCATACTGTCGTTGCATTGGAAAAGCCAGAGTTTGGGCGGGATCTGCTCACCGAATTACTCCGCGATGGGGCGCATCGGCTCATTGAGCAAGCGGTTCAGGCGGAGTTGGAGGAGTTGCTGGGGAGTTATTCCGGGAGGCGGCTGGCCGATGGCCGTGTGGGGGTGGTGCGCAATGGCTACCATCCCGAAAGGCGCATCGTCACGGGGATTGGCCCGGTGACGGTGAGGATTCCGAAGGTGCGCAGCCGGACGGGCGAGCCGGTGGTGTTTCATTCGGCCCTGGTTCCTCCGTATGTGCGGCGGAGCCGGTCCCTGGATGCGGCGATCCCCTGGTTGTATCTGAAGGGCGTTGCGGCGGGTGAGATGCGGGCGGCGCTTACCGCGTTGGTGGGTTCGCAGGCGAAGGGTTTATCGGCCAACGTGGTGGGGCGTCTGAAGCGTCAATGGCAATCGGAACACGCGGCGTGGTCGAAGCGGCGGCTGGACCGCGAGAGGTGGGTTTACATGTGGGCGGACGGCATCTACAGTGGATTGCGGGCCTCCTCGGAGAAACTGTGCGCTCTGGTGGTCATTGGAGTCAATGAGCGCGGCGAGAAGCGTTTTCTGGCCATGGAGGACGGGGTGCGGGAATCGAAGCAAAGCTGGCGGGAGGGGTTGCTGGATTTGAAGGCGCGTGGCATGAGTCAGGCGCCGGAGTTGGCGGTGGGTGACGGCGCGCTGGGCTTTTGGGCGGCGCTGGGCGAAGTGTATCCGAAGGCGAGAGAACCGCGCTGCTGGGTGCATAAGACGGCCAACGTCCTGAACTATCTGCCGAAATCGAGCCAGGCCAAAGCCAAGCGGGCGCTGCAGGAAATCTGGATGGCGGAGACGCGGGAGAACGCCAGCCGAGCACTGGATCACTTCGTGGCCACCTACCAGGCGAAGTATCCCAAGGCGGTGAATTGCGTGCTCAAAGACCGCCAGGCGCTGCTGGCGTTCTACGACTTTCCCGCCGAGCACTGGGTGCATCTGCGCACCACCAACCCCATTGAATCGACGTTCGCCACGATCCGCCAGCGAACCGCCCGCGCCAAGGGTTGCGTAACCCGCGACACGATGCTGGCGATGATCTTCAAACTGGGGATGTGCGCACCAGGCAACTGGCGCAAAATTCGAGGATTCAAGAAGATGGCTCAGGTCATCGAAGGCGTTCGGTTCATCAATGGAATCGAATCAGACAATCACACCGATCCATGCAAGCGCGCCGCCTGATCAGCACCATGCCATACACCAGATTTGACAATAGCTCGTGTGCCGATGCGGCCAGGCTCAAGGACCTGGGACATCGGCTGCTACTTCAGCGTGATGGTGCGAATGAAGAACATGCCTGAAATCTACCGCCGCGCCATCGACCTGGGCTGGTGGACGGAAACGCCGGTCACGCCGGTACATTTCCGCGGGTCGGAATTGCAGGCGGTGATCTACCGCGGGCCGGACGGCGTGCAGGTTCAGGGCTACGAGCGGCTTACGCCGCCCCTGCCCGACTCCATACCCGAGTTTGAAACGATGACCAGACCCTTCAACATGATGCAGATGGTCAAGGACCGGGACGCGACCCACGACTTCTTTACCCGAATCCCGGGGTTTGAGTCCTACTACAAGGGCGATCCCTTTCTTGCCCCGGAACCCACGCCTACGCCGCTGGGCATTCCCTTGAGCCTCACCACCACCGTGCCGTATCGCGCCGGCATCGTGCATCCCAGTCCGGGGGAGTTCGGCCGGATGGAGTTCATCGAGATTATGGGGCTGCAAGGTTTCGATTATGCGGATCGCTGCCATGCGCCAAACTTGGGCATTCTGGCAGTGCGCTACCCACTAAATAACATGGACCACGCGATCAGAGTGATCCAGGAACGAAGATGGCCTGTTCTCACCAGGGCGGGGAACATCCGTCTGGAACCCTACGGTGACATCGACACGTTTACCTTGGAAACACCGGATGGCGCAATCATCCAGTTCTTCTCCCGGCAGTAATCCTGGTCTGGCGCGCAGGGAGCACGCTTGGAACGAGGGCAGGATGCCCTCGTTCCAAGGGGAGGGCGTCCCGCCCTCTTCCCCAAGTTGTTCCATGCAAGCCAACCCCAGCGGCATGTTGCTGTTCCTGCCCGGTCCTTGTTCGATTCGTTATGGCGTAAAGTCCACATCCCCGGAGCCGGCCTGAGATTGATGAGCACCTTCGCCGGCGCGCTCTTCGCGATCAATGCGCCTCCTTACGGGTTCCGCCGGAGGAATGCCCTCAGTTAGTTCCGGTTGTTGGCTTGCCAGTTTGCGAACGTCGCACTCGGACTGGATTCCGTGCCAAAAAGTATTGGACTGGCCGAAAAACGCGCCAAAGCGGATCGACAGTTCGGGCGTGATTGGACGGCGATCCTGAAGGATTTCTTCGATGATCCGCTTTTCCACGCGGATGGAGCGAGCCATACGCTCCGTCGAGATAGCCATAGGCTTGAGGTATTCCTCAAAGAGAATTTCACCGGGCCTTATAGGCAAGGACATATTGTGTTTGACCGGATAAAGCTGTCCGCCGTTAGCCCTAATGATAGTCCCTGATCGATACTCGAGCCGGCCCGGCGTCGGTCCACTCGAAAATAATACGCCATTGATCATTGATTCGAATGGAGTGAAAACCTGCCAATTCCCGGGTTGGCTTTTCCAGGTGATTGCCAGGCGGCACAGCCAAGTCCGCAAGCCGGGCCGCCTGGTTCACTTGGATCAGTTTTCTCAACGCTACGCGCGATATATTGGAGAAACGCCGATTCTGCTGGTTTACGAACAGTTCCTCAGTATCCCGGTTGGAAAACGATTGAATCATGGACTGGCGAAGTGCTCAATCAGCATATTTGCGCGCGAAGCGCTCCCGCGTCATTTGGCGGCGTAAGGAAAGAATCACCGAGTTGGCCAGGATTCAGCGCTTCGCGCATGGCGCCGAGCAGATCGCTTGCGATCATGCCGCGCTGGCCGCCGCGGGCGGCGATATCTCCGGCGCAAGCGTGCACATGAGCAGCCAGGGCGGCCAGGTCTTCGGGATCCGCCCGCGGCAGCTGTGCCCACAGACCGGCGAGCAGACCGGTCAACACGTCTCCCATCCCGGCAGTTGCCATGCCGGGGTTGCCCGCGTCGATTACCCAGGGCGCTTGTTCGCTCCCCGAAACAAGCGTGTGCGCCCCTTTCAGCAACGCTACTCCGCCAAAGTCCCGCCTTAAGTCCGACACCGCGCCCAACCGGTCCACTTGCACTTCCGCCGTGGATCGGCCCAGCATTCGCGCCGCTTCGCCCGGATGCGGCGTAATGATCAAGGGCCCGGTCCCAGTGCGGGATCCCGGGCGCCCCTCGGATTCCGCCAGCAGACCCAAGCCGTCAGCATCCATCACCAGGGGCAGATTGCGATCGCAGGCAGCCGCAAACAACTCGCGCGCCCAGCCATCCCGGCCGAGCCCGCAGCCGACCGCCAGAACGCTCGCGCGCTCCAACAAGAGCGCAAGTTCTGCCGCCTCCCGAACCCCTCGAACCATGAGCTCCGGGCATCCCGCCAGCAGCGCCGCCGCGTGCTCCGGGCGGGTCGCAACGGAAACCAGCCCCGCTCCGGCCCGCAGCGCGCCTTCACCTGCCAGGCGGGCGGCGCCTCCCATGCCCAGCCCCCCGCCGATCACCAGCACGTGCCCGAAGCGTCCCTTGTGGTCGGCCCGCTGCCGCTCCGGCAGCATGGCGCGCCGCTGTTGGTCGGCAAATATCCGAAGTCCGGGCCGCCCGGAGCTGCCGGTCTCGACGCTTTTCACTATTTCCTCGGGAATGCGACCGAGCGGCTCAAGGACACGCTCTCCGGTGCAATTCGGCGCGGCGCCCAGGAACAGCCCGCACTTTTCCGCGATGAAGGTGACGGTGAGTGCACAGCACACCGCCGCACCCATGCAGGCGCCGCTGTCAGCGTGGATGCCGGTTGGGATGTCCACGGCCATCACCGGGGCAGCGACATGGTTAGCGGCCCGCACTGCTTCAAGGTAACGCCCCGTGAGCGGGCGGCTCAAGCCGATTCCCAGCATTGCGTCAACAATCAGGTCCGCTTGCGGGAGATCACTGCCTTGGTATGGCGTCGCGGGAACAGCAGCCTGCTGCATGGCTTCAAATTGAATCGCTGCGTCGCCCCGCGGCGGACTGTCCGGCGAAACGAGCAAAGTCCTGACCTCGAGGCCGCTCTGCCTCGCCAGGCGGGCAATCACAAAACCGTCGCCCGCGTTGTTGCCTGCTCCGGCCAAAACCAGCCACCGCCGCTCATCAGGGAAACGCCGGCGAAAGCACTCAAAGGCCGCCGTGCCTGCGCGCTCCATCAAGGTGTTGCTGTCGATGCCTTCACACTGCGTGAGCTGGCGCTCCAGCTCACGGATGCCAGCGGTGGTGTATGCGCTTGGATGACCCATCGGCACGAATATAGCCCCATTTCAAGCAGCCTTAGGCCGCTCAAGCACCAAATGGGGCAATATTCGCCTTGATGCCTTCCGTCTCGGACTACTCCCGGCTTGCCGCCGAACTCCCCTCGCTGGCGAAGGAATACGGCTTCGAGCAGGCAGGCGTGGCCGGAATTCAAATTGAGGAGGCCGAGGCGCGTCTGAACCACTGGCTGGAATTGGGGTGGCACGGATCCATGAACTGGATGGCGCGCTACGGCAACAAGCGCACCCGCCCGGCCGAGCTGCTGCCGGGAACACTCCGCGTGTTGTGTTTCCGCATGCATTACTGGCACCCAAAAGCCGCCTCGGCCCTGTCGGTGCTTGCCGATCCGGACAAGGCCTACATTGCCCGCTATGCTCTGGGGCGCGACTATCACCGCCTGATGCGCAAACGCCTCAGGAAGCTGGCGGAACGGATTGCCGGTATTGCCGGGCCTATGGGCTACCGGGTGTTCGTAGACAGCGCCCCGGTAATGGAAAAGCCGCTGGCCGCGCAGGCGGGCCTGGGTTGGATAGGCAAGCACACAAATCTGATCAACCGCCACGAAGGCTCCTGGTTTTTCCTGGGCGAGATCTACACCGACCTGCCGCTGCCGGTCGGCCGGCCGGTGCAAAATCATTGCGGCAGTTGCCGCGCGTGCCTGGACATCTGCCCCACGCAAGCGATCGTCGCACCCTATCAACTCGACGCTCGACGCTGCATCTCGTACCTGACAATCGAGCATCGCGGCCCGATTCCCTTGGACTTGCGACCGATGATAGGCAACCGGGTGTTTGGCTGCGATGACTGCCAATTGGTGTGCCCGTGGAACCGCCACGCCCGCCCCAGCGAAGAGCAGGCGTTCGCCCCGCGCGGCGGCCTGGACAACGCAGCTCTCAGCGCCTTGTTCGACTGGTCCGAGGAACAATGGCGCGATCGCACCCGCGGCAGCGCCCTGCGCCGGGCCGGCTATACCGGGTGGCTACGCAATCTGGCGGTGGCGTTGGGCAACGCTACGCGCACGGCGACCGTCACCGCGGCCTTACGCCGCCGTTCATCGCACGCCAGCGAACTGGTGCGCGAGCACGTCCGCTGGGCGCTGGATCGCCATTCCTGATACGGATATTCATTCGAACCAAACAGGGGAAAGGCACGCGTCCGACACACGCGAGCGCCGCGCACGCACGTGTAGGGTGCTCGGCTCGCCGTGCGGCACGGACAATGAATGCCGGATTGAGTCGATTTATTGTAGTAACATAAATCATGCGGATCGAGTGTGACGCGGCGAAACGCGCAGCCACGCTGGAGGCCAGGGGACTGGACATGGCGCGGGCCGGCGAGGTGTTCGCGGGCGCAACGCTTACCGTCGAGGACGACCGCCGGAACTATGGTGAAGATCGCTTTATTACTATCGGGTTTCTCAACGGCGCGATGGTGGTTCTGGTCTGGACACCTCGCCAGGATGCATACCGGATTATCAGTATGAGGAAAGCCAATGAACGGGAACGCAGGCTCTACGCGCCAAGGTTTTGATCGGGACACCGCGCCGGATCTGTCCGCAGACGGCTGGCCCGAGAAGTTCGCCAAGGTAGCCGTTCGTCGTGGCCGACCAACGGTCGCCAAGACAAAGGTGTCAACGACAATCCGTCTGTCGCAAGAGGTGATCGATCACTTCAAGGCCGGTGGTCGTGGATGGCAGACACGGATCGACGCGGCGCTCCGCGAATGGATTGGCAAACACCACGCGGCATGATCTCCGCGCACAAACGAATTCTCCAGCGCGTCATGCATCCGACCATTCGCGGATGTTCCCGGCTGCGCCAAGGCAGAAGATAACGTATTGAAACCCCTATCTCCGGGAGGTGCAGGTCACGTTATCGATCAGGCGCGCCGAACCGAGCCAGGCGGCGGCCAGAATCACCCACTCCCCGGTAGCCGAAGCCCCCGGCGGTCCCAGGTCGCCGGCCCGCCGCACCGCAACGTAATTCGGGGCAAAGCCTGCGTTCTTCAACTGCACTACGGCATCTTGCTCCAATTGGCCTAAGTCGCGCTCTCCCTCTTCCAATCGCCCGGCGCAATCCTTCAGCACCCTCTGCAGCGCCGGGGCCACGCGCCGCTGTTCTTCGGTAAGGTAGCGATTGCGTGAACTCATGGCCAGACCGTCGGGCTCACGCGTAATCGGCCCTTCGATCACCTCCACGGGAATGTGCAGATCCTCTACCATGCGGCGCAGTATCACCAATTGCTGGTAGTCCTTGCGGCCGAAAACCACGGCGTCGGGCAGCGTCATCAGGAGCAGGCGAGCAACGACCGAGGTCACACCGGCGAAGTGTTCGGGGCGGTATGCGCCGCAGAGATCAACGGAAAGACCCGGCACCTCCACGCGTGTCAGGTCCTCTATCCCCCGTGGATACACTTCCTCCGCCGAGGGCGCGAAGAGCAGATCAACGCCGGCCGATCGGAGCAAAGCCGCGTCCGCATCCAGATCACGCGGATAGCACTCGAAATCCTCGCCGGGCGCGAACTGCGTGGGATTGACGAACACGCTCACGACAACGCGCCCGCCGCGTCCCGCCAACCGCGCCAGATCCAGGTGCGCCTTGTGCAAGGCGCCCATAGTGGGAACCAGCGTAACTCTCTCCCCCGCGTTCCGCGATCTGCGAACCGAGGCTCGCACCTCCGCCTTGGTCCTGACTATCCGCACCTCAGGAGAAACAATGCTCGGGCGCCGGGTACTCGCGCGACTTGACGGCCTGGACGTAGGCCTCGCAGGCAGCCAGTGGGTCTTCCGCCTCGCTAATGAAGTTGCGCACAAAGCGCGGCAGAGGACCTTGCGTTATCCCCAGCATGTCGTACAGAACCAGAATCTGGCCATCGACCTGCGGCCCCGCGCCGATACCGATCACCGGCACCCGGCACTGTTCTGCAATTTCCTGCCCTAACTCGCTGGGAACGCATTCCAGCAAGACCACGTCTGCGCCCGCCTCCTCCAGTTGCTGCGCACTGGCCAGCATCTCCTGCGCTTGGCCGGCCTCGCGCCCATGCACCTTGAACCCGCCGATCTTGTGCACGGACTGAGGCCGCAGGCCGATGTGGGCGCACACCGGAATATCGTGCCGCGCCAGATGTTTGACGATCTTGCGCTGACTCATGCCGCCTTCCAGCTTGACCATCATCGCCGCCCCTTCCTGCATCAGCCGCACGGCGTTGTCGAGCGCCTGCTCCGGCTCGCTGTAGCTCATAAACGGCATGTCGGCCACCAGGAACGCGTGGGTCAGAGCCCGGGCTACATGCTTGCTGTGATAGATGATGTCTTCCACCGTCACCGGAACCGTGGTGTCGTGGCCCTGAATGACCATGCCCAGCGAATCGCCCACCAGCACCAGGTCAACCCCGGACTGATCAACCAGCCGGGCAAAGCTGGCGTCGTAGGCGGTAAGGCAGGCGATCGGCTCGCGCTCTTTCTTCATCCGCGCGAGCGTGCTTACGTTGACCGGCGGCCTGCGCATATCGCGCTGCTTCAAATGAACGTACAAGTACGGCCCCTTAACCTGCGAAGAGTCGGATCAATTCCCTCAGCCTCGACGAATCAGACGACCAGGCCGCTGGGATCGAAATAGGTGCGCCCGGAATGCGTGTGGTCCATTTCGTTGAGCAACAGATCCATGTGCGCATCCTTGTTTGCCAGGTCAATGGCTTCGGTGTTTACGATCAGGACCGGCGCCGAGTCGTAGTCCAGTATAAATCGCGCCATGGCCTCATTGAGTAGTTCGAGATACTCCGCGGTTATGCGCCGCTCCATGGCAATGCCCCGGTTGGCGATTCTCTTGAGCAGTGTTCGCACCGGTGTCTGTAGAAACAGAACCAGGTCCGGCACCGGCGGGTCGATTGCCACGGCCTGCCGGACCATGTCGTACACCAGCAACTCGTCGGAGGCCAGCGTGCACTCGGCGTACACCCGGTCACGCTCAAGAAGAAAGTCGCTGATTCGGGTGGTGGGAAACAGGTCTTCTTTCTTTATTCGCTCCGCCAACTGGGTGCGATGCAGCAGAAAATAGAGCTGAGCGGGCAGCGCCGCCTGCGAAACACCGTTGTAGAAGCGCTCCAGAAAGGGATTGCCGTGTGGCGCCTCTACGATCAACTCCCCGTTCATGCGGTCGGCGAGTAACTGCGCCACGGTGGACTTGCCCGCGCCGATACAGCCTTCCACGGCAATGTAACGGCCGCTACCTGCGCGTTCTCTCATTTTCCTTTC
Source organism: Candidatus Foliamicus sp. (assembly GCA_965249285.1). GTDB lineage: Bacteria > Pseudomonadota > Gammaproteobacteria > Steroidobacterales > Foliamicaceae > Foliamicus. Next base: position 1,617,008 of record OZ252226.1, read on the forward strand.
GGGCGCCGTGCGTTGCGCTGGCCACCGTCCCCGGCGGAACCCCCGCGCTTGGACCAGGAGCGGGACGGCGCCGAACCTGCGCGCTTTTGCCAATAACCCACGCGCTCTGCGTCAACTTCACCCAATCGCTGCCGTAGAGCCAGCAAGCGGTAGGCCGAGCGAAAAAGCGGATGGCTTAAGACTTGTCCTGCGCGCTTGGGCAAAGCGGACTGCAGGGTAGCCTGGCGGGCGAGAACCTCTTCCATATCCGCCATCATCTTGCGGGTCGGGCGCACTCCGAATTTCGCGTCGCCCAGCACTTTTCGAAAGGCATCGATTATCTGATCGCGGCGCGGTGGATTGCGGGGGCAATTCCCGAGGCCCATCTCCATCGAAACCGGACCCCAAAAAAATACGCACAGAAGGAACATCAGGCTGGCATGATTTCCCTCACGCAGCCGCAGGTCGGTCTCCTTAAGCGCCTCACAGAGAAACGCCTCGGCTTGCGGATCTGATTCCAGCCATCCTTGCAGGAGCGGAAACAGCTCGTACAGCAACCCGAAGCGGCGCAATTGCTCGAAGCTCGGCAAGGCCTGTCCGCTCAGAAAGAGCTTGCGAACCTCCTCCAGCACGCGAGCGGCCGGCTCCGCGCGCAGTAGTTGCGCCATTTCGGGGATCGGCCGGGCGCAGCGTGCGTCGGGTGTGCAGCCCAGCTTGGCAGCGAAGCGGGCGGCCCGGAGCATGCGCACCGGGTCTTCCTCGTAGCGCAGGCGAGGTTCCCCGATCAGGCGCAGGCGGCGCGCCCGGATGTCGTTAAGGCCGCCTACATGGTCGATGATGCGCCCGTCGGCGTAATCCCAGTACAGCGCATTGATGGTGAAGTCGCGACGCAGCACGTCCTCCTCCAGGCTGCCGAAGCGATTGTCGCGCAGAATGCGGCCGCTGGCCCCATGCACGACCGCACCCTCCGACTCCGCAGCTTTCTTGTCGGAACCGCGAAAAGTGGCCACCTCGATATATTCGCGACCGAACATGACGTGCGCGAGGCGGAAACGCCGACCGATCAGAATCACCCTGCGAAACAGCTTCTTCACCTGCTCCGGCCTTGCGTCAGTGACGATGTCAAAGTCCTTGGGCCGCAAATTCAGCAACAGGTCGCGCACGCCCCCGCCCACCACGCAAGCGCTATAGCCACCCCGGTGCAAGCCGCGAAGCACCTTCAGGACATTGGACGGAAGTTGCCGCGTCTGAATGCGCGGCTCGCCCGAATTGATTTTCAGCGCCGTTGTTTCGATCGAGGGCGAGACTCCAACTAGGGATGGCGCGACACACACACGAAGCATGCCGAGCGTTGGCTGCCTATAATATCCCACGGTAAGCCCTTCTGCGCCCGCGCAGCGCAGCGCGCTCCCTTCGTCTAGGGGTCAGGACACCAGACTCTCAATCTGGAAACAGGGGTTCGATTCCCCTAGGGAGCGCCACAACCCGGCGAAATTCCTCGTGTGGAGGTGGGCGGCTGTTGCACGGCTGGAATGCTCGCCTACGAGTGAGCGCGCCAGCGCAGCCGATCGGCGCGCAATAGCAATAGGACAACGGCCACGGCCAGCGCTACGGTCGGAGCCCAGCTTGCGATCCAGGGCGGCAGGCCGTATAGCTGGCCGGCCTCGGCCACGCCGCGATTGGCCAGAAACCAGATCAGCGCGATGCCCAGGCCCAGCGCCGCCCGGGCGCCACCTCCCAGGGTCCTGCGGTTGCTGAAGACCAGAGGCAAGGCCAGAGCGCACATCAGGGCCACAGCGGCCATGGTCGCCAGCCGGGATTGCATTTCCAGCCGGAAGCGCAGCCCGTTGAGTTGATTCGATTCCAGGTAGCGTGCGTAACGCAGCAGGCTGCCGATCTTCATCAGCTCCGGGCGCAACTCCACCAATTCCACGATATCGGGACTCAATCGGGTTTCCGTAACCCACACATCGCTGGAGTTCACGCGCGATCCGCCTCCTGCCTCAAGAACCGTTTCCGCGTAACCGCTGAGCTCCAGTCTTCCGTCCTCGTTGATTCTCGCCATCGCGGCGCGTCCCAGCGCGGATATGCCGTCGGGCTCAAGTCGAAACAAAAAGGCGCTGGCAAGCCCAGCTGCATCGCCGGCGGGACGCAGGTTCAGGATCAGGTCCCCGTCGCGCATCCATACGCTCCCTCCCTGAGTCAGCGCCGGCGTCAGGTTCAGGGCGGTCGCGCGCATTCGTTTGCCCAGCGCGTGCATAGGCGGGGCAAGTGACTCGCCCAGGAACAAGGCCAGCAGCACCAGCATAAAGCCGGCGCCCCACACCGGCGCCGAAAGCCTCAATACCGACACGCCCGAGGCCCGGGCCACGGTAAGTTCGTGATGGGCCTGCAGATTACCCAGCGCCAGGAAGGAACCGATAATGGCGGCCGCCGGCAGGGCCTCAAACGCGAACTGCGGAATGCGCAGCGCGGCGTAGGCAAGGCCGTGAACAAGGGTGTACTGGCCCTGCCCCGCAAACCGCGACTGTTGCGCGAATTCCACGAACAGCGTCAGTGACAGCAACGCGGCGAGGCACACCAGGACGGCCGGCACGACGGCACGCAACAGGTAGCGGTCCAGCAGGTTCATGCCGCCTGTGGCGCGCGGGCGCGCCGCCTCCACTGGGCCAGCCAATGCCGCTTGCCCAAGCCGAAATACACCGCCGCTGCCAACGCCAGTAGAACATGCACCCACCAAAGGCCCAACCAGGCCGGCGTGATTCCCTGCTTGGCCCAGGAAAGCGCCGCGGTCAATAGATTGGTGTACACCACGTACAGCAGCAGCGCCCAGGGCAAGGCCGCGAAACGGCTTTGCCGGGGCGGCCGGCGGCTCAGGGGCAGCGCCAGCACAGCCAGGATCAGCATGACCAGCGGCGCCGAGACCCGCCGCTGCAATTCCAGCAGGGACTCCCGATCGCCGCGCAACCATAAGTCGGCGCTGCTTGCCGCGTCCATATTTTGAGTCGCGCCACCGGTGTTCGGCATTATCGCGGGAATACCGTGCTCCTTAAAGCGTACCGTGCGCACTCTTGCCTCGCCCGGCCACCCCTCATACAGCACACCATCGTAGAAGGTCGCCACACGGAGCAGCGGGTCGGCGGTTTCCCGCAGAGCCATGGAATCGGCAATCACCACCCGCATGCGTCCGTCCATCAGATGATGAGCGAATACTCGATACAGCTGCCCTTCTTCATCCTGCTGTTCGGCGTAGACCACGCCCTGGCCTCCCAGGGAAACAAAACGCCCCGGCTCCAAGCGCCGCAAGTCACCCATGGAGGCTGCCTCCCGCTCCAGTTCATCCACCGCGCGGCGGGCGCCGGGCGCCAGGTCCAGGGTCATCCAGCAAGCCAGCGCGGCCACCGGCAGGGCCAGCGACAGTACCGGCAGCAGTTGTGAGCGGGAACCGTACCCGCAGGCCCGCAATACCGGCAGCTCGCTGTCGCGGTACATGCGCCCCAGAGCCAGCAACAGTCCGAAGAAAAGCGCCGCGGGCATCACCACCGGCAAGTATTGCAGGCAGGTGTAACCGATCATGGGCAGCACCGCGTCCCGAGGCAATCTCTGGGATGCGGCCGCCGACAGGATACGCACGCATTGGTTGGTGCCCAGCAGCACCAGCAGCACCAAAAGTGCGCCGGAGAACGACATCAGCGCCTCACGGAAGAGGTATCGATCAAGGATGCGGATCATCGGCGCCGGCCAAGCCTGCTTGCTCGTTCCTCACGGAGTGCAAACGCAATAGAATGAGCCACCATTACGGCCTGCGCACGAACCGAACGGCAGCGCCGTTGGCTGATTCTTCAAGAGGCGACCGCATGCAATTCGAAATCACTACCCAAGGATTGAACAGTTTACAAGCGGACCTGGCCATTGCGCCGGTCTATCAGGACGGCAAGCCGGCCAAGGCGACGGCGGGCTTGAGCGCCGGCCTGCGGTCTCAGATCAAGCAAGCGATGGCTTGTGGCGATATCCGCGGCAAGCCCGGCGATACCCTGCTGCTTACCCACACCGGCCGGCTGGGGGTGCGCCATTTACTGCTGGCCGGCCTCGGCCCCAAGGGCAAGCTGGACGCGGCCGGCTGGCGCAAGGCTATGCAAGCGGCGGTCCAGCGAAGCGAGCGGTCGGCCGCGGCAACCGTAGTCAACCTGCTGGGCCTGGAAGAAGTACCGAACCTCGACGCAACGCGCAAGGCGCGCATTTTTGCCGAACAGTGGCATTACGCCTCCTACCGTTACACCACCACCCGCAAGGCCAAAAAGGACGCCCGTCCCCAGCAGCGCCAGCTAACCGTAGCAGTGGGCGGCGATGCCGACGTTCCCCACGCCACTTTGGGTCTGAAGCAGGGCCAGGCGATCGGCCGAGCCCGCAACTACGCCCGGCAACTGGGCAATCTGCCGGCCAACATCTGCACCCCGGCCTACCTGGCCTCGGAAGCCCGCAAGCTGGCCCGCCGCAGTACCCGGGTTAGCGCCAAGATCCTGTTGGAAAAGGAAATGAAAGAGCTGGGCATGAACTCCCTGCTTTCCGTATGCGAGGGCAGTCAGCTCTCGCCCCGGCTGATCGTGCTGAATTACCAGGGCGCGGCTCCGGAGGTTCGCCCGGTAGCGCTGGTGGGCAAGGGAGTGACTTTCGACACCGGCGGGATTTCACTGAAACCCGGCCGGGCCATGGACGAAATGAAGTTCGACATGAGCGGCGCCGGCTCGGTGCTGGCGACCATGCAAGCGGTGATCGAACTCAAGCTGCCGATCAATCTGGTGGTGGTGGCCGCGGCGGTCGAGAACATGCCCAGCGGCCACGCCACCAAACCGGGGGACATCGTCAAGGCCATGTCCGGCGAAACCATCGAAGTTCTCAACACCGACGCCGAAGGGCGGTTGATTCTGGCGGATGCGCTGTACTACGCCCTGCGCTTCAAACCCACCAAGATGGTGGACGTGGCTACCCTGACCGGGGCGTGCCTGATGGCGCTGGGCCGGCATTACAGCGGTTTGTTTTCGAACAACGACGCGTTGGCGGACGAGCTTCGCAAGGCCGGCAAAAACGCCCACGATCCGGCCTGGCAACTGCCCATGGGGCCCGAGTACATGCCGGAGTTGAAGAGCAATTTCGCTGACGTGGCCAACATCGGTTCGCGTCTCGCGGGAGCCACAACCGCTGCCTGCTTCCTGTCGCGTTTCGTCAAGGATGCCAACTGGGCGCATCTGGACGTGGCCGGCACGGCATGGAAGACCGGCAGCAGCAAGGGCAGCACCGGGCGGCCCGTGCCCCTGCTTACCGAATTCCTGATGGCGCAATAGTTCCGCCGCCATGATCAAGCATGAGGGTTGATTACCCGGGCCAGGCGGCGCCGAAGTGAGTCCGCCCGGCGGACAAGCGCTGGCCGATCGCTATCGGCCGGCTGAACTGGAGGGCGAGGCCTACCGGCGTTGGGAGCGGGCCGGCTATTTCGCGCCACGCGGTAAAGGCCAATCCTTCTGCATCGTCATCCCGCCGCCCAACGTAACCGGCAGCCTGCACATGGGCCATGCCTTTCAGGACACGGTGATGGATGCGCTGACCCGCTACCATCGCATGCGCGGCGATTGCGCGCTTTGGCAACCCGGCGTGGACCATGCCGGCATCGCCACCCAGATGGTAGTGGAGCGGCAGCTTGAAGCCGAAGGTCTGAACCGCCGCGATCTGGGCCGCGAGGAGTTCATAAAACGAGTCTGGGCCTGGAAAGAATCCTCAGGCGGGCGGATCAGCGCCCAACTTCGGCGGCTGGGGGCGTCGCTGGACTTCTCGCGCGACTGCTTCACCCTGGACGAAGCACGCAGCCGCGCCGTGACCGAAGTCTTTGTGCGCCTGCACGAAGAGGGCCTGATCTACCGGGGACAGCGGCTGGTGAACTGGGACCCGGTGCTGCAAACCGCCCTGTCCGATCTGGAGGTGGTGTCCAGCGAGGAAGACGGCTATTTGTGGCGGCTGCGCTATCCGCTGGTCAATGGCCAAGGCGCCGTGGAAGTGGACACCACCCGCCCCGAAACCATGCTGGGCGACACCGGCGTTGCGGTACACCCGAACGATGAGCGCTACAGCGACCTGGTAGGCCGGAGCGTGCGCCTGCCGCTGGTCGGCCGTGAAATCCCGATCGTGGCTGACGAGGCGGTGGATCCGGAGTTCGGAACCGGCTGCGTCAAGGTCACGCCGGCGCACGACTTTACCGATTACGAAATCGGCCGGCGCCACAAGCTTCCGTCTATCAACCTTCTTACACCCCAGGCCGCCCTGAATGACGCCGCGCCCAAGGCGTTCGCCGGCCTGGACCGCTTCGCCGCGCGCGCGGCGGTCGTGGAGGCGCTGCGACAACAGGGAGCGCTGGTAAACGCTCGAGAACATCGCCATGCAGTGCCCAGGGGCGACCGTTCACAAGCGGTGCTGGAGCCCTTCCTTACCGATCAGTGGTTCGTGCGCGCCAAGCCGCTGGCGGAACCCGCAATCGCCGCGGTGGAGAACGGGCGCGTGCGCTTCGTGCCGGAGAACTGGTCGGCCACCTATTTCGAGTGGATGCGCAATATCGAGGACTGGTGCATCAGCCGGCAGCTGTGGTGGGGCCATCAGATCCCGGCCTGGTACGGCGAGGACGACCAAGTATTCGTGGGTAGAGATGAGGCCGAGGTGCGCCGGCGGCATGAGCTGGCGAACGACCTTCCGTTACGCCGCGACGAGGATGTGCTGGACACCTGGTTCTCCTCTGCGCTGTGGCCGTTCTCGACCCTGGGCTGGCCGGCTGAGACACCCGAGCTCAAACGCTTTTATCCCGGCACCGTGCTGGTGACCGGCTTCGACATCCTGTTCTTCTGGGTGGCCCGCATGATCATGATGGGTTTGAAGTTCATGGGCGACGTGCCGTTTCGGGAGGTGTACGTGCACGGCCTGATTCGCGACCACCAGGGTCAGAAGATGTCGAAATCAAAGGGCAACGTGATCGACCCGCTGGACCTGATCGACGGGGTGGATCTGGACACACTGGTCGAGAAGCGCACCGCCGGCCTGATGCAGCCGCAACTGGCCCCGCAGATCGAAGCCTCCACCCGCGAGCAATTCCCTGAAGGAATTCCGGCTTTCGGCGCCGACGCAGTGCGCTTCAGCTTCGCCGCCATGGCCAGCACCGGGCAGGACATTCGCTACGACCTGGACCGCACCGCCGGCTACCGCAACTTCTGCACCAAACTCTGGAACGCGGCGCGGTTCGTCTTCATGCAGCAGCCTGGGAACGAGGGCACCCTACCCTCACCTGGGAACGAGGGCATCCTGCCCTCGCCTCCACCGCCTTCGCTGGACCCCAACACCACCCCGGGGACCAGCAGAGAATCCAGTCTGCCCGATCGCTGGATCCTCTCACGGCTGGGCAAGGCGCTGGCCGCCACCCGCCAGGGGCTGGACAGCTATCGCCTGGACCTGGCCAGCCGCGCCATGTACGACTTCGTGTGGCGCGAATACTGCGACTGGTACCTCGAACTGGCCAAGATCGTGCTGCCCGGCGAGGATCAACGAGCTGCGGCTGCTGCGCGTCGGACCCTGGCGCAGGTGCTGGAAGTGGCCCTGCGCGCCTTGCACCCGATCATGCCGTTTATCACCGAGGCTCTATGGCAGCGGGCAGCACCGCTGGCGGGAGTGGGCGGAGAAAGCGTAATGATTGCGGCCTGGCCGCAGGCTGACGAATATCCCGAAGACGCGCAGGCCGAGGCGGACATCGAATGGCTGCAGGGCTTCGTGCTGGGCATTCGCCAGATTCGGGGAGAATTGAACCTACCACCGGGCCGGCCGCTGGAGGTGCTGGCGCAAGGCGCAAGTGCAAGGGACCGCGCGCGAATCGAGTCCCTGGCGGACCTGCTGTATCCGCTTGCGGGAATAAGCGAACTGAAATTGCTGGCGGCGGATGCCGAACCGCCCCCTGCCGCCGCCGCGCTGCATGGCGAGCTCCGCTTGCTTACGCCACTGGCCGGCCTTATCGACCCGGCGGCAGAAAACGCGCGGCTCTCCAAACTGGTCACTCAGGCCGAGAAAGCCTTGCAGGCGGCGGAAAACAAGCTGGCCAATCCACAATTCCTGAACAAGGCCCCAGATGAAGTCGTGCAAGCCACCTGGGACCGCCAGACCGCTTTGCAGCGCGACCTCGAACGCCTCCGCGAGCAAACCGAACGTATCAAGGCCCTCGATCCGTAGTTCGCAACACCCGGAAGAGAGGGCTTCCGACCTCAACCGGGAACGAGGGCGTCCTGCCCTCGACCTGGGAGGGAGGGCATCCTGCCCTCCGTCGAGGGCTGGAAGCCCTCGTTCCCAGGCCTCCACATCACGGGACTGTTTCTCTTTCAAGCTCCTACTCGATCCGCACACGCCAACAGGACTGATGTCATGCCCACCGGGTAGTACACTTGGTTCGTTTTTGCTAAAGCCGCGCTGGAGTTGGAACGTGGCCGAACGGTCGTTCGCCAAAGAAGTGAAATTGTTGCGCTTGGGCGCCGGTGAGGAGTTCCGCGGCGAGGGCATTCTCGCGGTTACCAAAGCGCTACTGCAGTCCGGCGTGGCTTATGTGGCCGGCTATCAGGGCGCCCCGGTTTCACACCTGATGGATGTGCTGGCCGACGCTGGTGAGATTCTCGACGAGTTGGGCGTGCGTTTTGAATCCAGCGCCAGCGAGGCCACCGCCGCCGCCACCCTGGCGGCCTCCATCAACTACCCGCTGCGCGGCGCAGTCACATGGAAATCCACCGTAGGCACCAACGTGGCCAGCGACGCGCTGGGCAACCTGGCTTCAGCGGGAGTTCAGGGCGGCGCGCTGATCATTCTCGGCGAAGACTACGGCGATGGTTCCAGTATCATGCAGGAACGCACCCACGCCTTCGCCATGAAATCACAGATGTGGCTGCTCGACCCCAAGCCCCGGCTGGATTGCATCGTAAGCGCCGTGCAGCAGGGCTTCGAGTTGTCCGAGGCCAGCAATACGCCGGTCATGCTGATGCTGAGAATTCGGGCCTGCCATTTGTACGGCAGCTTTATTGCCAGCGACAATCGCCGCCCGCCGTTCACCGCCGCCGATGCGCTCAATGCCCCGCAGCGCGATCCGTCGCGCATCATCCTGCCGCCGTACACCTACCAGCAGGAAAAGGAAAAGACCGAGCAGCGTTGGCCGGCCGCTGTCCGCTTCGTACAGCAGCGAAAGCTGAACGAGTTCATTGACGGGCCCGAGAACGACCTGGGTATCGTGCTGCAGGGCGGGTTGTACAACGGCGTGCTGAGGGCGCTGGAACTGCTGGGCTTGGCCGATAGCTATGGCGCCTCGCGGCTACCGCTGTACGTCCTCAACGTGACCTACCCGCTGGTGGAAGAAGAATTCGCCCGGTTTGCCGCCGGCAAGCGGGCCCTGCTGATCGTGGAGGAAGGTCAGCCCGAGCATATTGAGCAGACGGCACACCAGTTTCTCCGCCGGGCCGACCTGCAAACCCGAATCCTGGGTAAAGGCCCCTTGCCAATGGCCGGCGAATACACAGGCCAGGTTCTTCAGGAGGGAATTCGGGCTTTTGTGGAAGAATGCGCTCCCCGCCTGCTGCATCCGCTACGCGAAACGCCGCTGCTGCCGGCGTCGCAACTTGCTTCAGCGGTGCCGGAACGACCCTCCGGCTTATGTACGGGATGCCCGGAGCGCCCGCTGTTCGCCTCGCTGAAGCTGCTGCAGAAGGAAGTGGGGCCGGTACACATAAGCGCCGACATCGGCTGTCACTCGTTCGCCAGCCTCGCGCCTTTCCACCTGGGGGCCAGCATCCTGGGCTACGGCCTGGGCAGCGCCGCGGCTTCCGCCCTGCACGCGGGCGGGAGCAAGCGTCCGATCTCGCTCATGGGGGACGGCGGGTTCTGGCACAACGGCTTGACCAGCGGCATCAGTAACGCGGTTTTCAACCAGCACGACGGCGTCACCATAATCGTGGATAACGGCTACGCCGCGGCCACGGGCGGCCAATGGATTCCATCATCGCAGTTGGAGTCGCCGCGCCGCACCGGGCGGCTGTCCATTGTCGATGCGGTGCGCGGCGTGGGCGTGCGCTGGGTGCGAAGTCTCAATACCTACGACATGAAAGGCACCCTGCGCATCCTGCGCGAGGCCATGAGCACCGGTGAGAAGGGCCCGAAAGTGATCGTGGCCCAGGGTGAGTGCCAATTGAACCGCGAGCGGCGCGTTCGCCCGTTGCTCAATCGCTTGCGCAAGGCCGGCAAGCGAGTAACCCGCAAGCAATATGGCGTGGACCCCGAAACCTGTACCGGCGATCACTCCTGTATCCGCCTGTCCGGTTGTCCGTCGCTGACCGTAAAGCCCAACCCCGATCCCCTGCGCCAGGCCCCGGTAGCGACCGTGGATTACGACTGCGTGGGCTGCGGCGTGTGCGGCGAAGTCGCGCATGCGGCCATCCTGTGTCCTTCGTTCTACCATGCCGAAGTGGTGGACAATCCCGGCATCGTGGAACGGTCCGCGCATCGACTGCGCGGCTTACTGATCGGCTTTCTGCAAAGGCAAACGCAGCGCAAGCGGGCTGGCGCGTGGTAGCAGGGCAGACGGCCCCGGGGGTCTTTAAGCTCGCCATCGCCGCGCTGGGCGGCCAGGGAGGCGGCGTTCTGACGCAATGGCTGCTTTCAGCCGCCGAGGCCAGCGGCTTTCTGGCGCAGGCCACTTCCGTGCCGGGCGTGGCGCAGCGAACCGGCGCTACTTTGTACTACCTGGAGTTCTTCCCCCGCGCTTCGGCCGAAGCAGCCGGAGCACAACCGGTCCTGGCGCTGATGCCCAACCCCGGCGACGTGGACCTGATGGTGGCTTCCGAATTGATGGAAGCGGGCCGCGCCATACAGCGCGGGTTGGTAAGCCGTGACCGCACCACGCTGGTCACGTCCACCCACCGGGTGTTTACGATCGGCGAGAAGTCCGCGCTCGGCGATGGGCTGGCCGATAGCGAAACCGTCATGCAGGTGGCTCGAGCCACGGCAAAGCGGCTGGTAGCGCTGGACATGGAGGCCCTGGCCCGGCAAAGCGGCAGCGTCATCAGTTCGGTCGTTCTGGGCGCTTTGGCCGGCTCCGGCACCCTGCCCTTTCCCGCCGAGGCGTGCGAGCAGGCCATCAGGAAAAGCGGCCGAGCGGTGGAAACCAATCTGTCGGCGTTTGCGTCCGGCAAGGCTCGCGCCGAAGTTGCGGCGGGGAACCTCCCCTCCCCCGAGGATGGCGACCCGGAGTTGCAGGCCGACTCAGCGGAAGAATTCGATCCGGTTCCCGCGCCGGGAAACAAGCGCGCCCAACTGCTAATGGCGCGCATATCCTCGGAGTTTCCGGGCGCCTGTGCGGGAGTTCTGGGGATCGGAGTGCACCGCCTGGTGGATTATCAGAGTCACGCCTACGCCGGCCTCTATCTCGACCGGCTGATGGAAATCCTGAAGCTCGACAGCGCCTCGCGCCAACACGCGCTGCTGCGGGAAGCCGCTCGCGGTCTGGCCCTTTGGATGAGTTACGAGGACACTGCGCGGGTGGCCGACCTCAAGACCCGTTCCGCGCGATTTGCCCGGGTGCGGGCCGAGGGGAACGCAGGCCCAGGCCAGGTCATGCGGATCGTCGACTACCTGAGTCCCCGGGTGGAGGAAATCGCCGGCAGCCTGCCGGCCTGGCTGGGCGGGCCGCTGCTGAAGTGGAGCGTGACGCGGCGCTTGCTCAGCGCCTTTACCGGCGGCAAGAAAATTTCCACCGACCGGCTGTGGGGTTACTTGCTCATGCGGGCAATGGCCAAAATGCGGGTTTGGCGACTCAGTACGCTGCGCCACCGCGAAGAGGACGAGCGGATTCGCAACTGGCTTGCTATATTGGAGCAGCTGGCGCCGACAGATTACGAACTGGCCGTGCAAATGGCCGCCTGCCAGCAGCTGGTCAAGGGCTACGGCGAGACGTTCGAACGTGGCCTGGACCGCTACCTCTCAATCAACAACGCCCTGCCGACCCTGCAGGGCCGAAGCGATCCCGCCGCGGCGGTACGCGAGCTCCGCGACGCAGCGCTTGCCGATGAGTCCGGCGACAAATTCGCCGCAACTCTCGCCCGCCTGTGCGAGAATCCGGAATCCGCCAATTCCGATAGCGATATTGAACCCAAAGAGGCAGCAAAGTGAAAGCATTAGTGCGACGAATTGCAAATGCCGGCGCCGGTCCGCTCAATCTGCTGGGCGCAGGCGCCTGTTTCCTTTTGTTCGGCTACGCCCTGTTCGCCGAGCACATTCAGGGCTATGCTCCCTGTCCGCTTTGCATCCTGCAAAGAATGGCGGTAGTCGGCATAGGCCTGGCCTTTCTGGTCGCGGCGCTGCATCGGCCGTCGGGCTGGTTTCGGCATGCGTACTCGGTGCTGGCCACCGCCATAGGGATTGCCGGCGGCGGGGTGGCCGTGCGCCACCTCTGGATACAGAGTCTTCCCGAAGATCGCGTGCCGCCCTGCGGCGCCAGCTTCGATTTCATCCTCGACAATTTCGGCGTAGTCACGGCCGTACGCGAAGCCCTCACCGCATCGGGCGAATGCGCCGAAGTCGACTGGGTCCTATTCGGCCTCTCGATGCCCGGCTGGGTGCTATTGGCCCTGTTCGGCCTGACCGGCTGGGCGGTCTGGACCAACTCCTTCGCCCGCCGCTAAGTACGCTCCGGCAGCAGCAGGCGTTGCCGTTCAGGCAGCGGTTGCGGGCGCAATGGCGCGTCGGCTGCCTCTCGCCTGGGCAAGCCGACCGCATTCCTTGCGCGGTGTCCGGGCACTAGGGACTGGGGAGACTGGCGATGAAGTGAATCAGCGCGGCGGTTTCCTTGGGGTCGGAAGGCGTGGGAGCGGCGCGCATCTGGCGGCCGAATGCGTCGTCGGGATGGGCGCCGCGACTGCCGCCGGCAAACGCCTCCATCTGGCGCTTGAGGTACCAGGCCGGCTGGCCGGCGATCGGTGGAGCGCCGAGCAACCGGATCCCCTCGCCCGCCGATCCGTGGCAGCTGGCGCAGCCGGAAAAATGGCGCTCGGTGGCGGCATCGCTCGGAGCCGGCGTCGCCTGGCGCTGCTGGTTCCTGCCGGCGCCACTGGTTGATCCGCCCAGGCTCGCCGCATATTCCGCCACGGCTTTCAGCGCATCTTCAGACGCAAGCGCCTCGGCGAACAGAATCATCTTGCGGGCAATGAAATCATCGCCTATCGCGCCGCGCCAGCCGGAGCGATAGGCCTTGAGCTGCGCGGCTGAATACCAGGCGGGCAGCCGTGCAAGGGCGGGGGTAAGGCGAGCCTCGTTGGCCTCGCCGTCGGCGCCGTGGCAAGTTGCGCAGGCGTAGTACAGCCGGCTGCCTGGTGCCTCAGGCGTTTCGGCGACCGCGGCCGCCGCATGACACCACAGCGCCAAACCGGCCAGTCCCATGAGCCGGCGGATCACGGCGAATTCAGATTGCCCATGTCCAGAACAATTTGCCATTCACCTTGGTCCTGGCGCTCCCAGAGCAGGATGAACTTGCCCTGGGTCACGGGCGCTTCTGCGCTGGGAGCCTCCGTATCCGAGACCTCTCGCGGCACGAAGCGACTGACAAAACTGCCGCGAGTAAGCGCCCAGGCACCCTCCACGCGAACTTCATCAACGGTCAAATCAAAGCGGTCGATCACGAAAGTCTCATGCACCATGCGCCCGAAATCTCTTATGGCATCGCGCCCTTCAAGCGCGGGCAGAGTGTGGTGCATGCCTACCGCGTCCTCGCTGAAAGCTTCGGCCCACCGGTCCGATTGTCCATCGCGAAAGGGCTGAGCGTAACGGTCCTCGACCCAGTTCCGGAATTGTTGTTCTCCCGGTGCGGGACTCTCGCAGGAAACCGCCAGGACCAGCGCGCCGCAAAGCGCCGCCCAAGCGCAACCCCGGTACTTTTCGCGGCTGGCGCCGCTGGGCTGACGCGCAAGCGACGCGTTGGGAACGAGGGCATCCTGCCCTCGTTCCCAAGCATTTCGAGCGGATCGCCGGATGGGCATCGCGAACACTCAGGCCGTGCCGCCGTCCGCACCACGCTCGGCAAGACGCTTGCGGATCGCGGCGTGCTCGCTGGCCGTCAACTTATGATTGAACAGGACGGCGGCGCCCAGCAGACCTGGGATCAACGGCAGCACAATCACCACCATCTTCAGTCCGAACAAGACCTCGGCAGTGTTACCACCCTCGACGCTGTAACCCAAAGCAGCCAGCAACGGCAAAGAGATCCCCACACCGGCCGCAAAAGCCATCTTCGATACGAAATTGAGAGCGGCCATGTAGAGCGCGGCCTGATCACCGCCGCCCTTGAGCATGCCGTATTCGACGGTGTCCCCCACCAGCGCCGGGGGCATCACCCAGATAACACCGGTAATCAGCCCGCCGGCCACGGCCACGATCAGCACCTGCTCAAACGCCCCGGGAGTGATCACAAGTAGCGCCAGTTGCAGGGCCAGAAATCCGCCACCGCCCAGGGCCAGCACACGATGCCGCCCAATGCGGTTGCCCAGCCAGACCATCAAGGGCATTCCGATGATGGCGCAGGCGTATTGGACCAGCACGTAGTTCAGGAAATCCAGGCGCGACAAGGCAAGAACCTCCGCCCAAACGAACAGCAGTCCGGAATTGAGCAGTCCGGCGGCCAGCGTCATGCAGAACGAACCCAGCAGAACGCGCAGCAACGGCCTATTGCGTGCCAGGACACGGATGGAGGCAAGCGGTCCGGGACGCTTGGCCACGATAGGCGGTACCACCGGGGTCACCATGCAGGAGAGAAGGACGGTGACCGGAATCAAAACCAGCAACGCCAGTGTAAACACCCACAAAATATCGCGTAGCGGAGGATTGGGTTCGGAGAACGCGAGGACGGGAGCGGCGGTCGCCAGTATCACGCCCACCAGGGTGCCGGTTTCCCGAATACCCGTGATACGCGAACGCTCCTCGTATTGCCGTGATAACTCAACGCCCCAGGACTGGTAGGGAATCTGCACCATGGTCCAGGCCACGTAGAAGCCGAAGGCGGCAAACCACAGGTACACCGTGTTGGCGCTCTCCGGCGGACTCAACAATGCATAGACACCCAGCATCCACAATGGCGCACCCACCACCAGCCACGGCTTGCGACGGCCGAATCGTCCGCCGGTCTGGTCCGACCAGTAGCCGATCAGCGGATCAATTACCGCGTCCCACATGCGGGCCAGGGCGAATACGATACCCACTGCCGCCAGGTCCATGCCCAGTTCGCCGGCATAGAAAGGCGGCAGGTACAGAATGAGAGGCAAGCCCAGCATCGCCAATGGAACGGCCGGCCCGGAGTACGCAATCAGCGAGAATAGGCTGGTTGGCTTGCGTGGCATGTTGGCGATCAGAAAAACGCCCCAAGACGAGGCAGGGAAGGCTAGGATAACCGCAGCATCATGAACAAATCATTCGATCGACGCCAGTTTCTTGCCGCCTCGCTGGCAGGCTCCGCCGGCCTGATGCTGCCGGGCCAGGCAGGCGCCAGGACGCTGCCGGCAAGTGCGCGCCTGGTCACCCCGGATCAGCCGGATTACGAGACCTGGCGGCAGGCCATGATCTGGCAGGCGCGCAAGCCCGACCGGCGTCCCGCGGCCATCGTGCGCGTATCTCGTGCAGATGAGGCGCCGGACGTGATCGCCTATGCAAAGCGCCAGGGACTGAAGGTGGCGGTCAAGTCCGGTGGCCATCATCTGTGGGGCGCTGCCTTGCGCGAAGGTGCGCTGACGCTGGACCTGGGCATGCTGGCGGACGTTGCCGTGGATGCCGCTGCCGGACAGGTTGCCGTTGGGCCGGCGCTGTGGAGCCGGGAGCTGGCGCTGGCCTTAACTCGCGAGGGCCTGGCATTCCCGGTGGCGCATTGCGCAACGGTGCCGATGGGCGGCTATCTGCTGGGCGGCGGCTTTGGCGTCAACGGCGACACATGGGGCGGCATGGCCTGTTTTCGGGTGGAGGCGGCGGAAATCGTGGATGCGGACGGCCGCCGCACAAGGCGCATTGATCGCAAGGAGGATCCCGACCTGTTCTGGGCCCTGCGCGGCGCAGGAAATGGTTTCCCTGGCGTGGTTACCCGTTATTTTCTCAGGACCGATGCCTTGCCCGGCGCAATCACCGAGAGCGTTTACCTGTTCCCGCTGGAACGGGCAGGCGAGATCGCCGCGCTGTTGGCCGGGCTGGCGGCCGATGGCCTTCCCAACACTGAGCTAATGTTGCTCCTGGTGGCCGATACCAGCTCTCCGGCGGATCAGGGTCCACCGGAGCGTATCTGCGCGTTGCGCGCGGTCTGCTTCGCGGACAGTCCACAAGAAGCTCGCAATACGCTGGCGCCGCTTCATGAGCATCCGCTGATCGGAGAAGCGTTGTTCAGCGTGCCGCATCAGGCTACAAGCATGGACCGGCTGGAACTCGGCAGCATCGATTACCGGGTGCAGTTCGGCTATGGGCGCTATCTGGTTGACAGCGACTGGAGCGACCGGCCGGCGGAGGCCGTGGAGGCCTTGGCAGAAACCTTCGTTTCGGCGCCGACGCGCAACAGCCACTGCGTGGTCCTATTCAAGAACCCGCCACGCCTGGCCGAAGACGCCGCCTGTTCGCTGATGGCGCCTGTCTGGATGGGCCGCTATGCAGCATGGCAGGACGAGGAGTTGGACGGCGAAGTGCTGCAGTGGCTCACCGACAGTTCCGCGGCCCTGGCGCCCTTAAGCCTCGGTCATTACATCAGCGAGGTGGACGTACGCGGCGGAAGCGCTCGTATCCAGCGGTGCTTTACCCCCGAGGCCTGGCGGCGGCTTGAGGACCTGCGCGCCGATCGCGATGCCAACGGACGCTTTTGCGGCTTCTTAGGCGAGTGATGGCTTGGATCGAACAAGAATCCCGGGAGCGAGGGCTTCCAGCCCTCGACGAGGGCAGGATGCCCTCGCTTGCATGGAACAAGCCTGGGAACGAGGGCTTCCAGCCCTCGCCGAGGGCAAGATGCCCTCGCTCCATTGTTCCCTGCGCGTCAGCGCAGCGGCACCCGCTGCGAAAACTCCCAACGTGTTCCCTGCACGTCAGCGTAGCGGTCCCGCTGTGAAAACCAACCCGCAAAGCGTGGCCCTCATCAGCGGCGGGCGCAGCATGTCCCACGCGGGATTGGACGCCCGCTCCCGGCGGGCGGCCACCGCGCTGAACGACCTGGGTGTGCATGCCGGCGACCGCGTAGGGCTATTGATGTGGAATGATTTCTCCTACTTCGAGGCCACCCGCGCCACCGCTATGCTGGGGGCCGTCAACGTGCCGCTCAATTGGCATCTCACCCCCGCAGAAATTGCCGGAACCCTGGAGCACAGCGGCGCTCGAGTTGTTGTCGCGCACTCGGGCTTGCTGGGCAACGATCTGGTCAGCGCCTGCAGGTCAGCGAAATTGGTGTCGGTCCCCACGCCCGATGTGATTCGCAGCGCGTATAGGGTGACGGAGTCTGCGTCTCCGAGAGGAGTTCCGATTTGGGCGGATTGGATTGATCAATACCCCGAATGGACGGACGAGCCCGCCAGACCCGGCAGCACGATGTTCTATACGTCCGGTAGCACCGGCCGTCCCAAGGGCGTATCAAGGGCAGCCGCGCCCCCGGAGGCAATCGCGCAGGCGGCCAAGCGCAGCGCCCAGGCCTGGGGGCTGTCCAGTGATGGCATGCGAGCCGTTCTTACCGGCCCCCTCTATCATTCGGCGCCGAATGCCTATTCCATGTTGGTGTTGCGCGGCGGCGGCTTGCTGGTGCTGCAGCCGCGCTTTGACGCCGAACAGCTCCTGGGACTTGTATCCGCCCACCGGATCACCCATTTGTACATGACACCCACGATGTTCTCCCGCCTGCTTGCGCTGCCCGAGAGCACCCGAAAATGCTTTGACATTTCCAGCCTTCAGCACGTAACGCACGGCGCGGCGCCCTGTCCTGAAGAGCTCAAGCGGCGCATGCTCGACTGGTGGGGCGAGATTATTTTTGAGTACTACGGTCTTACCGAAACCGGCATCCTGACTACCTGCGACAGCAGGCAATGGCTGGAACGGCCCGGCGGCGTGGGCAAGGCAGCGGAAGACATCGACCTCAAGGTCTTCAGACAGAACGGAACGTCGGCCGCACCCGATGAGATCGGTGAAATCTGCGCTCGTAGCTCGCTTACTCCGTATGTGAGCTATCACCGTGCGGAAGCAGAGACCCGGCAGTTGCTCCGCGGTGAGTACTTGGCCACCGGTGACCTGGGCTACCTCACGCGCGACGGGTACCTGTACGTAACCGGGCGTACCACCGACATGGTGATTTCCGGCGGCGTGAACATCTACCCCGGCGAGGTGGAGGTGGCGCTGATGTCCTGTCCCGGGGTTCGAGACTGTGCCGTGTTCGGCGTGCCCGACGCGGATTTCGGCGAGCGCCTGGTAGCGATCCTGAAACTCGACGAAACCGCCGCAGAGTTGGACGCGGATGCGGTGCGCAAATTCCTGTCGTCCCGTCTGGCTCGATTCAAGATTCCGCGCGAGATTTGTTTTCGCCTCGACTTACCCCGCGAGGACAGCGGCAAAATCAGGAAACACGTCCTGAGGGCCGAGCACTTGCGCCGCTACTCTTGATTCGCAAGCCGAATCGCGGCATCGTGGCGGCGGCAACGGTCAGGAATGGGAGCAGACACTTGAGCGACATGTTCAACGCCATCGTGGCGAGGGAAAGAGACGGGAAGACCACCGGCCGGTTGGAAACTCTGACCGCCAGCGACCTACCGGATGAAGACATCCTGGTGGAGATCAGCCATTCCACGCTCAATTACAAGGACGGTCTGGCAGTGAGCGGTCGGGGCAAGATCTGCCGCCGGCTGCCGATGGTGTGCGGCATCGACCTGGCCGGTGTAGTGCGCGACTCCAAGGATGCAAGGTACAAACCGGGCGACCGAGTGCTGGTCAATGGCTACCAATTGTCGGAGAAATACTGGGGCGGCTACGCACAGCAGCAGCGTCTGAAAGGTGATTGGCTGGTACCCGTACCCGGCGCTTTCTCCTGCGAGCAGGCCATGGCGCTGGGAACGGCGGGATATACCGCCATGCTGAGCGTGCTGGCCATTCAGGACGCCGGCGTTACGCCCGATCTAGGGCCAGCCCTGGTTACCGGCGCGACCGGCGGCGTGGGCGCCGTATCCGTAATGTTGCTGGCCGGCTTGGGATTCCGCGTAACCGGGGTGACCGGCAAGCCGGACGGCGCTGCGTTCCTACGCGCCCTGGGAGCGGTGGAGACCGTCGCCCGGGAAGAGTTGGCCCGCGAGTCCCGGCCGCTGGAATCGGAGACCTGGGCTGCGGTGGTGGACTCGGTCGGCGGAACCACCCTGGCCACCGCGCTGGCCCAGACCCGCCGCGGCGGACTGGTGGCGGCAGTGGGCCTGGCGGGCGGATTCCGACTGCCAACCACGGTCATGCCGTTCATCCTGCGCGGCGTTACCCTGCGCGGTATCGATTCGGTAATGGCTACACAGGAACGCCGGCAGCGAGCCTGGGCTGCCCTTGCCGACTTGGTCGATACCGAACAACTGGCCGAGATCTACCGGGTCGAACCCATGTCCGACCTTCCGCAACTGGCGAATGAAATTCTTGACGGCCGGATCACCGGGCGCGTTGTGATTGATGTCAACGCCTGACTCTCCGGACAAAGGCACACAGCTGCGGGTCGCGGCCGCACAGATCGCACCGGTGTACCACGACCTGCCCGCCGCCACCGCACGCGCGGTGGAAACCATAGCGCAAGCGGCAAGGCAGGGCGTTCAGCTGCTGGTCTTCCCGGAAACCTGGCTGTGCGGCTATCCCTATTGGGCCAGCCTGCCGATCAGTTCGCCGGAATTCGCCGCCTGCCGGCGCGCTTTCCAGCGTAGCGCGGTGGAAATTCCCGGTCCGGAAATCGACGCCTTGCAAACGGCCGCGGCCAGGCACCGGATCAGCGTGGTCATGGGTGCCAACGAAAGATCCGGCGGCAGCATTTACAACGTTCAATTGTTCATCAATGCACAAGGCGAGCTTTTGGGACACCATCGCAAGCTGGTGCCCACAGCCACCGAACGCCTGGTTCACGGCTGGGGCGACGGCGCCGACCTGTTGGCGCATGACCTGTGCGGTGCAAGGGTAAGCGGGCTGATCTGCTTCGAACATCAGATGGCCCCGGCCCGCTACCTTCTGAATGATCATGGAGTCCAGATTCATGCTTCAGCCTGGCCCGGACACCGCTTTCTCGATCCCATCATCGACGCCTCTTGCCGTCAACTGGCGCACGAGAACGGCTGTTTCGTGGTGGTCGCCCGCGAGGTCATGAGTGTATCGAGCCTGCCGGAGGCTTTTCCAAACCCTGGCGGTAACCCGGCGCGCTGGGAAATGCGCGGGGGAAGCTCCATCATCGGGCCGGACGGTGCGTATATCGAAGCTCCGGTGTTCGAGCTGGAGACCCTGGTATGCGCAACGGTAGATCTGGAACGCATCCAGGATGCGAAGTGGCTGATCGACGGAGCGGGCCACTACGCAAGGCCCGATGTTTTCCAGCTTCGGTGGCAGCGCTCCCCCCGGCCCAGGGTAATCGACGATTAGCCCGGACGCCCGGCCATGCACGCAGACTGGGTCGTAGTCGGCGGCGGGTCGGCGGGCTGCGCACTGGCCGCAAGGCTGGCGGCGGCCGGTTCGGTGCTGTTGCTGGAGGCGGGTGGTTCCGGGCGCCATCCCTACGTGTGGCTTCCGGCCGCCAGCGGCAAGGCGATCTTCAATCCCCGTTTCAACTGGATGTACCCGGTGGAGAGCGACGCCTCGCGCGGCGGACGCGCCGATCAATGGCCGGCCGGCAAGTGCCTGGGAGGCGGCAGCGCGATCAACGGGATGATGTTCGTGCGCGGTCATCCTTCGGACTACGACCACTGGGCCTCGCTGGGCAATTCCGGCTGGGACTACCAAAGCGTGCTGCCCTATTTTCGGCGGCTGGAGCACAACGAAGCAGGCCCGGCCCCCCAGCGTGGCATAGGCGGTCCGCAGCATGTCTCGGCCAACCGGGCCGACTCCCCGTTGACGGCTGCGTGGCTTCAGGCTTGCCGAGAGGAAGGAATTCGACCCAACGAGGACTTCAACGGCTTGCGTCGCGAGGGCGCGGGTCCGGTTCAGTTTTCGCAAAAGCGCGGCCTGCGGCACTCGGCAGCGCACGCCTACCTTTCCGGGGGATTCAAGCCTGCCTCGCTTACGGTGCAACTGCACGCGCATGTCACCGCTCTAGTGGTGGAAGGAGGGCGCGCCACCGGAGTACGGTACGTCATAAGGGGCCAGTCTCGGCAAGCCAGTGCGCGTCTCGGGGTTGTGTTGTGCGCCGGCGCCATCGGCACGCCCCGTCTGCTGATGCTGTCGGGCATAGGCAACCCCGATGCCAGCGCGAGCCTGGGTATTCCGGTGACCCACGCCCTGTCCGGCGTGGGAGAAAATCTCCAGGAACATCCGGGTGTGCGGCTGGAATACAAGGCAAAGCGGGGTTCGCTGGGCGGCTCCATAGGGCCGATAAGGAACATCGGCCACGTGATTCGCTACCTCCTGCGGGGCGCCGGACCCATCAGTAGCGGTGTAGGACACGCCCAGGCTTTTGTCCGCACGCTCCCGGGACTGACGGCGCCCAACGTGCAGATCATCATGTCGCCCTTCACGATCGACTTCGATCAAGAGGCGCCGGGGCTGCATCGGGGACAGACCTTCGGTGTGGCCGTAGGCGTGATGCGCCCCGGGTCACGCGGGCGGGTCCGATTACGTGCCGCAGACCCCAAGGCTCCACCCTTGATCGAGCATCAGTTACTCGGCGAGGAAAACGATCTCAAACAGTTGATTGAGGGTTGCCGTATCGCCCAGCGCATCACGAAAAAGCAGGCCATGCAGGATTGGTTTGCGGGCTTTTTGGAGCCCGAAACGGAACTCCGCTCGGATGCCGATTGGGAGCAATATGTTCGCCGTCAGGCCTTCCCCATGTATCACCCGGTGGGCACCTGTCGTATGGGATCGGGAGAGGCCGCGGTCGTGGACCACCGCTTGCGCGTGCGGGGCCTGGAGGGCCTATGGGTGGCCGACGCGTCCATCATGCCCACCTTGCCGGGGGCGAACACGAACGCCACGGCAATCATGATCGGCGAAAGGGCGGCTGACCTCGTATCCGGCCATTTGGAGCGCAATTGATGGCATTTCCCATCCATCAAGGCTTCCATGATTCGTACGCAGAGGCGCGCGCGGAGTTTGTCGGGGCTGCGACCGACAGTGGCTTCGCGCTCAGCAGCCTTACACATCCCCTGCAGGCTTCCGTGGGCGTGCCGCTGACAGTGGACGTTGCACGTGCAGGATCCGACCAGGCCGGCCACCTGCTGGTCCTCACCTCAGGCGTGCACGGGGTGGAACTGATGGCGGGATCGGGGTGCCAGGTGGGACTGATGCGCGGCGGATATTGCAGCAGCCTGCCTTCGGACACCGCCGTAGTGATGATTCATGGCGTGAACCCGCTGGGCGCCTTGCGCATGACCCGCACCGCCGAAGACCTGGTGGATCTATGCCGTAACTTCCCCGATGCCGACGCCCTTGAAGTTCACAACCAGGAGTATGACCGGCTGCACTTTCAGCTGATGGCCGGCGAGGACTACTCGAGGATGGAGCGGCTGATGCGGCGGCTGGGCAAGCGGCGCTTCGTTGAGGCTCTCATGGGCGGGCAGTACGAGCATGAGAAGGGGTTCGGATTCGGCGGCCGGGAGCCGATCTGGCCGCACCACGCGCTGCTCGAAATAGTGCGGGAACAGGCCGGCCGGGCACGGCGGGTCACGATCGTCGATCTGCACTCGGGCGCCGGGCCTTTTGGCGCGGGCGCCATCGTATGCATGCACACCGGGGCAGCGCTTGCGAGAGCGCGCGCGCTGTTCGGGACCGATCTGATCGCGCCGCGGGACGCAGAGCCCGGACAGTTCCGCGACACTCGCGGCCATTGCGCCGACGGCTACCAACGGGCCTTGTCCGGCCCCGAAATAACTTCGATCGTGCTTGAACTCGGCACCTACCCGCTGAGCGAAGGCTTGCGGGCCGTGATCGAATCGCATTGGGCGGAAATTCGCGGCGAGTACGGCACGCCCCGGCGAGTGGCAGTTGACGCTGCAATGCTTCGGCATCACCTGCCGGACGATCCGCGCTGGCGGAAGGCCGTCATTGAACACTGCGTCAGAGTGTTTTCGCAGGCTCTGGCATGAGTTGCGCCGAATCCCCGCGATTTGACGGCAGGATACCCTCCTGATCCCCGGTCACGGGCTTTCGCCACTACGCTTGAGACACATCAGGGCGTTGCCGCCGACCGGCTCAATTGTGGCAGGTCATAGGTCAATGAGCGGCGCAGTATTCTACGTAAATTCCATCGGCTAAACGGCGTTGCCAGCAAGAGCTTTCGCCCAAGCACCAATGCGCGGCGCTCGTATT
Organism: Candidatus Foliamicus sp.; assembly: GCA_965249285.1. Taxonomy (GTDB): domain Bacteria; phylum Pseudomonadota; class Gammaproteobacteria; order Steroidobacterales; family Foliamicaceae; genus Foliamicus. The sequence continues at coordinate 1,640,555 of OZ252226.1, forward strand.
GCAGGAAATTGCCATATCTCCATGACAGATTGGTAATCATCGTTGTACGCCTGCGGCGTCTCTTCTCGTAGTTTCGCAATGCGGCAATGGGGTCTTTCCCCCGCTGGAGGCAATGGGCCAGAACGACGGCATCCTCGATCGCCATGCAGGCTCCCTGGCCGAAGGTGGGGGTTGTCGGATGGGCAGCGTCGCCGAGCAGGGTGACCCGTCCACGCCCCCAGATCTTGCGCGGGCGCCGGTCGAATACATCGTCGATGAGGATGCTCCTGGCGTCGGTATTGGCGATCATGTCGCCAATACCGACCTGGAGGCGGCTGGCGATTGATTGGAGCAACGTAGGGTGGTCGCACCTGTCGTCTGGAGTGCCGGCGCCGGGCGGCGAGTTTCGGCACAAGAACCAATACGCCTGTGCTCGCCTGACGCGCGGGAAAAGCCCAAAATGCATGCCGGGCAACAATATGGAGATCACTTCATGATCCGGAACATCGGGCGTTGCGGCCATGGCTCGATAACAGTAGTACCCCGAAAAACGCAGGCACTCGTCTCCAAACATAGAGGCGGCAACCGCCGAGCGAATGCCATCTGCGCCGATAACGATCGTTCCGCGTGCTTCTGTCTCATCGGCAAAACGAACTGTAGCGCCATCCTGATCCTGAATGACGCCGATGCATTCCTTCTCCGTATGAACCTGTTCCGCATGCAGTGCTTGTAGCAGAATCTGTTGCAAGTCGGCCCGATGCACCATAACGGACGCGGCGCCGGAAGCTCGGGAAATCTCATCAATGTTCGTCGACGAGATGACCTGACCCCTCGGAGACAAGATCTTGACCTTGAGGATATTCGGGCCGAGCGACAAGACCTCGTCTTCCAGCCCTATGCGCCGTAAGGCCGTCACCGCGGGCGACCAGATCGAAAGGGCAGCGCCGACTTCTTTGATCTGTGGCGCGCGCTCGAAAACGTGGGCGGTGATGCCTGCACGGCGGAGCGCCACCGCCGCCGCCAAGCCACCAATGCCGCCACCAATTATCAGGACAGACATGATTGGCAGATTTGAAAACTCGTTCATGCATGGTAGCGGAAGTTCTCAGCCTGGGCGCTTTTCCCTCGACGAGGGCAGGAGGCCCTCGTTCCCAGGTTCAGCCAGGGCGTTTCGCGCGTACCAGCCCCTGCTGCTAAAATTCCGCCGATGAAAAATTACGATTTGACCGGGAAGGTTGCGCTCGTTACGGGCGCTGGCCGCCCCAGGGGTCTGGGCGAGGGGATTGCTAAACGGCTGGCGGAGTGCGGCTGCAGCGTGCTCGTTACCGACCTGGGGACGTCGCCCAGCAAGCACATGCCGGACCAGCACATCGGCGCCACCGATTCCATGAACACCGTTGTTCAGGGGATACGCGACCAGGGGGGCAAGGCCGACGCCTGGCCGCTGGATGTTCGAGACGAGTCACAGGTCGAGGCAGCCGTGGCCCGAGCCGTCGAATGCTTCGGCCGTCTCGACATCCTGGTCAACAACGCCGGAATCGGTTACCTGATCGCTGCCTGCACCGAATTGCCCGAAGACCAGTGGGACGCGGTGCTGGACGTGAACCTCAAGGGCCCCTTCCTGTGCACCAAGCACGCCGCCCGCCGGATGATCACGCAGGGCGAAGGCGGTCGGGTCATCAACATCGCCAGCCAGGCCGCCAAGTCGAGCTTTCCTCACATGGCGGCCTACACGGCCTCCAAGCACGGCCTGGTGGGATTGACGCGAACCTGCGGGCTGGAACTGGGTCCACACGGCATAACGGTGAATGCCGTTTGCCCCAACCACGTCACCACGGGGCTCGGCGCTACGCAAAACGATTACTTCTCGAACCACTTCGGCCTGACCCTGGAGCAATACCTGGGCAATATGCGGGCCCGCAATCCCATGCGCCGCGAGGGCAAGGTCACCGATACCGCCAATGCCGTCGCATTCTTGTGCTCCGATCAGGCCGTGTACATCAACGGCGACTCCCTCAACGTGACCGGCGGCGAGGAAATGCACTAGCCGGCGCATTCCACCAAACAGCGCAACGCTTTGCTTTTCTGCGCGAAATAACTGGAGAACCGATTCTCATGCTGCAACAAAAAGCCTTTTATTCCGCATTGGAAGCGGCTCGACAGCCACGTCACGGCGGCGGGCATCCGTTCAGCCGCCTATGGGCACAGGGCAAGCTGTCTCGCGAGCAACTTGGTCGCTGGGCGGTGCAGCACTACTACTACATCGCCGAAATACCGCAACAGTTCGCGGCTTTGTATGCACGCCTCCCGGACCTTGACGCCCGCCAGCACTTGCTCGAGAACCTGCTCGGCGAGGAAATGCCCGAGACACCCGAGAAGCGCCACCCGGACCTGCTCATTAAATTCGCCGAGGCCAGCGGCATCCCGCGCGAGCAGGTCGTAGACGCGGACCTGCATGACGAAATCCTGCCTACTACGCGGGCCATGCGCGCCTGGATATGGGAACTCTCCAGCATTCGGCACCTGGCGGAGTCCGCCGCCGGAATCATGGTGGCGCTGGAGGGTCAGCTGCCCACGCTGTATCCGGCCTATGTCAAGGCGATGCGCAAGATGGGCTATAGCGAGGACGACATGGAATTCTTCCACGTGCACATCGAGGGCGACACGGAGCACGCGCACGTGGGTCTGGAACTGACCCAGCGCTACGCTACGACCGATGCGCTGCAAGAGCGCGCGATCGCCACCGTCCGGGCTTCGGCGTCCCTGCGCTGGAGCATGCTCGACGGCATTCAAGCTGCCCTCGTAGTCCCCAGGGCCGCCTGATTCGGACCGATTTCTCACGCTGGTGCGCGCGTCGCATTCCCCACCCCGGTGTGGAGACGCATGAATCCGTCCATGGAGCTCGGTTCCGCCATCCCTGGCTCCAACGCTCCACACCGGCGTGGGGAATGCGACGCGCGAAGCCTTATACACTTGGCGCATCTTGCATCGGCCTCAGAACGGATGAGGGCGCATGAAGGTTAGACCGGAGTGTGCGCTGGTTACCGGGGCCGCGGGCGGCATCGGATCCGCTGTTGTCGAACGGTTCATTCAGCGTGGTCTGGCCGTGGGTGCGATGGTTCTGCCCGAACAGCAGGCGCCCGCGGGCCTCACACTGCCCGCTGAAGCAACCGATGAAGAACAGGTAAAGCAAGCCGTGGCGCAATGCGCCGAAGAGTTAGGACCTCCACGCTGGGTGGTTCACACCGTGGGAATTACCGGAAAGGGGCCATTGGCGGAGGTGCCGCTTGACGCATGGGAAGAAGTGGTCAATGTCAATCTCACTTCTACTTTTCTGCTGGCCCGCGCCGTTTACCCCTATCTCAAGCAGACTCGCGGCGCCATCGTGGCGTATTCGTCCACCAACGCGATCAACGGCGGCAATGAATTGTCGGGCCCTGCCTACACCGCGGCCAAGGCGGGGATCCTTGGCCTGGTGCGTTACCTGGCGCGCGAATGGGCCGGCGACGGAATCCGCGTGAACTGCATTGCTCCCGGCCCGATTGACACGCCCATGCTGGACCGGCTCGGCCCCGAACGCCGTGCCGATCTTGCCCAAAGGGCCCCCTTGGGCCGCCTGGGCACGGCGGAGGAATGCGCAGGCTTGACCGATTTTCTTTGCTCGGACGCCGCTGGCCATATGACTGGCACCATCACCAATCTGTCCGGCGGTCTGGTGCTAGACTAGCCGTCCGCGAACGGAGGAGAACTTCAAATGACAAGCAGATTATTGATTGCCGGCGGGGCGCTGCTCGCGCTCAGCCTGACGGGCGGACTTGCGGCGGCGGATGACGGCGGGGTGATGGCCAGGCTGGCCGAGTTGGAAGGCGAGTGGATTTTGCTGGACGAGAACGGTGAGAAAACGGACGTGATCGGCTCCACTTTCCGTATTACTTCCGCAGGCTCAGCGATTATGGAACGTATGTTCCCGGACAGTCCGGATGGGCATGAAATGCTCAACGTGTACCACGCCGACGGCGACCGGGTGCTTATGACGCACTATTGTGCGGCCGGCAACCAGCCGCGTGTGGAAGTTCGGACCACGGATGACGAGAACCGCCTGGAATTGCGCTTTGAAAGCATCACCAACCTGGCCACGCCCGACGCTGACCACATGCGCCAGGCGGAATACACTTTTGACGGCAAGGATCGCCTGACAACCCGCTGGCGCAGCATGACGGACGGCAAGCTCAGTGACGAGAATTCGATTACTTTCGAGTTGAAACGCAAGAAATAGGCTGACCTTGCCGCAGCGTGCGTCGCCATGCTGCCGATCCAGCCGGAACGAATGCTGGAAGACCTGCGGGCGTTGGCCGCCTACGGTCGCTTGGGCTCCGGCGTGGACCGGCGCGCGCTTACTCCCGATGACCTGGCGGCGCGCAGCTGGTTGCTGGAGCGGATGCGGTCCGCCGGCCTGGATGCGGACATAGACGGAATCGGTAGCGTAGCGGGGCGAACTCCCGGCTGCTCCAGGCACATTCTGATCGGCTCGCACACCGACTCGGTACCCAAGGGCGGCTGGCTGGACGGCTCCATGGGCGTCATCTTCGGACTGGAGATCGCCCGCGCCTACGTGGAGAGCGGTCGCTCACACGGCGTTGGCGTGGAAGTCATATCGTTCATCGATGAAGAGGGCCGGTTTGCAGGGTTGCTGGGAAGCGCCGTTTTTGCCGGGCGGATGGACGAAACGCGCGTGAAAAGGCTCAAGGACGAGCGCGGGAAAAGACTGGAAGACGCGCTCAAGGCGGCGGGCTATGCGGGACGCGAACTGCTGCGTTTCGACCCGCGGCGACACGCCGCCTATCTGGAGGCGCATATCGAGCAAGGACCAGTGCTGGAAACCTCCGCAACGCGGATCGGTCTGGTCACGGACATAGTGGGCGTGGCGCGCTGCGAAGTGATCTTTACCGGGCAGGCCGACCACGCAGGAACGACGCCGATGCGTCTGCGCCGGGACGCGGCTGCGGCCTTGTACGCCTTCGCGGACGACTTCGCCCGATATTGCCGCGACGAGGGAAGCGGCAGGACCGTGTGGAATCTTGGGATGGCTATGCTGGATCCGGGCGCCTATAACGTGGTGACGCGCGAAGCAAAGCTCGGTGTCGAGTATCGCGATCCGTCCGAGTCCGTTTTGAAGCGCATTCGGGACTACATCGCCGAAAGCGCGGAACGCATAGCCAGGCGCCATCGAGTCGCCGCCAAGGTGATCCCCGGAGCGGGCATCCTGCCGTCGCCGATGAACGAGACCATGCTTGGCCACCTGGAGGAGGCCGCGGCCGAACTTGGCGCGTCAAGCATGCGCATGCCCAGCGGAGCCGGCCACGACGCCACCATGCTGGCGCCGCTGGTTCCCACTGCGATGATGTTCGTGCCCAGCATAGGAGGTCGCAGCCACGATATATCGGAGGACACTCGCGAGGAGGACATCGTGCTTGGGCTCAGAGTCCTGACCGGCGCAGTAGAACGCCTCATCGCAGCGGGCTAAGGACTAGCACCGGAGCGAGGGCATCCTGCCCTCGTCGAGGGCGGGATGCCCTCGCTTCCAAAGTTGAACTCGTCGTTTCGAGGGCAGGATACCCTCGTGCCCAGGGAGGGGGGCGCCCTCGTTCCCAGGAAAAACGAAAGCCCGGATTTCGCCGGGCTTTCGTATCGTTCAGGTTTCAGTTGGCAGCTAGAACGAGTAGCTGAAGCTTGCAGTAATTAGTTGCGGTTGGCCCAGCGTGCCGATCACGATGATCTCGTCGGCGTCTCCATCCAGGAAGAAGAAGTCCGGGAAGGTCTGCACGTCGGTGTAGTAATCCTCATCCAGGAGGTTCTCCACGTTCAGAGCCAACTCCCAGTTATCGCCGCTAATGCCGACCTGGGCCCCGACCAGCGTAAAGCTGGGATTGACTACGCCGACGCCTGCCGGATCGGATAGCCTGAGACCGTTGTACTTGCCGTTGTGGCTGATTTGCACGCCGGCGGTGAAGTTCATCGAACCAGACATCGGCTGCATGTAATCGGCCGACAGGTTCCAACTGAAATCGGGCGTGACCGGCGGCGTGTCCCCGCCGATGTCCTTCAATATGAGGCTGCCATCTTCACGGGCTCCGGTTACGACGGATGTCCCGCTGTCCCATTCGGCCTCAATCCAGCCGGCCGACAATCCCACCGAAAGTGCGTCGCTCACGATCATTCTCAAGTCCACTTCCACGCCGAACTGCTTGGAATCTCCGACATTGTTGATCAGCTCCACAATTCCGGCATCCGCCGCGGGAATCTGGGTTTCGATCTGGCGCCGGTCGTAGTCAATATAGAAGGCCGCGAGTGAAGCGGATACGCGGCCATCCATCAGCCGGCCTTTCCAGCCCCCCTCGTAGCTGATTGCCTCCTCCGAATCGAACGGCACCAGCCGGTCGGGGACGTCCTCACTTACGTTGAAGCCGCCCGGCTCGTAGCCGCGGGAAAATGTGCCGTACAGCATGGATTCTTCGCTGAGCCAGCGCATCACCGAAACCCGCGGCATAAACTCCGTAGCGCCCTCGCTGGCCTCATGGCCGGTGCTGAACCGCGTCGTGTCGTTGTTCCAATGATCGCCCCGCAAACCCAGGCTCAGCTCCCAGTCGCCCAGTTCGTAATTAGCGTTCACGAACGCCGCAAGATGGCTCTTGTCGCGGATGCGCTTCTCAAACTGCGTAAGCGCAACATCGCCGAGTTCTTCCGCCTCAGTCACAGTTTCGCCAGCCCAGACACCGGAACAGAGCGAACCTGCTGCGCAACCCAGCGGGCCCGAGATCTCGCCGCCCGAATAGATGACCGTGTCATACCAGACCAGGTCGGAATCCATCTTCTCGTCGTAGCGCGAATAATACACGCCGCCCAACCATTGGAAGGGTCCCTCGTCGGTGGAGGTAAAGCGGATTTCCTGGGTCAGCACATCCATGTCTTCAGGCCGGAACAGGGAAAGAAGGTATTCCTCCTTCTGGTCCAGGTCCGTGAAGCGGAAACTCTCGGTAGTGGTCCACGACGAAACCGAGGTGATGTCGTAGCCGTCCAGCGCCCAGGTCAACTCCACCATGCCCGAAGTCGTGTTGCGTTCATGCTGCGGGTTGAAGCTTGCGGGCACTTCGTTGGGGTGCTGAAGGTTGCTCTCATCCAGCTCGCGGATCCAGGTGTTGTTGGGTCCCTCGTACTCGTTGGACCGCACTGAGATGTAGGCTGCAAGGTTGTCACCCAGCGGGCCTGCCAAGGACACGCGCACGCCGGATTCTTCCGTCGCGCCGATGTCCGGGTCGTTGTCGCCGGCGATTCCATTAGCCCGCGACGGGTTCGGATTGTTGAGGTAGCCGTCGTTGGTGACCCAGAAACCGAACGCCCGCATGGCCCAATCGCCATCGCCGAGCGGCAGGTTTACGCTGCCTTCCACATCAAAGATGCCCTGATCACCGACGACGCCCTTGACGCGGCCGAACATGGATTCCGTATCCGGGCGCGCGCTGACGAACTTGATGGCGCCACCGATGTTGCTACCGCCGTAGAGTGTGCCTTGCGGCCCTTTCAGGACCTCGATGCGCTCCAGGTCGCCGAAGCGCGAGGAGGCATCGGAGAAAAGTTGCACGTCGTCAAGGTAAAAGCCCACACCCTGGGTGTTGCCGAAGGCACCAAGCCCGCGAACGGAAACATTCGCAAACCCGTCCAGGCGGGTTGAAAGATTGAGGTTGGGCACCTGGAAGCCGACTTCCTCCAAGCCCTTGATGTTTTGCCCGTCAATATCGGCGCCGGAGATCACGGACACGGACTCGGGAATCTCCAACAGGCTCTCCGCGCGTTTCCGCGCGGTAACCACAATTTCTTCGATTTCCCCGGCGGCCCCCTCCTGCGCTATCGCTGTCCCTGCGGGAAATAAAACGATGCCCGTAGCTGACATTGAAGCTATCAGGCCAAACAACGCAAAGTTCTTTGAAAACTTCCGCATTATGGACTCCTCCGTAATAGGCTGAATAGCTGATTGTCCACAAATCCCGGAAGGAATCAAGCGGCCCGATGTCCGGCACGGTCCTGTTTGGGTCATAATTAGCTGCCGCCGGTCCGATTGACCGGCTCCTATTGTCAGCGTTCAATGAGTCAGACCGCCACGACGCAGACCGTCGATGCCCTGCGCAGTCAGGGACATTCCATCATGACCGGCGACGGCGTGGGCGACCGCTACAGCGTGGACTTTACGGCGGAGAACGCTCACCGGCCCGCGGCGGTAGTTCGGCCCGCCACAACGGAGGAAGTGTCCCGGGTACTCAAGACTTGCCACGAACTCGGCCAACAAGTCGTGGTTCAGGGCGGAATGACGGGTCTGGCGGGCGGCGCTACGCCACAGGAGGGCGAGCTGGCCCTGTCGCTGGAGCGGCTTACCGGGATTGAAGAGCTGGATTCTGCGGCGATGACCATTACCGCCTGGGCGGGAACTCCGCTGCAAGTGCTCCAGGAAGCCGCGCGGGATGCGGGGTTTCATTTGCCGTTGGATTTCGGCGCCCGGGGTTCCTGTCATATCGGCGGCGCCATCGCCACCAACGCCGGCGGCAACCAGGTAATCCGCTTCGGCATGACGCGCAACCTGGTGCTGGGCCTGGAAGCGGTACTGGCGGACGGCACCGTAATCAGTTCGCTTAACAAGATGCTCAAGAACAACGCGGGATACGATTTGAAACAGTTGTTTGTGGGTACCGAAGGAACCCTGGGCGTAATCACGCGGGCGGTCTTGAGACTCTATCCGAAACTGGAGAGTACCTGCACTGCATTGTGCGCTGTGCGCTCGTTCCAACAGGCGGTATCACTGCTGCGAGAGCTTCAAAGGAAATTGGGCGGTTCGGTGAGTGCCTACGAGGTAATGTGGTCACCTTACTTCGACCGCGTCATCAACCACAGCGACCAACTGCGATCACCGTTTGATGAGGACTATCCGATTTACGCACTGGTGGAAGCGGAGGGCTCGGACCAGGAGTCCGACAGCCGGCGATTCGAAGAAGTACTCGCCGGCCCGCTGGAAGACGAGTTGATTGACGACGCGGCAATCGCGCAGTCGGAAAAGGACCGGCAGGCGTTCTGGGGCATCCGCGACGGCGTTGCTGAAATTACCGCCGACCTGTTGCCCTACGCCAGCCTCGACGTAAGCATGGACATCGCCGAGATGGCAAAATTCCTGGACGAATTCGACAGGGAACTGAAGGAAGCGCTGCCGGACGCGATAAACCTGGTGTTCGGGCATATCGGCGACAACAACCTGCACCTGTTCGTGAGTACGCGCCGTGACGGCGACCTCAAGACCATCTTCGACATCGGATACCGGCTCACCGGCGCGCACGGCGGTTCGGTGTCCGCCGAGCACGGCATCGGCGTGCTGAAACGCGACTACCTTCACCTCTCCAGAACCCCGGAAGAACTTGACCTGATGCGGCGTCTGAAGAACGCCCTTGATCCGAAGGGCATCCTCAACCCCGGCCGCGTAATCTCGAACTAAGCGCGGTCCCCTGGGAACGAGGGGGTGACTACCCGGTCATGGCGACGGCCATGGCGCCGCAGCTTTTGGCTGCGAGGATTTCGATCCAGTAGCCGTCGGGGTCCTTGATGAAAGCCAGACCCTTCATCTTTCCATCGTCCGGCCGCTTGACAAACTCCACGCCCAGTTCCTCGAAGCGCTTGCAGGCCGCGTAAACGTCCGGCACCGACAGGCCGATATGGCCAAAGCCCCGGGGGTCGGCGTTTCCGTCGTGATAGCCCGCAAAGTCGTCGTCGCGCTCGGTGCCCCAGTTATGGGTCAGCTCGATCATTGCCTTCTGTCGAAACGCATAAGCGGCGCGCCCCTCAGGATCTTCGGGGATGGGCTCGTCGTCTTCCGTCACGTAGCCCACGAAATACAGCGAGAACTCCATGCTCGGAAACCGGAATTCCTTGATCAGCGTCATCCCCAGGACGTTGGTGTAAAAATCCAGCGAACGCTGCGGGTCCTTGATCCGCAGCATCGTCTGGTTCATGACATAGCCCTCGGTTTCGGGCACCGATACGACGCGCCCCTCTTGGGCCGCTGATTGGCTCGACATGTAACCTCCTTAACGGAAAATCAGAACTTGACTTTTGCGCTAAACGTGGTGAGCCGCGGCTGCCCCAGGGTGCCGATGACCGGGTTGAAGGTCAGTCCGTTCGGATCGTTTCGATTCCGGCCGGGGACCGAGTCGCCGGGCCACACCGATCCGTCGGTGTAATAGCCTTCGTCAAACACATTCCGCACGTTCACGGCCAGCGACCAGCGATCGGTTTCCACCCCAACGCGCAGATTGAACACCTGGAAGCCGGGATGCTTGACCGTGTTCTCGCTGTTGAACCAGAAAGGCCCCTTGGCGAGCAGGGTTCCGCGCACCAGCAGTTCCATGCCCCCGGCCAGCGGCTTGCGGTATTGCGCCGCCAGGTTGAGGGAACTCTTGGAAATCCACGGCGGGAAGTGGTCGTCCACTACGCTGAAGCGATTGATCACGTCAAACACCGAGCTGTCTTCGTCGAAGTCCGCATCCACCAGGCCCGCGCCGCCGCTGATTGTCAGCTCGTCGCTCAACCCCCAGGTGAAGTCCATTTCGGCGCCGTACTGGGTGGAATCGCCGGCGTTCAGGATATTCTCGACGATGCCGCCCACGGCGATCTGATTCTGCAGTTCGAACTGCCGGTCCGTGTAGGAAATGAAGAACGCCGCCACGTTCAGGTCCAGCGGCCGGTCGGCGAACGTCAGCGTCGTCTTCACGCCGACTTCATAATTGTCCGCGGTTTCCTTGCTAAACGGCACCAATGATGGTATGCCCTCCTGGGTATAGAGGTTGTAGTTGCCGGGTTCGAAGCCGCGGGCGTAGCTGAAATACAAGTGCGTGCCGTCTTCGGCGAAGTACGAAATGGAAGCCTTGGGCAGAAACTCCGTGCCGCCCTGCTCCAGGTAATTCTCGTAGTTGGGATAGAAGCCGGTAAAGGTCACCCAGTAGTCGCGGTTGCGGTCCAGCGTGTCCGCGTTCCACTTGTCCAGGCGCGCGCCGATGCCGATTTCCCAGTTGTCATCCACCCGGTAGCTCGCGGTAATGAACAGGGCCTTGTTGGTGCGTTCGCGGGCGCGGTTCTCAAACGGGAAGTACAGCCGGTTGGTGGTTTCTTGCTCGAAGCTTGGCGTCTGCACAGGGGTTCCAAGACGAGGGTCGGCTTCGGCGCTGGGCAGCGCGTTGCGCTCCGCCGCGCCCAAAGGTTCAAGAATGCCGAGCGATCCCGGACGCCCGCAAGGGCTGAACACAGGGACGAAATTGCACAGCACTTCCGTGGTTTCGTAGAATGTGGCCCAGGAGTCCCAGTCGTTCTCCCAACGCGCGAAGTAGGCGCCCGCCTGCCACTCCAGCGGTCCGTCGCCTTCGGAAGTGAAGCGAAATTCGTGGGTCTGCACGTCGGTCAACTCCGGCCGGACCAGGTCGAAGCCGACCTCGGAACTCACGTCCAGATCGGTTGTCCTTAAGCCTTCCGCGTCGGTGACCGCGCCGAGATAAGTGAAATTGCCCAAGCCCGCCACGTCGTGGCTCAACTCAAGTAAGCCCCCGACAGTTTCCCGGACGTTGCGCCCGGCGAAAGTAAGCTCGCGATCACGGTTGTAGGTGAGATTGTTGCCATCTTCCACGCGCCAGTTGTTGTTGCCGGCGTCGAGGTCGTTGTATCGCGCTGCCGCGTACAGCGTGGTGTTCTCGGCCAGCTCGGCCATCAGGGAGATACGGAAACCGATTTCGTCGCGCTCGTTGGGATAGCGGCGCCATTTCTCGGTAACGTCTTTGCTGTACATGTTCGGAGCGCCCGGGTTATTGGCGGGAATTCCGTACGGCCACAGCGTATCGGTTTCGTTGGAGCGCCCGTTGCGCCGCTCGGGCGCCACAGCCTTAACGAAGCCGTCGTCCTGCTTGGAGTAGCCGAACACCCGCACCGCGGCGGCATCGCCCAGTGGCAGGTTCAGCACACCCTCGAAATTAAGCATGCTTTGGCCACCGGCTTCCACCTCGGCTTCGCCGCTCACCTCGCCCATGGCCGGCCGCTTGGTTACGAACTTGACCGCGCCGCCGATGTTGTTGCCGCCATACAGCGTGCCCTGCGGGCCCTTCAGCACTTCGACCCGCTCCATGTCGCCGAAAGCCGCGGAGGCATCGACGAAGATCTGGGTGCCGTCCACGTAGAACCCCACACCCTGGGTGTTGCCAAATGAGCCAACGCCGCGAATCGTCACGTTGGGATTGCCGTCAGCGCGGGACGACAGGTTGAGGTTGGTGACCTTCAAGCCGATGTCGTTGATGTGGCCGATGTTCCCCTGCTGCAACTCAAATGCCGAGATGGCCGACACTGACTCCGGGATTTCGCGCAGCGACTCGTCGCGTTTTCGGGCCGTTACTATGATCTCCTCGAGTGCGCCGGCCTCTGCCGCTTCCTGGGCTGAAAGTGTTGGTGCGCCAACGCTTGCCAGGAAAAATAAAGTAGCGCCACTAAGCGCCAGCAAAAAAATGCCTCTATTCATTTCTTTCCTCCTCCGCAGCCAATCCGGAAAGGTCGGTCTGCCCCGAGGACTAGCTTACCACCAACGCTGCTACGCAAGTCAAGCCGCTACGCTGCATGCTGCGCCCGAACCGGCAAGCAAAGACTTAGAACCGAAATCGCACTCCGGCCTCAATCGTGCGGCTCGGGTCGGGCGCCAAATCCTTGATGATGGAGGTGTGCTTGCGCTGCTCATCGCCGGTCAGGTTTCTGCCGCGCAGGAAAAGCTGCATAACCGTATCGCCTCTTTCGATTTCATAACTCAGGTAGGCGCGCAGATCCTCGTAGCCCTCGCTCAGAAGTTCGTAATCACCCGTGCTGTTCTGCCTGGACACGCGAATGTAGTCCAGGCTGGCGCTGAAGGCGCCCGCGGTGAAGGCGCCCGCGGTGAAGTCCAAGCCGATGCCGGCGCGGTCCGGCGGAATTCGGGGCAGGTTGTTGTTGCCGGAAACATCCAGTTCCGCGCTGACCCTATCGAAAAATCGGCTAAGCTTCAATTGTGCATCTCCCCAATCGGCCGCAGTGACGGAGGACTCCAAGTCCAGACCGGAAAAGGTTGCGTCCGCCTGCGTGAACCGCCTTACCAGCAGCTCGTCTATTTCCTCTCCGGTTGCCGCTTGAAAGATGAAATCCGCGAATTCCGTGCAGTAAAGCGTACCGGCGACAAACCAGCGCTCGCCGCCCGCGCGCAGGGTCGCCGAAAAATTGAGCGCTTTTTCCTGTTGAAGATCGGGATCACGGATCTCGAAGCTCTAGCCCGGATCGCTCACCAATAACTGGAATGGGGCCTCGATTTGTAGGATAATGCGAGTTATATCAAGAACTTGCGTTATCGCAACAAGGAGGCCCCATGGATACACAGTGTAGCGCGGAGCAGATGGAATTTCACGGCCTGGGACGGCGTCGCGTGGCAGGTCGTTTTGATGGCGGGCGGATGAGTTCCGACGGTGGGGGTGTGTTATTGCGCGAAGCGGACCTTCGCCTGGGATTGACTCAACGTTTGGCGGGTTGTTTTACGGATTACCGCAACGCGGGCGGGGCGGAGCATAGCGTCAGAGAGTTACTGGCGCAGCGCATCTACGCGATCGCGTTGGGCTATGAGGATTTGAACGACCACGACGTGCTGAGTTCCGACAGTCTGCTGGCGCTGTTGGTGGGCAAGCGGGACGTAACCGGCGCCGATCGGGCGCGTCTTCGGGACCGGGGCCGGCCGCTGGCGAGTTCCAGCACCTTGAACCGTCTGGAGTTAAGCGAAGCGGACGGCGCGGCGAACAGCCGCTATAAGCGGATTGTGGCCGACACGCAGGCGATGGATCGGCTGCTGGCGGATGCGTTCATGGAGTCTTTGGGTTCGGCGCCGGCGGAGGTCTGGCTGGACCTGGACGCCACGGACGATCCCTTGCATGGGAATCAGGAAGGGCGGTTCTTCCATGGCCATTACCGTTGCTACTGCTACTTGCCGCTGTATATCTTCTGTGGCGGGCATCTGTTGTGTGCCCGTCTTCGGACATCGGATCAGGATGGGGCGGCGGGCAGTGTTACGGAGTTGGGCCGGATTGTGAAGCAATTGCGCCGGCGCTGGCCGAACACGCGCATTCGCATTCGGGGCGATTCGGGCTTTTGCCGCGAGGACTTGATGAGTTGGTGCGAGCGCGAAGGGCTCGGCTACGTATTGGGTCTGGCGCGCAATACGCGGCTGGCGGAGCAGGTGGAGGAGGCGATGGACGAGGCGCGCAAGGCGCACCGGCACACGAAGCGGGCGGCGCGGCGCTTTGTGGAGTTTACCTATCGCACGCGCGAGTCGTGGAGCCGCGAGCGGCGGGTTGTGGGCAAGGCGGAGTACTTGCCCAAAGGCCCCAACCCGCGGTTTGTGGTGACCAACCTGCCGCGCGGTCAGGTCCGCGCCAAACGCCTGTATGAGCGACTGTATTGCGCCCGCGGGGAGATGGAGAATCGGATTAAAGAGCAGCAACTCGGCCTGTTCGCCGACCGCACCAGCACCGCGACGATCAAGGCCAATCAATTGCGCTTGTATTTTGCCTCGTTCGCCTATGTGCTGATGCACGCGCTACGCCGTGTGGGAACCAAAGGCACCCGGCTGGCCCGCGCCCAATGCACCACGCTACGGCTGAAACTGTTGAAGATCGCGGTGCGGGTGAAGGTCACCGCGCGCCGGGTATGGCTGTCTTATGCACAATCCTACGCCTATCCGCAAACCTTGATGCGGGTGCTGGCGAATTTGCAGCGGTACCCGGTGTGGCGCCCGCCCGGATAACCTAAGCGCGTCCCTGGCTGCCGGACGGAGCGCCTGGGGGCGAGGGGTTCACTCGCCCAGGCGGCGCAGGCACCCCGGATAACGGTCATTACACCGCACAAATCCGCCTTCCCAGCCCCAAAACGAACTGGCCAAACCGCCGATCCTCGCCTCAACGCCCCTCCCGGCCGCCAAATCCTCTCAAATCAGCTTGACAAGCCTTCATCGCAAGATCGGTGAGCGATGCGGGCTAGAGTGGCAAGGTGCGGACCATCCGAAAACAGCTCCTCTCCAACCGGCGCGCGGGTGGAGTAGTCCGCCAACACCGATGCGGTCCAGGTATCATCCAGCGCCACGATTGCGCCCAGCGACGCGCTGAGTCCGGTGAAATCCTGGCTGTCCCCGTTCGCGGGCTTATGCTCGATACGCTCCACTCGTAAGCCCGCCTCCATCTCAAATTCCGCAAACGACCGCTCGCCCACCCAGAAAACACCCACCGAACGAGTATCCACGGGCGGAGTAAACGCTTCTTCGCCGACCACCGAAAACGACCGATCGGCAAGTTGAATGCCTATGGCGCCCGTCCATCCGGCAACGTCCTCGTGCGTCAGTTCTGCCCGTGCTTCCCAGGCCTGATTATCGAATTCCGTGCCGGTTTCTCCGGAGGGATCCACTTCGGCGTGCTGGTAATTATTGGCCCCAAAACGGAAGTTGAAATTGGAAAAATCGCGCAAGGGGGCTTCGATAGCGGCCTCGACGTCAACGCGCGTTTGCCGCAAGTCGATGAACGGAGTTCCCTCTTCGCCATGCGCTTCTTCCTCTTCGGCTTTCTCGCCCTCTTCTTCGTGTCCCTGCGCATTGCCGTGGCCCGGAATACCGCACTCGGCGTCAGTTGTGCTGACCGCAACGCCGACGAAACCGCGCTCGCCTATTACGGAGAATCCACCGGCGCCGCCCTGGACATCCAATCCGCTTCCGGGCAGCAGGCCAAAGGCCTCCTCTTGCTCTTCATGATCACCTTCCTCCCCTTCTTCACCCTCGTGGCCCTCCTCTTCCTCGTTTCCCTCCATGGCGCGCAACAGCGCGGATTCAGCAAAGCCCGGAATCTCGTAGTCGTCCGCATCCCGGGAGAAACCATCCAGATGCCAGGCAAGGCTCCCGGCGCCGCCGTCAAGCCTGAACGACCCGTTTCTGGCGTTGGCGTTGTCGGCCCATCTCAGATCCAACTTGCCGCTCAGACTCTGCGGCGTGCGATGCGGTATACGGCCGGTGTGCGTATCGACCACGCCGCCGATCGCGCCGGAACCGTACAGCAGGGTGCCGGACCCCTTGAATATCTCCACCCTATCGGCGATGAAGGGATCCACCGTCCCCGCGTGATCGCCGCTGGTTACGGATACGTCCATAGCGTCGATACGGTCCTCACCATTACCCGCACGCGAGCGCCCCCAGCCCGCGTATGACCGGGCGTCCCGCCGCCACACCGAAGGAACTGTTGTGGATGCCCGGTTCGCCGGCCACCGTGGCGCCTATGCTGTCCGCCGCCTTTCGTTCCAGTTCCTGTTGCGGCAGCACGTCGGCGGGCGTCGCCAGCCCCTCAGCCGACAACGGGTGTCCCGCAATGACGATTTCCTCGATGGCCTCCGTGCGCTGCTTATCCGCCTCTTCCTGGGCAGCAGCCGCACACACCATGCCGAGCAGCACGACCGCAGGCAAAAATCGTATGTAGTTCATTAACCATCTCCTGATGCACAAAACCGGCGCACGGCATCAGCCAAGGCCGCGCGAATATCCCAAGGGTGCAGTCAGGAAATGGCGGGAGCTCGCGTGCGGGGCGCCTCAAACGGGCGTGAAGTAAGAACCGGCGAACGGTAGACGGCGCCAGCCGGCAAACAGGAAAGATGCGGGGCGACCGGCGCCGGCGCGGCGCCTGCGTCGCCGCCCGAATCGGAGAAAAGACAGACCGCGCATACGTCGTCCGAGCAGTCTTTGCCATGGAAATGCTGGCTTGCTGAGGCCGCGCCAAGAAACAGCAGAAATGCCGTGACGCAAGCAAGGCGTCGGATGAAAAACTGATGTTGCCGCATCATGCTTTGCATGGTTACGTCTCCCCACGCAAAGAGTACCACACGGAAACGACTGACGTGCCCCCGAATGCCTTGCGATGGCCGAAACCTGCGCTATGACCCTGAATCGGCAGCCGTACAGACCAAGGCCACGGCCTAGCCCCGCTAGGAACCGTAGCGGTCGAAGAATTGGGGCTTTACAACGCGATCTCAGATCACGCTAAGACGCCCCAGAGATCAGCCGCCCGGATTGGCGTTCCAGGCGTCCAGGACCTGCTTGCAGCCCACCAGGCCGACGGTGTTGCCGTCGTCATCCAGGAAGTTCAGCGGACCTAAGAAGGTCATGTAGAACTCGCTGTCCTCCGGGAACTCGGTGTGGTCGTGCTGGGCGTTACAGGCTTCGTAGCCGTAGCCCGGCGCGACCGCCGTTGCGCCGCCCTTTACGCTGCCTCCGCGCACGTTCATGCGTCCCTTGGTCAGGAAATACTCGCCGGGGCCCATGTGGATGTGCTTGGCGAACGAAGAGCCGGCCTTGCAATCGAAGATCGCGGTCCAGGCGCCCGCCTCCGGGGAGACGTGCAGCAACTTCCAGCTGATATCGCCTTGACACAGACCTTGCGGGAACGGAACCCAATCGACGGAATCCATCTGGATGTAATCGCCGGTGGGATCATTTGCAGCTTCAGACATATTTTCCTCCTCGCCTGCCGCCCTAACCGAACCGTTCGGCGCCAGCGGCAGCCACCTCAAAAGGGGAATCAATCCTAACCACGATTACCTTACGCGTCAATTGCAGTTGTTTGGACTGTTAGCAACAAATAGACTGTCCGCGTTTGTAACAAATGATCTGTCCGGTCTTGCTTTCGGCCTTTTTGAGTTGAGGGCGGCGGTTGATGAGACGGACACAATGGCTCCAGGAGACGAGGCCGAAGAGGTTTGAGCAGGCGGATTCGGGCTGGACGGAAGGTCGATTGACGCAAGAGGGTGCGGCCTAACTAGTGTCTGCCCGAAAACCCCTATCTCTTTGAAAGATAGAGTGAAAGGGTGATTTTCGGTGGCGAAGATATATCTTCTGGAGCGGTAATCGGGGAAAATAGGGCTGGTTTGGCCCGATTGGGGGCGATCTTCGAGGGATGACGCATGCGTGAAGTGCAGAAGCGGCAGTTTCAATTCGGTCAGGTTGCGATCGAGGCCATCTGGCTGGACCCGAAGTCCCGCGACGACATACCGGCGGTGCTGAAGGGGCTTCAGCACCTGCACAAGGAGCGGCGCGAGGAGTTGTTTTCGCTGCTGGAGCGGCACCTCCGGCCGGGGACCGACCGCAAGGTGGGTCGTCCGGGCATGGACCTTTGGCGGATTCTGGTGCTGGGCGTGCTGAAGCAAGGTCTGGGGTGTGATTTCGACCGTTTGCACGATCTGGCGAACCACCACCGCACGGTGCGGGCGATGCGGGCGCATGGGGATTTTGCCGACGGGAGCCGCTACGAGATGCAGACGCTGATCGACAACGTATCGTTGCTGACGCCGGAGTTGTTGTCGGCGGTGGGGCAGTGGGTGGTGGCCAGCGGTCATGCGGTGGCCGGAAAAAAGCCTGGCGAGCCGTTGCGCGGGCGCTGTGACTCGTTCGCGGTGGAGACGGACGTGCATTACCCGACGGACGTGAACCTGTTGTGGGACGCGATGCGCTGTTTGATCCGGGAGACGGCGCGGTTGGCGAAGCGGCGCGAGGTGGGCGGCTGGCGTCAGTGGCGTCATTGGTCCGGGTGCGTTCGCACGTTGTTTCACCGGGTGCGCTCGACGCGCCGGGCGAAGGGGCGCCCGGAGTGGGTGGAGGCGTATCTGGCGCGTTGCGGGGAGTTGGTCGAGCGCGCCCAGGGGACGCTCGGGGCGTTGGCGGCGAAAGGCGTCTCGGAGTCGGAATGGGCGTGCATCCGGCGCTATGTGGGGCACGCACGGCGGCAGATGGACCAGGTGGAGCGGCGTTTGCTGAAGGGCGAGACGATCCCACACGAGGAGAAGGGGTTTTCGATCTTCGAGGAGCACACGCGCTGGGTGTCGAAGGGCAAGGCGGGCACGCCGGTGAAACTGGGGGTGCCGGTGTGCGTGATGGAGGACCAGTTTCAGTTCATCCTGCACCACAAGATCCTGTGGGCGGGCGGCGATGTGGACCTGGCGGCGCCGATGGTGGAGGAGACGCAAGCCCTTCACCCCGACCTGCGGGCGTGCAGCTTCGATCGCGGTTTTCACAGCCCGGCGAACCGCGTGCGTCTCGACGAGTTGCTCGACTTGAACGTGCTGCCGCGCAAGGGACGGCTGAACCGGGCTGAGCGCGAACGCGAGTCGGACGAGGCGTTTGCGGCCGCGCGCCGGCAGCATCCGGCGGTGGAGTCGGCGATCAATGCGCTGGAGCACCGCGGTCTGGACCGCGTGCGCACCCGTGGCGCCGACGGGTTCGCGCGCACCGTGGCGCTGTCGGTGCTGGCCGCCAACCTGCATCGGCTGGGCCGGCTCCTGCGCCAGCGCGAGCGCAAGCGACAACGGCGCGCGGCCTGAGCGGCCGCATCCCGCCATGGTACCGGCCCGTCGAGAGACCGGAACGGGCTTCCATGCCCGCGCACCGGAAATCCGGGCTGATTGCTCGCCTTCGGGGCCGATGGCCCTTCGCCGAGCGTCAAACGCCGCCGCCGCCGCCGATACCAGGGCGCGATCCACACCCAAATTACTGTTGATTCACAGCCCTATCGCCAGAAAGAGGGGTTTTCTGGCAGACACTAACTACTGGACGACGGCCGAAGCCGGGGGCAAGTCCAAGTTTTCGACTCTATCACCGTGTCTTGGGCCCCTGCTACGGGGGGCCTAAAATCTTGGCAGACTGGCTCCGCTCTCCCGGAGAAAACTTGCGTCGTGGCACTGCCAACGGCTTGCCTTGTTTGAGTGTTAATGCGGCCAGTTTCTCCAGTTGTTTTCTTTGGTCTACCTTGATAAAGAAAGTGAACCCCCCGTATACATAGAATCTGTACCGATTGACGCCAGCGCAATTCTCGGCGTGCGGATCGAACATTACCGCCTGCCCATAGTTTTCTTCATCGTCCCTTCCGTAAAATAGCGTTGCCGTCACCGCAAAGTAGTCAGCATCGCCCGGGTCACGCGCCCGGAGACTATCTGTCAATCGCTTGCGCCATTTTTCACCTAAATTGACCCGCTTGTACATCCCGTGGTCGCAAGCGTCCGCGCGCCACAGCATAGACAAGACCCACAGCTTGAATCTGGTGTAACAAACGTGGGCGACAAATCCGTTCTCGAAAGAGCCAAGCCAAGGCTCTCCAGTGCTACCGTCACCATATTTTCGGACAAACTGGATTCCATACTCATCGTCCTGTCCAACACGTTTCTCACAATCGCGACACAAAAACCGACCGTATGCACCAGTCGGGCTCCTGACCCCCCATGGGTGACTCTCCTCATAGATCTGCATAGGCCCATTGTCGGCTTGTATCTCCTTATGGAGGGCTTGCGGCACAATGTGCGACTTCACCAGTTTTCTTGCTTTTGTGCAGAATCTGCACTCGCCCATCGCTTGTGCCCTCTAGTCCGTTACAGTCCAGGATCGCCCGCAGTTGTCTGAAGCCAACGCAAGTCGCAGCCCTCTCAACAGAGGCAGCGGAATGGTTAAGGTGAAAGTGCAGTTGCAGCCGATTTCCGATTCACCTATAACGAATCGCAAGGGCCGAAGCGTTGTCAATCGCTGTCGTTTCATCGAGTACTTGCTCCAGTACCGCCGAAAAAAAACATCGCCCCGAGAAGATAGCCGAAGTCGTACCATCCGCCCGAGTTCGGAAAAGCGTAGACGCGAAAATCGGTAAACAAGCCTCCGATGAAGCTGAACAACATCAGAAAGCCATGTAGAAGGCCAGATAAGAACCCCGGCAGATTAGCCTCACTCGGTCCCGGCTGAGTGGCGCAACTTGCGAGCAATATCGCAGCTGCCAGGATTCCGAGGAAGACGACAATACGTAATCGCAGCGCTTTGTTTCTGCTCATGTCAGACATCCTGGTTAGAAGCCATCTCATAAATACAAGAGGTTATGTTACTGTGTTGATCCCGATTGTGAAGATAATCGGAGATTCTCATGACACACGACCTCGCCGATGCTCAGTGGGGGTTCATCGAACCGTTGCTTCCCGCACTGCCCCGGCGCGCCGATGGGCGCGGACGCCCCTGGCGCGACTCGCGGGAGGTGCTGAACGGGATCCTGTGGATTTTGCGCACCGGCGCGCAATGGTCGGAAATGCCGAGCCGCTATCCGCCGTATCAAACCTGCCATCGCCGATTTCAGCAATGGCGCCGGGCCGGCGTCATGGATCGACTGCTGCGCGCCTTGGCCCAGGACTTGGAGCGGCGGGGTAAGATCAAGCTCGACGAATGCTTCGTCGATGGCAGCTTCAGCGCCGCCAAAAAGGGGGCGCTGGCGTCGGTAAAACCAAGCGGGGCAAGGGCTGCAAGGTCATGGCAATTGCAGACCGCTGTGGTCTTCCTGTCGCCCTATGCACGGGCAGCGCTTCGCCGCACCAGACCCGATTCTCGTGCAGGACCTGATCCGCGGCTGCGTCACCCAGGGCCGGCCCGACAAACTCATCGGCGACAAAGCCTACGACAGCGATCCGCTAGACCGGGAGTGCGAAGCGTTGGGCGTGACGCTGATTGCCCCGCACAGGCGCAATCGCACCAAGCCGAAGACCCAGGACGGGCGCCCATTGCGGCGCTACAAGCGACGCTGGAAGGTGGAGCGCTTGTTCGCATGGCTACAAAACTATCGCCGACTGATTACTCGGTTCGAATATTATGTTGAAAACTTCCTGGCCTTTCTTCAACTCGCCGCGTTCATGATTCTGGCCAAAAAATATTTGTGAGATGGCTTCTAGTAAGAGCAAACGCGCTGAAGGGTAGCACGAAGCCAAGAAAGTGTTCACTTCATAATCTGTCCGGTTTCGCTTTCGGCCTTTTTGAGTTGAGCGCGGCGGTTGATGAGACGGACACAACGGCACGAGGAGACGCCGCCCAATAGGTTTGAGCATGCGTATTCGGGCTGGACGGAAGGTTAATTGGCGCAAGAGGGTGCGGCCAAATTACTGTAAGACGGCCGAAGCCGGGGGCAAGGTGGACAAGAGCCACCTGACGCAATTTGGGCGCGCGATGAAGCAATTTGTTGTAGAGACGGTCCCAGGGTATTCGCCCGAGGCGCGGGGGTGCTCGGAGCGGGCCTTTCGGACTTAACAGCAGCGTCTGCCCAAGGAGTTGGCCGCCGCCGGCATAACGAGCATGGCCGAAGCCAACCGGTATGTCGCAAACATCTATTTCCCGGCGTTCAACCAAGAGTTCCAACAGCCCGCTACGCTGCTGATGGGCAGGTATTCCACGATAAATTGCCGGCCGCGGCATAGGGTCCGAGCGCAAACGTGAAGGGTGTCGGGCACGAGTCTGTTTTCGATCTGCGCCACGCTTCGTATTTTGATTCAATCGCGGTATTGTGTCGGCGGACCTGAGTTTCTCACCTGCGGGGTTTCGACCATCAAGATAGCTGTTTTTTTTGGGGGGAATAGCGCTGAAAGAGATGTCTCATATAGCCAGTGGCGCGCAGGTTTTTCAGGCCCTTCAGGCGCGCGGTCATACCGTATTGGCGGTGGACACGGCGCAAGGGTTGCTTTCTTCTTCTGAAGAACGTGAGCTACTCCAGTCGCGCGTAAAGACACTGCCGCCGAAGACGGATGAGATCTCACTCGTTCGTGCCGACACCAAAGAACTGGCGAACACGGCAGAGTTGTCCGATGTCGACATCTTTTTTCTTGCACTTCACGGCGGCATCGGGGAAGACGGCTCGGTCCAACCGGCACAAAGGAAATCGGCGCGGCAGCGCTGAGTTCGGATATCCGAACTTCCCCGTATCATCGGCAGCACTCATCTACAACAACCCGACTACACCTTATTCTTGCTGCCAAGTTGTGCAACGAATGGGGTCCACCTCTGGCGGTAATCCTGGATGCCTGGTCACGTCGCGTGGTCGGCTACCCTGTCTCGCGGCAGATCGACACCCGGCTGACGCTTGCGGGGCTGCGCGAAGCGTTGGCCGATCGCAGACCACAACCCGGTTGCATTCATCACACCGACCAAGACAGCCAATACGGTGCGGCGGCTTACCGGAAGGTGCTGGCTGAATGGGGCCTGCGCGGGTCGATGAGCCGCCGAGGCAATCCGTACGACAACGCCCAGGCGGAGAGCTTCATCAAAACGATGAAATACGAAGAGGTTTATCTCAACGAATACAAGACCTCCCAGGATGTCGTGGATCGCGCACCCCGATTCCTCGATCAGGTCTACAATGAAAAGCGGTTCCATTCGGCACTGGGGTACCTCAGTCCGATGGATTTTGAGGCCCAACATGCTCAGCAAGCGGCCCAAATCTCACTGCCCCGGTGTCCAACCTCAGGGGGTCACTCCAAGAAATGGGGAGTATTACTTCAGCAGTGACAGCATCCACGGCCGGGAGTTTTTTTTCGGTCTGGAACCCGGTGCGCGCGCCAAGCGCCACTCCGAAGGTTTCAGAACCCGATAACGGCCTTGTGGGGTGCGGGCAGGGCGGGTAAGAGCCACGCTACGGCCGCTTCACGCGAGCCGCAGGTTGTTCAATCGCTTGCAGTTATGAGCCAGCGTCACCAAGGCCCACTCGCCCTCGAACTTCTCCAAGCCCCGCAGCAAAAACCGCCGAAATCCCATCGCCTCTTTCACGATCCCGAACACCGGCCCCACGGTCTGTTTGCGCAAGCGGTAATGCGCCCGGCTCCCGTCCTCGGCCATCCTTGCCTTCATGCGCCGCAGCCAGTCCATCTTGGGTTCGGGAGCCTACTTGTCCGACAACGGCGGGGCGAAAATCATGTGCACGCCGCCGGTCCTCCGTCGCGACCGCGACCAGCACCTCCAGGCCCCGGCCCTCCAACTCGGCCACCTCCGATCCGGTCGCGTAACCGTTATCCGCCAACACCCGCTCGGCGGCGCCCAGCGCCCCAGGGATCAAATCCACGTCCCGAACCAACTCGCCCCGATCGCTCGCGCAAGTACTCACCCGCGCGCCCAGAACCAACTGGCTCCACTGGGCGTCAACCACCGCTTGGGAGTGGTAAAATTGATGTCGTCGACGCGTATCTAACAACGGTCGAAAGGACCTCGACCAACAATTGAATGGTCGGAAAGCGGGGGGTTCCGAGATGAAAAAATGGTTTGGACTCGTAGTCGTTCTTTTTACCTTCTACCTGTCAAGCGTCGCTGGGGGGCTGGTACCGGTGCTCGATCCGGCGCTCGGTTCAGCGGCGGAACGCATTTCGACACTGCAAGGCCCGTGGGGTCGGATTAATCACCAGGCGAGTGAGGAGATTGGCGGGCAATCGTCTTACACGCCGCCGCCTAGTGCGTCTGTTCCCGCGTTCGATTATGAACCGCTCGTAAGAAACGGCGCCGATTTCGGAGATACCTCCATCGAATATGACGATGCTTCGCTGGTATGTTCGGCAATCGGCGATGGCAAATTTCGATTGGAAGGAGATATTAGCGTCAAATCGTCCTCATTCATTAAGATCAGTACTGAATTGCCGAGTATAGGCATGTGCTCTGGGACATCCAGAACACCTGAGAATATCTCTCACACAGAAGCGCACGAGTTGGTACACGCAAATGCGCTCATTGGCGTCATTAACGACCACAAGACCCAGATCGGCATGGAGTATAGTTCCCAGAGTAGTTGTGAATCTACGCTTGCCACATTGAAAAGCAGTCTTTCGCGGGATTTTGCGAATGAGGTTACGCGCCAGGAAAATCATTTGGATCATGCGGGAGAGAGAAGGCACGCAGCCGTCTGTCCGACACCTGGCGGGGATACGATGGAAGTTGTGTGTGGCTTACAAGGATGGGAATGTCAGCCCGGAAACCGTTACCCCGGTCGATAGGAGTATCCAGAATGAAATGCATTGAATGGCGGTTGGTGACGCACCGGATCATCCCATGTTTCCTGTGCGG
This sequence comes from Candidatus Foliamicus sp., assembly GCA_965249285.1. Lineage (GTDB taxonomy): Bacteria > Pseudomonadota > Gammaproteobacteria > Steroidobacterales > Foliamicaceae > Foliamicus. Next base: position 1,665,525 of record OZ252226.1, read on the forward strand.
CCTGATGTTTGGCGGTTGCGGCCTGATATATGGCGGTCCCTCCTCCTTGGGCCAGGACAGAGATTCGGACGGAATCAAAGAAGAGGATCTCCCGGCACTATGGGCTCAGACGATTGCCGTACCTCCATCTCAAATCATATTGTCCGCCCGGACGCGCGCGTCGAATCTGTTAGAGGATTATGAACTCGTTGCTGACGGCGAGTTTTTTGCGCTTCCGGATGCCTCTGGAGACGACTTGAGCGCTCTGAACCCCGAGAACGTGCTGGTTCGGTTTCGGATTCTGGATCTCTATCAGGGATCGGCGCCCGATTTGGTCGAAATCGAGCTCATCAGCGACATGTTGATCTTTCCTGGGGAAGACGTATCGCGATTTACCAAACGCCAGCAAGTGCTTGATGCACAAATTGCGGAGCGACAAGCCATTAGGGAGCAAGTGGCAATTTTGGAGCGCACTTTTGAAGCTGGAGAAATTGCATTGCTAGAGTACGAAAATGAAACAGCTAAACTTGCCGTGCTCGAAGAGCAACAGATCAGAGAATTCTTGGCTACTAGTACAAGACAGATTGGTCTTGTGCATGGGAACACGTTTCACGACCTTGACGGAGTCATACGTCCAAACGAAAGATATCTGATTGGCTCAAACAGAATACTGGATAGAACAAACATCTACCGGTTGGATGAGCACACAACACCCATTTTCAGGGGCGAAATGCGTGACGATCTGATCACCGCACTAAACGATTTAACTCGGTGACCTCATTTGTCCTTCGCCGATATCAATAGATCAAATACATTTCACCGAGCCAAGGGTCGGGAAATCCACGATAGCGATAACGGCGGTGATACGTATATGACGCAGATCCAACGAGCGGTCCGATTGAACCACCCCGACTTTCCCGAAGGCTCCGTCTTTTGAGAGCGGATTATGAACCCAGCATCGCACTATCGCGACGGGAACAGCCCATAGGTATAGCGCATAAGGGGCGTTGTGGCTGGTGCGAGGCCTGCCATCCACTGGTGTCGCTTGGACCCGATTGAGAGCTTGGCCCGAACTGTGCTCGACGTGTGATCGCTGACGGCGTGGGCGTTGCCCCGACCTCGAATGAAAGAGTGAATCGCCGTCGCCGTTTCATCAGCCACGAATGCAGTCAAGGTAGTGTCAAGAATCTTTCGCACATTTTTGTTGGCGATGGTCCCGGTCACTCAATCAAGCGGCCGAGTAGACGGCTTCCCTGTTCATCTCCTCAATCAGCCGGATGTTCATATATTTGCGCAATCCCCACTGAGTTGCCGATACGTGCCGTAACTGGGCCGCGACCAGCATCAGCGCCGAATGCCCATCCAGAAAGGCGCCGACCACTTTGGTGCGCCGGCGCGCCTCGCGAAGCAATCGTTCCATGGGGTTGTTGGTTCGGATCTTCAACCAATGCTGCGAGGGAAGAGAATAGTAGGTCAGGGTTTCGCCGATCCCGTTGGTGATGAGTTCGGCGGCTGCGGCCAGTTTCATCGCTTTGAGTTTTCCAATGACATCCTCCGCTTTGGCCTGGGCGGCCGAACGGCTCTCCTGGGCGTGGATCGCCTTGAGTATGGCGGCCACCTTGCGTACTTTCCTACTCGGCACATGCGAAAACACGTTGCGGTAGAAATGCACCACACAGCGCTGCCAATCGGCATCCGGGAAGAGAGGTGGACCCCATTCGTTGCACAACTTGGCAGCGGAAATAAGGTGTAGTCGGGTTGTTGTAGATGAATGTTGCCGATGATACGCGCGAGTTCGGATATCCGCACTCAGCGCTGCCGCGCCGATTTCCTTTGTGCCGCTTGAACCGAGCCGTCCACGGTGGTGCTGAACCCGCGGGCTGCCGGTCATTGACGGCCGGAAGCGTGCTTGCGGCGCGTTTCTCTGCGCGCCCTACTCATACGCTACAACTGGGTTGGTGCATTTCATGCCAACTTCCGTTCGCGTAACCTCCTCTTGCTGAAGTACATCGATTACGACAACGTACGTGCGTTCGAAACCGAAACCAAACATGCTCAATACAATCGTTTGATGATCATCCAAGACCGGAGGTTCATCCCACGAAACGCCGCCCCATGTGTTTAATCCGGTGAGCTGCTCAACGTTGAAGTCGGAAATAACTTCACCAGTATCTCGATCATGGGCCAGCACGCGCCCTTTGCCGTGTACATGAATCAACGGCCCCTCTACCCTGCCCCACGGGGGATGAAGCCCCTTGCCGCCGTCCAGATACGTCAGGGATACTCGTTTGCCCGTGCGGACGTCACGCACATCAACGCCAGCAGGCATCTCCTCAGTCGTAATCTCTCCGTTCTTTTCCCGTGTTCTTTCCCGGTTAGGCCAGATCCCCGCTACATAACGCCCGTCCGGCGACCATATGTCGGTGGGGTCAACGTACATTTCCAATTCGCTTAGAACTTCGCCCGTATCGGCATCCCAAACGGCCCGTAGCATTCCTTCGGCAAGCCCGCCATGCGCTACATACAGTTCATTGCCACCAGGTGATACAGCTTACTTGATATACCTCATAAGGCTTCGAATTCCGCCGCGTGGAATCCCTGGGAAGAATATCCTCCGGGTTGGTAGTGAACCGATTCACAACCTCAAACTCACTATCTCGTATGTTCACCACAGTCATTGGATAGTAGTCACGCGCCTTACCCCGAAAACTCCCGACATACAACCGCGAGCGGTTCGCGTCGATGGCCAAGTGTGCCGGATTGCCCATCCAGTCGAGCGATTCCGATACGCCCAGCAGCCCACCGTTAACCAAGTCAACCTGGTATATACGCTGATCCTGAAAGTACTCATTCCTACACACAATGTACCCCACTGGCTTCTCCGAAGTGCGATCATCCTCGATTAACACTAACCAGAGCATTACCCCCAATAAACCCGCCGCCACAAAGCAGGACACAATTGCGCGTTTTTTCCTCACCAGTTGATGCACGATCCAATTAGTAATTGTTCCACGGCTTACTGCTGATGTAGCCGCGCACGGCGTTCGAATAGTTGCACCCCTGCTGGTTCAGCGAACAATCCCGGTTGCCACCATTGCCATTTATTGAAAAAATCGTATTCCCGGTGTTATACCGAGCAAACGCGTCGTTCCAAACCTCTAGCGTGTCTTCATGTGGATTCCAAGTCCAATCTGGTTTGGTCGCGTCGGCCTCGTCCTCGTCGTACCAATGCGTCAAGTAGCTAATAGCTTCGCTGTAACTTGTGTTTTCCAGATGATCAATGCCATCGCTCAGATTCTCTCTCCAGTCCCACAAATGCCGCTCGCTAGGCAAAGGATCCTCATGCATCAGCCCCCAACCGTCAGGTGCGCCAAACAGGGGTAACTCGACACCCACATAAGGCGTATCCCCATAGCTTTCCCCGTACTGCTTGTGCCAGCTTTCCTGCCAGCATATAGCCTTATATTCGGCTTGCGATGCAAGTCCAAAGATCTGATTTTTCGTCGGGTTTTCCCCATGAATCTGATAGCCGCTCCTAGTCGCGGTTAATGTCGAGTTCCCCACAAATGCGGTGACGGAAACAGTCATCTTGTTAGCGCCAGCGAGCAGCCCGACCCAGGCTGGCGACCATCGTGGAATTGTTGTAGCACCATACCTCGTATGGGTATACGTTTTCGCGTTCCGCTTATCAAATATCATTTCAAGAGCCCACCAAAAAGTTGCATTCGATCCATCGTCGATGTTGGCCAAATGAGCCACAAACTGGATGTTCGGCATGTTCATATCGTTGTCTATGTACCAAGTTCTTGATGGCGTAACAATGGAAATGGATGGAGGAGGAGATGGATCGGGTGCACAGATACACACTACCCCCCCTTCCGTCTCATCGTGATTCCGAGGCACGGATTGAGGGAAAATGATGATGCAAATACAACAGTTCGTCGAGCGATACTCCAAAGGCTGAAATACGGCGTTTGAGGGCTTCTCGAAGTCCATCACCGCGCCGTGCTCATTGCTGGAGAACAAGGGTTCAGCTACGGCAATCACCTGCCGTGCCTCGGACAGTCCCGGAACGCCCAATCCTAATGGGTCTCGGGCATCCACCGCAAAGCTGATGTCGTCAAACGCCACGATTCCGTAGTCCGGATGGGTGGTTCCGGGGGAATCGTTCTGCAGTACTTCCAGGCGAGCATCCATAACGCTTTGGGGATCTTGATTGCTTGCTCCATCATCGTTCGGCGACCACGTAGCGCCCGTGGCCCGGGAAACAATCCGGCCGATACGATCCGGACCTGCATATTCCACCGAGATCACATCGGCGCCCACATCAAAGGATATCGCCCGCCCGATCTCATCGTAGGCAATATCCAGCGCGCCCATCCCTTCATAGGTAATGTTCTCGACGCGATTCATATCGCCAATCTGAACGAACTGGCGTTTCTCTTCGCCATCGCGTTCCGTTACCACCACCTCCACAATATTCCCGGCCGGATCGTGGCTGTAGCGCACCGCACCGCCTGAGCCGAAATCGATGGATGAGCGATTGCCGAGCGCATCGTAGCTGTATTGGTTGACCTCCCCGTTGGCATATTGGATATCCAATACACGGCCCATGAAGTCGTGGTTGAATTCAACTGTGCGTGTGCCGCTGCGAAGCGCCGCCAGATGGCCTTCGGCGTCGTAATCCGCGCGAATGAACGTATCGTCTTGCTCCACTTGCGCTATCTGGCCGGAAGATGAGACCTCAAAAGCAAACTGCGCCTCGGGGCCGTTGATCGTTGTGATGCCGCCGGCGTAATTCACCATCGTGAACGCACCGTCTTGCGAATGGACACTTGCGATGCGCCCGGTGTCGTCGTGTTGATATTTCCGCGACTCGATCCCGTTAGGGGTCGTTTCATTAGCGTTGGTGATTTCCCCTTGCGGTCCATACCCATACCGATACTCGCCTTTCGATGATTGAATCGCCGTCACCCGATTCCGCTCATCCAACGCCAGATGCCACCACACGCCATTGGTCGAATCAAAGCGATTCGTAACCCCTGCGGCGTTGTGTCCGAACACATGCACATGACCGATGCCCTCCTTAATCACGGTCTCATCGGGGCCGTATGTATACGAATACTCCCGTCCGCCGTGCGATTGAATCACTCTTCCGAAGGCATCGTAGTCCATGCGCAGAATGTCCTTGCCGTTGGGCCCGATTGCGCGCGTAAGCCGTCCGTGGGATCCGTACTCGTACGCCCAGACGTTGCCGGCCATGTCCAGAGTTTCCGTTAAGCGTCCACTGGCGCCATAGCCGTAATGCACCGATCGTCCCCAACGATCCTGAACCGATACGATCCGGCCCCTCCCGTCGCGGGTGATGCTGAATACGACGCCTGCCGAATCCGAAACCTCACGGATCAGGCCGTTCCAATACGACAGCGCCAGCGTCTCGCCGTTAGACGTAATGCTGCGAAGCACATAGACGGGCCTATCGCTACGGTTTCTTTCAAATACGCGCGTAACTTGATCGTTACGCAGCACGGCCAGTGGGCCGGCAATTTCTATGGCCGTAGCCGCATGCTGGGGTGTCTCTGGGTACGCAGCGTAGGTCCCGGAAGCAATAGACGAAGACGGCCGCACGCGCGAACCGTCCGCGTCCATTTGTACGGGCTGCCCGGAAACCAGCGGTTCACTGCGGCGGCCCCGTTCATTCGGCGAGGCCAGCTTGAAGAAGTGACGCGCGCCCGATCCGTCGGTATAGACCAGACCGCCATCAACAGCCTTCAGTTCTTCGGCCAGCGATAAACGCCAGCCGGGACCGAAATCACGCCCCCCCCCAATCCGCGAGTCATACACGCGCGAGAAATAAGCCAACTCGCCAGGACCCGAAACAATATCCCGGCGGCCAAACGTCAGGTTGCCGTGGCGGACACCCACGTAGCCTACTTGGAGACCGTCAAAGATCGATTGTGGGTTGGGATACAGCACGTTGACGCGCCGGCGCAGTTCCGTTTCTTTCACCAGGCCGGCGTAAAAGGAAAGCGAAGCATCGGCAGCGGGGGTCCTCCGGCTTGTAAGTTTCAGACATTCACAGCCTGAAGACCCCCGAACTTTATTTCAAGTCCCCCCCATCTCATACGTATCTGAACTAGGGCCTGTTAACACTAACACAACGCATCGAAGATAAGTGCGAAGAGGATGAATCCGAGGAAGATGACGTCGAGCTTCTCGAAGCGGGAGAAGATTCGCCGGAATCCCTTCAAACGGCGAAACAGCCGTTCGATTTCGTTGCGCCGCTTGTACATCTCCCGGTCGTACTGCCAGGGGTCGAGCCGGTTGCGCTTCGGCGGAACGACGGGCCTGTACCCCAGCGCCAAGGCCAGTTGCCGTGTCTCATCGCCTTCATACGCGCGGTCCATGATCAGCGAGGGATTATCGTCCTGCTGGCCGAGGCGATTCAGCAGCTTGCGCCCTTGCGGAGCGTCGTGGGCTTGTCCCGGCGAGAGCGAGAACGTTATGGCCGTTCGAGCATCCGCGGCAACCATATGAATCTTGGTGGTCCAGCCGCCGCGGGACTTGCCAATGGATTGGGGGCCGTTTTTTTTAGCGCCCCCGTCCCGTCGGGATGCACCCGGACAATGGTGCTGTCCATCGATACGGCTTCCAGCTTGACGCGCACGATCCGCTCGCGCTGCAGATGCTCGAATACCCGGTCCAGCACCCCGTTCTTCGACCAGCGGTTCATCCGCGTGTAAATGGTGTGCCAGTTGCCAAACCGAGGCGGCAATCCCCGCCATTTGCAGCCCTGTTCGGCGACATACAAAATGGCGTTGAGCACCGCAAGATTCGATAGGCGAACGTTGCCGCGCTGCACCGGAAGATAAGGAACGATGCGTTCGTATTGTCCGGGCGTGATTTCCATACCCCAATCGTACCATAATCCGGCCTATTAGTGTTAACAGGCCCTAAGTAAATAAGCCCCTAAATTAACATTGTCAACACCCAGGATACGTTGGGTAGGAGGCGTTCCCGTGCCAACCGCGCCGCGGTCCTCAGCCATGTTGATTAACTGGCGCAAGACAAGAGGGAACTTCTGCGTTGTGAAAAGAAGCTATTATAGCTATAGTAGCTACATGAGAGAAACCGCCGCCAGAGATGCCAAGAACCGCTTCGGCCGTTTGCTCGATGCCGCTCAGAGTGCGCCGGTGCGAGTCACAAAGAACGGTCGAGCGGTGGTCGTTATGATGTCGGTGCAGCACTACGAGCGGCTTCGTGGGGCGGCCTGGGAGCAATTGGCTGAAACTATGGACAGGTTGGGTAGGGAAGCATCCGCTAAAGGCTTAACGGACGGCACGCTGGATGCGCTTTTGGCGGATGAAAGCTGAGCGGATCGTTGTCGACAGCAACGTCCTGATCAGTGCGGCGCTGAATCCTCAGGGGCGCCCTCGCGAGGTTATGAGCGCGATTCGATCCGAAAATGGCGTGTTGCTATTCTCAGCCGAAACGTTTTACGAACTGCGCAATCGCTTTCTTCGCTCAAAGTTCGACGCATACGTCAGCCGCAAGGCTAGATTGCTTTTTCTGGCTCAACTGGAAGCCGTCTCGGAATGGATGTCGATAGCAAACGCCAAACTCGGATGCCGTGACCGGGATGACGACAAGTTCCTGGAGACGGCGCTGGTCGGAGAAGCAGACTTTCTGATTACTGGAGACCGGGATCTCCTTGTGATGTCGTCTTTCCGAGAGATCCCGATTGTCGCTCCCGCAGCATTCTTGAACCTTCGTTCGAAATAGGGTTCGCGCCGCAGAATACATCGGTAAACGCCGCCTGGTTGCGCCTCGTTGGAAAGGGATTACTGATTGATTCAACGTCTCTGATCAAGCGGGGTGAAGTTAGTTCCCTAGCGCCCAGAGTACTTGCCCAGATACTCGTTTAGAAGTTCTTCCGCTTGGGTCAATTGCTGTTCAGTCAGCCGTTCGGCCACCATTTCTTTTTCTTGATCACCAGTCCAATCCGACGCGGCGGACAAGCCAAACCAGGCGTAAGCCTCTATTGCGTTCTCCGGAACACCCCTGCCGACAAAATACTTCCAACCCAGCTTGAGCTGCGCGGGCGCATACCCCTGCTCTGCAGCCTTGTGAAACCAATGGGCGGCCAGCGCATCATCTACCGGAACCCCCTCCCCGCTTTCATACATTAATGCCAATGCAAACTGCGACATGGAGTAGCCCCTATCGGCGCCTATGCGCTGCCACCGCACTGCTTCTGCATCGTCTTCCGGGACACCGTCGCCTCTGGCATACAGCAGTCCCAGGGGATAAATGGCATTCACGTACCCGCGCTCCGCTCCCCTGAGATACCAACGCAAAACTTGCGCACGATCTTCAATCGGCCCCGGGCCCCTGAAATACATGGAGCCAGCCTGAAAACGGCCCCACCCATGCCCAAGCTCTGCTGCCTTGTGGAACCATTCCAGCGCCTGGTCCTCGTCTTCCGGCACGCCTTTGCCTTCGAGGTACATCGATCCGAGTTCGTACATCGCGTGAGCAAATCCCTGTTCCGCAGCACTGCGGTACCACGCAGCCGCTTTCCCGGTATCCTCGGGAACCCTGGCGCCCTTGGCATACATCAGTTTGAACTCGGCGTGCAAGTCCCCTTGCTCCCATGCCTTTCGATACAACTCAGTCGCCCTTTCAAAGTCCTTGGGAACCCCCAGTCCATCCTCATACATCTGACCAAGGTTGACCTGCGCCACCCTATCGCCCTGCCTCGCCAAGCGATCAAAAATGCTCAGCGCCCTTTCATAATCGCCTCCAAACTGCGCGGCGAGCCCGTCATAGAGTCCAGCAGCCTCCTGAGAATCAGTATCACTTGCTTGGGCGCCCGATAGCATCAGGAACAGAACCGGGACAAGGCGAAATCCGTATCGCCGAAGAAAACGCGATCTCATCCTGCCGCTCATGCAATTTCGAAACTAGTCCGCCTGGGGCTTTGAGTACTCGCGCGACATTTCTTCCGCCTTCGCTATCTGTGTGGCGTTCATGCTTTCGGCAATGTGCTTCTTGCCCTCTTCAGCGTCCGAGTTTCCCCCGGCGGAGGCTGCGGTCCACAACGCGTAGGCTTCAATGAAGTCCTTGGCAACTCCTTCACCGTTGACGTACATCAAACCAAGCAGATACTGCGCGTTGCCGTGACCCTGCTGGGCAGCCTTGCGATACCAGTAGGCCGCCTTCTCAAAATCCTGCGAGATACCGTTCCCGTTGGCATACATGTTTCCGAGGGCAAATTGAGCCGGGCTGTATCCCTGATTGGCCGACTGCGTATACAAATCAGCCGCTCTTCCAACGTCCTGCGCAACTCCCAAACCTCTCTCGTAGAGAATGCCAAGAGCGTGTTGCGCCTGGGAGTTTCCGCCCAGGGCCGCGCTCTCAAACCAGCCTGCCGCCGCCCCGGAGTCTTCGGGGACTCCCTCACCGTTGAGGTGCATATAGCCAATGTTGTACTGGGCGATGCTATGGCCCTGGTCGGCCGCCCGCTCATACCACAGCATTGCAATGCCGTGACTGACGGGAATCCCTATGCCCAGATGTGCTTTCTTGCCAAGATAGTACTGAGCTTCTGCGTGACCCCGCATGCCGGCCCTGATCAGCCATCGCACCGCTTCACTGGAATCCGCGGCAACGCCGCGGCCTTCTTCGTACATCATTCCCAGCCGGTAGCGCGCCTCCGGCCATCCTTGCTCTGCTGCCTTCCGGTACCAATCAGCTGCCAGTGAATCGTCCTGCGGCACACCTTGTCCGGTTTCATGGGCCGCCCCGAGATGAAATTGGGCAAGGCGAAACCCCTGCTCAGCCGCCTTCAGGCACCACTCAATTGCTTTGGCATAGTCTCTGGGAACGCCCTCACCCTTGTAATACATCCGACCTACACTGAACTGCCCGATAGCAAAGCCTTGTTCTGCCGACTTGCGATACCAATACAATGCCTTTGCGTCATCTTCGGGGACGCCATTGCCGTTGTCGTACATTTCTCCGAGCGTGCTCTGCCCTGCCGCGGAGCCCTGATCGGCTGCCTGCCTGTACCGATGCAGCGCTTCGCTCACGTCCTCAGGAACTCCTCTACCGAATTGATACATGTAGCCCAGACTGAACTGCGCGTCGGCATGCCCCTGCTCCGCCGCTTTTCTGTACCAGTCAACCGCCCTGGAGTCGTCCTGAGGAACGCCAATGCCTACCGCATGCATCGAGCCCAATCGAAACTGGGCGCGCGCCTGTCCTTCTATCGCCAACTGCTCGAAGAGGCCATAAGCCCTCTCATGGTCGCCTGCTTCATAAGCCGCTTCAGCTTCGTCCCAATCTGCGCTTGCCGCGGTTACCGACACCAGGGCAAGGCAAACGGTCACAATTGCCGGCAGGAGGCGCATGGCTCCATTCTATACTTCTGAAATTCGATACAGAAGCCGCCTCCAATCTGTTGGATTTCGGCGCCAAAGGCGAGTATGAGTACGATCATTCCGCAGCGACAAGAATTCCGAGACATGGCAAGAAATCATCAATACTCAGCGCACCTGACGTGGACCGGAAACCGGGGCGAGGGAACGGCCAACTACAAGGCCTACACTCGCGACTACGACATTGACTGCGAGGGCAAGCCGGTCGTCAAAGGCTCCGCGGACCCCGCCTACTATGGCGATGCGGCCCGCCACAATCCCGAGGACATGCTGCTGGCGTCGCTGTCGGCATGTCACATGCTCTGGTATCTGCATCTGTGCGCGCTGCGCAAGGTGGTGGTCATCGCTTACGAAGACTTCGCCGAAGGCGCGAAGGAGGTCAACTCCAACGGGTCCGGACAGTTCACGCGTGTCGACCTCCAGCCCCGGGTCACGATCACCCCCGAGAGCGACGCGGAAATGGCGGAAAAACTGCATGAGCGGGCCAACGCGATGTGCTTCGTTGCACGATCCGTCAATTTTCCGGTCACACACAATCCCACCATTCGCAAACCAAGTGGCCACTAGCAGAGAGCCTCAGCTACGCCGATCCATCCTGGCTATAGTCTTCCGCCGGACGGGGCAAGAGGTTCTGGCTGCGTAGTTGCGCTACCAGGCGGGCAAGCACGTCACGGCGGTACGCGTCCTTGTCGACTTTACTCCAGTCGTAGAGACCCTTCCCCTCACGCAGACCGTTACGGCCATCGCGCATGTTGTCCCTGATGATGTCCGGGGCGCTGTAGCGGTCGTCCTCAAGCGCCTTCGAAAGATAGCGGCTGGCGTAAAAGAGCGTCTCGTTGCCACCGTAGTCAATGAATTCGGCCACGCCCATTGCGGCGTAGCGGACGCCGAAGCCGAGCCGGGTAGCGCGGTCGATTTCTTCCGCGGTCGCCACGCCCTCTTCGATCATCCGCGCCACCTCGTTCATGACCAGCACTTGCAGACGCGGCACGATATAGCCGGGCGACGACGTGCACACGACCGGTGTCTTTCCGATGCCGGTAAGCGCCTCACGCAGCAGCGCCAGCGACGCCGCAGAGGTCTCCTCGTGCGGCGACAGTTCCACCAGGGGGATGAGATACGCGGGGTTCAGCCAGTGCGCGTTCAGAAAACTCTTGGGTCGCGGCGTGTGCTTGGCCAGTTCGGAGGAAAGAAACGTCGAGGTGGTCGATGCCAGCACGGCGTCCGGTGGCAAATGGCGCCCGGCAAAGGCGAGAGCCGCTTGCTTGGCGTCGATTACTTCGGGCACGCATTCAAAGGCCAGGTGCGCGCCCGCGAGCGCCTCGGCCGCATCTGAGGCAGGTGCGAACCGGATGGACTTGAGGACACCGTCAATCAGCGCCGCGTCGAACGCTTCGAGCTCCGCCAAGGCCTCGAGGTTCCCGCGAATCTCCGCTCGCGCCGAACACCCAAGTATCTGCGCCTCGCCAGGCGAACGCTCCTTCAGGTCAATCAGCAAGACCGGGTAGCCGGCGAAGGCGAAGGCCTGTGCAATGCCACGGCCCATGCGCCCGGCGCCCAAGACGGCAACCACGGCGGCATTACGTTTTCCAGTCATGTCACGTGCTTCATTCCATCAGCGACCCGTTTCGAGGGCAGGATGCCCTCGTTACCCGGGCTGGGAGGGAGGGCATCTTGCCCTCCGAGGGCGGAACGTCCTCGTTCACAGGGGAGTATCGCCGTTACGGTGCGCACGCTGCTCAATCCGCGAAACCTTCCTGTAGCAGTTGCTGCAGTTCGCTTTGGTCGAGAGCTGCCAGGCCCAGCGCTTCGAAGGTCCGCGGGCCGGCCTGGAAGGCATCCTCGCAGACGGCTGAACCCATCGCCAGCAAGCCGCGCGCGACGGGCGCCTCAACGCCGGCCCAGTCGGCCACCGACACCAGGAATGCAAGGCCAAGCGCTACGTCCTCGCGCATATAGCGGTGGGTCCTCAGGTCGATGTGCTCGCGCCAGTCTCCGCTGTCCACCAGCGCCTTGTGCGCGTCGCCGTACATCCACTGATCGTTCTCATAGTGATCGCGCAGCGGGAAGTGATTGGGCGCATAGCCCAGTGCTTGACGAATTGCGATACGCTCATTATCAAGCGCACTGGTCACCCGCCGCACCGATGCCTGCGTTCCTTCATTGTGAATGTCCCATTCCGGGAAATGCTCCAGCGGCCCGGCGTTCATCAGAATCAGCGGCGGATGAATGACAGGCCCGGCGTTCATAAGCGCGCCCGACAGGACATCTTCTACCGGTTCTACCGAGGGGTAGGCCCGATGCAGGACCTCCACCGCGGCCGCGGTGCGGACTGCCGGGAAAACGCCCGTAGGCAGGCGCTTGGCGCGCACCGCAATGGCGACCTCGCGCGCACCGTGCTTGCGGGTCAGATAGGGAAGCGTGCCGGTCTCCGCGAACATGACTCCGGCAGGATTCGCGACACGCCGGGTTGCGTCCGCCAGCAGGTAACTGCCGAAGGTACCCGGCGGCAGAAATACCACTTGTCCTTCGCGAAGAAGCGGGCAGAGTTGGGTGGCAACGGTGGGCTGGGCGAAAGCAGGCAGGGGAATCAGGATCAGCTGCGCGCCACGAACCGCCTCGGCCATATCGCCGGTGGCCAGCGCCAGCGAAATCTCACGGCTGCCGGCTGCGTCCTTGAGGATGAGGCCGCCATGCTCGATGACCGGCGCCAGATCTTCCCCGTTGCGCCGCCAAAGCCGCACCGCGTGACCGTGCTCGGACAGGTCGGCGGCGGCTGCGTAACAGCCGGCGCCTCCCCCCAGCACCGCGATTTCCACCGCTTTAGGTTCGAGGGCGGGATGCCCTCGTTCCCAGGGGGGTGCTGGGAGGGAGGGCATCTTGCCCTCCGGGGACGGGGCGCCCGCCTCCCTGGGTTCGAGGGCGGGACGCCCTCGAACCCAGGGAGGCGGTGTTGGTGCTGGTGCTCAGAATCGATAGGTGACCGTGGCGCCGGCAATGCCTGGCTCGGCCACGTGCGACCACTGGGTTCCATGAATGCCGGGCGGAGGCGCAATCACCAGGCCGTCGAAGGGAATCTGGAAATTGCTCCAGGTGACCCGTTGGTCGCGGCAATTCCGACACCACACCGACAGCTCCCAGGACTCGTAACGGAGTCCCACTCTTGCATTGAACAAGACGTACCCTTCCTGAACCCGGTCGGCCACCGGTTCGGTGAAATTGTAATAATCGCTGCGGAAGTAAGCGTTGCCGGAAAAGAACACAGTCCAGCCGCCCATCAGCTCGCGCTCGGCGTCCATCCCCACCGTTCCGGTAAGGTTGGAAGAGAATGGAATGTCCTCGCCGCCCAGGGGCAGGAATCCGGGCGTCAAAGCAGGCAGGCCATCGGCAAATGTGGCGTCCAGCCATTGCACCGAGGCGTTGACACTCATGTACTCGTTCACCACCAGGGTCGATTCCATTTCCACGCCCCTTGAGCGAGCGCCTTCGATATTGACCACGGCGAATGCGCCATCCGCACGCAGCGTCTGGGTCTGCAGGTTGTCGAAGTCGGTGTTCCAGGCCGACAGGTTGAGGCGCAAACGCCGATCCAGAAATTCCGATTTCAGGCCCACTTCGAAGTGGTCCGCGGTCTCCGGCTCGAAGGTGGGTGAGAACATCGGGCCTGCGCAAAGCGGTCCAAACAGGGGAGTAGTCCCCGGCGCGCACCCGAAGACGGGGTGTCCAAGAGCAGCCGCGTTGCCCGCGGCGTCACGGGTCATGCTGATACCGCCGGACTTGTAGCCGCGGCTGTAGGTGGCAAACAGCATGATGTTTTCCGCGGGACGAAAATCCAGGCTCGCCGTATAGGTGGGCTCGCTCTCGTCCGTGCTCACGTCGTAGTCGTAGACCACCGACAGCGGGAGTGAATTGAAAATTCCGAAGGCGTTGGTGAGCGGATGATCGCTGACCAGCGTGGCGTCTTTTTCGTCGCGTGAATAGCGCGCACCGGCGGTCAGCGACCACTGTTCGTTCAGCGCCACGCGGAGGTGCGCGAACAAGGCGCTGCTGTTGATCTCCTGCTCGAAGGTATGGTGGAAGGCGCGGCCCGGCGTGGTGCCGAACAGACCGGGGGCGAAGAACGGCCACATGGTGATCTGCGGGCCCCAGATGAATGCGTTGATCAGCTCGATGTTCTCGCGCGATACAAATCCACCCACCAGCCAGTCGATATTGCCGCTGGCGCCTGACAGCCGCAGCTCCTCCGAAACCAGGCTCACTTCCGGCAGGCTCTGGTTGCTGCGCAGCACGTCCACGCCCGAGAAGTCGTTGTCCTTGACGTTGGTGTCCTCGAAGCTGCGCCAGCCCGTAATGGAGGTCAGTGTCATATCCCCCAGTTCCAGCGTGGCTTCCACGCTGATCCCGGCATCGTCGGCGTCGTATTGGGGCAAAAGATTGGACTCCGCCACCAAGGCATCCAGATCCGGGGGATTGACGATGCCCGAGCCGGCCGCCGCCGCGGCAGCGCCGTTAACGAAGGCGCTTAAGGGATCGTTGACGATGCGCAGCGGCGAGCAGCAGACCTCGGAGAGCGTGGCATAGTCCGCTGTCACATGCACCTGCAGCGTGTCGGACAAATTGAACAGTGCCTGGGCCTTGAGCGCAAATCGGTCCAGATCGTGGATTTCCTCATCCGAGTTGATCAATTCCAGCCATCCGTCACCCTGGGCATAGGTCGCAGCGAGACGAAATGCCGCCGTCTCGCTGGCCACCAGGTTGACCGACCCCTTGATGCGGTAGCGTCCGTATTCCTCAAAGCCCGCTTCCAGCATACCGCTGGCGCCCTCGAAGTCGGGCCTGCGGCTGACGAAGTGAATGACGCCGGCGGTGGTGTTCTTGCCAAATAAGGTGCCCTGCGGCCCCTTCAGCACTTCAACCCGCTCAAGGTCCAGGAAGTCCGAGGCCGACAGCAATCCCGACCGGCTTCGGTAGACTCCGTCCACAAACGCGGCCACGGCCGGATCGAAGCCCATGTTGAACACCGAGTTGCCCAGGCCCCGCAAGGCAAAGGCAGTGCCCTGAGCAGGAGGATCGACCGCCTGCACCTGCAAGGCGGGTACCGCGGCCTGCAAGTCATAGATGTCGGTCACCAGGTTGGCGTCCAGATCTTCGGCGCCGATCGCCGTTACCGATAACGGAACGTCCAGCAGCGACTGCTCGCGTTTCTGCGCAGTTACGACGATTTCTTCCAACGCCGGCTGCTGGGCCGCAAGCGGCAAGGCCGCCAGCATCAGAGCCAGGGCCGGCAGACGCCGAGCCGGGCGAATATGTGGGCGCAAAGAGTACGTTTCTGGCATTTGCATGAGTTGTCGGGACTCCTCCCCGAATGACTGTATTCATGAAAAGGGCCGGTTGCCCGGCCAACGCCAAAGTTTAACCGGATTGCCCGACTTCCTTAATCCCTGTTGTCCGGGAATACCGGCAGCCCCCCTTGGGAACGAGGGCATCTTGCCCTCGACGAGGACAGGATGTCCTTGTTCCCGGCATTTTTCTTGAATACCTGCCTGTCAGACAGCGCTTCTCAGGTAAACGGGCTGGGCTTGTTGCGGTGAAACCAGCCTGCCTTCGGAATATTCCCTTTTGGCGAGCCGAAGCACCGCTCGGGCGCGCGGCACGGCGCCTTCCACAACTTCGACAATTCTCTGGGCGTGCGCGGATTGCAGAGCGGACGACTGTCTCCAAAGGCCGCCGGCCGCGACAAACCGCTCAACTCCAGGCACGCGGCAGTCCTCCACTGACGCCAGCCAGTCTTCAGCGGCGGCCGCCACGAGGCCTGACTCGCCGGTTCGGTACCAGCCCGCATACACCTGCTCTCGTCCCGCGGACAGACACGGTGCAACCCAGGACCTCTGCAATTCCTTCCCCAGGCCGCCATGATCGAGCGCATCCTGGGCCAGCGCGGCCAGGCTCGATACGGCGCATAGCTTCACGCCGGTCCCCATACCCAGTCCCTGCGCCGCCGCGGACGCTACCCGAAGACCCGTAAACGAACCGGGGCCGCGCCCAAAAGCAATGCAGTCAAGACTTGCCAGCGTGAGCTGCACTCTCTCCAGCACTTCATCGATTGCTTGGAACAAGGCCGCGGCAGCCTTTCTACCATCCGGCAGCAGCAATTCGTATTGCTCATCGCCGTTGCACGCAGCCACTGAAGGAGTAGGCACTCCGGTCTCCAGGGCAAGGCAGCGAAACTCTCTCATGCCGCTCCCACACCGTCCGGAGCCGCAACTCTGGCCATAAACTCCAGCGCTTCACCGGCGTCGCGCGTCAGCGGCATGGGCGGCAGACTGTCCCGGAATCGGCGCCCGTAGGGCTTGGTAAATAAACGCTGGTCGCAGATCATCACCACGCCCCGGTCGTCTTCGCCGCGCACCAGCCTCCCAACCCCCTGTTTGAGCGCCAGCACCGCATCGGGAAGCGAAATTTCATTGAACGGATCGCCGCCGCGCGCTCGAACCGCCTGCTGCCGCGCCCGGTAGACTGGATTGCCCGGTGACTCGAACGGGAGGCGGTCAATGACAACCAGGATCAGGTTGCGCCCGCGAACGTCCACGCCCTGCCAGAAACTCCGCGTCCCCAGCAACAGGGCATCCCCGCGGCGCCGAAACTCTTCCAGCAGAAGGTTGCGCGGCTTGCCCTCGCCCTGGGCGACGAAGCGGTCCCTCCAGGCAGGATCCCGGCTGAGGAGGTCGCGTGCTTCGCCCAAGGCGCGATAGCTGGTGAACAGAAGAAAGGCCCGGCCGCCGGCAGCGGCGGCCAGCGGCAGCGCGGCGTCCAGCACCGCCCTGGTAAAGCCGTCCGCAGTCCGGCCCGGAACGGGCAGGTCTTGCGGCACGAAGAGCCGGGTGTTGCGGGAGTAGTCGTATGGGCTGGGCACGATCAATTCCCGGGCGTCCTCCAGTCCGAGGCGCGCGGCAAAATGATGCAGGTCTTCGCCCATACTCAGCGTGGCGGAGCAGAACACCCAGGAGGCCTCGGTCTCGCCGGCCATTCGCTGGAAGTCTTCGGCAACCTCCACCGGCGTCAGGTTCAGGCTTGCGTTGCCGCGGGTGATGCGTATCCACCCCGCACGCACACTGCCGGGCGGCTCCTGCTCCTGCGGGTACGAACCGGGAAAGTCGTATTCCGGGACGGCAGGTCCTTGCGCAGGTCTCAATGCGTCCAGCGAGCGGCACATCACCTGGAGCCGCTCGCGCAACTCGACCAGTCCGGCGGCAGCAAGCAGCGGCGCATCCGTTTCCTCCTCCGCTGCATCCTCGCAACACTCGATCAACTCATCCATGGCGAATTCAAGCACCGAAGTCTCCCGGCGCAGCATTTCCGGCGTCCAATCCCGTTCGCCGAGCTCACGCGGGCAGGCCAGCCGCAAGTCCCGCACCGCCATCTCCAATGCATGGTGAGCCTCTTCCACCTCGTCCCACCTGCCGGTGGCCAGAGCTTCGTGCTGCACGTCCTTCAAGGCGTCGGCGATCTGCCGGGTGCTCAGGCTGAGCGCGAGACTCTCGCGTGCCACCTCCGGCAACGCGTGCGCCTCGTCCACCACCACGCAATCGAACTTCGGCAGCAATCCGTCCGCGCCCGCCGCTCTTAACTGCAAGTGCGCCATCAGCACGTGGTGGTTCACGATCACAATCTCCGCCCGAACTGCCCGTTCACGGGCGCGAAACACGTAACAGGACTCAAACTCCGGGCACTCCCTTCCCAGGCAGTTGTCTCTCGTTGACGTAATGTGGCGCCCCAGCCGGGTGTTTTCCGGCAAGTCCGCGCACTCGGCCAGATCGCCAGTTACCGTGTGTTCGGCCCACAATTGAACACTGGCCAGTTCAGCTTGCTCCGCAACTTCCAGTTCGCCCGCTCTTTCGGCGGTTTGGGCGAGACGGTAGCGGCACAGGTAGTTGCCGCGGCCCTTGAGCATGCGAATCTTGACCGGGCGTCCCAGCGCCTCGCTGACCAGGGGAAGGTCGCGCCCGAACAGCTGATCCTGAAGGTTACGCGAGTAGGTGGAAATCACCGCCCGGCGGCCCGCCAACAGCAACGGAACCAGGTAGGCGGCCGTCTTGCCGGCGCCAGGCCCCGCCTCAGCGATGAGGCAGCCACCGTCCGCCAGTGTTTCGGCCACCGCCTGCGCCATCTCCCGCTGTCCCTCGCGCAGCACGTAGCCGTCGATGACCTGGGCCAACGGCCCGTTGGCCGCGAACGCTTCCCATACTTGAGCGGCTGTGTTGCTGATATCGCCCTCCTGTGCCTCAAACGGCGCCAAATCAGCGCTCAAGGACAATCGCCTGTAGCAATCCTCCTGCCGCAGCAACCTTCGTCCCGCGGCCGGCGGACTCATTCAGGTATTTTAGACTTCGCACCGCGGTAGGCTGTAGATATGTGCGGGCGTTTCACCCAGCGTTTCTCCTGGCAGCAGGTTCACGACTATATGAACCTGCTCGGTCCGCCCGTGGAACTGCGGCCGCGCTTTAACGTTGCTCCCGGCCAGGACCTAGCGGCGATCCGCGCGCACCCGGACGGCCGGCGGCTGTCGATGCTGCGTTGGGGGCTTTTGCCGAGCTGGGCCGAGGACCCCAATATCGGCTATCGAATGATCAACGCCCGGGCCGAGACGGTAGCCGGCAAGCCGGCTTACCGGGCCGCCTACCAGGCGCGGCGATGCCTTATTCCGGCCGACGGGTTCTACGAGTGGGTGCGCCGGGGCGCGGTCAAGCAGCCATTCCTGATCGAGCTCGGCGATGGACGACTGATGGGCTTCGCCGGCCTATGGGAGCGCTGGCGAATTCCGGAGAACCTCGTCCTGCCGCGCTCTCTGCAGGACTCTGCGCCGGGTGACGTGATCGAGACCTGCACGGTTCTGACCACCGAGGCCAACGACCTGATGAAACCCATTCACCATCGCATGCCGGTGATCCTGCCTCCGCAAGCATTTGCGCCATGGCTGGATGGAGCAGAAGTGGCGCTGGACCCCTACCCGCCCGGAGCCATGACGGCTCGCGCCGTGAGCCGTTGGGTCAACAACGCCGCGCACGAAGACCCGCGCTGCATCGAGCCCGCAGACGACGGTTAAAGCACGCGGGCTGGCAGTGAGGGTGCGGAAGGGAGGGCGTCCCCGGACTTGACGAGGGCAGGATGCCCTCGCTTGCATGGAACAACCTGGGAACGAGGGCTTCCAGCCCTCGACGAGGGCAGGATGCCCTCGTTCCCAGGGGGGGTTAGTACTCGACGGACGGGGCGGGCGGGAGCTCTTCCTCGTCACCCGGCTGCAGGTCACGAAAGCGCATGTATTCGCTCTCGAAATATACCTCGCAATCCCCGGTCGGACCGTTGCGCTGCTTGGCCACGCGTATCACGCGTTTGTTGACTTCGTGAAGTTCCTTCTTTTCCGGGCCGTCGGGCAGGGTCACGAAAGCCACAACGTCGGCGTCCTGTTCGATCGCGCCGGAATCGCGCAAATCCGAAAGTTGCACACGGCGGTCAGGGCGGCGTTCCACCTCGCGGTTGAGTTGCGATAGAACCACTACCGGCACACTCAGTTCGCGCGCCAGCGCCTTCAAGGATTTGGAAATCGACCCCAGCTCCATGGCGCGATTCATTTCCCGCCGCTCGGTGGGCGCCGCGTCAATGAGTTGCAGATAGTCCACTAGAATCAAGCCCAGCCGCCGACCTGCGCGCTGCTCCGCGCGGGCCACGCGCCGGGCCCGGGAGCGGATCCGGTCAGGAGTCAGCAACTGTGAATCGTCGATCAGCAACGGCGCGTCCTTGAGCATGTTCAAGGCACTGTTTACCTTGCTCCAGTTGCGGCCTATCCGGCCGATGCGCAGTTTGCTGTGGTCGATCTCTCCCAGCGAGGAAAGCAACCTGAGCGCGATCTGCTTCTTGGGCATTTCAAGGCTGAACAGCAGGGCCGAGACCCGGTTCTGGCTCAGCACCGCCGATTGCGCAATCGTCAGCGCGAGCGAAGTCTTGCCCAGCGAGGGGCGCCCGGCCACGATGACCAGGTCCCCGTTCTGCAGTCCGGCAGTCAGGTTGTCGAAAACGCTCAGTCCGGTGGCCACGCCGGTTACCGCCTCGCCGCTGCGCTCCAACTGGCGCAGCCAATCGACCAGCTCGGCGCGAAACGTGTCTCCCATCCCCAGCTCTTCGAGGTCGCCCCGAAAACTCTGCTCGTTGATCAGGAAGATTTCCTGCTCCGCCTCTTCGAGCAATTCCTGCGCTTCCCTGCCGCCGGTCTTCAACACCTTGCCGGTAATCCGCCTTCCCGCGCGCGCCAACTGGCGCAGGATAGACATGTCACGGACGATTTGCGCGTAGGTTTGTACGTTGGCCGCGCTGGGCGTGCCGATCAGGAGATTGCCCACATATCCGGCGCCGCCGGCGTCGTCCAGTTGCTCGCGCGAGCGAAGATGCTCGCAGACGGTCAGATTGTCGCAATGCTTGCCGGCATGGATGAGATCGCGAATCGAGCCAAAAATCAGCCGGTGATCATCGCGTGAGAAATCGCCGCCTGCCAGCAGATCGGCAACTTCATCCCAGGCCTCGTTGTCCAGCATGAGACCGCCGAGCAAGGCCCTCTCGGCGTCAACCGAAGACGGAAGAAGTTCGCTGTCAGCCATCCCCGGCGGAATCCACGGCTTCTTCCTGCGGCTCGGACTCGGCGCTTGCGGGCGCCGCTTCGTCCGTCAGCTCCATCTCTTCCTCTTGATCATCCGCGTCTGCGGGCAACGGCTCCGCGCCCGGCAGCACCTCGGCCTCTCCGGTTTCTCCGGCCAGTCCGACCACACGGATGGTGACATCCTTCTTCACGTCGGCGTGCAGCTTCAGAATGACCACATGCTCGCCCAATTCCTTGATCGGGCCGTCGGGCATCTGCACTTCCGAGCGTGAGACTTCCACACCCGCCTCCTCGAAACCGGCCGAAATCTCGGCGGGGCCTACCGACCCGTACAGCTTGCCGACCGGACCGGAGTTGGCCACGATAGTTAGCGGCAGCGCACTTTGCACCTGCTCGACGCGCGCCGCGGTGGCGGCCATACGCCCCTTCTCCAGCGCCATGAGTTCGACGCGACGTTCCTCGAACGCGGCGATTTGTTTTTGGGTGGCCGGCACCGCCTTGCCCTTCGGCAGCAGGTAGTTGCGGCCATAGCCCGCGCGCACGTCCACAATGTCGCCGATTCCGCCCAGGCTCTCCACGCTCTCCAGCAGTATGATCCGCATGATGGCGCCCTACCTTTGCTGATCCGTATACGGCAGCAGGGCCACGTATCGGGCCCGCTTTACGGCCAGGGCCAACTGCCGCTGATACTTGGCCGAAGTGCCGGTGGTGCGGGCCGGAATAATCTTGCCCGTTTCGGTTACGAACTGGCGAAGCAGGCCGATGTCCTTGTAGTCGATCTCCTCAATTCCTTCGGCCGTGAACTTGCAATAACGGCGGCGGCGATTGAAACGATTCATTCCTTCTGCTCCTTCGACTCGTCGTCGGTATCAGCGGCATCCGAAGGCTCCTCTTCCGCCTCCGGCGTATCGGTGGACTCCTCTTCCGGTTCGGTTCCGGGCGCATCATCCGCGGCCACCTCTTCGCCGGCCACGGCCGTGTCCGGGCCATCCTCTTCTGCAGGTGCTGCCGCGACTTCAACTGCGGCCTGGGGCGCGTCTTCTTCGGCCGGAGCGTCCTCTTCGGCCGGAGCGTCCCCTTCGGCCGGAGCGTCCTCTTCGGCCGGAGCGTCCTCTTCGGCCGGAGCGTCCCCTTCGGCCGGAGCGTCCTCTTCGGCCGGAGCGTCCTCGTCGGCCGGAGCGTCCCCTTCGGCCGCATCCGGGCCTTCCCCGTCTGCGGGTGCTTCCGCAACTTCAGCGGCGGCTTCCGGGGCATCCCCTTCGGCCCGCGTATCCGTGGTGTCCGCGGTAGCCTCGGCCGCGCCTTCGTCACCGCGCTCGGAGCGCCGCCCATGGGCCAGCTCGCGGTCGTACGGAAACTCCCGATTCTCGCGCGCGGCTTCCTTTTCGACCGCCTTCGCCAATACCGATTGGTCGCTGATCGCTTCGTCCCGACGGACCACCAGGTGGCGTAAGACCGCATCGCTGAAATGCAGCGCACCCACCAGTTCATCCAGGGTTTCCTGCCCGCACTCCAGGTTCATCAGCATGTAGTGCGCCTTTTGCACCTTGGCGATCGGGTAGGCAAGCATGCGCCTCCCCAGGTCCTCCCGGCGGTGCACCTGGCCCTGGCCGCCTTCAATAATGCCGGCGTAACGATCCATCATTACCCGGGCGCGCTCACTCTGATCCGGATGGATCAGAAGCATGATTTCGTAGTGTCGCAAGGAAACCCCTCAATGGTCTAAGGCCGCCCGCTTGCACGATGCGGCTAAGGAGAAGACCGCAAGAACTATATCTGCGGCGTGGGCTGCGAATTATACGCTTATGTTGTTCTTCAACGAACCGTAAAGCGGGTTTCTTCCAGTTCGGCTATAACCCTGCCTGCCCGCCGAACGCTGGCGCTTACCCGATGCTCGCCCCGCTCAAGGGGCCAGGCGTAGCGCCCCCCCTTGCGCTCGAGCGGCGGGCCGCCGTCAACGCGCCAATCCACCCGGTCATCATCGGCGACACCCTGCAGCAGGAATTCAAACGCCTGGTACTCCTGAGGTACGCGCGGGTCGTATGCCAGCAACAGCCCCTCGGTGGGCTGGCGCATCGCAACGGCCGGTTTATGGGCCGAAGCGGCAGCGGACTCCACCGGAGCGGAGCCGGGAATGAAATACTCGGCGCGACGGGGACAGTTCATACCCGGCCGCCATGCTGTGCCGGTGTCGGCGCAAATTTCGTGGCGCGCCAGCCGAGGGCTCAGCCACAGGGGCGCGGTCTCCAGGTTGCGTGACAGAAGATCGAATGCGGCGCGCAACACCAGCGCCGGTCCGGTGGATCCGGTAATGTTCTGCATGGACCGCTGATCGAGGTTGCCCATCCACACTCCCACGACAAAGCGATCGTTGAAACCCACCGCCCAGCTGTCGCGGTAGTCGTTGGAGGTACCGGTCTTCACCGCCGTTTGCACCGGAAAATTCAACAGTCCGCCGGTAAACTCCCGGCGCCGGGCTTCAGGGTCGGAAAGGATATCGGCGATCAGGGACGCCACTTCGGGAGACACCACCCGCCGCGCCGTGTGCTGCTCCTGCTCGCCTGCCAGAATCGAGAATTCCCGATAGCGCCCCCGGTTTGCCAGCGCCGCGTACGCCTGGGTCAGTTCGAGCAGGGTGACCTCGCCATTCCCCAGGGCGAGTCCCGGACCGTAGTGATCGGTCTTGCGGGTCAGCGTGCTGAAGCCCAGCCGCTGCAAGTGGTCCAGGTACTCCCCTTCGCCGGTGAAGACAATCGTGCGAACGGCCGGCGTATTCAGAGAATTGCCCAGCGCATTGCGCAGCGTGATGGGGCCGTGAAAAACGCCGGAATAGTTGCGATAGCTGTGCAGCCCCATACCCACCATGTCGGCAAGCGGCGCGTCGTCGATCAGTGTGGCGGCGGTCCAGCCTTGCTCCAGCGCCAGCGCATAGAGGAAGGGCTTGAGCGAAGACCCCGGCTGGCGCGGGCTTCGAACCGCATCAATCATGCGAGCGGGCGTATCCTGGTCCGCGGCGCCCACCACCCAGGCGAGGATTTCCCCGCTCCTGTGATCGGCCGCCAGCAGAGCAGCGTTGTTTACGCCACTGCGCGCCAGTGTTTCCAACCTCCGGTTCAGCAAGGACTGCAAGCGAGCCTGCAGGCTGGCATCCAGCGTTACGCGGAGGCGCGCGCCGTGCTCAGGGTCCAGGCCGGGAGAGCGCCGCTCGTTGACAAAACGCAGGAAGTGCTCCGCGTCCACCGGCGCCACCGGCGCCTGCAAGTCGAATTCAGCCCAGGGCGCACGATCCGGCGACAGAGCGCCGGCTTCCTCCAGGCGCGCCGCCACCTGCTCTATTGCCGCATCCAGCGCGCGCCGGTCTCCGCGCCAGAGATCGAGCCGCGACGGCGCCCGTACCAGCACCGCCAGCGCCAGCATTTCATGCCGATTCAAGGCGCTCAAATCCCGATCGAAGTAGTAGCGCGCCGCCTGCACCACGCCGCGCCGGTTGGCCGCATACGGCGCCTGGTTCAGGTAAAACTCCAGAATCTGCTGTTTCGGGTAGAGCCGCTCAAGACGCACGGCCTCCCAACCTTCCACCCAACGCGACCAAAACGTGCGCGGGCGCGGCCGGATCATGCGGATGACCTGCTCGCTGATGGTGCTCGCCCCGCGCACCCTTTCCCCGGCGGTAACGTTTTGCGCCAGCGCTGCCAGCCGCGCCCTCCAATCCTGACCCGAATGGCGAAAGAACCGGGCGTCCTCCGCATAAACAAAAGCCGTTGCCAAAAACTCCGGAATCTCGTGTAGAGGCGCCCGCGCATGCAGATTCCAATCGTTGGCATAGCTGACGTTCAGCGGAATGCCGTTGCGATCAACGACTTCCAGCCGGCGAACGGTTCCGCTTAAGCGTTCCAGGCCTTCGGGAGGCGGGCCCATGGCGGCGCGAGTGCTCAAGGTCAGCACGCCGGCGCCGGCCGTTACGGCCAGCACTGGAAGCGCCAACAACAGGATCCGCTTGAACTTCATTGCGGAATGCCTGGCTGGGAAGGGCGGCGGTCCCGCTTTTGGCGAGGGCAGGATGCCCTCGTTCCCAGGGAGGAAGGGGGGCATTCCGGCTTTTGGCCAGGGCAGGATGCCCTCGTTCCCAGGGGGGGGCGGGGTCTAGTCACGGACTTCAAGCCGCAAGGGAGCGGACTTTCCGTATATGTCGAGGTCGTACATTTCGCCGGCATGAGTAGGACGCGCCTGGTAATTGCCGGCGGCAATCGCCTGGGCGGTGTACGAAAGGTGGTAGCGACCGGGGGGGAGGTAGTCGGAATAGAAATGAACCGAGTCGTGGCGCAGCTCGCGGTGATAGAAACTCCAGCGCTGTCCCCCAAAATAGGTCCAGTCGTCGAAATCGTACCACCAGGAACCGCCGGCCGCCTTGAAGTCCCCTTGCTCGGCATCCACTCCCGAGGCTGTGGCCAGGTCGCGGTTGACGGGCTCCAGGCCCCCGGGCACAGGGTCGTCGACCACCACAAAATTCCGCGCCGCCGGCATGTTCACGAACAGGTCCACCCGCACCAGGTCGCCGCGCCGAATCGCGTCGCCGCTTTCCAGCAGTGTCCATTCGCCGTCGCGCTTAACGGAATACTCGCGGCGGACGTCGATACCCGCGTTAACCCGCTCGGCGGATGTCTCAAGCGGCGAATACATGAGCCGCGCCGTGTAGTACAGGCGTCCTTCACCTTCACGGCTAACGTGAATTTGTGCGCTCTTGCCCGGATGCTCAGGCAGGATCGGCAGCGAC
Organism: Candidatus Foliamicus sp.; assembly: GCA_965249285.1. Lineage (GTDB taxonomy): Bacteria > Pseudomonadota > Gammaproteobacteria > Steroidobacterales > Foliamicaceae > Foliamicus. The sequence continues at coordinate 1,691,365 of OZ252226.1, forward strand.
AGGGTTACCGCCGTATCGCGAAAATCGTCAAACCGGGTCTCCCCGATGGGCTTGCCGTCCAGGGTGGCGGTGGCCCGCATGGCAGGCTCTACCGCTTCCCAGCGACGGGCGTAGTCCACCAGCGCATTCATGCAGAAGACGTTTTCCTGGGTGCTCTCCCAGTGCGTGCGGGCGCCGCGCGTTTGGGTCAGCGCGCGAACCATGCGCATCGCCATTTTCTCGTTCAGCCCCAGCCGAGCTGCATCATCAATCCTGGAAAAGGCCGACAGCAGCGCGCAATTGGCCCGTAGGGGACTTGCCAGGATGCGCGAGTACGCACTATCCAATTGCTCATTGAACAGCACCTTGCCGGCGCTGGCCGCCGAACGATCCATGACGTCGGTCAATAGCGAGGTGACCGCCGACGAGGCGCCGGGCACATGCAGCGCGGCATCCATGAAGTGCGCCTTGCCGAACAGGCTCATGTACTGCGCGTGATCGGCGTAGCGCATCAACTCATTCAGGCTCAGCAAACCGCGTCTCGCCAACGCCGCCAGCGCCACCGCGCGCACCGAGGATGCCATGCCGCGGGAAAAATAGGCAGGCATGACGTCGCGGCGCAGCAGGCGCTGCAAGTAACCCAGCAGCTTGGTTTCCACCGCGTGCGGTATCTCGTACCCGGAATCGCGTAGCCAGGCGAACCCAAGCGCCGTGTAGGCCGAAAGGTAGGGGCTTACGTAGAGGTCAGATGCAATCCAGTAGGTCATGCCGCCGTTCGGCGCCTGGTGGTTGGCCGCTTGCTTGAGAGTTTGCGCCGGCAGACCCACGCTTGCGTCCCACTCCACCGAGTCCTCCATGTGCGCCTTCAGCAGGTTGAATTGGGCCGCCAACAGGGCCTTGCTGAGCTTCTGCTCCCAACAGGCGTACGGGTAGTCGCGCATGTAGCGGAAGGCGCCTTCGAGATTGCCCATGACCGTGGGCGAAAGCACAACCGACACGTCGCCGGCATCGGTGTAGATGTCTTGGGGGAACAACACCTCCTCGATGGCCGGCTCGTCGGTAACGGACCCGTATTCGGCCGCGACTTCGAAATTGCGATTCTTCAGAACCGGCAGCTCATGCGCCAGCGCGTCTCCGTCGGACGCATCGCCGGCCTGCACTCTGAAACGAACTTCGCCCGACGGCCGGTCGCGACCCGCCTTGATCCGTGCGGCGCGCAACGGCAGGTAGACAGTCTCGCGCCGGTAGGGCCCTAGTGATAGTTTGCTTTCTACCCGGCCCGGGACCTTGGCGTCAATATCACCTTCGGCCTCGATGACCACGTCAACCATGCGCGCCTCACCGGTGCGGTTCATCACCGAGAAGCCCGCCGAAAAGTCATCGCCTTCGGTGACCTGGTTCGGCATGACGGGACGAATCTCGGTAGGCAGATTGGTCTTGAAACTGGCCTCTCCCAAACCCAGCCGGTCAGTGGGCGTGACCCCCATCGCCAATACCCGCCAGCCGGTCAGGTTCTCCGGCAATTCAAACTCGAATTCCGCTTCACCCCGGCGGTTCGCCGGCAGCGAAGGCTCCCAGTGGGCGACGTACTTGAACAGCGTGCGCATGTCCGGACCACCCCCGCCGTCGCCGCCGGCGGTGGCCCCTTTCTTCTCGAATTTCTGCCGGCCAACAAGGCGCAGCAACAGGCTGTAGTTCGCCACGTCCGGCTCATCCAGCCAGTAAAACCCCTTGTACGGGTCGAAGTAGTCCTTGCCCTGCCCGATCAGGTCAAAAACCGCCTCGTCCAGCACCGCTACCGCGAATTCCACCGGTTTGCGCGGGCCGTGACGGGGCTTCGCGCGCAGCTTCACCGAGACCTTCGCGCGCGGTTTGTAAACCGTGCGGTCGGTCTCCACCCGAACTTCGAGTTGCTTGTAGGGATCAACCACAGGCACCCGCGCATAGCCCATGCGGAAAGCCGGCTTACCCAGGTCGACATAGTCCAGGCCCTGGTGGGTTTCCGGAGGCGGACTCGCTACTCTGGGCGAAACGATCACCACCGACAGGTAGGCGCCCGGAACGTAATCCGGCTTGATGGGGAACTCCACTACGGGCGTGCTTCCCTGCAACTTGAGCTGCCACTGGTCTATGACCCCGTAACGTTCGATGGAAACCAGTGCGGTCGCTCCGGGAAACGGGTTCTTGACCAGGTAGCGAGCCGTATCGCCCACCTCGTACTCGGTGGCCTCGGACATGAGCGCAACACCGTACCCCGGCCGTTCCCACCACACTACCCGTCCTTCGCCGACCACCCACAGGTGCATGACGGTCTGGTGCGAACGGCCCTGTGTATCTGCGACTACCGCGCTGATGCGATACGTCCCCGCCTTCCCGGGAGTAAAGGCACAGCTCAGCGGCTCGCCCCGCGGCGTCCCGGAACACTCCCCGGCGTCAATCCATTCTTCGGTAAACCTCGGCAGGTAGGCGTTGCCCGCGCCCCTGACCTGCGCCACCTTGCGCTCCTGGCGCTCTATTCGAAGCTTCGCCTCGGTGTCGCCTACGGGTTGCCCGCGTTCATCGACCACGACGTATCGCACTTGTGCGGTTTCGTTCTGTTTGAAGACCCACTTGTCCTTGCGCAGGCCTACCAGCCGGTCCACGCCTGCGTAGTCGGCATAGGAGGTGGCGGATACGTACTTGCCGCGATCATCGCGAACGGCGCTCTCGGCGCGCAGCCGGCCATAGATGATCGCCGACTCGCGCAATTCAACGCTTGCGCTGTGCGTGCCCGCAGCAGTGAGGTCGCCCATTTCCTGGTGAACCGGCAGCCGGCTCGGGCGGGTTGAGGTGTCGAACGCAAAGGTGGAGGTTTGAGGATGGGAAGATTTAAACGGCCTCTGCCGTAGATCGATCACAACGCGGGCCTCAGACTGCGTGTATGCGCCACCGGAATGCAGGGCGGCGGAAGTATCCACCGTTAGCGTATCGCCAGGACCGAGCAAATCACCGTTCAGCTGGTTGCCGACCTTAAAGGGCGCCGGCGTAAAGTCCGTCACCAGCACCCGCATGGGCTTCCACTCGCTCTTGGTGAAGTTGGCGTTCACAACGAAGCGGTACCAGCCCATAAGAGCGGTCTGGGGAACGGAATATTCGCCGTGCGCGGCGCCGAAGTCGTTAAGCCGTATGTTCTTGACCTCGTGAACCGTCTTGCCGGACGGATCCTCAATCCGAAGCCTGTACAGTGCGGACTTGGGGCTTACCAGCGTCCTGGTGTCCTGATCGCGAACGTAGAACTTGTACTGAATCGTGTCGCCGGCGCGATAAACACCCTGGGCCGTCGTGCCCCAGGCGCGAATGTGTCCATATCGCTGCCGCTGCTTGTTCCTCACCTGCCATTGCGACGCATTGCTGGAGCGGGCAAGAAACGGAAATTCCAGTGGCAGCAGGGCCATGCCCTCGCGTCCGCTTACATGCACGAACAGCAGGACGTATTCGTTGCGGCCCTGGCTACCCCAGCTAAATGTGTCCAGGTCGGGATCCAGGGTTTCCGTGCCTCGCAGCATGGCCACACCGCGCCGGTCGGTGCGCGTTGAGTCCAGGGTTATCGGAGGGACACCCGACTCTCGAAACAAACCTGGAAACGTACCTCTAACAACCTTTACTTCAGCACGCGAGACGGGTTTCCCGGTCTTTAGGCTGGTGATCCACACGAGTGTGTTGTAATGGCCCAGCTTTACGTGTACCTGGTACGGCGTAACCTGTGCGAAAAAGGGTTTACCGCGCTGATAACCATGGTGAACCAAGGGATCGGTTTGTATACGGCCCAGAGCAGCGCCGCTGCTCCCCGCAGTCATATCACGCAGGCCCAAAGGTATGGCGAATGAAATATCCTTTGCGGGCGGCACCACAATGACCTTAGACCGCTCGTCGTTGGCGCCATCCTGTTTCAGTGTCCGGTAGTTCAGCCGCACTTCGTTCAGATTGGTTACATACAGCGGATACTCGCTTTCTACGCCTGATTCCAATACCGCGTCTTCGTGCAGCAGCAAGTAATCGGGTGATCGATGATCGGTCTCAAATGAGAGATCGATTGCGGATTTCAAGAGCCTTCCGAATTCGTCGCGGATATCGGTTCGAACTGACGCATCGCCATGCTTCGCGGGGCGGCTGCTTACGCGATACTCTTCAAATGCCTGCAGGCGCTCGGGCAAGTTGACCTGGAACAATTCCGAACCATCGCGCCAGCCGAGCCTGGAGTAATCCCGCACTTGCGACCACGGATCGTAGTCTTCGCGCTTGCCGGCAAGCCCCGGGTCGAAGACCACCTCGCGCGCAATTTGCGACGCCAGGACGGGAGCGGTGAATGTAAGCGCCACTCGTGACAGCGGGTTGCACAAAGCCAGCTCTGCCGTAATTGCCACTTGCCTCTCCCCGCTTACCCGGCCCGATTGCCTGCCTGGGTAAACACGAACAGCAGAACCGTCGGGCAAAAAGCGGATTTGTTCGCCGCGATTATTCCTGCATGTAACGCCCATAAACCGGAACTCGCCGAACGTCACTACGCGGCTCAAATTGTCGCGCTCCCAGCCCCGCAAGGGTCCGAGGGCCGACTCCAGTCCGGCGCGGGCATTCAGGCTGCCCCGGTGGCCAAGCGGCAACTCCGCGACCGGCTTCACTATCCAAAGCCAGCGAGCCTCCCGGCCTTGGGGCGAGGGCGCCCCGCCCTCGTGTTTTTCAACCGTGCGCCCTTCGTTGATTGCACCTTGTGCCGGTGCAAAAACACTACCCTCGCTCGCGCCTGGCGATTCCGGCATGACGTAGAGCGGTGGATCACGATCATAGGGATCAGGCTCCGCGGTCACGGCCACGGAATCGTCCAAACCGCCAAATCTGAAATACAGGCTGGCGGCTACGGATTCGCGCGTGACCGGCTGGTTGAAGCGCACTCTCAACACCGGCACGCCGGGATGCTCCCACGTTTGTAACCAGGCTCTGTACACGCTCGGTCTTTCGGTCTCTCGCTTACGGATCAAGGTCTCGCTGGTGGTGGCGCCGTCCATGGCCTGGATTCCGGGCGCTACGGTTACGACGTATTCGTGCGCCGGCTTCAAGTAGTCCTTCTGATCGAGGTTGCATGCCAACGCCTGGGTGCTGATCCAGCGCCAATTGCAGTTCACCTGCGGCTCGATCCTGATCGGCAGTTCCTCGGCCCGCCGCTCCATGCGTCCCAACGGAACCACGGCCCGGTTGAACTCGATGAGAATCTGGCTCTCGGCGATCGAAATGCGCGTGGTCTCAAGAGCCGGCGGCTCATACGCCGCTGAAGCAACTGTCGCGGTCGCGATGCAGACAAGAACACGCAAGCCCAGGTTGCATACGCGCCCTACGCTCGAAAACCGCTGCATAAGGTGAGTATAGGCCCCCGGTGGGTCAGGCGGGGTGTTCTCGTACTTCCGAAAGGCAACGTTTCCGAAACTTGACGCATCCAACCCGTAAGGAAGACGTAAGGTCCAGCAGTAACCTGTTACGGTACAACGGCTTTACGGTGCCAGGGGTCGGAACGACGGTGGACAAGGTAAGCGCGGGATTGGCGGAATCGGATAGCGGTCTGACCGGCTGGTTGCGGCGCAACCGGGGCAAGTCCGCAATCGCGGCGGTGTTCGCCGTGCTGATCGCATGGTTCGCATGGCCCGAGGACGAAGAATCACTCCCGGCTGCGGCCACCGTGCCGGTCGTGCGAGGTGATATAGAGAGCTCCGTTGCCGCGTCCGGGACCCTGGAGGCCGGCGGCTCGGTTGACATAGGCGCCCAGGTTTCGGGGCAATTGAACAGGCTGCACGCGAAGTTGGGCGACATCGTGTCCGAAGGCGATCTGCTGGCGGAAATTGACAGCTTCATACAGACACAGCGCGTCGCCTCGCAGGAGGCCAACCTGGAATCGCTGGAGGCCAATACGCCATGGGTGGAAGCCAGCCTGCAGTTGGCGCGGGCAGACCTGGCGCGCCAGAAGCGGCTGATGGAGGCCCAAGCCACGACCGAGGTGGAATACGATCGCGCCGTCGTCCAACTGACTCAGTCGGAGGCATCGCTGACCCGGCACTTTCTGCAGATCGAACAAGCCCGCGCCTCCCTGGAAGAAGCGCGGCAACTCTTGAACTACACGCGCATTACCGCGCCCTCAACCGGCACGATAGTAAACGTGCTGGCGCAGGAAGGGCAAACGCTCAATGCCTTGCAAGTTACACCGATCATTTTGCGGATCGGCAATCTCAGCACGATCCGGGTCATCGCCAAGATCCCGGAAGCGGACGTGGCCCGACTGACTACCGGAATGGAGGCTTACTTCACGACCGTTAGCGGTGGCGGGCGCCGCTGGGAGGCCAGCCTCCTGGAGATATCGCCCATTCCGGAAGCAACCGGCGGACTGGGCGGGCTGACCTATTTTGACGCGCTGCTGGAGGTGGACAATGCCGATGGCGCGCTGCTGCCTGGAATGGGGGCCAAGGTGTTCTTTCTCCTCGGATCGGCCCGCAACGTCCTGAAGGTTCCGCTGGGGGCGCTCACTTTCGGATCGGGAGACGGCCCCATGAGCGCGGCCGGGCAATTCGCAATGGGCAATGCCCAGGGTTCCGAGGCCTCGCGTAGACGATGGCGCAGGGGAAGCGGCGGCGCGTGGCAATTTGGACGAAGCAACAATTCACCGAGGGGGGACGCATCCGGGCTTACGGGGCGGTTCCGGGGTGGTAACCGGAACGTAGACGATCCTGCACAGTCCGCCACAGTGCAGGTAATGAACTCGGAAGGCGCAGTGGAAACCAGGGAGGTGAAGATCGGGTTCAGCAACAACGTCGAAGCGGAAGTCATTTCCGGCCTTTCGGAAGGCGAACACGTAATCAGCGGGATGCGCCAATCAGAATGGCCAAACGGGCAGTCCCGGGTCATCGGACGCCCCATGCGATGGTAAGCGCCGGCTGCGAGGCGCCCCAAGGCAGCCCATTCCGACAGCCAAACAAGAACCTGTTGAAGCGCGCGCACGTTAACCGCATATGCCAGAACGAACCACAGAGCCGTTGATCCAGCTGCGGCATGTCAGCCGCCGCTACCGAACCGGAGGCGCCGAAGTGGGGGCGCTGGACGGCGTGACGCTGGACATTCACTCCGGCGAGTTCCTTGCCATCATGGGCCCATCGGGATCCGGCAAGACCACGCTGATGAATATCATCGGCTGCCTGGATCGGCCTACGGGCGGGGAGTATTACTACCAGGGCTGGTCCGTACATACGGCCCGGCCGGACCAGCGGGCCCGCTTGCGCCGCGAAGTCTTCGGCTTCGTTTTTCAGAACTACAACCTGCTGGGTATGGCGACCGCCCGCGAGAACGTGGAGATTCCGGCGATTTACGCGGGAACCCGCAAGCACGCCCGCCTGAGGCGGGCCACGGAACTGCTTTCGGGCCTCGGGCTGGCGCGGCGCCTCGGCCACCACCCGGCGGAACTTTCCGGCGGCGAGCAGCAGCGAGTCGCCATCGCGCGGGCGCTGATGAACGGCGGGCGCGTAGTTCTGGCGGATGAACCAACCGGTTCCCTGGACTCCCGCAGCGGCCAGGAAATCATGGCGCAGCTGGAATCGCTCGCCGAGGCGGGGCATACGGTGATCGTGGTGACGCATGACCCCACGGTGGCGGCACACGCAAGACGCAGGATCGAACTACTGGATGGCCGCTTGATCGCGGATACCGGCACAAAGGCCAGACCTGCCCCCCGGACGCGGGCCGAATCGATCGACATGGCATCGGCTCCGCGAAGCGGCGCGCGGGCGCCGGCGCTGGCGCTGCAGGAGAGTTCGCGCACCGCCTTGCGGGCGCTACGCGGCAACAAGTTCCGCACCGCGCTCACCTTGCTGGGCATCATCATCGGTGTGCTTTCCGTTACCGCCATGCTGGCTGTCGCGGAGGGTGTAAGGCGCTCCATCATGGACAATTTCAGCGATCTCGGTGGGGGGCGCCTTACGATTTCGCCGTCCAACAGCCAGAATGAGCAGACCGCTTTTCTGACGATTCAGGATGGCGACGCGATCCGCGATCAGGTAGCCAACCTGATTTCGGTCGCGCCGCAAATGACAGGAGGGGGCGGGATAGTTGCGAGAGGAGAGGAAGACTATGCGACCATTATCGGCACTACCAGCCGCGCCATGGCGGAGGGCAGCAGCAAATTGGCGCAAGGCGTGTTCTTTAGTGACCAGCAGGACGAGGACTATGAACCGGTCGTAGTCCTCGGCGGGAATCTGGCGGGCAGCCTGTTCGCACGAGATGTTGACCCGGTAGGCGAATACGTTCAGATCAACGGAGCGCCGTACCAGGTGATTGGAGTTTTGCAACGTCCACAGGGACAATTTGCGGCCTTCAACTTCTGGGCGCGGGCCGCCTACGTGCCGCTCATGACGGGGGCCGTCCGGTTGTTCAACCGAGAGAATCTAACCTCCCTGGAGATTCTGGTTACGGAAACGGAACATGTCGAGATCGCGCAGGAGGAGATTGGCGCCCTGCTTACGCGGCGCCATGGCACCCCGGACTTCGAGATCCAGAACCAGGCGGAACTCATCGAGGCACAAGACAACGTGGCAAACATCCTGAGGCTATTGTTCGGCGCCATCGGCGGCATCTCGCTGATAGTGGCCGGCATCGGAGTAATGAACATCATGCTTGCCACGGTTGCCGAACGAACCCGGGAGATCGGGGTGCGCATGGCCACCGGAGCGCGGCAGAGGGATATATTGATGCAGTTCGTCTGTGAGGCGGTTGTCGTGTCCGGACTGGGTGGCCTGATCGGATTGCTGCTCGCCGTCGGCCTGGGCGCCCTGGTGAACTCCCTTGGCGTGGTGCAAGTAGTGTTTACGGCGCCGATTCTGCTGATCGGCCTTTCCTGCGCCACCTTGACGGGCCTGTTGTTCGGTTTTGCGCCCGCAAGGCGAGCGGCCCGCCTGGATCCGGTAGCGGCCCTGGCGGCGCAATAACCCATAATCATGCCCATGAATTACCAAGCACGCATTCTTCCGCTAGTTGCGGCAGTGGCGCTGACCGCCTGCGGTAGCACTTCCATGCCGGCGCTCGATACGGACGTGCCGCCGGACTGGGGCGACACGGCGCCCGGCGAGTGGCCCGGCGAACAATGGTGGGACGCCTTCGGCAGCGACGAGCTGAGCCAGCTCATGGCGCGCGTCCACGAGCGGAACCTGGGCTTGCAAAATGCCGAGCGCAGCTTCCGGCAGGCACAACTGGCGCTGATCGATGCGGGCTTCGACCTGTATCCCACGCCGATCGTGGACTTCGACGCCGGCGGCAGCTACAGCGGAACGGAGCCGCCGGGCGGGAACTTTTCCGATCGGGGTTCGGAATCCGCCCAGCTCAGCTTGAGCGTGGGCTACGCGGATATTCTGAGCAAGCCGTACCGCTACGACCTGGCGGAGGCGTCCTACGATTCCGCCGCCGCCCAGCTCGCCGGTGCGCGTTTGAATATCCAGGTCCTGGCCGCGTCCACCTATTTCCACGTTCTGTTTGCGCGCGATCAGATTGAGGTTGCCAAGCGCAACCTGCAAACGGCCGAGTTGATTGAACGCATCACGCGGGCAAGGGTCGAGGCTGGGGTACTCACGCCCATCGATGCGCTACAACAGCAGATCGCGGTCCAGCGCCAGCGCAACGCAGTGATGCAGTTGCGTCAGGATGAATACGCGGCGCGCGCGGCACTGGCGCTACTGATGGCAGAACCGGTTCGTGACTTTGACGTCAAGGCCACGACGCTTGCAGACCTTGAGACCCCTTCGGTGGCGCCCGGCCTGCCTTCCGGACTGCTGCAGCGGCGCCCGGACATTGTGCAGGCGGAACAGAACCTCCGTAGTGCGCGCGCCAACGTGGCAATCGCGCGCAATGCGCTCCTGCCCAGCATTTCACTGACCGCCGGCGCCAATACCGCCAGCGACTCTCTGCGGGAACTCACTTCAGGCAACAGCCTTTCGGTTTCTTTGGGCGCAAACCTGCTGCAGAACGTGTTCGACTTCGGCCGGCGCGGGCGAGCGAAGGAAAGCGCTCGGCTTCGGATGGAGTCCTCTCTGGCCAGTTATCGCGAGACCGTGATCCGCGCGTTCAACGACATTGAAATTGCGCTGGGCAACATCGAATTGCTGAACTCGCTGAGCCAGATTGCCCTGGTGGACCTGCACCGCGCCGAGGAATCCTTGAGAATTGCGGAAGTCCGCTACCGCGAGGGGGTAATCAATTACCAGCGGGTGCTGACTGCGCAGGACTTCCTGTATGCCGCGCGCAACGCGGTCTTAAGTAACAAGCGCGCCTACCTGAACGCCATCGTGGGCCTTTACCAGGCGCTCGGCGGCGGCTGGAACCGCAGCCCCTGATCCTAAGAGGGGGAGCATCCTGCCCTCCTGGGAACGAGGGCTTCCAGCCCTCGACGAGGGCAAGATGCCCTCGTTCCCAAGCGTGTTCCCTGCGCGTCAGCGCAGCGGCGCCTGCTGCGAAAACTCCCAGGGCCGTCAGATCAGGTCGAGGTCGAGATGGCCTCGTTCTTCATCGATCCGCGCTATTCGCACGGTTACCGGCGCTCCCAGCGTAAAGCCATGCAGACGCTGCGTATTGCCTCTTTCGCGATCGCGGCGGCGGCTCTTTTGCGGCGGTAGACGCCAGCGGGGAATCATGCCGCTTAAGCCCGCTTCGGGCACCCGCACGAACAGGCCTTTGCCGGTTCCATGGGAGACCACGGCATCGAGCGTGTCGCCCAGGCGGCCGGACAGGTATTGCAGCTTGTATATCTTTACGGCGGAACGCATCGCCCCCTCCGCCTGCCGATCCAGTTCCGAGCAGGAAATGCCGGCCTTGGCCAGTTCGCCGCCACGCAGCGGGGCATTCTCTCCCCTGCCGCCGTCCAGGAGGTGCTTGATCGCGCGATGCGCCAGCAAGTCGGGGTATCGGCGAATCGGCGAGGTGAAATGCGAGTACGACTTGAGAGAGAGGCCGTAATGGCCGATGTTGGCCGGCTGGTAACAGGCCTGCTGCATACATCGCAGCATACCTACCGCCACCATTTCATACGCCGGATGGCCCACCAGGCGGCGCAGCGCGGCATTGATCTCATGGGGACTGCGGTTTACGGCATCGGAAAGCGAACCGCCCACGCCGGCAAACAGGTTGCGTAGCTCTTCGATGCCTTCGCCGTCCGGCGGCGCATGCACCCGGTGCAGAGCGGGCATGCGGGCGCGGCTCAGGAATCGTGCCATCGCCACGTTGGCGGCGATCATCAACTCTTCAATGACCCGGTGTGCATCGTGGCGCTCGCTCTGTACCAGCGCCGTAACCCTGCCGTTGGCGCCGAGGCGCACCAGGGTCTCCGGCAGGTCCAACTCCAGGGCTCCACGGCGGCGGCGCGCCACCGCGAGCGAGCGCCAGGCCCCGTAAAGATTCTCCACCGGGCCAAGCAACGGGCCCAGCCTGCGGCGAGCCTTCGCATCACCTTTCTCCACCGCCGCGTGCACACCCGAATAGGTCAGCCGGGCCGCCGAACGCATGATGGCGCGAAAGAAACGCCAGGATTTGAGATTGCCGCCGGAGTCAAGGTCCATCTCACAAGCCAGGCACAAGCGGTCCACGTCCGGTTTGAGCGAACACAGCTCGTTGGACAGGACTTCCGGCAGCATCGGGAGCACGCAGCTCGGGAAATATGCGGATACGCCGCGCTGTGCCGCCTCGCGGTCCAGCGGGTCGCCGGGTCGCACATAGTGAGATACGTCGGCAATCGCCACGATAACCCGCCAGCCATCGCCTCTTGGCGTTGCATAAACCGCATCGTCGAAATCCTTGGCATTGGCGCCGTCGATCGTCACCAGCGGCAATTCGCGCAAATCCTCCCGTTCCCCTGCCGGTTGTGGACGCGCCGCGATCTCGTTGGCCCGGGCGCGAACCCGGCCAGGCCAGATCTCTCTCAAGCCCGCCTCGGCAATGGCTCGTTGCTCAATCGACGTCGGCATACCAGGCTCCAATCACTGGGAGTGTTCGCCGCGTCCGCGCCGCGCTGACGTGCAAGGAACACGCCGGGAACGAGGGCATCTTGCCCTCGACGAGAGCAGGATGCGCTCGTTCCCTGGGGGGAATCATTGACAGGCGGGGCCGCAAAACGCTAAATTTCCCGGTATTCCAAGCGCCTTGGCGCGCCTGTGGCGATTGTCCGCAACAGGAACACAAGGCAACATCGTGCCGAGGTGGCGGAATTGGCAGACGCGCTGGCTTCAGGTGCCAGTGGGGGTAACCCCGTGGAGGTTCGAGTCCTCTTCTCGGCACCAATCCGCAACGATTCCGACGGCAGATGAGCAAGACCGAACTTGAAGTGGCGCAGGCCTGCGCCGAATTGATGTGGGCTAATGACCATGGCTCACGCGAAATGGGCCTGGAACTCGGCGAAGTCACGCCGGGTAAGGCTACCGTGCATCTCACCGTCCAGCCTGGAATGCTGAACGGCCACGGCGTGTGCCATGGCGGGCTGATTTTCGCCCTTGCCGACACGGCCTTCGCATTTGCCTGCAACAGTCTGAACCGGCAGGCCGTGGCGATGCATTGCTCCATTTCGTTCCTTGAGAAAGTCCAGGCGGGACGCCGCCTCAGCGCCCATGCCACCGGACGCGCCGCTTACGGCCGCAACGGCATCTTCGATGTTGTCGTGGCGGACGATCAAGGCGTTACGGTGGCCGAGTTCAGAGGCTACAGCCGCACCATTGGCGGAGAGTGGGTAAGCAGCGGCTGACGCTGGAAGCGAGGGTGTCCCGCCCTCGTCGAGGGCTGGAAGCCCTCGTTCCCAGCGGGGATGCCCAGGTTCCCGGTTAATCACCATGCGAACCGAAAGGGTGGCGGCGAATGATCGTGTCCTCGCCGGCAGGTCCGGTTGAAACGATGCAGGCGTCAATACCCACCAGAGTTTCCAGCCGCTCGATATAGGCGCGGGCGCGCAGCGGCAGATCTTCCCAGCGGGTAATGCCGCGGGTTGATCCCGCCCAGCCTTCGAACTGCTCGTAGCAGGGTTCGCATTCGGCGTAGCGATTCATATATTCGGGAAGTTTGTCGATCTCCCGTCCGTCCATCCGGTAGCCCGTGCATATGCGGATCGGGTTCACGCCGTCCAGCACGTCCAGCTTGGTGATGCACAGGCTGTTTATCGACGCTCGTTGCGCCGCCGTCCGCACCGCAACGGCGTCGAACCATCCGCAACGGCGTGGGCGTCCGGTGGTAGCGCCCCATTCCGCGCCTTCCTGAGCCAGCCTTGCGCCCACCTCATCATGCAATTCGGTCGGAAACGGCCCTTCGCCTACCCGAGTGGTGTAGGCCTTGGCTACGCCGACCACCTCGGTCAACTGTTCAAGGCGCGCGCCGGCGCCGACCGGCGCCCCGGCCGCCACGGTGCTGGATGAGGTCACATACGGATAGGTGCCGTGGTCGATATCGAGCATTACCCCCTGAGCACCTTCAAACAGCACTGCTCCGCCCTCGGCATGCAGCCGGCGCAGGCGGTCGGAAACATCCACCACCATGGGACGCAACTTCTCGGCCATGGCCAACCATTCATCAGCCACCCGGCCCGCATCCACCGCGGCGGCGCCGTAGTACTTCTCAAGCATGAAGTTGTGCAAGTCCATTGCCGCCGCGAGCCGCTCCCGGAAGGGTTCCGGAGAGAACAGCTCACCGGCCCGCACGGCCCTGCGCGCCGCCTTGTCTTCATAGGCCGGTCCAATGCCGCGGCCGGTAGTTCCGATGCGCCCGCTCCCGGCATGGCGCTCGCGCGCCCGGTCCAGCGCCATGTGCGAGGGAAGAATCAGCGGGCAGTTCGGACTCAGGAAAAGCCTTCCCGCCGGATCCGCCCCATGCAGCGCAATGGATTGCAGTTCTTCAAAAAGCTGGGGTAGATAAAGCGCAACACCATTGCCGATCAGGCATTCCGCGCCGGGACTCAGGATGCCGCTGGGCAGCAGGTGCAAAACCAGGGTCTCGCCCTTGTAAATCACCGTGTGTCCGGCGTTGTGACCGCCCTGAAAACGCACCACCGCATCGCAGCGGCTGGCCAGCAGATCCACCACCTTGCCCTTGCCTTCGTCGCCCCACTGGGCGCCGATCAGGACTATGCCGCGGGCTTGTGCTGCGCTAGAAGGCATACGGCTTCAGCGGCGAGGGCTGGAAGCCCTCGTTCCCAGGGTTGTTCCATGGAGGGAGGGCATCCTGCCCTCTGAGGGCTGGAAGCCCTCGTTCCCAGGGGGTTCTTGCGTACGCGGCAGGGCCACGGGACAACGGTGGCGGAGCTATTTCTTGCTTTCCGATTCGTTCAAATACCGGAAGAAATCGCCCTCGGAATCCAGCACCAGGAGATCTTCCTTCCCGAAAGAGTTGCGGTACGCATTAATGCTGCGGGAGAAGGAATAAAACTCGGGATCCTTGCTGTAGGCGTTGGCGTAAGTCTCCGCGGCGATCGCGTCGCCTTCACCGCGCATGATCTCCGCATCCCGGTACGCGGCGGCCAGGATCACCACCCGTTGCCGGTCGGCGTCGGACCGAATCCGCTCGGCCGTTTCCGCCCCCTCGGCGCGCAGTTCCGACGCCACACGGGCGCGCTCCTGGCGCATGCGCTGGAATACCGACTCGCTTACTTCTTCCCGGAACTCGATTCGCTTGACTCGCACATCAACCACGTGGATCCCGAACTCCAAGGCCGCACGCCGGGCGTTGCTGAGCATCTCGAACATCAGTTCACGGCGCTCCGCCGATACCACTTCGGGCACCGTGCGCTTGGCAAACTCGGCGCGGATGTCATCCTTGATGATTTCCAGCAGGCGCTGCTGCGCGCGCACCTCATTACCCAGCGTGGTGTAGTAGCCCGCAACGTCAACGATCTTCCATTTGACGAAAAAGTCCACCAGCAGGTTTTTCTTCTCCGCGGTAAGAAATGCTTCCTGCGGGTTGTTGATCGTGATGATCTGGTCGGGAAATTTATCCACGTTGTTGACAAAGGGCAACTTGAAATGCAGCCCCGCCTCGTCATAGGTCTGGACGATTTCTCCGAAGCGGAACCGTACTGCGTATTCGCGCTCATCCAATACAAAAACGCTGTTGAACAGCACGATAGCGCCTGCCACCGCCAGCAGGAATATGCCTCTGGTATTCATGATCCTGAACCTCCCCTGCGGCGGAGCGTGTCGTCGGATTCCGAGCCCTGCGAGCCCCGGTCCGGCGTTTGAGCGGACGTAGCGCCCGGCTCCGCACTACGCTTGATCAGCTGATCCACCGGCAGGTACAACAGATTGCCGCTGCCCTCCGCCTCCAGCAGGACCTTGCCGGTATTGCTGTACAACGCCTCCATGGCCTCAATATAGAGGCGTTCCCGAGTCACCCCGGGCGCCTTTTGGTATTCCGCCAGCAGTTTCTCAAAGCGCTGCGCCTCACCTTCCGCGTCGGCGACGACCCGGGCCTTGTAGCCCTCGGAATCCTGCAGGCGCCGGGCGGCTGCGCCGCGCGCCCTGGGGACCACGTCGTTGGCGTACGCCTGGGCCTCAAAGGCCAGCCGCTCCTTGTCCTCGCGCGCCTTGATGGCGTCCTGCACCGCTGCCTCGACTTGCTGCGGATAGTTTGCGTCGCGCAAATTGACCTGGGTTACGCCGATGCCGGTCTCGTAGTCGTCCAGAGTTCGCTGAATCAAATCCTCGGTGCGCTGGGCTATATCGCCTCGCCCCTCACCCAGGATGTAATCCATCTGGTTCTTGCCGATGATTTCGCGGATGGCGCTCTCGCTTATATCGCCCAGGGTTTCTTCCGGGGCACGCACCTTGAACAGGAAGTCTTCCGGATTCAGGCGCTGGTACTGCACCACCAGGTCCACCACCACGATGTTCTCATCGGCAGTCAGCATCCGGGTCTGTTGGCTGAAATTGTTGACCGCCGCGACATTGACCTTTTCGACACTTTCTATCGGCCACGGAAAATGCCAGCGCAGCCCTGAGCCTTTGGTCGCCACATGATCGCCGAAGCGCAGCACCACGGCGCGCTCGGCTTCATCCACGCGATACAGACCGGTAAAGCTCCACAGGCCCACCAGGATTGCGAGCGCCCAAATGAGTATGCGCCGGAAGGATCCTTTGCCGCTGGCGCCGAAGATGCCGAAAAGTTTTTGAAGCGTATCGCGAACGACATCTTCCAAGTCGGGCTGCTGGCGGCCGCCCCGATTCCAGGAACCGTCGCCGCCCGGTTCGTTCCAAGCCATATTAATTTTTCCGTGTTGTGTAGTGCAAAAAGCGCTCAGGCCGCGCCAATGTCCTCGCGGCTAGCCAGTTTCTCAAAAGCTCGGTGGTTCATTTCCAAATCCAATGTCCAGCCGCCGCCGGGCAACAAGTGTTCACGGAGTACGCGGCCGCGGCGGTAAAGCAGTGCCCTAAGTCTTCCCTGGCCTGCGCTTAGCCGAACCGTGCGGCGTAACCGCCCTGCCGACAATCGCTTTGCAACCCTTGCAAGCAACTCTTCGACGCCGGCGCCGCTGAGCGCCGAAACCCAGACTGCGCCGGAGGCCTTATCGACCGCCTGCAGTCCACCGGGAATTATATCCGCCTTGTTGAATACGCGCATGCTTGGCGTATCGCCTGCCCCGATCTGCTCCAGCACCTGCTCCACCGCATCGATCCGCTCTATCTGATCGGGCGATGAACCGTCGATCACGTGCACAATCAGGTCGGCGGATGCGATCTCCTCAAGCGTGGAATTGAACGCCGCAACCAATTCATGCGGCAAGTCTCGAATAAAACCTACGGTATCGGAGAGCAGGGCTTCCTGCCCGTGAGGCAGCGACACGCGGCGTATCGTGGAATCAAGGGTATCGAAGGGCCGGTCGTGGGCGGTCACGCTGGCGCCTGCCAGGCGGTTGAACAGCGTGGACTTCCCGACATTGGTATATCCGGCCAGCGAAACCAGCTTGGCGTCGGAACGGCGGCGGCGGGCCCTTTCCAGGCGGCGGCGCGCCGCTACCCCGGAAAGCTGCGTTTCAAGACGACGGATTCGCCCGGCGACGAGCCGCCGGTCGGTTTCCAACTGGGTTTCACCGGGACCCCGCAGGCCGATACCACCCTTCTGCCGTTCCAAGTGGGTCCAGCCGCCCACCAGTCGCGTAGACAGGTGCCGTAACTGGGCCAGTTCGACCTGCAGTTTTCCCTCGCGGCTTTGCGCTCTTAAGGCAAAGATGTCCAGGATTACCTTGGTGCGGTCCACCACCGGGCACTGGAGCGCGCGCTCCAGGTTGCGCTCCTGCGATGGGCTCAAGGCAAAGTCCACCACCACCAGATCAGGCGCGGTTTGGGTGCAAAGCAGGCCCAATTCCTCGAGTTTGCCGCTGCGTATCAGGGTACGGGGATCCGGCTGGCGCAGCGCGACCTTGAGCGTATGCAAGACTTCGGCGCCGGCTGACGCGACCAGCGACTCAAATTCCTTCCGACGGGCCTTGTCGCCCGCTGGCGCCAGCAGTATGGCCCGCTCGCGGTTAGGGCCTGTTACCACTATGGGAATCCGCTCTGCCGGGTCTATTTTTTTGTCCGGCAAGGCGCCGTGAGCGCCGTGTGGCCGGCCCACATAAGCGAGCGGCAACGCCGCCGGGCGGAAAAACAGACCCGGCCCTTCGGGTTGAGTCTGTTACGGCGCCACTCATCGTTACTCGTCGCTCATTTGGAATCACCAAACCACGCTCCTCGCGCCTCAATTGGCACCGTAACAGATTCAACAGAGCGGCTTCCCATAGTGGTAACAGGCCCTAGTCAAACGCTTCGGCCTGTGGCTCGCGCAAAGTGCTTTCCAAGTCTTGCTGGCGGACGGGTACGATGGCGGATATGGCGTGCTTGTACACAATCTGACTTACGCCATTGTGCAGCAGAATCGCGAACATATCAAAACCGCCAATCACACCCTTGAGCTTGATTCCGTTCACAAGGAACACGTAGACCCGCGCCCGGCTCCGCCGCAGCGCGTTAAGAAATTGGTTTTGCAGGTCTTGGCGGCTGTCCATCGAGCATTCCTTTTCGGGCTCCGAATGCCGGGCGCACAGGCCATGGCCTTCGGCGGGTTGCAGATTAGCCCCGGCAAAATGAGCCATTAACCGTCGAGCGCCAAGCGCGAAAAAGGGGCTTGTTTGCGCAGTTTCGGCCAATCCCGTGAATTGGCCGCCGTTTCCGGTCATTTTCCGCACGTCTGGCCGGCCGCCGGCCGCCGGCCAATATCCCAATTGGCAAGGATTTCCTGTTCGAATTGCGCCGCGCAGTGGGAACTCTCCGCCGCAATGCGGGTGATCCCCTCTTCCGCCCGCAACCAGGTCAGTTGCCGGCGTCCCAGCGCTTTGGTGGCCCGGATGCCCCGCACTGTCGCCTCATCGAGAGAATACTCTCCGTTGATATGAGCCAGAAGTTGCCGATAGCCGGCAATCCGCGTCGCCGGCAGTCCGGGATCGAGACCCAGGGCGTTCAGCGCCCGCGCCTCGTCCAACCAGCCGCGCTTCAGCATGTCGAAAAACCGCCCCTCAATTCGGCCACGCCAGGCATGCCGGTCTTCCGGGACCAACGCGAACTTGAGGTAGCGATGCGGATGCGCCTCCCGGGCCGGCGCATCCCTCCATAACCGGCTGATCGGCCGCCCGGTCAGCCGCAGCACTTCCAGCGCCCGTTCAATTCGGGCGCTGTCATTCGGCGAAATCCGCCCAGCCGCCTCGGAATCCAGTTTTTCCAGCCGTGCATGCAGCGCCGGCCAGCCTTCAGCCTTCGCCTGCATTTGAATCTGACTGCGCAGCGCGGCATCGGCGCCGGGCAGTTCCGCAAAACCCTGCTCCAGCGCCCGGAAATACAGCATGGTTCCGCCCACAAGCAGGGGAACCCGCCCCGATTCACGGGCCAGCGCGATCTCTCGACCGGCATCCCGGGCAAAACGCGCCGCCGAATAACGTTCTTTCGGCGAGCACACGTCGATCAGGGAATGCGGCGCCACTCGTCGCTCTTCCGGCCCGGGCTTGGCGGTGCCGATGTCCAAGCCCCGATAGACACTGGCCGAATCCACGCTGATGATCCGCAACGGCAGCCGCGCCGCCAGTTCCACGACCAGCCGTGTCTTGCCCACGCAAGTGGGCCCCTTCAAGAACACCGCCTCCAAGCTGACGCCTGCTACCTGCCGCGCAGGAACATGCGATCCAGTTCCGTGATGCTGAAAGCCCGCCAGGTCGGGCGTCCATGATTGCACTGGTCGGCGCGCGGGGTGTGTTCCATGTCGCGCAGCAAGGCGTTCATTTCCTCAAGCGTCAGCCGCCGATTGGCGCGCACCGAGGTATGGCAGGCCAAGGTCGCAAGGATGTGGTGAACCCGGCCCGTGAGTTCCTCGCCGCTATCCTCGCTTTCGGCCTCCTGCCGCGCCTGAGCGCCCGACAGCAAGTCGCGCAGCATGGCTTGTGCGTCGCCGCCCGCCAGCAGCGCGGGTACTTCACGCACCGCCAGGGTGTCCGGTCCCACCTGGTCCACCACGAAACCCAGCCGCTTCCAAGCCTCCCGCTGCTGTTTGGCCGTATCGATGTCTTCGGCGCCCACCCGCAGGCGTATCGGCTCCAGAAGGAGCTGCGATCCAAGTCCCTGTTCACCCAGCTGCGCCTTCATGCGCTCGTACACCACCCGTTCGTGGGCGGCGTGCGCATCCACGATGATCAGCCCGTCACGGTTCTCGGCCAGGATATACACCCCGCCCAACTGGGCCAGCGCGTAGCCCAAAGGCGGCATATCGCCTGCGGGTGGTAGTGCTTGTGCTTGCGCCTCGCGCACCGGAGCAAAGCCCCGCGCCGGACCCAGCGGTAGCGGCGAGGCGCCCAGCAACGAAGCCAGGTCGGCGGCCGTCCCGTGGCCGGCTCGGATACGATTCCCTTGAACACCGAAACCCGGCGCCGCCGCGACTTGGTCCACGGTCATCTCCCCGCCAGACGCCGCGCTGGGCCGAGTGTCCGCCAGCACCGCCTCCAGCGTGCGCCGGACGATGTCATGAATCCGCCGCCCTTCGCGAAATCGAACCTCGAGCTTGGCCGGATGGGCGTTGACGTCCACCGCCGCCGGATCCATTTCCAGGTGCAGCAACCAGGCGGGATGGCGGCCGTGAAACATCACATCCTCGTAAGCCCGGCGCACCGCGTGCGCAACGGTGCGATCGAATATCGCCCGTCCGTTCAGGAACAGATGCTGCATATCACCCTGGATGCGCGAATATTTCGGGCGAGCCAGCCAGCCCCACAAGTGAATGCCTTCGTGCTGCTGTTCGAAATACAAGGCATGCTCAACGAATTCGGCGCCCAGCAGCCGGGCCAGACGTTCCTCCTGCTCGGCTCGCTCGGCAGCGGCCGGCAGGTCGTAGCTCAGCCGCCCGTCTTTTTCGTAGCGCACCGCGGTGGAGTAGCGGCTGAGCGCCAGGCGCAGGACGGCCCGATCAATATGGCGCGCTTCGGTAACCGGTTTGCGCAGGAAGCTGCGGCGAGCCGGAGTGTTGTAGAA
This sequence comes from Candidatus Foliamicus sp., assembly GCA_965249285.1. Taxonomy (GTDB): domain Bacteria; phylum Pseudomonadota; class Gammaproteobacteria; order Steroidobacterales; family Foliamicaceae; genus Foliamicus. The sequence continues at coordinate 1,711,908 of OZ252226.1, forward strand.
CAGATCGCGCACCTCCACCGTGGTGCCCCTGGGATGCGCCGCCGGTTGCGGCTCCGAGGAGGCGCCGCCGGAACTGTTTACGGTCCAGGCGCTACGCTCCCCGGCGATCCGCGAGGTCAAGGCAAGCTTCGCAACCGCCGCAATGCTGGGCAGCGCTTCGCCACGAAAACCCAGCGTGGCCACCGTCCGCAAATCATCCAGGCTGGAGATCTTGCTGGTGGCATGCCGTTTCAGCGCCAGCGCCAGCTCCCCCGCCGATATCCCTACGCCGTCGTCGCGGACCCGGCACAATCGCGAGCCGCCCTGTTCCACCTGCACCACGATCCGCCGGGCGCCCGCATCGAGGCTGTTCTCCGTCAGTTCCTTGACCACCGAGGCCGGGCGCTCCACTACCTCGCCCGCGGCGATCTGGTTGACCAGGTGATCGGGAAGCAGTTGAATCGTCATTGCATCGCCGCGAAAACCTTGCGGGTGTTGAGCGGTCGTCCCTCCAGATAGAAATCAATCGCCGAGGTAAGCAGGCGGCGCGCGGCCCGGCGCGCCTCTCTGCTGGCCCAGTCCCGGCGCGCGATTCCCAACAGTTCCGCGCCCGAGAAATTCATCGCCTCTCCAACCCGGGCTCCGACAGGCAAGACCTCGGCGCCCTGCTCCATACGGTAGCAGTAGGCCGTTTCCGGCGCCAGCGCCCGGCCCTGCGTATCCCGCTGAAGGTTGAGCCCGTAACCGAGCGACGCAAGAAGGTCCAACTCGAACTGCCTTAGAACCGTATCCAGAGGCTCGCCCGCAAACAAGCCCGCCAGCGCGCCGCAGTAGTGACTGAACAACTCCGGGTGCGGGTCCTCCCGGCGGGTCATGCGCAGCAACAGTTCGTTTACGTACATCGCCGCCAGCACAGCGTCGCCGGCAGGCCGGGCGTAGCCCATATCCTGCGGCGCATTCTCGGCGCCGGTCAGGGTGGCCAGTTCACCGCGTCCGGCCCAGGAAAGGTATAGACGCCGAAACGGTTGCGCCGCCAGCGCCAGAGGCGAACGCGGACGCCTTCCTCCGCGCGCCACCAGCCCGATGCGCCCATGGTCGCGGGAAAAAGCCTCCACGATCAGGCTGGTTTCGCGGAACGGGCGGCTGTGGAGCACCCAGGACTCCGCGAGTTCCACTCGCCGCGGTGTGCTCACTGGAAAAAGCGAGGGTTGTTGAACCAGTTCTTGCGCACGCGAACGAATGTGCGGAGATGAAAAGGGCGCTTGAATGTGCGCTGCAATTCCATCCGCGCCTGGCGGCCGGCGGCCTTCAGCCGCAATCCTCCCTTGCCGATCACGATGCCCTTTTGCGAGGCGCGGTTGACCCGTATCTCCAATTCGGCCACCACCGCCTTGCCTTCCGTCTCAAGGGAGGTAACGACTACATCCAGGTCGTACGGCACCTCGCCGTGGGTGTTCAGCGTGAGTTTCTCGCGCAGCATTTCCGCTATGCGAAAGTTCATGTCGCGGTCGGTCACCGTTTCGAAAGGAAACAGGGGACTGCCCTCGGGCAGGTATTCCGCCACCACTCCTTCGAGCCGCTCAAGGTTTTCTCCGCGCAGCGCGGATATTGGAACAATCTCGGCAAAATCACCCTTTGCGGCGCATTGCTGCAGAAACGGAAACAGGTCTTCCCGCCGCTTGAGGCGATCGATCTTGTTGACCACCAGTATGCATTTCAATCCCGACTTTTTCGCTTCCATGAGCACCCGGTCATCCGCCTTCAGCCACCGGTTAGCCTCAACCATCATCAACAATAGGTCGGCGCCGGCCAGCGCACCGACGGCGGCGCGGTTCATGCTGCGCGACAGCAACCGGGTGCCAGGCGCGTGCAGTCCCGGAGTATCCACTAGCACGAGCTGCGCCCGGTCGGTGCTGCGCACGCCGGTAATCGCGTGGCGCGTGGTTTGCGGTTTGCGCGCCTCGATGCTGACTTTTTCTTTCAGCAGCCGGTTCAGAAGGGTGGACTTGCCGACGTTGGGCCGGCCGAGAATAGGCGCCAGTCCGGTGCGGAACTTCACGAAGCCTCACCGATCAAGGCCAGCACCGCGGCCGCCGCCTCGATTTCCGATGCCTGTATGGTGCGGCCTTCGCCGGCGCCGCGCAGCGACATTTCCGGGACGCTGCAAAGGGAGCGGAAGTTTGGCGCCTGCGCGTCGTCGCCCGCCGTGTCCAGCCGGTACTCGGGCGGCTTGAGGCCGCGCCCCTGCAGGGTTTCCTGGAGCACGCTCTTGGCGTCGCGAGGTTGCTCCTCTACCGACTTGAGGCGCTCGCCGAAGAGTTGCTGGAAACATGCAGCGGCCGGCTCGATCCCGCCGTCCAGCCACAGAGCGGCAAACAGGGCCTCCAGCGCGTCCGCCAGCATGGCTTCATGGGCCGCCCCCCCGGGGGCCAGGTCGGCGCCTGTGTAGCTGAGATGCATACCGAGGTTCACTTCCCGGGCCACCGCGGCCAAAGTGGCCCGTTGCACCAGCCGTTGGCGCAGCTGGGTCAAACCTCCTTCCAGGGCGTCCTCGTAGCGCCGGTACAGATAGTCCGAGCACACCAGTTCCAGCACCGCGTCGCCCAGAAACTCCAGGCGCCTGTTGTTGTTTTCGCCCTCACTCGGGTGAGTAAGCGCCAGCTTGAGCAATTCCGGGTGGGCAAACTCATGCCCCAGCGTTCGGCCGGCCCATTCGGATAGCCGCCGACGTTCGGTCAACGAATCGCGTCGCCGATCCGGCCCCATTCAGGCATGCTGCCAATGTCCCAATTGAACCAGATGCGCTCAGCGCGACCCACAAGGCGATCCTCCGGAATAAAGCCCACACCCGGATAACGGCTGTCCCTGCTGTTGTCGCGGTTGTCTCCCATCACGAAATAATGCCCTTGGGGAACGGTAAAGATGTCCTCCCGTCCGCGCTGGCCGGGAATGAAATAAACGTCATGCTTTGCGTCGCCCAGAATCTCTTCAGCCTTGCGGACCGAAAACGGCGAATCGGGATCCAAAGGCACAGGACTACTCATCTGGACCAGCTCCCCATTGATCCGCAGCCGCTTGCCTCGGTAATCGATCACGTCGCCTGGCAAACCCACCAGCCGCTTGATGAAGTTGGCGGAAGAATCGGAAGGAAGCTTGAAGACCAAAACGTCGCCCCGTTCGGGGGAACCGATATCAATGAAGCGGGTGTTGGTGACCGGTACACGCAGGCCGTAGGCGAACTTGTTGACAAAAATGAAATCGCCGATCTCAAGGGTGGGCTTCATGGAACCCGAAGGTATCCGGTACGGCTCATAGAGAAACGAACGTACGCAAAGCACCACCGCAAGCACCGGAAGAAACGCGGCAGCGTATTCAAACAGCTTGGATTTCGGCGGCGCTATACCGCCATCGGCGGTAAGCCGCTTGTCACGCGGCGTGACTACGAACCGATCAAACAGCCAGACCACCAGCGCCAGGCCGGTAGTTGCAACCAGAATCAGGGATAAATCCATAAGAGCGCGATTTTAACCGGCTGGCTCAAGGATTTCGCAGCCGGACCTGAAGCCGGCGCCAGCCGGTGCGGCCCAGCATGCCGGGCGTAAGCCAAACCCTTACCTTGGATCCGCGCCCTTGGGCGGTAGCCATGGAAAGTAGCGTCAAACCCACGAGCCGGCGGGTTACAAATCCCTGCCGGTAAAGCAGCTTCGCCTTCTCGAGTTCACCCGTATCTCGCACCAGGCGCCATTCGCCACCCGGCGCAAGCCACAAGGCTTCCACCCCAGGCGCGATCCCGCTACGCCGTGCCGCAAGCCATTCACGCACCGCCGCCGGCGCCATTCCCAACACCAGGGCGACGCCAAGCCAGGTCGGCAGATCCGCGATCAGCACGCCGACGCAGGCAAGCAGAAGGCCGCTCGCAAGCACCGGCAGCGCCCAGGGCGGGCGCCCCGAGCGAATCTCAATCGTGGCCGCGAATCCGCTCAATTGCGCGCGCCTGGTCCGGGCACTCGGGCGGGCTGCGCCCGTTCAGCAGGTCTTCCAGGTCCGGATCGCTGCGTTCGAGCAGCGCCTCAAAGCCGGCCCGCTCAGCGGGATCCGCGTGTTGGTAACGGCTGTTGAGATAGCGCTCAAGAAGCAGGTCCAGTTCACGTTTTCCGCGACGGCAGCGCCAACGGAGTTTCGCCGTGGGGCTCATGCGCTGCGCCGCGCTAACCCGTAAGGAACAAAGGAACGAGGGCATCCTGCCCTCGCCGAGGGCAGGATGCCCTCGTTCCCGGCTCGCGACCGGGGGCTCGACGGGGCGAGGCTCAGGCGCGCCGCTCCAGGAGCCTTTTCTTGGTCTCCGCGATGGCGCGCGCGGGGTTCAGGTCCTTGGGACAGGCCTCGACGCAATTCATGATGGTGTGGCAGCGATACAGCCGGAACGGATCTTCGAGCTGATCGAGCCGCTCTCCGGCGGCCTCGTCGCGGCTGTCTTCCAGCCAGCGATAAGCGGCCAGCAAGGCCGCCGGGCCCAGGTAACGATCCTCGTTCCACCAGTAACTGGGACAACTGGTAGAACAGCAGGCGCACAGGATGCAGGCCGCGGGCGAGTTGATTTTCTCCTGGTCCTCGCGGGACTGCAGCCGCTCACGGTCCGGGGGCGGTGGCGTTTTGGTCTTCAGCCAGGGTTCCACGGAAGCGTATTGAGCGTAAAAATGCGTCAGGTCCGGAACCAGGTCCTTTACCACCGGTAAATGCGGCAGCGGATAGACGGCGACGTCGCCCTTGAGATCGCTGATCGCCTGCGTGCACGCAAGGGTGTTGATGCCGTTGATGTTCATTGCGCAGGACCCGCAGATGCCTTCGCGGCAGGAGCGGCGGAAAGTCAGCGTGGGATCGACCTCGTCCTTGATGTGTATCAGCGCATCCAGCACCATCGGAGCGCATTCGGCCATATCCACTTCATAGCTGTCCACCCGCGGATTCTCGCCCGAATCCGGGTCGTAGCGATACACCTTGAAGCGCCGAATCCTGCTTTGGCCGTTGCCGGCCGAGCTTGGCGGCAGGACGTGCTTGCGGCCGCGCTTTACTCGCGAGTTCCTGGGCAGCAGAAATTGCGCCATTCGGGATTGTCCTGTGTGATATCGATGTCCGGCCCGGCCGGTTGCGGAAATGTTAGCAAAATCCAGCGCCGAATTGCTTCAATGGTACTGCTACACTCGCCCGCAGAGTTGCGAACGCGGCATCAGGCCGCGTATTTCCGACTGGAGGACCGCCATGATTCCTGCTTCGAGATTCCTGCATTGCGCCCCCGCACGGCACGGGAGCGAGCGCATCCTGCCCTCGTCGAGAGCGGAGAGGCCCTCGCTACTGACGTTGTCTTGCGTGCAAACTCCCCTTTTTCTGGCCGCAATAGTTATTTCGTCTACTCTCGCGATGAGCGCCTGCCAGCCGGATGCGGAGGCGCCATTTGCCGAGGGCAGCGCGGACACCGATAACTACGATGCGATTGCCTGGCACCCGGGCAGCGTCGAAGAGGCATTCGAGGAAGCCGAGCGCTCCGCCAAACCCCTGTTCCTGTATTGGGGCGCGGTGTGGTGCCCGCCTTGCAATGCCATGAAGAGCACCTTGTTCCAGCAGCCGGAATTCATCGCCAAAACGCGTAGCTTCGTAGCCGTGTACCTGGATGGCGATACCGAGCGCGCGCAAGTCTGGGGCGAGAAACACGATGCTGTGGGCTACCCGTCGGTCATCGTCTTCGACGCCGCTAGCCGGGAACTGACCCGGCTGCCCGGCACCCTGACCGCGGAGTCGTTCATGGCGGCGCTCGACGACGCCCAGTCCGATCTGGCGCCGGTCGCGGAGCTGGTGCAGGTGGCGCTGAACGGCGAGCGGGCCCTCAGCGATGCCGAGTTCCGCCGCCTGGCCTACCATTCCTGGTACCAGGACCGCCGGACCCTCGCTACCGATCAGTACCTGGCGCTGTTCAACCGGCTTGCCAACCAGGCGCCCAACAATGACCTGGCGCTTGCCCGCAGGGTCCAGGCCCTGCGCCTGTCGGAGGCGGTGAGCGCCGGCAACGCAGACCCAAGCCGCTACACGGAACTCATGAACGTCCTGGCGGCGGAACAGCCGGACCTCGACAACCTCATGATGTTCTTCGGCAAACTCTCGGACACGTTCGCCGCAATCGCGCCCGCCGAACTGCGGCAGCCCGAGCTGCGCGACGCATTTGCCGAGGCAATCGAAGCCGTGCTCGCCAACCCCACGGGCAACAAGACCGCACCGATCTTCTCCCTTGGCATGCTGCTGGAACTGGAACGCCTCGACGACGCCGAAGCCGCTCCCAGCCCTGAATTGCTTGAGCGCATCGTGGCCGCGGCCGAACAAGCCGATGCGGCCGCCGAGACCCAGCAGGAACGCCAGGGTGTGATCTACTACGCCTACAGCATGCTGCACGATGCCGGCGAGAACGAACGAGCGCGCCTGTTGCTGGAGAAGGAGCTGGAGATATCGGAAGAACCCTACTACTTCATGTATCCGCTCGCCACGCTGAGCCATGAGGCCGGCGACGTGGACGGCGCGGTGCGCTGGATGGAGCGCTACTATCGCGAAGCGCACGGCCCCGCGACACGCCTGCAGCATGGCGTGAACTATGCCCGGCGGCTGATGCTGTGGACCCCCGAAAACACCGAAACCATCATCAGCGTCTCCGAAGAAGTCTTCGCCGAGATGCGCGGCCAGCCGGATGCCCTGGCGAACCGCAACCTGCGCTCCTTCGGATGGCTGACCGACGCGCTTACCGCATGGCGGGCCCAGCACCATGACGGCCTGTCGCTGGCCGCGCTGGACAGCGGAATCGCCGCCATCTGCGCCGAACATGAAGGAGAGCAATCCGTGGGCGCCTGCACCGCCATGCAGCAACGCCTCGCCGACTCCACCCCGGGGATGTAACCCATACTTGCTGGGAACGAGGGCATCCTGCCCTCGATAGAGCAACCATTGCCCCGCACACGCGCACGCAAAAATCGGCGCGCGGGCATCCGTTCAGCGCTTCGCAAACAGCGGCTGCAACTGACGCACCATCATGGCGCCGCCCGCGCGTCCGCGCCACCCTCACCATGGACGGCCACTTCGCCGAGAGTGAATCCTCCCAGCGGCACCGGCTCCCTACGCTCGGCGAGACTCTCCGATGTTTGCCGCAGGAGATCGCCGGATGCGCTGCCGAGGATAAGAAACCATGAAAATCATATCTTCATTATTCTTTTTTCATGGTAATGACGGCTGCGCTGTTTGCTCGCCTTGCCCTTTTGCGCCCTTGGCCGCCACCGCACGTGGAAAGCCGTGCTCGAGCAACGCTTGGGTGATGGCGGCACGGCGCGCCGCAGGCCTCGGGCGCACGGCCGCCCGTGCGCTGACCGCTGCGGCGACGGCCTCGGGCGTCAACCCCGGCAGCACCCGGGAAGCGCGCAGGGCCGCCTCGGGCGTGGCCGAATCCAGCGCCAGGAATTCCAATTCGATATCACCCCTGCGCTCGCCGGCGCGCGCCTGCCAGTACTCGGTAGCGCCCAGATCCCGGTAAACCGCCTGCTTGTCTTGGTCGAAATGGGTAACGCCGATCTCCACCACCAGGTCCGGTGGATGGTTTTCCGCATATTCCGGCCCTTGGCCCTGCAGGCATGCCTTGGCGTAGGCCAGCGCCTTGGCGCCGATGTAATAGGAGCAGTCCGCTTCCGGGCCGGTCCCCGGGTCAGCGCCGGGCAGCCGCCAACGGAATTTGCGTAGCGGTTCCATGTCCTGATCCAAAAGGTTGGCCGCTTCCTCTATTGCCGCGTCCACGCCAGCTTCGGCATCTTCGTGCGGCTGGCTGGGCGTCATCAGCATCACCAGACCGCGGGCCGGATCCAGAATGATGCGGCTGAAGATTCTCTCCAAACCAGGCCGGACCCAGTGCAACACGCTTCGCTCGGGAAGCCCTCGCCCGGCGATATAGAAGGACCCGAAGTCGTCCTGGTACTCGGTCAGCACGGAAACCGGTTGAGGCATGCCCTGAATTATAAGTCCGGCAGGGGATCATTACCGCGCCGACGGATGCCCGTATCTGCAGCGATAATCAGGATGAGAAAGCCGAGATTGCACGCCTTGGGGAGAAAGGGCGTAGCCCGACCGGGCAAGGCGCACGGCGGCGGGGCCGTTCATTGGATGTTTGCTGGGCCAAGCGTACGAATCACAAGGGCATCTCCAGCGTTTCCGGCCTTAGTCATTCTTCCTTCCAGCTATATCGGACTTTCAGTCTATTCAGGTAATTCCTTGGAAGAAGCCCATCATGCTGCATCCTCCCAACGACAATTCCGGGAGCCACATCTATCTTCCTGGAGAATGCGGTTACCTCAGCAACTCTGTGAGCCAGAAAAGGCAGTGCCGCAGCATCTCTGGGATTAATCAGGAAATCGCGAGCGAATACATCAGCTTCTTCTTCGTTCTTCCCGTCCAGTCCGCCCACCAACTCCAGAAACAACATCTTCTTTCCATGCAGCAGGATGTGGGCAGCCTCGTGAAAGAAAGCGAACCAAAGGTGATCGTTTGACTTGTAGCGCAGACTGAGCATGAGGAGCGCTTTACCTTTCGTGAGCCATTTCGTAGCTCCAGTTACAGGGCAACTTGCGGGCGCGGGTGCGAATACCACCGCAACTCCAGCTCGTGCACAAGCCTCAGTCAGAACTGGAACGAATTCATTTGGATCCGTTTCGTTCGTAAGACTTCTCAGATTGTGGAGTTCCGCCTTGAACATGTTCTTGTCGAATCGGCCACATTCGAGCTCCGTGGCCACCCTCTCGCCGTGCCGGAGCCACGCTGCAACTGTGGCGACCTTCTTTTCGTGCTTGAGCGACGACTTGAAGGCGGCCAGCGCCAGCGGCTTCGCATACCTTGTGCGCCAGGCATCCACGGATGCCACACCAAAAAATGATAGGCACTCAGACACCTGCTTCGCTTTGCCGGAGGCCTTCGGAACCCACTTGTACTTGATCATGTGTGAAAGCGGGATCTCACGAAGCCAGTCTTCTTGCGCACGAAGCGACGCTTGCTCGTCTTCGCGAGCGATGGCCTCACGAAACCTCGCTTCTCTTGAGAGCCAAAAACGAACCGTGCCTCCGAGGACTCTTTCGAGGCGAAAAGCAGTCTCTTCCGTTATTGGTGCTTTGCCGTTCACGAGGAGGCTAACGTGTTTTGACGTATAGCCAATTCGCTCCGCAAATTCGTTTTGCGGCCAACCACGTTCCTCCAAGAGATCCAGGATAGTATCCCCAGGTGGAGATTCCGGTTTGCGAAGGCAACTTCCATTCCGGATCTCCATCAAGTTCTTGATTACCATAGAGGTAAAGGGTTCTCATTCCAGATTTCTGAATTATATTTACTAATATGGTAAATAACAATGGGAAAATCATTGGATTCAGGTCCAAGTTGTTCAATGAAAGGGGACCACCTCAGGGACCTATTGGGCGCATTTTGGATGCGAGGCATCCGGCATAGAGGATTGGACGGACTAACACGAGGGCAGGATGCCCTCGGTCCCAGGCTAGGCGTCGGGTTCGGGGGTGTCCAATAGCGTAGGGAGATCTGGAGATCCCTGGGGCTGGGGTTCGGCGGGATCGCTCAGGCGTTCGATGTCCTGGATGGTGAAGCTGGTGATCTTGCCGGTGGCGGGATCCTGGTGCACTTCGCCGGTAATGAGGACGTCTTGCAGCATGTTGGACAGCACGGCTTCCTTTCGTTCCTCGTCAACCAGGCAGACGACCGGCTCTCCATCGGCCGGATGTACTCGGCAGCGGGTTTCGTTGCCGGTGAAGTCGACCATCAGCAAGCGGCCCTGAATCTTGCGAATGTTGATTTGCGCTTGAGTAAGCCGCTCGCGTATTCGCGCCAGAAGTGCAGGAGTTAGCGCTGTCGTAACGGGTCCATCCGAGTCATTGAGTGTGAACTCGATCGCATTGATGCCCTGACCGAGCAGCACGCCGGCATCGCGCCAGGCCCTGAGCACTCCGGCGTCCTGTCCTTCAGGCAATGCTTCGTCCGCGTCCCGGCTTTCCAGTTCCTTCAGCCCGCTGATCGCCAATTGCAGAACCTTGAGCCCAAAATCCATCTCCGGAAACGATGTATTTTCCAGCCGCCGCTCCAGTCCGAGAATCGCCGCTTCGCCATCGCCCGCCAGAGACACCGTATCGAATTCAAGTTCCGCCTTAAGGTCCTGCGGCGGCTGTCCACGGCGCACGCTCCTGGCCTCTCCGCGCAGCACTCGCCCGGTCCGCTGCAGAACCTTGCGCCAGCTGGAAAGGAAGCCCACCAGATGGGTGACCGGGACTCGGCCCCGATCAATGGCCTGACCGGCGAAGCGAATTTCCAGCAGGGGACTAGATTTACTCATCTCACAAGCGCCTGCCGGTTGGCGACAAACACATTCCTAAGATTATAGGTTCCGTGGCACTAGGTACCGGAGACCTGAAGGAAGTTTGCGAGCAGCGGGTGGCCGTGCTCGGAGGCGATACTCTCCGGATGAAATTGAACGCCGAAGACCTTATGCTCTCGGTGTGCCAGGCCCATGATGAGCCCGTCGTCGGTTTCGGCCGTAACCCGCAGGCAATCCGGCAAGGACTCACGATCTACTACCAGTGAGTGGTAGCGGGTGGCATGGAAAGCCGAGGGCAAGCCTGCGAACAGGTCTGTTCCACCATGCCGGATTGCGCTGAGCTTGCCGTGCATGATGCGGGGCGTATTGACGATCCGGCCGCCGAATGCCTGGCCGATAGCTTGATGGCCGAGACATACGCCGAGAATCGGAATAGTGCCCGCGGCTTTCTCAACCAGTTCCAAACAGATGCCGGCGCTATCCGGATAGCCGGGGCCCGGCGACAGGACGATCGCCTTGGGTTCAAGCGCCAGCACTTCGTCCGGTTCGATCGCATCGTTGCGGAATACCCGCGATTGCGCACCCAGCTCGCCAACGAGGTGCACCAGGTTGTAGGTAAAGCTGTCGTAGTTGTCGATGATTACCAGCATTTCACGCGTCCAGGGCGGCGAAGCGCATGGCTTCCTCGGCCGCCCGGATCAGGGCGTTGGCCTGGTTGCGGCTTTCTTCAAACTCGGCGGGGGGGGCTGCTGTCGGCCACGATTCCGCTGCCCGCCTGCAGTTGCATGGTTCCGTCCTTTACCACGGCCGTTCGCAAGGCAATGCAGGTGTCCATGCTGCCGTTGGCGGAGATATATCCGATTGCGCCGGCATATACCCCGCGCGTTTCGGGCTCCAGTTCGTCAATAATCTCCATGGCGCGTACTTTCGGCGCGCCGCTGACGGTGCCGGCCGGAAACGCGCCGCACAGGGCGTCCATGGCGTCGTAGCGCTCATTGATTCGGCCCTGCACGTTGGAAACGATATGCAGGACGTGCGAATAGTGCTCAATCACCATCTGTTCGGTCACCTTGACCGTGCCAATCTTCGCCACCCGTCCGACGTCATTGCGCCCCAGGTCGAGCAGCATCAGGTGCTCGGCAAGTTCCTTGGGATCGGCCAGAAGTTCCTTTGCCAGTGCTTCGTCTTCCCTGCGGTTCGCCCCGCGCGGGCGGGTTCCTGCGATCGGCCGCACGGTCACGAACCCGTCCCGCAGCCGCACCAGAATTTCGGGGCTGGATCCCACGATGGCGAAGCCGTCCAGGTTCAGGAAGTACATGAAGGGCGAAGGGTTCGTTCGGCGCAACGCGCGGTACAGGGCGAAAGGCGGCAGCTCAAACGGCAGGCTGAAGCGTTGTGACAAGACGGCCTGAAAAATATCGCCGGCGGCTATGTATTCCTTGGCTTTTTCGACCATCGCGCAAAAATCTTCCCGGCTCATGTTTGAGGCAGGTTCGGGAAGGTTCGGCGGGCGCCGTTTGAGTCCGTGCATATGCGGCTGGCGGGTCTCCAGGCAGGATGTGGCTTGAGACAAAACTTCGATGGCGCCACGGTAGGCGCGCTCGGCGTTCACGCCATCGGCCGGCCGCACGGGCGTCACGAATGTCACGACGTCTCGTACCGAGTCGAATATCGCCATCACGGTGGGGCGTACGAAAACGCCGTCCGGCAGGCCAAGCGGATCGGGATTGGGCTTCGGCAGGCGCTCCATCAGGCGCACGGTGTCGTATGCCATGTAGCCGACCAACCCGGCGGCCATCGGCGGCAGATGCTCCGGCAATTCCATCCTTGATGCGTCAATCAGCCCGCGAAGTGATTTGAGGGCGCCTTCCTCGCAGGGCTCGAAAAGCTCGGCCCCTTCCAACGCATTGCGGTTGATCTCGGCCTGCGGGCCACGGCAGCGCCAGATCAGATCGGGCTTCATCCCGATGATCGAATAACGGCCCCGCACCGCACCGCCCTCAACGGACTCGAGCAGGAAACTGTTGGGCACGCCGCCGGCAAGTTTGAGCAATGCCGACACCGGAGTCTCCATATCGGCCACCAGCGTCGTCCACACGACCTGGCCCTGGCCGGCCTGATAGCGGGACGCGAACTCGTCAAAAGCCGGAGAATGTCTCATTGGGAAAAACAGCAGTGGCTAAAGCGAACAAAGCGCCGCCGCAACCTGTTCCGTGTCAGCAAACGTGGCGCTTGTGGGTGCCTGTATCGACTAGGTCCGTTACGGTTTGGGGGTGGAAAGATCGAAATTCCAGCAGGAGATTGCGTAGATTGATCACAAAATTGCCTGCTTCGCTTTTAAGGCGGCGGCAGGCACAGCATCGGATTATAGGTTGCGCCCTTGCCCACGTACACGAACACACCCCGTTGCAGCAGCAAGAGTATGGCCATATAGTATTGGTATGGCCATACCAAATATCAAATCGACCTATTCATTGGATGTCGAATCCGTGCGTGTGCTGGAGGCCCTGGCTCAACGCTGGAAAGTTTCAAAGTCCGAAGTCTTGCGTCGCGCCATTCGGATTGCTGCAAACGGCGACTACCCCGAAAGGGGCACGACGCTGGAGGCTCTTGATCAATTGCAGTCGTCAGTGCGTGAGCGCAGGATTGATCTTGAGAAATGGGCGCGTGACGTGAAGTCCGAGCGCCAGGTCACTGCCCTTCGCAGGCCGGACAAGTTCGAGTGATCCATTTGGATACCAGCTTTCTGATACGAGCGCTGGACTTGGGATCGCCTGAGGATCGGAAACTGAGAAGCTGGCTGCAAGAAGGCGAAATATTGAGCATAAGCGCCGTTGCCTGGGCGGAGTTATTGTGTGGTCCGCTCACACCGCCCGAAATGCAATTGGCCGCCGGGATTGTTCAGCAGCGCCATGACTTCACACCAGAGCACGCCCCAATTGCCGCCCGTCTATTCAATGAGTCGGGAAGGCGCCGTGGATCATTGATCGACTGCATGATTGCGGCGGCGGCGCTGGCGGACAGCGCGCTTATTGCCACCGCAAACGAGGCGGATTTCCGCCGCTTTGAGGAATCCGGTTTGCGATTGGCAGACGGGTGATGGGCGTTTCAGTTTAGGCAATAAGCGGGCCGGGGAATCAACCTTGCGCAGGCGGGGCAGCCTGACGCCGCCAAGGTGAATCAGAACGCGCAATGAACGCAAGCGGCGCCGCGCGCCGGATGAACCAACTTCCGGCGAACATTGGCTCGCCGCTGGCCGGAAATCGATACAACACGCCGCTGGCCAGAATCGTCCAGTTTATGGACGTCATGGGGATGGATCACTTCCGCCGCAAAAGTCGGCGCTTTGCTCTCGATCTTCAACGGGCGCCTGATGAGAGTCCGCCGATTTCTGGAGCCCTTGTTGCCCCAGCATGATGCGCTCACCCTTGGGTTCCGGTATCGGGCGGCGGAATTCTCTCGCCGTATCAACCCAGAGTTCCATCGCCAAATTGATTTGCCTCCGAGCTTCCTCTTCGGTATCGCCGTGAGCCATGCATCCGGGGAGTTCAGGCACTGTAGCCACGAACACGTTGTCATCGTCACTCCAATTCAGAATGATCTCGTAGTTGTAATTCATATGTCCTTCCCCAGCTTATATTCCAGAATCACTCGGCGCGCTTGCCTCACTTGATAAGGCTTTGCATGACCATTGCCGCGCTGCAAATTGATTATCTCGGTGACGCCTTCTCTTGTGAATACGTAATGACTGCCTCACATCCGTTCGGCAAAACCCAGGTTGCGTAGTAAACGACACAAGTCGTCGAAACGAATACTAGCATCGGAACCACCGCTGAGAACCCGGCGTAGAAGCCGCCCGTATCGACTCATGCCTGACCTTCGGCCCAAATCTCGCAGCTGCTTACTACGGATATCCTCGGCTCGTGCTTCGACAGCTCGATCAGCCGGCGGCAAGGCGGGGGTCTTGGCTTCATCGTTCGGGACTCCTGATGTCTCCGGTTTGCGCCTCCGCGCCAGCGAACCAGCGGGCGGCAAGGCGGCTTCCAAAGCACGCTCCCACTGCTAACGCTTCATGCGGCAGGTGCGGTGGTTCAGATAGATGGCGAGGGTTAAGGCTAGTAGACGCGTTGTTTGAGCGCGACGGTTTCTACTTCGTCGGTCATGGTATTGAGTTGCACGGCGCGATAGTCCAGACGCGCATCACCGGCTTCGTTCAACCAGGCCATGCTGTGCTTCAGCCAGTTGTCGTCGTCGCGATCGGGGAAGTCCTCGCGCGCATGCGCGCCGCGGCTTTCCTCGCGAGCGGCGGCCGAGGCCAGCGTGGCCATGGCCTGCGCCAGGAGGTTTTCGAGTTCCAGCGTCTCGATCAGGTCGGTGTTCCAGATCAGCGAGCGATCGGAAACCTTTACATCGGAGAAACTCTGCAGCGTTTCCCTGAGTCTGGCCACGCCCTCGCCCAATGCGTCGCCGGTGCGGAACACCGCCGCGTGGTCCTGCATGACTCGCTGCATTTCGACGCGAATCTCCGCGGTGGGACGCGATCCATCGGCATGGCGAACACGATCAAGGTGCGCTATCGCTTCCTCGCCCGCTCCCGCCGGCAACGGCGTGGGCGAGCGTTCTCCCTGCAAGGTCTCGGCGCAACGGCGCGCCGCGGCGCGCCCGAACACCACCAGATCCAGCAGCGAGTTGGAGCCCAGGCGGTTGGCGCCATGCACCGAAACGCAGGCCGCTTCGCCCACCGCCAGAAGCCCTTGCGCGATGTTGGCCTTGTCCTTCAGCACTTCACCGTGATAGTTGGTGGGAATGCCGCCCATGTTGTAGTGGACCGTGGGTACCACCGGGATCGGCTCCTTGGTCACCTCCACGCCGGCAAACACCTTGGCGGTCTCGGCGATTCCCGGCAGACGCTCGGCGATCACCGCCGGGTCCAGGTGCATGATGTTGAGGTGCACGTAATCCTTGCGCGGTCCCAGGCCCCGGCCCTCGCGCAGTTCGATGGTGATGGCGCGGCTGACCACGTCGCGCGAGGCCAAGTCCTTGGCCGAAGGCGCGTAACGCTCCATGAAGCGCTCGCCTTCGGAGTTGGTTAGATAGCCGCCCTCGCCGCGCACGCCCTCGGAGATCAGGCAACCGGCGCCTTGAATGCCGGTGGGATGGAACTGCACGAATTCCATGTCCATCAGCGGCAGCCCGGCGCGCAACACCATGCCGTTGCCGTCGCCGGTGCAGGTATGGGCCGAAGTGCAGGCGAAGTACGCCCGCCCGTAACCACCGGTGGCGAGGATTACGCGGTGCGCGTTGAAGCGGTGCAGATCACCGGTCGCCAAGTCAATCGCCACCACGCCACGGCAAACGCCGTTAACCATGATGAGGTCGATGGCGAAATATTCGACGAAAAACTGCGCCTCGTGGCGTAGCGACTGCTGATAGAGCGTGTGCAGCATGGCGTGACCGGTGCGGTCGGCGGCCGCGCAGGTCCGCACCGCCTGGCCCTCGCCGTAATGAGTGGTCATGCCGCCGAAGGCTCGCTGGTAGATGCGGCCGTCCTCGGTGCGCGAAAACGGAAGGCCGTAGTGCTCCAGTTCGATGATCGCCCGCGGCGCCTCCTTGCACATGTACTCGATGGCGTCCTGATCACCCAGCCAGTCCGAGCCCTTCACCGTGTCGTACATGTGCCAGCGCCAATCGTCCTCGCCCATGTTGCCGAGCGCCGCGCTGATGCCGCCCTGGGCGGACACCGTGTGGCTGCGGGTGGGGAACACCTTGGTGATGCAGGCCGTGGCCAGCCCGGCTTCGGCCAGGCCGAAGGTGGCGCGCAAGCCGGCGCCGCCCGCGCCCACGACCACCACGTCGAAGGTGTGATCGATTACGGAATAATCACCGGTCATTCGCTTTTGTGTTCCTGGTTCAGACCTGGGAAACGATTCGGGCAATCGCGAGCAGGCCGGCCAGCGCCAGTCCGATGTGCGCGAGCCTGGATACGATCAGGCAGGCCACCCGCAATCCTCCGCCCACGTAGTCCTCGAGGACCACGCGCACGCCCAGCTCAGAGTGATAAAGAAGCGCCAGCACGAAAGCGGTGAGCAGGGTCGCGTCCCCCAAACCCTGAAAGCAATGCAAGAGATCTTCGTAGCGCAAAGACGGCAGCAACGCAAGCCGCAACAGGAACCACGGCGCCAGCGGTATGAGCGCGACCGCGCTGATTCGCTGGGCCCACCAGTGCCCCGTGCCGTGCCCCGCGGAGCCGAGGCCGGCGACCCGGCCCAGAGGACTGCGCAGGGTCACAGCAGGCGTCCCTCGAACGGACCCCACCACCAGAAAGCCGCGGTGGCGGCCAGAGACGTAAGGAACACGAACCAGCCGGAAAAGCGCGCCTGCTTCGGCTCGAACCCCAGCCCGATGTCCCACACCAGGTGCCGCACTCCGTTGGCCAGATGATAGAAAAGGCAATAGGTCCACCCGAGCGCAGCCAGGCGCACGATTGCGAAGCTGAACAGGCCTTCCAGCATGCCGCCTCCGTGGGGACCGGAGGCCAGCGCCACTAGGCAGGCGATCAGCCCCACCGCGCCTGCAGATAGCGCAACGCCGGTGAAGCGGTGCAGAATAGAAAGGGCCATCGTGTACTGCCAGCGATACACCGACAGGTAAGGTGACAAGGGCCGGTGGGCGGCGGGAGGCATTTACTGAACTGTATTGGAGATGAATGTGAGGGTGTGCAATTGTAGCCCGCAGATCGCGAAGTGGGCATGGATTGATGGTCGCTAAGACTTCGACCGAGAAGGCCAACGCGCCCGCTTTGCTGCGCCTTGAGGATTTCGCCGCGCTCAAGGTCAGCGGCGACGACCGGCGCGAATTTCTCCAGGGCCAACTCAGCCAGGATATGGCGGCGATCACCCCTGAACGCGCCTCCCAGGCAGCCTGGTGCAACCGCCAGGGACGGGTGCTGTGCCTGATGACGGTCGTGGATTGGGGCGATGCCCTGTTCCTGCTCTTGCCCGCCAAACTTGCTGAAGACTGCGCTACCGGCCTGGGCCGATTCATTCTGCGATCGCGAGTACGGATCGAAGCGTCCGGCTTGCCTGTGTTTGGCTGCGTGGGCGCGGACATGTTGTTCCCTCCGCTGGGGACGAGGGCGTCCCGCCCTCGTCGAGGGCGGGACGCCCTCGTTCCCGGGGCAGCCTGGGCGTGTTTCGGCGGGCCCGGATATTGCGCCGTGCGGCTGCCGGGAGATGGGCGCCGGGCGCTCTTGCTCGGCGATCCGCCCGCCGGAATTGCCACTGGCGCCGATACCCGCTGGACACTGGAGCGCTGGCAGCTTGCAGACATCGAGGCGGAAATACCGTGGCTGGGGGCAGCAACCTCCGGGCAGTTCCTGGCGCATTCGCTGAACCTCGACCTCTCCGGCGCGGTCAGCTTCACCAAGGGATGCTATGTAGGGCAGGAGATCATTGCTCGCATGAAATACCGCGGCACGCCCAAACGCAGGATGCGGCGCGTGCAGCTGGCTTCTAACGCCGGCGTGAAGGCTGGCGCAAAGGTGGCGCACCCGGACCTTGGAACGATCACGGTGATATCAGCAGCCCCCGCCGGCGACTCTATTGAGACCTTGGCCGAAGTGCGGCTCGTGCCTGGCCAGACACTGGACAAGGCAACGGAATGAAATCGGTTCAGGACCAGATCAACAACACACCCATGAGCCGCTTTCAAATGCTCGCGGTAGCCGTATGCCTGCTAATCAACATGCTCGACGGCTACGACGTGCTGGTGATGTCCTTCACGGCGCCGTTCGTCGCCAGGGAATGGGCGATCAGCCAGACGGTCACCGGCTGGCTGCTGTCGGCCAGCCCGATCGGTATGGCCCTGGGTTCGCTGTTCCTCGGGCCGCTGGCCGACATCTTCGGCCGGCGGCGGATGACGCTATGGTCGCTTACCGCCGTTACCGCGGGAATGCTGGCCTCGGCGATGGCGGCCGACTACCCGCAGCTGATCGCCCTGCGGTTCTTTACCGGACTGGGCATCGGTGCAATGCTGGCCAGCCTGACGGTGGTGGTCGCGGAATATTCCTCCAAGCGCCGCCGCACCCTGGCGCTGAGCATCCTGCAGGCCGGCTTTCCCGCCGGCGCCATGATCTGGGGCATCGTCGCCGCCCCGATCATTCTTGACTTCGGCTGGCGCTGGGCGTTCGTCTTCGGAGGCGTTCTTTCCGGGATGATGATCCCGGTGGCGATGGCCGCCCTGCCCGAGTCCCTTGATTACCTGCTCACCAGCAGGCCCCCGGACGCGCTCGGCAAAGTGAACCGGCTGCTTGGGAGGATGGGGAAGTCAGCGGTTGAGGAACTGGATGCCCGAACGCAGGGGAGGCCGCGCCGCGCCAAGCTGAGCAGCCTGTTCGAGCATGGCCGGGCGCGCAACACCCTGCTGATATGGGTGTGCTTCTTCTGCGGACTGCTGGTGTTCTATTTCTTCATGTCGTGGACGCCCAAATTGCTGATCGACGCCGGCCTGTCGCAGCAAGCCGGGTTGTCCGGCGGAATCGTCCTGAATGCGGGAGCGATCGTCGGCGGCATTGCCCTGGGGCTGATGGCCTCGAGAATCCGGCTGAACTGGCTGCAATCAAGCTACGCTTTTTTGGGCGGCGTGTTGCTGATTGCCTTCGGCGCCTGGTCGGGGGAACTGTATGCCGCCCTGGCGCTGGCCTTCCTGGTGGGCCTGTTCGGTACCGGCTGCATCATCGGCGCCTATGCCGCCGTGCCGCAGCTCTACCCCACCGAGGTTCGCACTACCGGCACCGGGGTGGCGATTGGGCTGGGCCGATGGGGCGGCGTGGCCTCCCCAACCGTGGCCGGGCTGTTGCTGGACGCCAACTGGACCGGCCCGGAGCTGTACTTCCTGTTCTCCGTGCCCCTGTTCCTGGCCGGCATTGCGGCGCTGTTCCTGCGCTTTCGGCTCTGACGCTTTAATTCAGCCGTCAAGGCCGTTAAAGCGCCGGGAGAAGCAATGGTTTATCGAGCCTTGTCCGCAGTCCTCAGCAAGCGCGCGAAAACCACGAATAAACCGCCAGTTCCGCTGCGCTCAATCGCTCGTTGGCAGCGCGACCCGAAAGCCTTGGAGAGTATGAGTAAAATGCGGACCACCGGCGCCGCGCAATTCCACCGGCGCGCCACGAAGCGACGCCGCACCAACGCGCGAGACGTAACTACGGCAATTCTTCTTTGTCCACGCGATTCCATCCAGCGGCGCACCACGAAAGTTACGATGCCAGCAATCCTCAACCCATTCCGTAGCGTTATCTGTGATGCCATATAGGCCAAGCGCATTGGGCTTGTGACGGCCCACGGTTTGTGTGTTCCTGTATCTCAGAACGCATGTCTCAAATTCTTCCCGGGAGTGACGTTTCTTCCTGCGATGTAAGTCGGCGCAGAATAATATGCGTGACATAGTTTCTTCATCCAGGACTGTGTTGGGGACACCTGCGCGCGCGGCATACTCCCACTGTGCCTCACTCGGCAACCGGTACGGCCGATCCGTTTCCGCTGCAAGCCACTGGACATAGGCTTGTGCGTCCGCCCAACTCACACACACGGCGGGATGCTCATCCGTCTGCGGATAACCGGAATCCTTCCAAGTATATCCATAATTGTTCATCGGGGGATCCCATGCTACACGAATGCAAGCGCGGTCAAGCCCAAGACGGGCGACATCCCTCCACGTTCGCCTGAATGGGGCACGTTCCCCGTCGGTAACATAGCCCGTTTGCTCGACAAAGCGCCGAAAATCTCCTCGCGTAACCTCGTAAACGGACATCGCAAACGGCTCGATACTCACTTCACGAACCGGCTCATTGTCACGGCAGGCAAGACCTGAAACGCAGCCCATGCGGAAGCGCCCCCCATTCACCCCAACCATTAATGGCCCCGTTCCTCCTGACTTCAATTCGTCGGAGAACGTGGCCCAGTACCGCGGCGGTTCTTCTTCTTCGCTAGTCGAACCTGTGTTGTCTTGGCCACTGGCAAGCCCGGAAACGACCAAGCAAAGCACGCCCACCACTACCCGCACTGCATTCAACTCCGCGACCGCAAGCACGGGTTCAAAAAAACGTGAAGACGGCGGTCGTTAATAGGGCCTCTAGTCCACTTCCTCAATCGTAAATCGTGCATCCGGCCTGAAATGCGCCTCACCGAAACTCGAGGCCCTGACATTCCTAAGTTCGCGCCGGCTCACGCCGTCCCGGCCGTCCCGGGTGACCACCAACACCGGAATCTTAATTCCGAACGCATCCGAAGTCCACAGCTCGGTTTGGATCTCTATCGAGTTGACGTTGCCGAACGTGCCCGTCGGTATGGAAGTCGTCCATCGCCGGCCCTGACACTCAACCTTGTTAACCGTTCGAACACCTAACTCTTCAACCACTGGTTGCGGATCAAATGTTGGCCAGTTCGGTTGCGGAAGAGAAAAATCGTCTCTCCAGGTTTCCTCTGATCTGCCTGACCTGTGTTCCCCGCCGCTAACCGGGGCTGCCGGCAAACGGCGCTGAGACGCGACACTATTCGCAACATGCACTTTCCAAACAAAGCCCTCAACCGGATTGGAGATGTATACCATCCCATTAATCGCTAGACGCATTCGACCGTCGCCGTCGAACGCGTATTCGCCAACCATGGTGTCTTCAATCCGTTCTCGGTTGCGGGTCTGTTTGGACTGAGTCACTACGAAATCGGCCACAATGCCATGGCTCTGGCTATAGGCGGACGACGAGAACGCTAATGTCGTTAGTGTTAGGCTCAATAGCACTAATTTTTGAATTTTCATAGCTTGCGCTCCTACCAATAGGCGATCGTTAAGAAGGCGTATTGAGTAAAATAATAGGCGACATCAAAATCTTGAATATCTAGGGGATAGGCGGCCACGGCGGAAGCGCCGAAGGCCAAACAAACCCCAATGTATTCGCAAGGCCACGGCAACCAATCGGTCCGCCCTAAGGCCTCTGCCGTAATATCCAAGTCAAAAATCAAATTCTGATCTACGTCCAGATAGTAAGGAACCATGGTAATCCATGCCCAGGCCAGACCGCATTCATCGGGATCCTCTTCATTCCTTTCAGCCGCATAATGTAGTTCGCTTGATGGCGGAAAAACCAAGAAATACCCGAAGATACTCTGACTATTCACATAGACTGCCCCATCCAGGACTTGCAGGGGGCTTGGGTCCTCTGGACTCGTGAATATGCATTCCTCATCGGCCTGCGTTCCAGAGCCATAAGCCAAAAGGAGTATTGAGGCAAGAGTGAGTAGGAATGACCTCTTCATATTGTTCCCCTTCTTAGAACCGGAATGTAATCCAAGCCTAGCCCGGATCGCTCACCAATAACTGGAATGGGGCCTCGATTTGTAGGATAATGCGAGTTATATCAAGAACTTGCGTTATCGCAACAAGGAGGCCCCATGGATACACAGTGTAGCGCGGAGCAGATGGAATTTCACGGCCTGGGACGGCGTCGCGTGGCAGGTCGTTTTGATGGCGGGCGGATGAGTTCCGACGGTGGGGGTGTGTTATTGCGCGAAGCGGACCTTCGCCTGGGATTGACTCAACGTTTGGCGGGTTGTTTTACGGATTACCGCAACGCGGGCGGGGCGGAGCATAGCGTCAGAGAGTTACTGGCGCAGCGCATCTACGCGATCGCGTTGGGCTATGAGGATTTGAACGACCACGACGTGCTGAGTTCCGACAGTCTGCTGGCGCTGTTGGTGGGCAAGCGGGACGTAACCGGCGCCGATCGGGCGCGTCTTCGGGACCGGGGCCGGCCGCTGGCGAGTTCCAGCACCTTGAACCGTCTGGAGTTAAGCGAAGCGGACGGCGCGGCGAACAGCCGCTATAAGCGGATTGTGGCCGACACGCAGGCGATGGATCGGCTGCTGGCGGATGCGTTCATGGAGTCTTTGGGTTCGGCGCCGGCGGAGGTCTGGCTGGACCTGGACGCCACGGACGATCCCTTGCATGGGAATCAGGAAGGGCGGTTCTTCCATGGCCATTACCGTTGCTACTGCTACTTGCCGCTGTATATCTTCTGTGGCGGGCATCTGTTGTGTGCCCGTCTTCGGACATCGGATCAGGATGGGGCGGCGGGCAGTGTTACGGAGTTGGGCCGGATTGTGAAGCAATTGCGCCGGCGCTGGCCGAACACGCGCATTCGCATTCGGGGCGATTCGGGCTTTTGCCGCGAGGACTTGATGAGTTGGTGCGAGCGCGAAGGGCTCGGCTACGTATTGGGTCTGGCGCGCAATACGCGGCTGGCGGAGCAGGTGGAGGAGGCGATGGACGAGGCGCGCAAGGCGCACCGGCACACGAAGCGGGCGGCGCGGCGCTTTGTGGAGTTTACCTATCGCACGCGCGAGTCGTGGAGCCGCGAGCGGCGGGTTGTGGGCAAGGCGGAGTACTTGCCCAAAGGCCCCAACCCGCGGTTTGTGGTGACCAACCTGCCGCGCGGTCAGGTCCGCGCCAAACGCCTGTATGAGCGACTGTATTGCGCCCGCGGGGAGATGGAGAATCGGATTAAAGAGCAGCAACTCGGCCTGTTCGCCGACCGCACCAGCACCGCGACGATCAAGGCCAATCAATTGCGCTTGTATTTTGCCTCGTTCGCCTATGTGCTGATGCACGCGCTACGCCGTGTGGGAACCAAAGGCACCCGGCTGGCCCGCGCCCAATGCACCACGCTACGGCTGAAACTGTTGAAGATCGCGGTGCGGGTGAAGGTCACCGCGCGCCGGGTATGGCTGTCTTATGCACAATCCTACGCCTATCCGCAAACCTTGATGCGGGTGCTGGCGAATTTGCAGCGGTACCCGGTGTGGCGCCCGCCCGGATAACCTAAGCGCGTCCCTGGCTGCCGGACGGAGCGCCTGGGGGCGAGGGGTTCACTCGCCCAGGCGGCGCAGGCACCCCGGATAACGGTCATTACACCGCACAAATCCGCCTTCCCAGCCCCAAAACGAACTGGCCAAACCGCCGATCCTCGCCTCAACGCCCCTCCCGGCCGCCAAATCCTCTCAAATCAGCTTGACAAGCCTTCATCGCAAGATCGGTGAGCGATGCGGGCTAGCATCTTCTTCTTGCAACTTCAAGCGCTGCGGCATAGGAGGCGCTTGCGCTGTGGGGTTTTTCGGGAGCGTTTGCGTGGCGCGGGGGTTCTCCGCCCGCTGATTGAAGGCGGACCGCGTCTGGTTGGGCGCGGATGAGGGCTTTGCCGAGGTCTGTTCGGTCCCTGGCCCGGCAAGAACGGGCGCCAAAACGGCGCTTTGACGGGCCGCGGCGCCAGTCAGGCGAAAGCCGCTCTCCGCCGGACCGGCGGATCGGCATCCGTAGGCATTCCCCGGCCGGGGAAGCCGCTATCCGGCGTCCAGGAAGGGCGGATTCACCAGCGAGCGCATCCGGTGGGGGCGGTTCTCCAGCGCCGCGCCCAGGGCCAGCGCCATCATCACGCACAACGCCAAACCCATCCGCGCCTTCATCTTCGCTTGTCCCCGGATGAAGTGACGCTCAAAGCCAAAGCTTGAATCCACCCGGCTGTTGATCCGTTCCAGGGCCGTGCGCCGTTTATATCCTCTCCGCCACGACGGACTGCCCCACGGCGTGGGCGTGAAGATGCGCCGATCCTGATCGGCAAGCGCAATCCGAACGACGCGCCCGTAGGCGCTGTCTTTCACTCCCGCGCCCCGATAACATTGCACCCGGCCCTGGCACGCAAAGCCATAGGCCGCCGCCGGGCAGCGGTACTTCAAAGTCCCCCGGTCCGACTCAAAGCCCTGGAACGCCATGGGACGCTGTTCCCCGGTCGCGGGGTCATGGCATAACACCTCGCCTTTCTCGCTATACAGGATCGTATCCACCCGGTCCGGATCCAGCGACCGAAGAATCGGCTTCGACGGATCGTAGCCCGGCCTCGCCTTCTCCTCCCGCCACATCTCGCGCGTGTCGATCAAAGGACGAATCCGGTACCGATCCCACAGCTTGGCCTTCAGCGGGCCGCTATCCAGACCCCGGTCGGCGCTGAAGTCCGCGCAGCGTTCCGCCAACTCCGGCGACTTCCCAAACAACTCGTCTACCGCTTTGTCCAGCCGCTTGCACTCCGAGACCGACGCCTTCGTCACGTCACCACGTAAGAGGCTTGACCGCAGGTCAAGAAACCACAGCGGAATCTCATAGGCACTGTCGGCGATCCAATGCAACTCGTAGCCGAACCAGCTCTTGACCTTCACCCACGGCTTGCCGGTCTTGGCGTCCACCCCCCGCGTCTCGTGCTGGCCCCAGTCGGCGTCCGCATCCGAGGTGCGGCCCGTCTTGCGGCTCTCTTGACCCGTCGAATGACTCTCCACCGCCTTGCCGTCATAGCCCAGATGACGCCCGAAGTCCGGCACAACCTCCATCAGCCGATCCCGCAAGGTGTCCAGCATCCCGCTGACCAGGCCCCGCTCCTCTTCTACGCCAACCACGTTGGACAAAAAACGCGAGAAGTTCGAAGGGGCCGGAACGTTGTCGAATACCGGCGCCGATAAACTGACCACCTTCGCTTGTCCGGTCTGCGCATCCCGCTCGATCGTCCGAACCGTGCGCCCCTGGCGGGGCAAAGCGGCGAAACCGCAGACCTCCAGCAAGGCCGGATTGCGCCGCAACTCGCGCACCAGCGAAGCAATGGAGGAATGCTGAAACACCACCCCCGCAACCAAAGCCCGCCACATCGCCTCGACGGGATAGTCGTCGCGGCCCCGGCCCCGCCGGGCCTTCAAGGCATCGATCACCGGCTCGTCCGGCAGATACCGAAGCACCCACTCCAGCCGCTTCAAGTCCCCCAAGCGTTCGACATCATCCCACGAAAAGAGCCTACTTGCGGCGGCCGTCATGGTGTCTCCTTAGCCGGGAGCGGCGGGTTGTTTTTGTTAAACTCATTATGCCCCATGACGGCCGTTTTGTCCATCATCCTATTGATTTACAAGAGAAATATCCTCTTTACGCTCCTTCCTTCAGCGTTGGGGTGAAAACCCGGGCCGCGCCCCGAAAACGCCCCGAAAACGCCCGAAAAGCGCCCCTTCCTGGGGTAAAGAAAAATCAGGACCGCCGCAAACCCTTGCTATCAGCGGCGCTCAGAACACCGCACGCGCCTCCATAGTCCTGAACGCCGGAGCGATCGTAGGCGGTATTGCCCTGGGGCTGTTGGCCTCGCGAATCCAACTCAATTGGCTGCAATCGGGCTACGCATTGATCGGCGGTGTATTGCTGATTGCTTTCGGCGCCTATGCCGGAGAACTCTATACCGCCCTGGCGCTGGCCTTTCTGGTGGGTCTGTTCGGAACCGGCTGCATCATCGGCGCCTACGCCGCCGCGCCGCAACTCTACCCTACCGAATTGCGCACTACCGGAACGGGAGTGGCGATAGGCCTGGGCCGCTGGGGCGGCGTGGCCTCCCCAACCGTGGCCGGGCTGTTGCTGGACGCCAACTGGACCGGCCCGGAGCTGTACTTCCTTTTCTCCCTGCCGCTGTTCATTGCCGGCATCGCCGCCCTGTTCCTGCGCTTCCGAATCTGACCCGGGGCGCCGCTCCCTTGGGGGCGGTTACCACCCAACCAGGAGTTCTCGTAGCGGGCGCCGCTGTGCTGACGCGCAAGGACAAGGCGAACGGGTCAGATGTCGAATTCCACACCCTGGGCAAGCGGCATCGCGGACGAATAGTTCACGGTACTGGTCTGGCGACGCATATAGCCTTTCCAGGCGTCCGATCCGGACTCGCGCCCGCCGCCGGTTTCCTTTTCGCCGCCGAAGGCGCCGCCGATTTCCGCGCCGGATGGACCGATATTGACATTGGCGATGCCGCAATCGGAACCCACCGCGGAAAGGAATGTCTCGGCTTCGCGGATGTTCAGCGTGAAGATGCAGGACGACAGTCCCTGCGGCACATCGTTGTGTATGGCGAGCGCGTCCTCCAGGGTCTCGTATGTCATCACGTAGAGAATCGGCGCGAAAGTTTCGGCCTTGACCGTGTCTGTCTGGTTCTGCATTTCGACTATGGCGGGACTGACATAGGAGCCTCCCGGGGGGACACCGTTGGTTACCGTCTCGCCGCCCGTGACGATGCCGCCTTCGCTACGCGCGCGCTCAATTGCCGTCATCATTTTTTCGCGCGCACTGTGATCGATCAGCGGGCCTACGAGTACGTTCGGGTCGCGTGGATCGCCGATCCGGAGCCCGGAATAGGCCTTTGCAACCTTCTCAACCAGCTCGCCTCTTATCGATTCGTGCACGATCAACCGCCGCAGCGACGTGCAGCGCTGCCCGGCAGTCCCAACGGCGGAGAAAACAATGGCGCGAACCGCCATGCCGGGATCGGCGGACGGAGCGACGATCATCGCGTTATTGCCGCCGAGTTCGAGGATTGGGCGGCCCCAACGCGCCGCCACCTTCGGGCCGACGATGGAGCCCATGCGGGTCGAGCCGGTCGCCGACAGGATCGGGACGCCCTTGGAAGACACCAGCGCTTCGCCTGCCTCAGCGCCTCCTATGACCAGCTGCGCGAGCCCATCAGGCGCCTGTTCGCCGAAACGCCTGAGCGCGCGCGCCATGATCTTCATTATCGCCATCGCGGTGAGCGGCGTTTTCTCGGACGGCTTCCAGATCACCGGGTCGCCGCACACCAACGCCAGCGCCGCGTTCCATGACCACACGGCAACCGGGAAGTTGAACGCGGTTATGACGGCGCAGGGCCCCATGGGGTGCCAGGTCTCGGCCATCTTGTGGCCCGGGCGTTCCGACGCGATCGTCTTGCCGGTGAGCTGGCGCGAAAGACCAACGGCGAAGTCGCAGATATCGATCATTTCCTGCACTTCGCCCAGGCCCTCGGAGACGATCTTGCCCGTCTCAAGAGTGACCAGCGCGCCGAGCGATTCCTTGGCGGCGCGCAATTCCTCGCCCAGCAAGCGGACAAGTTCGCCGCGGCGAGGCGCCGGCGCCTCGCGCCAGGCCATGAAGGCTTCTTGCGACTTTGCGATGATCGCAGGCATCTCGGCGGAGTCTGTTTCCGTCACGCACGCCACTTTGGCGCCGTCAATGGGCGAGTAGACAGCCAGCGTTCCGCCATTGAGGTCACTTGCGGTCAAGCCGGCGGCGCGGAGAATCTGTTCGTGAGACATCTGGTTTTCCTCTGTCTTCCGTTGGCGAATTCGTTCCGGGGGATTTACGGCTGACATATCGCCGGCCGGACACTCGTCCGGGCCGCGGATTCATCGCGCGATCGGGGCTATATGTCACTCTAGCTCGAACAAGAATGTCACTCTAGCTCGAACAAGAGCCAATGAAAAGCGAAAACATGCGGCAGCCGGGCTGACCGGCAGCAGCACGAGAAATCATCAATTTTGATGATTTCTTTTCGGCTCCCTGCTTGATAGTTTGGGGGCATCGTGGGAAAGCATTCCATTCGGTGCGTTGCAGGCATCCTGGCGCTCGTCGGCCTCGGGGCGCATTCGTCGATTGCCGCCGCCGTTTCGCAAGCGTCCATTCCCAAGCTACAGCAACTGATGGCGGAGGGCGCGCAGTCGAGCGAGCAGCTTATCGCCCAGGCCCTGAACGCCATCGATCAGCGGCACAACCTGAACGCTTTTATTTCCGTGGATC
This sequence comes from Candidatus Foliamicus sp., assembly GCA_965249285.1. Classification (GTDB taxonomy): domain Bacteria; phylum Pseudomonadota; class Gammaproteobacteria; order Steroidobacterales; family Foliamicaceae; genus Foliamicus. The sequence goes on from OZ252226.1 coordinate 1,739,935, forward strand.
GCTACGGCGCGTTGGCCCAGGCCCGGGAGGCGGACCGGCAACGCGGGCAGGATGAAACTCTCGGTCCCCTGCACGGCATCCCGGTTGCGATCAAGGACAACATTCACGTAGCGGGGATGCCGAACACGGCGGGGACACCGGCGCTCAAGTCCTTTGTTCCCGTTGAGGACGCTCCTGTCGTAGCTCGCCTCAAGGCGGCCGGCGCCATCGTACTGGGAAAGACCAACATGCACGAGCTGGCCTTCGGCATCACCAGCAAGAACATGGCGTTCGGCGCAGTGGGAAATGCTTGCGACCCGGACTTTATCGCCGGGGGCAGCAGTGGCGGAACAGCGGTGGCAGTGGCGACCGGCATGGCGGTTGCCGGACTTGGCACCGATACCGGTGGCAGCAGCCGCATCCCCGCCGCTCTCAACGGGATCGTGGGTTTCCGGCCTACCGTGGGACGATATCCGACCGCGGGCCTGACCCTGATCTCCAGTACCCGGGACACGGTCGGGCCCATGGGCCGCAGCGTCGCCGATGTTGCCCTGCTCGACGCGGTACTGGCGGAAGAAAAGCAGGCACTTCCCGCGATAGACCTGTCGGGCCTGCGCCTGGGCGTGCCGAGAAAATATTTTTTTGAAGGGCTGGAGCCGCTGGTCTCAGGCCGGATTGAAGCGTTGCTGGACGACCTAAGCGCCGCGGGAGTTGTGCTCGTGGAAGAGGACCTCCCGGACATCGCCTCTTTGAATCAAGCCGTAAGTTTTCCGGTCGTACTGTTCGAAACCGGCTACATGTTACGCGCGTACCTGGCCGAATACCTGCCGGCCCAGAACCTGGAGGGGTTGGCTGATTCGATCGCCAGCCCGGACGTCAAAAACATACTCGCGGGCGTCGTCAACGGCGACACGCCGGAATCCACCTACCGGCAGGCGATCGACCATGATCGACCGCGCCTCAAGGCCGCATACGCGGAGTATTTCGCAAGGCATCGCGTGTCAGCCCTGCTCTTTCCCACTACGCCGCTTACGGCCAGGCGCATCGCCGACGCCGGAGAGACCGTCGAGCTGAACGGCGTGCAGGTGCCCACCTTCCCCACCTATATCCGCAACACCGATCCCGGCAGCAATGCGGGGATACCCGGTCTTTCCATCCCGCTGCCGGTTGCCACGGGCGAAATGCCGGTCGGGGTCGAAATCGACGGGCCCCAGGACAGCGACCGTCAGTTGCTGGCCATTGGAGCAGCCATCCAGGGGCTGATTCAGGGGAACAGCCCATAGCGAACCTGCGCAGGCACAGGTTTGAGATCAGGAGAGCAATTATGTCTATTCACCGCACTCTGGTTACTGTATTGGCGGTTGCAGGTCTGAACGCGGGCGCAATTCAGGCCCAGGAACTTGAGGAGATCGTCATCACCGCGGAACGGCGGGCGGAAAACCTCCAGGAGGTTCCCAATGCAATTACGGCCTTGAGCAGCCCCACTCTTGAGCAGGCGGACATCCACGACCTGACGGATGTCGCCACCCGCATCCCGGGGCTGACGTTCTCGCCCTTCTCGCCAGGGCAGAACATCGTGGCCCTGCGGGGAGCGTCCTCGAACGACGACGGCGCGGGCACCGACAACTCGGTGGCGGTTTTCGTCGACGACGTATACCTTGGCCGGGTATCCAATATCAATCCGGAAATGTTCGACCTGGAGCGGGTCGAGGTCCTGCGCGGCCCGCAGGGGACCCTGTACGGCAAGAACACCATCGGCGGCGCCATCAACGTGGTATCCACCAGGCCGAACAGCGAAGCACTTGAAGGAAAGGTCCGGGTCAACCTCGGCAATTACAAGCGCCGCGATGTCGCAGGTTTGATTACCGGGCCCCTGGGCGGCGGCTGGGCCGGCAAGGCGTCGTTCAGCTATCGCAAGCGCGATGGCTGGGTGGACAACGTCTATCTGAACAAGAAACTGAAGGACGACGACGTTCAGGCGTTTCGAGGACAGTTGCTGTACGGCGGCGACGACTTCGAGGCGCTGCTCAGCGCCGATTTCAACCGGCTGGACATCGAGGACATGGCCCGCATTCCGGTGGCGACCGGCGAAACCGGCGACCCGGCCTTCTGGGCCGCACCGGTTCCCGGCAGCTACGCGGAGTTATGCGCGGGGCGGGGCGCGGACTGTTCGGCGGGGCCGATCGACGGCTACGCCAAGAGAGATGCCTGGGGTTTGAGCGCAAAGCTCAACTGGAGTCTTGAGGATGGCGAACTGATTTCGATTACGGCCTATCGGGAAAACGAGGCGGACTGGAACATGGATTCCAGCGGCACCCCGCGGTCCCCCCTGCCGCCACTGTTCAACCAGATCAACGATGACATCTTCGATTTGACCGACCAGTTCACCCAGGAATTCCGCTGGGTATCGAGCATCGGCGACCACATCGAGTACGTGGCCGGACTCTGGTACTTAAGGGAAGAAACCGACCGGACCGAGTGCTTCGACAACGACGTGCTGACCAGCGACTGCACTCCGAGTGCGGATAACGGCGCCACCGACTGGTACCGCCAGGTGAACCAAACCACCAGCTACGCCGCCTTCGGCCAATTCGACTGGTCCCTGGCGAATCGCTGGGAACTCACCGTTGGCGGCCGCTACAGCGCCGACAAGAAGGAGATCGACAACGACGCCATTGCCGGTGATTTCGTGGTCATCAACCAGACCTTCTCAAACTCCGTAAGCGAGAACTGGAGCGCGTTCACGCCCAAACTATCGCTCGCCTACATGCCGAATGACGACACCACGCTATACGAAGCCGTCTCGTGGGGATTCAAGAGCGGCGGATTCGCCGCTGCCCCTCAGGGCATCGAATTCACCGAACCCCTGGACCAGGAAGAGGCGCTGAATTACGAGCTTGGCCTCAAGACAGACCTGGCAAGCAATTTTCGCTTGAATGCGGCCTTGTTCTTTACAGACTACAAGGACCTGCAAATCCAGACCTTCGGCCCACTCTCGGCCGCGGCGGCGTTCGGAACCTTCCAGACGTTCAATGCCGGTGACGCGCAGATCCAGGGAATCGAAGTGGAAGCCACCTGGGTGGTGACGGAACAACTCACGCTGTCGGGTTTCTACGCCTTCCAGGACAGTGAATTCGGGGACACCAACATTCTCGGCACCGCGTTTCCGGACCAGTCCGGGCAGGATTTGATTCGGGCCCCCGAGAACAAGTTCAATATCAACGCCGATTACGCCACGGCGCTGGCAAACGGCTCGGAATTCCGGATCAACGTAAGCTGGCGCTACACCGACGACCAGCGCGGCGAGCTGGAGCCCTGGGCGATCCAGCCGGCGTTCGATCTGTTCGACGCCCGGGTCAGTTGGACCGGCAGCAGCGGGGCACTGGAACTGGCGGTCTGGGGCAAGAATCTGGCCAACGAGGAGTACATCGGCCACGTCTACACCATCGCCTCCAGCGTGGTTGCGGTGTTCGGCGACCCGAGAATGTACGGCGCGACGCTCACTTACCGATTCTAGGTGTCCCTAAGCCGCCCCCTGGGAAAGAGGGCGTCCCCTCCCTCCTTGGGAAAAGAGAGCTTCCAGTCCTCCCTGGGAACGAGGGCTTCCAGCCCTCGCCGAGGGTGGGACGCCCTCGCTCCATTGTTCCCTGCGCGTCAGCGCAGCGGCGCCCGCTGCGAATACTCCCAGGGGCTGGAGTAGAGTAGTGGCGTGGATCTGACGCAAAAGGAGTGGCGCAAGCTGCTGTCGGTCATCCGGCATCTGAATGACAGCCTCGACGATCAAGTCATTCGACGGCGCGCCGGGAGGGACTTGCTGGACCTGCTGGAGGCGGACTATTTCGCCTCATTTGTGTGGGACGAGAATGCCGGTGTTTTTTCCAAACCGGTGTTCCTGAACATGTCGCCGGACAACCTCAAGCTGTACGAACAGTACTACCAGTTCCACGACCCCATTACATACAAGATGCAGCCTTACCGCCGCGCGGTTTCCGCCAACGAGGTGATGAAGCAGCGCGAATTGATCAAAACCGAGTTCTTCAACGACTTTCTGTCGGTGGACGGACTCTACTACGGCATCAATATCTATGTGTACGACAACGGCAACCGCAACATCGGTGATTTTCGTGTCTGGCGATCACGCAACCGGGACAATTTCAACCGCCAGGAACTTGAGATTCTGGACATGATCGCTCCGCACTTCAGAAATGCGATGCGCAACATCCTGTTCGCCAAGCACCAGGTTCCGACGCTGGATATGGAGGAGATCCGCAAGAACCTGTCCGACCAGTTCGGTTTGACGCCGAGGGAACTCGAGGTTGCTTGCGCGGTGTTGGAAGGAGGCTCGGACAAGAGCATCAGCAGGACGCTGCACATCTCCCTGCCCACCTTGCGCAGCCACATTCAACACTTGTTCGACAAGCTCTCGGTGAACAGCAGAACCGAGTTCTGCAGCAAGGTATTTCTGGGCAGCCAGTCGGGTTAAATCTTCACTTGCGCGACTCTCGGTCTGTATTCGCTCAGAGAGCCAATTCCGGGAAGCAGGTCGAAAAAAAGCCTCGGTCGCGGGTAAGAAAGGCATCGGCGGCAATGGACGCATGTGCGCCTGTGAGGAAGTCCGGGATGATCCGTTTTCGCGGTCCGCCAGCATCGCGGTAACGCTTCCAACGCAGCCCGGCTTCGTATGCGATGGAGGTGTTGATCGGCGATCCGCTCACATTGATCGCCTGCAACGCGCCGTCCAACGCAGCACGATCACGAAACAACGCCGCCAATTCTGCAAAGACGATATCGCACACGATGATCGCGCCAGCGTCGTAGGCCGCCCGAAGCCGTTGCTTGGACTGCTCGGCATGCCGATCATCCGGCAGGAATACGTCCAGCAGAACGCTGATGTCCACCGCCGTTATCACCGGCCACGAATCTCCTCAAGGTATTCATCCGTGCTGCCCCTGCGGCCGAGTATCGCGTAGACGCGCTCAACGGGGTGCCGAGCTGCCGGTCGCTTGCGGACCAGGAGACCGTTCCGCGTGGGCGTCAACTCCACCTCAACGTTGTGGTTCATGCCGAACCGATCCCTGAGTTTCTTTGGAATGGTGATTTGCCCGCGTTCGGAGATTCGCATGACAACCACAATATGAAAAACGGATACGGAAAATCATACGTCTGGCGAAGGCTGTTCGCGAGGTTCAGGTTCAGTCGTCGGTTTCAAAGAGACGGTTGAAGGCCGCTTCCGCCTGTTGCAATCCCTCTTCGGTAAGAATCACCGACTTGGCCTTGCTTACCGGGTTGGAAATCAAACCCCTCTCGTGAAGGCGGTTCATCGCGTCCCAATCGAACGACTTCCAGGTACTCGCGCCGGTCACCGGATGGCGCTCATGAATGCCCAGGTGGAGCAGAGCCAGTACGGCTTCGTCGATTCTTTCGTTATTCATCCCGGTGCCTCTGAAAAATGTCGGGGGTAATGCGGCGATTATGGCCCAAAGTGGAAATGTCCCCTTTCTCCAGTTCCGAGCAACGTAACTAGTGTCGTGTCACGCGAGTACAGTCGCATCAGAGCGGGCGTAAGCGCGCTGATGCGACTGTACTCGCGTGACACGACACTAGCCCTATGTCAGGCCGTCGAAGCGGCGATAGAAGCGACGGCCGGGGGCAGGCATCGGGCCCTCGGCGTTTTGAAGCTCGCGGCATATGTATTGCACCGATGACGGCGCAATGACCTTGTAGGTGCGCTTGATCAGTTCGTAGGCGGAAAAGCCGAACCAGCCGGTGGGCAGCACGACGTCGGGGAACTCGGGATCGCGCAGGAGGATGCGGCGGTAGTCGTGCACCATCAGGGTGCGCAGCCAGAAGCTCTGCTCGGGCGTCAGTTCGTTGGGGCGCAGCTCCCGCGCCATCGGCCGGTAGGAATCCAGGTATTCGTCGTACAGGGCCTTGAGTTCGTCGAGGTTCCATTTCTTGCGGGCCAGACGCCGCATCCCGGACCGTGAATGGGATTCCTCCGCGGACGCCTTGAGCACAGTCACCTGCCCGGTCAGATCCAGCCCGCCGATCGTTTCGTCCAGTTCTTCGCGGTCGGCGGACGGGCGGGCGTAAACGCCGCCCGCCAGCGAACTGAAGCCCTGCCAGGAAAGGCTCTTGACCAATGCGTCGCGCTTCTTCTCGGGCAGGCCGGGAAGCAGCACCAGCGTCCAGTAGCCGTCCCAATCCTTGCGCCCGGCCGAGTAAATCCGCCTTGAGGCGCGTTCATAGTGGGCCTGGGCTTCGTTGGTGAAGCAGTAAAAGCCGCGCCGGCCCACCTTGTCGGCCTTCAGCCAGCCCTGCTTAGCCAGGCGGTTGACAGCGGTGCGCACACTGCGCTCGCCGAAGCCGAACGGCTGCAGCGCTACGATCAGGCTGCCCAACCAGATCCATCCGCCGTGTTGGGACACGGCGTCGCCGAACACGGTAACCACCATGGAAGTGCCGCTGATGGAGCGGTCAGCCACGCGGCGGGCGATCGATTCCGCAGTAATGCGAGGATCGGTCACGGCTTAGTGGAAAACGCCGGGAGGGAGGCTGGCAGGGAGGGCATCCTGCCCTCCGACGTAAGGGACCCCCTCGGGCGCAATTGCGAGGGCAGGATGCCCTCGTTCCCAGGGGGGTATGCGAGGAGTCATAGTTGGTCGAAATCCACTACGACCTTTTTCGAGATCGGGTGGGCCTGACAACTCAGGATCATGCCTTCCGCCACTTCAGGGCCGCTCAGGGCATGGTTGATGTCCATCTCGATGTCCCCCTCAAGCAAACGCGCGCGGCAGGTGGCGCAAACGCCGCCCTTGCACGAGAACGGCAGATCGGCGCCGTTCCTGAGCGCCCCGTCCAGGATGCTCTCGCCGTCGGTGGACAGGTCGAACCTCGACGAGCGGCCGGCCACGGTGACGGTAACTTCGCTGACCCGGCCGGCGTACTGCTGTGCCCGGGCGAGGTGCTTTTCAACCACGGCCTGTGCGTCATCCGCCGACGAGGAGAACAACTCGTAGTGGATATGGGACTCGTCCACGCCTGAGGCCCGCAGGCCGCGGGAGACTTCCGAGATCATCGACTGCGGCCCGCATAGGAAGAACTCGTCCGTGGCGGCGATGTCGATCAGCCGCTTTCTTTGCAACTCGCCGCCTTTGCGGTTGTCCAGGCGGCCGTACAGGACCTCGGCGTCCTGTTGTTCGCGGCTCAGGATATTTACCCAGTTGAAGCGCGTCATGTAACGGTTCTTGACAAAACTCAGCTCGTTCTTGAACATCACCGTGGCGGAGTTACGGTTGCCGTACAGCAGGGTGACGACGCTGAGCGGTTCGCGTTCCAGGATGGACTTGACGATCGAAAGGAGCGGCGTGATCCCGCAGCCGATGCAGATGCACATGTAGTTTTTGGCGTTGTCCTCCGAAAGCGGCGTGTGGAAGCGGCCCTGAGGCGGCATGACCCGGATCGCATCGCCGGCCCGGAGTGATTCGTTGGCGAAGGTGGAAAAAACGCCGCCGTCGATTCTCTTGATGCCCACCCTGAGGGTGCAGTCATCGATCCCTGAGCAGATGGAGTACGAGCGGGCGACCTCTTCGGCCTCGATACGAGTACTCAAGGTGAGGTATTGCCCTTGAATGAAGCGGAAGGTCTCGCGCAGCGGCTCGGGGACATCGAAAGTGACGCAAACCGCGTTGTCGGTCTCCGGGCGGACCTCGGCCACCCGCAGGGGATAGGAGTGAACCTCGCTCATCGCTTGCCCGGCCTACCAGTCAAGTCCCGGGTAGGTGCGCTGCATGGATTGCATCTCGGCCAGAAGGGAGCCGTGATACTCCGTGTGCACGCCTTCGCGACCGCCGCTGATCGACCAGTCCCCTTCCGGGACCCTCAGCGTGGCCTCGACCAGCAGGTTCGCCATTTGCGCCTCCCAGTCTGCCTTCAGCGCCGACCGGTCCACCGATACGCCGCTGTCGAGCAAGGCATTTTCTTCCTCGGTCATCAGGAACATTTCCGGATAGTAGCCCCAGAGCGCATTGAACGCGCGCTGAATCTTTCCCTGGCTCTCTTCGGTGCCGTCTCCCAGGCGCAGCACCCATTCGCGGCTGCGCTCAAGGTGATAACGGCTCTCCTTGACGGCCTTGGCAGCGATCGCGGCAATGCGGAGATCGGTGGAGCGCGCCAGCCGCTGAAGATAAGGCTGGTTGAACGCATCGACCATGACCTGCCGAGCCATGGTGTGGGCGAAATCACCCACCGGCAACTCGCAGATCAGCAGGTTGCGGTATTCCCGACTGCCGCGCAGAAAGGCGATCTCGTCGGCACTGCGGCGTCCGCCCTCAAGTTCGGCCGCGTAGCGGTAGAAAAGATCGGCCCGCCCGATGTAATCGAGCGCGACGTTGGCCAGGGCCAGGTCTTCCTCGAGAAACGGTGCGTTCCCGCACCATTCCGACAGGCGCTGGCCGAACACAAGGGAATCGTCCCCCACGGCGAGCACGAAATCGAAGAGGCTGGGAGCGTGGGCATCCTGCCCACGACGCTGGGAACGAGGGCGTTGCGCCCTCGACGAGGGCAGGATGCCCTCCTTCCCAGGGAAGGGATGGCGGCTCATAGGTTCTTCACGCCCCGGGGAAGCCGGTAATGGGTGGCGTGGCGGTACGGCTTGTCGTCGGAAGGATCGAAGAAGCTGGCCGCGTCCTCTTCCTGCGAGGCGACGATGTCGCTGGACTTGACCACCCAGATGCTTACGCCTTCGCTGCGCCGCGTGTAGCAGTCGCGCGCGTACTTCAGCGCCTGGGCGCCGTCTTCGGCGTGCAGGCTGCCGACGTGCTTGTGGTCCAGCCCCCGCTTGGAACGCACGAAGACTTCGTAGAGAGGGAGTTTCATGTAGTTTGCATCTTTTCGGTTGTTTTTTTGCGAGGGCAGGATGCCCTCGGTCCCAGGATGCGCCCGGTCCCAGGGGCGGTCATGCGGCCAACTCCTCGCGCGCGCGCCGCTTCTCCTGGTACGCGTGCAACGCCCGGCGCACCCACTCGCCTTCGGCATGCGCGCGCTTGTGCCGCTCAAGGCGCTGCCGATTGCACATCCCGTTACCCTTGATGACCGCCCAGAACTCTTCCCAGTCGATCTCGCCGAAGTCGTAGTGGCCGCGCTCCTCGTTCCACTTCAGTTGCGGGTCCGGGATCTCAAGCCCCAGGAACTCCGCCTGCGGCACAGTCTGATCGACGAAGTTCCGGCGCAGTTCGTCATTGCTCTTGCGCTTGATCTTCCACTGCATCGACTTGGCGCTGTGCACCGATTCCGAGTCGTGCGGACCGAACATCATCAGCGTGGGCCACCACCAGCGGTTGAGCGCGTCCTGGGCCATGGCCTTCTGCTCGTCGCTGCCGGCCGTCAGCGTCATCAGGATTTCAAAGCCCTGGCGCTGGTGAAAGCTCTCTTCCTTGCAGATACGGATCATCGCCCGCGAATACGGCCCGTACGAGGTGCGCTGCAATGAAATCTGGTTGACGATGGCCGCACCGTCCACCAGCCAGCCGATCATTCCGATGTCCGCCCAGGTGAGCGTGGGGTAGTTGAAGATCGAGGCGTACTTGGCGCGGCCTTCGTGCAGGGCCTCAATCATTTCCCCGCGGGTCGCCCCGAGGGTCTCGGCTGAGCTGTACAGATACAGCCCGTGACCGCCCTCGTCCTGGACCTTGGCCAGCAGGATCATCTTTCGCTTGAGCGTGGGCGCCCGGGTTATCCAGTTGCCTTCCGGCTGCATGCCGATGATTTCCGAATGCGCGTGCTGGGAGATCTGGCGGATCAAGTTGTTGCGGTAGGCCTCCGGCATCCAGTCCTTGGGCTCGATCTTGCGCTCGTCGTCAACCCGGCGCTGGAACGCCGCCTGCAGCTCCGTAGCATTCAACCGGTATTCCGTCATGCCTCTTTCCTGGCCACCAGCGTGAGCACGTCGTACAGCGCCACCACCTGGTCCTTTTGGTTGATGATTTCGACATCCCAAACCACCACGCCGGTTGCCCGATCTTCATCCGGGCGTTTCTCCTTACTGATCTTCTTCTTGACCGTGACCCGCGCCTGAATAGTGTCACCGATCCCCACCGGCTCAATGAATCGCAGGTTCTCCAGACCGTAATTCGCCAGTACCGGACCGGGCGAAGGGTCCACGAACAGGCCCGCGGCAGCCGAAATCACGAAGTAACCGTGCGCCACCCGCTTGCCGAACAGCGAGTCCTTGGCCGCCAGTTCGTCGAAATGGGCGTAGAAATGATCGCCCGAAACGCATCCGAACAGAACGATGTCGGCCTCGGTGACCGTTCTTCGATGGGTTGTGAGTCTCTCGCCTACACGCAAGTCCTCGAAGTGCTTTCTGAACGGGTGCACCTCCGTTTCCAGCGTGCGGGCGCCTGATTGGTACTCTCGGGTAATCGCCGTCAGCGTTGTGGGCGAGCCCTGAATCGAGGTGCGCTGCATATAGTGCTTGATGGCCCGGGCGCCGCCCAGTTCCTCGCCGCCGCCGGCGCGTCCCGGCCCGCCGTGCACCAGCATCGGCAGCGGTGAGCCGTGACCGGTGGACTCTCCGGCGCAGTCGCGGTTCAGCACCAGCATCCGCCCGTGCCAGGCCGCGGTCCCGAGGATGATCTTAGCCGCTTCACTATCGTCATGGCTAACCAGCGAACCCACCAGGCTCCCGCGGCCGAGGCCGGCCAGATGAATCGCCTCGTCAGACCCCTTGTACGGCATCAGGGTGGCCACCGGCCCGAAGGCCTCCACGCAATGCGGTGCTTCGGTTTCCAGTGGATCATCGCAATACAGCAGGGTTGGCGGATAGAAGGCGTCGCGCACCGCGCGCTCGCCGACCAGCTCGAAATCGTCGTCCCCGCCCATAAGCAGCTCCGAGTTCTCGGCCAGCGCCATCACGTTGCCGTGCACTTCGGCTTTCTGCACCGCGCCAAGCAGCGGGCCCATGCGCACCCCGTCCGCCGCCGGGTCGCCGACCGTCACTTTGGAAAGCCGCGCACGGAGGGCCGCGGCCACCGGCTCGACCCGCGCGGCGGGAACCAGGATGCGCCGGATGGCTGTGCACTTCTGACCGGCCTTGGAGGTCATCTCGCGCGCAACTTCCTTGACGAAGAGGCCGAACTCCGGGTCGCCGGCGCCCACCGATTCACCCAGGATGCAACAATTCAACGAGTCCGCTTCCTGGTTGAACGGAATGCTCCTCCCAATGATGTTCGGGTGCGCCTTGAGCATTTGACCGGTGGCGGCCGAACCGGTAAACGTCACCACGTCCTGCTCGGTCAGGTGATCGAGCAGATCGCCGGTGCTGCCGCAGATCAATTGCAGCGACCCCTCCGGCAGAATCCCCGAGGCGATGATTTCCCGCACCATCGCCTCGGTGAGATAGGCCGACCCGGTGGCCGGCTTCACGACCGCGGGCACGCCCGCAATCAAGCTGGGGGCGATCTTTTCCAGCATGCCCCAGCAGGGAAAGTTGAAGGCGTTGATATGCACTGAAACTCCGCGCCGGGGCGTGAGAATGTGGCGGGCCGAAAAAGTGTTGTTGGCCGAAAGCCGCTCGGGACCGCCCTCGACGACAAACGGCTCATTGGCAAATTCGCGCCGGGCGATGCTGGAAAAGCTGAACAGCGTGCCGATGCCGCCCTCGATATCCACCCAACTGTCCGCCTTGGTCGCTCCGGTACAGGCGGATATCCGGTAGAAATCCTCCTTGCGCGACAGCAGGTGTTCAGCCAGCGCCTTCAGGGCCAACGCTCGCTCGTGTATGGTCAATGCACGCAGCGCCCGACCGCCCAGGGAGCGTCCGTATTCCAGCACCCGCTCGAAGTCCACTCCTGAACTGTTCGTCATTGCGATACGATTTCCCGTAACAGAATGTAATATGTGTGTCCCTTCTTTTTCCCCTGGGACCCAAGTTCCGTATACATAACTGTTTGTTTTCATATTCTTTATTACATTGCTATCCGGCGTAAATTCCTTTTCCCCGCATTTGGGATAGTTTATAACTCACTTTATACATTATCAAGTTTATTATTGTGTTATATTTCTCCAGCCCCTTCGGATGAAGTAGCTAGACCATGTCGGATTCAGGAATCGCGTACGAGGCGATCGAGAACGCCAGCATTGATGAAATTCGGAGCCTGCAGACAGAACGCCTCAAGAGCACCTTGCGGCGCGTCTATCGGAACTCTCCCGTTTACAAGCAGAAATTCGACGATCATGGCGTCCGGCCGGACGACCTGCAGTGCCTGGGGGATTTGAGCAAATTTCCGTTCACTACCAAAGCGGACCTCCGCAACAACTACCCCTTCGGCCTGTGCTGCGTCCCAATGGAGCGGGTGGTGCGGATTCATGCTTCCAGCGGCACAACCGGCCGGCCCACCGTTGTTTGTTATTCACGGGCAGACATTGAGGTGTGGTCCCGGGTTTGCGCCCGCTCCATCTACGCGGCCGGCGGGCGGCCCGGCGACAAGGTGCAGGTTTCGTACGGCTACGGTCTGTTTACCGGCGGGCTGGGCGCCCACTATGGCGCCGAGCGCCTGGGTTGCGCCGTAATCCCGATGTCGGGTGGCCAGACCGAGAAGCAGGCGCAGCTCATCCATGATTTCGATCCCGAAATCATCATGGTCACGCCGTCTTACCTGCTGAACATCTGCGATGAACTCGCACACCAGGGCGTCGATCCCAGCGAGCTTGCGCTGCGGGTGGGCATACTGGGCGCCGAGCCGTGGACCGAGTCCATGCGTGAGGCGCTGGAAGCGCGCATGCACATCGACGCGGTGGACATCTACGGGCTATCCGAAGTCATGGGTCCCGGCGTCGCCCAGGAGTGCGTCGAGAGCAAGGACGGCTCGACCGTCTGGGAGGACCATTTCTACCCCGAAATCATCGACCCGGACACCGGCAAGGTATTGCCCGACGGCGAACAGGGCGAACTCGTATTCACCAGCCTTACCAAGGAGGCCATGCCGGTCATTCGCTACCGCACGCGGGACCTGACCCGCCTGCTGCCGGGCACCTCCCGGAGCATGCGGCGCATGACCCGGATTACCGGCCGCAGCGATGACATGCTGATCATTCGCGGAGCAAACGTGTTCCCCACCGCCATCGAAGAACAGGTCTTGAGCGTTGCTGGCCTATCGCCGCACTACCTCATCGAAGTGAGCAAGAGCGGCCACCTCGACGTGGTCACGGTGTCGGTGGAGCGGTGCCCGGACGCGCCGCAAGACTCTGCGGCCCTGGGAAGCGAGCTACGTCACAAAATCAAGGCCATGCTGGGCATTTCAACTTCCGTGCAAATCAGGAACAGCGGCGAACTGCCGCGTTCGGAGGGCAAGGCAAGACGGGTTATCGATCGAAGGGGTTAGACTAGTGTCGTGTCCCGCAAATAGCTTCACTAATCTGCGGTCCTTTTTCCTCCCCGGCTGCGTTGCTCCTCCTTATGTGGGGCCTACCACACTGCGTCGTCGCGCCTTGCCGGGAAGAAAAAATGCCTCGCATCTTAAGCAAAGCTATTTGCGGGACACGACACCAGGAAATGCTCCGGGCCGGTACGGAGCAGCCGGCTGGGGCGTAGAAATCGTCCAAACCCCGGGCTTGGCAAATAATGGCGAACTTGATTTCCAGCGGTTACCGGAAGAAGACTTCAGCGTTGCGCGAGCAGGATCGACTGGACTTTTGGCGCGACATCATCTGCGATGAGTTCGTGCAGCTCGACTGCCAAAAGGTGCAGACGGGCGATTTCCGCGGTGAGCTGCACGGCGGCATAGGCATTTCCGATCTGCGCTTCTCCGAGGTCATAGCGGACCCGCAATATGTCGTGCGCTCCCGGCGCCAGATCGCCAAGTCCACGGAAGCCGATTTCCTGATCAGTTTCCAGATAGAGCAACGTGGCCTGATCCGACAGAGTGGCCGCGAGGCCCTGCTCACGCCTGGCAGCTTTGCTTTATACGACAGCACCCAGCCGTACTCGCTCACCTTCAAGGAGCGCTTTCATCAATTCGTGCTGCAGATGCCCAAGGACGTGTTGTCCCGGCATTTGATCAATCCGGAGCGATACACGGCGATTCCGATTTCCGGGCGTTCAGGGTTGGGCGCGGTGTTGAGCAACTTCATTTTCTCTCTGGCCAGAGAACTGCAAAACGTCCGCCAGGCGCCGGAAGAATTGTCCGAGAACCTGGTGGAAATGATCGCGATGGCGTTCAGTTCCTCGATGATGCTGGAGCAGGTGGGAACCCATTCCATCGTGCGCAAGTCCTTGTGCACGCGCATACGCCACTACATCGACCACAACCTTTGCGACCCCCTGCTATCCAACAGCCGAATCGCACACGCGGTGGGCATTTCGGTTCGCTATTTGCACAAGCTGTTTGAGAATGAAGCGGAAACCATTCACGCCCTGATTCTCCGCAAGCGCCTCAATAAAGCCCGCGAGCTGTTGCGCGATCCCGCCTACGCCGGGCACAGCATCGAGCAGATCGCCTACGGCACCGGGTTCTCCAGCGCTCCGCATTTCTCGCGGTCCTTCAAGAAGCACTTCGGCCTGAATCCCAGCGACGCCCGCTAAGCGGTGGCGCAACCCGCGCTGCCGCGGCCATCCGCGCCGGCTTGCGCATCGCCAGTACCCGAAAGTGCAAGATTTTGTGCGCTTGGCGGCATGGACGCGAATTTCCCTTAAGCCCTAGTGTTTATGCAGCGAATGGACATTGGCCGGCGGGGCCGGCCGGAAAGGAACTGGTATGAGTCATTGCAATCTGAAATTGATGACAAGGGCGCTCGCGTTGGCCGTGCCCCTGCTCGTCGGAGGCGGGCCAGTATTCGCCCAGGGCGCAGCGCTGGAAGAGATCGTGGTCACGGCGCAAAAGCGCGAAGAGAGTCTGCAGGACACGCCGGTGGCCGTGTCCGCCTTTACCGCCGACGCGATCCAGAACAAGGGAATCGACGACATATCCGAGGTGGCGTCGTTCACCCCCAACCTGGTGTTCGATACGACCTCGCCGGTCAGCGGCCTGTCCTCAGGCGCGGTGGTTTTCATCCGCGGCATCGGCAACACCGACTTCAGCCTCACTACCGATCCCGGAGTCGGCACTTACGTGGACGGCGTTTACATGTCCCGCTCCGCGGGCGGCGTACTGGATGTTCTGGATGTTGAACGCATCGAGGTTTTGCGAGGCCCCCAAGGAACGCTGTTCGGCCGCAACACGATGGGCGGCGCCATCAGCGTTACATCCCACAAGCCCGCCGATGAGTTCCAGGGAAAAGCGGAACTCACGGCGGGCGACTTCAGCCGGCTGGACGTGCGGGCGTCCGTTGACGTGCCGTTTTCGGAAGGTTTTCGCGCCACGTTCGCGGTGTCGGAGAAAAATCGCGACGGATTTGTTGACCGGGTGCTGGTGGGCGACAAGCTGGGCGACGAAAACAAGTTCGCCTTGCGGGCTTCGGCGGTGTTCGAACCCAACGATAACCTGGACTTTCAGTTCAGCTACGACTACACCAAAATTGACGAACAAAGCGCAGGTTCGACCCTGGCAGGCTTCACGCCCGGGGCGGGCACCGTCGGCTACGGCTTGGCCACGTATGGAGACATACCCGCGGGCCTCGCCGATTTAAGCCAATACATTACCGACGGGGCGGACGACATCAGCTACGCGACCGGTGCGACCGGGACCGAATTGGACATCAACGGCCTGTCCCTGCACGGCACTTATCGAGGATCCAATTTCGACCTCAAGTACACGGTTGCGCACCGCCAGACCGAGGGTGGTTTCTATCGCGACCCCGACAACTCGCCGCACGCGATTACCGAGACGCTGAACCCCGACTACGAGCATCGCCAGACCAGCCACGAGCTGCAACTTACGGGCGCGGGGTTTGACCAGCGGCTGAAATACGTGGCGGGCCTGTATTACTTCCAGGAGGACGGAACCGACAACGTGTTCGTGCCGGTGTTCCTGCCATCGCCCGACCTTGCCGTGGGCTTCCCGGCGGCGATTACGAACCGAGCCGCCGTTGACAACAACAGCAAGGCAGCCTACTTCCAGGCGACCTGGGCACTCTCCGCTATCTTTTCCGCAACCGCGGGAGTTCGCCAGACCAAAGACGAAAAGGACTTCGTCTACACCCAGTACATCGGCGCCGACATCCACGGCAATCCCCTGCCTTTCTTCCCGGGCGCGGTCAACAAAGACGGCGTGTTCACGCCCGGTCTCCTTCCCCTGGTGGGGAACGGCAGCGGCGCCGCCTCGGACTCGTTCTCGGAAGCCACCTTCAAGTTCGGCGTGGACGCCAGCCTCGCGGACAACACCCTGCTCTACTACAGCTTTTCCCAGGGTTTCAAGAGCGGCGGCTTTGTGCTGCGCTACGTTGAATCCGTGCCCGACATTCGAACCTTTCAGCCGGAACTGGTCGACTCCCATGAGGTCGGACTTAAATGGCAAGGTTTCGATGATCGCGTTCGGCTCAACGCCGCCGCCTTCTATTCCGACTATGAAGAGGTGCAGGTGACTTTCTTCGACAGCCTGGGCGGACCGGTCACGGCCAACGCGGGGACCGTCGAGATCAAGGGTCTGGAGGTGGAATTGACCGCTTTGGTAAGCGACCGCCTGCTGCTGGACGTGGGCTATGGCTACGCCGACGCCAACTACACCACAATCAACCCCATTTCCGGCCTGTCCCTGACCCTCGACGAATCCGCCAGGCTGGTCAACACACCGGAAAATACCTTCAACATCGGCCTCGAATACAGCCTGCCCATTGGCGGCAGGGAATTGGCCGCGCGCGTGGACTATTCCTATAAGGACGATGTATTCAACGACTCTCAGAATTCGCCCTTTCTGTTCCAGGAGGCGTATGACACGTTGAACGCATCGATCCGATTGTCGATCGGAGAAACCGTTGGCGTGGTGGTGTTCGTAGACAACCTCACCGATGAACGCTTTATCGAGAGCGGCGACTCCAACTTCGGTCTGGGCTTCCATGAAGCCAACTACAACCGGCCAAGGGAGTACGGAGTCACCTTCCGGTATCGGTTCTAGCCAGGAGATCAGGTGATGAGCGCGAAATTCAAGGCGGCCGTGGTTCAGGCGGCGCCGGTATTCATGGACCTGGATGGCTGCGTGGATAAGGCCGTCGGATTGATCGAAGAGGCGGCGCGCAACGGCGCCCGGCTGATCGCGTTTTCCGAGTGCTGGTTCCCCGGCTATCCCTGGTGGATCTGGCTCTCGGCCACCGCCTACAACGTCCAGTACTTTCAGCAATACCATGAGAACTGCCTGGCGGTGGGAAGCCACGCTTTCAACCGGCTGAGCAAGGCCGCCAAGGACAATGAGATCTTTGTTTCCACCGGCGCCAGCGAAAGGGACTACGGCTCCTTGTATATTGCGCAGTTCCTGTTCGACGACCAGGGCGACCTGCTGCATGCGCGCCGGAAACTCAAGCCCACGCACATGGAAAGAACCGTGTTCGGTGAAGGCAACGGCAGTCATTTCCAGGTGCTGGACACGGACTTGGGCCGGATCGGCCAGTTGTGCTGCTGGGAGCATATGCAACCGCTCACCAAGTACGCCATGTACAGCATGCACGAACAGGTCCACGTGGCCGCCTGGCCATCGTTCAGTTGCTATCCCCAGGCCTACGCACTGGGGCCTGAGGCCAATGGAGCGATATCTCAAGTCTACGCCCTGGAAGGACAGTGTTTCGTCTTGGCGCCGTGCGGCGTATTCTCCCAGGAAATGTACGACATGATGGTGAACAGCGAGGAGCAGGCGGCGCTGATCAATGTGGGCGGCGGCTTTGCCCGGATCTACGCACCCGATGGAAGCCCCATTTGCGAACCGCTGCCGGAAACCGAAGAGGGCCTGCTGTTTGCGGATATCGACTTGGGCGCTATCGCCGTTGCCAAGTCCTTCGCCGACCCCGTGGGTCACTATTCCCGCCCGGACGTTACCCGCCTGCTGCTGAATCGCAGCGCGCAGCCGAGGGTGGAGAACTTTGTCGCGGAGCCCATGGAAGAAGTAATCTCAGGAAGCGAGGAGGACAGTCCAAGCGAAGCCGCCGTGGCGCCTTGATGCGCACACGGCGAAGGAGCAAGCAAGCTATGCCCAGACACAACATGCCACCCAATTGGGAGCCGCCGGCGCCGGCCTGGCAGTCTTACTGGCAGGAAAAAGCGGACCCGCTGGTGGCAGGCTATTTCGGCGTCCAGGCGGAACAGCCCTCGCTGCTGGATTCGTGGGCCGCGGCCGCCTTTTCAGGGGAGCACGCGCCCTTCCGGGTGGAGCGCGGCCTCCACACAGGGCACGGCGAAACGAGCGATTTCCTGCATATCGCATATTGGCGCAGATCGGAATACCTTCAATGGTGGGAACGGGCCCAAGCCTGGTGGAACGATGCTAGAAGGCTGCGCGAGGGGGTGGGCTACTGGCGGGAAATCATCGCCATGCCCTTCGACCGCTTCGAAACCCTGCATTCCACCGAATCGCCCCACGGCATCAGCGTGTCGGCCGGCGGAATGGACGGCCCGATCAAGGAACACGGCTACCCCGGTGGAATGCGCGACCGTATCCCGATGTCGGATTTCCATGACCTGCGCGGCGTTGGGAGCTTCGATACCCGCCTTGAGGCCCGAACCGCCGGCGGCGGCAAGCGGGTTGTGGTCAGGCCACCGGAGAACATGTGCGTGATCCGCTCCGGGCAGAACTGGTCCTATTGCACCGGCGAGGAAAAAGCCTATTACCTGGAGAAGCTGCATCCCGTGCTGTTGGAAGGAATGCGTTATCTGAGGGAAAACCCCGCGGAATCCAACTGTTACTCACTCCGCTTCGTGGACAAGATGGACGACTCCTGGGGCCCCACCGAACAGAGCTTCGGACTGGGATATTCGGTGGACGTGCACGCCTTTGAGAAATGGGCCAAGAGCCATCCCACTCACTTGGCCATCTTCCGCCACTTCTTCAAGATGGTCGACACCTTCGGACCGGAGGACATGCAGTTGCGGCTCTGGCACGAGGTGACCGCCCTGCCCAACCAGGGCTGCGAATTTGAATACCTATGCTGCCACCCCAAGACGGGGCTCTTGAGGTATATCTAGCCCGGACGGCATCCGCTTTGAATACCCGGGCGGGGTAAACTCGGGTTGAACTTTGGCGCTTTCGGCACCGAAACAAAAGGGGGGTTGTTTTTGGGCTCATCTCAGATGCCGGGAAATGGGTGCGGAAACCTCGCGGATCCAGCACGTTGGGAAATCCCCTCGCCACTTACCGTGCATCAAGTCCGCATGCCCGACGGCGCAGGCATTTTCTTGCGCAGGCACGGAAATCCCAAAGGTCCCCGGCTTGTTCTCAGTCATTGCAACGGTTTTTCCGCGGATACCTACTACCCCTTCTGGTCATTGCTGGCCGATCGTTTCGACCTGATCCTTTATGACTTTCGCAATCACGGCTGGAATCCGGTGGGCGATCGCCAAGCGCATAGCATCGAGACCTTCGTTGAAGACAATAAGACCGTCGTAGCAGCCATCGATCGGCACTTCGGAGAAAAGCCCAGGATCGGCGTGTTTCATTCGATGTCGGCGGTAACGGCCATCCTGCAGCTTGCCGACAGCGACGCATTCGCCGCGCTTGTGGTTTTCGACCCTCCCACCATCCCTGGGAACGAGGGCATCCTGCCCTCGAAACGCGCAAACATCTTGACCAAGGCATTCGCAGGCAACGCCCCCACCCCTATCTCCGATCCAGAAACGCCTTAATCGAAGGCGCTACAGTCTCGCGCAGATAGCGCGTCCGGGGCGTTGTCCCCCACCAGCCCGAATGTCCGCCCGCCGAGGGATGCGTGAAGGTAAGCAGGTCAGCCCGCTCCCCGGCAATCTCCACCACTTCCGCAGTGCTGCCTTCCTGGGGAAGCGGCAGCGCATTCGCCATCCAACGGCGTAGCGCCAAGCCGTGCACCACGATCACCGTCGGTTCCAGAATCTCCATCGTACGCAGAAAATGCCGCCCGCAATTGCGCTGCATCGCAATGCTTGAATGGCCGCGGCCGCCCCCGTGCGCGTCCTTGCTTCTGGGCGCCGTCAGGGCCGTGCACAGCAGGTAGTTCACCTGGGCAAAGCCATCGAAGATATGCCCGTCAAGCAGGCGCTCGCCGGCCTCGTCATCGCCGAGCTCGCGTCCCAATAGCAGCCGCAGGGTAGAGGTCACACCCTTCATGTGCGGATTACGGCCCCGAAAACCTGCCTGCGCCGATAGCGCAATCATTTCCGACCGTCCGGCAAGGTCCACGCACTCGCGAGCCTGCCCGTATTCCTGACCCAACACGACAATGCGCATCGGGCGCCCGTCCACCTCAAGGTCGTAATGCCTGCCGACATGATTCATCTGCCCCGGATGAAACGGAAACCCGCTGCGGCTCGCCCGGCACTGCGAATAGTTTGCGCAAATGAACGAATCCTCTCCGGAAAGCAGGTTCTCGCGGACATACTCCTGAAGCAGCCGGATCCGCTCCCGCGTTCGCTCCGGACACGACCGAATCACATCCATTTCCTTGCTGCTGATCATTGAACTGCCAATAGTTGCCCACGGAGTCTATGAAATAGTCGGAACATAAGAAACTATTTTGACTTGACCAGCCGACACGAATGGCACAGGCTAGGACTTCACCTCGGGAAAGGGAAGACGATGCCGATGGCAACGCACCGCGCACGCTTGTTTCGAAATGGCCGCAACCAGGCGGTTCGAATTCCCCGCGAATTCGAGATGACAGCTCACGAAGTGGTCATTTATCGCGAAGATGAGCGGCTGATCATCGTCCCCGTTGCGCATTCTCCGACTCTGGCCGAAGTTTTGGACTCGCTGTCTCCTCTGGACGTGGATTTCCCCGAAATAAGAGATCCACCCGCGCACCCGGAAGACCACCTCTAGATGCGTTATCTCGTGGACACCAACATTGATACCTCTTGCACAAAAAAAGCGCCACGCCCCTGGAAGGGAGGGCATCCTGCCCTCCGCCAAAGACTGGGATGCCCTTGCTCCTGGCGAATTTCGTTACGGCCCCAGCGCGCCCACCGGCGCCACGGTAACTCCGTCCGGATGCTCGTATGCGTAGCCCTTCGCGGTCACGACCAGCAGCTTCGACGGGTCGTCCACCTCAAGCCCCGTGTTGTCCCGGTAGTGGGTAATTTCCGTGTCGTGAGAGGTCGATAGTTCCTCTTTGGAATTACCATCCATCTCTCCAAGGAGACCTTAGAGAGAATTTCAGAGGTATTTTTGCAATGCCTTTGGAGGTACTTTTGCAACCAATAGCGGATCGGATTACTGGGAACCGGCTAAAGGGGAGGGGGCGGGTGACATTGGCTCAAGACTTGTCAAACGACTTCAGAAAATCAACTCTGGCTATGCCGGACTGAGTGCAAATGGTTCTCAGCGTTGACGACTTCAATCTTGCTTGACCAGGGATGGTCAATGGAGTCACGCTTCCATCCGGATTTGCGCGTATCAGAGCAATATGGTTCCCTCGCCGCACAACTTCAAACCCAAGCGCTTGGAGTGCCTTGATGACGCGGAGCAACGGCGCGTCTCTCGGAAACCGCGGCATCAAAAGGAAATGCTTGGCTCGTCCCCACTTGTTCTTATTGCTGGCGGCTCTTCGGGGTTAACGACTGCTTCGTTAGCGAATTCCTGCTTATGGAAAGCAATGGCTGAACGCACGTCGGCGAGTGCTTCCTCATACGTGTCACCTTGACCGACCACCACACCATCCAGACCGCGCGCATGCGCGACGTATCCGTCAGAATGCTTGCTTACGATGATCTTGATTTGCGTTTCCATGGATCAGCCGTTGCGGGCGCCGCGTTCCCAAACCTGTCCAGGCTCGTGACCAAGAACTGCCCATGACTATAGCATGGCGTCGCCTGCGCATCTCGCTTGGCGCCATTAAGTATTACCCCCAAACGGGAGCCAGCACTCGATCACCATATCCACTCCCACATGCACTGCTTGAAGTCGATCCTGCCGGCTATGCGCCTACCCGAATCGTACCCGCCCTCAAAACCCCGGACTGTTTTCCTCTCCTGGACTGGATGATGCGCTCACTGCCTCAAGGTCGGAATGCAATGCGTGTTCGACCCATTGATCGAGGCTCTGGCCTGCGCTCGCGGCGGTATTCACAAGGGCTGTGAGCAAATCCGCTTGAATTGACACGCTTAGCTCGGCTTGAGGTCTGACGCCATCCTCCGCGCACATTTCCTGAAATACCTTGAGGGACGCCCTTCCCTCACGCTCCAGGCCTTCAATGTCTTTCGCGCAAAAGTCTGCTCCCCCATCCGGGCCAACAAATTCGCCTCGGTACATTTCGATGTCATCGTCGTATTGAATCTCGGCCAAATAGCCGCCCATAGAAATCTTCACGGCGTCACCCTATTCTGCTGCAGCCATTTGCGAATGCTTCGAATCAAGCCCTTATCTGCATTCGGACCCGGGTGTGGGCAATGAAGAACCCGGCGGACGCCAAAGACCCTAACGCCAATCGGGAGCCCGTTCGCTCGCTGATTTCCACGCCCAAAGGTCGAAAATAACGCCTCAATGTCCCTCCAGGGGATGTTGCCGCTAACTGGATGACGGAAGATCACATGCAGTGTTCGCCATTGCCACCCCTGCCCGAAATTTCACCTTGAGGCTTTGTCCAGTGTGGGGGCTATGAAACAGCCTTCATTATCACGGCGAAGAAGGCCATAAGAACTGCGATGATCAGGCCCATTGTCAGAGGCAGCCGCCAATTCAGGCTCTGCTTCAGGCTATCAACTGTGGACACCAGCGATTCCAGCGTCCTCATCATCTCCGTCTGGGACATGTATTCGCGCTCCATGACCACCCGGATGTCCTCCGGACTGAGCTCCTTCCGATCTTGATACGGCCCGGAGTACGGGGCCTCCACTGCATGTGCCAGACCGTGATATTCCACGGTAAGGAACACGTCGCGATGAGGCAGGGTGATCGGCTTCGTAGAGAGATTCGTCAAACCCACGAACAGCCGGCCACGAAATCCAGGGTCGATCTGTGCGCCTACAGTTGCAATTAACCCTTTTCGCGCATAGGTGCTGGTTAATCCGAACCGGGCCGCGTGACTTGCATCAAGTGCAAGCTCTTCGTAACTCGACACGATGACAAAATCCCCCGGATTAATCTGAACGAATCCCTTCTTGTCGAGTTCGACTACGCTCTTATCCGATGAAACCGCGGCCTGATCGCCAACGTGAAGATCGTAAGAGGCGGGCTGAACCGATCCCTCTGTAAAGGGCTCTATCTTGAGATGCCCGTTATCCAGCGCTTCCCGAATATCCTTATCCGACAGAAACATCGCGCCACCTAACTGGCTTTCCGCACTTTCGCCATTCTACTATGCCTTTGACTTCATCGCGGGACCGCATGACGGGTGGATGGGACCATCTCAACCCGTACTGAACATTAGCGCCAACTTCCCGGTGGTTGCCCTATTCCATATTCGGTTCTTCAATTCTTGGACAGCCGATTACTATCTTTCCCTGAAGCGACATTTATCGCGCAAGTAGTAGTTTGCCACCCAAGAGTTTCTCCCCGTTCAGTTAGGTAGTGTCTGCCCGAAAACCCCTATCTATTTGAAAGATAGAGTGAAAGGGTGATTTTCGGTGGCGAAGATATATCTTCTGGAGCGGTAATCGGGGAAAATAGGGCTGGTTTGGCCCGATTGGGGGCGATCTTCGAGGAATGGCGCATGCGTAAAGTGCAGAAGCGGCAGTTTCAATTCGGTCAAGTTGCGATCGAGGCCATCTGGCTGGACCCGAAGTCCCGCGACGACATACCGGCGGTGCTGAAGGGGCTTCAGCACCTGCACAAGGAGCGGCGCGAGGAGTTGTTTTCGCTGCTGGAGCGGCACCTCCGGCCGGGGACCGACCGCAAGGTGGGTCGTCCGGGCATGGACCTTTGGCGGATTCTGGTGCTGGGCGTGCTGAAGCAAGGTCTGGGGTGTGATTTCGACCGTTTGCACGATCTGGCGAACCACCACCGCACGGTGCGGGCGATGCGGGCGCATGGGGATTTTGCCGACGGGAGCCGCTACGAGATGCAGACGCTGATCGACAACGTATCGTTGCTGACGCCGGAGTTGTTGTCGGCGGTGGGGCAGTGGGTGGTGGCCAGCGGTCATGCGGTGGCCGGAAAAAAGCCTGGCGAGCCGTTGCGCGGGCGCTGTGACTCGTTCGCGGTGGAGACGGACGTGCATTACCCGACGGACGTGAACCTGTTGTGGGACGCGATGCGCTGTTTGATCCGGGAGACGGCGCGGTTGGCGAAGCGGCGCGAGGTGGGCGGCTGGCGTCAGTGGCGTCATTGGTCCGGGTGCGTTCGCACGTTGTTTCACCGGGTGCGCTCGACGCGCCGGGCGAAGCGGCGTCCGGAGTGGGTGGAGGCGTATCTGGCGCGTTGCGGGGAGTGGGTCGAGCGCGCCCAGGGGACGCTCGGGGCGTTGGCGGGGAAAGGCGTCCCGGAGTCGGAATGGGCGGTCATTCGGGGCTATGTGGGGCACGCACGGCGGCAGATGGACCAGGTGGAGCGGCGTTTGCTGAAGGGCGAGACGATCCCACACGAGGAGAAGGTGTTTTCGATCTTCGAGGAGCACACGCGCTGGGTGTCGAAGGGCAAGGCGGGCACGCCGGTGGAACTGGGGGTGCCGGTGTGCGTGATGGAGGACCAATTTCAGTTCATCCTGCACCACAAGATCCTGTGGGCGGGCGGCGATGTGGACCTGGCGGCGCCGATGGTGGAGGAGACGCAAGCCCTTCACCCCGACCTGCGGGCGTGCAGCTTCGATCGCGGTTTTCACAGCCCGGCGAACCGTGTGCGTCTCGACGAGTTGCTCGACTTGAACGTGCTGCCGCGCAAGGGACGGCTGAACCGGGCTGAGCGCGAACGCGAGTCGGACGAGGCGTTTGCGGCCGCGCGCCGGCAACATCCGGCGGTGGAATCGGCGATCAATCATCTTGAGCACCGTGGTCTGGACCGCGTGCGCACCCGTGGCGCCGACGGGTTCGCGCGCACCGTGGCGCTGTCGGTGCTGGCCGCCAACCTGCATCGGCTGGGCCGGCTCCTGCGCCAGCGCGAGCGCGAGCGACGACGACGCGCGGCCTGAGCGGCCGCATCCCGCCATGGTACCGGCCCGTCGAGAGACCGGAACGGGCTTCCATGCCCGCACACCGCAAATCCGGGCTGATTGCTCGCCTTCGGGGCCGATGGCCCTTCGCCGAGCGTCAAACGCCGCCGCCGCCGCCGATACCAGGGCGCGATCCACACCCAAATTACTGTTGATTCACAGCCCTATCGCCAGAAAGAGGGGTTTTCTGGCAGACACTAGCTATGCGTTGAGATTCTTGTCTTCTCCTCCAATGCGTCCAAACGATGTTGATGGAGTTCCCACAGTCGATCGAGATGGTCGGCGCTGGGTGCGATCGCGAGCACCGCTAGCCCGGATCGCTCACCAATAACTGGAATGGGGCCTCGATTTGTAGGATAATGCGAGTTATATCAAGAACTTGCGTTATCGCAACAAGGAGGCCCCATGGATACACAGTGTAGCGCGGAGCAGATGGAATTTCACGGCCTGGGACGGCGTCGCGTGGCAGGTCGTTTTGATGGCGGGCGGATGAGTTCCGACGGTGGGGGTGTGTTATTGCGCGAAGCGGACCTTCGCCTGGGATTGACTCAACGTTTGGCGGGTTGTTTTACGGATTACCGCAACGCGGGCGGGGCGGAGCATAGCGTCAGAGAGTTACTGGCGCAGCGCATCTACGCGATCGCGTTGGGCTATGAGGATTTGAACGACCACGACGTGCTGAGTTCCGACAGTCTGCTGGCGCTGTTGGTGGGCAAGCGGGACGTAACCGGCGCCGATCGGGCGCGTCTTCGGGACCGGGGCCGGCCGCTGGCCAGTTCCAGCACCTTGAACCGTCTGGAGTTAAGCGAAGCGGACGGCGCGGCGAACAGCCGCTATAAGCGGATTGTGGCCGACACGCAGGCGATGGATCGGCTGCTGGCGGATGCGTTCATGGAGTCTTTGGGTTCGGCGCCGGCGGAGGTCTGGCTGGACCTGGACGCCACGGACGATCCCTTGCATGGGGATCAGGAAGGGCGGTTCTTCCATGGCCATTACCGTTGCTACTGCTACTTGCCGCTGTATATCTTCTGTGGCGGGCATCTGTTGTGCGCCCGTCTTCGGACATCGGATCAGGATGGGGCGGCCGGCAGTGTTACGGAGTTGGGCCGGATTGTTAGGCGGTTGCGCCGGCGCTGGCCGAAGACGCGCATTCGCATTCGGGGCGACTCGGGATTTTGCCGCGAGGACTTGATGAGTTGGTGCGAGCGCGAAGGGATCGGCTACGTATTGGGTCTGGCGCGCAATAGCCGGCTGGCAGAGCAGGTGGAGGAGGCGATGGGAGAGGCGCGCAAGGCCCATCGGCACACCAAGCGGGCGGCGCGGCGCTTTGTGGAGTTTACCTATCGCACGCGCGAGTCGTGGAGCCGCGAGCGGCGGGTTGTGGGCAAGGCGGAGTACTTGCCCAAAGGCCCCAACCCGCGGTTTGTGGTGACCAACCTGCCGCGCGGTCAGGTCCGCGCCAAACGCCTGTATGAGCGACTGTATTGCGCCCGCGGGGAGATGGAGAATCGGATTAAAGAGCAGCAACTCGGCCTGTTCGCCGACCGCACCAGCACCGCGACGATCAAGGCCAATCAATTGCGCTTGTATTTTGCCTCGTTCGCCTATGTGCTGATGCACGCGCTACGCCGTGTGGGAACCAAAGGCACCCGGCTGGCCCGCGCCCAATGCACCACGCTACGGCTGAAACTGTTGAAGATCGCGGTGCGGGTGAAGGTCACCGCGCGCCGGGTATGGCTGTCTTATGCACAATCCTACGCCTATCCGCAAACCTTGATGCGGGTGCTGGCGAATTTGCAGCGGTACCCGGTGTGGCGCCCGCCCGGATAACCTAAGCGCGTCCCTGGCTGCCGGACGGAGCGCCTGGGGGCGAGGGGTTCACTCGCCCAGGCGGCGCAGGCACCCCGGATAACGGTCATTACACCGCACAAATCCGCCTTCCCAGCCCCAAAACGAACTGGCCAAACCGCCGATCCTCGCCTCAACGCCCCTCCCGGCCGCCAAATCCTCTCAAATCAGCTTGACAAGCCTTCATCGCAAGATCGGTGAGCGATGCGGGCTAGCGCGACATTTTGCAGGTCATGGGATGACGCCTTCAACAGCGAATCGACGGCTTCCTTCAGAGTGACATTTTCCTGCTGCACGAGGGCGATTAAGGCTTTGCCAATAAGTCCCAACCGATAGTCGCTACTCGAGCCCTTGGCGATTTCATTCAGTCGTTGCAGGAGGATTCGCACCACGCGCTGACCGAGCGTTGGCAGAAGATGAACATACAGCGTCTTGCTGTAGTTCGGGAATTCGCTTCTGTCTTCCATTCGCGCGACAAGCCGGCCAAGCGTCTGGGTGTTCTGTTCGTCTTCCGTTAGCAACCACAGCACATCCAGGGGAACATAGGCGAACCGGTTGGGTTCGCGTTGGTCTTGCTTTTCGTCTTCACCCGCGAGAAAGTTTCCCAGGTCATCGATCAAAATTTGACCGCACTTGAATTGCTGCACCAAGGCCTTTGCGACCGCCCAATCCAGGAGACGGTCATGAGCGAACGCTAATTCGCCGCTATCTGTGCTGCTAAGCCAGCCGGTAGCCTCAAGCCGCACAACGGTTTCCTCGTCGGTCAGACCAATCTCTAGCCACATCGGCCGCAAAAGAGGATAGGGATTCCCTCCGAGCACATGACCGGCGAGGGCCAACACGATTCCCTCGTCGCCGCGCCTGCCCTTGGCTCCAATCCTCTGCCAAAATCGATCGAATATTTCATATTCGCTACGCGGAGCGCTCTGCACCGAACTATATGGGAGTTCGCGGAAGAGGCCGGCGAGAATAGGCTTGCGCAGAAGCACCTTCAGATCTGACGGAAGATCGGCCCATCGTCGGCCTGACTGTCTCAGGAGTGCATCAAGTTCTTGGATTGAAAAATCACCAACGGTATGTACTTGGACTGCATCGCTATCGGTCATAGCGAGCGCCCTTGCCACCGTAGGCGGGACGGTCAGCACTAGGCGCATGCCCCAGTCATCCCAATCCTGGCGGACAAGATCCCGAGCGAGGTCAATGTCCTGGACATCGTCAAGCGCAACAATAAGCTTAGGAGTAGATACTTGAGGTTCCAACTCGGCGAGGAAGTTGGACAAGGCAACTATCGTCTTATCGGATGTCTCGCTGAGTCCTGTTTGCCATACGTCGCGAGATGCCTGCATCAGCAGGTCTTCGTGAGTTTGAGCGGCACGCACCAAAGTAGCGGTATAACGCTCTTGTCCGCGCGCCTCCAGAAGTCGTCCGAGTTGCCACGTCTTTCCGGCGCCACTTTCTCCCGCAATCAGCAGTACCGGCTTGTCTTCCGGCCATTCGGGCACACCCCGTATGTCTTGGCCAGCCTTGTACTTCAGCCGCGCGAGCCGACGGTGCGTCAATGCACTCATGGTCTCGGATAGTTCTGCCAAACTATGTAGCCGCTCCGGATTGAGGCCGACATCTCGGAAAATGGCATCAATTCCGGCAGCATCAAGCCGTGTCTCACCCTCGCTCAGCTTTCCAAACAGCACGCCAACCAGACGCTCTCGAATCCCACGTTCATCTCCAAGATCAGGTGCGTAGCGCCTCAAGAGCTTCTCGCACTCGACCGCGCTTGCGGCACCGTTGACGCAAAACTCCATCTTGAAATGGGACAATAAGTGGAAGGTGAAAGCGCGCTCTTGGGCGGTGGATTCGGGCTTGCCACTAACTATTGCAGCACTGACGTGGTCGAAGAACTCGCGGTTAGTCGCAATAAGGCCACTCTTGAAATTTCTCTTACTAGCATTGTCGAGATCATCGGGGCCGTCGGCCATCCTCAAAGCGGCGAGAAATGCCTTAAACGTGTCTAACCTGCCAGCTCGACCGTCCGTCACGAAACGATAACAGGCATTTGCCGGAAGCGATGGTGGTACCGCTCTTCGGAGATCACACAAGACAGACTCCATGTCGGAGAGAGACCAAGTACCCTTTGCGCGAGTCTTGTATTGCTCCACAATGTGGATTCCAGATGCCTCCGCACGCGCATCACCCCCACTAAGCGGTTCCAGTACCAAACATGCGTCCTCAACTTCCTGACCATTCAATTTCCCAGTCAAGGTGACGCTGGCCATCCAGCCCAAATGATGGATTATCTGATAGAGAAAGCCATTGATCGCAGCCGGGCCACCAACTTGAGTCATATCTGCCCTTCGCGTCGTTCTTCAATGCATGGCAAAAAATTTTACCAAATTACCACCCGTGTTCCCATTCCACAGCAAGTTGTGGGTTCTGAAGGATTCCGGCGGTCAATGTGACAATGCCATGGCCCTGGTTCTTTAGTCCGGTCGAGCTACATAGCGCTATCCCGAACACCCGGGAGAAGGTGCTATACAAGCTCTGGGCCTCACACTTCTCCGGAACCGCATCGCGCCATTCGCTCGCGAAGATAGCGGCGCCGGCGCAAACCTCTTTCCAGGAAACGAGCGGTTTAGTAGTTGTCCCGGTTGCAATACTCTTCGTCTATACGCTTTTCCCTGCGCTCAAGATATTCGGCATGAGCCTGACTCAGGACTGATTAAGCGCGCCGGCAACTTCCAGATACAACTCTGTCGCTTCCTTGAGATTGGCCAACGCTTCTTCAACGGTTGCCCCTTGCGTGGTGGTGCCGGTTTCGGGATTGCTTGCGGTAAACCCGCCTAGTTCGTTCGGCGTAAGAATGGCTGTAAGCTGCATGCTTGCCCCCGGAATCTGCTCTTCTATTGGCCGCGATGGTAACACCTGCCAAGGCCACACTCTTGAACCCTATTGGGCCGCGCCCCCCGTATGGAAATGATGTTGGCTTGCGTGTCGCCTTACGCGGGCTTAGTCGCCCTTGGCGTATTGCTCTCCGGCTTCAATGGCCACCTTCAGACGATTTCTCCGGGTGGGCAGCGGGCAGGTGGCGAAGTCGGTGAAGGCGCAGGGTGGGTTCTGAGCCTTGTTGAAGTCGACAATCGTGATGCCATCGGGGCCGGGCGCGAACGCATACAGGTATCGGCCCGCAGGATAGGTGGTCTTCCCCGTGGTCAGATCGGCGAAGATCAGGAGGAATCCTGGTCCCGCAGCGTAGGCTTCCAGTGACATAGGCTCGCCTCGAACTTCAAACTCCAGCGTTCCCGGGGCCATGGGCTTCCAGCCGAGTCCTTCCACGACTGTACTCAGGATGCGCTCCTGCGGCTGTTCGTAAGCCTCGAAACGCGCTTCCACGCGCCAGGAGGGATCCGCGGGATAAGATTTGATTCCCGGGAAATCGGTCACGGCCGGGTGGCTCAAGTCGCGCAGCCGCACGCCGATCCGCTCCATGCGGCCAATCGCATGCCAGGCCAGCGTACCGTGGGTCAGGATGGTCGGTTCACCCGCCTCATCATGCACCAGACGCAGTTCCGTGACCGGTTCTCCGTTACTGAAGACGCCGGCCCCGGGTTCCGACCGAAACGTTATTTCGCCTTCCTCCAACAGAAACTCGCCCAATCTCCCAGGCACCGGCAGATCCGCGAGCACGATATCGTTGTCGGGCGCCGCCCCCAAGCTCGTAACGCCCGGATCCAGCCAGTACAGGCCAGCCAGATTCAACCAGCCATCCGGGCCTTTCAGGCTTTCCTCCCGTTCCGCGCGCCACTGCGCCATGGATCGCGCGTAATCTGAAGTTTCCTGCGCTTGCGCCAATTCCGCTGTAGCGCCGGCGAGCACCAGCCACGCCGTAAGAAATACCGTGCCCAGGGTGTAACGATTCATACCTCGCCCCTCAAAATTCCAAGGCTGCCCGCAAAAGCAGCGAAAGACCAAAGATTAGTGTACTTGAGGTATTCTTTGTTCGTGCAAATATATGCACTTTAGAAACCAACACTCGGCGGATAAGGAGCGGGCTTGAGCGGGAAGGAGCCCGATACCAACATGAATGAATAGTGAGGTGTACAAATGTTGCGCTATCCAGCACTGATTGAAGGCGAGTCCGGCGCTTACGGCGTCACTTTTCCCGACTTGCCTGGGATAGTAGCCATGGGGGCTTCTATGGACGAAGCCATGATCAATGCGGAAGAGGCTCTGCGCGACTACGCGTTGGAAGCCGAACGGGACGAAGATGCCATTGTGCCCCCCAGCGCAATTGAGTCCGTGAAGCCTCCATCCGGTTCGGCGCTAGTCGCCATACCGCTGATTCGGCTTTCCGGCCGCCGCGTGCGGGCCAACCTGACCCTGGACGAGGGCGTGGCTGAATTCATTAACACCGAAGCTCGGCGGCGGCGTATGACTCGAACGGCCTACGTGGAATGGATGGCGCGCCGCATCGCCCAGACTGGCGGATAACCGCCGCATCTGAACTCATTGATCACCAGCGCTTGCGACCAAAGTGCAGGAGGGTAGCGCCTGCAACGAGGGCGGGGACGCCCTCGCTCCCAGGGGTGCAGCGATCACCTCGCGGTCTCGGCCTGCGGGTTTGGAGGCATTCCGGCGACCGTAGATTGTTGCGCGGGATCACGGCGGCTCTGGGCGTGGCCCAACGCGACAGACAGCGCGCTCCATGCGGCCGCGAAGGGTGTAACCGCGGCAACCATCAGACCCAAGCTGCCGAGCCCGCTGAGCACCGTATGGATGCCAAGGCCCGCCAAGTCGCCGCCCCGGTACCCGAACACATCGATTAATGGCTTGGCCTTGTAACGCTGGGACGGGGGCACCACGATGAAGAGTGTCTCGCGGACGGGGCGCGAAATCGCGTAGCGAGTAGCTCTATGCACGGCCTGAAATACGGCCATGACGCCATAAAGGGGCCAGATGGCCAGCACCGCGAAACCCGCCAGAGTCACCAAAGGAAGAATCGCCAGCGTCCAGCCGACGCCCAGTCGGCGGATCACACGCGTCGCGATGAAGATCTGAGTCAAGAGTGTCAGCGATTGGGCAAGCGCATCGAATAGAGCAAAAGCACCTACGCGCTGACTGAAGGTATCGGTCTCAACCAGGATGATGTTGGCCTGAGTGAAATAAATCAGCGTGTTCGAGATGGCCATAGACACGATGAACAGTGCGATCCCAAACAGGTATGGCGACGTTCCCACCGCCGTCAAACCATCGAAGGACCCGCCGCCGATACGCTGTCCCGGCATCGTCACGGGCCCCAGGCTCGGCTCACCGAGTCGGGAATGGCTGGACTGAACGGCCGTCCGATCCAGCTTCAGCATCACGACAATTGCCAGAACGAACAGTCCCGCCCCGGTCAGCATCAGCCCCACCGGCAAATAGGCCGATTCCGTCATCCTGCTGATCAAGTTGGTAGTCCAGCCTCCCACCGAGGCTCCCAGGGTTCCGCCAACTGCGATAAAGGGAAACATGCGTTTACCCTGGTCCACGTTGAAAATGTCGGCCATGAATGCCCACAGCAAGCTGGTGCTAAAAAGGTTGATCGTGCTCAGCCAAACGTAGAATGTGTATCCGACTCCGCGCGCCAGCGGCGTTTCCGTATCGGTGCCGATCAATCCGCCGCCAGCTTGCGCGTTCATGAACAGCAACCCCGAGAATCCCAGCAGGCACACGACGACGAACCCGTAGCCGACAGGGATGAATCGCCGCCGGTCCATCCGCGCGACTACACCGGCGAAAAGCAAAACAAAGATCAGGGAAGAGACGGCAGTAACCGCGAACAGCCAGCGGAGATCATCCATGCCCCGCGCTACACCCATCGCGTCGCGTACCGGCCGCAGGAAAAAATAGCCGCACAGCACGCAGAAAAAGAACAGCGCGGCGAGCAGCGCCAGGCGGAGTTCGCCGCGCTTGAAGTTCAAGACGCGCGCAGCCCAATCCGTCATGCTTTTTTCCCTCGCCCCCTCTTCCTAGGAGCCTTTCGAAGCCGTTCCGCTGCTTCCGCCAACTTGTGCCCGGTCTTCACGCAGCAACCGGAAGAGCGAAACGGCCATTGCGACGCCGATGATCAGCAAAGGCAGGGATACTACCAGCGTTGCGGACTTCGCCGCCGGCAATCCGCCTACGAAGATCACGGAGATCGGCAGAACCGCGATCGCGAATGCCCAGAAAACCCGGTGCCAGCGTTGCGGGTTCTGCCCGTGGGTGAGCCGCTTGGTAGCCGAGGCGGCAATCGCGTAGGAAGCGGAATCGTAGGTGGTGGCGACAAAGATGAACGACAGCGCGATGTAGGCGATCAGGGGCAGCGGAAACAGGTCAAGCGCGGCGATGAATTGCGCGATTGCCGACTCCGGACCGTCGGCATGCAACACCTCGCGGATCGGAAGGGCCCCGCTGGTATCCATCCATTGCGCCGTATTGCCGACGCACACGTAGAACAGGGCGCAGCCGAGAGTCCCGAACAGCAGCATCCCGCCGATCACTTCCCGTAGCGTGCGGCCGCGCGAGATGCGAGTCACGAACAAACCCACATAGGGCGCATAGGCCAGCCACCAGGCCCAATAGAAAATACTCCAGTCTTCCACGAACCGGGTGGCCAAAATGGGGTCGGTCCAGGTGTTCAAGCGCACAAACTCCTGAATCATCAAGCCGATGCTGTTGGTTCCGAGCTTCAGCGCGAACCCGGTTGGGCCGGTCAGCAACACGTATAGGGCGAAAATGATCGCTGCGATGGCGTTGATCTCGCTGAATCGTCGAATCCCCTTGTCGATGCCCAGGTACACGCTGGTAGCGAACAACGCCACCGAAATCGTGATCACGCCGACATCGATCACGAACGATTCGCCAATCCCTAACAGCACACTGACGCATGCGCCGACCATGGGCGTGGCAAGGCCCAGCGAGGTCGCGGTTCCGCCCACCATCGCCAGGATGAACACGAAATCCACCGCCCGGCCGAGCGGACGATTAACCACGTCGCGGCCGAACAAACCGATCAGGGAAGTCGAGAGCCTGAGGTAGGGCATCTTCCGTTGGTAGTAGGGATACGCGATGGCGATGGTGCCGAACGCGTACAAGGCCCAGGCCGAAACGCCCCAGTGAAAAATCCCGTAAGTAGCCGCCCACTCCAGGGCCTGGGGCGACTCCGGCGCCAGGCCGAAGGGCGGCGTGTCCACGTAGAAGGCCCACTCGATCGGCGCCCAGTAGACCAGGCCGCCGCCGATACCGGCGCAAAACAGCATCGAGACCCAGGAAAAGGTGGGATAGGCCCTTTCGGCGTCTTCGCCGCCTAAGCGGTAATGTCCGTACTTGCTTAGCGCAATGACCGCCAGAACCACGATCGCCGCCGCCACGGCCCATTGGTATAGAACGCCGATTTCGTAGGCAATCCAGTTGTAGATGCCCTCGATGGCGACCGCGGCGGCATCCGGGAAGGCCAGCAAGGGGACACCCCAGGCCAGGATGATCAGGACCGTAGCCCAGAACAGCACGCGATCGACAGCAATACCGCTCTCGCGTGGCGTCGAATCGGGCTCCTTCATCGGCTTGGAACCAATCAGCTACGCAGCTGCGGAAACAGCAGAACGTCGCGGATGGCCGGCTGATCGGTAAGGAACATCACCAGGCGGTCCACGCCCAGGCCCAGGCCCGCGGTGGGCGGCAAGCCATATTCCAGCGCGGTGATGAAATCCTCGTCGTAAAGCATGGCCTCGTCGTCGCCGCCTTCCCGCAACTGCACCTGTTGGCGGAAGCGACGCACCTGATCCTCGGCATCGTTCAATTCGGAAAACCCATTTACCAGTTCGCGGCCGGCAATATACAACTCGAAACGGTCGGTAATTTCGGGATCGTTATCGCTGGCGCGTGATAAGGGCGAGACTTCCGCCGGATGTCCGGTAATGAACACCGGTCCGGCCAGCCTGTCTTCCACCGTGCGATCGAATATCTCCGCCAGCAGCTTGCCCCAACCTGCGTTTGCAGGCGGATCAGTGTCGAACCCCAACCGGCGCCGGCAGTCCAACAGGTATCCGGCATCGCGTAACTGAGCGGCGTCCATCTCCGAATTATGCTCCAGCACCGCCTGCTCCATGCTGATGCGCGGCCACTCGCCGCCTAGTTCGTAAGCCTCGCCGGCGTATTCCACCCGGGTTGCCCGCAGCACCGCCTGGGCCGCGGCGCGGATCATCTCCTCGGTAAGCTGCATGAAGTCGTTGTAGTCGGCGTAAGCCTGGTATGCCTCCAGCATGGTGAATTCCGGGTTGTGCTGGGTGGACATCCCCTCGTTGCGGAAACAACGGTTGATCTCAAACACGCGCTCCATGCCGCCCACCACCAGCCGCTTGAGATACAACTCAAGGGCCACGCGAAGGTACAAATCGCGATCCAGCGCATGGTGCCTGGTGGCGAAAGGCCGCGCCGCGGCGCCACCGGGGATGGGCTGCATGACCGGGGTTTCCACTTCCAGGAAACCGCGTCCGGCCAAGAACTCTCTCAGCGCCGCGGTAGTGCGCGCGCGCCGCTCGAACACCTCCCGCGAATCCCGATTCACGATCAGATCGACATAGCGTTGGCGGTAGCGCTGTTCCCGGTCGGTCAGGCCATGGAACTTTTCCGGCAGCGGGCGCAGCGCCTTGGTAAGCAGGGCCAATTCCGTCGCCTGAACGGTCAATTCACCGGTGCGGGTTCGAATCAGTTTGCCACGCGTCCACAGAATATCGCCCAAATCCATCCCGCCGGTGTCCGAAAAGGCTTGCTCCCCCAGAAAGGCGGCCCGAAGCATCAATTGGATGCGCCCGGTGCCGTCCTGGATCTCGGCGAAACTCAAGCGCCCCATGCGCCGCATCGACATCAGCCGGCCCGCCACCCTCACTTCGCGGGACTGGTCTTCAAGCGCTTGTCCGTCAAGATCGGCGCACTCCGCATGCAGTTGAGCGGCCTGCGCATCGGGACGCAGGTGATTGGGGAAGGCCCATCCCTGCTGTCGAAGCGCGGTGAGTTTGGCTCGCCGCTCGGCGATCAGGCGGTGTTCGGAGGAAGCGCCGGGAGACTGGTTTTCGGGCGGCGCAGACATATTCCGGATTGTACGGCCTGATCAGTAGTGGACGAAATGACCGAAGGACCGGGCGTTTGCGCGCATTGAGACCTTTGATACACCAGCGA
Organism: Candidatus Foliamicus sp.; assembly: GCA_965249285.1. Classification (GTDB taxonomy): domain Bacteria; phylum Pseudomonadota; class Gammaproteobacteria; order Steroidobacterales; family Foliamicaceae; genus Foliamicus. The sequence goes on from OZ252226.1 coordinate 1,776,142, forward strand.
TGGGCCCATAATACGCACGCTTGAGGTCGCGGGGGTAAAGCCTTGACTGAATATCTCCTTGCCCTGTCCTGCCCCGATCGGACCGGGTTGATCTACGCCGTCACTCGCTGGCTGTTGGAGCACGGCTGCAGCATGATGGGCAGCGACACCTACAAGGACCCCTTTCGGGAGAAGTTCTTCATGCGGGTGCACTTCAGCGGAGACGTCGCAATTGAGAAGCTGCGACGATCTTTCGCTCCTCAGGCGCAGGAACTGAAGATGCGTTGGGAGTTATCCCGGGCTGACGCCCGGCCCCGGGTGCTCATCATGGTCTCGCACCATTTGCACTGCCTTCTGGACTTGCTCAACCGGGTTCGCCTCGGCCAGTTGGCGGTTGATATTCCGCTGATCATTTCCAATCATCCGGACCAGGAATGGCTGGCCGAAGCCGCCAATATCGAATACCTGCACCTGCCAATCACGGCCGCCACCAAGGCCGAGCAAGAGCAGCGGGTGGTGCAGGAAATCGAGAAACTCGACATTGATTTCGTGGTGCTGGCGCGCTACATGCAGATCCTGTCCCCAACCTTGTGTGAGAGGCTCCCCGGACGCATCATCAACATTCACCACTCCTTCCTTCCAGGCTTCAAGGGCGCCAAGTCCTACCACCAGGCCTACCGGCGCGGCGTGAAACTGATCGGCGCCACCGCCCACTTCGTTACCGCCCAGCTGGACGACGGCCCGATCATCGAACAGGACGTGCAGCCGGTCGGCCATCGCATGACACCCGACGAACTGGCCGCCGTGGGCAAGGATATTGAGCGGGTTGTCCTTGCCCGTGCAGTGCAATACCACGCCCAAAAGCGCGTCCTTATCAACGGTCGCCGAACCGTCGTCTTCCGCTGATACCCTCTCCCGGGAACGAGGGCATCCTGCCCTCGCACGCACACACTTCGAGAATTGAAAGGTTAATTGCGCGATAATCAGCCCCAATACCCACAATCGGAGTAAACGGCGATGACGAAGGTAAGGGCCCTATTCCTGGGCATGGCCATTGTGCTGGTCGGCGCTGCCGGGGCGGATGACCTGAGTGAAGAACTGCAGCGCTGCGCGCAGCTCGAGAACGCGGAAGTACGGCTGGCCTGCTACGACGCATTGGCCAGGATGAGCGCATCCCGGGCGCCGCAGGCAGACGCTGCGAGCCCGCCTGATGGTAGCTCTGGCGATGGGGCTTCAGCAACGGCCCCCGCGTCTCCGAAGCAAGTGTCGGAGCCGGAATCCGATCAGTCGCTGGCTCAGCGTGTATTCGGCTTGCTTCCCGGCACCAGCGCCGGCGAAAATAAGATCGAGTCGCGGGTGGTCGGCGAATTTAAGAACTTGCGGCTCGGCACGAGATTCAAGCTTGAGAATGGCCAGGTCTGGCAGCAGACCGGACAGACCAACCGGACCTACCGGGCTACGAACCCCAAAGTAGAAATCAAAGAAGGGTTTATGAACAGCTACCGGATGCGACTGGAAGGGCTCAATGCACGCATCCGCGTGCGCCGCGTGAAATAACGCTATTTCAGCCGGTCCAGCATCGCCTGATGCTCTGCGCAGGCGTCGTCCATGCGCCGCCGCCGCGCTGCACCTGCGGACGGAAAGCCCGCCTCCAGCCCGGCCAACAGGATCACCGCTTCCATCTCCTCGCGGGTGATCCCGTGATAGATGCCGGCGCGCACAAAATACGCCACGTCGTGACGGGCGGCGGTGGTCACGGCGATGGCGCAAAGAATCATGGTCTTGAGATCGACCACGTCCTGATCCCAGACCTCCGGCGCGATCCGGGTCATCAACTGGCGGTTGAAGTCGTTCTGCTCGAGCTGCTCGCATAACTCTGCGCCGTAGTCGGGCCCGAAGATGCGCAGGAACATGGCCCGCCCGCGGGCGAGCTCGTCTTCGCTAAAGGGCTTGTAGGACATCGAGAGCTATTACACGCGGATCAGGTCGCGTTCCAGCGTGTAGAGGCGTTCGGCCCCGTAGGCGGTAACGCGCATGGATTCCTCGAAGAACATCCCGCCCCAGCCGATTTCGTGCAACTCCATGTCGATATTCAGAACCATGTTCTCCTCCACCCGAAAATCACCCAGGTTCCGGCCGGCGATGAACGGCACTTCGATATGGTCCAGCCCGATGCCGTGGGTAAAGGCCAACTCGAAGCTCGGCAGGCCATTGGCCCGCACCACCCTGATGACCCTCTCGCGCAACTCCCCGGTCTGCACGCCGGGACGCAGGTTGGAGTAGGCCTCGTCGATGCCGGCCATGTAGGCATTCCAGTAGCGCGCCAGCTTGGCGGAAGGCTCGCCCAACACCGCCGTGCGCTGACAATCGCCCATGTAGCGGCGCCATTTCATCATGCTGTCGAAACACACCTGGTCGCCCGGGCGGATCACGTAGTCGCGTTCCGGGCGGCCGGCGCCGGCGCTCATCGGACCGGCGCCGTTGAATGTCGCAAACGGACGCCCGCCCTGCTCCACCACCCGCACCTCGTAGGCGGTATACACATCGTTCCAGGTGGCGCCGTCTTTGATCGCAGCCAGCGCCGTGCGCAAGGCCGCTTCGTTCTTGACTGCCGCTTCCTTGAGGATCGCGATTTCATCAGGGGTCTTCACCATGCGGATCTCGATCAGGAGATTGCCGGCGTCCACCACTTCGGCATGATCCACTGCGCCGCCGAGCACGGCGGCGAAACGCGTATCGTCGAATCCCAGGTGCGCCTTGTGTAGCCCCGTCTCGCTGAGCATGGCGCAGACCGCGCCGGTAATCCCGGCATACGGCTTTTGCTCCAGCTCAGCCACCATGCGCCGGATCGCCAGATCCTCGCCGGTCAGTTCGGTGTCCTCTGCAAAGGTATGCACCTTGAGCACGCCGCCATACACGCCGAAGTAGTACAGGCGCTTGTCAGACATCCAGGTGGGCCGCTGCACCAGCACGGCGGCCTCGATTTCGGTAGCTACCAGGCAGGGCGGAATGTCGGGGTCGCGAGGCAGGTTGGCGCACGCCACCCACGGCACGTCGTAAAGAAAATCGGTGTCGAAATCGCTCAAGTACAAAACGTTGTTCGGGGTAACCGCGATCAGCGCATCCAGCCCCTCGCGCTCCATCAGCTCGGTTGCCCGTTCGCGATTCACCAACATGCCGTTATCCTCTGGCGGATCAGATTGCTTCAAGGCTGTCGCCGGGAAGCCTTGCCCCCTCCCTGCCGGGAGACGCATGAATCCATCCATGGAGCTTGGCTCCGCCATCCCTGGCTCCGACACTCCCGGCAGGGAGGGGGCAAGGCTTCCCGCACACCAGTCGTCTAGCGGAAGGAGGCGTTGGCGAAGTAGTGGTTGACGCGCTGTTCCCAGTCGTCCACCTTGCCGAAGATGCCGGTGTAGTAGTCGGCCAGGTAGATCAGCCAGAACGCCCCGCTGATGCTGCACACGGGGCCGTGCCGAACTCCGGGCGGGCGGCCGATGTAGTGGTCCCTGGTCAGCACCAGGTCTTCCTTTACGTCTTCGCGCTTGTGGTCGTAGGTGTAGCCGATGTAGCAGTCGCCTGCAATCAGGTACAGGCATTCGTTGTGCGGGTGGTGCTCGGTGCCGGGATCGACGAAACCGGGCGCAAGCGCCGTCAGCGCAATCACTTCCTTGGTGCCGTCGTCCTTGCGCAGGCCCTTGGTCAACACGCCCGGCGGGCGCGCTTCCTGGCCCGTGTTCGGGTCTTTCCAGGTGGAACGTTTCACGATGTCCACCATCGGATCCACCCAGGGCAAGTGCCAGGTATTGGTACGAGCGATATGCCGTTCCACATGCGCATCCGCCAGAGATTCCTCCGCTTCCTCGAAGGCCAGAGGCCGGCTGGTAAACAGGAGCAGCCGGCAGCCGGCGGACGTGCTCAACGGGCCCCAGGCCATGCCGGCCGGGAAATAGCCGTAACAGCCCTGCATCCAGCGCTCGCCGCCCACTTCGAGAGATCCCTCCAGGACGTACAGGTCGATATCGGCTTCATTGCGCCCGCGCGGAAGGCTCCACCCTGCCTTCAGTTCCAGCACCAGGTGTTCGCCCCCGGTCTTGCTTTCTGTGCTCAGGTTACGCGCCATGGCGCCCGGCGTGAACCCGCTGTTAAGCGCCTGCGGCCGAACCCCGCCTACGTCCAGGCAATCTTCTCTGCGCATCGGCATGGCATTGCTCCTTTCGGTCTGGTTATTGGTTAAGCCCGGCCAGCCAGGCCACCACGGCCTCGCAGCACTCTTTCGGCTTGGTAATCATGCAATAGGTCGAACCCGCGCCCTCGATTTCCGCCTTGTCCACGTCCGACTTGATCGCGAGGAACTCGCGCATCAGCGTGTCGTGACTGGCCGAATCCATGCGCTCGTTCTCGTTCAGCGCGCTGTCCTCGCCCATCAACAGCAGCGTGGGGCATTCAATATTGCGGATGTCGGAGGTAAGGTCCACGTTCGCGTAGGCCTCCAGAACGGACTTGAGGGTGCTCATGTTCACGTTGGCCGCGTACTGCTTCTTGGCCCAGCGCTCGTAGCGTATGCCTGCGGCGGAATACAGCACGTCCGGAGGCAGCACCACGCCGGCGTAGAGGCGAGAAAGCTGTTCGATGCCGAACACCCTGCCCACCCACCACGAGGCCTCGTAGATGTTCCGCCAGGTGTCGTCCACGCGGATGAACGGATAGGCGATCAAGGCATGCATACGTTCCGGATACTTGGCCGCAAAGCGCAAACCGATCGACGAGCCGGTGGAGGTGCACCACAGCGCCGTGCGTTGGATCCCCGCGTCGTCCAGAATGGCGGCCAGATCGTCCACCCAGCGCTCCACGGAATACGGCTCGGTCTGGGTCCAATCAGACTTGCCTACCCCGCGGTAGTGCCATTGCAGGATACGATGATGCGGCGTGAGAAACGGCTCGCAGAACTCGAACTGCTTGTCCACCAGCGCAAAGCCGCCGATCAGCGTAAGCGGGGTTTCTCCCTGCCCGCGCACCTCGTACCACAGCTTGGCGCCGTCCACCCGTACCTTCGGCATTGACTCCTCCCGTTTCCGCTAGGAAGTTGCGGCGTCGTACTGATGAACGATGCGCACGCCTTCCAGCTTGAAACCCATCGGCATCCAGTATGCGCACAGCACCTCGCGCGGCGCCAGCGGCATAAGTTCTTCGTTGTCGGCCGCGCAGAACTCGAGCGAACCCTCGCCGGCCAGCGTCTCGCCCTGCTGCAAACCGCTCATCACCATCTGGGTGAGGTCGTGGACCAGTGGCTTGCCCAGGGGCGGCACGTGGCAATCGGGCACGTGACGCATGCAGGTAAGCGGCAGGTTGCGGGTGTAAAACCCAAGCTCCGCCGGGTCAATCACGCGCTTGGGCGCGAACTCCATGCGCACCACGGCCTCTCCGTTGCGGCTGACCACGCGTTTGAGCCGGCTGCCGACGCCTCCTCCCTGGCTCATTCCGGGTAACAGGGAATGGGTACCGCTGGTCTCGATATCCGCCTGCTTGGAACAGGCGCCCAGAAACCAGCTCAGAATCACCAGCCAGTCCCGGTTGCACCACTGGAAGGTCGAAAACATCGTGCGCTTGCCGTTCAGCATGCACGGCAAGCCGATCACCGCCACGTCATAGTGACTGCGCGCCGCCGGCCAGTCCTCCGGCGCAACGCCCTGGGGGTAGCACACCAGGTGCGGGCTCCACAGGTAGGCCTCGTCGGGTGGATCGGACGGGGTCAGCGGCGCGGGCAGGTAGGCGGCGATCGCTTGCGGGTCGGCGCGAAAATGAAACAACAGCAGGTTGCCCGCGAATCGCCACGGCAACGCCGCCAACATCGAGGCCTCGCCTGCGGGCGTAAAGGGTCGCGTATATCCCGCCATGGCCTACGCCCAGCGCCCCCACAGCGCAGGTGTTTCTTCCGGCGCGGCGGACGCAAGGTATTGCTCGCAACGCGGCTGCGTCCATTCCGGCTGGGTGAACTGAAAGTCGATTTCCTTCTCCCCGCGGCAGAACCAGACCGCGCCACCACGTGTAGCCTGCGGGCCGTGCGGCTTTTCGCCGGGACGAAAGATGTACGAGCCCGAAGTAACCATGCCGGTCTCGCCCATCAGGTAGTCGCCTTCAAGCAATATCAGTTCCTCCCAAGTCTCGTGCGCTTCCAGGCGCGGATCGCTCCAGCCGGGGTCATGGCGAGCAATAAGCGTATAGGCCCCGGTTTCCGGATCGCTGCGCAGTATGCGTACATGCAGACCTTGGGTGGCCTCTTCGAGTGGCCGGCCGGGATAATCGGGCGTGGGCTGCCAGTCAGCCCCATTGACGTCCAGCGGCCCCACGGCGCGTTGGCGGTTGAACTGGCCCGCGAGTTCACAAGCGAACGATAGTTCACAAGGCCCCGCAGTCATCCACAGGGCGGAGAAACCCGCGTGCGTCCCCATTCCCGGCACCTGCAGACCCGCAGGAAGAAAAGCATAGCTGCCGCGCGCCAGTTGGGATTCACCCACAGACAGGTCGCCGTGGAGCATGAGCACCTCAAGATCGCAAGCCAGGTACCCGCTTTCTTGGCAGCACCAGTAGGGCTCGCCTTGCACGAGCATGCTGCGGGCGCCGTGGGGGCCGGGCTCCCTGCTCAACGTTCCGGCTCGCAATCCGTCGCCAAATCCGGCCGGGGCGAACGGCGCCGCCGACACATCATCAAGACGCAAGAATTCAACCTGTTCGCGCGACATGCTCAAGCGCACAATACTTTCCGCAAGCAACGAGTACATTTTGTCCTCGATCCGAAACCCCGTGCTCGATGTCTTGGCTGGTGCTGATGCAGGCTTCCACGAGGGATGGACTATATTATAGAAACGCTGGTGCAAACCGCCTTTTCGCTCAGCGCGTGTGCAGTTTGCGCCTTTCACTAAAGCCTATAGTTACAGCACCGGGAAAAACATGCATCTGAAGCGCTCCAGCGTCAGTACCACCGCAACCTTGTGAGTGGCTCTACCGATTACCATGAGGGCAACATGCCGGGGCTTGCGCTTGTGAAAACCCGCATTTTGCCGGTGGAGGAAGCCACACCGGAAGCCGTAGCCTCCTGCGGGCAGATTCTCGGCCGCCACGCCTACGCGAAACCGTTGCCGATTCGATTCTATGAAGGCGCGGTTCAGACCTACCGCACGGTCGACTTTCAGTCCGACGAGCAAACCGAACTCAGCTTGGCGCATGTGCGCCGGCGGCCTTTCGAAGTGCGCTGGATCGAACGCCATTTCAAGCACACGCAAACCTTCATCCCGCTTAACGGAGCACCGTTCATCGTGGTACTGGCGCCGCCCACTGAAGGCGACATGCCGGATCTCGACCAGGTGCGCGCTTTCCGCTTCGACGGCTCCGCCGGCCTTACCATGAAGCTGGGCACGTGGCATGAGTTTCCATTCGCGATCGAGGACGAGGCCGACATCGTAGTGATCCTTCGGCGCGAGGCCACCGAAGGACTGCTCACCGGCGATCCGGACTCGGGCGAGGTGCGTGGCGCCGATCTGGACAAGAAGGACCTGGTCAAACGCCACCGGCTCAAACTCAAGCTCGGTATCTAGTGTCGGAAAGCAACCCGCCGTCCTGAGCCGATCCCCGATGCGACCGACCCCGGATCGCTTTGCGCGCGTACTCAAGACGCGCGATGTGCTCATCCTGGCCTTCGGCGCCATGATCGGCTGGAGCTGGGTGCTGATGACCGGCTATTGGGTCGGCAACGCGGGCAGCCTCGGCACGCTGGCAGCGTTCGGCGCCGGGGGGCTGATCATCGGTTTCATCGCGCTGACCTACGCCGAACTGGCCTCGGCCATGCCCCGAGCCGGCGGCGAACATGTCTACACCCACGCCGGACTGGGCCGAGGCTGGTCATTCGTTTGCACCTGGGCGTTGCTGATGGCCTACGTCACGGTGTGCGTGTTCGAGTCGGTGGCCCTGCCCACAGCGGTGGAGTATCTGCTGCCGGGCATCCGGATGGGCGAATTGTGGAGCGTGGAAGGAGCGCCCGTGGATGCCGGCTTTGTGATGGTGGGGCTGGTCGGCGCCGTTGCAATGACCTGGATCAATGTCCTTGGAATTCGCACGGCGGCGATCGTTCAAGGACTCGTAACCGCAGTGATATTTGTTGCCGGCCTGGTGCTGTTCACCGGCGCGGTGGGCTTCGGCTACCAGGAATTGGCCAAACCTGCGATTGCGGCCCCCGCCACGGGGATCCTGAGCGTTCTGATCATGGTCCCGGCGTTGCTGGTGGGCTTTGACGTGCTGCCGCAGTCGGCCGAGGAAATCGACCTTCCGGCCCGCAACATCGGGCGACTGCTGGTCATCTCTCTGATACTGGCCGTCGCGTGGTACGGCGCCGTCGCTTTTTCGGTCGCCGTGGCCCTGACGCCCGAAGAACTGGCCCGAGACGGCCTGATCACGGCCGATGCCGCGGGCAAGCTATGGTCCGGGCTGGCCGGCGGTTCGTGGGCGCGTGTGGCCTTAACACTCGGGGGCATCGGCGGGATACTGACGAGTTGGAATGCCTTCATAATCGGCGGCAGCCGGGTGGTGTTCGCACTGGCGGAATCGGGAACGCTGCCCGCCGTCTTCGCCCGCCTGCATCCCCGTTACAAGACCCCGCATGCCGCCGTGTTCCTTATCGGCGCCCTGTGTTGCGTCTCGCCCTTGTTCGGACGCACGATCCTGGTGTGGCTGATCAACTCCGGCAGCTTCGCGGTTGTGGCGGCCTACCTCTTTGTTCCCATTGCTTTTTTGGCGCTGCGCAGGAAACAGCCGGATCTTCCGCGACCCTATAAGCTGCGATACCCACGCTTCGTGGGCGTTTCCGCAATCGTTTTGGCCTCCGGGCTGCTGTGCCTGTATATGCCGTTCAGCCCTTCGGCGCTGGCCTGGCCGCAGGAATGGGGCATGGTGCTGGCCTGGAGCACGGTCGGGGTGCTGGTCTGGTTTACCCGCCGAAAGAGCTGACAACCACGCCCCGCAAGACCGAGCCGGGCAAGCTGCGCCCACCGTTGTTCAGATATGGCATTGGCGCAAGCGGAATGCCGAGTTGCTGAGCGTGAACCCTGAGTACAATTGCGCTTTGCGTGGACCTGTGGCATTACATCCTTGCAATCTCACGTATTGTTATGCAACGGCGTGCCGCCGAACGAATTATTCGCATTGAACTGCAGGCAGAACACCCGATGAATAATGTTACAGAGACGCTAAGCCGTCGTTCCCCAACCCGGAATCTTCTCATGGCCTTCGCGGCTTTTTTGATCGCGCCGAGCATTGCGCCTCCACCGGTCCTCGCACAGGTCGCGGACAGCGAGGCGATTGAGGAAATCGTGGTCATCGGAACGCGCAAGCGGGGACGCTCGGCGGCCCAGTCCACCGCCCCCATCGACGTGATCTCGGCGGAGACGTTTGCCCTGGTCGGCAACTCCGCGGACATCACCGACAACTTGCGCGTCAACGTCCCTTCGTATAACGCCAGCGTCGCTTCCGGTGACGGTGACACCTTCGTCCGCCCGACGTCGCTCCGCGGACTGGCGCCCGATCAAACACTGGTCATGGTGAACGGCAAGCGCCGCCACCGCGCCGCGCTGATTGCCGAGTTCGTCCCGTCCGCCGGAAAAGGGGCGCACGGTCCGAATATTGGCATGCTGCCCAGCGTTGCATTCAAGCGGGTTGAGGTGTTGCGCGACGGCGCCTCGGCCCAATACGGCGCCGACGCGATTGCCGGGGTGATCAACTTTGTCACCAAGGACGCGGCTGACGGCGGCGAGCTTCGCGCTCAATATGGTCAATTCTACGAAGGCGAGCAGTCCTTTCAGGTAGCCGGGAATATCGGCCTGCCGATAGGCCAGCGCGGGTTTATGAACCTGAGCGCGGAATTTTCGGAGAACGACGGCTTGTCCCGCGGGATTCAGCGGGACAATGCACAGGCATTGATCGACGCCGGGGTCCCCGGCGTGGGCTCCGACACGCCGTTTGACGATGCGCCCTTCGTGCAGACCTGGGGACGGGCCCAGGGCAAGAACCTCCGCCTGTTCGTCAACACGGGCATTGAGATCGACGCCAATACAGCCGCTTACGCGCAAGGGAACTACGCGGACACCTTCGGCCGCTACCGGTTCTTCTACCGGGCGCCGGACCACGTTACCTTGCGCACCTTGCGCGACGAATATGGATTCACCGGGCTGCCGGCCGGGTTTACGCCATTTTTTGACGGCGATCAGACCGATCTCAGCTTAGTTGGAGGCATCAAGGGCGAGTTCTCCGGCGGGATCCGGTATGACCTAAGCGCCGGTTACGGCGAGAACCGAATTGACTTCTTCCTCAACAACACCATTAACCAGAGCTTAGGCCTGGGCCCTGACGGCAACCCCGCGCAGCGCGACTTTGACGTAGGGGACTTAGAGCAGCAGGAAACCACGCTCAACGCCGATTTTTCGAGACAGTTCACCGAGTCCATTCACCTGGCCTTCGGCGCGGAGTGGCGCGAGGAGACATTTATTGTCGTTGCCGGCGAGCCGTCATCGCACATCGGCGCCGGAAGCAGCGGCTTCAAGGGTTTCGAGCCGCAAAACGCAGGAGAATTCTCTCGCGACAACTACGCTGTGTATGGTGAAATCGAACAGGACTTCTCGGACGACTTCGTGGCCCAGTATGCCGCACGCTACGAGGACTTCTCGGACTTCGGCGGCACCATCAACGGCAAGATCGCGGCCCGCTACGATCTGACCGACGGTTTCACCCTCCGAGGCGCGCTGTCCACCGGTTTCCACGCGCCCACGCCGGGCCAGGCCAATATCCAGAAGATCACCACCACCTTCGATAACGATCTGGGCCTGCAGGTGGAATCCGGCACGGTTCCGCCCACGCATCCGCTGGCTCTGGCGGCCGGGGGTTCGCCGCTAAAGGAAGAGCAGTCGATCAATCTAAGCTTGGGATTCGCCACCGGGTTCGGCGATACCACCACGCTGACAGCGGACTTTTATCGGATCGAGATCGAGGATCGCATCTTCAAGACGCAGAACCTGCCGTCGATCGACCCGGTCACGGGAGTGGGAACCAACGTGCAGTTCTTCACCAACGCGCTGGATATTAACGTTACGGGCCTGGACCTGGTGCTCACGACCACGTTCGATTGGGGCGCCAGCGACCTGAACACCGCCCTGACGGCGGCCTACAACCACAATGAGCTGAGCGTCCACAGCCAGACCGCGATCAACGGCGTACTGCCGGTGTCCGAGGCCAGCCTGGAGGACATTGAGGAGAGCTTTCCCCAGGATCGCCTTACTCTTACTGCCAGCACCTCGGCCGGAAGCAAATGGAACCTGCTGGTGCGTTTGAACTACTACGGCGCCCACTACGACGAGCGTGGGCGCATCAACGGCGTGGACGGTGGACCGCCCACGCAGAAAGTGGGTTCGACGGTGTTCGTGGATCTGGAGTTGGACTACGACATTTCCGATACGCTGCGCGTGACCCTGGGTGCGTCCAACGCATTCGATGAATATGTCGACCGAGTCGGCCCGCCCAGTGCCAATCGCCTGAACGTGGGCCTGCCTTACCCGCGTCGCACCGCTGCCAATTTCGAAGGCGGCTCCTGGTACCTGCGAGCGGTATACGGCTGGTAGGCGGCCTCGCCGGAGCGAGGGTATCCTGCCCTCGACGAGGGCAGGATACCCTCGCTCCCGGCGGGAGCTTTCCTGCCGACTGCTAAACGCCCTGCTTCAGGCTGGCCTCGATAAACGGATTCAGGGCGCCGTTCAGCACCGCCGTCGGGTTGCTTGACTCGACACCGGTTCGCAGGTCCTTGACCCGCGACTGATCGAGCACGTAGGAGCGGATCTGGTTGCCCCAGCCGATATCGACCTTGCTGTCCTCCAGCGCCTGTTGCTCGGCGCGCCGCTCGCGCTCGGCAATTTCGAACAGTTTGGCGCGCAGCTGCTTCATGGCGGTGGCGCGGTTCTTGTGCTGCGACCGCTCGTTTTGGCATTGCACTACAACCCCGGTGGGCAAATGGGTGATGCGCACCGCCGACTCGGTGCGATTGACGTGCTGGCCGCCGGCGCCGCTGGCACGATACACGTCAACCCGGAGATCGCCGGGATCCACCTCCACTTCCGTGTCCTCTTCAATTTCCGGTGAGACGAATACGCTGGCGAAGGAAGTGTGCCGGCGAGCACCGGAATCGAACGGCGACTTGCGCACCAGGCGGTGAACGCCGGTCTCGGTCCGCAACCAGCCGTAGGCGTAGTCGCCGCGCACATGCACAGTGGCGCTCTTGACGCCGGCCACTTCACCCTCCGAGGCCTCGATCAATTCCGCCTTGAACCGGTTGTGTTCGCAGAATTTCAGGTACATGCGCAGCAGCATCTCGGCGAAGTCCTGCGCATCGTGGCCGCCGGAGCCTGCCGTCACTTCAAGAAACGCGTGGGCCCCGTCCATGGCGCCGCCGAACATGCGGCGGAATTCGAGCTGCTCCACCTCGGTGGCCAGCTCCTCTATGCCCTGCCCGATATCCTCGAGCGTGGCTTCATCCTGCTCTTCCAGCGCCAATTCCAGCAATTCGCCCAATTCGTCGACATTCGACGTGAGGCGATCCAGGACCTCGGTTACCGACTTGAGTGAAGCACGTTCGCGGCCCAGCGCCCCGGCGCGCTGTGAGTCGGACCACACGGAAGAGTCGGCGAGCTCGGTTTCTACCTTACTTAAGCGCCGGGCCTTGCCGGCGTAATCAAAGATACCCCCTAAGCGCTTCCAGACGGGCGCCCAAATCGGCAAGAACCGGCTTGAGTTGTGATAATTCCATGGCCGTGCAAGCGTACGGCAAACCCCCCGCGCAAAGCAACACAAGCCCCCTGGGAACGAGGGCATCCCTGGGAACGAGGGCATCTTGCCCTCGACGAGGGCGGGACGCCCTCATTCACATCATTTGGCTCCCGGCGAGGGCAGGATGCCCTCGTTCCCAGGGCTTTACCGGATGCGCAGGGCGGCGGCGACAGCGCGGCGTTCGGACACCAGGACGTTGTAGGTGCGGCAGGCCGCGCCGGTGTCCATAACTTCCAGTCCGATCCCCCGGTTCAGCAGCAGCATGCCAAGTTCCTGTTCCGGGAAACGCTGGCGCTCGCCGGTGCCCAGAATGATGACATCCGGCTGTTCCTCGATCAGCGGCATGAGGTGATCCAGCGTAACCGGTTCATCCTCGGAAATAGACCAGGGGCGCACTTTCCGCGGACTGAGCAATACCGCCTCGCGCCATATATCGCCACCGATGCGCAATTCTCCCGGCCGCCACCAACGCACGGTGAGCGCAGCAGCGGTCTCAAGCTGCAGCTTCAAGTGGCCGCGGACAGCTGCTCGCGCAGCCTCAGCTTGCTGACCTTGCCGGTGGCGGTATGGGGCAGTTCATCGACGAATTTCACCGCATCGGGGATCCACCACGTGGCCACCTTGCCTTGGAACCAGACCAGCAATTCGGCCGCATCCACCGAAGCGTTGTTCTTCAGGCACACAATCAACAAGGGCCGCTCGGTCCATTTCTCATGCGGCATGGCGATCACCGCCGCTTCGCTCACGGCGGGGTGCGCCATGGCCACGTCTTCCAACTCGATGGAACTGATCCACTCGCCCCCGGACTTGATCAAGTCCTTTGTGCGGTCGGTGATGTGCATAAATCCTTCCGGATCGATGCTTGCTACGTCCCCGGTGTCGAACCATCCGTCCTCGAGCGCGGACTCCTTCGCACGGTAGTAGCGGCTGGCGATCCAGGGCCCACGTACCTGCAGGCGTCCCACGGCCTTGCCGTCCCTCGGCAATTCGTTACCGTCGTCGTCCACCACCCGCATTTCCACCCCGTACGGTGCGCGCCCCTGGGTCAGCCGCTGGGCCAGCCGGGCGTCGGCATCCAGCTTCCCGGTGCCGGTCGTGGGTGCATTCACGCTGCCCAGAGGGCTCATTTCGGTCATTCCCCACGCATGACAAACTCGAATGCCGTAGCGCGTTTCAAAGTCTTCCAGCATTGAGCGCGGGCAGGCCGCGCCTCCGACCACCAGTTTTTTCACGGTCTCCAGACGCCCTCCGGTCGCGTCCAGGTAGTTGAGCAAACCCAGCCACACCGTGGGCACGCCCAGCGCCGTGATCACGCGCTCGTTGTTCATCATCGCCGCCAGGGCCTGGGGATCACCGGCCTTGGGTCCCGGAAGCACCAGCTTGGCGCCCACCATGGGCGCGCAGTAAACCACCCCCCAGGCATTGGCGTGAAACATCGGAACAACCGGCAGGATGCTGTCCGTGCCCTTGATGCTGATTGCGTCGGACAAACCGCTGGCGTAGGTGTGCAGGATGGTCGAGCGGTGCGAGTACAGGACACCCTTGGGATTGCCGGTAGTGCCCGAGGTGTAGCACATCGAACTGGCCGTGTTCTCATCCAGGTCCGGCCAGTCAAACGAATCGCTCTCGCCTTCAATCAATTCCTCGTAGCAGACCAGACCCGGCACGGAGGACTCCGGCATGGCTTCCTTCGAGCACAACAGAACCAAGGTCTGCACCGTGGGAAAGGCCTTGTGCAGCTTTTCCAGCAACGGCAACAGCAGCGGATCGGCAAACAGGAAGCGGTCTTCGGCGTGGTTGACGATGTACTGGAGCTGCTCGGGGAACAGCCTGGGATTGACGGTGTGGAGGACCCCGCCCATACAGGAAATCCCGTAATACAGCTCCATGTGGCGGTAGTCGTTCCAGGCCAGCGTCGCCACCCGGTCGCCCTGGTTCAGGCCCAGGCGCTTGAGCGCGTTGGCCAGTTGCGCGCAGCGGCGAAAAATCCCGGCGTAAGTCGTGCGGTGCGCCGGGTTCTCCACGGTAAGCGAATAAACTTCCGATCCGCCGTGCTGCGCCTCCGCGTGGCGCATCAGGCTGGTGACCGTGAGGGGGTATTCCATCATCAATCCCTGCATGGTTCTCGCACCTCCGCAGTATTCCTTCCTGGTTGAAAATGTAGCACACCTTCAGCATGAATCCGGCGACCCGGTTTGCGGCGTGCACGAGCCGAATTCCCGCTCATCGCCGGCGCTCGAAGCCTGGTTACCCGCATTGGCGGGAATGGCCCAGGCATGCCTCAGTTCCGGGGCGGCAGCAGGCCGATGGGTTCAACCGGCTTGCCGTTGCGGCGGATCTCGAAATGCAGCATGGCGACATTGCCCGATCCTACGCCCATGGTGGCAATCGGTTGACCGGCGCGCACCGCGTCGCCCTCGCTCACCAGAATCTTCTCGTTGTGGCCATAGGCGCTGAGCCATTGGGGAGTGTGCTGCACGATCACCAGCAGCCCGTATGCCTTCAGGCCATCCCCTGCGTACATGACCTTGCCGCTGTCGGCAGTCACAATATCCTGCCCGCGCTCGCCCATGATGCGGATGCCGAAATCGCCCGCGCGCACCCTTGCACTCTTGGCATCTACGCTCCCTTGCGTGGGCCATCGCCACTTGCCCTTGCCCGGCGCGGGACCGGCCGACGAGGAGGCCCCGGAAGAGGAAGGGCTGGCCTTGGGCGGAGCAGACCGCCCCCCAACCGCCGCCTTTGCGCCGGCCCCGGCCGCTGAGGCGACCGGCTTGGCCTCCCGAACGCCCCCGGTGGCCGCGCCAGGCGCCGGAGAAGCTATGGCTCCGACCGTTGCGGAGCCCGCAGCAGATCCACCCTGTTCGGCAACCGCGGAGCCGGGCGGAGGCGTGAGGCTGAGCCGCTGACCCACAAGAATCAGGCTGCCGTCCCCCAGCTTGTTCCACGCCGCCAGGTCGGCCACCCGCACGCGAGAGCGCCAGGCAATCGAGAACAGGGTATCGCCGGACTCCACCGTGTACCACTGCTCGACCATCCCCGAGGACGGCTCCGCCGCCTTCGCTTCTGCCGGCCGCGAGGCCGCCGGCGAAGGCGCAGGCGCCCCGACCGGCGTCTGCCCGGGGGGACCAGGAGTCTCTGGAATCCAGCCCCAACAGCCGGACAAGAGCAAACCGCCAACGGCAAGCAAACAGTGCGTGCGCAGGGATCGAAAATGAGGAAAGAATTTCACAGGTACCACCATAACCCAACGGTCAATACGGCGAGACCCACAAGCGCCCAGCCGACCGTATCCGAATATCGAAGGGCATTGAGCGCCTTGGGTCCGATCCAGGCAGCCAGCCCGCCCACCAGAAAGAAGCGCAAGCCACGTCCCAGCAGCGAGGCAGCCAGAAATGTGCCCACGTCCATGCTCAGGGCGCCGGCGGAAATCGCGAAGACCTTGTACGGCAACGGTGTGAAGGCCGCCAGAACCAGCGCCCAATAGCCCCAGCGCTGATACCAGCCCTGCACCTGTGAGTATTTCTCGCCCCAGCCGAGCTCCTCGATCCAGGGCAGCAGTGCGTCAATCGCTAGGTAACCCAGCAGCAATCCAACCAATCCCCCGGCCACGGAGAAAACCAGGGTCAAAGAGGCCAGCCGCAGCATTCTTTTTGGGGCCGCGGCGCACATCGGAACCAGCATTACGTCAACCGCGATCGGAAAGAAAATCGACTCGGCAAAGCTGACCGCGCACAATACGGCCGGCGCCTGCCGCATTCGGGCCCAAGCCAGAACACGATCGGCGAGCGGTGCAAATACCTGCATGGCGGGACGTTGCGGATTCAGCCCCGGCCCGGCAAAAGCGGCACGAACGCTACCGGTGCGAGGCTTTCGCTGAGGTCGCCCTCTTCCCCGCGCTCAATGCGCACCAATTCCTGGTGGCCATGGTCACCCACGGGAATGACAAGCCGCCCACCCGGAGCAAGTTGTTCGAGCAGCGCCCGGGGCACGGCCACTGCTCCAGCGGCCACCAGAATCGCGTCGAAAGGGGCCTGTCCCGGCCATCCCAACATCCCGTCGCCATGGCGGAAGCGCACATTGTTGCAGCGCAGTTCCGCCAGCAGCGGGCGAGCCGCCGCCAGCAGGGACCCGATCCGTTCAATGCTGAACAGGCGACGAACCAGCGGCGCGAGGATGGCGGTCTGATAGCCCGAACCGCATCCCACTTCCAGGACTTTTCCCGGCCGCCGCATCCTGCCGGCGTCGTCCATCAACAGCGCCTGGGTCATCAGCGCCACAACGTAGGGCTGGGAAATAGTCTGGCCGGATCCGATCGGCAGCGCGTTGTCGTTGTAGGCATAACGCTCAAGGGCCTCATCGATAAACAGGTGGCGCGGAGTGCGGCGAATCTGCTCGAGCACTTCGGCGCTGCGGATTCCGCGTTCCCGAAGCGAATCGGCCAGCCGGTCGCGGGCCCTTGCGGAAGTCAGGCCGATGCCGCTTTGGCGGCGTTGCGTCGATTGGGCGCCGGTCATAGCTCCAACCAGTCGCGGGTGGCCTCAAGACGGTTGTGATCGGTGAGGTCGGAATGCAGCGGAGTCACCGAAATCCAGCCGTCGCGCAGGGCAAAAAAGTCTGTGCCCGGACCGGCGTCCAGCCCATGCCCGGGAAGGCCCATCCAATAAAGCTTGCCGCCGTAGGGATCGTCGGAGATCCTCACCCGCGCCGCCTTGTGGCGGTGCCCCATACGGGTCAGCTTGAAGCCGCGAATTTCGTCCCATGGCAGGTCCGGAACATTCACGTTCAAGAGCATGTTCCCGGGCGGTCGATTCCTGTTCAGCCGCTCGAACAGTTCGCTGACGGCGCGCTCGGCCGAGTCAAAGTTCTTGGGTGGATAGCCGGCAACGGATACGGCCACCGCCGGCACGTCCAGGACCCGGGCCTCCATCGCCGCGGCCACGGTACCGGAGTAGAGCACGTCATCGCCCAGATTGGGACCGTGATTGATGCCGGAAAACACCATGTCGGGATCCTCCGGCAGTAGTCCGGTGATGGCGATATGCACACAGTCCGTGGGAGTGCCCGAGCAGTACCAGCGGTTGTTCCCCAGCTGCGTGACCCGCAGCGGCTCAAACAGCGTGAGTGAATTGCTGGCCCCGCTGTGATTGCGCTCAGGCGCGACAATCATGATTTCCGCCAGTCCCAGCAGTGCCCGCTCCAGGACCTGGAGGCCCTCCGCGCGGTAGCCGTCGTCGTTGGAAAGCAGCACCCGCACGGAAGCGCCTATTCCCTTGCATCGCCGGGCGGGTCGCCCGGCTCGGCGGTCTCGGGCTCAGCCTGTTCCTCGACCAGCAGGTAAATCTTCTCGTCCGGGCCGATCATGCCCAACTCGGAACGCGCCAGCCGTTCGATTTCCTCATCGCCTTGTTTGAGGTCTTCGACTTCCGCGGCCAGCCGGCGGTTGCGCTCCCGTAACTCGGCGTTGTTGCGATCCTGTTCGGCGACTTCTTTCTGTGCCCGGAACAGGCCCGCCAATCCATCGTCGGCGAACCACAGGGGATATTGCAGCGCGGCCAATGCCACGCAGGCCGCCAGTATGCCGACTGTCTTAGCTCGCATGGCTCAACAAGGCCCCGACCCTGGCCCCCGTCCGGCGGGAGACGCAACGGGCACATCCCTGTGGCTCGGCGTCGGCATCCTGCCTCCGACGCTCCCGCCGGACGGGGGCCAGGGTCGGGGCTCTCTAATCCGCATGGTGATGCACCACTGAAGCCGGGAAGGCGTTGAGTCCGGCGTATGGCGCTTGCTCACCCAGGTCTTCGGCGATTCTGAGCAGGCGATTGTATTTCTCGGTGCGATCAGAGCGGCACGGCGCGCCGGTCTTGATCTGGGTGGCCGCGGAACCCACCGCCAGGTCGGCGATAAACGTATCCGCTGTTTCACCCGAGCGATGCGAAATGACCGCCGCATAGTCCGCGGCCACCGCCGCGTCCACTGCCGCAAGAGTTTCCGTGAGCGTGCCTACCTGGTTGGGCTTGATCAGAATTGCGTTGCCCACCTTGCGCGCGATGCCCTCGGCAAGAATGGCCGTTTGGGTAACGAAAATATCGTCCCCCACCAACTGCACCTTGCCGTCCAGGGCGCGCGACAACGCTTCCCAACCCGCCCAGTCGTCCTCCGCCATGCCGTCCTCGATGCTCACCACGGGATACTGGTCCGCCAGTTCCTTGAGCCAACCGGCAAAATCGTCGGGATCGAAAGTGCGGCCTTCCGACGCCAGGCGATACACGCCGTCGGCATACAACTCACTGGCAGCCACGTCCAGGCCCAGGAGGAAGTCTCCCGGCACCGAAAAACCGGCGCGTTGAATCGCCTCGATCAGTTCCTCCAGGGCCGCAGAGTTGGACGGCAGGTCCGGCGCAAAGCCCCCTTCATCGCCGACCGCCGTGGAGCGGCCGGAGCTGCGCAGGACCCGTTTGAGCATGTGGTACACCTCCACGCCCCAGCGCAAGGCTTCGGAAAAATCCTTCGCGCCCACCGGCAGGATCATGAATTCCTGCACGTCCAGGCGGTTGTCCGCGTGCGCGCCGCCGTTGACGACGTTCATCATCGGCGTGGGCATCAGCGGCGATCCCTTGCCGAGACTCTGGTAAAGCGGGATCTTCTCCGCGGCCGCGGCCGCGCGGGCGTACGCCAGCGAGACGGCCAGGATAGCGTTGGCGCCCAGGCGCGAACGGTTTGCGGTGCCGTCCAGGGCCACCATGCGCGCATCCAGTTGTTCCTGCCGGGCGACTTCCCTACCCAGCAAGGCATCACGTATCTCGACGTTCACGTGGCCGACGGCACGCCGCACTCCGCGGCCGCCGTAGCGTTCCGCTTGCCCATCGCGCAACTCCACGGCTTCGCGCGCGCCGGTTGAGGCCCCCGAAGGCACCGCCGCCCGGCCGCGCGCGCCGCAGCTCAAGGCGACCTCGGCCTCCAGCGTCGGATTGCCGCGCGAATCAAGGATTTCGCGGGCGTGGATTCGGGCTATTGCAGACACGATTCCTCGGCCAGGGGGCGGGACTTCACCAGCCGGTCCAACTCCAGCAGCGACTCCATCAACTCTCGGACGCGGTGCAGAGGCCAGGCGTTGGGGCCATCGCTCAACGCCTCCTCGGGCCGGGGGTGGGTTTCCATGAACAGTCCCGCCACGCCTGCGCCGACCGCCGCGCGGGCCAGTACCGGCACGAATTCCCGCTGTCCGCCGGATGACGTGCCCTTGGCGCCCGGCAATTGCACGGAGTGGGTGCAGTCGAACACCACCGGACAGCCGGTAGCACGCAATTGGGCCAGCGAGCGCATGTCCACAACCAGATTGTTGTAGCCGAACGAGTAGCCCCGTTCGCACACCAGGATGGACCGGTTTCCGGTGGACCGCGCCTTCTCCACGACGTTAGTCATTTCGGCCGGGGACAGAAACTGGCCTTTCTTGATATTGACCGGCCGGCCCGCGCCGGCGGCCCGCAGTATGAAATCCGTCTGCCGGCATAACAGCGCCGGCGTCTGCAGCACATCCGCAACCGCGGCCACTTCGTCCATGGGAGTGTTCTCGTGCACGTCGGTCAACACCGGCACGCCGATCTGCTGCTTGACCTCCTGAAGTATCCGCAATCCGCGCTCCAGCCCGTGACCGCGGAAACTGGATATGGAAGATCGGTTGGCCTTGTCGAACGACGACTTGTAAACCAAGTGGAAGTCAAGCTCCTGGCTGATTTCCGCAAGCAGCCCTGCGGTCTCCAGGGCCGATTCCATTGATTCGACTACGCAGGTCCCGGCAATCAGGAACAGCGGCTGATCCAGTCCGGCGGAAAAACCCGCCAGCTGCGCCCTGCCGGGACCGGCTTCGGCCGCCACGGGTAAGGAACGCGCCGTCACCGGCGCGCTAGGCGCCGGCGGCGCGAGCCGCCTTGGCCGGCAGATCGCCGCGCTGCCGGCAACTCACGGCTGCGGCAACGAACCCGTCGAAAAGCCGATGCCCATCGCGCGGCGTTGAGGTGAATTCGGGGTGAAACTGGCTGGCCAGAAACCAGGGGTGCGATGGAAGCTCCACCACCTCCACCAGGCCGTCGCCGGACCGCCCGGAAAATCCCAGCCCGGCTTCGCGTAACGCCTCGAGGTAGTGGTTGTTGAACTCGTAGCGATGCCGATGCCGCTCGTGCACGGTCTTGCTGCCGTACTCCCGGTGCGCCAGGCTACCCTCCGCGAGGCGACAGGCCTGGGCCCCCAGGCGCATGGTTCCGCCCTTATCCGAGTCCGCGTCGCGCCGCTCCACCTGGCCGGACTCATCCACCCACTCGGTAACCAGCGCCACCACCGGATGCGGGGTAGCCTGGTCAAACTCGGTGCTGTTGGCGCCCTTTAGTCCGGCCACGTTGCGGGCAAACTCGATCACCGCCACCTGCATCCCCAAGCAAATGCCTAAGTACGGAATCTCCTTCTCGCGGGCGTGGGTGACGGCGCACACCATCCCTTCAATGCCGCGCTGGCCGAATCCCCCCGGCACCAGGATCGCATGCACACCGGCCAGGCAATCGGCGCCGCTATCCTCGACCTCCTCCGATTCGATGTGACGCAGCCGCACATTGACGCCGACGCGGCGGCCGGCATGCCCCAGGGCTTCGTTGAGCGAGATATAGGAGTCGCGCAGGTCCATGTACTTGCCCACCATGGCTATCGTGACTTCGCCCTCGCAGGCGCGGCCCGCCTCCACTACCTGCTCCCACTCGGACAGGTCGGCCGGAGGCAGATCCATGCGGAATTGCCGTACCACCACCTCGTCCAGGCCCTGGTTTCTCAGCTCGATGGGAATCGCATACAGGTCGTCCATATCGCGGGCGGAAAATACCGCCGACTCCTTGACATTGGTGAACATCGCAATCTTGCGCCGCTGCTCGTCCGGCAGCGGAAGTTCCGAGCGGCAAACCAGAGCGTCCGGCTGAATCCCGATCGAACGCAATTCCTTGACCGAATGCTGAGTGGGTTTGGTCTTGATCTCCCGAGAAGTGGCCACGTACGGCACCAGCGTGGCATGCACGAAGGCCACGTTCTCGCGGCCCTTCTCCAGGCCAATCTGACGGATCGCCTCAAGGAACGGCAACGACTCGATGTCGCCGACGGTACCCCCGACTTCGGTGATACAGACATCGGCGTCACCTGCCCCCAGGAACACGGAATGGCGGATTTCGTCGGTAATGTGGGGAATCACCTGCACGGTCGCGCCCAGATATCCTCCCCGGCGCTCACGGCCGATGACCGCGTTGTAGATGCGCCCGGTGGTGAAATTGGAGTCCCGCCCGGGCTTGCTGCAGCGCACGAATCGTTCGTAGTGTCCCAGATCAAGGTCGGCTTCAGCCCCGTCGGCCGTCACGAACACCTCGCCATGCTGGAAGGGGCTCATGGTGCCGGGATCCACGTTGATGTACGGATCCAGTTTGATCATGCTGATAGACAAGCCGCGGGCCTCAAGAATGGCGCCCAACGAGGCGGCGGTTATGCCTTTCCCCAGCGAGGAAACCACGCCGCCGGTAACGAAAATGTAGCGGGTCATGCCACTCCGACCACTGCATTGGATCGGACAACTACGATATCACAGACTACCGCCAAACGCGCTGGGAACGAGGGCATCCTGCGCTCGTCGAGGGCGAGACGCCCTCGTTCCCAGGGACGCGTTGGGTTCAGTCGGAGTCTGGGGGCGCAAGTGGCGCAATGCAAATGCGGCCCCGGCGGCGGGTCAGGCGCGCGCCGCGCCAGCGGGCTTCCGGATGGCGGTCGGCAGCCGCGTTCAGAAGCATGTCCAGCGCCGCGTTCAGGCGCGCCTCGGAGGGCGCCGGAATATCCAGGGCGGCCAATCGCGCGCGCAACAGATTGGCCCGCCGCGCCGGCGGCAGTTTCAGCAGCCCATCGCATTCAATGCTGTCCGCGCGGACTATCCCTTGCCCGTCGAGTTCGGCCAGCGCGAGCAGCAATTCCTGGGTATCGCCGGCCAGGCGGGCCAGGCGCCCGGCCGTGGCGCCGGCGCCCGGCCATCGCTCGCGCAACAGCGGCAGCACTTTGTCGCGCAGGAACGAGCGGTCGAAACCGGTATCGCGATTGGAGGGGTCCTCCACAAAGGTTGCGCCCTTGCTTTCGAGCCAGGCCTTGAGTTCGCGCCGAGGCACGTCCAGCAACGGCCGCAGCAGCCACCCGCCCCCGCAACGCTGGCTTTCGCGAATTCCGGCCAGGCCGCTCACGCCGGCGCCACGCAACATGCGCAGCAGCAGGGTTTCCCACTGGTCGTCCTGGTGGTGCGCGGTGAGCAGGCATTCGCCCGGCTCCATCAACCTGCCCAGGGCCTGATAGCGGGCCCGCCGCGCAGCCGCCTCCAGTCCTCTCCCGTCCGTTGTGACCTGCACCTCGCAAACCTGCAAGGGAACATCGAGAGCCCCTGCAACCACCGCACAATGCGCAACCCAATCGGCAGCCTCGTTCCGCAGGCCGTGATTGATATGCGCGGCCCGCAGGTTTCCGCGCCCCGACTCCCCCAGCAGTTCATGCAAAGCCAGCATCAAGGCCGTGGAATCCGGCCCCCCGCTGAACGCCACCAGAAGCTTTCGCTCCCGCCAATCCGGCCGCGAGCGATCCAGCGCCGCCTCGAGTGTTTCCGGGACCGGGTGGGAGTTCACATCACCATCGTTGCGGTTCCGTCCCGTTGCGGCAACCCACTGCCTGGACTATGCGGCTTCACCGGCCAGCACCGCTTGCGGGTCTCGAGCCAGGTCCGGGTGATGGAGCTCAACCAGACGCCGCAATTCGACCGGCAATTCCGCCATCGACGCCGCCCGGCCGCCCCGCCCGTTCTGCACCGTATGTCCCGGCGTATCTCCCATCTGCATCCAGGGGCGAAAGGCCGTGTTGGCCACATAAGACACATCGCACGGCGCCCAGGCCAGAGACGGATCCGACAGCTTGGTCCAGCTTCCCTGGTTGGTCGTCCACTCGCGATAGAAAAAACTCGGCTTTGAGTCATCCGCGGAGAAAACCTGGGCGCTTACATCCTGGCGTATGTAGAAATCATCGCCGCGCCGCTGCGGCTGGCTTAAGAACCGCCGGCTTTCCACCCGGCCGGAGGCGAAAAAGGCGCCGCCGTCGCGAGTCTCATCGTCCATGGTGAACTCCCGCGTCTCTTCGGATCGAACCGTAATGTCGTTGGCCGACGGGCCAGACCGGTAGAGGGGCACGTCCACGATCTGGCCTGTAATGGGCATTGTGAGTGTATCCAGCAACTCACCCGTCGAGATATCCACGTACATGGCAACTTCCAGGGAAACGCCCTCGTACAAGCCTTCGTCCACGCGCCGCACCTGCCGCAAGGTCGTCGACAACAGCCGATAGAGCGGATAGGTCACACCCTGCACAAAAGCGTAGTTCACCGCATCCACCCAGCCCATGGTCACACGGTCATCCAGGCTGGAGCGCAACTTGACGAACATCCGCAGCATCTCCTCATCACTCAGTTCGAGGTCGATGAGACCCGGTCTTTCCTGTGCCTCAGCCGGCAGGCTCGCCAGCAGCGGCGCTGCCAGCGCACCGGCCAGCACCGAACGCCGATTAAATTCTCTGCTCATGCTTCCTCCTCAAGATTGTGCGCATTGTGCCTGACCCCAAAACCGCCTTGAGCAAGTCAGACCGTCTTTGCCATTGCAAAATGCTCCTGCCCCTGCCCGTGCCCGTGCGCGGGCGACGTGACTTGAGGCTCTGCTCCCTGTTTTCAGGCCAGGAATGTGGCGTACCTGGCGCAAGGTTCAGGCGTCGCGGTATACGCCGTAGTTGAGCAAGCGCTGATGACGCCGCTCTAACAATTGCGTGGTTTCCAGCCGGGTCAGGCTCAAAAGTTGCTTTGCAATCGATTGCTTCAGGGTGGCGACGGCGGCGGCCGGGTCGCGGTGGGCGCCGCCCAGGGGTTCTTCCAGGACTTCGTCCACCAGCTTGAGACTCAGCAGTCGCTTGGCGGTAATGCCCATGGCCTGGGCCGCCTCGGATGCGTGGTCGGCGCTCTTCCAGAGAATGCTGGCACAGCCCTCCGGCGAAATCACCGAGTAAATGCTGTACTGCATCATGATCACGACGTCCGCAACGCCGATGGCCAGCGCGCCGCCCGAACCGCCCTCGCCGATGATGGCGCTGATGATCGGGGTCTTCAGTCCCACCATGCAACTCAGGCTCGAGGCGATGGCTTCGCTCTGGCCGCGCTCCTCGGCGCCAATTCCCGGGTAGGCGCCGGGTGTATCGATCAGCGTCACCACCGGCAGGCCGAACTTCTCGGCAAGAAGCATAAGGCGCTGGGCCTTGCGATAGCCCTCCGGGCGGGTCATTCCATAGTTGCGCCGCACCCTTGAGGTGGTATCGCGCCCTTTCTGGTGACCGATGAGCATGACCGGGGTGCCGTCGATCCGCGCCAGGCCACCCACCAGGGCGTAGTCGTCGGCGTACATGCGGTCGCCGTGCAGTTCCTGAAATTCGGCGGTCATGGCGGCGATGTAGTCCAGCGAGTAAGGGCGCTTGGGGTGACGGGCCACCAGCGCGGTCTGCCAGGGCGTCAGCTTGCGGTAAATGCCGCGCGTAAGCGACTGGCTGCTGCGCTGCAGGCGCTGGATCTCGGCGGCCACATCCACGCCGGAGTCGTTGTCGAGAAACCTCAGTTGCTCGATCTTGCTTTCCAGCTCCGCTATGGGCTGTTCGAAGTCAAGAAACGATTCCATACGCAGTGCGTCCGAACCTGGCCGGGCTTGCGATTGTAAGCCCTACGCGGCCCGAATTGCTCCGGCGCGCTCCCGAGAACCGGCCAAACCCACGCCAAAACCTGCAAGCAAAAACCTGGGAGCCGTTGGCAGGGAACAACGCCGGGAGCGAGGGCTTCCAGCCCTCGGCGACAGCCTGTCCCCGACCCTGATCGGGGAGCAAGATGCCCTCGCTCCGAGCGTGTTCCTTGCGCGCCGGCGCCGCTGGAACCGCGGTCAAAACTCCCAGTTGGCCTCCACGAACAGCACCTGGCCGCGCGCGTCGTAACGAGTGAGATCGTAAGGCCGGCCACCCCACGGCGTAGCCGGCGGATCGGCGTCCAGCACGTTGCGTCCGCCGCCACGCAGCTGCAGGCCATTGTCGAATCGATAGCTCACGGTCAGATCAACGCTGACATAGGAGTCCGCTTTCAATGTGGGCCGAGCCTGGAACCTGAATGCACAGCGACCAACCGCTGCCGGACATGAACCGGTGCGATCATTCTCGTAGCTGGGCGTATAGCGCACGAACAGATCGGCGCCGTACCTACCAGCCGTCCAGGCCAGCGATCCCACGAGCTCGTACTCATTGCTGCCCCAGGTAGTGCCTGCGCGGTGAATCGGTTCCGCTCCCGGGACGATTGTGAAATACTCGTCGAGCACCCGCATGTAACTGATTCCCGGCCTGAAGGCGCCCCAGGCGCTGGTAAAGCTGTATTCCAGTTCGGTAGTGACGATTTCACTTACTTTATCGGAGAGATTGAGTTGCCTGGGGAATACCTTGATCGCGTTTCCATCCGCGTCACGCTCGACGATCTGGGGAAGCAAGAACGCAACTTCCGGTTCGTTGAAAAGCAGGGTATAGGAATACTCTATCTTGTCCGTGTAATCGACCTTTGACCAATGCACGGTCCAACGCAAGCCCGGCAACGCAGCGGGCGTCCAGTCGAAGCTCAATGAGTAGGTATCCGAAGATTCGGGCTTCAAGTCTTCCCCAACGCTGTAGATTACATGCCTGCGGACCTGGCACCCGAAAGCGAGACAGACGGGACCGCCGGGGACATCATAGGGATCCCGCACGTAAACAGTGTCCTCGTGAGGATCCCGCACATGAAAGATATCGCTGAACACCGGTGGGCGAAACGATTCCGACCAGGAGGCGAGAAACGCCAGGTTCTCCGTGGGCTCATAGCGCAAGCCGATCCGTGGGCTTGTGTTGCTCTGCTTGACGCCAATGATGTTGGGCTCACCTTCAAGAAGCCAGAAGCCGTCCGGTCCCCGCACACGCCCGCCGTTCGCATTACGCACATAGTTGATGCCGCCAAAGGCGCCGGTGGCTTCGTAGCTGTCGTAGCGCGCCTGCACGTTCAGAACTAACGCTTGCAAGCCCGGGCGAGCGTTGCCCGGGCCAACAATGGGGAATGCGAATTCGGCAAACAACGCCGTCAGATCCTCTTTGGGATTCTCCAGGCCGAACAATACCTCCAACCCCTTGGTGACGGTGCCCGCCGAAACCTGTGATGGGTCTTCCTGCTCCAGGCCTATGCGTATCTCGCGCATCTGCGTACCGACCGCGTAGCTGACCGGGCCGCCCGGCAACTGGAAGAACTCTCCGCGTGCCAGCAACTCGTAAGTGTCCGTCTTGGTGGAGCCTCTATGCGGCCCTATCCACGGCGAGGCCAGTTCTCCGAGCTCAGGACTCTGCCTTGAGCCATCGCCGAACAGGTTGATTGCCACGGCGGGATCAGAGCTGGCAAACAATTCCTGTAGCCGCTCTTTCGCCGGATCGAAATCGGAAAAGGAGTCCGGTCTTCTTCTGTAGTTAATCTGCCAGCCGAAGTTCTCCGATTCGGAGCGTGCCACCTGGAATTCCAACTGGTGCTTGTCCGCGAAGTCCCAGATAAACCCGGCATTGATATTGCGTTGTTCGTTCTTCGATTCGTGGTACGCGCCGGGCAAAGCACCGGCATTCACCTCGGCGGTGGGCAGGTAGTTCACCCTGACGGCCTGGCCGAAGGGGTTGAAGGCATTGCTTGCCGGCACCTCGTAACTGGACAGCTCGGTTCGATATTCCTGGTAGGCCTCGTGCTCGGAATACAGCAAATCCACGAAAACCCGAAAGTCCTCGGAGACGTATTGTTCGACAAACAAAGTCAGCGACGTATTTGTGGCTTCCTCGCCGTTTTGTGGCGGCACGTAGTCGACGGGAATGATGTCTGTTGTGAAGTCGTCGACGGTTGCCCCCTCGCCGCTGTGCCCGGCGGGAAGCTGAAGCGCGCTACCACATGCATATTGCCCCCAGGAGGCTGTGCAAAGCCTCCGCAATACGCCCGGCTGGCCCGTCGTGATACTGCGATCGTCGAATTCCGGGCCGAACAAGCTGCGAAAGTCATTGGTGGTCCATCCGGTCTTGGCGTTGGAAATGGGATCTTGCGAGGTCCGCTGCAGCGTCCCTGTGATCTGGCCGCTCCCCCAACCGTAGCCACCCTGAATGCTGGCATTGGTTCTGTCGGCGTCGGTGGAGCTGAAGTCCTGGCGCAGCGTCACAGCGGCGCCGGTGTAGTTCCTCTTGGTAATGAAGTTGATTACCCCGCCAATGGCGTCGGCGCCATACACCGCCGAGCCGCCATCCAACTGAATGTCGATCCTTTCAATGGCCGAAAGAGGCACATTCAAAAGGTTGGCGTAGCCGTCCTCATCCCCGGCCCGTCCGGCGATACGCCGCCCGTTGATCAGCACCAGCGTGTTGGCCGAGCCCAGGGCGCGCAAGTTGGCCGTGGAAGTGCCGAAACCCGTTATGACCTCGAAAAGGATGAGCCCGGTCGAAAGATTATCGACGGCCCTCAGGTTCTTATCCACATCGCTGGGAGCGAGAGCGGAGTTTTCAAGCCCGCTGGTTTGCTGCGTAATCGACGCATAGGTCCAGGGCAGGGTGCGCATCAACTCTTCTACGTTCGACACGCCGAGACGCTTGATATCTTCCGCCGTGATGCTGTAGACGCGCGCAGTAGCGTCACCCATGGCCAATCGGGAGCCGGTGACCGTCTGGGCCTCCAGCTCGATCGGTTCTTCAACCGCGCTCGGCGCGGATTCGTCCGTGGCCGCCTCTTCTTCGGTGTCGGCGTCCTGCCCCACCCCAATCGCCGGAACGGCGAATACCAGAATCAATGCCGCGAGCCCGCGGCCAGAAAGCTTCAGACCCATAACGATGCCCCCTCTTGGCAAGTGCCGACACTACGCCACCATCAACCGATCAGAGCGGGTCGCCAAAAAGATCGTGGGTCGCGCCAGCTTCAGCTGTGTTACAGCTGACTCCTCACTACATCACGCGGTTTTCAGACCTTTCTCAGCCACCATTGGCGTACACGAACCGAAAATCACTTACGGCGGAAGATTGTTTGAGCGCATATCGCAGGTCGCTGCCGGCCCGGACGGTCCAGTTGGCGCCCAGCCGCAACCTGCCGAAGGCGCTCTTGCCGGCGTACTCGATGACCACCTGCGTGCCGCCGGGCATGTGACCCTGCAACAACTCCCTCAATTCCTCAAAGGTTTCGGCCGGTTGCGAGTCGGCCGCACAGCGCAGCAGCAGCAGGCGGGCGCTCTGTTCCATTACCTCTTCCAGCGACTCCACGGAGTCCGCGTACATATTGATCGAGCCGCGCTGCAGGCGAGAAACACGGCCCTTTACCAGTACCAGCGAATGCGGGGTGATGAGGCGAGCAGGCGGGGCGCCCGAATCCCAGCGTGGCAGCCGCACCGGCAGGCGCGTCTTGCCGTCGTCCAGGTCAAAGTAGTTGGCGCCGGCTCTGCGCCACTTGCGTAACACGCTGCCGGCCACCACGATGACCGAATCGTTGTGCTCCTCCGGCCTGCCGGGCTGTGCGCGGTCCAGAATCTCGCGCAGGCTTCCGCCGGTGAAACTGCGCGCTTCGTGTCGGCATTCGTCGAAGGGATGACCGCTCAAGCAGAATCCCAAGCTGCGGCGTTCGCCGTCCAGGCATTCGCGCAGGCCCCAGGCCGGAATGTCGGGGACCTCGATCCGCATGGGTTGTCCGCCGCCGTCATCGAACAGGCCATCCTGGCCGTTCTCGGCGTCCCTTGCCGCCTGAGCGGCGGCGGCTAGCGCAGCGGGCAGAACCTGGATCACCGCGGCGCGATTCGGACAAAGGCCGTCCAGGGCCCCGGATCTCGCCAGGGTTTCGGCCTGCCGCTGATGCAATCCGCCGCTGCTGATGCGGGAAAAGAAGTCGGTGAGTCCCGAATAAGGTCCGCCACTCTCGCGCTCGGCAAAGATGGCTTGGGCCGCGGCCTGCCCCAGACCTCGAATGGCGCCGAGCCCGCAGCGAACGGTTTTGTCGTCAACGGCGCTGAACCCGACCTCAGATTGATTCACGTCCGGGGGCAGCACCGCAAGTCCCAGCGCCAGGCATTCCTGGGTCATCCAGTACAAGCGGTCATGGGCGCCCATGTCGGTGGTCATGGTGGAGGCCATGTACTGGGCCGGATAATGCGCCTTCAGCCAGGCCGTCCGGTACGCGACCGTGGCGTAGGCGGTGGAGTGCGACTTGTTGAAGCCGTAGCCGGCGAAAGTCTCCATCAGGTTGAAAATGTGCTCGGCCTTGCCTCTTGTCAGCCCATGCTCCAGCGCTCCGTCGACGAACACCGAGCGCTGGTCGGCCATTTCCTCTTTCAGCTTCTTGCCCATGGCCCGGCGCAGCACATCGGCCTGGGCGAAGCTGTATCCCGCGACCCGGCGGGCGATCTCCATGACCTGCTCCTGGTACAGGATCACGCCGTAGGTCTCGCTCAGCAGTTCACGCAGGTCCTCGTGCAGGTAATCCACCTGCTCCTGGCCGTGCTTGCGCTTGATGTAGGTATCGGCCATGCCGGTCTGCAAGGGGCCGGGGCGGAACAGCGCCACCAGCGCGATCATGTCGCTGAAGCGGTCGGGCCTGAGGTCGCGAATAAGGTCGCGCATTCCCCTGGACTCAAGCTGAAACACCGCGCGGGTTCGCAGGTTGCCGAGCAACTCGAACACCTTGGGATCGTCCAGCGGGATGCGTTCGATGTCCAGCGGCTGCTCGCCGTTTGCGTCCCGGGCCCGGTTGACCTCTTCCACGGTGCGGGTAATGGTGGTGAGATCATTCAGCGCCAGGAAATCGAATTTCACCAGGCCGACCGACTCGATATCATCCTTATCGAACTGGGTCACCGTGGGCGAGTCGTGTTCCTGGCGGTACAAGGGCGTGAATTGCTCCAGATCGGAGGGAGCGATCACTACGCCGCCCGCGTGGGTGCTGGAATTGCGCGGCAAACCCTCCAATTGCAGCGCCAAATCGATGACTTCACCGGCCTCGGTGTCGGTGGTGTACAGATGGCGCAGCTCACGGTCGTCCTTCATGGCCTGCTCGATGGTCACGCCCACCGGCAGGGGCGGGATCAGTCCGGCGATCTGCTCGCCCAAACCCAGTGGCAACCCCAACACCCGGGTCGCATCCTTGATTGCGGCGCGCGCCGCCAGGCGATTGAAAGTGATGATCTGGGCCACCCGGTCCTTGCCGTATTCCGTAGCCACGTGCTCCAGCACGCTCTCCCGCCGCTCGGCGCAGAAGTCGATATCGATATCGGGCATGGATATCCGCTCGGGATTCAGGAAGCGTTCGAAGATCAACCCGTAATGCAGCGGGTCGATGGTGGTAATGGCCAGGGCGTAACTGATGAGCGAACCAGCCGCCGAACCCCGGCCCGGCCCCACCGGAACATCGTTGTCGCGCGCCCAGCGCACGATGTCCGCGACAATCAGGAAATAGCCCGGATAGTCCATGCGCCGGACCACTTCCAATTCGGCCTGCAAGCGATTCTCGTATTTCTCCGGAAGTTTGACTTCCGCATCCCCGGCGTCTTTAAGGCCGAGTTGCCGAATCAGACCCGCGCGCGCCTGCGATTCGAGAAACTCCCCTTCGCCGCGGCCTGCGGGGACCCGCGCCTTCGGCAACATGGGTTTACCGAGCTTCATTTCCACGCTGCATGCGCGCGCGATCGCCAGCGTATTGCTCAAGGCCTCCGGCAAGTCGGCAAACAGCTCGGCCATTTCCTCCGGGGGCCTCAAGTACTGCTGCGAGGTGTAGCGGCTGACACGGCTGGGGTCGTTCAGTGTCTCTCCCAAATGAATGCACACGCGAGCTTCGTGGGCCCTGAACTCGCTGCTATCCAGGAACCGCACGGCATTGACTGCCACCAGCGGAATGCCTTCATCGTTGGCCAGTTCCAGCGTGCGCTGCGCCAATTCCGTTTCACCCGGGCGACCCAGCCTGCTTACCTCAAGAAACAGGGCCTCGCCGATCATGCTTCTGAGAGCCAGCACCAGGTCACGCTCGCGATGCGCCTGGGGTCCTTCCCCGGAGGGACTGTTCAAGGCAATCAGGCCGATCAGCCCTCCAAGCGCCTCGGCATTCAGCCACTGCCGGCGCACACAAGGCGACTCGCGGGCCTCCATTTCCAGATGCATGCGCGTTAGCAGGCGCAGGAGATTCCGGTACCCGGCGGCGTTACGGCACAGGAGCGTGATCCGGCCCGGCCCGGCCTCGGGCCCCTCCGCCGCGAGGTGGAGGTCGGCGCCGAGTATCGGCTTGACGCCGGCACTCAGCGCGGCACGGTAAAAGCGCACCGCCCCAAACATATTGTTCAGGTCCGTGAGCGCCACAGCCGGCATGCCCCGTTCCCGCACTACCCGGCAAAAACCGCCTTCGCCATCGCTTATTCGCAGCACGGAGTCCACCAGGGAATACTCCGAATGCAAGCGCAGATGTGCGAATTGCGCGCTCTTCTCCACTACCTGATCAACCTCCGATACACGCCCGCACCGGGCGGAAACTGCGCCGGTGGGCCGGGCAGGCGCCGAGCCGCTCAAGGGCGGCGCGATGCACCGGTACGGCGTAACCCTTATGGTCCGCCAGGTGATATCCCGGCCATTCGAGGTCCAGGCGACGCATCATGCGATCACGCCATTCCTTGGCCAGGATCGAAGCGGCTGCGATCGCGTGGCAGCGGCTATCTCCGCGAATCACGGCTTCAAGCTCCACGTCGCGCCGCCACTTCCAGGGCAGATCGGGCAAGTACGGACCGTCCACCTGAACCAGTGCCGGCTTCTGCGGCAATGCGAGCACCGCCCGGCGCATGGCCAGGAGGCTTGCCTGCAGCACGTTCAGCCGATCGATTTCCTCGACCGTAGCCAGCCCCACCGCCCAGGCTACGCAAGCGGACCGTATTTTCCTTTCCAGCTGCGCGCGCTGTTTCGGCGACAACTGCTTGGAGTCGCGCACTCCGATCACCCTCCGCCCGGCATGAAAGGCAACCGCCGCGGCCACCACCGGCCCGGCCAGCGCCCCCCGGCCGGCTTCATCCACGCCCGCTTGCAAGCCTCCCATAGATCAGGGAGCTCGCGCCAGGCTCAAGACCGCGCGGGCCGCCGCGTCGCTGACGCCACGCCCCAGCATGCCCGAAAGTTGTGCAAATTCAGCGCGCATTGCCCGGCGAGCGCCGGCGTCATCGTACAAGTCCAAAAGCGCCGCTCCGAGGAGCGCGCCGCGGGCTCGGTCCTGCAGGAATTCCGGCGCCAACTCACGGCCGGCAAGTACGTTGGGCAAAGCCACCCAGGGCGTTTTCAGCAGGCGAAAGGCGGCTGCGATCCAGGCCGTAAGGGGGGCAACCCGGTAGGCCACGACAAGCGGACAACCACGCAGCATGGCCTCCATCGTAACCGTGCCGGAAGCCGCCAGCGCCAGATCGGCCTCCCGCAGCAGAGAGCGGGCGTTTGCGTGGGTGCAGCCGACCTCAACTCCCGGCGCAAGACGCTTGAGAATCGCGGAAAATTCCGCCCCGCGCCGGGGCGAGGCGGCAGCCGTTGCAAACCGCGCGCCGGGCCGGCGGGCGGCCAGCCAGGCCGCCGCCCTGGCGACCGGCGGGCCGATGCGGGCGACCTCGGAGCTCCTTGAGCCCGGCAGCAGCGCAACCAGCAGGTCGCCTTCC
The DNA here is from genome assembly GCA_965249285.1 of Candidatus Foliamicus sp. Lineage (GTDB taxonomy): Bacteria > Pseudomonadota > Gammaproteobacteria > Steroidobacterales > Foliamicaceae > Foliamicus. Next base: position 1,809,786 of record OZ252226.1, read on the forward strand.
CTGCCATGGCCGGCAGTCTCCGCGGCATCGGCCTGTTCGTCGGCGAGCTCGTCGGCCATCGGGTGGCCTACAAACTCGGCGGCAATGCCCTTTTCCAGCAACAGGCCGGGTTCAAACGGCAGCAGGCACAAGACCTGGTCGCAGCAGCGCCGGATGCGCCGCGCCCGACCCGCGCGCCAGGCCCATATGGAGGGGCATACGTATTGCACGGTGCGCACGCCCTGCCGCTTCATGCGCCCGGCCAAGCCGAGGTTGAGCTCCGGGGCATCCACTCCTACAAACACGTCCGGGCGAAACTCGGCAAGCTGCCGTAAGAGCCGGCGGCGAAGCACCCACAGCCTGGGCAGGTGGCGGACGATTTCCGCCAGGCCCATGACCGCAAACTCCGATGCATCCAGCATTTGCCGGCAGCCTGCCGCGCGCATGGCCGGGCCGGCCACTCCGGCCACTTCGATTTCCACCGGGCCGGCGTGCAGGGAACGAATCAGCCCTGCAGCCAACCGGTCACCGGAGGATTCGCCGGCGACCACCGCGATGCGCAGGGCGCGATCCGCCGTGCTCAACGCAAGAGGCCGCGCCCGGTTTCGGCCAGAAACTCGGCCATGAGCACCAGCTCGGGCTGCTCCCGGGCGGCCTCGGCAATGATCTCGGTTGCCCTGGCGCGGCTGAGCTCCTTGCGATACAGCGTTCGATACGCTCGTTCGATGTTGGCTCGCTGCTCGGCGCTGAAACCGTGGCGCCGCAAGCCGATGACATTCACTCCGCGCGGCTTCGGCGGCTGCCCGGCCACCAGCACGCAGGGCGGCACGTCGCGGGTAATGCCGGCGTAAATCCCGACGAAACTGTAATCGCCGATCCGGCAGAACTGGTGCGCTCCGGAAAATCCGGCCATCGTCACATGATTGCCGATCTGCACATGGCCCGCCAGGCTGGCTAAGTTCGCCATGATCACTCCGTCGCCCAGGGTGCAGTCGTGCGCGATATGCACGCTGGCCATCAGCCAGCATTCGTTCCCTATGCGGGTGACGCCACCCCCTTCTTCGGTGCCGCGATTGATCGTGACGAACTCTCGAATCGTATTGTCGTCGCCGATCTCAAGGCGGCTAGCCTCTCCCGGGCGAAATTTCTTGTCCTGCGGATCTCGCCCAACGGCGGCATGCGGATGGATGACGTTTCTCTCGCCCATGCGAGTAGGCCCTTCCACCACGGCATGCGATCCGACCTTGCTGCCCGGGCCGATTTCCGCCTCCGGCCCGATAACCGCGTATGGCCCGACTTCCACGTCCGGCGCCAACTCGGCCCGCGAAGAGACGATCGCCGTGGGATGAACCGTGGTCATTCGCTGCGCTCCAGCCGCCGGACTCTCCGGTGCAACTCGTCGAGATGGCGGAATCGTACCGCATTCCGGCGCCAGCTTGAGACCTCTTCCATGGGGGTCATGGAGCCGGCGTAGGCACCCGGTTTGTCGATGGAACGGGTAACCACGGTTCGGGCCAGCAGGACCACATCGTCGCAGATTTCGAGGTGACCCGCCACGCCCACGTGACCGGCGATCCGGCACCTGCGGCCGATCCTGGCGCTGCCGGCAATCCCGCACCCGGCCGCCATCGCGGTGTGCTCGCCGATGTGCACGTTGTGGCCGATCTGAATCAGGTTGTCCAGGCGAACGCCGGAGCCGATTACGGTGTCGTCCAGGGCTCCGCGATCGATTACGGTATTGGCGCCAATCTCCACGTCGTCGCCGATGCGCAGGGAGCCGAGCTGAGGAATCTTGCGCCAGCTTCCGCCCTCATCCGGCGCCTGGCCGAATCCGTCGGAGCCGAGCACGGCGCCGGGATGCACCAGGCAGCGCCGTCCCACCCGAACCCCCTCGCATACCGTGACGCTCGCCAACAGACGCGTGTCCGCGCCGATGCGCGCCTTGGCGCCCACCGTGACATTGGGCCCAATGAATACACCGCGCTCCAGTACGGCGCCGGCGCCAACCCGTGCGCCTGCCGCCACCTCGCAAGTCTCATCAAGGCTCGCTTGGGGTGACACCGAAGCGTGCGGATGGACCCCTCGCTCAAGAGGCAGAAGCTGATGCAGATCGTCGGCCACGCAGGCGTATACGCGGTACGGATCGGCCGTAATCAGGGCCGGAACGGGACATTCACCGGCATCCTGTTCGCTCAAGATCACCGCACCCGCGCTGGTGGATTGCAGATCGCTCAAATAGGCCCGGTGAAGAAAGAACGCGATGCTGGCCGAATCGGCCCGGGCCAGCGAAGCAGCGCGATGAACCCGAGTGCCGGGCTTCCCGTGCAGGGCGCAATCGTGACGCCGGGCCAGTTCGCTAAGGGTCAACCCCCGTTCGTGCTGCGAACGCCTTTCCATCAAGAGTGCGGCCGCACGCAGTCTGTTGCGTTTCCACAGCCGCCGGCCACCGCCTGAGAATCAGTCCTGCTGCTCGCTGCTGTAGGTTTCCTGCAAGGCGCCCAGGACCTGCGGGGTAATGTTGACGGCGTCGCTGGCATGCACCACGCCGCCGGTCAGCACCAGGTCGTAGCCGTTATCTTCCGATACCTGCCTGATGTGGGACAGGAAAATGGCCCCCAGGTCACGCTGGCTGTTGTTATTCTCCAACTGCAGGTCTTCCTCAAAAGCCTGGCCCATTTGCTGAATCTCGCGGCGCAGCGCCACCATTTGCCGTTCGGTGCTGCGCAACTGCTCGGTGCCCATGGTTTCCCTGTCTCGTTCGTAGTTTTTCTGCAGCTCCTCCAGTTCGGTCTGCTTAGCGCTGAGATCGCGCTGCCGGGAAGCGAACATTTCACTGAGCGCCTCCTGGGCCGCTCGTCCTTGGGGAGACTCCACTCTCAGAGCGTCCAGGTTGACGAAACCGATCTTCAAGGCAGTTTCCTGGGCCATCAAGCCTCCGGCGGCGAACACGCCTACGGCAGCAGCCAACATGAGTTTTTGTACGATTTTCATAGCCTATGACAAGCCTCTTCTTGCAATGGGGTTGGGGCGGGGTCAAACAATCAGAACGCACCGCCCAGCGAAAACTGGAAGCGTTCCACTTCGTCCCCCCAAAAGCGATCAGTCTCGGGATCGGCGTTAAGCGGCGCGGCGAAGCTGAATCTCAACAGACCCAGGGGCGCCAACCACTCTGCACCTATTCCGACCGAACGCTTAATTTTACTTGTGTCAAAGTCGTAACTCAACGGATCGCCCATACGATCAAAGAACGTCAGGTCGGAAGTGGAGAACACATTGCCGACATCCAGGAACACGGCCAGGCGCGCGCTTTGCCGGAATCGCTGCGGCAGCGGCAGTATCAGTTCCAACTGGCCGGTCACCAAAAGGTTGCCCCCGTAAGCATTGCCGAAGCGGTCCTTGGGACCCAGCCGGTATTCCTTGAATCCGCGCACCGAATCCGGTCCGCCACCGTAATAGTGCTTGTACGGCGGCACCGCCGTGGTATCGCCGAAGGACTCGGAAATCCCGACATCCGCGTTCAGGCGCAGGCCGAACCACCTTAGGCCCGGCACCGGCAGATACTGCGTGTATTGATAGCGCGCGGTAGCGTACTCGACGTCACTGCCGGGAACCGTGGCCGCGAGCGATAGCCGGTGGCGCATGCCGCGGTCGGGGAAAAGCACCCGGTTGCGGCTGTCGTAGAGCCAGCCCATCAGCAATTCGAGGCTGTTGAACTTGGACCCGTAGTACAGCTGCGGCTCTCCCGTAATCGCATTGGTAACCATGCGCTCGTAGGGTTTGCCGTTCGCTTGCACCCACTGCCGGGACTGTTCGTTGCTGAACTGGGTGGTGATGAGATCGGCCTGTTGCAAGGTCGCGCCAAGGATCAGGCTCTGGTACTCGCTGATCGGATAGCTGAGCTCCGTCGATGCCGAAGCGGTGGTGGTATCCAGGTCCGATCCCGCGGCAATCAATTGGCTGTAGTTCTGATAGGAAAGCGATCCGGTAATGCTCACCCCGTTCATGGTTGCGTACGGGTCAGTGTACGACAGGTTGTACAAGCGTGAATAATTGGTGCCGGTTAATCCAAGGGCGAGCCGATTGCCGCGCCCGAAAAGGTTGGTGTGCACGGCGCTTCCGCTCAATTGGAGCTTGTAATAGCCCGAGTAGCCTACCGAGCCCTGAAATTCGCCCGGCTGCCGTTCACTCAGGCTGAACACTACGTCCACCTGGTCCTGCGAGCCCGGCACCCGCAGAGTCTCAAAGTCCACTTCCTCCAGGTACGGCAGCCGCTGCAAACGGATCTTGGAGCGCTCCAGAAGATCGTTGGACAGGTAGGCGCCCTCGAACTGGCGCAGCTCGCGGCGCAGAACCTCGTCGTCAATGGACGAGGCGCCGTCGAAACTGATGCGCCGCACGTAAACCCGGCGCTCGGCGCTGATCAGAAGCGTGACGGCAATCTCGCCGCTCTCTTCGTCGATCTCGGGGATCGGCGTGACCTCGGCGAACCCATAGCCCTCCTGCCCCAGCCGCAGCCGGATCAGTTCACTGCTCTGGGTGATGAGCTGCTGGGAAAAGCGCATGCCGGGCTTGAGCAGCACGTAGCGGTTCAACTCCGCCTCGTCCACCACGAAATCGCCGGCCAGCTTCACGTCGGACACGATGTAGTTGCTGCCCTCGCGAATATTGATGGTGATGAATACGTCCTTCAGGTCGGGCGACAGGGTCACCTGGGTGGATTCCAGGTCGAAATCCGCGTAACCGCGATCGAGGTAGTAGGAGCGGAGCTTCTCCAGGTCGCCCTGCAGGGCTTCACGCGAGTAGCGGTCGTCCTGGCGGATGAAAGACAGCCAGTTCGGCGTCTTCAATTCAAAATCCTTCTTGAGCTCCTTGTCGGTGAACAGCTCATTGCCCACGATGTTGATCTGGCGAATGCGGGAGCGATCGCCCTCGGTGATGTCAATCACCACGTCAACCTTGTTGTCGGGCAACCCGGTGACGTCCACATTGACTTCGGCGCCGTACTTGCCGCGACCGAAATAGAGATCCGTCAGGGACAGCTCGACCTCTTCCAGAACCGACGGCTTGACCAGGCTGCCGGCCGAGATGCCGTTGCCGGACAGGGTCTTGGTGAGATCCTCGGTCTTGACATCCTTGTTGCCCTCAATCAGTAGCGATTCGATTGTCGGCTGCTCACGAACCGCCACAACCAGTGCGTCGCCGTCACGCCGGAATTCAACATCGGCGAAAAAGCCCGACCCGTACAGGCCGCGCAGCAATTGCCGGATCGAGCCTGCATCCAGCGTGTCGCCGATGTTCACCGGCAGATAGTTCAACACGGCGCCCTCGGAAATCCTCTGCAGCCCCTCGATTCGTATGTCCCGCACTATGAACTCATCCTCCTGCGCCGGGGCCTGCGTTAAGGGCAAAGCCAGCAGCAGGGCCGCCGCCAGAATCATTAGCCGCTTCATAGGCTCAGCCTCCGGTGCGGAAGAACCCGCTGATGTCGTTGAACAGGGCTACGGCCATGATGGTCAACACCAGGGCCAGGCCGACCCTCTGCACGGCCAGCTGGGTCCGTTCCGGGATGGGCCGTCCACGCAGCTGTTCAATGGTCTGGTTGACGATCTGCCCGCCATCCAGGATCGGAATAGGCAACAGGTTGAGGATGCCCAGGCTCACGCTCACCAGCGCCAGAAAGGTCACAAACGCGACCGGGCTTACCTGGACGGCTTCTCCGGCGTAGCGGGCGATTCCCACGGGACCGTTCAGCGTGCGTAGCGACACGTCTCCGGTAAACATGTTGCCTAGCACCCGGAATGTGAGGCTGGTTATGCGGCCGGTCTCCCTGACACCCCGCGCCAGGGCCTCGAGTGGCCCGAAACGCTGGGTCACACGCAGGTGAGAATCCGCTTCGGGCGATTGCATGACGCCGACAAAACCGATGGCTGCAGGACCGGAAGCCCCTTGGGGCGGATTCTCCCGGCGACTGCCGATTTCCACGTACAGGCGCTGCTCGATCCCGTCTCGAACCACGGTCATCGGCACGCTCTCGCCCGGCCGGGCGCGAACGTATTCGACCCATTGCTGCCAAGTGGATATCACTTCCCCGCCGGCCGCCAGAATGCGGTCGCCTTCAGCAAGGCCGGCCATTTGCGCGGGACTGTCCGGGATTACCTCCCCCAGGATGGGCCGCCGCGCCGTCATCGGCTGAAGTCCGGCGGCGGCAAACAGATTGCCTTCCTCAAGAATGGCCCTTTTCTGCTCCGAAAGGTCCAGGACCAGATCGCGGCGGGCGCCCTGAGCATCTTCCACCGTAACCCGTACCGAAGGCTCGCCCAGGATCTGATCGACGATCGCCATCACGGTGGCCTGCCAGGTGGGAGACTCGCGATCCTCAATCGCCACTATGCGGTCGCCGGCGCGCAGGCCGGCCTGTTCCGCCGCGCTGCCGGGCGCAACCCCTCCAACCAGAGGCGCGAATGCCTGCGTGCCGACCATGAAGATCGCCCAGTAGGCCACGATAGCGAACAGAAAGTTCATGCCCGGCCCGGCCGCAAGCACGAATATGCGTTGCCAGTAGGGACGGCGATTGAAGCTGCGATGCAGCTCGTCGTCGGCAACCGGGCCCTCGCGCTCGTCCAAAAGGCGCACGTACCCGCCGATGGGAAGCGCACGCAACTGGTACTCGGTGGCATCGACTCCGGCCTTCTTGCGCCAGATGGCCGGCCCGAACCCGATTGAGAACTCCAACACCTTCACGCCGGACATGCGGGCCGCGATGTAATGCCCCCATTCGTGCACGGCCACCAGCAGGCTGATTGCCAGCGCAAAGGCGCCAATTGCGATCAGGATGTCAATAATATTCTTGGACCGGGTGTTCTTTCGGTAACCGCTACTCCGGCGGAAACCCCTATGCTAGCAAAAACAGGCACTTTGGAGCGAGCGCATCCCCTGGGAGTTTTCGCAGCGGGCGCCGCTGCCCTGACGCGCAGGGAACACGTTGGGAACCAGGGCTTCCCCTGGGAACGAGGGCATCCTGCCCTCGTCGAGAGCCTGTCCCCGCCGCTGATCGGGGAGCGAGACGCCCTCGTTCCCAGGGGGCGGGTTCTTGCGCGGATTGCTAAAGGGTCAGCCATCCGAGTGGTTCGAATGCCAGCAGCGCCAGCAGGGGCGCCGTGGCCAGGCTGCTGTCCATGCGATCGAGCATGCCGCCGTGGCCGGGCAGCAGTCGGCCGCTGTCCTTGAGCCCAGCACGCCGCTTGAACAAGCTTACGGTCAAATCTCCGAGCATTGATACGCCTCCTACCGCCAGGCCCGCCAAGGTCCAATACAGCGCCGATTGCCCCAGATAAAAGGATGCGCCAAGGCCGGCAATGGTCGCCGTCGCCAGGCCTCCGTACGCGCCTTCGACGGTCTTGCCGCTGCTGAGCACAGGCGCCAGCGGCCGCCGGCCCAGCAATTTGCCGATAACGAAAGCGCCGGTGTCGGCGGCGCCCACCAAGAGCAACAAAATCAGCAGCAGATCGGCCCGGCCGGCTCCGATCAGCGCCAGAACCGCCAACCAGGCAGGCGCCAATCCCAGCAGGCCGCAAACCGCAACCGCGCCGTTGCTCATCGATGCTCCCGAATTGCGCACAACGACTAACGCCAGGCACCACCAGGCCACACCCAGGACCATGACCGCATAGACGGCAGGATAAGGCGGCGGTTTGGCCACCGGCAAGGCCAGCGCCAGGGCGAACAGGAGGATTGCAACAGACCTCGGCAGCATTCCGTCGATGCCGGCCATCCGCAACCATTCACGCCAGCAAAGCAGCAGCACCAGGCCGATCAAGGTAAGTTTCACGGTTACGGGCACAAGGCTGGTGGCCACCACCGCCGCGATGAGCGCGGCGGCCGTCAGCAACCGGGTCGGCAAGAATTTGCTCATGCGGTCCCGAACCGTCTCTGCCGCACGGCATAGTCACTCAGGGCCGCTTCAAGATCATCGGCGCCGAAGTCGGGCCACAGCACCGGCGTGAAGTACAGCTCCGTATAAGCGAGGTGCCAGAGCAGGAAATTGCTGATTCTGCGCTCGCCCCCGCTGCGAATCATGAGATCGGGCGGCGGCAGTCCGCCAAGCCCGGTGCGCCGGGCAAACGTCTCCACTGAGATCCGCTCGGGGTCCAGTTCCCCGCGCGCCGCCTCCACGGCCATTTCCCTGGCCACGCCGGCAATTTCCTGCTGGCCCCCGTAGGACAAGGCGATAACCAGTTGCATTCGGTCATTGTCGCGGGTGTTTTCCTCCGCCTTGTCCAGAGCAGCCCTGATACGATGCGAAAACAGGCTGCGGTCACCGATACAGCGCAGCCGAATACCGTTGTCGTTGAGCAGCCCCATGTGCCGCCGCAGCCGGTCGGTCAGCAAGCTCATCAGCTCGCTGACTTCGTTCCGGGGCCGATTCCAGTTCTCGCTGCTCAGGCCGAACAGTGTGAGCACGGGCAGGCCGCGCCGGGCGCAAAGCTCCACGATGTTCCGGGCCGCCTCAACGCCGGCGCGATGCCCGTCGGAGCGCGGTTGGCCAAGCCGGGAGGCCCAGCGGCCATTGCCGTCCATGATGATCGCCAAATGCTGCAGAGACTCCATTGATTCCTAAAACAAGCAACACGCATTTGCCCGTCAGGCCTTAGTGTGCTGTCCCGCAAGTAACTGCAAAGCAGTTACGACAATAATTTGCGGTTTCCTCCCCGGCGGCGTTGCTCCTCCTTATGTGGGGCCTGCCACACTGCGTCGTCGCGCCTTGCCGGGAAGAAAAAATTCCTCGCATCTTAATCACAGCTATTCGCGGGACAGCACACTAGATTGACATGATGTCCTGTTCTTTTTCCTGCAGCATCGCATCCATACTCGCGATGTGCTCGTCGGTAAGCTTCTGGATGTCATCCGCGGCCCGCCGCTCCTCATCCTCGGTTACCATCTTTTCCTTCACCAACTGCTTTGTATCGGTCAGCACGTCGCGGCGGATGTTGCGCACCGCCACCCGGCCCATTTCCGTTTCGTGGCGTGCTACGCGCACCAGCTCGTGGCGGCGTTCTTCGGTCAGCTCGGGAATCGGCACCCGGATCACGATGCCGGCGGTGACCGGGTTGAATCCCAGGCCGGACTCGCGGATCGCCTTCTCGATCGGCTGAACCATGTTGGCCTCCCACGGAGACACCGCAAGCGTCCGGGAATCCTCTACCGTGATGCTGGCCACCTGGCGCAGCGGCGTATCGACGCCGTAATAGGGCGCCGACAGATGATCGATCAGTCCTGCGTGGGCGCGGCCGGTCCGCAGGCGGGAGAGATTCGAGCGCAGGGCCGCGACGCTTTTGTCCATGCGTGTGATTGCGTCATCCCTAAGCTCGTCAATCATTTGCGTCCCCTTGCCGTTTCGGGTCGCCCCCAAGGTTAATCCGCGGCGCTGGTTACCAGCGTGCCGACATTCTCACCGCGCACAATCCGCAACAGAACGCCGGGCAGGCCGACATCATAAACGCGAATCGGCAGGTCGTTGTCGCGGCACATCACCGCCGCCGTGGAGTCCATGACACCCAGCCGGCCCCCGATCAACTGGTCGTGCGATATACGCTCGTAGCGCGTGGCGTCCGGCTCCAGATTGGGGTCGGCGGAATAGACGCCGTCCACCTTGGTCCCCTTGATCAGAAGGTCGGCGCCGATTTCCACCGCGCGCAGGCTGGCGGCGGTATCCGTGGAAAGATAGGGATTCCCGGTGCCGGCGGCGAATATGCATACCCGGCCCTTCTCCAGGTGGCGCATTGCGCGCCGCCGTATGTAGTCTTCGCACACCGCCCGCACCGCCATCGATGACATCACCCGGACACCCGCCCCCAGGCGCTCAAGCGCATCCTGAAGCGCCAGGGCGTTGATGACCGTGGCCAGCATCCCCATGTGATCGGCGGTAACGCGATCCATGCCCGCCTGGGCCAGCCATTCACCGCGAAAAATATTGCCGCCGCCCACCACGACCGCGGTCTGCACACCCAGGTCGGAAAGTTCCTGAACTTCGCCCGCGATGCGCTCAAGCATCGACATGTCGATGCCGTGCGGCTGCCGGCCCATCAGGGCCTCGCCGCTCAGCTTCAGCAAAATACGGCGCAGCGTCGGCGCTACGCTCACCGATGCTCCCGTAGCTGGGCTTCGACCTCTTCGGCAAGATCGCTGACGGGGCGTTCCACGCCCTCGCCCACTTCAAAGCGCACAAATCCATGCACCCGGGCCTTGTGGGTATTGAGCAGCGCGCCTACCTTGAGCTTGCTGTCACGCACGAAGATCTGCCCGCTCAGGCAGATGCCATCGAGAAACTTCCGCAAGCGGCCTTCCACCATGCGCGCCAGAATTTCCGGCGGCTTGCCGGAGTCGGCTGCCTGGTCAGTAAGAAAAGCGCGCTCACGCTCCACGACTTCGGCCGGGACATTGTCGGGAGAAACATGCTGCGGGCGCATTGCCGCGACATGCATGGCTATATTCCTGCCCAGTTCAGGGTCACCGCCCTCCATGTCCACCACCACGCCGATCCGTTGGTTGTGGACGTAGATGGATGCACCGCCCTGTGGCTCCATGCGCCGAAAACGGCGCACGCTGATGTTCTCGCCGATCCGCGCCACCGCGTCCTGCCGGGTCTGCTCCAGGGACTGCCCGTCCACTTGCAGCGCCAGCAGGGCATTGAGGTCCTCGGGCGCCTCATCCAGCACGGTTCGGGCCACGCAAGCCGCATATTCGCGAAAGTCCTGGCGCCGGGCCACGAAATCGGTTTCGCAATTCACCTCGGCGATAGCAACCGCGCCCGAATCTTCGGCCACCGCAATCACTCCTTCCGCGGCAGCCCGGCCGGCCTTCTTCTCGGCCGCCGCGGCGCCTTTCAGGCGCAACAGGTTGCGCGCGGCCTCCGCGTCGCCGTTGGTCTCGGTCAACGCGCGCTTGCAGTCCATCATCCCCGCGCCGGTCGATTCCCGCAGGACCTTAACCTGGGCGGCGGTGATCGCCAAGACCTAGTCCGCCTTTTCGGCCGGAGCCGGAGCTTCCTCGGCGGCGGGCGGGGGGGCCGGAGCCGGAGCTTCCTCGGCGGCGGGCGGGGGGGCCGGAGCCGGAGCTTCCTCGGCGGCGGGCGGGGGGGCCGGAGCCGGAGCTTCCTCGGCGGCGGGCGGGGGGGCCGGAGCCGGAGCTTCCTCGGCGGCGGGCGGGGGGGCCGGAGCCGGAGCTTCCTCGGCGGCGGGCGCAGGGGCCGGGGCCGGGGCTTCCTCGGCGGCGGGCGCGGGGGCCGGAGCCGGAGCTTCCTCGGCGGCGGGCGGGAGGGCCGGAGCTGGAGCTTCCTCGGCGGCGGGCGGGGGGGCCGGAGCCGCGCCCGCCCCGACCCTACGCGCTTTCGGCGCCACCGGCGGCGCGGCTTCGGCAGGTCTGGCGTCGCGGTCCTCCCGCTCGCGGGCTACCGCAGCCGTGCGTCGCGGCATGCGCCGCGTTACGCCCCGCAAACGCGCCGGCGTCTTGGCCCGCGACCGGGGACGATCCGATTTGGCAATCGGCTTGCCGGATTCGTCCAGCTCCACGAATTCGTCGTCGCCCAGGGAAATCTCGGGCACCTCCTCGCGTCCCTGCATGATTGCATCGGCGATACCGCGCGCGTACAGCTCAGCGGCTCGTATGGCGTCATCGTTGCCGGGAATCATGTAGTCCACGTCCTGCGGCGAACAGTTGGTGTCCACCACGGCGGCCACCGGAATGCCGAGCTTCTTGGCTTCGTTCAGGGCAATGTGCTCGTGCTCCAGGTCGATGATGAACACCGCATCCGGCAGCGAGTCCATGGCGCGGATTCCGCCGAGGGAGCGCTTCAGCTTTGCCAGCTCGCGCTTGAGTCCCAACGCTTCCTTCTTGGTGAACCTCTCGCGCATGGTCCCTTCTTCGAGGGCTTCCAGCTCTTCCAGGCGAGCGATTGACTTCTTGATGGTCTTGAGATTGGTGAGCGTGCCGCCGAGCCAGCGATGACTGACGTACGGCATGCCGCAACGCGTAGCTTCGTTGCGTATGGCATGTTGCGCGGCCCGCTTGGTACCCACGAACAGCACGGTGCCGCGCTGGGCCGCCACCGATCGCACGAACTCACAGGTCTTCTGGTAGAGCGGAACGGTCTGCTCCAGATCGATGATGTGGAGCTGATTGCGTTCGCCATAGATAAACGGCGCCATTTTCGGGTTCCAGTGCCTGGCCCGATGCCCGAAGTGCACGCCCGCATGCAACATTTCACGTACGGTGATTTCCGCCAAGAGTTTGCTCCTGTGAATCGCAAGAACCTCCGGAGAGCCAAATCGTAACAACCGGGACATTCAGCCGCCGGTTGCCGACTCGCCGAAGCGAACCCGCAATTCTATAACAACCGCCCTTCGCGCTGCAGGGGGGCCAGCGGAACTTCGGCAGGTCCCGCCCAGGTCGCCGCAGGCACATCGGACCCGATGCACGCTACTATTGGCAGGGGCACACCCGGGTAATGACAGAGCGCCATGCAGGTCACCATCAAGTCCGGCGAAGAGCGGCAGCGCATGCGCGTGGCAGGCCGGCTTGCGGCCGAAGTGCTGGACATGATCGCAGCGCATGTGCGCCCCGGCGTTACCACCGACGAGCTGAACCGGATCTGTCACCAATACATTACCGAGCAACAGCAGGCCATCCCCGCCCCGCTCAACTACCGTGGGTTTCCCCGTTCCATCTGCACCTCCTTGAACCAGGTCGTTTGCCACGGGATACCCAGCGACCGCAAGCTGCGCGACGGCGACATGCTCAACATCGATATTACGGTGATCAAGGACGGCTTTCATGGCGACACCAGCCGCATATTTCATGTCGGCCGGCCGAGCATAAAGGCGCGGCGACTGGCAGGGATAACTTTTGAAGCCATGTGGGCGGGCATTCGCCAGATTGCGCCGGGCAAGCGCCTGGGAGACATCGGCCATGCAATCCAGACGCTGGCCGAATCCAAGGGCTTGAGCGTGGTGCGCGAATACTGCGGCCACGGGATCGGCCGGGTGTTCCACGAACCACCCAACGTGCTGCACTACGGCGAGCCGGGCACCGGCATTGGCTTGCGCGAAGGCATGACCATTACGGTGGAGCCGATGCTTAACGAAGGCCGCCCGGAGACCCGGTTACTGCCGGACGGGTGGACGGTAGTGACGCGTGACCGGAAACTGTCGGCGCAATGGGAGCATACAGTGCTGGTTACCTCCGAGGGATACGAAGTCCTTACGCTGGGAGCGGGGCCGGTTGAGCCCTGAGCAAGCAACCGTCGACCAGAACGCCGCGCTCAGCGCGGCTTTGCGGGCCGGCGAGCTGGACGCGTATCGCGAACGCCTGCGGGAGCAGGCCGCCCGCATACGCGGCTGGTTCGAAGAGGGCGAAAGAAGCACTGCCCAGCTGCTGAAGTTACGCTCTACCCTGCTGGACGAATTGCTGTGCGAGGCATGGCGGCTGCACGCCGGTCCGGCATTGCGGTCGGCCGCCCTGCTGGCGGTCGGGGGTTACGGGCGCGAAGAAATGTACCCGGCCTCCGACGTGGACGTACTGGTGCTGTTGCCGCACGGCTATTCACGCAGCGCAAGAACCGAGGTCGGCGGTTTTCTGGCGTTTCTGTGGGACATGGGACTCAAGCCCGGCCATGGCGCCCGCACCGTGGGCGAGTCGCGTGACCAGGCCCGTGCCGACGTAACGATCATGACGGCGCTGCTGGAAGCCCGGCTTCTGACCGGCTCCGAGCGGCTGTTCGCCCAACTGAAGAAAGCGATCAATGCGCGTAGCGTGTGGCCCTCCTGGCAGTTTTACCGGGCCAAGGCCCGGGAGCAAAGCGCCAGGCGCCGCGAACATGGCGATACCGCTTCCATCCTGGAACCCGACGTCAAGAACGGGCCCGGCGGACTACGGGACCTGCACACCGTGAACTGGATCATGCTGCGGCGTTTCGGCTCGGCAACGCTGGACACGTTGGCGGAACGGAAGCTGATATCCGCCGATAAGTTCGCAGGCCTGCGCCGGGCCGGGGATTTTCTCTCGCGCGTGCGCTTTGCCCTGCACCTTATCTCCGGCCGCATGGAAGACCGGCTGCTGTTCGAACACCAAAAGCAGCTTGCCGCCATTTTCGGATACCTGGATCAGACCGGCAACCGCGCCGTAGAGCAATTCATGCAGCGCTACTACCGAACTACCCGCAGCATTTCCCTGTTCCGTGAGATCGCGACTCAACGCCTGGGCGACATCATCACACCGCAGCGCGCCGGCGCCAGGCGCCTGAACGCGCGCTTTATGCTGCGCAACGGCTGCCTGGACACGCGCCGAGAGGACCTCTTCAGCGTCTTGCGGCGGGCGGTACTGGAACCGTTTCTCCTGCGGCAGCGGCAACCGGAAATCCGCGGTTTCAGCGCCGCGCTGATTGAGCGCCTGATCGAAGCCGTGCCGAATATCGATGCCGGGTTCCGGGAAGACCCGAAGATCCGCCGCATGTTCATGCAAATCCTGTCCGCGCCGCCGGACGCCCCCAGCCAGCTTGAGGCCATGAACCGCTATGGCGTCCTGGGCGCCTACATCCCGGAATTCGGGCTGATTACCGGCCGGATGCAGTATGACCTCTTTCACAGCTATACGGTGGATGCGCACATTCTGCGGGTGGTCGGAAACCTCCGCCGTTTCGGCCTTCGGGAGGGCCAGGAGCAGGATCCGCGGCTGGCGAAAATCATGCAAGGCATCGACAATCCGACAGTCTTGTTCATCGCCGGGCTGTTTCACGATATCGCCAAGGGACGCGATGGAGATCACTCGGAACTGGGTGCTTCGGACGCCCAGCGGTTCTGCTCCAGGCACGGCTTGAACCCTCGTGAGTCGGCATTGGCGGCGTGGCTGGTGCGCCATCACCTGCAACTGTCGATGACCGCGCAAAAGAAGGACGTGTACGATCCGGCGGTTGTACGTGAGTTCGCCCGCCTGGTGGGCGACCAGGTCCATCTCGATCACCTGTACCTGCTAACGGTTGCCGACGTGCGCGGCACCAACCCGAACCTGTGGACGGCCTGGAAGGCGCGGGTGTTCGAAGATCTGTACCGCCAGACGGAACAAGCGCTGCGGATGAAAATCGAGCACCCCAGCGGGACCGAGGAACTTCTGGCGGAACGCGAGCAGGCCGCGCTACTGGAATTGCGCTGCCGGGGGTTGAATGAAGACGAGGCACGGGCGCTCTGGAGCCGGTTCCCGGAAGACTATTTCTGGCTTTTCCGCGACGACGAAATCGTGTGGCACACCCAGGCCCTGCAGTCGGCCGGTAAGCAGGCCGGGGGCTTTCTGGTCGCAACCAGGGCCGATTCTCCGGACGGCAACACGGCGATATTGGTGCACGGCCCGGCCGCCGTTCACCGGTTCTTCATTACCTGTTCGGTGCTGGACGCCCGGGGACTCAACATTCTTGATGCGCGCATCCTGCCCTCCGGCAACAAACTCAGCCTTGCCCAGTACCTGGTGGTGCAGCGGGACGGCGCGCCGCTGCGCGACCAGCAGCAGCTGGATCTGGTCTGTGATGCCGTGCGTAAATCGCTGGCCCGGGCGAAACCGCCGGCGCGGCCGGTGCGCCGCAAGCTGCCGCGGCGTTTGCGGGCCTTCGATGTAGGGGTGAAGGTCAGCTTCCGGAGCGACCCGCGCAAGCGTCATACGGTGATGGAACTGGTCGCTGCCGACTGTCCCGGACTTCTCGGCCTGGTGGGCGGCATCCTGACGCGCCGCCACATCGGGGTGCGTAGCGCGAAGATCGCCACATTCGGGGAGCGCGCCGAGGACGTGTTTCACCTGACCAATGCCGATCGCAAGCCGCTGTCGGAACAAGAGCGGGATGCGCTGCTGGCGGCGCTGACCGCCGAACTACTGGATGACACTAGCCTGAAATAACCCTGGGAGTTTTCGCAGCAGGCGCCGCTGCGCTGACGCTCAGGGAACCCCCTGGGCACGAGGGCATCCTGCCCTCGTCGAGGGCCTGTCCCCGACCCTGATCGGGGAGCTGGAAGCCCTCGTTCCCGGCTAACGGGCGGAGCGCCCCTCCACTATTCCCTCGCGCAATGCCAGGCGCACGAAGGGCACGGTCAACTGCTTGCTGCGGCTGGCCGCCAGCGCCGCCAGCCGGTCCACCAGGTTGAATACATCGCTGGGGTTGCGCTTCACGCGCCGCATCAGGAAACGCGCGGTAGCTTCGGGCAGGGCAATTCCCCGGCTGCGCATCCGCAACTGCACCGCCTCCAGCCGCTCTTCATCGGTTAATGGCAACAGCTTCCAGATCTGCCCCGAGGCCAATCGCGTGCGCAGGTCGTCACGCTGAAATCCCGCACCCGCCGGAGTGCCGGCCGCGGCCAGCACCAGGCGCGCACCGCGTCTCTCCAACTCCCGGCAAAGAACGCCCATGGCCTCTTCCAGCGCCGGCGCTCCCGCCAGCCGGCCGGCATCGTCAATGCACAAGAGTTCAATCTTCCCCAGGGAATCCAGGGCGTCGGGTTTGAATCCGGCGTGCGCGGGCAGGTAGGCCGAGGATAGCCCACCGTCGGTCGCCGCTCTCATCGTCGCCAGCAGCAAATGGGTCTTGCCGGTGGCCGGCGCGCCCCACAACCAGAAAGGCGGTCCGCCATCCTGATCGATGAAGCCCCGCAGCGCCGACACCACATCGGCGTTGCTGCCGTTGTAGAAATTCTCGAATACGCAGGGGTCCTCGCGGCTCACCTCCAATTCCAATTGCCGCTTGTCCCCGCTGGCGGAGACGGTGTCTTCAATCTTGCGTTGGGCGGCCAGCCTGGTGCCGGAGAGAACGTAGTCCACCCCGCTGAGTACCGCCAGCAGCAGGGCCAGGGCGCCGCCGATCTGAATCCAGTCCACCGGCAGAATTCCAGGGAATGCCTGCGCGGCAATCACCGCGACTCCCAGGCAGATCTGCAGGACGGTGTTCATCCGGCTTACCGTGGACGGACGCGGGCGCAATTCGCCCCGGAGTAAGCGGAAGGCCTGCCAGCCCCCGACGATTACCAGGTCGCGGGCGATGACCACCGCGGCCAGCCAGGCAGGAATGTGGGAAAGTGCCGCCAGCGTCACGTAGACACTGGCCAGCAAGACCTTGTCCGCCATCGGATCCAGCACCGACCCAAGGTAACTGTCCAGACTCCAGCGTTTGGCCAGAAAACCGTCCAGCCAGTCGGATAGTGCGGCAACCGCCAGCAGCAGCAGGGCCTGGCCGTAGCGGCCGCCCGCCAAAGCCACCACGATGACCGGCGCAAGCAGCAGCCGGAACACGCAGATCAGGTTCGGAATGTGCCTTGTAACGCTCATGATCCGGCCTTGGCCAGCTTGAAAGGTATCCCCAATGAGTCCAAAGCGTCCCGCAAAGGCGCTTCGGCGGTTCGGGAAGTGATTCGTAAAGTTAGCGAATCACGCGTGGCGCTGTCCACCCTCCACTCGCGCACCGCTTGCAGGGCATCCAGCCTTGACTGAAGATCCTCATAGGTCTGCACATCGCGGACTGGAGCCACCACCAGCAGGTACGAACGGATCGGTCCCTGGGTAGCCATAAAGCGCGCCGCCAGCATGTCGGTTGCAAGGTGCACTGCTTCGGCTGTGTCGCTCACCCACACCCTGCGCCACAGCCCGTTCTCGCGCAAGCTCCACTCGATGTCGTCCAGGGTGCTGGGAACCGCCACCCGGCCCAGTATGAACAATTCATCGTCCACTTGCGGCAGGCACTGCGCGAAACCGGTCCACAGGTCCTCGGCGCATTGTTCCGCCGCGACCCCGTCGGTCCCGGGCGGAAAGTCGATTTCAATGCCGCGCAAAGCCGACACTTCCTCAAGGGTCCGTTCAAGAGCATCGCTCAACACAATACGCAGATCCACCGTTGTTGCGGAGGCTTCGACGGATTGGGCCGGCCTGAACAACCAGCGCTCGCCATCGTTAATCACCAGCCACAATGAAAGCTGCGGGCGTTCCCCCTCCCAGATGCTCTCTCCGGCCTGCTCCAGGACCTGGCGCACCACGGCATCGTCGAATTCCGCTTCCAGGCGGGTACCGTCAATGACGCGATACTGCCGCACGATACTCAACGCCGGCGGAAAGCGCTCCGTTAGATCGGCGGCGCTGCGGCGCCCGGTCACGCGCACCAGCAAGCGTCCCAGCGCGTCCTGCGCGGCAGTTGCCAGGCTGGCCTGACTCGAATCGCGCAGCGGCACGGTGGACCGAAACGGGGCCTCGGTTGCAATAGCTCCGGACGCGAGAAGCAGCGTCAAAGCCAAAGCCTGTGGCACGATGCGCTGGAGCATTGAAAAAGGCATTATAGGATGCGCAGTTTCGCACGGTGACGCCAAGAGAAGCAATGAAATTGAGCAAACCGATCACCTATCGGGCAGCGGGCGTGGACCTTGAGCGGGGCGCGGATGTTGTGCGCCGAATCGCTCCGCTTGCGCGCGCCACCCATCGCCCGGGGGTGCTGGGCGGGATCGGCGGATTCGGCGGACTATTCGAGGCGCCGATTGACCGCTACCAAAACCCGGTGCTGGTGGCGGGTACCGACGGCGTGGGGACCAAGCTGAAGCTGTGCCTGGACGCGGGCCGCCTGGATGCGCCGGGGGTGGACCTGGTTGCGATGTGCGTGAATGACGTGCTTGCCCAGGGGGCCGAGCCGTTGTTTTTTCTCGACTACTGCGCCGCCAACCGGGTTGACCCGGACCGTCTGGAACAAGTGATCAAGGGGATCGCCGAGGGCTGCAAGGAAGCCGGCGCCGCCTTGCTCGGGGGCGAAACGGCGGAACTGCCCAATACCTATGTCGACGATCGGTTGGAACTGGTCGGCTTCTGCGTCGGCGTCGCCGAGCGGGACCGCCTCGTGGACGGAAGCGCCGTGAAAGAAGGCGATGTGCTGCTGGGTCTGGCATCGTCCGGTCCACATTCCAACGGCTTTTCCATCGTCAATAACGTGATTGCGCGCGCCGGTGGATTACAGGCGCTGCCACGCGAGCTCATCAACGCCCTGTGCGAACCGACGCGGATCTACGTCCGCTCAGTACTCGCGCTGGCGCAATCGGGCCGGCTCAACGCCGTTGCCCATATCACCGGTGGCGGCCTGCCCGAAAACATGGCCCGGATTCTTCCCCGGGGCCTCGGCGCCCGAATCGACACCGGCGCATGGCCCTGGCCTGAAGTGTTTGGCTGGTTGAGCCGCACGGGGCCGGTCGAGCGCGAGGAGATGCTGCGCACCTTCAATTGCGGCATCGGGATGGTGCTGGCGACCCCGCCGGAGGAAGCTAGCGGAGTCATGGAAAGCCTGGCGAACGCCGGCGAGCAGGTCTGGAACATCGGCGCGGTTGAAGGCGGCGGCGGCGTGACGCTTACCTGACAAGGACAAGGGCCCTGGCGTCGTGAGCTTGCGAACCGTCGTTCTGTTGTCGGGAACGGGCAGCAATTTTCAGGCGATTCTCGACCGGGTGGCCTCCGGGGGCCTGAATCTTGAGGTAGTTGCGGCGCTGAGCGATCGACCCGATGCCCCGGGTCTTGAACGCGCGCGCAAGGCCGGCCTGGCGGCGATCGGCATTCCCCGTTCCGACTTTCCCGATCCGCGATCCTGGTGGGACGCCATTGGCGGACGCTTGCGTTCCATGGGCGCCGATTTACTGGTGCTGGCCGGGTTCATGAGGATTCTTCCGCCGGACTTGTGCGAGGAATACAGGGGCCGCGCACTTAACATTCACCCTTCGCTGCTGCCGCGATATCCGGGACTGCACACCTATCGCCGGGTGCTGAAAGCCGGCGACCCCTGGCACGGCGCTACCGTGCACTTCATCACATCCGACCTCGATTACGGTCCGCGGATCGCCCAGGCGCGGGTCAGCGTATCGCGCCAGGACGACGAAGCCTCGCTTCAGTCCAGGATACAAGCCTGCGAGCATGTCCTGTATCCTCGCGTGCTGGAATGGATAGCGGAAGGCCGCCTGGCCATGAGCGAAAGCCACGCAATCCTGGATGAGCGGGAATTGAAAAATCCGATCGTGTTTGAGGAACAGGAGCTGTTGTGATCCCAATCAGGACATCCCTCGCGGCATCGCTGCTGATGCTTTCCGGCCTGGCCATGGCGGTCGAAACCGGCGAGCCGCAGCGTGCAATCGAAAGCATCGGCGTCCTCTACGATGTGGACGCCCCGTTGGGGCAGCGCGCCTTGAGCTTGAGCATTATCCGGCGGGAAGGCGAAGGATACGCCTACGAGACTTTCTCCCGCGGGCTAGGCCTGGCGCGCCTGTTCATTGCCTCGAATGGACTGGAGCGCACCCGTTTCGGTCTCGATACGGGCGGGATGGTGCAGCCGGTGGCGTACATGTGCCGTTCCTGCGACGGCAAGAAAGATGGGCTGGTGGAAATCTCCTACGACTGGCGGGCGCATCGCGCCTTGTACAGCGAAAAGGACGAACAGGCGGAATTCGAGCTTCAGCCCCGGGCAATGGACCGCAAGGCCTGGGAGATTCAGACGATGCTGGATATTGGCGCCGGCCGTCCGCTGGCGATGCAACCCACGCTGGAAGCCGGCAAGCTCAAGTTGTACGGAGGCCAAATGCTGGGCGAAGAAACGCTAAGCACACCGGCCGGCGAGCTGCAGACGGTCAAGTACCGAAGGCAGCGCGAAGGCTCGGAGAATTTTCAGTACATCTGGTACGCCAGGGAGCTGGGCTGGCTGCCGGCCCGCTGGGAAATCTGGCGGAAGGACAAGCGCACCTTCATCATTGAGGCCCAGAACTATGGCTGGGGCGAAGACGCGGCGTTGGCCATGCGCCAGGACTGGGTGGACAAGTGAGCGTTGGCTCGGACGCGTGGATCCGGCGCATGGCGGCGGAGCATCGCATGATCGAGCCGTTCGCCGAGCAACAGGTGCGGCGGGCCGGCGATCGCTCGGTAATTTCGTATGGCGTTTCCAGCTACGGCTACGACGTGCGCTGCGCGAGCGAATTCAAGATCTTCACCAATATTCATTCGGCGGTGGTGGATCCCAAGAATTTCGAGAGCAAGAGCTTCGTATCGTTTGCCGGCGACCACTGCGTAATCCCACCCAACTCCTTTGCGTTGGCGCGCACGGTGGAGTACTTCCGCATTCCTCGCGACGTGCTCACGATCTGCCTGGGCAAGTCCACCTACGCCCGCTGCGGCATTATCGTGAACGTAACGCCGCTGGAGCCGGAATGGGAGGGCTACGTGACCCTGGAATTCTCCAACACCACACCCCTGCCGGCGAAGATCTACGCCAACGAGGGGGTAGCGCAGATGATTTTCTTCCTGGCCGGGGAGGTGTGCGAAACCTCGTACAAGGACCGCGGCGGCAAGTACCAGGGCCAGACCGGCGTAACCCTCCCCAAGACCTGACGTGACGCCATTCCCCAAACCGCTCCTGGGAACGAGGGCTTCCTGCCCTCGACGAGGGCAGGAAGCCCTCGTTCCCAACGTGCCCCCTGCGCGTCAGCGCAGCGGCGCCTGCTGTGAAAAATCCCAGCGTATTTCGCTCGGGTCGTGAAGCTGCAGGGCTGAGTGGATGGCGGCAGTAGCGTTCATAGGGCTAGGCGTGATGGGCTATCCGATGGCCGGGCACCTGGCAGGCGCCGGGCATGCCGTAACCGTTTATAACCGCACCCTGAGCAAGGCGCGCCGCTGGGTGGACGAGTTTGGCGGAGCGCTGGCCACCAGCCCTGCGGAGGCTTGTCGGGATGCGGACTTCGTGTTTACCTGCGTGGGACGCGACGAGGATGTGCGGGCCGTGACGCTGACATCGAACGGAGCGTTCGCCGGCATACGCCCGGGAGCGACCTTCATCGATCACACGACCACTTCGGCCGAGCTGGCGCGCGAGCTTGACAGCACCGCCCGCGAACGGAGATTCGGTTTTCTGGATGCGCCGGTATCCGGTGGCCAGGCCGGGGCCGAGAACGGCAAGCTGGCCATCATGGTGGGTGGCCGCCAAGCAGACTACGACCGCGTGTATTCCCTGCTGGACTGCTACGCCGCGCGCATAGACCGTATGGGACCGGCGGGAGCCGGGCAACTCACCAAGATGGTCAACCAGATCTGTATTGCGGGCCTGGTGCAGGGGTTGTCGGAGGGATTGAACTTCGCACAGCGCGCCGGCCTGGACGGCGAGCAGGTGGCCCGCTTGATCGGCGGAGGAGCAGCCCAGTCCTGGCAACTGGACAACCGACATGCAACGATGCTCTCAGACGATTTCGAGTTCGGTTTTGCGGTCGACTGGATGCGCAAGGACCTGGGCTATGCGATGGAAGAAGCCAGGCGCAACGGCGCCGAGCTACCGGTCACCGAGATCGTGGACCGCTGGTATGCGGAAATCCAGGCGATGGGCGGCGGCCGCTGGGACACCTCCAGCCTAATCCGCCGCCTCCGCGCATAACCTGCACCCTGGGAGGGAGGGCAGGATGCCCTCGTCCTGGGAGGGAGGGCATCCTGCCCTCCGTACGCGGAACACACTCCTGGGAACGAGCGCGTCGCACCCCTGACGAGGGCATCCTGCCCTCGTTCCCAGGGTCGGTGAAGAGGGGCAAGCCGGCCGGTAAGCCGGGTTCTGTCGAGGGCAATCATTCATCTAGGACCGCCGTCGCCGGCGGCCTCAAGCAGCTTACCCGGAAGCGCGCGCGGACATACGCATTGCTCCCCTATTTAGCCTTGCTCCGAACGGGGTTTACCCTGCCACGGCTGTTGCCAGCCGCGCGGTGCGCTCTTACCGCACCATTTCACCCTTACCCGGGCCCGCTAGGGGCGCCGGGCGGTATATTTTCTGTGGCACTTTCCGTAGGCTTGCGCCTCCCAGGCGTTACCTGGCGTCCCGTCCGCCGGAGCCCGGACTTTCCTCCCGCCGCACCGGAAACCCGGTAACGGCCGGCGATTGCCTGGCCGGCTTGCCCACCTCCAAACTAGTCCAGAGCGCGCCTTTTTGCAAGCTCCTGGGAAGGAGGGCATCCTGCCCTCCGAGGGCTGGAAGCCCTCGTTCCCGGGGTCTTCGGTGGGTGCGATAACATGGCGCACGGGCAGCCAAGGGGAGAATCCGTGAACGAACAAGGCATCGGTGGGCGCATCGGGCGCATAAGTCTGGCCGCCGGGGTGCGCGTATCGCACTTCTGGACCTACATGTACGCATCCCTGATCTGTATCGGGATGCTGTCGAACATGAACTTCTCCCAGCCCTATATCCTCATTTATCATCTGGGAATTGCCGACGCGGACATCGGCGAGGTTACCGGCGGGCTCACCCTGGTCACCGAGATCGTGAGCCTGTTCCTGATCTGGCCTTTCGGCATGCTGGCCGACCGCATCGGACGCCGCCCGGTGATTATTCTTGGCATTGGCCTTCTGGGCTTGTCTTATGGCCTGTACCCCTGGGCCACCGAAGTGTCTCACTTGATGTATTTCAGGATCATCTTCGGCGTCGGGGTGGCCGCAACGGCAGCAATGACGGCCACGATCCAGAACGATTACCCGGTTGAGTCTTCGCGTGGACGCGTAGTGGGCTTCAGCTCGGCGTTTAACGCCCTGGGTATCGTGTTCGCCACGCGGCTGGTATCCGCCCTGCCTAAATGGCTGCAGGACGCGGGCATGGAGCCGATCGCCGCGGGTCGTTACGCCTATGGCGCGGCGGCGCTGGCGTGCTTCGTGTCGATGTTGATATTCCGCTTCGGACTGAAAGGAGGCGTGCCGGAAGAAGCGCGCCAGCGCCCGCGTTGGGTGGAGCTGTTAAAGATAAGCATCTCGCAGATGAGAAATCCACGCACCGTGCTGGCCTATCTGTCGGCGATGACGGCGCGCGGAGACATCGTTGTGGCCGGCTTGTTCATGTCCCTGTGGGCCAGCACCGCGGTGCGAGCCGCGGGCGGCGACGTGGCCGTGGCGCAATACCAGGTGTGGCTGCCCTTTGCCATAATGCACGTGTTCGCGGTCGGGTGGTCGTTCGTATTCGGCGCCATCCTGGACCGCATCAACCGCGTTGCGGGGCTGGTAATTGCCCTGGGGCTTGGTGTGGTGGCTTACGGTTCGATGTACTTTGTAGGCTCACCGCTGGATCTGCGCATGTTGCCGGCCTTTGCACTCCTGGGCATGGCCATGGCAGGCGCCATGATGAGCAGCATGGCGCTGGTGGGCCAGGAAGCGCCGGCGCGCGAGCGGGGCGCGGTGATCGGCATGCTGAGCATGTTCGGCTCGGTGGGCATCATGGTTGCGGCCGTGGTGGGCGGGGCGCTGTTCAGCCCAGCCACGCCATGGGCGCCGTTCGTGCTGGTGGCCGGGGCGCAGGCGGCGCTACTGGTGTTGGCCATAGTCATCTGGATCGTGGCGCCGGGCGACTGGAAGGCGGCGTCCGGGGCGCGCGCCAGCAGTTCCTGATCCACGGGCGGATTGAAGAACGTCTGCGAACGGCTGTCCGCCCAGCAGACGTCCACTCGATCGACGCTCGCTCGCTCGCCCAAACCGAAAATCGGCGCGGGCTCATCGACCGAGTTGTAGCCGGTGGAGGAGAAGATTTCGCGCCACTGGATCAGGTCGCCGGACACCACGCGAATGCGAGCATTCAACCTCTGCCCTTCAAGGCGCACCTTGATCCAGTGATTGCCGTTGCCCTGGTTCAGCCATAGAAAGTTACGCTGCGGGTCAGAGAGCATCTCGCCGCGGTTGTAGAAGGTTCGGGCGGTGCCGACGATGTCGGCGAAACCGTCGCCGTTGACGTCACCGCTGGCAACGCCGGCGCCGATGCTGAAGCCCACCGCTCCCGATCCCTCGGTCACGTCGCTGAAGGTGCCGTCGCCGTTATTGCGAAGCAGTGTATTGGTGGCCGGCTCAAAGGCGATGTAGAACTGCACAGACGGCGGCAATTCTTCCACGATGTCGTTGATCAGCACGTTAGAGGGGCCGCCGTTACTGACATAGATGTCAAGCCAGCCGTCATTGTCGTAGTCCGCCATCGTGCAGCCACGGGCGCCGCCCAAGTCCCCGGCGCCCGAAGCAAGCGAAATGTCGGTAAAGCCGGGCGCGCCGGTTTCCGCGTAGTCGTTGCGAACCAGTCGATTGGCCTGGTCCGCGTTGGGCAGATAGGCGTCGATATCTCCATCGTTGTCCACATCTCCCAGGCAGACGCCGTTGGCGTTGCCCGGGTTGAGAAAAGCCCAACCCGAAGGCGGCGTTCTGGACCGTGTGATATCGGCGAATTTGCCGCCGCCCTGGTTCATGTACAGCACGCTGGGCCCGCCTTCGTTCGGAGCAAGCAGATCCAGGTCACCGTCAAAATCGAAATCGAACCAGCCCGGCGACCCCTGGCTGTTGGCCTCTTTCACGCTCTTGAGTAGAACCACGCCCGCGTCTTGTGTCGTGTCCTCGAATTTGCCGTTACCCAGGTTGCGGAACAGCGCCTGGTCCACGTCGTAATCGGCTGAACGCCACACCAGGTCCAGCCACCCGTCGCCGTCGTAGTCGCCGAAGCCTACGCCCCCGGACGTGGCGGTAATGCCTTTATTGGACTGGTCGTCGTCCACCCCCCTGCGCATCAATCCCGCTTCGCCGGTAACTTCTTCGAATTGCGCGTCGCCGCTGTCGGCCAAAAGGTTTCGGTACAGCGTTACAGGCGGATCGTAGCCGGCCCGGCTGCCCGACTGCATGTTGGCCACGACCAGATCGTCGTCACCATCAAGGTCGTAGTCGCCGAATGTGATGCCCCTGCCCAGTCCACCCTCGTTGGTTGCACCGCGAGCCTGCGCCACGTCAGTGAAGTAGCCGCGGCCGTCGTTCTCCCACAAGCGGTTGCGGAAATCCAGACCGGCCGTTCCACTATCGTTGTTGGTGACGTAGATATCCGCGTCACCGTCGCCGTCGTAGTCGTTGAAGGCCACTCCTGCGCCGTCAAGGCCCGTGTCGGCGATGCCGCGCTCTTCCGCTTGCTCCACAAAGCGAATCGGCGCGGGCGCTTGGGCCTCGGGCGTGTCAGTCACACAGGCCGCGGCCAGCAATCCGGCAACCAGCGCGGGTCCAAGTCGTGCACAAAAAAGACCCTGGGAACGAGGGTGCGCAGCCATTACGCCGCCTCCGCAGCAGCGCCGACAGCCGACGGCGGCAGCTTGAACGGCAGTTTGCGCAGGCGCTTGCCCAGCGCTGCGAAAACCGCGTTGCCTACGGCAGGCGCAACCGGTGGTACGCCAACCTCGCCGATTCCTCCGATCGGGGCGCCGCTATTGAGTAGGTGCACCCGGATTTCCGGTGTGTCGTTCATGGTCACCATCCTGTAGGTGTCGAAATTCCGCTCCACCACGCCGTTCTCGTCGAGATGAATGTCCCCGTGCAAGGCCGCGGTCAGACCGTAGATGATGCCGCCGCTGATCTGCGCTTCAAGTGTTGCCGGATCAACCGCCAGACCGCAATCCACGGCGCAGTCAATACGCTCCACACGAAGCTGCCCGCCATTTGTTGAAACCCGCGCCACCTGCGCCACGTAGGTCCCGAAACTAGCCGAACAGGCAATGCCCCGGCCCGTGCCCGGCGCAAGCGGAGTCCCCCAGCCGGACTCCTTGGCCGCCAGCGCCAGCACCGGCGACATTCGTGACTCCGCCGGCAGCAGGGATTGCCGGAAAGCGTACCGATCGCGCCCCGCGGCATGAGCCAGCTCGTCAACGAAAGTTTCGACAAAAAAGCAATTGTAGGAATGGGCGACGGAGCGCCAGAAGCCCAGGTTGACCGGCGCATGGGGACTGGAATGGGTCACTTCGACGTTCGGCGCCTGGTACGGAAAGTCCACGGCTCCCTGCAAGGCAGTGGGGTCCGCCTTGAGTCCAATGCCACGCATCTGCCTTAGCAAGGACGGGGCGGCGATGTGCTGTCGCCAGGCAATCAGCGCGCCGGACTGGTCCAGCGCCGCATCCATACGACTCAAGGCGGCCGGGCGGAAATAGCCATGCTGCATATCGTCCTCGCGGGTCCACATCACCTTGACCGGACGGCCCGCATATTGCGAGGCCAGCACCGCCTCGGCAACGTAATCGGTTTCCAGGCGGCGGCCGAAACCGCCCCCCAGCGGGAGGGTGTGTATGCGCACGGCTTCGATGGGCAAGCCGGTGAGCTTCGCGGCAACCCTTTGAGCCTGCGTCTGCACCTGGGTGGGCGCCCAGATCTCGCAGCGATTGACATCCACGTCCGCGGTGCAGTTCATCGGCTCCATCGTGGCATGGTGCAGAAACGGAACTTCGTACTGCGCGGTGACGCGGCGCACTGAAGGACCTTGCAACGCCTGGTTGACGTCGCCCTCGCTGCGCGCCGGGGGAACGGGGTCATAAAGGGCCATGGCCAGCTCGCGCCGGAAACCGGCTGCGGGGTTCTGCGCGCCTGATGGGTCTCCCTCGCCGGCCGGAATCCAGGCAACCTCAAGCGCGGCCCGGGCCTGCTGCGCCTGCCAGAAATCACCTGCCAGCACTACGACGCCCGGCGGCCGATGCTGGTCGCCCGGTATTTCGAACACATCCGCAACGCCCGGGAGCCCAAGGGCAGCTTCGCTTTCGTAGACCGGGCGAAGTGGAACCGAACCGGGCCACGGAGACCGAGCGATAAGAGCTGTCAACTGCCGGGGCAGCCGCACGTCGATGGCATAACCCTGGGCGCCGAGGGCCTTGGACGGAATATCCGGGCGCGGAAATGACTTGCCCACCAGGCGGAATTGCGACGGATCCTTAAGAGGAGGAGCGGCCGGCGGCTCCAGTTGCGCCGCGGCGTAAACCAGCGAGCCGTAGCTCAAGCGGACCCCGGTAGCACGATTGACGACTTCGCCTTCCTGACAAACGCATTCGGAGAGGCTCATGCCCCACTCCACCGCGGCTGCCGTTCGGAGCATTTCCCTTGCCGAGGCGGCAGCTTCCCGCAACAGGTCGTAGGAGCCGCGTATCGATGAACTGCCGCTGGTGGCCATGCCCCGCGGCCAGCCCGCGGGGTTATCGGGCATGCGCGCAAGCACCATGCTTTCCCAGGGCGCTTCCAGTTCTTCGGCGACGATCCGCGCCAGCGCCGCCGGACTGCCCTGCCCCATGTCCGTTCGGTCACACACAAACGACACTTCGCCGGAGGGGGAAATTGTTATCCAGGCGCTGGGACGAAACTTCTCCGCATCACTGGATCGGCCAGCCGGCAGATACACGGCCAGCGTTAATGATCCGCCCGCGGCGACGAAAGCCCGGCGGGTCAGCATCGTTCTAGTGGGGTTCCATGACCGGGCGGGGCTGGGCGGTCGAATTTGGCGGAGAGGGTGGGATTCGAACCCACGAAGGGCTTCTAACCCTTACTCCCTTAGCAGGGGAGCGCTTTCGTCCGCTCAGCCACCTCTCCGCTACGATTCTTCTTCGTCTTCGGCAGCATTGCCTTGTTCTTCCACAATTCGCCGATAGACCTCTTCGCGATGCACGCTCACTTCGCGCGGCGCCTCAACACCCAGCCGGACCTGATTGCCCCGAATGTCCAGCACTGCAATGCGCACGTTATCGCCAATGATGACGGCCTCTCCCGACCGCCGGGTAAGAATCAGCATCCCTAAGCCTCCCTGGACGAGCGGCCACCCAGCATGGCCCAGGCCCGCCCTGATTATTGTGTCAAACATCATAACGCGGTTTCCTACCGCTTGCTACAAGACCTGGCGCCTGGCGATACCTCAAGCCTGCGCGTGGGCCTCGACCAGCCACAGGTTCTTGTCGACGGCACGCGAAATCTCCACGCACAGGTCTTCGGTATCGGCATCGCCAGCATCGCCGGCGGCGGCGATGGCGGCTCGCATGGCGGCGCCGAAAGCAGCCAGGGAAACGCTGACGGCCTCAACGTGGTCGCTGCCTGAATGAATGTCCAGCGGGTATGCCGGCAGGTCCGATCCCGCTGCCGCAACCGCCACCGTTCCCAGGGCAGTTCCGCCCAGGGTGGTAATGCGCTCGGCCAGATCGTCCACTTGCGTCAAGGTATCCGCATGAATGGTGTCGAACAGTTCGTGCAGTGCGATAAACGACGGCCCTTTTACATTCCAGTGGGCCTGCTTCATCTGGGTGGAGAGGTTCACCGCGTCAGCCAGGCGCGCGTTGAGCAGATTGATTATTTCTTCGCGCCTGGAATCCGGGAGGTCGATCTTGCTGGGGTGTAGCGCCATTCTCATTTGATGCTCCTTTTGGCTGGTGTTCAAAGAGACCTCGTTTGGCAGGAATAATTATCGCGCAGACAGGAAGTAATTTCCATCGCCGGGCATTCTCCGCACGCTTCAGCGCGCCGGGATGGCCAGGGCTTCAACCGCTTGCCTCGCGTGTTTGCAATTCCAGCGGCGTCCCGCCGGGACAATGCACTGCAAAGTTCGGCATAATCCCGCAGGAGATCGCTGCAAGATTTTGGGGCGCCTACGCTTTCAAGGGCCGAGTTTATTATGGAGTCCCATTCGCTACTGCTTCTGTCCGGCTACTGCCTCTGCGTTCTTGCCGCCTCCTTTCTTGGCGGTAAGCTCTCGACTCTAGGCAAGCTCAGCCACACTCGCACACAGGTCGTAATGAGCCTGGTGGCCGGGTTTATCCTCGGCATCGCCCTTTTCCATCTGCTACCCGACGGCATGAGTCGCATTCCGGACCCGGTGCAGGCCGAACATGGTGTGCTGTGGATGGCGCTGGGAATCATCCTGATGGTTGTGCTCCTGCGCATGTTCCAGTTTCACCAGCATGATTTCAGCGGTGAAGCCACGAATCTGTATGACCGGCAAGGGCAGGAGAGCGGGTCGCCCCAAGTCCGCAGCTTGCTTGGCATAGGAATGGGGATGGGAATTCACACGGTAACCGAAGGCATCGCCTTGGGGGCCAGCGTGCAAGTTGCCGTGCAGCAGCCCCAGAACGCGGCATTTGCGGGGCTCGGCGTATTTCTGGCCATCGTGCTGCACAAGCCGCTTGACGCCTATTCCATCGTCAGCATGATGCGTTCGGTAGGTTACGGCCAGCGATCCCGTACGATTGCCAACCTGGGTTTTGCCCTGCTTTGTCCCGCGGTGGCGCTGGCGACTTTCGTGGTCAGCGATATGCCGGGCTTGTTCGAAGGACCGGCCGTAGGATACGCGCTGGCCTTCGCCGCGGGCACTTTCCTGTGCGTCGCGTTAAGCGACCTGCTTCCGGAAATACAGTTTCACAGCCATGACCGCGGCAAGCTGATCCTTTGCTTTCTGGTAGGAATCGCCTTGGCGGTTGGGCTGCATTTCCTCGAAGCGGGCGTCGTGAACGGCGAACTACTGGCCCAGGGGCATTAGCCGCAGTCCCGAGAGCATCCTGCCCTGGGAACGAGGGCATCCTGCCCTTGTCGAGGGCTGAAAGCCCTCGTTCCCAGCGGTCGCCGAATACTCGTTAAGCACCGATCAGGCGCGCAAGCTGTACAGGGCGGGATCGTCCAGAATAGGCTTCAGAATCCGGTCCAGGCGATCGGCCATAGCGTTCACCTTGGCCGGGCTGTCCAGCAGGTCCTGACACACCTCCAGCGCCGCGCAGGGAAACCCGCGCTCCTCGGCATGATGATCCACGGTGTAGTCTTCCGGGTGTTTGCCGGAGTACGGCAGGTTGTTTCCTACCAGCAACTCTCCGGTGGAGCGCAGCCCATCCAATAGCGGGCGGGCAATTCGAGGATCCAGGTCCCATAGTACGCCGCAATCCCAGCGCCGGTCCTGGCCTTCCAGAAAACGCGTAAAGCTGTGAATTGCGATCAGAACCGGCGCTTCCACTATAGCCTGCAGGCGATCAAGCTCGCGATCAATGGCCGCATGGTACGGCAAGTGAATCTCTGAAACGCGGCGGTTTTTTTGCTCCTCGCTCAAGTCCTGGTTGCCGGGAATGTCCACGCCGGCGCTACGGTCAAGAATAGATGAGGAGTCGCTACGCGCGCGGTTGCAGTCCACAACCAGACGCGAGTAGTTGCAGAGAACAGCAGTAGCGTCCAGGCGTTTGCTCAAGGCCCGCGCCAGATCGCCGGCGCCGATGTCCAGCGCGATATGGCTCTCGCAATGCTCGGACTCCAGGCCAAGGTGGTTCAGGACGCGGGGAATACGCCCGCTGGCGTGATCGCACACGACGAGTTGGGGCGCCAGGGCCTCCCCGCGGAGCAACTCGTATGGCGGCGCCTCGAAGGAACCCAGCAAGGGCTGAGGCTCAAGCTTCAAAGCGCTGGTTGAAATACCTGCATCTCCCTGCCAATAGTCATCGCTTCATGGTCAATCTAGGGCCTGTCAAAAAATGGCGTCCCCAAGGGGATTCGAACCCCTGTTGCCGGCGTGAAAGGCCGGTGTCCTAACCTCTAGACGATGGGGACGCCGGGGTTCTGGTGGAGCCAGGCGGGCTCGAACCGCCGACCTCTTGCATGCCATGCAAGCGCTCTCCCGGCTGAGCTATGGCCCCGCCACAAGTTGCGAAATTGTATCCGTAAGCCAAGCTCTGCGCTAGCCCGCCACGGAAGGCGGGGGCGCCGCTTTGTCGCGCGTTCGGCCCTCAGCCGCCGAACAGCAGGCGATTGAGATACGGCAGTCCGAGCGCGAGGATGACGCTTACGATCAGGCCGGACAGCGCCTTGAGTGCGTCCATCGAGACCATGCGCACAGTGTGCTTGAAGTCGGTGTCCGCCAGGTACATGGAGAGGGCGAACTCCCTGCCCGCCAGGAGCCCCAGGAACACCCAGGTGGTGCTCATCGGAATATTGCTCACTTCCTTGAACAGCAGCAGAATCACGCCATAAATGCAATCAATGATCGTAGCGGCGCGGATGTCGGTCGTGTCGGTCTTCGACAGGACGATCTTCTGAATTACGCCGCCGAAGGTATAAAAAATGTAGCCCTGCATGGCGATCAGCATCAATACGCCGAACGCCAGCCATTGGATCGACAGTTGCCGCGGCAGGTAAACAAAGATGTTGGCGAGGTCCTGGATCAGCCATTGACTCCACAAGAAGGCCGTTGAAGACCATTGCAACAGGACCCAGTAGCGCGGAATGGAATCCTTGCGGGTGCGATGAAAATATTCCGTGGCCCTATGAAAAACGAACTTGAACAGAACGATGGCGGCGACAAACGCCACCACGTAACCCAACGCCGATTTCAGCAGCATGGCTTCAAGATTGCTGATCGTGAAGACACTCAGCACCAGGAAGGTGGTGCTCACCGGCACGCCTGCCCTGGTGAGAATCAGCAGCGCCAGCGGCGGGATAACGTGGATCCAGCTGATCCCGCCGGCGGGAACCGGAAACTTCGCCAGGCGACCGTAAGAAACGTCCCCGCCATGCGCAAACCAGCCATAGGCGAGCACCGCGCCGAGGATGCCGGAGGCGAACAGCCAAAGCACCCACCAGGGTCGGTGGGAATTGGACGACAGGAAGGTGCCCAGGGTTTGAATTGAATCGTTGGCAACCACTGCATAAGCCGCCAGCAGAAAGCCGGCGACCATGCAAATTTCTGTCAGTGAGAACGCCAAAGCCGATTGTCGCTGCGCAAACGCGCCGCATTTCCCCCAGAAACCATCGCCGAATGAGTGAAGCCGGAGTGGCTGAACTATGCAGGCGCGAATAATACCCGGTATGCGGCCTCACAATGTTTCACTTTTGTGTCCGAATTCACCAGGGAGGCGCTTGCTCCAGCAAGCAGGAAAACCCCCCTGGGAACGAGGGCATCCTGCCCTCGCCGAGGGCAGGATGCCCTCGTTCCCAGCGTGTTCACTGCGAAAACTCGTATCGAGAGCTTACCTGTCCAATTCTGACCCGTCGTCCGCGCCGGAGATTGCGCGCAAGAATGAGGACACGTCAAGCAGTTCCTGCCCGCATACCTGATGCCCCATTGCGTACTCGCGCCATTCCACCCGGCAACCGGCCTTCTGAAGTTGTTCCCGCATTTGTAGGCCGAGGCGCAAGGGCAACACCTCGTCGAAGCGGCCGTGGGCCAGGAAACAGCGCAGCCCGGCCGCCGCGGCCCCGAAACCCAAAGGCGCCAGCGGGGGCAGATACGTGGATAGCGCGAGCACTCCGGCCACCGGCTTGTCGGCCAGCAAGGCGGTCCGCAGGGCGATCGTGCCGCCTTGCGAAAATCCGGCGAGGACGATCCTTTCGCGGGACACGCCGCGCCCTTCTTCACGCTCGATCAATTCTTCCAGCAAGCGGCAACTTTCGGCCATACCGGCACTATCTACCGGATGCACGCTATCCCGCGACTGGAGGTCAAACCAGGCGCGCATCGGCATGCCGCCGTTAATGGTCACGGGCCGCACCGGCGCATTCGGCAGCACGAATCGCCAACCGGGCGCAGACGGAAGATCAAGTTCCGGCACGATCGGCCAGAAATCGCCGGCGTCGGCGCCCAGGCCGTGCAGCCAGATGACGGTGTTGACGGGATCGGGGCCCGTGACTCGCTCCAGGCAGCCCAGCATGACTATCGGCGGCTGCGGACTTCCGATCCGGCGCCCGAATCGGAAGCAGCGATTCGGGCGTCGATGTAGGCCAGGGCCTTGCCGAGGCGACTCAGGGTGGCGGTCCGTCCGGCAAGAAACAGCGTAGTGTCGATGGGCGGCGAGACCGCATCACCGGTAATCGCCACCCGCAACGGCTGACCCAGCTTGCCGAATCCGATTCCAGCGGACTCCACCACTTGCACAATACAGGCATGAATGTCCGCGGACGTCCAACTCGCAAGATCGGCCAGCGCCTCGCGGGCCGCCGCTAACGGTTCGCGCACCACCGGCCGGAGGAACTTGTGGGCCGCCCGCCGGTTGAGTTCGATCTCGGCGGAATAAACCCAACGCGCGGACTCCGCCATGTCGGCCAGCGTCTCGGCGCGTTCTTGCCAGGCTTCGGCGACGGCAGCGAGCGGCGGTCCGTCGTGGGGGTTCAAACCTAGTTGCCTGAGCTGGGCCTCCAGTCCCTCGCACAACGCAGTTGCCTCCATTGCTTTCATATGCTGCTGGTTGATCCAGTTCAGCTTGGCGGCGTCCAGGCGGGCCGCCGACGCGCCCAGGCCCTGACGGTCGAAATGGGCAATCAATTCCTCAACCGTAAACACCTCCTGATCGCCGTGCGACCAGCCCAATCGGGCCAGGTAATTGAGCACCGCCCCGGGCAGATACCCGGCCCGCAGGTAATGCAGCGCGTCGGTGGCTTCATCGCGCTTGGACAGTTTCCGGCCGTCCGGCGCCATAAGCAGCGGCAGATGGCAGTACTCCGGCGGCGTCCAGCCCAGCGCCTGGATCAACTGGAGCTGCCGGGGCGTGTTGTTGAGATGATCATCGCCGCGGATGACCTGGCGCACGCCCATGTCCTGGTCATCGGTAACGCAACTCAAGTGGAACGTCGGCATACGATCCGCGCGCAGCAGCACCAGGTCGTCAAGCTGCGCGTTGCGATAGCGAACGTCGCCATGCAGCCAATCGCGCACAACGACCTCTTCGGTGTCCGGCCGGCGAAACCGCAGCACCGGCGAAACTCCCTGGCGCGGCTTGCTGCGCTCCCGGCAGCGTCCGTCGTAGCGTGGGTCATCGCCCCGTGCGCGTTGCTCTTCGCGCATGGCGGTGAGTTCCTCGGGGGTGCAATAGCAGTGGTACGCCAAGCCCATCTCAAGCAACTGATCCGCCACCTCGCGATGGCGCTCTACCCGCGAGGACTGCAGCAACGGTTCGCCGTCGAGATCCAGACCGAAGCGCTGGAGGGCGTCAATCAGGGTCCTTACATGCTCTTGGGAAGAGCGCTGACGATCGGTATCCTCGATCCGCAGCAGAAACTCCCCGCCGTGGCGCCGCGCATATAACCAGTTGTACAACGCCGTGCGCAGGCCCCCCAGGTGCAAGACGCCGGTGGGGCTGGGAGCAAAGCGGGTGCGAACAGACATACGGACAAAGGGGTGGCAATCGGCGCCACTTGCAGGCCGAGCAAGCGGCGGTCAATAATACCCGCCCACAGGGCGATTAGCTCAGGGGGAGAGCGCTGCCTTCACACGGCAGAGGTCGCTGGTTCAATCCCAGCATCGCCCACCACTCCTTCCGCTTGCGCATCGCCGGGTGGAGCGCTAGTAGGCCTTTCACGCGCTCCTCAAGATATATGACCTGCACGCTACTTTTGGTTTGCGTTTCCTGGCCGGCCAGAGAAGTCCAGCAACCCAACTCTGAGACTCGCGGCGGTCGTTATTTACTGCGGCGCGAACTGGTTCAAGCATTGGATAACGGGCTTACTGGTGATGCCCAATGCGCGCACATGCGCTGCCAGTTTCGGCGCCGGAATCTGGCAGAACGCAATGAGTTCCATCAAGTAGGGCGGCGAGCAGCATACCAGGAGTGAGTAAGCGGCCCAGTCCATGTGATCTTTGTGGTGATGGTTGGGCGGCGCTGTCCGCAGATAGGCGTACATCCCTTTCCCCGATGGGCAATTGGCGATGCCCGCGCAATGCCGCCCGAGCAATTGTTGGATGACGCCGTCGGGGTTGTCGCAGGCAAATTCCTTCGGCGGGAGCTTGGCTTGGGCAAAACGCTCGGCGGACGCCAATTGCGGAAATGGACGCGTGTCAGGATGGGTCATGGATCCTTGCGACCTTCACAGCCGAAGGAGCAAGCTCTACCAGCAAATGAGCGATCGTTTGGGGGTCTGCGGCGTACGGTTTGGGCGAGAGCCCAAGCAGGGGCTTGTCCGAGGCCGCGGCTCACTCGTCCGGCAGAGTCATAAGCAAACTGCGCGCCGGCGAGTGACCGTCGAGATCCAGAAGTTGATCCGTCCACGCCCGGCGCTTACCGAGCCGCTTTGCCAACGCGGCCGGACTCATGCCTTGCTCGCACATGGCTGCATATAGCGCCAGTTTGCTCTCCACGAACGGTGGCAGCTGCACCACCGGGCGGCCTCGCGCCTCCGACGGAACCGGAATTGCC
The DNA here is from genome assembly GCA_965249285.1 of Candidatus Foliamicus sp. Lineage (GTDB taxonomy): Bacteria > Pseudomonadota > Gammaproteobacteria > Steroidobacterales > Foliamicaceae > Foliamicus. Next base: position 1,845,719 of record OZ252226.1, read on the forward strand.
CAACCACGAGAAATGTATCCGCCCAATCCGCCAATGAGGCAATCCTTCGCCTCGGACAGCGCTTCCCGTTCGCTCTCTCCTTCCGTGAGTGCTTTCGGCACGTCGGGAAATGACACCAATATTGCGCCGTTCCGCTGGCTCTTCAATGTAATGGGGCATGCGAAACGCATAGTGCAATTATGCGCGCTAAGACTTGCTCGGGCGGACCTCGGAGACAGCGCTTCTTAGTTCGGCGGTCTTTTGTGCGAGAAGTTCGGGATCGGCGTGGGTTTCGAGGTTCAGGCGCAACAGCGGTTCGGTGTTCGAGGCTCTCAGGTTGAATCGCCAGTCAGGAAATTCAACCGACAGGCCGTCGATGTGATCGACCACGCCGCCTTGACCGACGTATTGCTCCTCCAGGCGGCTCAGCAGCGGAGGAAGCTCCTCGGCTGCCGGCAGGTTGATTTCGCCGCTGGTCGGGTAGCGTGCCTTGCGCTCGGCGGTGCGCTCGGCCAGGCCTCCGCCCTGCGCGGAGAGGATGCCCGCCATGAGCACCCAGGGGATCATGCCGGAGTCGCAGTAGAGGAACTCCCGGAAATAGTGGTGGGCGCTGCTCTCTCCCCCGTACACTGCGTCTTCCTCGCGCATCCGCTGTTTCAGGAATGCGTGCCCGGCCCGGTTCATGATTGGTTGCCCGCCCGCAGCCCGCACCTGCTCTTCGGTGTCCCACACAAGCTTGGGATCGTGGACCACCCGTCGATCCCCGGCCGGCCGGGAAGAAAGCAAGGTGGCCGCAAACATGCCTACGGTGTAGTACGGATCGACGTAATCGCCCCGCTCGTCAAAAAAACCGCAGCGGTCGAAATCGCCGTCGAAGGCTACGCCGAAATCGGCGCGATGCTCCAGGACCGCTTGCGAAGTGGCCAGGCGGGTGCTGTCGTGCAAGGGATTGGGCACGCCGTTCGGGAAACGCCCATCCGGCTCGGCCAGCAAGTGAACGATTTCCAGCGGCGTCTCCCCGGCCAGCACCTCCACGCTTGGGCCGGCGGCGCCGTTTCCTGAATTGATGACGAGCTTCAGCGGCTTTAGGGGAAACTCCTCGACGAAGGAAAGGACTCTACGCCGCCACGAAGCATGAACGTCGACCCGCCGGATCCGGCCACGCGCGCCGCGCGGAATCGGGGACTCCGCCATTCGCGCAATATCGGCAAGGCCGGTGTCGCCGCTGATCGGACGCGCTTCCTCGCGCACCAGCTTCAGGCCGTTGTAGTCGGCGGGATTGTGGCTGGCGGTCACCATGACTCCGGCGCCGCAGCCGAACCTTCCGGTAGCGAAATAGACCTGCTCGGTGCCGCAAAGGCCCAGGTCGGCGACATCGGCGCCGGCCCGTGTTACACCTTCGGCGACTGCGGCGGCTATCTCGGGACTGGACAGCCGGGCATCGTGGCCCAGGACAACTTCCTTTGCGCCGGTAAAACGAACCAGCGCAGCGCCGATCCGGCAGGCGAGGTCGGCATTGAACTCTTCCGGAACCCGCCCGCGAACGTCGTATGCCTTGAACGGCGGCTTAAGCCTCATCTTGCTTCATTCACAATTGCGGACGGCGTTTGGCGCCCTCGTCCCTTCCTGCCGGGGGACGCATGAATCGATCCCTGGAGCTTGCTCCGGCATCCCTGCCTCCGATACCCCCGGCAGGAAGGGACGAGGGCGCCAAGGACACCACCGGGCTCAGGCACGGCCGTAGGCGTCTTCGAAGCGCTCGATGTCGTCCTCGCCCAGGTATTCACCTAACTGCACTTCCACAATCTCCGCCAGTTCTTTGCCCGGATTGTGAATCCGGTGGACGCTGCCCAGCGGAATGCAAATGTGATCGCCAACCTTAAGCGAATGGTTTTCGCCGTCGCGCTCGGCCACCGGCGAACCGCTCACCACCACCCAATGCTCATCTCGCCGGCGATGGCGCTGCAGCGAAAGCGTCTCGCCGGGAAGGACTCGCAGACACTTGACCTGGTAGCCCTCGCCCTGCCCCAGGCCTTCAAAGCTGCCCCAGGGCCGAAAGACTTCCTCGCCTACTGCATGCAATCCGGAGCCGTTGTCCTGCGCAAGCGGCTCGCCACGGCCCACGCCGAAGTATCGAAAGCCCTTGTCCCGCATGACGTCCGGCGAGTACAGGTTGCGGCCGTCAAAGACCACCGGTTTCTTGAGTTGGTCCCGCAGCTTGTCGAAGTCGGGCGAACGGAACTGCGGCCACTCGGTCACAACGGCCAGGGCGTCCGCGCCGTCCACCGCTTGGTCGGCATCGGCGGCGTACTCGATTCCCTCGCGATCGCCCAGCACCGCCCTGCAGCGCTCCATGGCCACCGGATCGTACGCCCGTACCCGGGCGCCCTGTGACAGCAGGAAATCGATAAGCACCAGGCTGGGCGCCTCGCGCATGTCATCGGTGCCGGGTTTGAACGACAAGCCCCACAGGGCGATCAGGCGGCCGGCCAGCGTGTCTCCGAAGTAGGCCTTGATCTTGCGCCCCAGCGCGGCCTTCTGCGTCTCGTTGACGCGCGCTACAGCCTCGACGATCCGCGCCCGATAGCCGTGTTCGCGCGCGGTCTGCGCCAGCGCGGCGGTATCCTTCGGCAGACAGGAGCCTCCATAACCGCCGCCTGCGTACAGGTAGTTGTAGCCGATACGCTGGTCGGCGCCGATTGCGCTGCGCACCTGCTCGATATCGGCGCCGACGCGTTCGGCCAGACAGGCCAGCTCGTTCATAAAGCTGATGCGCGTGGCCAGCATGGCGTTGGCTGCGTACTTGGTCAGTTCCGCAGAGGAGCGATCCATGACCATGAGGCGATCGTGCTTGCGGTGAAACGGTGCGTACAAGCCGCTTAAGTAATCGATCGCGCGCTTGCTGCGGGTGCCGAGAATGATGCGTTCGGGGTGGGTGAAATCCGACACCGCCGCACCGCCTTTCAGGAATTCCGGATTGGACACGACGTCAAACTCATAATCGGCGCCACGATCGGCCAGGCGCCGGGCGATGCGCTCTTCCACCCGTGCAGAGGTGCCTACCGGAACGGTGGATTTGCACACCACCAGGCGATAGGCGGGCATGTGATCGGCAATCGAATCGGCCACCGCGAAGACCTGGCGCAGATCGGCCTGTCCGTTGCCGCCGGGCGGAGTGCTGACGGCGATGAACTGGGCCTCGCCATGTTCCACGCCGCTCTTGATGTCGGTGCTGAACCGCAGGCGGCCGGCCTTCAAATTCCTGTGAACCAGTTCCTCGAGCCCGGGCTCGAAAATGTGCAGCTCGCCCCGGCGGAGGCGTTCTATGGTGGCGCGGTCGATATCCAGGCCAACGACGCTGACGCCGGTTTCCGCGAAACAAGCGCCGGTCACGAGTCCCACGTAGCCGCAGCCGTGAACGGTAATCTTCATGGCTACGCTATTTTAGGCGTGCGGCGTTACGCAGACGTTTCACCACTATAGCCGCGCCGCTTCTTGCACAGCCCCTCGCCCTGGGAACGAGGGGTTCCCGCCCTCGCGGAGGGCAGGATGCCCTCCATCCAAGGGATTCGGCTAGCCGAGGATCAATTTGGCCAATGGCGGTTGCGAGTCATCGTCGGCGGCCAGGCGCTTGGCATGTTCTACCCCCCACTGGTCAAAGGGATTCACGCCCAGCAACGCCGCCTGCACAAAAACCTTGTGCTCGTACCAGGCGATCAGGCCGCCAAGGTGCATGGGATCCAGCGTCTTGAGCAGCAGCACGCTGGAGGGCCGGCCGCCGGGCAGAGTCTTGTGGACCGCGAGAGGGTCCGATGCGATTTCGCTCTCGGCCAGGCCGCGGGCCATGGTTTCGGCCTGGGCCAGCATCTGGCGCAAGGCCTCCGCGTGCATCCCGGGATAGGCTCCACCGCTTCGGCGCACGGCGACGAAGTCCGCAGATACGGTGCTCGCTCCCTGCTGCGCCCATTGCATGATGGAATGCTGCGCGCTGGATCCGGTAACTCCCCACAGTGCCGCCACGCCCTTCACCGCCAGCGGAGTCCCTCGCGCGTCCTTGCTCTTGCCCAGGCTCTCCAGCTCCAGTTGCTGAAGATAGCCGGGAAGTAGGGCCAGGCGCGTGTCGTAGGGCAACTGGAGTTGGCTGGAGCAACCCAGAAACGACTGGTTCCAGAGCGCAAATAGCGCCATCAGCACCGGCAGGTTACGGTCAGGCGGCGCCTGGAGAAAATGCTCGTCCAGCCATCGGCCCCCGGCGAGGAATTCGTTCATCCGGGCGCTGCCGAGTGCAATCCAGGCGCTCAGGCCGGCGGCCGACCACACCGAATAGCGTCCGCCCACGCCGTCGGGCATGACAAATTGCATTTCCGGATCGATGCCCCAGGAGGTCATGGCCTGCGGGTTGGAGGAAACGGCTGCGAATTGCCGGGCCGGGGCCTCCTCGCCCTGCCTGGCCACCAGCCAGTGGCGCGCCGAATAGGCGTTGGCCATCGTCTCCGTGGTGGAGAAACTCTTCGAGCACACCACCAACAGGGTCTCTTCGGGGACGGCCTCCGCCAGGGCGCGTTGCAGCTCCACGCCATCCATTTCGGACACGAATTTCACCGCCAGACTGCCGTCATCCGCCAGCGCCGAGCACAATAGCCGGGGCCCTAGATCGGATCCCCCGATACCGATATTGACCAGGCGAGTAAGCGGCCTGCCCCGGAGTCCCTTGACCTCGCCGGCCCGAAATCGCTCGGCAAAGGCAATTACTCGTTGACGTTCTTTCGCCAGAACGGGGTCGCGAGGATCCACCGCCCGGGCGTCCGGATGCACGGCGGCCCGATTCTCGCTGGGATTCACAACCTCGCCGTTGAACAGGGCGGCCCGCGCCGCCGGAATATTGCGCGCTTCGACCAGCTTCAGGAGAAGCCGGAGCGTCTCGGCCGTTACCTTCTGGCGGCTGAAGTCCAGCAACAATTCAGCCCCGCCCGGGCCCTCCTCGCACAGCGAGAATTCGCCAAACCGCCCCGGCGTGTCCAGTAGATCGCCAAGACGCCAATCGCCGGCCCCGACTGCATGCTGGGTAAGCGCGGTCCACTCCGGCAGCTGGTCAACCGGCGGACTATTCCTCATGACGACGCTGCCGGGTCCGGCCTACAAGCGGTAGATGATCGCAAGCAGGCCGGTGATGGTCATGACGATGGTGTAAGGCAGCGCCATCAGCACCATGCGTCCATAGCTGAGACGAATCGCCGGCGCCAGCGAAGAGGTCAGCAGGAACAGGAAGGCCGCCTGTCCATTGGGAGTGCCCACGCTGGGGATATTGGTGCCGGTGTTGATGGCAACCACCATCAGCTCAAACTGGGCGCGATCCAACAGCCCGTCGAACAGCGCCTGCTTGACCTCTCCGATATACACCGTGGCCACGAACACGTTGTCGCTGATAATCGACAGCAACCCGTTGGCCAGGTACATGAGCGCCAACTGTTCGGTCCCTTCCCGCGTAAAAATCATTTCGGTGACCGGCTTGAACAGTTTCTGGTCATAGATCACCGCAACGATGCCGAAGAACACCACCAGCAGCGCGGTAAACGGCAGGGCCTCCTGAAAGGCCTTGCCGAGACGGTGCTCCTCGGTCACCCCGGAGAAGGCCGTAGCCAGCACAATGACCATCAGGCCGATCAGTCCGACTTCGGTATGGTGGAACTGATGCAGGCTGAGCGCCACGATAAGGACGACCGCCGCGATTCCCTGCGCCACGAGCGCCGCGTTCTGGGCCGGCGTGCGAGCATCGGCGGCTTCCTGGTCGGAGCGCTCGAGCAGTTTGCGCACCGGGGCGCTCAAGCGGGTCCCGTAACCGAACCAACCGGTCCATTCCAGCACTACACAGGTCAAAAGGCCCATCACCAGCACCGGGATCGTGACCGGGGCCATGGTCACGAAGAATTGACCGAAGTTCCAGCCTTCTTCGCCGAAGGCGCGACCGGCTTCCTTGGCAAGCAGAAGATTCTGCGGCTCGCCAACCAGGGTAGTGACTCCGCCCAGCGCCGTGCCGACCGCGGCGTGCATCATCAGGCCCCGCAGGAACGACCGGAATTGGCGTATTTCCTGCATCCTGTCTTCGGGGACCTGCGAGTCATCATTCAAGCTCCCGACCGCCTTGCCGTCGCGGAACTCACTTACCACATCGTGATAAATGCGGTAGAAGCCGATCGCCACGGTGATGACCACCGCGGTGACGGTCAGCGCATCCAGATAGGCCGACAGCACCGCGGCCACGCCGCAGAACAGCAGCGCCAGCAGCCACTTCGCCCGCACCCCGAGCAGAATGCGGGTGAACACGTACAGCAGCATCTCCTTCATGAAGAAAATGCCGGCCACCATGAAGATCAGCAACAGGATGACCGGGAAATTGTCCAGCGTCTTGGTATAGAGGGTGGCCGGGGAGGTCATACCCATCAGCACCGCCTCGATCGCCAGCAGGCCTCCAGGTTGCAAGGGATAGCAACGCAAGGCCATCGCCAGGGTGAAAATGAACTCCAGCACCAGCAACCAGGCGGTAAAGAACTTTGCGTCCGGCGCCAGGAACCACAGCAGCGGGTTTATCACCAGGAATGCGATGATCGTCTGCTTGTACCAGCGGGGCGAAGCGCCCAGAAAGTTTTGCGCGAAAGCGGACCGTATTGATTGCCCCACAGTTTTCTCCGAGTTTGGAATAGCCGGATTCTAATTGACCGGAGTTATTTTTCCCTGAATTCCTTTAGCCAGGCGGCGCCCTGCTCGGACTTGCCGTCAATCAGCTTCAACATTTCCTCGTGCGCTTGCAAATCCGCCTCGTTCGGCTCAAAACGGGCCAACTCAAGGCCCTCGCGACTCAGCGCCCGCGGCTGGCCGCTCCCGGGTCCGTCGCTCATACTGAGCTCGACCTGCCCCATGGTCATGCGCAGCCAGACTGCGGCCGTAATGTGGGCATCCTCCAGTGCATCGTGGTAGCCGCGCTGCCCCGACGCCACGCCCAGGCGAATGCTCAGCGCGTCCAGGTTGTTGCGCTGTGTGGGGTAGCGGGCGCGCGCCATCTTGAGCGTGCAGGTAGTAGCGCAGATGTCCTTCAGCCGTTCCTTGCGCCGGGCCCGGCGCAGTTCCTCGTCGAGGAAACGCTGATCGAACTCCAGGTTGTGCCCCAGTAGGTGCGCGTCTCGCACAAAAGCAAGAAACTCGTCGGCCAAGTCGGCGAACAGCGGTTGACCGGCCACCTGTTCAGCGGTGATTCCGTGGATGCGCGAGGACTCCGCCGGGATGGAACGCTGCGGATCAACCAGACGGTGGAAGCTCTTGCCGGTGAACTGCCGCTCCCGCAGCTCCACGCAGCCAATGGAAATCACCCGGTCACCTCTGGCGGGATTCAGGCCGGTGGTCTCCACGTCGACCGCTACGTGGCGCATTCCCGCTCCACCTTGTCCGCCGTAGCCAGCGAAATCATCGCCTCGCGGGCCAGCTTATCGGCGCGCTCATTGCCGGGATTACCGGCATGCCCCCGAACCCAGCGCCATTCGACCCGGTGCCGGGCGCAGACCGCATCCAGATCACGCCAGAGACCCTCGTTCAGCACCGGCTTCTTGTTCGCGGTCTTCCAGCCGTTACGCTTCCAATTCTCAAGCCAGCCGTTCATGCCCTGCTGCAGGTACTTCGAGTCCGTATGCAGCACCACCCGGCAGGGCCGTTTCAGGGCCTCAAGCGCGCGCAGCGCGGCGGTCATTTCCATGCGGTTATTGGTGGTGTGCGGATGGGCGCCGCTCAATTCGCGTTCGTGGTCCGCAGAACGCAACAAAGCCGCCCAACCTCCCGGCCCCGGGTTGCCGGAGCAGGCCCCGTCGGTGTAAATCTCAACCTGCTGCACAATGCGCGATTGTACCTTTCGGGAGGATTCCGTAGTGTTTTCCCTGGACTGCCATGCCCTGTAGAATCCCGCCATGGCAATTCTCAAGGGAAAGCGGGCGCTGGTTGCAGGCATAGCCAGCAAGCGGTCAATCGCCTGGGGCATCGCCCAGAGCCTGCGGCGCGAGGGCGCCGAAGTGGCATTGAGCGCAATGCCGGGGCGGCTACTGGAGCGAGCCGAGGCGCTTGGCAAGGAGCTCGAAGCGCCGTTTTGCCTGGGACTGGACGTAAGCAGCGATGAGTCGATCACAGATGCGTTCGCGCAGCTCGAACAGAACTGGCCCAGCTTCGACATCCTGGTGCATTCAATCGCCTATGCTCCGGGCGACAACCTTCAGGGGAATTTTGTCGATAGCGTGTCCCGGGACGGCTTTAGGATCGCGCACGACATCTCCTCCTACAGTTTCGCCGCCCTGGCGCGCGCCGCCGCGCCGCTCATGACCAGCGGCGGAGCACTGCTGACCCTGTCGTATTCCGGCTCCAGCCGGGCGATGCAGAACTACAACGTCATGGGCCCGGCCAAGGCCAGCCTCGAAGCGGTAACGCGGGCCCTGGCCATGGATCTCGGTGTCAAGGGCATCCGCGTCAACGCGCTTTCTCCCGGCCCGGTCAGGACGCTGTCGGCGATGGGAATCCGCAACTTTCGCAAGATCCTGCAGCACTACGAGGATTCGGCGCCCTTACGTCGCAACATAACGCTGGAAGAAGTCGGCAACGCCGCAGCGTTCCTGTGTTCCGACATGGCCGCTGGCATAACCGGCGTGGTCCTGCAGGTCGATGCCGGCATGAGCGCCGTCGGCGCAACCCTCGACTAACCCCACCCGGAACTCATTCCACCAACTGATAGGCGGTACGGGTCCTTGATCCACCCCTGTGCGGACCTTCGAGGGCAGGGATGCCCGAGCCGAGCCACATGGATGTGCTTGTTGCGTGTCCGCGCAGGGGTGGATCAAGGACCCGTACCGAGAGCACGTTTCAGTCCAGCGTGGTAAGAATTTCCCCCACCGGCCGGCGCTTCTGCTCCGGAATAATCCGCGGATAGCCTATCGAGAACAGGCCGACCACCGTTTCCGCTTGCGGGTCGGCGCCCAGCAACTCATAGAACCGTTCATCCCGCGTCACCGCGCCCGTGCTCCACTTGCAAGCCAGGCCGCTCTCCCACAAACACAGCATGAAATTCTGGATTGCGCAGCAGCAGGCGCCATAGTCCTCCCGCTCTCGAAAGGCGTCCTCGGAGCGGCGGCAGGTCACCGCCATCCACTCCGGAACCCCATCCAGCAGCTTGCGCCTCGTTTTCGCCGCACCGGCGCCCCGCTTTGCCAGGGTGAGTTCCTCGGCGATATCAATCATCGCCCGCAACGCCTTCGAACCCAGCAGGTAGAACCGCCACGGCTCGGTCAGATGATGATTCGGGGCCCAGCGGGCCGCATCCACGGCCGCCAGCAACAATTCGCGCGGCGGCGCCTCGGGTTTGAATAAGGCGACCGTCCGGCGCTCCCGCACCAGCCGGAGGCCCGGTTGCTGCGGGCTACTCAAGCGGCCCCGGCGCGGGGACTACGCAACGCGGTCTCCTTGCCCAGGATACCGGTTTCGCCTTCCAGCCTCGCGATCGTCACCGCGCCGCAGCTGTCGCCGAATACGTTCACGGCGGTGCGTGACATGTCGAGAATGCGATCAAATACGAACAGCACGCCGATTGCCTCCACCGGCAATCCCACGGCGCCCAGAATGACCGCGATTGCGACAAAGGACGCCGCGGGCACGCCGGCCACCCCGATTGAAGTGAGAAGCGCCGTAGCCACGATCGTGAACTGCATGCCGAAGCTCAAATCAACGCCGAAGGCCTGGGCGATGAATATCACCGCGACGCACTCGTAAAGCGCCGTTCCGTCCATGTTCACCGTCGCGCCCAGCGGCAAGACGAAGCCGGTGGCGCGGCTGGACACTTTGGCGTTGTCCTCTACGCAGCGCATCGTAATCGGCAGGGTCGCCGACGACGATGAGGTGGAGAAAGCGGTCAGCAGGGCCGGCGCCATCGCCCGATAGTGGCGGAGCGGATTTACCCGCGCGACAAGCAGCAGAATCAGCGGCATCACCACCAGGAAATGTATGGCCAAGGCCACCAGCACCGTGATCGAGAAAATCACCAGCGGCCTGGCGGCGCCAAGACCCACATCGGCCACCACTGACGCGACCAGCCCGAAGACGCCGATCGGCGCAAACGCCATTACAAACCGGGTAACGCCCATCATGGCCTGGAAACAGGCCTGGACGAAGCTCGTTACCTGCTCGCGCCTCGCTTTCACCAGGCGGGAAATGTAGTATCCGAAAAGGATACAGAACACGATCACGCCCAGCATCTGGCCCTCGGCGGCGGCCATTATTATGTTCGGCGGAAACATTCGCAGGAACACCTCGGCAACGCCGCCTTCGGCGCCGGCCACGCGTCTGCCCACTTCGTCGGAGTTGGCCTGGAAGTCCAGTAACTCCTTGACCGGAACACCATCGAGGATGCCGGGCTGCACCAGGTTGACGATGGTCAGCCCGATCAGAATGGCTATCGTCGATGTGGCCAGGTAGTAGAGAATGGTCTTGCCGCCGAGCCGGCCCAGCGTGCCCGGCTCACCCAGCCCGGCAACGCCCGAGATAATGGACGTGGCGATCAGCGGCACGATCAGCATCTTCAGCGCGTTGAGAAACAGTCTGCCGACGTAGTCGTATACCGAGTCGTAGGTCACGCCGCCCACCAGTTCGGCGGTGTCGCCGCTGATCAGACCGGCCGCCACACCCAGAACGATGCCGGCGAAAATCTGCGCGTACAGCGGCCAGCGAAGCGGATTCCATTGGTTCATTGCGTGTCTCCCAGCGCGTCGGGTGATATCCAGACCTTGGCGCGTTCACGCAGGCTAGCCCGGTAGGCGTCGTATTCTTTCGTCCCCTCGCGATTCTCCAGCTGGGCCTTGACCTGGTCGCGCTGGTCGCGTGCGATTGTGTCGGGCCGGCCGGGTATTACCGCTTCCACTTCAAACAGGGCGTAGCGCCCGTCCAGCAGCTGCAGGCCCTGGGCCGGTTGCCCGGGCGTGGCCGCAAATATCGCGTTCAGAAGCTCGGACGGGAAAGCGGCGGAATCACGCCGGATTTCCTGCTCCTCAAACCCCTCAACCCCCTGCTCTTGCGACAGCGCGTCCAGCGTTTCGTCCGCCAGCCGCTCCAGCAAGGCCGCTCCCTTGGCGGCGGCGGCCGCCGCCGCGGCGTCACTAACCAATATTTCCCGAATACGGTCGGCTACTTCCTCAAGCGGCTGTTGTTCCGTAGGCTGATGTTTGTCGACCCGCAGAACCAGGGCGCGGTCAGGCCCAAGCTGCACAATACGCGAGTTCTCACCCCGATCCAGGACCGGCTCGCCGTAGGCGGCATCAATCACGCGCCGGTTGCCGGCAAATTCGCCGGCGCCCTCTCGGGTAAAGTCCTCAATACGCTGCAGCGGAAGCCCGAGTTCCTCGGCAATCCAGGCCAGCCCTTCATCGCTTTCCAGCGCCATGTCGGCCAGCTGATCAGCCAGATCGTAGAAGCGGGTCTTGCTCCGCTGTTCCTGAAGGTCCACCAGCACCTCTTCGCGCGCATCCTCAAACGGAGCCATTTCGCCTCCGCGAATGCCTTCCAGACGGATGATGTGATATCCGTATTGCGTTTGCACCGGCTGAGTGTACTGGCCGATTTCCTCCAGCTCAAACAGTGCCTGCTCGAATTCGGGCACGAACACGCCGGGCTCGTTCCAGCCGAGGTCGCCTCCCACGTTGGCGGATCCGGGGTCCTCGGAGAGTTCGCCGGCCAGCGCGGCAAAATCCTCGCCTGCCTCCAGCCGCGCGATCACCTTATTGGCCCTGGCCAGCACCTCTTCGTCTCCTTCGGGATTGGCCGCCAACAGAATGTGGCTGGATCGGCGCTGGAGCGGACTGATGAACTGATCACGATTTTGTTCGTACCACTCCAGGGCGTCCTGTTCAGTGATCTCCTCAAGCCCGGGCAGGCTTCCGGCGTTCAGTTCGATATATTCGAGTTCGACGGATTCGCGGGTCCAGAAGCCCGATGCGTTGCGCTCGTAGTAGCCCGCGACCTGTTCGTCGGTAACAACGACCTCGTCACGAAAGGCCTCAGGCGTAACCAAAAACCCGCGTACCGTGCGGCTCTCCTGGTCCAGTTCAATGTAGAAGCGGAAATCCACCGGGGTGAAGAACGCGCTCTTTTGGATTCCCCGGTAGAACTGCTGCAGCGTCATCAAGCCGCGCTGCTGGTACTCGAAGTAGGCCGGTGTCTCACCGACGCCGGCCAGAGCGCTGCGGTACAGGTCGTTGGAAAACTCGCCCCGATCCAGAAAGGCGGGAATATTCTGAATTACACCCGCAAGCTGCTCGTCGCTGGTCGTAAAGCCGCGCTCCTCGGCGTGGGCACGCATCATGTAGGAGCTGACCAGGTCTTCCAGGACCAGTGCGCGAAGCTGTTCTTCGAACTCCTCCGGCAGGGCATCGCCGAAGCGCTCACGCAGGCGCAGCTGTTCGTCCTGAAGCGTGCGCACGAATTCGGTCTGCCCGATGTCCATTCCATTCACGCTGGCCGCCGCGTTGGTGCTCAAGCCGACGTTGCCGCGCATGGTGCCGAAAGTCAGCACCAGCGCCAGACCGATTACACCGAAGATGAGGAAAGCCACCCAGCCGCTTAGCCGGTCGCGAATTAATTGCAGCACAGGCTATCCCCTTGATGGATTGAATAGGTGGCGGAGTGGACGGGACTCGAACCCGCGACCACCGGATTGACAGCCCGGTATTCTAACCATCTGAACTACCACTCCGCTATGGGTGCTGAGGGGTTTGAACCCCCGACCTTCGCCGTGTAAGAGCGACGCTCTCCCAACTGAGCTAAGCACCCCTTGGCGCCGTTACCCGCGGTGAATTCGCCGCAGTGCCAACCGGAGAAAACCCCCGGTTGCCTGGGGTGGTTAGTTTACGGCATCCCTCAACGCGCGTCCGGCCTTGAACCCGGGAACCGAAGTAGCGGCGATCTGAATGGTCTCGCCGGTTCGGGGATTGCGTCCCTGCCGCGCTGCACGGTGCTTTACGCTGAAGGTTCCGAAACCCACCAGAGATACGCTGTCCCCCTGTCCCAAGGCGCTACTGACAGCACCCAGTACGGCATCCACGGCCCGCGCCGCATCTGCTTTGCCGAGACCCGCAGCAGCCGCCACAGCATCCGTAAGTTCCCGTTTGTTCATGCAATTCTCCGTAAGTTGTGGCCCGACTCTACCGGGCCGATACTCTCTAGTGGTGTTCCAGGACTTTAAAATCCACCCCCACGTAATCAAGGTAAAGCCGCAGGTCTTCAGTCGCAGCTACACCTCCCCATTTGTCTGGAATTATGTACTAATCCCAAGACTGCCGCAATATTACAGACTCTTTGCCGGCAAAGCACGCGAATCCGCTGCGATTCAGGAAATCTCCCCCTGTAGCCAGGGTTTCAGTGCGCCCGCGGCTGATCCGGCGGCGTTTGCGGCGCGGCCGGCGTGGCGGCCGCCGAGGCGCTCTGATCTTCCGCTACGGTGGCGCTCACCTCGGGCATGCGCTCCAACGCCAAGCGAAGCACCTGGTCTATCCAGCGCACCGACCGGATGTCCAGGCTGCGCTTGACGTTGGCGGGTATTTCGGCCAGATCCTTGACGCATTCCTCCGGAATAATGACGCACTCAATTCCGCCCCGATGCGCGGCCAGCAGTTTCTCCTTGAGACCTCCCACCGGCAGCACCTCGCCACCCAGGGTGATCTCACCGGTCATGGCCACGTTGGCACGTACCGGAATTCCGGTTAGCGCCGAAACCAGGGCGGTGCACATTCCAATGCCGGCGCTGGGGCCGTCCTTGGGCGTGGCGCCCTCGGGCACATGCACGTGAAGATCATTTTCCGCATGAAATCGCGAATCCAGCCCCAGGCTGGCCGCGCGCGTTCGGACCACCGTAACCGCGGCCTGGATCGACTCCTGCATTACCTCCCCCAGCTTGCCGGTCAGCGTGAGCTTGCCCTTACCGGGCGCTACCGACGCTTCGATGCGCAGTAACTCGCCCCCGACTTCGGTCCAGGCCAGACCCTGGGCCTGACCTACGCGGTTCTGATTCTCGGCGCGCCCGTAGCGGAACTTGCGCACCCCGAGGAACGGTTCCAGCTGGCGGGGACCGATACAGATGCCGCGTGGCGTGGGACGCAGTAACTGCCGTTTCACGACCTTGCGGCACACCCGGGCGATTTCGCGCTCCAGATTTCGCACGCCCGCCTCGCGGGTGTAGTGGCGAATCATGCTGCGCAAGCCTCCGGTGGTAAACCTCAGCTCTTCCTTGCGCACGCCGTTGTACTTCATCTGCTTGGCAATCAGGTAATTGCTGGCAATCGCCAGCTTCTCGTCCTCGGTGTAGCCGGGGATACGCAGCACTTCCATGCGGTCGAGAAGCGGCGGCGGTATTGCCAGGGTATTGGCCGTGCACACGAACATTACTCGCGAAAGATCGAAGTCCACTTCCAGGTAATGATCGTTGAACGCGCAATTCTGTTCCGGATCCAGCACTTCCAGCAGCGCCGACGAGGGGTCGCCGCGGAAGTCCATGGACATCTTGTCCACCTCGTCGAGAAGAAACAGCGGGTTGCGCACACCGGACCGCGCGAGGTTCTGCACGATCTTGCCCGGAAGCGCCCCGATATAGGTGCGCCGGTGACCCCGTATTTCGGCCTCGTCGCGCACGCCGCCCAGCGACATGCGAACAAAGGCGCGGTTGGTTGCCCTGGCGATTGATCGGCCCACGGATGTCTTTCCCACTCCGGGCGGTCCGACGAGGCACAGGATGGGGCCCTTCATGGATCGCACCCGCTTCTGGACCGCCAGGTATTCCAGGATGCGCTCCTTGATCTTCTCCAATCCGTAGTGATCCTCTTCCAGCACCTTCTCGGCCCGGGCCAGATCGCCGTTTATCCGGCGCTGCTTCTTCCATGGCACCTTGAGCAGCCAATCCAGGTAGTTCCGCACCACCGTGGCCTCGGCCGACATGGGCGCCATCATCTTGAGTTTGCCCAGCTCGGTGATGGCCTTTTCCTGCGCTTCTTTGGGCATGCCCGCTTCCTTGATGCCCTTCTCAAGCGAGGTGATTTCATCCGGAGCGTCGTCAAGCTCTCCCAGTTCCTTCTGGATGGCTTTCATCTGCTCGTTCAAGTAGTACTCGCGCTGGCTCTTCTCCATCTGGGTCTTCACGCGGCCGCGAATCTTGCGCTCGATCCTGAGCATGTCGATCTCGCTGCCCATCAGGCCGACCAGGTACTCCATGCGCTTGATCGCGTCGCCGGTCTCCAGCACAACCTGCTTCTTATCCAGAGCCAACTGCATATGCGCCGCGATGGTGTCGGCCAGGCGCCCGGTATCGTCCAGCCCCGAAACGCCGGCCAGGGCCTCCGGAGGGACGTTCTTGTGCAGTTTTACGTATGACTCGAACTGCTTGAGCAAAGAGCGGCGCAAGGCTTCGGATTCCTCAGGCTTGGTTTCGCCGACGCCCTCCTCGGAGACGGGCGCGAACTCGGCGCTGAAGAAATTGCCGGACTCGAGCGACTTCAGGCGGGCGCGCGAGACGCCCTGGACCATCACTTTCACAGTGTTGTCCGGCATCTTCATCATCTGCAGCACGCTGGCCAGCGTACCCACCCGATAGATGTCGCGCGCCTCCGGATCGTCGACTTCCGGCTTGCGTTGCGCCACCAGAAGAATGTCCTTGCCGACCGACATGGCATCTTCCAGCGCCAGTATCGACGGCTTGCGGCCCACGAACAGCGGCACCACCATATGCGGGTACACGACCACATCGCGCAGCGGCAAGACCGCAAGACGGCGCGAAATGCTCACGCTGCTCTTCGCATCATCGCTCATTGGCTTGCCCTGATCAGAATCCGACACTTGAGTTCCAAGCGCTAACGATATGGGGTTGGCAATACCAAAACCAACCTGGACCGCGCCGGGGACGCTGCCGGCTAGCCATCCGACCCCGTAGGCCTTTCGTACTCTTCCGGCGGCTTCAGAGCCAGCGGTTCCTCGGTTTCGTACACCACGTAGGGCTGGTTCTTGCCCATGATCGCTCCGCGGTCCAATACCACCCGGCGCACGTTCTTCATCGACGGAAGATCGAACATGGTATCCAGAAGCACGTTCTCCAGAATGGTGCGCAGGCCGCGCGCGCCCGTCTTGCGGTCCATGGCCCGTTCGGCGATGGCCTGCAAGGCGCCTTCATGGAACTCCAGCTCGCAGTCTTCCATTTCGAACAGCACGCGGTACTGCTTGGTAAGAGCGTTCTTCGGCTCGACTAAGATGGTCATGAGAGCATCGAGATCCAGCGGGTCGAGCGTCGCCACCAGCGGCAGCCGCCCGACGAACTCGGGAATCAGCCCGTAGCGGATGAGATCTTCGGGCTCGACATTCGAAAGCAGTTCGCCTAAACGGAGGTGGTCATTCTCGGCCCGAACCTCGGCGGTAAAACCGATCCCGCTGCGCTCGGTGCGATTGCGGATAATGTTGTCCAGGCCCGCGAAGGCGCCGCCGCAGAGGAACAGGATATTGGATGTGTCCACCTGAAGGAACTCCTGCTGCGGATGCTTGCGGCCACCCTGCGGGGGTACCGAGGCGATAGTGCCCTCGATGAGTTTGAGCAGGGCCTGCTGCACGCCTTCTCCGGATACGTCACGGGTGATGGACGGGTTGTCGGACTTGCGGGAAATCTTGTCGATTTCGTCGATATAGACGATTCCGGTCTGGGCCTTTTCAACGTCGTAGTCGCACTTCTGGAGCAGCTTCTGGATGATGTTCTCCACATCCTCGCCCACGTAGCCCGCCTCGGTGAGCGTGGTGGCGTCGGCGATGGTGAAGGGCACGTTGAGGATGCGCGCCAGCGTCTCGGCCAGCAGGGTCTTACCGCAGCCGGTGGGGCCGATCAGCAGGATGTTGCTCTTGGCGATCTCCACGTCGGGGGCATCCTTCTCACGCCGCCGCGAGCGCATGCGCTTGAAGTGGTTGTAGACCGCCACCGACAGGACCTTCTTGGCCCGGTCCTGGCCGATTACGTATTCATTCAGGAACTTCATGATCCCGGCCGGCAAAGGCAGGGAGACCGGCTGATTCTCCGAGCGGTCCTCGAATTCCTCGCGAATGATGTCGATGCACAGCTCCACGCACTCGTCGCAGATGTACACCGAGGGGCCCGCTATGAGCTTGCGGACCTCGTGCTGACTCTTCCCGCAGAACGAGCAGTACAGCAGCTTGCGCTCGCCACCGCCGCCACGATTATTCTTGCTGGACATAGCTGTTATGCGATGCAGGCGCGCCTTAGGGACGCCGTAGCATTGTAACCGCCCATCGTTAGTCCTTGTCTTCCTCAGGCGCGGCGACTTCCTCCCGGCTGGCCAGAACCCGGTCGATCAGCCCGTAGTCGCAGGCCTCCTCGCCGCTCATGAAATGGTCGCGATCGGTATCGCGGGCGATCTGTTTCAAGGGTTGGCCGGTATGTTCGGCCAGAATCCGGTTAAGCCGCTCGCGGGTGTGGAGCATTTCGCGGGCGTGGATGTCCACATCGGAGACCTGGCCCTGAAAACTGCCAATGGGCTGGTGAATCATTAGCCGCGAGTGCGGCAGGCAATAGCGCTTGCCTTTGGCGCCGCCGGCCAACAGCAGGGCGCCCATGCTGGCGGCCTGCCCCAGGCAAAGCGTGCTGATATCGGGCTTGATGAATTGCATGGTGTCGTAGATCGAAAGCCCGGAACTCACCAGGCCGCCCGGAGAATTGATATACAGGTTGATATCCTTGCCGGGGTTCTCGGACTCCAGAAAGATGAGTTGCGCCACTATCAGGTTGGCCATGTGGTCGTCCACGGCGCCGACTATGAATACCAGGCGCTCCTTGAGCAGGCGCGAGTAGATGTCGTAGGCGCGCTCGCCGCGGGCGGTCTGCTCCACCACCATGGGCACCAGGTTGAGTGCTTTTTCTTTCATGTCAGGGATTTCCTCATTCTCGCGCAGCGCCAAACCCGCAGGGAACATGCTGGGAACGAGGACATCCTGTCCTCGTCGACGGCAGGATGCCCTCGCTCCACAAGGAGCTTGGTTCCGCCATCCATGGCTCCAACACTCCCGGAAACGACCGGACGAGGCGCGACGAATAGCATAACTTCAGATGTCAAATGGATGGATTCATGTGTCTCCCGGAAAGTGGCGGGTTCGGCGTTGCGAATAGCATGCCTTCAGATGTTAACCGGACAGGACGGGGGGCATGGGCTCCATGAATTCGTCGAAGTCCATTGCCCGTTTGCTGATGTCGGCATTCTCGTACAGCCATTCCAGCACCTGCTGCTCGCTCATACGGGCGCGCAGATTGCCCACTAGCTCCCGGTTGCCGGCCAACTCGGTGAATGCCGCCTCAGGATCCGGGGCGCCCGCCGCCAGCATCTGCAGCTGCTGCGCCAGCACCTGCTGGTCAGGCGCGATCTTTTCCCGATCCGCCAGCTCCGAAATCAGCAATTGCAGGCGTACGCGGCGTTCCGCGGCAGCGCGCATTTCCGGCGTTTCTTCGGGCTGATCCTGTGGCTCTTCGGCGACGGCTTGCGATTCCCCGGATTCCGGATCGCCCTGGGTGTCGGCGGCCGGAGGCGGCCGCATGGCGGCAAGCGCCTGCTCAATGTCCTGATCGACCATCGACTTGGGCGTAAGCCCCGGATTGGCGGCAAGCAATTGATCAAACAGGGCCTGCCGCTTGTGATCCTCGCAAACCGACTTCAGTTCGCGCTCCAGGGTTGACCGCACGTTGGTCCTCAAGTCCTCGACCGAACCGCTTTCCACGCCCAGCGTCTTGACGAACTCCTCGTCGAGGTCCGGAAGCGAAGGCTCGGAGACGCTCAATACCTCCACTTCGTACAACACCCGCTTGCCGCGCAGGGACTCGTCGGGGTAGTCCGGCGGCAACTTCAGACGAAACCGTTTCTTTTGCGACGCGGACAACCCCGCCAGACGCTCCGCCAGCTGCGGCATCAGCCGGGTTTCGCCCAGCATCAGGGGCGCTTCCTTGAGCTCGCCGGCCTCCAGCGTTTCCCGCCGGCGCGAGGCCCGTATGTTTGCTACCATTCGGTCGCCCTCGCGCGCCGGGCGGTCGGCGTCTTCCCATTGCGCCTGACGCTGGCGCAGGCGGTTGATGGTGCGATCGACGTCACGCTCCTGAATCTCCACCTCCGGTTGCTCGTAGGTCAATTGATCCAGGCCGTTCCATTCAATATCGGGGAAAATGTCGAAGGCCGCCTCGAATTCCAGATCGGACCCTTCGCGGGCCTTCTTGGTCTTGACCTCGCCGCCGCCGACCACGCGCAATTTCTGGTTCTGCGCGCCCTCTCGAAAGCTCTGCTCAATGGTTTCGCGGGCCAGCTCGTTCCACACGTCCTGCCCGTAGCGCCGCCGGATCAACTTGATGGGCGCCTTGCCCGGCCGAAAGCCGCGAATCCGGCTGCGCCGCCGAATCGCGCCGAGCCGGGCGACGAACTCCTGCTGCATTACGCCGGCGGGCACCTGTACATGCAGAACACGGCGAAGCCCTTCGCCACTCTCCACCTGGTAGTTTGCGTTGTCGAGTTTCATATGGCCTGGATCGGTTTTGCCCCTGCCAGGGGGCGGGCTACTGGTGCGAAAGGAGAGATTCGAACTCTCAAGGGGATAACCCCACAGGAACCTAAATCCTGCGCGTCTACCAATTCCGCCACTTCCGCCTGCCGCACATTATAAATTTTCCTGCCTGCGGCCGGGTCATGCCTGGGCGCCGGGCGCCATGGCCCGGCCGGCGATTGCCGGCGGCGCCCGGCGCAACCACGCGATTTCAGGAGGTTAGCACCGCGAGGGCGGCATTGTATTTCTCGGAGGTTTGGGCGATGACCTGCGCCGGCAGCCGCGGCGCGGGCGGCTGATGATCCCAGTCCACCGAATCCAGATAATCGCGCACGAACTGCTTGTCGAAACTCGGCGGCGACACACCCACCCGGTATTCCGCGGCGGGCCAGAAGCGCGAGGAATCGGGGGTCAGCACTTCGTCGATCAGCACCAGTTCGCCGGCGGCGTTGATCCCGAACTCGAACTTGGTGTCAGCCACGATGATCCCGCGAGCGGCGGCGTGTTCAGCTCCGAACCTGAACAGGGCCAGCGAAACGTCGCGAACCCGCTCGGCCAGTTCCTCCCCGATCAGGCTGGCCGTCTCGTGCATGCCGATGTTCTGGTCATGCTCGCCGGGCGCGGCCTTGGTGGCCGGCGTGAATATCGGCTCCGGCAGGCGTTCTGCCAGCCGCAGTCCCGGTGCGAGGCGAATGCCGCACACCTCCCCGCTCGCCTGGTAATCCTTCCAGCCGGAGCCGATCAGATACCCTCGAACAACCGCCTCAACAGGAAGCGCGCGCACCCGTTCCATCAGCACGCAGCGCGACTGAAGCTTGTCCAGTTCCTGCGCGGGAAGCCGGTCGATCACTTCTCCCAGCGGCGTGCCCAAGAGCGCGTTCGGCACGATGTGCCGGGTATTGGCGAACCAGAAACGGGACAGCCTGGTGAGCACACTCCCTTTTCCCGGTATGGGATCCGGCAGAACCACGTCGTATGCGGAGATCCGATCACTGGTAACGAGCAACAAGCGGTCCTCGCCGACCGCGTACAAGTCGCGCACCTTGCCGCGGCCGATGGCCTGCAAGCCAGGGATTTCGGTATACGATACGGTCACTTCTGCTCCCTCGTCTTCTGTTTCGGGCGTATTCTAGTGTGGGGTCCCGAAAATGCGCGTGCTCTTGACGCGGTCGCTACGGACCAATGCAAGGCGCAGCCCGCTTAGGAGTCGCTGAAGCAACGCGTATTTGCGGGAAACGGCACCAGCTTCGCCAAATGTACGTATTTCTTCTCGGAAAAGCAGCCGGATTCATCTTCGGCTTCATCTACGGCAACTTGCCCGGGGCGCTGGTGGGCCTGTTCTTAGGTCATCTTGTCGACCGGAGCCTGGCCCGCAACATGAGCGTCTCCTGGCAAACCTACTCCGGAGCGCGGACGGAAAACCGGCGGCAGGTCTTTTTTGCGGCGACATTCCGGGTCATGGGACACATCGCCAAGGCCGATGGCCGGGTGAGCGAAGAGGAGATTCGCGCGGCCCGCCAGGTCATGCAGGGAATGCGGCTGAACGCAGCGCAGATGCGCCAGGCCATGGATCATTTCAACGAGGGCAAGTCGCCGGGCTTCGACTTCGACGCCGAACTGGGGCGGGTCAATGAGGCCTGCCGCGGGCAGCCGTTATTGCGGCAGTTCTTCGTTCATACGCAGTTCTTCATGGCCTTCGCTCACGGGGACGTAACCAGCGAGGAGCGGGCGGCGCTCAACCGGATTGGGGCAGTGCTCGGACTGTCGTCATGGCATATCAGCCAGATGGAGGCGCAGGCGCGAATGCGCTTCGGTTTTGCACAGGGGAACGGGCGCGCCGGGCCCTCGCGCCAGCAGCAACCGCTGGGTGATGCCTATCGGGCCCTGGGCGTGTCCTCCACGGCCAATGACCCGGATATCAAGACCGCCTATCGGCGGCTGATGAAGGAGAACCACCCGGACAAGCTGGTAGCCCGCGGCCTGCCCGAAGCGATGATGGAACGGGCCCGGGAACGGACCCGGGAAGTCAATCGGGCCTACGAGCGGATAAAGGAACACCGGGGGATGCGCTAACCCCTGGTGCGGCGCGCTATTCCCCCAGGGCCTGGCGCATTTCCCGGATCGCGCGGGCGTAGTCCCCGGCGCCGAAAATGGCCGAACCGGCCACGAAGGTGTCGGCGCCCGCGGCGGCGATCTCGGCAATATTGCCGGCCTTGACCCCGCCATCGACTTCCAACCACACGTCGCGGCCGCTCTCGTCGATACGCTTGCGTGCCTCCGCAACCTTGCCGAGGCTCTGCGGGATGAACTGCTGCCCGCCAAAGCCCGGATTCACCGACATGATGAGTACCAGGTCGATTGCGTGCAGCGTGTGATCGAGCCAGGTCAGCGGCGTTGCCGGATTGAAGGCAAGCCCGGGGCGGCAGCCGTGCTCGCGAATCAGGGAGATGGTGCGATCCACGTGGCCGCTGGCTTCGGGATGAAAGCTCACGATGCTGGCGCCGGCTTCGGCGAAGGACCGCGCCAGTTCGTCCACGGGACTGACCATGAGGTGCACGTCGATAGGAGCCTTGGTGCCGTGGCTGCGCAGTGCCCGGCAGACGAGCGGGCCAATGGTCAGGTTAGGCACGTAGTGGTTATCCATGACGTCGAAATGGACCACGTCGGCGCCGGCCTCCAGCACGGCCTCGACTTCCTCGCCCAGGCGGGCAAAATCGGCCGACAGGATGGAGGGGGCGATCCGGGCGCGCTGCATATCGGTTCGCCTTGCGATCAGATGTAGCGGGCGGTGCTGGTCATGACTTTGGACACCAGCCGCATGGCCGTACGAGCGAACTGCGGCAGCGGTTCGCCTCCGGCCTTCTCGGCATTGCGGCCATGACGGATCTCGTCGGCGCGCATTTGCTCCAATATCTTGCGGCTCCGGGCATCCTCGGCGGGCAGTTCGTCAAGATGGCTCTCCAGGTGGCTTTCCACCTGGGCCTCGGTTTCTGCCAGAAACCCCAGGCTGGAGCGGTCGCCCAACAGCCCGGCCAAGGTACCGATTCCGAAAGAACCCGCGTACCACAAGGGCGTAAGCAGGCTGCGGCGGCCGTTGAGTTCGCCGATCCGATTCTCGCACCACTTGAGGTGGCGGCCCTCCTCTTCCGCGGCGCCCAGCAGATTACGCCGCAGCCCGTCGTCCCGGGCCACCAGGGCCTGACCGCGGTACAGGGCCTGGGCGGAGACCTCGCCGGCGTGGTTGACACGCATCAGGCAGGCGCTCAATTCGCGCTCGCTCGCGGAATGGAGCGCATCCTCGGTATCGCCTGCGGGGTTGTCGGCGGCGGGCGTGGTTTCGCCCGCGCATACGCGTAGCGCGTGGGCAAGTTCTGCAAGAACCTGATCGCCGATGGTGCGCTCGTTATCCGGCATCGTTCTATCGTACGTATCGTTGGGCTCTTCTGGACCCCCATCTGACGGGAGCCGCATGAATCCATCCGTGGAGCTTGGCGTCGCCATCCATGGCTCCGACACTCCCGTCAGATGGGGGTCCAAAAGAGCCCGCGGAGGATGTCATGCTAACACCTGCGTGGGTCAGTCGGATGGTGGCTGGGGGACCAGGATTCGAACCTGGGTTGTCGGAGTCAGAGTCCGATGTCTTGCCGCTAGACGATCCCCCATCCGCTCGCTGCACGGGGCTGGTTGGTTCGCAGCGATCAGCGCTTGGAGTACTGCGTGGCCCGGCGGGCCTTTCTCAAGCCCACCTTCTTGCGCTCGACCTTGCGCGCGTCCCGGGTCACGAAGCCGGGGGCCCTGAGGCGCGGCCGGAATTGCTCGTCGAACGCGAGCAATGCACGGGTGAGGCCATGTCTTATGGCCCCCGCCTGACCGGTGGTGCCACCGCCCTTGACGGTAACGGTAACGTCCATCCGGCCTTCCAGGCCAACGACCTTGAGCGGCTGATGCACGATCATGCGCGCGGTTTTGCGACTGAAAAACTCATCCAGCGGACGCTTGTTGACGGTCACCTGGCCGGTGCCCGGGCGCATGAACACGCGGGCGGTCGATGTCTTGCGCCTGCCGGTGCCGTAGAAAACTGTTTCGGTCACGCCTGAATCTCCAGTGGCTTGGGCTGCTGAGCGCCATGCTTGTGCTCGGGGCCCGGGTAAACCTTCAGCTTCTTCAGCATGGCGCGGCCCAGGTGGTTCTTCGGCAGCATCCCTCGAACCGCGGAAACTATGACGCGCTCCGGGGTATCCTGCAAGACCTTCTTCAACGGCACGGACTTCAAGTTGCCGATGTAGCCGGAGTGGCGGTGGTAAATTTTCTGGTTCAACTTGTCGCCGCTGACGCGAACCTTGGATGCGTTAACCACCACAATAAAATCGCCGGTATCGACGTGCGGCGTATACTCGGGCTTATGCTTGCCTCGCAGGCGCACTGCCAGTTCGCTGGCCAAACGGCCCAGCGTGCGGCCGGCAGCGTCGACCAGGAACCAGTCCTGCTGAACCTGCCCGGGTTTTACTGAAACGGTGTGCATATTCGTTGGTTCGATCAAGGAAGCGCCCAGCGGGCGCGAAGCCGCGGAATTTTACACTATCGCCATCAATCCTGCCTGTACGGTTTCAGGTACCGGCATCAATGTCAGCGCCACGCGCGCCAAGCGGGCGCGGGGGGACTGTGCTTGCCCGCGCTGATTCAACCCCCTATGGTGTGGAGACGCATGAACCCATCCCTGGAGCTCGGCTCCGGCATCCCTGCCTCCGACGCTCCACACCATAGGGGGTTGAATCAGCGCTTTGGTATTCAGCAATCCTCTGCGGTCCGCATTTTTGGGAGGATTGCGGGGGCTTGGGCCAGGGCCATCCAAAAGTCACGGCGGATGGAATGAGGCTGTGAACGTGGAGGGATGAAGTCAGGCTGGCCAAGGGTCTGGCTATTCAGAAGTCGTTGTGGCATAAAGGGGGCCATGGCGATATCGGTGGTTTCCCGGGGCCGGTTCGAGCTGCGCGATGTGTCGGTGCGCCCGGTGGGCGATGCGGCGGAGCGGCGGCGTTGGGATGCGCTGATGTCGGAGTTTCACTATCTGCCGTTCAAGGGTTTGTTCGGGCAGTCGCTGCGTCATGTGGCGGTATGCGGTGGGACCTGGGTTGCGCTGGTGGGCTGGACGGCGGGCGCGTTCAAGGTCGGCGTGCGGGACGCCTGGATTGGCTGGTCGCGGGAGTTGCAGTTCCGGCGTCTGAAGCTGATCGCCAACAACAGCCGCTTCGTGGTTCTCGGCGGCAAGGGCGCGACGCGCAATCTGGCGTCGCGGGTGCTGGGTGTGAGTTTGCGGCGGCTGTCGCGGGACATGCGCGCGGCGCACGGTTTTCCGGTTCTTTTGGCGGAGACATTCGTGGACCCGTCGCGATTTGCGGGTACTTGCTACCGGGCGTCGAACTGGCGGCTGCTGGGGCGCACGCGCGGCTTCACGCGGCTGCCGGGGGGCTCGGCGCGGTGGCGCGAGAACGGACAACCCAAGGAGGTCTACGTGTACGAGTTGGAGTCGGGCGCCCGTGCGGCGCTGCGCGGCGCCGGGGCGCCGTCGGAGTGGTGCATCGGCGCGAAGCGGGAGCCGATGCCGGTGGCGCAATTGCGCAGTCTGCGGGACTTTCTGGAGGAGATTCCCGATTTTCGCAAGGCGCGCGGCCAGCGGTACAGCATTGCCTGCTATCTGACGATTGCGGTCGCGGCGCGGCTGGCAGGCTATCGTGGCGTGAGCGCGTTCGGCGAGTTCGCGGCGCGGCTGGACGAGGAGCAGCGTCAGGCGGTGGGCGGGTTCTTCAGTCCGAGCCGGCGGCTCTGGACCGTGCCGGCGGCCTCGACCTTCCATTACCTGCTCTCGGCGATGCCGGCCGACACGCTGGATCAGGCGCTGCGGGCGTGGAGTGCGCGCCAAGGGGGCGAAGCGCCCGTGGCCATGGATGGCAAGGACGTGCGCGGCGCCTCAAAGCAGGTCGCAAAGGAAAGGCGCATGATGGTGGCTGCCGTGGAGCACGGCAGCGGTCTGGTTCTGGGACAGCTCCAGGTCGGCGCCAAGACCAATGAGATTCCGGCGCTGCGGGCGTTGTCGCGACAGCTCGACCTCGCCGGGCGCGTCGTCACCGTCGACGCCCTGCACGCCCAGCACGAGACCGCGCGCTGCCTGACCGAGGACTGCGGGGCGCACTACGTGGTCACGGCCGTGAAGGACAACCAGCCGACCATCCGCGACGACCTCGCGGCCATCGACTGGCGCGCGGCGCGCTGGAGCGGGGACACGGTCGACAAGGGCCATGGCCGCATCGAGACCCGGCGCTGCGCCGTGCTCGATCTGACCACCCCGGAATGGGACGGCCGGTGCGATCTGTTCGCACGCCGTCAGGCGGTGCGCGTCGAGCGCGAACGCATCGTGGTCAAGACCGGCGAGACCTCCCGCGAGGTCGCGTTGTGCCTCACGTCCCTCGGCGCCGGCGAGGCCGGCCCCGAGGAACTCCTGAGGCTCGTGCGCGACCATTGGCAAGTAGAGAACCGGGTCCACTACGTGCGCGACTTCAGCTACGACGAGGACCGCTGCCGCGCCTCGGTGGGGAACCTGCCGCGCAATCTGGCGGCGTTGAGCAACGCCGCCATCTCCATCGTGCGTATGCGCGGCGAGTTCCAGTACATCCCCCCGGCCAATCGCCACTACGCCGCCCGTCCGCAAGACGCCCTCGACGCCATCCTGACCGCCGAATAGCCCCGCAACCGCCTCTCCCCGACGTTCACGGCGCGCCGGCCCGGCCGCGCCGCGGCGCCCCGTGCCCCATCGCATCCCCGCCGGCGGGAACGCCCGCGGGGATACCCCTCCACGACTCTCCCCGGACTTCCTCCGAGCAGGCAAAGCATGCCGTGCTTGCCTCGACACCCCTCACGCGCTGGAAACCAAACCGCTCAATGCCAACGGTTCCGTTCCCAACACTCACTACACCGGACTTTTGGATAGGCCTGGGGCTTGGGCTGGATGGAAGGAGTTGGTAGTGATATATAGCGTAATATCTATGGGTTTCGTTATATTGCGTTTCAATGATTGAGGAGAGTAGCGAGTGAGCGATAGAGGGCGGCGCGAGTTTCTGAAGTCCACCTTGGCAGTCGGTGCGGCGGCTGGATTGAGCGCGCGCGCTATGGAGTCCGGCAGCGAGCCGGCGAATGCCAGACCGGTGGGCAGCCGTTCGGTAATGAACCTGGTGGCGCCAAGGCTGGAGACTGTTCGTGTCGGGCTGATCGGCGTGGGCGAACGCGGCGTCGGGTTCGTCCGCCACTTCTGCAATATCGAAGCCGCGCGTATCACGGCGATATGCGATACCGAGCAATTGGTGCTGGACCGCGCCGCAAAGATCGTGTCGGAGCTTGGCGAAGCCCAGCCCGGCCTGTACACCGGCGATGACTATTCCTATCGCAAGCTTCTGGACCGCGAGGAGGTCGATATCGTGGTGATCGCCACGCCCTGGCGGTGGCACGCGATCATGGCTGCAGAGGCCATGGAGAGCGGAAAGCACGCCTTTGTGGAGGTGCCCGCGGTAACCACCGTGGAAGAAGCGTGGTGGCTGGTCGACACCTCCGAGCGCACGCAGATGACCTGCATGATGCTGGAGAACGTCTGCTACGGCAGGGACGAGCTGATGGTCCTGAACATGGTGCGGCAAGGCGTCTTCGGAGAATTGCTGCACGGCGAAGCCGCGTATATCCATGAACTGCGCTGGCAGATGAAGGAAATCGAGCGGAAGACTGGATCCTGGCGCACGCTTTGGCATGCGAAACGAAACGGCAATCTATACCCGACCCACGGCCTGGGCCCGGTCGCGCAGTACATGGGGATTAACCGGGGCGATAAGTTCGAATACATGAACTCCATGAGCTCGGCGGCGGTCGGACGGGCAGCCTATGCGCGCAGGGAATTTCCTGCGGAGCACGGCCGCAACCAACTGGACTACGTCACGGGGGACATGAACACCAGCCTGATCAAGACCGCGAAAGGGCGCACGATCATGGTCCAGCATGACACCACCACGCCGCGGCCGTACTCGCGCCACAACCTGATACAGGGAACCAACGGGGTTTTCGCCGGGTTTCCCAACCGCATTGCGCTAGAGCATGGCGGCGGGGAGACGTACCACGAGTGGGACTACGACATGACCCAATGGCAGGCCCGCTACGATCATCCCCTGTGGGTACAGATGGGCCGGCGGGCCGAGCAGCAGGGCGGCCACGGCGGCATGGACCACCTGATGTGCTGGCGGCTGGTGGATTGCCTGAGAAACGGTGAACCGTTGGACCAGAACGTCTATGACGCCGCGGCCTGGTCGGTAATCGGCCCGCTCAGTGCCGATTCAGTCGCCGATCGAGGCAACAGCAAACCGATACCCGATTTCACCCGCGGGGACTGGCGGAACACGGAACCACTGCCCATCGTGGGGCAGGAATCCGCCTGATCGCAAAGGGCCAATAGCGTGCATGGAACAACGCTGGGAACGAGGGCTTCCCGCCCTCGTCGAGGGCAAGATGATGGGATGGTCCGCCCCGTTTCATTGTGCACGGCCTCGTAGGCCAAAATGACGGTTCTTTATAACCACAAACGGAGCGGACCATGGACAAGAATACACGAATAGGCATTGATTTGGGCCCTCGCTCCATTGTTCCCTGCGCGTCAGCGCAACGGCGCCCGGCGCGAAAATTCCTGGTCTTACTTCCCGATGCGCTTGGCCGGGAACACGCAGGTAAACGTGCTTCCCACACCAAGTTCGCTGTCAATCTCCAGGTTGCCGTCGTGCCGGGTAAGCACATGCTTGACGATAGCCAGGCCCAGACCGGTGCCCACCACGGCCGGGCTGCCCTCTCCCCGGACCCGGTAAAAGCGCTCGGTCAGACGCGGAAAGTGTTGCGGTTTGATTCCGATGCCCGTATCGGAGACGGCGAGACGCCCGACGGAACCGCCTGCACGCCAGCTCAACACGATCTCGCCGCCGGACGGAGTGAACGCCGCCGCGTTCATTGCAAGATTGGTCGCCACCGAACGAATCTCGGCCTCGTCACCCAGCAATGGCCGCTCACTTTTCAGGTCGGCGCGAATCTTCAGTTGGCCCATGGCCCGCGCTGCGACCACCCGGGCGGCGTCGGCCAGCAGCTCCGCCATGTCCAGCGGCGCGAAGCCAGGCGGCGTTTCGGAGGACTCCAGGCGCGACAGCTCCAGCAGGTCTCTCACCAGCCGCGTCATCCGGTCGCATTGCACCGCCATGTCCTTTAGAGGACCTCCCCATCGGTGAGCGAATTCCTGGTCCTCTTCCATCGATTCCAGGTAGCCGGTAAGAACGGTCAACGGCGTCTGCAATTCGTGTGAGGCGTTGGCCACAAAATCGGCGCGGGTCTTCTCGACCAGAACCGCGGTGGTCACATCCCGCACCAGCAACAGAAACTGCTTTTCGGCGTACGGCACCCGTTGCGCCTCCAGCCAGCAATCCGCCTTCATCGGCGACTTGAATCGAACCGGAGCGTTGTCGCCTCTTTTCAGCCAGGCAACGAATTGCGGGTCGTCAATCAGTTTCCGCGCCGGCCGCCCCATGTCCAGGCGCCGCCGCACGCCGAGCAGACGACGTGCCGGCCGGTTGCTTACCATTACCTCACCCTGGTCGTTCAGAACCAGGGCCGCGTCCGGAAACGATCGCGCGGTGCTGCGCAGCGCCTTCAAAACCGCCCTCAGCCGCTGTTCGGCAGCGACGGTGCGGCTTTCGAGGTCACTGACTTGCTGCGGCAACTCGGTAAAGGAAAATGCTCCCCCGGTCCAGGCGTCCGGATCAAGTAGCTGAGACAGCTCGCCCGCCGCGCGCACTTGCACCGACAACTCCCACAAGAGGGCCGCGACCGCCCCTGCCAGGGCTCCGACGAGCGGCTCATTCGCCAGCAACCAGCCGGCGATGGCCGCCAGGACGGCGCCCGCGCACGAGCGCAGCAGGATGCGAACGGCCAGTTTGCGAACCAGCGGATCCATGCCCGATCCAGGCACTACCCGATGGCCGCCCGGGAAACGGCCCGTCGTTGCAAAACGCCAACCTCCAAATCAAACACGGCTGGCCGGCGGCTCATTTGCGCACCGGCGCACTACCGGGGCTAGTGTAATGAGAAACGGTAGCCCGCGCCTCGCACCGTCTGAATGTAGCCGTCTACGCTGCGCTCTTCCAGCGCCTTTCTGAGGCGCCGGATATGCACATCCACCGTGCGATCTTCCACGAAAACGGCGGGGCCCCATACCCGGTCAAGCAATTGTGAACGGCTGAATACACGCTCCGGGCGTTCCATGAACAGGCGCAGCAGGCGGAACTCGGTGGGTCCCAAGGTTATCTTGCCGGCGTCCGTATGGACTCGATGACTCACCGGATTCAGGGTAAGCCGACCATGGGTGATCGGCTCCTCGGGGGCGTTTTGGGTGCGGCGCAGCACCGCATTGATACGCGCCAGGAGTTCGCGGCTGGAGAACGGCTTGGTAACGTAGTCGTCGGCGCCGCTGCTCAAACCTGAAATCTTGTCCTCCTCCTGCGACCGGGCGGTAACCATGATGATTGCCACGTCGCGCGTTTCCGGCCTGCGCTTGATCCAGCGCGTCAATTCCAGCCCGCTTCCGTCGGGCAGCATCCAGTCAATGATGGCCAGGTCCGGAAGGCGCTCCCCGATCGCCTTTCGCGCCGCGTTAGCGTCCTCGGCCTCGCGAACCTCAAAGTCCGCGCGACGAAGATTGAACGCCAGCATCCCTCGAATAGCGGTCTCGTCTTCTACTACAAGTATGTCGCGTCGCATTTTGCTTGGAAATTATGCCATCCCCTGGGAACCAGCGCCTCCTGCCCTCGAAGAAAGGCGTCTTCCCTCAGAACGAGGGCGTCCGACCTTCGTTGGTGGGCAGGATGCCCTCCCTTCCAGGCCGAATTACTCGTCGAGTTCCTCGACCAGTTCGACGGCAAAGCCGTTGGGCGCTGCCAAGGTTGCGCGTCGGGTGGCCATGCCAACAGGCCGTGCGTCGACCACCTCCGGCCCGCACAGCATCTCCGCTCCGAACTGCTCGGCGCGCTCAAGCACGGCGTCCAGATCGGTGCTCATGAATGACCACATCACCATGCCGCGATTGGGCGGCTGCGAGGGCGCCACGGCCTCGACGCCGGTATCGAACCAGTCCAGAAACACCAGGTAGCGGCTCTCCGAACCCGGCGCGAACACCTGCAGAAAACGCATGGTCGAGCCGGGCGGCACGTCAAGCAGGCCGCTGGCCGGCCCTTCAGACGGAAGTTCGATATCGCGCCGGACTTCGTAGCCCAGCACTTCCTTATAGAAATCCAGGCTGCGCTGGCCGTTGTTTATTACCTGGCTCGAGTACGCGGGACCGCCGGTCAGGGTTCCTTCGGCGATGGGGCAGATGGGGGCCAGGTCGGAAGGCCGCGCGATGCCCAGCACATAGACGCCGTCGGGCGCGCGCAAATGCGTTTCAAGCGCCTCGTACGGGGACCCGTCCGGCCGCTGCAGGGGAATCCGGGTCACGCCCGCCACGGTCCCAAAGCCCATGCTCTCGCCTTTGGCGATCAGTTCCGCCATGTCGGCACAGGCGAAACCGACTGCGAGGCCGCCTTCGAGCAATGCGTTCATCCCAGGGCGCACCTCAGGGCGGTCGCCGCCCACCGCGATTACCCGCAGGTACGGCATGTCCGGGCTGCCGGGCTGCTGGTACAAAGCGTGCTCCCAATCGCCGGCGTCCTCCAGCCCCCAAAGCCGGGTCAGCGGCGGCCGTGTATGTTCGGGCAGATGGTCCAGAGCCGGTTGCAAACCCATCAGGTCGCAATAGAGCCGGCGGCAGCGTTCCATGTCGCTGGTGACTACGGTTGCGGCGGCCAGTGGGCCTACCAGGGCGTCGCCGCTTGGGTTGCCGGGCGCGAGCGGGTTGGTTGTGTTCATGGCGCAATGATAGCGAAGGCTTGTGGGTTATTCTTGAACCCACTTTGCATTTGGATGTGAAATGACTGAGCAGCGGCGGCGCTTCCTAAAACTGCTTGCCGCCGGCGCGGCGGGCGTGGCGGCGGGCGGGTGCGCGCCTTCGGTACGTGAAGAGGCACACGCTTCTTCGGGCGGGCGTGGCAGCGGTAAGCAATACCGATGGCGACTGGTTACTGCCTGGCCGCCGGGACTGCCCGGCTTCGGCACGACGGCGGTAGCGCTGGCGGACACATTGCGTGAAGTCTCGGGCGGGCGGCTGACGGTGCAAGTCTATGCGGCGGGCGAGCTGGTTCCGCCGTTCGAGGTCTTTGATGCGGTGTCGAGGGGCAGCGTGCAGATGGGACATTCGGCGCCGGCCTACTGGAAAGGCCAGGCGCCCGCTACGCAGTTGTTCACCGGGTATCCCTTCGGAATGCTGCCGGCGGAGTTCAATGCCTGGATGTCGTACGGGGGCGGCATGGAGTTGTGGCGGGAGTGCTATGCGCCGTACGGACTGGTTCCGTTCCCCGGCGGCAATACGGGCGCCCAGATGGGCGGCTGGTTCCGCCGCGAAATTGATTCGATCGATGACTTCTCCGGGCTGAAGATCCGGATGCCGGGCCTGGGCGGCGATGTGTTGCGGCGGCTTGGCGCGACCGTGGTCAACCTGCCTGCCGGCGAGTTGTTCACCGCGCTTAAGACCGGACTCATCGACGCCACGGAATGGGCCAGTCCGTACAACGACCTTCCACTTGGACTCTACCAGGCGGCGCCCTACTACTACTACCCCGGCTGGCACGAGCCGGCGGGCGCGATCGAGGTCATCGTTAACCGCAAGGCGCTGGAATCGCTGCCCGGGGAACTGCAAAGCCTGATTCGGACGGCCTGCACGGCGGTCAATCACCAGATGTTGTCGGAATTCATGGCCCGCAACGTGCAATCCCTGCGGGTTCTTATTGAGGAGCACGGCGTGCAGTTGCGGCGTTTCCCCGACGACGTGCTCAAGGGATTGCGGGTGGCGGCGACTGATATCCTGGACGAACTGGGCGCCGCGAACCCGCTTGCCGCGCGCATCCTCAAGTCCTACCGCGAGTTCCAGAAGGGCATTTCCGGTTGGCAGGCGATTTCCGAAGGTTCGTACTTGAGCGCGCGAGACTCGTGAAGAAAGCCGGCGCCCGGGGCTCCTTTGCGCCGGCGGACAATTCCATTGCGTATGTGCCTGACCGGGGAGCGGTATGGATCGCGGTCCTGACCGCGCTGGTCCCCACGATTACCGTCAATCTCTGCTACGTCATCGCAAGCTCACAGGGACAGGTTCCAGCCTGCGTGCCGTATTTCGAGGGTTGCACATCGATCAGCTCCGCCGGACGCTATGGGATCAGCTACTACCTGTTCAAGCTCGGCATGGTGAGCTCAGCGGTCCTGCTGGTGATGTTTTGGCGGGGCATGTCGGCTCACATTCTCTCCGGCACCGGCCGGGGGGCGCCGGTTGTTGCCGCGGTGGGGATGGGCGGCGCGGTGTTTCTGGTCCTTTACGCCGCCTTTCTGGGCACCGAAGGGCACATCTACTTCCTCCTGCGCCGTTTCGGCTCAATCCTGTATTTCGGCCTGACGATGCTCGCGCAACTCATGGCGCTACGCCGCCTGGAAGCGTTCGCGCCACGATGGCTTACGCGCACGAAGAAATGGGGCTTGTTTTCCATGTTGCTCTTCGGCATCGCCAGCATCCCGGTGATGAATTACATGGACAACAAGGACACGTTCCAGGACATCATCGAATGGGATTTCTCGCTGCTCATGCAGATGTACTTCCTGCTAACCGCCATCTGGCTTGCACGCCTCCGCAAGCCTCGAGCGCCCTGACGCCGTTCGCTTCTCTCCACCCCCTTGTGGGGAGACGCATAAATCCGTCCCTGGAGCTTGGCTCCGCCATCCCTGGCTCCGACACTCCCCACAAGGGGGTGGAGAGAAGCGAACTCCCGTGGGTAGCAGGTTAGGCCTTGAGGTCTTCGGGGCGGAGGGGGAGTTTGCGGATCCGGCGGCCGGTCACGGCAAACAGCGCGTTGCAGAAGGCCGGCGCCACCAGCGGCGTGCCCAGTTCTCCGATGCCCGTGGGCGGGGCGTCCGAAGCGACCAGAACCACCTCCATCGGCGGTGTGCTGGCCATCGTAAGCATGCGGTAGCGGTCGAAATTGCCCTCCGCCACCGAGCCGTTCTCGAGATTGATTTCGCCGTGCAGCAAGGCCGTAAGGCCGTACACAATGGCGCCTTCGATCTGCGCCTCGATGTTGTCGGGATCCACCGCCAGGCCGCAATCCACGGCGGCGCGAATCCGCCCCGCCCGCCATTGGCCGTCTTCGCGGACCAACTGCACCTGCATGCCGATATAGCTCGCAAACAACTTCGCGACCGCGATACCACTTTGGCCGGTCCATCCCTCGGCGGCCACCTCAAGAACCTTCAGCGCCCGCGGATCGCCGGCCGCCAGCTCCGCGCGCAACTCCACCGGACCGCGGCTGCCGGCGTGCGCTACTTCATCAAGGAAACTCTCGGCGAAAAACGAGTTCATGCTGGCGGCCACGCTGCGCCAGAATCCCCCGCGCATCGGCATCTGCCGCATGACATAGCTGATCCTGCGATTGGGGATCGAGTACAGGCCGTTTAACAGGGCGCCGGCGGATGATGGATCGGCCGATTCGTCCACCATCCAGGGCCAGCGCTCGTACAACAGCGAGTGCCCCGCCACCTTGCCGTCCCAGGCGATCGGCGACCCGTCCGGGCCCAGGGCCGCACGCAAGCGCGCAACATACGGCGGGCGATAACAATCGTTGCGCATGTCCTCTTCGCGGCTCCAGACCAACCGCACCGGGCGGTCGGGCAAGCCCTGCTCGCGCAAGGCCTTGGCGATGGACAGCGCCTGAACCGCCACCTCCGACTCGATACGGCGGCCGAACGCGCCGCCCATATGGCAAGGATGCA
Organism: Candidatus Foliamicus sp.; assembly: GCA_965249285.1. Lineage (GTDB taxonomy): Bacteria > Pseudomonadota > Gammaproteobacteria > Steroidobacterales > Foliamicaceae > Foliamicus. Next base: position 1,880,294 of record OZ252226.1, read on the forward strand.
CCGCCACGTGTTCAGGCGCCATTTCGAAGATATTGCAGACGTCGTTCTGCAAACGCTGCACGTTTTGCGAAGGCATCCAGATCTCACAGCCGTCACCGACAAGGAGCGCTGTGGCGCCCATGGGCTCCATGGTGGCGTGCGCAAGTATCGGCGCCTCGTAGGTCTGGTCGAGACTGACTTCGGCCGCGGCAAGCGCGCCGTCGGGATCGCCGCCCTCGATGAACAAACGGCCGTCCTCACTCATGGCCTGGCGGAGATCTTCAAACACTGATTCGGTGCTGCTCGTATCGCCGCCTTCCCAGGTGATCTCGGCGCGCTCCAGCGCATGCGACGCGGTCCAATAGTCTTCGGCCACGGCGGCGACGGCCTGATCCCCCAGGGCCATGACCCGCGCCCAGGCGCCGTTCGCCTGTGCCGGCGTCAGGCTCTTGAGCCGCGCCCCGGGACGCGGCGGGTTCCGTACGGCAGCATGTAGCGCCGGCTCGCCGCCGGCGCTGTCGGCCATGAACGGAAACGTACCGTTGACCTTTGCCGCAACGTCCTTGCGGCGAGCATGCTTGCCGATCAGCCGAAATTGTTCCGGCGATTTCAGCAGCGGATCTTCTGGAGCCGGCACTTTCGCCGCGGCAGCAGCCAATTCTCCGTAGCCCAGCGAGCGTTCACCGTGCCACACGCGGGACTGCTCTGCGCGACACTCGGATGCAGCAACGCCCCACTGCGCGGCAGCCGCGGCAACCAGCATTTCACGCGCCGCGGCCCCCGCCTTGCGGAGACCGCTGTGATAACCCATCACCGATACGCTGTTTCCGGAGCCTTGAGCGTGGTCCAAGCGGGCCGGGTTCCCGTATACGGGCGGATCGAGCGGAGCGTAACGCACCTGCACCTGCTCCCAGTCAGCCTCCATCTCATCGGCGAGGATCAGCGGAAGGCTGTGGATGATTCCCTGCCCCATGTCCGCAACCGGGCACAGAATGGTCACCACGCCCTGTTCATCCAGGGTCACCCAGGCGTTCAGCGGCCGGGTTTCTTCGGCGGCCATGACCGCGCGCAAACCGAACGCCGGGGTGGCAAGCAGTGCGCCGGCGGCGGACAGCAATTCGCGCCGTGTCAGTGCCAGGCAGGGTCGATTTCCGTTCGTGCCGGAGGTCGTCTTGGCGGTGTTCTTCATAATCTGGTTCGTCATCCCGGCGAGAATAATAAACCGAGCAGCGCGCGCAAGTAGCCTGAGCCCCAAGAGCGTCGCAATGCCGGCAAGGTAGTAGACTGGCCCGGCGCTGCCCTGTGCGGAAAGTGCAAACCACGGGGTTTGCGCCCCTGGGGAGAATCGCCAATAGCCCCGCTACCGAAGATCACGATCCTTGCGGCAATCATATTGCTCATTCTGGGCATCATGCTGATTGTTTCCTGGTTCTGGAATCGGCGACAGATACGCGACTGCACCCGGCTGGGTCTGCGGATCGCGGCCGGCATCTGCGGTCTATATGCCCTGGGCGCGCTGTTGGCCTGGGCCGAGCTAACGCTGGCCTGGGCCGAGTCCATTGATACGCACGTGGTGTTTCTGGCCCTGGAACTGACCCTCTATTTCTTTTGGACGGTCACGATCATCGCGGTCGGAAGCCGCTACGCGTTGATGGCAGGAATACGTCCATTTCCGCTGATACTGCCGGGCTTGGCCGTGTCGGGCGAGGAGAAGAACGAACCCCTGGCAGGTCCCAACAAAGCAGGAAGTTTCTCCCGGAAGCTAACGGTCTGGGTCCCGGCAATCGTTGTCGCCGATATAGCCTACTCCCTGCTGGTATTTTCCCTGCTTTCCTGGGAAGCCACAGAAGTAAAGCTCTACATGGCAGGCGTGGACATAGACAGATTGAGTCCCTGGAACCCCGCGCTCTTGCTAATGCTCTGCGCCGTAACCATCGTTGAAGAACTGACTTTCCGTCTGGCGATACAGAACCAGCTTGCCAGGCTATTCGGACGGACGGGCGAAAAATACTGGCTTCCCATCGTCGTGACATCGTTTCTTTGGACCTTCCTGCACGCAGGCGTCGTAGACCCGGATTGGGTAAAATTCGTCCACGTTTTTCCTATGGGGCTGGTCCTGGGGTGGATGTTCAAGAGATTCGGAATCGAAAGCTGTATCGCGGTGCACGTGCTGTTCAACCTGGCCGCACCCATCCTTCTGTGGGCCTTCGGCAGCGCGTGATAAACTGCCCGGCCGTGACCAGTTTCACTCTGAACGGCCAACCTGTCACCCTCGACCTGCCCGGCGAAATGCCGCTGTTGTGGGCGTTGCGCGATCACCTTCGCCTGACCGGCACCAAGTACGGTTGCGGCATCGCCCTGTGCGGCGCATGCACGGTGCACCTGGACGGCGTTGCGGTGCGATCCTGCCGGATCAACACCGCGGCCGCCGAAGGGCGCAACATCACCACCATTGAGGGGCTGGCCGACAACGGCAAGCCCCATCCCGTGCAGCAAGCCTGGATCGACGAACAGGTTCCTCAATGCGGCTATTGCCAGCCGGGAATGGTTATGGCGGCTGCCGCTCTGTTGGCGCAGAATCCCGCGCCCAGCGACGAAGAGATCAACAGTTCGATCACCAATATCTGCCGTTGCGGCACCTACCCGCGCATCCGCCGGGCAATTCATTCCGCCGCAAAGGCGATGGCGGCGGCTTCGGACGAAAATTGAGTCGCGTGATGCGAATGGCGCCGGCACTGCTGGCCGCGGCGCTTGTGCTGGCCGCTTGCGGCGGTGAAGACAAGGAAGCTCGCCCGACATCCTCGAGCAAGGATCCGGCAGCGGCGGCGGAAGAAGTCGACTTCGCCACCCTGATGGCCTCGGCGAACCCAGATCGCGGCCGGCGCCTGTACATTCAGTGCCGCGCCTGCCACACTCTCATCGCGGACGGCAATCAGGCGTTGGGGCCCAATCTGCGTGGGTTTTTGGACCGGCCGGCGGGGACGGCGCCAGGCTACGAGTATTCCGAAGCACTGCAGGCCGCCGAACTTGCCTGGACGCCGGAGACCCTGGATCGCTGGATGCGAAGTCCCTCGGAAGTGATCCCCGGTAACAAGATGATCTTCGCAGGTATACGCAAGGCGCGCGACCGCGCCGACCTGGTCGTCTGGCTGCAGCAATCCACCGTCGAGGAATAGGCCATGCCCCAGTTTTCGCCACTTGCAATCGTTTTCTTTCTCCTCAACCTGGCATTGGGCCTTACGGTCATCGGTTTCTGGTTCTCCAACCGGGAAGACCTGCGCGAGTACACAAGTCTTGGTGTGCGTGTTTCCGGTGTTTTTTGCGCCATTTCCGCCGTGGCGCTGGTCGCAGCGTACTTTGAGTTCGGCGAAACCCTCGGCATTGCTCTTCCCATAGCCGCCCTGGTTATCGATTTCTTCAAGATCATCCTGGTGGTCTCGGTCGGAGCCTATTGCGCCTCGTTGGCGGGCTACAATGCCTTTCCGCTGTTGCGGCCGCGGCTTGGCCGGGGCGGTGTTGATTCGATGCAACCCGCGACAGTCCTTGAGGCCCCCGCTATCGACCTTCGCAGCAGGGCCGTTTGGGTGCTGATCCTGGTTGCCGGTTGGCTCGCCTACTCGAAACTGCTATTCCTCTTGTTCTCGCCGGAAATTTCCGAGACGATGAAGCAGGCCCTGGACAAACTTCAAGTCAGCCAGACAACCAGTTTGACTCCCGCCACCGTTATTGCAGTGTCGGTGATAGCGATTTCCGAGGAGCTGGCCTTCCGCCTTGGGATACAGAACCTGCTGTGGCGCTTGTTCCGATTGAAGGACAACAAGTACTGGGTTTGCATACTGTTGACATCAATCATTTGGACCATCGGCCATACCGGAGTGCTGGAGCCCGATTGGGTAAAACTTGCCCAGGTCTTCCCCGCTGGATTGGCGCTGGGATGGTTGTTTAAGAAGCACGGAATCGAGAGCTGCATTGCCGCACACCTGCTGTTCAACCTGACCATGCCCTTGCTGGGCCTCTAGCCCGCGCGCGGCGCGGCGCGACCACGCCATAGTCGCGCACCGGCCATCGAGCCGGCGCCCGGCACGGCATGTGCGCAGGCTGTGCCCGGCCGCTAGTCTGCTCCGCTCTCGCGCGCGCGTTTGGCGTCGATGTAGTCCTTGAACTCGGTCCAGGAGGTTTCCTTGGACTTCTCGTAGCGGATCGGCGGCGGCTCGGTGTAGTTCGGGTAATTGGCCACGATTTCTTCCATCATCACCGAGGGCATTTCATCGAAGCCGCTCAGCCGTATTCCGGCGGTATGGAACACCACAACGCCCACGCGATCGCCCATCTTCATCCACGGCAGCCATTTGGACACTCGACCCCAGGAAATGACCCGGTCCTTTGCCGCCGCTATATCGGCATCCAGGATTTCATCGGCGGGTGACGCCGACGTGCCGAACTCCATCGCCTGATAGGTTCCGCCTACGTACGCCTGGTAATCGCCGCCCAGAGGATTGTGGTAGAAGAGCCGCGCGGCGCCCCCGCCATGCATCATCACGCCGTCCTTGAAGAAGTAGAAGAATGATCCGCTGGGGTTCCCTTCCTCATCCCGGGCCCAGGTCTCGCGGTAGTTTCCGGGCGGGTCGTTGGCCACCTGCACCACTTCCACGTCCTCGCCCGTCCACGGGTTGGTCCAGGTTCGCAAGACTTCGCTTGTTTTCGGATCCAGGTAGAACATGAGTTCCCGCGAGCGGGCGGCAAAGCCCAGACCGCGAACCGGGTCCGTCAAGGATTCGCAGTGGCGGATATTCATGCCCTGCACGTTGAACAAATGGCGATCCTTCTCGCCCGGCACGCGTGAGTACATTCGCCCTTCCCACCAGTACAGGGCGGTCTCGCCGTCATTCATCGAGCACCGGGTCTTCATCAGTACGCGTATGGCGTCGTCAGGGTCGTTAACGTCCAGCTGTCCGCCCCAGGCCGAACCGGCCGCCAGCAAAAAGGCTGCTGCCAAGCCTGCAGACAGTCTGAGTGTTGGTCTTGCGTTGATCATTGCGCTTCCCCTTGCGGCTCGGTTACCGACTTGAAATACGCCCAGCTGGTCACGTTGGGCCTGGCATCGTCCAGCGGGGGAGGCTTTGCGTATTCCGGATAGTTGCTTTGCAATTCACTCCGCAAGGGCTCGGAAAGGGCGTCAATCCCTGAAACCCGTTTTCCTATGGTGGTGAAAATCATCATCCCCGGGCGATCGCCCATCCGCATCCACGGTAACCATTTCGAGGCGCGGGCCCAGGACAGGGTGTAGCGCTTGAGCGTCTTCAGTTCAGGATCCAGCAGCTCGTCCTCGTAGGCATAGCCGTTAAGCATTTCCATGGCGTGATAGGCGCCTCCCACATAGTCCTGATATTCCCCGGCCAGCGGGTTCTTGTAGTACAGCGGAACGTATCCCGTGGTCCATACCCTGCCCTTCAGGAATCGCCCATTGAATTGATAACCCGCGCCATCTGCGCGGTAGGCGAAAGAGGGGCCCCGCATATTCACCGGATCGTTGGCCACATGCACGACCTCGACCTCCTCGCCGGTCCAGGGATTGGTCCAGCTGCGAAGGACTTCGTTGGTCTCCGGGTCCAGGTAAATCAACAGTTCGCGGGATACCGAGCGGTAGCCATGGCCCCGTTCGGCATCCTCGAAATTCCTGCATTGCCGAATGTTCATGCCCTGCACGTTGAACAGGTGTCGATCCTTTTCGCCAGCCATGCGGCTCATGGCGCCGCCCTGCCACCAGTAGAGGATCGTTTCGCCTTCGTTAAGCGAACAGTTCATTTTCTGCGCCATGAGGATGGCATGCGCCGGGTTGGCCGGGTCCAGCCGCTCCGCCGCCGGCAGCGCGGCGGACGCCAGACCCAGCGCGGTGACGAGGCCGGCGGCAAGCGCTGGCCGATAAATGGGCAACATCTTTTTCATCCTCCGTCGGTTAGGGATTGCAGCTTGCTTCCTTGGAAGGAGGGCTTCCAGCCCTCCGAGGGCTGGAAACCCTCGTCCCCGGCGTTGTTCCCTGGGAGGGAGGGCATCCTGCCCTCCGAGGGCTGGAAGCCCTCGTTCCCGGCGTTGTTCCATGCAGGCATATTCTAGCTATTCGGCCAGGAGTCCGATTTTCCGGCGTCGATCAGCCCCTTGAGCAAGCACGCGGCCTTCTCAAGGGCCGCTTTGTCCGGGTGGGCCACCGGCGGAGTGGAAGGATACCGCGGCATGGTCGCGTCCAGTCCTGCCTTGGAAGCCGTCTTGCGGCCCGGCTCCAGTGACGGGTCGAGGATCGAGGTGGACATGTTGTCCATCCGGATCAGATCACGGTCCCACTGAAAGCGGGTCGCCAGCGCCCAGTTCAGCTGTTGCGGATCGAACAGATCGATATCCGCGTCCAGGGCCACCGCCGTTTTGACCCGCCGCCATGCCAGGACCTCCGCCAGGGCGTCGCGGACTTCTCCGGGCGGCGCGCCCGCGAACTGCAGCAGCGCCAGGAACCGCCGGCCCTGCACCGGCGCGTGCACGTTCACGAGGTGAGGCGATACCGCTCGCGCCAGCGAAAACAGCTTGCCCTCCATGGCGATGTTGTCCGGGGTGAGGTTGTCCGCAAACCCGGAGCCGCAATCGTGCAGCACAGCGCCCTGCCGATGCGACACCGACAGCACCTCGCACACCGGCGCGTCCATCGCCGGTCCCAGAAAACCGGTGTACTCGGCAAACGGCCCGTCCGGCTCGACAACGCCCGGATGCGCCAACCCTTCGATCACGAATTCGGCATCGGCCGGAACCAGCAGCTTGCCGCCGAAGTTAAGCGAAGGCGTAAGCCGCAGCGCCTCGCCGATGAGCCCGCCCGCCGCCGGCCAATGGCTTTCGGGATAACCCAGCTTGACTTGGGCGGCAACGCTCACCGCCGGGTGATGGCCCACCCAGAAGGCGATCGGACAGGCCTCACCGCGCTCGTGCCAGGCGCGCATGTTGCGGGCGTTGTGGGAATCCGGATAGGGAAACCAGGACATGCGCCGCGCGTCCTTGATCCAGCAACGCTGGATGGCGGAATTGTCGACGCCGGACTCAGGATCACAAGTGGTCGCATGCGCCGCGGTCAGGTATGGCCCGGGATTCCCCTGGTGCTGCACCGTGGCCGGCAACCGGCGCAAGTCCACTTCATCGCCGTCAAGGACCGTATCCCGCACCGGCGCCTGTTCGGCAGGCAGGGTCACCGGATCGATCCGCCTTTCCTGACGCTGCGCCCACCAGGCTGCCGCTTGGCGGTGATCGCCAAGTCCCAGCGCCGCGCAAACCAGTGCGCGGCTGGCGGTCAGATTCGTGGCCAGCCCGAACGACGAGATGCTCCCGTCGGCGAGCCGCGGGCGGGGCACCCAGATCGGCGGATAGCGGCCCGCGGCATCCAGCGCGTGCTGCAGGGCCGTTACCTCGTATTCCACCGCCATCGGTTCATCGACGCACAGGACTTCATCGCCCAACGCCTCTAGCCAGGCGCGCAGTCCGTCCCGCACGCCCACCGTCCCGCCGGCGGAATTCATGGAGCGGCGTCCACCCCGGTCAACCCGTAGACCGCAAAGGTCGCAAGCCAATGCTCACCCTCGTAGTGCCCGCTGAAGACGTAATCCAGGCCCGCCGCCAGGTGATCGCTGGCCGACTCAAGGAGAACTTGCGCGCGCAGGTCGTCGGCAGGCAAGGCCCAGGCCACTGACCGCATGGTCCAGGCGCGGTGCAGATTCAATCCCGCCAGGTGGACAATCTTGCCGTCGGTCACGTCGCTTACGGTGGCCGGGTCAAGCAGCCTTCCCAGGTCGCCCTGGCGCAAGCCGGGGAACAACCCGTCCAGCCAGTCGGAATACGCCGCCGGCGGCAATACGCGGCGCATCAGGTCCGCTTCGGCCAGCGCTGCGGAAAAGAAATCCTCGCCGCTGGGTTCGTAGTTGACCGGATACTGCCGGTCAGCGGCAAAGTAAGCCAGGCTCTTCTCAATGAGCAGTTCTTCCAGATCTCCGTTGCCGGCAGCTCGCGCGAAGTCCAGCGCCTGGCCCAGCGCAAACGCCGTATTGGGATGCACACCGGTGCGCACCGGCCAGTCCAGGTGCGGCAGGTAATCGAGCGTGAGCGCCACGATGCGCTGCTCCAACGGCGCCAGCCGATCTGCCCACGCCTGCGCATCGGGGTCGTCGAACGTGCGCAGTTCCACGGCCAGACGCAACAGCCAGGCCCAGCCGTACATACGTTCAAACGACCGGTTGTGCTTCACATCGAAATACTCCGCCTCGGCCACGAGCTCCTCAGCGCTGAACTGCCCAGCCAATGCGGCGCGGGTGCGTTGCGCTTCGGGATGGCCGGGATGCAGCTTCAACAGCCGCACCAGCAGCCAGTGACCGTGTACCGCCGAATGCCAATCAAAGCAGCCGTAAAACACCGGATGGAGTTGCCGGGGAGTTAGTGCCGATTCATCTCCCACCATGACCTGCATGGGCTTGTTCGGGTATTCCGTAACGATGCAGTCCAGCGCCAGCCTGGAGAAGGCCGCGGCCTGCGCATCGGTAAGCGGCTGATCAAAGTTCGGCATGGCTTCCTCACCCATGATCGGCGCGTCGGCTTCCGACTCGCCCGTATCGGCCGCGGCCAAATTCGCCAAGACCAGCCAGGCCGCCCCGAACGCGCAAGCTGTCAGACGCTTGAACTGCGTCACCACCATCAGGGGGCGCGGGTCCCGCTGCCGCGTGTGCGGATAAGGATCAACGCTTGCTGGCCAATGGCCTGGCTGAATTTGTGCTGCATCGAAACGTCCGTCGCCGCCCCAGCGGGATGGTACCACCGGCAACCGGTCGATCCGGGATGCAAGAACCCTGCAGCTTTCCCGACCGGTTACCACCTGAGAATGCCAAACAACAGCCCGGCCAGCGAAGAGGCGGCGGAGATATAAGGCAAGAAGCGATAAAGGAAAATCGCGCGCCGGACGGCGGCGATGGTCTCGCCGGCCTGCTTCACCATGGCTTTGACGTTTTGCGCGATACGGGCAAGCTCGCGCAACGATACGATGTATTCAAGCAGTCCCGTTGCGTCAACGAGTCCGATAAGCGCCGCGGTCCCGCTGTCCGCGCTGGAGCCATAAAGCAGATGGGGACGCAAGGCTCGCCGCAATTCCTCCTCCACAGCCGTATCCTCAAAGGCGTAGCGCATGACGGAAAAAATTCCGAGTCGGCGGACCTTCCGTTGGCGCAGGACGCCTTGCTCCATGAATTGCTCAAGCACCTCCTCACAGGGCCTTTGTTTGAGGATTCGTCCTACCCAACGCCTAATTCTGGGCCTCCGGTCGGACTTCACGCTTCGAAAGATCTCCTCCGCAACCTTGTCCAGGGCCGGACTGCCCAGGGGATCGCCGGAAACAAGGGCGAATCGCTTCCCGGTAATTTGAATACGACCGCTCAAGTGCAGCTCGACAAGCATTGAACCAGCAACCGCGGAGTCGAAGCGCAGCCGCGTCAACCAGCCATAGTGCTCACTCAAGGTAAGCAGCACGAGTTTCTCGTGCAAACGCAAGGCGGCGATGGATCCGGCCGAGTCCAACGCCATCAGGACGAACACTGCCCGGCAATCAGCGCGCCCACAACGCCTCCGCCTGCGTAGTACAGGTACTGCAGTGAATTGTGCATTTTTTGATCAGCGACGGCTGTTCTAACCCACAGGGGCAGCGGTCCCGCCCGTGTACCCAGTGCTTCCAGTTGCGCCTTGTGCAGCCGCAACTCCTCGCCGAACTCGACCTTATCAAGACACTGGCAAGCATGCGCCAGACCAATCAGCGCCGCGGTCTCCTCATCCGCGGCATTGCCCTCCCGGATTACCTGGCGCAGGCGCTTGACGAGCTGCTCCCGGACCTCCGGTTTGAGAAGCACTTTCTTGCGCTTGCGAGTGGCGAGGATACCCTTGCGCTCCAGCTCTGCAATTACGGCGAGATGCGGTTGGAGCTTGGCAATGTGAAGTATCCACGCGACAATGCGATGGGCCTTGAACAGGTCTACCTTTCCCTGCCAGACCTTCAGCAACACATCCAGTTCACCGCCGCCAAGGGAAAAAGGGCCCCGTGCGTTGACGTAGTTTCCATTGATGGTCACGCCGCCATTCCGCAGAAGGAGGAACAGAATGGCTCCGGCGACGCCTACGTCCAGCGATTTGGAATAGATCTTCGCGCTCTCCGGGCCGAAGGAAACGTCCAGCGCAAGCAGCACCAATTGTTCATGCAGGCTGAGCTTGGCGTCGCGCTTCGTATGCCGGACTCTCATAACCGGCGCAGAATAGCAGCATCGGCGTTCAATGCTCTCGCGAAAACCCCGCTCTCGGCTATCCTCTTCTCCTGCCATGAGCCAACCGCATCTGCCGGACTACTTCTCGATCGCCAATCCGGCGGCCTTGAGGCGCGAGTACCCGGTGGGCGATGCTTTCATGGAACGGTTCCGGGGAATGAGCCGCGATCAGCTGCGGGCGATTCAGGAAGGGCGCTTCCGGCGCTGCCTGGAGAGCGCCTGGGCGACACCGTTCTACCGGCGGCTGTGGAACGAGGCGGGGCTGGAACCGGGCGACGTGCAGAGCCTGGAAGACCTCGCCAAGCTGCCGATCTTCTCCAAGTCCGACCTGATGAAGAGCGTCGAGCGCAGCCCGCCGTTCGGCGATTACTACCTGCATCGCGACGATGATCCCGATTCCGGGCCGGCCGGCCTGGTGCTGCAGACCACCAGCGGCACCACGGGCGCGCCGCAGCCGATCTTCTTCGGTCCGCGCAGCCGTGAACTGCAGGCGCTGATGGTGGCACGCGCCTGGATGATGCAGGGCTTGCGCGACGGCGACGTTATCCATTCCAGCTACGCGCACGGGATGGTGAACGCGGGACACTTCGTGCGCGAGGCCGCCCTGCACTACACCCGGGCGGTGCTGCTGTCGGCGGGCGCCGGCAACGAAACGCCGTCGGTCAGCCAGGTGACGAACATGGCGCGCTTCGGCGCCAATGTGCTGGTGGGCTTTGCCGACTACCTGCGCAAGCTGGCGAATACAGCCCGCGGCCGCGGTCTTGAACCGGGACGGGACATCCGCGTGCGCATGATCTCCACGCACTTGGGTCTGATGCCGCGAGAGGAAATGGCCGAAGCCTGGGCGGCTGAGGAGGTTTACGACTGGTACGGCGTCGGCGATACCGGGCTGATCGCAACCGAAGGGCCCGATCTGGACGGGATGCACATCATGGAGGACGTCCATTTCGTGGAGATTCTGGATCCCGCCGGCCAGGGTCCCGCAGCCACCGGCGAAACCGGCGAGCTGGTCTGCACCTGCCTGTACAAAGACGACGCCTACCCGATCATCCGCTTCAACACCCGCGATTTAAGCGCCCGGCTGCCCGGCGAGAACGCCCTGGGCCTTCCGTTCGACCGGATTGCCGGCTTCCTCGGGCGCGGCGACAACATGGTGAAGTACAAGGGCATCAACTTCTACCCCGAGGCGGCCGGCGCCGTATTCCTCGAATTGGAGGAATACGCCGGCGATTACCTTTGCATTCGCCAAGGCAAGGAGTTCTTCATCAAGGTCGAAGCGCACGATCCCCGACTGCCGGGCCTTGCCGACCGCATTGCCGCCCTCATTCGCGAACGCCTGGGCGTGCGCGTACCGGTTCGATTGTGCGCGCCGGGCAGCCTGAGCGCGAAAACCGGCTCGGATTCACGCCAAAAGCCGCGCCGCCTCCTCACCCGCTAACCGACGTGCTCAGCGTACGGACTTCGTAGACAATAGGGAAATATTGCTTTATACAAATGCCGACTCTTGGGGCGCTCTACTATGAACAAATCTCTTCGAATACTCACTGCCGCCTGCTGTGCGGCGCTAACTGCTGCAGCTTTCTCAGCGCAAGCCGTGGCCAAGGAAGGCATGTTCACGCCTGACCAGTTGCCGGGTATCGCCGAGGACCTTCGCGCGACGGGGCTCAAGCTGGATCCAGCTACGCTTGCAGACCTGACGGCGTTTCCCATGGGGGCGGTGATTTCCCTGGGCGGTTGCACGGCCTCGTTCGTGTCCCCGAAGGGCTTGGTGGTGACCAATCACCATTGCGCGCGCGGCTCGGTGCAGTTTAACTCCAGCAAGGAGAACAACTACCTTGAGGACGGTTTCCTCGCCGCATCCATGGCCGAGGAGCTTCCGGCTGCGCCCGGCTCACGGGTCTACGTGACGGTGCAGGTGGATGATGTCACCGAGCAGGTGACCGGCGGTCTGGATCCCGATTTGGCGCCGCGCAAGCGTTTTGCTCAAATCGAGCAACGGCAGAAGGCCCTGATCAAGGAATGTGAGTCCGAACCCGGCTATCGCTGCCAGGCGGCCTCGTTTTTCGGCGGCCTGCAGTACAAGTTGATCAAGCGCCTGGAGATCCGCGACGTGCGCATTGCCTACTCGCCGGCCGACGCCATCGGCAAGTACGGCGGCGACATCGACAACTGGCGCTGGCCGCGGCATACCGGCGACTTTGCCTTCTATCGCGCGTACGTAGGGCCCGACGGACAGCCGGCCGACTTTTCCGAAGCAAACGTGCCCTATTCGCCACCGCACTACCTTGAGGTTTCCGCCGCGGGGCTGGACGATGGCGATTTCGTGATGGCCATAGGCTATCCGGGACGTACCTCGCGCTACGCACGTCTGGTCTCGGTGGCGCAAACTTTTGATTGGCAATATCCACTGAGGGTTGAAGTGCTGTCGGACTGGATCGCGGTGATCGAGGCTGCGGCGCCCGAAGGCAGCGCCGCGAGGATTCGCTACGAGTCGCGGCTGGCGGGGCTGAACAATGTCCTCAAGAACCTGCACGGTCAGATTGACGGGGCACGCCGCAATGATCTGGTCGGACGCCGCGCTGAGCGCGAAGCGGATCTGAACGCCTGGATCGCTGCCGACCCGCAGCGCTCCAGGCTCAGTCAGGCGATTGAAGAATTGGACGCCCTGGCGGAAGAGAGCGCCGCCGAAGGCCGGCTCGGCTACAGGTACGGCAACGTCCTGCGCCCGCAATTGCTGGATGCGGCGCGCCGCCTGTACCGCCTGGCGCACGAGCGGGACAAGCCGGATGCTGAGAGAGAGAGCGGTTACCAGGACCGCGACATGGCCATGTTTCGCCAGCGCATGAGCATGATCGACCGCCGTTACGACCCGGCGGTGGACAAGACGGAATGGATTCTGTTCTTGGTCTACTACCTGGCGCAGCCGGCGGAAATGCGGAATTCTGTGCTGGATGAGGCTATGGGCCTTGGTGGTGAGTTGAGCGAGGAGGAGTTGTCGCTGAAACTTGACAAGTATTACGGCGCCACCACCTTGAACAACCTGGAGACGCGCCTGGCGCTGATGGACGCCGCGCCCGAGGACCTGGAACAGAGCAGCGACCCCTTCATGCGGCTGGCTATGGCCCTGCACGAAACAACGATTGCGCGCGAAGAGGCAGCCAAGGTCCGGGCGGGCCGGGCCAACCTGCTCAACCCGCAATACATGCGGGCAATCATCAGCTGGCAGCAATCACAAGGGCACGCAGCCTACCCTGATGCGAACTCCACCCTGCGCGTGACCTACGGCTCGGTGATGGGCGGATCGCCGGCCGACGGCCTGCTGTATGAACCGTTCACGCGGCTTGAGGGGATTCTTCAAAAGGACACCGGCGAGCCGCCCTTCAACTCGCCCCTAAAGCAGCTCGAATTGATTCGGGCCGGGGATTACGGACATTACTACCTGGAATCCATAGGCTCGGTGCCGATTGATTTCCTCTCGGACCTCGACTCCACCGGAGGCAACTCCGGATCGGCCACGCTCAACGCCGACGGCAAGCTGGTGGGCCTGTTGTTCGACGGCACGCTGGAGAGCGTGAACTCGGATTGGGACTTTGATCCGGGCATTACCCGCACCATCCACGTGGACACGCGCTACATGCTGTGGGTGATGGAGAAGGTCGACGGCGCCAGCAGCCTCATCGATGAAATGACCATCGTCCGCTAGCACCCCCCTCGGAACAAGGGCATCCTGCCCTCGCGGAGGGCTGGAAGCCCTCCCTCCCAGCTCCGAGAACACCCCCTGGGAACGAGGGCATCCTGCCCTCACGGAGGGCTGGAAGCCCTCCGTCCCAGCGAGGAGCCCTCGTTCCCGGCGGTTATCTTTGGGAGAGGGCGGTGGCGAGGAGGCGGGCGGCGCCGGATGCGCCGCTGTTGCTCAGGAACACGACAGCGTCGCCTGGCTGGGCGGCGGCGGCGGCGGCACGAGCGGCTTGGGTAGCGTCCGCACAGACCGTTACCTGCGATTCGCCGGCGAACTCGGCCTCAGGATCCCAGGCAAGGCTTCCGGCAGGCGCCAGCCAGGTGTGAGCTGCGCCCGACAATGCTTCCGCCAATCGCCCCAGATGGGCGCCGGAGCGCATGCTGTTGGAAGCCGGCTCGAATACCGCCAGCACCCGCGGGTAGTCATTGAGCAAAGCCTTCAGCGTCGCCCGTATGGCTGTGGGGTGATGGGCGAAGTCGTCGTATAGCGCAATGCCGGGTTCACCGTGCCCGGTTACCGCCGATTGCCGAGGGCGGGGACGCCCTCGCTCGCGGCCCTCGGGGCCATAGCGGCCGATCAACTGCAGGCGCCGCGCCGGAGGAACAAAGCTTTGCAGCGCGCCGCAGGCACTATGTAGATCAACCCCGACGGCATGCGCCGCCGCCACCGCCGCCAGGGCGTTCGAGAGGTTGTGCGCGCCGGGCAATCCCAAGTCGCCTTCGGCCTCACCTGTGGCGCATGCGAACCGGGCGCGCGAGCCGTCTATGCGTTCGGCGCGCCAATCCGCGTCCGAAGCCGGATCGACCGAAAAGATCTCCACCGGCGTCCAGCAACCCTTTTCGATCAGCCTGGAGAGACTCGGATCCGAGCCGTTGACGATCAGCCGTCCGCTCCCCGCGGTGCGCCGCAACAGCAGGTGAAACTGCCAAAGCACCGCATCCAGGTCGGCATAGATGTCGGCGTGGTCGTGCTCGATATTGTTGATGATCACGGTGCGCGCGCGGTAGTGCAGGAACTTGGCGTTCTTGTCGAAGAACGTGGTGTCGTACTCGTCGCCCTCAATAACAAAATGCCGCCCGCTCCCCAGCCGCGCGGTGCGTTCGAAATTGCCGGGCGCTCCCCCGATCAGGTAGCCGGGATCCAGTCCCGCTTCATGCAGCAACCAGGCGGTCATGCTGGCGGTCGTAGTCTTGCCGTGCGTCCCGGTCACCGCGATTACCTCGCGATCGCGCAATACATGCGCACCCAACCATTCGGGACCCGACATGAACGCAAGGCCTGAGTCCAGCAGCGCTTCTACGATCGGCATTCCCCGGGACATCACGTTGCCCACCAACACCAGATCCGGCTTGGCGTCCAGTTGTTTCGGATCGAATCCCACCTCGGGTTCGATACCCAGCTTGCGCAGCCGGGTGCTCATCGGTGGCCAGGCGGCCCGGTCGGAGCCGGTGATTTCGTAACCCAGTTCGCGGGCCAGGGCGGCCAGGCCGCCCATGAATGTTCCACAGATGCCGAGTATGTGGACGTGCATCAGGAATCGCCGGGCGGCACGCCAAAGATCGCGAATAGCAGGGCGTATGCCAAGAGTCCCAGCACATAGTGCCCAAGCGATAGCAAGGCGCCCATGACCAGGCTACGATCCACCGCCTTCGACAAAATGTTCGCTTTGGCCACCAGCCACCATGCGAGAAACGCGATGCTTACCGCCTGCAGGAAAAGACCGGCTTCATCCTGGCGGGTGGCCAGGTAAATTACCGGCAAGGAAAAAACGGTTATCAGGGCCTGAACGCCAAACAGGGACACGACAGTTTGCGGCCAGCGCTCCATTTTCCCTGCAAAGCGCAGCACAAGCCCGGCAAACCCAAAGATCAGAAGGAATTCAAGGGCAGCGCCCATCATGGCCAGGCCCGTTTGCTCCGGCAGCAGCATCAGGTTGCCGACCACCGTCACGACCACCCAGGGAATCAGGCACAGCACCAGCGTTCTCTGGGAACCGGGAAGGGATTCCGGGCCGCGCGCGCTCAGCGACACGTAAAACACCCGTTTGAAAAGCTCCATCATCGTGGCGTCCGGCCCTAAGCGGGTGTATCCCCGTGCGCCGCAGTCGCCGCCGAACCAAGCGCTCCCAGCACCCGCATGAATACCTCGTCGGGCGAGCCCAGGGCATTGACGCGCCGCAACAGGCCGGCGTAGTGCTCAAGCAGTGGCCGGGTCTGCCGCTCGTACACGGCCAGCCGGTTGGCAATGGTTTCTTCCTTATCGTCGTCCCGCTGAACCAGCGTTCCGCCCGCCGCGCGGCTGGCTGTAAGTTCCTCCGGCGAGGAAAAATAGATATTCAGCAGCTTGCCGGTAGCGGAGCAGGTGCGGCGCCCGGTCAGCCGCTTCATCAGCACCTCGCTATCGATGTCCAGCATCAGCACCGCGTCGAGTTCCTCGCCCGAGGCATCCAGCAACTTCTTGAGCAGACGGGCCTGGGATTCGTTGCGGGGGAAACCATCCAGAACAAAGCCATCAGCGCAGTCGTCCTGGCGCAGCCGTTCGTCCAGTAGCTCCAGCACCAGTTCGTCGGGTACCAGTTCGCCCGCATCCATCGCCGCTTTGGCGCGCAGGCCAAGCGGGGCGCCGGCGGCCACCGCGGCACGAAGCAGGTCGCCGGTGGACACCTGCGGCCAGCCGTTACGCTCCTGAAGCCGGCGCGCCTGGGTGCCTTTTCCTGCGCCCGGGGCGCCCAGAAACACAATCCGCATGCAGTCCTCCAGCTACGCTTGGGTAGCGGTTAAGGGGGTGCTATCGTACACGGTCGTCCGTACCTCAAACCTGCTTCTCCGATGCCCGCACCCAACGCGCTCTACGCTCAATCCGGTGGCCCCACGGCGGTAATCAACGCCACCGCCCAGGGCGTTATCGAGGCGGTGCGCCGGGCCCGGCCGAAGGTTGGAAAGTTGTACGCGGCGCGCAACGGCATTCTCGGTGCGCTCCATGAACAGCTCCTGGATACCGACGCCGCTTCGGCGGAAGCGGTGGCCGCCCTGGGCCAGCGCCCCGGCAGCGCTTTCGGCACGGCCCGCTACAAGCTCGCCCGATTCGAGGACGATGACCGCGAATACCGCCGCCTGATCGAGGTTTTCCGCGCCCACGAAATCGGCATGGTTTTCTTCAACGGCGGCAACGACTCCATGGACACGGCGCTGAAGCTGTCGCAGTTGGGCCGGCGGCTGAACTATCCCCTGCAATGCATCGGCCTGCCCAAGACGGTCGACAACGACCTGCCGGTCACGGACTGCTGCCCGGGATTCGGCTCGGCGGCCAAGTATGTTGCGGTTTCCACTCGTGAAGCGGCGCTGGATGTCGCGGGGATGGCGCGGACTTCAACCAAGGTGTTCATACTGGAGGTCATGGGGCGGCATGCCGGCTGGATCGCCGCCGCCGGGGGCTTGGCGGGCGCCGGCCCGGCGGACGCGCCGCACATCATCCTGTTCCCGGAAGTTCCCTTTGAGCTGGAGCGCTTCCTGGCCCGGGTCCGCGAGTCCGTGGAGCAGCATGAATATTGTGTAATCGTTGCCAGCGAAGGCGCGCGTTATGCCGACGGACGCTTCCTTTCCGAAGGAGGAGGAACCGACGCTTTCGGGCACGCCCAACTCGGGGGGCTGGCGCCGGTACTGGCCAGCATGATTCGGCATAGCCTGGGCTACAAGCACCACTACGCAATCAGCGACTACCTGCAGCGCTCGGCGCGGCACCTGGCCTCGGCGACGGACCTGCGGCACGCCTACGCTGCCGGTCGGGCAGGGGTTGAATTGGCGATCGAGGGCGGCAATGCGGTGATGGTGACGATCGAGCGCACCGGCGACGATCCCTATGCCTGGAAGACTTCCGCCGCACCGCTGGATAAGGTGGCGAATCGAGAGAAAGATCTGCCGCGCGGTTTCATCACTGAAGACGGCTATGGAATCACCCAGGCTGCTCGAACCTATCTGCAACCCTTAATCGAGGGCGAAGCCCCGCCCCCGTACCGCGACGGGCTACCCGTCTACGCAGAAATCGACCTGCCCTCTGCAGAAAAACGCCTGCCGCCTTTCGCCTGATTGCGCGACATCCCTTAGGAACGAGGGCATCCTGCCCTCGACGAGAGCCTGTCCCCGACGCTGATCGGGGAGCGGGGACGCCCTCGTTCCCAGCTTAGTGGCGGGCGGCGAAACGGCGTAACTGTTCGTCGGTGGCGGGCTTTTGGTATTTCTTCTTCCACTCGGCGTACGGCATACCGTAGATCCGTTCACGGGCGTCGGCGTCCGTAAGCTCAAGACCCTGCTCGCCGGCCGCTTCCGTGTACCAGCGGCTCAGGCAATTGCGGCAGAAGCCGGCAGCGATCATCAGATCGATGTTCTGCACTTCCTTGTTCTCGTCCAGGTGCTTGAGCAGGCGCCGCAACACCGCTGCTTCCAGGTCCCGGCTTGTATTCTTGTCGATCATCTGATTCCTCCTTCCACCATGGGAAGCGGGCGGGGGAGTATACTCCCGCCGTTTGTTCCGGAGCACTTCCGCGTGAGCATCGCCTACCAGGGAATCGCCGGCGCATGGTCGCACCTGGCCTGCCGCGCCGTCCACCCGGAGCTGGAGGCCATTCCCTGCCCCAGCTTCGAGGATGTGTTCGAGATCGTAGAGGCGGGCGGAGGCGACCTCGCGATGATTCCGATAGAAAACAACCTGGGCGGGCGCGTGGCCGACATTCATCAGCTTCTCCCGCACCAGGCCCTGCACATCGTCGCTGAGTACTTTCAGGCGATCCGGCACGAGTTGCTCGCAGTTCCGGGCGCCACGCTCGAGGGTCTGCGCGCCGTCTACAGCCATCCCCAGGCCCTGGCGCAATGCCGTCGCTTCCTGCGGGAACAAGGCTTGGAGCCGCACGCCGCCAGCGACACCGCCGCCTCTGCCCAGTGGGTTGCGGAGCAGGCCAATCCGACGGTCGGCGCTATCGCTTCCGGCCTGGCCGGCGATCTGTACGAACTTGATAGCGTTCACCGCGATATCCAGGACGAGTTTCACAACACCACCCGTTTCATCGTGCTGGCGCGAGAGAAAAACGAAAATCCGGCGCAAGCCGGAACGGCGTACATCACGGCGCTATGGTTTCAGCTCCGCAGCGTGCCGGCGGCCCTGTACAAGGCGCTTGGGGCATTTGCCACGAATTACGTCAACCTGACCAAGCTGGAAAGCTATATAGGAACGGAAAACTTCGACCGGGCGCGCTTTTACGTGGAAATCGAGGGGCATGAATTTGACGCGCCGGTTCGCTCGGCGCTCGAGGAAATCAAGTACTTCGCCGACGTTGTTCGGGTGCTCGGGAGTTTTGCTCAGCACGAGTTTCGGCGGCGCGCTGACAGCCCTTAAGATAGGCGTCCGCCGTGTCGTAATCCTTCGGCCGGAATGACGCATATGGGTGAACACAAACATGCACAAGATTCTTGTTACCTACACTCGCCCCGACAAGATTGACGCTTTCGAGACGTACTTTCGGGAGGTTCACGCCCCGATGGTGCGTCGGATTCCGGGACTGAAGAAACTCGTCATCAATCGCATTACGGGCAACGCAATGGGTGGTGAGCCCTCGGTATATCTGCTGGTGGGTTTGCAGTTCGGCTCGAAAGAGGATTTCGACGCCGCGATGCGCTCGGAGGAGAACGCAGCCGCGGGCAAGGACGCGGTGGAGTTTTGCCGCGCCACGGGCTCGGAGTTCGAAGTGCTCATCGCCCATGAAGACTGACCCGCCTAACGCTGGGAACGAGGGCGTCTCGCCCTCGACGAGGGCAGGATGCCCTCGTTCCCAGCGGATGACGGGAGGCGAGGCGCTGGTGCGTTCGGTGCTGGCGCACGGCATAGACACGGTATTCGGCCTGCCGGGCGGGCAGACCTACGGCTTGTTCGACGCGCTGGCGCGATCCGAACGGCCGCCCGAGGTGATCAATTCGCGCCACGAACAGGGCGCCGCCTATATGGCGCTGGGATACGCCGCCTCGACCGGCCGCCCCGGCGTATTCAGCGTGGTGCCCGGACCGGGGGTGCTGAACTCCGGCTCCGCCCTGTGCACCGCCTACGCCACCAACTCGCGCGTACTGTGCCTGGCCGGGCAGGTGCCTTCCATGCACATCAACGCGGGCTGGGGCATGCTGCACGAAATCCACGATCAGCTCGGCATTCTCAAGCGGCTGACGAAATGGGCCCAGCGAATACCTGAAGGCGCCGATACGCCGAAGTTCGTAGCCGAGGCGTTCCGGCAACTGCATACCGGGGCGGCCTTGCCGGTGGCGCTGGAAATGGCTCCGGACATCATGGAAGGCGAAAGCGAGGTGACATTGCTGGAGCCGGCCGACTCCTATGAGCCGGCTCAGGCCGATCCGGATGCACTCAGTGAGGCGGCGCAAATCCTGGGCAAAGCCAGAAATCCCGTAATCATCGCCGGTCCGGGCGCGCTGGACTCCGGCCAGGAACTCCTGCGCGTTGCAGAGATGCTGCAGGCGCCGGCAGCCGCGAATTTCAATGCCAAGGGCGTTGTTGACGAGCGCCACTACCTGGGGGTCAGCTTTCCGGTTGCGCACTCGCTTTGGGGCGATGCCGACGCCGTGCTGGCAGTAGGCACGCGGTTCAGCGAACCGGAACTCGAATGGGGGCTGGACGACAAGCTGCCGGTGGTGCGCCTGGACGCGAATCCAACCGCCTTCAAGCGCGGGCGGGCGCCAAGCGTGGCGCTCCCGGCGGATGTCGGCGCGGGACTCAACGGCCTGGCCGAAGCGTTGCAGAAGGCCAACCGCAAGCGCGAATCGCGAAGAAAGGAACTGCTGGGGCTGAAGAGCCGCTTTGACCGGGAGTTCAGCCGCAACAACGCGCCGCAAGCCGCGGTGCTCAAGGTGGTCCGCGAGGAACTGCCGGAGGATGGTTTCTTCGTCGACGAGGTCACCCAAATGGCCTACACGTCATGGTTTGCGTTTCCCTCGTACCGCGCGCGCCACTACATCAGCAGCAACTTCCAGGGCAACCTGGGCTACGGCTACCCCACTGCGCTGGGCGTGCAGGCGGCCCATCGCGACAGCAAGGTCGTGGCGTTTGCCGGCGACGGCGGCTTCCTGTACGCGGGCGCGGAGATGGCCACGGCGAAACGTCACGGACTCAACGTAGTGGTTATCGTGTTCAGCAACAACGCCTACGGCAACGTCCGGCGGGACCAGGCGCAACGCTACTCTGGCCGGGTGTTCGCATCGGAGTTGACCAACCCGGATTTCAAGGCCATGGCCGAGTCCTTCGGCCTGGGGGCCTGGCGGGTCCATACGCCCGAAGAACTGCGCGCAGCCTTGCGCGAAGCGCTCGACGCCAATGCGCCGGGATTGATCGAAATGCCGGTCAGCGAGATGCCGAGTCCCTGGCCCTATATCTTGCTGCCGCGGGTGAGGTAATCCTCAAGCCGGGTAGCGTCCAGCCCCGGCACCTCCTTCAAGACAAATTCGTCTTCCCGGCCAAAGGGACGGGTGGCGTCCAGCCCTACCCGGCCCACGAAATCGTCCTGGGTATCGCGGTAGAAACCGGCCCGGCCGGTCACCACCAGGGTCCGCGCATCCACCCGGCCCCGGGTGATAAAAGCATGAATCACGGCGTTCATATCGTGCAGGTCCACATCCTCCTCGACCACGCAGCACAACTGGTTGTAGTCGGCGTGGCTGTCGAAAACCACCTCCATGACGTCGCGGGCATGTCCGTCGTACTGCGGGCGGATCTGCACGGTGGTGTTCATGAACGCCGGGGCGCAGGATACGTCGAGGATGCCCGGCAGGCGACGGGTCAGGTCGCGGTAGACACGGGCAGCGTTGACCGCTTCCAGCAGGGCGAGATCTTCCCGCGAGCCGCACAGCAGGCTGTGAAACAGCGCATCCCGCCGCCAGGAGACGTCCTGGACTTCCATGACGTGGTTGGGCGCTTCGGGCACGTAATACCCGAGCACCTCGCCGAACGGGCCTTCCGGACGCCTTTCGTCCGGCAGGATGCGCCCCTCGATGACGACCTCGGTCTGAAACGGTATCGGGAGACCGGTGTGACGGCCGGGATACACCTCGACCGGCGCGCCCGACAGCTCGGCGGCCAGCGCATACTCGTTGATGCCGGCGGGCAGGTGGGTACCTGCAGCGAAGAACACCGGCGGCGGCGCGCCGATCAGCAAAGCAACGGGCAGCGCCTGTCCAGCCTTCTCGGCACGGCGCTGGTAGTCGGTAAGGTCGTGGCTGTCGCCCAGGCGCAGGCGCAGTTCATCGGGGCTCACGTACATCGCGCGGTGAAACGACAGGTTGGGCACGCCGGTATCCGGGTCCAGGGCCAGCACCATCGCCGCCGTGAAGTAGGGTCCGGCGTCGCGCTCGTGGTAGGTAATCAGCGGCAGGTCCGTCAGCCGGCCCTGCTGAAGATCGCCGGGCGCCTGCACCTCCTTCGCGGGAGGCTCGACTCGCGCCTCCGCGGCGTCAAGGACCTTTGCGTAAGCGGCCGCGAACGGTTCATCCGCGCCTCCCACCACACTACGAAGTCGCCCTGCATCGGCAAACAAATTGGTTGCGACGCGCAACCCGGTTCCGCGCACATTTTCGAACAACAGGGGCCGATTGCCCGCCTCCTGGGCGCGTTGGGTCACGGCAGCCAGCTCAAACCTCGGATCGACCTCCCGCTCCACGGCCAACAGTTCGCCTGATTGCGCGAGCCGGTTCACCCAGGCCCTCATGACGCCGGCCTCGAGTGATCGCTCCAGCGCGGAAGAAAGCCGGTCACAACTGCGGCGAGCGCACAACAGCCTGCGCCGACAAGCAGCATCAGGCTGTAGGAACCGTAGGCATCGTGGGCCATGCCGTAGGCCCACGGCCCTAGCGCGGTGCCTGCCAAGAAGGCGCTGAACAACAGACCGTAAATCACTGCAAAGGACTTCAGACCGAAGTAGCGCCCGGCCAGGTAGGCCAGCAAGTCGATCTCGGCACCCATGCTCAGTCCCAGCAGCAAAGCAGCGGGTATTGCGAAGCCCGCCGCATTGCCGGTGGACAGCACGTACATGCCGGCTGCCGAAAGCAGGAACACGACCAGCGCTATCCGGGGCGCGAAGATCCGGTCGATGAGAAAGCCGATCACCACCCGCG
The DNA here is from genome assembly GCA_965249285.1 of Candidatus Foliamicus sp. Taxonomy (GTDB): domain Bacteria; phylum Pseudomonadota; class Gammaproteobacteria; order Steroidobacterales; family Foliamicaceae; genus Foliamicus. The sequence continues at coordinate 1,903,492 of OZ252226.1, forward strand.
AAAACATTACCGCAATCCCGACCATGCCGAAAATCCAGCCGGCCTCCTCCCCGGGCACGCCCATACCGGTCAGCAGCGGTTTGAAGTGCGCCAGCATCCCGTAGAGGCTGAACGACAACAGCGCAAAGACGGCAATCAGCATCCAGAACACGCCCCGGCCGACGGCCTGCCTCCAGGCATCGCCCGAGACCTGCATGGCGGTCGCACCGGGTTCGCTTGCCGCACCGGTGCGCATCCCTGGTGGATCTTTCAGAAACAGGGCCACCAGCGGGGTGGCTACGATGATGATGATCGCGCCCAAGGCCAGAAAGCTGAAACGCCAGCCGTATGCGTCGTTGATGTAGCGCACCATGGGCGGAACGTAGGCGTAACCCAGTCCCGCGCCGGCCATGGCTATGCCGATGGCCAGTCCGCGGCGGCGGTCGAACCATCCCGAGACGGTTCGCATGTAGGGTGGGCTGTTGGCGCCGGCGCCCAGAACGCCGATCAGGACGTACACGGTAAACAGCACCCAAAGCGAGTCCAATCGCCAGCCCAGAACGCAAAGCGCCAGTCCCAGGAACAGCATCGAGGGCGCCAGAACGCGGCGCGAACCGTAGCGATCCACCAGCCGACCGATGAACGGTAGCGTGACCGCAAGGCACAGGGTAAACAGCGTAAGCGCCAGGCTCATATCACCGCGCGACCAGCCGAATTCCTGTTCCAGAGGTTCGATGAAGAGGCTGAAGGCGCCGAAAGCGAACTGGCCGGGGCTGGTGGACAAGCCGAGCGCGGCCACGGCCACGATCCCCCATCGCCGCCGGGAATTACCCGCCACGATGATCCTTATGGTCGGCGCAGGGCCGCGTTGCCCCTTCCTGCCGGGAGCCGCATGAATCCATCCGTGGAGCTGGGCGTCGCCATCCCTGGCTCCGACACTCCCGGCAGGAAGGGGCAACGCGGCCCATTGAATGATGGTGCGGATGTGCGTTCATGGCGCGCGCATACTATATGCGCCGCCGAGCACACGCTGGGAACGAGGGCGGGACGCCCTCGTTCCAGTTCATTCCATGCAAGCGAGGGCAGGAAGCCCTCGTTCCCAGGGGGTTGCCTGCGCGCAGGCGTTATTCTTTCCCGCCATGTTTGCAGATCTGGTTCATGACGACACCGTTGACGGGCGGGTCTATACCAGCCCCGAGGTGTTCGCCGCCGAACGGGAGAGAATCTTTGCGCGTTGCTGGAGCTACGTCGGTCATTTGAGCGAGATTCCCCGACCCGGCGACTATCTGCGCGTGACCGTCGCCGGCAGGCCGCTGATCTTCATTCGCCACGAGGACGGGCGGCCACGGGCTCTGCTGAACCGCTGCGCCCACCGCGGCGCCCGGCTGGTCGGGAGCAACTGCGGCCACGCCCGGCGCCTGCAGTGCGCCTATCACGGTTGGACCTACGCGACAGACGGTGCGCTCAAACAGATACCGCTGCCCGGGGGTTATGCCGGCGCCGACGTGCCGCGGGCCGGCGATCCCGACTGGGCGCTTGAGTCCTACCCGGTCGAGACCTATCGCGACTTTGCTTTTGCGCGCCTTCAATCCCCGCCGAAGCCGGTTTCCCTGGCCGAGTTCCTGGGCCCGGCCCGCGAAGCGCTGGACCTTATGGCTGATCGATCACCCAGCGGCAAACTCACCGTAGCAGGCGGCCGCCTTTCGATCTTGCTGCGCTGCAACTGGAAGGTGTACCTGGAGAACCTGCACGACGGACTGCATCCGCCACGCGTCCACGAGTCTTCCATCGCCGCAAGCCGTGCCGCCACAAGCGCGGAAACCGCGCCCCAGGAAGCGCTGTGGGTCGCCTCCAACGGTCAACCCCTGGCCAGTTTCGGAAAACTCGAAGTGCGTTGTCATCCCGGCGGGCACAGTGACATGAGCGGCTTTCGCAAGGAAGCGGGCGGCGGAGACCCCGCTTATCGGGCCGCACTCCAGGATGCCTGGGGCGCTGAACGGGCCGAGCGGGCGCTGACCCGCAACCTGCACAACGCCTGCTTCTATCCCGGCGCTTCCGCCCATCCGCAATATATGCAGATGCGAAGGCTGACCCCGCTGGCGGTCGATCGCACACTGGTGGAGAGCTGGACGCTCAGCGCGGAAGGGGCGCCTGAGTCTCACTTTCTCCGCAACATCCGTTATGCGAACACGATTCACTCGCCTTCGTCGCTGGTCAAACCGGACGATGCCGAGGCCTACCGGCGAGTCCAGCAGGGCCTTGAGGGGGAGCCTGGCCAGGTAAGCCAGCACCGGCAGGATCGGAACAACCAAAACAACGGGGCAAGCACCGCGCTCAGCGAAGAATACGTGCGCGCCCAATACCGCGCATGGCGCGAATACATGGAAAGTTAGTCGATGATCGTGCTCGCACCGGACCTCAAGGCCTCCGAGGCACAGCTGGCGGCGGCCGAACGCTTGCTATACCTCGAATGCGAGTATCTGAATCGCGGGCGCTACGGCGACTGGCTGAAGCTGTTCACGGAAGACTGCCGCTACTGGGCGCCGCTATCGCCCGGACAGGAAGATGCGGACTCGCACTCTTCCCTGTTTCACGAGAACCGCGCACTCATGCAAATGCGCATCGCCCGCATCACCCATGAAGCGGCCCACTCGCTGGCCGGAGGCATTCGCGCCAGCCGCACGGTGGGGCCCGCGGCACTGTGCAATATTCACGAAGACAACAAGGAATGGGTTGTGGAAAGGCGTTTCCATCTGAGTGAGCGGCAGGGAGAACGCACGCGCCTCAATGCCGGCTTGTTCACCTACCGGCTTCGCCCTGTACGGCAAGGCTTCCTGATTCGGGAAAAACGCGTGGACCTGATCGATTGCGACGCGCCGCACGAGCCGCTGGAAGTATTCCTTTGAGCAATGAAATGAAGAACCCCTGGTTGACGTTGCTCGCAGCCATGCTGATGGTCACTGCCTGTGCGCAGGATCCGCTGCTTGAGGAGGCACGGCCCAACATAATTTTCGTACTCACGGACGACCAACGATATGACGCGCTGGGGTTCCTGAATGATGAAATCCAGACGCCCCATATCGACAGGCTCGCTCAAGAGGGCGTGCACTTCAAGAACACATTCGTCACGACTTCACTGTGCTCTCCGAGCCGGGCATCGATCCTTACCGGCTTGTACGCCCATGCCCATGGTGTAGTCGACAACCTGAAGCAGAACTTGAGCGACGACATCGTTTTCTTCCCGCAGGACTTGCAAGCGGCCGGTTATCAGACGGCGTTTATCGGCAAGTGGCATATGGGCCTGCACAGCGATGACAAGCAGCCGGGATTCGACTACTGGGTCAGCTTCGCCGGCCAGGGCAACTACATGCCGGTTGAGGGCAGCACGATAAACGTGAACGGCAACCGCGTTCCGCAACAGGGTTACATTACCGACGAGCTGACGGACTACGCAATGCAGTGGTTAAACGAGCGTGACCAACAGCGACCGTTTTTCCTTTATCTGTCGCACAAGGCCGTGCACGCGAACTTCACGCCGGCAGAAAGGCACAAGAGCTTGTACCCGGATGTGGAATTCGAGCTTCCCGAAAGTTCGGCTGACACTCCGGAAAATTATGCGGGCAAGCCCATGTGGGTCCGAAATCAACGTAACAGCTGGCACGGCGTGGATTTCGCTTATCACAGCGACCTGGACATTGGCGACTACCTGCGTGAATACCACAGGACGCTGGCCGCGGTGGACGACAGCGTAGGCAGGTTACTGGCCTGGATCGACGATCAGGACATCACTGAGAACACGATCGTGGTGTTCATGGGAGACAACGGTTTCCTGTTCGGCGAGCATGGCCTGATCGACAAACGCAACGCTTATGAAGAATCCATGCGTGTTCCGCTGCTTGCGCGGGCGCCCGGGCGCTTTCCTGCCGGCACCGTGGTCGACGAAATGGTTGCCAACATCGACATTGCGCCGAGTCTGCTATCGATTGCCGGCGTGGAGGCGCCGCGTCCCATGCACGGGCGGGACTTCGGACCCTTGGCACGCGGTGAGACGGTTCCCGACTGGCGATCCGAACTGTTCTACGAGTATTTCTGGAACTGGGTCTTTCCGCAAACGCCGACAACTTTCGCGCTTCGCACCGAGGACTTCAAGCTTGTTCAATACCATGGAATCTGGGACACGGACGAGTTGTACGACTTGCGAAACGATCCCGGAGAAATGCACAACCTGATTGCCGCCCCCGAGCACGAAACCGTTGTGCGCCGAATGCGAAAGCGCCTCTACGAACTGAATCTGCAGACCGGGGGTCAACCGGAGATTCGATACACGATCAAGGAAGGTCACGGCTTGCGGTTTCGGACACCCGATGGCGCCGCTCAGGCCGAGTTTCCGGAGTCGATCTACCGGCAGCCGAACCCGGACGATGTGGAAGACTACAAAGACTAGTCCATGATCTGGGGAAGCGGAGGGAGCGTGTGAATCTCCACGGCTGTGGTAACGGCGCGGGTTGACATGACCGGCACGCTGGCGCCACGGCCGCAGCCGGGATAACGCGTTCCGTGTCGGAATAAAGCATGAAGCACTGGAAGTTTTCCTTTAGTACTAAGTACTCGGCAAATCAATCTTTGCTTGATATTCGGACATATCTGTCCTATATTTCAATGAGTGAAGGGCAGGGAATTCCTGAACCGAGTGTTTGAACTCGGCACGGAGCGAGGAGTTCAAGTGCGTTTGGATACCAAGCGAGGCAAAGGCAGTCACGTCACTCTGTATTACGGCGGGAGAAAAACCATTGTGAAGAATCGACGCAAGGACCTTGCTCCCGGGCTTCTGTCCGCAATGGTTCGCCAGCTCGGTCTGAAGCGTAGCGATTTTCAATAAGGTTCAAGGACGAAAGAAGAAAAGGAGAAGCATCATGCAGTTTCGCTATCCCGCGCGGCTTCATCCGGATCACTCGGGCGAGGTGGTGGTCTCGTTTCGGGACCTTCCCGAATGCCTCACTTCCGGCACCGACGAAGCGGCAGCCCTGGTGGAGGCTCGCGACGCGCTCGAAGAAGCAATCGCCGGGCGTATCGACGACGGAGAACCCATTCCAGCGCCGAGTCCACGGCGTCTTGAAGAGCAGCTTGTCGCCGTCCCGCCCGACATGGCGGCCAAAGCCGCGTTTGCTCTCGCTTTCCGCGACAGCGGCCTGTCGCGCCTTGCCCTGGCCCGTCGGCTCAGCGTCAATGAGAAAGTTGTGCGCCGCATGCTTGATCCTCATCACCACACGGCCGCCAATCGGATTCATAAGGCTTTGCGTGTGCTTGGCCAGGAACTGATTGTGGAATCCCGCGCGGCGTAACGAGCGCTGCCATCTGATTCCCCCATTTTCTTTCGACGCTTTTCCAGGTCATAAGTTTCGCGCCAATTTGCGTGTGGCGCACCGTCGGTTGGTGCTGCGCCCCGCCTCGTGCTCCCGATGGAGTGCGAGGGGCTATTGCATGATCTGGGGAAGCGGGGGGAGCGTGTGAATCTCCACGGCTGTGGTAACAGCGCGGGTTGACATGACCGGCACACCAGCGCCACGGGCTGTTTCCTCGAGCGTGGCCTGTTCCACACCCAGGGAATAGCGGCTGGCCGGCGCCAGCGCCGCGGCCGGGATAACGCGTTCCGTGTCGGAATAAAGCATGAAGCGCTGGCCCTGGAACGGACGGCCGCTGTGATCCACCTTGTAGCTGTCCTCGTCGCGAAGGATCACGAAAATCAGGTCGTCGCAAATCTCTCGCGGGTCCGCGTGTCCGGACTCAAAGGCGGCAAACCGCACCACCAGGTCCCTCATGGGATCGACGCTGTCCGAGGCCACCTCGGCCCCGTTCTGTTCCAACCACACCTTGGGACCGGCCGGATACTCGCCGTCCCCCAGTCGCACCGTTATTGAGACCGGGCCATCCGCGCCGGGCGGCTTGTAGCGGAATACGTACTCGCCATTGGGCCACTCCTTGTCCAACTCCGCCTCGCTGTCATAGCGGCGCTCACCCCGCACCAGGAGAATCTGGTCTTGCGAGGGGCCCATGGCCTGGCGCTGATCGGTGAATTGAACCTCGCGGCCGTCCGGCCGAACCAGTGTTGCTTCGGCAAGCGCTGTGTCGTCGGCCAGGAAGATCTCCGAGAAGAAGGAGTAGTACTGGCGCTTGGGCGCGCCTGAACCGGTTTGCTCATACCCGGCGTGCTTGCCGACCACAGCAAAATTGACATCGCGGGTCTGCGCGGCAGCGGAGGGAGCAACAAGCGACGCTATAAGTGCAAGGCACCCTGCGAAGGTTGCCAGTAATCCACGCTGTGAGCGCGAAACGCGCTGCTGGGACCGAGGACATCCTTGTCCGCGGCAGAGGGCTGGAAGCCCTCTTTCCCAGGGGTGGAGGGCAGGATGCCCTCCACCCCAGGACGATTTACTTGCCAAATCGGTAATTGACCTTGGCGCCCCAGATGCGGGGATGCGGGCGCAGCCGGAAACCGCTGAATCCAAAGTTCTCGCCAGTGCCGGTGTAGTACTTCTCGTCCGTCAGGTTCTCGACATACGCCACGACTTCCCAGCACGCGTTCAGGTGCACGCCTGCCCTGAGGTTGAAGATATCCGCCTCGGGCGTGCGGAACGGGAAGCCGTCGGTGCGGCTGGGAACCTGCGCGATCCAGTCTTCCTGGGTCAGCGGGTCGGAGTAGATCGTCGCCCCGCTGGTCTGCAGGTAGGTCACATCCTCGATCGTGGAGAACTGCGAGTCCTTGTAAATCCACTCAAGCCGCGCCCAGCCATCCCACTGATCCAGCGTGAACTCGTAGTCCGCAGCCAGGCTGAAGGTCAGTTCAGGCGCCCGCGGCAGCGGCTCACCCTTCAAGTTCACGAACAGGTTTCCGCTCAGGCGAGCTACATCATCGCTCAGAATTTCCGTGTCGATCACGCCCACTCCACCGGTAATGGTGAGGTTCTCGGTGATCAGCGCCGCCAACTCGGCCTCCAGGCCGGTGGCGCGTGCTTTCTGCACGTTGATGGTCAGCTCAACGTTGCTGGTAGCGTCGCCGGGCACCAGGAAGAAGAAGGTCTCGAGCTGCAGGTCCTTCCAGTCCAGCTGGAAGACCGCGGCGTTGAAGCGTGCGCGTCCGTCAAACAACTCGGACTTCACACCCAACTCGTAGTTGGTCAGGATTTCCGGTCTGAAGGGCTCGTTGACCGCCGAGTTATCGGCTCCGTTGCGAGCCAGAGAGAAACCGCCGGCCTTGTAGCCCCGCGAAACCGTGGCGTATACGGTAGCGTGGTCGGTCACGTCATAGGACAGCGCAATCCGCGGCGAAAGGTCGGTGAAGGTGTCTTCGTTGCCGATCTCGGCGGTAGGCACCAGGTCGTTGGGCCAACGGTCACCGCCAGCGGGATTCAGGGGGTAGTAGGTGTTTGAGACATCGTCCGAGGTATAGCGCCCGCCAAGCGTGAAGTCGAAACGGTCGCTCATGTGCCAGGTCACGTCGGTGAATACGGCCACGCTGGTCAACTCAAAGCCGTCGGTAGCGCAGGCCAGGCAGAACGGGCGCCCGAAGACGTCGTTCAGGAAGGTCGGCGGCAACGAGCCGATGGCCGCGTGGTCCACGCCGTTCACGACGGTGGTCGTGCCTAACTGCACCTGGCCCCAGAGTTCCTTCTCGTCCCGGGCGTACATCGCGCCTATGGTCCAGTCAAAGGCGTCGGAAGTAATGTCCACGCGGAGCTCCGTGCTGAACGAGTTGCCTTCCCGCATTTGTTCGCGGAAAACGACGTTTTCCGGGACCAGGTCATTGTCGAACACCCGTTCGGTCTCGGTGTCGATCCAGCCGCTGATCCAAGTGAGCGTGGCCGTATCGGACATATCCCGGCTGACCTTGAGGATCGCAAGGCTGGTGGAATTGTCGGTCTTCTCACCGATAGGCGAGCGCCCGACCTCGTTGCGATTGTTGGGCCAGAATCCGGTGCCCGGATCGACAGGAGCCAGCAATCCGCCGCTGTGTCCGCGGAACAGGAAAGTGGCTACGGAGTCCGTATCCCACACGCCGGAAGGCACGTTTTCGTCGTGGCCCTGCTGTTCGTCGCTGTACATCACCATAAGGTCCACGGTCGTAGCATCATCCAGCATCATCCGCGCGGACACCCGGCCCATCGTGTATTCATGCCCCGAATCGCCGCCGCCAGGTACGATGTTCTTGACCAGGCCGCCGGAATCTTCGTAGTAGAGCACGCCACGCAGCATGAAGGCCTCGGATACCGGCAGGTTGATCATGCCGCTGAAGTCCATCTGCTCGCTGGCGCCTTCAAACATACGGTAGCCCATGCTGGTGCTGGCGTCGAATTCGGGCTGCGGCTTGCGGGTGGTCAGGTTGAGCGCGCCGCCCACGGCGTTGCGGCCGAAGTAAGTGCCCTGCGGGCCGCGCAGCACTTCAATCCGCTCCAGGTCCTGCAACTGCGGGTTCACCGTGCCCTGTCCCACGGAGGCCACGCTGAACTCGTCCAGGTACACGCCGATGGACTGAATGAAGGAACTCTCGTCAGTGTTGATGTTGCTGACGCCGCGCATCGCGATGCTGATGCCGCGGGAACCGACCTGGCCATCCTCCGTGTAGCTTACGTTGGGCGTCAGGTTGAGGTATTGCGCCGCCTCGGTGATGTTGGCGAGTTCAAGGGCTTCGCCCGTGAAGGCCGTAACCGCCACCGGAACTTCCTGCAGGCTCTGCTCGCGCCGCTGGGCCGTGACGATAATCTCTTCCAGCACCATTTCGTCCTGGCCAAGGGCCACAGGCGCGGCCATCAAAATTGCAAGAAATCCTAAAGTAACGCTGCCTTTCTTCATCCGCTTCTCCTTCAAGAAACTACTGCCCGAAAACCGGGAGTACCGGGCCATTTATCTTAACATCAATGACCTTCGTAAGGTTACCGCAAGGTTGCCCACAATGGCGTATCAGGACGGCAGCAATTCGTAGTCCAGCACCACCCGCGCGCTTACCGGCAGCGACTGGCAAGCGAGTACAAAGCCGGCTGCAAGCTCCTCTTCAAGGAGCGCATGGTGCTGACGCATTCGTACCTCGCCCTCCACCAGCCGCGCCCGGCAGGTGGCGCAGATCGCGCTCCGGCAGGAATGAGGAGGCGTGTGCCCCGCCTCAATAGCGGCGCTGAGGATGTCCATGCCGGCGCCCGGCTCCATATGGAACTCCCTTTTCTGCCCCCGCAACAGCAGGGTCACGTGAACGGTTCGCCCGTTTGCCGGATCGTTCATTCAGGAGGCAGGCCTGGAGTGCGGCCGGGGCAATTCGAAGCAATGGATCACCCGGTATAGCCGCAAGTCCCGGGGCAGCCTTGTGGGTTACCGTACGTCCCATGACGGCGATGTTATATGGAGTTGTCGCCGGATTGAGACGCCTGAAAGTCTCTGCTCCGTCCCGGGGCGGGCCGAGCACAAGAATGTGAGCGATTTCGTAAGCCGTTACGGCGAATGGGCGCTGGTTGCCGGCGCCTCCGAGGGCCTGGGCGCCGCCTTCGCCGAGCAGCTTGCCGCGCGTGGCATGAATGTCCTGCTCCTGGCCCGCCGCGAGCCGGAGTTGGCGGAACTGGCAAAGCGGCTGGCGAAGCCGTACCAGGTCGAAACCCGCTGGCTGGCCCTGGATCTGGCGGACAGCGAGCTGGCCGGGAAGATCAAGACTGCCTGCGACAGCATCCCGCCCGGCCTGCTGGTCTATAACGCCGCCCTGATACCGACGGGGCTCTTCGTTGAGCTTCAGCAGGACACGCTGGAGCGGCTGGTGCGGGTGAACGTGCTGGGTCCGCTGACGCTGCTGCGCTCGCTGCTTGACCCGATGCGCGAAAGCGGCCGAGGCGCGGTGGTCCTGATGTCCTCGATGTCCGGCATTCACGGTTGGCCCGGGCTCACCGGCTATGCGGCGACCAAGGCATTCAACACCGTCCTGGGCGAAGGGCTGTGGCACGAACTGGGCCAAGAAGGCATAGATGTCGTGGTGTCCTGCCCGGGCGCAATCCGCACTCCGGCTATCTGAGGACCTTTCGGCGCATCGCTCCGGGGATTCTTCCTCCCGAGAGGGTAGCGCGAATCACGCTGGATGCGCTGGGCAAGGGGCCCTCGGTGGCGCCGGGAATGCTCAACCGCATTGGAAGGCAAGTGATAACACGTTTTCTGCCCCGCAAGCCGATCATCCGCCTGATCGGAAAGTCGATGAAGAAAGTGATATGAGCCATCTCCTGGTGGGTTTCTTCTCCGGATGGGCGGTACTCGCCGTCGTGCTGGCCCTGCACCTGGTATTGCCGGCGCGCCGGGTCGAAGGCTACGCGCGCGACGAGCATAGCGGCGCGCTGCTGCGCTACCGGCTGAACGGGCTGCGCGTGTTCGCTTTATGCGTGGCCCTGTGGTTCGTCCTGGGTTACACCGGCGTCCTGCCTTGGGACTGGCTTTGGCGCCACCGCTGGGCGGGCGCGGGCGGCGCCTGCGTGCTGGGCCTGGCGGTTGCCGCGTGGGTTGTGCTCTCCGCCCCAAGCCGCGGCGGCTCGTTGTTGGCGGAGTATTACCTGGGGCGGCGCAAGAACCCGCAAATGTTCAATGGGCGCGCCGACGCGAAGATGTATCTGTACGTAGCCGGCGCCACGCTGTTGCAGTTGAACCTGCTTTCGTTCGGCGCCCATCACCACATGACTCATCCGGGCGATCTGTCGCCCGGCGTCGTGCTCTACGTCATGCTGTTCACCTGGTTCATTTGCGACTATCTGTTCTTCGAGCGCGTCCACCTGTATACCTACGACCTGTTCGCCGAACGCCTGGGTTTCAAGCTGATCTGGGGTTGCCTGACCTGGTATCCCTATTTTTACGGCGTGGGCCTGTGGGCGGTTGCCGAGCGGCCCAATCCGCATGCCCCGGGATGGCTCTACCTGCTGTCCGCATTGCTGTTCTTCGGCGGCTGGATGCTGGCGCGCGGCGCGAACTTGCAAAAATTCGGATTCAAACGAAACCCCGAGCGGCCTTTCCTGGGTTTTCTGGAGCAGCGCGCAATCACCGACGGCAATCGCCACCTCTTGTGCAGCGGATTCTGGGGGTCTCCCGGCACGTCAACTACCTGGGCGAAATCCTGATGGCCACCGGGCTTGCGCTTCCCCTGGGCTGGCCCCTGGCGCTGGGGCCCTGGCTGTATCCGCTCTACTACCTGGCCTTCCTGCTCCGGCGCGAGCGCGACGACGACCGCCGCTGCGCCGAGAAATACGGCCCGCTGTGGGACGAATACCGCAAGCAAGTTCCCTGGCGCATCATCCCGCGCGTTTACTGACCCCTGGGACCGAGGGCTTCCCCTGGGACCGAGGGCTTCCAGCCCTCGACGAGGACGGGATGTCCTCGCTCCCGGCGTCGAGGGCTGGAAGCCCTCGTTCCCAGGGGAACGTCAGGCCTTGGAGAAGTCCCCGCTTGCTCCGTCCATCGTCCAGAGTTCGCCGGAAGCGATGTCGAACCAGGCGCCGTGCAGGCTGAGCCGCTTGCGGTCCTCGAGGATGGAAACGCACGGGAAGGTTCTCAAGTTGGCGATCGAATAGCGGATCGAAGCGCGTTCGAGCGCGGCGGAAGTGGCGTGATAGGTGCCGTCGGGTTCATAGGGCGGTACCAGGTTGGCGACATTGCGCACCACAAAGATCTTTCCCGGCTGGGCGCTGAATATGGTCTCCGGCGCTGTTCGGGAATCGCAGCAGGCAATGACCATGACTTGGGGCGTTTGCCCGCGCTCGGCAAGCGCGCGGTAACGAGCGCGTTGCCGGGCAAACCGGTCTTCCTTGAACGAACGATAGCCGTCCAGAAGCGATCGGGGGAAATTGGACATCATCGGAAAAAAGAGATTCTGCAGCATCCCGCCCTTCAATACAAAGCGCTCACGATATTGCGCCCGCATCGGAAGACGCAGGCCGTCCCTTCCGCACCTGACCCAATCTACACTACAATTCGTCATCCATAACGCACTACGAATGGGAGTGCATCCAATGTCCATTCTCAGCATCCGCCTCACCGAACGCCTTGATGCGCGCTTAAGCGAGGAGTCCCGTCTTGCCAAGCAGCCGAAGTCTCTCATCGCGCGCGTCGCGTTGGAGCGGTTCCTGGCCGACCGGCGGCGTGATCGTTTCCTGGCTCGGATGACTCGAGCGGCTGCCGCGATCGAGGCCAAGGACGCCATCACTCTGGCGGAAGAAGCGCTGCCGCTCGACAATGAGTCCCTGAGGTTGACGAAAAACGGCGATTGGACACCCAAGTGACCGCCGAACAACCCCTGAGCACGACCACCAATATCCGGCGCGGCCAAGTGTGGGTCGCCAACCTCAATCCCAGCCGTGGCCGGGAGGTTGGCAAGATTCAACCGGTGCTCGTTATCCAGGGAGACTGGTTGAGTTCGGCGCAGGCGCGCACGGTGGTTGTGCTACCCCTCACAAGTGACATTCGCAAAGCGGCGGAACCGCTTCGAGTTACCGTCCGGGCTCGCGATGGCTTGCGCATGGATTCACAAGTTGTCGTTGACCAGCCTTGCACCCTGGACCGCAGGCGCCTCGGTCCTGAGCCTTTAACGGAGCTATCGGCCGGCGAAATGTCGCACGTCGAAGAGAGCTTGCTTGCCGTTTTGGGAGTAATCGACAGCACAACAACGAAGCCTTGAATCTGTCGAAGGAACAAGCCGCTATTGGCTCCATGTCTCGGCACTTGCACGCGACTGCCGACATTGGACGTTATACGGCCCGCCCGGCCTTGTGATCGCGTTTGGACGTGTCGATACAGGATATTCGAGACCGGACCCGATTAGGATGACCTGTCGATCGCGAGTGGCGTCTAAATCCTTTCGCTAGTACCCGAAGCAGAAGCTATTCCGAGATGTCTTCCAGCCGCTCGCCCGAGCGTACGTTGACCTGCATCAGCGTGGACAACCCGGTCAGCAACAGACTGGGAATCACGGTCACGGTGAATGCCCATTGCCAGCCGATGCGCCCGACCAGCGCTCCCACTACCAGGGGGTAGATGGCGAATCCCAGGTTGATGCCGACGCCGGCAACGAACGCGACGGCGGTTGCGCGAACGCGGGTGGGAAACACTTCGGCGAGGTAGGTCTGCAATACCGCGATAGTGCCGTAGAAGAAAAAGGTCATGGCCGCCATCAGCGCGATGTCGGCGCCCAGGCCCCAATCGAGCCAGAAAACTCCGGCGGCGATGGGGATGGCGGTAAAGACCCAGATCGCAATGGTGTTGCGGCGGGTCGTCAGAAACTCGCCAACCGCCGAGGAAGCCACGTAGCCCAGCGCGCCGATTCCATAGGAAATGCCCACGATGAGGTTGGCTTCCTGCAAAGTGTGACCGCGCACCTCGTGGAAGAACGTGGGAAAGAAGAACGCGGTGCCCGCGTAGGCGCCGCCGAAGGTCATCGAAGCGATCCAGCCCAGCGACACGCGGCGAATGTACTGCCGGCTCAGCAACAAAGCGATGCGCTCGCGGGCCCGCATACTCGTTTCCGGAGCGGCGTCCTGCGCTTTCTTTTCGTCCAGAAAGCGCTTGCTCTCGGGCAGGTAGCGATACAGAACGACGGATATGGGTATAACCAGGAACGCCACCATGAAGAGCAACCGCCAGCTTCCGGTCTCTCCCTGCACAGTTTCTGCGGGCATGACGCCCAACCACTCCCAGAATTCCCCGACTACTCGACCGATCTCAGCATTCCCCATCAACTCAACAGCCAACAGTCCCCCTATGAACCAGCCCAGCGGATAGCCGATCTGCAGGATGCCGGCGTTGAACCCGCGGAAACGGGCGGGCGAGGTCTCGACTACGTAGGAATTGACGATCGGCACCATGCCGGAACAAAAACACCAGCCCACAAGACGCAGGAAAATCAGCATGGAGAGCGTCTGCGCAAGCGAAAACAGTCCGACCATCAGCGCCGACAAGGCCAGGAAGACGGTGAACATCACCCTCCGGCCGTAGCGATCGGTGAGCAGCCCGGCCACGACAATGAAAAAAGCGGCGGCCAGGAACGATGCCGACAGGATGTAACCGATTTGCTGATCGCCGATTGCAAAGTCCAGCTTGATCGGCGGAATGGCATAGCCGAAAAAGGCCTGGTCCATGTTGGCCAGCGTCCAGCCGAACAGGCAGATGCCGAAAACCTGCAGGAAGTACGGGTTCAGGAGTGCGCGCCAGTTGACGCGCTCGCCGGATTCATTCAATTGGTGGTCCTCCGCGCGCAGCCTGCATGCGTACCCTGTACTTGGCGGAGGGCAGGATGTCCTCCCTGCCAGATTTCCACGCTGGGGACGAGGGCTCCCAGCCCTCGATGGAGGGCAGGATGCCCTCCCTCCCAGGGTCGCACGTGCGTGCTTTTTCTCTTCATGTCGCGGCCGGCGTGTTTCGCTGAACCCAAGGGCTGACCCTATGCCGGACCTTCCGCCCCGGCAGCAGCGGCGGCGTCACGCGATTCCTTGAGCGCCAGCAGCCCGGCTGCCGCCATGACCAGCAGGTTGGCGCAACCCACCATGATGAAAGGGGCCGACGGGCCGTACTTGTCGTACAACAACCCGCCCAGCGCTACAAACACCATAATGCCCAGCACTCCGCTCAAATTGAAGGCGCCAACCACGGTGCCGCGCGATGCTTTCGGCGCTTCGCGCCCGATCAATGTAGTGGCGCCCCAGAAAGCGCTGATCTGCCCTGCGCCCAGCATGCATAGGAACGGAATCGATCTCACGGAAAGCAAGTCGTCCACAAACGACATTCCCAAATAGCCGATCGTGGCCACCCCGAAGCTCACCGCCAGCGCCACCACCCGGTCACGCTTCTCCAGCACAAAGCCCAGCAGAATGATCCATATCAGGCCGGCGGTTTGGGCGGCAGCAAAGGGGCGCACACTCACGGCCTGGGCTTCGGACCCGGTCAAGCCCGCGCTTTCGACCGCAAACCGCCCCCAAAGAGTAAGGAAACTGCCCAGAATTACCAGGTCGCTGCGGGCCACAAACGCACCCATATAGGCCACGGCAATGCGCGGATTCTTGACGGCCTCGCGCACGCCGGCGGTAATCAGGACCTTGACCGGCAGGCGCTCCTCGCGCTTGGTAGGCGTGCCGGGTTGCAAGCCGAAACCAGCCACAGTGGCCGTCAGGAATGCGACCCCTGCGATCAGGAACAGCCCTATGGTCAAAGCCATATCCTCGGGCAGGTCCAAGCGGTCCACCAGCACTCTGGCGCCATCGCCAAACATCAGCTTGATGAGTACCACGCCAAGGCCGGTGAGCGCGCCGGTAACCGCAATTACCCGGCCGCGCGAGATTTCCTGCGGGTAATCGGCCAGGATGGTGCCGAGCATGCCGGTGGCCGCGCCGATGCCTACGGCATAGATCACGCGCGACGCGAACAGTTGCCACATCGTGTCGGAGTAGGCGTGAAAGATGTAACTGAGGCCCAGAAGAATCAGCCCCAGCGCGTAGAGCTGGCGGCGGCCAATGCGATCGGCGGCCACGCCCACCAGGCCAAACACGGCCAGCAACACGAATTCGGTCCACAGCACCAGGCCACTGATCCACTGCCCCTGGTCTCTGGCGTCGATACCGAAGTTCTCACTCAGCACATTGGTTTGAACGCCGGTAATTGCGGTGAGCAGGCCCACGGTGGTAAACGAAACGACTATGAGCGACCAGCCGTTGGTCCGTGTAAGACCCGGCGTAAGCCACAGGCCCAGCAGGCGATTGCCGGAAGGGTCCGGCTTCAGATCGCGCGCCTTGGCTACGTTGATTCCGCGGGCCATCTATGCATCGCTCCCTTACCGGCGAAAGCGCGCCGCTTGCGGCCGGCCGGCAGCGGCCGCAAGCACAAGTTCATTCAGCCGTAACGGCTATTCGCCCTTCGGCGGCGCCGGAGTGCGCTCGATGTTGTACCACTCCAGGCTCGACAGGCTGTGCGTCTCAGGATCGTAAGTTTCCGGCGCGCTGAAGTACTTGGGATGGTGCTTCTCGGCGTAGTCCAGCAGCGCCCGGTCGTGAACCTGCTCCAGGTCCTCGCCGGCGCCCATAAAGCAGGCGTATTGGCAAAAACCGGGGGCCTGGCCCATCAGCATCCACGGCAACCAGGGCGTGGTACGGTTCCAGACGCCGTGGTACGGCACCGTGGTCTTGTCGGCGTTCTGCATGTCGGCGCCGTCTAAGTGATAGGCGAAGAACTCGGAAATCCGCACCATCGCGCCGGAAGATTCCCGCACCCACTTGGCCGGATCGAGGGCGTTCCGGTAGTACAGATGGATGTGCATCTCCATGTCGATCCGGTCGCCGCGCTGTTTCCAGGGCAGGATAAATGGAATCTTCGGCGGCTTCTCTTCGTTCAGTCCTCCGAAGGCGGGCGGGTCCGGATAATAATCGCTGATCACGTAGTTGAACGGATCGTTGGCGATCGGCACCACCGGCACGGTTTCTTCGTTGTACGGGTTCTGCCATTCCTCCATCACTTCGCCGCTCTGAAGGTCGGTGTAGTAGCCGACCTCGCGCAGGATTTTGGCGATCGAACCGTCCTCGTTCTGCTGCAGGCGCGATACGCCGAACCCGGCAAAGCCGAACAGGTCGCGAATCGCCTCGCCCGGGCGCACGCCCATCACGTAGCCCTTGAACCAGCCGGTCTTCTGCTTGCTCTCGTCGAGATTGCCCTGGGTTCGCGCGAAGGCGATCTTGTTTCCCTCGCCGGTGCTCAAATCCACGTAAGGGCCGCCCAGGTAGTCCTTGGGGCCTTCGGGCTCACCGCCGCCGCCCACAACGTCTTTATCGTTGATGGTGACGTTGACGTCTCCGCAAGCCGCCATACTCAGCGCTGCAGCACCAAACGCACCCACGGCTCCAAAGCCCTTGATGAAATCTCGCCGTTTCGATTGCATAGGTCTACCCCTGTTTACGATGTTTCTAAGTTCCCAAGCCCGTCACGCGGCGTCCCCTCAAGCGCCAGGTTTCTTCCCGCCGCAGGCGCGTGGCGAGCAAGAATACCAGCACATTGCCGTAGTCCGCCAGAAAACGAGGCTGGGAACGAGGGCATCCTGTCCTCCGAGGGCAGGATGCCCTCCCTCCCAGGCCCTCTTTCCCAGGCCCTCTTTCCCAGGAGGGCAGCTATGTACCCTGCTTCGGCGGCGCGGGCGTGCGCTCGTCGGAGTAGCGCTCCAGGCTCGACAGGCTGGGCGTATCGGGATGATAGGTCTCCGGCGCATGGAAGTACTTCGGATAGTGTTTCTCGGTGTAATCCAGCAGCGCCCGGCTGTGGACCTGCTCCAGGTCCTCGCCGGATCCCATGAAGCAGGCGTATTGGCAGTGGCCCGGCGCCTGGCCCATCAGCATCCACGGTAGCCAGGGCGTGGTGCGGTTCCACACGCCGTGTAATGGAATCGTGCCGAGATCGGGGTTCTGCATATCCGCGCCCCGTATGTGATAGGCGAAGAACTCCGATACCCGCACCTTGTCTCCCGACGACTCACGCACCCACACCTTCGGATCCAGAGCGCTCTTGTAGTGCAGATGAATATGACGCTCCAACTCCAGCCGCTCTCCGCGCTGCCGCCAAGGCAGGATGAACGGCCGGGGCGGGCGGACGTCGTCCTTGTTGAGGCCTCCGTATTGCGGTGGCCGCGGGAAATACTCGCGCAATACGGTATTGAAAGGGTCGTTCGCCACCGGTACCGTGGACACGGTCTCGTCGATGTAGGGGTTGTACCACTCCTCCATGACCTCGCCGCTGTTCAGATCCGTGTAGTAGCCCGCCTCGCGCAGCACCCTGGCGATACCGCCGTCCGGCTGAGTTTCCAGGCGCGAGGCGCCGAAGCCGGCGAAGCCGAACAAGTCGCGGATTTGCTCGCCGGGCCGCACGCCCATGACATAGCCCTTGAACCAGCCGATGCGCTGCTTGCTCTCGTCCAGATCGGCCTGCATGCGGGCATACGCCGTGAGGTTCCCTGCCGCGGTTCGCAGGTTCACATACGGACCGCTGATGTAATCCGGCGCGTTCGCAGCCTCGTCGCCAGCTGCAAACGCTTTGCGCGGCGCCTGCCCGAACGCCAACCCCGCCGCGCCGAAAGCGCCCATGGCGCCGAAGCTCTTGATGATTTCTCGTCGTTGTTTGTGCATGAATTGCCCCCTTTTTAAGAAATTCCGGTAATTCTGGCCTGTTCCTTGCGGCGCTTGGCCTCGTATCGCAACAGGAACAGTGCGAGCGTGAATATCACGACGTTGCCGCACCCTACCAGCACGAACGGCCCATAGCGCGCCCAGTTGTCGAACAGGATGCCGCCGAACACCCCTGAACTCATGATTCCTATCGCGCCGAAGGTACTGAACAATCCGATAACCGCACCTCTCCCGCGCGTTGGCGCTTCCTTGCCGATCAGTGAAATGGCCGACAGTTGGGCGCACATCTCGCCCATGCCGATCAGGGCGGCGCCGAGGAACATCCAGTTGCTGATCGGATCCGGGAAGAACGGCAGCGACAGATATCCCGCAGCTGCGAGGAACATGGCAATGGCGATGCCCGCCACGCGGTCGATGCGGTCAAGAATCGGCGCCATGATCGCAGCCCACGGAACCGCAAAAGCCTGCGCGACGACATAGAACAGGAGTGCGCGTTTTTGCGCCTCGACGGTGGACAGACCCTGCTCCAGGCCCACCTGACGCAGCCATAACGAATAAAAGACGCTCACGACCGCCAGATCGCCACGGGACACCAGTGCGCCGATATACGCCAATGCCACCCTTGGGTTGCGCGCCGCTCGAAACGCCACGCCGGCGGTCTTGAACACGCCTTCCCGTTTAGCGACCTGAGCCGGTGCGCCCCGCTTGAGGCCGAACCCGACCATAAGGGCGACGATCAGGCAGACGCCGGCAGCGGTCCAGAATGTTGCCTGCCCCACCGTTACGGGACCCAGACCCAAGCCCTGGTAAAAGCCCAGCAGTCGGCCCGCCATCCCGTTGACCGCGGTAATGCCGATGCCGTTGAGCATGAACGCCGCGGCCGCCAGCTTGCTGCGCGATTGCTCGGCGGGATAGTCGTTGATCACCGAGGCCAGCATCGCGGATATACAGGCAGCGCCGCAGGCGAACAGCGGCCGGGCATAGAACAAGTGCTCCGCCTGCGTGGCCAGCGGGTACAGCAGGTAGCAAAGGCCTACCATGGCGAAGCCCATCGCGTACACCACCCGGCGCCCGACCCGGTCGGACAGAGTGCCGAGCGCGAATACGGTCGCCAGCACTATGAGCTCGTTGAGCAGCAGCAGCGAGCCGGCCAGCCCCCCCTGCTCGCCCTTGGGAATGCCGAGGTTTTCGTCGAACAAATAGCCCTGCTGAACGTTGATGAACGTAAGCAGGCCGATGGAGAAGAACGAGGCGAAATACAGCGCGTTCACGTGCCGGCAGCGAACCCCTTCCTCAAGGCGCAGCGGAATGAACCCGAGCAGCCGATAGACGCCGCCTTGCGGGGAGGATGGGTTAGGCATGACGGCGGATACTTAACGAATTCTTGGGCAATTACAATCCCCGCACGCTTATCGGCCCCGGAGAACCGCCATGACCGACTACCACGGCCACCGCCTTCGCGTCGGGATCACCTTGCCTTCCACCAACACCACGGTGCAGCCCGAATGCGAGCTGCTGCGCCCGCCGGGCGTGACCAACCACACCGGCCGGGTAAGCATCCGCCAGCGCAAGATCACTACCGAAAAGGACTTCCTGGAGCATGTTCAGGCGATGCGCGACGGCATGGGCGACGCGATCGACCGGGTCGTGTCCGCGCAGGTCGATCACGTCATCATGGGCGTGGCCCTGGAGGCCTTCTGGGGCGGCGTCAAGCAGGCGGCGGAGCTTCGGAACAGCCTCCAACAGCGGGCCGGAGTGGGCGTGTCCATGGGCTCTACGGCAACCGTGGCGGCGCTGCGGGCGCTGGAGGTGGAGAGAATCGCGGTGCTTACGCCGCACATGCCGCGCGGCGACGAACAGGTACGTGAGTACTTCCTGCAAGCGGGCTTCGACGTGTTGCGGCTGATCGGCCTCAAGTGCCCGTCGCCGATCGAGATCGCTCACACCACCGGGGCGCAGATGCGCGCCGCCTTGCGCGAACTTGACGGCGACGACGCTCAGGCAATCGTCCAGGTTGGCACCAACCTCCCGGCCATGGACATCTGCGCGCAAGCCGAGCCCTGGCTGGGCAAGCCGGTGCTGGCGATCAACGCCGTAACCTACTGGGACGCCCTACGCCGCAGCGAAATCCACGACCGCGTCCACGGCCACGGCAGCATCCTGGAACAGCACTGACAGTCCCTGCAACAACCCTGGGAGCCAGGGCATCCTGCCCTCGCCGCTGGGAACGAGGGCGTCCCCGCCCTCGTCGAGGACTGGAAGCCCTCGTTCCCAGCGCCAGCGTAGGCCACGGCTGTTAGCCCGGAGGAGGCGCGTTCGGCGGCGCAGCCGGGGCGGCGGCGGGCAAAGGCAGCGGAATTGGCATGCCATTCAACTTGAGCGTTCCGTCCCGCATTTCGACACTCAAACGATACGCAGTCTCCGTCTGCTGAAACAACCCCTGCATCAGGGCCATCTGCAAGATTCCCTGACCCAGCAAGTCTTCCGCGGCCGCGACCGGCATCTCGAAATCCAGGGAATATTCAATCCCCGAAATAACAGCCGTCAAATCTCCCAAATCGTCGGCGGCCGGAACGCGCTCGCCGTTATAGCCCAGATGAGTATCCAGGTTCAGCGCGTGCTCCTGCTGATACACAAGATCCACGTCCACGCCCAGGTAGGGGCCGGCCGCAAGAAGTTCACGGAGAGCCTGCATCGCCGCCGGCGGCAACCCGGCAGGCGCCCCCGCACGGCCCTGCTCCAGCCAATCGGGACTCTCCCCGGACGGTTCCTCTTGCGGCTCTGCCAGCGGCCACGCCGCAACCGCTCCCGACGACCACTCCATCACCGCGGAGACATAGTTCATAAACGCGGCTTCACTGAAGCCGCCGAAGACCTCCTCGATCCGAGCATCGGTGAATTCGCGCCCGAAGAACTCCATCGACTCAATTGCAGCACTGCTTTCACCGCCATATATGCCACTCTCGTCCAGTGACATGGTGTCGGTGGAGGTCATGCCGCTCATTCGCACCAGGGTGCTGCCGCCGGAACCCGCCAACACAAACTCTTCCATGCTGGAGGTCACGATTGCCGGAGCCAGAAGGGCGCCGCTGGGCAATCCCTGGGGATATTCAATAACGGCGCTTAGATTCGTCATGCGCGTGCTTACCGAAGCCACCCCGCCCAAGTACAGATCGAAGCTTTCCAGGGCGATTCGCTGCAACTGGAAGCTCTCGGGGCCCGACCACTCACCTTCCACTTCAGCACCCGTCAACTGCATGGAAAGCACCCCGGTGTCCATTTCAAGACGCGGCAGTTCCACCCGGTTGGCAACCGTCCTTCCAGAGAACGAACTCAGGAACACGTCAATTAATCCATTGTCACCGCCGGAAGAATCCGGCGCTGCCCCAAGCTCGCTAGTGCCCAGATCAATTCGGCCATGGGCCCGAAAAAGGCCCACACCCCCACCCAGGGCAAAAAAGACCGGGCCGTGGGCGATCTCAAGGTCAAGGGCCAACGGGCCTGCCCCAAGCAATTCCTCCAGCCATTCCAGATCGATCTGTGAACCATCGGGATTCAATCCGCCGTCCACGCCATCGGGGGCTTGAGGGAACAATCCCGCCAGGGGCCTCCACTCAATGCGCGCGCTGGACGAGAACCAGTTTCGCTGGTAATCCACCACCTCCGCCTGGTAGCCGAATGGCATATTCGCCAGACGCTCGTTGATCAATCGTTCCGTTTGCTGGCCGAAGTAGCCGGCCGGCAGGACTATGCCCGCCGCCACCAGAACCACAACCGCTATTGCTACTATTGTCTTCTTCATACACTTCTCCGTCATTCAAGCATTGAGACTTCCCCGCGCAAACTTACTTCCGGGCAACCGCAATAGCCAGCCGGATATCCATTCTTTTCGGGCAATTTAGCGTTCGGAAAACGGCAGGTCAATCCGGCGGCGGGTTGGACTTGAAATATTCTTTCCTGATAGTGGGAAAGAGAATTCCAAAAAAGATTTTTCTGTCATTTTTGTGGATAGATATACATATTTCTTCCCCTATTCCCGCTGATAAGGTTTTTTTTATCTGAAAGGCCTATGCCAATAGAGTTTCGAGGATGCGCCGCAGGCAGGACTTGAGCGCGGCGGCCTTGTTACGGTTGTAGGACTCGGGCCTGGCGCCGTCCATGTACGCGTCCTGGGCGATTTCCATTTGCAGGGCGTGCCGGCCCCGTTGGGGGCGGCCGTAACGGCGGGTAATGAATCCTCCGATGAACCGGCCGTTCAGTGCGTGCGTGTAGCCGCTGGCGGCCACTTCCCCTGCCGCCCGGTCCTGAATGGCGGGCGCGCAACTCAAGCCCCGGTTGGTGCCCAGATTGAGCGCCGGCAGACGGCCCTCGAACAACCGCGGCACAACGGCTGCGATCGAATGGCAGTCAAACAGAATCGCCTGCCCGTACTGCTCGCAGGCATGCTGCAACTCCGCCTTGAGCCGGCGATGATAGGGATCCCAGAATTGCGCGCGCCGGCGTTCGATTTCCGCGTCGTCCGGCTGGTGTCCACTTAGATATACCGGCCGGCCATTGAACAGCGTCACCGGGCACAGGCCGGTCACCGCCTGTCCGGGATACAGCGATGCGCCGTCCGGGGGCCGGTTCAGGTCCACCACATAGCGGCTGTAGTGCGCTTTGAGGACAGTTGCGCCCAGGTCCGGGGCAAAGTCGTATAACTCGTCCACGCGCCAGTCGGTGTCGGGCAGCCCGCGGGCTTCGGCGGTCATCCCCGCGGCCACTGATTCGGGCGCCCGGAGTCCCGAATGCGGGATCGAGAGAACCAGCGGCGTTGTACCCCGCGTGCAGGAATACAGCTCATCCAGTCCCGGGAGGGAGGACACTCTGTCCTCCGAGGGCGGCAACCCCGTCGCGCCCGCCGTTCCTGGGAGGGAGGACATCCTGTCCTCCGAGGGCAGGATGCCCTCTCTCCCAGCGGGGATGTTCTCGCTTCCGGCGCCCTTGGGGCCCACTTTGAGCGTTCAGGCTCCGGGGTCCGTATCCGCGAGTTCGGCAGCCAGTTCCTCCAGCGTGCCTCTCTTGATCAATGCGCGGGCGGCGTCGATGTCCGGGGCGAACTCGCGGTCGGCTTTGCGCTCCGGCACTTCCGCCCGCAGCAACGAGTGAACTCGTTCCAGGCTCTCGGAAGATCGCAGCGGACGCAGCAGATCCACGCCGGACGCGGCCGCCAGCCACTCGATGGCGATGATGCCGGCGCTGTTCTCGTTCATGCGCGCCAGACGGCGGGACCCATACGCCGACATGCTCACGTGGTCCTCCTGGTTGGCGGAAGTGGGAATGCTGTCGACGCTGGCCGGGGTGGCCAGCTGCTTGTTCTCGCTGGCCAGAGCCGCGGCCGTAACGTGGGCCAGCATGAATCCGGAATTGAGGCCCGCGTCCGGCATCAGGAACGGCGGAAGACTGCTCAGCTCGCCGGTAACCAGCGCCGCTATGCGCCGTTCCGACAGCGACCCGGTCTCGCTGATGGCCAGCGCCAGGACATCGGCGGCGAACGCCGCGGCCTGACCGTGAAAGTTGCCGCCGGAAACCACCTCCGCCTGCTGTTCGAACACCAGCGGGTTCTCGGTAACCGCGTTGGCCTCGATCAGCAGCGTGCGCTGGACGTTGTCGACCAGGTCCAGGCAGGCGCCCATCACCTGGGGCTGGCAGCGAAACGAATAGGGATCCTGCACGCGGTCGCAATCCAGGTGCGACGCGCGAATCTCACTGCCGGCCAGCAGGCGCCGCAACAGCCGGGCAACCGCCACCTGCCCCGGATGCGGCTTGAGCGCATTGAGGCGGCGGTCGGCGAACGCGTCGGTAGCGCGGAAGGCATCGCAGGACAGCGCGCCCACCACTACCGCCGATACCAGGTTGCGCCTGGCCTCGATCAACCCGCGCAGGGCCTGCGCCGCGGACAACTGGGTGCCGTTGATCAGATCCAGGCCCTCCTTGGGGCCCAGCTGCAGAGCCCCCAGGCCGGCCGCACGCAGCGCATCGGCTCCCGGCAGCACACGGCCCCGGTATCGGGCCTCGCCCCGTCCGACCAGAACCAGCGCGATGTGGGCCAACGGCGCCAGATCGCCCGACGCACCCACCGAACCCTGGGATGGAACCACCGGCAACAGGTCCTCGTTGATGCATCGCGCAAGCAGGTCCAGGAGGGGTTGCGACACCCCGGAGTAGCCCGCCAGCAGGCTGTTCAGCTTCAGCAGCATGGTCAAGCGCACCACGCAATCCGGCAGGGGTTCCCCCACCCCGGCGGCATGCGACCTCACCAGGTTGAGCTGCAGAGTGCGCAGGTCCTCGGCGGGGATCCGCTCCAGCGCCAGACGCCCGAAGCCGGTATTTGCGCCATACACCGCCGCACTCTCATCCACGGCCCGGAGCAGGACCCGGTAGGCGGCCTCGGCCCGGGCAATGGCTTGCGGCGCCAGCGTGACCCGCAGCGGTCCATCCAGCGCGGCGCCAATCGCGTCCAGGCCCAGCGGCCCGTCTCCCAGCGTAAGCGCCACAGGCGGTTTCGCCGCGTTCATTGCAGCAGCGACTCAGCCGCCTTGCGGTAGCGGCCCACAATCGACGCTTCGTTGACGTGGCGGCCTTCGGTGACGACCTGCCGCCCGCCCACGAATACGTCGCGCACGCACGCCGCACCGCCGGAAAAAATCCACGAGTCCAGCACTTCATCTTCGGTCCTGGCGATCAGCGCCGGATGATCTTCGTCCAGCACCACGATGTCCGCCCGGGCCCCTTCGGCCAGAACGCCGCAGGGCTGCGCCAGGCTGCCTGCGCCGCCCTTGAGCGCGCCTTCCAGCAGGAATCTGCCCAGTGAGCCACCCGACTCCGCCGCGAGTGGATTACGCGACTCCCCCGCCAGTCTTTGCCCGTATTCAAGCAGCCGCAGTTCGTCGGCCGGGCTGATCGTTACCTGGCTGTCGGAGCCGACAGCGAAAGCGCCGTCGAGCGCTATCCATTCGGGAGCGGCGAACAGGCCATCGCCCAGATTGGCCTCGGTGGTAGGGCACAAGACCACGGTGGCCTGACAGGCGGCCAGTGCGCGGCGCTCGGCATCGTTCATATGGGTAGCGTGAATCAGATTCCAGCGGGCGTCAACGTCTGCCTGGTCCAACAGATGCCGGACCGGCGAGGCGCCGCACCAGGCCAGGCAGGCATCGACCTCCGCCCTTTGCTCGGCTACGTGGATATGGACGGGAGCGCCTGGGTCCATTTGCCGCACGCCCGCCAGCACCTCCCGTATCAGCGCCCCGTCCGCCGCGCGCAAGGAGTGGGGCGCGCAACCCAGGCGCACATCAGGCAAGCCGTCCACAGCGTTGTGAAGGCCGGCGTATATCTGCAAATACAGCCCGGGATCGCACACGAAACGCGCCTGCTCCGGCTGGGCCGGCTGGGGGCCGAAGCCGCCGTAGGCATACAGGCTGGGCAAGAGCGTCAATGCGATGCCGGATTCTTCAGCCGCGGCGATGCAACGCAGACCCATCTCGGCGGGCTGCGAATACGGCGAGCCGTCCACGCCGTGGTGCAGATAGTGAAACTCCGCCACCGAGGTATAGCCGCTTTTGAGCATCTCCATATAGGCCAGCCCGGCCACCGCCTGGAAGCTCTCGGGCTCGATCGTGCTGACCACCCGGTACATCTGTTCCCGCCAGCGCATGAAATCGCCCGGTCCGGTTCCCGCTTCCGCCAATCCGGCCATCAGCCGCTGATGCGCGTGCGAATGTGCGTTGGGAACGCCCGCGATGGCGACACCCCGAATCACCTGCGCCTGCGCGCTTGGTTGTCCGGGCGCCAGCTTGCCGATCAAGCCCAGTCCGTCAACCTCCACCAGCACGTCCCGGCGCCACCCCGTGTGCGTTAGCATGGTTGAGAACAGCAACTTCTTCATATGTGGCCGCCGGCATTCCAATGGGCCTATTTCAACAGATTCCGTCCCCGCTGACACACCCGAATTTGCAGGAGCGCCTGCATTGAACTGCGTTCTCAGCAACTGCCGCGTTGCCACGATGCAGTACCCAGGCGTGGCCTACGGGATGATTTGCGACGCGGCCTTGCGTATCAAAGACGGCAGGATCGCATGGGTGGGTTCGGCTGCCGAGCACCAGCCACAACCCGATGAACAGTGCCTGGACCTCGAGGGACGGCTGGTCACTCCCGGCCTGATTGACTGCCATACGCACCTGATCTATGCCGGTAACCGGGCACAGGAATGGGCGCTGCGGCTTCAGGGTGCGTCATACGAAGAGATTGCCCGCCAGGGCGGCGGCATCGCCTCCACTGTGCGCGCCACCCGCGCGGCCGGCCGGCCGGAGCTGCTGGAGACGGCGCAGGCGCGGCTGCGGGCACTGGCGGCCGAAGGCGTGACCACCGTGGAAGTGAAATCCGGCTACGGGCTCGACGTCGACACCGAACTTCGCATGTTGCGCGTGGCCCGGGAGCTTGGAGAGTCCGGGGATATCGACGTGATCGCAACCTTCCTGGGCGCCCACGCCCTGCCGCCGGGATACGGCCACCGGCGCGAGGAGTACTTGAGCCTGCTGATCGAAGAGATGCTGCCGGCTGTTGCGGAGGAAGGTTTGGCGGATGCCGTGGATGCCTACTGCGAGGGCGTAGCGTTCAGTACCGCAGAGGTCAAAGCGCTGTTCGAGCGGGCCCGCGCCCTTGGTTTGCCCTTGCGCCTGCACGCCGAACAGTTCTCCAACTCCGGGGGCGCCGCCATGGCGGCGGAACTTGGAGCGCTGTCCTGCGACCACCTCGAATACCTGGACGAAGAAGGAATTCAAGCCATGGCCACCGCAGGCGCCATCGCGGTGCTGGCGCCGGGCGCCTGGTACTACCTTCGCGAAACCCTCAAGCCCCCGGTGGAAGCGCTGCGGGCGGCGGGCGTTCCGATGGCGGTAAGCACCGACCACAATCCGGGCACCTCGCCCATGCTTTCGCTGCTCGCAGCCATGAACATGGCTTGTGTGCTGTTCCGGCTCAGCCCCGAGGAAGCATTGCGCGGCGCCACCCTCAACGCGGCCCGCGCCCTGGGATTGAGCGACCGCGGCGTGATCGAGCCAGGCAGGCTCGCGGACCTGGCCGTGTGGGACGTGCAAGAACCCGAAGAGCTCAGTTACGCTTTGGGGCACAACCCCTGCCGGCAGGTATTCAAAGCGGGGGTTCCGCGCACCGCAAGATCAGAATAAAGGACAAGGTAATGAGCGACAGTCGCACCATCCGGGCGCCACGCGGCGCGACGCTTTCCTGCAAATCCTGGCTTGCCGAAGCCCCGATGCGCATGCTGATGAACAACCTCGACCCGGAAGTCGCGGAGAATCCGGCCGAACTGGTGGTCTATGGCGGCCGCGGCAAGGCGGCCCGCAACTGGCAGGCGTACGACCGAATCATCGCGGCGCTCAAGGCATTGGAGGACGACGAAACCCTGCTGGTTCAGTCGGGCAAGCCGGTGGCCGTTCTGCGCACGACCGCGGATGCGCCCAGGGTGCTGATCGCCAACTCCAACCTGGTGCCGCACTGGGCCACGCTGGAGCATTTCAACGAACTGGACCGCAAGGGCCTGATGATGTTCGGGCAGATGACCGCGGGTTCCTGGATCTACATCGGCAGCCAGGGCATCGTGCAGGGCACCTACGAGACCTATGCCGAGATGGGCCGGCAGCATTTCGGCGGTGAAATGCGCGGCAAGTGGTTTTTGACCGCTGGACTGGGCGGCATGGGCGGCGCCCAGCCGCTGGCCTGCACCATGGCCGGGGCTTCCATGCTGGCGGTGGATTGCCGCCAAACGGCGATCGATTTCCGCCTGCGCACGCGCTACCTGGACCAACAGGCCGACGACCTCGATCAAGCGGTGGCGATGATCAACCAGGCCTGCGAGCGCGGAGAAGCGCTCTCGGTTGGGCTCAAGGGCAATGCCGCGGAGGTTTTCCCGGAACTGGCCCGGCGATCCGCGGCCGATGAGCGTTTCAGGCCCGATGCGGTATCCGACCAGACCTCGGCCCACGATCCCCTCAACGGTTATCTGCCGCTGGGCTGGACGGTGGAAGAGCACCAGGAGCGCAGCCGATCCGACCCGGCGGGCACGGTCCGCGCCGCCAAGGAGTCCATGGCCGTGCAGGTGCGCGCCATGCTGGAATTCTGGGAGCGCGGCATCCCGGTGGTCGACTATGGCAATAACATACGCCAGATGGCGCTGGAAACGGGCGTTGAGAACGCCTTTGACTTCCCCGGCTTCGTGCCGGCCTATGTCCGGCCGTTGTTCTGCCGCGGCAAGGGGCCGTTTCGATGGGCCGCGCTGTCCGGCGACCCGGGCGACATCGCCCGTACCGACGCCAAGGTCAAGGAACTTCTTCCCGACGACACGGCGCTTCACCGCTGGCTGGACCTGGCGGCGCAGCGGATTTCGTTTCAGGGCCTGCCCGCGCGAATCTGCTGGGTGGGCCTGGGCGACCGCCACCGCCTCGGCCTGGCGTTCAACGAGATGGTCCGCAACGGCGAACTCAGGGCGCCGATCGTTATCGGGCGCGATCATCTGGACGGCGGCTCGGTAGCCAGCCCCAATCGCGAAACCGAAGCCATGAAGGACGGCAGCGACGCGGTATCCGACTGGGCGTTTCTGAATGCCCTGGTGAACTGCGCCTCGGGCGCCACCTGGGTTTCGGTGCACCACGGCGGCGGCGTGGGGATCGGCTACTCGCAGCACGCCGGCGTGGTGATCTGCTGCGACGGAACAAGCGCCGCCGCTGAACGCATCGCGCGCGTCCTTTGGAACGACCCGGCCACCGGCGTGATCCGCCACGCCGACGCCGGCTACGACGAAGCGCTGGATTGCGCCCGCACCTTCAATCTCAACCTGCCCTCGGCGCTCCCCTAACCCCAACCGGCAACGAGGACGTCCCCGCTGGGAACGAGGGCTTCCAGCCCTCGACGAGGACAGGATGTCCTCGTTCCCAGGGAATATGCCTACTGCACTTCCTTGACCCTCGTGAGCACGATCAGGCCCGCCACCAGCAGCACCAGAATCGCCAGCACGCCAAGACGCTGGCTGTCCAGTACCAGGGCGGCATAGCCGGTAAGGATCGGTCCCAGGATTGCAGCGAAGCGGCCGAACATGTTGTAGAAACCGAACATCTCGGTGGCCTTCTCGGGCGGGGCCAGGCGCGCAAACATAGACCGGCTCAGACTCTGCACGCCGCCCTGGGCCAAACCGATCATGGCCGCCAGCAAGTAGAAATGCCAGGCCTCGCTGGCCATACTGGCCATGAAGGTGACCACGCAGTAAACCACCAGCGCCACGAAGATGCAGCGCCGTGGGCCGAAGCGCCGCCCGGCCAACCCGAACGCCAAAGTGGCGGGAAACCCAAGATAGTTGGTTATCAGAATCGCCAGCACCAGGTCCGATGGCGGCAAATTGATTGCGGCGCCGAAGTCCACCGCCATCTTGATGATGGTGTGAACGCCGTCGATATACAGGAAGTAAGCGAGCAGAAACAGCCACAGTTGCGGATAGCGCCGGGCCTCGCGCAGCGTGGATGCCAACTGCCGCAAGGCCGCGCCGACGCGCACACCGCGGCTCTGCGGCTTCCCGCGGGCGCCGCCGCGCAGCAGCGGGATGGAGAACAGCACCCACCATATTCCCACCACCAGCATGCTCATCTGCATGGCCTGCACTTCGGAGGCCAGGCCGAAGCCTTGCGGATTCACCGCGACCAGCGCGCACAAGGTAAAAAGCATCGCGCTGCCGATGTAGCCCAGCGAGAATCCGTATGCGGAAACCAGGTCGTATTGCCTGGGTTCGGCCACCTCCGTCAACAGCGCGTCGTAAAAGACATTGGCGGCGGAATAGCCCAACCAGGCCAAAACGAACAACGACAGTCCCGCCACCCATTGCCCCTCGCCCGGAAGGGCCAGCAACAGGGTGCAAAGCGCCCCGGGAACCACGCACACAGCCAGCATCCGCCGGCGCCGCCCGCCCTGGTCGGCAAGCGCGCCCAGCAGCGGGGCCGCAAGGGCCAGCAGCAGGGCGGCAAAGCTGTTGGCGGCGCCCCACAGGAAAGTAATCTGGGTGGACGACTCACCTGCCGACCAATGCGCGCGCAGCAAGAGCGGCACGAACGAGGTCATTACGATCAGGGCGAAGGCGGAGTTGGCCCAGTCATACATGGCCCAGCGCAAGGCCTCGCCGGACAGCGCCTTCAGCGTAGTGGAACGTATTCTTGAAAGGACCCTCAAGTGACGTTCCGGTCCTGCAGCATCGCCTCCATCTCGCGCATAGCCAGCTTCAGGTCTTCCCAGGATTTGCCTTTCTGTCCGGGCGACCGCAACAGGTAGGCCGGATGGTAAGTGACCAGCACCGGGCAGGCGGGCTGCGCCAATTGGTGTATTTGTCCGCGCAGCGCACCCACCGGCCGGTTGGTGTCCAGCAGCCTCTGCGCAGCGACCGCCCCCAGTGCCACGATGAGGCGCGGCGCCACCAACTCGATCTGACGCCGCAGGTAGGGCATACAGGTGGTTGCTTCTTCCAGGCTGGGATTGCGATTGCTCGGCGGGCGGCACTTGACGATGTTGGCGATGTACACGGTGGTCCGGTCCAGGCCCATCGCCCGCAGCATCGCGTCCAGCAACTTGCCCGCTCGGCCGACGAAGGGTTCGCCCCGGCGGTCCTCTTCCTCTCCGGGGCCTTCGCCCACGAACATCCAGTCGGCCCTCGGATTGCCTACGCCGAACACCGTCTGCCGGCGGTTGGCATGCAAGGAGCAGGCCGTGCAGGCGGCCACCTTGCTGCGCAAGGCCGCAAGTTCAGGAGGCTCCGCCAGGGAGCCGGCCGGCGGCGCCTGGACCGAGGAAGCACCTTGTTCCCGAGCAATGCCGGGAGCAAGGGCATCCCCCTGGGAACGGGGGCTTCCAGCCCTCACCGAGGGTAAGATGCCCTCGCTCCCAGCCCCAGGGCGAGACGCGTTCGCTGCCTCGATGCGAGCTGGGTCCTCTGCCGACCGCGAAGTCCACACGCGTATACCCGTCATCTCCAGCAATTCGCGCTGGGCCGCACTGTGCGCTCCCCCCCCCTGGGAACGAGGGCTTCCAGCCCTCGAAACCGTTTCCCGCTGCGCCGGACTGTTGCCGTTCGGCGGCCGATTGCTCATCAGCGGCTCGTAACCCAGAGCCGGCCGAGGCGGACCGGCGAGCACTCATATTTTTCCGCGCAGCCGACCTGGAGCATGGGACAGCGGCTCAGTCGGCCAGCTTGCGCATCTCGCGGCGGCGGCGCCTTTGCGCCGCCCGCCATAACAGCAGGCTCGGCCCCAGGGCAACGTAAACGCCGAACAGGGTAAACAGCATGCGCGGCGGATCCAGGGAGATCAGGGCGAAACACACCAGTATCGCCGCCATCTGGGTAAAGCGCAGGCGGCGGTTCACCGCGAAATGCTTAAAGCTTGGATAGGCGATGCGCAGGCACATCAGCACCGCCGCAACCAGGGTCACGAACCCGGCAAGCATAAGCACCGGGAGGCCGCTCCATTGGGAATCGGCCGCCAACCATACGAAACCCGCCACAAACCCGGCAGCCGCCGGGCAGGGCAGGCCCTCAAAGTATTTCTTGTCGCTCACCGGGCCGCGGGCGTTAAAGCGGGCCAGGCGCAAGGCCGTGCCGACCGCAAAAAGAAACGCGATGACCCAGCCCGTCTTGTCCCAGACCCAGCCGTAGTCGCCCATGTGCTTGAGCCCCCACTGGTACATCACCACCGCGGGGCCGACCCCGAAGGCAACAACGTCCGAGAGCGAATCGTACTGGCGCCCGAATTCCGTCACGGTCCCGGTCAGGCGAGCCACCCGCCCGTCCAGGGCATCCAGAATCATGGCCACGAACAGCGAAACGGCGGCACGCCCAAAATCGCCGTCCGCCCCCGCCACGATCGCGTAGAAACCGGCGAACAGCGCGCCGCTGGTGAGCAGGTTGGGGAACAGGTATATCCCGCGCTTGCGGATCACGGCCCGTCCCTTTGCCAACTTGTCAAGATTGCCTTCCACGGGCGCAAGTCTGCCACAACCCCGCCCGTACCGTGAATTTGCCGGTATGGCCGGAACAGCTTCCTCTACAATTGCCGCTCTGATCGTCTGACCTACCGATGCGCCTTTCCAAACTGCCATTAGCCACGCTCCGCGAAACCCCGGCCGAAGCCGAAATCGCCAGCCACCGGCTGATGCTGCGCTCGGGCATGATCCGCCGCCTGGCGTCCGGCCTGTTCACCTGGATGCCGGTGGGCTGGCGCGTAGCGCGGATAGTCGAGCGCGTGACCCGCGAGGAAATGGAGCGCATCGGGGCCCACGAAGTGCTGATGCCGGCGGTGTGCCCGGCCGAACTGTGGCAGGAAAGCGGCCGCTGGGAGGACTACGGCGACCTGCTGCTGAAGATGCGCGACCGGGGCGAACGCGAGTACTGCTTCGGCCCCACCCATGAAGAGGTGATAACCGATATCGCGCGGCGCGAACTGAAGAGCTACAAGCAGCTGCCGGTGAACTTCTTTCAGATCCAGACCAAGTTCCGCGACGAGATTCGCCCGCGGTTCGGGGTCATGCGGGCCCGCGAGTTCATCATGAAGGACGCCTACTCCTTTCACCTGGGCGAACAGTCCTTAAAAGACACCTACGGCGACTACCGCGAAGCCTACCGGCGCGTATTCGAGCGCCTGGGCCTCAAGTTCCGCGTAGTGCAAGCGGATTCCGGCGAAATAGGCGGGTCGCAGTCGCAGGAATTTCATGTTCTGGCGGATTCGGGCGAAGATCTGATCGCCTGGTGCGATGGCGACGACTTCGCCGCCAACCTGGAACTGGCGCCCGCCCTGCCGCCCGAGGGACAGCGCGCAGCCCCCGATGGCGCCATGGCCGAGGCGCACACGCCGGGGATGCGCACCATGAAACAGATTGCGGCGCACCTGGATCAGCCGCTGGAGAACTGCCTGAAGACGCTGCTGGTCAGGGCCGAGGGCGGCGGCGTGGTGGCGCTGGTGCTGTGCGGGCACCACGAAGTCAACGAGCTGAAGGCCGTAGGTTTGCCGCAAGTCGCCAAACCCCTGCAGTTGGCCAATGCCCAGGAAGTCGCCCAGGCGGCGAGTTGTGCACCGGGTTACGTCGGGCCTCTGAACCTCCCTGTTACTACTTACGTGGATCACGCCGCGGCCCATCGGGCGAATTTCGTCTGTGGGGCGAACCGGCGCGACAAGCATTACGTCAACGCCAATTGGGGACGCGATTTGCCCGAGCCCGAGAGCGTGGACCTGCGCAACGCCGTGGAAGGCGACGTCAGTCCGGGGGGCGGGGGCGCCTTGCAGATCGCCCGCGGTATCGAAGTGGGTCATATCTTCCAGCTCGGCGACAAGTACAGCCGCTCCATGAACGCCACCGTGCTGGACGGGACAGGCGCGGAACAGCACATGCAAATGGGCTGCTACGGCCTCGGAGTAACCCGAACGGTGGCGGCGGCCATCGAGCAGAACCACGACCAGCGTGGCATCATCTGGCCGGAGGCGATGGCGCCGTGGAGCGTGGTAATCGTGGCGCTGAACATCGCCCGCGACGACGCTGTCCGCGCAAGCGCCGAGACTCTCTACGAAGAACTACAGTCGCAGGGCGTTGACGTGCTGTTCGACGACCGCGATGCCAGTCCCGGCGTGAAACTGGCGGACGCCGACCTGATCGGCATTCCGCACCGAGTGGTTGTCAGCTCCCGCGGGTTGAAACAGGGGACCCTGGAATACAAGCACCGCCGCTCGGAAACCGCCGAGCACCTAAGCGCCACAGAAACCGCCGAATTCCTTCTGCAACGCGCCAGCCGCTAACCCCTTGGGAAAGAGGGCTTCCTGCCCTCCCCTGGGAGAGAGGGCTTCCTGCCCCCTGGGAAGGAGGGCTTCCTGCCCTCCCCTGGGAAAGAGGGCATCCTGCCCTCCGCCGAGCACGGCACGCCCTCACGGCGGATTCCCCGCTCACAGTTTCTCTTGACGGATCTCGAATTGACCGGGAAACCGGTCGTTCAGGAAGAATCGCTCAGCCGGTTCGGAAATCGGGCAGGTGCCGCCACTCGTCCGCCTGCTCGACGCTTTCCTCAACCTCCGCAACCTGCGCAGAGGGTGGCCCGTGGCTCAACCACTGCCCCAGCTCCTGCACCGAGGATTCCGGCCCCAGCGCCAGCACCATCACCTTGCCGTCGCGCATGTTGGAGGCTCGCCCACGCAAACCGAGGCGGTGAGCGACGCTGGCTGTACTGGCGCGAAAGAACACGCCCTGCACACGCCCGGACACAATATAACGTCGGCAAATTTCTTCGGACATGGCGGCCATTTTACTCGCTTTGCCCGATTATCCCGCCGGTCGCCGCCCCTGCATCGCCGTTGCCGCTCAGGCGCCGATGCGGCAACGCCTTCAAGGCGATTCACGCTGGGATACCGAGGGCAGGATGCCCTCGCTCCCGGTGACAATCGGCGACCGGTTAGAATCCATCGACACTCGCGCGGAGAGAGGTATATGAGCCATGGTGGACCGCAGAGACCTGCTTCGCGGAGGTCTGGCGACCGCTGCGATGACGCTGACCGGCAGCACCGGCGCCAGTACTGAAGAGTGCGCCATGAACGCTCACGAATCCTTTCGCAAGACTTTTTCCCAAGGCGGCGCCCTGCTGCAGGGCGGCCCGCTGTTCAACCGCGAGCAAGCTGAAAAGGTGCTGCAGGAGGAATCGCTGGCCGGCCTGATCGTTGCGGAGCCGACCAACGTATTTCATTTAACCGGCTACTGGCCACAGCTCGGCAAGATGGGGTTCGCGGCGCCCTCGCTGGCCTTGCTTTCGGCGGATCCGAAGAAGCCCGTGGCGCTGGTCATCCCGCAATTCCTCTACTACTACGTGTACGCGGACGCCATGTTCTCCGGAGGCGTGGAACCGTACGTGTACACCTACCGCGCGGTCAACGCAACAGCAATTCTTGAACAAGACGGCGAACCGGCCGCCGGTGATCTGCGCGTGTACCGCGACAAGGGCGCAGTACCCATGGGAACGGTGGAAAAAAACCGGCGCGCGGCGGTGGAGGCCGCGGCGGCGCGTAATGGAATAAGCGCCGAACGCGAGTGGGCCATGGTGAAAGCAGCCCGCGCTCTGGACATGACCGGCCGGATCGGAGTCGACCACATGGCCGTTATGGCCATGCTGGAATCGTCGCCGCTATCTGTCACCGCTGTGCCGGCTGACAACACTCTGCGCAGAATTCGCCTGGTGAAATCGCCGCGCGAGATCGAGTTGATGCGGCTGGCTTCGCAGGCCAACGCGGAGGCCGCGCTGGCCGCTGCTGCAACGGTGCGCGAAGGCGCTACAACCCAGGAATTGCGGGCGGCGTTCTTCGCCGAGGCGGCAAGTCGCGGCAACGGCGGAGTGTTCATGGCGATAGACCGAATGATTTCGGAAGTGGTGGACTTCGAATTCAAGGAAGGATCGGCATTCTTTGTCGACTGCGTGAGCCAGGGCTGGCATTACCACGGCGACTTTGCGCGAACGATATTTGTCGGCGAGCCGGCGAACATGATGCGCCAGGCCACCCGCGCCATGCAGATCGGCTGGGAGGCGGTCCGCGAGCAATTGCGACCTGGTCTGCGCTACTCGGAAATCCCGCCGATCGGCCACCAGGCGGTGCGCGCCGCGGGGCTCGACTTCGACATTCCGTTCTCGCCCCACAGCGTGGGGCTGACGCATACCGACGAGCCGGGAAAGGCTGGGCGCCCCTACTGGGTAAAGGATGATCTGACGCTTGAACCGGGCATGATCATCAGTGTCGATTGCCCGGTATTGAATGCGGGCATGGGCGGCTCGGCCCACATGGAAGACTTGAGCCTGATCACCGCCGACGGCGCCGAACCCATCCACACGGTCACCGAACCCGTAATCATCGTCTGACCCGCACATGGCTTCCCAGCTAACCCTACAAGGATCTGTATTGAGCATTTCCTGTGCCCCTTCCTGGCAGGAGCGTCGCGAAGTGGCTCCAGAAGGAAGGGCCACAGGAAATGCGGATAAGCAACGAATGCAACCCAGGTGAAAAGCGAACTGAAAATCCTGGTGCTGTATTACTCGGTGAAGGGCGCCACCGAGGCCCTGGCGCGCGCCATCGGCCGCGGCATTGAAATGAACGCCGGCTGCGAGGCCGTGCTGCGCACCGCACCCCCGGTTGCAGCACAGTCCGGCGAGGGCATGCCGACGGTGCCCGAAACCGGCGCGCCCTACGTTTCGAAGGACGATCTGCGTGACTGCGCGGGCCTGGCGCTGGGCAGCCCCACGCGTTTCGGCTGCCCCAGCGCGCCGATTCAGCATTTTCTCGACGGACTGGCCGCGGAATGGGTATCGGGGCTGCTGGTAAACAAACCCGCGGCGGTGTTCACTTCATCCAACAGCATGCACGGCGGCCAGGAAGCCACGCTGCTGTCGCTGGGGGTGCCGCTGCTGCACCACGGCATGGTGCTGGCCGGCATCCCGTACACGGTCCCCGAACTGCGCAAGACCACTTCCGGCGGATCCCCCTACGGCGCATCCCATGTCGAGCGCGCCAGCGAAGACAGCCTCACACAAGAAGAGAACACTCTGGCCGAAGCGCTGGGCCAGCGCCTCGCCAAACTCGCCCGCGCCCTTAACGCTTGTTCCTGAATTGCTCTCGAACGCTCTGCTCTTGAAAGTTCGCCCTCGAGCGGGTTGTGACCCCCTTTGGGCGAGAGCCACTTCGCGAACGCTCCTGCCCAAAGGGGGTCACAACCCGCTATGCCAAACGGTAGGTGCCGCAACCTAAGGGCGCGTCCTCAGCGGTGGCGGCTCGCCCCCACTAACAGGGTCATGTCCCTACGGGCCGCGCAGAAACTGGAGCGCGTCGTTGCCCCCTTCCTGGCAGGAGCGTCGCGAAGTGGCTCCAGAAGGAAGGGGGCAACGACGCGCGAAGGACCAGAACAAAGTGCAGGCAACGTCCGCAGGATGCGATAATTGCGCCCGCGCCGTTGAGTAAGCGGCGGAATCCACCCTTTGGAGAGCTTGAAGTGCAAGACCTGCGCAGCATGATCGAGTCCGCGTACGAACGGCGCGCGGAACTGGCGCCCGAGAGCGCGCCGGGCCAGTTGCGCGAGGCCATCGAAGCCGCCATCGGCCTGCTCGACAGCGGCGAGGCGAGGGTGGCCGAGCCGACGGCTGACGGCTGGCAGGTCAATGAATGGCTGAAGAAAGCCGTTCTCTTGTATTTTGCGATCACTCCCAGCCGCGAGATCCAAGGCGCCCATACCCGCTACTACGACAAGGTTCCGCTCAAGTTCCAGGAAGGCGACATTGCTTCGTCCGGCGTGCGCGTGGTGCCCGATGCATTGGCCCGGCACGGCGCCTACATCGCGCCCGGGGTGGTCCTCATGCCCAGCTACGTGAACATCGGCGCCTACGTGGACAGGGGAACGCTCATCGATACCTGGGCCACCGTGGGCAGCTGCGCCCAGATCGGCAAGAACGTGCACCTTTCCGGGGGCGCAGGCATCGGCGGAGTTCTGGAACCTCTGCAAGCCACACCGACCATCATTGAGGACGATTGCTTCATCGGCGCCCGTTCGGAAATTGTCGAAGGCGTAGTCGTGGAGCGCGGCGCGGTCATCGCCATGGGCGTGTATATCGGCCAGAGCACGCGAATCTATGACCGCGCACGCGACCAGATACTGTACGGCCGCGTACCGGCCGGCTCGGTGGTGGTGCCAGGCAGTTTGCCCGACGGCAAGAGCCGCGCGCAGTTGTATTGCGCCGTGATCGTAAAGCAGGTGGACGAACGCACCCGCCGGCGCACTTCCCTGAACGAATTGTTGCGCGATGACTGACGCACGCGACAAGCAGACGCTCGACCTGGCGCTGGATTTGATGAGCCGGCCGTCGGTGACGCCCCAAGACGGGGGTTGCCAGGAACTGTTGGCCGGCCAGCTGGAAGAAGCCGGCTTCAGCGTCGAACACATGCCCTTCGGCAAGGTCTCCAACCTTTGGGCGCGGCACGGCGGCGATTCGCCGGTCCTGTGCTTCGCCGGCCATACCGACGTAGTGCCGCCGGGGCCGCTCAAGGACTGGGACCATGATCCTTTCGAGCCGGAGATCCGTGACGGCTGGCTGCTCGGCCGGGGCGCCGCCGACATGAAATCCGGTATCGCGGCAATGGTCCGCGCCGGGATCGACTTCGCAAATGATCATCCTCACCACCGCGGTTCGGTGGCTTTCCTGATTACCAGCGACGAGGAAGGACCGGCCACCGACGGCACCCACCGGGTAATGGACACGCTCAGCGCCCGTGACGAAACCATCGACTGGTGCGTGGTGGGCGAACCATCCTGCTCCGAGCAGCTGGGCGACACGCTGCGGGTGGGCCGGCGCGGATCGCTGAGCGCCATCATGACCGTGCGCGGGGAGCAGGGTCACGTGGCCTATCCGGCGCTGGCGCAAAACCCGATACAGAGCTTCGCTCCGGTGCTCGCGGACCTGTACGCCAACCCGCTGGATGAAGGCAACGAGCATTTCCCGCCCACCGGCTTCCAGGTCGTGCGGGTTCACGCGGACGCGGGGGCGGCAAACGTGTTTCCGGGCGAACTGGTCACGCGCTTCAACTTCCGCTTCACCAACCAGTGGCGCAGCGAGCAGATCCAGGAATGGGTCGAGAACCTGCTCGGCCGCCACGACATCGAATACGAAATCGAGTGGCGCCCCGCCGGCGCGCCGTTTTTGACCGCGCATGGCCCGCTGATCGAAACGGCCCGCGAGATCGTGCGCGACGAGTGTGGCATGGACCCGGAACTGTCCACCGGCGGCGGCACCTCAGATGGGCGTTTCATCGCGCTGCACGGCGCCGACGTGGTGGAATTCGGGGTCATCAACCGCACCATCCACCAGATCAACGAGCGGGTTCGGGCCAGCGAGGTGGAGGGCTTAAGGCGCGTGTACGCTCGCATCATGGAGCGCCTGCTGCTCGATCAATAGGCTTTGGGGAAGGCAATGATCGTCGGGTTCATCGGCACCGGTACGATTACCGCGGCGGTGGTTACCGGTCTTTGCGAGGCCAACGCGCCCGGACTTTCGATTGTCCTTTCGCCGCGCAATCGCGAACGATCGCAAGCCTTGAGCAAACGCTACGCCGCAGTAGAAGTAGCAGCCGACAACCAGCAGGTGATCGACCAATCGGAACTGGTCTGCCTGGCAGTGCGGCCGCAGGGCGCTAGTGAAATCTTCAGAGCGCTCAAATTCCGGGCCGGCCAGCGGGTGGTGAGTTTTATCGCGACGTTGAGCATCGCCGATACTGCGCGGCGGGTCCAGCCGGCCGAATTCGCCGGCCGGGTCGGACCGGTGCCATCGGCGGCGCGGCGCAGCGGTCCGGTGGCGATCTGTCCGCCGAACGGGGCGTTGGCGGAACTTTTCAGTCCCATCGGAACCGTGATCCAGGTCAGCGACGAAGCGCATCTCGATGCCTTTTTCTCCGTTTCCGCCCTCATGGCGCCGTACTTCGAACTGCTGGAAACGGTTTCTTCCTGGCTGCGCGGCCAGGGCATCGATTCAGTGGACGCCGATACCTATGCCGGCTCGCTGTTTCGCGCGATCGCCGAGAAGTCCACC
Source organism: Candidatus Foliamicus sp. (assembly GCA_965249285.1). Lineage (GTDB taxonomy): Bacteria > Pseudomonadota > Gammaproteobacteria > Steroidobacterales > Foliamicaceae > Foliamicus. The sequence goes on from OZ252226.1 coordinate 1,943,302, forward strand.
GAGTCCGGCGGTCAGGGGTTCGCCGCACTGGTCGAAGAGCACGCAACCCAGGGCGGAATCAATGAACAGCTCCGCCGGGAATTGCTGGCGGTGGGCTTCTACGACTGGATCGGGGCCGGCCTTGATCTCATCCAGGCGCGCATGCAGGGGCGTGCCTCATTGCGCGACACCCTCGACCCGAAAAAGCTGTCTCCCGAGGAATAGAACACCCTGGGAGGGAGGACATCCTGTCCTCCGTCGAGAGCCTGTCCCCGACCCTGATCGGGGAGCTGGAAGCCCTCGTTCCCAAGCGGGGATACCGCTGCTAGAACAGGTCCCAGGGGTAGGACAGTTCGGAATCGACCGCGGCCAAGGTCTTCCCGGCTGTCTCGTGGTCGTCGAGCGCTTCGACCATCAGGGCCGCCAGATCGCTGCGGTTGATGATGCCTTCGGTTGCGCGACTCTCGCTTAAGTAGCCCCTGCCGGTGGGCGAATCGGACTTGAGGGCGCCCGGACGGATAATCGTGTAGTCCAGCCCGTTTGCCTTGAGGTGGTCTTCGGCCTGCGTCTTCAACGGCAGTATTTCCTTCAGGAACATTCGGGCCAGCCAGGGAGCGGCCTTGAAGCTGTCGCCCGCGCCGATCGTGCTCACCAGCAACATTCGGCTGACGCCAGCCTCCGCGGCGGCATCGAAAATATTGGCGTTGCCCAGGTAGTCCGGCCGGGGATCGCAGCTGAAACAGCCGATGGTCGTAATCACCGCAGTGTAGTCGCCGCCATTGAACGCAGCGCGCACGGTATCCGGCTCCAAGGCGTCGCCTACAACGAAGCTGACGCCCAGCGGCTCAAGCCCGGAACGGTCCGAGGTAGGCCGGACAAATGCAGTAACCCGATCGCCCCGGCCGGTCAGGAGCTTGGCGACCTCCAACCCGGTATTCCTGGTGCCGCCGAACAGCAGGACATGGCGCCCGCCTTGCGGCGGCGCGTCGGCCTGCATTTCAAAAACGGGGTACTGGGTGGTCCGGAACGACAAGATGACGAGAAGGGCGATCACCGCCAGGACCACGAGGATAATGCGTTTCTTGGTCATAAGCCGTCCTTTTCCGCCGGAGGCCGCTTAGCCGGGAAACTGGGCCACGCCCGAGAGCGAGTTTGTTTGCCCGATGAAATTGCTGCGCACAACTTCGCCCGTCTCCCGGCTGATGATCACCACCTGCCCGGTGAAGAAGTTGCCCACGACAATGCCCTCGCCGTCCACGGTCGGCCCCGAAGCAGCCCAACCGGGAGTGCCCAGGTCGTAGAAGCGAAGCGTCTCGCCGCTGTCCTTGTCGAGGATGACCAGGCCGTTGCCGGTGCTGATCAGAAGCGAACCGTTGAGCATCGGCATCAGGGTGAGCACCATGAAAACCGCATCGCTGTCGTCGAACACGCGAAGGTCACGCTGCTCAAACTGCGGTCGGACAATTTGCGGACCGGCTTCTGCACACCGCTTGGGTCGATTTCCACCACTGCCGGCGTGCCTTGGGCAAAGGCCCAAAGCGTGCCGTCGGGCGCGAACGCCAGGCCGCCGATCTTGTGCGTCGTACCTTGCGTTAAGAGCTCGCCCTTGAGATTGCGGTCGGCGTCGTACTGAAAAATCCGGCCGGTCCCCATATGGTCGTCGGTGGGGTGATCCATGATGGTCGCAGCCACAAAAATATCGCCCGGCGCAAAGGGCTTGAATATGGACACTCGCTCCTCGCCGCCCGCCACCACGGCGGTCGTCAAGGCCACGAATGTCGTGAAGGCCGGCGCGATTGGAGCGTTTTTGCATTTCATGAGCTTTTTCTTCAGGATGCGGGCAGGCGATTCAAAAGCCATTGTCCTGGCGCTCGCCCGCCTTTTCAGCGCAGCGGATTGTAGGCGAACGGGTCCGGTCGCCAAAGTCCCAGATGCGATTGTCGGCGCGCCGTTCCCGGGGATCGATAAACCCGTTGCGGTTGGTGTCGCAATAGGAGTCGATGAGGGTCAGATAGTCGCTTTTTGACGCGCCCCATCCGCTGCCCTGGGCAGTCAGGGCACTGAGATCGGACGAGCCCTCGGCCTGGGCATCCGCGGACCAGAAGCTGTGCTCCTCCCCACCGTGAACCGTGAACCCGGAAATGCCGCCGGAGGAGCCGTCGCTGGTGACCTTGCCCGCCGCGTAGCTGCGGCGGACGCTTCCATTGTTGCGCCCGATCAGTCCGCCGACGGCATCGGCGCCGAATACCGCTCCGCTGGCGTAACTGTTGCGAACCTCACTCAAGGAGTTGAATCCCACCAACCCGCCGATGTTGCTGCCGTCTCCCTCCACCCTGGCGGTGGAGTAACTGTTGCGGACCTTGGCGTCGGTGTTCATCCCCACCAGGCCGCCGAGATCGTTGCTTCCCACCACGGCGCCGCTTGAATAGCTGCTCAGGATCAGGCCGAAGGTGTTGAGGCCAACCAGGCCGCCCAGGCCGCGGCTGCCGGACACCTCGGCGCTGGAGCGGCTGAAGTAGGCGGCGCCGCGCATATCGCCGATCAACCCGCCGAGGGCCTGGTTCCCGGAGACCGTGCCGGACGATTCACTGTAGGCGACCAGACCGCCGCTTCCTCCCACCAGAAGGCCGAGCGCCAGTTCACCGGCCACCTCGCCTTGCGCGCTGCACCCGTACACGATCCCGAAGTTGCTTCCGACCAATAAAGCCGCGCCGCCGCGCCCGATGACGACCGCATCCTCAAGAACCAGGTTGCGCACCGTCCCATGCCGCCCGAGCACACCGATCAGAGCGATGCCGCTGCCGCCGGGCCGTGAGATACGCAAGTCGCGGATGGCATGCCCCTGACCATCGATAACACCCTGAAAACCGTAGCGGTCGAGTGTCGCCATGCAGTTGCCTTGCGGGCCGCAATCGCCGATCGGCTCGTAGTTTGCGATTCCCGAGGCGTCGAGATCCCGGACCAGCTGGTAGTTGCGCGTCATTCGCACTCCGCGATCCAGCGTTGTGGCTGTACCGTTTGCGCCACCCAGGCTGCCGATGGCCTGCAACTGGTGGATATTGCAGATCTCGAAGAAGCCGTCGCCATTGCTGTCCAGCACGAACTCGCCGACATCTTCCGGCGCGGCGTCGTAAGCGTCGGCCAGACCATCGCCGTCACGGTCGGACTGCCCATCGCCGACCAGGGCCCGGCAGGCCGATGCATCGACTTTCTCCGTCATTTGCGCGGCGGAGTGGATCGCCTGCGACAGCATGCTGTTGTAGCGGGCGATATGGTCGCTGTGGTCGAATTTCTGCACAGCGGCGGGGCCTCGCGGCCCACCGCCCTGTTGTGGCCCGGCGGAGCGGGCGGGCGCCGCCTCACCGTCCTCCCCCCGGGCGCGAATTTCCTCGGGCGTCAGATATCCCGGCTGGCTTGCATAGTAAGCGGCGATATCTTCCAGTTCCTGGTCGCTGCGGCTGAGCACCGATCCCCGCATCAGGGAATGGGTTCGCCCGCCGTCCCGGTATTCCTTGAGCGCCAGGTACAGGTAGCGCTCATGCTGGCCGCCGATCTTGGGATTGATGGGCGACGGGCTGTAGCCATCCGCTCCGTGGCAGGCAAAGCACTCCCTGGCAAGACGGCGCCCCCGTTCAACATCGCCCTTGGCCGACGCGGCGCCTGCTCCGAGCGCGGCGACCAGCAACGCCAATGTCACGGCCGAAAGTCTTGCGCTTTTCGTCATCGGTAACTGAGCCTTGCGCCCGCGCAGGCGAGTGGATATGCGCACCATACGAACTTGCCCAAAAAGGGACAAGCGGAGGGGTTCATGATAGCGGTCGAACCCACGGCCAGATTGCATTGACAACGCGCAATCGCTACAATCCACGCTCCTTGCGTGAAGGGAATAATTCGTGCCCAACGTACGAATAAAGGAAAACGAAATCTTTGATGCGGCCCTGCGCCGCTTCAAGCGCGCCTGCGAAAAGGCCGGCATTCTGGCCGAGGTGCGCCGCCGCGAGTTCTACGAGAAACCGACCCAGGTACGCAAGCGCCAGAAGGCGGCCGCTGTAAAGCGCCAGGCCAAGCGCACCAGCCGCGAACAGAACCGCCGCCGCCGCCTCTACTAGCCCCCCTGGGAACGAGGGCATCTTGCCCTCGTCGAGGGCTGGAAGCCCTCGTTCCCAGGGAACGCCCTCGCACCCAGGATGAGAATGGTGCAATATTCGACCTTATGGCGGGGCCGATTCCGAGGGAATTCATCGACGATCTACTGGATCGCGCGGACATCACGCAGATCATCGGCGAACGCGTCAAGCTCACCCGCGCCGGGCGCGAATACAAGGGCCTGTGCCCTTTTCACCAGGAAAAGACTCCGTCGTTCAAGGTAAGCCCGGCCAAGGGCTTCTTTCATTGCTTCGGTTGCGGCGTCCACGGCAGCGCCTTGAGTTTCATGATGCTGCACGACCGCCTGGACTTCCCAGCCGCGGTCGAGGCCCTGGCCGACCGCTTTGGCCTGGAAGTGCCGCGCAGCGGACCGTCACGTCCTTCCGGAAAGGGACTGTATGAGCTGCTGCACGCGGCGGGCCGGCACTATATCGAATTGCTCAAGGGCGATTCCCGGGCCAAGGACTATCTGAAAGGGCGGGGGCTCACCGGAGAGATCGCGCGCACCTTCGGGCTCGGCTACGCACCGAAGGGCAACAGCATGGTGGCGCGCTTCGGGCAATCGGACGACGACCGGCGCCTCCTGGTCGAAGCCGGGCTGGCGCTCAAGAGCGACTCAGGCGACCTCTACGACCGCTTCCGTGACCGCATTATTTTCCCGATCCGGGACCGGCGCGGACGGGTTACCGGGTTCGGCGGGCGGGCGATGGGCGATGCGCAACCCAAGTACATGAACAGTCCGGAAACGCCGGTGTTCCACAAGGGGCGGGAACTTTACGGCCTGTATGAATCGCGCCGCCAAAAAATCACCCAATGTGTCCTGGTGGAAGGCTATATGGACGTCATCGGGCTGGCGCAATACGAGGTGCCGGGAGCGGTAGCCAACCTGGGCACGGCAGTGACGTCGCAACAACTGACGCGGCTGTTCGGTGTCGCCTCCAGCGTGGTGTTCTGCTTCGACGGCGATGCCGCCGGCCGGCGGGCGGCCGAGCGGGCAATGGAGCGGGCATTGCCGGAGATGCGCGAGGGCCGGCAACTGAGTTTCGCGTTTCTGCCGGAAGGCGAAGACCCCGACAGCTACGTGCGCGCCAAGGGCGCCGAGTCCTTCAACAAGGTGCTCGAACAGGCCAGCCCGATGTCGCAATTCATGATGGACACACTGTCGCAGCAGTGCAACCTTGAGACCGCCGAAGGACGCGCCCGGATGGCCGAATTGGCACGGCCGCTGCTCGGCGCCGTTCCGATCGGCGTGTACCGCGACCTGCTGGTGGCCCGCCTGGCCGAGGAAGTACACCTCGGGACCGAGCGTCTCCACCAGCTCCTGCAGGGTCCGGGACGCCGGCGGGCCGCGCCCCGGCAAGCGCCGATGCATGCGCGTGGAAAGGGGCTGGCCGAATCCCTGATCAGCCTGCTGCTGCATTTTCCCGGGCTGGTTGCGGACCGGGATCCGCTGCCCGACTTCGCGCATCTCAAGGAACCGCGCGTCGCCCTGCTCAAGGAATTGTTCGAGATGGCCGGCGCCACGCCCGGCATCAGCCCGGTACAACTGGTCGAACGCTACCGTGAGCGCCCGGAACACGGCCTGCTGGCGCAACTCCTCGCCAAGGATATCCAACTCAGTTCAGAACAGGCGGGCCTCGAACTCACGGGAGGAATCGCAAAGATGCGGGAAGAAGACAGAATTCGCGCGATGGCGGCCCGTACTGCCGACTGAGACCGGCAGCGGTATTATCGGCCCCGGAAAGTCCGGGAGAATTGCACCATGGCGCAGCGTATCTACCTGGGAAAGAGGGCTTCCAGCCCTCGACAAGACCGGAGACCCCCATGCTGTAACAGACTACGCAACCGACCGATCAGCAACAGCATCCAAAGCTATTGACAAATGAGCGATAATGTCTTGTTGACTTTGCGGAGACGTCCCATTTCCATGACCGCAGGAACCACCACCCAGCGCGCGCCCCAGCGTAACTGGCTCAAGAACCTCATCTCGCTTGGCCGGCAACGCTCGTACATCACTCACACCGAGTTGACCGACCAGTTGCCCGACGAAATCGTCGAGATGGAGCAGATCGAGGAGATCATCAACGTGCTCCGCGATATGGATATTAAGGTGTACGAGGAGGACGAGGTCCCCGATCCCGACACTCTGGCGCTGGCCGAGGGCGAACGCACCAACGACGCCGACGTGGACGAAGCCGAGGACGCGATCAGCGCCTTTGAGGTCGAGCTTGGCCGGACCACCGATCCGGTGCGTCTGTACATGCGCGAGATGGGCTCGGTTGAGTTGCTGACCCGGGAAGGCGAAATCAGTATTGCCCGGCGCATCGAGCAGAGTCGCAGCGAGATGAAGCGCCTGATGGCCTACTACCTGCCCTCGGTGCAGTATCTTCTGGATTGCTTCGAGCGGTGCCGGGCCGGACAGATGAAACTGAGTGACCTGGTGGCCGGGATCATCGATCCCGACGAGCCGGAAGACCTGCGTCCGGCCGCCGAACGCGACCCGGCGGAGAACGCCAACCGCAAACAGCCGCCCGACCCGGTGGAAATGGCGCGCCGGCCGCTGGCGCTCAAGGCCCAGAGCGCGCGTGTCCATCGAGCGCTCAAGCGCGTGCGTGAGCAAGAGTTGCAAGCGCAGGCCGGCGAGGCTCCTGAGCATTTCGAGCTGTCCTGCCGCAACCTCAAATACGCCCAGCAGATTCTCGGCCGCATGCTGCTGGAATTGAAATTCACGCCGCGCGCCTTCGACGGCATGCTCGGCACCCTGCACAACAACATGCGTGCTCCCTCCGACGATCAGGATGCCCTGTATCCCTCCTCGGTAGCGGGCTGCGAGAAACGCCTGCGTCAAATCTACGTGCGTAGCGCCAAGCTTCCGGCAAAGAGCTTCAAGGAGTACTTCGGGTCGGACCCCAGCAGCGACAGTTGGCTGGAAGAGCAGCTGGAGTCGGAGGAATTCGGACCGAAGCTGGCGCCGTATGCCGAGGAAGCGCGGCAGCTCACCCGCCGGCTGCGCAGGGTGGAGAACAACTGCTGCCTGCCGATCAATCGCTTCAAGGCCATTCCCTCAGGCCCGGACGGCAAGCCGATGGCGCGCGGCATCAAGGAGTTGTACCGCGAGATTTCGCACAACGAGCTGAAGGCCAAGGACGCCAAGAAGGAAATGGTGGAGGCCAATCTGCGTCTGGTGATCTCGATCGCCAAGAAATACACCAACCGCGGCCTGCAATTCAACGACCTGATTCAGGAAGGCAACATCGGCTTGATGAAGGCGGTGGACAAATTCGAATACCGGCGCGGCTACAAGTTCTCCACCTACGCCACCTGGTGGATTCGCCAGGCGATTACGCGCTCGATCGCGGACCAGGCGCGCACCATCCGGGTGCCGGTTCACATGATCGAGACGATCAACAAGCTGAACCGCATTTCCCGGCAGATGCAACAGGAAATGGGCCGCGATCCCACACCGGAGGAACTGGCCCAGCGCATGGAGATGCCCGAGGAGAAGGTCCGCAAGGTGCAGAAGATCGCCAAGCAGCCGATTTCGCTGGAAACTCCCTTAAGCGAAGACGAAGACTCGCACCTGGGTGATTTCATCGAGGACCAGAACGCCACTTCGCCCATGGACGTGGCTACGACCCGCGGGCTGGAGGAGACGATGCGCGACGTGCTGGCCACGCTGGGCGCGCGGGAAGCGAAAGTACTGCGCATGCGTTTCGGGATCGACATGAACACCGACCATACGCTGGAGGAAGTGGGCAAGCAGTTCGACGTAACCCGCGAGCGCATTCGGCAGATCGAAGCGAAAGCGCTGCGCAAGCTGCGCCATCCCTCCCACGCGGAACGCCTCCGCAGCTTCGTCCAGGAAGAATAACCCTGGGAACGAGGGCAGGATGCCCTCGTTCCCAGCGGATCAGGTGGCGTAGCTGCTGCGCAGGGGGGCGATGCGGTTGAAGACCAGGCCGCTTGGGGATGAGTCCTCGGCATCGGGAGTAAAGTAGCCCAGCCGCTCGAATTGCCAGGTTTCGCCGGGACGCGCGCCGGCCAGGCCGGGCTCCAGCCGAGCCTGAGGCGCTACCTCCAGTGACTCGGCGTTCACCTGTTCGCTCAGGGGCGGCGTGCCGGAATCCAGGTCGGGGCGCTCGACGGTAAACAACGGCCGGTACAGGCGCAGTTCCGCGGCTACCGAATGCGCCGCGCTGACCCAGTGGACAGTGCCCTTTACCTTGCGGCGGGCGCCCTCGCCGCCGCTGCGTGAACTCAAGTCCACGCTGCAGCGCAATTCCGCCGGTTCGCCGTTTGCGCCGCGCACAATTTCGTCGCAGCAAATGATGTAGGCATTGCGCAAGCGAACCTCACCGCCTGGTTGAAGGCGAAAGAACTTACGCGGCGGATCCTCCATGAAATCGGTGCGTTCGATGTAGATTTCGCGTGAGAAAGGCACTGCGCGGCTGCCCATTTCCGGGCGCTGCGGGTGGTTGCCGGCCGGCAGTTCCTCGAAGTGGTCCGCAGGCAGGTTATCGAGCACCACCTTCAACGGCCGGGCCACGGCCATGGCGCGGGGCGCATCGCGGTTGAGCGACTCGCGCACGACGCTTTCGAGTTGATCGGCGCCGATCATCTGGTCCGAACGGGTAACGCCGGCCCGGGCGCAGAACTCGCGTATGACTTCCGGCGGATAGCCGCGCCGCCGCAGCGCCGACAGGGTCACGAGGCGCGGGTCGTCCCAGTCATCGACGGTCCGCATGCGGATCAGCTCGGCCACCCGGCGTTTGCTGGTCAAGGAGTGGCCCAGGTTCAGGCGCCCGAATTCGTATTGCTGGGGGCGGGTCGCAAGCGGCAGGCCGCTGTGATCCAACAGCCATTCGTAAAGCGGGCGGTGATCCTCAAACTCGAGCGTGCAAAGCGAGTGAGTGATGCCTTCCAGCGCGTCGCTCAAGGTGTGAGCGAAGTCGTACATGGGGTAGATGCACCAATCACGGCCGGTGAGCGCATGCGGCATGTGACGGACCCGGTAGAGCACGGGGTCGCGCAGGTTGATGTTGGGCGACGCCATGTCGATGCGCGCGCGCAGGACCTGTTCGCCGTCGCCGAAATTGCCGGCCCGCATGCGCCGGAACAGGGCGAGGTTTTCCTTTACGGAACGGCCGCGGTAGGGGCTGGGACGGCCGGGGCTGGTGAGGGTGCCACGGTCGGCGGAAATCTGTTCGGCGGAACTGCTGTCGACGAAGGCATGCAAGTTCTCGATCATGTGCTCGGCGATTTCATACAGGCGCGGGAAATAGTCGGACGCGTGAGTCACCAGCGGTGTGTCGAAACCCAGCCAGTTGACGTCGCGGTGGATGGAGTCAATAAACTCCTGCTCTTCGGCCATCGGGTTGGTGTCGTCATAGCGCAGATAGCAGGAGCCGCCGTGTTCGGCGGCCACGCCGAAGTTCAGGCAGATGGACTTGGCGTGACCGATGTGCAGAAAGCCGTTCGGCTCCGGCGGAAACCGCGTCACTACGCCCGAGTGCCGGCCGGACTCAAGATCGTCGGCAACGATCCGCCGAATGAAATCCTTAGCCGCCATGCGGGGGGGTCAGGAGCCGGGGAGGTAGTCGCTGACGATGTCGCGGCGGTGGTACACGGGGCAGAAGAAGCGGCCGGCTGCACGCGCCCGGGTCAGCCATCGAATCTGGGCGCCGTTCTTTTGGTTGGCCAGCACCTTCTCCACCAGCCAGGGCGTCACGCGCTCCACCTTGTCGCCCAGGATGTTGTAGACCTTGCGGGCCTGCTCGGTGCGCTTGCTGTCGGCCCGCGCGGCCAGCAGCGACATGTCGGTCATTACGATACCCGGGCTGAGCGCGCCCACGATCACTTTGCTGCCGCGTACTTCCTTGGCCAGCGAACCCGCCATGTAGCTGATGGCGCGTTTGGTAGATCCGTAGGGCGTAAGGCCGGCCGTGGTCATTCCGTTGCTGCCGAAGCCCTCGAACACGTACACCGCGCCGCCGCTGTCCTGCTTGCGCATGCCCTTAATGGCTACGCGGCAGCCGTTGAACGAGCCCAGCAGGTTGGTTTTTACCACTTCCGCCACCTCGTCGGGCGCAAGCTCGCTCACATTGATGCGGCGATTGCTGATTCCGGCGTTGTTGATCCAGATATCGACCGCGCCGAAGCGTTCCACAGCGGTGTCCCAGAGAGACTGCACGCTGGCGTAGTCGCTCACGTCGCAGCCTTTTCCCAGGACCTCGCCGTGTTCGGCCAGGTCGGCTGCGGCCGCGGTGGCGCTTTGGTCGCTGCGCCCGCACAGGACCACGCGATGGCCGCGCTTGAGGAATTCGCGCACCAGCCCGCGGCCGATACCCCGCGTGCCGCCGGTTACCACTACTGTTCGTGACTCTGCCATTGAAGTCCTCGCCGTATCCGAATTGCGGCGCTAATCTATGGGACTTATATACTTAGCTTGACAGCGTATTACGCTGCCATTCTGAAGTCTATATTGTGACGGATCGCCGGGGTGGCTAACGCCAACGCCCCTCCCCGTCCAGTTGCGCCAGTCCCCAGCGCCAGAATATTCAACGCCGCATTCACGTCGGCATTGCCTTGGTGGCCGCAAGCCACGCATGCAAACTTGCTCTGCGATCGGCGGTTCCCGCTCTCCGTATGCCCGCAGGCATGGTAGCGCTGGCTCGTATACGCCGGCGCTACCTCGATCACCACGGCAGCCTTGTAGGCCAGCTTCGCCTGTAGCCCCGCCCAGCCGGTCGCCAGGATGGCGCGGTTCAATCCGGCCTTCGCCTTGACGTTTGCTCCAGGCCGATCCGCCGTGCCTTTCGCCGAACGCGTCATGTTCTTGGTCTTCAGCGCTTCGACCACGATCATGCCGACGCTATCGGCCAACTCACGACTGACCTGGTGCTGCCAGTCCGCCCGAACCATGGCGATCTTCCGCTGGGTCTTCGCACAGCGATACCGCGCCAGCGCCCGGCGCTTCGAGCCCTTCTTCCGGCGGCACATCATCCGCTGATAGCGGCGCTTGCGGGCCTCCAGCCGGGCCGTATCGGGCATCCGCAGAAGGAAGCCGTCGCTGGTGGCGACCTGCCCGGCGTTCCGGTCCACACCAATGGCGTGGCCGTTGTGCGGGAAAGCGACTTCCGGAACCGCATAACAAACGGTGCAATACCAGCAGCCCAGCACCCTCTTGATGACCGCCTGCACCGGCGGGCAGCCTTCATACGGGTTGCCGCCGCGGCGCTTGAGCGTCACCCAGCCGATCTTGGGCACCCACAGCTTGTCGCCCTGGATGCGCACGTCCTGCGGGAGCGTGAACGAGTCATCGCCGCGCCGCGCCTTGAACTTCGGAAACCCCCCATTGGGAGGGCATCCGCCGCCGGCGAACGCCCGGCTCCAGGCCTGAGCCTGATACTTCAGAACATGGCGCACTGGAGCGAAAGGCAACTCGGCCAGCCACGGGGTCTGCGCGCGCAACTGCGTGAACCGCTTGCCCAAGCTGAAGAACGTCACCGAGGGTTTGGCCGGCCGCTCGAACAACAGGCCGAAGAGCGTGTCCTCGCACAAGCGCTGCGTATCCCTATGCTCACGGTACTGGCGCCGGTTCTCGGCCAGGAAATGGTTCCAGACCCAGCGGCAGGCGCCGGCAGTCTGGCTCAGGCGCTTATGCTTGGCGCGGGTGTGCGGGTACAGGCGGTAGACGATGTTGCGGTGAAGCATGTCAAGACAGCGTAATATACTGATTATACAACAGAATACTTGGACGCGGGTGCTGTCAAGCGAAGTAAATAAACCCCTAATCTATCACGCCGCGCTGTTTCAGCCCTCCCCGCGAGGTTCGCGCGCGCATTGACGGGCGTTGTCCGCCCCGCCTAATATCTGCGGTTGCTCAAGCGGCCGGCCGTCGGTACGCCGGCGAGAGTTCAATTCCCAGGAGTCCAAAATGAAATCACACCCTGTACAACGCCTTGGCCTTGCGGTTATCGGCGCGATCCTGCTGGCGCCGGTCGCCCCGGCCCAGGACGCGATCGAGGAAATCATCGTTACCGCGCGCCAGCGCGAAGAGACCCTGCGCGACGTGCCCGGCACCGTGCGGGTCCTTACCTCCGAAGACATCGAGCGCTCCGGGATCCAGCGCGCCGAGGACTTTGTGTACATGACGCCGGGCGTATCGATCGTGGATACGGCGGAAGTCGGCGACACGCAGGTCAATATCCGCGGCATCAACGGCGCCCGCGACGCCGAGAACTCCTACGCGCTGATCGTGGACGGCGTGCTGATGACCAACCCGGCCGCCTTGAACCGCGAGTACGCCAATCTCAGCCAGATCGAAATCCTGAAAGGACCGCAAGGAGCGCTGTACGGCCGCAACGCCGCAGCCGGCGCGATTGTCATCAGCACCGACAAGCCGGGCAGCGAGGCCGGCGGATTCTTCAAGGTCAGCGGCGCGGGCGACAACACCTGGCTGTACTCGGGCTCGGTGGAAAGCGCCCTGGCCGAGGGAATCAACTTCCGCCTGCAGGGAGACTACCGGTCCACCGAAGGCTTCTACGAGAACAGCTATCTGGACGGCGCCAAGAACGTGGATGACTATCGCGGCTACAACATCAACGCCCGCATGACCTGGGATCCCTCCGAGGAAACGAGCTGGGACTTCAAGTTCCGCCACGGTGAAGTCAGCGCCGCTTCCATTACCTTCAACGCCGCCTTCCATCTGCCGCTGTTCGCGCAGTTGTTCAGCGTTCCCCAGTTCTTCGAGGACGTCAATGACCACGAGTTCGTGTTCCAGAGCAATATCGATCCCAGCAACGAGCAGCAGGCCACGGAGTTCTCGGCCCGTGTCGACCATGCCCTGGACTGGGCCGACATGCGGGCCTGGTTCCTGTACAGCAAGATCGACAACAACCTGGCCGCCGACGGCACCAGCGGCGCATTCGGCTTTTTCAACGCCAACCAGCACTGCCTGGATTCGGTCACCGCGGCGGTCAACGCCGGGGTGCGGCTGCCTCCCCCCACCTACCTGGGACCCAGCCCGAACTTCCCGGTATCGCTGTTGGGACCGTACACCCCGATTGCCTGCGACGGCACCCAGTACCAGGAGCGCAAGCAGACCGACTTCAGCGTAGAAGTGCGGCTGAATTCCACCGGCGACGGACCAATGACCTGGCTGGCCGGCGCCTACTTCCTCGACATCGACCGGGAAGTGGGCGTCAACACCGGCCTGGACCTCGGCAACGGCATTACCAATTCGCTGTATGTGCCGCAGGGCGGCGACAACCCCACCGAGCAACTGGTTCACGACCGGTTCAGCAACCGGGTGCTTGCGGCGTTCGGCGAAATCTCCTACGAAATGACCCAAACCACGGAAGTCTCGCTGGCGCTGCGCTTCGACAGCGAGCGCCGCGAGGTGGAGAACCTAGTGCCGGTCAACGCTCTGACCCAGTACATCGACTGCGACGGCCCACCGTACACCGGCGGCACGCCGATCAACCCGGGGCTGTGCCCGGGCGTGAATTCCGCCGGATCGATCGCACCCAAGTCACGCACCTTCAGCCAGCTGCAACCCAAGCTGTCGCTTACCTGGGACGTATCCGAGGACTGGACCCTGTTCGGCAGCGCCGGCGTGGGCTTCAAGAGCGGCGGCTTCAACAACCAGGGGGCCAAGGCCACCGTGGACATCTTCATCAACGGCCTGATCAACGATGTGTTCCTGGCCAACCTGGGATTGCCGCCCCAGGCCACGGTCGGGATCACCGACGACGTGGACAAGGAAACTTCGGTATCGCTGGAACTGGGCGCCAAGGGCAGCCTCTTCAACGATCGCCTGCGGCTGGAAGCCACGGTTTTCAACGTGCAGGTGGACGACATGCAGTTCTTCGAGTTCCTGGTCGGCCCCTTCGGCCTGCTGCGCCTGAACGGCAATCTGGACGAGGTGAGCCTGCAGGGTGCGGAAGTGGGCGCCACCTGGGCGGTCACGGACAATCTGGATCTGTATGCCGGCTGGGGCTACGTGGACAGCGAGATCGAGGCCAACAGCGTGCGGCCGGACACGGTCGGCAACAAGTCGCCGTACACGCCGGACTGGACGGCCAGCGCCGGTGCCCGTGTCGTCATGCCGCTGACCGGCGACTGGAGCCTGGCTGCCTCGGCGGACTGGTCGGCGGTAGGCAAGACCTGGTTCCACGTGGTTCAGGATCAGCAGCGCGCCACCCTGTTCAATGGCGCGGCCAGTGATTTCACGCCTACCCGGCGGGACAGCTACTCGGTCCTGAATCTGCGGGTCGGTGTTGAGAACGATAGGTTCTCGGCGGTGGTGTTCGCCAAGAACGCCACCGAAGAGGTGTATCTGGAGGAAGTCATTCCGGCGCCGGAATTCGGCGGCACCTTCATACACCCGGCGGACCTGCGGCGTGTGGGAGTTGAGTTAACGGCGCGCTTCTAGCAGCAGGCAAATTCGAGGGCTGGAAGCCCTCGTTCCCAGCGAGGCTACATCGGTCGGCGGATGAATTCGCCGGTGGGTGCGCCCAGTACCGCGCCGTCGTCGTAGATCCGCGCTCCGCGCAGGAAGGTGGTCTTTACGCGCGCGTTCAGCTCGACGCCCTCGAACGGCGTATAGCCCTGCTGCGATTCGGACTCGGCCGCCCGCACCACCCAGGTCTCGTCCGGGTCCACGATCGCCAGGTCTGCATCCAGGCCTTCAGCGATGTCGCCCTTGCGTGACAGGCCGAAGCGCCGCGCCGGATTGAGGCTGGTTACTTCGGCCATGTGATTGAAGCTCATGCCGCGCCGGCGGCCCTCGCTAACCAGCGCCGGCAGCAGGTACTCGGTGCCGCCGAAGCCGGACTTGGCCAGCCAGATATCGTGGGGATTGTCCTGGTTGACCTTGCGCTCATATTTGCAGCAGGCGTGGTCGCTGCACACCCAATGCAGCTTGCGATCGAGCAACTGCTCCCACAGGAACTCCACATCCTCGCGCGGGCGTATCGGCGGGTTGACCTTGGCCAGGTTGCCGTTCGGGGTGTCCACGTCCAGCACCAGGTGGCCGATGGTGACTTCGCGGCGGAAGTCGATGTGCGGGAAAGCGCCCTCCATGCGGAGAGCCGCGTCCACCGCCTTGGCGGAGCTCAGATGCAGCAGGTTGATATTGGGCAACTCAGTCTCGTGCGCAAGGTACGAGGCGATGCAGATGGCCAGGCCCTCGGAATGCGGGGGCCGGGCGGCATGGTAGGCGTGCAGTCCGGTCAGCTTGCCCTCTTCCTGCACCATGCGCGTATAGGCCGTCATGATCTCGGCGGTCTCGCAGTGCAGGCTCAGGCTGATGGCAGCGGCAGCTTCAGGATGCTCCTGCATGGCGCGCTTGACGCCGCGCATGACGAACTCGAAGTGCGCGTAGTCGTAGCGCTCATCCTCGCCGATCATCAGGAAGTCGTTCTGGCTGGCAGACGCGCCGTGCAGCCCGTAGCTGCCATAGAACATGAAGATCTTGAACGAAGTCACGCCATGTTCGCCCACCAGCATCGGCAGCTCCGAGATATGGGTGCGATCCATGGGCGCCAAGTGATAGCAGTAATCCACATGAAAGCGGCCCTCGGACCGCTCCAGCACTTCGGGGAAAAAATCGGCGTACGGCCCGCCCTTGTTTAGGTAATACTGGCCGGTGCGCATGTAGTTGAGGCTGGTGGTCACGCCGCCCTGGGCCGCGGCGCGACTCTCGGTCTGCGCATCCTGCTCCAGCGGACCGTAGATTCCGCAGTGCATATGCGGGTCCACCACGCCGGGAAACGCGATCCGGTTGCGGGCGTCGTAGGTTTCTTGCGCCCGCCCCGTGTCGAGGTCCGCCGCAATGCGCGCGAAACGCCCATTGCTGATCCCGATGTCCAGGCTTTCCAGCCCGTCGCCGTGGGGGCGCGCAACCCGCACGTTCGTGATCAGCAGGTCGTATTCATGAGGCCCATCAATCATAACTTTGTCTCCGAGACTACGCCAAAAAGAGCACCAACAACAGGCTTTTTCGGGGTGCGACAATTATAGGTCAAGGGCCTTTTCGGCCGTTTTCCTGCGCTACACTAGCCTGCCCGGGAGCGGGATTCGCTTGATGATAAAGACACGAAAAGGCTACGCCGACGGTCCGTACGGCCAGATCCACTACCAGGAAGCGGGCAGCGGCACACCGCTGTTGCTGCTGCACCAGTCGCCCAGCTCCTCGGAGATGTTCCAGGCCGTCTATCCCCTGTTCGGGGGCCATGGGATTCGGGCTATCGGCGTGGACACGCCCGGCTTCGGACAGTCGCACGTCCCCGACGAACAGCCTTCCATCCGGGATTACGCGCAAGCCATTCGCAGCGTGATCGATCACCTTGAACTCGACCGGACCACGCTGCTGGGTCATCACACCGGCGCCTCGATTGCCGCAGAGCTGGCCGTGCTGGAGCCCGAGCGGGTGACGCGCGTGGTACTGAACGGCGCGCCGCTGCTGACCCGCGAGGAGCAGGCCAAGTGGAACGAAGCGCTGCACAAGCGTCCGGAAAAGCCGCCGCAGGCCGACGGCAGCCACCTGATGGACATCTGGAACCGGCGTATCCATTTCACGCCCGGCTGGACCAGCCTGCCCGCCATGCATGTGGGCATCGTGCAAATGCTGATTGCCGGGGAGAACGCGAAGTTCGGCCATGCGGCGGCGTTCTCCCATGACCTGTCCGAGCCTTTGCGGAATATGACCCAGCCGACCCTGGTGTTCACCAATACCGGCGACGATATCTACGAGGAATGCCAGCGGATTTTGAAGCTGCGGCCGGACTTCGAATACGTCGAGCTGCAAGGCGGCACTCATGACATCGTGGATGAACAGCCCGAGGAATGGACCCGAATCGTGGCTGAATTTGTACTCAAGGAGTAGCGATGACTGACACATTGGGATGGCGCATGAAATTCGGTGTCGTGGCGCCGTCCACCAACACCAGCGTGCAGCCGGAATACGACGACATGCGCCCGCACGGCGTAACCAATCATTTCTGCCGGGTGTGGATCCCGGACGACCCGGTGAACAGCGACGAGGAATTCCTGCAGTTGATGGACAACATCCGGGACGAGACCGAAAACGCCATGGACCGGGTGATGACCTGCAGCCCGGATTACGTAGTGATGGGCATGTCGGCGGAGACTTTCTGGGAAGGAGTACTGGGCGCCGAGCAACTCAAGCAGAAGCTCGAGGAACGCTCCGGCGTATCCGTGGGCCTGGGCTCGCACGCCTGCCGAGAAGCGATCGCTAAATACGGCGACATCAAGCGGATCGGTGTAATCACGCCGTATATGCCGGTGGGCGACGCGGAAGTGCGCAGATTCTTCGAGGGCTGCGGTTTCGAGGTGGTGCACCTGGTGGGGCTGAAGAGCAAGAGCCCGATGCTGATCGCGCACGAGACGCCGGCCACGCTGCGACGCTCGGTGCATGAGGTCAACGACAGCTCAGTGGAGCTGATCATCCAGGTGGGCACCAACCTGGCTTTCGCGCATATCGCGCCCCAAGCCGAGGCCTGGCTGGACAAGCCGGTGCTGGCCATCAACACCTGCACCTACTGGCACTCGTTGCGCGAGAACGGCATCGAAGACAAGGTCTACGGCTTCGGCTCCCTGCTCGCCGAGCATTAGCACCAGTACCCGCACTTCAGTGCAATACGAATACACGCCGATTTCGCAGCGGCCGCGTCTTACGTGGCCCCACGGCAAGCGCGTCGCGCTCTTGATTACCTTCAACCTGGAGACCTGGGACCTCACCAAGGACACCGATTCGCCCTACTACGCCGGCGGCCCGCCGATCCTGCCGGATGCGCTGCCCGGCCGGGTGCCGGATTTCCCCAACTACAGCTGGCGCGAGTACGGTCAGCGGGTGGGCATATGGCGGCAATTCGAGCTGTTCGATGAACTGGGCGTTACTCCCGGCTGCACCCTCAACGCGGTAACCTGCGAGCGGCGCTTGCCGATGGTGCAGGCGGCCATGGACCGTGGCTGCGAACTGATCGCCCATAACTACGAGCAGGGCGAGCTGCTGACCGATTTTTCCGGCGACAAACAACGCGAACGCGAAGCTATTCATCGCACGCTTGAGATCTTCGAGCGCACCACCGGGCGCAAAGCCCGCGGCTGGCTGTCCTCGTCGCTGCGCGGCACCGAGGCCACCGCCGGGATCCTGGCCGAAGCCGGCCTGCTGTTCTACTGCGACCTGATGAACGACGATCAGCCATATCTCCTGCATACGTCGCACGGCGACATCGTGTCCACGCCCTACTCCAACGAAATCAACGATTTCACCCTGCTCACCCGGCGCGGCCACAGCACCGACGAATTTCGCGACATCCTGATCGAAGAACTGGACGTGTTGCATAAAGAAGGCGCGGTTCAGGCCCGCCTGATGAACGTAGGGCTGCATCCGCACGTTTCCGGGCGCGCCTACCGGGTGCGGGCCTTAAGGGAATTCATCGAGCACGCCAAGTCGCTGCCGGGCGTTTGGTGGACCACCCGCGAAGAAATCGCCGAGTGGTACCTCAAACAAGCACAGGAGCAATGAGAAACGAAACGGGGGACGTAATGACCGGCCAGACCCTGTTCGCCGACGGCGGCCGCCCCTGTGGGCGAGACTCGCCACCAGCCGCTGTTCCTCCAACCCGATAACGCTCGAAAAATTGCCACAATGTCTGATCGGCGCTCAAGTGCGAGCCCAAGCGCTTCGCTTCAAGCTTCGGCGAGTGTAATATCATTTAGAATTAGCAGGGGGGGGCTTGGAGGACAACGCCGTGCTTTGCCCAGATTTGACCCGGCAATTTCGCGCTATTGATGTTTTGGGCTGGCCCCGCATAAGCCGGTCGAGCCGATGGAGGCCGGGTGACAAAGGGAGCCAGGCCGCCCCGGCGGTCCAGAGGGACGGCTCTCTCGCTCCCAACCCACCGGTGGGGCTTGTTCCCGAAGACCATCGCTCCACGTGCAGCCGTAGCGCCTGGCAGCGTGCAGGCGTTTTCGCTGTCGTCGGCTGTCTGGCCTGGCTTGCCTGGCCGACCGCGGCCTTCGCGCAGACCACCGCTATGAGTGTGGACCCCATCACGGGGGATGGAACAGTCGACGCCGTGGAGAAGTGGAACGGGTTCCAAATCACGGGCAACACGGGTACAAGCAGCGGCGCGGTTGTCAGTGTGACGGTCAACGGCACTCACGTGGGGAATGCGACCTCCGCGATATTAAGCCCTGCGACACTGGCGACCTGGTCGGTGAGCGTGCAGGGCGATCGCAGCTACATCACTACGGCAAGCAACCAGCCCGTAGTAGCCACTAGCCCGCACATTGATACTAATCTTCCAGATGTCAGCCATGAAAGGAAATTTGATGCGGATCTGACGCTGCCGCTGAGTGTAGACGCCGTTACGGGCGACAACATTATTAACGACGGCATTCTCAACATCGAGGGCAAGACAGGCGACGACACAGGCCATGTCGACTTTGTGCAAATCACTTGGACCGTCGGCACGCAGTCTTCGACCAATAGCTCGGACAGCAACGGCGACTGGTCGGCGATCGTCCCGGCCAATTCGAACAGAGCGGAACCGAGTGTGTTGCTTGAGGTGACGGGGACCAAGAGCGGTTATGCGCCCAGTGCGACGGTCAGCCGGACGCTGACGGTGGATCTGGCGCACCCGTCGGTGAGCTACACGGCGCCGGCGAGTCTGCAAGTAGGGGCCGTGGTCACGTTGAATCCGACCACCAGCGATACGGACATTGATTACTACGTGGCTTCCACTCTGCCGACGGGACTGACGATAAATCCGGACACGGGGGTGATCAGCGGCGCGCCGGCGGCGGCCAACGCCAACACGCAGGCGTCGACGGTGACGGTCTACGACGACGGCGGCAACGAGGGCACTGCGCAGATCGTCTTCCAGGCGGTGGACAAGGGCAACCAGACGCTGACGGACTTTTCTTACGATCCGGCGGCGATCACCATTGGCGATGACGCGCCGGAGGTCACGGGGCCGAGCGGCGCGCAGGGCACGGTGACGTACTCGGCGGCGCCGGCCACGGCGTGCACCGTGGATTCGGCGTCGGGCGATCTGACAATCCTAGCCGCGGGGACCTGCACGATCACGGCCTCGGCTGCCAGCACCGACGACTACAACGCGGCGACGGATGTGACCTCTACAGTGCGGGTGGCGGCGGTCCCCTCGGTGACGATCTCGCTGGAGAGGATTACGGTGCCGGAAGGTAGCTCGGCGAGCTACACGGTGGTGCTCAACACCCAGCCAGCGGACGATGTCACGATCACCGTGGAGCGGGTGCCCGGCGACGAGGATCTGACGGTGAGCACGGATCCGCTGGTGAGCACGGTTACGTTGACCTTCACGGACGCAAACTGGTATACGCCGCAGACGGTGACGATCTTTGCGGGGGAGGACGCCGACGGCGAGGCCGGCGTCGCCGTGTTTTCACACGACGCGGCCGGCCCCGGCGTCGGCATTCACACCATTGCGACCCCCGGCGTCAGGGCAACCGAGGGCGACAACGATACGATCGGAGTGACGGTCTTTCCGACGACGATTACAGTGCCGGAAGGCCGCTCGGCGAGCTACACGGTGAAGCTCGACACCCAGCCACTGTCCGATGTCACGATCACGGTGGCCCCGGACCAAAGGAGTGACGCCGACCTGACGGTGAGCACGGATCCGCTGGTGAGCACGGTTACGTTGACCTTCACGGACGCAAACTGGTATACGCCGCAGACGGTGACGGTCTTCGCGCGGGAGGACACCGACCAGGTGGACGGCGTCGCGACCTTCAGCCACACCGCGGCAAGCGACGACGAAGAATATTACGACTTTGAGATCGATCCGGTAACCGCGACTGAGGCCGACGCGGGCCCGCTGACGTTGAATGTAGGCGGCATTGCGGAGGATGACACGGTCAATGCGCAGGAGAAGACCGCTGGCTTCAACATCAGCGGCGACACCGGCACACAAAGCGGCGCGAGTGTCCGGGTAAGCATTGGCACAGCGACGTGAGCGCAACGTCACCACCGGGGCCTGGTCGGTGAGCGTGCCGGCCAACGCCACCTACATCACGGAGCCAAGCGTGTGGGTATCACCGCCGCCAAGATCGGGTTTGCTGACCCGAGCCGGACGCTGACGGCGCCGACGTGAGACACGCCGCCATCGTTTGCAGGTGGGCGGGGATTGGTCGGTGCGCGCACCGGATGCGGATATTTCATCCTACATTCGTTGCCGCCGGGGCGATAGTGTGACAACGGGGTATCGGCGGATGCCGCCGCCAAGCCGGGTTTGCGGCGACCCGATCGCCGTTAGCCGGCAACGTCTGACGGTGGATGTGCCTTCCCGACGGTGAGTTACACGGCGCCAGACATTGGCGGGTTTGCATAGGTGGGCGTGGAGATGACTCGATGAGGCGCCGGCGGTCACGACGCCGAGCGGATCAGACCCCATGACGTATGCATCATCGGATTCAGTATCGCGTGGACCGCCGGGCGGCTGACGATAGTGGACCGGGGACCTGCACGACACGGGGTGAAGCGGCAATGCCCTACAACGCGGGGACCGCCAACAGCCAGCGGACGCACGTTGAATGTAGGCGCCATTGCGGAGGATGAGGATGCGCAGGAGACCGGCGGCTTCGCCATCACGGCGACACGGGCGCGGAAAGTGGTGCCTTCCCGGCGGTGGCGCAACGGGACAGACGGGGCTGGTTTTGCATACAGTGCCGGCCAACGCCACCTATGGCGAGCCAAGCGCCGTATCGGTAACGGCCGCCGAGCGGGTTTGCTGACCCGACGCAGGTGACGTACGCTGAGGGTGGATGACGGCGCCGACCGTGAGTTACACGCCGCCGGCGTTTGCAGCGTGGCGATTGACTCGCTGTCGGAGCACGGGCGCGCTGACTACATCGGTTCTTGGACCGGGGACCTGCACGATCAGCGGCACGCCGACAACCGCCAACGCCAGCGCGCAGACGGCGACGGTGACGATCACCGATAGCGCCGGCAACGTCAGCACGGAGACGATCGCCTTCCCGGCGGTGGCCAAGGCCGACCAGACATTGGCGGGTTTTGCATACAGTGCGTCGGAGATCACCTATGGCGATGAGGCGCCGGCGGTCACGACGCCGAGCGGCGCTCAGACCCCGGTGACGTATTCGGCGTCGCCTTCGACCGTGTGCGGCGTGGACTCGGTCACGGGCGCGCTGACGATCGCTGGAGCGGGGACCTGCACGATCATGGCCACGGCCGCGGGCAATGCCCACTACAAAGAGGCATCTGTGACCTTTGATCTAGTGGTGCAGCCGGCGGGCACGCTGGTGCTGCACGTGGACGCCATTGCGGACGACAACACGATCAATGCGCAGGAGAAGGCCGCGGCTTTAGCATCAGCGGGCTCTGGCGGCTCGACTGGTTGACCCCAGGTGGGGGAGGCGACGGCACGGATAAGGGAGGCGTTGTGCTTGTTGAGGTCAGTATCGGTACAGCGACGCTGAGCACCACCCCGAGCGCCTGGGGGGCTTGGTTGGTGAACGTGCCGGCCGATGCGGACTATATTGCGGAACCGAGCGTGCCGATTTCGGTAACGGCCACTAAGACCGGTTATACGAGCGCGACGCCTGTTACTGGGGTGCTCAGGGTGGATGTGACGGCGCCGACCGTGAGTTACACGCCGCCGGATCGTTTGCAGGTGGGCGAGTGGATCGGCTTGCCGCCTATGGGCACGAGCGATACGGATATTTATTCCTACAGCGGTTCTTCGTTGCCGCCGGGGCTGATAGTGAATGAGACAACGGGTGCGATCGGCGGCGCCCCGACAACCGCCAACGCCAGCGCGCAGACGGCGACGGTGACGGTCGCCGATAGCGCCGGCAACGTCAGCACGGAGACGATCGCCTTCCCGGCGGTGGTCAAGGGCGACCAGACATTTACTTTTTCTTACGGTGCGCCGGAGATCACCTATGGCTGAGGCGCCGGCGGTTACGGCGCCGAGTGGCACTCAGACGCCGGTGACGTATTCGGCGTCGCCTTCGACCGTGTGCGGCGTGGACTCGGTCACGGGCGAGCTGACGATCGCTGGAGCGGGGACCTGCACGATCATGGCCACGGCCGCGGGCAATGCCCACTACAAAGAGGCATCTGTGACCTTTGATGTAGTGGTGCAGCCGTTGGGGACGCTGACGTTGAATGTAGGCGCCATTGCGGAGGATGACACGGTCAATGCGCAGGAGAGGGCCGGCGGCTTCGCCATCGGCGGCGACACGGGCACGGAAAGTGGTGTAAGTGTTGAGGTGGGCATCGGCACAGCCACGCTGAGTGCAACGTCGGACACCACCGGGGCCTGGTCGGTGAGCGTGCCGGCCAACGCCACCTACATCACGGAGCCAAGCGTGTCGGTATCGGTGACGGCCGCCAAGATCGGGTTTGCCGAAGCGCTCCGAGTTGACCGAACGCTCGCCGTGGTCCTGGCGCCGCCGGCGGTGGTCACCAATATTCAGGTCGTCGTTGCCGAGGCCAGTTATGTGCTGACTTGGGACGACCCGGGAGATGACAGCATCACGAAGTATCAGTATCGTTTGTCCTCCGGGGGGAGTTGGTCCGAATGGACGGACATTCCGGAAAGTGGGAGTGATACGAAAAGCTACACGGTGACCGCAGCGGAAGCTAACCTGGACCCAAATACGCAGTACAGGTGCCAGGTACGAGGCGTGAATGCGGGGGGCTTCGGTGCAGAGCCGACGCCGGAGGATACACCGACGGCGCCGGAACTGAACGCTCCGCCGGACTTTGGGGCGGCGGCGGCAATGCGTGCGATCGGTGAGCAATCGCCGGCCGGCAGTGCGGTAGGCGCTCCGGTTGCGGCCACGGATGCCAACGGCGACTCGGTGACTTATTCGCTTTCCGGTGATGGCGCAGGACTGTTCGCCGTGGATGCAATGGGCCAGATTGCAGTGGCTCACGGCGCCGAACTGGATTATGAAGCCCAGCCCCGCTACGTGGTGACCGTCATTGCCTCCGATGATAAGGGTGGAATGGCGAGTATTGCGGTGACCATTGAGATTAGCGACGTGGGGGCGCCGGGGGCGCCGAGCGGGCTCAGTGCGACCGCCGGCAGGCAACCGGTGATCAGCTTGGCCTGGACGGCGCCGGCGCCAGCGCCGGACCGCGCTGCGGTGCGCGGATACCGAGTGGAATGGTCATCGGACGGAAACGCGCCGTGGGCTGCGATCACGCCGGATCTGGGCGCCTCGGCGAGCCGTTACGAACACACCGGTCTTGAGACGGGGACCACCCGGCATTACCGGGTGATCGCGCTGAGCAGCGAAGGCGAGAGTCCGGCTTCCAACATTGCCTCAGCCACGACCGTGGGGCTGAGTCCCGCGCTTATGGAGTCGCTTGAGGTGATGCTGGCAGTGACTGCTCGTTCGGTAGCGGAGAGCGCGCAGACCGCGATTGAGTCCCGATTTGACCGTATGCGTCATATGATGCGGGCGAGGCAATCCGGACAGTCGGGTGGGGTAGCTGGGGAGTTCGGCGCTCAGAATGACATGGCGCTGTGGAGCCCGATGGGAAGCGGCAATTCACCGGGTGGGGTTGACGCCTCAGGTGGCGCGCATCCTGCGCTAACTTCCGGTCGCTACGCCGTCACGCCTACGCCGGCGAACTACGTGGATAACCCGCTTGAAGGGATCTTCACTGCCGGTCCTGAGCCAGCGACTCGCGAGTCCTCAAGCGTGCAGACCCAGTTCCTTCCCAAAGCTTCCTTCAACCTCGCATTGAGGGAGAGCGATGCGGGTGGCGGCCTGGTGCTGTGGGGCCAGGGTGACCTGCAGCGTTTCGACGGGGACATCACCCGCAGTGGCATGAATTATCGCGGCGACCTGAACACCGCGCATATCGGCCTGGACTATTATGCCAACGAGGAGCTTCTTGTTGGGCTTTCCTTCATGCGGAGCTGGGGGGATATGGAATACACTCGCGACGGGACGGAGGGAATGCTGGAGAATCGCCTGAACACGGTCCACCCGTATGTGTATTGGCAGCCCAATGAGTGCGTCAGCGTGTGGGGCATTGGAGGCTTGGGACGAGGAGACGTGGAGTTCACGGAGCCGAATCGCAGTCACGCCGTCAATGCTGATTTTGGAATGTTTCTGGGCGGTGTTCGCTCGGTGTTGAGCAGTCCCGGCAACATGGAGTTCGGTTTGCGTGCGGATGTGTTCGCGGCGCGTCTTGGTACGAATGCCTCGGAGGACATTTCCGCCACGATCACCGGGGATGTCAGCCGTGCTCGGGTGATGCTGGAGGTCGTTCGCGAAATGTCCATGGCCGCGGGGCAGTCGCTTAGCGTGAAGGTGGAGATCGGAGGTCGTTACGATGGCGGTGACGCGGATCGGGGGGCGGGAGCGGAAGCGGGTTTCCGGTTCGGGTTCCTGGACGCGGGGGCCGGTCTGGACGTAGCGTTGCATGGCCGGGTACTGCTGGTGCATGAAAGTGACTATGAGAATTGGGGTTTGGGCGTGCAGGCGAGTTGGGACCCGGGGCAGAGGCATAAGGGTTTGCGGCTGTCGGTGGCGTCTTCGGTCGGACAGCAATGGGGAGAGCGGACGATGTTGTGGGACAAGGCGGCGTTTTCCGCCCTTCCGATGGAGGCGGGCTATATGGTTTCCACCCGTGCCCGAATAGACAGCGAGTTGGCTTACGGGATGGAGGCTTTCGGTGGACGCGGTTTGCTGAGACCTTATGGGCGGGCGCAGCTTGCCGGGCAAGGTCGCGAACTGAGTGTGGGCGCTGAACTAAGCCTGCTCTCCGGTTCGCCGTCGTCGACCCCGATGAAGTTTGCGTTCGAGGGGATAAAGAGGGAAGGCACCTCCGGCCAAGCAGGCCTGGGTGTGACGGCGCGGATAACAATTCCTTTCTAAGGCGGTTGATTTATCTCCAAGAGGCGGGAGCCATCCTTTGGCAGCTCCCGCCTTCATGAATACCGCACTGAAGGAGTTGTGTCTGATAAGACAGGATGCTCTCTTTCCCAGCCGAAAAGCGGCGTAGGGAGCTAACCTGCGGTGGTGCAAAACTCCTGGTAATCGGCGTAGCCGGGGAAAGCCACTCCGTCGGCACAGTGGCGGCAGTCGGGATCGCGGTCCGCCTTGATTTCCACAAACCGGGCGGCCAGCGCATCATAGTGCAGCAACCGGCCCACCAGCGGGTCGCCGACGCCAAGCAGGATCTTGATCGTTTCCACCGCCTGCAACAGGCCAATGACGCCTGGCAGTATTCCCAACACCCCCGCCTCCTCGCAGGACGGCGCCAGTTCGGGAGTGGGCGGCTCCGGATAGAGGCAGCGGTAGCAGGGCCCTGGATCGGGTTCGCGTGAGGGCCAAAACACGGTCGCCTGTCCCTCGAAGCGGAACACCGAACCGTGAACGTTGGGTATCCGGTGCTTTATCGAGGCGTCGCTGATGAGGTAGCGGGTAGCGAAATTGTCGGAGCCGTCGATCACCACGTCGTAACCCGGAAACACCTCGTCAACATTGCTGCTGTCCAGGCGAAACGAGTGCCCCATCACCCTCACCTCGGGGTTGAGCGCCCGTATCGCGGCCCGCGCCGAAGCCACCTTGGAGGCCCCTACCCGATCGTCAGTATGCAGAATCTGCCGTTGCAGGTTGGTAAGGTCGACCAGGTCATAGTCAACGATGCCCAGCGTGCCGATGCCCGCGGCCGCCAGGTACAGTGCCGCCGGCGACCCCAAACCGCCTGCGCCCACCAGAAGCGCCCGGCTCGCAAGAAGCTTGAGCTGTCCAGCCTCGCCCACTTCCGGCAAGACCAGGTGCCGCGCGTAGCGCTCACGCGCATCCTTGTCGAGCATTTCCGGAATCTCAAAAGGCAAGCCCTCTTCTTTCCACCGGTTGAATCCACCCGCAACGGAACGCACGTCGCTGTAACCCATGCGCTTGAGTTCATCGGCGGCAAACAGCGAACGCCCTCCGCTCGCGCAGGTGACCAGCACAGTCCTGTCGAAGTCGGGCACGGCTTCTTCGATTCGGAACTCGAGAAAGCTGCGATCAATGCGCTGGGCGTCATTCGGACTGCCCTGGGCGATTTCCTGGGGCTCGCGGACGTCCACCAGCGTCGCACCCTTCTGCTGCAACGCATAGGCCTGCCTGGGCGTCACTTGAGGGATTCTCTCCCGGAGCTCCGCAAGCCGCCGGTCTCGAGCCTTCATACATGTCCTCCTGCGGAAAACCACAGCCCAGATGACTGGACTACTACCGTCATTCTACATTTGAAGACTGCGTTGCAATTCTCGGCAATCGGCCGCCAGGCGCTGCCGGGGAAGTCACAGCACGGGCGCAGGCGGTAGTCTTGTATCCTTGAATGCATGGAGATGATCCCACCAGCCAGGACAACGATTTTCCTCGCTTTCGCCGTTGTCACAATCTGTCCGGTGCTCGTCGGATCCGGCGATAGCTCACTTGAACAATATAGTCTTGGCGGCCCTCCGCCGCTGCAAGGAAAATCAGGAAGTGAACAACCAGGCGCCGCGCCCGAACGCAATAAGCCGGCGCTATTGCAACCGACAAGGCCGTTAGCGAAAGGTGGACTTACACCGAGCGAAGTATTCGGCAGCCCGGCCTGTCTTTTTCAAGCGGGTCATGGCAACGCCGCCGGAACCGGACTCGTAGTGCTGCCTGCAGGACGCTCGGCCCGGTTTGAAGTGCTGGATGGGAAGGGGCGAGTGTTTGGAGATGCCCTGCCGTTTCGGCCAAACCACTACCGGCTTGCCAAGAGCGAGGATGGATCAGTAATCGCGGGATTCGCAGACTTGAGACTGAATTCCCTGGTCCGCCGTGAGGAAGATACGCCCGAACCCATCCGGATATTCCGGGACGGGCGCGTGATTTACGCAGCAGACAAGGTTTGGAACTTCGGACTTGCTCCAGATGGCTCTGCACTTTTTGTCATTGAGCCTGCCGCTGATTTTACGTCGCAACTTGTCATACACAATCTGGTTGAGGGATCTGATCATCAGCACGCTTTGGGCTACAAATACACGTCTGCATTCGACGCGTTGCGCTACGGCGTGCACTTCTCGCTTACAAGCGAACAGGTGATGATGGCGCCCTCCGAAAATGGTGGCGGTGATTCGTTTTTCGTTTTTCCTGTCGACGGCTCGACATCGAGGAAAATTTCGCTGGAGGGACATGGAGCCGCAATCTTTGAATCCATGAAATACGGCTATTTTGTGGCCTGGCAGGGCAAGGACCAGCCTGTCTTGATCCAAAAGAAGCAATTTCGCTGGCATGCATCGCAAGACGAGCCGGAAAGTGTGGACGTATGGTCCCGCCCGATAGACCTGGAACATTTCTACGGCACGAAGAGCCTGTCAAATGACGGTGCGTGGCTGATCCTGAACGCATGGGTCATTCACATTCTGGATACAAGTACGGGCGAAACAGTGTTCACCTTTCCGATTGCAAGGCCCTACGATAAACAACAACTTGAACGACTCTCGACCGTACTGAAACCGGGTGCAACGGTCCGTGACATCGGGGGAGTGGGATCCTCTCATATTGTGGACCGCCAGCTGTTGATGTATCGCCGCGTTTCCCGGGGTGCGGGAACGCTTGCCACTCAACACTTTTTTGATGTGTTTGACATGGAAGGCATCCAGTTGGACAGCAAACCCGTATTCCGTGTGGCGGTCAATCCAGACCTTAGATGCCAGACCGGCAATTTTTCCCTGCGCGGGGCGCAAGTTGTGAACGGGGCTCTTACTTATCTGACACAGGAGCGCAGACCCGATCAGCCATAGAATTTCGTCTAGATTATTCTTGCCTGATCAAGTGGTCTGCAACACCGGGCGTCCGATCCTGGAACCGGCTAAAATTCGTCGTTTTGCGAACAATCGTCGGTACTGGGGACTGATCCTATGAATTACGTGTATAGCGCCATCGCCGCAGGGGCGCTGGCCATCCTCTACGGGCTCTTCAGTACGCGCTGGGTGCTGCAGCGCGATCCGGGCAACGAGAAAATGCAGGAGATTGCCGCCGCGATACAGGTCGGGGCCAAGGCCTATCTGAACCGGCAGTACACCACGGTGGCCGGAGTCGGCCTGGTTCTGCTGGTGCTGCTGGGATGGGTGCTGGGCTTGGCGGTGGCCGGAGGCTTCCTGCTGGGTGCGGTGTTTTCCGGGGCGGCCGGCTATATCGGCATGAACGTATCGGTGCGGGCCAACTCCCGCACCGCCCAGGCTGCCTACGGCGGCATGAACGCCGCCCTGGCGGTGGCTTTCCGGGGCGGCGCGATCACCGGGATGCTGGTGGTGGGGCTGGCGCTGCTGGGCGTGGCAGGTTACTACCTGCTGCTCGACAGCCTGGGCCTCGGCACGGAGGATGTGCTGCACGCGCTGGTAGGTCTGGCCTTCGGCGGCTCGCTGATTTCGATTTTCGCCCGGCTGGGCGGCGGCATCTTCACCAAGGGCGCCGATGTGGGCGCCGACCTGGTGGGCAAGGTCGAGGCCGGCATACCCGAGGACGATCCGCGCAACCCCGCGGTGATCGCCGACAACGTGGGCGACAACGTGGGTGACTGCGCCGGTATGGCCGCGGACCTGTTCGAGACCTACGCGGTTACGGTCATCGCCACCATGCTGCTGGGTTTTCTCACTCTGGAGCAAGCAGCCGGCGTGGCGGTGCTGTACCCGCTGGCGATCGGCGCGGTCTCAATCGTGGCGTCGATTATCGGGACCTTCGTGGTGCGGGCCGGCAAGGGCCAGTCGGTAATGTCGGCCCTGTACAAGGGCGTGATCGTGGCCGGCCTGCTGGCGGCGGTAGGCATCTGGTTCGTCACCCAGGAGATGTGGGCCGATGCCGGGTCGTACTCGCCCAACAGCCTTTGGCTGTGCGCATTGGTCGGCCTGGTGCTGACCGGCGTAATCATGTTCATCACCGACTACTACACCGGTACCCAGTTCTCGCCGGTGCGCAAGCTGGCGCAGGCGTCCACGACCGGACACGCCACCAACATCATCGCCGGGCTGGGCCTGTCGATGAAAGCCACCGCCCTGCCGGTGCTGGCGGTGTGCCTGAGCATCCTGATCACCTACCAGTTTGCAGGGCTGTACGGCCTGGCGATCGCGGCCACGGCCATGCTGTCGTTGACCGGCATGATCGTTGCGCTGGACGCTTTCGGCCCGATTACCGACAACGCCGGCGGCATCGCCGAAATGGCCGAAATGCCGGAGGAAATCCGCAAGATCACCGATCCCCTGGATGCGGTCGGCAACACCACCAAGGCGGTAACCAAAGGCTACGCCATCGGCTCCGCGGGCCTGGCGGCGCTGGTGCTGTTCGCCGACTACACCCACAACCTGAAAGCGGCCGGTTTGGATTCCGTGTTCCGCCTGGACGACCCGGCGGTCATCATCGGCCTTTTTGTCGGGGGACTGATTCCGTACCTGTTCGCCGCGCTGGCGATGGAAGCGGTGGGCCGGGCCGCGGCCAGCGTGGTGCAGGAGGTACGCCGGCAGTTCCGGGAGATTGCCGGAATCATGGAAGGCACGGCCAAACCGGACTACGGGCGTGCCGTGGATTTGCTCACGCGCGCCGCGATCCGCGAAATGATCGTGCCCTCGCTGCTGCCGGTGCTGGCGCCGGTAGTGCTGGTGGTGGTGATCGGCTTCCTGATGCCCGAGGAGGGCACCGGCGCGCGGGCGCTGGGCGGCATGCTGATCGGCTCGATCATCACCGGGCTGTTCCTGGCAATTTCGATGACCACGGGCGGCGGAGCCTGGGACAATGCGAAGAAATACGTGGAAGACGGCGCGCTGGGCGGCAAGGGTTCCGAGGCCCACCATGCGGCGGTAACCGGCGATACGGTCGGCGATCCCTACAAGGATACCGCCGGTCCGGCCATCAACCCCCTGATCAAGATCGTCAACATCGTGGCCCTGCTGATGGCCCCCCTCCTCTAAGCGACCTATTGCCTGCATGCAAGCGCCGCACCCACCGCCAACGCCGGCCGGGATACGCCGGCAAGCGCATCCCTGTGGGCTCGACGGCGGCATCCCTGCCGCCGACGCTCCCGGCAGGCGTTGGCGGCGGGTGCGGATAATCCCTGAAAACAGCAGCGCTTGGGCAGAACAAGCATGACAACTGTGCGAGACTGCCTGTCCCCTCCCTGCCGGGAGTTTCTGAGGCAGGGATACCGAAGAAAGCTCCAGGGATGGATTCATACGTCTCCCGGCAGGGAGGGGACAGGCAGTCTCGACGCCAACTTCAAATCACAATGAACGCCGGCCAAGTCGATATGCGGGAGAGGGAGCGCATGGTGCGCAGCCAGATGCAGTGCTGGAACGTGCTGGACAAAAGGGTGCTGGCGGTGTTTCGGGAATTGCCGCGCGAGGATTTCGTGCCGGAGGAATTCCAAGCGTTGGCCTGCGTAGATATGGCGCTGCCCCTGCTCCACGGCCAGGAAATGATGACGCCGTCGATGGAGGGCCGGATACTGCAGGCGCTGGACCTCAAGCCCTCCGATCGGGTTCTTGAGGTGGGCACCGGCAGCGGCTGGCTTACTGCGTGCCTGGCAACGCTCGCCGGAGAGGTCACAAGCCTTGAGATTTTGCCCGAATTGCACGCCGAGGCGGCGCCCAAGCTGGCCGGCGCCGAGAACGTCTCATGCCTTTGCGCGGATGTCTTCGACTGGCGCCCCGAATCGCCCTTCGACGCCATCGTGCTCACCGGCTCGCTACCGGTCTACGACCCACGCTTTGAGCAATGGCTCAATCCCGGCGGGCGCCTGTTCTGCATCGTGGGACAGCCGCCTGTTATGGAAGCCTTGCTGATCACGGCGGGAGAGTCCGCAGCAAGGAAATCCCTGTTTGAAACCGTTACGACCCCCCTGGCGAACGCTCCACAACCCGACCCCTTCCGGTTCTAGCGAGCAAATGGCGGCAGGGGTTAGAATCCATACCTTGATGTCGGCGACCCTTCCCTTATGAAGAAGATCATCTTGCTCGCCGCGCTTGCGGCGCTGATCGGCGCGCCCCTGCCGGGCTGGTCGGAGAACCTCCTGGAGGTGTACGTACGGGCGCGCACCGGCGATCCGATACTGCGTGAAGCCGAAATGCGCTTGATGGCGGCCCGCGAGACCCGCTCCCAGGCGCGCAGCGTCATTTTCCCGGAAATCGACGCCTCCGGAAGTTACTCGCGGACCGGCAGCCGCAGCACCCTGCTTTTCTACGCGCCCACCCCGACCGGCGAATTCGCCCCGGTCATCGAGAGCAGTGTAAGCGAAGCGAAATCCACCGGCTGGGGTCTGACGCTGACCCAGACGGTCTTCGATTGGGCCGCGATCATCGCCCTGGGCGCGTCGAAGGACGTGATCGCGCAGGCTGAAGCCGACTTCGAGGCGGCCCGCCAGGAATCGATGCTGCGCACCTCGCAAGCCTATTTCGCGGTACTGGGAGCCCAGGACGAACTGACCGCGCAAAGCGCCAATCGCACCGCTATCGCGCGCCAGCTGGAACAGGCGCAGAAGCGATTCGAGGTTGGCCTGATCGCGATTACCGACGTCCACGAGGCGCAGGCCGCGCACGACCAGGCAGTGGCGGCTGAAATCGGCGCCAAGCGGGCCCTGGCCAGCGCCGAAGAACAACTGCGGGAAATCGTGGGAGCGCCCATGCCCGTAGCCAACCTGACCAAGCCGGGCGAAAACATGCCCCTACCCCTGCCCTCTCCGAATGTAGAACAATCGTGGGTTGACACCGCGCTGCAGCAGAATCCCACCCTGGTCTCCGCACGCCTGGCAGCGTCCATTGCCGAGGCCGAGATCAGATTGCGCCGCTCCGGCTATTTGCCCACACTGGAACTGGTGGCCAACATCGGCGGCGGCAGCGGTGACCGGGAGCGGGCCTTCCGCGGCGTGCCCACGGACTTCCGCGACAGCAACCGGAACGATTCGATCCGGCTGTCACTCTCAGTGCCGATCTTCGATGGCTTCTTCAAGTCGTCCAAGGTTCGCGAGGCAAAGTTTCTGCACCGGGCCTCCACCGAGCGCCTGGAGGGCGTGGAGCGCGGGGTAGTGCGGCAGACCCGCGACGCATTTATCGGCGTGAGCTCGGAGATTTCCCGAGTCGGCGCACTGCGCCAGGCAGTGGCTTCCAGCCGCACCGCGCTGCGGGCCAGCGAGGCCGGCTATGAGATCGGCACCCGCACCATCGTGGACGTGCTGGATGCGCGCCGTAACCTGGTGCAGGCCGAGACCAACTACGCGCGCAGCCGCTACGACTTCGTCATCAACGTGCTCAATCTCAAGAGCGCGGCCGGGATTCTGAGCGAGGCCGACCTGGCCGAAGTCAGCCGCTGGACCGAGCAGGCTTCGGCGCCCGCGGAGGAAGAAGCGGCTCAATAAGCGTTAGGGTCCGCTCCAGCACGCCCTGCCCGGCCGCCACGCAATCCCTGGCCGCCGCCCCCGCGCTCGCTCGCGCATCGGAATCGTCAAGCAAACGGGAAAGCTGCCCGGCCAGCGCAACCGCGTCCTCCACGATGAACAGGGCGCCGGCCTCACCCAGCAAGCGAGCCGTCTCCCGGTTTTGAAACAAGTTCGGTCCGGTCAGGACCGGTAAGCCTGAGGCGGCCGGTTCGAGCAGGTTGTGCCCACCCACCGAAGCGATACTCCCGCCCACGAAGGCGAGGTCGGCGGCGGCAAAGAAATCGTTCAGCTCGCCCAGGGAATCCAGCAGAAAGACCTGCGCTCCAGGCGGGGGCTCGCCGTGGCGCGAACGGATACCGAACTTCAGGCCACTTTGCTCCACAAAAGTTCGCGTCACCGGAAACCGCTCCCGATGGCGCGGCGCGAGGATCAGCAGGGCGTCGCCGCGCTCGGCCAGCAGCTGACGGTGCGCCAGCAGGGCCACTCGCTCCTCCGGTTCGTGAGTACTGGCGGCGATCCACACGGGTCGCCCGGAGCCGATGCCCCGGCGCAGTTCAGCGCCGCGCTCAAGCACGCCTTCCGCCGGGCGGTAATGAAACTTGAGGTTGCCGGTTACCCGCACGTCCAGGTCGCCGGGACCGATCGAGCGGAAGCGCTCCGCGTCCTCCTCGCTCTGCGCGCCGACGGCCCGTACCTGGCGCAGGGCGGCTGAGGTGAGCCGGCGCATCCGGCGATAGCGGCCATGCGAGCGCCGGGAAAGGCGGGCGCTGGCCATTACCAGCGGCACGCCGGCCGCGCCGCAGGCGGCGTACAGTCCCGGCCAGATCTCGGTCTCCAGAATCACGCCCAGCGCGGGGCGCACCGCGCGCAGGAAACGCCGGTTCACGACGCCCAGGTCCAGGGGAAGGAAGCAGTGCGATTGCGATTCGCCTAAGTCCCGCTGAATCGCGGCCGAGCCCGCCGGAGTGAACGCCGTCAGCAGCTGCGGCAGATCAGGCCGGCGGCGGCGCAATTCCCCGGCCAGGGCCGCAAGCGCCTGGGCCTCGCCCAGCGAAGAGGCATGCAGCCACACCGCTCCCCGGGGCAGCTGCGGGGTCTTGAATCCCCAGCGTTCGGACAGCCGGGTCCGCCAGCCGGAATCGCGCGCCGAGCGCGCCAGCAGGTAGCCGAACAGAACCGGAGACGCAATCCAGGACAGCGCGCCGTAGGCGCTCAAGACCAACTTGTCGCGCGGCGGCATGGGGCCTATTCCGATATCCGCTTCAGGAGGCCGGAGGTGGACAGGCCCTGGTGGAAGGGGAGTATCGCCACCCGTCCGCCGGCGCGCTCCACGGCCTCGCCGCCGGCCACTTCTTCCGCACGATAGTCGCCGCCCTTGGCCAGCAGCCCGGGCGCCACCTGCTCGATCAGGCCCGCCGGCGTGTCCTCGCTGAAGGGCACGACCCAATCGACGCAGCCGAGCGCGGCGATAACCGCCATCCTCTGCGCCAGCGGCACCAGCGGGCGCGGCCCGCCTTTCAGTCTGCGCACCGAATCGTCGTCGTTGACCGCAACCATGAGGTGATCGCCCAGCGCGCGGGCCTCGGCAAGGTAGGCGGTATGGCCCGCATGCAGCAGGTCGAAGCAACCGTTGGTCATTACCAGGGTGCGCCCGGCCTCGCGCAGGCTGCGCCCGATCTCCACCGCCTCTCCGGCATCGAGGATCGTGGTCTCCAGCGAACCGCGCCGGCCCAGCTCCTGTTCCAAATCACGCAAATGGATCGGCGCCACGCCCACGCGCCCCACCACCACTCCGGCGGCGACGTTGGCCAGATGGGCCATTTCGTTCAGGTCGGCGCCCACTGCAAGGCCGGCCGCCAAGACCGCCACCACCGTGTCGCCGGCGCCGGTAACGTCGAAAACCTCGCGGGCGCGGGCCGGAATATGCCGCGGCCGGCCGTTCGCCGGCGCCACCAACAGGCCGTTTTCGCCCAGGGTAACGACCATGCCGCCGAGGTTCAGAAGCCCGCACACCCGCTGTGCGCGCTCGGCCATTTCCTCGGCGGATTGCTCCGAACCGGCCAAGGCTGCTTCGAACTCGGCGCGGTTGGGCGTCAACAGGCTGGCGCCGCGATAGTTCCCGAAATCGCTGGACTTCGGGTCCACCAGGACCGGCTTGCCGGCGGCGCGGGCGGCCTCGATCAGAGTGGCGGTGCTCGCCAGGCTACCCTTGGCGTAGTCGGACAGCACCACGGCCGAACAATCGGACAACAGCTCCGCGTAACGCACCATCAGGCGAGCGGAATCCTCCCCACTGAAGGGCGTTTCGCGATCCAGCCGGATAACCTGCTGGTTGCGGCTCAAGACCCTGAGCTTGCGGATGGTGGGCCGATCCGCCGAGCGCAGCCATTCCCTCTGCACCCCGCTGCCGCGCATCGCCTGCTCCAGCGCCTCGGCCTCGGCGTCCTGGCCCACAATGCCCAGCAGCGTCACCCGGACGCCCAGCCCGGCCAGGTTGCAGGCGACATTGGCCGCGCCGCCGGGGCGGTAGTCCTGGCGCTCGACATTCACCACCGGCGCGGGCGCCTCGGGGGAAATACGGGTCGCGGCGCCCAGCCAGTACTCGTCGAGCATGACGTCGCCCGCCACCAGGACCTTTGCTTTGGAGAAATCGGGAATCACGGAATCATTGTTGCGGCGAACCGTGGCGGCAGCGTTGCCGCCAAAGCGTCCATCCCCGGCAATTATCGCAACATCCTGTGGCGAGCGCTAACAGGAAAAAAACACCTATTCCTGAGTGCCGGACTTGCCGGAGACCGACATCGTGTTCGGGTTCGATTGTACTGAGGCGACGGGCCAGTTCAGCCTGCGTCCGCTTTGCCGCCGCGCGCGGATTCGCAGGAATTGCTCTTCGCGCCAACAAAGACGCGGCAAAGTATCGCCTGTGATAGCATCGATCCATGTTGAGCATGTCAATTAGGATATCTTAGAAATCACGGTGCGAGAGTCATTGACCGCGTGTTCGCTGGTGAGTGTCTGACGGTCACGCGTTCTGGTCGTTCAGTGGTCCGATTGCTCGAACCTGATTCGGCAACCGTTTGCCCGGTTCCCCTGCAATGTTCAGCACTGGCGTGGGTCGCGGTGTGTCTATGGATGATCGCGAGTGCCGCGGCAGCCCAGCAGCGGCCGAATATCCTCTTCATCACGGTGGATGATCTCAACACCGACCTGGGGGCCTATGGTCATCCAATCGTCCAGTCTCCGTCCATCGACCGATTGGCCTCTCAAGGCATGCGTTTTGACGCGGCCTACGCGCAGTATCCGGTCTGTTCGCCTAGCCGATCCAGTTTCCTGACCGGTCTGTATCCGCAGCAGACCGGAGTCTTGGGCAACGGCCCGCACTTTCGCGAGTTCGTGCCGGATATCGTCACGCTGCCCGAGTTCTTTGCCCAGCATGGATACTTCACGGCGCGGGTGGGCAAGATATTCCACTATAACGTTCCCCGGCACATCGGCACCGATGGACTGGACGACCCCCAGTCCTGGGCCGAGCGGCGCAACCGCAAGGGTGTAGACGTCGGCTACGGTCCGGATGTCAAAAGGATCCACTCCGAAACGGCAATTGGCGCGACGCTGACCTGGCTGAGCGTTCCCGGCGACGGGTCACGGCACACCGACGCGTTGGTGACGGATGCAGCCATCGATCTACTCGAAACGCATCATCCGCAACGCACCGGCAGGCCGCTGTTCCTGGCGGTGGGCTACTTTCGACCCCATGTGCCCTTCATCGCCCCTTCCACGTATTTTGCAATGTATCCGCCTGAGATGATCGAGGCGCCCCCGGACTTTGCCGCCGACCGCGCTGATATTCCAACTGCCGCACTGGCCGACCGGCCAGGTCAACTCCAAATGACCGAGGCTGAGAAGATCGCGGCGATTCAGGGTTACTACACGTCAATAACCTATGTCGACGCCCAGATTGGCCGGCTGTTGCGCGCGCTGGATGCCAAAGCGCTGCGCGACAACACCATCATCGTGCTGGTGTCGGATCACGGGTACCACCTCGGCGCGCATGGGCTTTGGCAAAAGGGCGGCCTGTTCGAGGGGTCCGTTCGGGTACCCATGGTCCTGTCGGTTCCCGATCTGCCCGGTACCACCTTTGTGAGTGGCGAGAGCACGGCATCATTGGCAGAGCTTGTCGATCTCTATCCAACGCTCGCGGAACTCGCGGGCTTGAGCATTCCCACGCAGGTCGCCGGAGTCAGTCTCGTACCGGTGCTGCGGAATCCCGCCATCCCGGTGCGTGAGAGCGCGTATAGCATGGCGCTGAGCAGGGCTGGATGGGTCCGGCCGGAATGGCGGCACCCCGACGTGATGGGCGAATCCGTCCGTACCGAGCGCTATCGCTATACGGTTTGGGCCGACGGAACAATGGGTGTCGAACTCTACGACTACCACTCCGACCCGAGGGAACTGACCAATGTAGCCAATCAACCGGCACATCTGGCAGCACGCCGGCGGCTGGCCGGAGAGCTTGCGCGGCGCAGGTCGCACGCCGGGACCGGACCCTCCCAATGAAGAGCCGGGTGGATCAGACCGTCCTGGTCACCTTGGATAAGTGTGGCGGAGTATCCGGGTCACAGCCGCGGCGGATCGATACAGCGTTGGCGAACCGGTAGAAGCTTTGCACCTGCACGAGCGGCGCAAGCAACCCGTGCGGCGGCGGCGGACTGGGTAGGGAGTATGGGTGCGGCTGGCTTGCGCCGGCGGCAAACACACGCGCTCCAAGCGCGCGCGTCAGTAACGAACTGCAATACGCCTTTCAGAGTGCCGTCGTCCTGCACAAAAGCAAGTATTGGAAAGCCCCTTTGAACCAGAGCCATGGGCCCATGGCGGGTTTTGGCGGTGCTATAGGCTTCCGCATGCAATCGTGCGGTTTCTTTGAGCTTGAGAGCCGCTTCGAGGGCTTGCGCATAATTGACGCCGCGCCCTACCACGAAGGCGCTGCTGGCAGATTCCAGGACCTCGAGTAGCGCGCTCCAGTCGCACTCCCATGCGTTGGCCATGGATTCAGGCGTGGCGCGCAGCCCCTCAAGCAGGCGATCATCGTTGCTTAGCTCGCCCACCAGGAGCGCCAATGCGGCGAGTGAAACGATATAGGACTTAGTGGAAGCCACACTCTTTTCCAGGCCCACATGCAGGGGTATTAGATGATGAGCGACCTTTGCCAGCGGAGAATCCTCCTGATTCACCAGGCCGACCACCATGGCGCCCTGATCACGGGCCATGGTGGCATGCTGGACGATGTCCGGACTGGATCCGGACTGGGATATGGCTACATACAGGGCGCGGCGCAAGCCCAGCCTCGCGCCATGCAGGGAGGATACCGAGGGCGCCGCTGAAGATGTCACAAGGCCCAAGCGGGTTTCGAACAGGTACTTGCCATACGTGGCCGCATGATCCGAACTGCCTCGGCCGCAGGTCACCACCATTAACGGATTGAAGCGGGCGATTTCTCTAGCCAGCGCCTTCACGTGGGCCGCATTCGCGTCCAGCAGTTTCCGCACCGCGCTTGGAGCAGAGGCGGCTTCGAGAAACATTTGAGTCGGAGCCGGTGATACATTCATCTATGCGCAACCCGCTGAGAGAGACT
This sequence comes from Candidatus Foliamicus sp., assembly GCA_965249285.1. Taxonomy (GTDB): domain Bacteria; phylum Pseudomonadota; class Gammaproteobacteria; order Steroidobacterales; family Foliamicaceae; genus Foliamicus. The sequence goes on from OZ252226.1 coordinate 1,982,505, forward strand.
CTTGTTCGTGCTTCGGCGGGCTAGTACTCCATCAATCTGATGTTTTAGGGTATAGGCTACGTAACTTGATCCGCGCGTCTTCGGTTGTGAATCGCCACTGGGCGGGCGACCCATGGTCATTTCGGCGTTTCGCCCAGGCGCTGACCTCTTCGCTCACGGCGTCCTGATCGGGAATGCGGCGATTCAGGCACGGACGCGCGAGCGCGCTGAATTCGCATTCGGCCATGTTCAGCCAACTCCCATGCTTGGGCGTATACGCGAATTCCAGTTTCTCCAGCAGCCGGCGAGCCTGTTGCGGCGGAAAGGCCTTATACAGCGAGGCGCCCGCGTGCGTGTTCAGGTTGTCCATCACCAGGGTGACGCGGCGCGCGCCGGGGAAGTCCTCCTCCACCAGCCGGCGAACGCCTTCCGCCCAAGTCGTGGCGACGTGATCCGCCTTCACGTCCACCCGGCGCCAATTCTCCAAGGGGGCGTAATACAGCAACAGATGGGCCACGCCGTTGCGCTCATACTCCGCATCGTATCGGGCCGGGCGATTCGGACCCGCGGGCTGCGGCGTCCGCGTTTCCTTGACGCATTGCTTGGTGGTTTCATCCATGCAGATCAACGGATACCGCACATCATGGGGACGCTTATAGACCTCCAGCACCTGCTCCATCGCGCACGCGAAGGCGGCGTTCTGCTTGGGCGGAATGCACCACATCTCCCGGCGCCAGGGTTTGACGGCGTTTTTTTAAGACCTTGCGCACCGTCTCATGCGACACCGACCGCACGATCTTGCGGCGCTGCAACTCATCGCGCAACAAGTGCAGCGTCCACCGGCTGCGCCCCTCGGGCGGTTCGCTGCACGCGATGGCCACCAGTTGCGCTTGCGCCTCGCCGTCCAGCACGACAGATCGTTCGCGGCTTCTCTTCTTGCGCCCCAAGGCGGCGTCCAGCCCTTCGAGCACGCAGCGCTGGCGCACATTCTCCACCGTGCGGCGGGAAACGCCAACCCGCTCCGCCGCCTCCCGGTCCGGATGGCCGGGACCGCCTTCTCCCTGATCGGTCAACCGCAGCAACTGCGCATGACGGCGTTTGTACGCCGCCACCCGCCCGGTATGCACCAGCGCCTTCAACCGGTCCCGCTCCTCTACGCTCAAGCGGATCACATACAGCTTCTTCATAGACCACCTCTCAACAAGTTATTTGCACTTATTGAGAAACAACTTTAACATCCGTAGCTATCTCGTTGATGGACTACTAGTTACACTTCGAATCGCCGCAATTCAGGCAAGTCAGGCAGCCGTCCATCATCACCACAGCGGCGGTGTGGCAACGTCCGCAAAGCTGCGCGCCGGCCGGAAAACCGCCCTTGGCGAAGGCGTCTTCCTGGCGGTGGACATCCTCATACTGCTGCCGCTTGGCGTCCAGCGCGCGGCGCTGTTCCTCCTCGAGCTGGTGGTGGCCCATAAACCCGATGTCTTCCAGATGGTCTCCGACCACGCAGCCGAGTTCGGCGATGATCGACGGCATATACACCCCGCCGGCCTGCCAATAGCCGCCGCGCGGATCGAACACGGCTTTGAGTTCGTCCACCAGGAAAGCCACGTCGCCGCCCTTGCGGAACACCGCGGACATCACGCGGGTCAGCGCCACGATCCATTGGTAATGATCGAGGTTCTTGGAATTGATGAATATCTCAAACGGCCGGCGGCGCTCGTCGGGCGTGCCCTCGTTGAGAACGATGTCGTTGATGGTCACGTACATGGCGTGATCGGACACCGGGGTCTTGACCTTGTAGGTGGTGCCTTCCAAACGGTTGGGGCGCTCCAGGCCCTCGTGCATGCGCACCACCTTGCCGTCGCCGCTGGCGCTGAGGGCCAGCCGCGCGGCGGAGGCCTCGGCGGGCTTCTTGGGCTGCGGCGCCTTGGCGGTGGCTTGCGGCGCAGACTCCTCGGCAACGGTTGGTTCCGGGGCCGCGTTGGGTTGTTCCACGCGGTAGCCCACGATTTTTGCGGAAATGCGCTTGGTGGTTTCAGTCATTGTTAAGGATTCTCAGTTCTTTCCTTGGGAGCGAGGGCGTCTTTGGCCCCTGGGAGCGAGGGCATCTTGCCCTCGTAGAGGGCTGGAAGCCCTCTTTCCCGGGGGGGAGCTGTAAGCCTTCTTTCCCAGGGCTCGCTCCTGTCAGAATTTACCGTAGTAGCCCTCCTTGAGTGCGTCGAAGAGGTTGGCGGCGGTATGCACCTGGCCGTCGTACTCCACTTCCTCGTCGCCCGCGAACCTGACCTCGCTGCCGTCTTCGAGCTGGAACACGTAGAAAGTGCTCTTTAGGTCCTTCTCCTTCACCAGGACGCCCTGGAATGCAGTGGGGTTGAAGCGGAAGGTGGTGCAACCCTTAAGGCCGCTCTTCCAGGCCTCGACGTAAATGTCCTTGAAACGCTCGTAGGGGTAATCCGAGGGCACGTTGGCGGTCTTGGAGATGGACGAATCCACCCACTTCTGGGCCGCCCCCTGAATCGCTACGTGCTCCGACGGGGATACGTCGTCGGCGGTAATGAAGTAGTCGGGCAGCGCGTGCTCGCCCTCGCCTTCGGGGTTCGCCTGGGGGTTGACCCGTTCCCGATAGGCCAGCATCTCATACGAGTACACCGGGACCTTCTCCTTGGTCTTGCGGCCTTCCCGGATGACGTTGCGGAAGTAATGGTGCGCGAAGCTGGGCTCGATGCCGTTGCTGGCGTTATTCCCCAGCGACAGCGAAATCGTGCCGGTGGGCGCGATCGACGAGTGATGGGTAAAGCGGGCCCCTTGTTCGGCAATGGCGCTGACCAGTTCCGGGGCCTGTTCGGCCACCCGCTGCATGTAGCGGCTGTAGCGCGCCATCAGCACCTTGCCCGGCAGCTTATCGCCCGCCTTGACGCCGTCCTCGGCCATCTCGGGGCGGCGGCTCAGCATCTGCGGCGTCACTTCAAACTCCTCGTCCATGATCGGCGCCGGCCCTTTCTCGCATGCCAGGTCCAGGCCCACGCGCCAGCCGGTCATCGCCAGCTCGCGCGCCACCCGCTCGGTAAACCCGGTGGACTCCTCGCTGCCGTAGCGGATGCGAAGCATGGTGAGCGTCGATCCCAGGCCCAGAAAGCCCATGCCGTGACGCCGCTTGCGAAGGATCTCGCTTACCTGGGTCTCCAGCGGCAGGCCGTTGATTTCGACCACGTTGTCCAGCATGCGGGTGAATACCGCAACAACCTCGTTGAACTCCTCCCAGTCGAAATACGCCTGCGCGGTGAATGGCTGGCGCACGAAACGGGTCAGGTTGACGGAACCCAAAAGGCAGGCGCCGTACGGAGGCAAGGGCTGCTCGCCGCAGGGGTTGGTGGCGCGGATGTTCTCCACGTACCAGTTGTTGTTCATTTCGTTGACGCGGTCGATGAGGATGAAGCCGGGCTCGGCGAAGTCGTAGGTCGAGCGCATGATCAGATCGAACAGCTCGCGGGCCGGCAGCTCTCCGTACACCTTGCAGGCCACCCGCCCTTCCTGATCCGAGATATAGCCCCTGGTGACCGGCCAATCACGCCACACGACCTTTGCCGGGTCGTTCAGATCCAGCCCGTCTTCTTCCGCCTCCGACGGCTCCAGGGGAAAGGCCAGCACCCATTGGCCCTCGGCTTCCACGGCCTGCATGAACTCGTCGGTAATCATCAGCGACAGGTTGAACTGGCGCAGCCGCCCGTCCTCGCGCTTGGCGGTAATGAATTCCTTGACGTCCGGATGGCCCACGTCGAAGGTGCCCATCTGCGCGCCGCGCCGGCCTCCGGCGGACGACACCGTAAAGCAGACCTTGTCGTAGATGTCCATGAACGAGAGGGGGCCGGAGGTGTAGGCGCCGGCGCCGGCCACGTAGGCGCCGCGCGGCCGCAGGGTGGAAAACTCGTAGCCGATGCCGCAGCCGGCCTTGAGCGTCAGCCCGGCTTCGTGCGCCATCTCGAGAATGCTGTTCATGGAATCGACCACGGTGCCCGATACGGTGCAATTGATGGTGGACGTGGCCGGCTTGTGATCCTGCGCGCCGGCGTTGGAGACGATCCGTCCGGCCGGAACGGCGCCGTGGCTCAAGGCCCACAGGAAGGACTCATACCAGCGCTCGCGAATGTCCTCCGGTTCAACTTCAGCCAGGGTGCGCGCGATCCGGGCGTAGGTGGCGTGAACGTCCTGGTCGAGAACTTCGCCTTTCTTGGTCTTGAGCCGGTACTTGGAATCCCAGATATCGAGGGACGCGGGCTGTAAGGAAATATCCTCTCTATCTTCGCCAGTGTGCGCCAGCTTGACCGGTTGCCCCATATTCTCCCCCAGTTTACCGCGTCTCGTACTTGCCCGCCGGGGCCGAGAACGCGCGACCTTCTTGTTCCCTGTGGCGCGGAACCGAAGCACCGCCTGGGCCAACTTTTTACCCCCAAAGAATCGCAATTTCAAATGCGGCTCTGGATTACAATGAGACAGCCGTTTCCTGAAATCCGGTCAGCGCGGCGGCGCGACCGTTTGCGGCACATCCGCATCCATTTGGTTAGTTCTTGGGAAGCAGGCATCTCATACTGGGGCAAAGCACATGAAACGCAAGACTCTTATCGGAATTTCAGTCACAGCGCTGATCCTGGCCGGCGCCGGCCTCACCCAATTCGGCGGGCAGGCGCCTGCGGCCTACGCCCAGAGCGCGGCCGTGCAGGCCGCCCTGCCCGGGGACCTGAACGGCCAGCCCTTTCCCAGCCTGGCGCCGCTGGTGGAGGCGACCAAACCGGCGGTGGTGAGCATCGCCATTACCCGCCCGACCAGGAATTCCCGTTCACCCCTACAGGGCGATCCGTTCTTCGATTTCTTCTTCCGCGGCCGCCCCCGGCAACAACAAGAGCCCGAAGAGCGGGGTCCCGAGCCCACCGGCTCGGGCGTGATTGTGGATGCCGAGCGCGGCCTGATTCTGACCAACCACCATGTAATTCAGAACACGACCGCGGTCGAGGTGACCTTGAGCGACGGGCGGACCATCGATGCTACGGTGGTGGGCTCGGACGCCGGAACCGACGTTGCGCTGCTTGAGCTTGCAACGGCGGACAACTTGACCGAGATGCCCCTGGGGAATTCCGAGGAAGTGCAGGTGGGCGATTTCGTGCTGGCCATCGGCAACCCCTTCGGCCTTACCCATACTGTAACGTCCGGCATCGTCAGCGCTTTGGGGCGGACCATTCCACGAAACAACAGGCGCAGCGTGCGCGCGCCCAGTCCCATCGAGGACTTCATCCAGACCGACGCATCCATCAATCCGGGTAATTCCGGCGGCGCGCTGGTGAACATGCGCGGAGAATTGATCGGCATCCCCTCCAACATCATTTCGCGGTCCGGCGGCAACCTCGGAATCGGCTTCGCCATTCCCACCTCAATTGCGCGGCAGGTCATGCGCCAGTTGGTTGAGTTCGGCGAAGTACGCCGCGGGCTGCTCGGTGTGAGCGTACGTGACGTGAGCCAGGAATTGGTCGAGGCTCTGGATCTTGATTCCGCTTTGGGTGCCCTGGTCCACGAAGTCGTCCCGGACTCCGCGGCCGAAAAGGCCGGTATTGAGCCGGGCGACGTAATCCTTCGCGTGGACGACAAGGAAATTGAGAGCGGCAACGACCTGGTCAACACCGTCGGGCTTCGCTCCATAGGCGAGAAAGTCACACTCGAAATTGTCGGCGAGAACGGCGCCCTGAAGATGGTGCAGGCCGTATTGGGCGGCCTTGCTGAAGCCACCGGCGACGAAATTCACCCGGCCCTGGTCGGCGCTTCGCTGGTGGACGCCAAGGAAGGCCGAGTAAGAGGCGTCCTGGTGGAATCCGTGGTGCCCGGCAGCGCTGCCGAGAGCAACGGCCTGGAAGCGAAGGACCTGATTTTTCGAATCAATCGCATTCCGGTAGAAGACCTTGAGCAGCTGAAGAAGGCCGTTGCAGACCGATCGCTGCTGGTAGTCCATATTCTCCGGAATAACCGGAGGGTGTTGCGGCAATTGCGTTCCTAGGGCCACCGGGCCGGCGAACGAATGAAAACCTACCTAGTGGGAGGCGCGGTCCGTGACCGCCTCCTTGGCCTTGCGGTGCGCGAGCGCGACTGGGTGGTCGTGGGCGCCACCGCCGATCAGCTCATAAAGCAGGGCTACAAGGAAGTGGGCCGCTCGTTTCCGGTGTTCCTGCACCCGGAAACGAAGGAGGAATACGCCCTTGCCCGGCGCGAAACCAAGACCGCTCCCGGCTACCGGGGGTTCGAGGTGGATTTCGGCCCCGAGGTCACGCTCAAGGAAGACCTGGCGCGGCGCGACCTGACCATCAACGCGATGGCCGAAGACTCCGGCGGGCGGCTGATCGATCCGAACGGCGGGAAGCGGGACCTTGCGGCGCGAACGTTGCGTCACGTATCGCCGGCGTTTCGCGAGGACCCGGTGCGGATACTCAGGGTGGCCCGGTTCGGCGCGCGCTTTGCCGGTCTCGGCTTTGAGATTGCGCCCGAGACCATGGCGCTGATGGGAGAAATGGTGACCGCCGGCGAAGCGGCGGCGCTGGTGCCCGAGAGGGTGTGGCAGGAGACGGTTCGGGCGCTGGATGCCGACGCGCCGCAACGGTTCTTTGAAGTGTTGCGCGAGTGCGGGGCGCTCAAGGTGATCTTCCCCGAAATCGACCGCCTGTGGGGCGTGCCGCAACCCGAACGCTGGCATCCGGAAATCGATACCGGGGTGCACGTGATGATGGTCCTTGAGCAGGCCGCTCGGTTCTCGCCCAAGTTGGAGGTGCGGTTCGCGGCCCTGACCCACGATCTCGGCAAGGGCGTTACGCCAGAGAAGTACTGGCCGCGGCACAGCGGCCACGAAGCGGCCAGCGTGCGCCTAGCGGGGGAGATGTGCGAACGGCTGGGCGCGCCGAAGCGTTTTCGCCTGCTGGCGGAGAAAGTCGCGCGCCTGCACGGAGTTTGCCATCGCGCCGACGAACTACGCCCCGAGACCAAGCTCAAGGTGCTGGAATCGCTTGGCGCCTTCCAGTCGGGCAGCCTGCTGGAGGACTTCCTGGTGGCCTGCGAAGCCGATTATCGAGGCCGCAAGGGCATGACCGAGGACCCGTATCCGGCCGCCGACGTGCTGCGCCGGGCTTGCCGCGCCGCCGCCACGATTTCCGGGGCCGAACTGGCCGCCGAGGGCTACGAGGGCGCAAAGCTGGGCAACGAACTGCGCAAGCGGCGCATCGCCGCGATTGCCGGCGACACCTAGAGATTACCGGACATAATTCCCCACGGAGGAAAGACCGCATGAAAAAGACCATTTCCAGAAGAGAGGTGCTGGTGGGAGCCGGCGCCGCGGGTATCGCGCTCAGCCTGCCGGTGGCAGGCAGCGCCGAAACACGCATGCATCGCATCCTGGGAGCGAGGGCGTCCTCGCCCTCGACGCATGCGACGACTCGCATGCATCACATTCCGTCCAGCGGCGAGCAACTGCCGCCGGTGGGCCTGGGCACCTCGCGGGTATTCAACAGCGTCAGCGGCGATGAACAACGTCAGCCACTGGTTGAGGTGCTGGAAGCGCTGTTCGCGGGCGGCACGCTGGTGGATACCTCGCCGATGTACGGGAACTCAGAGACTCACCTGGGCGAGTTGCTGCCCTTGGCCGCCGGCAACGAGACGATGTTCTGCGCCACCAAAGTCTGGACCGAAGGGCGCGCGGCCGGCGCGCGCCAGATGCAGGAATCCATGGACAAGATGGGGGTGGATCGGATCGACCTGATGCAGGTCCACAACCTGCTGGATTGGGAGGTCCATCGCGAAACGATGCTGGAGATGCAGGCGGCCGGAAAGATCCGCTACCTGGGCATTACCACATCCAATGCGAGGCAGTACGGCGATTTCGAGAAGGTGATGCGGGCGGCGGACTGGGACTTCGTGCAGCTGAACTACAGCCTGGGCGAGCGCGAATCGGAGGAGCGCCTGCTGCCGCTTGCTCAAGAAACGGGCACGGCGGTTCTGGTGAACCGGCCGTTTGTGCGTGGGGCCTTGTTCCAGGCAGCGAGCGGAAAAGAGCTACCGGGGGTGGCAGCGGAGCTGGAGTGCGACAGTCCGGCGCAGTTGTTCCTGAAGTGGATCCTGGGGCACCCGGCGGTTACGGCGGTGATCCCGGCTACGGTGAAGGTCAAGCACATGATCGATAACCTGGGCGCCGCATCAGGGCCGCTTCCGGACGCCGCCCAGCGCGCCGCCATCGCCTCCTGGCTCTAACCTGGGAACGAGGGCTTCCCTGGGAACGAGGGCTTCCAGCCCTCGACGCTGGGAACGAGGGGCTAGTTGCGGAAGGATGACCCGAGTTCTTGCATGGTGGCGCCGTTGATGGGGTGGCGGAGGTTTGGGGCGAGGTCGGCCAGGGGGCGGAGTACGAAAGCGTAGCGTTCGATATCGGGGTGCGGGAGTTTGAGAGCTGCGTCAACCGTATCGCCGTGGAGCAGGAGGTCGAGGTCGAGGGTGCGGGACGAGAATTTGCCCATCGAGCGGTCGCGGCCGGCGCGCGTCTCCAGCTCGGCGAGGAAAGCGAGTGTTTGCTCTGGAGTGTCGGTAGTTTCGAAAGCAACCACCATGTTGAGAAAGAAAGGTCCACTGAATCCAACAGGGGCGCTTTCATAGACCGGAGAAAGCGTAAGGGCGCCGTATTGCTTCTCCAGGGCCGCGCAGGCGGCCTCGAGGTTGGCGCGGGGCTCGATGTTGCTGCCCGCGCTGACGAATACGCGCGCAGGCGCCGTCACTTCTTGCGTTCGATGACCACGCCCACGTCACGGGCGTTGCGCAGGGCCCAGGGCTTGCGCGCCGTGACCCGCACCCGGGGCGCGCCATGCTCCTCGAGGATCAGCGCGGCTATCGCCTCGGCCAGGGTCTCGATCAGTTGGAACGGCCGGCTGGCCGCCAGGGTCCTGATGTCGCCCGCCAGCCGTTTGTAGTCCACGGTCGCGGAAATCTCATCGCTCTTTGCCGCGGCGGCGGCGTCCACGGCGATCTCGAGGTCAACGGCTACCACCTGCGGCCCCGCCTGCTCCCAGCGGTTCACGCCTACGGTGGCGCTTACACGCAGATCCTTAACAATCACTTTGTCGGTCATTCTGCCCCCATGGCCGTAACACGTCCTACAATTCCACCGGTGCGAGTTCTGGGTATCGAAACCAGTTGCGATGAAACCGGCGTGGCAATTTACGATGCCCGCCGGGGACTTCTGGCGCACCGATTGTATAGCCAGGCTGAGCAGCACGCGGAGTTCGGCGGCGTGGTGCCGGAGCTGGCCTCGCGCGACCACCTTCGGCGGCTGGCCACGCTGGTGGAAAAGACGCTGGACGACGCGGGCCTTGAGAAATCCGACTTGAGCGGCATCGCCTGCACGGCGGGCCCGGGACTGATCGGCGCTTTGCTTTCCGGCCTGGTTTTCAGCCATGGTCTGGCGCGCGCCCTTGAACTGCCGCTGATCGGAGTGCATCACATGGAAGCGCATCTTCTCGCGCCCCTGCTCGAAGGCGATTCCCCCGAGTTTCCGTACCTGGCGCTGCTGGTTTCCGGCGGCCACAGCCTGCTGGTGGACGTGCGCGGCTACGGCGATTACCGGCTACTGGGCGAATCGCTGGACGATGCCGCGGGCGAAGCGTTCGACAAGGGCGCCAAACTGCTGGGCCTCGGTTATCCGGGCGGCCCGGAGATCTCCCGGCTGGCGCAACAGGGCGAGTTGGGTCGCTTCAAGCTGCCGGCGCCAATGCGCGGGCGCAAAGACCTGAATTTCAGCTTCTCGGGTCTCAAGACGGCGCTGCTCTACAAGATTCGCGACCTCACCGCCGAAGGCCCGCTGAGTGAAGACGACCGGGCCTCGCTGGCGCTGGCGCTGGAGAAGGCGATCGTCGAGTCGCTCTTGGACCGGACGACCCGGGCCCTGGAAACCAGCGGCCACGGGCGCCTGGTAGTGGCCGGTGGCGTGGGCGCCAACCGCCGCCTGCGGCTGCAACTCAAGACGCTGTGCGGCCAAGCCGGGGTGCGGCTGTACTACCCGCGTGCCGAGTATTGCACCGACAACGGGGCCATGATCGCGCTCACCGGCTGCTTGCGCCTGTCCGGCGGCGCGCCCGTTTCCAAAGCGCCGGATCCAAGACCGCGCTGGAACTTGAGCGAAGTCTCGCCGTTCACGCCCACCCCAGCGGCGCAGGCGCCGGACTGAGGCGCGCCGGCCGCCTACCAGCCCAGGCTGCGGCCGCCGTCCACGGCGATGATCTGGCCGGTCATGAAGGGCGCATCGCACACCACAAACCGCACCAGCCGGGCCACGTCGGCGGGTTCGCCGGCCCTGGCCAGAGGCGTTTTCGCCAGGATCGCCTTTCGCACGGCCTCGGGCGGCGGCGGTTCGGCCCACATCACCATGCCCGGCGCAATCCCGTTGACCCGCACCTCGGGCGCCAGTTCGCCGGCCAGGCTGCGCGTCAGGGCGGCGAGCCCGGCCTTGGCGACGCTGTAGACCGGATAACCCTTGAGCGGCTTGCGGGCGTGGATATCGACCATGTTGACGATCACGCCCCGGGATTCCTTGAGCGCCGGCGCCAGCGCCTGCGACAGGAACAGCGGCGCCTTCAGATTGCTGCCCACCAGGCTCAGCCAGTCGTCCCCGGTGATCTCGCCCACTGCCGTGGGATAGAAGGTCGAGGCGTTGTTCACCAGGCAGTCAAGCCGGCCGGCGCGCTTGAGCGTGTCGTCGGCCAGTTGCTCGCACGCACCCTGTTCGAGCAGATCGCCCTGCAGGGAGAACGCCGAATCGGGGCGGATCGCGTTGAGCTTTGCCCCAAGCGCGTCGGCCTCGTCCAGCGAGCGGTTGCAATGCAGCGCGACATCAAAGCCTGCGGCATGCAGTTCTTGTGCGATCGCCGCGCCTACGCGCCGCGCTCCGCCAGTGACCAGTGCGACCATGGCCGTTGTCATTGCCCTTCATTCGACCTTTGCTACCCGGTCGCGGCATTATATGTAGTCGCAGTCAGCAAGACTTGAATAACGGTAGTGAGCAGCATCGAGACCCATTCCCAGGCGCCGCCGGAGCACATCGCCGCCGCCATTGCCGAGTCCGGCGGCTGGCTGGCATTCGACCGCTACATGGAGCTGGCGCTGTACGAACCTGACTACGGCTATTACGGTTCCGGCCGGGCAAATTTTGGCGAAGGCGGGGATTTCGATACGGCTCCGGAGACATCCTCGCTGTTCGGGCTGGCCCTGGCCGGTCAATGCGCCGAAGTCCTGACCGGCTGCGACGGCGGCGACATCGCCGAACTGGGTCCCGGAAGCGGCCGGCTGGCCGAAGTCCTGCTGGGCGAAATGCGCCGCAGCGGCAGGCTGCCGGAACGCTATCTCCTGGTTGAGCCAGCGCCGGGCATGCAGGCCCGGCAGCGTGAGCGCCTGCTGAGCGCCCATCCCGACTTGAGCGACCGCCTTCAGTGGGCGCCAAGGCTGGCCGGGCAACGCCTGCGCGGCGTCATCCTCGCCAACGAGGTGATCGACGCCCTGCCCTGCAAGTGTTTCAAGCGGGCCGGGGACGGCTGGCTGGAGCGCGGCGTGAGCTTGCTCGACGGGCGCCTGGGCTGGGAGGACCGATCTGCCGATAAGGCTCTGCAAAAGGCCCTGGAAACGCTGCATCAAGAACTGCCCTGGGAGTTGCCCGATGGCTATTGCTCGGAGATTCGCCTGAACCTGGATGGGTTCATGGGCGAGGCGGCCAATGCGCTTGAGGCAGGAGTGGTGCTGCTGGCCGACTACGGTCTGCCGCGCCACGAGCTGTATCTGCCGGAACGGAGCGCGGGGACCCTCGGCTGCCACTTCGAGCACCGCTGGCACGACGACCCGTTTCACCGGCCGGGCCACGAAGACATTACCGCCTGGGTGGATTTCACCGCGGTCGCGCACAGCGCCGAGGCTGCGGGTTTGAGCGCCGTGGGCTTTACCACGCAGGCGCAGTTCCTGCTGGCGGCGGGCATCCTCGACCTGGCCGGCGCGCCTCCGGCGCCGGAAGACGCCGCGGCGCTGCGGCGCCTGATACTACCCGACGGCATGGGCGAAGCCTTCAAGTTCTTAGGGCTGGAGAGGAGGGCATCCTGCCCTCGGCGCTGGGAACGAGGGCATCCTGCCCTCGTCGAGGGCGGGAACGCCCTCGTTCCCAGCGGCTTTAGCGGACGCGACCTGCTGACGTCGCTTGATCCTGCCGGCGCAAGCAAACCGGCGCCCGAGGCAAGCAGCGCATGACTCTCTGGCAGATCATCCTGCTGGCGCTGCTGCAGGGCGTCACCGAATTCCTGCCCATATCCAGCTCGGCGCACCTGATCCTGGTGCCCGCCTGGATGGGCTGGGAGGACCAGGGCATCGCCTTCGACGTGGCGGTGCACCTGGGCAGCCTGATCGCGGTGTTGGTGTTTTCGCGGCGGGAAATCAGCGCAATCGCGAGTGAATCGTGGGCCTGGATCCGGCGCCGCGCGGCGCCTGGTCCGGCCGCGCGCCTGGGCATGATGATCCTGCTGGCTTCGTTACCGGTGGGCGTATTGGGGCTGCTGCTGCACGACACGGTGGAGGCATCGTTCCGCGATCCGAAACTGATTGCCGTGGCAGGCGCGCTGTTCGCCATCCTGATGGTGTGGGCGGACCGCCGGCCACAGCAGGTCACCAGGGTGCGTGAGCTGGGCTGGAGGCAGGCGCTCATGATCGGCTGCGGTCAGGCGCTGGCGCTGATTCCGGGAGCATCGCGCTCCGGCGTAACCATGACTGCCGCCCGGGCCCTGGGAATGGCGCGGCCGGCGGCGGCGCGGCTTTCGTTTCTGCTGGCGATACCGGTCATTCTCGGCGCGGCGGCCCTGGAGACGCTGAACCTGACGGCGGCGCCGCTTACCGCCGACTGGGGCGCAATGGCGCTGGGAGCGGCGGTGGCGGGCGGGGCGGCCTTCGTGTGCATGGGCGCGCTGCTGCGCCTGGTGGCCCGCTGCGGCCTGTGGCCGTTCGCGCTCTATCGCCTGGCCCTGTCGGCAGTGATCCTGCTGTAACCGCTACGGCCTGGGAAGGAATGCATCCTTCCCAGCGCAGGCCAGCGGCTATTGCTTATACTCGCTCTCGACGCGCGCTTAAGCAGCGACCGTCAACCCACTGAATTCTGGCGAACCGTATGAAGAGGGGCTTATGTACCTGGGTTGACGCCCTCTTGCCTTGCAGGGTGCTATAACCCATAAACCATTGTATAATAACGATAAATGCCTGTCACCCGCACCCTGGTCTTCCGCGCGAAGCTGTCCAAGCGCAGCCCTGCGGCGCTGGAGGCTTTTCTCGAAGAGATGCGCCCTCTCTGGAACGCGGCGCTGGAAGAGCGCATTGACGCCTACCGCAAGGCCGGCGTTTCGATCGGCTGGATCGATCAGTTCAAGTCGCTGACCGAGATCCGCAGGTTCATGCCGGAGTATGCCCGCTGCTCCCTGGAGGCGCAGCGCTCGGTCCTCAAGCGGCTGGACCGGGCCTTTCAGGCGTTCTTCCGCCGGGGGGCCGCCGGCGAGAAGCCCGGCTTTCCCCGGTTCCGCTCGCGCCGCCGCAGCCTGCGCTCCTTCGAGATCCCGGCTCCGACGATCCGCCAGCAGGGCCGCTGGCATGTATTCTCGGTCAAGGGCATCGGCAAGTTCCGGTTCAAAGGCGAGATCGAGGGCAAGCCCCGCATCTTGCGCATCGTGAAGACGCCGGTTCGCGTAGCGGTGCATCTGGTCGTCGAGCAGGAGCTGCCCGACACAACCGACTGCAGAGCAGCGTTCGGCATCGATGTCGGCATACGCTCGCGCATCGTCCTGTCGAGCGAGGAAACCGTACCGGGGCGGCAACTGGATCGCAGCTTGCTGATCAGGCGCCAGCGCACTCTCTCGCGGGCGGTGCGCGGCAGCCGTTCGCGGTGCAAGAAACGCCAAGCCTTGGCGAAAGCCTGGCAGCGGACTGTAGAGCGCGAACACGGCGTCTTGCACGAACTGACGGCAGATCTGGTGCGCGAACCCAGCGCACGCTTCTATGTGGAGGATCTAAGAATCCCGAATCTGCTGCGCAACCGCCGTCTGGCGCGCAGCATCTCGGAACAGAACTGGGGCGCATTCGCGCGATTGCTCACCTACAAAGCGGAAGAGGCTGGTGGGTGGGTGCGCAAGGTGCCCCCGCATCACACGTCACAGAAGTGCTCGGCTTGCGGCGCTTTGCCTCCAGCCAAGCTGACGCTGGCTGTGCGCACCTACCGCTGTTCGGCCTGCGGCCACACGCCGGACCGGGACGTGAATGCAGCGATGAACATCCTTTTGGTCGGGCTTGCACTCGACCCGCCGGGCGGGACTTCCCCGGCGCGCCGGAAGGCAGAAGACGAGCGCGACGGGTGCCGCAAGGCTCGACGCCGCGTTACGGCGCAGAACGATATCCAAAGGCTGGCGGCGTAAGCCGTCAACCTTGCGATATAAGTCCCTATGAAGAAACTGCTTATCGTTGTAGGCGCATTCCTCGGCCTGTTGCTGCTGGCCGGGATCAGTTCCATGGCGCGTATGAACGCCTTCACCAGTGTTGAGGACGAACTCCCCTGGGCCTGTGAGGCCGTTTCGCTGCCCGGCAGCTCCGAGGACATCGTGATCGACCACCTGCGCGGCGTGGCCTACCTGTCGGTCCTCGACCGGCGGGCGCTGATTTCCACCCGCAGCGTGCGGGGCGTCATTTTGGCGCTCGACCTGAACTCCGATCCCGTGAACTTGAGCCTGCCCCTGGCGGAAGTGCCCTCCCACCTGCACCCGCACGGCATGAGCCTCTATCAGGACCCCGCCGGCGGGACCCGGCTGTTTGTCATTAACCACCCGCGCGAGCGCGGCAAGGGACCGGAGGCGGTGGAAATCTTCGAGCTGCGCGACGACGGACTGCTGTATCACGTGCGCTCCATTACCAGCGGGCTGTTGAACAGCCCCAATGATCTGCAGGCCACCGGGCCGGAACAGTTCATCGCGGTGAACGATACCGGCGCGGTCAACCGTTTCCAGCGCCTGCAGGAGTTCCTGTTCGGGGCCGGCCTGGCGAAGGCGATCTACTACGACGGCAAGTCGGCGCGCGTGGCGGTCGATAAGCTGGCCGGCGGCGCCGGGATCGCTGCCGCCGATGGCCGCATTGTGATTTCCGAAACCCAGGGCAAACGCCTCAGGTTCATGACCGCGGACACCGAAGGCCGGCTTAGCGAGGAGTCGCGGCTGGGCATGCCGGGGTTCCCGGACAATATCGACGTGGACGCCGACGGCCTGCTGTGGGTGGCCGAACACCCCAACGGAATGGCGCTGGGACGCCACTTCGGCGATGCCGAGTATCCGGCGCCCAGCCGCTTCTACCGGGTGGCCGCCGACGGCAGCGGACTCAAGCTGATGGCATCCGACAACGGCCGGCGGCACTCCGCCGGGAGCGTTGCGGCGCGCTACGGCGACAAGCTGCTGCTCGGATCGATCACTGTCCCGCAAGTGCTGGTTTGTCAACTACCCAGGGAGAATTGAGCGAATGAACACCGATTCACACCAACGCGTGCGCGAGGAGCGCATGCGCATGTCGAAAGTGCGCCGGGCGCTGGGCGTGGCGCTGGATGGCGAGGCTGCGGTTGAGGACCCCGTTCCCGTGTACCTGGCCTGTTCGGATTACTTGAAGCACGCGCTGGATCGCCTGCACGCCCAGGACCACCGGCTGTGGGAGCGGCTGGACCCGCACGCCGGCCCGAACGGCGAGGCATTCCGCGAGAAGCTGGACCATCTGAAGGCCCGCCTGCATGCCAGTGAAGGCGCACTGGCCGCGCTGGTCAAGGCACGCGATGCGTTGCGCGCCGGCGGCCCGCCCGAGCGGGCCGGCTTTGAGGAGGAAGCACGCAGATTTCTGGACGTGTTTCTGAATGTCCTCGCGGCCAGCCGGCATTCCACGCTGGCGGAGGAAGAGGAGAAGTTCGCCGCCGCCGACTGGGACTACGTCGCCGACAATACCGCCGAGGCCGCCGCCGAGCAACTCCGGCTTTTCGAGCAGGTTGAACTGGCCGCGCCCGGAGTGATGGAGTCGCTTCCGCCGATCGCTCCCCCGCCCGGCCACTGAGCCGCTAGAGCACCTCCTCAAGCGCCGCCAACACCGCTCTTCGCAGCGGTACAATGCCGCTATGCTGATCGGCGTTCCCAAGGAGATCAAGCCCGACGAACACCGGGTGGGCTTAAGCCTGAGCAGCGCCCGCGAGTTGCTCGAAAGCGGCCACGAACTGCTGGTGGAAACCAACGCCGGCGAAGGATTGCGCCGCAGCGACCGGGACTATCGCTCGTTAGGCGCCCGGATTGCCGGTAGTGCCGCGGAGGTGTTCGAGAAAGCGGAAATGATCGTCAAGGTCAAGGAGCCGCAAGCTGGCGAATGCCAGATGCTGCGCGAGGGCCAGATCCTGTTCACCTATCTGCACCTGGCGCCCGACCCGGACCAGGCCCGCATGCTGATGGAATCGGGAGTCACCGCGATCGCCTACGAAACGGTCACCGACCGCAACGGCAATCTGCCCCTGCTGGCGCCGATGAGCGAAGTCGCCGGCCGGATGGCGGTGCAGGCCGGCGCGCGCTGCCTGGAAACCGAAATGGGCGGCTGCGGCAAGCTGCTGGGCGGCGTGCCCGGCGTGCTTGCGGCCAACGTGGTGGTGCTGGGCGGCGGGGTGGTGGGCACCAACGCGCTGCGGATCGCGGTGGGCATGGAGGCGCGGGTGGTGGTGCTGGACAAGTCGCTGCCGCGGCTGCGGGAACTGGACCTGCAGTTCGGCTCGCGCCTGAACACCGTGTATTCCACCCGTTCGGCCATTGAGGAGTATGTCGAGCAGGCCGACCTGGTGATCGGCGCGGTGCTGGTTCCGGGCGCTTCCACACCGCAGCTCGTGTCAAGGGACATAGTGCAGCGCATGGCGGCAGGCTCGGTGCTGGTGGACGTGGCCATCGACCAGGGCGGAACATTCGAGACCAGCCACGCCACGACCCACTCAGACCCCACCTACATCCAGGAAGACGTGGTGCATTACTGCGTGGCGAATATGCCCGGCGTGGTGCCCCGCACGTCCACCCAGGCCCTGAATAACGCCACCCTGCCGTTTGCCCTGGCGCTGGCCAACAGGGGCTGGCGACAAGCCATGCGCGACGACGCCGGCCTGATGGCCGGGCTGAACGTGCACGCCGGACGGGTGACCAACTCGGCGGTGGCCAAAGCCCTGGACCATTCCTACACGCCGCCCGAAGACGCACTTAAATTCACTGATCCAAGCATCCGACTGGTGCGCTGAAATGCCGACCAATACGCAAGCGAAAAAACGCCCCAGGCGGGCGCTGGGCAAACGGCCGGCGTTTTACGGCGACGAGCGCCTGGATATGCTGTTCGCCATGCTGACCGCGCTTCTGGGCGAGGTCAGCGTGATCCGCGAGCGGCTCGACACCCACGAGCGGCTGCTGGAAAAAGCCGGCCTGTTCGGCAAGGCCACGGTGGACGCCTGGCTGCCCGACGCGGCCGCCGAAGCGGAGCGGGCGCCGATCCGGCAGAAGCTTATGGGGCGGGTGCTCCGCTATCTGGAAGAAGACATGGAACCCGCGGCGGCCGGCAGCGAGGCCGAGCGGATTTCAAGGGAGGTGCAAGATGGTACTGTTTGAAGCTGAAGGCGTGCGCCAGGACACCATGCGCAGCGACGTCTATCCGCGTCACGGCATGATGGCCGGCGCCAATCACGACGAACTGGCGGCCCAGAAGTTCTTTTTGGGACTGCGCGCGTATGCGAACGGGCGCCTGATGTCGCAATGCATGGACGCCTGCACCGAAGAGGTGCTGCCGGAAATGGGCGAGCGCGATCCCGAGGTCGAGAAAGACCGCACGGCCGTGCTCAGAAAGGCCGAAGAGCTACTCATTTTCCAGAACTGGGGCGCATTGTTGCGCACTTCCCAGGAACTGATGTGGGACTACGTGGCCGACACGGTGGACCGCCAACTCGACGAGCTGGAAGAGAACTTCCGTTCCATCGAGAACCCCGTCGGCAGCCTGGAGCTGAACCCCGATCTGCCCAACCCGGAGTATCTGACCCTGGTGGATCAGCACATCCAGCCGGGCGGCTACCTGCATGACGCGGGCGGCGACGACGTGCGCGCCGGGGCAATTTACGACCGCGGCGCCGTCCTCTACGGCCTGGGCCGCGCCGGTGGGCTGAACGACGTGCGCGGGCATACGATTTCGGCTTTCATCATGGACGGCTTCCCGGAAATGAAGCCCAAGCGGATCCTGGATTTAGGTTGCGGCGTGGGCCACGGAACGCTGGCGCTTACCGATTACTTCCCCGAGGCCGAGGTCCATGCGGTGGACATCGGCGGCGCCCTGCTGCGCTACGCGCACGCGCGCGCCGAGTCGCTGGGCAAGCCGGTGCATTTCCACCAGCAGGACGCCCGCAAGCTTCAGTTCGACGACGAGAGCTTCGACATGGTCACGTCCGAGATCCTGTTCCACGAGACCTCGCGCACCGGCATGCCGGCGATACTGAGCGAAGCCTACCGGGTGCTGAAGTCCGGCGGCGCGATGTGCAACCTGGAAGTGCCGCTCCGCTACAAGGGCCTGGACATGTCGTCAGTGGTGGTGCGCGATTGGCAGAACTACTACAACGCCGAGCCGTTCTGGGGCTCACTGGGCAGCATGGACGTGAAGGCGGCGATGGAGAAGGCCGGCTTCAAGCGCATCGTCATGGGCTTTCAGCCTCGCACCACCAACGCCCTGGCCAAGCGGGACAAGCTGTCGAACGAAAGCGGCGGCAACGGCCTCCTCAGCCACTGGCTGGTCTTCGGCGGCTACAAGGACTAAAGGAACGAGGGCATCCTGTGCCCCCCTGGGAAAGAGGGCTTCCAGCCCTCTGCGCTGAAAACGAGGGCGTCCCGCCCTCGTTGAGGGCAAGATGCCCTCTCTCCGTGAAAAGGTGGCCATCGGCCGCCTAGCGATGAAATCTCTTGTCCAATCGCCAGCGTGGGGCGCGGCGCGAGAACGGCCGTTGCCACCGATCCGACACCGGAATCTCAAGCAGGGACTCGCTGCATTTTCGCGCCGCAAAGGTATATGTACATCGCCCCTTGAATCAAAATCCAGCGCATAAATATGCCCTGATCGGGAGCGCGGCTGCCCTGGCGCGTATCAATTGGCCGATGCGCTCAGGTATATTGGCGCAACATTTCTCTCGCTTGATTCGTGAACTACCCGCGCCGGGCGCTACGCCCTTGACAGAATCGATCGGCAACGCCGAGGCCAAGGCGGCCGAACAGGTTCTGCGCGCGTACGGCGTGCGTGCGCTTTCGCTGGAACACATGGACCACGGCCTGATCAACCGCACCTGGCAGGTGCAGGCCGACAACGGCGAAAGTTACGCACTGCAGCGCCTAAGCCCGATCCTGGGGCCGGAAATACTCGACGATATCGAGGCCGTCACCGCCCACATCGCCGCCAGGGGCCTGCCCACGCCGCGCCTGGTGCGGACATCGGACGATCGGCTGTACGTAGAACGGGAAGACGGCGTGTGGCGGCTGCTCACCTGGCTTGAGGGTGAGTTCCACAACCGCCTCGAGAACACCCGGCAGGCGGAACAGGCCGGCGCCCTGCTGGCGCGGTTTCACCTTGCCCTGGTCGACTTCGACCGGCCTTTCGCCAGCAAGCGCCGGCCGATCCACGAGCCGGAGCGGCGCTTCGCCGAACTTCAGCAGGCCTTGGATACGCACCGCGACCACCCGCAGCGCGAACAGGCCGAGCGCCTTCAGCGCCGCGTGCTTGAGCTGGTGGTCGAGCTGCCGCCGATGCCCGACACCCCATTGCGCGTGGCCCACGGAGACCCCAAGATCAACAACATGCTGTTTACGCCCAAAGGCGAGGGGCTGGCCATGGTGGACCTCGATTCGCTCGGCCGCCTGAGCCTGCCGTTCGAATTGGGCGACGCATTCCGCTCCTGGTGCAATCCGGTTGGCGAGAACAGCGAAAACACCGAATTCTCCACCGACCTGTTCCTGGCGGCGCGGGCCGGCTATCTGGGCGTAGCCCGTTTCATCACTGCCGAAGAACGGTCCTGCCTGGTGGACGCCACGCTGTGGATCACGCTGGAGCTGACCACGCGGTTCACCGCCGACATCCTCAATGACCGCTACTTCGGCTGGGACCCGCAACGCTTCGGATCGCGCGCCGAGCACAACCGCGTCCGCGCCCGAGGCCAGCTATGCCTGGCCGAATCCCTGATGGCCGCCCGCCCGACGCTAGCCCCAAAACCGCTCGAACCGTAGCGCAACACCGGGAGTCAAACGCCAGCAATGTCGTCCAGCGAGGATTGATGGAGCACTCTGGCGATAAACAGCCCCATAATTCGGACTTGTCGGAAATGACGCGACAAAACATTCTCAACCGCTCGAAAATGCGCTCCCGTTGCGAGTGCGTCATCAACGATCGCGATACCGCAGGTTCCGGCACGGTCAGTGTCTTGCCAATCCGGCATAGTTGCCCATACCGGGCGCTACTCGCTGGTCTCTCACGAGAAACTTTACCCGAGCGCGGCGGACGATAGCACGCGCGGGCAGGCGGAAAGTGATTTTGCCCGGCTGCCTCACCTATCGACGTGCTGCTGGTTGATAACCGCATTACTCTTGAGAAACTTGATAAGAATCTTTTCTAACCGTCCTCTCAAACTCTCATCGCTTATTTCGATGTAGGCCCCGGAATAGGGGCGTTCGGGTCAGGTGCAGCGGCGCCGGTCGAGATCAAGTGGCGCCTGCTTGCGAGCCTCGCTCCTCCATGCGATTCCAAAGTTGCCGCATTTCGGGGGGCACTGAGCCTGCAGCAAGGGCGCGCTGCACAGGACGGTCGGCGTGAGCAAGCCGCAACAGGTTGTCAAAGTGAATACGCACGCGATAGCGGGCGTCCGGCCCGCCCTCGAACTCCTCCGCGAGGCGTTGCGCCTCGTGGAAAATGTTGGAGTTGTCCCAGTAGATGAATACTTTTTCCATTTTTCAAGACGCCCTTATGGCCTAAGTGTCTTGCACGTGATTCTGCGTAAGCGGGAGGTTTTGAGGGTCGTATTGTACCAAAGGATGGCTGGCCCCGCCCCGATGGCTGCTTGGTGGTGCCTGATTCAGTGACGGGGACCACCACCTGATGAAGAGCGCGCGGATCCCATCAGGGCCCGGGAGCCAGTGCTTCCCATACCAGAGGCCGGATATATGTCAGCAACCGGCGCCAGCTTGACCATCACACCACTTCAATCAACGCAAACGCGGGGCGGACCATATATGCGAGAGATTATTAACACAACCTGCGCTGTTGTTAGTTCCGCTCATACCAAGGGTTTTCGTGCGGCGTTGCTATGCCAGCAGTGCGAGTACCATACTGTCGGACGGCGTGCTATCTTGCCTGTCAGATCCCGTCAGGTTTTAAGGCTGGTCAAGCAGAAATGGCGCTGAAGCATCTGATTGAGACCTTTGCGGCCTGGAAGGCGGCCGGCGGGCCGCTGGTGCTGGGGACGGTGTTCGAGACCGCGGGTTCCACCTATTCCAAGTCGGGGTCGCGGGTGCTGATCGACGGCGAGGGCAATTACCGGGGGCTGGTGAGCGGTGGCTGCCTGGAGGGCGACCTGGCCGAACACGCCGCCGCGGTTCTGGAATCCGGTGAAGCTGGGTCGGTGTGCTACGACATGCGCGGCGAGCACGACGAGCTGTTCGGCACCGGCGTGGGCTGCGACGGGATGCTCAAAGTGCTGCTGCAGCCGCTGTCCGGCAGTGGGCCGTATCCCTGGGCGCCGCTGGAGCGGATGGCGGAGCTGGCGCAGGGTAAGGAGGTGTCGCGGTGCGCGGTGGTGGTGGAGGGCGACGACGCTGCGGTCGGCCATACCGTGTTCGGCGACGATGTTCCGGGCGATCTGGCGACGGGACTGCACACGCTCGACGACCCGCGGCTGGTTCTCGTCTACCCGCTTCATCCGATCCCGCGACTGTTGGTACTGGGCGCCGGCGTGGACGCGGTTCCGCTGGTGGAGTTCGCTGAAAGGCTAGGCTGGCGGGTCACCGTATGCGACCATCGGCGGGCCTATCTTGAGCGCGGTGATCTGGGCGAGGCGGAGACCGTCATCGAGCTACGGCCCGAGAAACTAGCCGACCATCTGGACCTGAACGGCTGGGACGCCTGTGTGGTGATGAGCCATCACCTGACCTCGGACCGCTCCTACCTGGCCGCCCTGGCGAACCGGCCGATCCCCTGGGTGGGCGTGCTGGGCCCCAGGGCCCGGCGGGAACGCCTGCTCAGCGATCTTGGTGCCGGCGCCGGCGACCTCCGCGAGAAGCTGCGCGGCCCGGTGGGCCTCGACATCGGCGCCAATGACCCGGCTTCTATCGCGCTTTCCATCATGGCCGAGCTGACCGCCCACCACACCAACCGCATTACCGTTTGATCCGCTCCGATTGCTGCTTGAAGGAAAATCTGGGAGGGAGGGATTCAGCCCTCCACGAGGGCAGGATGCCTTCGTTCCCAGGGTGACCCGCGACTATTTCTGGTTGACAGGTCCTTAGTTGGGCCGCTATAAAGGGCCTTGGAAGGACGCGTTGTGCCGGCGTGTCCATGGAATTTGTGAAGGAGAACGAAAATGGCTCAAGCAGGATTCGAAGCGAATTCGCAGGAGCAGTGGCTCAAAAAGCAATTTGCCACCCTGAAGGCTGACATCTTGCGCTTTGGACTGATCTGTACCGGCATTCTGGTCACGCTGCTCCTGGGTTTGGCTAGCATGATCGCGGTACTTGCCTTAAACGTATAGCTCGTCGAGGGCAGGATGCCCTCTTTCCCAGGGAAGGTGGAGCCCTCTTTCCCAGCTGAGGAAGCCCTCTCTCCCAGGGTTTTAGGGTTTTAGCTGGTCGCGGTAGCTTCGGGCGTTGCGGACGTAGATGTCGGCGCCTTGGGCTACTTCGGCGCGCTCTTCGTCGGTCAGCAGACGCACCTGGCGGCCGGGGATGCCCATGATCAGGCTGCCGGACGGGTATTCGCGGCCCTCCGGCAGCAGCGCTCCCGCCGCGACCAGGCTGTTGGCGCCGACGTGACTGCCGTTCAGCAGGATGGCGCCCATGCCGATGGTGCAGCCGGACTCCACGGTGCAGCCGTGCAGGATCACCCGGTGGCCCACGGTCACGTCGTTGCCAACCACAGTGGGGAAGGCGAGATCGGTGTGGACCACCGAGCCGTCCTGGATGTTGCTGCGTGCGCCGATACGGATGGGCTCGTTGTCGCCGCGCAGCACGGCGCCGAACCACACGCTGCTGTCTTCGCCCAGCTCCACGGCGCCGATCACGGCCGCGTCCGGGGCGATGAACAGCGCCCTGGAGCGGGGCGAGCGGTCACCCAGCACGTAGATCATTGCCTTGCTCCGACGTAGCGGCGCGGCTGGGCCTGCATGCCGGGTCCGAATTGATACAGGATCGGCGCCCCAGTGGGGATTTCCAGCTTGACGATTTGGTCATCGGAAATGTTCTCCAGCAGCTTCACCAGCGCCCGCAGGCTGTTGCCGTGCGCCGACACCAGGGTACAGCGCCCTGCCCGGATGTCCGGCGCGATATGGCTCTCCCAGTAGGGCTGCACGCGATTAAGTGTGTCCTTTAAGGATTCCGCGGCCGGCGGCACGGCCAGGTCCGCATAGCGGGGGTCGTGACGCGGATGGCGCGAGTCGTCGAGTTGCAGCGCCGGCGGCGGGGTGGCGTAGGAGCGGCGCCAGATCTTCACCTGCTCGGCGCCGTGCTTGTCCATGGTTTCGGCCTTGTTCAGCCCCTGCAGGGCGCCATAGTGGCGCTCGTTCAAGCGCCAGCTCTGGTGCACCTTGATCCCGCCGCAGCCCAGTTCGGCGAGAATCAGCGACAGGGTATGAACGGCGCGGGTGAGCACCGAGGTGTGGGCGACATCGGGAACCAGGCCGGCTTCGCGCAGCAAGCGGCCGGCGGTGCGTGCTTCCTCCTCGCCGGCGGGGCTTAAGTCAACGTCGGTCCAGCCGGTAAAGCGGTTCTCGCGGTTCCACAGGCTTTCGCCGTGCCGGCACAGGATCAGCCGGCCATAGGACGGTTTCACGAGGCCAGCTTGAGGTCCGCCAGCACCGCGCCCAGGAAACGCGAGGCATCGGCGCCCGCCACGCACCGGTGATCGAAGGTCAGCGACAGCGGCAGCATCCGCCGGATGGTGATCAGGCCGTCCAGCGCCACGACCTCGTCGCGGGCCGCACCGCTGCCGAGAATGCCGACGGTGGGCGGAACCATCAGCGGTGTGGCGTAGCGCGACGAGCCGCCGGCGATGTTCGACAGCGTGATGGTGTAGCCGTGCACTTCCTCGGG
The DNA here is from genome assembly GCA_965249285.1 of Candidatus Foliamicus sp. Classification (GTDB taxonomy): domain Bacteria; phylum Pseudomonadota; class Gammaproteobacteria; order Steroidobacterales; family Foliamicaceae; genus Foliamicus. The sequence continues at coordinate 2,006,924 of OZ252226.1, forward strand.
CTTCAGGGTCCGGTCGATGCCGGCTTTCTTCAGCCGCGCCACTTCATCGCGCAGCTCATCAAGGCCGAGCTTGGCGGCGTTGTAGATGGTCGCCACGATCAGCCCGTGCGGGGTGTGCATGGCCAGCCCCATATGCACCTCTTCGGCCTTGGACAACACGCCGATCTCGGCGTTGAAGGTCCCGTTCAGCCGCGGCTCCGCCCGGCAGCCGGCCACCATGGCCCGGATCAGCCTCGGCGTGAAGTCGCGCGGCGACTCCCAGTCGTGGATGTCGGCGTCATCCATGACGGTGCACAGAGCCACTTCGCGGTGCGCGGCAGTCATGCTGTGGAACATGGCCCGGCGCGGGCCGGACAGTTTTTCGTCGCTGCCCGCGGAGAACGATGGAGCGAGGGCCTCCTGCCCTCGACGAGGGCTGGGAAGCCCTCGTTCCCCAGGGGCGGCTCTTGCTACGTCCTTGGCGGTGATTCGGCCTTGTGGGCCGGAGCCCTGCAGCAGGGTGAGGTCCACGCCCAGTTCGCGGGCCAGCGCGCGGACTGAGGGGGCGGCCTTGACCCGGGGCTCGCGGGGCTTTGCGGCCGCCGAAGCGGTGGTGTCCGCCATGACCACGCCGGCGGAGGGCAGTTCGCCTACTACGCCGGGCGCATCGCCTTTGTGCTTGCCGTCGGCCTTGGTGCGCTCGCTGGAGGTGTCCGGCGCGGCTTGGTTTTTTTCGAGGGCAGGATGCCCTCGCTCCCGGGGGGGATCCCTACGTTCCCGGGGGGGGGAGCCGTCGTCGAAGCGGGCCAGGACGTTTCCGACTGGGATTACGTCGCCGGGTTCGCCGTGCAGCGAGATCACGCGGCCGGATACGGGCGAGGGCACTTCGACTACGGCCTTGTCGGTCTCCACCGATAACAGGGGCTGATTCAGTTTGATGTCCTGGTCGGCGCTTACGTGCCATTCGACGATCTCGGCTTCGGTCAGGCCCTCGCCGAGATCAGGTAGCTTGAACTCTCTCATTCCGATTTCCCGGTCAATACTCCGGTCAACTTTCCAGGCTTTCCCGCACCGCGTCCTTGATGCGCGCAACACTGGGGATGTAGCCGTATTCCATCCGCGCCAATGGCGGTACGGCATCGTAACCTCCCACCCGGATCACCGGAGCTTCCAGGCTGTAGAGCCCTTCGGACGCCAGAATCGCGGCCACTTCCGCGCCCACTCCCCCGCTCACCGCGGCCTCGTGGACGATCACCGCCCGGCCGGTCCGCGACACCGACTCCAGCACGGTGTCCTTGTCCAGCGGGCTGACCGTGGCCAGGTCAATCACTTCGCAGTCGATCCCCTCGTCGGCCAGCTCGCCCGCCGCGTTCCAGGTCTCCAGCGCCGAGGCGCCCCAGGTGATCAGGGTGACGTCGGTTCCCGGGCGGGTCACGAAGGCGCGATCCAGCGGCAGGCCTTCGCCATTGTCCTCCACCTCCTGGCGAATGGCCCGGTAGTTGCGCTTGGGCTCCAGGAACACGACCGGATCGGGATCGCGGATCGCCGACAGCAACAGGCCGTAGGCGCGCACCGGCGAGGACGGGATCACTACCCGCACGCCGGGCATATGGGCGAACAGTGCCTCGGTGCTCTCGGAATGATGCTCCGGGGCGCGAATGCCGGTCCCGAACGGCGCACGCAGCACCATCGGACAGGTCAGCCGACCGCGAGTGCGATTGCGCAGGCGGCTGGCGTGGCTGACGATCTGATCCAGCGCCGGGTAGATAAAGCCCATGAACTGGATTTCCGCGACCGGCTTCAAGCCCTGCGCGGCCATGCCCACGGCCATCCCGGCGATCATGCCCTCGGCCAGGGGGGTGTCGAACACCCGCTGTTTGCCGAACTTCTCCTGTAGTTCCACCGTGGCCCGGAACACGCCGCCGTTTAAGCCCACGTCCTCGCCGAACACCACCACGCTGTCGTCGTGGGCCATCTCCCAGGCCAGCGCCTGGTTTACCGCTTCGACCAGGGTCAGGTTGCTCATCAGCCGTGATCCCCAACCGGGTACTTGCGGGCAATCTCGCGCTGGGCCTTGAGCGCGGCCGGCATGTTGCCGAACTGGTGCTCGAAGATGTCCTCTATCGCAGGCTTGGGAATGCTCAAGTAGGCCTCGACTTCGACCTCGACTTCGGCTTCCAGTTCCTCGATCAGGGCCTGTTCCTGTTCGTCGTTCCAGCCGAAACGCTCCTCCATGAAGCACTTCATCCTGCGCAGGGGTTGGCGCTGAATGGCCTTCTCCACCTCGGCGTCGTCGCGGTAACGGCTGGCGTCATCGGCGGTCGTGTGATCCGACAGCCGGTAACTCAGGGCCTCGATCAGCGCCGGCCCACCGCCGGATCGGGCCCTTTGAATGGCGATCCCGGCCTGGTTGCGCACCGCGATCAGGTCGTTGCCGTCCACCTGTTCGCCGGGAATGCCGGCGGCGATCGCCTTCTGCGCCAGGGTCGAAGCGGCGGTCTGGCCTTCCACCGGCATAGAGATGGCGTAGCGGTTGTTGGTAATGAAAAACACCACCGGCAACTGCATCGCGCCGGCGGCGTTCAGTGCTTCGTAGAAGGCGCCTTCGGAAGTGGCGCCGTCGCCGCACATGGCCACCGCGCAGGCCTTCTGGCCGCGCATCTTTAAAGCCCAGGCCGCGCCGGCAGCGTGCAGACACTGGGTGGCTATCGGCACGCAATAGGGAAAATCATGGGCCGGGCCGTCCCAGTTGTGACCGCGCTCGTCGCCGCCCCACACGGCCAGCAACTGGCTCATGCGAACGCCCCGCCAAGTCACCACGCCGTGCTCGCGGTAGGACGGCGCCAGGACGTCTTCGAGCGTCATTGCCGCGGCCACCCCTACCTGGGCGGCCTCGTGACCCTTGCTTGAGGCGATGGTGCCTACCTGGCCGGTCCGCTGAAGGTTGATGCAGCGCTGATCGAAGACCCGGGTCAAGTGCATGTGGCGATACATGCGCGCCATTTCGTCCGCGTCGTCGGCAAATTCGGGCAATTCTTTCTGGGCTTTAGCGTGCTCGCTCAAGAACTGCGTATACGTAATTTCAAACTGTGCTACAACCTGCATATCGAGTCTCTATTCAGGTGCAAAGTATATCGCGGATGGTGAAAATTACCGGCAGGGCGCGCCCGCGGACGCCGAGCCGCAGGCGTTGCCCCGCAGGCCGGGCGCCGGTCCGAATTTATAATGCGCGGCAATGCTTTCGCACATTGACTCAAAAAAACGACCGGGCATGGTGGACGTGGCCGACAAGGCCGTAACCACGCGCACCGCCCTGGCGCGCGCGGTCGTTACGCTGCCCGCCGGCGCCGCGGCCGGGGCGGTTGACGGCGAAATCTCCACCCACAAGGGGCCGGTGTTCCAGACCGCCATCATCGCCGGCACCCAGGCGGCCAAACGCACCCATGAACTGATCCCGTTCTGCCATCCCCTCAAGCTTGAGGGCTGCCGCATCGAACTGGACTTGCAGGGCAACGATGTCGTCATCGAGTGCGCGGTGAAGGTCACCGACCGGACCGGGGCGGAGATGGAGGCGCTGACCGGGGCCACGGTTGCGGCGCTGACCGTCTACGACATGCTGAAATCGGCCTCGCGCGGCATCGTGATCCGAGAAGCGCGCCTGGTCACCAAGACCGGCGGCAAGAGCGACTACGCGGATGAAACGGCCGGATGAAGCGCCGATTTCCGGGCTGGTGCTGGCCGGCGGCTTAAGCACCCGCTTCGGAAGCGACAAGGCCGCCGCGCAAGTCGGCGGACTGAGCCTGCTGGAACGCGCGGTGCGGCTGCTTGAATCCTGTCTTGAGGACGTTCGGGTGTCGGTGCGTCCCGACCAGGCCACCGATGCGCTGCGCTCACGCTTCCGCTGCCTGTTCGACCGCTACCCGGGCCAGGGACCGGCGGCGGGCCTGGAGGCGGCCCACGCCGAAGCGCCCGAGCACGCCTGGCTGGCGCTGGCCTGCGATCAGCCCGGTCTCGGCGGCGCCGATCTCAGGCGCCTGATTGCCGAGCGCGACGCCACGGCCGCAGCCACGGCGTTCTGCGATCCGCGGACGAACGCCCCTCAACCGTTGTGCGCAATCTACGAACCGGCTACCCTAGCGGGCTTGGCGCAAGCCACGGCGGCGGGATCGGGGCCATCGCCACGCGCCTACCTTGCGAGCCGGCCGCTGAAACTGATTCCATTGGACATTACGAACATCAATAGTCATGAGGATTTACGCAGGTTTCTGCGCGGCGCGGCCACGCAGCCTGGAGCAGCCCTATGAGCAACAATGAAATGAACAAACCGACCCGCAGTGAAGCGGAAGATGCGGTTCGCGTGCTGTTGAGGTGGACGGGCGACGATGTCGATCGCGAAGGCCTGATGGACACGCCCAAGCGCGTGGTGCGCGCCTATGAGGAGTGGTTCAGCGGCTACGCGGTGGATCCGTACGACTTCCTGGCCCGCACGTTCAGGGAAGTGAACGGCTACGACGAGATCGTGGCGCTTACCCATATCGACTTCAACTCGCACTGCGAGCACCACATCGCCCCGATCATCGGCGTGGCGCATGTGGCCTATCTGCCGCGCGACAAGGTGGTGGGCATCAGCAAGCTGGCGCGGGTGGTGGACGCCTACGCGCACCGCCTGCAGGTCCAGGAGAAGATGACGGCGCAGATCGCCGACTGCATTTCCACGGTGCTGGAGCCGCGCGGCGTGGCGGTGGTGGTGGAAGGGGCGCACGAGTGCATGACCACGCGCGGCATCGGCAAGCGCAACGTAAGCATGGTGACCAGCCAGATGCTGGGCGTTTTCCGCGACGACGCGCGGGCGCGGGCGGAATTCCTGGCAATGATCGACCGCCAGAGGTGATAATACGTGGCGCTTAAGGGGGCGTCACGGAATATCACTTGAGTTACGAGGTTCGCACCATAGAGGAGGCGCGCGCGCTGCAAGGCGTGGAAGTGGGCGTCTCGGACTGGATTCTCGTAGACCAGGAACGGATTGACCGGTTTGCGCAGGCCACGGAGGATTACCAGTGGATCCACGTGGATACGGAGCGCGCGGCCCGGGAGCTGGACACGGGCGCCACGATCGCCCACGGCTATCTGACGTTGTCGCTGATCCCCGGCGCCACGGAAACGTTCGTGATTTTCCCGACGCTGAAGCGGGCGATCAACTGGGGGCTGAACAAGGTGCGGTTTTCGAACATGGTGGTATGCGGCCACCGGGTGCGGGTGCGTACCATGGTGCTGCAGGCGCGGGCGCGGGCCGGCGGCATTCAAATGACCTGCCGGCACAGGATTGAGATTGAAGGGCAGAAGAAGGCGGCCTGCACCGCCGAAACCCTCGGGCTCTACATGATCTAAGCTCGCGGGTTGGCAGCCTTTCACTTTTTGCTCCGGTGGGGAGGCGCACTAATTCATTAGTGTGTCTCCTCAGAGAATCATTGGATGGCTCTGCCTGGAAGGGCCAGTGCGCTTCATAGCGCGTTGACCGTCAGTAAGAGGACAACCTTAAATGCAGTTTTCCATACTTTCTTGCCACTGTCGGTGATAACGTGCCGGTGGATCTTCTAAGTTGGCAAACATACTGTGCCGCCTCGCTGCACCGGAGAGATGGCTGGTGCCCCGTCAATATGGGTGGATACTGCCTCGCTGACGGGTACCCCGGCTTGTCCTACAGAATCACGCCTCAGCTTTGTCGGTCATATGCAGGCCTTGCTGGCGGATAGCGGAATGGATCAACCAAGGAATTTAGAGAAAGTGACCAAGAAAGGAAGAGACTATGAATTATTTGTAGCGGCGCTACAACAAGCACTTCTAGAAGTAGAAAACGTTACCGAAGGAAAAAGCGTAGCCGTTGAAGTTAACAAGAAAATTGTCGACAACTGTGGCATAGCACGTGAATTTGACATTTATTGGGAATATGAACGAGCCAGAGTTTCTTGCTTGTCGGTTAGAAAATCTTCGGCATCTCTTACGGCGCCCGGCACCAATTCAATCTGCTTGTCCGGCGCGTCACCACCATCGGCGTAGCCTGAAACAAGATGGCCTTCAATGGTGCGAAAGACATGGCGCAAGTTTTGCGCATATGGGCCGTAAGGAGCCTTCGCGTATTGGAGGCGCAGGGGTTCGCCTGCTTCTTGCATGAAATACATGAGTTTATGGACTTCAAGGAGCGATACGAATGGATCCATCAATCCGGCAAGATAGCGATGCATGAGCGCGACAAGCGTTGCGCGGCCCGTTGTCATGGCCGGAACGTCGCGTGAAGTGGTTTGGACCGGATTGCTGGTCGGTTCAAAGACTATGATCTTGATATCTTGCGTGGCCTGAAATGCAGCTTCAATGTGCCTGCGTACGATGGTCCAGTTCAAGCCGCCAAGTCCGCTTCCCAGCGGAGGAATTGCGATCGAACGGATACCATGAATCTGGATTTCCTTTACGAGCGCCTCCAAACCCAAGTCGATATCCTCAATTCGGCTCTTACCGCGCCAGTGGCGCTTCGTCGGGAAATTGATAATGAATTTCGGGTGAGTCAGGGTGCCGGTTTCGAACACGAACATTTGGCCTGGTCGCACCTTTTCTTGCGCGCAGGCGGATCTGTAAACTTGGAAGTTCTCCGGGAATTGGTTCTTGAACTGAAGGGCAATCCCTCGCCCCATGACACCAACGCAGTTGACGGTATTGACAAGCGCCTCCACATCCGCTTGCAGGATGTCACCCTTCTTGTACTCAATCATCGCCATCCTCAATTAATAGTACCTTGCCTTGGCTGCTACCAGCGTAGGCCTGTGTGTTGCACATCGCATAGCTGCGGAAACCCGTGGCACAATTTCTTGTGATTGCAAACCAATGCGGCCGACTAAGTCCCAAGGAAATGAATGATGGACGAGAAACTCGGCTTGCTTTGCTTCCTTGGTATCTACGTTACGAAAATCGTTAGATGCAACAGCGTTCCAATCGTTTTCGCCAAGCTGGTTCCAGTCTGAACGGAACTGAGCATACTTAGCCCCTGCATTGGAAAGGGAGAAAGCCCATCGACGCTGGTTCTCGTCCGCCCATTGAACAACACTATGCAGATCGGCTTCAAGATGAATAATTGATTCCTGCCCGCCAAGATAATCCAGTTCGCGATGGTTAGCTCGGGAGATAACGAAAAGCACTATCGAACGCGGACAGAAATAGAATGGAACGTACTCGCCAACATTGGTGTTCGGATGGCAGGATACCGGAAGTTGAAGCCGCCGCTGCTTGATACTGCCCATGCCGACCACGGTTCCTCCTTGCCGATGACTCATAGCCGAATCAGACCAAAGGCAATCGTCGCCGATGATCGAAGCCAAGTTGTCAACATGGACAATGTGGTAGATTTTTGGACGCGCGGGAATGGACATCGCTATTTGAGCACCTTGCGGCGTGGTTTCATTTCGCCCTCATTCTTCGCTCCCGCTATCGTGTCGACCGCCGGAATTTGTAACTCTACGCCGCACGGCATGGCGATTCCAGAACTTAGATATCCACGGCGTACCCGCTAGCGGCCCGCTTTATGGGAACTCCTTGTCCTTCTGCACCGAAAGGTGGTCTTTCGATGCAACTGCCAGCGTCGAGTCAGCCCCTGCTTCCGCTAGGTACGCAAGGGATTGGCTGACTATGCGTTCCATGTCAGTATCTCATGTCAGCCTGCGTGAGCATGATTCCGATGTTTGTCGCTGATTGCCGAGCATCTAGCCATGTGCCGGATCTCTGCTTGCAGGTGTTTGCCGCGCTAGCAATGCGATGAAAACAGTGTTGGGTAGGATTTCCGCATGCCACACCGGACCGTAGCCAAAGGAAAAGTGCTAGCCGCTTGAGGTATTGCTGCGCTCAGTAATGCACCTACCCGACCCTAATACGGCTTGAGCTTGGCGACTTTTGCCAGCGCTGGTGACAAATACGGATAAACTGCGTTTGCCCGCTGGTGTTCGGCCATGGCTCCAACGCTCCCCAACGAAGGGGGCATACGAAAGGCTAAGGGCGGAAGGGGCTCTTTAGTCGGGGTGTTGTAGGCGCTGCAGGAAGTGGCGGATGCGGCGGGCGTTGGTGCCTACGTCGGACAGGCCGACGCGCGACTTGGAGCGAACGTCCACCAGGGCGCCGGCGCCGTCGGGCGTGATCCGCACCACCACGTCGTCCTTGAATCCGAACCAGGCGGTGGTGGCCACGGCTTCCAGGCGCCCTTCCCCGGGAGCCACCGTCACGATTTCCCAGCCCAGGTCGCCGGCCGCCCGCTCGGCGCGTTCCAGCGCCACGGCGGGCGAGATTCCAAGCGCCAGCGTAGTGATCTCCGGGTAGGCCTCGAGTTGCAGCCTGGCCGCTTCCGGTCCGGCGTATTCCGGAGGGTTCGGCGCAGCGGCGCGCAACGGCAGCAGGTCCACGAACACCGGCGGGTTCACGGTGTCGGTGGTGACGTCATGGATCATCGGCGACACCTGCCCCTGGCGCAACCACAGCAGGTTGTTGAGGGTCATTCCCACGCTCAGAACCAGGGCGATCCAGCTCGCGGTATTGAACTTCCAGCCACCCAGCCGGCCGCGCGCGCCGATCATCGCCACCAGCATGACCAGTGCGCCCAGGGCCAGCAGCAGCGCGCTTCCGGCGTACCCGCCGAAGGCCGGCAACAGCGGCAGCAGTTCCAGCCGGTGGCCGCCGATGCCGCCCGCTGCGAGCAGTACACCCACTGCCGTGGCGGATACCCCGATCTTACCCAGCAGCACGGACATCCTGCCTTGTTTGGCCATTCCCTACCCTATGAAACAGCAGGCCGTCTATCTTACGGCATGATTTTTCGGCTAATGCTGGTACGCTTGACGCCATGGACGAACAGCACCCCGCGATGAAAACGGACGGATTGCGATACCTGGTGGACAACCTGGAACTCGAGCAACTGGAGCAGAACCTGTTCCGCGGCCAGAGCCGCGACTTCGGAACCGGGCGGGTGTTCGGCGGCCAGGTCCTCGGACAGGCGCTGTACGCCGCCCTGCGCACGGTCAAAGGCCGCGTGGCCCATTCGCTGCACGCCTACTTCCTGCGCGAGGGCGACAACCACGCACCGATCATCTACGAAGTGGACCGGGCCCGCGACGGACGCAGCTTTTCCAACCGCCGGGTGGTGGCAGTCCAGCACGGACGGCAGATTTTCAACATGACCGCCTCGTTCCAGAGCGTCCAGGACGGCCCGGAGCACCAGGACCCGATGCCCGATACGCCGCCGCCGGAGAACCTCAAGGACCTGCGCGAGCTGACCGCCAGCGAGGCCGACTGGATGCCGCGCCGCTACTTCACCCTGCTGAAGCTGTCCCAGGCGCTAGATTTTCGGCCGGTCGATCCCGGGCACGCCCTCGGCGCCGGGGTCCGCGAACCCCGCCAATTGCTGTGGATGCGAACTTCGGCGCGGCTGCCCGACGACATCGAGGCGCACCAGGCGTTTCTGGCCTTTCTGTCCGACATGGGCCTGATCGGCATGGTGACCTTCCCGCATGTCCGCCCGCCCGCGGGGTTCCAGCTCGCCAGCCTGGATCACGCCATGTGGTTTCACTGCCCGGTGCGGGTGGACGAGTGGATGCTGTTTGACCTCCACAGTCCAAGGGCCGGCGGCGCGCGCGGCTTCGCCCGGGCGTCGGTGTATTCGCGCAGCGGCACCCGGGTGGCGACCATGGCCCAGGAAGGACTGTTCCGCATTCGCCGCGACAAGGCCAGATGAACCGCCCGCGGACACTGTTCGACAAGCTCTGGGACGCCCACGAGGTGGCCCGCACCGGCGACGGGCAGTCGCTGCTGGCCATTGACCGGGTTTTCCTCCACGAGCGCACCGGCACGCTGGCGCTGCAGGCGCTGAAGAAGGCCGGGCGAACCATCCGCCACCCCCAACGGGCCTTCTGCGTGATGGACCACATCGTCGATACCCGGCCCGGGCGGCCGGGGCTGACCCGGATGCCGGGCGGCGCGGAGTTCATCACCGCCACCCGCGAGGCCGCGCGCCAGGCGGGAATCCGGCTGTTCGACCTCGACGATCACCGCCAGGGCATCGTGCATGTCATCTCGCCGGAACTCGGTATCGCCCTGCCCGGCCTGACGCTGGTGTGTCCCGACAGCCACACCTGCACGGTGGGCGGTCTCGGTGCGCTGGCCTGGGGCATCGGCACCACCGAGGCGGAACACGCGCTGGCCACCGGCACGCTGCGGGTGGAACGGCCGAAGACCCTTCGGGTTCGGTTCAGCGGCCGGCCGGCCCCGGCGATCACCGCCAAGGACCTGGTCCTGGCGCTGATCGCGCGCCACTCCGCCATGGGGGGATTGGGCCATGCGGTGGAATTCTCGGGTCCGGCCATCGATGCGTTGGGCGTGGAAGGCCGGATGACGCTGTGCAACATGGCCATCGAGTTCGGCGCCTGGACCGGCATGGTGGCGCCGGATGACGACGTGTTCGAGTATTTGAGCGGGCGGGAGTTGGCGCCGCGCGGGGCGCTCTGGGACCAAGCCCTGGCGTCGTGGCGGGAGCTTAAATCGGACGACGGCGTCGAGTTTGACCGCGAATTGGAGCTGGACTGCGGGGCCTTGGCGCCCCAGGTAAGCTGGGGGACCAGCCCGGAGCACTCGATCGGCATCGACGGGCGGGTGCCGCAACCGCAAGGCTCGGTGGGCCGGCGCGAGGCGATGGAGCGGGCGCTGGGCTACATGGACCTGGCGCCCGGTCAGCGGATGGAAGAACTGAAGATCGACGCGGCCTTTATCGGCTCGTGCACCAATGCGCGGCTGTCGGACCTGCGGGCGGCGGCCAGCGTTCTGGACGGCAGGCGGGTGGCGGAGCACGTCAAGGCGATCTGCGTGCCCGGCTCCACTGCGGTGCGGGCCGCCGCCGAGGCCGAGGGCCTGGACCGGGTGTTTAAGGAAGCCGGGTTCGAGTGGCAGGAATCCGGCTGCGCGATGTGTTTCTATGCCGGCGGCGACGGCTTCGGCGGCATGCGCACGGTGTCCAGCACCAACCGCAATTTCGAGAACCGCCAGGGACCCGGCGCCCGCACCCACCTGGCCAGCCCTGTCACCGTCGCCGCCTCCGCCGTGCAGGGCCACCTGACCGACCCGCGCAAACTCAGCTGATGGAGATGGGTCCTTGAGAGGGGTGGTTTCCGGCGTGGCGGCTGCGCTGATGCGGCGCAATGTTGATACGGATGCGATCATTCCGAGCCGCGAGATGAAGCGCGTGTCGCGCGAGGGCCTGGCAGAGGGCCTGTTCGCCAACTGGCGCTACTCCGATGTCGCTGCCCGCGAGGAAGCGTCCGATTTCGTGCTGAACCGGGAGCGCTACCGGCAGGCGAAAATCCTGATTTCCGGTGAGAACTTTGGCTGCGGCTCGTCGCGGGAACACGCGGTCTGGGCGCTGGCCGACTGGGGCATCGGCGCGATCATCGCTCCCAGCTTCGGGGAAATTTTCAGGGCCAATTGCGCGCAGAACGGGCTCGTGGCGGTGGTTCTGCCCGATGAGCAGGTTGCCGAACTGGCCACGGAAGCCGAGCGTCGGGAGTTGCGTCTTACGGTGGACCTAACGCGCTGCGAGGTCCAGGGCTACGGCGAGAAGCCCCTGCCCTTCTCGATGAAAGACCGCGAACGCGAAATGATCCTCAAAGGACTCGATCCCATCGCCTTGACGCTCAGCGAACATGGCAGCGCCATCGACGCGTTCGAGAAAGCGGACCGCAGCGACCGCCCCTGGGCCTAGCCCCTGGGCCTAGCCCCTGGGAACGCCCCCCCTATCTTGCCCTCGTCGAGGAAAGGATGTCCTCGCCCCAGGGGGAGGGCAGGATGCCCTCGTTCCCAGGCATCCGCGTGACAATTGGACCACTCCCGCCGGCAACTTGGAGGTCTAAGCAACACCCAATTTCATAAGCGTCTTGCGGCCGTTTATCTGCATTCGGAAATAAGAAGAGTTCCGGCTGCGCTTTCCGAAATCGGCGTTGGCCCAATGCCGTGGAACACCAAGGCAATCGTCGGTGAACTCAATGACCCAAATGCAATTCCAGCGCGCTCTTCAAACCGTGGACGCGGACAATCCAAACTCTGCCGACGTCGATAAGTTTTTTGGCCAGTACGAACAGTTCGTCAAGGCTCGAAAGTCTGACAAGGTCTACAGATCGGGCACGAGAGCATTCTTTCTACTTCTTGATTTCATCCTGCTTCTTGCGTATGGACTTCTCACAGTTCAGCAAGAAAGCGACAAATTGAGCCCGCTGAAGTTTTTCTTTTTGCCCCTTGTGGGGGTCGGCATATGTTCTCTTTGGTGGCATCTGGTCAAATTATTCTGCGTATTGTGCAGAGGCAACTGGAATCTCGAGAATCATCTTCGAAGAAGCCTGCTAAACCAGGCCATCAGAATGCAATGGTATTGGTTCCTGGAAAGGATCCCTCTACATGACGATACGCTTCCCGAGAAGGTTGCAGCCGCCTTGCCTCTAACCTTTATCCCGATCCACATCCTGCTCGCAGGACTCGGTATCGCTCAGCTGATGTGATCCAATTAGCGCAGGAAACGACCCGCGCTAGAATTGGAAAATCGTGGTAAACGAAATCTGGGAGCTCTTTAGAACGTGATACAAGCGTAAGGCTCGTTAATCAGATTCGTGTCGGGATACGCGCAACAAGCGTATATAGACAATCTCACCCATGACCAGATACCCAATAAAGATGCGCGGTTGACCGGATTCCGGATCCGGGCCTGTGGCAAAGAGGCGGCAGTCGGCCCCAAGTCTCGGCTCTGGAACTCCAACCATATGGGCGACGATCTTTAAGTACTCGATCAAGTCATTCCAGAATCGAGAAAAAGCAGGGTAATCGGCTTGTTGGGCATCCACATAGTCACGAACGACCGGGGACAAGTCAATCTTGAACCCCGACGGGGGGGCGCGCGAAACGCATTGTTCCATGGGCTAACTCAGCCTTGTGATCCAGAGCCAATTCAATGTCTTCAGGCAATACATCTGACGGAATTACAGCTGCTGCTTGAACGGGCATTTGCTGACCGTTCAGCAACTCTTCCCAAATGGGTCCGTGAGTCCGGTTACTCGCTTCCTTTGCCGACAGCCAAACAATGACATCAATCGCTTCATGAAGCGTCTCGATTTCTCTTGACGAAAACCAGGATGCCTCGGACCGTTTGAGACAGATAAACTCTCTACGATTTCCAACAGGTGTAGGAGTCTGCTGCTCAAATACCGTTTGGTTATCCTTCAGGCTATCGAGTGCCTCATAGATGCCGTTGGGGACCGGTCCATTGTCCATCCGCACATAGGAATCTTGACCTGAAATGGTTTTTCCATAACGGCGATAGTGCAAGACATCCGCGTACCACATCACCTTATACAGCTTTGTCGCGCCGAGTTGCGACGGCTCGGTGTGAGCGATGATGTAGTGCGCCACCTTTCGCGTTTTGTCTTCCGAAATATTTCGATCATTCATGACTAACGATCGATAACAGCCACTGTTCGCCGTTTCAGAGCCTCCGGCTGCGGCTCCGTTGGATCGCCAAGCATTGCGGAAAACCTAAGCTTCCGCGCCATTTGACCAAGCGTGGCTGGCAATTTGATCGGCGTCGCCATCCATCCATCACGTATCGTATCCACGCTGAAATCACTGTACCACAGAAGTTCAACTGGGTAATAGGCCGAAAAGGTGCGCTGTTTGACACGTATTTGTGCGTTTCCTTACCAACGAAGACCAACTTCCTTGCGAACAGGGGGGGTCTGGGTTTTCTCCTCGACTAAGGAGTGGTTGCGCGCGGCGCGGGAAACGGGGTAGTCTGCGGCGCTGTTACTTCCCTAACGGGGGCGATGCAATCATGGAGTTCGGGACGCTGTGAACGTGAATACTTGCCAGCCGCTTGAGGGGCTGAAGGTCCTGGAGCTGACCCACATGGTGATGGGGCCGGCCTGCGGCCTGGTACTCGCCGACCTGGGCGCGGACGTGATCAAGGTGGAGCCGCCGGGCGGCGATCCTACGCGGCGGTTGCCGGGATCAGGCGCCGGCTACTTCCCCATGTACAACCGCAACAAGCGGAGTATCTGTTTGAACCTGAAGTCGCCGGAGGGCAAAGAGGCGGCCCTCAAGTTGGCGGATCGTTCCGACGTGCTGATTCAGAACTTCCGGCCCGGCGCGATGCAACGCCTGGGCCTGGATTACGAGCCACTGTCGGCGCGCAATCCGCGGCTGATCTACTGCACCGAGAAGGGCTTTCAGGCGGGACCATACGAATCGCGCGCGGCGCTGGACGAAGTAGCGCAAATGATGGGCGGACTGGCTTACATGACCGGGCCGCCCGGGAAGCCGTTGCGGGCCGGCGCCTCGGTGATCGACGTGCAGGGCGGAATGTTCGGCGCGCTCGGGATTCTTGCGGCGCTGCACGAGCGCGAGCGTACCGGACGCGGCTGCGAGGTTGTGGCCACGCTGTATGAGAGCGCGGTTTTCCTGGTGGGTCAGCACATGGCGCAGAAGGCGGTGACCGGAACGGCGGCAAGCCCGATGCCGGCGCGGGTATCGGCCTGGGCGGTTTACGACGTGTTCGCCACCAAGAGCGGCGAGCAGGTGTTCGTGGGCGTGGTCAGCGACGCTCAATGGGTGCGTTTCTGCGAGGCGTTCGAGCTGAGCGACTTAGGCGAAGACCCCAATCTCAAGAAGAACGCCGGCCGGGTGGCTAGACGCGAACAATTCATCCCCAAGCTCAAGACAGCCTTCGCGCAAATGACGCCGGCGGAACTGATGGAGCGTTGCGAGCAGGCAGGCCTGCCGTTTGCGCCAATCGCGCGCCCCCAGGACCTGTTCGACGACGCCCATTTGACTGCCTCCCACGGCCTGATCCCGGTAACCGTGCCCGACGGGGAATTCGCCGGCGAAAAAGCGGAGCTGCCCGCGCTGCCGGTCGCTATCGGCGGCGCGCGCCCGGCGCTGGTCCGCGATGTGCCCACAGCGGGCCAGCACAGCGAAGAAATCCTCGCCGAAATCGGCCTGAAATGAACCCTGGGAACAAGGGGGCATCCTGCCATCGGTGCAAAAACGTGTGCCTTTTTCGACGGCAAGATGCCCTCGTCCCCAAGGGGGGTTAGCCCGCATATTGCATGAGTAAAGGGGGCAAGGCCTTGAATATTCGATATAATTCAGTTAGTTATGCTGATATCGAAAGAGACCTTGCCCATGACAGATTGTATCCAAGAACGGTTGCCGTTTCCACGCTGTAAAGGAGGCCGGGTCGAGGCGAGTTTTTCCGGCGGCGACATCACCTCCAACGGCGGCGTTTTGCTGCTGCGTCAAGCGGACCGGGCGTTGGGGTTGACCGAGCGGGTGGCCAAGGCGCTGATCGATCCGCGCCGCCGGGCCAGTTGCCGCCACGATGCCTTGGCGATCGTTCGCCAGCGAGTCTATTCTCTGGCGCTGGGCTATGAGGACCTGAACGATCACGATCAGTTGCGGCGCGATCTGGCGCTGCAGACGGCGGTGGAGAAGGACCGGGTATTGGCCAGCGCCTCGACCTTGTGCCGGTTCGAGCAGCGGGCCGGCCGTAAAGAGGCGGTTCGGCTGCACGAGGTGCTGGTGGAGCAGTTCATTGACTCCTACAAGCGTCCGCCACGCCGTGTGGTGCTGGACTTTGACGCCACCGACGACCGGGTGCATGGGCAGCAGGAAGGCCGTTTCTATCACGGCTATTACGATGCCTACTGTTTTCTGCCCCTGTATGTGTTTTGCGGCGACCGGCTGCTGGTGAGCTACTTACGGCCGAGCAAGATCGACGGGGCCAAGCATGCCTGGGCGGTCTTGGCTTTGCTGGTCAAGCGGCTTCGCCGGGCCTGGCCGAAGGTCAAGATCGTATTCCGCGGCGACAGTGGCTTTTGCCGCTGGCGGATGCTGTTTTGGTGCGATCGCCATAACGTGGGCTACATCGTCGGGATCGCCCGCAATCCGCGCCTGAACGTGCTGTCCCAGCCGTTGCGGAACCAAGCACTTCAGGCGTTCGAGCAAAGCGGAGACAAGCAGCGTCTGTTTGATGAGTTCTTCTATGCCGCCCAGACTTGGGACCGGCGAAGGCGGGTGATCGTCAAGGCCGAACACACCGCCCGGGGATCCAACCCGCGCTACATCGTGACCAACTTGGCGGGATCGCCGCAGCACTTATACGACGCCGTGTATTGCTCCCGCGGCGACATGGAGAACCGGATCAAAGAGCAGCAGCTGCATCTGTTCGCCGACCGCACCAGTTGCCACCATTGGTGGCCCAACCAATACCGGGTGCTCTTATCGGCGTTCGCTTATGTCCTGCTGAATACCATCCGCCGGATCGCACTCACCGGCACCGAACTGGCCCGCGCCTATGTCGGCACCATCCGCCTGAAGCTGCTCAAGATCGGCGCCGTGGTGCTACGCAACACCCGCCGCGTTCAGTTGTTGCTGTCCAGCGCCCACCCGTATCAGGAACTGTTCTTCTTGGCCGCCGCGCGGCTACGTCCCGGATAACACCCCTTTCCAAGCCGTCTCCCACCGGGCTGGCTCAAGCCCCCGGGTCCGCTTGCCCCGATGCCGCTGAACGGCCCCATCCCAAGGGAAAAGACAACGATGGAGCGCCTCTCACGACCCGTTCACGACCAACCCGGCCCCGTCACGCCCTGGTAGCACCGAAAAACCCGTTTTCCTCGCGATCTCAGCGCACTCGCGCAATATGCAGGCTAGAGGGAAGGGGTGAGGGCGCCTAAGGTGCGCAGCAGGCCGGCGCGGGCCTGGGCCAGTTCCATGCGCTTTTCGAGCAGCGTCACGTCAGTATTGGCGACGATTTCCTCGGCTTCCAACCGGTCCAGCACCGTGCCCCGCCCGACCTGCAGTTTCTGCTCCACGATGGACACGATCTCCGAGGCGTCACCGAGCGAGCGCTCCAGCTCCAGGCAGGCCTGGGCCAGGCCGTTGACCAGGTTCCAGGTTATGGTGATGTTCAGCTCCAACTGCTCCAGGTCGGCGTCGAGGTCGTATTGGGCCGCTTCCTTGGCGTAACGGGCCCGGCGCAGCTGCGCGAATTTCTTGCCGCCCTCGAAGATCGGCATGCGCAGCACCAATTGGGCATCGGCGTCGCGGGTCTTGATCTCCCCCACGGAGCCTTTGGACCCGCCCAGTTTCAGTTCCAGCGACGGCCACATATCGGCGCGCTGAAATTTCATGCGGCTCTCGGCCACTACCAGGTTCTGGCGGGCCTTGCCGGCGATGGGCGCGCTTTCCAGGCCGCGCATCCTTGCCGCTCCCAGGGTTTCCGGCAAGCCTCGCTCCAGGCCGGTTAGGCCCTCGGCTTCGAGGTTCACGCGGATGTCGCCGCTCAATCGTGCCAGTTGGAATTGCGCCCGCTGATAAGCGGTCTCCGCCTCTATGCGCTGGGCGCGCGCCTGGTGCAGGTAGCGCAGCACTTCGTGCACCTGGGTCAGGTCGGACCTGCCCAGCGCCAGCTGTTCGCGCACCGATTCCTCCTGCTCCTCGACCAGGCTTTCGAACTCGATGCGCCGATTGAGAATCCTGAGATTGTAAATCTGCTTGGCATAGGCCACCGCCGTGTCGGTCAGGACCGACTGCCGGGTGTCCTCGGCGTCGAATCCGGCCGCGGCGATCTTGGCGCTGGCCTCCAGTTCGCGCGCGCCGATGCGGCCGAAGGAATAAAGCGTCTGGCGGACTTCCAGGCCGGAGCTTTCCGAATCGCCCTCGTAGATGCCCAGGCTGCGCGCTTCGTTGCGGCTGTAGCCGTAGCCCCCGGAACCGGTCAAGTTGACGGTGGGGTAACGCAGGCTGCGCGCCTCGGAGAACTCCTCGCCGGCCTCCTGCACGCGGCTCCCGGCAGCGCGGATCCGGGGATCGCGTTGCAATGCGTCGCGCAATGCCTCGTTCAGCGTGTAAGGGGCGTCGCCGGACGGCGACTGGTTCTGGGACCAGGCTGGAGCAGCCGCAAGCAAGGCGCAGGCGGTTGCGGCAAAGACTGCCGTGTTGCGAAGGCGGGTGGTGGGTGTGACCTGGCGTTTCGAGGGCAAGTTGCTCTCGGTCCCAGCGATGCCATCGTGCCGGGTGTTGAAGGGGATGTTCATTCTTCCTTCATGGCCTTGCGCAGAGCGCCTGTGATGGGATCGGCAAGGTATTGCATCAGGGTGCGCTCGCTGCCGCTGAAGGTCACTTCCACCGGGAACCCGGGACGGATGTCTTTGTCTCCCAGCTTGGCCAACTCTTCGTCGGGAAGGCTGACCCGCGCGACGTAGTACTGCACCTGCGCATCCTTGTCAGTGAAAATGTCGGCCGACACCAGCACAACCACGCCCTTCAACTCCGGCGTGGCACGCTGTTTGAACGGTGTAATACGCAAGCGCGCCTCCTGCCCGACGTTGACGTTGTCCCTGTCGGTCGGACTCACCTTGGCCTCCACGATCAGCTTGGCGTCCTCGGGCACGATATTCATGATCGGCTGGCCGGCGGGAACTACGCCGCCTACCGTATGCACCTGGAGGTTGATGACCTTGCCTCCCAGCGGCGCGACGATGCGGGTCCGCGCGACCTGGTCGCGCACCGCGAACAGCCGGTCACTGGTCTCGAACAGCAGGTTCTGGGACTCGGTGAGGGACCCGGACAGTTCGGTGCGATAGTCGGTCTTGAGCTGGATAATCTGCTGCTGTGTCTCGCCGACCGCCAACTGCGCCTCGGCGATCTCGGAGATGACCTGGCCCACCTGGCCGCGGATTTGCGCCAGGTCGAGGCGGCGCTGGGTTAGGCGTTCTTCCGACTCGAGCTGGCGTTGGGCCAGGTCCGTCAGAGCGCCGACTTCCTTCTCCAGCAAGTCCTGCTCCTGGCGGGCGGCGTCACGGCGCGCGGAAAGTCCCTTCGCCTGCTCGCCAAGTTGCTCCACCCGCCCTTCGAGAATCGTGATCTGCCCGGCGTGCTGCGAGCGCCGTTCCCGGAACAGGTCGGTCTGGGCCTCCAGGATTTCATCGATCCGGGGGTCGCCCCGCAAAGAATCAAACATCTGGCTGAAAGCCAATTCGTCGCGGCTGTACTGCTCGGCCTTGAGGCGGTCAATCTGGGCCTGCGCCTGATAGTAGCGGGCCTCCAGCAGGTCCTGCTCGGCGCGCGGCTTGGTATCGTCAAGCAGCAGCAGGGTATCGCCCGCCTCGACGGTATCGCCCTCGCGCACGTACAGCTCCTTGACGATCCCGCCTTCGAGGTGCTGGACGGTCTTGTTCTCGCCGTCCACCTCCACGACGCCCTCGGCCACGATGCCCTGGGCCAGCGGCGCCAACGAGCCCCACAAGACAAAGCCGAGCAACATCACGCTCACGACGCCCCCGCCCCACCACATGGCGGGGTCCGTGAGCGGATCGACCTTTTGGTTTTCCTCGATCTTGAGCGGCGTTTCGATGAATCGCTTCAGTAACGCCAGCGCCTTGCCGCGCCAGTTGTCGGGCGGGGCCTCAAGCTGAACTATCATTGCGAATATTTCACCTGTATGGGACGGGAGGGGGCGCCCGGCTGGTCCGCGGGCCTGGCGGCCTGGCGTTTAGGCGCGGAGAATTGCCCGAGCACCTCGTCGCGCCGGCCAAAGGACACAAGCTGCCCCTCGTTCATCACGCCGATCTGGTCCACGCGCCGAAGCAGGCGCACGTTGTGCGTGATCAAGACGGTGGTAATGCGCTTCTCGCGCAGGGTGTCCAGCACCTTGGCGAGCGCTTCCTGGCCTTCGCTGTCAAGATTGGAATCGGGTTCATCCAGCACGATGAATGCGGGGTCGCCATAAAGAGCGCGCGCCAGCGCCACCCGCTGGCGTTGACCCGCGGACAGACGGCGGCCGCCGGCGCCGATGTCGGTAACGTAGTTGTTGGCCAGGCGCATGATTATTTCATGGCAGCCGGCCATTTGCGCGGCCCCGACCACTGCCTCAGCCTCGGGTTCCTGCAGACGTGAGATGTTCTCGGCCACGGTACCCTGGAACAGTTCCACCGTCTGCGGAAGATAGCCGAAGTGCTTCAGGCGCAAGTGGTCGGGCCAGCCGCTGATCTCGGCCCCGTCCAGGCGCAATGCGCCCTCGGCGGGCGGCCACACACCCATCATCACGCTGGCGAGCGACGATTTACCGCTGCCCGAGGGGCCGATCAGCCCGGTCATGGCGCCCGCCTCCAAAATGAAATCGACGCTGCGCACCACCGGTACTTCGCTGCCGGGCGGGACGGCGCTCAAGTTTTCCGCTTCCACCTTTCCTTGGGGGCGCGGCAGGTCGGTTCCTTCCGATACATCGGGCTCGCCGAAGTTCTGCAGCAGGGTATTTACGCGCCGCCAAGCCTGGCGAGCGCCGACAAAGCCGCGCCACGCGGTGATGCCCTGCTCGATGGGGGCCAGCGCTCGACCCATGATGATCGAACCGGCGATCATCATACCGGGCGTGAGCTTGCCCTCTATCACAAGATAGGCGCCGGTGCCGAGCATGCCCACCTGCACGGAGAAGCGGAACGCCTTGATCATGGACAGCAGCACGCTCAAGCGTCCGGCGGCGGCGGACTGGTAGGACGCCGAACGCCGATGCCGGACGCGCCAACGGTTCAGAAGGCCGTCGAACATGCCCATAGCCTTGAGCGCGTCGGAATTGCGCATGGAGGATTCCAGCAACTGGTGCGATTGCAGCCCTTCCTGGGCGGCAGCGCGCATGGGCAGCCGGGAGCGGAACTCGGCCAGCAGGCCGAGCGTGAAGATCACCAGCGCACCGAACACGGCCACGGCGCCCATCAATGGGTGGAACAAGAAGATGACGGCAGTGAATATAGGCGTCCAGGGCACGTCGAAGAAAGCGAAAATGGTGGGGCTGCCCATGAACTGGCGGATCGAGTCGAGGTCACGCACCGGCTGGGTCGCCCCTTGGCCCTGGTTGGCTAGGTTGCTCCGAAAGGCGCTGCTCAGGACATCATTGGCCAAATTAAGGCCGAGCGCCAGGCCAATGCGCTGCATGAGGCGCTGGCGGGTCCATTCCAGGGCGCCAAAGCAGGCAAGCAGGAACAGGGCGATGATGGTGAGCATTACGAGTGTGTAGCCGCTGGCGCTGCTCAGCACCCGGTCGTACATTTGCAGCATGTATACAGGCGAGACGAGCATGAGGATGTTCACCAGCGCGCTGAATACGGCGATGGCAATGAAGCCCCCCCGGTAGCGGCTCAGGGCGGCGCGCAGCGGTGTGACGGGCCGCTCGGTTTCGGCCGCTTTTCGCTGATCGTTCACGTCAACTCAGGCTTCGGGGAAAGAGGGCATCATGCCCTCGACGAGGGCGGGGACGCCCTCTTTCCCAAGGAGCGTCAGTTGGCGGTGCCGCCGTTGGCCTGGGCGGCGCGCTGCTTTTCGACTTCCTGGCGCAGGCGCTCGTTCACCTCCTGCATCATGCGTAGGGTGCGAAGAAAGCCGGGCCAGGGCATGGCCACGCGGGTCTTGGGGTTCATTTTGGGCGGGGTTTTGTTGTCTCCACCGCCCTCAGGCTCGGGTTCGAACTCGCCGAACTCGAGGCGCACGACGCCGTCGCGCAGAACCGCGGACATCAGTCCATCAACAAAAATCTTGGTATCGCTCATCTGGCGTTTCTCCCTTAGAGACATAAAAAACGGCGGCGCTTGGCTATCGCGTGTAGCCGACGGTTAAGGATTCTAGCGGAGATATGGGGCTGCTAGGAGGTGATTCAAGCGGCCCCTGATCCCGACGCCGGGTTAATCAGAACGCGGCGGACGTAACGACCACTGCGGCAAGACCCAGAATGAGTGTGGCCAGTGTTCCGCCTTGAGGCTGGCTATGTCCGTCTTGAGGTGGCCTACATCTTGAGCCATTTGCTGCGGCCTCCGAATTGATTCATCGCGCACGCCATGGCTTTTGCCCTTCGGGTGTCATAGCCTGCTTCCTCAAGTTCACCCGCTACCCTGAACTTGTCAACCGATGCTTGAGCCGTTTTTGTACTCCTTTACGAATTCCTCAGCCGAGCCGGGTGGACAAGTCCCTGCGATGGATGATCCAAGAACTACACGAGCGGGGGATTTATTGTATAGACGTAAAGACATCGCGGATCGTCTTGGGTGCAAATAAAGCGAGGCGGACATAAAGTCCGCCTCGCCGCAACGTTTGTTGCTTGTTGGGTTAGGCGACGTCGATGTCGTCTATGGCCAGCACGAAGCTGTCGAGCAGATCTTCCTCGGGCACCAAACTGATGTCATCGTGGTCGATGTAACTCATCATGCCAGCTCCCGGAGGGGGCGGCAGGCCGCCGTCCTGGTCGCTGTCGTTGGCGT
This sequence comes from Candidatus Foliamicus sp., assembly GCA_965249285.1. Lineage (GTDB taxonomy): Bacteria > Pseudomonadota > Gammaproteobacteria > Steroidobacterales > Foliamicaceae > Foliamicus. The sequence continues at coordinate 2,029,267 of OZ252226.1, forward strand.
CGTCTTCTTCGGGCCCCAGGTCCGGATCCGCCTCGTCGTCCTTCAGACCGGGCACCGGATCGGGCGCCACTGGATCGTCCGTGGCATCGTTGCCGATCGTAACCATGACCCAGATGAACGGGTAGGACGGCGTGCTCATGCCGTCCCCATCCGTTGCGGAAATGAACACCCGGATCTGGGTGCCGTTCGTGCTGGGATCGGCATCACGCGTGGTGTCGAAGTCGAACTGCGCGCCCTTCACCGTGACCAGGTCCCAGGTGCTCCCATCGTCGTCGCTGTCCTGGGCCGGTCCGCTGCGCGGATTGTGGTTAGCCGCACCGGTCTTCACCACCTTGAAGCGCGAATCGCTCACCGTGATGGTGTGCGTGCCGAACCCGTGTGTCACATCGTTCTCATCCTGCACGTCCAGCTGAGCGACAACCTGTTCGGTCGATATGCCAGCCGGAGTGTTGGTCTCCGCGATCGTGTTGGTGATGCCGGTAGAAGTGGTATCGATCGTAATGGCCGTCGGCGCAACGTTGATGCGAACGCTGACGTCGGTAGTGGCGTCAGTGCCGCCGGCACCGTCGCTCGCCGTCAGCGTGAACGTCAGCACGTTGCCGAGGCCGTCCGTGTTGTCACCGTCATGGTTAGATATCATGCTGGGCTCGTTTCGCCAGGTCAACAGACCCGTGGCGGCATCGAAGGTAACCATCTGCTCGCTGCCGGTATACAGGTAGCCTGTCCCGGAATCATTCTGATCCGTGCCCAGGCCCGAAGGCGCGGTCAATGTAAACGTCAGGTTGTCGCCATCCGCGTCCTGGAACAGGTCGGCCATGGGCACCGTGTCGCTGATCATGGCGCCAACCGAGCCCTCAATGGAGTACTCATCCACCGCGATCGGATCGCTATTGGCAGCCGCGGGTAACACAATGGCGATTGCAGCAGTGCCGCTGTTCCCATCGTGATCCACCACTGTCACAGCCTGCTTGTTGGTGATGTTTCCCTTGCTGTCCGTGTAGGTCACCACCGCCCGCAGGGTCATGCCCGTGTGAGCCTCCGTCAGCAGCAGATCACCGGTTGCGCCGGCCAGATCCACCCACGCACCGGGCGCCGTTTGCGTCTGCCACTGGACGCTACCGTTGCCGGCCTCGACCAGAAGCGTTCCGCCGACCGCCAAGGTGCCCGTAATGGTGGGCGCCGTGGCGGGATCGACAAGCTTGCCGAGCTTCATCGTGTCGCTAACGATACGCTCCTTAAAGCCACCCACATCGGTATATTCCACCACCACGCGGTAGTACCTGCCGCCGCCGTCGGACAGCGTCAGATCCTGATCCGCCGTGTCGTCCTTGTCCGCCGCGGCCGCAGCGGCATCCGTGCGGCTCCAGCCGCCTATGCCATTGTCGGAAACCTCCCAAGTAAAGGTGGGGGGCGTTCCAGGATCGGTGTCCGGGACGGCGTCCACCGTGTTATCCACGCCGTCCAAGTCGCTGAGTATCGCACCCGCCGACACCACGGTGCCGTTGGTCGTGATGCTGAAGGTGGCCGAACCCGCGTTGCTCCGGTTCTCAACCGCGCTCGCGGTGGTTGCGCTGCCGCCGTCGGACTCCACGAAGTTGCCACCGAACAACTCGTAGTAGGCCACACTCACCTTGATGTGTTTGCCAACCTCGGCCTGCGTGAGCCGGAACGGATCGTTGCTCGTGCTGACGTGGATGTCCGTCTCATTGCTCTCGACGCCGTTCGCGTCGACATCCACGGTGGACCAGGTGTAGATCACCAGCACCGGCGAGTCGCCACTGGCCAGGTCTGGATCCAAGCGGTGATTGAAGGAGACCCTCAACTGGCTGCCTTCCCGCGTAACGCCACGAACCGAAACCGCGCTGGGATCGTCCGTACCGGATGGAATGTCCACATTCTCATCCGTCACTATGACGTAAACGCCGCCAGGACCGGTGTTGCCAGCCTCGTCGGTGGCCGTAAGCCTCACCGCTCCACCGTCGGTCTGCTCGTTGTTCATGGCGCTGCGGTCGATCTCGAAGATCACCACCACGTCGTCGTCATCGGGCGCGGTCTTGCCGCTTGCCCATGGCCGAGGGATCATGACCGGATCGCCGTTGGTGTCCGTCACCACTTCCCCAGTCGCGGCGTCACGCTGCACCATCATGTCCGAGTCGCCCCACTCGGCGGGACCGACGATGATCGTGATCCACGGCACATCGCTCCAGGCATCGAAGTCGATCTCGTCGTCATCATCCCGTGTGTCGTTGTCTTCAAACAGCTCGAAAAGGTTCAGATAGACCAGCGTCTTGCCGTCGCCCGTTTCATCATATTGCGGAACCGCAACGGCGGGGAGAAAGCCCGTTGCGCCAGAACCCGCGGCAAGGTCACTGGAGCTGGCGGTTATAGCCGAACTGAACGCCGGTGCTTCCTGGGCGTCATTGATGTCGATCGAGATCGTCTCGGAGTCGGTCGCGCCCGTGCCGTCCGTCACGCTCACCACGATGTCAATGTCATCGACCACCTCGTGGTTCAGCGGTGCCGTCTCGTCACCAAACGTCCACGGGTTGTTGTAGGCATAAACGTGGAACGTCCAGGTGTTGTTGCCGTTGTCGATCGGGTCGCCCAACACGAAGCTAGCGGCGTAGCTGGTATTCGTCTGCGGATCGATCGCCGATACGATCTCTACGTCCAACTCGCCGTAAGGATGCGGCGCGATCGCCAGATCGTCGTCGGAAACCGTAAAGGATCCCACCCGTTGCGAGCCCGTGCCTTCGGTGTAGTCCACCTCGCTGGTGACTTTGATGGACGGCCGGTCGTTGTCCGCGTCGTTGTCGTCCGACAGGGCCACGATCAGCTGGAAGGTGATCGAGGCGGATTCACCATCGGTGTTCTCCTCTTCGGCATGATCCTCGCCCATATCCGTGGCTATGATGGTGACCATGTACTTGCCGGCCGACGGCAGCATGCCTTCCTTGTTCTGAATGACACCGTCCTCGTCGATCTCCAGCCAGCCCGAGGCCGCACCAGCAATCTCGTACGTCAGCGTGTCGCCAGCGTCAAAGTCTTGGTCCGTAAAGGCCGGGTTGCGATCGCCATCAGCCTCATTCTCCAATTGGAACCGCAAGTAATCGCCCGCGAGAACGTCTTCGGCCTCCAAGTCCTCGTCCACAACAACCCACCAGCCGCCGATTGTCGCGGCAGCCTCAGGCGCGTCGTTCTTGTCGTTGACGATGACCGTGACCGTCTCGGTGATCGATCCGCCGCCGCCGTCCCTGGCCGTGACGTCGACCAGAATTTCCGGGCCATCCTCTTCGTAATCCAGCGATTCGTCCGCCTTGAGCATGAGCTGGGTGCCCACCACCTCGAAGCGGGAATCGCTCGTCGAGAATGTATGCTGGCCGTTCGGGTGCATTTCGCTGTCGATGTCATCGACTTCCAGACTGCCCACTACCACGCCGCCACCGTCGTTCTCGTCGATCTCGACCTCGTAGATCTCGTTATTTGAGCCATCGCTATTAAGGATCCTGAGGGCAGTGGGAACATCGTTGCCGTCATCGACGATGAAATGGAACGTCGCACTTCCGGTTGCACCGTCCCCGTCCGTGGCGTCAAGGGACACTTGGAAGTCCCCGTAGGTGCCGAGCGGCGCGGTGGCGGTAATCGTTCCGGTAACGACATCGATTTCCATGGTCTCGGGCTCGGCGTCTTCCTCGCCGCCATCCATGCCGTCGCCTTCCATTTCCTCGGGCGCTTCGCCGCCATGCACCATGCCCGTGCCGGTGCCGACCAGGCCGTACTTGTCGGTTACGGTAACCGTGACCGTTATGTTCTCATCCTCGCCGATCGTCTGCCCATCCCGGAGCGCGACCCACCAGGTGCCCGTGGCGTCGTCCTGACGAACCTCCAACCGGTGGTCGCCACTAATCGTCACGGTGTACTCCTCACCGCGCGGGTCGGTGGCCGAGGTGGCCGCATCCGGATCGCTGATCGTAATCTTGCCCAAAGCAGCGCCTGCATCCTCTTCGGCAGCGTCCTCAAAGTTCGCCACGCGAACCGTTGGCGCAGTAACCGTCATGGTTTCGTATTGCACCACCATAGTGCCCGTGCCCGCCTTCCAGTCAGGCGCTCCGGTCACCTCGTAGCGAACGGGCTGGTCGCCATCGTCTGGATCGCTGAACAACTCTTCCAGGGCAACCGTCATCTTCATCTCGATGCCCGCGGAGCCGAACATGTCGGGAACCGCCTGGCTGCCGTCCCCAGGCTCAACAACATCGGGAGCTTCGTTCACGTCGGCAACCATCACGGTCACCGTGGTTGTCGGCGATGTGTGCCCCTCGGAGTCCATGGCCGTCAACTGAAGATCAACCGAAGATTCCTCCTCGTGATTCAAGCTGACGCCGTCCTTGAGTTTGAGAATGCCATCGCCAGTCACTTCAAACCGCGTGTCATCCACCGCGTAGGTAACATCGTCGCCCTGCGGGTCCGTAGCGCTGACTACGCTCACGGTGGCGCCCGCCTCGTTCTCATTAACCTCCAGGTCGTCCCGGAGGGCCGTCGGCGCAGACGGCGCCTCACCAACGTCGGTGACCGTAATTGTCACCTCGGTGCTGGCCGACATGCCGCCCGCATCGGTGGCGGTAACGGTAACGGTAACGGAGCCCCCATCTTCATAGTTGAGGCTCGCGTCGTCCTTCAGCTTGAGCCTGCCGCCGGCAGTTTCAAAGCGGTCGTCGTCCACCGATAGCGTGTGCGTGTCGCCGTCATCCGGGTCGCTGACCGTGATCTCGCCGAGAAGCGCACCCGTGACGTTTTCGCTCACGGTGGCGTCCATTGCCGAAACGGACGGGGCCTCGTTGAGGTCGGACACCGTGATGGTGACGTCCGTGCTACCGGTATTGCCGGCGCTATCCGTAAACGTTACGGTAACCACCACCGAATCTTCGGTTTCGTGGTTGAGGCCATCGGCCGCGCTCAGCACAAGCCACAAGCCTCCCATGTCATCCACTTCGACCCCGAAGCGCTCATCACTGACCATAATGGCGGCCGCGCCGTCACGGCCGGACAACAGCCCTGCGTCGGCTGCGTCGGGATCCGAAGGCATGATCTGGCCTAGTGTCACCCCGCCACTGTTCTCGGCCACGCTGCCGTCCGCCACGGTCACCGATGGCGACTCGTTGACGTCGTTGACCGTCACAGTTAACTGATCCGCCGCCGAAAGTCCGCCGGCATCCGTAACCGTCACCGTAAGTGCTACCGTTTGTTCGTCTTGTTCGTCTTGTTCGTCTTCGTAATTCAGGCTCATGCCAGCCTTCAGCGCAACCATCCAGTTGCCGTCTGCGTCCTGCTGGGCCACAAAGCGATGGTCGCCGCTCACTTCCACCGTGTGCGAGTCGTTCATGTCCGGGTCGCTGAGCGTGATCGCGCCCAGGGCCGCACCCATTTCATTCTCGTCAACCGAAGCGTCAGCCGCCGAAACCGATGGCGCTTCGTTGACGTTGGTCACCGCAACGGTGACCGTGGTCGGCTCGGATGTATTCCCTCCCGGATCCGTGGCGGTAATCATCAGATCAACAGACGCACCTGTCTCGTGATCCAGGCTCATGCCGTCCTTCAACTTGAGCACCAACCCGGAAGTCACTTCAAACCGGTCGTCATCCACCGCGTAGGTGATCGCGTCACCCTCGGGGTCGCTGCTGTCCGCCAGGGACGTAATGACAGCGCCCGCCGTATTTTCATCAATGCTGAAGGGGCCTGCGCCGCGAACTGCCGGCGCGGACGGCGCCTCATCCACGTTATTGACCGTGACCGTCGCGTCGGCGCTGGCCGAAAGACCACCCGCGTCCGTGACGGTTACGGTGACCGTGACCGAATCGCCCATCTCGCGGTCGAGGCTCATGCCGTCCTTCAACTTGAGCATGCCGTCCGCGACCTCAAAGCGGTCGTCGCTCACCTCATAGGTGTGCGTGTCGTCGGCGTCCACGTCGGAAGCCGTGACCGCGCCTAGAACCGCGCCCGCCGCGTTCTCATCCACCGCGGAATCGGCCACCGTTATCTCCGGCGCCTCGTTGACGTCGTTGATCGATACGCTCACCGTAGCCGTAGCCGATTCGCCGTCGCCGCTGGCGGTGATGGTGACACTAATTGGGGAAGTGTCCATCTCGAAGTCCAGGCTTTGGCCAGCCTTGAGCTTGAGGTTGCCGCCCTCGACCTCGAATCGGTCGTCATCCAACGTTACCGAATTGGCATTTTCCGTGGCCACTGCGGCAATCGTGCCGCCGTCCGCGTTCTCGTCCACCGAACCGGAGGCTTCGACCGTAATTGCCGCGTTAGGCGGAGGTGGCGGAGGTGGCGGAGGTGGCGGAGGTGGCGGAGGTGGCGGAGGTGGCGGAGGAGTCGGCCTCTGTGACCCGCCGCCCCCGCAGGCGTCCAGCGCGAGCGCCAGTGCCGGAATCATGAGAATATCCGCACGCGACGGATTTTCCCGGCGCCGACGTATCGCCCTTTCAAGGCGAGCCTGCAAGAGTTGTATTACGGTTGCTGATTTAGACATGAGCCTGCCTCCTTAACGACAAGTTCAATTGGTTGAAATGTTGAGCCCTCCCGGGCAGATAGGCGCAATAGTATAACTTCGCAACCTATCAAGCAAGACATTGACGAGATTATAGAGCACATATTCTGGGTGTGCACGGCATGAGTTGAGGCAGCTAAATGGCGCGGCAGCACGGGAAGCGAGCATCAGCTTCGAGCATCAAAAAACCGACGCGTATGAACCCGCGCGGAATTAATGAGAATCCCACTACTTACAGAACCACCAGCCAACATATGGCCCCCCATAATCCGTCTTAAGCACGGGTTTTTATTGTATACCAAAATAATCGCCTGCGGAGAGCAAGCCTTGTCCAACGACAAGTGAGCCTGAACGGGAGGCGTGATTCCAACGACAAGTGAGCCTGTAGGGTGAGGTTTCGAGGATCATCGGAGGATGATCCTGATGTTACAGACTGAACGACTTCGGACCCTGGATGAGGTTCGCGCCGTGATCGACGGCAACCAGCGGGTGGATTTCCAAATCGCCGATCGTGAGTCCGCTTACGATTTCATCCGCCGGACGCTGGTGCGGTTCCACTACCTGGGCTTGAGCAAACCGGATCGGGGCGTGATCCGGCGCTACCTGGCCAAGATGACCGGACTGTCCCGCGCCCAGTTGACCCGTCTGATCCGGCAGTATCGGGACGCCGGGCGGATCGTGGACCGGCGCGGCAAGGCGCCAGCGAAGCCTTTTCGGCGCCGCTATACGGCGGCCGTCATGCGCCGCGAGTTCGAGGTCTTCGGCGACCCCCGCTTCGAGCGCCTGTCGCGCCTGTCCAATGGCCATCTGTACAACCTGCGCAAGTCTAAAACCTACCGCTTAAAGCACACCACCTTCACCAAGACGCGACCGGTTCCGATCGCCATCGGCGAGCGCAGAAAGCCCGAACCTCAGGGCCAGCCCGGCTTCCTGCGCGTCGATACCGTCCACCAGGGCGACCGCGAGGGCGCCAAAGGTGTCTATCACATCAACCCCGTGGATGAAGTCACCCAGTATGAGCACATCGGCTCCGTCGAAGCCATCTCCGAGGGCTTCCTGATCCCGGTGCTCGAAGCCCTGATCACCGCCTATCCCTTTGTCATCCAAGGCTTTCACGCCGACAATGGCTCCGAATACATCAACCACCAGGTTGCCGCACTGCTGAACCAGCTCCACATCGGCCAGTTCACCAAGTCTCGAGCCCGGCGCTCCAACGACAACGCCTTGGCCGAGGGCAAAAACGCCGCCGTAGTGCGCAAATACCTCGGCTACGCCCACCTCCCAAGGAGATTCGCCCCGCTGCTCAACGCCTTCAACCACAACACCCTGTCCCCGTTTTTGAACTACCACCGCCCGTGCCTGTTCCCCACCGAGGAAATTGATCCGAAAGGACGCCTGCGAAAACGCTACCGCGACGCCGACCTCGCCACCCCCTACGAAAAACTCAAATCCCTGCCCAATGCCTCCGGCTTCCTCAAACCCGGCGTGAGCTTTGCCCCACTCGACGCCCAAGCCTACGCCTTAAGCGATCTGAAAGCCGCCAACAACGTCAACCAAGCCCGCAGCCAACTGTTTCGCACGATCACCAAAGCACAGGCCGCCGCCGCGTAACCTCGCTAACTCTCCGCCCCAAAACCCCGCAAGCCGGCAAAGTCCCAATCGCACAACCGCCCCGCATCCTTCCCGCTTTCCCGCACCGCGCTGCCAGGCTTCGCCGAATCCCGCACCGCTGACCGAACACACGAAAGCCGATGCTTTCTTTGATTGAATCCCTTCCCGCCTACTACCGATCAGCCGGCGGCAAACCTGCCCACCGCGCTGGCCGAATCCGCCTCCGTCAAGGCATCATTACAATCCACTTTCCAATCCCTTAAATCCACACGCTACTCGCTCCTCCTCACTATCCCGTTCAGGCTCATTTCCATATTGGAAAAGACTTGGCAATAGTTCTGGCGATTTGTTCATGTTGCATTTCATAAGGAATTGCCAATAGAAGCCACTCCCGGCATGGCGGGCAGAACATGACGCACTAGCCCCTTTGCCCAATAGTCCACGAGTTCTGCGCCAAAGGGCGCAACGCGGCCTTCTGCAACAGGCCTCACGCCGCGCGAAAACGTAGCACGTCGCCGTCTCGGACGATATAGTCGCGGCCCTTGAGTTCGGGGGGCGATTGGGGGGCGGCGATGAACGCCTGCCAAGGGGTGACTTCGGCGCGCGCGAAGCGTTGCTGAAAGTCGCTGTGAACACGTCCTGCGGCCTGCCAGGCGATGGCGCCCTTCGGCACCAGCCAGGCGCGAGCTTCCGAGGGGCCGGCGGTGAAGAAACAATTGAGGCCGAGATGGGCACGCAAGGCCTGGATGAAACGCTCCAACACGCCCTCCGGAAGACCCAACCCGCCGCGCAGGTCTTGCTGCTCTTCGGCGGGCAGTGCGGCAAGCTCGGATTCGAGCTGCGCGGTGACGCGCACCGCCGGGGCGAGGCGCGCTGCGGCGTAGGTTTCAGCGGTATTTGCGGGACCGCCTTCGGCGAGGTGTTGTTCGGCCACGTTGAGAGCGTAGAGCGTGGGTTGGGCGGTGAGCAGGCGTAGGTCCGCGGGGAGCGAGGGCGTCCCACCCTCAAGTTGAGGGTTCGTTTCGACGGCAGGATGCCCTCGTTCCAAGTGGGCTTGCAAGGCTTCGAGGTCGCTTACGCGCTTGCGGAGCTCCGCCTGGCCGGTCTTGATGCGGCGCCGCGCAGAGTCCAGGGCGCGGTTGACAGTGGCGAGATCGGCCAGCATCAGCTCGGTGTTGACGATCTCGGCGTCATGCACCGGGTCCACGGCGCCGGCGACGTGGGTCACGCGCTCCGATTCGAAGCAGCGCAACACGTGCACCGCGGCGTCGGCCTCGCGCACCTGGGCCAGGAAGCGGTTGCCGAGGCCTTCGCCGCGCGAGGCGCCCTTGACCAGGCCGGCAACATCCACCAGCTCCAGCGTGGCATAGACCTTGCGCTGCATGCCGGAAGCCGCGGCCACGGCGTCGAGGCGCGGGTCGGGGATGGGCACGCGCGCCAGATTGGGCTCGATGGTGCAGAAGGGGCGGTTCTCGGTGGGGACTTCGGCGGCGGCCAGGGCGTTGAAGAGCGTGGACTTGCCGACGTTGGGGAGGCCGAGGATGGCTGCTTTCATTTGGTTGGTTTTTGAGGGCTGGAAGCCCTCTTTCCCAGGGGGCTTAGTTTTTTGAGGGGGGGAGGCCGTCTTTCTCGGGGTTCGAGGGCTGGAAGCCCTCTTTCCCAGGGGGGGTGTCCGTGCTTCCGGGGGCGAGGGCGCCTTCTTTCCCGGAGTTCGAGGGCAAGATGCCCTCGTTCCCAGGTTGGGGGGTGTGGAGTTTGTTCATGGCGACTTGCAAGCCGGTGTTGAAGATTTCTTCGACTGCCAGCATGCCGGCCATCATGGCGGTTACGATCCGCTCCCTTTCATCGAAGGGCGGGCGGGACAGCACGTAGGGCGTTACCAGGTCGCGATCGCCGGGGTGCCCTACCCCGATGCGCAAGCGCTTAAAGTCGCCGCCGCAATGCTGGATGATGTCGCGCAGACCGTTATGGCCGCCGTGGCCGCCGCCCGACTTCAGCCGCGCCGTGCCGGGCGGCAGGTCGATGTCGTCATGCACGATCAGCGCCTCGGTGGCCGGCACCTTCAGGTAGTCGAGCATCCTGCGCACCACAAGCCCGCTGTGGTTCATCCACAACAGGGGCTTGAGCAGCAGTACGCGGTATTCGTAGATAGAGAGCGTCGCGACGTCGGCCTTGGCGGCCTTATGACCGATAACGAACGGGAAGTCGTAACGCCTGGCCATCAGTTCGACGAACCAGAAGCCCACGTTGTGGCGGTCGTAGCGGTGCTTCGAACCTGGATTGCCCAGTCCGATGATCAGGTCCGGCGGGGGCTCAATCTTCTCCGGGGGTTTCGTCATCTTCCGGAGCCTCGGCGTCCGCCTCGTCCTCCAGCAGATCCTCTTCTTCTTCTACTTCGTCGACCTGGGCGACACGGCGTATGTGGATGGAAACCACCGGATGATCCACGGTTCCATGAACGCGCTCGTTGATCACTACTCCCTCCGGCAGGATCAGGTCGGACAGGTGGATCATTTCATCCAGATCCACTTCGGACAGATCCACTTCGATCTGTCCCGGGAGGTCCTTGGGCAGGCACAGCACGTGCAATTCGTTCAAGAGGTGGGAGACGCTGCCGCCCATCTTCACGCCCGGCGACTGTTCGGCGTTGAGCAGGTTGATCGGCACAGCCATGCGAATGGTCTCTTCTTCGCGCACCCGCTGCAGGTCTATATGCAGGACCTGGTTGCCCACGGGATGACGCTGCAGGTCCTTGACGATAGCCGGCTGCGATTTGTCGCCTACCCGAATATTGAGAACGCGTGACCGAAAGGTCGGGTCCTCAAGGCAGCGGGCCAGCACTTCCGCGGGGAAAGACAATGCGCGGGTCGGGCGGCCGGCGCCATAGAGCACCGCAAGCGCCTGTCCGGCGCGGCGGGCGCGGCGGGCGGCGCGCTTGCCGCTGTCGTCGCGCAGCTCGCCTTGTAAATCGATCATGGAAGCCATAGCGGGGCGGGATTGTACTGCAGTGAGGACGTGATTGGGGTAATCCAGCGCCACCCCCGGAGAAGCAAGAATCCGGCCTAATGCGCGTTACTTCATGGCCTGCAGACCCGCCACCGGGGGTGACGCGTATATTCTACGGTGCCGAGGCCGGTGTTGGCGAGGGGTGGCGCTTGCGCAGGGCCTGCACCGCGCGGGACACGGCGTTGGCCGGACGGGTGCGGCCGGCCAGCATGGCGTAGAAGCATGGCACTACATATAAGGTAAGCACTACCGACACCAGGACGCCGCCGAGGACCACCACGCCCAAAGCTCGGCGCGCCTCGGCGCCGGCGCCGGTACCCACGATCAGCGGGATGGAGCCGCCGATGGTGCACAGGCTGGTCATCAGCACCGGGCGCAGGCGGGTCGTGGCTCCTTCCAGCACCGCCTGGACCACCGGCAGTCCGCGGTCGCGGAGCTGGTTGGAGAATTCCACGATCAGGATGCCGTTCTTGGCCGCCAAGCCGATCAGCATTATGCAGCCGGTGAGGCTGAACACGTTCAGCGTACCCCCGGACACGTTCAGCCCCAGCATGCCGCCGGCCAGCGCCAGCGGCACGGTCAGCAGAATGATGAGCGGGTGGATGAAGCTCTCGAACTGCGCCGCCAGCACCAAAAAGCAGATCAGCAGCGCCAGCAGGAAGCTGTAGTAGATCAGGTTGCCGGACTCGACGTACTCGCGCGATTCGCCGTCGTACTGGACGCTCAGGGATTCGTCGTCGATCTCGTCTTTGATCACCAGGCTCATGTAGTCCAGCGCCTCGCCCAGCGAGTAGCCCGGCATCAGCTCGGCCGACAGCTTGATCGAGCGGCGGCGGTTGAAGCGCTGGAGCTGGCGGGGGCCGGAACTTTCCTCCAGCCGCACCAGGCTGGCCAGCGGCACCAGGTTGCCCATCGCCGAGCGTACATATATGTTGTTAAGGTCCTGGGGCGTTACCCGGTCTTCCTCGGAAGCCTGCAGCACCACGTTGTATTCCTCGCCGCGGTCGATGAAGGTGGTGACGCGGCGCGAGCCCAGCATGGTCTGAAGCGTCTGGCCCACCTCGCTCAGCGACACGCCCAGATCGGTGGCCCGGGCCCGGTCCACCGCCACCTTGATCTGCGGCTTGGTCTCGTAGTAATCCGAGGTCATGCCGAGGATGTTGGGGTTCTCGCGCACCCGGTCGAGGACCCGGTCGCGCCATTCCGCAAGCTGGTCGTACTCGTTGCCGCGCAGCACCACCTGCAGCGCCCGGCCGCCGCCCATCGCCAGGCTGGGCGGCAAAAACAGCATGGCGCGCACGCCCGGCAGCGAAGCCAGGGGGCCGCGCATCTGATCGGCGATTTCCGCCGACGAGAACTGCCGGTCGGAGCGCCGCATAAGCGGCATGTATATGAAGCCCTGGTTCACATCGCCGCCGGCGCCCCAGCTTCCGGTGCGGGCAATGACGCGGCGGGCTTCGCCCGCGTCCACCTGCTGCATGGCGATGTTCTCGATCTGGTTGATCTGCGCGTCCATGTAGTCGAGGCTGGCGCCCTCCGGACCCTGCACCATCATGATCAGCATCCCGCGGTCTTCCGTGGGCGAATATTCCTGGGCCAGATTGGCGTACAGGAACCAGCCGGCCGCGGAAGCCCCGGCGACCACAAACACGGCCAGCCAGGGGGCCCGCAGGGCGTGGGTCATGGTGCGGCGGTAGCCGCCGGCGACGGCGCGGAAGGCCGTGCCGCGCCTGCGTCCGCGTTTCGATTCGGCGACCTTCTCCTGGGTGCGCATCATGCGCGAACACAACATCGGCACCAGGGTGAGCGCCACCAGCGAGGAGAAGGCCACGGCGGCCGCCAGGGCGATGCCGAACTCGCCGAACAGGACGCCCACGCGGCCCGGCGAAAAGGCCACCGGCAGAAATACGGAGACCAGCACCAGGGTGGTGGCAATCACCGCGAAGCCGATCTGGCGGCTGCCGTCGATCGCAGCCAATAGCGGCGGGCTGCCCTGCTCGCGATGCCGGACAATGTTCTCCAGCACCACGATGGCGTCGTCCACCACCAGGCCGATGGCCAGCACCGCCGCCAGCAGGGTGAGCGTGTTGATGGTGTAGCCCATCAAGGCCAGCACCATCCCGGCGGCGATGATCGAAATGGGGATGGTCAGCCCGGGAATCAGCGTCGCGCGCCAGGAGCCGAGGAACAGCAGCATCACGATCAGCACTACGCCCAGGGCGATGATCAGGGCCTTGACCACCTCGGCCATGGATTCGCCCACGAACTCGGAGAAATCCACGTTCACGTCCAGCGAGATGTCGTCGGGCAGCGTCGGCTGCAGCCGTTCTACTTCTTCGGTAACGGCGCGGTTGACCGCCAGGATGTTGGCCTGGGCCTGCGGCACGATTCCCAGGCTCACGCCGGCCTGCCGGTTGGAGCGGGCGACCGAGCGCGTGTTTTCCGGCTCCACGCGAATGTCGGCGACCTCGGCCAGACGCACGAAGCGGCCCGATGCGCCGCGCCCAATCACCAGCCCGCCGAAATCCTCCGGCGTGTCCAATTGAGTCACTGCGCGCAGCGTGAACTCTCGGTCCACCGACTCGAGGCGGCCGGCCGGCAGCTCCACGTTCTCGCGGCGCAGCGTGCCTTCCACGTCCTGCACGGTCAGGCCGCGGGCGGCCAGCGCCTCGCGATCCAGCCACACGCGCATCGCCGGACGGCGGGCGCCGCCGACGCGGACCGAGGCCACCCCGTCCATCACGCTGAGCCGGTCGACGATATTGCGTTCGGCGTAGTCGGTCAGTTGCATCGTCGAGCGGTTGTCGCTGGACACGTCCACGTACATCGTGGCGTCCATCATATTGTCCTGCTTGGTGATCTGCGGCGGGTCGGCCTCCTGCGGCATGGCCCGCAGCACCCGCGAGACGCGCTCGCGCACGTCGTTGGCGGCCGCGTCGATGTTACGGTTCAGGGCGAACTCCAGGGTGATGGTGGAGCGCTCGTCCTGGCTGCGCGAGGTCATTTTGGTTACCCCTTCGAGGCCCGACACCTGGTCTTCGAGGACCTGGGTAATGCGGCGCTCGACAATTCCGCCGGACGCCCCGGTGTAGCGGGTGTCGATGGAAACCACCGGCGGCTGCACGTCGGGGAACTCGCGCACCGACAGGGTGCTGAGCGCCAGCAGGCCGAGAATCAGCAGAACCAGGCTGATCACCGCGGCCAGAACCGCCGGCGCACCGAAATATCAGAAATCAGCATACCTGGGAGGGAGGGCTTCCCCCCTGGGAACGAGGGCTTCCAGCCCTCGACGCTGGGAACGAGGACATCCAGCCCTCGACGCTGGGAACGAGGACATCCTGTCCTCGTCGAGGGCTGGAAGCCCTCGTTCCCAGGCGCTCCCCCGACCTCACCGGCGCGGTTCCGCGGGAGTGCGGGGGCCGGCAGCCGTGCCGCGGGCGCCCGGACCGGCGGGGGCATTGGCCACCCGCACCGGCAGTCCGTCGCGCAGGCGCTGCACGCCCTGGGTCACAATCTCTTCGCCCGCCTCCAGGCCCCGGGATATCTCGACCTCGCCCGGCAGCCGCAAACCGAGTTTGACCTCGCGCTCCTCGGCCCGGCCGTCGGCCACCACATACAAGAACTGGCGGCCCTGGCGCGGCACCAGGGAGGACTCCGGCGCCAGCACCACGTTCTCGCGGCGCCTGGCAATCTCCGCCTGCAGGAACATGCCCGGTTTCAGGGCGCCGTCCTGGTTGGGCAGTTGCGCCACCACCGCCAGCGAGCGGGTCGTGGTATCGACGCGGCTGTCCACGCTGATCACCGTGCCGGTGAATATCCGGCCCGGCCAGGCCGCGCTGCTGGCATGGATTTCCAGGCCTTGGCTAATTACCGAGAGGTATTCCTCCGGCACCGAGAACTCAAGCTTCATCACGCTGATGTCGTCCAGCGTGGTAATGACCGTGTTCGGTTGCACCAGCCCGCCCACGCTGGCCCGCCGCAGGCCCACCGTCCCGGAGAACGGCGCGCGGATCACGGTATCCTCCATCCGGGCCCGGGCCGAATTGACCTGGGCCTCGGTGACCTGCAACTGGGCCTGGATTTCTTCCAGCTCGACTTCGGAGACGACTTGGCTGGCGGCCAGCGTTTCCAGCCGGCCGTAGCGGCTGCGGCGCTCGCGCAGGTTGGCCTCGGCCAGGTCCAGGTCGGCGCGGATCTCGCGGCTGTCCAGTTCCACCAGCACCGTGCCGGCCTCGACGCTCTGGCCTTCCTCGAAGTGTATCGCCGACACCACGCTGGAAATGCGCGGCGTCACATCGATGGCCTCGTTGGCCCGGGCGGTGGCCAGCGCGATGTACTGGTCGGTGACGGCGCCCAGCCGGGCAGGCTCGGTGATCACCGGCGCGGGACCCGCAGCGCGACGCATCGCGCCGCCGTCATCATCGCCGCCGCAGCCCGCCAGCAGCACGCTCAGCGCCACCAGCCCGCCCAACCCCAGGGTCGGTGCGGCGCGAGAAAAAGCCACGGTTTTTTGCCGAAATCTAAGCATTGCCTGGTATATGTATTCGCTGCGCCCAAGCGAGCGGATTTATCCCGTTATTGTAGCGCCCCCTCCCTGGGAACCAGGGTTTCCAGCCCTCACCGCTGGGAACGAGGGCTTCCCCTGGGAACGAGGGCTTCCAGCCCTCGCGGAAGGCAGGAAGCCCTCCCTCCCAGGAGCGCTGCTCCACGCGCTTGCGAAAAAACAACCGGCCAGACAGCCGGCGGGCTGCATTACCGCCTCGCATCGACCAACGCCGCCCGTGCTACACTCGGGTGACTAGCGCCCATCGGGGCGAAGGACAAGGGAATGACTAACGAACTGATCGCTATTTTCGGCATGGGCGTGACGATTCTTGGAAGTATCGGCTTTGCGTGGAGGGATCTGCACCGGGACCTGACAGGCGTAAGTTCCCGGTTTTCTTCCCTGGAGCAAAGGATCGCAAGGATTGAGGGTTGGCTGGAAGGCTGGCGCGCGCCGTATCCCGGCACCGAGAAGCAACCGCCTGTCACATAGCCCAAGGCAACACCGCCGGGAACGAGGGCTCCCCCCGGGAATGAGGGCTTCCAGCCCTCAACGCTGGGAACGAGGGCTTCCAGCCCTCGCGGAGGGCAGGATGCCCTCCCTCCCAGCAGCGCTGCTCCACTTCCAATCCCCCGCTGTGCGGCACAGCCCCGCCTTCACCGGGTTCTCGTGAATGTATTCGACCGTCAACAAGTAGTGCTTCTCGTTTCGCACAAACCGGTCGAAATAATCGGGACGCCAAAATGGACCTTGCCGGCGCAAGAGCGCATTGGCCCGACCTGCCGTATAGGACTTCCACGAGTGCACAACGCCTGACAGGCTGATGTCGCCCAACGGTGTTGCCAGCACATGAACGTGGTTGGGCATGATTACCCACGCATGCAAGCGGTAGCGAATGCCTGCGAAGTAGTTCAGCGTCTCGGCCACCAGGCCGGCGATTTCGGGCCGACGCAGCCAACAGGCGCCGAGTCCCTTGTCCAGGGTGTCTTCAATGCGACGGCGTTTCGTTGGGTCACGTTTCGCCTTCGGCTGGGAACGCAGTTCCTCTTCCCATTATTTGAGCAAGTGCCTCGGAATGCTGTCGGCGAGCCTGAAGCAGATGTGCTGGGGAACTTCCCTCGCTTCGAAGTGCGGGAGGTAGGTGCGGTGGAACGGAGTTGCGGGGGCAACGCCTGTTGGGGCTTGTTCGAGGGCTGGATGCCCTTCGGGGGCGAGGGCAACTCGCCCCCGACGAGGGCTGGAAGCCCTCGTTCCCAGGGTGGAGGGCTGGAAGCCCTCGTTCCCAGGGTGGGGAGCTGGAAGCCCTCACTTTCAGGGTTAGCCGAACAGGGCGTTGTACATGATGATGAGGATGGCGGCGGGGGCGACTACGCGCAACAGCACGAGCCAGACGTCGAACAGCGGGCCGGCCTTCCAGCCCAGTTCGCCCAGGAGAATGGCGCGCTTCATGCGCCAGCCGGCGAACAGCGCCATCAGCGCGCCGCCCAGCGGCATCATGATCGTGGCGGTGAGGTAGTCGATCAGTTCAAAGGGGTTCATTCCGCCGATCACCTTCCAGGACTCGCCGGCGCCGAACGACAGCACGGTAAGCCAGCCCAGCCCCCACATGGTTGCGCCAACGGCGCAGGTGGCCGCCCAGCGGCCCAGTTTCAGGCGCTCCTGCAGCAGGCTCACCGCGGCTTCCATCAACGCGATCGCCGAGGTCAGGGCGGCAAACGCCAGCAGCAGGAAAAACAACGCGCCGAAGAAGCTGCCGCCGGGCATGCCTCCAAAGGCAATCGGTAGCGTCAGGAACACCAGCGACGGTCCGGAGCCGGGCTCCAGGCCGTTGGCGAACACCAGCGGGAATATCGCGATTCCGGCAAGCACCGCCACGCCGGTATCGGCCACGGTAATGCCGATGCAGGTCTGCGGCAGTGAGACCTCGCGGGGCGCGAAGGCGCCGTACATCATCATCAGGCCCATGGCCACGCCGATCGAGAAGAAGGCGTGGCTGATCGCTTCCAGCGCCGAGTCGGCCGAAAGTTGCTCGAAGCGGAAATCGAACATGAATTGCAGACCCGCAGCGGCGTCGCCCTCCACCAGCGCGTAGGCGATCACGGCCAGCAGCAGGAGCAGCAACAGCGGCATCAGCAGGCGCACGGCCGCCTCGATACCCCGGCGCAGGCCGCGGCCGACGATGAAGCAGCTCACCAGCATGAAAACCGTGTGCCAGCCGCCCAGGCGCAAGGGGTTGTTATTCAGATCGGCGTTGAGGGCCTCGGCGGTCTCTTTGGTCAGACCCGTGAAGGCGCCGCGCATCGCCAGCAACAGGTAGTCGATGGTGCTGCCGGCGATGACGCTGTAGAAGGTCATGATCAGGTAGCCGGTCAGCAAGCCCATGCCACCGATCAGGCCCCAGGACGCCCAGCGCCCGCTTTCGGTCGCCACCGAGGCCATCGCGGTGTAGGGACTGGCGCGGCCGTGGCGGCCGATGGCCACCTCCGCCGACAGGATGGGGACCGCCACCAGGAAGGCCGCGATCAGGTACACGAACACGAAAGCGCCGCCGCCGTTCTCGCCCATGATGTAGGGGAAACGCCAGATGTTTCCCAGGCCGATGGCGCCACCGATGGAGGCAATCAGAAAGGTGCGTCCCGAACTCCAGCGCCGGGCGGCGGTATTCTCCTGCATGCGTTACTCGTCCCGTCTTCTCAACCGCCCGAATAATGCCACACGCAACCCTGGGGGCGAGGGCATCTTGCCCTCGCGGCAATACAAGGGCTGGAAGCCCTCTCTCCCAGGGGGAGTCAGAGCCAGTTATCTACTCGCAGTCCTTCGATTCTCTCGAATTCCCGCTGGTTATTTGTTACCAGCGTTAGTCCTTCGCTGCGGGCGTGCGCCCCAATATGCAGGTCGTTGACTCCGATCGGTTTGCCCTTGCGCTCCAATTTGGCGCGTATTTCTCCGTAGTGGTTGGCAGCCTTCAGGCCGTAATCCAGTGTTTGCAGGCGTGAGACAAAATCTTCAACCTGCTCCAGATTACGCTCGGGCTGCTGACTTTTTTGCACTCCATGTAACAGCTCCGCGAGAGTAATACTGCTGATACACATTTGCCCGGCGTGCCGATTGAATATGGCGAGAAGGTCGAACGGCTTGCGCTTGATGACATAGATCGCAATGTTGGTATCCAGCATGTACTTCAGCATTAGGGCCTCCTTTCCCATGAAGAGGCCCTAAAGCGGCTCTCTGTCCGGCTGGTGCTGGTCTGGTCGGACCGCCAGAAAATCCTCGCTTACACCCGTGCCAGCGAGAAAAAAACTATCCCAAGCGTGCCCTGCGGGCGATAGTATCCGGTCCGTTCCTTTCACACGCACATGTACTCTCTTTACGTTCCCCGGAAATCGCGTTTCGGCAGGCAAGCGAACGGCCTGAGTCCGGTTGTTCTCAAAAACGGATCCAATAGGCATGATGTGGCTCTGTTGCTAGATACTGCGTATATATAGCACAGTCGGCGCCTACTATGAAGAGGGGGAGGGCTGGAAGCCCTCTTTCCCAGGGGGGCCTCCTTCTCACGAAGGCGCCTGGGGGCGAGGGCATCTTGCCCTCGCGGCAAGCAGAAGCCGCAAGGTATGTTCGTTGGGCGACGATGCTGCCTTGTGCAAGGGCGTTTCCCCCTGCTTGTTGGATACATCGGGTTTCGCACCCTCAGCAAGGAGCAGCGCCACAAGCTCGGCTTCCTCTTTTCGCAGGTCCTCCGGATCAGGCTCCATGCCGGCCCAGTAGTCCACGATTGACCTGTCGGGTGCACAAGCTCCATGCAAGGGAGTATTGCCTTGAAGGTCTCTTGCGTTTACGTCCAATCCTTTCTCAATGAGGACCCTGACAGTATCAATCCGTTTGTCCGCCGCAGCAAAATGAAGCGGCGTGTGCCCCTCGTCGGACCGGGCTCCAAGCAGAGCTCCGCGGTCTGCCAGCAACTCGATCAACTCGATGCTTCGGGCTCTGTGCAGCGGCGTGCGTCCCGCATTATCTCGGGCGTTCGCATTCGCACCGGCGTCCAGCAGCATCTTTGCCGTCTCGACGCCGAATCTGTGCAGGGCGGTTTCTCCGCGCGAATTCACTGCTGCGACGTCAGCGCCGGCCTCAAGCATCAGTGCAACTGACTCGGCGCTCCCGGCCCTGTGCAGCGGCGTGGTGCCCCATTTATTACGCGCTCCAACGCTCGCGCCGGCGTCTAGCAAGACCCGTACGATCTCAAAGTTGTTCGCCTCGTGTAAAGGCGTGGAACCATCTTCGTCCCGGGCATCGATTTCCGCGCTTCGCGCTTCATTCAAAGGCGTGAAGTCGTCACTATCCCGCTCCACAGCGCTTGCGCCTGCTTGCAGCAATACCTTTGCTATGGCCGCGTCCTTGGCCCAATACAACGGCGTTTCGCCGCCATAAGTTCGTACATGCGGAGACACGCCCGCATCCAGCAATACCTTTGCTATGGCGGCAGTGCTAGCGGAATGTAAAGGCGTGAAGCGGACCGAGTCGCGGACCATCGGGTCGGCGCCGGCTTCCAGCAAGGCGATGGCGACTTCGGCGTTCTGTGCCCAGTCCAATGGTGTTTCGCCCAAGAACGACGGCTCAGTGTGCGCATTTGCGTCCCCACCGGCCGCCACCAGCGTTCTTACGACGGCAGCGCTCCCAGCCCTATGAAGGGGGGTGATCTTGTATTTGTCTGCCGCGTTCGCTTCCGCTCCAGATTCAAGGCATCTCCTCACGTCCGAAAGAGTCGCCGCTTCGAAGAATTCATCCGTGTTCCAGTCCTCGCAACTTAGCGGCGCTGCTGCCTGCCCGGACGGGGATGGAGCCTGAGAATGGCACGCTGCAACGACAAGACAGGCGAGCAGAACCGATCGGGTACGGATAGCGTTGTAGCCGGGCATGAGCCAATCTTAGCGGCACGGGACGCGCGTGCGCGTGGGCATTATTGAGTCGAGGGCTGGAAGCCCTCTTTCCCAGGGAGGCGCCTGGGGGCGAGGGCATCTTGCCCTCGCGGCAGTACGAGGGCTGGAAGCCCTCGGTCCCGGGTTAGTCTTCTACCAGGCGAACCAGGGCCATGGGGGCGGCGTCGCCGGGGCGATGGCCTTTCTTGAGAATGCTCAAGTAGCCGCCGGGGCGTTCCTTGAAGCGCGGTCCGAGTTCGGTGAACAGCTTGCCCACGGCCTTGCGGTTGCGCAGGCGGTTGAAGGCCAGGCGGCGGCGGGCCACGCCGTCTTCGCCTGCCAAAGTAATGAGTGGCTCCACCACGCGCCTAAGCTCCTTGGCCTTGGGCACGGTGGTGGTGATGCGCTCGTGCTCGATCAGCGAGGCGGCCATATTGCGGTACATGGCGCGCCGGTGGGAGCTGTCGCGTCCCAGGCTGCGGCCGGACTTACGGTGACGCATAAGACAAAGCCTTTACCATCAATCAGGCGGCGGTCTTGAGACCGGCCGGGGGCCATTCGGGCAGGGTCGCGCCCAGTTCCAGGCCACGCTCGCCGAGCTTTTCCTGGATCTCGGTGAGCGAGCGCTTGCCGAGATTGGGCGTGCGCAACAGCTCGGCGTCGGTCTTCTGCACCAGGTCGCCCACGTAGTGGATGCTCTCGGCCTTGAGGCAGTTCACGGACCGGGCGTTGAGCTGCAGCTCCTCGATCGGCGACATGTAGAGCTGGCGCAACTGCGGGTCCAGGGCCATCAGGCCGACATCCTCGCTGGGCGCGAGATCCACGAACACGGACAGCTGGTCGCGCAGGATTTCGCCGGCCCGCCGCACCGCATCGCCCGGGTCGATGGCGCCGTTGGTTTCCAGTTCCACGACCAGCCGGTCGAGGTCGGTGCGCCGTTCCACGCGCGCGGACTCGACGTCATAGCTGACCCGCCTGACCGGGCTGAACGAGGCATCAAGCTGCAGGCGTCCCAGGGTCACCGCGCCTTCGGTGACTTCGGCCATGCGCGCCGCCGGGCGGTAGCCGCGGCCTACGGCCACGGTGAGCTGCATGCTCAGCTCCACGCCGGAGGTGAGCGTAGCGATGTGCTGATCGGGGTTGACCACTTCGACGTCATGGTCGGTGGCGATGTCAGCGGCGGTGACCTGGCCCGGCCCCTTCTTCACCAGCATCAACTGGGCTTCGTTGCGGGCGTGCATGCGCACCGCCACTTCCTTCAGATTCAGGAGGATTTCGACGACATCTTCCTTGACGCCTTCGATGGAGCTGTATTCATGCAGCACCTCGTTTTGAATCTCCGCTTCGGTGATGGCCGCGCCCGGCATGCTGGAAAGCAGCAGGCGGCGCAAGGCATTGCCGAGCGTGTGGCCGAAACCGCGTTCCAGCGGCTCGATGGTGATGCGGGCCCGGTTGGGGCCGCCACGTTCTTCCACCCGCACGATGCGCGGCTTTAGAAATGTATGTACTGATTGGTCCATAACCCTGTCCGTTCCCGTTACTTGGAGTAAAGCTCAACAACCAGGCTTTCGTTGATGTCGGGCAAAATTTCTTCGCGCTCCGGCAGGCTCTTGACCGTGCCGGAAAGCGTTTTCTGATCCACGTCCAGCCACTCGGGGAAACCGAGCTGGCGGGCAATCTCCAGAGCGTTGCCGATCCGGAGCTGCTCCTTGGCGCTGGGATGCACACCTACGACATCGCCCGCCTTGACTTGATAGGACGGGATGTTGACGCGCCGGCCGTTGACCTGAATGCCGCGGTGCGACACCAGTTGCCGGGCTTCGGGCCGGGTGGCGCCAAAGCCGAGGCGATACACGATGTTATCCAGGCGCCCTTCCAGCAGCCGCAGCAGGTTCTCGCCGGTGGAGCCCTTCTGGTGCGCGGCGCGCTTGTAATAGTTGCGGAACTGCCGCTCCAGCACGCCGTACATGCGGCGCAGTTTCTGCTTCTCGCGAAGCTGCAGGCCGTAGTCGGACATGCGCCCGGGGCGCTGGGTGCTGCGCGCGCCGGGCACGCGGTCGTGCCGGCATTTGTCTTCCAGCGAGCGAACCCGGCTCTTGAGCAGCAGGTCCGTGCCCTCGCGCCGCGAGAGCTTGCATACCGGTCCGGTGTAGCGAGCCATTTGCCTTACTCCCTATACGCGGCGCCGCTTGGGTGCGCGGCAGCCGTTGTGCGGGATGGGGGTTACATCCTCGATGTGGGTGATACGGAACCCCGCCGCGTTGAGCGCCCGAACCGCCGACTCGCGGCCGGGGCCGGGCCCGCGCACCCGCACCTGCAGATTGGACATGCCCATTTCGCGCGCCCGGTTGGCGGCCCGCTCGGCGGCCACCTGAGCCGCGAACGGCGTTGATTTACGCGAACCGCGAAAGCCGGAACCGCCGGAGGTGGCCCAGGAGAGCGTGTTTCCCTGCGGATCGGTAATCGTAATGATGGTGTTGTTGAAGGAAGCGTGGATGTGCGCGATGCCGTCGACCACATGGCGCTTGACAGCTTTCTTACGAGTCTTGGGTTGTGCCATGAGGTAACCGCCTACTTACGGATGGGGCGGCGCGGCCCTTTTCGGGTGCGCGCGTTGGTGCGGCTGCGCTGGCCGCGCACCGGCAGGCCGCGCCGGTGGCGCAGGCCTCGGTAGCAGCCCAGGTCCATCAACCGCTTGATGTTCATGGAGTTCTCGCGGCGCAGATCGCCTTCCAGCTCGTAGCGGGCCACAACGCCGCGGATGCGCTCTATTTCGGCCTCGGCCAGGTCTTTCACCTGTGCGTCGGGGGCGACGTTGGAGGACTCGCAGATTTCCAGCGCCCGTTTCGGGCCGATGCCGTAGATATGGGTGAGCGCTATGCGTACATGCTTGTACACGGGAACGTTGATTCCGGCTATGCGCGCCATGCTCAGCCCTGCCTTTGCTTGTGCCGCGGGTCGGTGCACAAAACGCGCAGCACGCCGCGGCGCCGCACGATCTTGCAGTTGCGGCAGATCTTCTTAACCGATGCGCGTACTTTCATAAGCTTGCATCTCCTTTGAGGCCGGCCCTCAGCGCGGGCCCCTGCGCCCGTATGAGCCGAGGTTGGCTTTCTTCATCAGGCCCTCGTACTGATGCGACATCATGTGCGCCTGCAACTGGGCCAGGAAATCCATGGTGACCACCACCATGATGAGCAGCGAAGTGCCGCCGAAATAAAACGGCGCGTTGAAGTACATGATCATGAACTCCGGCAACAGGCACACGCCGGTGATATACAAACCGCCCCACAAGGTAATCCGCGTCAGCACCCGGTCGATGTAATTGGCGGTTTGCTGGCCGGGGCGAATGCCGGGGATGAAGGCGCCCGAGCGCCTCAGGTTGTCGGCGGTATCGCGCGAATTGAACACCAGGGCGGTGTAGAAGAACGCGAAGAACAGGATCAGCCCGCCGTACATCATCACGTAGATGGGCTGTCCCGGCGACAGCCGCGCGCCTAGGACCTGCAGCCATTCGAATCCCTCGGAAGTTCCGAACCAGGACGCGAGGGTGGCCGGAAACAGGATGATGCTGCTGGCGAAAATGGGCGGGATCACGCCCGACATGTTGAGTTTGAACGGCAGATGGCTGGACTGGCCGGCATACATGCGCCGACCCTGCATACGCTTGGCGTAATTGACCGGGATGCGCCGCTGAGCGCGCTCCACAAACACCACGAAGCCGGTCACGGCTAACACCCCGAGCATCAGGATCAGGGCGAAAGCGCCGGCCATTTCGCCGGTGCTGACCAACTGCAGGGTGCCCCCGAAGGCCGAGGGCAGACCGGCCAGGATGCTGGCCAGGATGATGATGGAAATACCGTTGCCGATGCCGCGCTCGGTAATCTGCTCGCCCAACCACATCAGGAACACGGTGCCGGTGACCAGGGTGAGCGCAGCGGTAGCCACGAAAGCGAGGCCGGGGTTGATCACCACGCCTTGCCCCTGCAGGGCCACGGACATGGCCAGCGACTGGAACAGCGCCAGGACCACGGTGAAATAGCGGGTGTATTTGACGATCTGGCGGCGGCCGGCCTCGCCTTCCTTCTTCAGTTCGGCCAGCGTGGGTATGACCACGCCGCCGAGCTGCATGATGATCGACGCGGAGATGTAAGGCATGATGCCGAGCGCCAAGATCGACAGCCGCTCCAGCGCGCCGCCGGAGAACATGTTCATCATGCTGAGGATGGTGCCTTCCTGCTGCTCGAAGAAAATCGCCAGCGCGTCGGGATCGATACCCGGCACCGGGATGAAGGCGCCGATGCGGTACACGATCAACGCGCCCACCAGAAAGAACAGGCGCTGGCGCAACTCGCTGAAGCGGGTCGCCTCGCCCAGCGCCGCGGCCGGGTTGAACATGCCGCCTGATCCGCGCCCTGCCATCAGCCCTTCTCCTCTCCGCCGGGAGCAGGAGCATCCTCCCCTCCCCCGGAAGCGGCAGCATCCTGCCCTCCCCCGGAAGCGCCAGCATCCTGCCCCACGCTGGGAGCGAGGGCATCCTGCCCTCGACGAGAACCGTTCCCCTCCACCGAACCACCCGCAGCCTCAATGGCCTTGCGGGCTCCGGCGGTGGCGGCGATGCCCACCAGCTTCACCGCGGTGGTGATTTCGCCGCTCAAGAACACCTTGGCGGCACGCGTATCAAAGCGCGCCAGCCCGCGTTCCTTGAGCAGCGCCAGGTCCACTTTCTTCTCGCCCAAGGCGGCGATCTCGCTGGTGCGCACGCGAGCCGTCAAGTGGGCGGTGCGAGAGGCGAATCCCACTTTCGGCAGGCGCCGTTGGAGCGGCATCTGGCCACCCTCGAAACCAGGCCGGCGCCCGGAGCCGGAACGCGAACGCTGGCCCTTCTGGCCGCGGCCGGCGGTCTTGCCACCGCCGGCGGATGCGCCGCGTCCCACGCGCTTGCGCTGCTTGCGCCCGCCGGGCTGCGAGAGGGAGTCCAACATCAGCTCAGCTCCTCCACTTCGAGCATGTACGAAGCCTTGCGCACCATGCCCATATTCTCGGGTGTGGCGGGCACGGTCACGGTCTGGTGTATGCGCCTGAGCCCCAGGCCGCGCACGCAGGCCTGATGCTTGCGCAAGCGCCCGTGCAGGCTGCGCTTCAGCGTAATCCGTACCTGTTTGGTCGCCTTGGCCATTTCCTACGCCAGGATTTCCTTGACGGTTTTGCCGCGGACGCGGGCGACCTGGCCGGGCGAGCGGGCCTCGTACAGCGCCGTGATGGTGGCGCGCACCACGTTGATCGGGTTGCGCGAGCCGTACGACTTGGCCAGCACGTTGCGCACCCCGCAACATTCGAATACCGCCCGCATCGCGCCCCCGGCGATGATGCCGGTGCCCTCGGCGGCCGGTTGCATATACACGCGGGTAGCGCCGTGGCGGCCGGTCATGGCGTAGTGCAGGGTGCCGCGGCGCAGCTTCACGGGCTTCATCTCCACCCGCGCCTGGGCCAGCGACTTCTGGATCGCCAGCGGCACTTCGCGCGCCTTGCTGTGACCGAAGCCCACCGCGCCGGCGCCGTCGCCCACCACGGTGAGCGCGGTGAAGCCGAACTGGCGCCCACCCTTGACCACCTTGGCCACGCGGTTGACGTGCACCAGCTTCTCAAGCAGGTCTTCGCGAGTTTCGTTTTCGTTGGCCATGATTCGCTGTTACTCGTTAGAACTTCAGTCCCGCTTTGCGGGCCGCGTCGGCCAGCGCCTTGATCCGCCCGTGATAGCGGAAGCCGGAGCGGTCGAAGGCCACCTTGGTGGCGCCGGCCTCAAGGGCCTTCGCGGCCAGTTGCGTGCCCACGGCCGCTGCCGCGACCGCGTTGCCGGTGTTCTTCACTTCGCCGCGCAAATGCAGGGTGGAAAAAGATGCCAGCACCTTGCCGTCCTCGGGACCGATGAGCTGGGCATAGATGTGCCTTGGCGTGCGATACACGCTGAGCCGCGGCGTTCCGAGCCGGGCGATGCGCGCGCGGGTCTTGCGGGCGCGGCGGGCGCGGGCGGATTTCCTGTCGATGGCCATATTGCTGTATCCCACCTACTTCTTCTTCGCTTCCTTAAGGCGCAACTGCTCGCCGAAGTAGCGCACGCCCTTGCCCTTGTAGGGCTCGGGCGGACGCAGGGCGCGGATTTCCGCGGCTGCCTGGCCGACCAGTTGGCGATTGATGGACTTGAGCACGATTTCGGTCTGCGAGGGCGTCTTTACCGACACCCGGTCCGCTACCTGGTACTCGACGGGGTGCGAAAAACCCAGTTGCAGCGACAGTTTGTCGCCCTTGGCCTCGGCCCGGTAGCCGGTGCCCACCAGTTGCAGGCGGCGCTGGAAACCATCGGTGACGCCGGTAAACAGGTTGCGCACCAGGGCGGTGGTAGTGCCGGTCATGCTGCGCGCCAGGCGCGATCCCGAGCGCGGCGCGACGCTCACGGCGCCGTCATCCAGCGCCATCCTGATCTCGCCGTGCACGGCCATGGAATCCTCGCCCCTCGGTCCCTTGGCGGTAAGCAGCCCGTTGGCCAGGCTGGCCTGGACGCCATCGGGAACGGGAATCGGGCGTTTGGCTAAACGGGACATAATGGTTGCGGTTCCTGAATTCTCGTGGACTCTTAAGGCCCGTCTAACTCACGATGCAGAGCACTTCACCGCCCTGTCCGGCGGCGCGCGACTCGCGGTCGCTCATCACACCGTTGGAAGTGGAGATGACGGCCACGCCGAGACCGCCCATGACCCGGGGCAGGTCATCGGCACGGCGATAGATCCTTAAGCCCGGGCGCGAAGCGCGTTCAAGCCGGCGGATGACAGCCACCCCCAGCACGTACTTGAGGTCCACGCGCAACGTGCGCTCGGGACCCGGCTCTCCGCTGGCCTCGTAGCCCTCGATATAGCCTTCGGACTCAAGCACGGCGGCGATCGCCTCCTTGATATTCGAGCCGGGCATGGACACGTCGGTGTGGCCGGCGCTCTGCGCGTTGCGAATGCGCGTCAGCATATCGGCGATGGGGTCTTGCAAGCTCATGCGTGGCTCCTGGGGGCGAGGGCGTCCGGCCCTCGACGAGGACAGGATGTCCTCGTTCCCGGCGTTCTGATTGCGGTTACCACGAGGCTTTGCTCATGCCGGGGATGTTGCCGAACATGGTTTCTTCGCGCAGCTTGTTGCGGCTTAAGCCGAACTTCTTGTAAAAGCCGCGCGGTCGCCCGGTAATGGCGCAGCGATTGCGCAGGCGCACCGGGCTGGAGTCGCGCGGCAGGCGCTGCAGGGCCACAAGGGCCTGGGCCAGGTCATCGGGGCTGGTGGCACGGTCGCTGATGACGCGTTTCAACTCGGCGCGGCGCTCCTTGTAGCGCTCCACCGTGCGGTTGCGCTTGCGCTCGCGTTCCACCATGCTTTTCTTGGCCATGCGCTTACCTCTTGAAGGGGAACTTGAACTCGTCGAGCAACGCGCGGCCATGCTCGTCACTCACCGCCGTGGTGGTGATGGCGATGTCGAGGCCGCGGATGACATCGATGTTGTCGTAGTTGATCTCGGGGAAAATAATCTGCTCGGTCACCCCGATGCTGTAGTTGCCGCGGCCGTCGAAGGAGCGCGGATTCAGTCCGCGGAAGTCGCGGATGCGCGGGATGGCCACGTTCACCAGGCGCTCGAGGAAATCGTACATCCGGTTGCGCCGCAGCGTCACCTTGCAGCCGATCGGGAGCCCCTCGCGTAACTTGAAAGTGGCCACGGACCGGCGCGCGTAGGTAATGACGGCGCGCTGCCCGGCGATCAGGGTCAGGTCCTCGGCGGCCTTCTTGACCACGCCGCGATCGGTTGCGCCCTCGCCCACGCCCATGTTGAGCGTGATCTTGCTTAAGCGGGGTGCCTGCATGGGGTTGCTTAGATTCAGCCGCTCCATCAGGCGCGGGGCCATCTCGCTGCGGTAGGTTTGTTTGAGCGCGCTCATGCCGTGTCGATGACCTCGCCGTCACTCTTGAAGTAGCGCACCCGCTGACCCTCGGTAAGGGTCTTGATGCCGACCCGCCCGCCCTTTTCGATGGCGGCGTTGTAGAGGGCCACGTTGGAGACGTGCAAGGGCCGTTCCTCCTCGACGATGCCGCCGGGCTGGTTGGCCTGCGGGTTGGGCTTGCGGTGCTTGTGCACCAGGTTGACGTTCTCGATCAGCACCCGGTCGGAGCCCACCAGCCGCCGAACCACGCCGCGCTCGCCGCGATGGGAGCCTGCGGTCACGATCACTTCATCGCCTGTCTTTAAGCGGTTCATGCGATTACCTTGGGAGGGCGTGGGAGCGAGGGCATCCTGCCCTCATCGAGGGCTGGATGCCCTCCTTCCCAGGCTCGCTTCTGTAGTGCGCAAACATCAGAGGACCTCGGGGGCCAGCGAGACGATTTTCATGAAGCGGGCGGTGCGCAATTCGCGGGTGACGGGGCCGAAGATGCGGGTGCCCACCGGTTCCAGGCGCGGGTTCAAGAGCACCGCGGCATTGCCGTCGAAGCGGATCAGCGAACCGTCCGGACGCCGTACCCCGCTGCGGGTGCGAACCACCACGGCGTGATACAACTCGCCCTTGCTCACCCGGCCGCGCGGCACCGAGTCCTTCACAGTGACGCGAATCACGTCGCCGATGCGCGCGTAGCGCCGGCGCGTACCGCCCAGCACCTTGATGCATTGCAGCTTGCGCGCGCCGGAGTTGTCGGCCGCGCT
Source organism: Candidatus Foliamicus sp. (assembly GCA_965249285.1). Classification (GTDB taxonomy): domain Bacteria; phylum Pseudomonadota; class Gammaproteobacteria; order Steroidobacterales; family Foliamicaceae; genus Foliamicus. Next base: position 2,058,618 of record OZ252226.1, read on the forward strand.
GAGTACGGTTTGGGCTTGAATCATGGCCGCAAGCTCCCACTAATTAGCAGTCCCGTCCGCGCGCCTGAGCACGCGCACCAATCTCCAGGTTTTGCGGCGTGACACGGGACGTCCTTCGGCGATCGCGATCAGGTCTCCCGCGCGCGCCGTGTTGTCTTCGTCGTGCACCAGCATGCGCGTGGTGCGCCGCACGTATTTGCCGTACATGGGATGTTTCACGCGGCGTTCAACGGCCACCCGCCGTGTTTTGTCGGACCCGCCGGGCAGAACCCGGGCGATGCGTTCGGGAGTACTCATTGGGTAGCGGCCTCCCGCATCACGGTCTTGATCCTGGCAATGTCACGGCGCAGCAGGCGATGGCGATGCACGCGCGCCTCCTGCCCCGTGGCCTGGCTCAGGCGCACTTGCAACTGCTCGCGCCGAAGCTCGACAAGCCGCTGCTTGAGGCCGGCGGCATCCAGTTCCCTGACTTCCGAGGACTTCATTGCAGTTGCCTGTGTACGAAAGTGGTATCGACCGGCAGCTTGGACGACGCCAGGCGGAAGGCCTCGCGCGCCAGCGACTCGGGCACGCCCTCGATCTCGTAGAGCATGCTGCCGGGCTGGACCAGGGCGACCCAGTACTCGACGTTGCCCTTGCCCTTGCCCTGGCGCACTTCCAGCGGCTTTTGGGTGATCGGCTTGTCCGGAAACATCCGGATCCACACCTTGCCGCCGCGGCGCACATGGCGGGTAAGCGCACGCCGCGCCGCTTCAATCTGGCGCGCCGTGATCCGCCCGCGGGTGGTGGCCTTGAGCCCGAACTCGCCGAAAGCGACGAAATTGCCGCGCTGGGCCAGGCCGCGGTTGCGGCCCTTGTGCATCTTGCGATACTTGGTGCGCTTGGGCTGCATCATGCCGGCGTCACCTGGGCGGGGGCTTCACCGGAAGGCGGAGTCTCGGCGGCGCCGGGAGTGTCTTTGGGAGAAGTCTTCTCGCCCCGGTAAATCCACACCTTCACGCCCACCACGCCGTAGGTGGTGAAGGCTTCGGCCAGACCGTAGTCGATGTCGGCGCGGAAAGTGTGCAGCGGCACGCGGCCCTCGCGATACCACTCCGAGCGGGCGATTTCGGCGCCGTTCAAGCGCCCGGCCACCTTGACCTTGATGCCCTGGGCGCCCAGGCGCATGGTGGTGCTGACCGCGCGGCGCATGGCTCGGCGGAACATCACCCGGCGCTCAAGCTGCGAGGCGATATTCTCGGCCACCAGCCGGGCGTAAAGCTCGGGCTTCTTGATTTCGTTGATGTTGACGCGCACCTGGTGCAGCTTGACGTCCACCAGCTTGGCCAGGTCGCGGCGCAATCTCTCGATGTCCTCGCCCTTCTTGCCGATGACGGTGCCGGGGCGGGCGGTATGAATCTGAATCTGGGTGCTCTCGCGGTGGCGCTCGATGTCGATGTGGCTGACCGCCGCGTCCTTGAGGCGCTTGCGCAGCATCTCGCGGATCCGGTAATCGGACTCCACCAGGGCCGGGAAATGCTTGGAGTCGGCATACCAGGTGGACGACCACAGGCGCGATATGCCCAGCCGGATGCCGATCGGATTTACTTTCTGGCCCATGCTGCTTACCCGTCGGATACCGTGACGCTGATGTGCGTCTGGGGTTTGAGGATGCGGGCGCCACGGCCGCGGGCCCGGGCGCGGAAGCGGCGGAAAGGCTTGGCCTCGTCCACCAGCACCTCGCTGACGCGAAGCTCGTCGATGTCGGCGCCCAAGTTGGTCTGCGCGTTGGCGATCGCGGAACTGAGCACCTTGCCCAGCATCCGGGCGGCATGCCGGGGCGTGAACGCCAGCGCGTTGGCGGCGGCCTCGACCGAACGGCCGCGAATGAGGCCGGCGGCCAGGCGCGTCTTGCGCGTGGAAATGCGGGCGTAGCGCAGGCGGGCGGAAACTTCCATCATCGATCTCCGACCTGCTATGCCTTGGCCTTGCGGTCGCCGGAATGACCGCGGAACATGCGCGTGGGGGCAAACTCGCCGAGCTTGTGGCCCACCATGTTCTCCGAAATCAGGATCGGGATGTGATCGCGGCCGTTGTGCACCGCAATCGTCAGCCCGACCATGTCGGGGACGATCATGGAACGGCGCGACCAGGTCCTGATCGGGCGCGGGCTGCGGGTAGCCGCGGCCACCTGCACCTTCTTCATCAGGCTTAAGTCCACGAACGGACCTTTACGCAGAGATCTCGGCATGGTTTAAGCCCCTAACGGTCCTTGCGGCGGCGCACGATCATGCGCTCGACGCCTTTGCGGCGGCGGGTGCGATAGCCCTTGGTGGGCACGCCCCAGGGACTGACCGGGTGACGCCCTCCCGAGGAGCGGCCTTCGCCGCCGCCGTGCGGGTGATCGACCGGGTTCATGGCAACGCCGCGCACCGTCGGGCGGACTCCGCGCCAGCGCTTGACGCCGGCCTTGCCGTCCTTGCGCAGGCCGTGCTGGTCGTTGCCGACTTCGCCGATGGTGGCCCGGCACACGACCGGCACCTTGCGCATTTCGCCGGAGCGCATGCGCAGCGTGGCGTGCGGCCCTTCGCGGGCCACCAGTTGAGCGGAAGCGCCGGCGGCGCGGGCCAACTGGCCGCCCCTGTCGGGCTTCATCTCGATGTTGTGAATCTGGGTGCCCAGGGGGATCCGGTTCAGCGGCAGGCAGTTGCCCACCCGGATCGGCGCCTCCAGCCCGGAGACGAGCTGCTGGCCGGGCTTGATCCCCTTCGGCGCCAGGATGTAGCGGCGCTCGCCGTCGGTATAAACCAGCAGAGCCAGGTGGGCGCTGCGGTTGGGGTCGTATTCCAGGCGCTCTACACGGGCCGCAATCCCGTCCTTGTTGCGGCGGAAATCGATCATGCGGTAGTGGCGCTTGTGGCCGCCGCCGCGATGGCGGGTGGTGATGCGCCCGGCATTGTTGCGGCCGCCGTGTCCGGGCAAGGGCTTGGTGAGCGGCCCGTACGGCGCGCCCTTGTGCAACTCGGGCGTGACCACGCGGACCGCGAAACGCTGTCCGGGGGAGGTGGGTTTGAGTGGTTTAAGCGCCATTGCCCTATTCCCCGGCCACGAAGTCGAGGTCCTGGCCCGGCGCCAGAGTGACGTAGGCTTTCTTCCAGGCCGGACGGCGGCCGAACACCGTGCCGCGGCGCTTGACCTTGCCCTTGCAGTTGATGACGGTGACCGAGTCCACCTTAACGTCGAAAATCGCGTTCACGGCCTTGGCGATCTCCGGCTTGGTGGCATCGGTGGCGACCTTGAAGACCAGCTGCTTGCGCCCTTCCCGCTCGGCAAGGCGCATGGCCTTCTCCGACAGGTGCGGCGAGCGAACTGCGTTCAACAGGCGTTCCGAAAGCTGATCGGCGCTCATTGCAGGCGCTCCGTAAGCTGCTTCAAGGCCGCTTCGGTGATCAGCATCTGGCCGCGGCCGGCCAGCGCCACGGGATTGATCTCGCGCAGATCGATGATTTCCACGCCGGGCAGATTGCGGGCGCCCAGGCACAACTCGGGATATTGCTCGTAGGACTCGACCACGATCAGCCCGCCGTCGAAACCCAGCTCCTTCAGCAGCGCCACTGCCGACGCGGTGCGGTGATCGGGCGGCTGAATCGCACGGGCGACGGTAAGGCGCCTGCTGCGCGCCACCTCCGCAAGCAGGCAGCGCATCGCGCCGCGGTACATCTTGCGGTTCATTTTCTTGGCGTGAGAGCGCGGGCTGGCGGCAAAGGTGCGGCCACCGCCGCGCCACAAGGGGCTGGAGCGGGTGCCGGCGCGGGCCCGGCCGGTGCCTTTCTGGCGCCACGGCTTGGCGCCGCCGCCGCGCCGCTCGCCGCGGTTCTTCTGCGCCTTGGTGCCCTGCCGCGCGCCGGCCAGCCAGGTCACTACGGCCTGGTGGATCAGCGACTGGTTCAGCGGGACGTCGTCGGAGAAAGCCTTGTAGACCTTTCTTGTGGGCTTGCCTTTTGGCTTCGCAACGGCTGGTGTCTTGGCCTGCCGGGTGGGTTCTTTTGCCGTTGCGCTCATGGTCTATCCCTGTTGGGCCGGCATCTTTACGGCGGGACGTACCAGCACTCGGCTTGTGCTGTGACCCGGAATGCTGCCCTTGACCATAATCAGGTTGCGCTGTTCGTCGATCCGCACCACTTCGAGATTCTGGGTGGTTCTGCGCACGCTTCCTAAGTGGCCGGACATCTTCTTGCCCTTGAACACCCGCCCGGGCGTCTGGTTCTGGCCGATGGAGCCGGGCACGCGATGGGCCTTGGAATTGCCGTGGGTGGCGTCCTGGCCGTGGAAGTGGTGGCGCTTGATGGTGCCGGCGTAGCCCTTGCCGATGGTGGTTCCGGTGACGTCCACGCGCTGACCGGGCGAAAAAATGCCCACGGTAAGCTCGGCGCCGGGTTGGTATTCCTCAAGCACGGCGGCATCGTCCACGCGATGCTCATACAGGCCCTTGCCGGGCGCCTGGCCGGCATATTGACCGGCGAGCGCTTTTCCGGGGGCCTTGCGGGCCTCGCCCACCGCCACCTGCAGGGCGGCGTAGCCGTCCTTTCCAGGAAGGCGATGGCGAGTGACGCGGTTGGGGTCGGCCTCAATCACGGTGATGGGCACACTGGCCCCCTCCTCCGTAAACAGGCGCGTCATTCCTCGCTTTTGGCCGATTAAACCAATGCTCATAACGGTGGCTCTTTTGAAAGCATTCCCTCGCTGGACAGGCGGCGAGGGTAAAGGCGAGCAATATTAGCAATCATGAGGGCTTAGTTCAAGCTGTAGTACTTTCGAGGCGCTTGCGCTGTGGGGTATTTCGGGAGCGTTTGCGTGGCGCGGGGGGGGTCGCCCGCGAATTGAAGGCGGACTGCGCCTGGTTGGGCGCGGATGAGGGCTTTGCCGAGGTTGCCTGGTCCCTGGCCCGGCAAGAACGGGCGCCAAAACGGTTCTTTGGCGGGCCGCGGCGCCAGTCAGGCGAAAGCCGCTCTCCGCCGGACCGGCGGATCGGCATCCGTAGGCATTCCCCGGCCGGGGAAGCCGCTATCCGGCGTCCAGGAAGGGCGGATTCACCAGCGAGCGCATCCGGTGGGGGCGGTTCTCCAGCGCCGCGCCCAGGGCCAGCGCCATCATCACGCACAACGCCAAACCCATCCGCGCCTTCATCTTCGCTTGTCCCCGGATGAAGTGACGCTCAAAGCCAAAGCTTGAATCCACCCGGCTGTTGATCCGTTCCAGGGCCGTGCGCCGTTTATATCCTCTCCGCCACGACGGACTGCTCCAGGGCCGTGCGCCGCTTATACCCCCGGCGCCACGAAGGACTGCCCCACGGCGTGGGCGTGAAGATGCGCCGATCCTGGTCTTTCAGCCCAATCCGAACGACGCGCCCGTAGGCGCTGTCTTTGACTCCCGCGCCGCGATAGCATTGCGCTTGGCCCTTGCACGCAAAGCCATAGGCCGACGCCGGACAGCGGTACTTCAAAGCCCCCCGGTCCGACTCAAAGCCCTGGAACGCCATGGGACGCTGTTCCTGGGTCGCGGGGTCGCGGCATAACACCTCGCCTTTCTCGCTATACAGGATCGTGTCCACCCGGTCCGGATCCAGCGACCGAAGAATCGGCTTCGACGGATCGTAGCCCGGCCTCGCCTTCTCCTCCCGCCACATCTCGCGGGTGTCGATCAAAGGACGCACCCGGTAACGATCCCACAGCCTGGCCTTCAGCGGGCCGCTATCCAGACCCCGGTCGGCGCTGAAGTCCGCGCAGCGTTCCGCCAACTCCGGCGCCTTCTCAAACAACTCGTCTACCGCTTTGTCCAGCCGCTTGCACTCCGAGGCCGACGCCTTCGTCACGTCACCACGTAAGAGGCTTGACCGCAGGTCAAGAAACCACAGCGGAATCTCATAGGCGCTGTCGGCGATCAAATGCAACTCGTAGCCGAACCAGCTCTTGACCTTCACCCACGGCTTGCCGGTCTTGGCGTCCACCCCCCGCGTCTCGTGCTGGCCCCAGTCGGCGTCCGCATCCGAGGTGCGGCCCGTCTTGCGGCTCGCTTGACCCGTCGAATGACTCTCCACCGCCTTGCCGTCATAGCCCAGATGACGCCCGAAGTCCGGCAGAACCTCCATCAGCCGGTCCCGCAAGGTGTCCATCATCCCGCTGATCCGGCCCCGCTCCTCCTCCACGCAAACCACGTTGGACAAAAAACGCGAGAAGTTCGAAGGGGCCGGAACGTTGTCGAATACCGGCGCCGATAAACTGACCACCTTCGCTTGTCCGGTCTGCGCATCCCGCTCGATCGTCCGAACCGTGCGCCCCTGGCGGGGCAAAGCGGCGAAACCGCAGACCTCCAGCAGCGCCGGATTGCGCCGCAACCCGCGAACCAGCGAGGCGATGGAGGGATGCTGAAACACCACCCCGGCCAGCAAAGCCCGCCACATCGCCTCGATGGGATAGTCGTCGCGGCCCCGGCCCCGCCGGGCCTTCAAGGCATCGATCACCGGCTCGTCCGGCAGATACCGAAGCACCCACTCCAGCCGCTGCAAGTCCCCCAAGCGTAGTCTATTCCAATACGGAAATGAGCCTGAACCGGGGTAATGAGGAGGAGTCAGTAGGGTTTGGATTCGAGGGATTGAAAAGGGAGTTGTAATGATGCCTTGACGGAGGCGGATCCGGCAACAGGGCGGTGGACGGGTTGGCGGCGGGCTGATGGGTAGCCGGCGGAAAGGGATTCAATCAAAGAAGGCAGTAGCTGAGGTGTGTTCGGGCAGCGGCGCGGGATTCGGCGCAGCCTGGCAGCGCTGTGAGGGAAAGCGGGAAGGACGCGGGGCCGTTTAGCGGTGGGGTTGATCGGTATTTCCGTTTGGGCGGATCATGCGGCCTCGGGCCGTGCTTGGGTGAGGGTTCGGAACAGTGCGTTGCAGGCTTGGTTGACGGCCTTGGCGGCGTTGAGGTCGCTGATGGCGTAGGCTTGGGCGTCGAGTTGGGCAAAGCTCACGCCGGGTTTGAGGAAGCCGGAGGCATTGGGCAGGGATTTGAGTTTTTCGTAGGGGGTGGCGAGGTCGGCGTCCTCGAACTCGGCGCGGAACTCGCTGCCGCCATCGACCTGGATGGAGCGCACCGGATACGGCAAGTCCTCGCGCAGCGCTTGTAGAAAGCGCCGGGCGTTGCCGGCGGTGGCTCTGGAATAGACCCGCACCACCAGCTGTTTGCCGATCGGACAGGTGGCCTTGAACTCCTTGAGCGTGTCGCCGTCGCGCGAGACGGACATGTGATCGATCTGAATCCATTCGCCCGGCCGGGCGGCTTTGGCGCCGGCGGTCCAGCGTTGCGCGTGCCCCTTCGCGAAGGGGCGCCGTTTCTTGGCCGTAACCCGCCCGCGGCAGAAGGCGCACGGGGCGATCCGGCCCAAGCCAACGCCTTTGGCCAGGATCCGCCCAAGGCTCGATTCTGACCGCGCTATCTCCTCGCGGGCGAGCATCCCCTTCAAACGCTTCTTGCCCATGAAAGGATATTTCTTGCGCATCCGCCACACGACCCATTCCTGGGCCCGCGTCCCGCGCCTTGGGTGGGTTCGCCGCGGCCGCCGGCTTTTCGCCGCCAGACCCTTTACTCCGCAGGCCCGATAGCGCGCCTGCCAGCGGAAATGCGCCGCCCGGGACCAGCCAATCGCCCGTAGCGCGGCCGCCTCGCTGCAACCCTCAGCGCGCAGCTCCCGGTAGGTCTCGATCTTGCGAAGACGCTCGAACGCCTCCGCCGGCGTCGTATCGTCGATCCGAAAACTGCGATACGATTTGATCCGCAGAGATTGAATCTGCATGGTTCGGCTCCTTTTTGTCTTGATAACAAAAGGCTAACCGAACCCGCGCCCCGGCGAGCGCCGGGGCGCTCTTCTTCCCCTTCGCACGCTACGCTCCCTTCGGGAAAGAACAGCGCAGGTACTCGCTCAACCCGAGCGAATACAACGCCTCCCTCACCCCGATCCCAGTCTCACATGTATCTGAACCCGGACAGCAATGAGTCCCAATTGAGCCGGTAAATACGTGGTCTTGTGTGCCGAGAAAAGAGGGGCGCGAAACGACCCACGATCTGTCCCAGCCGATGCGATCCATGTGAAGAGTCGCCGTTAGCCGAACTCTTCGCGCAGCTTGTTGGCGCGGCCCAGCATCGCCTTGAGATCCTCGTCACTCGGATTGGGCTGGCTCGCAAACGCCGCCAACAGCAATTGACGGAAACGAGCTGTGCCCCCCGTCTCGCCATCCCCCACCAACTCGTCTAACTCGTAGGCGTAATACATCACAAAGGCATCTTCACCATCAATCTCACCGTCCTCGTTGATATCACCGCCGGCATCCACGCCCGACTCGCGCCACCCATGGGCCTTGCGAATCATCGCCTTTAAGTCTTCGTCGCTCGGATTGGCCAACCCCGCCAATCCCGACAGCAACGTTTGACGCGACGCAGCCGTACCCCCCGTCTCCCCATCGCCCACCTGGCTCGCCGAAGCATAGGCGTGATACATCACCAGCGCATCGTCGCCATTGAGCATGCCGTCGCCGTTGACGTCCGGGTCTACCGCCGTGGGCGTGGCCATGACTTCCGCAGAAGGCAAACCGTCATCGGCGTTGTCCTTGGTTGCCATCACACGCACCGTGTATTGCGTATCGGCGGTCAAGTCCGGAATCGTATAGTGGACCGTGTCACCATCGGGGATCACAGCCTGGCGCGCTTCGTCGTACTCCTGCTCCCCTGACTTCCATTGCACCTTGTAGCCGCCGGCGTCCGCAACCGCCGTCCATGACACGTCCAGTTGCTCCACGCCCGCCGTGATCTCAACTCCCGTCACCGGAGCGGGCGGCTCCGCTTTCGGAATGCCCATCACTTCGCTCGACGGCTCTCCGTCGTCCGCGTGCTCTCTTGTCGCAATCACACGGACCGTGTACTCGGTTCCGGCGGTCAACTCCCGAATCGTGTGGCTCACCATATTCCCCCCGGCAATTGACGCCTGGCGCGCCTCGTCGTAAGCCTCCTCACCCGACTTCCATTGCACCTTGTAGCCACCGGCATCCGCAACCTCCGTCCAGGACACGTCTAACTGCTCTACGCCCGCCGTAACCTCAACCCCCGTAACCGGAGCTGGAGGCAAAGCCTTGGGTGTGCCGATCACCTCACTCGACGGCTCCCCGTCGTCGGCGTGCTCCTTCGTCGCAATGATTCGGATCGTGTATTCCGTGCCGGCCGTCAAGCCCGTGATTGTGTGGCTCACCGCATTCCCGCCGGCAATTGACGCCTGGCGGGCTTCCTCGTACGCTTCCTCGCCCGACTTCCATTGCACCTTGTAACCACCGGCGTCCGATACCACCGTCCATGACACATCCAACTGCTCCACGCCTGCCGCGACCTCAACCCCCATCACCTGACTCAGAGATACCGATGTCGGTATGCCTGTGACTTCGTTCGATGGTGGCCCATCGTCGGCGTTGTCCTCCGTCGCAAGAACACGAACCGTGTATTCCGTGCCGGCCGACAACTCCGTGATCGTGTGACTCACCGTATCGCTGTCAACGATCACCGCCTGGCGCACTTCGTCGTAGGCCTCTTGGCCCGACTTCCATTGCACCTTGTAGCCGCCGGCGTCCGATACCGCCGTCCATGACACCGCCAACTGCCCCACGCCCGCCGTGATCTCGACGCCTGTGACCGGGCCTGCCTGCGTCGCAGTCGGCACGCCGATGACTTCGATTGATGCGGGCCCCTCATCAGCGTTGTCCTTCGTGGCAAGCACGCGAACCGTGTATTCCGTGCCGGCCGTCAAGCCTGCAATCGTGTGGCTCACCGTATCGCCGCTGGCAACCACCGCCTGGCGCGATTCGTCGTAGGCTTCCTCGCCGGATTTCCATTGCACGTTGTAGCCACCGGCGTCAGACACCGCCGTCCACGACACGGCCAACTGCTCCACGCCTGCCGCGACCTCAACCCCCATCACCTGACTCAGAGATACCGATGTCGGTATGCCTGTGACTTCGTTCGATGGTGGCCCATCGTCGGCGTTGTCCTCCGTCGCAAGAACACGAACCGTGTATTCCGTGCCGGCCGACAACTCCGTGATCGTGTGACTCACCGTATCGCTGTCAACGATCACCGCCTGGCGCACTTCGTCGTAGGCCTCTTGGCCCGACTTCCATTGCACCTTGTAGCCGCCGGCGTCCGATACCGCCGTCCATGACACCGCCAACTGCCCCACGCCCGCCGTGATCTCGACGCCTGTGACCGGGCCTGCCTGCGTCGCAGTCGGCACGCCGATGACTTCGATTGATGCGGGCCCCTCATCAGCGTTGTCCTTCGTGGCAAGCACGCGAACCGTGTATTCCGTGCCGGCCGTCAAGCCTGCAATCGTGTGGCTCACCGTATCGCCGCTGGCAACCACCGCCTGGCGCGATTCGTCGTAGGCTTCCTCGCCGGATTTCCATTGCACGTTGTAGCCACCGGCGTCAGACACCGCCGTCCACGACACGGCCAACTGCTCTACGCCAACCAGAACTTCAACTCCCGTCACCTGAGCCGGAGGCAGCGCCCCTGGCCCCGAAAGAATCTCACGCGGCAAAGTATCGTCCTTCTCAAGGACATAGCCGATATGACTTCCCGGCAGAGCCGGCAGCGTGCCAAGATCCACGGTCACCGCAGCCTCCGTGCCAACTTCGCGCACTACCTGCAAGGGCGCACTCTCCACCGCCCCGGCCGGAATGGTCACCTTGCTCGCACCACCCTCAATCTCACCGGCGCTGCTGATGCTCACCGGAAGGACCAGGGAAAACGGCGCGCCGGTGGGTGCAACCGCCTTGAACTGGCTGCTCCCCACCTTCTCCAGAGACACAAAAAGCGGCAGGGGGTCGACCGTGTTGCTATACAGATGAAGGATTCTAAGCGCGGACAGCCCAGAGAACACAGCCTCCGGCAGGTCGCTCAAACGGTTTTGATCCAGATACAGTTCTTTAAGGGCGGACAGCCCAGAGAAGAGGCCGGACGGCAGACCGCTTAACTGGTTGGTACCCAGATTCAGTCGTTCCAGCAAGGGCAACCCGGAGAACGCATCCTCCGGCACACTGACCAACCGGTTAATGCCCAGCTCCAATCGTCGAAGCGTCGGCAACTCGGAGAAGAGGCCGGCCGGCAGACCGCTTAACTGGTTGCCCAGCAGATCAAGCCTTTCCAGCGCGGTCAGTCCATCGAAATCGCCCCGCTGCAAAGATGAGATGTTCGCGTCCCGCAAATTGAGGTCCGTAATCCCCGACAGATGTGCCTCGGTGACATCGGCACAGGCGTCCACGCCCGATATCGCCGCCAGGATCGCGTCTCTAACCCGTGCAGTGCGAACGCAAACATCCGTGGCGCCGCGGCGAGTGACGACGAGCGTGTAGGTCCGCGTCGCCGTCCCATCCTCGGACGTCACCTTCACCTGGATCGTGTTCTCACGTACGCGCAGATTCACCTGGTGGCCGTCGGTGGTTGCATCCGCGTCCGCCAGCGGCTGATCGCCCGCGTCGAGATACGCCACCGTGGCGTCCGGATGGCTCGTCACCGGCGTCACCGTGATCGATGACACCGCGTTCGCCACAAGCGCCGCATAGCGGGTCGTACCCGCGGCAAAAGCCGGATCAAGCGCCCCGTCGCTTATCGAGAGACTGATCAGCATCGCGTCCGTAGGACGGAACGCCGGTATGCCGGTCACTTCGCTCGAAGGCGGCCCGTCGTCGGCGTTGTCTTTCGTTGCAAGCACGCGAATCGTGTATTCCGTGCGGGCCGACAAACCTGCAATCGTGTAGCTGATCGTATCGCCGCTGGGGATCACCGTCTGGCGCGATTCGTCGTAGGCCTCCTCGCTCGACTTCCATTGCACCTTGTAGCCACTGGCGTCCGCCACCGCCGTCCATGACACGTCTAGCTGCTCCACGCCCGTTGTGACTTCAACCCCCGTAACCGGAGCCGGAGGCGAAGACTTCGGTATGCCGGTGACTTCACTCGATGGCGAACCGTCGTCGGCGTTGTCCTTGGTCGCAACAACGCGAACCGTATATGCCGTCCCGGCCGTTAATTCCGCAATCGTGTAGCTGATCGCATCGCCGCCGATGATCAGCGCCAGGCGCGATTCATCGTAGGCCTCCTCGCCCGACTTCCATTGCACCTTGTAGCCGCCGGCGTCTGATACCGCCGTCCAAAACACTTCCAGCCGCTCTGCGCCCGCCGCGACCTCAACCCCCGTCACCTGACTCAGAGATACCGATGTGGGTATGCCTGTGACTTCGTTCGATGGTGGCCCATCGTCGGCGTTGTTCTTCGTCGCAAAAACGCGAACCGTATATTCCGTGCCGGCCGTCAAGCCTGCAATCGTGTGGCTCACCGTATCGCCACCAGTGATGACCGCCTGGCGCGCTTCGTCGTAGGCCTCCTCACCCGACTTCCACTGCACCTTGTAGCCACCCGCGTCCGAAACCGCCGTCCATGACACTTCCAGCTGTTCCGCGCCCGTCGCGACCTCAACCCCCGTCACCTGACCCGGAGGCGGCGCCTTCGGCCCCGAAAGAATCTCACGCGGCAAGGTCTCGTCCTTCTCAAGGACATAGCCCGTATGGTTTTCCGGCAGAGCCGGCAGCGTGCCAAGATCCACCGTCACGGCATAATCCGTGCCAACTTCGCGCGCTACCTGCAACGGCGCGCTCTCCACCGCCCCGGCCGGAATGATCACAGTGCGCGCGCCACCCTCAATCTCACCGGTGCTGCTGATGCTCACCGGAAGGACCAGGGAGAACGGCGCGCCGGTGGGCGCAACCGCCTTGAACTGGCTGCTCCCCACTTTCTCCAGAGACACAGAAAGCGGCAGGGGATCGACGATGTTGCGATGCAGCCCAAGGGCTCGGAGCCCGGACAGCCCTGAGAAAATGCCAACCGGTAGATGGCTGAACTGGTTGCCGTATAGAGTAAGTTGTTGAAGCGCGGACAAACCGGAGAAGATGCCGGGCGACAGATCCTGTAAACGGTTCAGGTGTAGCTGAAGATCTTCAAGCGCGGACAAACCGTAGAACGCATCCACCGGCAAACTGCTCAACCGGTTGTCGTAGAGCGCAAGATCTTCAAGCGCGGTCAGCCCGGAGAACAGGTTAGCAGGCAGGGTGCCGAGATTATTGCCGCCCAGACTCAGGTCTCTAAGCGCGGTCAGCCCGGAGAACACATCCCCCGACAGGTGGCGCAAGTTGTTGTAACTCAGATCAAGGGATTCAAGCGCAGTCAGGTTGGAAAAGATTCCAGCCGGCAGCCCACGCAACTGGTTGTTGTACAGATTGAGGGTTTCTAGGGCGGTCAGCCCATCGAAATCGCCCTTCTTCAGAGATGAGATATGATTGGATACGTTCTCATCCCCGCTCAAATCGAGCTCCGTAATGCCCGATAGATGCGCCTCGCTCACATCGGCACAGGCGTCCACCCCCGATATCGCTGCCAGAATCGCGTCCCGCACCTGCGCTGTGCGGCTGCACACATCCGCGGCGCCGTCGCGAGTTACGACGAGCGTGTAGGTCTCTGTCGCCGTCGCGTCCTCGGACGTCACCTTAAACTTGATCGTGTTCTCGCCGACACCCAGATTCACCTGGTGGCCGCTGGCGGTCGCGTCCGCATCCGCCAGCGGCTGATCGCCCGCATCAAGAAACGCCACCGTGGCCTGCGCATTGCTCGTCGCCGGCGTCACCGTAACCGATGACACCGCGTTCGGCACAAGCGCCGCATAGCGGGTTATATCCGCGGCAAAAACCGGATCAAGCTTCCCGTCGCTGATCGAGAGACTGATCAGCATTGTGTCCGCGCCAAGGAACGATGGCAGGATCCGCAGGGGCAAGGCTTCGTCTTTCTCGAGGGTATAGCCAAAATGGTCGGCGGGCAGATCCGGGAGCGTGCCAAGATCCACGTTGACGGGGTCCGCCGTACCGGCGACGCGCGTCACCCCCAACGGCGCGCTCTCCACCGCGCCGGCGGGAATCGTCACAGTGCTCGCACCGTCTTCGATTTCACCGGCGCCATTGGCGCTGACCGGAAGGACAAGGGCAAACAGCGCGCCCGCAGGTGCAACCGCCTTGAACTGGCTGTCCCCCACCTTCTCCAGCGAGAGGGCAAACGGCAGCGGATCAACCGTGTTGCGGCGGAGATTAAGAGTCTTAAGCGCAGTCAAGCCGGAGAACAAATCGGCTGGCAAACTTGCCAAATAATTTGCCCGCAAGTCTAGATTGTTCAAATGCGACAGTCCGGCGAATAGGTCCTCGGGCAAGTGGGCCAACGCGTTGTAGCCCAGATACACTGCTTCGAGGTTGAAAAGGCCGCCGAATAGCCCTGAGGGCAAGTCAGTCAACCCGTTACCGTCCAGACCCAGATGCCTCAGGCGCGATAGACCGGAGAACAAGTCCTCGCGCAAGCCAGTGAATTCGTTACCGGTAAGAGCTAGGTGGCTCAGGTGCGGTAGACCGGAGAATATGCCCTCGGGCAAGTCAGTCAATCGGTTGTTGCCGACATCCAAATGGTCCAAGTTGACAAGATCATCGAATAGACCGCCGGGCAAGTCGGTCAGTCGGCTGTTGCTGACGTTCAAATGGTCCAGGTTTATAAGATCATCGAATAGCCGCTCAGGCAAGTCAGTCAATCGGTTGTTGCTAATATTCAGTACTTGCAGGTTGGTGAGACCGTCGAAAGAATCCTCGTGCAAGTTGGTCAACAGATTGTTGCTAATGTTCAGTATTTCCAGGTTGGTTAGACCATCGAAAAAATCCTCGTGCAAGTTGGTCAACAGATTGTTGCTAATATTCAGTACTTCCAGGTTGGTGAGACCATCGAATAGTCCCTCCGACAAATCGGCCAATCGATTGTTGTCCAGACGCAGGCGATTCAGCTGAGAAAGACCGGCAAATAGTCCCCCGGGCAAGTCGGTCAATCGGTTGCCGTACAGCGAGAGTTCCGTCAAGCTTTCCAGACCGGCGAATAGACTGTTCGACAACTCGGTCAATCGGTTGCCGCTCACGAGCAACGCGCGCAGGCTGGTAAGATCGGCGAATAATCCCACGGGCAAGTCGGTCAATTGGTTGTTTCCAAGACTCAATACTTCCAGGCGGGTAAGTCCGTCAAATAGTCCCTCGGGTAACTCGGTCAATCGGTTTTGCGGCAAGTGCAGGGTTTCCAGCTGGGTAAGTCCGGCAAATAGTCCCTCGGGTAACTCGGTCAATCGGTTGTTGAACAGGTACAACGTTCTCAAGCCCGACAGGCCCTCAAAATCTCCCGCCCTCAGAGAACTGAGGTTTTGATCTCGGAAATCCAAGTATCCGATCCCGGCCAAGTGGTCGCCGGTTACTTCGGTACACTGCGCCGGGTCTGCAAAACCGGAACGTCTCGCGAGTTCTTGCATCACAGCCGTTGTGCGATCGCAAACCCCTTCGCCGGTTGCAAGCTGACGCACCGTGATGTCCTGTCCTGCCACCGTGAGCGTTCCATTGCGTTCTGCGCCGCTGCCGTTCGCCTCCACGTCTATGCTGATGACGCTCGAGCCCGCAAAGAGCGCCTCAGACGTAATCGTCAGAAAATCCGCTTGGCTTGAGAGTTCCCAGAGGCAACCGGGCGCCGTTTCCAACGTGAGGATGACTTCTCCTCCGCCAACGGGCGCAATAGGCGTTTCCGGCGACACGGTGAAGTCCGTGCAGGCTTCCGACCGAAACGACCCCACCCAAGGAGCAATAGTATTGATCGCGAGCCGCCCATCCGCCGGTCCGTCCGGCCCGGTGGTTGGATCGTCCGCGGGAACGCCCAGCGGATCGCCCTGATAGGTCTGGTCGGGATTCGAAAACCGAAGCAACCGAGTACAGTGAAATCCCGCGCTAGCACACCGATTCGGGTAGGCCATGATCGTCCGCCATCGGGCCGTGTCCGGCGCGCCGGGTTCATATGCGCTCTTGTTTATATATCCAAAAGCGTAGGGGTATATCGCGCCATTTGGACTGTTGACATATCTGTCATGCCGCAGGCCGAAGTTGTGGCCGGTTTCATGCGTAAATGTTCGCTCACTACCGTTCGCGGTAACCGCAAACCCGAGACTCTCAGCCGACAATGTTTCGGACGACGGTCGCGAAGCAGTTCCGCCAGCACCGACCGCGGCAATCGTTAACAGATGCACCAAATCCGCAGCATACTGGTTGCGAAGCCCATGCACTTCGTCCATGTAGCCATCGTCGGGGGCTCTGAGGCGACCCAAATCAGTGCGGGTTGTTTGCCCAATATAGTCCACCATCGCCGAATGCGCGAGCACCAGCCGTGGACTGATCCCGCTGTCCTCAAAGGCTTGGTTGGCGGACTGGATCAGGAGGTCAATCAGCGCCGTCATCCCGGCCGCCCCGCCTTGGCGCGCTTGCTCGGCCGGCGTATAGACGATTAGAACGCGGATTTCCGAACCGTCCTCTGTGGGCACGTCGTCGGCTTGCGGCGTTGGCGGGAGCGCTAGCGAACCCAGCGGACCGATCGAGGAGATCGCCGGCTCAGGACGGACCGGAGCCGGACCCTCCTCCACCTCGCATTCAAACGGTTCCGCCGAGGGATCGATTTGGCGGATGACGTGGCGGCTTCCGCCGCCCGACCGAATCGTGAATGTGCCTCCCGGCGTCTCCACGGTGCCCACCATCACCGGACCGTTGACCACCAGCCGCACGGCGCCCCATTCCATGCCTTTCGGACGCCCGGAGATAAAGTAGCCGGTGCGCGTGGGGCGTACCCGCTTGATTTGAACCTCCACCACCGCGTCATCAAAAAGGTTCAGCTTCAGCACCTCCCGACCGCGGCGCGCCGCGGTGATCTTCTGCGTATCCACCTGCACCACGCGGCTGCGCACCGTGCCCGGCTCCAGCGCAGAACCCGGGCGGGCAATTAAGGCCGTCTGTAGTTCAGAGAACACCCCGGCCGGAGGGGCTTGGGCTAATGCGGCCTGCGGGAGGATGACGCAGGCAAACAGCGCGACGATAGAGCCGATCCCGTGTCGCGACGCGCTACTCATTACGAGCTATCCTGGAACACCGGTTCGCTACCGGGGATCAGAAACTCCCGCGTGCGTTCAAAACGATCCCATACGCCGGCGCCTGACCCGGACCCGGGCCCATGCGTTCGGCGAAAACCTCAAAACTCACCGGCGAACCGTCGCTCTTCAGTCGTCCCAGTTGCGTCCCCAAACGCAGGTGCGCCGGCCCACCGTCCGGCTTGCCCAACTCGCTGAACAGCGTGAGCAATCCCTGCCCGTTGGGCAGGTTCAGGCCGTAGCCAACGCGTGTCTGAAGGTTCATGCCCAACTCGGACTCCCCGGCCATAAAAGCCTCCGCCACCCGGGTCGTGTCCCACATGCCTTCGGCCCCAGTGGACGGGGCGCCCCAAGTCGGGGCTAACGCAAAGAAAAGGCCTTCGCCTTGCGCACCCCAATCAAAGGTCACCGCCAGACTCGCGCCCCATTGCTCAAACTCGCTGTCTTCATGCGTGAGCAGCATGTGCCCATGCGCCTGGACGTCCAAGCCGCCAGGATGCGTATAGGCAAGACCCGCACCCAACTCCGCCCCCGCGCCGGTCTCAGCGTCCCCAGCGTCGGAAAGCGCACCCAACTCCAGACTTCCCGTCAGCAGCGATCCACCCGCCAACTCAAAGCTCCGGCTCCCTTCCAGCGCCAGGCGCATGCGCGAGGCATCCGCTGCAACGCCCGGCAAATCCGCGTGTTCCTCAGCAGCCATCTGAACCAAAAACGCATCCGCCTTGATCGCCAGATCAAACCGGCCGATGGGCGTCAACTCGCGCCGCGCACCCAAAGCCGTCAGGCGCATCGAAATGCCGGTGTCCACCGCGCCCTTCTCGTCCGTCAATCTGGCGCCACCGCGACCCAAGCCCACCGAACCCCATACGCCCAATCCCTGAAACGGCGACCAATGCACATACGGATGGGCGCTGGTCAGGCGCATCTCTATCCCGCCGTCATCGCCGGTCAAACCGCGGAAGCGGTAGTCCACCTCGCCCCGGCTGCGGCTCACGATCACACCGGCCAGCAGCGCATCACTGATGTGATAGTCCAGTCCGATATGACCCGCAAAGACCTCACCATCCATCGAAAAACGCTCATCCGGACGGCCCCCGAAAGCGTCCATGTCGCCGCCCACACCCCACAGCGTCCAGGCGCCAGGCCGACCGTCGCGGTCCCCGCCCAGCGCTACTTCAAACGAACTGCCCACCAGCAGGTCATGCGCATCAGGCAGCAGATCGAAGTTCAGATGGCCCGAAGACAAACCGGTGGCCCGCGCCGCCTCCCAGGCCAGCCCGTCCTGACTGTTCAAGTTTACGCCCAGCAGTTCCATCGCAGCACTGGCCCAACTCGCCATACCGCCGCCATCCCCCTCGCCAAAACCCAGCGCGGCCAGGTCCAAGGGACGACCGCCCAGCGACGCATACGAGCCACCCGACCCAGCACCCTGCAGCGCAGCCCGCTCGCCAATCATGTCCACCACGTTGCCGCCCACCTCGCGCCCAAAACCGGCCAGCGCAAAACGCATCGCCAAAGCGCGCGACTCGCGGTCCGGCTCGCGGTTCTCGTCGGCAACCGCGCAGCCCGACGACGGACAGAGGCGGTAGCGGATCGTACTGCCACTTATAACGTTCTCCTCCGCCCGACCAAACATCGCAGCCACGCGCGCAGACTCCTCGGCAGACGTCACACCCCCAAAGCGCAGCGACAACTCGCCTGTGGCGTCCGCAGGCAGATCCGCAATCGGAATCGTCAGCACCCCCACAAAGATGCGGCAACTGCCGTTCTCCGGGACGCACCAGGCGCCGCGTGGATCGCTGCGGACGTTGGTCGGATCCGACCAAAAGGAAATCCAACGGGTCTCGTACTCGGACTCCTCCGGAGGACCCAGCCATGTGTCGGTGGCGGCCTGAAAAGACGTGTCGGTCATGCGCCGTTCCCAGCCCTGACCGCCACGGAGCGATTGAACAACCGCGCCGATCGCCGCGACTTCCATGTCGTCACTGAAAAAATGAATCGCGCCGCTGAACGACTCGAAACCAAGCCGCGTATCGTCACCCGGCAAGGCGCCGTCGGTCGTCACCGTGATGTACAAACCAACCCGCAGGCTCTGATGCCGGGCGACATCCACCGACCCCCCGGATAACGCCTTGCCCTGTGCGTCAAGGCGCTTCAACTCGGGCGTAAACGTCCACATCGCCGCTTGCGCAGTGCGCGCCGAGAAGACTCCCAGGACAAGCGCCAGAACACCCAAGGCCAGACAGGACTTGCGGACCGTGGCCATCATTGTGTGTTCCCCCGAGACCGCTTCGACAAAATCGCAACCTGCATTCGCGCTACATTCGCGTTGCGTTGCAGAGCCGCACTTTGCCATTGCAAGCTTTGCGACTATACCATCAGGCGCCGATGGCCTCAGCCGAAATCGTCGCGCAGCGCATTGGCCCGGCGCAGCATCGCCTTGAGATCCTCGTCACTCGGATTGGGCTGGTTCGCAAACGCCGCCAACAGCAATTGACGGAAACGAACCGTGCCCCCCGTCTCGCCATCCCCCACCAACTCATCTAACTCGTAGGCGTAATACATCACAAAGGCATCTTCACCATCGATCTCACCGTCCTCGTTGATATCACCGCCCGCATCCACACCCGACTCGCGCCACCCATGGGCCTTGCGAATCATCGCCTTTAACTCCTCGTCGCTCGGATTGGCCAACCCCGCCAATCCCGACAGCAACGTTTGACGCGACGCAGCCGTACCCCCCGTCTCGCCATCGCCCAACTGGCTCGCCGAGGCATAGGCGTGATACATCACCAGCGCGTCATCGCCATTGAGCAGGCCGTCGCCGTTGACGTCCGGGTCTACCGCCGTCGGTGTGGCCATGACTTCCGCAGAAGGCAAACCGTCATCGGCGTTGTCCTTGGTTGCCATCACACGCACCGTGTATTGCGTATCGGCGGTCAAGTCCGGAATCGTATAGTGGACCGTGTCACCATCGGGGATCACAGCCTGGCGCGCTTCGTCGTACTCCTGCTCCCCTGACTTCCATTGCACCTTGTAGCCGCCGGCGTCCGCAACCGCCGTCCATGACACGTCCAGTTGCTCCACGCCCGCCGTGATCTCAACTCCCGTCACCGGAGCGGGCGGCTCCGCTTTCGGAATGCCCATCACTTCGCTCGACGGCTCTCCGTCGTCCGCGTGCTCTCTTGTCGCAATCACACGGACCGTGTACTCGGTTCCGGCGGTCAACTCCCGAATCGTGTGGCTCACCATATTCCCCCCGGCAATTGACGCCTGGCGCGCCTCGTCGTAAGCCTCCTCACCCGACTTCCATTGCACCTTGTAGCCACCGGCATCCGCAACCTCCGTCCAGGACACGTCTAACTGCTCTACGCCCGCCGTAACCTCAACCCCCGTAACCGGAGCTGGAGGCAAAGCCTTGGGTGTGCCGATCACCTCACTCGACGGCTCCCCGTCGTCGGCGTGCTCCTTCGTCGCAATGATTCGGATCGTGTATTCCGTGCCGGCCGTCAAGCCTGCAATCGTGTGGCTCACTCTATCGCCACTGGCAACTGACGCCTGGCGCGATTCGTCGTAGGCTTCCTCGCCCGACTTCCACTGCACCTTGTAACCACCGGCGTCCGATACCACCGTCCATGACACATCCAACTGCTCCACGCCTGCCGCGACCTCAACCCCCATCACCTGACTCAGAGATACCGATGTCGGTATGCCTGTGACTTCGTTCGATGGTGGCCCATCGTCGGCGTTGTCCTCCGTCGCAAGAACACGAACCGTGTATTCCGTGCCGGCCGACAACTCCGTGATCGTGTGACTCACCGTATCGCTGTCAACGATCACCGCCTGGCGCACTTCGTCGTAGGCCTCTTGGCCCGACTTCCATTGCACCTTGTAGCCGCCGGCGTCCGATACCGCCGTCCATGACACCGCCAACTGCCCCACACCCGCCGTGATCTCGACGCCTGTGACCGGGCCTGCCTGCGTCGCAGTCGGCACGCCGATGACTTCGATTGATGCGGGCCCCTCATCAGCGTTGTCCTTCGTGGCAAGCACGCGAACCGTGTATTCCGTGCCGGCCGTCAAGCCTGCAATCGTGTGGCTCACCGTATCGCCGCTGGCAACCATCGCCTGGCGCGATTCGTCGTAGGCTTCCTCGCCGGATTTCCATTGCACGTTGTAGCCACCGGCGTCAGACACCGCCGTCCACGACACGGCCAACTGCTCTACGCCAACCAGAACTTCAACTCCCGTCACCTGAGCCGGAGGCAGCGCCCCTGGCCCCGAAAGAATCTCACGCGGCAAAGTATCGTCCTTCTCAAGGACATAGCCGATATGACTTCCCGGCAGAGCCGGCAGCGTGCCAAGATCTACGGTCACGGCAGCCTCCGTGCCCACTTCGCGCACTACCTGCAAGGGCGCACTCTCCACCGCCCCGGCCGGAATGGTCACGGTGCGCGCGCCACCCTCAATCTCACCGGCGCTGCTGATGCTCACCGGAAGGACCAGGGTAAACGGCGCGCCGGTGGGCGCAACCGCCTTGAACTGGCTGCTCCCCACCTTCTCCAGAGACACAAAAAGCGGCAGGGGGTCGACCGTGTTGCTATACAGATGAAGGATTCTAAGCGCGGACAGCCCAGAGAACACAGCCTCCGGCAGGTCGCTCAAACGGTTTTGATCCAGATACAGTTCTTTAAGGGCGGACAGCCCAGAGAAGAGGCCGGACGGCAGACCGCTTAACTGGTTGGTACCGAGATTCAGTCGTTCCAGCAAGGGCAACCCGGAGAACGCGTCCTCCGGCACACTGACCAACCGGTTAATGCCCAGCTCCAGTCGTCGAAGCGTCGGCAACTCCGAGAAGAGGCCGGCCGGCAGACCGCTTAACTGGTTGCCCAGCAGATCAAGGCTTTCCAGCGCGGTCAGTCCGTCGAAATCGCCCCGCTGCAAAGATGAGATGTTCGCGTCCCGCAAATTGAGGTCCATAATCCCCGACAGATGCGCCTCGGTCACATCGGCACATGCGTCCACCCCCGATATCGCTGCCATAATCGTGTCCCGCACCTGCGCAGTGCGAACGCAAACATCCGTGGCGCCACGGCGAGTGACGACGAGCGTGTAGGTCCGCGTCGCCGTCCCATCCTCGGACGTCACCTTCACCTGGATCGTGTTCTTACCTTCGCGCAGATTCACCTGGTGGCCGTCGGTGGTTGCATCCGCGTCCGCCAGCGGCTGATCGCCCGCGTCGAGATACGCCACCGTGGCGTCCGGATGGCTCGTTACCGGCGTCACCGTGAGCGATGAAACCACGTTCGCCACAAGCGCCACATAGCGGGTCGTATCCGCGGCAAAAGCCGGATCAAGCGCCCCGTCGCTCATCGAGAGACTGATCAGCATCGCGTCCGTAGGACGGAACGCCGGTATGCCGGTCACTTCGCTCGAAGGCGGCCCGTCGTCGGCGTTGTCTTTCGTTGCAAGCACGCGAATCGTGTATTCCGCGCCGCCCGACAAACCTGCAATCGTGTAGCTGATCGTATCGCCGCTGGGAATCACCGCCTGGCGCGATTCGTCGTAGGCCTCCTCACCTGACTTCCATTGCACCTTGTAGCCACTGGCGTCCGCCACCGCCGTCCATGACACGTCTAGCTGCTCCACGCCCGTTGTGACCTCAACCCCCGTAACCGGAGCCGGAGGCGAAGACTTCGGTATGCCGGTGACTTCACTCGATGGCGGACCGTCTTCGGCGTTGTCCTTGGTCGCAACAACGCGAACCGTATATTCCGTGCCGGCCGTCAACTCCGCAATCGTGTAGCTGATCGCATCGCCGCCGATGATCACCGCCAGGCGCGATTCGTCGTAGGCGTCCTCGCCCGACTTCCACTGCACCTTGTAGCCGTCGGCATCCGATACCGTCGTCCATGACACTTCCAGCTGCTCCGTGCCCGCCGTGACTTCAACCCCCGTCACCTGGCTCAGAGATATCGGTGTGGGTATGCCGGTGACTTCGTTCGATGGCGGCCCGTCGTCGGCGTTGTCTTTCGTCGCAATGACTCGGATCGTGTATTCCGTGCCGGCCGTCAACTCCGCAATCGTGTAGCTGATCGCATCGCCGCCGATGATGACTGCCTGGCGCGATTCGTCGTAGGCCTCCTCGCCCGATTTCCATTGAACCTTGTAACCGCCCGCGTCCGAAACCGACGTCCATGACACTTCCAGCTGTTCCGCGCCCGCCGCGATCTCAACCCCCGTCACCTGACCCGGAGGCGGCGCCCTTGGCCCAGGCAGAATCTCACGCGGCAAGGTCTCGTCCTTCTCAAGGACATAGCCCCTATGCCTTGCCGGCAGAGCCGGCAGCGTGCCAAGATCCACCGTCACGGCATAATCTGTGCCCGCTTCGCGCGCTACCTTCAGCGGCGCGCTCTCCACCGCCCCGGCCGGAATGGTCACCGTGCGCGCGCCACCCTCAATCTCACCGGCGCTGCTGATGCTCACCGGAAGGACCAGGGAGAACGGCGCGCCGGTGGGCGCAACCGCCTTGAACTGGCTGTCTCCTCCCTTCTCCAAGGAAAGCGGAAGCAGCAGCGGTTCGACGGCGTTGTCTTGGAGGTGAAGTTCCCCCAGCGAGGACAGATCGGAAAAAATGCCGTCCGGAAGATCGCGCAACTTGTTGCTGTCCAGTCTAAGTTCTTCAAGCGCGATTAAACCGGAGAAAACATCAGCCGGAAGACTGCTCAACCGATTGCCCTGCAAGCCGAGGCGTTCCAGCGCCGTCAGACCCGAGAAGATGCCGTCCGGAAGATTGCGTAACCGGTTGTCAGGCAGCCAAAGGACTCGAAGCGAGCGAAGCCCGGAGAAGATGTCAGCCGGAAGACTGCCAAATGGGTTGTCATGAAGCTCTAGGATTTCGAGCGCGAACAGCTCGGAGAACACGTCGGCAGGCAGGCCTCTCATCTGGCTCCTGCCCAGATTGAAATATTTAAGCGCGGGCAGACCGGAGAAAATACCTGTCGGAAGGTCATTAAGCGGCAGGTCGTACAGATCGATGGACTCAAGGGAAGTCAAACCGGAGAACAGGTCGGCCGGCAGACTGCTGAACTGGTTACCCGCTAAGCCGAGAGCCTTTAGCGTGGTTAGACCGGAGAAAATATCCGCCGGAAGATCAGCTAACTGGTTGTCGCCCAGACCAATCTGCGTAAGCGCCGGCAAACCAGAGAAAATATTCGCCGGAAGGCCGCTTAATTGGTTGGCGTCCAGGCCCAAAAACTGAAGCGACGTTAGACCGGTAAAAAGACCGTCCGGGAGACTGTTCAGCTCGTTCCTCCACAGAAGAAGCGTCTCAAGCGCCGTCAGACCGGAGAAAATATCTGCCGGAAGATCAGCTAACCGGTTGTGACTCAACCAGAGGACTCGAAGCGAGAGCAGCCCAGAGAAGAGACCGTCCGGGAGACTGTTCAGTTGGTTGCCATGCAGAAGGAGGTGCTCAATCGCAGTAAGCCCCTCGAAATCACCCGACTGCAAAGAAGCGATCCTGCCGTCGGAAATGAGCAGACTCTGGATTGTCGAGAGATGTTCCTCGGTGACGTCGTGGCAAACGTCAACGTTCTGCAGAACCCGCACAATTTCATCCCTGACCTGCTTGGTGCGACCGCACACCCCACTCGCGCCGTCGCGGGTTAGTACAAGCGTATAAATCCGCGCAGTGGTTCCAGCCTCAGCCGTGATCTTTACTTTGATCGTATTGAGGCCTGGGCTAAGACTCGCTTGATGACCCTCTGCGGCTGCGTCGGTGTCGGCAAGCTCGTTGTCCTTTCCATCGAGAAACTGAAGTGTCGCGCCGGCATGGCGCCTCGTTACCGTCACCGTTATGGAAGACGTCTCGTTATCTACAATCGCAGCGTATTCGGTAGTCTCCGGAGCAAAGGCCGGATCAAGCGTCCAAAGGTCTACCGAAAGGCCCGTTAGCGCTACATCTCTTGTGGCGTGTGCCTGCAGGATTTCCAGCGGCAAGGATGCGCCTTTCTCCAGGGCATACCCTTCATGGCCGCTGGGAAGACCCGGAAGCGTGCCGATATCTACGGTGACCGCATCTAACACCCCGGCTCGCCGCATAACCCCTATCGGCGCGCTCTCCTCCTCAGTCGCAGGAATGGTTACGCTGCTCATATCGCCTTCTATAGCGCCGCCGCTGATGCTTATCGGAAGCACCAGCGCAAACGGCGCGCCTGTCGGCACCACGGCCTTGAATTGGTCTTCACCCACCTTCTCCAAAGTGACCGGCAACGGCAGGGGATCGGACGTATTCCCGGTTAAATAGAGTCTTGGAAGTGCAGGCAAACCGGAGAACAGGTGGTTCGGAAGCCGGACAAATAAATTCCCTCTCAGGTCCAGCACACTAAGACTCGGTAAACTATCGAATAGTCCCCTCGACAAGTCTCTGAAGCGATTGTTGTTCAATCGCAGGTCTTCGAGGCTGGTTAGGCCCGCAAATATTCCAAGCGGCAACTGAGATATTTGGTTGAATTCCAGAATAAGCTGTGAAAGATTGGATAGACCATTAAAGAGCCCGTTGGCCAAGTCCGTGAGATCATTGTTGCCCAACCACAGGGATTGCAAGTTCCCCAGATCTTTAAAGAGACCCACGGGCAGGCTACTGAATTGATTTGAATACAGATTCAGTCGTTGCAGGTTGGACAGGCCATCGAACAAGGAATCGGGCAGGAAAGCGAAGCCGTTATAGCCCAAGTGCAGGCTCTCCAGCATGGGAAGGCCGCTGAATGTCCCTGCCGTTATGGTTTTCAACCGGTTACGCGACAGATCGAGAGTGCGAATATCGGATAGACCGATAAGGAGTGCTGCGGGCCAATCGGTCAATCGGTTGTTCGCCAGTTGCAAAGTCCGAAGCTTGGAAAGACCGGTAAAGATCCCCGCGGGCAAGTCGGTCAATCGGTTACTCTCGAGATTGAGCGTAAGCAGGCTAGAAAGACCGGCGAAAAGTCCCGAGGGAACATCGATTAACGTGTTGCCGCTGATGTACAAAGAATGCAGGCTCGAGAGACCCGCAAATAAACCCTCGGGGAGATCAGTCAATTCGTTCTGGTTCAAATGGAGCGTTTGCAGGCCCGACATACCCGCGAAGTCTCCCGACTGCAGTGAGTCAAGACCCTTGTTCCGCAAATCGAGAGATGCGATGCCCGCCAAAGCGCTGTCCGTGACTTCGTCACAGCGCGCAGCGTCGGCGAAACCGGCGGCGTGAGTGATCGCCTGGAATACACCTGAAGTTCGCCCACAAACTCCGGCCGTGGTCGCCAGTTGACGCACTATTATCGCGCGTCCGGCTACAGTAACCGTTCCACTTCGTTCTTCGCCGCTCTGGTTCGCCCCAACCTCCAAGACTGCGGAACCGGAACCCGCAGTTCGCGCTTCGAATGCCGCCAGGACGTAATTCAGCGGGTTGGACGTCTCCCAAAGACAGCCGGGAGCCGTGTCCACGTTCACAACCACTCTTCCGCCTGCCGCCGAAACCACGTGGCTCTCAGGTGTAACAGTAAAGTCCGTGCAGGCTTCCGACCGGAATGAGCTGACCCAGCGAGCGGTGTTGTTGAGCGTAAGACGAGCATCCGCAGGTCCGTCCAATTTTGTCGCGGCACTGTCCGCAGGTAATCCGAGCGGATCGCCCAGATAGCTTTGGTCCGGGTTCGAGAACCGGAGCAACCACTCGCAGCTAAAGCCTTCGTTGCTGCATCGTTCGTCATAGGCCATGACCGTACGCCATCGGGCGTCCCGGGAAGCGTCGCTTTCAAATCAGGACTTTCCCACGCTTGTGGCATTGAGTGGTTTTGGAGTCCGGCTTGAAGGGTTGTCGGGTTCGGATTGAGTTGTCGGCGGATGACGCACGGTCGGGGATGCCGGATGGCGGTGGTTGTGGCGGGTGGTTGGTGATGGTTGGGGCCATCCGGGCGATCCGGTCGGCCGGCGGGGTTTCGAGGCGCCGCGAGGGGAACGGTGTTTAGCCGGGCGAGAGCACGGCGTCGAGCGCGTCGTTGCGATGGAGAGCGAAGTGGCGCGTGGCTTCAGCGACGCTTTTGCCGCGCCTGAGGATGATGGCGAGCGCGATACAGTTGCACAGCGCGTTATTGACGGGCGCGTGCGCCTTGCGGGCGAGGCAGGCGTCTTCGGCGAAATGGACATCCCGGGTCCGGTGGTTCTGGTTTTCCACGGCCCAGTGGCCGCGGTTCCAGGCCAGCAGTTGTTCCGGGGAGCCCCGTTCTTCCGGGACGGAGGTGATGCCGTAGGCCAGCTCCCGGCTCTCGTGTCCGGAACGGGCGTCGATGCGCTGGCGCTCGACGCGGAAGATTTGCTTGAGGTGCGGGTAGTTCACCGTGCCCCGCAGCGGGGTCAGGGTGCGGATGCAGCGGCGCTCGATGCGCCCGTGCGCCTTCGCGGAGGCCTCCTCGTGCCCGCCTGTCGCGTCCTGTTCCCAGTCGATGCCGGCCAGGGTGGCGAAGGTTTCGGGCGCGTTGCCCTTGACCGTCATCAGGTAGTCGGCGCCGCGGCTCTCGACGATGGACCGCGCGGTGTCCCGGACCGTGTGCAGCGCGTCGATCGTGATCACCCGGCCGGCGAGCGGCGCCTCCTCCAGCAGCGCCCGCACCGCCGCCCGCTCGCCGTTCTCGTCGTGGAAGCCGAGGCTCGCAAGCGGCATCCCGGTGCCGTGCTCGACCAGCGTCGCGGTCTCGTGGCGCGTCTCCCCGTGGCGGTTCGCCCCGCGGATCCGCTTGCCGTCGGAAGCCAGCGCCGCACCCAGTTGTAGCCGCGGCGCCGCATAGCGCTTCAGCACCGCCTCGATGGCCGTCGGATCGGCGTTGCCGATCACCCGGTAGAGGACCGATTTCGACACCGGCTCATACCGGCCCGTGTTCGGGTTGCGCCACGCCCCAAGCGCCTCGAGCTCCGCCTGACTCAGCGACCGGGCGTACTGGACCGCCGCCACACCGTTGCCCATGCCCGCAAGCCGGGCCACGATGTAGACGGCCAGCACCGAGGCGATCCGATGCTTGCGGCCCTGGGCCCGACGGAAGTCCGGGACCTGCATCAACTCCTCGTACAGCGAACGCAGTTCCGGGGGACGCCGACCGGACACCCCGCCCATCGGGTTCGGCGACAGCGCGTCCGGCAGCCGGCCCGGGGCGGCGAGACGCCGCCTCGCATCCCGGCGCAAAGGCCGCACGTACAGCGCCTTGGGCACCCCGTGCGGATCGGTGTAGCGGCCGTTCGCCCGCGCAAAGCCCCGCGTGCGCCCGAGCCGCCGCCAGTTCGCCGCCGTGTACATCCCGCCGGAAAAACGCGACGGGTCCACGAACGTCTCCGCCATCAGCAGCGGATGACCGTGCTCGGCCGCCCAGTCCGCGCTCAGACGCCGGGTCATCGCCGACAGCGCCCGCGAGGCCAGATTGGGAAACACCCCCGGCGCGCCGAGAACCAGAAAACGCGTGTTGTTGCCGATCAGGTGCAGACGACGAAACTGCTCCTTCCCCGACCAACCGATCCACCGGTCCCGCGGCCGGCACTTGAACGCGCCCGACTGCCAGCCCGCCAGACCGATCCAATGCCCGCGCCACTCAAACACATACCGCAGACCACGCCCGGCAAACCGCTTGAAGCCCAGGTAATGGTGGCCATCCATCAGCGCATCCCAGCGAAGACGCTCCTGCGGCTTCGCAAGACGCACCGACACCTCCGCCAGCCGAAACCCCTCGGGCGCAACCTTAAAGATGGCCGACTCCCTTTCCATGCACCACCAATACCACAGCGCAGGAAGAAAAGCCAGCGCAACAACAAAAACCTCGTAAATACAAACACAAACGAATCAAGCAAATTTAGCGTGGGAAAGCCCTGCTTTCAAATGCACTCTGGTTTACATATCCGAAGGCATACGGATAAATCGGCTCCAACACTTCGACATATCTGTCATGCGCCACGCCAAAGTTGTGACCGATTTCGTGAGTAAACACTTTCTCGCTGTCCTCCGCAGTAAGCGCAAAGGCGTTCAACTCGAAAGACAAGGTCTCGCGCCGTAACAGATGGGCAATACCGCGAATTCTGGTTGCAGCATCAGTCAGCAAATGAACTAGGTCTGCAGTGTGTTTATTGCGAAGGGTGTGAACGTCGTCCATATAGCCGTCGTCGGGATCGTGGAGTCGTCGCAGATCAATGTTGGGTTCTTCTCCGGCATAGTTCACCATCGCCGAGTGCGCCAAGACCAGACGCGGGCTGATCCCACTGTCCTCAAAAGCCTGGTTGGCCGACTGCACATAGAAGTCAATTAGCGCCTGCATTCCGGCAAGCCCGCCTTGCTTGGCTTGCACGGATGGCGTATATACCACTAGCACTCGAACTTCCGAACCGTCCTCGGTAGGCATGTCATTGGCTTCAAACGCCGGCGAGGCAGCTTGCGAAAACACACGATCAATCGATGAAATGGCCCGCTCAGGCGGAGAATCCGATATGGCTGATTGCGTAGTCGTAATTTCTTCGCATTCAAACGGTTCCGCCGAGGGATCGATCTGGCGGATGATGTGGCGGCTTCCGCCGCCCGACCGGATCGTGAACGTCCCTTCCGGCGTCTCCACGGTGCCCACCATCACCGGACCATTGACGACGAGACGCACGGCGCCCCATTCCATGCCTTTCGGACGCCCGGAGATAAAGTAGCCGGTGCGCGTGGGGCGTACCCGCTTGATTTGAACCTCCACCACCGCGTCATCAAACAGGTTTAGCTTCAGCACCTCCCGTCCGCGGCGCGCCGCGGTGATCTTCTGCGTATCCACCTGCACCACGCGGCTGCGCACCGTGCCCGGCTCCAGCACGGCACTCGGGCGGGCAATCAAGGCCGTCTGTAGTTCAGAGAACACCCCGGCCGGAGGCGCTTGGGCTAATGCGGCCTGCGGGACGATGACGCAAGCAATCAGCGCGACGATAGAGCCGATCCCGTGTCGCGACGCGCTACTCATTACGAGCTATCCTGGAACACCGGTTCGCTACCGGGGATCAGAAACTCCCGCGCGCGTTCAGAACGATTCCATACGCCGGCGCCTGACCCGGACCCGGGCCCATGCGTTCGGCGAAAACCTCAACACTCACCGGCGAACCGTCGCTCTTCAGTCGTCCCAGTTGCGTCCCCAAACGCAGGTGCGCCGGCCCACCGTCCGGCTTGCCCAACTCGCTGAACAGCGTGAGCAATCCCTGCCCGTTGGGCAGGTTCAGGCCGTAGCCAACGCGCGTTTGAAGGTTCATGCCTAAATCGGACTCCCCGGCCATAAAAGCCTCCGCCACCCGGGTCGTGTCCCACATGCCTTCGGCCCCAGTGGACGGGGCGCCCCAAGTCGGGGCTACCACAAAGAAAAGGCCTTCGCCTTGCGCACCCCAATCAAAGGTCACCGCCAGACTCGCCCCCCATTGCTCAAACTCGCTGTCTTCATGCGTGAGCAGCATGTGCCCATGCGCCTGTACGTCCAAGCCGCCAGGATGCGTATAGGCAAGACCCGCACCTAACTCCGCCCCCGCACCGGTCTCAGCGTCCCCAGCGTCGGAAAGCGCACCCAACTCCAGGCTTCCCGTCAGCAGCGATCCACCCGCCAACTCAAAGCTCCGGCTCCCTTCCAGCGCCAGGCGCATGCGCGAAGCATCCGCTGCAACGCCCGGCAAATCCTCGTGTTCCCCGGCAGCCATCTGAACCAAAAACGCATCCGCCTTGATCGCCAGATCAAATCGACCCACCGGCGTCAACTCGCGCCGCGCACCCAAAGCCGTCAGGCGCATCGAAATGCCGGTGTCCACCGCACCCTTCTCGTCCGTCAATCTGGCGCCACCGCGACCCAAGCCCACCGAACCCCATACGCCCAATCCCTGAAACGGCGACCAATGTACATACGGATGGGCGCTGGTCAGGCGCATCTCTATCCCGCCGTCATCGCCAGTCAAACCGCTAAAGCGGTAGTCCACCTCGCCCCGGCTGCGGCTCACGATCACACCGGCCAGCAGCGCATCGCTGATGCGGTAGTCCAGCCCGATATGACCCGCAAAGACCTCACCATCCATCGAAAAACGCTCATCCGGACGGCCCCCGAAAGCGTCCATGTCGCCGCCCACACCCCACAGCGTCCAGGCGCCGGGCCGACCGTCGCGGTCCCCGCCCAGCGCTACTTCAAACGAACTGCCCACCAGCAGGTCATGCGCATTTGGCAGCAGATCGAAGTTCAGATGGCCCGAAGACAAACCGGTGGCCCGCGCCGCCTCCCAGGCCAGCCCGTCCTCAGCGTTCAGGTCTACGCCCAGCAACTCCATCGCAGCACTGGCCCAACTCGCCATACCGCCGCCATCCCCCTCGCCAAAACCCAGCGCGTCCAGGTCCAAGGGACGGCCGCCCAGCGACGCATACGATCCACCCGACCCCGCACCCTGCAGCGCAGCCCGCTCGCCAATCATGTCCACCACGTTGCCGCCGACCTCGCGCCCAAAACCCGCCAGCGCAAAACGCATCGCCAAAGCGCGCGACTCGCGGTCCGGCTCGCGGTTCTCGTCGGCAACCGCGCAGCCCGACGCCGGACAGAGGCGGTAGCGGATCGTACTGCCACTTATAACGTTCTCCTCCGCCCGACCAAACATCGCAGCCACGCGCGCAGACTCCTCGGCAGACGTCACACCCCCAAAGCGCAGCGACAACTCGCCTGTGGCGTCCGCAGGCAGATCCGCAATCGGAATCGTCAGCACCCCCACAAAGATGCGGCAACTGCCGTTCTCCGGGACGCACCAGGCGCCGCGTGGATCGCTGCGGACGTTGGTCGGATCCGACCAAAAGGAAATCCAACGGGTCTCGTACTCGGACTCCTCCGGAGGACCCAGCCATGTGTCGGTGGCGGCCTGAAAAGACGTGTCGGTCATGCGCCGTTCCCAGCCCTGACCGCCACGGAGCGATTGAACGACCGCGCCGATCGCCGCGACTTCCATGTCGTCACTGAAAAAATGAATCGCGCCGCTGAAGGACTCGAAACCAAGCCGCGTATCGTCACCCGGCAAGGCGCCGTCGGTCGTCACCGTGATGTACAAACCAACCCGCAGACTCTGATGCCGGGCGACTTCCACCGGCCCACCGGATAACGCCTTGCCCTGTGCGTCAAGGCGCTTCAACTCGGGCGTAAACGTCCACGTCGCCGCTTGCGCGGTGCGCGCCGAGAAGACTCCCAGGACAAGCGCCAGAACACCCAAGGCCAGACAGGACTTGCGGACCGTGGCCATCATTGTGTGTTCCCCCGAGACCGC
Organism: Candidatus Foliamicus sp.; assembly: GCA_965249285.1. Lineage (GTDB taxonomy): Bacteria > Pseudomonadota > Gammaproteobacteria > Steroidobacterales > Foliamicaceae > Foliamicus. Next base: position 2,091,015 of record OZ252226.1, read on the forward strand.
TTCGACAAAATCGCAACCTGCATTCGCGCTACATTCGCGTTGCGTTGCAGAGCCGCACTTTGCCATTGCAAGCTTTGCGACTATACCATCAGGCGCCGATGGCCTCAGCCGAACTCTTCGCGCAGCGCATTGGCCCGGCGCAGCATCGCCTTGAGATCCTCGTCACTCGGATTGGGCTGGCTCGCAAACGCCGCCAACAGCAATTGACGGAAACGAACCGTGCCCCCCGTCTCGCCATCCCCCACCAACTCTTCTAACTCGTAGGCGTAATACATCACAAACGCATCCGATTCATCAATCGCACCGTCCTCGTTGAGGTCGCCGCCGGCATCCACACCCGACTCGCGCCACCCATGGGCCTTGCGAATCATCGCCTTTAAGTCCTCGTCGCTCGGATTGGCCAACCCCGCCAATCCCGACAGCAACGTTTGACGCGACGCAGCCGTACCCCCCGTCTCCCCATCGCCCACCTGGCTCGCCGAGGCATAAGCGTGATACATCACCAGCGCGTCATCGCCACGGAGCAGGCCGTCGCCGTTGACGTCCGGGTCCGCCGCCGTCGGCGTGGCCATGACTTCCGCAGAAGGCGAACCATCCTCCGCATTGTCCTTGGTTGCCATCACACGAACCGTGTATTGCGTATCCGCAGTCAAGTCCGGAATCGTATAGTTAACCGTGTCACCATCGGGGATCACCGCCTGACGGGACTCGGCATAGGCCTGCTCCCCTGACTTCCACTGCACCTTGTAGCCGTCGGCGTCCGATACCGCCACCCACGACACGCCCAGTTGCTCAATGCCCGCCGTGATCTCAACCCCCGTAACCAGAGCCGGAGGCGAAGCCTTGGGTGTGCCGGTCATTTCGCTTGACGACGGCCCGTCATCCGCGTTCTCCATGACTGCGATCACTCGAACCGTGTACTCCGTGCCGGCCGCCAAACCCGTAATGGTGTGACTCACCGTATCCCCGCCAGAGATCAATTCCTGGCGCGTGTCGGCGTACGCCTCCTCGCCCGACTTCCACTGCACCTTGTAACCGCCAGCATCCGCAACCGCCGCCCATGACACGGCCAGTTGGTCCACGCCGGCCGTGACCTCAACCTCCGTCACTTGCGCCGGAGGCGAAGACTTGGGTGTGCCGGTCATTTCGCTTGACGGCGGTCCGTCGTCGGCGTTCTCCTTCGTCGCAATGACTCGGATCGTGTATTGCCTGCCGGCCGACAAGTCCAAGATCGTTTCGCTCACCGTATCGCCACTGGCGACTGACGCCTGGCGAGCTTCGTCATAGGCCTCCTCACCCGACTTCCACTGCACCTTGTAGCCACTGGCGTCCGCCACCGCCGTCCAAGACACTTCGAGCTGGTCCAAGCCCGGCGTGACCTCAACCCCCGTCACCTGACCCGGAGGCGGCACCTTTAGCGCCGGCGAAACCCCCCGAGGCAAGGTCTCGTCTTTCTCCAGGGCATAGCCCGTATGGTTTTCCGGCAGACCCGGCAGCGCGCCGATATCCACGGTCGCGTCGCCCACCGTGCCGTCCACGCGCGTGACAAGCAGGGGTAGGCTCTCCACCGCCCCGGCGGGAATCGTCACGGTGCTCGCGCCGCCCTCAATCATGCCGGTGCTGCTGATGTTTACCGGAACAACAAGGGTGAACGGCGCACCCGTGGGTGCGATGGCTTTGAACTGGCTTTGCCCCACCTTCTCCAAGGAAACGGAAAGCGGCAGGGGATCGACCATGTTGCCGGACACACGAAGGAGTTCAAGGACGGTCAGCCCGGAGAATACATTGGCCGGAAGGCTGGTGAGCTGGTTGCTTTCAAGCCGAAGTTGTTGCAATGCGGGCAGGCCGGAAAAAATACCGGCCGGGAGGCTGGTCAGTTGGTTATCGCCAAGCGACAGGTCTCGAAGCGCAGGCAGACCGGAAAAAATACCGTCCGGAAGGCTGGTCAATTGGTTGCGGTGCAGCCAAAGGTGTCCAAGCACCGACAGACCGGAGAATACATCGGCCGGAAGGTCGCTCAATTGGTTGGTCTCCAGATGCAGCCATTCCAGGTTGGGGAGACCCGCGAATTGTCCCTCGGACAAGTCCGTCAATTGGTTGCGGTCCAGCACAAGTACTCGAAGCGCCGACAGCCCAGAGAACACATTGGCCGGCAGACTGGTCAATTCGTTCGCCCCCAGCCCTAGACGGTCCAAATTCGACAGACCGGCGAAGAGCCCCTCGGGCAACTCGGTAAATTGGTTGTTGCCTAGCTCCAGGTTTTTCAGGTTGGAGAGATCGTCGAAGAGCCCCTCGGGCAACTCAGTCAATGAGTTGGTGGTCACACCCAAGTATTCCAGGTTGGAGAGACCGTCGAAGAGTCCCTCGGGCAATTCGCTCAATCGGTTGCCGCGCAGATCCAGCGTTTCCAGGTTGGAAAGATCGTCCAATGACCTCTCAGGCAACTCGCTCAATCGGTTGAAGCCTAGCCGCAGGCTTTCCAGCCTGGAGAGACCGTCGAAGAGCCCCTCGGGCAAATCTGCCAATTGGTTCTGCTCCAGATGAAGTACTCGAAGCGCGGGCAGCCCACGGAAATCACTCCGCTTCAGAGACGAGATGCTCTCGTTTGATAATCTGAGCTCGGTGATCTTCGATAGATGCGCCACGGTGGCATAGCCACATGCGTCAACCCGCGACGCCGCCACAATCGCGTCCCGCACCTGCACGGTACGATCGCAGGTACTCACCAAGCGGGTAACGACGAGCGTGTACGTTTGCACCGTCGTCCGGTCCTCGGAAGTGACCTGCACCTTGAACGTGTTGTCGCCTACGCTGAGATTCACCTGGTGGCCGTGCGTGCTTGCGTCCGCGTCCGCCAGCGCGCTATCGCTCGCATCAAGAAACGTTACCGTCGCGTCCTCATTGCGCGTCGCCGGCGTCACCGTGACCGAGGAAACCGCGTTCTCAACAAACGAGGTGTAGCGGAGCGTGTCCGCGGCGAAGGCCGGAGCCAACGTCCCCTCGCTCAGCGATAGAAGGACCAGCGCCACGTCGGTGGGGAGGGACGATGCCAGAATCCACCGGGGCAAGGTTGCGTCCTTCTGGAGGACATAGCCATCGTGGCTCGAAGGCGCAGTCGGCAGCGCGTCGATATCCACGTTGACGGCTTCTTCCGTAGCGGCCATACGCTCCACCCTCAGTGGCGCGCTTTCCACCGCGCCGATAGGAATCGTTACGGTGCTCGCGCCACCCTCAATCGTGCCGGCGCTGCTGGTACTGACCGGAAGAGCAAGGGTGAACGGTGCACCCGTGGACGCGACCGCCTTGAACTGGCTGTCGCCCACCTTCTCCAGGGAAATGGAAAGGGGCAGGGGATCGACCGCATTAGCCCGCAGCCGGAGGGTTTGAAGCGCGGTCAGGCCGGAAAAGATACCGTCTGGGAGGCTGGCTAATTCGTTCCCCTCCAACTCGAGAAGGCTCAGATTCGACAAACCGTCGAAGAGTCCCTCGGGCAAGTCCGTCAATTGGTTGCCGCTAAGACCCAGATGTTCCAGATTGGAGAGACCCGCAAATAGTCCCTCGGGCAAGTCCGTCAATTGGTTGCCGCTAAGACCCAGTTGTTCCAGATTGGAGAGACCCGCGAATTGTCCCTCGGGCAAGTCCGTAAATTGGTTGAAGCCTAGCCACAGGCTTTCCAGGCTGTATAGATCGTCGAATAGCCCCTCGCGCAAATCTGCCAATTGGTTGCTGCCCAGATGCAGCCATTCGAGATTGGACAGACCGTCGAAGAGCCCCGCAGACAAATCTGCCAATTGGTTGTGCTCCAGGCCCAGCCTTCCCAGATTGGAGAGACCCTCGAATAGCCCCGCGGGCAAATCTGCCAATTGGTTGTAGCTCAGAAACAGGTTCTCCAGATTCGATAGACCCTCGAACAACCCCTCGGGCAAATCAGTCAATCCGTTGTGGTCCAAGCGAAGTTGTTCCAGGTTGGAAAGACCGTCGAATAGCCCCGCGGGCAATTCGGTCAATCGGTCGCTGCTTAGCTGCAGTTGTTCCAGATTGGAGAGACCGTCGAATAGCCCCGCAGGCAAATCGATCAATTGGTTGCCGCCCAGAAGCAGGAATCTCAGTTGGGACAAGCCCTCAAAGTCCTTCTCCTTCAGAGCACTAAGACCCTGGTGTCGCAAATCTAAGGATATGATCCCGGCCAAATCGTCAGCGGTGACTTCATCGCATCGTCCAGGGCCAGGGAAACGAGCAACTCCTTCCATAATTGCCAAGGCCACAGAGGAGGTTCGACCGCATATGCCTGCGTCGGTAGCGAGTTGGAGTACCGTGATGTCCTGTCCCGCCACCGTGAGCATTCCACTGCGTTCCGCACCCGTTTCGTTCGCTTCAACCTGTAGATACAGGATACCGGGACCGGCATTCTTAGCGTCCCTCGTCACCTCAAGAAACTCCGATTGGCTGGATCCTTCCCAAAGACAACCGGGCGTCGTATCCACCTTTAAGACGACTTCTCCGCCGTCAACCGGAGCAATTTGCGGTTCCGGCGATACGGTGAAGTCGGTGCAGGCTTCCGACCGGAAGGAACCCACCCATTGAGCGGTCTTGTTAATCGCAAGCCGGGCATCTGCGGGACCGTCGGGCCCGGTTGATGGATCATCGGCGGGAACCCCCAACGGATCGCCCTTATAGGTCTGATCCGGATTCGAAAACCGCAACAATGGCTCGCAGACAAATCCTGCGTCGTTGCAACGATCGTTGTAGGACATGACCGTGCGCCATCGGGCTGAAGTCCGAGCGATGGGCTCAAATGCGCTCTTGTTTACGTAGCCGTACGCGTAGGGATAAACTGCACTAGACTTCTCCCAATACCTGTCATGCATCAGGCCAAAGTTGTGACCCGTTTCATGCGTAAACGTTTGCTCACGGCCTTGTGCGGTAACCGCAAAAGCCGCAGAACTCTCATGGGACAAACTCTCGGACGAGAAAGGATAGGAAACTCCGGCGGCGTAAATTGACACAACATTAGTGAGTAGATGTACCAAATCCGCCGCATACTCGTTGCGCAGTGCATGCACTTCATCCATGTAGCCATCGTCGGGCGTTGAGAGGCGACTTAGATCAACACTGGGACCTATCGCAACATAATCCACCATCGCCGCATACGCCAGCACCAGCCGCGGATTGATCCCGCTGTCTTCAAAGGCTTGGTCCGCGGATTGCACCAAGAGGTCGACAAATGCCCTCATCCCAGCTGCGCCGCCTTGCGCAGCTTGCATAGCCGGCGTATAAACCACCAGCACCCGGATTTCCGAACCGTCCTCCGTCGGCAGATCATTGGCTTGTGCCGTGGGTTGCCCCGCCAACGAAAGGGCAGGGTCAACGGAGGAGGATTCCTGCTGGGAAGACGAAGGAAAAGCATGATCCTCCACCCCACAAGAAAACGGAACCGCCGAGGGATCGATTTGACGGATGATGTGGCGGCTTCCGCCGCCCGACCGGATCGTGAACGTGCCTTCCGGCGTCTCCACGGTGCCCACCATCACCGGACCATTCACCACCAGCCGCACGGCGCCCCATTCCATGCCCTGAGGACGGCCCGAAATAAAATAGCCCGACCGCGTGGGGCGCACGCGCTTGATTTGAACCTCCACCACCGCGTCATCAAACAGGTTCAGCTTCAGCACCTCCCGTCCGCGGCGCGCCGCGGTGATCCGCTGCGTATCCACCTGCACCACGCGGCTGCGCACCGTGCCCGGCTCCAGCGCGGAGCTCGGGCGCGGAACTACAGCGGACTGGATTTCTGCGAATACGCCCGGAGGCGGGGCTTGCGCCACGGCGAGCTGCGGTATCAACGCGCACGCAATAAGCGAGGCGAAACACGCAAACAACATCCTGCCCATGCTGGTCATTCGAACCCCCTTGGACGCCGGCCTATCGCCAACCTCGAATACCTCCTGCGAAGGACTACCGTTATCCGGTAGCCAGAATTACTTTAGCAATTCCAATTGTCCCACGACATCAGCCGAGATTTGCACGCAGGGTGTGGGTAAGACCTGTAAGGCAGGGCATCTTGCCCTCCGAGGGCTGGAAGCCCTCGGTCCCAGGGGCAGGCTGGAGGTCCTCGGTCCCAGTGGGAGGGCTGTTGGCCCTCCTTCTCAGGCCAGCCCTCTTTCCCGGGTTATGCGTCGACGGTCGGGGATGGCTCCTCGGTCGCCTGGGCGGCGGCTTCTTCGGGCGGCACGGAGGTGAATTCGGCTTCGGCCGCTTCGGCGGCTTCCATCTCCAGGCGCTCTTCGCGGCGCTTGATGCGCTCCTGGTGGTAATGGAAACCGGTACCGGCGGGAATGAGCCGGCCCACGATCACGTTTTCCTTCAAGCCCTTAAGGTCGTCGCGCATGCCGATCACAGCCGCCTCGGTCAGCACCCGGGTGGTCTCCTGGAAGGACGCCGCGGAAATGAACGAACGGGTCGCCAGGGAGGCCTTGGTGATGCCGAGCAGCAAGGGCTGGTAGGTGGCCAGGGTCTGGTCCTCTGCCACCGCCTTCTCGTTGATCTCGACGATCTGGGCGCGTTCCAGCTGCTCGCGCTTGAGCAGGTTGGTCTCGCCCGGATCGATCACTTCCACGCGCTTGAGCATCTGGCGGATGATCACCTCGATGTGCTTGTCGTTGATGCGCACACCCTGCAGGCGGTACACCGCCTGGATCTCGCCCACCAGGTATTCGGCCATCGCCTGCACGCCGCGCAGGCGCAGGATGTCGTGCAAGCTGGGCTCGCCGTCGGCGATCATTTCGCCGGTCTCGACGTGTTCGCCGCCGAATACGTTCAGCGCCCGCTCCTTGGGCACCAGCATCTTGACTTCCTCGCCCTGCTCATCGGCGATGATCAGGCGGCGCTTGCCCTTGGTGTCCTGACCGAAGCTGACCACGCCGTGGTGCTCCGCTAAGATCGCGGCCTCGCGCGGCTTGCGCGCCTCGAACAGGTCGGCAACCCGGGGCAGACCGCCGGTGATGTCGATCGACTTGGCTTCGCTGGCCGGTACCCGCGCCAGCACGTCGCCGGTGACCACCTTGAGCTTCTTGCCGCCGTCGCTCCCGCCGTCCTCGAGTCCGCGGGACTGCTGCCAGGCCGCGGCCAGAATGGGATCGAGCACCGAACCCTCGGGCAACTTGTGTTCCACCGGCGCATCGGTGCCGGTGAAGTGCAGCACCTGGCCGGCCTTGTCGGTCAGCCGGATGCGCGGTTCCTTGTCGGCCCCTGAAGACGGGCGGCGGCGGCGTTCCAGCACGGCCACGTTGGACAGGCCGGTGAACTCATCGATGCGTTCCTCCACGGTAATGCCTTCCAGCAGGTCCTCGAACTCGATCCAGCCGACCACTTCGGAAATGATCGGACGGTTGTGCGGGTCCCAGGTGGCCACGGTCTGGCCGGCCTTGACCTTGTCGCCGTCGTTGACCAGGATCGAGGCGCCGTAACTGACCTTGTGGCGCTCCAGGGCCCGGCCGTCGGAATCTACCAGGGTCATCTCGCCGGTATTGCTCACCGCCACCAGGCGGTCTTCAGTCTGGTGCTTCAAGGTCTTCAGGTTCTGCTGACGAACGACGCCGTCGCGCCTCACCTCAATGCTGCTGCGGGCGCCGATCCTTGAGGCGGCGCCGCCGATGTGAAAGGTACGCATGGTGAGCTGGGTGCCGGGTTCGCCGATCGACTGTGCGGCAATCACGCCCACCGCCTCGCCGATGTTCACCCATTTGCCGCGCGCCAGGTCGCGTCCGTAACAGGTGCGGCACACGCCGAAGCGGGTCTCGCAGGTGATCGGCGAACGCACGGTGACCCGTTCGACGCCATTCTCTTCCAACAGCGCCGCCAGGCGCTCGTCCAGCAATTCGCCGGCCGCGATCAGTTCTTCGCCGCCGGACGGGGAAATAGCCGGCTGCGCCGTAGCGCGGCCAAGGATGCGATCGGTAAGCGACTGAATCTGCTCGGTGCCGTCCAGCACCGCTTCCATGACCAGCCCGCCGGTAGTCTGGCAATCCTCTTCGGTCACCACCAGGTCCTGGGCCACGTCCACCAGCCGCCGCGTGAGGTAGCCGGAGTTGGCGGTCTTCAGCGCGGTGTCGGCCAGTCCCTTGCGGGCGCCGTGAGTGGAGTTGAAGTACTGGAGCACGTCCAGGCCTTCGCGGAAGTTGGCGGTAATCGGCGTTTCGATAATCGAGCCGTCCGGCTTGGCCATCAGGCCACGCATGCCGGCCAGCTGCCGCATCTGCGCCGCCGAGCCGCGGGCGCCGGAATCGGCCATCATGAAGATCGAGTTGAACGACTTCTGGCTGACCTCCTCGCCCTGGGCGTTGATGACCTGCTCGCTGCCCAGGTTCTCCATCATCACCCGCGCCAGCAGATCGCTGGTGTGCGACCAGATGTCCACCACCTTGTTGTAGCGCTCGCCGTCGGTTACCAGCCCCTGGGCGTGCTGTTCCTGGATCTCCTTGACCTTCTCCTCGGCCTCGGCCAGGATCGCCGGCTTGTTCTCCGGCACTTCCATATCGTTGATGCCGATGGAAATGCCTGCCGAGGTAGCGAACTCAAAGCCCATGTACATCAGGCGGTCGGCAAACACCACGGTTTTCTTGAGTCCGGCCTGGCGGTAACAGGCATTGATGAGGCTCCCGATCTCGCGCTTGTTCATGGTGCGGTTGATCAGGTCAAAGTCCAGCTCTTCGGGCAGCAGCGCGCCGAGCAGGGCGCGGCCGACGGTGGTCTCGACCAGTTCCTCGCCGATCCGGAGCCGGATCATGGCATGCAGGTCGGCAGCCTTGGTCTCGTAGGCGCGGTGTACTTCGTCGCGGCCACTGAACACCATGCCCTCGCCGCGCGCGTTGATGCGCTTGCTGGTCATGTAGTAGAGGCCCAGCACAACATCCTGTGACGGCACGATTACCGGTTCGCCGTTGGCCGGCGACAGGATGTTGTTGGAGGCCATCATCAGGGCCCGAGCTTCGAGTTGCGCTTCCAGCGACAGCGGCACGTGCACGGCCATCTGGTCGCCGTCGAAGTCGGCGTTGAAGGCGGTGCAGACCAGCGGATGCAGCTGGATCGCCTTGCCCTCCACCAGCAGTGGTTCGAAGGCCTGGATGCCCAGGCGGTGAAGGGTCGGCGCGCGGTTGAGCAGCACCGGGTGTTCGCGGATCACTTCTTCGAGAAAGTCCCACACGATCGGCTCTTCGCGCTCAATCAGGCGGCGGGCCGCCTTGACCGAGCTGGCGTCGGTAAACAATTGAAGTTTGGACAGCACAAAGGGCTTGAACAGCTCCAGGGCCATCTTCTTGGGCAAGCCGCATTGGTGCAGCTTGAGCGTGGGGCCCACCACGATGACCGAACGGCCCGAATAATCGACCCGCTTGCCCAGCAGGTTCTGGCGAAAACGGCCCTGCTTGCCCTTGATCATGTCGGCTAAGGACTTCAGTGCGCGCTTCTTGCTGCCGGTAAAGGCGCGGCCACGGCGGCCGAACACCGTGCCGCGGCGCTTGACCTTGCCCTTGCAGTTGATGACGGTGACCGAGTCCACCTTAACGTCGAAAATCGCGTTCACGGCCTTGGCGATCTCCGGCTTGGTGGCATCGGTGGCGACCTTGAAGACCAGCTGCTTGCGCCCTTCCCGCTCGGCAAGGCGCATGGCCTTCTCCGACAGGTGCGGCGAGCGAACTGCGTTCAACAGGCGTTCCGAAAGCTGATCGGCGCTCATTGCAGGCGCTCCGTAAGCTGCTTCAAGGCCGCTTCGGTGATCAGCATCTGGCCGCGGCCGGCCAGCGCCACGGGATTGATCTCGCGCAGATCGATGATTTCCACGCCGGGCAGATTGCGGGCGCCCAGGCACAACTCGGGATATTGCTCGTAGGACTCGACCACGATCAGCCCGCCGTCGAAACCCAGCTCCTTCAGCAGCGCCACTGCCGACGCGGTGCGGTGATCGGGCGGCTGAATCGCACGGGCGACGGTAAGGCGCCTGGTGGATCAGCGACTGGTTCAGCGGGACGTCGTCGGAGAAAGCCTTGTAGACCTTTCTTGTGGGCTTGCCTTTTGGCTTCGCAACGGCTGGTGTCTTGGCCTGCCGGGTGGGTTCTTTTGGGAATAACACGGACTAGTTGACGCTGAATCACATCTCTAATCGGGTGCTGCTATGCGGACCTTGCAATCGAGCCAAGAGCAACACTTACACGCTTTCCGGCTTGCGCAAGCTCACCAAGAAGAATAGCTGGATGAGCCGCTCATCCGTACGCTCCTGACGGCAAGCCGTTTTCCGCAATAAGCGCTCGGTAGGTGAGCCTGCGTCCCGCCATCCGGTGCGTGAGTTCCTGCATTTGCGCCATCGTATCCAGTTCGCGGACGTTGTGCTTGCCCGCAAACTCGTTGATGTAGCGGTGCAGGTGCTTGGGACTGATTTTGTGGAACGTGCCCTTGTGCGCCCGCTTGAGCATCGATCAAAAGGACTCGATCCCGTTCGTGTGCGCCATGCCCCGGACATACTCCCCAGCGGAATGCGTTACCGTCTCATGGCGGTAGGGAATGCCCTTGTAGGCGGCGGCATCGTCCGTATGGACCGTGGCGGCCGGCAGGGCTTTTTCCGTTACGAAGCGCTGTAAGGTCTGGCGGTCCGGGTTCTCGATCACCTTCGCGCTCACCGCATTGCTCGCCCGGTCCTTCGCCCCAATCACCGGCATCTTCCCATCAGGGCCGCGAGGGCCGCCGCGGTCTCGCTTTGACTTACGCTTGTTGCGCTTGCGCCCGCCCATGTAGGTCTCGTCCACTTCTACCGGGCCAACAAAGTCGGAGAACGTGTCCTGAACCCAGGCTTCGCGGATGCGCTGGAGCATGAACCAGGCCGTCCCTTGCGTAACGCCGATATCCCGATGCAGCTTCATGCTGCTGATGCTCTTGAGGCGGGTCAGTTCCAGGTAGATGGCGATGGCCCACTTGCGCAACTTCACATTCGAGCAGGCCAGCACCGTGCCGGTACGAACGCTGAAGTACTTACGGCAATCCGTGCACCAGTAGGGCATGCTCTTATGGCTCGCCTTGCGCGTCTTCGTGCCCTTGCAATGGCCGCACTTGCGCTGATCCGGCCAGAGCGCCGATTCAAACCATTGCACGGCGGCCCGCTCGGTGGGAAACCGGTCCATGATCTCGATGAGCGTCATGCCGTTTCTGTAACTCTTGCCAGGGGCCTTGTCGGTCATTGTTGCGCTTCGGGTATGTCTTTCAAGTGGTTGAAACTATACAGGAAATCTCCCTACGTGTCAACTATTCCGTGTAATTCCCGTTCTTTTGCCGTTGCGTTCATGGTCTATCCCTGTTGGGCCGGCATCTTTACGGCGGGACGTACCAGCACTCGGCTTGTGCTGTGACCCGGAATGCTGCCCTTGACCATAATCAGGTTGCGCTGTTCGTCGATCCGCACCACTTCGAGATTCTGGGTGGTTCTGCGCACGCTTCCTAAGTGGCCGGACATCTTCTTGCCCTTGAACACCCGCCCGGGCGTCTGGTTCTGGCCGATGGAGCCGGGCACGCGATGGGCCTTGGAATTGCCGTGGGTGGCGTCCTGGCCGTGGAAGTGGTGGCGCTTGATGGTGCCGGCGTAGCCCTTGCCGATGGTGGTTCCGGTGACGTCCACGCGCTGACCGGGCGAAAAAATGCCCACGGTAAGCTCGGCGCCGGGTTGGTATTCCTCAAGCACGGCGGCATCGTCCACGCGATGCTCATACAGGCCCTTGCCGGGCGCCTGGCCGGCATATTGACCGGCGAGCGCTTTTCCGGGGGCCTTGCGGGCCTCGCCCACCGCCACCTGCAGGGCGGCGTAGCCGTCCTTTCCAGGAAGGCGATGGCGAGTGACGCGGTTGGGGTCGGCCTCAATCACGGTGATGGGCACACTGGCCCCCTCCTCCGTAAACAGGCGCGTCATTCCTCGCTTTTGGCCGATTAAACCAATGCTCATAACGGTGGCTCTTTTGAAAGCATTCCCTCGCTGGACAGGCGGCGAGGGTAAAGGCGAGCAATATTAGCAATCATGAGGGCTTAGTTCAAGCGAATCTGGGCGTCCACTCCGGCGGGCAGTTCCAGTTTCATCAGCGCGTCCACCGTCTTGTCGCTGGGCTGGATGATGTCCAGCAAGCGCTTGTGGGTGCGCAGCTCGTACTGGTCGCGGGCGTCCTTGTTGACGTGCGGCGAGATCAGCACGGTGAAGCGCTCCTTGCGGGTCGGCAACGGCACCGGGCCATGCACCCGGGCGCCGGTGCGGCGCGCTGTTTCGACGATTTCCCGGGCCGACGAGTCGATCAAGCGGTGATCGAACGCCTTCAACCGGATTCGTATGTTTTGCGGTTCAGCCATTTTTTCTTACTCCGTCAGGTTTGGGCGCCGGGAACGAGGGCTTCCTGCCGGGAACGAGGGCATCCTGCCCCCGACGAGGGCTGGAAGCCCTCTTTCCCAGGGGGCGCTCCTTTTCAGGGCAGTTCTCACTCCACTACCTTTGCGACCACGCCGGCGCCGACGGTTCGGCCACCCTCGCGGATCGCAAAGCGCAATCCATCTTCCATCGCAATCGGCGCAATCAAGGCCACCTGCATGCGTACGTTGTCCCCCGGCATCACCATCTCCATCTCCGCCGGCAAGGTCACCGCGCCGGTCACGTCCGTGGTCCGAAAATAAAACTGCGGCCGATAGCCCTTGAAAAACGGCGTGTGTCGGCCGCCCTCCTCCTTGGTCAGGATATACACCTCGGACTCAAAGCCGGTATGCGGCGTAATCGAGCCGGGACGCGCCAACACCTGGCCCCGCTCCACCTCGGTGCGCTTGACGCCCCGCAGCAATACGCCCACGTTGTCTCCCGCTCTTCCTTCGTCCAGCAGCTTGCGGAACATCTCCACGCCGGTGCAGGTGCTCTTGGAGGTCTCCTTGATCCCGACAATCTCCACCTCTTCGCCTACCTTCACCACGCCACGCTCTACCCGCCCGGTCACCACCGTGCCCCGCCCGGCAATCGAAAATACGTCCTCAATCGGCATCAAAAAGGCCCCGTCCACGGCCCGCTCGGGCTCGGGGATGTAACTGTCCATGGCCTCCACCAACGCATGGATGCTGCCCACCGCACGCTCGCCGTCCTGGCCTTCCAATGCATGCAAGGCGCTGCCCACGATCACCGGGGTGTCATCGCCCGGAAAGTCATACTGCGACAGAAGATCTCTGACCTCAAGTTCGACCAGCTCCAAAAGCTCGTCGTCGTCCACCATGTCGGACTTGTTCAGATACACCACGATGTAGGGAACCCCCACCTGGCGGGCCAGCAGGATGTGCTCGCGGGTCTGCGGCATCGGACCGTCCGCCGCGCTCACCACCAGCACCGCACCGTCCATCTGCGCCGCGCCCGTGATCATGTTCTTGACGTAGTCGGCGTGGCCCGGACAGTCCACGTGCGCATAGTGGCGGTTGTCGCTCTCATACTCCACGTGCGCCGTGGCGATCGTGATCCCGCGCGCGCGCTCTTCGGGCGCATTGTCGATCTCGTCAAACGCCTTGACTTCACCGCCGTGACGGGCCGCCATGATCTTCGTCAAGGCCGCCGTCAACGTCGTCTTCCCATGGTCCACGTGACCAATCGTCCCAACGTTCACATGCGGCTTGGTGCGCTCAAATCTTGCCTTGGCCATTAAGTGCTCCTCTCGCTAAAGTCAGGCTTTCAGCCGGTAACGGCAAGGTCCGCCGTCACCTTGGCGGGGACCGGTGTGTAACGGGAAAATTCCATCGAAAAGGTTGCGCGGCCCTGCGACATGGAGCGCAGGGTGGTGGCGTAACCGAACATTTCCGCCAACGGCACTTCGCCGCGCAACACCTTGCCGGAGGGCGACTCCTCCATGCTGTGCAGCTCGCCGCGGCGGCGGGTCAGATCGGCGCTGATGTCGCCCATGTAGCTATCGGGCGTCACCACTTCGATCTTCATGGTGGGCTCCAGAAGGACCGGGCGGGCGCGCTTGAGGCCGTCGCGCAGAGCCTGGGCGGCCGCCACCCGAAACGCCACTTCGCTGGAGTCCACCTCGTGATAGGAACCGTCGTAGAGCACCGCCCGGATGTCCACCACCGGGTAGCCGGCCAGCGCCCCCTCGGCCATCTGCTGCTGAATGCCCTTCTTCACCGCCGGAATGTATTCGCGTGGCACCACGCCGCCGGTGATCTCGCTGACGAATTCGTAGCCCTGGCCGGGCGGGAGCGGCTCGATACGCAGGAACACGTGGCCGAACTGGCCGCGGCCGCCGGTCTGGCGAACAAAGCGGCCCTCCTGCTTAACCGGAACGCGGATGGTCTCGCGGTAGGACACCCGCGGGCGGCCCACGTTGGCTTCGACCTGGAACTCGCGGCGCATGCGTTCCACCAGGATGTCCAGGTGCAACTCGCCCATGCCGGCGATGATGGTCTGGCCCGATTCCTGGTCGGTGGAGACCTTGAACGAGGGATCCTCGCGGGCCAGCTTCTGAAGCGCCAGCGTCATCTTGTCCTGGTCGGCGCGGGTGCGCGCCTCCACCGCCACGTGGATGACCGGGTCCGGAATGTCGATGCGCTCCAGGGTGATGGGCTGGTCGACATCGGAGAGGCTGTCGCCGGTGGTGACGTCCTTCAAGCCCACCGCGGCGACGATGTCGCCGGCCCGGACTTCGGATACCTCGGCGCGCTCATTGGCATGCATCTGCAGCAGCCGGCCGATGCGCTCCTTGCGGCCGCGGAGTACGTTCAGCACCTTGTCGCCGGAGCGCAGGGTGCCCGAGTACACGCGGATGAAGGAGAGGTTGCCCACGTACGGGTCGTTGGCGATCTTGAAGGCAAGCGCCGAGAAGGGTTCATCGTCGGTAGGCGAGCGCTCGGCCGTTTCGCCCGACGGCGTGAGGCCGATGATCGGAGGCTTTTCGGCCGGTGAAGGCAGGTAGTGGACCACGCCGTCGAGCATGGCCTGCACGCCCTTGTTGCGGAACGCGCTGCCGCACATCGCCGGGACGATTTCGTTGCGCAGGGTGCGATCGCGCAGGCCCTGGCGTATTTGGTCGACGGACAGCGGCTCGCCGCCGACGTACTTTCCCATCAGTTGGTCGTCGCTTTCGGCGGCGGCCTCCACCATGCGCTCGCGCCATTCGGCGCACAGCTCGGCGAGTTCTGCAGGGATCGGTCCTTCCCGGAAATTGGCGCCCATGTCGGACTGGCTCCAATAGATGGCGCGCTCTTCCACCAGGTCCACCACGCCGGCAAAATCGGCCTCGCTGCCGATCGGCACCTGGATGGGCACGGGCTTGGCGCCCAGGCGGCGCTCGATCTGGCCCACCACACGGAAGAAATCGGCGCCTACGCGGTCCATCTTGTTGATGAAGGCCAGGCGCGGCACCTTGTAGCGATTGGCCTGCCGCCACACCGTTTCCGATTGCGGCTCGACCCCGCCGACCGAGCAGAACACGGCAACGGCGCTGTCCAGCACTCTGAGCGAGCGCTCGACCTCGATGGTGAAGTCCACGTGCCCCGGGGTGTCCAGGATGTTGATGCGGTGCTCACGGAACTGACGGCGCATCCCGCTCCAGAAGCAGGTGGTAGCCGCCGAAGTAATCGTTATGCCGCGTTCCTGCTCCTGTTCCATCCAGTCCATGATGGCCGCGCCGTCATGGACCTCGCCCAGCTTGTGCGAAACGCCGGTGTAGAACAGCACCCGCTCGGTGGTCGTGGTCTTGCCGGCGTCGATGTGGGCCATGATGCCGATGTTGCGGTAACGGCCGATGGGCGTAGCGCGCATGGAAGGATACCGGGGAGGCCTACGGGTGAACGGGCAAACAAGGGAATAAAGCTGGCGGGCGGACTACCAGCGGTAGTGCGCGAAAGCTTTGTTGGCTTCAGCCATGCGATGGGTTTCTTCGCGGCGGCGCGCCGCTGCGCCGGTGTTTTCCGAAGCGTCCATGAGCTCTTTCGCCAGGCGTTCGGCCATGGTCTTCTCATTGCGCTTGCGGGCCGCGTCGATCATCCAGCGCATCGCCAGCGTCTCGCGGCGGGCGGTGCGTACTTCCACCGGCACCTGGTAGGTGGCGCCACCGACCCGGCGGGAGCGAACCTCCACCGCCGGCTTGACGTTCTCCAGACCCTGCTCAAGCAGCTCAAGCGCCTGCTCGGGTTCCTGCTTGCGGATCCGGGAGATAACGTCGATGGCGCCGTACACGATGTTCTCGGCCACCGACTTCTTGCCGCTCTTCATGATCATGTTGATGAAGCGCGACAGCAGTTCGCTGCCGTAGAGCGGGTCGGCCAAAACGGGCCGGCGTGGTGCGCGCGAGCGGCGGGACATGGCGGGTTCAGCGCGGCCGCTTGGCGCCGTACTTGGAACGCCCCTGGCGGCGGTCCGTTACGCCGGCGCAATCCAGGGTGCCTCTGATGGTGTGATAGCGCACGCCCGGCAGGTCCTTTACCCGGCCGCCGCGAATCAGCACCACCGAGTGCTCCTGCAGGTTGTGCCCTTCGCCGCCGATGTAGCTGGTGACCTCAAAGCCGTTGGTGAGCCGCACGCGCGCCACCTTGCGCATCGCCGAGTTCGGTTTCTTCGGCGTGGTGGTGTAGACACGCGTACATACGCCGCGCTTCTGCGGGCTGTTCTCCAACGCCGGAACGTTGGTTTTCACCTTCCGCGGCACGCGCGCCTTGCGCACAAGCTGATTCACAGTGGACATACGTCTTAAGGCCCGTCCGACGCCCTTTATTGCTTGTAGAAAAAAAGTGCCTGCAGCATTCTGGGGTTGCCTTTGGGGCAACCCTTAAGCCGCAAGCGCCGAATCAGCGAATTATGCGGAATTCGCCTGTCAAGTCAAGGCGCAGTTGCGGTGCCTGTTCAATCAATAGAGAGCAATTCGAGCATCCGCCTTAACTGCTCATCATGGCGCGCGGCGCGCCGTAAATCGTTTAGGCCGAACCTCCCGTATAACGCGTTGGCCGACACACTCTTCTCGTATCCGGGCCACAATTGTTGTAACTCGTAATAGGCTTCGATAGGTTAAATATCCCGTTTCTCGTGCCCTTCATGAAGTCGTACCAAGAGACCCTCAAGATTGGGCCGTAACCACACGAGGGGGACAATTCCTTCCAGTACGCGCGGGTCACGGCCAGCTCGCAGGTCAGCTTGCAGTCGATCCGAATCCAGCAGAATCATTGACCGATAGTAGGCTCCATCGTTCTGAACCCGCCTTGAACGCTCCTTGAGCGAACGGCGGACCACGCTCTCGCCATCGCCATCGCCCCCTCCGGCATTGTATTGATCCAGATGGAGATGTAGATCATTTTCGTCACATAGCCGGCCCAGCCAGGTTACAAACGACCCAACGCTGGCTCCCTCACACCCCAAGAAGATTCTCTTTCGCCTGGGAATTCGACTCCGTGTCGACATCGCTCCTCATCCAAAGCGCGGCAATCCCCCGAGTGCGCCGCTTCGATATTCACGGTCCAGGCTGGCCGAACGGCGCACTCCCTCGACTTGCCTTGCGCCATAAGCGGTAGTAGCGCCATCAAGGCCTTTCGTTACGATCACAAGTTCATCTTTCTCGAGCTGCCGGAGCACTGCCACGTTGTGCAACGAGCAAAACAGTTGCGCCCCGAACGGATTGGTTTCCGGTGACTGGAACCAATGGATCAATTCCGCAGCCAAGTCCGGATGAAGTTCATAGTCCAGCGCATCGAGAATGGCGACACCGCCAATTCTCAATGCGTGGTTGATAAACGGAAAGAGTCGTACGAAACTGCGGGTACCCCCTGATTCCTGTTGAAAAAAGAGTGGCCAATCAAGTCCCCGATGCTTGAACTTGAGCACGGGTGAATCACTGGAAGCAGAGTCGATTTCCAAGGCCTCGATTCCCAGGTCAATGCGTTGCAGGCGGCGGCAAGCATCCTCCAAGAGTTGCGCATCGTTCTGGTAGTTCCGCACAGTGGTAGGCACGTCCGGCCTCCAAAGTTCGTTGCCGGCTATGTTGGAATGGATCAACGTCAGGTCCTTACACATCTCCACAAATGGTGCGGCGTTGAATTTCGCCAGGGTGGAAATAACGGAGGCGTCGGGGCGCACGAATTGCAGGCGTTCGCTGTTGGGCTTGACGCGCGTCGCGCGGGATAAGTAGATGGGTTGAGTCCCGCGCCGCTCAAGAACTCGGCGAGGGCGCTTACGAGGAAAAATATGCAAGGCCTCATAAGCAACCTCTGTTGGCGCAGGATGGTTCGTAGCATGCGTCAATTCCAAGGTATAGCGGTGTAAATCATACCGGTCATCATGCTCATCAGCGAACCAATTGGCGTCAAAATCAACCTGAATCCGGGTGGGTTGAGCAGCGCTGGCTCCTGAGAAGAAAGGCCAAAACCCTCCAACACCGGCTTGGTCATGCGAGAAAGCGGCGAATCGCACCGTGCTGATGAGCGCATTCAGTATGGTGGTCTTGCCGGACCCGTTCGGTCCGACAAGAGCCGTAACCGTCGGCAAGCGTGTCTCGCTTCGGGATTGGCTTGTGCGAAAGCGCGGAAGATCCGGCGTCGTCCCCGGAATCCGGAAGTCCAATTCCAGGGTATCTCGAATAGAACCGAAGTTACTAACAAGTATTTTGTGAATCATAGACCGATGTCAGCATATTTGTGCTGTCATAGGAATTTATTATACCTCTTTTTTGAAATAGATGGTGGAAGACGGATGGAGACATCGGCGCCATCAACCGAAGTCCTCGCGCAGCTTGTTGGCGCGGCGCAACATTGCTTTTAGATTCTCGTCGGTGGGATTGGCCTGGGTAGCAAACGCCGCGAGCAGCGATCGGCGGAA
The DNA here is from genome assembly GCA_965249285.1 of Candidatus Foliamicus sp. Lineage (GTDB taxonomy): Bacteria > Pseudomonadota > Gammaproteobacteria > Steroidobacterales > Foliamicaceae > Foliamicus. The sequence goes on from OZ252226.1 coordinate 2,109,862, forward strand.
ACGGGCCGCGCCGCCAGCCTCGCCATCGCCCACCAGGTTCTCGAATTCGAAGGCATAGTACATCGCCAGGGCATCGTCGCTGTCGATGACACCGTCGCCGTTGATGTCACCGCCCACCTCAACGCCGACCTCGCGCCACTGGTTGGCCTTTCCGAGCATCTCGCGCAACTCGTCGTCAGTGGGATCGGGCGCTGAGGCCAAACCCGCAAGCAGAATTTGCCGGGACCGGGACGTGCCGCCGGTCTCGCCATCGCCCAATTGGCTGGCCGATTCGAAGGCGTGATACATCAACATGGCGTCGTCCGCTTCGATCGTCCCGTTGCGGTTCACATCGGCATACGAAGCATCGACGGCTACGCCCTCTTCAGTCGCATTCGACTGCGCCGGTTGAAATCGTCACGGTGCCGGCGCCATCCTCGATCTCCCCGTCGCTGCTGACGCTTACCGGGAGAACCAGATCAAACGGCGCGCCAACGGGAGCAATCGCCTTGAATTCACTGCTCCCGACCTTTTCAAGGGAAACGACAATCGGTAGCGGATCAACCGTGTTGCCAGCCAACCAAACGTTCTTGAGTGCGGTAAGTCCCGAGAAGACACCGTCCGGAAGGGCGGATAACTTATTGCCCCCAAAACTCAGCGTGTCAAGCGCGGTCAGATCGGAAAAAATGTCTTCCGGCAGGCTGCTGATGTCATTATCGGAAAAACCAAGATTCGTCAGGATGGTCAGATTATCAAATACGTCTGCGGGAAGAGCGGTCAAGCTGTTGACGGAAAAACCGAGGTGTCCAAGCGCACTCAAACCGTCAAATACATCCTCGGGAAGAGTGGTCAAACGATTCCGATCCAGATGAAGAGTCTCAAGGGCGCTCAGACCATCGAATAATTCTTCGGGAAGACTGGTCAATTCATTCTCATCGAGTTCCAGTCTTTCCAGGCTGGTAAGGCCGTCATGCAATATCCCATGGCGTGACGCCGTTTGGGCAATGGTGAATACCTCCGGTGCGAGTCTAGCCTGATCGGGCAGGGCGACTGACGTTAACGGTCTGGGTTTGCCCTCCGAGGGCTGGAAGCCCTCGATCCCAGGGGGAGGGTCAGGCGGCGATGGTTGGGGCTTGTTCCTCGGCGGCGGCTTCTGCGGCCGGCACGGCGGTGAACTCGGCTTCGGCCGTTTCGGCCGCTTCGGCGGCTTCCATCTCCAGGCGCTCTTCGCGGCGCTTGATGCGCTCCTGGTGGTAGTGGAAACCGGTACCGGCGGGAATGAGCCGGCCCACGATCACGTTTTCCTTCAAGCCCTTAAGGTCGTCGCGCATGCCGATCACAGCCGCCTCGGTCAGCACCCGGGTGGTCTCCTGGAAGGACGCCGCGGAAATGAACGAACGGGTCGCCAGGGAGGCCTTGGTGATGCCGAGCAGCAAGGGCTGGTAGGTGGCCAGGGTCTGGTCCTCTGCCACCGCCTTCTCGTTGATCTCGACGATCTGGGCGCGTTCCAGCTGCTCGCGCTTGAGCAGGTTGGTCTCGCCCGGATCGATCACTTCCACGCGCTTGAGCATCTGGCGGATGATCACCTCGATGTGCTTGTCGTTGATGCGCACACCCTGCAGGCGGTACACCGCCTGGATCTCGCCCACCAGGTATTCGGCCATCGCCTGCACGCCGCGCAGGCGCAGGATGTCGTGCAAGCTGGGCTCGCCGTCGGCGATCATTTCGCCGGTCTCGACGTGTTCGCCGCCGAATACGTTCAGCGCCCGCTCCTTGGGCACCAGCATCTTGACTTCCTCGCCCTGCTCATCGGCGATGATCAGGCGGCGCTTGCCCTTGGTGTCCTGACCGAAGCTGACCACGCCGTGGTGCTCCGCTAAGATCGCGGCCTCGCGCGGCTTGCGCGCCTCGAACAGGTCGGCAACCCGGGGCAGACCGCCGGTGATGTCGATCGACTTGGCTTCGCTGGCCGGTACCCGCGCCAGCACGTCGCCGGTGACCACCTTGAGCTTCTTGCCGCCGTCGCTCCCGCCGTCCTCGAGTCCGCGGGACTGCTGCCAGGCCGCGGCCAGAATGGGATCGAGCACCGAACCCTCGGGCAACTTGTGTTCCACCGGCGCATCGGTGCCGGTGAAGTGCAGCACCTGGCCGGCCTTGTCGGTCAGCCGGATGCGCGGTTCCTTGTCGGCCCCTGAAGACGGGCGGCGGCGGCGTTCCAGCACGGCCACGTTGGACAGGCCGGTGAACTCATCGATGCGTTCCTCCACGGTAATGCCTTCCAGCAGGTCCTCGAACTCGATCCAGCCGACCACTTCGGAAATGATCGGACGGTTGTGCGGGTCCCAGGTGGCCACGGTCTGGCCGGCCTTGACCTTGTCGCCGTCGTTGACCAGGATCGAGGCGCCGTAACTGACCTTGTGGCGCTCCAGGGCCCGGCCGTCGGAATCTACCAGGGTCATCTCGCCGGTATTGCTCACCGCCACCAGGCGGTCTTCAGTCTGGTGCTTCAAGGTCTTCAGGTTCTGCTGACGAACGACGCCGTCGCGCCTCACCTCAATGCTGCTGCGGGCGCCGATCCTTGAGGCGGCGCCGCCGATGTGAAAGGTACGCATGGTGAGCTGGGTGCCGGGTTCGCCGATCGACTGTGCGGCAATCACGCCCACCGCCTCGCCGATGTTCACCCATTTGCCGCGCGCCAGGTCGCGTCCGTAACAGGTGCGGCACACGCCGAAGCGGGTCTCGCAGGTGATCGGCGAACGCACGGTGACCCGTTCGACGCCATTCTCTTCCAACAGCGCCGCCAGGCGCTCGTCCAGCAATTCGCCGGCCGCGATCAGTTCTTCGCCGCCGGACGGGGAAATAGCCGGCTGCGCCGTAGCGCGGCCAAGGATGCGATCGGTAAGCGACTGAATCTGCTCGGTGCCGTCCAGCACCGCTTCCATGACCAGCCCGCCGGTAGTCTGGCAATCCTCTTCGGTCACCACCAGGTCCTGGGCCACGTCCACCAGCCGCCGCGTGAGGTAGCCGGAGTTGGCGGTCTTCAGCGCGGTGTCGGCCAGTCCCTTGCGGGCGCCGTGAGTGGAGTTGAAGTACTGGAGCACGTCCAGGCCTTCGCGGAAGTTGGCGGTAATCGGCGTTTCGATAATCGAGCCGTCCGGCTTGGCCATCAGGCCACGCATGCCGGCCAGCTGCCGCATCTGCGCCGCCGAGCCGCGGGCGCCGGAATCGGCCATCATGAAGATCGAGTTGAACGACTTCTGGCTGACCTCCTCGCCCTGGGCGTTGATGACCTGCTCGCTGCCCAGGTTCTCCATCATCACCCGCGCCAGCAGATCGCTGGTGTGCGACCAGATGTCCACCACCTTGTTGTAGCGCTCGCCGTCGGTTACCAGCCCCTGGGCGTGCTGTTCCTGGATCTCCTTGACCTTCTCCTCGGCCTCGGCCAGGATCGCCGGCTTGTTCTCCGGCACTTCCATATCGTTGATGCCGATGGAAATGCCTGCCGAGGTAGCGAACTCAAAGCCCATGTACATCAGGCGGTCGGCAAACACCACGGTTTTCTTGAGTCCGGCCTGGCGGTAACAGGCATTGATGAGGCTCCCGATCTCGCGCTTGTTCATGGTGCGGTTGATCAGGTCAAAGTCCAGCTCTTCGGGCAGCAGCGCGCCGAGCAGGGCGCGGCCGACGGTGGTCTCGACCAGTTCCTCGCTGATCCGGAGCCGGATCATGGCATGCAGGTCGGCAGCCTTGGTCTCGTAGGCGCGGTGTACTTCGTCGCGGCCACTGAACACCATGCCCTCGCCGCGCGCGTTGATGCGCTTGCTGGTCATGTAGTAGAGGCCCAGCACAACATCCTGCGACGGCACGATTACCGGTTCGCCGTTGGCCGGCGACAGGATGTTGTTGGAGGCCATCATCAGGGCCCGAGCTTCGAGTTGCGCTTCCAGCGACAGCGGCACGTGCACGGCCATCTGGTCGCCGTCGAAGTCGGCGTTGAAGGCGGTGCAGACCAGCGGATGCAGCTGGATCGCCTTGCCCTCCACCAGCAGTGGTTCGAAGGCCTGGATGCCCAGGCGGTGAAGGGTCGGCGCGCGGTTGAGCAGCACCGGGTGTTCGCGGATCACTTCTTCGAGAAAGTCCCACACGATCGGCTCTTCGCGCTCAATCAGGCGGCGGGCCGCCTTGACCGAGCTGGCGTCGGTAAACAATTGAAGTTTGGACAGCACAAAGGGCTTGAACAGCTCCAGGGCCATCTTCTTGGGCAAGCCGCATTGGTGCAGCTTGAGCGTGGGGCCCACCACGATGACCGAACGGCCCGAATAATCGACCCGCTTGCCCAGCAGGTTCTGGCGAAAACGGCCCTGCTTGCCCTTGATCATGTCGGCTAAGGACTTCAGTGCGCGCTTCTTGCTGCCGGTAAAGGCGCGGCCACGGCGGCCGTTGTCCAGCAGGGCGTCGACGGCCTCCTGGAGCATGCGCTTTTCGTTGCGAACGATGATTTCCGGCGCGTTCAGATCCAAAAGCCGGCGCAAACGGTTGTTGCGGTTGATCACGCGGCGGTACAGATCGTTGAGATCGGAAGTGGCGAAGCGCCCGCCCTCCAGCGGCACCAGCGGCCTGAGCTCCGGCGGCAGCACCGCCAGGCGCGTCAGCACCATCCACTCCGGCCGGTTGCCGGATCCCTTGAAGGCCTTCAAGAGCTTCAGACGCTTGGTCAGCCGCTTGATCTTGGTCTCGGAGCCGGTAGCGTCGATTTCCGCATGGACCGTGGTGATCGCCTCTTCCAGGTCCACCTGCCGCAGCAGCTTGCGGATCGCCGCGGCGCCCATCTCGGCCTCAAAGGTGGGGCCGTATTTCTCCAGCGCCTCGCGCTTGAGTTCCTCGGTCAGGAGCTGGCCCTGCGCCAGATCGGTATCGCCGGGGTCGGTTACAACGAATGCCTCGAAATACAGCACCCGTTCGATCTCGTGCATGGTCATGTCCAGCATCAGCCCGATGCGCGACGGCAGCGATTTCAAAAACCAGATATGTGCGACCGGCGTGGCCAGGTCGATATGGCCCATGCGCTCCCGGCGCACCCGCGCCTCGCGCACTTCCACCCCGCACTTCTCGCAAATCACTCCGCGGTGCTTGAGCCGCTTGTACTTCCCGCAAATGCACTCGAAGTCCTTCAAGGGACCGAAGATGCGGGCGCAGAACAGGCCGTCGCGCTCCGGTTTGAAGGTGCGGTAGTTGATGGTCTCGGGCTTGCGTACTTCCCCCCAGGACCAGGACTTGATCATTTCCGGCGACGCAAGGCCGATACTGATGGAGTCAAAGTCTTCAAATCCGGGGGCGGACTGGGCCATGCGAGTGATTTCTCTCATGCATCGCTCCTTATAGTGTTTGGTTCTTCATGTGGGCTGCGACTGGGGAGGAAGGCATCCTGGGAACGAGGGCAAGATGCCCTCGTTCCCAGGGGGGTTCCGGCGCAGTACTTGTACTTGCTGGGCATACAGCTAACGGCGGGTCAGCTCGACGTTGATGCCGAGCGCGCGGATTTCCTTCACCAGCACATTGAAGGATTCCGGCATCCCGGCCTCCACGCTGTGGCGTCCATCCACGATGCTCTTGAACATCCGGCTGCGGCCGGACTGATCGTCGGACTTGACGGTCAACATCTCCTGGAGCGTATGGGCGGCACCGTAGGCTTCCAGCGCCCACACCTCCATCTCGCCAAACCGCTGACCGCCGAACTGGGCCTTGCCGCCCAGCGGCTGCTGGGTCACCAGGCTGTAGGGGCCGGTGGACCGGGCATGCATCTTGTCGTCCACCAGGTGGTTGAGCTTGAGCATGTACATATAGCCCACCGTGACCTGGCGGTCGAAAGCCTGACCGGTGCGGCCGTCGAACAGCGTGGTTTGACCCGACTCGGGAAGTCCGGCCAGTTTCAGCATGTCCTTGATCTCGGCCTCGGTAGCGCCATCGAACACCGGCGTGGCCATGGTCACGCCGCTCGACAGGTTGTTCGCCATTTCCTTGAGCTCACTGACATTCAGCGATTTGACGCTCTGGCCGGTCCCGCTGGCGGAGTAGTTGTAAATACGCTCCAGCGTCTCACGCAATGGCTTGGTCCCGCCTTTCTGCGCAACCAGTTCGCCGATCTGCAGACCGAGGGTCTTGGCGGCCCAGCCGAGGTGGCACTCGAGGATCTGGCCGGTGTTCATGCGCGAGGGCACGCCCAGCGGATTGAGCACCATGTCCACCGGGGTGCCGTCGGCCAGGTAGGGCATATCCTCTACCGGAACGATGGTGGAAATCACGCCCTTGTTGCCGTGACGCCCGGCCACCTTGTCGCCGGGCTGCACCCGGCGCTTGACGGCCATGTAAACCTTGACCATCTTGCGCACGCCGGCAGCCAGTTCGTCGCCGGCGGTGATCTTGCGGGCCTTTTCGGTGTAGCGCTGCTCCATGTTCTCGCGAACCTGCTTCAAGTGTTCCCCGGAACGTACCAGCAGATCATTCAAGTCCCGTTTGCGCAGGCTGATCTCGAACCACTGCTCGCGCGGCAGGGCGTCCAGCTTCTTGGCCGTGACCTTGCCGGGCTCGAACCCTTCCGGCCCGCCGTCGGCCATCTTGCCCTCGATCTGCTCGCGGACGCGCTGGAACAGGTCCTCCTCGATAATCCTCCGCTGGTCTTCGAGGTCCTTCTTGACCCCCGAAAGTTCCTGGTCCTCGTTGGCCAGGGCGCGCTTGTCCTTTTCCACGCCTTCGCGGGTGAACACGCGAACGTCGATCACGGTGCCGTCCATGCCCGCCGGTACCCGTAAGGAAGTGTCCTTGATATCGGAGGCCTTCTCTCCGAAGATGGCGCGCAGCAACTTTTCCTCGGGGGTGAACTGGGTTTCGCCCTTGGGCGTGACCTTGCCCACCAGGATGTCGCCGGCCTTGACCTCCGCGCCGATGTAGGCGATGCCGGACTGGTCCAACTTGGCCAGCGCCGCTTCGCCCACGTTGGGGATGTCGGCGGTGACCTCCTCGGCGCCGAGCTTGGTGTCGCGCGCCATGCAGGTCAATTCCTCGATATGGATGCTGGTGAAGCGGTCCTCATGCACCAGGCGCTCGGAAATCAGGATCGAGTCCTCGAAGTTGTAGCCGTTCCAGGGCATGAACGCCACCAGCAGGTTCTGGCCCAGGGCCAGTTCGCCCATGCTGGTGGCCGCGCCGTCGGCGAGCACGTCGCCGGCATCCACGCGGTCCCCTTTTCGAACCTGCGGGCGTTGGTTCATGCAGGTGTTCTGGTTGGTGCGCTGGTATTTCACCAGGTTGTAGATGTCCACGCCGGCCTCGTCGGCCCCGGCGTCTTCCTGCTCCACGCGAACCACGATCCGGGACGAGTCCAGGAAGTCCACCAGTCCGGCGCGCCGCGCCACGGTGCAGGAACCGGAATCGATCGCCACCGCCCGCTCCATGCCGGTCCCGACCAGGGGCGGCTCGGCCCGCAAGGTGGGCACGGCCTGGCGCTGCATGTTCGAACCCATCAGCGCGCGGTTGGCGTCGCCGTGCTCCAGAAACGGAATCAGCGCAGCGGCCACCGAAACGGTCTGGCGGGGCGAGACGTCCATGTACTGGATGCGCTCGCGCTGCATCAGGGTGGATTCGTTGCGGTGCCGGACCCGCACCAGGGGATCGACGAACTTCTTCTCGCCGGTAAGTGTGGCGTTGGCCTGGGCGATCACGTATTGGCCTTCCTCGATGGCCGACAGGTAATCGATGGTGTTGGTGACCTTGCCGTCGGTTACCCGCCGGTAGGGAGTCTCCAGGATTCCGTACTCGTTGGTCCGCGCATACACGGCCAGCGAGTTGATCAGGCCGATGTTCGGGCCTTCCGGCGTTTCGATGGGACACACGCGACCGTAGTGGGTGGGGTGCACGTCGCGCACTTCGAAGCCGGCCCGCTCGCGGGTCAGGCCGCCGGCGCCCAGGGCGGAAACGCGCCGCTTGTGGGTGGTCTCGGCCAGCGGGTTGTTCTGATCCATGAACTGCGACAACTGATTGGAGCCGAAAAACTCCTTGATGGACGCGGACACCGGCTTGGCGTTGATCATTTCCTGCGGCATCAGCCCATCGCTCTCGGCCATCGACAGGCGTTCCTTGACCGCCCGTTCGACCCTCGCCAGGCCCTGTCTCAAGGCGTTCTCCGCCATCTCGCCCACGCATCTCACGCGCCGGTTGCCGAGGTGGTCGATGTCATCGACGTTGTCCTTGCCGTTGCGGATGTTCAGCAGAACCCGCAGCACTTCCACAATGTCCTCCTTGCTGAGGATGGAGCTGCCGGTGGTTTCCTCACGGCCCACGCGGCGATTGAACTTCATGCGGCCCACGCGCGACAGGTCGTAGCGATCCTGGCTGAAGAACAGGTTGCGGAACAGGTTGTTGGCGGCCTCCTGGGTGGGCGGTTCGCCCGGCCGCATCATCTTGTAGATTTCGACCAGCGCCATATCGCGGTTGCGGGTCTCATCCACTTTTAGGGTCGAGGAGATATACGGGCCGTGCTCCAGCTCGTTGACGTAAATGGTCTCGATCGCCCCGATCCCGTGGGCAACAAAACTGCGCAAGACTTCGTGGGTGATCTCGTCGTTGGCCTGGGCCAACACTTCGCCAGTGTCGGTATCCACCACGTCGCGGGCCAGGGTCTCGCCCAGCAGAGGATGGGCAACGCCATCGTCCCCTGAGGGGGCGGCCTCGCCGTTGTCCTGGTACTTCGGCAGGTCGGGCAGTTCCAGCCATTTGAGCCTGGACTTCTCCAGCATGCGCACGTGACGCTGGGTGATGCGCCGGTCCCTGGGCGCGATCAGTTCGCCGCCCGCGACGACATCGAAACGGGCGGTGAGACCGCGCAGGCGGGAGGCCTCAAGTCGCATGCGCACCTTGCCCTTCTTATCGATCCGGTACTCGTCGCGATCGAAGAACAGGCCGAGAATTTCCTCGGTCGAGTATTCCAGGGCGCGCAACAGCACCGTGGCGGGAATCTTCTTCTTGCGGTCGATACGGGTATAGACGCTGTCCTTGGCGTCGAACTCGAAATCCAGCCAGGAGCCGCGGTACGGGATGACGCGGGCGTTGTGCAGCAGCTTGCCGGAGGAATGGGTCTTGCCGCGGTCGTGATCGAAGAACACGCCGGGAGAGCGGTGCAGCTGGGACACGATCACCCGGTCGGTGCCGTTGATGATGAAGCTGCAGTGTCCGGTCATCAGCGGAATCTCGCCCAGGTACACCTGCTGCTCGCGGATCTCCTTGACCGCGCGCGAACTGCCGCGGTCGAAGATCACCAGGCGCACCATCAGGTTGAAGGGCGCCGCGTAGGTGGCGCCGCGCAGGCGGCACTCCTCCTCGTCGAACGGAGGCTCGCCCAGGCTGTAGCTGACATACTGCAGCTCCACGTTGCCGGTATAGCTTTCGATCGGAAAGATCTGCGAGAAAACCGAATGCAAGCCTTGGTTCTCGCGCTCGTGGGGAGGCGTGTCCTCCTGCAGGAACTGCGCGTAGCTGTCGCGCTGCATTGCCAGCAGGTACGGCACCTCCAGCACGGTGGAACTCTTGCCGAAGCTCTTGCGGATGCGTTTCTTTTCGGTGTAGCTATAGGTCATACGGCGTTATCCTGAATAATTGCAAGCGCCTGGGAGCGAGGGCATCCTGCCCTCGACTGCAGGGCTGGAAGCCCTCCTTCCCAGGGAAAGGGCAGTTGGGCGGAAGATGCCCAACTACTTGACTTCAACCGTCGCGCCGGCTTCTTCGAGCGTAGTCTTGAATTTCTCGGCGTCTTCCTTGGAAACGCCTTCCGATACGGGGGCGGGAGCACTCTCGACCAAGTCCTTGGCCTCCTTGAGACCGAGACTGGTAATGGAGCGCAGAGCCTTGATGACGCCAACCTTGGAGGCGCCGAAACTCTGCAGCATTATGGTGAACTCGGTCTGTTCCTCGGCGGCGGCCGCTTCTTCGGCCGGGGCGGCGGGACCGGCAACCACGGACGCGGCCGCGCTGACGCCCCACTCATCCTCGAGTTCCTTGATCAGTTCCACCAACTCAAGCACCGGCATCTGGCCCAGCGCTTCACGGATTTCTGTTCTTCCTACAGTCATGGCTTGCTCCTATAAGGGAATGTTGCAAATAATTCGATGCGGCAGCCGGCTCAATCGGCTCCCATTTGATCTCGCCGCGCCGCGATCAGGCGCGCCAGGCGCGCCTGCGGCTCGGCGAGGGTTGCGACCAGTTTCTGCATCGGCGCCTTGAACGCGCCCAGCAGCTTCGCGCGGGCCTCGTCAAGCGTCGGCAGCGAGGCGATACGGTCGGTCTGATCGCCGGGATACAACACCCCGTCGAGCAGGAAACCGCGCGGCGCCAAAGCTTCGTGCTGCTTGCTGAAGTCTTTGAAGAGCCTGGCGACGGCGCCCGGATCTTCGGAAGAAAACGCCAGCAAAGTGGGGCCGGTAAGCGCCTCGGTGAGGTTCTCGAAGGGCGTGTCCTTTACCGCCCGCCGCGAAAGGGTGTTCTTGACCACCCGCAGCTGCACGCCGGCGCCCCGCGCGCGGCGGCGCAGATCGGTCATTTCCTCGACCTTGAGGCCGCGGTAATCGGCCACCGCCGCCACGACCGCTTGTTCGGCCGCGGTGCGCAAGTCTTGCACCAACTCTTTTTTCTGTTGCAGGTTAAGGGGCATGGATGCGGTTTCCTTAAAGTCTGGCTATGCCAGCTTGATGCTGGATTGATCGACGCGCACGCCCGGACCCATGGTGGTGGACAGGGTGATACGCTGCATGTAAACGCCCTTGGCGGCCGGGGGCTTGGCCTTTACCAATTCGCCCAAAAGCGCGGTCAGGTTTTCCAGGATGGCTGCGTCGCTGAAACTCTTCTTGCCGATCGAGCAATGAATGATCCCGGCCTTGTCGGTGCGGTAACGAACTTGGCCCGCCTTGGCGTTGCGTACCGCCTCGCCCACGTTGGGCGTCACGGTGCCGGACTTGGGGTTGGGCATCAGGCCGCGCGGGCCCAGGATCTTTCCGAGTCCACCCACCACGCGCATCGCGTTGGGGGCGGCCACATAGACATCGTGCTCGATGTTGCCCTGCTTGATCTCATCGGCCAGCTCCGCAAGGCCCACCGCATCGGCGCCGGCTTCCCTGGCCTCCTCGGCGGCTTCGCCGTCGGCAAATACGGCCACTTTGATTTCCTTGCCCAGGCCGTGCGGCAGCACGGTGGCGCCACGTACGATCTGGTCCGCCTTGCGCGGGTCCACGTTCAAATTCACGGCCACATCCACCGATTCGCCGAAGGCGGCGGGCACAGCCTCGCGGATGACCTTGATGGCCTCGTCCACGGGCAGCGGCTCCTTGCCTGCGGTGATCTCGCGCATGGCTTTTTGTTTCTTGCTCAAACGGGCCATGCCTAGACCTCCCCGCCGGCTACGGTCAATCCCATGCTGCGCGCGGTGCCGGCAATGGTGCGCACGGCGGCGTCCATGTCTGCGGCGGTCAGATCCGGCTGCTTGCTGCGCACGATCTCTTCGAGTTGGCCGCGGGTTACCTCGCCGACCTTTTCCAGGTTCGGCACGCCGCTACCCTTGTCCACGCCGGCGGCGCGCCGCAACAGCACCGCGGCCGGCGGCGTCTTGGTGATAAAACTGAAACTGCGGTCGCTGTAAACCGTCACCACGACGGGCGTGGTTATGCCGGGTTCCAGACTGCCGGTCTGGACATTGAAAGCCTTGCAGAACTCCATCAGGTTCACGCCATGCTGACCCAGCGCCGGTCCCACCGGCGGGCTGGGGTTGGCCTGCCCGGCCGGAACCTGCATCTTGACCAATGCCATTACATTCTTCGCCATAACCTATTCCTTGACTTATGCCTTGCGCACCTGACCGAAACTGAGATCCACCGGCGTGGAGCGGCCAAGAATCTGCACCGCCACGCGTAGCCGGTTCTTTTCGTAGTTGACCTGCTCGACCACACCGTTGAAGTCGTTGAAAGGCCCGTCCACTATGCGCACCACTTCGCCGGGCTCGTACAGCACCTTGGGACGCGGCTTCTCGGAACCTTCCTCCACCTGCTGCAGGATGCGGTCGGCCTCCTCATCGGTGATCGGCTCGGGGTGCTCGCTGGTCCCGCCCACGAAGCCCAGCACCCGCGGGACACTGTTGACCAGGTACCAGGACCGCTCGTCGAGGTCCATTTCCACCAGCACGTACCCGGGGAAGAAGCGGCGCGAGGATCGGCGCTTCTGGCCGTCGCGCATTTCCACGACTTCCTCGGTGGGCACCATGATGCGTCCGAACTTTTCCTCCATGCTTTCCCGGCGAATGCGCTCCAGCAGAGCGGTTTTCACCTTCTCTTCGTAGTTGGAGTACGACTGCACGATGTACCAGTGCATGACGTCCCTTTCCTATGCCGAGGTCAGCATGCGGGTGAGGGCGGCCAGGCCCATGTCCAGCAGCCAGAAGAATACGCACAGGATCAATACGATGACCAGCACGGTAGCGGTGGTCTGCAGGGTTTCCTGGCGGTTGGGCCAGACCACCTTGCGCAGTTCGGCGCGGGAACTCTGCACGAACTGCCAGGCGATTTGCCCGCGGGTGGTTCGCAGCAGCACCACGGCGGCCAGCGACAGGCTCGCCAGCACAGCGCCCACCCGGAGCAGAATCGAGAGTTCCTCGTATGCGTAGTACGCATAAACACCGCCCACCAGCAGCAGCGCGGCGAGCAATAGCCACGCCACGTCCAGGGAATTGCCGGTCTTAATGGGGTTGTTGTCTTTCATCGCCTAACCCGCACGGGTCTTAATTGGCAGGCCAGGAGGGACTCGAACCCCCAACCTGCGGTTTTGGAGACCGCTGCTCTGCCAAATTGAGCTACTGGCCTGCTGCCCTTCAACGGTCTTGCTTCGACCGACCTACTCCACTACCTTTGCGACCACGCCGGCGCCGACGGTTCGGCCACCCTCGCGGATCGCAAAGCGCAATCCATCTTCCATCGCAATCGGCGCAATCAAGGCCACCTGCATGCGTACGTTGTCCCCCGGCATCACCATCTCCATCTCCGCCGGCAAGGTCACCGCGCCGGTCACGTCCGTGGTCCGAAAATAAAACTGCGGCCGATAGCCCTTGAAAAACGGCGTGTGTCGGCCGCCCTCCTCCTTGGTCAGGATATACACCTCGGACTCAAAGCCGGTATGCGGCGTAATCGAGCCGGGACGCGCCAACACCTGGCCCCGCTCCACCTCGGTGCGCTTGACGCCCCGCAGCAATACGCCCACGTTGTCTCCCGCTCTTCCTTCGTCCAGCAGCTTGCGGAACATCTCCACGCCGGTGCAGGTGCTCTTGGAGGTCTCCTTGATCCCGACAATCTCCACCTCTTCGCCTACCTTCACCACGCCACGCTCTACCCGCCCGGTCACCACCGTGCCCCGCCCGGCAATCGAAAATACGTCCTCAATCGGCATCAAAAAGGCCCCGTCCACGGCCCGCTCGGGCTCGGGGATGTAACTGTCCATGGCCTCCACCAACGCATGGATGCTGCCCACCGCACGCTCGCCGTCCTGGCCTTCCAATGCATGCAAGGCGCTGCCCACGATCACCGGGGTGTCATCGCCCGGAAAGTCATACTGCGACAGAAGATCTCTGACCTCAAGTTCGACCAGCTCCAAAAGCTCGTCGTCGTCCACCATGTCGGACTTGTTCAGATACACCACGATGTAGGGAACCCCCACCTGGCGGGCCAGCAGGATGTGCTCGCGGGTCTGCGGCATCGGACCGTCCGCCGCGCTCACCACCAGCACCGCACCGTCCATCTGCGCCGCGCCCGTGATCATGTTCTTGACGTAGTCGGCGTGGCCCGGACAGTCCACGTGTGCATAGTGGCGGTTGTCGCTCTCATACTCCACGTGCGCCGTGGCGATCGTGATCCCGCGCGCGCGCTCTTCGGGCGCATTGTCGATCTCGTCAAACGCCTTGACTTCACCGCCGTGACGGGCCGCCATGATCTTCGTCAAGGCCGCCGTCAACGTCGTCTTCCCATGGTCCACGTGACCAATCGTCCCAACGTTCACATGCGGCTTGGTGCGCTCAAATCTTGCCTTGGCCATGACTTCTCCTCCTGTCCGCGCGCCCCCGCGTGGGGCGGGGCTTGAAGTTGCAAAGTAAAAAAAAGCCCACAACCGGACTTGAACCGGTGACCTCTTCCTTACCAAGGAAGTGCTCTACCGACTGAGCTATGTGGGCGACGTCTATCCCCTTCCACCTGGAGCGGACGATGGGAGTCGAACCCACATCATCAGCTTGGAAGGCTGAGGTTCTACCATTGAACTACGCCCGCATTGCTCTACAAGCCCTTTTGTGGCCGTTCCCGGCCGGGTACTCAAGAAATCCAAGGGGGCTCTCCCCCACCACCTCTCAAAATGGAGGGGGTAGGATTCGAACCTACGAAGGCTGAGCCAGCAGATTTACAGTCTGCCCCCGTTGACCGCTTGGGTACCCCTCCGTGGACGGAACGGCCCATCATCTCACAGGCACTTTATGCATGTCAAGGACGGTTTGCAGGGCGCCAGGGCTTTCCCACGCTAAATTTGCTTGATTCGTTTGTGTTTGTATTTACGAGGTTTTTGTTGTTGCGCTGGCTTTTCTTCCTGCGCTGTGGTATTGGTGGTGCATGGAAAGGGAGTCGGCCATCTTTAAGGTTGCGCCCGAGGGGTTTCGGCTGGCGGAGGTGTCGGTGCGTCTTGCGAAGCCGCAGGAGCGTCTTCGCTGGGATGCGCTGATGGATGGCCACCATTACCTGGGCTTCAAGCGGTTTGCCGGGCGTGGTCTGCGGTATGTGTTTGAGTGGCGCGGGCATTGGATCGGTCTGGCGGGCTGGCAGTCGGGCGCGTTCAAGTGCCGGCCGCGGGACCGGTGGATCGGTTGGTCGGGGAAGGAGCAGTTTCGTCGTCTGCACCTGATCGGCAACAACACGCGTTTTCTGGTTCTCGGCGCGCCGGGGGTGTTTCCCAATCTGGCCTCGCGGGCGCTGTCGGCGATGACCCGGCGTCTGAGCGCGGACTGGGCGGCCGAGCACGGTCATCCGCTGCTGATGGCGGAGACGTTCGTGGACCCGTCGCGTTTTTCCGGCGGGATGTACACGGCGGCGAACTGGCGGCGGCTCGGGCGCACGCGGGGCTTTGCGCGGGCGAACGGCCGCTACACCGATCCGCACGGGGTGCCCAAGGCGCTGTACGTGCGGCCTTTGCGCCGGGATGCGAGGCGGCGTCTCGCCGCCCCGGGCCGGCTGCCGGACGCGCTGTCGCCGAACCCGATGGGCGGGGTGTCCGGTCGGCGTCCCCCGGAACTGCGTTCGCTGTACGAGGAGTTGATGCAGGTCCCGGACTTCCGTCGGGCCCAGGGCCGCAAGCATCGGATCGCCTCGGTGCTGGCCGTCTACATCGTGGCCCGGCTTGCGGGCATGGGCAACGGTGTGGCGGCGGTCCAGTACGCCCGGTCGCTGAGTCAGGCGGAGCTCGAGGCGCTTGGGGCGTGGCGCAACCCGAACACGGGCCGGTATGAGCCGGTGTCGAAATCGGTCCTCTACCGGGTGATCGGCAACGCCGATCCGACGGCCATCGAGGCGGTGCTGAAGCGCTATGCGGCGCCGCGGCTACAACTGGGTGCGGCGCTGGCTTCCGACGGCAAGCGGATCCGCGGGGCGAACCGCCACGGGGAGACGCGCCACGAGACCGCGACGCTGGTCGAGCACGGCACCGGGATGCCGCTTGCGAGCCTCGGCTTCCACGACGAGAACGGCGAGCGGGCGGCGGTGCGGGCGCTGCTGGAGGAGGCGCCGCTCGCCGGCCGGGTGATCACGATCGACGCGCTGCACACGGTCCGGGACACCGCGCGGTCCATCGTCGAGAGCCGCGGCGCCGACTACCTGATGACGGTCAAGGGCAACGCGCCCGAAACCTTCGCCACCCTGGCCGGCATCGACTGGGAACAGGACGCGACAGGCGGGCACGAGGAGGCCTCCGCGAAGGCGCACGGGCGCATCGAGCGCCGCTGCATCCGCACCCTGACCCCGCTGCGGGGCACGGTGAACTACCCGCACCTCAAGCAAATCTTCCGCGTCGAGCGCCAGCGCATCGACGCCCGTTCCGGACACGAGAGCCGGGAGCTGGCCTACGGCATCACCTCCGTCCCGGAAGAACGGGGCTCCCCGGAACAACTGCTGGCCTGGAACCGCGGCCACTGGGCCGTGGAAAACCAGAACCACCGGACCCGGGATGTCCATTTCGCCGAAGACGCCTGCCTCGCCCGCAAGGCGCACGCGCCCGTCAATAACGCGCTGTGCAACTGTATCGCGCTCGCCATCATCCTCAGGCGCGGCAAAAGCGTCGCTGAAGCCACGCGCCACTTCGCTCTCCATCGCAACGACGCGCTCGACGCCGTGCTCTCGCCCGGCTAAACACCGTTCCCCTCGCGGCGCCTCGAAACCCCGCCGGCCGACCGGATCGCCCGGATGGCCCCAACCATCACCAACCACCCGCCACAACCACCGCCATCCGGCATCCCCGACCGTGCGTCATCCGCCGACAACTCAATCCGAACCCGACAACCCTTCAAGCCGGACTCCAAAACCACTCAATGCCACAAGCGTGGGAAAGTCCTGGCAGGGCGCCAGGGCTTTCCCACGCTAAATTTGCTTGATTCGTTTGTGTTTGTATTTACGAGGTTTTTGTTGTTGCGCTGGCTTTTCTTCCTGCGCTGTGGTATTGGTGGTGCATGGAAAGGGAGTCGGCCATCTTTAAGGTTGCGCCCGAGGGGTTTCGGCTGGCGGAGGTGTCGGTGCGTCTTGCGAAGCCGCAGGAGCGTCTTCGCTGGGATGCGCTGATGGATGGCCACCATTACCTGGGCTTCAAGCGGTTTGCCGGGCGTGGTCTGCGGTATGTGTTTGAGTGGCGCGGGCATTGGATCGGTCTGGCGGGCTGGCAGTCGGGCGCGTTCAAGTGCCGGCCGCGGGACCGGTGGATCGGTTGGTCGGGGAAGGAGCAGTTTCGTCGTCTGCACCTGATCGGCAACAACACGCGTTTTCTGGTTCTCGGCGCGCCGGGGGTGTTTCCCAATCTGGCCTCGCGGGCGCTGTCGGCGATGACCCGGCGTCTGAGCGCGGACTGGGCGGCCGAGCACGGTCATCCGCTGCTGATGGCGGAGACGTTCGTGGACCCGTCGCGTTTTTCCGGCGGGATGTACACGGCGGCGAACTGGCGGCGGCTCGGGCGCACGCGGGGCTTTGCGCGGGCGAACGGCCGCTACACCGATCCGCACGGGGTGCCCAAGGCGCTGTACGTGCGGCCTTTGCGCCGGGATGCGAGGCGGCGTCTCGCCGCCCCGGGCCGGCTGCCGGACGCGCTGTCGCCGAACCCGATGGGCGGGGTGTCCGGTCGGCGTCCCCCGGAACTGCGTTCGCTGTACGAGGAGTTGATGCAGGTCCCGGACTTCCGTCGGGCCCAGGGCCGCAAGCATCGGATCGCCTCGGTGCTGGCCGTCTACATCGTGGCCCGGCTTGCGGGCATGGGCAACGGTGTGGCGGCGGTCCAGTACGCCCGGTCGCTGAGTCAGGCGGAGCTCGAGGCGCTTGGGGCGTGGCGCAACCCGAACACGGGCCGGTATGAGCCGGTGTCGAAATCGGTCCTCTACCGGGTGATCGGCAACGCCGATCCGACGGCCATCGAGGCGGTGCTGAAGCGCTATGCGGCGCCGCGGCTACAACTGGGTGCGGCGCTGGCTTCCGACGGCAAGCGGATCCGCGGGGCGAACCGCCACGGGGAGACGCGCCACGAGACCGCGACGCTGGTCGAGCACGGCACCGGGATGCCGCTTGCGAGCCTCGGCTTCCACGACGAGAACGGCGAGCGGGCGGCGGTGCGGGCGCTGCTGGAGGAGGCGCCGCTCGCCGGCCGGGTGATCACGATCGACGCGCTGCACACGGTCCGGGACACCGCGCGGTCCATCGTCGAGAGCCGCGGCGCCGACTACCTGATGACGGTCAAGGGCAACGCGCCCGAAACCTTCGCCACCCTGGCCGGCATCGACTGGGAACAGGACGCGACAGGCGGGCACGAGGAGGCCTCCGCGAAGGCGCACGGGCGCATCGAGCGCCGCTGCATCCGCACCCTGACCCCGCTGCGGGGCACGGTGAACTACCCGCACCTCAAGCAAATCTTCCGCGTCGAGCGCCAGCGCATCGACGCCCGTTCCGGACACGAGAGCCGGGAGCTGGCCTACGGCATCACCTCCGTCCCGGAAGAACGGGGCTCCCCGGAACAACTGCTGGCCTGGAACCGCGGCCACTGGGCCGTGGAAAACCAGAACCACCGGACCCGGGATGTCCATTTCGCCGAAGACGCCTGCCTCGCCCGCAAGGCGCACGCGCCCGTCAATAACGCGCTGTGCAACTGTATCGCGCTCGCCATCATCCTCAGGCGCGGCAAAAGCGTCGCTGAAGCCACGCGCCACTTCGCTCTCCATCGCAACGACGCGCTCGACGCCGTGCTCTCGCCCGGCTAAACACCGTTCCCCTCGCGGCGCCTCGAAACCCCGCCGGCCGACCGGATCGCCCGGATGGCCCCAACCATCACCAACCAGCCGCCACAACCACCGCCATCCGGCATCCCCGACCGTGCGTCATCCGCCGACAACTCAATCCGAACCCGACAACCCTTCAAGCCGGACTCCAAAACCACTCAATGCCACAAGCGTGGGAAAGCCCTGGCAGGGCGCATGCGCGTTTCCGCAACGAGGGCGAAACCCCCTCGCTCGGGACCCTCAGAGCCTTGCCAATCCACTTGCAAAGCCCTCATTCCACAAGCCGTGAGCGATGCGGGTTAGGATGCGATCCTATGCGACCATCAATACCATTGCTGTATCCGACCGTAGCGGTGCTTCTCGTTGCATGCGCGGCAAGCAGCTTATCCGGCGACACGCCCCCCGGCGATGCTGCCGATTCCACCGCAATCATCGCCTTGGCGATTGCCGATCCAGGCCGATTACCGGCCGACTTGCCCAGGGACGCCGGCCGCAGGCCCGAAGCCATCCTGGCCTTTGCCGGCCTTCGGCCAGGCATGACCGTGCTCGATATGTTCTCCGGCGGCGGTTACTACACCCAGCTGGCGGCTTTTGTGGTCGGTCCCGCCGGCAGGGTAGTGGCGCACAACAACACGCCTTATGCGGCGATTGCCGGCAAAGAAATTGAGCAGCGCTTTGCGGATGGCCGGCTGGCGGCGGTCGAGCGGCTCATCGGCGAGAATAACAAGCTTGAATTACCTGCCAGTACCTTCGATGTGGTGCTTTTTATCCGGAGCTACCACGATGTCTACTACATTGACGGTCAGCGTGGCTGGGAACTCATAGACCGCCCCCGCATGCTGGCCGAGCTGTATTCCGCTGCAAGGCCCGGGGCCGCCGTGGTGGTCATCGACCACATAGCCGACTCCGAGACGCCCCGGGAGGTCGTGGCCGGGCTGCATCGTATCGATCCGGCGCTGATAGTTGCGGACTTCACCGCAGCCGGTTTTCAATTCGATGCCGACAGCGATGTGTTGTCAAATGCAGACGACACCCATGACGTAATTGCCATGGCGCCGCAAATCCGCGGCAAGACCGACCGCGCAGTCCTGCGGTTCACGAAGCCGGATGCGCGCTGACGCTGCGCCTGCCTAGAACCGGAAACGTGCCGTAACGCCTACCTGGCGGAGGCGGGGATGAGAAAGCGTGATCCGCCATGGGAAGAAGGTGTCGAAGAAACCGCCGGCCCCCCCACCGGGTAGCGCATTGCCGAAATATACGTCGCGAAATCCGGCCACCGGATTGTCATCATCCAATAGATTCTCCGACCAGAGTTCCACCGAGTATCGCTCCGCGTCAATTCCCACTCGCAGGTTGACATAGGTATGGGCAGGGACTTCCGCCTGGTTGGGAGCGCCAATCCATTGCTTGCCCGTATACATGACATCGGTACGCACATACCAATCGGTGTTGCCACGAAGCGCGCGCCGGTAGTTGATCGTGGCATTTGCCTGGATCTCGGACTGACGCAGCAAGCTGTTGCCCCCTACGTCGCCGTCCGGCGCAAAGCTGGGGAAATCAGCGAATGACTCGATCTGCGCCTCATCGAACTCCGAGTTCGTCAGTGAGAAGCCCAAGTTGCCGGTCAGGTTATCGGTGAACGCGTATGCAAACGACGCCTCCAACCCGAGGACCGATGCGTCTCCGGCATTTGTGTCCAGCCCGAGGGGTTGGGTCAGCGCGACGCCGTTCGGATCCACATTAAACAGTTGCGGGATGACGATTTCGGTCCAATCGATATAGAACACGGCGATGTCGGTGCTCAATCGGCCGCCCAGGTAGGTACCCTTTGTACCCAACTCGAAGGAGGTGTTTTCTTCGGGATCGATGTAGCTCACGACGGAAACCGATTCTCCGTTGACGTTGTCCTCGGTATCGAAATCAAAGGCGCCGCTTTTCGTCGCGCCTGCAATCGATGCGTAGTACATCGTGTTCTCGCTGGGCTTGTAGTCCAGCGTTGCGCGCCAGGAGATGAAATCCCAGGAGTTGTTCAGGTCGGAGCCCGATTCGAAATCCTGACTGTGCTTTTCTTCGTCCGTGTAGCGCAGTTCCACCCGGCCCGTCAGCTGCTGCGAAAAGTCGCGATCAATGGCTCCGAACACCGACCAGGCATCGGTCTCCAACATTTGGTCAACCGCACCTGTGGCGTTGCCCCTGGGTCCGGAGAACCATGAACGGAAAGCCGTGTCCCCGACCGAAGTCCCGGGATACGCCGGCAGCGCGAAACCTACACCCGGGAAGAACTGGATGCAGGGGCAGAAATTCGCAAATCCGCGCGGCACAGGAGTCCGCGCTGCCACACCGCTGTTCCCTTCTTCCTTCTCGACAGAGTAGAAGTAGCCGCCCAGCGTATAACGCAAGGAACGGTCTTCAGGGCTTGTGAAACGCAACTCCTGGCTGAATTCTTCGGTTCGATCGGGCGCGCCTATTTGTAGCAATTCGGCCTCGAAGGTGCCGAGAACGTAGGCGCGGGGAAACGGTGAGATCGACGACTGATAGGCAAATGTCGTGCTCTCACTGCCACGAGAGCCGTCGTATAGAAATGTCTGTTCAACGCTGGAGAACCCGGACAAGGCCGTGAACTCACCCAACTCGGTGTTCAACTTCAGGGTCAGGTTGGCGCGGTCCACATCGCGTTCTTCCCCGGTGGCGCCTGCGAGAATACTGAGGTCACTCTTGCCGACGCTCGGCAGTTCGCCACAGAAATTCGCCAGCCGCTCGCCTCGGGCGCTGGTGTTCTCGCAGTTCATTGTCACCGAGCTGACCGCGGACACGTCGATCTTGTCGGTCGAGCTGTAGAGAGACAGGACCGCCTCGAATGCATCCGTCGGCGTCCAGTAGAGACTGCCCTGCAGGGTTTCATACTCGAACCCGCCGATGTCCGGGCCATCGGGAACCCGATTCTCGTAGGAACCGTCCCATTGGTTCAATATGATCGCGACACGGGCGCGCAGCTTGTCTTCCACGAGCGGCCCGCTGATCGAGCCGGACGCGGTGATTCGGCCGTTGTCGCCGAAAGTGAGCTCCGCCTTGCCCCGGAATTCATCCGTCGGACGCGCGGTGACGAAATTGATCGCGCCGCTGAAGCTGTTGCGTCCATACATGGCCGCTTGCGGACCCTTGACAACCTCGATCCGTTCCAGATCGAGCTGGCTGAAGTTGAGCCCCTCGCGGCCGGAGATGTACACGCCGTCGACGAAGATCGCTGCGTTGTTTTCCCTGTCCTGCACGGCCGTCGGGGCCATGCCGCGAACGACCGGCACCGGAAGAAACTCACCCAGCAGACTCGAGAAGGTCAGACCGGGAGTGAGGTTCGCCACATCGTCCAGATTCTCGATACCCGCCGACTGGATTTCCGCCGCGCTGAAGGCGGTAATCGCAAGCGGCACATCCTGCAGCCGCTCCTCCACCCTGCGTGCCGTGACGACGATTTCCTCGAGCGCAACGGCGCCTTCCTGAGCGCCTGCTATCCCGGCAAACCCTGAAGCCGCGAGCATTGTTGCCGCGACGAACCCGATTCTGGCTTTGATATTGGCCATGACCTACCCCCTTGACAATGTCCCCCAGCCGCAGGACACACGGTGACGCTGCGGCATCCGTGGGAAGGAGCGTAACCGGCGCTTGTCGATAAACGAGGCAAGAGGCGCGCACTCCCCCCCCCGTGATCTTACTCGATTATTTCGCCATTCCAGACATCATCAAATCTCAACTTTCCACCCCTCGAAATCGCGCGCTGCTCACCCCCTCCCAATATGCCGCGTTCAGGCTCATGTCCCGATTGGAAATAACTGCGGCAAGTACTCTGAATCCGGAGATGTCCGGCGGCGCGAATCCGGCGGAGGGCATGGCGCGGAATCCAGTGTGCTGTCCCGCAAATACATTCGCTTCGGATTTGGTGGAAAATAGGGCGCCATGGGCCGCAAGACTCTCCCTTTGCTGATCGCGCTGACTACGGCGGGCCTCATCGCTCTTCTGGTGGTTACGCGGCCGAGCATGGCGCCGGTCGAGCAGGCCGAAATCGAATGGCCGGTGAGAGTGGCCACCGCCCGCTATCAGGATTTGCGGCCGGTCCTCAAACTGTATGGCGAGATCGTGGCCGGGCGCGAGAGCGAGCTACGCGCCTTGACGCCGGGGCCGATCGTGGAGGTGGGCGACAATTTCCGCGAAGGCGCGGCCGTAAGCGAAGGCGAACTGCTGCTGCGGGTGGATCCGTTCAACTACGAAATAGCGGTGGCGGAGCAGAGCGCGGCGGTGGTCGAGGCCGAAGCCCAGCTGCGCCTGAAGAAGCAGGACATGGATCGCATCGATGCGCTGTTTGCCGAGGGCAACGTGTCCGCACAGCAGCGCGATACGGCCGCGCTGGAAGTGGATATGGCGGGGGCAGCGCTGGAACGCAGCCAGGCCAGCGCGCGGCGGGCGCGGCGGGACCTGGCCGATACCCGCCTGGTGGCGCCCTATGACGGCGTGCTCGTGGAGTTAAGCGCGAACCTGGGCCGGCAATTGTCGACCAGCGACCGAGTGGCTCGGATCGTGGACCCGGCCTTGCTGGAAGCGAGTTTCCCGCTATCCAACGAGCACTACGGCCGCCTGATGTCGGAAGGCAGCCTGATGGGCCGATTGGTGCGGGTTGTCTGGGAGGTCGGCGAGACGGAACTCGGATTTGGCGCGCGAATCGCGCGCCTGGGCGGCGAGATCACTGCCGCCAGCGGCGGCATACGGGTGTTTGCGGAGCTGCTGGATACTTCAATCGACACCCCCTTGAGGCCGGGCGCCTTCGTGCGCATCGAACTGGACGACAAGCTGTATGCCCAAGTGGCGCCGGTGCCCGAAACCGCACTGTACGGCGAGGACCAGGTGTTTGTGGTGCAGGCCGGGCGGCTCCGCTCCCGCCAGGTCGAACTGGCCGGCTACGACGGTGAACTGATTCTGTTGAGAGCCGCGCGCCACAACCCGCTGAAGGACGGCGAGCAGGTGGTTATCACCCAGCTGCGCGAGGCCGGCGAGAACGCCCGGGCGCTGATCGTAGAGTAGCCGGCGCATGGCCGCCAACACCCTCCTGGCTTTCTTCGCCCGCCACAAGGTGGCCGGCAATCTGCTAATGGTGCTGATGATCCTGTTCGGGCTAATGGGCCTGGGCCAGCTCAACCGCCAGCTCATGCCCGACTTCACGCTGGAGCAGATTCAGATTGACATCACCTGGGCGGGCGCCAGTCCCCAGGACCTGGAATCGAACGTAGTCGAGCCCCTGGAAAGGGAGCTGGTGCTGCTCGACAACTTGGACCGGGTGGAGGCCACGGCCTTTGAAGGGCGCGCCGTCCTGATGGCGGACTTCGATTTCGGCAGCAACATGGCCAAGGCGCTGACCGACACGCAATCGGCGGTGGCGCGGGTAGCGACTTTTCCGCAGGAGATAGAGCGCCCCCTGGTGCGGCTGCTGCAGCCCACCGAAGTGATCTGCAACATCGAGATTTCCGGGCCGTTCAGCGAGAGTGCGCTGAAGTCGTACGCCTGGGAAATCCGCAACGCGCTGTTGCAGCGGGGCGTCAGCCTGATCCGCATGAGCGGCCTGCGCAGGAGCGAGTTGCGGGTGGAAGTGCCGGCGGAAACCTTGCGGCGCCTCGATCTCACGCTGGATGACGTGGCCCAGCGCATCGCCCGTTCCAGCCTGGACCTGCCGGGCGGGACGCTGGAAACGGACCGCATCTCCCGACAGATTCGCAGTGAGCGGCGGGCGCGCACGGCGGCCGAGCTGGGCGAGCTGGAAGTCCTGTCCAGCGAATCGGGGGAACGCCTGCGGCTGAAGGACATCGCGCGTATTCACGAGACTTCGGCCGAGGGGCAGGTGGCGCGGCTGGTCGATGAGTACTCGTCGATCAACATCAACGTCAGGCGCAGCCGCGGCCTGGACTCGATGCTGGCCCAGCAGGCGGTCGAGGCGTACCTGGAAGAGTTCCGCGCCGGCGCGCCGGCCAGCCTCCGGGTGGAGCTGTTCGACGTTTTCGCCGACCAGGTGAGCCAGCGGGTGAACATGCTGCTCACCAACGGCTTCGGCGGCCTGCTGCTGGTCCTGGCCGTTCTGTATCTGTTCCTGGGCGGCCGCCCGGCATTCTGGGTCGCGGTGGGCATTCCCATTTCCTTCCTCGCGGCAATGGCGGGAATGGCCGCGCTAGGCCTGACTCTCAACATGATCAGCATGTTCGCGCTGATCATGGGAATCGGCATTATCGTGGACGACGCCATCGTGGTGTCGGAACATGCCGCCACGCTGTACGCATCGGGCGTGCCGGGCGGTGAGGCGGCCGAACGGGCGTCTCGAATCATGTTTCCGCCGGTCCTGGCGGCCTCGCTGACCACCATGGCGGCGTTCTTCCCGATACTGATGATCGAAGACCAGGTCGGGAGCGTGGTGAAGGAGTTGCCAATCACTCTGGGGCTGGTGATTGCCGCCAGCCTGGTGGAGTGCTTCCTGATCCTGCCCATGCATCTGCGCAGGGCCTTGCGCAGGCAGCGCGAGCCGGCGCGCTGGCGGAGGAGTTTCGAGGCCGGTTTCGCGCGCTTCCGCCAAGGTGTTTTCACCCGCCTCCTCAGCACCGCTATCCGGCAGCGCTACGCGAGCGTTACCACCGCCCTTTGCCTGTTCCTGCTGTCGATCTCGATCCTGTTCACCGGCCGGGTGGGATTCGATTTCTTCCCAACCCCGGAATCCGACCTGGTGTTCGCCAATTTTGCCTTGACGCCAGGCGCGCCCCGGCGCGAGTCGCGAAGGATGGTGGAGGAGTTGGGGCGGGCGGCGCGCGCCGCGGAGCGCAACCTGGGGTATGAGCCGGGTGAATTGATCGCCTTTGCGGTGGGGTCGGTGGCCACCCGTGACCCCGGTGTGGGTAATGCGCCCCTGGAGGTCAGCGGCGATCACCTGGGAGTGTACACGATTGAACTGGCGCCGGGCGACATTCGCGCGGTCCGCAACGAGGCATTCATCGAAGCGTGGAAGAGCCAGGCACGGCGGGCGGCGGGCGTGGAAAAACTGATATTTTTCTCCCGGCAAGTGGCGGGGCCGCCCGGCAATGACGTGGAATTGAGTCTGACCGGCGCCAACCTGGAAGACATGAAGGCTGCCGCGAGCTACGTGGCCGGCTGGCTGTCCGGAGTGCCGGGGGTCGATTCGGTGGACGACGACCTGCCGCGCGGCAAGCAGGAAGTGCTGCTGGAAATCACGCCGGCCGGCGAAGCGATGGGATTCAGCGCCGCGGAAGTCGCACGCCAGGTGCGCAACGCCTATGAAGGCGCGCTGGCCGACCGGGTCCCGCGGGACCAAGAGGAACTGAAGGTGCTGGTGAAACTGCCGGAAGCGGGTCCCGGCGAAGCGGGCCTGCGCAGCCTTTACCTGCGGTCGCGGTCAGGCGTAGAAGCGCCGCTGACGGAGGTCGTGAACCTGCGCCAGCGGGTGGGCTTTGCGCAAATCCGGCGCGCCGACGGCCTGCGCCAGGTCACAGTGTCGGCGGACCTCAATCCCACGATCACGACCAGCGGGCAGGTTATTCGCGCCTTGCAGGAACAGGGTGTTATCCGCGCGATCAGGGAGCAATACGGAGTGTCGGTGGGGTTTCAGGGGCGGGCCGAACAGCAGAATGCGGCGCTGGCCGACTTCCGAATGGCCGCGATTGTGGCCCTGGGGAGCATTTACATCGTGCTGGCGTGGGTGTTCGCGCGCTACGGAACCCCGCTGGTGGTCATGAGCGTAATTCCCTTCGGGCTGGTGGGCGCGATCGTGGGGCACCTGGTGTTTGGCTTCAATCTGAGCATGTTCAGCCTGGTGGCGTTGCTGGGGCTGGCGGGGGTGCTGGTGAACGATTCGATCATCCTGGTGTCGGCGGTCCAGCGGCGGCGGGAAGGAGGCGATTCACTGACGGATGCGCTGGTGCACGGCGCGCAGGATCGGCTGCGGCCGGTGCTGATGACGAGCATCACTACGATCGTGGGTGTTACGCCGATTCTGTTTGAAGGCAGTCTGCAGGCGCAGTTGGTGCAGCCGCTGGCGATTACGCTGGTGTTCGGGCTGTTGCTGGCGCCGCCGCTGGTGCTGGTGTATGTGCCTTGCGTGATGGCGATAGGGGGAGATGTGCGCCGCCTGATACGCAGGCGCCGAGCCCCTGCGGCAAGGCCGGCTTCCCTTACGAGTTAGTAGCTCTTTGACCTGAGTCCGGAACGCTTTGACCTGAGTCCGGAACGCTTTGATCTCGCCGTTCGTCTCCCCTTCCTTCCGGGAGGCGCATGAATCCATCCATGGAGCTTCCCTTTTCGCGCCTCGCAAAGGCATGCTTTGCGTCGCTACGCGACCGGCGCTCACCCCTGCCTCGGAAACTCCCGGAAGGAAGGGGAGACAAACGGCTTCCGTGGCGAAATTTCCGCCACTAAGCGCGCTGAATCTGGAAGTTAGGCGCCGACGGCGCGCAGGGGTTGGGCGGTGGGGCGCGGCTCGACCAGCGGTACGGGGTCGAGCACCCAGGCCTGCGACTCGCGGCGGGCCGGCGACGGAATGGCGTAGGCCACATTGCGCTTGGCGCGCATCCGCTTGAGTTCGTCGGTGTCGATGCGCCAGCCCTCAGCGTCCCACTTCTCCAGGTGGTCCCGGTACAGCCAGATGACCTTGTCGGACGGCATCAGCAACTCGCGAGTGCTGCGCTCGGCGGGGGTGCAAATCGGGTCGAGCTTCTCGATCACGGCGCGATCCTGTTCAGCCACGGCGAAATTGCGCTTGTCCATTTGCTTGTCCGCCACATTCAGGAACCACTTGTTCCTGGGGATCATGCAGTTGCGCATGGATACCAGGAAGGTGTGCAGGTAGTGCTCGTCGACGGGTGTTTCCCATACGTACTGATGGAACCACTTGGTGGGCGTGAGGTGGATGTAGGTATACAGTCCGTTGGGTCCATGATGGCCCGAGCCCGCATCCAGAGGACCGTCGTAATTGCGGATCCTCTTCATGAGCCAATTCTTCAGCGGCGGCGACTGGAAGGTGTGCATGAAGCTGAAGCCGTAGTCGTCATGTTCGATGCGCAACTCGTTGACCTTGTACTCGTCGCGTTCTCCCGAGTAGCCGTGGGTGGGGTGCACGAATTCGTTGTGGGCCGGGTCCAGGCCGTTCTCCACGGCCCGCTCGTAGTTGGCGTTCCAGTGATAGTCCATGGTGTTGCCCCGCCAGCCGTCCTGGCCCCATTCGGAGATGGGCATGATGGGGGGGCGCTTTTCTTCCGGCAGGTCGCCCAGGAACACGAAGATCAGGCCGTAGCACTCCTCGGTGGGATAGCCGTCCACCTGGCCGCGCGGCGGCACCTTGTGGCGCCCTTTGGGGCCGAGCGAGGGAATGTTCACGCAACGTCCGCTGCCTTCGTATTGCCAGCCATGATAGGGGCATTGCACGCAATCGCCCTTGATCTTGCCGCCGGACAGCGCGGCGCCGCGGTGAATGCAGGTATCACTCAGGCAGTGGGCCTTGCCCTTGGAATCACGGAACAGCACGAACTCGTGGCTCAGCATCCGCACGCGCATTGGTGCATCGGCCGTAAGTTTCTCGGACCGCTGGGCGGCGTACCAGAAATTGATATACATGGGCTGCCTCCTTCTCAAAAGGCCGGTATTCGATTGTAGCGCAGTCTGCGCAAAGTGCATTCGGCCGGGCCGCGGCTGGCCGGCGCCCGTCCCCGCGGCCCGCGCCTCAAGCGCGTGTCCGCTGAAAACCAACTAATCACGGAACGCTCTCGCCGCGGCCAAGCAATTCTCCTTGGGAAACGCTTCCATCCGCCCGAAGCGGCGCGCCAGTCTGGGAGTGATTCGCATAAGTGGCCCAATCCGGTTCATAGTCCTCACACTGATCTCCCCAAGCAGACCAGCCGGACCTTCGGCCACGGGCAAACAATTCGAGATAGGGACCAGGGCTGCAAGACTCGATCAGTTCGTACTGCTCATCAGGTTTGCGGCTGTGCTCGCGCTTGCGCGAGACAATGATGTTCTCCTGTCTTCGGCCGGGCGCCAGGGTTCTCGCGTTCTTGCCTCGAACGCCGAACAGAACAACTTCCGTCACGTTTCGGAAGTAGAACCCCACCCCGCGCCGATCCGGGCCACCATCCTTACGAACCTTGTACCAGATCAGGTTGGTCTTGTACTCAAAGCCCCACTGACGCATGGTATCGAGGCCATAGCCCAGCAGGGCGTTGGGAACCCACAGGTAGAGATGGGCGGGTTCCGTTACCAGGGACTCTACGGGCAGTGCGCCGATCTCCTGAAGCGACAGCGTCGAGTAGCGTGACAGCCGCTTATGCTCCGGCGCCATTTTGCCGGTCTTGTTGTGGAAACGCCACGGCGGGTCAGCCAGCACCGTGGAGAATTTTCGTCCCGCCAACTTGTGCAGCAGGTCATCAGCCAAGGGCATCATTCATCCTCCAGATACAGCTTCTTTGAGATGCCAAATACAAGTATGGGGCATCCGCCACCGCCCCCACCATCTATGCCAGGCAGCAGCTTGCTCATGTGGGTAGTAGATGCCCCATAAGAAGCGCCTCGATTCAAGTCGTCGAAGACATCCTGCCACTCATCACAGCGGGTGACAATTAAGCCCACGCTGATGGCACGCAGTTCAAACAAGAGACGAAAATTGTTCAGATCCCGGTCGTAAAACGGATCCTTATTGTTCCATTCGACCTCAAGGGCAACTCTGTTCCGAAAGCAATATCGCTCCATTCATTGGGAAAATCCCGGTTCAGGATGGCGCAGGCGTGTTTCCTTTCATGCACTTCGTAGTTGCCGCGAATGATGTCCGGCAGTAACTCCAATCCCATGATTGCAAAAGCCAAAGTTGGTACGCCTGAGCCATCCTATCACCCCGGCTTGCTGTGTCGAGTAAGAAATACGCCGCTTTCGACTGGCTAAATAAATTCGGCTGTTAGCGGCGTGGAGTAAGTGCAGTGGAAGGGGGCTGTCCGGGTTCAGATACAAGTGGGACTGGGATTGGGGGACTCTCGCACCTTTGTCCCGAAGGGAGCGTAGCGAACCAATCACACACCCGGCGCAGCCTTCAGGATGGCCCTAAGTGAACCCGTAAAGTCCCGTAAAGACTTGATTTGACTGCTGATTCGTGCTATAGTTCCGATTACGTCAACGGATTGAACGGAGCCTCGAAATGGACCTTCACCGCACTTCCTCCCGCGCCCCTGTTTGCGACGCTGAGTTTCCTTCGGCCGGCGCTTTTGAGTTGCCGGCAGCCAGCGCTGCACAGTTTGCCCACCCCGATGCTGACGTCCGAATTGCCGCTCGGGCTCGCGAAGACGGGGCCCTTGACGCGCTGGAGGCGCAGATTACTGAGGTGTGGGGGCACATCAACGCGGCCACGGCGCAGTTTCTGGCCCTGGTTGCCCAGTTCGACCGCAAGGAAGGCTGGGCCCAGCACGGCATGGCGAGTTGCGCCCAGTGGCTGAGCTGGCAATGCGGCATCGGCCCGGTGGCGGCGCGCGAGAAGGTGCGCACGGCGCGGGCCCTGGAGTCGCTGCCGAAGATCGCGGAAGCCTTCGGCGAGGGCCGGCTGTCGTATTCGAAGGTACGCGCGCTCACGCGGGCGGCGACAGCGGCGACGGAGGAGACCTTGCTGCACATTGCCTTGAACGGCACGGCGGCGCATGTGGAGCGCACGGTGCGGGGGTTTCGGCGGGTGCAGCGCGATCTCGAGCGCAACGAGGCCGAAGTCATGCACGAGCGGCGCTACCTGGACTGCCGGCGCCAGAGCGACGGCAGCGTCACGCTTGAGGCCCGCCTTGCGCCGGAGGTGGGCGAGATGCTGCTCAAGGCGCTGGAAGCGGCGGAAGCGCAACTTGAGGAGCGGCGCGGGGATGCGGAGAACGCTGGGGCGACCGAGCCGGCGCGCTTGGCGCCTGGCGATGTTTCCGCGGAAACTCCCCGGACGCAATCCGCGCTGCCGTCGCGGTGGGATGCGGCGCCTGAAAGTGTTTCCGCGGAAACACCCCCTCGGAGCGCCAGTCAGCGGCGCGCGGATGCGCTGGAGCACATGGTCGAGCGGTTTCTGGCCGGGAAGTGTTCGGGTTCGGCGGCCAGTGCCCGCGAGCTGGTGGTGCACATCGCCCACGATGCGCTGCGTGACGTGCCGGAGAGCACGGGCGCGTCGTTTGAACACGGCGGTAAGGTGGCGGTGGAGACGGCGCGGCGGCTGGGTTGCGACGGGGCCTTGCTGGGCGTGGTCAAAGGCGCGCAGGGCGAGCCGCTGGCGGTCGGGCGCCGGACCCGGGCGGTACCGCCGGCCATCCGGCGCGCGCTGCGCGTTCGCGACGGCGGCTGCCGCTTCCCGGGCTGCGATCGTTCCCGCCATTTGCACGCCCATCACATCCGGCATTGGGCCGATGGCGGCGAGACCGGCCTGGGCAACCTGGTCACTTTGTGTTCGTTTCATCACCGGCAGGTGCACGAGGGGGGTTATGGCGTTCGGGTGCGCCAGGGTGCGATCGAATTCACGTGTCCGGATGGCCGGGTGATCCCGCCGGCGGGCCGAACGCACAGGGGGTGTTTCCGCGGAAACACCTGTGCAGCCAGCGGCGCGCGGCGGCTGGCGGCGTTCAATGCGGCGCGCGGCCTGGCCATCAACGCCCACACCGCCCGCTGCGGCTGGGGTGGCGAGCGCATGGACTACAACATCGCCATCGAGGCGCTGTGTCGGGAGGCGGGCCATACCTGAACGGCCGCCTGAACTGTGGATGAGCCACCTATGGTTCCAGCACAGTCCCGGATGGAGTGATCTCGTACAGCCACCTGTCCGATCGGCAAACAGCTGGTGGTGCGGGTCTATTCCAGAGCCACCGCCGGCAACGCCCGGCGCTTTCTACAAGCGCTGCGCGAGGACTTGCCGTATCCGGTGCGCTCCATCCAGAGCCTGCCCTCGCGAATGCGGGGGTCGATGGCGGCAGCGAGTTCCGCGCCGAGTTCGAGGACGCCTGCCAAGCGCTGAACCTCCCCCTGGCCGTCCTGCCCCCAAAAAGCCCTCAACTCAACGGCGTCGTCGAAAGGGCAAACGACCGCTCACGAACCGAGTTCTGGAACCTCTACGACGGCAACCTCACCGTCAAAAACGCCGGCCCCGCACTGGCCGAATACCAACGCTTCTACAACCACGTACGGCCCCACTACGCACTGGACTTGATGACCCCTATGGAATACCTTCTCCAAAACAGGCCAGCCGAATCCGGCCAGTCTCAGATGTAGTGAACCGGTACAGGGGCTTGTACGCTCCGTGCAATTCTGGTACGGTTTGATTTGTGAGTACCCTTACCCTCCAGCGCAACGTTCAGTTCATGTATGAAGAGCAACTCGCTCGGGTCGAGATGCAAGCCCTCGGGTGCGACGGCTGGGAACGGGATGGGGACAATCCATGGCGCGTCAATGTCTGCGCCAACGGCATCGCCGGGGAAGTACTGAGTCGCTCGGCGTACGCAGGCGCGCTAGACGACGACCAGACTGTCTACGCGCAACTCATTCGGCCGAAATATCAAGGTGGGGAGTTCAACCGCACAAGGTCCGTTAATCAGTACCTCACCCACTGGATCTATCCGTATCGTGGGAAGTTCCATCCGCAAATGATTCGTGCTTTACTCAACATCGTGGGCGCCAAGCAAGGATCGGTGGTGCTGGATCCCTACATGGGCAGCGGGACCACAGCGTTGGAGGCCTCGCTGCTGGGTATGCGGTGTATCGGCGTTGATATTTCCCCGCTGTGCGTGTTACTGACCCGCGTGAAGGTGCAATCAGTAAATGCCGTGGATGAAGTACGGGACAAAGTGCGCACCTTGCTAAAAAGCCATTCCCTCGATCCGCAGGACGCATCGACCGTAGATCACCCCAACCCCATTGTTGGCGATTTTGTCCAGGTCGCCCGCATGACGACTCTCAGTGATGTGGCCCGGCGGGGGCGGGACGGGCATGTGTCGTTTCAAAAGAATCTCCGGGCCATGCTGGAATCGGTTGAGGCGCATGCAGACGCCCTGCGGCGCTTTCAGATCACACCAGGACAAGTCTCCGTTGTGCTTGGCGACGCGAGGAATCTTGCGGAGGCAGGAATAAGTGACGCGACTATCAATGCCGTTGTTACGTCACCGCCCTACTCGATCGCTCTCGATTATGTGCAGAACGACGCGCATGCTCTTGAGGCCCTCGGAGTGAGCCTCCCGGATCTCCGTAGCAGCATGACGGGGGTTCGCGGGCGTGGGCCGAAGGAGAAGCTGGCCTTATACAACCAGGACATGCAATGGATGTTTCGGGAAGTGGCGAGGGTCTTGAAACCCGGCGCTCAGGCAGCGTTTGTGATTGGCGACGCGACAGTGGATCGTAGCGAGTACACGACGACGAAACAGATGAGCGAGTGGGCCGTGAACGCCGGCATGGAACGCGAACGCGAGCTCTCAAAAACGGTGTTCGGTCTCCACAACGTGATGAAGGACGAGAAAATCCTCATTTCTCGGAAGCCTAAGACTTAGCCGAAACCTTCCCGCTGTGCGGTTTCAGCCGTGGCCTGCGATCAGGTAGATCAAGGTGCGCAGCTGGCGGGTAACCGGAATGATGAACGTCTGGAAGATGCTCCAGTTTCTGCCGAGCTGCGAGCCCACCCAGGGAAGCACGAACAAAAGGCCCAGCAGGATGGCGAACCCGTGGCGCTCCAGGCGCGCCAGCGGCGCGGCCAGCGAATCGGGCAGCAGGCCGACGGCTACCCGTCCCCCGTCCAGCGGCGGCAGCGGCAGCATGTTGAACACGGCCAGCAGAATGTTGAAATAGATGGCTACGCGAAGCATTTCGGAGAACCAGGAATCAAGGCCGCCGAAAACTCCGATCGGCGCGTGCAGCAACAAGGCCGCGACCCACGCCTGCAGCAGGTTGCACAGGGGCCCGGCCGCAGCCACTTTCACCATGTCGGCGCGCGGGTTGCGCAGGCGGTGAAAGGCCACCGGCACCGGCTTGGCGTAGCCGAACATGAAAGTGCCGCCGGATAGCGCCAGCAGGATCAGGGGCATGGCCACGGTGCCGACAGGATCGATATGGCGCAGCGGATTGATCGAAATCCGTCCCAGACGCTTGGCGGTATCGTCGCCGAGTTTCATCGCGGCGTAACCATGCGCCGCCTCGTGCAGGGTGATGGCGAACAGCAGCGGGACTATCCAGATGGACAATCCGTACAAGAGGTTTCCGAGCGATCCCATGACAGCTACCCTAGCTTACTTGTGGCTGGAGCGAATTGCGCGCCTGGCGGCCGCTATTCTTCCTTGAGCAGATCGTCTATTTTCTTGAACCATTGATCGCTCTTGTACTGCGGCAGTTCGTAAGCCCAGCCGCCCAGCCTGGCATTGAGTTCGGCGGCCTGCTCATGGGCGCCGGGCACCGGCTGGGGCTCTTGTGCAGTGTCCGCCGGAGCGCCGGCCTCGGCGCCGTCCCCGGGATCGTCATCTTCCGACGCTTCCGCGGCGGGTTCTTCAGTTGCTGTTTGCTCATCCGCCGGCAACCCCTGCGGCGGGCCGTCGGCCGAAGCTTCAAACAGCACCCAGTAACGGGGGTCGGCCTCGGCCTCCCCGGAACTGCTCTCCTCCCCGGTCGCCGCCGGGACGTCTGCGCGCACGTCCAGCTCAACGGCAAGGCCGTCAAAGGTCTCATAGCGGGCCAGCACCGCGCGCGACAGATCGGCCACCTCGGAGGCCGGGCGCAGGTCGTTGGCCTGCACGTTGGCCAGGGCGCTGCCGATGCTGTTGGCCACGCTGCCGTAACTCAACTCGCGGCCTTCGGGGATATCCGCGGGGGTGAAATTGATGTCACCGGAGTCGGCCTTGGCGATCTCGAGAAGGTCGCCGGGACCGCGATCCAGATTGACCCGGCGAACGCTGCCGGAACTCAGATCAATGATCTCCCGATCGACCCAGTCGCGGGGCTGGTCCGAAAGGTCGAAGTCGGCGCTCACCATCCAGCTCTGCTCCTCGCCGGCGGTGCGGATGTAGACCATGCCGGCGCCGCCCCTGTGTCCCACGATGAACCGATCCGCCGGATGCTTGTCGCCATACTCAAGTTCCAGCAGGTAACCGGCGGCATCCGGATTGCTCACGTCCTCCACGCCCAGCCGCGAGTAATACTCGGCCAGCGCGGTCTTCTTCTCCACCCGGCGGGCCTGCGACAGTTCGCGCAGGCTGCCCCGAAAACGCTCGAAGTCGGCCCTATGTCCGCCCTTTTCCACTACCACCCAATCCTGTTCGCCCCGTTTGACGGTGGCGACGACTTGGCCGCCGGCCGCCAGCACGCGCAGCGATGCAAGATCGTCAAGGCGATCGGCCAGGCCCGGGGCGTGCAATTCGCCTACCGAATCCTGGCGCCCGAAGTCCAGGCGGGCCAACAGCACGATGGCCAGCAGCGCCGCACCGACCCCGGCAAGGACCATGACGGAGCGGCGGTTCATGAGCCGCCTTCCCGCTTGCGGCGGCGCAAGAGGGCCACGGCCAGGCTGCCCAGGCCGGTCAGCACCGGGATCAACCCGATATTGACGATCTTCAGCGCCGCGCCCAGGCTCTGGATACTTGCGTCCAGATTGCGGCGCACCTCGCGCAGTTCGCGGCGAATCCGCAAGCGCTCCGCGGTGAATTGTTCCAGTTCCGCTTCCTGCTCCGGGGTGGGGCTCAGGGCGTAGACGTCATCGCGGGATTCCTGCAGTTGGGCAAGCCGGCTCTCTGTTCGGCTCAGCTCCTGCTGCAACTGGTCTTCGGTCAGGCGGAACTGAGCCTCGGCCTGGATGCGCAATTCGTCCACCCGGTCGAAGGGCCGCGAAAAAGCCGCGCGCCCCCGCAGGCTCATCAGGTCGGAGCTGCCGGCCAGGCGGTCCAGGGCGTTGACCACGAAGTCGCCGTTGCTGGCAAAAGCGGTAATCAGCCGCTGGCCGAAAAGGCTTTGCGCCTGCGCCCACATGCGATCGGAAAGCAGGTCGGTGTCCGCCACCAGGATCAACTCCACCTCCCCCTCGGCGAGATGTTCCTTGAGCGGCGCTTCCTCCTCCTCGGCGTCGGCCAGGGCGTCGGCAAGCGGGTTGCCGGAAGCGTCCGTTTCGCTGCCCGGCTCGCTGTCCGCTTCGCTCGCGGCTTGTTCGGGCCGCCCCTCGGGGAATGCGCTGCTTACCCGGCCGCTCAAGCGCGCCGCCAGGGTGAGCGCCTCGCCCTGGGGCGTGAAGCCGGACCACAGGCTGTTGATGTCGGGCGTAAAGGCCAGCAAGGTGGGATCCAGAAACCCGGCGTCCGAGCTGCTGCGCACCAGCGGCGTAACTTCCAAAGCGGCATCTTCCCGCGCTTTCAGGTAGCCGGCGAAACCGAGGTTCAGAACGTCCAGTTCGGCGGTTACCACCTCGGCGGAATCGTCCTGCTCAAGGTCCACGCCGATATAGGCCGGGTGGCGGACCAGGCTGCCGTCGGCTTCGCCTACGCGCAGGGCGTAGCGGCCGTCGCCCACCACCGTTTCCCTGGGCATCTCCAGGCCCCAGTGGGAGAGCAGGGGCTCAAGGTTGGAGGATCGGTTGGCCGGCATGCCCGCCATCGCGCCGCCCGGCGGGCTGGCGGGATCGGCTTCCGCCAAGGGATCAATGAATACCAGGGCCCGGCCGCCGCGAAAAAGGAATTGTTCGAAGGCGTACAGCTGCCGGGGCGAGGCTGCCTTGGGGTGCACCAGCAGCAGGACATCCACTTCCTCGTCAACCTCGTCCTCGAGGACGTCCAGGTTCCTCAGATCAAACAGGTCGCTGATCTGCGACGTAATGATCCAGGGTTCGGTCATCCGGGTCTGGACGGGGTCGAACCCGCCGCTCAACGGCAGGCTGCTGACCAGGCCCACCACCGGCTGCTCGGCCTGCGAGAGCGTGTAGACCATCTTGGCCAGGTCGTATTCGAGGAACTGCTCGCGCTGAGGGTCCATGAAGGCGATGAACTCCTCATCGCCCACCGCGTTGGAGCCGGCCACGCCGAAATACAGGGGCTCGTCGCTGATCTGCAGGCGCACCGCCTGGAGGCCGAAGGCGGCGGCCCGATCCTCGTCTTCGGAGAACGGCGCCGGATCGATAACGCTGACCTCGAGCTGTCCGCCGGCGGCCGCCTCAAATTCCCTCAGCATGTCTTCCACCCGGTCGGCCCAGGCGCGCAGGCCGGGGCTGTCGGACAGGCCGCCGCGGGAGACGAAGAAATACAGGCGGACCGGCTCGGGAATCGCCTCCAGCACGCCTTGGGTCCCGTCCGAAAGGGTGTAGAGACCGGCCTCGGTCAGATCCAGGCGCGCTCCGCGGAAGGTCAGGTTGACCAGCGCCACGGCTGCCAGGAAGACCAGCGCAAGGGCGCCCAGACCGAGTTGGCCGTAGCGTTGCCTGATGTTCTGAGCCACCGCTACTTGCCTCTGCCCAGGTCCAGGACGATGGCGTTGGCGTACAGGAAGGCGCCGATCACCAGCACGAAATACAGCACGTCGCGCGCATCCAGCACGCCCTTGGTTATGGCATTGAAATGGGTGAGAAAGCCGAGCGAGGCGATGGTGTCCACCAAGAGGTCCGGCGCCCAGCCGGCGAACGCGTCCAGAACCAGCGGGAAGCCCGCCAACAGAAAGGCGAAGCACACCACCACGGTGGTGACGAAGGCTACCACCTGGCTGCGGCAGGCGGCCGAAATGCAGGCCCCGATCGCCAGGTAGGCGCCGGCCATCAGCACGCTGCCGAAATAAGCGGCAATGATCACGCCGTTGTCGGGGTCACCCAGATAGTTGACGGTGATCCAGGTGGGAAAAGTCAGCGCCAGCGCGGCGGCGATGAAACACCAGGCTGCCAGGTACTTGCCCAGCACCGCCTGCCAGGCCGCGATCGGCAAAGTCATCAACAGCTCCACGCTGCCCGATTGCCGCTCCTCGGCCCAAAGGCGCATGGAAACGGCGGGCGCCAGGACCAGGTGCAGCCAGGGGTGAAACCCGAAAAACGGCGTGAGATCCGCCTGCTCGCGCTCGAAGAAATTGCCGAGGTAGAAGGTGAACACTCCGCTGAGCGCCACGAAAATCACGATAAACACGTACGCCACCGGGGTGGCGAAATAGGCCCGCAATTCACGCCGGGCGATGGTCCACACCGGGGCCATCATTGCGATTCCCCGGTGGTGATCCGCCGGAACACCCGATCCAGCCGGCCGGACTCGGAGCGCGCGGCCAGGGCCTTGGGGCTGTCGTCGGCGACGATGCGCCCGGCGGCGATGATGATCGCGCGGCTGCAGACCGCTTCCACTTCCTCCAGGATGTGGGTGGAGATCACCACGATCTTGTCGCTGGACATGCCGCGTATGAGCTCGCGCACTTCGTGTTTCTGGTTCGGGTCCAGGCCGTCGGTAGGCTCGTCGAGCAACAGGACCGGCGGATCGTGGAGGATGGCCTGGGCCAGGCCGACCCGGCGGCGGAATCCCTTCGAGAGGGTTTCGATGCGCCGGTCGAGCACCGAATGAAGCTGCAGCAGCCCGATGACCTCAGCGACCCGCTCAGCGCGCCGGTCGCCTTGAAGTCCGCGGATGTCGGCAACAAAGTCCAGGAAAGTGCGGGGCGTCATCTCGCCCCATAGCGGCGCGCCTTCAGGCAGATAGCCGAAAGTCCTCTGGGCGGCGATGGTGTGGGTCTGCAGATCGAAGCCGTGTACTTCGACGCTGCCGGAGGTGGGCGCCAGGTAGCCGGCGCACATCCGCATGGTGGTAGTCTTGCCGGCGCCGTTGGGGCCGAGCAGCCCAACGACCTCCCCGGGTTCTATGGCGAAGGAGATCCCGTCAACCGCCTTGATGGCGCCGTAGTGTTTGCTGAGTGACTGCGCACGAATCATGGCGGCGCTATTTTAGTGCCGGTCAACAGCATTTGCAGCCGCTCCGCCGGGTCTTTTTTTCCGGCCGGCGGCGTTGCCTTCCAGGTAGGGAGGACAGGAAAAAATCAGGCGTCGGGTTTGCGGAATCGCAGCGTGTAGCGGTCGCTCTCTCCGATGGCCAGGTACTTCTCGCGGTCCTCATCGCCCAGACGCAGGGTGGGAGGTAGAGTCCACACGCCTTCGGGGTGATCGCGAGTGTCCCTGGCATTGGCGTTGATCTCCGAGGATTCGTCCAGCACGAAGCCGGCTTTCTCGGCCAGCATGATGGTGTATGCCTCGGTGACGTAGCCGGACTTCCCCTCGGGGTCCTGCTCCTTGGACGGGTCGCCGCGGTGCTCGACGATGCCCAGCACGCCGCCCGGTTTGAGAATGTCGTAGAAGGCCTGGAACGCCTCATCGACGAATCCGAACGACATCCAGTTGTGGGCGTTGCGGAAGCTCAGGACCAGATCGACAGGCTGCGGCGCCAGCGCCATCTTGCCGGGAAACATCACCGTGACCTGAGCGTTGCCGTAGGCCTCGGGATTGGCCGCAAGTTTTTCCTTATAGAGCTCCACGCCCCTGCGAAACCGCTCGTTCTCGTGATCGCCGGGAATATGCGCGCCGTAATACTGGCCCTGCTCGGCAACGAAAGGTGCGATTACCTCGGTGTACCAGCCGCCCGACGGCCAGATTTCGACCACGTCGGAATCCGGCTGGAGGCCGAGGAACTTGAGAGTCTCGGCGGGATGACGGGCGCCGTCGCGGGCCGAGTTCGGCGTGCCGTCGCGACCCGCTCCGCGTTGATCTCCCGCCAGTATCGCCGCCATCGAGGTATCCCAGGAATCGGCGCCTTCGGTATCGGCGGCAACGGCCGGGGCGATTCCGGCAAGGAAAAGGAAAGCCGCCGTAGCGGCGATATATTGTCGGTTCATCTTCGGGCCTCGCGATCAGAGGGAGAATTCGTCATTCCGGCGCTCGCGAACAAGCGGCGCTTAGGACACGACGCCATTAAACACAGAGGAAGAGGCAATACGTGGATAGCCGGGAACCGCCCGGAAACAGGCCGCGACGTTCGCACGCCAGCCCCCTCGAAGAATAGTTGCATGGACGGCCCAGCCGTCCATGCAACTCGAATACTCAGCTAGCCGGCGTCTTCTTCGCCGTCATCGCCGGCATCGCCGGCATCGTCAGCGGGCGCGAGGTCCTCCATGGGCGTGCTCTCCTCAGCCGCAGAATCGTCGGCGCCGGCATCGTCAGCGGGCGCGAGATCCTCCATGGGCGCGCTTTCCTCAGCCGCAGAATCGTCGGCGCCGGCATCGTCAGCGGGCGCGAGATCCTCCATGGGCGCGCTCTCCGCAGCCGCAGAATCGTCGGCCGCAGCGCCGTCGTCGGACGGAGCGCCGCCCCCACAAGCCGCCAGCGCCAAGGCTGCCGACACAAGTACCAGGTTCAAACGCACCATGGTGTTCCTCCCAAATAGGTTATTAGGAAATTAAAACCGCGCCATTTGACGCAGCAGGAGAGTAAGCCTACCAGAATCGGGCAGGAAAGAAACCCACCCACCGGAGCAAGACTGCAATTCAAGCATCCGGCTTGGGTATCCAGTGTCGTGTCATGCGAGTGTGCTGAATGGACTCAATCCCGGCCGCGGCGCAGCCGTTCGCGCTCTTCTTCCTCAAGCTCCGACTGCTTGCGGCCGATTTCATCGAGCATAATCTTCAGCCACTCGGTCTCGCCGGTGGGCTCTGCCGGACGCGACTGCTCCCCCATCGGCGCGTCTTTCCCCGACTCGCTGTTCGCTTGGCCGTTCACTCACACAGGGGACGAATGCCCCGGGCCAGGGCGGCGTTGTATCGTTCGAGCGCGTCGCTCATCAGCGAGATCAGATCGCCCATCCGGCTCTCGGGCGCCGGATGGGTGGACAGGAACAGCGGCGGCCGCGCACCTCCCGATTTCTCTTCCATGTTTTTCCATAGCGTAACGCTGGCCCGCGGATCAAACCCGGCATCGGCCATGTACAGCAGTCCCACGTCGTCAGCCTCGCTCTCGTGCTTGCGGCTGAACGGCAGTGTCAGGCCCAGCTGCGCCAGTAACTGGGCATCCCGCTGAGCCATTCCTACACTCGCACCGACCATCGCCGCCGCACCCTGGGTCACGAGTCCCCGATTTGCCTGCTGCACCTGGTGCTCACGGGTTACATGCGCAATCTCATGACCGATTACCGCGGCCAGCTGATCCTGATCCCGCGCCACCTTCAGCAATCCGGAGTACACGCCGATCTTGCCGCCGGGCATCGCAAACGCGTTGGCGTCGGGCATGTCGAACACTTCAATTTCCCAGGCCTGGCTGGCATACGGCTCCTCCACCACCCGCAGCACCGATTGCGCCACGCAGAAGATGTATGCGCGCTCGGCCGGGTTCTCGGATACCGGCATCTGCCTGCGCATCTGCTGGAACTGCTGGCTGGCTTGCACCCGCAACGATGATTCGCTTACGCAGCCAACTACGGCCAGGGCCAGGAAAAGAACTACTGTTTTCTTCATTTCTTACCTCCTTGTCTCCGTATCAGGAACAGGAGAACACATTTTCAGGAACAAGTGTACGCAGGCTCCAGTTCCACACCGGCATTATTGCCCATCAGGGCCCGCTCGGCGCGGTAGCTGGAGCGAACCAGGGGGCCGGCCACCACTTCCACGAAGCCCGCCGCCAGCCCATACTCGCGCCACTGGGCAAATTCCCCCGGCGGCACGAAGCGCTCCACCGGCAGATGGTGCGCCGTGGGGCGCAGGTATTGCCCCAGGGTCAACAGCGAAACGCCCCGGGCGCGCAGGTCGGCGATCGCCCGGCGTATTTCCCCAGGCTGCTCGCCCAGGCCCAGCATGATGCTGGACTTGGTGAGGATCCCACCGCCGTGGCGGGCCGCTGTTTTCAGCACAGCAAGGGACTGATCGTAGCCGGCACGCGGATCGCGCACCCGCGGGGTGAGCCTTCGGACCGTCTCGATATTGTGTGCGTACACCGCCGGCCTGGACGCCAGCACGGTGCGCACCGCGCCTTCGCTGCCGCGAAAATCAGGCGTCAGCACCTCTAAGGAGGTCTTCGGGCTGCGCCGCCGGATGGCCCGTACACAGCTTGCGAAATGCGCGGCGCCACCGTCCGGCAGGTCATCCCGGTCCACCGAAGTCAGCACCACGTAGCCCAGGTCCATCAGGCGCACGGTCTCGGCGGCGTTGTCGGGCTCTTCGGGATCCAGCCAACCGGACGGGTTGCCGGTATCCACGGCGCAGAATCGGCAGGCCCGGGTGCACACGCCGCCCATGACCATCAGCGTGGCGGTGCCCGCGTTCCAGCATTCGCCGATGTTGGGGCAGTGCGATTCCTCGCATACCGTGGCCAGTCGATGCCGGCGCAAAAGGTTCTTCAGGCGCAGGTAGCGGGCTCCGGAGGGCAGCTGCGCTCTTAGCCACGGCGGTTTGCGCCCCGCCCGGTCCGGGGCCGGAGCTGCGCGGCGCTTCTGGCCGTTGCGCACCGCGCTGAATCCCTGCGGGGTGCGGTATTTCACGCCGCTGACCACCGGAATCGCGCCCAGGGCGGTGAGCGCGGGACTGCTCTTGGAGTTCACTCTGCTTCGACCCCTTCCGCCGCCAGCAAGCGGCGCTTGCGCTCCAGGCCGCCCCCATACCCGCATAGCGTGCCGTCGCCCGCAACGATTCGGTGGCAGGGAACCAGCCAGGCCACCGGGTTGGCGTTCAATGCTCCGCCGACGGCGCGTGAAGCGCCCGGTCTGTGCACCCGCCTGGCCAGCTCTCCGTAGGACTCGGTGCGCCCGGCGGGAACGCCCAACAGGGCCTGCCAGACGGCAAGCTGAAACGGCGTTCCGCGCAGCAGCACGTCAACCGACTGCGGGCCGGCGGAAAACAGGCCGGCCGCCTTGTGTTGGGCCCACTGGTCGTCACGCCGCAGCTC
Organism: Candidatus Foliamicus sp.; assembly: GCA_965249285.1. GTDB lineage: Bacteria > Pseudomonadota > Gammaproteobacteria > Steroidobacterales > Foliamicaceae > Foliamicus. The sequence goes on from OZ252226.1 coordinate 2,152,347, forward strand.
CGCTCCGCGCCAGCGGCGGGCCAGTTGCCGCCACAGCTGTTGCTCCGAGCGGTCCGCGTACCCCACCCGGCATAAGGCGCCGTCCACGCCCGCCAGCAACAGCTTGCCAAGCGGGCTTGGGGCGAAGCCTGCTGAAACCGTACGCTCGCCGGCCGGAGTCCGATCGCGATCTTCGGTGCGGGCGCGGACAAGCGGGGGAATCAGCGAAATCGTAGTCATTGCGTTGTTCGGTTACGGGAGGTCTTCCTGAAGTTTATCCGTTTTCGGCGGTCTTTCCGGGCCACAATCGCGGAAGACCGCCCCTGGAGGGCCTGGCGCTACTCGAACGAGGTGGCGGGCGGCGCGCCGCTGCAAGCAAGACCTCGGCATTCCAGCTTGCGGCGCCAGGCGCGTACAGGGCTGCGGACAGCCGCCGCAGCTCGGCGGCCGCCGGTTCGCCGCAGCGCTCGCCCAACTCGCTGAGATTGCGTGGCGCGCGGCTCCCCCAATAAGCCTGCGCCCAGGCCAGCAAGGCCTGTTCAACCGATCCCGGGTCGTTGCTCCGGCAAGCGCGAGCCAGGTCGGCCAGGCGCCGGGAAACCTGAGGCTCAGCGCCGCTCGAATTAGGCTTGAACCGCGACCGCATTCCGGCGCGCCGGCGGCGTTTTGCGCTTATCCGATGCGACACCCACCAGGCCACTCCGGTCAGGAACCAGCCACCGGCGAGCAATGGAAAAAGCCAGTCGTTCAGGGGCGCCGGCGCTACCCCAACGGCGGCAGTCTCCCCAACCGCCTGGACGGGCGGGGCCTGGGCCTGCAGCAGGCGCTGAGGGACTTCGGCGGTTTCCCAGCGTTCCCGGACAGTGTTCCACCAATCCAGCCGAATCGCCGGCAGCACCAGGTCCCCGCCCCGCAGGGCCAGCAGGGCCGCCCGCTGGCGGCGCACGCCCACAAGTCCGCGGCCGGTAACGAGGTCCTCGAATTCGGGCCGCTCGATGAAGTGGCGGAAGTTGGGCCCGTCGCCGGGACTGAGCTCCGGAATCTGACGCGCCGGCTGACCCTCAACCCGCACTCCCAGCAGACGTATCAGCGGCTCGCCGGCAATCAGGTCGTCCGGCGCCCGCTCAAACTCGTCCCATAAGCGCACGTCTTCAGCCGCCAGCCAGGCGCCCGCCGGAGGCCCCGCAACCGGACGAACCTGAAGGCGCTCGGGCTCGGAGTCCTGGACAAAACTGCGAGTGCGGTAACCGAATTCTCCTCCGATCCACTGCAGGCTGACGGGCATCAACAGCAATTCACCCGGCGTCTGGGGAAACAGAGCGTAGCGGCGTTCCAGCACCAGGGATTCCGCGTCCTCGGACCTGGCGTTGTATTCCCGGTCGGTCCCGAGCCGCTCAATCAGCGCCTCGCCGCTGAGCAAGGCCGGATCGTCCAGGCTTCGAATACGCCCGAATTGGCGCGAGCCGGAAGGCAGGTAGATTCTCACCGTGTATAGCACCTGCGAGCGCTCCCACGGGCTGCGCTCGCTCAATTCGGTGCGCACGATGAACGGAGGATCGGCAGGCGGCGATTGCGCGATCGCGGTAAGCAGCGGCAACGCCGCCAGGGCCGCCGCCGAGAAACCGGCGCGCCCGGTCACCATGGCTCAGCCTGGCCGCCCGGCCACAGGGGGTTGCCGTCCTGGTCCACGCCTTGCGCCTTGTATTGGCGAAGAAACTTGCGGCGGAGTAAACCGCCGGGGTCGTCGGGAACCTGCAGCAGCCAGCGTTGGCCGGGTTCCGGGAGCAGGGATTCATCCGGGTCCGCTCCATCGCCGGCCAGCGGCTGCCCATCCGCCTCCTCGGGAACCTGCTCACGCGGATCGGACGCCCTGTCCGCCGCCGTTTCAGCCGCTTCAGCGGCCAGCGCGGCGCGGCGGCCCGTTTGCTGTTTCAAGACTTCAAGATTATGGCGCGCGTCGGCGTGGTCCGGGTGGTCAACAAGCAACTCTTCGTACAAGCGAATGGCGATTTCGAATTCTTCGGCCTGGGCCATGGCGGTGGCGCGGTTGTAGCGGTCGGATGGCGCGAGTGACCCGTCCAGGACTCGCGCAGCCTCAAGGAATCGATTCTGACGATACAGCGCGGCCGCCCGCCAGGCGGGCGCCTCGAACAAGTCGGCGGCCTGCCGGTAGTCTCCGTCCTCGAAGGCGCCCATGGCCTGCTGATCGGAGCTCTTGAACCAGCCGTCCGCGGCAATTGCCCCAAGCGGAGCCGCCAACAGAACCAGCAGCCAGCCGCGCCGGAACGCCAGTGCCGCCAGCGGCGCCATCAGCAGGAGCAGCAGCGGACCCTCATCGCGCCAACGCTCCACACGGACGCCGGCGGGAAGCACCTCGGCGCGCCCTCCCCGGCCCCGGGCCAGCAGTTCCTGCAAGTCGCCGTTGTCCGCGGTGATGAGGCGGTAGGCGCCCCCGCCTTCGCGCGCCAGCCGCAGCAGTGCGTCCTGGTCGGGGCGGCTGACCACCAGGTCCGACCAGTCGTCGCGCAGGAAATCACCCCGTTGGTCCGGCACCGGCGCGCCGTCGCGGGTGGCTGCCCCCAGCACCAGCAGTGTGTGGCCGTCGGCCCGCAGCGCGCGGGCGGCCTCCACCGCCCTTTGACCGCCGGCTGCATCGGTGAGCAGCAACACCCGCCCGGCGCTGACTCCCGCCTGACGCAACAAGCGGTGGCCCCTGGTCACGGCGGCTGCCGTATCGCTGCCCTGGCTGGGCATGATGTCCGGGGTCAGCACGTCCAGCAGGTTGATCAGGGTGGCCGCGTCGCTGGTGAGCGGCGCCACGGTGAAGGCATGGCCCGAAAACGCAACCAGACCCGTTTCGCCGTAGGTGCGGATGCGCAGGCCTTCCTTGATCTTCAGCCGGGCTCGATCCAGCCTGCTGGGAGTGAGGTCGCGCGCCAGCATGGACCGCGAAACGTCGAGCACCACCACCAGCGCATCGCCGCCGCGGGTGGGGGCCAACGGAACCTGGCGGTAGGCCGGGCCGGCCAGGGCCACAATGCACAAGGCCAGCAGCACGGAACAGACAAGCCGCCAATTCGACCCACTCCCCTGCCCCGGCCGCTGCAGCAGGAACGGCGCCAGGGCCGGATCTACAACCTTCTTCCAGGGACCGTCGGAGCGCTTGCCCGGCAACCAGGGAAGCGCCGCAAGCGGCAGCGCAAGCAGCCACAAAGCGCGAATCCAGTGCAACTCAAATTCCATCCGCTTTGCTCACCGGGCACGCCAGGCCAGCACCAGGCCCAAAGCCAGAGCCACAACCAGCGGCGGCAGGTGCGCGGGGCGGCCGGCGCGAATATTCAGCTCGTCCAGCGCGGCGGGCTCCAGGCGGTCCAGCTGCGCATAGATTTCTTCCAGCCGGCCGGCGGGGCCGGCCCGAAAATAGCGGCCACCGGTAATCTCGGCGATTCGGCGCAGGGTGGCCTCGTCCAGTTCGGAGGACAGTTCGGAATCCGCCGAGCGGGGCGATCCGATTCCGATCGCGTAAATTTTCAGGCCCGCCTGGCGAGCCAGTTCCGCGGCCTTCAGCGGAGTGAGCACGCCGGCGGTGGCGGCCCCGTCGGTCAGCAGCACCAGCACCCGATGCTCGGGGGTGGCGCCGTCCAGGGACATGCGCTTGATGGCCAGTCCGATCGCGTCGCCCAGGGCGGTCTGACGGCCTGCCAGGCCCACCGACGATTCTTCGAGAAAGGTTCGCGCCGTGGCCCTGTCAAAGCTCAGCGGCGCCTGCAGGTACGCCTGGCCGCCGAACAGGATCAGTCCCACGCGGTCGCCGATGCGGCGCTCGATAAAGTCCCCGGCAACCGCCTTGATTGCATTGAGCCTGGACGCCGGTCGCCCCTGCATCTCAGCATCGCGCACTTCCATGCTCCCGGACAGGTCCACCGCCAGCATCAGGTCGCGCCCGGAGGCGGGGGCGGCCATGCTTGCGTCCAGCAGCAAGGGGCGCGCGGCCGCCGACAACAGGCACAGCCACATCAACCCGGCCAGGATCCAGTCCGGGTTGAGCCGGGAAGGGGTGGCGGTTTGAGCGCCTGTGAACGCAAACCGATCACGTTCCGGCACCCTGAGGGCGGGACCGATGGTTCGCTTCAGCGGCGGAATAAAGCGCTGGACAAGCAGCGGCAAGGGCAGCAGCAGCCACGCCCAGGCCCACTCGAAAGCCAGCCTCACGATGTCCGCCCCGCGGGCTTTCGAGCGCGTCGAATCCACTCTGCGACACTGCCTGTGAAGGCGCTGGCATCCAGGTCCACATTCTTCTTGTACGGGCCATGGAGCAGTGCTGCCTCGGGCGCGGGACAAACGCCGCGGCCCAATTCCCTCAGGCACTCAAGCCAGGCCTCGCCGGTGAGGCCGGCGGCCTGCCCGCGGCCCTTGAGGAGCAGCACGCAGGAACGCAACAGCATGGACACCTCGGCCAGCAGGCAGGCAGAGTCACCAGCGCGCGCATAGGCCTGCTCCGCCGAGCGCAGCCGCAACAGCGCCTCGCGCTTCCAGGCAGGAGGCCGCAGGAACAGCCATAGGCCCGCGGCCAGCAGCGCTATCGAAATCACCCACCATCCGGGCTGCGGCGGCCACCAGGAAGGAGTCGCCGGCAGGTGAATATCGCGCAGCTGCGCAAGCAGTTCGGCGTTCTCGTTCACCGGGCGACTCTTTGTGGCGGCGATCGCCGCATAGCCGTTAATGGCGTATGTCCGGTGATATCGACTGCAGGATCGTGGTCGGTGCGAATTTGCAGATATGCGCCCCCGGAGCTGCGCGCGATTTCCCCGAGAGCTTTCGTTCGCCTTGCGAAATCACGGTTCCAGCGCCGCCGCGCGATCTCGTCGCCGCTGTCGAAGACCGTGTCGCCGCGCGCATCTCGTACTGAATACCGTCCGGGAGGCGGGAGGTGCTCGTCCAGCGGGTCGTACAGATGCACGATCAGCAGCGGGCGGTGGGCGGCCAGCCGCCGCGCCGCCTCCATGTCGTCCGCGCCCAGGAAGTCGCTCACCAGTACGATTCGGCTCCCGGACGGCGCGTGACGCTGCAAGAGCGGCACCGCGTGGTCAATACTCGCGGCCCCGGCCCCTTTACTCCCGGCCTCGTCTCGAAACACGCCAGCCAAGGCCCGGGCAAGTTGTTGGGCGCCGCGGCGGCCGTACAGCGGCGGAGTCACCGCCAGGCCGTCCGCGGACATCACCAGGCCTGAAACCCGGTCGCGAGCGCCGATCGCTCCCCAGGCGATCATCATCGCCACGCGCGCCGCCAGGACCGACTTGAACGCACCCACGGTGGCGAAATGCATGCGCGGCGTGAGATCGACGCACAGCAGAGTCGGCCGCTCGCTTTCCTCCCGGTAGAGCTTGGTGTAGGGGCGGCCGGTGCGCGCCGTTGCTTTCCAGTGCATATGGCGGGGATCGTCGCCCGGTTGCCAGGCCCGCACTTCATCGAACTCCATTCCACGAGCGCGCAGCGGGGCCAGCCTTGCGGAACCGGCCCTGGCCTCGCCGCCAAATTGAAACGGCGAGCTGAAGGGCGTGTGGCGCAGTGCAAGTAGTTCGCGCAGCCCGATCCAGGTACGGCCGCGGCCCACCGGATCATTGCGCGCTGCTACCGCCATTGCACCCGGCGACTCAGGGCCGCCGTTTCCGATCCAGGCCCGCCATCGCTTCTCCGCTTAGTGCGTTGTCCGGCCAGCAGCGGCCAGGGAACAAATGGCCCGCAGACCGGCGCAACTGCTTGCCGAGCAGCGCACTAAGGCACCGCCACGCAATCGAGCAGGCGATCGATCACCTCCTCAGAGCTTCGGCCCTGGGCCTCGGCTTCGTAGGTCAGGATGATGCGGTGGCGTAACACCGGCAGCGCCAGCGCCTGGATGTCGCCCGGCGTTACGAAATCCCGGCCCCGCAGGAAGGCCCGCGCGCGGCTGCAGCGGTCCAGTGCGATCGTTGCCCGCGGGCTTGCGCCGTAGCTCACCATTCCGGCCAGCGACGGGTCGTGATCTTCGGGCGCGCGAGTAGCGCGAACCAGTTCCACCATATAGCGCTCCAGGCGCTCGGCCAGATGCAGCCGCAAAACCTGCTCCCGGTCCCTGAGCGCCTCCTCGACCGAGTATCCGTCCTGCCCGGCCGCCGTTTCGGCGTCCCGGCCGGCTGCTTCCCGGCGGGTGAGCGCCACAATCCGCTGCTCCTCCTCGGCGCTGGGATAGCTGATCGTGGTCTTCATCAGGAAGCGGTCCAGCTGCGCCTCCGGGAGCGGGTAGGCGCCCTCCTGCTCAATCGGATTCTGGGTGGCCATGACCAGAAACGGTTGCGGTAGCTTCCAGCTCGTCTCGGCCACCGTTATCTGCCTTTCCTCCATCGCTTCCAGCAGGGCCGACTGCACCTTGGCCGACGCGCGGTTGATCTCGTCGGCCAGAACCAGGTTGTGGAACAGCGGGCCGGAGCGGAACTGGAATTCGCCCGTCTGCGGCCGGAACACTTCGGTTCCGGTCAGGTCCGAAGGCAGCAGGTCGGGCGTGAACTGAACGCGGTGGAAGCTGGCGTTGAGGAACTGGCCCAGCACTTTTACCGCCCGCGTCTTGGCAAGCCCCGGCACGCCTTCAACCAGAAGGTGCCCGCCGGCCAAGAGCGCAATGAGCATGTGCTCAATGAACTCCTCCTGGCCCAGGACCCTGGTCTCCATCCGCCGGCGCAGAGCCGCAAGCGGCGTTTGCGGGGATTCCCTGGGTGCCGGTTCAGCCGGCATGATTTCTCGCGGTTGGTTCAACAAGCATGGACGGTCGATTGTAGCGGTTACATTTGCGCTATGGCGATCAGAACATTTGCGCTGGCAAGCATGCTGCTGGCCTGGCATTCGGCCGGCGCGCAGAATCTCGACGATCTGGCGCGCGCGCGCGGCGTGCTCGAGGCCTCCGGCGGCCAGTGCGTGCTGCTGGAATTGTGGCTGGCGGTAACCCCGGCGCAGCAGCGGCGCGGCCTGATGCACGTGCGCGACGTGCCCGACGGCTGGGGAATGCTGTTTGTGTACGAGCGCGAACAGGAAATCAGCATGTGGATGAAAAACACCCACGTGTCGCTGGACATGCTGTTCATCCGCGCCGACGGCACGGTAGCGAGCATCGCAACCGACACCAAGCCCCTAAGCCTGAAGAGCATCCATTCCGGCGAACCCGTGACCCGGGTGCTGGAACTGAAAGCCGGCACCGCCAGGCGCTGGGGCATCAAACCGGGCGACCGCCTGCTTTCGCCATAGTGCAAATCCGCGGCGGGCGCACACCGCCGCTTGGCATGGTTCCGATTCGCGCTTGAATTGCCTGGAACGAACCGGCCTCAGCATTTCATACGCCGAGATCCTCGAACAGTTCCTCAGCGGTATCGAAGCGCTTCCCCTTGCCCTCCTCAAGTTCGGTCATCGCCCTGACCGTGCTGGAGTTCGGCACCTGAAGAACGAAAGGCAATCGTTGCTCATTGGCAACCCGCAGCAACAGCAGGCGAATTGCGTCCGATACCGATAGTCCCATGGCCTGCAGCGCTTCCGCAGCCCTTTTCTTCGTGTCGCTGTCAATTCGCGCACGCACTACCGTATCGTTGCTCATTTGCGAACCCTCCTGGTGTGTAGGCCTATTGTGGCCACGCGAAGCCTCCAATTCAAGCCCGAAAGATTCAGGCCCGCCCAGAGCTTCGCAGGAAAGTGGTCATATAATATGTCCACTTTTTACGTTGAGGAAATTGAGATGAAGACCGTCGGCGCAACGGAGTTCAAACAGCAATGCTTGTCTTTGCTGAATCATCTCGAACCGGATGGACTGGTGGTAACCAAGCACGGCAAGCCGGTTGCGCGGGTTCTGCCCTACCAGCGCGGATTTGCGCCCTTGATCGGCAGCCTGCGAGACAAGATCATTATTCGAGGTGACATTTTGAGCACCGGATCGGTCTGGCAGGCCAATGCTGAATCTTGATACGCATATTCTGATCCATGCCCTTGGCGGTGACCTGCGGCCGCGCGAGCTGGAACTGCTGGAGACGAATGAATGGAGCATTTCCGCAATCGTCCTTTGGGAATTGGCGAAACTCGTTCAGCTTGGCCGTATCAAGCTCAACCTCGACGATCCCGAAGTCGTGCGTGCGCTAAGCGCGATTCAGGTGTGGCCGATCGACCTGAATATCGCGCGAACTTCAACCCGGCTCGACTTCTCCGGCGATCCGGCCGACGAAATCATCGCCGCAACAAGCCTTGTGCACAAAATTCCGCTACTCACGCGCGACAAGGCCATTCTTGGCTCCCGACTCGTTCCGCTGGCATGACTCATTGCTCGGTCAACCTCTCAGCGTGTGAAGGTCTGTTTGGGCGGAGGAGCACGGCCGGATGAGAAATCCGCTGCGAGTGAATTTCGCCACGAGGAGCTCACCGCACGGAAGTCCTGCCGGATCACCAAGTATTGCATTCCAGAGCAGGGAGACCCGCCTATATTGCCGGCATCGCGACTAGTGTGCGCGAAATCAAGGGTGGTTCCACTCTTCTGAGGGGGCCAAGGAATTGTTGGTGCGATACACGCGGGATGATCGCGAGATCAAATCCCGGATCAGTTTCCATGTCAGCCAGATTCCTATCGCCGCTACTGCTGGCGCTATCAGCGGCAAGTTGCCGGCAAAAAGCAACTCGGAACCCGCAATCCATAGCGCAAGTGCCGCAAACGCGGGAGCCTGCGCCAGGAGCTCCCTTGAGAAAGAGCTACCGGGAGTCAAATACCAAGAACACGGAACAATCGTGCAGCTTGCGATTCCGGCGCCACCAATGCTAAACAGGAATGTTTGCATGGAGAATTGACTGCCGTAAAGAAGCAGAACAAAGACGGTGGTCAATACGCTCGACAAGAGCAGCGGCAACACCACCAGGGCGGTTACCCGCAAGCTGATCCGGCTTGCGTCCAGGGGCAGCGTCCTTAGAGCCCTAAGAAGAGGGAGTTTCGTGTACAGGTGTGCGGCAACCACAACCAGCACTATTGCCGGATTTATCCCAAAGAGGACAAACTTCAAATAAACAACAGGAAGGTCCAACAATATTTCCCCGATCTTGGAGGGCAGGTGGATAAGGAAACTCCAGATTAGAACGAAGAAGACACCATACAGAAAGTAGTCAAGAGCAAACGGTTTGAACCCGCTAAGGCCACGTCCCAAATCCATTTGGCTGGTTGCTAGCAGCATAGTGGGCCGCAATTCGGCCGAATCCATCGCGTCTGCAAGACATTGGGAGTAAAGCTGTTTCACGCCGAGCGCCGAAAATACCGCGCCCAGCGTAAGAAACAGCAATGAGAATTGATACTGGGCCTGCTCCAGGTCAATCCAAATTGCTACAGAAAAGGGAAATGCCAGGAAGACGATATACCGGAGAACCTGAAGGTAACTCCGCGCCGCCCGCTTCGAACTTCGATGGGTCCAGTAACCGGCGCCCGATGCAGCCGCCAGCAGAAACTAGCAAGCACTGCCGACGAATGGAATGGAAAGCCCCTGTAGCGCGGTGTCCCAAGTTAAAGAATCGACGGGAGAAACAAGCGGATACAACATATTGGCTATCCATACCAGGATCGTTGGCGCAGCGACTCTCTTCCACCAGATCACCCGCACCCGAACACCTGCTGCGATGGGCAGGATAGCCGTAGCGCGGCCCCAATCAAGAGAAAATTCCGTTACAAGCTTACGGCCGATAACCGGCGCGAAGAGATAGGAACCCACCAACAGCCACGGAAACAGACTGAGCTCAAGCAGGTTCGAATTCAAGGCCATGCCAGACAGGCCAATATAGAGGGCAGGCAAGCTGGCCAGAGCCGCGCCAGGCAGGCGCAAGAGACGTTTTTCGACGGGCCATTTCATGGAACGACTTGACTTATTCAACCACGCCGACGAAGAGTTCTTCCAGCGATACGGGCTGCACGGAGATTTGCGTTGCGCCGCAGCCGGCAAGGGCCTCACGGTATTCGCCGGCTGAGTCGGTGAGGATGCGTTTCCGGTCGCCGTCGCATTCGATCACGCGGGCGCCGGCCGGGGGTTCTCCAGCCAAGCAAAAACTGACGTGACGATACGTCTCCAGAAGGTGGTCGGTGCGGCCTTCCAGCAGCAGCTTGCCCTCGTGGATGACACCGATGTGATCCGTGAAGCGCTCAAGATCGGCCAGGTTGTGCGAGGAAATCAGCACCGTGTGGTTCTCGTCGCCCATCAGAGCCAGCAGTTCCGTGAACAGTTCCCGCTTCGAAAGCGCGTCAAGACCCAGGGTGGGTTCGTCCATGATGAGAACCTGAGGGCGGCGGGGAAGCGCAAGAAGCACGCCCAGTTTGATCGTATTGCCCAGCGAAAGCGTCTGGATTTTCTCGTCCTTGTCGATCTTGAATCGCTTGAGCAGATCGTCGCAATAGGCCTGGTCCCACTCCGGGTAGTAGCCTCGAATGAACTGGATGGCGCGCCCAACGAACTTCCAGGGAACATAGCTGGTGTGCGGGCTCACGTAGGCGGCGGCTCGCTTCATTTCGACTTCATCCTGCCTGTGGTCGAGCCCGAGCACGCGGATTTCGCCGGCATTGGGCAGGCCCAGCCCGAACACGAGATCCAGCGTGGTGGTCTTGCCTGCGCCATTGGGGCCTACCAGGCCGTACATTGCCCCGTTGGGCACGTTTAGATCCAGCGGGCCCAGCTGGAAGCGCGGGAATTCCTTGCTTAGGCCGCGGATTTCGATTGCGTTCTGGTTGCGCATACTTCTTCCTCGGAAAGGGACTTTTTGGTGATCCTGTTTACGAAAGCCCTGGCCTGTGTGGGACTCAGGCCGGATTCGCTGGCTTCTTGAATTGCCGAGCGGATCAGCGCTTCAGCCTGGCGACGCTTGCTCGCGCGACTGCGCTCGCGCCCGTCGGCGGCGACAAAGGTGCCGAGCCCCTGGCGGCGGTAGATGATCCCCTCGCGTTCCAATTCTTCATAAGCGCGGCGGACGGTAATGATGCTCACCAGCAGTTGCTCCGCCAGCAGGCGGAACGAAGGCAGCGGCGTGTTTCCGGGCATCCGGCCTTCGCCGATCTCCCGTTTGAACCCGCTTACGATCTGCTGGTATAGCGGGCCCGAAACGGCTGGTGAGATCGGTCCGATCCTGAGGGCGATGTCGCTCCGCTCGGTCATATTGGTGTGTATATTTAACATATACAGTTGAAATATGCAATCTCGAAACCTGCAACGATTGGTTTTCGGGTCGGGGCGCCGCTTGACGGGGCGGGCGAGCCCGGCAGCTGAGACGGTTGAAGTGCTTCCAATTCCGAGGGCAGGATGCCCTCATTCCCAGGGGGGAAGCGCTTGGTTGCGCGGGCGAGGGCTGGAAGCCCTCGGTCCCAGGGGTGAGGGGTGGAAGCCCTCTTTCCCTGGGGGGGTTAGGAGTCGTCGGCGGGTTTGAAGGCTTCTTCGAGGGCTTTCTGGATCAGCGGCGGGGCGGTGGCGTAGTGGTCGAACTCCATGGTGTAGGCGCCTTCGCCGCCGGTCATGGATTTCAGCCGGGTCTGGAAATCGCCCAACTCGCCGATCGGCGCTTCGGCGGAAATAGCCACCTGGTTGCCGGGCAGGGTGTTATTGCCGCTGATTCTTCCGCGGGCGCCGGACAGGTGACCGGCGATGTCGCCCATGTATTGACCGGGGGTGGTCACTTCTATTTTCGCGATCGGCTCAAGAACGATTGGGCGGGCTTTGCCTATCGCGTCGATAAACGCCTTCTTGCCGGCGGCCACGAAGGCCACTTCCTTGGAATCGACCGGATGGTGCTTGCCGTCGTACACGGTCACGCGCATGTCCTGCAAGGGATAACCGGCCACGGCCCCTTCCAGCAGCACCTGGCGCACGCCCTTCTCGACCGCGGGCAAGAACTGCGACGGAATTACGCCGCCCACCACCTTGTTGACGAACTCGAAGCCGGCGCCGCGCGGTAACGGCTCCACGTTCAGGAACACCTCGCCGAACTGCCCGGCGCCGCCGGTCTGCTTCTTGTGGCGGTGATGGCCCTCGGCCTTGCGGGTGACGGTCTCGCGGTAGGCGATGCGCGGCTGACGGGTCTCGACCTCGAGATTGAATTCCTCGCGCATCCGGTCCAGGATCACTCTCAAGTGCAACTCGCCCATGCCGCGCAGCACGGTCTCGTTGGCCTGAGTGTCGAATTCAAGGCGCAGGCTGGGATCCTCGGCGGTGAGCCTGGCCAGGGCGTCGGAGAGCTTTTTCTCGTCACCCCGGCGCGTCAGTTCCAGCACCACGCCGTGCATCGGCGCCGGCAGTGGCGCGGGCTTGAACTGCAGCATGTCGTGGGCGTGCACGGCGTGGAGCACGCCTCCGTAATACAGCTCGTTGATCTTGGAGAGCGCAGCGATACCGCCGGGACCCACCGATTGCACTTCTTCGGACTCGGCGCCTTGCAGCGCGTACAGGTGCGCCACCTTGATGGCCTTGCGCTGATCGTCCAGGTATAGCGAATCGCCCACGTTGACCTGGCCCTGGTAAACGCGGAACACGCCCATCTTGCCCACGTAGGGATCGACGTTGATCTTGAACAGCAGCGCTACCGTGTCCTGATCCTTGTCGGCCTTGAGCGCGACCGCTTCTTCGTCCACCGAGCATTCCGGAGGATTGCCCTCGCGCGGCGATGGCGCCAAGTGGTTCATGGCGTTGAGCAACTGGTTGATCCCGGAGCCGCTGACCGCCGAGACAAAACACACCGGCACCAGGTGTCCGCGCCGTAATGCGCGCTCAAACGCGCCGTGCAGCTGCTCCGGATTCATGTCCTCGCCCTGCTCGAGGTAGAGCTCCATCAGGTCGTCGTCGAGTTCCACAACCTGGTCCACTATGGCGGTGTGGGCGTTGGCGGTGGAGTCGAAGTCGGTGCGCAGATCTTCGGGATTGAAGTAACAGTCGGCGACCCGCGTTGCGTTCTCCGCCGGCAGGTTCAAGGGGATGCATTCGCGGCCGAAGGCCTCCCGGATCTGCTCCATGAGCCCGGGCAGATCGGCGGTTTCGCTATCGATCTGGCTGACCACGATGAACCGGGCCAGCTTCATTTCCTCGGCCGCCGCCATTCCGCGCCGGGTCATCAACTCGATGCCGGAGGCCGCGTTGATCACGACCATGGCGGTCTCCGCCGCCGGCAGCACGCCCAGGGCGCGTCCGGAGAAATCGGCCGAACCCGGCGTGTCCAGAAGGGTGATATGAGCACCGTCGTGCTCGAAACGGCACAGCGCCACATCGGCGGAATACTGCAGCCGTTTTTCCTCGGGGCGGTAGTCGCACACCGTGCTGCCGCGCTCGATGCTGCCGGGCGTCTTGATTGCGCCGGAAACCGCCAGAAGTTTTTCCGCCAGGACCGTCTTGCCGGCGCCGGCATGCCCGAGTAGAACAATGTTGCGTAAGGACGCGGTGGATGGATGGGTCATTCTCGACAAACCTCGGCTTTAGTCACCAGGACCGGCTAGGTGGCCTGATCTGCGTTTTCTGCGTCTTGCGCGTCTTCAGCGCCTTCTTCTTCCGATTCTTGCGGTTCCGCGAGCGCCTCAAGCGGCTCCGGCTCGGGTTCGCTTTCCAGGATTTCCTTCAGCTTGGCCAAGCCCTGTTCGTACGCGGGTCCCATCATGCCGTCCATCATCAGTCCGACATAGCGTCCCAGGGGGTTTCCGCCCATGTCCGCCTCCAGCGTCCAGGTCAGGACCGACCCGCCGTCGGTTGCATCGATCAGGTAGTCGGCATAAGCGAGGCCGCCGGTGCCGAAGTCAAGCGCGGCCCGGACCCTGGAATACGGCTCGCTCAGCAGTATTTCCTGCATGCCGTCACCCACGTCAGGGTGGTCGCTGTACCAGTTCATGCGCGATCCGGCGCCGCTGGCCGGCCCTTCGAATACATAACGGGTTTCAGGATCGATCTGATGCCAGGGCTGCCAGCGGTTGAACTGCCGAAAGTCATTGACCATCGCGAAAACCTGCTGCGGCGAAGCGTCGATTTCCACCGAACGCTCCACATACACCTCGCGAGGGAGCAGAAAGCCGACGACGAAGAAAAGCACCAGCAGTGCCACTATGCCGATCAGGATTCGCTTGATGATGACCATGATGAACCTCTCTTGAATAAGACTCTTGTTCCGTGCCCCCCGCAAGGAGCGGGAATTTACCACAGCCGGACTGCACAAGGTACGGTGGCGGCGGTCCGCTCACTTGAGGCAATATGCCGGCGTTGGTTCCAGCTCCTGCCGAAAAGGGGAATTCCATGCCAGAAACTCCGCCGCGCCTGAGTCGCGCATTTGCCGAGACGGCCACCGGCCGCGTCCACTACCGCTACCACAAGCCGGACTCTGCGCAAGGCACGCTGCTGCTGTTGCACGCCTCCCCGACATCCTCGTGGAGCATGCGCGCCCTGGGGGGAGCGTTGGCGGGCAACCTCAACGTGATCTGCCCCGACACGCCGGGCAACGGTGATTCCGACCCGCTGGCGCTGGAACAACCTCGCATCGAGGACTTCGCCGGGGCCATGCTGGCGCTGCTCGATTCCCTGGAGATTGAGCGGACTTCCGTGTACGGCAGCCACACGGGAGCGCATATCGCCATTGAACTGGGGATCGCCGCTCCGGACCGCATCGACAAGGTGGTGGTGGACGGCATCGCACTGTTTGAAGGCGAGGCGCGGCAGGACATGCTGCGCAACTATGCTCCCGAAGTTCATCCGGACCTTGAAGGACGTCATCTGCTGTGGGCCTTTCAGTTCATGCGCGATCAAAACATCTTCTTTCCGTGGTTCAAGCGCGACCCCGAACACCTTCGCGGGACGGGCATCGTGGCGCCGGAGTTGCTGCACGAAGCAACGCTGGAGGTGCTGAAAGCGCTGACCACTTACCACCGGGCCTACCGCGCGGCATTCTCCCACCGGGTGCGCGAGCGGTTGCCGTTACTGACCCGGGAAACGCTGGCTCTGTGCGACGAACAGGACCCGCTGCACGACCCGACCCGGGACGCAGCCGCGCTTGCGCCGCACTCCCGGTTCATGACCATGCCGCCGTACAGCGACCCCGGCTTCCTTAGCCGGAAACGCGACGCAATCCTCGCCTTCCTCACCGGCTGACGTCAATTACGCCCAAAGCCAATCCCAATCGTCGGCGGCAGACGATCTGTTTGACACCGTCACTTTTTTTCCGAGGCTATGTTGATGATCGTCCTACTTGGCCTGCTCGGCTGTCTTGTGGCCCTTCCACGGCTTGCCCCGCAATCGCTCGATGAGCTGAGTGCGGACCACAGCGGCAGCGGCATCGAAATCCCAGCGATAGCCGTCGGCGAGTAGCGGGCCGATATCGGCCGTGAACTGCGGATCAACCGACTTCATTGCGATATTTTTCTCAAATTGGGCGCGCGAAACGGGACTGCCGCCGTGATTCATATATTCGGAGAAAGCTGCAATGACCCGATCCGGATTGACCGCCGTCTTGTTCAGCGCCTCGGCGAGGTCGAAAAGGTCGCGCCCCTTTTTTCGCTGATACAGCGCGTGCAACTTTGTACCTAGCAACTCGTCCAATGCATAAGTGCGGATTTCACAGGCGCCTCGGAACCAGCGCGAGGATACCTTGAAGGGCGTCTGGGTGAAGCCGTACACCGCGAAGTGCTCGCGCGAGTTGATTTCCACCTTGAGGCGTAGCTGCAGCGGCGGCCTGTCTTCGGATTCGAAGCGGTAAACGAAGGTCACGCGGGCCCCGCTCTGTTTCCACCGCGGCTTTCCCAGCCAGGGATCGAGTACGTCGCGCATAGCCCCCATCAATGGACCGACCGGTTCGGCGTTGATCTGCACGAGATCGATATCTTCGGAGTAGCGGGCAGGCGGCTTGATGTAGAGCTTGTAGAGGGCCGTACCGCCACGCAAGGCCAGCGATTTGCTGAGAAGCGGGTGCGAGAAGATTGCGACCAAGGCTCGGCTGATAACCAAGTCCTGTTCAACCTGCAAATCAAACACCCATGGCGCCTGCGCCCGCCATTCCGTTATGTAGTCGCGTGGGATCACAGATCCGCCTTCACTTCGGCATTGACAATGAGCTTCCACTCGGGGTCGCGATGTGCGGTTTCTTGAGAAGCTCCGGGGAGAAGCGCGGCCGTCTGGCAGGCGAGGCTTCCAACATGGCTCTTGAGCGCGGTGGCGGTTTCACCGGCATCCACATGCTCAAGCAAGTAGCCCAGCCTTTGCATCCAGGTTACAGGCGCAGTCTGCGCAGCCAGAACTAGTTTCGGCGGGTCGATCTGTTCGGCAAGTTCGGACAGGACCGTCGCCACCTGATCGAGACCGCCGGCATGGCGATGATAGCCAATGAGGTCGATGGCCGTTGCCTCGGGCGTGGAAACACGGATTACGCCGCGGGGCGTATTGAAGCTCTGCACCGGCACTTCGCGCAAGCGCTTGCGCACCATGAAAGCTACGCGCACATGGCCACAGCGCACAGGCCGCCGCGCCTTATTCAGAAAAACCTGGAATTCCTGCGGTCGATGATGGGCCACGCCGTGATATTGAGCGGCTGAAAGCAATCCCGCATAGTAGGGCAGGCTTAGCCGCTCCATCAGGACCGGGATGAACTGATCCGCCGGCAGGCAGGCAAGAGAGCGGTATTCCGGCGGGACGATAACGTAGAATCCACGCGCTGGCGTCGCGACTAAACCCCGGCGCGCGAGGCGGTTAAGCGCGAGTTTGGCCGCGTTGGCCGAAACGCCGAGGGTCTCGCGCGCTTCGGCAGCCCCGAAACAATAGCGCCCGCCAGCGGCAAGCCTGTCGATAAAGTCCCGGGCATGTGGCGACTGAGATATCATGTGCGTAAAGTATCATTTGTTGATACTTTACGCAATCGCAATCAAAATTTCTTAATCCGCTCGGTGAGATACCCGGTTAGAGGAGCGGGCCGGGGTCGTCGGGGCCCATCATGGCTTGGCGCAGCACCGGGAGCGGCGCGCTGCCGTATGACAGCAGCTTCTGGTGGAACTCCTTCCACGCCGCGCGGCCGCCGCGTTCGGCCGTCCAGTCCTCGCGCATCTTCATGATGATGAGTTTGCCTAGCGTATACACGAAGTAGCCCGGATCGTAGGTTCCGCGCAGCGCCTGTTGCTGGGCATTGCCGGGATCAAGATATGCCAGTTCGGCAAACATCCGCTGCGAAGTCTCTACGCTCATCCCCTCCACGTGCAGGCCGATGGACGACAAAAACCGCACATCGCGCATCAGCGCGTCGAGGATCTGGCCTACCCGCAGCAGCGGCTGCCCTTCGCTTAAGCCCGCCTCCTGCATCAGCTCCTCGGTGTAATGGGCCCAGCCCTCGCTCAACATGCCGTTCCAGAGCAGCTTGCCCATCCGATTACTGGAGCCCTTGACGTACAGCGAGTGCAGGAAGTGCCCCGGCCACACTTCGTGAACCGAGGTGTTCAGCAGGTCCGCTTCGCCCGGCACGTATTGGCGTTGCATTTCGGGCGGCCATTCGGGGTCCGGTCCGGCGATGTAATAAATGGCCGGCAGTCCCTTCTCGTAGGGACCGGGAATCTCGATGTAGGCGGAATTGGTGCGCCGATAGGCCGGGGCCTCGGCCACAAAGGCGGTCTCTTCGCTGGGGATGCCGATGATGTCCGCGGCCAGCAGAAATTCCTTGAGTTCCGGCAACTGCTCGTTGGCCCGCGCGACGGCGCCCGCCTCGGGCTTTTCGTTGCGCACCATGGCGGCGCAGTCGGCGATGGTGATGTCCGGGTTGATCAACTTGCAGGTCGTGCGCAGGAGTTTCAGGTTGCGCGCCAGGTCGGCCTGCGCCACGTTCTTGAGCGTCTTCCAGTCCAGGTCAATGCGATAGGCGCGCCGCAACAATTCGCGGTAGCGCTCCTCGCCCAGGGCGAACTCTTCGGTTGCGTCCTCCAGGCGAAGTTCCAGCCAGGCTTCGACATCGCGCAGCACTTCCACGGCCGGCCCAAGGGCAGCGGCGAACGAGGCCTGTAATTCCTGGTCCTCGACCTCGGCGAACAATCCCGGCACGTCGTCGTGAAAATGGGAAGCCAGGCCGCCGAACCCGACCAGCGCAGTGCGCACAAACGGACGCGGGAACGGCGGCTGCAGCGTGACGCGCATCTGCTGCAGGTAGGCGGGAATCTTCTCCAGGTGGGCGGTCAGCGCCGCCAGCCGCTCATCCTTGGACGCGTACTCGCGGGTCACGTAAACGCTGGGGCTCAAGGACCCCGCATACCAGGCGGGGTTGCGCAGGTGGGATTCCGCCACCTCCACGCTGAACAGCATGCCCTCTATCGCTGAGATGAGGTGCTGCCGCTCCAGCTCTTCATCCTCGTGCAGGGTCTCGGCCGAGAATTCATCGCGGGCCCTGCGGGCAAACTCCCGCAGCATTTCGGCTCGCTCCCGAATCGCCCCGGCGGTTACATCCTGGAGCTGTCCATCGTATTGGTGCATCCCGGCCCACACCGCCCGGGTGGGCGCGGCGGCGAAATGCCGTTCGATGAAGCTGTCGGTGAATTGTTGCCAGGCGGCAGTGGCCACGGCTGCCGGTTCCTCCTCCGGGGCTTTGCTATCGCATCCGAGGATCAAACCTGCGCCCAGTGCGACTGCTGCGATCGAGCCCAGGATAGCCTTGCGATTGTTCATTGAATCCACCCCGGTCAATTGTATCTACTCCTTATCATCCTCGGCCCGGAACTCCCGGTGGCAGTTGCGGCAGGCGTCGGCCAGCCGCTTCAGCGACTGCACCAGGAACTCTCGATCACCGGACTCAGCCGCGGCCACCAGGTTGCGGCCCTCGCGCTCGGCCGCCTCGGCGCGGGCCAGGAACTGCTCCGGACGTTGCCAGATGCCCGGCAAAGCCGCCGTATCACCTTCGTCGGAGCCCGCCGGAAACAGCGAACTGACCAGTTGCGCGTTCACTCCCAGGGACATGGCCTGGGCCTGCAAGTGGCTCTCGTCGAAGTCCATCTCCTCGGTGAGCAGCTCAGTCAGCGCCGAGAGATGCGCCGCCATACTGAGCATGACGTCCTTTCGGTATTCGATCTCCCCTTCCCCATTAACGGCGCCCGCCGCCACGACAACGGCGACGCCCGCCGCTGCCGCAAGACAACGTCCTACGCGATTGACCGGCATAGGTTTCGCGCGAAGGACATTCTCACCTTGCGCGGCTAGTGTCGGCTGCAACGCAGCATTGGCCCGCTCCGCCCGCTTCGCCCGCTCTGATGCGACTGTACTCGCGGGACACGACACTAGAGCTCACGCAGCGCAACCGCGACCTGCGCGCGGGCCGCACGAATGGCGGGAAAGCTGCCGCCCACCAGACCCACGATCAGCGCCGCGGCCACACCCCGGATCAGCAGATCGGGCGTTACCGCGAAATTGAACACAATCTGGCTAAAGCTGGTACCCAAGGTGGAGGCCTGGTAGCCGTTCAGCGCCAGCCAGGCGATTGCACAGCCGAGAACACCTCCAAAAAAGGCCAGCATGACCGACTCCAGCAGCGTGGCCAAAGCCGTGGGAAAGGCACGGAAACCCAAGGCGCGCAGCGTGGCGATTTCGCGCGCGCGGGCCGAGATCGAAGCATACATGGCGTTGAGGGCGGCGAAGACCGCGCCGATGGCCATGAGCACGGAAACCGGAATGCCGATAATGCGGATCAGGCTTGCTGTGTCCTCCGCCTGTTCGGCATAGAACTCTTTTTCGCGGTGCACGTCCACGCTCAGGCGTTGCTCCGATCCCAGCGCTTCTTCGAGGCGTGTTCGTCCTTCCGCGCCATCGATGCGGGCGCGGACAACCTGAAAGTTGTTGCCCAGCTGATAGGCGGATTGCAACACGCTGACGTCGCACCACAGCTCCGACTCAAACACGTTCCCCCCGGTCTCGAACACGCCGGTCACCAGCCACTCCGTATTACCGAAGCGAATCGTCTGGCCGGTCTCCAAACCCTCGAACTGATTGCGGGCGCCGCGCCCGGCGATCAACTCGAAACGCCCTGGAGTGAACTCGCGGCCCTCGGCAAGCCGGTAGCCCTCCCGCAACCCGTAACCGGTGGGCTGAATGCCCCGCAAGGCCACGTTGGACTCGCCGCCGGAGGACTTGCCGATCGCGTTGACGATCCAGAAAAGCTCCGAGGAAACCATGGGTTCGTCGTCCGGTCCCCGGGCGATCCCGGGAGCGTAGCGAATGATGTCCGCCTGCTCGCGGCTGAAGGAGCTGTTGAGTTCCGCGCTCGCGCCGCTGCGCAACACCAGCGCCACGTCTTCCGCCCCGGTGCCGTTCATGGTCTTCTCAAAACCCGACGCCATGGACAGGACCCCGGCGAATACCCCCGTCAGCGCCGCGATGCCGGATATGGCCACCGCCGCCGTGCCCGGCCTGCGAGGCAGGTTGCGCAAATTCAGCGCCCCTAGCACCGCGGTCTGGCCCAGCCATCCGAACATAGGTCTGCCCTCCTACGTGGACCGCAACAGCGCGACGATATCCAGCCTGAGCGCCCGGATGACCGGAGGCAGCACCGAGCCCAGTGCGATCGCCAGCATCAGCGACACGCCCAACACCACCGAATAGACGCCTATGCTCAAACCTCCCGGGAAGAACGAAGCCACGAAATTTTCAAGCACTGTCATCGTCACCACTCCCAGCGCCATCGCCACCAGGCCTACCGGCGTGACCAGCAGCAGCCCCTCCGCCACGGTCATTCCCAGGATGCCGCGGGAGGTAAATCCGAGCGTCTTGAGCACGCCCATTTCGTGGATGCGCTCGCGCACCGACTGCGCCATGGTGTGCCCGGTAACCAGCAAGATCATGAACACCACCGCGGCCAGTATGAGCGTCACGATCAGGCCGACGTTGCCGAACTGCTTGGCGTATTGCTGGGCGAAAGCGGCTTCGGTCATGGTCTTGGTCTCGGCCGGCGAATTGACGAATTCCGCGTCGATGGAGGCCATAAGTTCATCGATGGGCACCGAGCCGTCGCCCTTGGATATATACCAGCCGACCGTGCCCTTGCCGCCGGCCCGGGCCTCGTCGAAATAGTCGTAATGGAACAGGAGCACACCTGCATTCATGCCGCCGCTGGTGTCTTCGAAAATACCCTCGATGTCGAACTCCCACACGTAGCTGCCGTTGTTGCGGACCCATATGCTGGATTGCAAGGGAACCCTCATGCCAACTTTCCAGCCGTACTGGTTGGCCAGCGGGCGCCCGACGATCGCACCAATGCGGTTGGCCAGCCAGGCCTGCTCTTGCTCCTCCGGCAAGTTGATTTCCGGATTCAGGGCCAGGTATTGCTCGGCTGCCACGGGGTACTGGCCAAATTGGGGGTTGTCCTGGTACTTGGCGCCGAACCACGAAGCGTGGGATACCGTCTCAATGCCCTCAAGTCGCTCAATCCGTGATTGGTAGGCCACCGGCAAC
Source organism: Candidatus Foliamicus sp. (assembly GCA_965249285.1). Lineage (GTDB taxonomy): Bacteria > Pseudomonadota > Gammaproteobacteria > Steroidobacterales > Foliamicaceae > Foliamicus. The sequence continues at coordinate 2,173,775 of OZ252226.1, forward strand.
CACATGATCAGCGACACCTTGTGCGAAGACAACAGCCGCTCCTCGGCTTCGGCGCCTACGTCGGACAGGGTGAAGGCGATCCGCAAGCCCTCCAGCAAGGTGAAGAGGAAAAACACCACCAGTATTGCCAGCATGGTGAAGACCGTGCGGATCGGTTTGCGCCACAGGTTGCGCCAAATGAGGGTGAAGCGATTCATGAGAGCAGTTCTTCCGTCCACCGAGGGCAGGATGCCCTCGCTCCCAGGAGGGGAGGATGCGCGCGCTTGTAAGCAAGCTGGAACGAGGGCATCCTGCCCTCGTCGAGGGCAGGATGCCCTCGTTCCCAGGGGGGGGAGCGAGTCATAAGCGCCATCCTCACTAGTGGATTTCCTCCGGCGCCGTGCCCAGCTCGCCCTTGTCCAGGTGCAGCACACGGTGCGCGAAGGAGGCTGCGCGCGGATCGTGCGTGACTATCACGATGGTCTTGCCGTAGTCGCGGTTCAGCCGCCGCAGCAGGCCCATGATTTCGTCGGCGGTGGCGCGGTCCAGGTCGCCGGTGGGCTCGTCGCACAGCAGGATGGGCGGATCCGACACGATGGCGCGGGCGATCGCCACGCGCTGCTCCTGACCGCCGGACAACTCCCGCGGGTAGTGCGATGCGCGATCCGCCAGGCTCACCAGGTGCAGCGCGGTATTGACGTGCTTCTTGCGCTGGGAGCGAGACAGGGAGGTCAGCAGCAGCGGCAGGGCCACGTTGCGGGCCGCGGTGAGCACCGGCAGCAGGTTGTAGAACTGAAAGATGAAGCCGACGTTGCGCGAACGCCATTTCGTGAGTGCGCCGTGCGACAGCTTGCTGATGGTCGTGCCGTCCACCTCAACCTGGCCCTTGGTCGGCTTGTCGAGACCGCCCAAAAGGTTGAGCAGCGTGGTCTTGCCGGAGCCCGACGGGCCCATCAGGCCCACGAAGTCGCCCTTGTCGATGCTCAAGCTTATGTTGTCCAGCACGCGAACGATCTCGCGCCCCTTGCGGTAATTCTTGCTGACGCCGGTAAGCCGAATCAGTTGTAAAGCCATGATTTTCGATTGTGAGTCCCGTGACTCAAGGATATTGAATTTCCGCGCCGTCGGATAGTCCCTGCGGGGGATCGACGATGACTTTCTCGCCTGGCGACAATCCGGAAGTAATCACCACCCGCAGGCCGTCGCGCTCACCGGTCACCACGTCGCGGCGCAAGGCCCGGCCTTCCTCCGCTACATACACCCACTGACTATCGTCTTGTCCCTGCAGGGCCGAGGAAGCGACGCTCAGCCGCGCGGGCGCTGCCGAGGATTCCTGCGCCTGCCGTCCCGACTCGATGAACGAAACTTTCGCCCCCATGTTGGGCAGGATGCGCGAGTCGCGCTCCAGAATGCCGACCCGCACCCGCACCGTGGCCTTCTCGCGGTTGGCTGCCGGCACGATCGCGATCACTTCCGCCGGAATGCGCCACGCGGGATAAGCGTCCAGACGGGCCGTTACCGCGCCGCCGGGACGCACGCGCTGCAAGTAGGCCTCGTTGACATCGACCTCGATTTCCAGCGATTCCATGTCCACCAGGGTGCATATCCCCGTGCGGGTAAAGCCGCCTCCGGCCGAGACCGGCGAAATCATCTCACCCGGCTGGGCGTTCTTGTCGATCACCACACCGGCGAACGGTGCGCGCACGACGGTTTCGCTGTGCGCCTGGCGCTGCACCGCCAGGACCCGCTCCGCCACGGTGACATTCGCCTGGTTGGACTCAAGGCGGGCGCTCAAGCCGTCGCGCGCGGCCCTGGCGGCGTCCAGTTCGGCCTCGCTGGCGAGGCCCTGGCCGTGCAGTTCGGACCAGCGCCCGTAGGCCAGCACAGCCTCGTAAAGCTGGGCGTTGGTTTCGCCCACGGCGCTGCGGGCCGACGCCAGCTGCGCTTCGGCCAGGCGCAATTGGGCGAGTTCCGCGGCGTCGTCGAGCTCCGCCACGATCTGGCCCTCGACCACCGTCATGCCCTCTTCCACCAGCACGGTCCGAATCCGGCCGGTGCGCTTGGACGACACCGTGGCGCTGCGGCGGGCGGTTACGTAACCACTGGCGTCAAGGACGCTTCCGGCGCCGCCGCCCGCGGACAAGCGCACCGTCTCGATGCGCACTTGTGTAACGGAAGCCGGCCAGAAAATGATGGCCATGGCCGAAAGCACGCCGAGCACGCAAACGGTGCCCATCGATGGCCAGAGGAAGCGCCTTGCCAGGCTTGGCCGGGGCTGCTCATCCCGAGAGATGCGCAGCCCCTCAAGGCTCGGACCTGCGGGGGTTTCGCTCATTGAACTCCGTGTTCGCCGCTATCGGATCGACTCACCGTTTGCTCGCGGCGGCCACCGGACGGGTCGCCGGAGTGTTGCGCCAGAATCGAATCCATCGCCTGGAAGAAAGCCTCCACGATCGGTGTGCGATAGCGGCCCACCGGCGTGCCGTTGTAGATCACCCGTGTGCCGTCCTGCACGAACTCGCGGACCATGGGCTGGTCCCAGTCCGGGTAATGGATCGGCTCGTAGATGTCGAAGTCGTCGAAGTGCTCGAAGTTGAACATCGCATGGGAGAAAGCCGTATCGGTGTTCTCCACGTAAAACTCGATGGGCACGTTCACGATATGGCTGAATCCATCGCGGATGCCGTCCCAAAAAGCCGTGTTGGTGGAGAGATAGGCGCCGTTCGGATTGTTGTAGGGATCGGCAAAGTGATCCTGGCTCAAGACCACCTTGTGGCGCGCAAAGCCGTAACTCTCCACCATTTCGCGGGCATCCTCCACCATGGCGTCGCGATACATCGGCGCCAGTTCGATCCACGCCTCGTGCGGGACCCGGTCCCAGGGCATGCCGTGAGTCGAGACCACGACCTTTACGGAGTCCTCCGGCGAGAAAGTGTCCAGCCGGTCCTTGAGCATGTCGAGATAGGCGCGGCGGATGATCGGAAATTGGCCCAATTGCGGGGTAATGATGGCCTTGACGTGCTTGCCGTTACGCTCCTCCCACTCGTCAATGTAGTGCATGGCGTGCTTGATGGCGCCGTTAAATTCCTCGTGGTGGGAATAGATCGGGCGTGGCGCCGCCAGCAACACCGTATCGACGCCCTGGTCGAGCAACTCGAACATGGCTGCCCGCGCCATACCGAAATTGTCGGCCGTGACCCAGGCCCAGGGGATTTCGCCGTACTTGCCATGCACCTTCTGCATGGCTTCCTGTGCAATCACGCGATTGCCGTACTCGTGGGGGATGCGGCCATCGGTAAACCCCTTTCCGGCGGCGTAGTAGTACACCTGGCACTTGGTGACCAGCTTGGCCGAGGCGGTAGGCATGCCGGCTTTGCGGTCGGCAAGCAGGTAGTAGCCGGAGTCCAGGTGGAAGTTGGGCCGCGGCGGTGACCAGGTGAGCTGCCCGGCGTGAAACTTGTCAACGTAGGGCACGCCGTCCAGATCCGTGTCACGGCCCAAATGGTCCACCAGGCGGGTAGGCGTAAATGGCTCGAATTCGTAGAAGCGCTCCGTATCCATAAGTACCACGCCCCGGTCGCCTCCGGCAATGTTGCGGATCGGCCAGGGAATGTACTGCAGGCTTTTCTGGGCCAGCACGTAGTAGTCTTCGATGCGCAGCTCTTCCGGCTGGATGAGGTGCGATATGTAGATGCCCACGCGTCCTTCGGGTTGGGTGTCCTGAGTCTTGTACTTTGCGAAGTAGTTCGGCTCCACCAACTGCGGCGGAGTTCGGTTTTTGTACTTGTAGACACCGAATCCCGCAACGGCGAGCGTAAACACCGCGATCACCGCGATCACGAGTCCCTTGAGTAGTTTCTTCATCATCTTTGCTGCCTCTCGGTCGGCAAGGAGTTGGCAGGTTCGGCGAACGGCACGCGGTCCAGCCAGGCGCCCGCGTCGGCGGCTGTCCGATGCGGCGCTTCCTGGATCGCCATATGCCCGACGCCAGGGTAAATGATAGTCTCAACTTGCGGGGAATTCTTCAGCAGGCGGGCAAGCTCGCCGGCCAGTTCCACGTGCACCTGTGGATTTTTCTCTCCCCATTGAATCAGCACCGGCGCGCTCACCTGCCCGATCAGGTCCTCGATGTCGCCGGAAACGTACTGGCGCAGGCGCTCAAGCTGCGCCTCTCGCTGCCCTTCCAGGCGCCACAGGTCGTGCCAGCGGTCCACCAGCTCGGGAGACAGGCGCTGGGGATCTCCGTATCCCGTCCTCAGCATGAATTCGGGCAGCGCGCGCGGGGTAATCCAGCGCACCAGGGCAGCGACAGGCGAAATCTTCGTCGGCGCCCGGCGCCCGCGCACCTCGGGCTCGAGCGAGCCGGGCGAAATCAGCACCAGCCCCGCCACCCGGTGGGGATTGCTCACGGTGTAGTGGATCGCAACCGTTCCGCCCAGCGAGGTGCCCGCGATCACGAAGCGTTCCAGCCCAAGGCGGTCCAGAAACCGCTCCATCAGGTGCACCGTGCGTGGAAGGCTGTAGTCGCCGGTGGCGTCGGCGCCGGACAGGCCGTGGCTGGTCATGTCGAAGCGCACCACCCGGTAACGGTCCCGCAAGTTCTCCACCCACGGGTCCCAGCCGATCAGGCTTGCGAAGTTGGCGTGGATCAGCACCACCGCCGGTCCGGCTCCGCCTGCATCGCGGTAGTGGATGCGGGCGCCGTCGATCTGGGCGAATTGCGAAGCCGGCGTGGCGTAGCGCGCTTCGAGCCGTTCCGCGGGAATGTCGCGCCATACCCAGGCGGCTATGGCGAAGGCAATCAGCACCAGCGCGAGCAGCCCGCCAGCAAGCCAGGCCAGCGCCAGCAGGATGCTGCGCATAATTCTCACAGCGAGCTATCCGACCGTTGCCCGGCCGCCGCGACCCATGGCCAGCAAGCGGCTGCGCAAATCATCCGGCATACGGCGCCGAGCGCCGCGGTCTTCCGCCAGCCGCTCCAGGTTTGCGGCTCCCGGCTCAGGGCGAAAGCCCGCTTGCAGGGGCTTCCCGGTCATCACGCGATCATCCACGCAGTCGTAGGGCTTCCAGGAAAACCCGGATTGTATTCGCACCCTGGGAGTTTTCGCAGCAGGCGCCGCTGCCCTGACGCGCAGCGAACACGCCGGGAACGAGGGCATCTTGCCCTCGTCGAGGGCTGGAAGCCCTCGTTCCCAGGTTGTTCCATGCAAGCGGGGGCTTCCTGCCCTCAGCGGCAAGCGAATGCCCGATCCCACCGGCCTTGTTCCGGATTTCGATTGATTCACCGGAATCAGCCCAGTGATTCAACATGCCACGACTAGCACCGGACAGAAAGATTGGAAGGTTTACATTTTTTCTTGCGTGTTTACATTAGTTGCATTCCAGGCCGCCAGGGAGCAATAGTTGCACCCCCTCCCCAACAGGAGTTCCAAACATGGATCGAACAGTCGGCGCCAGAGAAGTCAAATTGATCGCAATCGGCAGTTCCAAAGGCATCCTCCTGCCGGAAGATTTGCTGCGGCAATACGGCTGGAGCGACTCGATAATCCTGGAGGAGGCCGAGGACGGCGTCTTTCTGCGCGGGGGGGGGAGGGAACCTAGCAAACTGTCTTGGAAGGACACCTGCCGCGCAATGGCCGCTGCCGACGAAAACTGGAGCGAATGGGATGCGGCAGCCGCCGACGGCTTGGATTGATGTGTTTGTTCTTGGCCGTATAGACAAGTGGAAGACCAGGGAATGGCGCTAAAGAAGTCTCAAATCTACTCATCACTCTGGCAGAGTTGCGACGAGTTGCGCGGTGGCATGGATGCATCGCAATACGAAGGACTACATTCTGACGCTGCTGTTCATGAAGTACGTGTCAGACAAGTACGCCGGCAAGCCCGACGCGCTGATTGAAGTGCCCACCGGCGGCGGCGTTGCCGACATGGTGAAGCTGAAAGGCGACAAGGAGATCGGCGACAAGATCAACAAGATCATCGGCCTGCTGGCCGAGGCCAACGACCTCAAGGGCGTGATCGACCAGGCCGACTTCAACGCGGAGGAAAAGCTCGGCAAGGGCAAGGAGATGCAGGATCGGCTCTCCAAGCTGGTCGCAATATTCGACGGCCTTGATTTCCGAGCCAATCGCGCAGAGGGAGACGACCTCTTAGGCGACGCCTACGAATATCTGATGCAACACTTCGCCACCGAGTCCGGCAAGAGCAAGGGTCAGTTCTACACGCCCTCCGAAGTCTCACGCATCATGGCTCAAGTGATCGCAATCAGTTCGGACACCCGCCAAGACCAAACGATCTACGACCCTACCTGCGGCTCCGGGTCGCTGTTGCTCAAAGCGGCGGACCAAGCACCACGCGGCATCACCATCTACGGCCAGGAGATGGACAACGCCACCTGGTCGCTAGCGCGGATGAACCTGATTCTGCACGGCCACCCGACCGCCGAGTTGTGGCACGGCAACACGCTGGCCGCCCCGCACTTCAAGAACCCGAATGGCGCGCTCAAGACCTTCGACTTTGCCGTTGCCAATCCCCCTTTCTCCGCCAAGGCTTGGTCCAGCGGCCTCAATCCGGACCACGACGAATTCAGGCGTTTTGAGTACGGCATTCCACCGGCCAAGAACGGCGATTACGCGTTTCTCCTGCACCTGATCGCGTCACTTAAGAGCCGGGGCAAAGGCGCGATTATCCTGCCGCACGGCGTGTTGTTCCGAGGCAACAAGGAGGCCGGCATCCGTCGAAACCTTGTCGAGCGCGGCTTCATCAAGGGCATCATTGGGCTGCCTTCCAACCTTTTCTACGGCACCGGTATCCCCGCCTGCATCCTGGTCCTCGACAAGGGAAACGCGCACGCACGCACTGGGATCTTCATGATCGACGCAAGCAAGGGCTTCCTCAAGGACGGCGCCAAGAACCGCTTGCGTGCCCAGGACATTCACAAGATCGTGGACGTGTTCAACCAGCAGACTGAACTGCCGCGCTACTCGCGCATGGTTCCGGTGACTGAGATAGCCAGTCCCGCAAACGACTACAACCTCAATATTCCCCGCTATATCGATTCGAGCGAACCAGAGGACCTGCACGACCTCGACGCCCACTTGAAAGGCGGCATCCCCGACAGCGACATTGATGCGCTCGAGGCCTACTGGAAGGTCTTTCCCTCGCTACGCCAAGTGTTGTTTGCCGGAAACGGTCGCGCAGGCTACAGCGAGGCTCTTGTCGAGACACCGCAAGTAAGAGCCGCAATCCTCGGCCATAGCGAATTCAAGTCTTATGAGCGAAAGATCGCCGCTGTCTTCGACGAATGGCGCCAGGAGCACGAACCGCTGCTCAACAGACTTGCGACGGACGACAAGCCCAGGAACATTATCGAAACTCTGTCCGAAGACCTGCTGGCACGCTTTAGCGGGCTGCCGTTGCTCGATTCTTACGACAGCTATCAGCGGCTCATGAGCTATTGGGACGAGACCATGCAGGACGATGTTTACCTCGTGGCCGCGGACGGTTGGGTCGAGGCGGCCAGACCGCGCGCCATCATCGCGGACAAGGGCAAGAAGCTCAAAGAGCAGCCGGATCTGACGATCGGACGCAAGAAATACAAGATGGACTTGGTCCCGCCGGCATTGATCGTCACGCGCTACTTTGCCGCTGAGCACGACGCCATTGAGGCGCTACGGGCAAGGCAGGAGAAGGCGGCCCGCGAATTGGAGGATTTCGTTGAAGAACACACCGGCGAGGAAGGCTTGCTGGAGGATGCGGCCAACGACCGGGGCAAGATCACCAGAGTCAGTGTGAAGGCACGGCTCCGGAGCGCTCTGAACGAACCGGACGCTGAGGAGGAACGCACCGCTCTCACGCGCTGCTTGGCCCTGCTTGAGGCTGATACCAAGGCGGGCAAGGCCGTCAAGGAGGCACAGAAAGCACTCGACGAGCAGGTTCTGGCGCGCTACGCCACGCTCACCGAAACCGAGATCAAAACGCTGGTGGTGGAGGACAAGTGGTTCGAGAACATCCAGGCCGCCATTGAAGGCGAAGTGCAGCGCCTGACTCAGCAGCTTGCCCGGCGCGTAAAGGAACTGGAAGAACGCTACGCCCGCCCCCTGCCGGAGCTGGAGCGCGACGTGCAGACGTTTGGCGATAAAGTTGCGGGACACTTGAAAAGGATGGGAGTGTCGCTATGAGTCAAGCGTTTGATTTTGAGAAACTCGTCGAGTTATGCCGGCAAACCCACGAGGAAACGCGACACTCGGCGGGACGAGCCGTTGATCGCTCACTCGTAGCGCGCAACTGGCTGTTCGGTCGATATTTCGTCGAGTACGAACAGAATGGCGCCGATAGGGCGAAATACGGCAGCCAACTCTTGGCCAGGATCGCCAGTCGCCTGCAAAGAATCGGGATAAGGGGCAGTTCGGTGACCCGTCTGAAGCTCTACCGGCGTTTCTACCAACAGCAAAAGGGAATTGGTCCGACCCCGTCGGCCCAATTGGCATCCTTGGCGTTTGTTGACGGAACTCCTGCAATTCGACCGACACCGTCTGTTGAATCCACCGAACCGGCCAGGAATCGAAGAGCGATTTCCGGCGGCCGCGAGATTTCCGAGATGCCGTCGCGGAATTCGGCGGCCCCACTGAGCGGGTCGTTGCCCACGGCACAGATTGTGCAGACACTGTCTGCGAAATTGATGAAGCGGCTTTCTCTTGCCTGGTCCCACTACGTCACCCTTCTGACCACCGGCAATCGCGAAGGGCGCCGCTTTTGCGAGCTTGAGGCTGCGGGTAATGGCTGGAGCGTGCGCGAGTTGGAGCGGCAGATCGCCGTGGTTGAGCTGACGCTACCGGAACAAGCCAATATCTACGCATCGAAATACCAGCTCTATTTGCCGTCGAAACAGGAACTTGCAGCCCAACTGGAACACATCCAGAAAGAACTGAACCATCGGGAAGGCGCAGACGATGAATAGCGGGCAAGGAACAACAATGGGCAGCGCCCTTAGAGCCGGACACCGCGGGCTATCGAAAGAGCCGCCAGCGGGTTACAAACGGACTGAGGTGGGAGTAATTCCCAGCGCTTGGGACGCCGTGCAACTCGGCGATCTCTTTGAATTCAAGAATGGGCTAAACAAAGCCAAGCAGTTCTTCGGTTCGGGGACACCCATCGTCAACTACATGGATGTTTTTGAATGTCCAGGGATTAGGATGAATGATCTATCGGGACGGGTAAATCTAAGTCCCGACGAGATCAAGAAATTTCAAGTCCGGTTAGGGGATGTGTTCTTTACGCGCACATCCGAAACAGTTGAAGAGATTGGCGTAGCATCCGTTATGCTCGAAAACCCTTGTGACACGGTATTCAGTGGCTTCGTTCTTCGCGCTCGGCCCCGCAATGATCGACTTGACGACCGTTACAAGCAGTACAGCTTTGGTTCCAAAGCAGTTAGATCCCAGATAATTTCAAACGCAACATACACCACGCGTGCTCTGACCAACGGTCGATCACTGTCGGCTGTATGGGTTGCAGTACCCCCAAATTCTGAGCAACGCGCCATCGCCGAGGCCTTGTCGGATGTGGATGGGTTGCTCGCGGCATTGGAGGCGCTAATCGCCAAGAAGCAAGCCATCAAGCAGGCCGCCATGCAGCAACTCCTCACTGGCAAGACCCGCCTGCCGGGCTTCAGCGGGAAGTGGGAGACAAAGGCGATAGGCGATTTTGCCGATTGCACGTCAGGTGGGACTCCTAGTACGAGCGTTCCCGATTATTGGGGCGGCTCGATTCGGTGGATGAGTTCAGGCGAACTGAACAGAAAGTCGGTTGAGGATGTTGAGGGACGGATTACGGAAAGAGGGCTACGTGAATCAAGCGCCAAGGTTGTCCTGCCTCGTTGCGTCTTGGTAGGCTTGGCTGGCCAAGGTAAAACTCGGGGAACAGTGGCCATAAATTTGGTTGAACTTTGCACAAATCAGTCGATCGCGGCGATTCTTCCAAACGATTTCTTCGTCCCAGAATATCTCTACTTCAATCTTGATTCCCGTTACGAGGAACTCCGAGATATATCATCGGGAGATGGCGGACGTGGCGGGCTGAATCTCCAATTAATCCGATCTATCGATATTCCATTTCCGGATATCGACGAACAAACCGCCATCGCCACCATCCTCTCCGACATGGACACTGAAATCACTGTGCTGGAAGCCAAGATTTCCAAGGCCCGCCAACTCAAGCAGGGCATGATGCAGGAACTGCTCACTGGAAGAATTCGCCTGATATGAAAGAATCCCAGCACACTGAATGGAAACAGAACTGGCGCGACAAATACCTGCGCTGGATTTGCGGTTTTGCCAATGCCGAGGGAGGCGTACTGGTCATCGGGCGCAATGACGAGGGCGTGGCTGTCGGCGCGAAAGATGCAAAAAAACTACTGGAAGAACTACCCAACAAGATACGGGATATCCTCGGTATCGTGGTTGACGTGAATCTGGTGACAGAAGCGGACAAGGAGTTGATTGAAATCCGTGTCGAACCCTATCCAAGCCCGATCAGTTACAAGGGCGAATACCACTTTCGTAGCGGCAGCACCAAACAGGAATTAAAGGGCGCGGCGCTCCAGCGTTTCCTCCTGCGCAAGCAGGGGCGCCATTGGGATGATGCGCCTGTGCCTGGGTTCAATGCCGAGGATTGCAGCCGGGAAGCACTGCAATTGTTCAAGGCCAGGGCCAGGGAAAGCGGGCGCGTCAGTGAAGAGGCGCTGCAGGATGAAAATGACGCCTTGCTGGAGAACCTGCAACTCAGAGACGGGCTTTACTTCAAGCGAGCGGCGACCTTGCTCTTCTCTGACAATCCTGAACGCCATGTCAGCGGCGCCTACATCAAGATCGGCTTCTTCGTGGCCGATGATGATTTGCGGTATCAAGACGAGATTCACGGCAATCTGTTCAGTCAGGCCGAGAAAACGCTCGATATCCTGTTCTCCAAATACCTGAAGGCATATATCAGTTACAAAGGGATCCAGCGGCTTGAGAAGTTTCTGTTTCCTTACCTGGCCGTGCGTGAAGCGCTGCTCAATGCCGTGGTGCATAAGGATTACAGCAGCGGGATACCGATCCAGATCAGCGTGTATGACGACAGGATAGTGCTGTGGAATTCCGGGCAGCTACCGCAGGATTGGACACTTGAACGGCTCCTGGGCAAACATCCCTCGGCACCCTACAACCCGCTCATAGCCGGCGCCTTTTTTCGCGCCGGCTACATCGAATCCTGGGGTCGCGGCATCGAGAAGATCAATCGCGAATGCCGCGAGCATGGCATTGACCCACCCCTGTATGACACTGGCATGTCCGGGCTGATGCTGACCTTCCAGGCGAACCCCGAACACTTGATTGAAGGGCTTGGCGAGGCTGGGTCAACACGCATCCTGGAAGAAAAGGTCGGAGAAAAGGTCGGAGAAAAGGTCGGAGAAAAACTGACCCGTAATCAGCAGCAGATACTGGAATTACTACGGCAGCATCCTCACATGGCGGCACGCGAACTGGCGCAGCAGGTTGGGATTTCCAGCCGAAAGATAGAGCAGAACATCGCCAGACTGAAGGAACTGCAACTCCTCAAGCGTATCGGCCCCGCCAGAGGCGGCCACTGGGAAATGCTGTAATGACAAGCGTGAGCCAACCCGTCGGAAGGCTGGCGCGTTGAGTTGATTTACCTGGCCCTGCCAAGCGTCGAGATGGCGAAGCACCGCGTGGCCGAGCGTGTGCTTCATGGGGGCACGACATCCCCCTTGCGGATATTGAGGGACGCTTTTTTTCGCAACCTGGACAACTTTCTCAGCGAGTATGTTTTTCTGGCGAACCAGACCGTGTGCTACTGCAACGCTGATAGAAACCCGGTAGTAGTATTCACGCAACGCGGCGAGCGCCGGGAAGTATCGAAGTCCGCACTGTTACGGATACTCGAGATGAGGAGGCGGCATGGCCCCCCGGATGGCTTCGCAATGAAGGGACTGGAAGCGCTGCAGCGCGCAGTTGATCAGGCTTTGGAGCGCAAGCACCGGTTAGGACAATACGCCGTATTCTGGAATAACGGCCGCGTGGTTTTCGACGGCCCCGACGCGCCTGAGGAACAGCAAAATCCCAAGCTCAACAACGAACTGACCCAGGAAACGCCAACGCAAGAAATTGATTCATAGCCATCAAGCCGCCTTAAGTTCTTACTCGTCCTTTCCAAATAGATGGCTAATCCATTTGTCCAAGAGCCGGATGATTAGCGCAAAGGTTCCAGCCAGCCCCAACGGAATTGCAATACTCCCTTGTCCCCTCCAAGCTGCAATTCCTGAAACGACAAGCAGAGCAACCCCCAGCAACGCCCCCAAGTTAAGTTTCCACCTTTCATTTGCAAGCATCCCTTTTTGGCCTTCTGCCCTGATTTGCTGTTCCCGTTCTGCCATTCGCATGATTCGATCGGGGGCGTCGGACAGCACCTCGCTATACTTCTGGAAGTCTTGTGGAGTTGGAAGTGGTCCCGAAAAAGTCGTTTCTACGCGGCTGACAGTGAGTTCTTTTGCCAGTTCAATTTTTTCGCTATCCGGCAAGTCCTTAACTAATTCTGCTACCGCAGCCTTCCCCTGTTTGGCCGGTAGCGAGGACGAATCAGAGTGAGACTTGTTGGAAGATGGCTTCTTGGAACGTGGCTTCCTGCGCCGTGAGGCCATTAAGCTAGTCCGGCCGAGATTGGTTTATGCCAAGGTCAGTTACTGCCTTGCGAAAATCTTCGCGAATTCGCATGCCGTCGCGTACCCGCGCCATGTAGCCGAAGTCCGGGCGTCTCAATTCCATATCCTCAAGCGGCGTGAAAAGGCTGGCAAAGGCATCCAGGAAAGTGGCATGCGCGGCTGTCTCGGGCGTATCAAATTCCGCCCTGCGAGAACGTTGCGAATCTTTTCTTGCCGATTTGGTCATAGACAATTTCTCAACACGTTGAAATTGGGGGCGGGGACTATAGCATACGACGCGAAGGATCGTGCATCCATATGTCTGTAGGCGGGTTCGCCTTTCGAACAACTAACCGATTAAGGTTTTTGCCAAGTGTCATGCCGTTCGAACGCTCCACTTCAAAACCGAGTGTAGCACAAGAAACTACCCGGATATCAGATCCGGGATTTCGGCGCTATGGCAAGTAATTCCCAGTATTTTGCTGCCGCGCTTTCGATAGAAGTTCGGCAGCAGCAACGTGAAGCGCGAATAGTCTGGATTTTCGTCCCTGCTTGATTTCAGAAATCGAAACAGAAGAGTTGCGCGAGCCGGAACGACTCGGCGTCCGGGCATCATAATACGGACTTTAGGCAGCCATCAGCGTATGCGTTGTTTCCTCTCCGCATCTTTCTGAGCAGCGTTCAGAGCGAATTTGCGCCGGAGCGCAAATCGGTACGGGGCGATCTGTGTTAAGACCAGCTGAGGTGAAAGCCAGAGTCGGTGGCGAGTCGGATGCAATAAGCTAACCCAGTAGTGTCCCAACAATTATTCGAACAAATTCAATTGGTTAAGTAAGTGTTGGTTGTTTGGGTTGTATTCGGTTTTTGCAAGTAGATGAATTAACGGGATTTTTTCAAACAGGGTCAGGCTCAGTATCTGTAGAATTGTGTAGAGATCGGTGGAGACGTTGAGCCGCTTCTTGACGATGGCCACCAGCACATACACCGCGACGGCATTCCATAGTTGGGTCTTCACCGCATTTTCCGAGGTGCCGAAAAAGGACTTGATGCGCAGGTGTTGCTTGATCCATTTGAAGAACAATTCCACCTGCCATCGATGGCGGTATAGTTCGGCGACGGTGGTTGCAGGTATGGCGAAATGGTTGGTGAGAAAGTCGAATCGCCGGTCCGATTGCGCATCGCGATACCCGACTCGGCGCAGCGGCTGAGGATAGAGCTTACGGCTCTTGACGCCGGTCAGCACGATGGTTTGGTCGCAGCACACGCCCGTGGACCTGTCCGCGGCGGCGGAGTAGCGGCGCCGGAATTTGATGTTGGACTTGGCGCGCACGACGAAGAACGCGCCCAGGCGGTGCAGTAGAAACAGACGTTCGAAGTCCACATACCCTCGGTCCATGATGTAGAACGCGCCGGGTTCGGGCACGAGCAGGTCCAGCACGTTGACATCGTGCAACTTGGCTTCGGAAACGTGGATAAACGCCGGGATGTTGCCGCGCAGATCCAGCAGCGTATGCAGCTTGACGCCGGACTTGGTGGAGCGGAACAAGGCCCAGGGAAACACGGACAGGCACAGATCGACGGTGGAGGAATCGAACGCGTAGACGGTGTTGTCGAGTTCCAGCCCGAGGTCCTCCTCGGCGTACAGCGGGCGCGCGATGCGAATCAAGGCTTGCGCGAAGTCCGCGTGAATGCGCCAGTCCCGTTTCCGGTTCGCATTGGCCAGCGTGTTGCGGGCCATGCCGCCGCGGATCCCCATGTGATAGAGCTTCTCGCGATGCGCGCGCAAGCAGACCTCGATGCCGCGCAGGCTTTCGCGGTGGGTCAATTGCGCGAACGCCAGACACAAGAACTGGTCCAGGCAGGTGAATGACTGGATGCGGCGATCTCCCCGATAACGTTGCACGCACCGGCGAAAGACCTTCGCCGGCAGATGCTCCATGAGCTGTGAAAACACGAATCGCCCGGAATGCATGGCGAACCTCCCCCGAAGGAAAAACCGCCACAATAGGGGAGACCGTCTCAGATAAACACAGCCCGGCGTTCAAATCGATACCCCCCGCAAATCCCGTATTTGTCTTGTCACAACAATATCTTATACAGTGTCAATCCGACTTTGTTGGGACAGTAGTGAAGCTAACCAAGAAAACAGTGCCACTACCCAAGAAACTACCCAAGAAAGAACCTTGGCCTTACTCCGCGCCGAATCGGAGATCACTCAGCGCAATCTTGCGGAACGTGTCGGCATAATGCGGAACGGCATCCAATACCACTTGACCACGTTGCGCGCCTCTGGAATCACGCGGTGCTTGGGAGCTACCAGGGCGGGCCCGTTGGAAGCGCAGAATTGAGCGCGTCAAAGGCACAAAATCATGAGTGAAGTAGGCGAGCACGAAATCCGCACCCAGAAGCGTGTCGTTGCCTTCTTCCAGGACGCGCTGGGTTACAGCTACCTAGGGCATTGGCAGGATCGCGCCGGCAATAGCAACATTGAGGGGCAGTTCCTTATCGATTGGCTGAAGGGTCAGGGCCACAGCGATCCCATCATCTCCAAGGCGTGCGAGAAGCTGCGCAGGGCAGCGGCGCTTGGCGGCAGCAAAACCCTCTACAACGCCAACCAGGAGGTCTACGGCCTGCTCCGCTACGGCGTTAAGGTCCAGCCGAGTGTGGGAGAACAGAGCGTGACCGTCCGGCTGATCGACTGGGAGAACCCGGCGAACAATCACTTCGGCATCGCCGAGGAGGTCACGGTCGCAGGGAACAACACCAAGCGTCCGGATGTCGTGCTTTACGTCAACGGCATTGCACTGGGCGTGCTGGAATTGAAGCGCTCGACGGTGTCCGTATCCGAGGGTATCCGCCAAAACCTCGACAGCCAGAAGAAGGAGTTCATCCGACCGTTTTTTGCCACCCTGCAACTCATCATGGCGGGCAACGACACCGAAGGGCTGCGCTACTGCATGATCGAGACGCCCGAGAAATACTGGCTGCGTTGGAAGGAAACGGAAGCCCACCCGGATGCCGGCGACAACCCGCTTCTGCGGGAACTAAGCCAATTGTGCGGCAAAGAGCGACTGTTGGAGATCGTGCATGACTTCATCGTCTTTGACGCAGGCGTAAAGAAAGTCTGTCGCCACAATCAGTACTTCGGCGTGCGGGCGGCGCAAGAAAGCGTGCGGCGCCGTGAAGGCGGCATCATCTGGCACACCCAGGGCAGCGGCAAGAGCCTGACCATGGTCTGGCTGGCGAAGTGGATTCGCGAGCACGTCACGGGAGGGCGGGCACTCATCATCACCGACCGGACCGAACTGGACGATCAGATCGAGAAGGTCTTCAAGGGCGTCAGCGAGAACATTCATCGCACCAGCAGCGGCGCCGATCTGGTGAGCACGCTGAACGCCGGCGAAGAATGGCTGATCGGCTCGCTGATCCACAAGTTCGGGGTGTCGGAAGAGATCAGCGAAAAAGATATTGATGCCTACGTCGAGGAGATCAGGAAGAATCTGCCGGCAGGCTTTCACGCCAAAGGCGAAATCTTCGTCTTCGTGGACGAGTGCCACCGCACGCAATCCGGAAAGCTTCACAAGGCGATGAAGGCGCTGCTGCCGGGGGCCATGCTGATCGGTTTCACCGGAACGCCGCTCCTCAAGAACGACAAGCAGCGCAGCATCGAAACCTTCGGCCCGTACATCCACACCTACAAGTACGACGAAGCAGTGGGCGACGGCGTGGTGCTGGACCTGCGTTACGAAGCCCGCGACATCGACCAGAGCATCACCTCCCAGGCAAAGATAGATCAGTGGTTCCAACTTAAGACCCAGGGGCTGACCGACGTGGCAAAGGCCCGGCTCAAACAACGCTGGGGCACGATGAAAAAGGTACTGAGCGCGCGCGATCGCCTGGAGAAGATCGTCGCCGACATACTGGTGGATATGGAGACGCGCGATCGGCTGAAAAGCGGTCGAGGCAATGCAATGCTGGTCTGCGGCAGCATCTACTCCGCCTGCCAGTTCTACGAGATGTTCCAAAAGACCGATCTGGCGGACAAATGCGCCATCGTTACTTCCTACAAACCCGCCCCGGCGGATATCAAGGGCGAGGAGACCGGAGCGGGTCTCACCGAGAAGCTGCGCCAATACAAAATCTACCGGGAGATGCTGGCGGAGCATTTCAACGAGCCGGAGAACTCGGCGATGTACAAGGTGGAACGATTTGAACGCGAGGTGAAGGAACGCTTTGTCAAAGAGCCGGGACAGATGAAGTTGCTGATCGTCGTGGACAAGTTGTTGACCGGCTTTGATGCCCCACCGGCGACCTATCTCTACATCGACAAGCCAATGCAGGACCATGGCCTGTTCCAGGCAATCTGCCGGGTGAACCGCCTCGACGGTGAAGATAAGGAATACGGTTACGTTATCGACTACAAGGACCTGTTCCGGTCGCTGGAGCAATCCGTGAGCGATTACACGGGCGAGGCATTTGAAGGCTACGACAGCGACGACGTAAAGGGCTTGCTGAAGAACCGGCTTGAGCAGTGCCGGCAACGGCTGGAGGAGACACGCGAAGGAATCAAGGCACTGTGCGAACCGGTGGAGCCGCCCTGGGACACGCCGGCATACTTACGCTTCTTCTGCGCCGCCGACAGCGGCCACGCGGGACAACTCAAGAACACCGAACCCAGGCGCGTAGCCCTCTACAAGCAGGCTGCAGCATTCCTGCGAGCCTACGCAAACTTGGCCAACGAAATGCTTGAAGCGGGTTATTCCAGTACCGAGGCGGCGGAAATAAGAGCCGAAGTAGAGCACTACGAGAATGTCCGCAAGGAAATCAAACTAGCCAGCGGCGACCACGTCGACATGAAGATGTATGAACCAGCCATGCGGCACCTGCTTGATACGTACATCAGGGCGGAAGAAAGCGAACAAGTCTCGACCTTCGACGATCTGACGCTGGTGCAACTACTGGTCGAGCGCGGGAAAGAAGCGCTTAAGTCTCTGCCGAAAGGTATCCGCAAGAACCGGGAAGCCATGGCCGAGACGATCGAGAACAACATCCGGCGGCTGATCATCGACGAACGGGCGGTTAACCCCAAGTATTACGAGAAGATGTCGGAGCTGCTGGACGCGTTGATCCTTCAGCGCAAGCAGGAGGCGGTGGACTACAAGGCTTACCTGTCCAAAATCATTGAGCTGGCGAAGCACGTGAGCCAGCCCGCGGCGGAGGCATATCCACTAGCCATCAACAGTCCCGCTCGCCGTTCCCTGTACGACAACTTGAAGGGTAATCCGTGGCTCGAAGAATGGGCGCAGATGCAGGGTCAAGTTGCTGATACCGGCGCGGATGCCGCTGAAGGCGCCGCCTTGGCCGTAGATGACGCTATTCGCGCGGTCAAGAAGGCGGACTGGCGCGGGAACACGTTCAAGGAACGCGAAGTCCGCAACGCCATCAAGTCAGTGCTCGGCGCCTGCGAACGGCTCGTGGACACGATTTTCGGGATCGTAAAGGCCCAGCGTGATTACTAACGCCGACCCCCATCATCTCAATGTGCGCGGAATCCCCGTAGAAGTGGTCCGGAAAGCGATCAAGAACCTTCATCTGGGCGTCTATCCCCCTAACGGCCGCGTGCGAGTCGCCTCGCCGCTGCATCTGGACGACGAGGCGGTGCGGCTGGCCGTCGTTTCGCGCCTGGGATGGATTCGCCGGAAGCAAGCGGAATTTCGGCGGCAGGATCGCCAATCCCAGCGGGAGTTCGTGACCGGCGAGAGCCATTACTTCCAAGGCCGGCGTTATCGGCTTGACATAATCAACGAAGCTGGCCGGCCTGCGGTTCGCCTGCCCAACAATACGAAAATGGTATTACGCGTTCCTCCGGGCGCCGGCCGCGAGGCGCGGGAAGCACTCCTGGATCGCTGGTATCGCCGGCAACTCCGAGATCGGCTACCGGCGCTTCTGGCCACCTGGGAGCCAAAGGTGGGCGTGCCGGTTAGTGAAGTTCGGATCAAGAAAATGAAGACCTTATGGGGCTCCTGCAACATTCAAGCCAGACGCATGTGGCTGAACCTCGAACTGGCCAAAAAGCCGCCTTCGTGCTTGGCGTACGTTTTTGTGCATGAAATGGTCCACTTGATTGAGCGCAACCACAACGACCGGTTTCGCGAATTGATGGACAAACTGATGCCGCAGTGGCGATTGCACAGAGACGAACTCAATCGCGCGCCGCTGGCTCATGCGGATTGGAGATATTGAGAGGGGTTATCGTGGGTTCGATGGACTTTGAGGGACAAAGGCCCACTGCGCTGGGAACGAGGGCGTCCCCGCTCTCGACGAAGGGCAGGATGCCCTCCCTTGCATGGAACAACCTGGGAAGGAGGGCTTCCAGCCCTCCACGAGGACAGGATGTCCTCGTTCCCAGCGCTTGTTCCCTGCGCGTCAGCGCAGCGGCACCCGCTGCGGAGACTCCCAGGGGGGTGAGAGTATGAATCGGCTGGGGAAACAGACAAGTCCGTATTTGTTGCAGCATGCCGACAACCCGGTGGACTGGCATCCGTGGGACGAGCAGGCCTTGCGCTCGGCGCGCGAAACACAGCGCCCGATCCTGCTGTCGGTGGGGTACTCGGCCTGCCACTGGTGCCACGTCATGGCCCATGAGTCGTTTGAGGACCAGGCCACCGCGGCGCTCATGAACGAGCTGTTCGTGAATGTGAAGGTGGACCGCGAGGAGCGCCCCGATCTCGATCGGGTTTACCAGACCAGCCACCAGTTGCTGACCCGAAGGGCCGGGGGCTGGCCGCTGACCGTATTTCTGACCCACGATGAGCTGCTGCCGTTTTTTGCCGGCACCTATTTCCCCAAGACTCCGCGCTTCGGCATGCCGGCCTTCACGGACCTGCTCAAGAACGTAGCCGCCTATTACGCCGGCCGCCGCCAGGAGGCGCAAAGCAACGGGCTGGCGGTCCAGGAAATGCTGGAGCGGATCTCGGCCCCGGCGGCTTCGTTTGCCGGCGAGCTCGATGAGCAGCCGCTGCGCGACGCCGTCGAGCAGATGCGCTCGGCGTTCGATCCGGTGCACGGGGGAACCGCGGGCGCTCCGAAGTTCCCGCGGCCGGCGGACATGGAGCTGCTGATCCGGCGCTCCGCCCTGCCGGAGGGGGAATCGGCGCGCGAGATGCTGGAAACAACCCTGGACGCCATGGCCGCCGGTGGCCTGAACGATCACCTAGGCGGAGGATTCTTCCGTTACTCGGTGGACGCGCGTTGGGAAATCCCGCACTTCGAAAAGATGCTCTACGACAACGCGGCCCTGCTGACGGCCTATTCCCTGGCCTTTCAGTTCACCGGCAAGCCACGCTACGCGGAGGTGGCCAACCACACGGCGGGGTGGCTGCTGCGCGACATGCGCCATCAAGGCGGCGCGTTCTTCGCCGCTTTAGACGCCGACTCCGAGGGCCACGAGGGGCTCTATTACCTGTGGTCGCCGGATGAGGTCAAAGCCCTGCTTCCGGGCGCGCAATACAACGGGTTTGCGGCCCGCTACGGACTGAACCGCGGTCCCAATTTCGAGGACAGCCGCTGGCATCTAGTGGAGCAGCCCGGGGACCAAGGTGACGAATCAGCCCTGCAGGCTGCCCGCGAGCTCCTGCTGAAAAAGCGTGATGGGCGCGAGCGCCCGCTGCGCGATGAGAAGCTGCTGACTTCCTGGAACGCCATGGCGGTGCGTGGCCTGGCGCTTGCCGGGCGGTGCCTGGATCGCCCCGATCTGGCCGGCGCCGCCCGCCAGGCCACCGACTTCATCGCCACGCAACTGATCAGCGAGGGCCGGCTGCTGGCCTGCTGGACCGCCGGGAAAGCGGGCAGCGAGGGCTTTCTCGACGACTACGCCTTTCTCATCGATGCGCTGCTGGAATTGGGGGGCGAGCGGCTAGGGCTGGCCGAGACCCTGGCGCAGCGCATGCTGGACAATTTTGAAGATGCCGAGCACGGCGGCTTTTTCTTCACCTCCTCGAATCATGAGCGGCTGATCCACCGGCCACGTTCGCTATCCGACGACGCGTTGCCCTCGGGCGCCGCGGTGGCGGCACGGGCGCTGCTGCGCCTGTCCCGGTCCTCGCCCGGGCCGCGTTACGCAGCAGCCGCGGAGCGCGTGCTGAGAGCCGGCTGGGAGCAAATGAACCACCATCCGCTATCGCACACCGCGTTGTGCCTGGCGCTGGACGAGTGGTTGCGGCCGGACGCCTGCAGCCTCGACGGCACCTGCTAGCGTGAAACCGGCGCCCCCCCGGGAGCGAGGGCATCCTGCCCCCTGGGGACGAGGGCGTCTCGCCCTCGACGAGGGCAGGATGCCCTCGTTCCCAGCGCGTGTCGTGGTATAAACGCGCACCTGACCAAGGGAGGAACACGCATGAATTCAGCACCCCGAGTCCGCAGCATCGTCAAGCGCACCACGCTCATCGTGCGCGACATGGAGAAGAGTCGCCGCTGGTACGAATACGTGCTCGGGATGAAAGCCTGGATCGACATGCCGTATACGCTTTCCGGAAAGGGCATTGCCGCCGGCAAGAAGGGCGACGTCACGCACCTGGTCATCATGCAGGCCGATGATCCCAAAATCGGCATGATCGGCTTGCTGCAGTGGGTGGATCCACCGCTCCCGGCGCCCGAGATTCCTACCACCGTGGGCTATGGGCGGCCGGTATTCGTGGTCGAAACCGAAGATGCGCAGGAAAACGCCCGGCGCGCCGCGGAACTGGGCACCCTGGTGCACACCCCGGAGAGAGAGTTCCAGGTGCGGGGTTCCCGGGGAGAATTGCGGCATATCCTGGGCTGCGCGATTTTCGACCCGGACGGGCATTTCTTCGAGTGCAACCAGCTATTGAAGGTTGACGAGCCGGAAGACAACGCAAGCTAGCGCCTGTTAACACCAGGCGGGGAACAAAACGAAAGCCCCCTGGGAGTATTCGCCGCGACCGCGCTGCGCGGACGCCCAGGAAACACGCGCCGGGAGTATCCATATTGTCAAGCATGGGCAGCCAGAGGTATGGATGGGCAAGTTGGGACGGGTGTGTGGTTTGTCCTTTGGGTGCTTGGCCGGTTGGATTCCGGCGGAGTGTATTCGGGTGATGGCATGGGCAAGGGGCTGTGGCCGATGGCTTGTTTGGTGTGAGCCTGGGGTCGTTGGGGAGTCCACAGGCGATCTTGCTTGATCAAGACGTTGGCCAGGATCAGGAGTTTGCGCATGATGGCCACGACCGCGACCTTGCCGGGTTTCCCGCGTTCGGCCAGTGTCCGAAACGTTTGCTTCATGTCTGGATTGCAACGGATCGCGGCCACGGCGGGCATGTATAAGAGCCGGCGGACGGGATGCCGCCCGCCCTGGATGAAGCGGCGGCCCTGCCAAGCGCCGGATTCGCGTGCGATGGGGGCCAACCCGGCCAGGCTGGCCGCGGCCTTGTTGCTGAGGGTGCCCAGTTCGGGCATCTCGGCCAGCAGGTTGGCGGCGGTGTTCGACGCCAGACCGGGGATCGAGGCGATGATCTCGGCCTTGCGGGCCAGGGTCGGCTCGGCGGCGATGAGCTCTTGGATCTTGGTGTCAATGGCGCGGCGATGGCGGTTGAGCATATTCAGGTGGGTCTGATGCTGCTGTTTGAGCAGGGGATCACGGAGATGATCGCCCCGGTTGAGTTCGGCGGTGCGGTCCCGGATGAGTTTGTTTTTTCCGGTTTGCAAGTCGCTCAATGCGCGTTGGCACTTCGACGCAAGCGAGGTGGGCCGCAGGGCCAGCGTGGCGGCCATACACGCCAGCATGCGCGCATCCACCGCATCGGTCTTGGCGCGCTGTCCGGTGGCCTGGGCGAAGCGCCGCGCCTGCCAGGGATTGACCTTGGCCAGCGGCAGCTTGGCTTTGAGAAGGGCCAGCTCAAAGTCACGATGGTAGGGTCCGGTGGGTTCATAGGCCACACACTCGATGGACTTGCCGATCCAGGCGATCAATTTCCTAAAGCCCGCGGCGTCGTTGGTGAACTGGGCGGCCTTCTCCTCGGGCAGTTGGAAGGCGTCCAGGTGTCTCTTGGAGATATCCACTCCTACGGTATGATCAGTCATCTTTTCTTCTCCTGTGCTTGTAATGCGAGCCTTGTTGCTCATGTATCCATTCAGGACGGTGAGAAAAGACGGTGGCGACCCAACTCCCATACGGCTCTTAAAGGCCAGCGAGGGCACGGTCCTACCACCGCCACCCTCGGCAGCTCGAGGGCCCCGAGGGTGGCTCCATTCAAACATACAAGCGAGGGCATCCTGCCCTCGTGGAGGGCTGGAAGCCCTCCTTCCCAGGCTGTTCCATGCAAGGGAGTACATCCCGTCCTACGCCGCGGGCGTGGACGCCCACGCTTCCGGCTGATGCCGTTTAACCGTTCAATGGCCGGAAGCGGCAGAGGCTGAGCTAGACTGCACAGGAAATGATCGAATATCCCGGATTCGATCCCGTAGCACTGCGCATCGGGCCGCTGGCCATCCGTTGGTACGGCCTGACGTACATGCTGGGTTTCGTCGCCGCCTGGTGGCTGGCCCACCGCAGGGGCCGCAGGCCCGGCAGCTCCTTCACGCCGCTGATGGTCCAGGACCTGATCTTCTACTGCTGCCTGGGCGTCATTGCGGGCGGGCGCCTGGGCTACTTGCTGTTCTACGGCTGGCAGCAAGTCCTTGATGACCCGCTGTATATCGTGCGCATCTGGGAAGGCGGCATGTCCTTTCACGGCGGCCTGCTGGGAGTGTGCGCGGCAGTGTTGCTGTTCGCCAGAAAGCACGGCGGCGCCTTTGTCGAGGTGGCCGATTTTGTAGTTCCCCTGGTGCCGATCGGCCTGGGCGCCGGGCGCATCGGGAATTTCATCAACGGCGAACTGTGGGGCAAACCGAGCAGCGCTCCGTGGGCCTTCGTGGTGGACGGCGTTGGCCGGCATCCCACCCAGTTGTACGAGGCCTTGCTGGAAGGAGCGGTCCTGTTCACGGCGCTCTGGTGGTACACCTCGGAGCGCGTATCGCCGGCAGCCGCGGCGCAACGCAACAGGGGCCGCGCTACCGGGCTGTTTCTGGCCGGATACGGTCTCTCCCGGTGCCTGGTGGAGTTCCTGCGGCTGCCGGACGAGCACATCGGCTACCTGGCCTTCGGCTGGCTGACCATGGGGCATCTCTTGAGCCTGCCGATGATCGTTATCGGCCTGTGGCTGCTTACGCGGCGCATTCTGACGCCAGGCTAGTGCATGCGCCAATACCTTGAGCTTCTCCAAGAAGTTCTGGAACACGGAACGGAGCGATGCGACCGCACCGGCACCGGCACCCGCGCGGTGTTCGGACGGCAACTCAGATTCGACCTGGCCCACGGCTTTCCGATGCTCACTACCAAGCAGCTCCCCTTGCGTGTCATCGCCGTGGAATTGCTGTGGTTCCTGCGCGGCGGCACTAACGTGCGCTGGCTGCAGAAACACGGGGTAAAGATCTGGAACGAATGGGCCGATGAGGACGGCAACCTGGGGCCCGTGTACGGGGCGCAGTGGCGGCGCTGGCCGGACGGCGACGGCGGCGCCATAGACCAGGTGGGTGCCGCGCTGAAGACCATCCGCGAAAACCCGCATTCGCGCCGGATCATCATCAATGCTTGGAACGTCGCCCAGATTCCCCAGATGAAGCTGCCCCCCTGCCACATGATGCTGCAGCTGCACGTTAGCGGCGGCAGGCTGTCGGGGCAGCTCTACCAGCGCAGCGCGGACCTGTTTCTGGGAGTTCCCTTCAACATCGCCTCGTATTCGCTGCTCCTCAGCATGATGGCCGAACAGACCGGCCTTAAGCCGGGAGAGTTGGTATGGACCGGCGGCGACTGCCACCTGTACGGCAATCACTACGAACAAGCCCGGGAGCAACTCAAGCGCAAGCCGCGCCCGCTGCCCACACTGGAGATCGGTGGCGCGAGGCGATCCATCGATGACTACCGGGAAGAAGACTTCCAACTGCGCGGCTACGACCCGCATCCACATATTTCGGCACCGATTTCGGTCTGAAATCCCACTAATAAAGGACAACTGCCATGAGACAAAATCCAGACCCCACAATCCACTCGGGACTAGACCGGCGAGCCATGCTGAAAGGTCTTGGAGCAGGGGCACTGGGAGCCGCGGCTCTGGGAGGCTGCGCAACCGAGAGCACAACCCCGAACCGCGTTCCGCTGGATCTCAACGATCCGGTGTCGCGCCTGCGGGCGCGGGTCAAGACCTTCGGTTCCCTGGCCGAAGAAACGGTGCACCGGGTCTCACGCGGGCACGTCTGGGCGTACTTCAACGAAGGTAATTTCGAGCCGCTGTTCAGCATGATCAATTACAACGCCACGCGATGGCGGCAGGTGGAGGAATACAAGTACGAATCCACCATGAACGAGGTGGCCCTGTTCACCAGGTTCGACACCGACGAGGTAATAACGCACTGGGACAATCCCTATACCGGCGAAACGGTGGAAGTGCAGCAGTACATTGTGGGGCCCATATACATCCAGAACGGCCTGGACGGCACGGTGACCGACGAGAACGCAACCATGGTGCCGAAGAACATGCAATGGTGGGCGGTCGGCGGAAAGCTCTACATCCCGACTCAATCCACGTTCAAATGCCCCAATCCCGTGCAGCCCGAGGTGTGGCCCAAGGCGTCGGTGGGACCGACCTTTTACTGGGACTCGTTTATGTTCTTCGCCGCCGAGATCGCCGATCTGGAGAACTGGACGGATATGAAGAACGACATGGTGGAGTTCATGAAGAACCGCACTCCCGCAACCGCGGAGCCCGAGTAATGATTTCAGGCGAGGACATCCTCATCGAGGTGGAGCCGGCCTACCTGGGACAGGACGTGGCGGGCAATCGCTACGTATTCAGCTACACCATAACCATCCTCAATCGGGGCGAAGAACCGGCCCGCCTGCTGACCCGCCATTGGATCATTACCGACGGCAACGGGCGCGTGGAAGAGGTGTTCGGCGACGGCGTGGTGGGTGAGCAGCCGCGCCTGCGCCCGGGCGAACGGCACCGCTATACCAGCGGGGCGATCATCGACACGCCGTTCGGGACCATGCAGGGCAGTTACGGCATGATCAACGACACCGGCCACAACTTCAAGGCGCCGATCCCGGTCTTCCGCCTCCAGGCCCCCGGCGCCCTCCACTAGCGATGGCGGTTTGGGCGGTGGGTGATGTGCAGGGGTGCCTTGGGCCGCTGAACGCGCTGCTGGATCGGATTGCGTTTGATCCAGCGCGGGACCGGCTGTGGTTGTGTGGCGACCTGGTGAACCGCGGGCCGGACTCCCTGGGCGTGCTGGCGCGGGTGCGCGAGCTTGGTTCCGCCGTCGTTGTGGTGCTGGGCAATCACGACCTGCATTGGCTGGCCGGCAATTTCCACAGCCGGGAACCAAGAATTCTCGCCCATGCAAACTGGCTGCGGCGGCTGCCGCTGGCCCACTTTGACGCGTCCCTCAACTGCCTGCTGGTGCATGCCGGCGTCTATCCCGGCTGGGACCTGCATCAGACCCTGAGGCGCGCCGCCGAAGTGGAAGAAGTCTTGCAGGGCGAGGGCTGCGGCGAGTTTCTCGACGATATGTACGGCGACCTGCCCAATCGCTGGGAGAGCGGCCTCGACGGCATCAAGCGCTTGCGAACCATCGTAAACATGTTTACCCGCATGCGCATGCTCGACCAGCAGGGGCGAGTAGATTTCTCTTTCAAGGGCCCGCCCGGTGAACAGCCGGCCTATCTCGCTCCCTGGTTCTCACGCCCACTGCGATTGCCGCCCGGGTGCCGGGTGGTGTTCGGTCACTGGTCGGCGCTCGGCCACTTTGTATCCGACCGCCTCCTGGCGCTGGACTCCGGTTGCGTGTGGGGCGGGTCGCTCGCCGCGGCGCGCCTGGATGGGCCACCGCAATCGATCCGCGTTCCTTGCCCGGGAGCCGGCACGCACAATGGTTCTATTGGCCCCAAGCGCGGCCGTTGATCACGACAACAACTCGGACAGCCGCAGGTATTCCGCCACGCCGATCTGTTCGGCGCGCACGGCCGGATCAATGCCAGCCGCCGCAATCTGCTCTTTATCCGCCAACCCTCGCAAGGCATTGGCAATCATCTTGCGGCGCTTTGAAAAAGCCGTGCGCACCAACCGATCAAAAGCATCCGGGCTTTCAATCCGATGGCGCGCATCGGGAATCAGCCGCACGACCGCCGATTCCACTCTTGGCGGCGGCCTGAACGCCTCCGGCGCCACCGTAAAGCACAACTCGGTGCGACAGCGGGCGGCCGCCATCACCGTTAGTCGGCCGTAGCGCCGGCTGCCCGGGGACGCGCACAGGCGTTCGGCCACCTCGCGCTGCAGCATCACGGTCATGTCGCGAAACCGCGCCGCGCTCTCCAGCAGGCGGAAAAGTAAAGGCGTGCTTATGTAGTACGGAAGGTTGCCGATCAACCTGAGGCCGGAAACTTGAAGGGCGGAGTAGTCGAATTGCAGAGCATCGGCCTGGTGCACCGTAAGCGCCGCGTCGGGCAGGTCCTGGCGCAATTTTTCGGCCAGCACACAGTCGATCTCCACCGCGTGCACATTGGCGCCCGAGCCAAGCACGGGCGCCGTAAGGGCTCCGCGGCCCGGGCCGATTTCCACGAAATGATCGCCTGCCTGCGGCCGTGCCACTTCCAGGATGTCCTGAATGACCTGGATATCGAAAAGGAAGTGCTGCCCAAGCTTGGGTTTGGAGGGCAGGATGCCCTCCCTCCCAGGCGTTTCGACTAGGGAATGCTGCCCACGCCTGGCGCGCTTCTTCATAGCTTCGGTTGCCGCGCCCTCCTTTGCGCCATTTCCGCGGCGGCGGTAACTGCCTGAATCAGGCTGCCCGCGTCGGCCCCGCCGGTCCCGGCCAGAGCGAACGCGGTGCCGTGGTCCACTGAAGAACGCACGAAAGGCAGTCCCAGGGTCAGGTTCACCGCTGTGCCGAAACCCGCGTGTTTGATCACCGGCAAGCCCTGATCGTGATACATCGCCAACACGGCGTCCTGGCCGGCAAGTCCGGCGGGCGTGAAGGCGGTGTCCGCGGGCCACGGCCCGCTCACGCCGGGATGCCCGCACTCGGCAATGGCGCGAGCGACAATTTCCTGATCCTCCCGGCCCAGCTCTCCGTCTTCGCCGGCATGCGGATTGAGGCCCAGAACGGCCACCCGCGGATTGGGGATGCCGAGATCACGCTCAAGACCTTGCGTCAGCACCCCCAGCACCGCTACCAGCCGCCGGCGGGTAACGGCGGCGGGCACCGCGCTCAGGGGCAGGTGAGTGGTTGCCAGCGCCACCCGCAGCGGCACGCGCTGCACCCCGGTCTCGCAGGTCAGGAGCATGACCGGCATCGGCGCCCCGCTGAGCTCCGCCAAGTATTCCGTGTGTCCCATGAAATCCAGGCCGGCGTGCCGCATCACAGCCTTGTTTACCGGCCCGGTAACCAACGCGTCGAATTCCCCCCGCATGCATCCCCGGGCGCCGCGCTCAATCGCCGCCAGCACCGCGGGCGCGTTGCGGGGGTCCGGACGGCCCGGGGAACAAGCGTGAGCAAGCGGTAGCGCCGCAATACTCAGCGGCGCGTCGCCGGCATCGCGGGAGTACGGCCCGGCGGCAAACTCAAGACCCAGTTTTGCCGCACGCTCGCGCAAGACCCGTGGATCCGCCAGCAGGACCAGGTTGAACCTGCGAAGTCGAGGAGCCGCCTTGATGACGATGTCCGGCCCTATCCCGGCCGGTTCCCCCACGCTTACAGCGAGACGAACTACTTCTTGTGTTCCACGAACGCTTCGGCGCGCAGTCTTTGCAGCCAAAGCTGGGTCTCCTCTTGCACTTTGCGGTCACGCAAGGCCAGGGCGGCGCGCTGCCGGCGCACGTCTTCGCTTACGTCCTGCATGCGCGTGCCGGAGCGTTGCGCGATATGCCAACCGAAGGAACTGCGAATCGGTTGGCTGATTTCCTCGCCCTCCAACTCGGCGACACCGGCCGCGAACGCAGGGTCCAGGTCGCCGGGAGAGACCCAACTGAGCATGCCGCCTTCACCGGCGGAACCCGGGTCCGCCGAGTAGGCGCGGGCCATGGCGCCGAAGCTCTCGCCGGTCAGAATCTGCTCCCGAAGTTCCGCGATCTCGGCGCGGGTCGAATCGTCGTCGCGGATTTCATTCGGCTGAAGCAGGATATGGCGCAATTCCCACTGTTCCTGAATGATCGGCTCGCCGCCGCGCATCTCGTTGAGACGCACCACGTGCACGCCGCTGCCGGTAGTGATCAGTTCAGCGACTCCGCCGGGCTCCAACTGGGTTACGTGTGCGACAAAAGCGGTCGGCAGGGCATTTCGTTTGCGCCAACCCAAGCCTCCGCCCTGCAAGCCGTTCTGGGCCTCGGAATAGGCAATCGCCAATTCCGCGAAGTTCTCTCCGTCCAGCACCCGCTGGCGCACTTTTTGGGCACGTTCGCGGGCGGCCTCACGTTGCCGAGACGTGGCGTTAAGCGGGGTGCCGATGAGGATATGCGATACCTGGTACTCCCGGTTGCCTGCTTCGCCGCTTTCGGCGCTCCTGAGAAAGTCGTCCACCTCGCGCGGGTTAAGGTAAACCCGCGACACCACATCGCGCTGCCTGAGCGTGTCCAGAACTATCTGCGCGCGCAGTTCCTCGCGGTACAACGCGTACTCCAGCCCCTGCTCGGCAAGCACCTGGGGAAGATCGCTCAACTCCACATCGTTCTGCCGGGCAACGTAGTCAAGCGCCCTGTTCACCTGTTCATCGGAAATCTCAATGCCCATGCGCTGGGCGCGCTGCAGCTGAATTTCGCGCAGGACCAGCCGCTCGAGCACCTGCGACTCCAGCACCGCCGCCGGCGGCGAACGCAAACCCTGGGCGCGGATATTGGCCCGCACGCCGTCAAGTTCCTGATCCAGCTCGCTGTTCAGAACAACGCCGTCATTGACCACCGCGGCGATGCCGTCGAGGAAATCACCCGAATCGCTGAGTTGAGCGCTTGCCGGCGCCGCGTTCAGCGCCAGGCAAGCCGTTGCCAGCATAGCCAGGGCGTAGCGCTGCGCAAACGCACGGCGAGACGGCAGAATCTTATGAAGGCGCAAGAGGCTCAAGGCGCGCACGAGGTTGCTACTCATCGGCTGGGGTAGCCGAGCATACCACGCTCAATCATTTCCCTGGCGTCCCCACCGACGCTGGTCAGCCCCTTCAACGTGATCTGCAAATAGACCGACGCCCCGCCCAGAGTGGCGTCGCGCTCGACGTGCCGCCGCCACAGCAGGGCGATGCCGATGCAACAGGATTCGTATTCGAATCCCAGGTAGCGCTCCAGCTCCAGTTTCTCGGCGAACGAATAATTGTAGCGGCCTACGGCTGTCCACCGGCCATTGACCGCCCAGCGGAAAGCAAGGTCGAGATTCTCGGTTCGCGCCCAGCGGCTGCGATAGGCCAGGCGAAAAGTCCGCCGGGGATCCTTGCGGTAGGTCACCGCCACCTCCGAGCGGCTGGCGGTATCGATTTCCGCGTCCCACAGGTAGCGCATGTCCAGGCGCCAGTCCTTGCCCAGCCCGTAGGCGAATTCGGCGATGTAGTCCGACGCCGAGTCCTCGTGGGAACTCACACCCTCCAGGCTGACACTCCGGCCCCGGAAGTTGTAGCGCTGGCCCAGGGTGAACTTAAGCAGTTCCTTGCCATCCGTACTGCGGTGGATAACGCCCTGCACTCCGGCGCTCATGTGCAGCGAATCGCCCACCCGATCGAAACCCAGATAGCGGTTGGGCCGGAACAGTTGCACGTAATTGAAATCGGGAATGATGGTGTCGAACACCGGCAGGTAGTCCTGGTTGACCGTGGGAATGAAACTCAGCATCAGGCGGGGCCGCAGGGTTACGTCCACCGGCTGGGTCACATATCGCCGCCAGAGGCTGGCGCTTGCATCCACACTCATGACGGGCAGCACCCGGTAGTAGGTTTCGTGCTCGCTCTGGAAGGGCTCGGAAACCCGGTAGCCGGTGACCATCAGGGACAGCGACGGATTGACGTTGATGGGGCCCGCGCTGTAGCGGCCCGTCAATTGCGGTTCCAGGTGGACCCGGGCGCCCGAGATTCGCTGCGAGTGTTCGAACCAACCGGTTTCCATCCAAAGCCGGGCATCCACGTTCGGTAACAGTTCCGGCCATCGGCCATGCGCCTGGACTTCCGGCAGGCGCACATGCGGGCGAAACTGTCGGTCAACATCCGGATGCACAACCTGATGCCCGGTGACGCGCAGCAGGGCGTCGAATGTTTCACCCGAGTACGTGGCGGCCAGTTCGCGCCGCAAGTGGGTCTGGGCCTGTTCCCAAAAACCCCGCCCGATGTCCTCTATGTAGAGGTCGTCGGATACCCAGCGGCCATCAGCGTGGATGCTCCATTTCTCCGAAACGGTCGTATCCGTCTCCACGTCGATGTCGTAGCGGGACCGGCCGCGCAGCTTGTCGCTGGGCAGGTAGCCGGCCTTGACCCGACCCGAGGAGTTGCGCGTGAGGTAGCGGTAGTCGGCGCCCGCGAAAAAGCCGAGACGTGAGAGGTAGCGGGGACTGAAGGTGGCGTCCATATTGGGCGCAATGTTCCAGTACCAGGGCGCTTCCAGCTCTGCGCCTCTGCGACTGGAACTGCCGATTTCCGGCATCAGAAAACCCGACTTTCGCAATCCGCGCGCCGAGAAAGATAAGGAGGGCAGATACAGCACCGGTATGTCCATGATTTTCAGGCTGAGCTTTCGGGCCCGGCCAAACCCGGTTTCCTGCTCCACCTCAATCGACCCGGCGCGCAGTTCCCAATGGCTACGCCCGGGTAGGCAACTTGTGTAAATGACGTCGCCCAGCCGGACCTGATCCTGTTCGCCGTCGAGCACGATCTCGGCTGCGCTGCCCCGGGCCAGGCTGTCGCGGAGCCAATATTCCGCGGCGCCGAAGCGGAGCAGGTCCTGATCCAGGTCGAATACTGCGTCCGTGGCCTGAACTCTCACGGAATCGTCTGAATAGGCCACTTTGCCGGAAAACTCGAACCGCTGCCGCTGTTGGTCGAAGCGCCCGGTCTGAACGTCCAGGCGGTGGTTGCCTATGCAGAGAGACACGTCGCCGAGAAAATCAAAGCCCTCGCCCAACTTGCCGTAGATTCCGCCCGTCGTCGTAATGCCCAGCGCGGTGTCCGAACGCTCTATTGCGATTTCGCAAGCCCGGTTCGAACCCGGCTCTTCCAGCCACAGGTCGGCCTGGGCCGGCGCGATGCAGGCTGCTGCCAGGGGGGCGACCAATGAGATCGGCAAGCGCGTATCCCTCAGGTATTGTTGGTTCCGGCAAACGCGTTGCTGCCGGGATGCATAGTCGGCTTCATCATAGTTTCCATCCGGACAATCTTCACTGTACCCGCATCTAGTGTCGTGTCCCGCAAATAACGACACTAGTGTGCTGTCCCACCATTTCGGCGCAACCGGACACCCGTGCGACAATCGGCCCGCGACCGACCATGGCGACCAGGGCATACGACTTTCGGCCCGCAAGGGCGATGATATTGGCGGCCGGCCGCGGAGAGCGGCTGCGGCCCTTGAGCGACCGCCTGCCCAAGGCGCTGATGAAAGTAAACGGCCGCGGGCTGATCGAGCACCTGCTGCTCGCGCTCGCCGCCGCAGGCGTGGAAGAGGTTGTGATCAATCTCTCCTGGCTAGGCGCAATGGTTCGCAGCCGGCTGGGCGACGGTCGCGCCTATGGCGTTCGCATTGCCTACAGTGACGAAGGCGATTCAGCTCTAGATACCGGCGGCGGCGTAAGCAAGGCCCTGCCGCTGCTGGGCCGGGAACCCTTCTGGGTAGTGAATGCGGATGTGCGCACCGATTTTCCGTTTGCCGCCGCCAATTTCCGGTCCGGTGACCTGGCCTGGCTGATGCTGGTGGCCAACCCGGCCCACAATCCTGAGGGCGACTTCGGCCTGGAGGCAGGGCGAGTAAGCGAAGGCGCGCCCCGCTACACCTTCGGCGGGATCAGTGTGCTGTCCCCGGCTCTGTTCAAGGGCGTCACCGAGAAACGATTCGGGCTCGCACCCCTATTGCGCTCGGCCGCTGCCGAGGCGCGCGTGTCCGGCGAAATGTACGAAGGCTATTGGGCGGATGCAGGCGCCGCCGGCCGGCTGGAGGCGATCCGGCGCCGATCGACCGAGGAATAAAGGCGAGCGAGCAAGTGCGGCTGCAATGCCTCGGCCGCCTCGGCCAGACTTGAAGGACCACCAAGGCTGGCAAGATTCACGGCCTTGAGGCCTTCATGACCGCACGGATTGATCCGCGCGAAGGGGGACAGGTCGGCGCACACATTAAGCGCCATCCCGTGATACGAGCAGCCGCGCCGGATTCGCAAGCCGATCGCCG
This sequence comes from Candidatus Foliamicus sp., assembly GCA_965249285.1. Taxonomy (GTDB): domain Bacteria; phylum Pseudomonadota; class Gammaproteobacteria; order Steroidobacterales; family Foliamicaceae; genus Foliamicus. The sequence goes on from OZ252226.1 coordinate 2,206,901, forward strand.
CCAGCTTGGCGCCGGCCACATACACTCCGGGCGCTTCCCGGCGGCCGGCGGCCTGGATGCCGAATTGCGCCGCACAGTCAATTACCGCGCCTTCCAGCGCGCGCACCAGGGTGCGAGGACCCAGGCGGGCACGCCGCAGGGAAACCAGCGGATACACCATCAATTGCCCCGGGCCATGGTAGGTAACCTGGCCGCCGCGATCCGACTGTTCCACGGGAATCTCGCCCGGATCGAGAATATGCGAGGGGTCGGTCTTCACCCCCAGCGTGAATACCGGCGGATGTTCGCATAACCAGATTTGGTCGGGCGCCGACTCCTTGCGCTCGGCGGTAAACCGCTGCATACGCTGCACGGCTTCCGGCCAGGGCAGATACCCCAGCCACCGGACCCGGGCGCAATCGGCGTCGGCTACTCGAACCACAGCAGAACGGTGTCGCGAGTGCGTTGCCACCAGCCCCCGGAAGGGACGGCGCGCGAAGGCACCAGCGGCTGCTCCGCAAGAGTCTCACCGTTGAGAATCAGGATCACTTTCCCAACCGGGGTGTCTGCTGCAAGCGGAGCGACGAGGGGCTCGTTGATCACCACGCGGGTTTCCATCTCGTCGGCCGCGCGTTTCGGCAGAGTCATCACCAGCTCGTCGGCCACGATCACCTCGATGACGGTGTCTTCGCCCTTCCATACGCGCGCGGAACCAAAAGTGCTGCCGGACTCAAGCAGCTTGCGGGTCTCAAAGTAGCGAAACCCGTAGCTCATGAGTCGCAGCGCGTCCTGGCTACGCTGCCCGTCGCTGGAAGCTCCCATGACCGCCGCGATCAAACGCATGTCGTCGCGAACCGCGGAAGCGACCAGGCAATAGCCCGCCGATTCGGTGTGCCCGGTCTTTACGCCGTCGACGCTGGCGTCGCGCGCCAAAAGCCGATTGCGATTGGGCTGCGAGATGCCGTTCCAGGTAAATTCGCGCACGGCATGCATGCCGTACAGCGCGGGATATTCCTGAATCATGGCCCGAGTCAGACGCGCCGTATCGGCGGCGGTAGTGTATTGATTCTCGCCCGGCCAGCCGGTGGAATTCTCATAGTGGGTGCCCTGCATGCCGAGGCGCTGCGCAGACGCGTTCATCAGCGTGGCGAAGTCCTCCTCCGCTCCCGCAAGGTGCTCCGCCAGGGCGATGCTGGCATCGTTGCCCGACTGCACGACCATCCCCAGCAACAGGTTTTCCACGCTCACCCGGCTGTTCACGTCCAGGAATGTTTTCGACCCCTGCATGCGCCAGGCCTTCTCGCTGATAACAGCCTCTTCCTGCATGGAAAGTTCACCCGCGGCCAGCGCCTCAAACACGACATAGGCGCTCATGATCTTGGTAATGCTGGCCGGCTCGACCCTGAGATCCGGCTCGTGGGCGGCCAGCACCGCCCCGGTATCCTGCTCAATCAGCACGAAGGACGCGACATCCAGGGCCGGCGGCGCCGGCAATTGTGCGATCGGCCGGGTCGATTGTGCCGAGGCCGCAGCAAGCGAACAAGACAGCGCTATTACGGTTGCTAGTGTTCTACTCATACTGGTTCCGTGTTCCCGTTATTCAGCCCGGCGGAGGGTCGCCATAGACCTTGAGTGTCTTCGAGATTCCCAGGCCCGCCAGCGTGCGCCGGAGCCGGGAAGTTTGCCGTTCATTTTCCAGCGGACCGACCCAAACCGCAAAGATGCCATTGCCCTTGCGGCGGATATAGACCCCGGACACCCCGGATTGCTGAATCCGGTAGTAAAGCTTCGCCGCGTTGTTGCGATATGCAAAGGCGCCAACCTGCAGATAGGCGTAGGCGCCGCCGGACTTGGCCGGCTGCGGCGAACCACCCGCCTCCAATGCCTCTATGCGCACCCTCGCGGTGCCGCGGCGCACCACGCCCAGTTCCCGAGCGGCGCTGTAGGAAAGGTCGATTACCCGGCCTTTGACGAACGGCCCCCGGTCGTTTACCCGCAACTCGGCGCTGCGGCCGGTCTCCAGGTTCGTTACCCGCACCCGGGTCGGCAGCGGCAGGGTCTTGTGAGCGGCGGTCATGGCATACATGTTGTACGGCTCGCCCAGCGCGGTGGGCTTGCCGTGAAAGTCTTCTCCATACCACGATGCCAAGCCGGTTTCGACATAACCTTCCGCTGAAGTCATGGGGCAATAAGACACCCCGAACTGGGTATAGCAATCCTGCCCTGGACGGCCTCCCGACCAGCCGCCCCAGGGTCCGCCGGCTATGCCCTTGATCACCGAGCACCCGGGCGCAAAAGTGATGCAGCCCATCAGGAGCAGCACGCGCCAGGATCGTGTCATCCGGTATCCGGTGAAGTAATGGCCTGCCCGAGTTGATGCACGACCAAGGCGTACATGTAGCTGCGGTTATAGCGAGTAATCACGTAGAAATTGGGCAACGCCAACCAGTATTCCGGCCCGCCGGCGCCCTGCATCTGCATCAGCCCGGCAGGCGTATCGTCGGGCAGGTCGCTGTCGAACAGAACCCCTCCCGAACGCAAGGCGCCGAGCGTGGTGGGCGGCGACAACCCGCTTTCCTGGGGTTTGGCGGTACTGGTTTCCGCCAGCGTGACGGGCAACGCCACTGCGCCACCCCGGCGCCATCCGTGATCGCTCAGGTAGCCTGCGACGCTGCTTAAGACGTCGCGCCAGTTGGAGAATAAATCGCGTTTGCCGTCACCATCGCCGTCCACAGCGTAGCGGCGATAGCTGGACGGTATGAACTGGGCCCGGCCCATGGCGCCGGCATAGGAGCCCAGGACTTCCGACGCCCGTAGGGACTCCTCGCTAACCAGCACCAGGAAATCCTTCAGTTCGCGGCGAAAGAAATCTCCGCGCCGGGGATGATGAAACGCCAGCGTGGCCAGCACATCGAGAACCCGATGCTTGCCAGTGATTCGTCCGAAGCGGGTCTCAACACCGAGAATGCCGAGCACCACCGTCTGCGGCACGCCCGTATCGCTCTCCACCTTCGCCAGGGTCTCGGCGTGCAGCCTGGAAAAAGCCTGGCCGGAGGATATCCGTCCCGTGTCCATGAAGATGGCCCGGTAAGCGCCCCACTCAATGGTGCGCTCCGGAGCGCGGCTCATGTCCTCAATCACCTTGGGAAGGAAGTTGGCCAACGCCAGCAGCCGGCTGGCCTCGGCGCGCTCTATGTCTTCATCGCGTTCCAGTTCGTCGAGGAACAAGCGTATTTGCGGATCCTCCACATCCATCGCGCCCGCAAGAAGCGGCGCGCACAAGGTGGCAACAAGGAATAGTTTGCGTAACACGGACTAGCGAGCGAGATATCGTCTATCTGAGCGAATGGACATGAGAATACCGAAGCCGGCAAGGAAAGTCACATTGGCGCTCCCCGCCACACTCACGAGCGGCAGCGGCAATCCTACCACCGGCAACAATCCCGTCGTCATGGCGGCGTTCAAGGCAAAGCTGAAGAAGAACCCGATCCCCAGGGTCGCGGCCAAGAGGCGGGCAAACCGGCCATGAGCGGCAAACGCAATCTGCAGCATGCGGACTGAAATCGCGATGAACAGAAGCATTGCCACCACAACGCCGACAAATCCGAATTCCTCGCTGATCACCGAAAACACGAAGTCGGTAGTGGGTTCCGGCAGAAAGCCGAACTGCGCCTGGGTGCTCTGCATCCACCCCTTACCGAAGGCGCCGCCCGAGCCAATAGCGATCTTGGACTGAATAATGTGGTAGCCGGCGCCCAGAGGATCGGATTCCGGATTCAGCACGCTGAGTATCCGCTGCTGCTGGTAATCGCGCAGACTTACCCAAAGCGCCGGAATCGCCAGGAAGCTGATCAAGGCGCCGGCGTAGATGAATCGCCGGTTCAAGCCCGCCAGCAGCAGGGCGATCAGACCAAAACAGCAAAGCATTACGGCCGTGCCCAGGTCGGGCTGGCGGATTACCAACGCCACCGGCACAGCGATGAGCAGCAGCGCCGCCCCGGCCAGGAGAGGCCCGGGAGGATCCCGGGTCTTGCTCAACATTGCGGCCAACACTACCGGCACGGCCAGCTTGGCGAATTCCGACGGCTGAAAGCGAATCCCGAAGTCCAGCCAGCGCTGCGCTCCGCCGCCCATCTCGCCTATCAGCAACACCAGGACCAGTAGGGCGACGACTGCGCCATACACCCACGGCGCGACCCGGGCCAGAAACTCCGCTGGGGTCTGAGCAAGGACCAGCATCAGACCCAGGCCGATGACCAGACGCGAAACCTGATACAGAATCACGTCGCCGCGGCCGCCGGATGCACTGTAAAGGGCCACCAGGCCCGCCGTAATCAGTAAGAGAATCCACACCAGAAGCCAGCCGTCCAGATTCAGGCGTTTCAGCGGACCCTGCCCAAAGCCGGTTATCGCCAGTGTGTTCATCGGGCCTGCGCTACCTGGTCCGGTGGCGCATTGCCTGCCAGGTAGGTCTCCAGTACCCTGCTGGCCACTTCGGCCGCGGCGCCGGAGCCCGATCCCCCGTTCTCGACGATGACCGCGAGCGCGATAACGGGGTCGTGAACCGGGGCGAAGGCCACGAATAGCGAATGGTCCCGATGAATCTCCGCAATTTCCTCGGGATCCTGCTCATTGTCCCTGGAAATGGAAATGACCTGGGATGTTCCGGTCTTGCCGGCCGCCTTGAAGTCCAGCTTCGCTCCGGTGGCCCTGGCTGTTCCGCGCGGACCATGGATCACCGCCACCATCGAATCAACCACTGTGTTCCAATGCTCAACCGCCTCCGGCGCCAGCGTTTCGACCAGCTCCGGAGGATTGCGCTGCAGCGTGCCGCTTACGGGATCCACAATGGCCTCCACCAGCCGCGGCTTGTAGCGGCGCCCCCGCGTAGCGACTTGCGCTGTGGCCAGGGCCAGTTGCAGCGGCGTCACGGTAAGACTGCCCTGACCGATGCCTGCAATCACCGTCTCGCCCGGGAACCAGGGCTGCTGGGCGGGATCGCTGAAGGCGGCCCGCTTCCAGGCCCTGGAAGGCACGATGCCGGCTTTCTCACCGCTCATGTCTATGCCGGTCAAGGCTCCGAAACCGAACCTGACGAGGCCGTCGTGAATCCCGTCGATATCGATGTCCCGGGCCAACTGGTAGAAATACACGTCGCAGGACTCGGCCACCGCGTCATGAATATTCATGGCGCCGTGTCCCTCGCGTTTCCAGTCGCGGAACACTCGCCTGCTTCCGGGCAACCGATAGCTTCCCCGGCAACTGATGGTCTCTTCCGCTTCGCGGTGGCCTCCCGCCAAAGCCGCGAGCGCCAGCATCGGCTTGATGGTGGAACCTGGAGGATAGCCTCCGCGCACTGCGCGATTGAACATGGGCAAATCGGCATTGCGGTTCAGTTCCGCGAAGCTGGCGGAGTCCATACCGGCAACGAAAGCGTTGGGATCGAAGGCCGGACTGCTGACCAGCGCCAGCACTCCGCCGTTGGCGGGATCGATCGCAACGACGGCCCCGCGGCGTGATTCCATCGCGGCGTAGGCCTCCGATTGCAGGGCTCCGTCAATTGTCAGTTGCAAGTCGGTTCCCGGTTTCGGCTCCTGTTCGCGAATCCGCGAGAGCGGGCGCCCATAGGCATTGGTCAGGACGCGGTCACCGCCCGGCGCGCCGCGCAGGTAGTCCTCGTAGCTTCCCTCCACGCCGGTCTTGCCGATATGCGAAATGCCTGCGTATTGGGCCGGGTCGAGGCGCTCCTTGTCTGCTGCGCTTACCGCGGCCACATACCCCAGTCCGTGAGCTCCGGCAGGACCCAGGAAATATTCGCGCAGAAGCAGTCCCTCGATATTCACGCCGGCAAATTCATGCCGCACCACCGCAAACCGCGCCACCTGCTGATCGTCCAGCCGGGTGCGCACCGGTACCGCTTCAAATGGCTGGGAGCGAACGGCGATTTCAACCAGTTCCTCCTGCCGGTCGCTGGTCACAAACCCGGAATCGGCAAGGCGCTCCAGTGTGTCGGCAAGATTGTCTACCTGTTCCGGCACCAGGGTCAGGCGAAAGCCGGCCCGGTTCGACACGATCAACACGCCGTTGCGGTCCACGATGATTCCGCGCCGGGGCGCAACCGTGCGGGCCTGGATCTGGTTACCCTGGGCCTGTCCGGCATAGTAGCTGTGCTGGATCAGCTGCAGGTAGGTCAGCCGCGCCAGCAGGACCAGGGTCAGGAGCCCAAGCATGAAGACCATATAGACCGACCGGCGGACGAGCGTTCCCTGCTCTTCGTAGTTGTCGGGGGCCCTGAGCGCCATCAGACTCTAAGGAACAAGAACGCGACCAGGATCAGGATCGCTCCGCTCGTAAGGCTGCTGGCCATGCCTTCCCATGAACCCGGGTGTTCGAACCAACCTCCGATCAGCGCCACCACAGCCAGGTACGCCGTAACCATCACCATCGCGAGAAGAAAGCGCAGCCACGGTGGAGAGGAGACTATCCAGTGGCGCATATTGGCAGCCAAGAACGCCATGAAGGTTGCTGCCAACGCGTGCAGGCCCAACGGGGCGCCCACCAGGAGATCCTGCAGGAGCCCCGCGCCCGCGGCCACGACCAGGCGCGCATCCTGGGGCGCCGCAAGCGACAGCCAGATAAGAGCCACTGCCAACCACGGAGGCTGCCACAGGCCGAGAGCCTGCGGCAGTGGCACAACGCTTAACAGCAAGGCCGCGCCCAGAGGAAAATAGCTTCGCGCCAGCGTGCTCTCAGTCATGATCCGGCGGCCGTGACATCCGCGGCCTCCTCGTTCACCTTGGCGCCAAGCGAGTGCAGCAGCAGCACCCTGCGGACTCCGTCCAGGTTGGAGGAAGGACTCACAAACGCTTCAATGAAAGCCTGGCCCGACGAGTTGTGGACTTCCTCCACCACGCCTACCCGCAGGCCCGCCGGGAAACGCCCGCCCGCCCCCGAACTGACCACTATGTCGCCCTCGACTACATCCGCATGGGCCGGCATGTAGGAAAGCAATAGCCAATGGTCCCGCCTGCCGGTGCCGTCCGCGATCGCCTGCAGGCCGGTGCGCTCAATCATGACCGGCATGGAGTGATTGGCGTCGCTGATCAGCAATGCCTCGGAAGTAATCAGGTAGTCGCGCGCGACCTGGCCGACCACTCCGCGAGAATCGACCACCGGTTGGCCGACATACGCCCCCTGGCGGCTGCCGATACTTAAAGTCACCCGATGGCGGGCGGGATCGGGATTCCTCGGCAGGGTCTCCGCGGCGAGGTTGTTGGACCCGAGAAGCGCATCAAGCGCCAGCAGCGTCCGAAGTTCTTCGTTTTCCGCCTTCAGCAAATCCATCTGCTGCAACTCCACGGTCTGGCGCAACAGGCTGGTGCGCAGTTCTTCGTTCTCGCGCATGAGAGTGGTCTGCGAGCTAAGAAAGTCCCCGGCGCCGCGAAAACCATCCGAGCCAACCCGCACGACCGCATTAATGGGCACCTTGACCAGCTCCCCGACGCCCCGCACTTTCTGGACGGCGGGAAATTTCGCCTCGACCACCAGCAAGCCGAAACAGCACAGGCAAATCAGGAGGCATTCGCCGGCGCCGCTGGGACCCGTCCGCTTGCGGAAGCGATCCGCCGTGAGCGTTCCGATCCCGCTGCGCATTCTCTTACCTCATCGGGCGCCTTAGGCCCACTGCGGGCCGCTGACTTCGCTACCGTAACGAACCGTACCCTGAGATTCCACGAGGTGTCCGCAACCGCGCACCACACAGGTCAACGGATCCTCAGCCACGAAAGCAGGAACCGCCGCGCGTTCCCGAATCAGCGAATCGAGCTTGGGCAGAAGCGCTCCACCACCGGCCAGCACCAGGCCCCGCTGGCTGATGTCGGCGCCCAACTCAGGCGGCGTGTGAGCGAGAACGTCGAGCACCGCCTGCACGATTTCCTCGAGTGTGTCATTCAGTGCGTCGCGCACTTCGTTGCTGTTCAGTGTGAACTGCGAATGCAGCCCGCGCGACAGGCTGCGCCCGTGCAGCTTGATCTCCTTGATTTCCTCGCCCGGATAGGCGCTGGCCACCTCGCGTTTGATGACCTCAGCCTGGCTGGGCCCGATCGACATCCCGTGGTTGCGCCGCACGTATTGCACGATGGCGTCGTCCATGCGGGTGCCCCCGGCTTTCACCGAGCGCGCGTAGACGACGCTGGACATCGACAGCACGGCAACCTCCGAGGTGCCGCCGCCGATATCCACAACCATGTTGCCGCAGGGCCGATGCACCGGCAGGCCGGCGCCGATCGCCGCGACTATGGGCTCATCCACGACGAACACCTCGCGCGCCCCGGCGTCGCGCGCCGACTCCTCGATCGCCCGGCGGTCCACCGGAGTGGCGCCATGCGGAACACAAATCACCAGCCGCCGTACGGCGGGGCGGAAGAATCCCAGGCCCAGGGCCTTGATGATGAAGTGCTTGAGCATTTGCTCGGCGACTTCGTAGTTGGCGATCACGCCATCCTTGAGGGGCTTGACGATCTCCAGATCGCGCGGGGTGCGGCCCAGCATTCCGAAGGCTTCGGTGCCTATCGCCAGAACCCCGTCGGAAGCGGCGCCGGCAGCCCGGCGAAGCGCCACGACGGACGGTTCGTTCAGGACGATGCCTCGCCCGCAAACGTACACAAGTGTATTTACGGTGCCGAGGTCTATGGCGAGATCCACGGCCAGGCGGTCGACGAAACCACGGACAAAATTGCTCATCGGGCCAGCGCATCTCCGGGAATGGAAACTCCCCAAACAACCCGCAAATCATAGCAGATCGGGCCGTACACATATACAAGGCAGCTCGCTCCAGCGCCCCTTGCTGCGCCGTTCACGCAGGCGCCGCCAGCCCCTGCCGGGGCCACGTGATTGCAAGCCGCAAGCCGTGATGCGATGATGCGGGGCTACGTAAGTTAGATCGCCAGAATGAACAATCTTCAAACACCGAAAGGGTCCGAGAGCGCCGAGCAATTCTCCGATGAGGAGCTGCTGCGCGTGGCGCGGCTGACACGCCTGGCGCTGGAGGAAGGCGAGAAACAGGAATTGGTGGGCACGCTGCGCCGGATCATCGGCTTCGTCCAGGTGCTGCAGGAGCTCGACACCGAAGGCGTGGAGCCCATGGTCCACCCGCTGGACCTCAAGTTGCCCCTGCGAGCGGATGAAGTTACCGAGGAGGACGTGCGGGACAACGCGCAGGCCTGCGCGCCCGACGTGGTCGACGGCCTGTACCGGGTTCCTAGGGTCATCGAGTAGCCAATGATGGACTTTTCCCTATGCGGTCTGCGCCGATCTCTGGACGCCGGCGAGATCGGCAGCCGCGAGCTGACCCGAGCCTGCCTTGAGCGGATTGAAAACCGCAATCCGGAGCTGAACGCCTTCCTGACCGTCTGCGGCGAGGCTGCCCTCGAGGAGGCGAGCCGGGCGGATTCCGGGCGCGGACAAGGCGGGCCGCTGGCCGGTATTCCGCTGGCCCACAAGGACATCTTTTGCACCCGCGGAGTGCGCACTACGGCCGGATCGCGGATCCTCGAGAACTTCGTACCGCCCTATGACGCCACCGTGGTCGAACGGCTCGCCGAGGCCGGCGCCGTGTTGGTGGGCAAGACCAACATGGACGAATTCGCCATGGGCTCCTCGAACGAGACCAGCTTTGCCGGACCGGTGCGCAATCCCTGGGATCCCTCACGCTCTCCGGGCGGCTCCTCGGGCGGTTCCGCAGCAGCGGTGGCCGCCGGTTTGGTACCGGCCGCCACCGGCACGGATACCGGGGGATCGGTGCGCCAGCCGGCCGCCTTGTGCGGGATAACCGGCTTCAGGCCCAGCTACGGACGGGTGTCCCGCTACGGAATGATCGCCTTCGCTTCCAGCCTCGATCAGGCCGGTTCGCTGACCCGCACGGTCGAGGACGCCGCCCTGCTGCTGGACAGCATGGCCGGCCACGACCCGCGCGACTCGACCTGCGCCGACCGCGGGCGCGAGGACTACTCGGCCGCCTTGCGCGGCCTCAACGGCCGGGCGCTGAAAGGGGTGCGGGTGGGGATCGTCAAGGAATTCATAGGCGAAGGCCTGGATGCCCGCTGCCGCCAGGTGTTCCTGGACAACATGGACACCCTCAAGCGCCTGGGCGCGGACATTTCCGAGGTGTCGTTGCCTCGGCTGCCGCTGTCGGTCCCGGTGTACTACGTGGTGGCGCCCGCGGAATGCTCCTCCAACCTGTCCCGCTTCGACGGCGTGCGCTTCGGGTTGCGCGAAAGCGGCGCAAACAACCTGGAGGAGCTCTACACCCGTACCCGCCGGGCCGGCTTCGGCGAAGAGGTGCGGCGGCGAGTTCTGGTGGGCGGTTGGGTCCTTTCCAAGGGCTACTTCGACGCCTACTACCTGCAGGCCCAGCGCGTGCGGCGCCTGCTGGCGGGTGATTTCGCCACGGCCTTCGAGACGGTGGACCTGCTGGCGGGGCCCACCACGCCCGCGCCCGCCTTCCGCATCGGCGAGAAAATAAGCGATCCCATCCAGATGTACTTGAACGACGTCTATACCATCGGCGCCAGCCTGGCCGGGCTTCCCGCCCTATCGTTTCCCGGCGGCCTGGTGGACGGCTTGCCGGTGGGACTGCAGCTGATGGGACCGCCGTTCGGCGAGGCGGACGTCCTGCGCGCCGGCCACGCCTACCAGCTGGAAACGGACTGGCACCGCCTATGGCCGCCCGGCGTTTCGGCGCCGCTCGGCGCGGCCTAGTGTCGCGTGACACGACACTAGCGGAGGCTGCGGTGGAACTCGAAGTCGTCATCGGGCTTGAGGTTCACGTCCAACTTGCTACGCGCAGCAAGATGTTCTCGGGCGCGTCTACGGCTTTCGGCGCCGCTCCCAATACCCAGGCCTGCCTGGTCGACCTCGGGTTCCCCGGAACGCTTCCGGTCGCCAACCGCGAGGCCATCGCCATGGCGGCAAAGTTCGGCCTGGCTACCGGCGGGAAGGTGGCCCGCCATTCGGTATTTGCGCGCAAGAACTACTTCTACCCGGATCTGCCCAAGGGTTACCAGATTTCCCAGCTGGAACTGCCGATCGTGAGCGGCGGCACGGTGGAGCTTGCCCTACCCGGCGCCCCACCCCGGCGGATTGAACTGACCCGCGCCCACCTGGAGGAGGATGCCGGAAAATCGCTGCACGAGGCACTGCCCAATGCCACCGGCGTGGACCTCAACCGGGCCGGCTCCCCGCTTCTGGAAATCGTAACCGAGCCGCAACTGCGCTCGCCCGAGGAAGCCGGCGCCTGCATGCGCAGCATTCATCAGCTGGTGACCTGGATCGGCATCTGTGACGGTGCGATGCAGGAAGGATCGATGCGCTGCGATGCCAATATTTCGTTGAAGAAGCCCCAGGACCGGCAATTGGGCACGCGCACGGAAATCAAGAACCTCAACTCGTTCCGCTTCGTGGAACGCGCCCTGCACAGTGAAATCCGGCGCCAGGGCGAGGTGCTCCGCGAAGGCGGCGCGGTGGCCCAGGAAACCCGGCTGTACGACTCCAGGCTGGATACCACGCGCCCGATGCGCGACAAGGAGCAAACCAACGACTACCGCTACTTTCCGGACCCCGACCTGCCTCCGCTGGAGCTCGAACCGGGCTTTCTCGCACAGGTGCAGAGCACCCTGCCCGAACTGCCCGGCGAACGGCGCGCGCGGTTCGAGGCCGACTACGGGCTAGCCGCGGAAGACGCCCGGCGCCTTTGCGAGAGCCGGGCGGCAGCCGATTACTTCGAAGCCGCCGGCAATGCCTGCGGCGACATGCTGCTGGCGGCGCGCTGGATAACCGGCGACCTGGCCGCCGCCCTCAATCGGGATGGGCTGGATATCGCTTCCAGCCGGGTTAGCGCGGAACAGCTGGGGGTCCTGCTTGCCTGCCTGCGGGAGGGGGTGCTGTCAGGCAAACTGGGCAAGGAAGTCTTCCAGGCGATGTGGGCCGGCGAGGGCGGCGCCGATGACATCATCAAGAGCCGCGGGCTACGGCAGATTTCCGATACCGGGGCGCTGGAGGGCATCATTGCTGACGTGATCCAGCGTCATCCGCAACAAAGGCAACAGTACCGGGAGGGCAACGCCCGCGTATTGGGGTTCTTCGTCGGCCAGGTGATGCGCGCCAGCAGGGGCCAGGCCAACCCGCAGATCGTCAATCAACTGCTGCGCAAGCTGCTGTAGCGTTTACCTGCATATGACTCCCTCCGCCATCCGCACCCGCGACCTCTCGCGGACCTACCGGATGGGGGCCGACACCGTTGTGGCCCTGTGGGAGGCCAGTCTTGCAGTGCAGCCGAATGAATACGTAGCCGTTACCGGTCCTTCCGGCTCCGGCAAGTCCACGCTGATGAACCTGCTGGGCTGCCTGGAAACGCCCAGCTCGGGGGACTATTGGCTGAACGGCACGCACGTATCGCGCATGAATGGCCGTGAGCTGGCGCAGGTGCGCAACCGCCAGGTCGGATTCGTATTTCAGACCTTCAATCTTCTGGAGCGCTGCACCGCCCTGCAGAACGTCGAGGCGCCCCTGATCTATGCGCGGATGCGGCGGCGGGAACGGCTGAGCCGCGCCGCCGAGGCGCTGGAACGGGTGGGACTGTCGCATCGCCTTGGCCACAGGCCCAGCCAGCTTTCCGGGGGACAGCGGCAAAGAGTGGCCATCGCGAGGGCGCTGGTGACCCGGCCGAGCATCTTGCTGGCGGACGAACCTACGGGTAATCTGGACTCCGCCACTGGAGAGGAAGTCTTGAACCTGTTCGATTCGCTGCACGGAGACGGCCACACCCTGATCGTGGTGACCCATGACGCGGGCATCGCATCGCGGGCCCGGCGCAGGATCGAAATGCTGGACGGCCGGATCACGGTGGATACGCACGCGCGCTCGCCCACCGGCGCCCAATGACACTCCGGGGAGGCACGGTTTTCGGGTTGGCGCTGCTGGCCGCCGGTTGCGCCGAGCAGCCGGCGCCCGAGCCTCAGGCCTATGACCAGGCGCCGGTTGAACTGCGGGACATCCGCGTGTTCGTGGAAGCCGCCGGCGCAATCGAGCCGTTGCGCACCGTGGAACTCAAATCCAAGGCCTCCGGTGAAATACTCTCAATAGGCGCCGAGAACGGCGACTGGGTGAAGCAGTCGACCCTGCTGGTGCGGATCGACAAGCGTATCCCGACCAACAACCTGGCCCAGGCCGAAGCCGCCCTGAAAGCAGCGGAATCGCGCCGCTCCATCGCCCTGTTGCAGATGGAGCGGGCTGAGAAACTGGTCAGTGACAACACCATTACCGATAGTGACTTCGAAGAAACGGCGCTGACCCTTTCGGAGGCCGAGGCGCAGTTGGTAAGGGCGCGCGTGGACGTGGAGAACGCCCGGATCGCGCTCGACGATACCGACGTGCTCGCGCCCATCGACGGCACCATCATCGAGCGCAACGTGGAGCCGGGACAGGTCATCTCCTCGCCGACCCAGGACGTCGGCGGCGGCACGCTGCTGCTGCGCATGGCCAACCTGCGCAGGGTGGTGGTGCGGACCCGGGTGGACGAGACCGACATCGGCAAGATCAGCGCGGGCATGCAGGCGAATGTGGCCGTAGCGGCCTATCCCAACCAGGAATTCAGCGGCCGCGTGGAAAAGATCGAACCACTGGCCGTGGTCGAGCAAAGCGTCACCATGTTCTCGGTATTGATCCTGCTGGACAATCCCGACTCGCTGCTGCTCCCCGGCATGAACGCCGAGGTGGAGATCAAGATTGCCGAGGAATTGCAGGCGCCGTCGGTGCCGATGGCGGCCCTGCGCACGCTCGACGATATTGAAGCTACGGCCCACATGCTGAATTGGCCGCACAGCAACCTGCTTGACGCGGTAATGAAGGAACGCGGGAAGGCCGGGGGCTATGCCGATGGCGAGCCGCGCGCTCAACAGCGCCCGGATTTCGGGGCGCCTGCGAGGCAGCAGAATCGAAGCGGCGAACGCCCGCAGTTGACCGCCGAGCAGCGCGAGGCCATGCGCCGCGCGATGCGGGAAGCGGTGCGTAATCAGCCGCGCCGCGTTGGACGCGCCTGGACCGGCGGCGCAAGGCCCGGCGGAGGCCCACGCGGGCGGTTCTCGATACCGGAACCGGACTACGACTTCAGCGCCGAGTACTGGGTCCTGGTCATGCGTGATTACGGGCCGGAGCCCGCCTGGGTGCGGACCGGCCTGAGCGATTTCGAGTATTCCGTAGTGCTAACGGGACTTGAGAAGAGCGAACAGGTGCTGTTGCTGCCCAGCACCGGCCTGTACGAGTCCCAATCCAACCTGCGCAATTGGATGCGCCGCCGCTCCGGCGGCCTCCCCGGCATCGGTTAGCCGATTTCGGTCGGGTCCACGTCCACGGACCATGACACGCGGCGGCTGCGCGGCAGGTCGCGAACCTCCGGGATCCACCGGCTGAGGAACTCCTGAAGGCGGGCGCGGCTTGCCGAACGCGTCAGCAAGTGCGCATGGCTGCGATCGCGCCGGCGCTCCATGAGTGCCGGAGCGGGACCCAATACCTGGACCGCCGAACCGGACTTGCCCGGTTCAGGAACGCAAGCCTTGGCCCGGTCGAGAAACTCGGACACGCTCGGTGCTTGGGGAGCGTTGGCGCGCAGCACCGCCAGGTGTGCGAACGGTGGCCAGCCGCTTGCCCGGCGTATTTCCAGGGCGGTGGCGGCAAACCCCGCGTATCCCTCCTTCAATAGCTGACGCAGCAGCGGGTGGTCCGGCAAGCGGGTCTGCAGCACCAGCAGCCCCGGCTTCTCGCGCCGACCTGCCCGACCCGCTACCTGCACCAGCGTCTGCGCCAGCCGCTCCGGCCCGCGGAACTCCTGGGCGAACAGGCCCTGATCGGCGTCGATCACGCCCACCAGTCCGAGGCTCGGAAAGTCATGCCCCTTGGTGAGCATCTGGGTGCCGAGCAGGATGCGGTAATGGCGATCGCGGATGCCGCCCAGGATGTCCTCCAGCCTGCGCCGGCCGCGCACGTTGTCGCGATCCATGCGCGCCAGCGGCACGCCGGGGAAGCGCACGGCAAGCTCCTCCTCCAGCCGTTCGGTTCCGCGGCCAATCGCGTTGAGGCCCGACCCGCACTCTTCGCAACGCAACGGCGGCCTGCGGCCGGCGCCGCAATGATGACAAAGGAGCCAGTCGCGTTTGCGGTAGAAGACCATGCGCGCATCGCAATGTCCGCATTCCTGCGCTTTGCGACAGTCCGGACACATGAGCACGGGAGCGAAACCGCGGCGATTGAGGTACAGCAGTACTTGCGCGCCGGAGTCCAGCTGCTCGGACATCGCCCGGATCAGGGGCTTGCTCAGCCCGTTCTCCGGAGGGTGCCGATTGAGGTCGACCAGCCGCGCCAGTGGAGGTCTGGCGCCGGTTACTTTCTTGGCCAGGCGATGCCGGAGATAACGCCCTTTTTGAACATTCAGCAGCGACTCCAGCGACGGCGTCGCGGATCCGAGAACCACGGGAATCCCCTCTTTCGAAGCCCGCATCACGGCCAGGTCCCGGGCCTGGTAGCGGAAACCGTCCTGTTGCTTATAGGAGGGATCGTGCTCCTCGTCGACCACGATCAGGCCGAGTTCCGAGCAAGGCGTAAACACTGCCGAGCGGGTGCCCACCACAAGCCGGGCACGGCCCGAACGCGCATCAGCCCAGGCCCGCAAGCGCTCGCTCTCATTCAACCCCGAGTGCAGCACCGCCGACGGCGCGCTGAAGCGTGCAGTCAGCCGGCCGGCGAGTTGCGGCGTAAGACCGATTTCCGGCGCCAGCAGCAGGCACTGCTTACCGGAGGCGAGGATCTCTTCCACCAGGTGCAGGTAGACCTCGGTCTTGCCGCTGGCGGTTACCCCGTCCAGAAGATGACATGCAAAGCCCCGGCTCTTTCGCATCGCCTCCACCGCGACCGCCTGTTCCGCGCTCAGGGAAAGCGGTTCTTCCCGCAGCGCTTCGCTGGGCTCCGGGGCCGGCGGTTCAAATGTCTCGGCCAGCCCTTTCTCCCGCAGGGCGGCGAGTATCTTCCGCCAGCCGTGGGACGATGTGGCAAACGCGGCTTCTGCCAGACCTTCATCGCCGGCCGCCAGCAATTGCTTGAGCAGTTCCTGTTGTTTGGGCGCCCGCTTCAGCGTCGCAAGCGCGGCACCGACCTCTTCAACAGCCGCCCGCCAGCGGCGCGGGGCTTCCGGCAGACTGCCGCCACGGCGCAATTGCTGTGGGATCGCATAGGCCAGCACCTGACCCAGGAGGTGGCAGTAGTAGTCCGCGGCCCATAGCAACAGCTCATGAGTTACCGGGTCCCACAAGGGATCGGCATCCAGCACAGCTAGCACGCGCCGCAGGCGGTCGGAAGGCATGTCCGACTTCGCGAGCCGCCCCAGCACAATGCCCGTGCGCCTGCCGGCGCCCAGGGGAACCGAAACCCGGACGCCGGCGGGCGGTACGGGCCCGCCCTCAGGACCCAGATAATCAAGCAACGGAGCCGCAAATCGCGGCCCTACCGCCACCCGCAAGATGGAACCGGCCGGCATGCCTCAACCATACCCCGGACAGTCCGGACCTGTTAGCACAATCGGATTTGCCGATGAGCAGCAGGCAAGATGCTGCGAGCACCCGTCACACGGCGCTATTGGACGACGTCCGCATTCCATTCTTCGGTCGGGCGCTCGATGACGTTGATCATCATGCCGTCGGGATCGCGGCAGGTCATTTCCAGCTGGCGCAACTCGTGCACCGCCAGCAACTGCGGCTCGCACACGACTTCCCCGCCGAGATCCACCAGGCGATCGCGCACCAAGCGAATATCGGTGGTGAAGAACACCATGCAGCCTTCGCCCAGGTTCGCCCCGCGGTTCTCCCGGCGGCATGGCGGCGGCGCAGGCTTGACCTCGAACAGGCCCACCATCCCGAAGTTCGGACCGTCGGTCTTGACGATCTCATAGCGGATCACCCGGTCGTCCGGTACGCCGATCAGCGCATGGCCGACCTTGTGCTCCAGGACCCCGCTGGCATACACCCCCGTAAAGCCGAGGCCCTGCTTGTAGAACCGCGCCGATTTCTCCAGGTTGGAGACGAACACGGCGGTCCGCACAATGCGGCTGACCTGTGGTTTGTCGTTCACGTTGAACCTCCCGTGTGAAACAAAGCAGCGATAGCGCCGGAATCAGGCGCGAGGTTAACGCGAACTTGGTGGGGAGAGGGCATCCTGACGCCGGGAACGAGGGGATCCTGCCCTCGTCGAGGGCTGGAAGCCCTTGTTCCCAGGGGGATTGCTAGGCGGTTTCGCTTATGAAACTTTGTGGCGGGCGCTCGATCAGATTGATCAGCATGCCGTCCGGATCGCGGGCGGTCATTTCCAGGCTTCCGGGGCCGGTCCCGCGAACGATCAAGCGTTGCGGTTCGCATACGATTTCCGCGCCCAACGCCACCATCCGGTCACGCACCGCGCGTATGTCGTTGGTTAGAAACACCAGACAGCCTTCCCCCACGTTCACGCCCGGGTTGGGGCGCTGCACCGGCGGCGGCGAAGGCTTGACTTCGAACAGGCCCACCATTCCGAAGTTGGGGCCGTCGGCCTTGACGATCTCGTAGCGAATTACCCGATCCGTCGGCACGCCGAGCAAGGCGTGAGCCACCTCATGCTCAATGGTTCCACCGGAGTAGACCTCCCGGTAGCCGAGCCCCTCCTTGTAGAACCGCGAGGAATTGTCCAGATTCGATACGAATAAGGCGGTGCGCACCATTCGACTGACTTGCACAGTGTCGTTCATGTCAAACCTCTCGTGTGGACTGAAACGGAATTCGCCCCTGGGAACGAGGGCGTCTTGCCCCTGGGAACGAGGGCTTCCAGCCCTCGTCGAGGGCAGGAAGCCCTCGTTCCCAGGGGCAAGGGCAGGATACGCTCTTTCACGGGCCAAGGGCTAGAGTTCGTGCACCGCGCGGATCAGTTCGGCGCACTTGGCTTGCCCATCGCCATACAGCATGCGGGTCCGGTCCTGGTAGAACAGGGCGTTGTCGATCCCCGAAAAGCCGGTGCCCTTGCCGCGCTTGATCACAATGGCGTTGTTGGCCTTGTCGGCATTCAGTATCGGCATACCGTAAATCGGGCTGGCCGTGTCGGTCCGGGCGGCCGTATTGACCACGTCGTTAGCCCCTATGACCAGCGCCACGTCGGTCTTGCCGAATTCGGGATTGATCTCGGCCTCGTCATAGATCAGGTCGTAGGGCACGCCGGCTTCCGCCAGCAGGACGTTCATATGACCCGGCATACGGCCGGCTACCGGGTGAATCGCGAACTTCACCCGCACGCTACGCTTCATAAGCGCTTCCGCCAACTCCCACACCTTGTGCTGGGCCTGGGCCACCGCCATGCCGTACCCCGGGATGATGATGACCTGGCGGGCGAAACCCATCATCACGGCAGCGTCGATTGCTTCCACGGGCTTCATCGTGCCCTTGATCTCGCCGCCGGTAGCGGTCTCGCCGAAGCCGCTGAATAGCACGTTGCCCAGCGAGCGATTCATTGCCTTGGCCATCAACTGGGTAAGCAAGGTGCCGGCCGCGCCCACCACCGTGCCGGCGATGATCATGGCGGCGTTGTCCAGCACCAGTCCTTCCAGGCCCACCGCCAGGCCGGTCAGGGCGTTGTAGAGCGAAATCACCACCGGCATGTCGGCGCCGCCGATCGGCATGGTCAGAGTCAGGCCCAGCAGCAGGGCCAGGACAAAGAACAGCGTAAGCCAAGGCCCGGATACATCCATGATCAGCAGCACGGCAACGGTGACCGCCGCCAGCGATATGAGCAGGTTGAGCAGGTTTTGGCCGGAGAAGCGCAGTGAGCGTTTAAGCCAACCTTGCAGCTTGGCGAACGCCAGCAGGCTGCCGGAAAACGACACCGCTCCGATCAGCGCTCCAGCCACGGCCAGCAACGCCATCGTCCAGCCCATTTCGCCGCCGTCATGGCCGCCGCGCAGCAACTCCACCCAGGCAATCGCCGCCGCGGCGCCGCCGCCCATGCCGTTGAACAGCGCGATCATTTGCGGCATGCCGGTCATAGGAACCGTGCGGCCTTTGATCAAGGCGGGGATTCCACCCACCAGAATGGCGGCCAATATCAGGAGGCGATTCTCCATATCCGGCCACAGGAAGGTCACCAGCGTAGCCAACACCATGCCGCCGCCGGCCCACAATATTCCGCGCCGCGCCCCGGCCGGCGAACTCATCGCCTTGAGGCCGAGGATGAAGGCAACGGCGGCCAGGAAATAACTGCCGTGGATAAGCGTATTCAGGGTCACTTGCCGTCGTCCTGATCGTCATCCTTGCTGCGCTTGAACATTTCCAGCATGCGCTCGGTCACCACGTAGCCGCCTACCGCGTTGCCCGAGGCCAGGGCCACGCCGATGAACCCGATCACTATCTCCAGCGTGGTGTCGGCCCAACCAAGAGCCACCATGGCGCCGACCAGAACGATGCCGTGAATGAAGTTCGAACCCGACATCAAGGGTGTATGAAGTATTACCGGCACCCGCGAGATGACCTCATAGCCTACGAAGGCCGCCAGCATGAAGATGTATAGCGCTACAAAACCGGTAATCATTTTGTGGATGAACTCCCTTGTGCGCCGGCGTAGCGAATCTCACCCTCGTGGGTGAGCAGAGTAGCCGCAAATACCGGATCCTCCAGGTCGAGGCCAAATTCCTCGCCGTCGATTGCAGGCTTGATGAAATTGAACAGGTTGCGGGAGTACATGGCGCTGGCGTGGCGCGCCACTTGCGCCGGCAGCTTAAGCGGCGCGATGATGCGCACGCCGTTGTGGTCAACCGTCTCGCCCGGGCGGCTCAACTCGCAGTTGCCGCCCCCTTCAGCTGCCAGGTCCACGATTACAGAGCCCGGCCGCATGTTCTCCACCGCGGCGGCGCTGACGATGCGCGGCGACGGCCTGCCGGGGACGGCGGCCGTGGTGATCAGCATGTCGCTGGCGGCGATATGGCGATCCAGGGCCTCCTGCTGCTGCGCCTTTTCCTCGGCAGTCAGTTCGCGCGCATAGCCGCCTTCGCCGGTGGCGCTTACGCCGGAGTCCACGAAGCGCGCGCCCAGCGATTCGACCTGCTCGCGGGTTTCTTCGCGCACGTCGTAGGCCTCGACCACCGCGCCGAGCCGGCGGGCGGTGGCAATGGCCTGCAAACCAGCCACCCCGGCGCCCAGGATCAGGGCGCGGGCCGGCTTGATGGTGCCGGCCGCGGTAGTCAGCATGGGTAGGAACTTCTGCAGTTCGTCGGCCGCCATTACCACGGCCTTATAGCCGGCGACGGAAGCCTGGGAGGACAGTACATCCATGGACTGGGCGCGCGATATGCGCGGCACCAGTTCCATCGAGAAGGAGGTAACACCGGCATCGCGGAGAGCGTCGGTAGTGGCCGAGGGTGCGTAGGCGTTCAGAAGACCCACCACCATCGCGCCCTTCCTGAGTTCGGCAATGCGCTCAACCTCGGGCGGCCCCACACAGAACAGGATGTCCGATTCCGCCGCCACGGCGGCAGGCGAAGACTGGATTTCCACGTCCTTGTAATCGCTGTCGGAAAAACTGGCGGCCAGACCCGCTCCTTGCTCCATAACCACGCGCAGCCCTGCGGCATGCATGCGCGCCAATACCTTGGGCACCACGGCAACGCGCTTCTCGCCGGGCGCGCGCTCGCGCAGAACGCCAATGGTTACGGGCATGCGGTGGGTGTGAAGGAAATACAGCGCGCCGGTGAACGGGCAACGGCGGGCATTTTAGCCGAGGCCAGCGGCCCAATTGGCGTGTCTGACGTTGAATTTTTGCAATTTAGGGGTATAAGGCGGTCTGAAGGGGACATTTTCATGCTGCTGTTGAACGATGCCGTGGATCTGCGCCAGTGGGTGCTGCGCACCGACGTGGCGGGCCGTCCGCTGGGTTGGATCGATTACCGCGATGCGGTGCGGCTGTACCACGCGGGGCAAGTTGCTTATCCCTGCGGCCGGCCCATGTTCCGGATTCGCGGCGGCGTCTGCGCCCGCACCGGGCGGCAAAGCCAGGTGGAGGTCAATACCATCGTGGCCACCCAGGGCGTATCGGCAGGGCTGAACAAGCGCCTGGGCAACTATGTTCCGCCGCTTAACAACCACGCACTGTTCCGCCGCGATGCGCACGTGTGCATGTATTGCGGCGGGCGCTTCCTGCACCGCGACCTGACCCGCGACCACGTCCGCCCGATCAGCCTGGGCGGCACGGACAACTGGGCCAACGTGGTAGCGGCCTGCAAGCGTTGCAACAATTACAAGGGCGGCCGGCGGCCGGAAGACGCGGGCGTGGAGTTGCTTGCCATTCCGTTTACGCCCACCTACGCCGAATACATCTACTTGAAGGGCCGGCGCGTGCTGGCCGACCAGATGGAGTTCCTCATCGCTCACTTCCCCCGCGGCAGCCGCCTGCAGCGCCAATTCCAGCAGGTCGCCTGAACGCGGCCGGCACGGCCCATCATCGTGTCGTCGGGCAACATCGAATCCGTCTTAAGCGAGGAACGGCAATTCGCCCCCGGCGATGCGTTTGCGCAAAGCGCGCTGCTGAACAGCGCGGGCCTTCAACGGCTGCGCCGCGCCGGGAACCGCGACCCGGTAAGCATGTGGGCGGAACTGGCCCGTGAGACGCTTTCCTGGCACAAGCCTTTTACCCAAACGCTGGATCGCTCGAAGGCGCCGCACTATGCCTGGTTTGCCGATGGCGAACTGAACGCCAGTGAAGCCTGCCTGGGCCCCTGGATCGAAAGCACGCCGGACCGGACCGCCATCCTCTACGAGAGCGAGGAAGGCGAAAGCCGTGCGCTCAGCTACCGCCAACTGGGCGACGCCATTGCGCGCCTGGGGGCGGCCTTGCGCCGACAGGGCGTGGCGCGTGGCGACCGGGTGGTGATCTACATGCCCATGTGCCCGGAGGCCGTGATCGCGATGCACGCCTGCGCGCGCATCGGCGCGGTTCACTCCGTAGTATTCGGCGGTTTCTCGGCGCGCTCGCTTTACGACCGCGTGATTGATGCCGAAGCCCGGATGGTGATCACCGCGGACGCCGGCCGGCGCGGCGGCAAGTTTGTGCACCTGAAGGCAGCCGTGGATAAGGCGCTTCAGTACGGTGAACACGGTGTCCGCCGGGTCATCGTGTTCCGGCACTCCGGAACGGAGATCGCCTGGCAGGATGGACGCGACCTATGGGCTCACGAGCTGACGGAGGCTGCGGACGCCGAATGTCCGGCCGAGTACGTAGATGCCGAGCATCCGCTGTTTCTGCTCTACACCTCCGGCTCCACCGGCAAGCCCAAGGGCATCCAGCATTCCACCGCGGGCTACCTGCTGCATGCCAAGCTGACCTGCCGCTGGGTGTTCGATCTGCGCGAGGACGACGTCTTCTGGTGCACCGCCGACGTGGGATGGATTACCGGCCACAGCTACGTCGCTTATGGGCCGCTGGCGAACGGCGCCACGGTGGTGATCTACGAGGGCGCCCCGACCTGTCCCCATGGCGGCCGGTTCTGGAAGATCTGCGAACGCTACGGCGTGACCGTCTTCTACACCGCGCCCACCGCGATCCGCGCCCTCATGAAGCTGGGCGACGAGCTGCCGGCGCAATACGACCTGTCCTCGCTGCGGCTGCTGGGCACCGTGGGCGAGCCGATCAACCCCGAGGCCTGGATGTGGTATCACCGCGTAATTGGCGCAGGCACTTGCCCGATCGTCGATACCTGGTGGCAAACAGAAACCGGCGGCATCATGATTTCGCCGGTGCCGGGCGTTACCGCCACCAAGCCCGGTTCCTGCACCCAGCCTCTACCGGGCGTGCAGGCTGCCATATTCGATGAGGACGGGCAGGAAATCACCGAGCCCGATCGCGGCGGCTACCTGGTGATCCGCCATCCCTGGCCGTCCATGCTGCGGACCATCTGGGGCGACAGCGAGCGCTACCGCGAGACCTATTTCGGCAAGTTCGGCGACGACTGCTACGTGACCGGCGACAGCGCCCGGCGCGACGCCGACGGCTGCTTCTGGATCATGGGCCGGCTGGACGATGTGGTGAACGTGTCCGGCCACCGGCTTGGCACCATGGAAGTGGAATCAGCCCTGGTTGCCCATCCGGACGTCGCCGAGGCAGCGGTGGTCAGCCGCCCGCACGAGATCAAGGGCGAATCCATCTTCGCCTTCGTGGTGCTCACGGGCGCGGCGCCCCGGAACGAGGGCGTCTCGCCCTCGAAACAAGACCCCGTACAACAGGAACTGCGCGCCTGGGTGGACGAACAACTCGGCCCCATAGCACGCCCCGACGATCTCCGAATCGTCGAAGCGCTCCCCAAGACCCGCTCCGGCAAGATCATGCGCCGCCTGCTGCGCGCCATCGCCCGCGGCGAAGAAATCAACCAGGACATCTCCACGCTGGAGAACGCCGACCTCGTCCGCCAACTCATGCAACCCTGATCCGGATCAGGCTGCGTTTCGCGCCCGCTGGACTCGATCCAGATCAAACGTCGCCTGCAGATTCATCCACAGCTTCGGTGAAGTCCCTAGAACTTGGGCCAGGTCCAGCGCTGCTTCGGCGGTAACTCCCCGCTTTCCACGAACCAGCTCATTCAGCCGGGCGCGGGTCCAGCCGAGCCGCTCAGCGAAGGCCGCCTGCGTCAAGCCCATAGGCTCCAGAAACTCCTCCAAAAGAATTTCACCCGGATGAAACGGATTTGTAGGTTGATCGCTCATGTTTTTTCCCCGGTCAGTGATAATCAACGACCTGCACACGGCTCGCCTGTCCATTTCGCCAACGAAACACAATGCGCCATTGATCGTTTACTCGGATTGAATAAAACCCCCTCCGATCGCCCTTGAGCGCTTCCAGTCGATTCCCGGGAGGCGCTCTGAGATCGCTCAGATCAACCGCATCATGCAAATAGAGCAGCTTTCTCCTTGAGACTCTACGAAGCTCCGAAGGGAAATCTCTGGTGGCTCGGCTATTTCCGTCGAAAAACAGATTGCGCGCAAGCCGGTCCCCAAAAGACTCGATCATGTTTCTATATTATCGAAACCCGATAACACAGACAACACGCGCTCTGCGCTCTCACCCACCGACGGATTGCATTAACACTGGCTAGCTAGATATATTCCCCGTAATGACTAGGATAGGAGACGCTCTTCGCCCCCACTTGGGAGTCCCTGCCAAGCGACCCGGCACCGTTCGCTTCGAGGTTGAACCCCACGCCTTCGGATTCAAGCAGGACAACACGGATCGGCTCAATCAACTCGTGGACGAGTTGGAAGCTGAAGAAGCCGCCCGTCGGGTTACACTTCGGCGGCGCCCGCATACCTTGGTTGGGAGGTCGTGGTGAAGAAGTTTTTGGGGGTGGCCGTACTGACCCTGTTTTCGATGTCCGCATCGGCGGATCTGGCGGAGGAACTTGCTGCGAGCGATCGCTCGGATGAGGACAAGGCCAGGGACGAGGCGCGCAAGCCGGCGGAGGTACTGGCGTTTCTCGGTGTCGAGCCGGGGATGACCGTCATGGACCTGCTGGCATCCGGGGGCTGGTATACCGAGGTGCTGTCGGTGGCCGTGGGGCCGGAGGGAACCGTGTATGCGCAGAACCCTCCCATGCTCCTGGGTTTTAACGAGGGCGCCTATGACAAGGCCATTACCGCCCGCCTGGCCGATAGCCGGCTACCGAACGTGATCCGCCTGGACCACGAAGTGGACAACACGGGCCTGGAACCCGGCACGCTGGACGCGGCCCTGACCGCGCTCAACCTGCATGACCGGCACAACTTTGGCAGAGGCGACGAGGATGTTATTGAGATGCTGGCGGCGGTGAAGGATCTGCTCAAACCGGGCGGCGTGCTCGGCATCATCGACCACTACGGCGATCCGGACAAGAACAACACGGCCCTGCATCGCCTGAACGTGCAAGCTGCACTACCGCTCATCGAAGGCGCGGGCTTCGTGGTGAAGTCGTCGGATCTTCTGCGCAATGCCGAGGATGACCACAGCATTATGGTGTTCGACCCGGCGATCCGAGGAAAGACCGACCGGTTGCTCTTCAAGCTGACGAAACCCGTCGAATAGCCAACCCTGGGAACACGCCTGGGAACGAGCCTGGGAACGAGGGCAGCTTGCCCTCGACGAGGGCTGGCAGCCCTCGTTCCCAGGACGTGTCAGCGCAGGGTGATGGCGGGAAACAGGATCAGCACGCCCAGCAGCAGGGCGTCGCAGGCAAGATAGGGCAAGGCAGCACGGATCACCTGCCCCAGCGTCACGCCCTTGGGCGCGACGCTCTGCATCAGAAACAACAGCAGCCCGAAGGGCGGCGTAGTCAGGCTCATTTCCAGCGCCAGAAGCACCACGACACCGAACCACACTGCGTCGAAGCCCATCGACCCGGCCAGCGGGAAGAACACCGGGATGGTGAGCAGCAGGATCGAGATCTGATCCATGAACATGCCAAGCAGCAGCATCAACGCGAACATCAGCAGCAACTTGGCGTGTGGCCCGGCTTCCAGCCCGATCGACCAATCCACCATCGCAGTGCTGGCACCCGAGAAGGCCATTAGCTGGCTGAACACCGACGAACTCAAGATCAGCAGAAACACCATGCCGGATATGCGCACGGTGCTGGCCAGCGCTGCGGTAAGCGCCTTGACGGTGAGCTTGCGTGACAGGGCCGCCAGGACCGCCACGCTGAGCGCGCCGAAGGCGGCCGCTTCCGAGGGCGTGGCCCAGCCCAGCACGATAAAGCCCACCACGCAGAAGACCACCAGTCCCAGGGGAAGGATGTTGAATACCAGCAGCTTGATGCGGCGCTCGATCGGCACCCGCTGCACCCCGTAACTGGGCGCGCTGGCGGGATTCAGCTTCGCCTGCAGGTAAATCACCAAGCTGTAGCCGACCGCCAGCACCAGCCCGGGAATAATCCCGGCGATCAGCAGCGCGCCGATGGGCAAGCCGGCCAGGCTGCCGAGCAGCACACCCAGCGACGACGGCGGGATCAGCATGGCCAGGCCGCCGGTGCCGATGATCGGGCCGATGGACATGTGCGGCGCATAGCCGCGGCGGGTCATTTCGGGAATCATCAAAGAGCCCAGCATGGCGGTATTGGCCATGGTCGAGCCGGTCAATGTGGAGAACGTCGCCCCGCCGGCCACGGTGATGTAACTCAGGCGCGCGGGCAGTCGCCCGAACAGGGTTTCCAGTGCGTCGAATACCCGTAGCGCCAGGCCCGAATGAAACAACAGTGCGCCCATGAAAACGAACATGGGAACCGCGACCAGCGTGAAGGTGGTGATCAGGCTGGTGGAATTGTCGACCAGCTGCAGCGGCCCGAACCAATCGCCCATGATCAGCCAGGCGCCCAACAGGTTGGCGGCCAGGAAGGCGAAGGCCACCGGCACGCCCAGCGCCATGAACGCGATCACGAGGAGGAATACGGCGATGCCTGCGGTCATGCTGGAACGAGCCTGGGAACGAGCCTGGGAACGAGGCTGGGAACGAGCCTGGGAACGAGGCTGGGAACGTGGGCATCCTGCCCTCGTCGAGGGCTGGAAGCCCTCGTTCCCAGGAGGTGCGTAACCGCCATCAGAAAGCCTGCTCGGCCTCAGCCCTGGACATGCTGTCGCCGCGCAGCAGGCAGCGCAGGAATTCCACCGCCATCATGGCGAAACCCACGGTCACCGGAAGGAACAACGCCCAGCGCGGCATGTCCAGGGAGCGCATTTCCACCTCGCCGCGCAATGCGCCCTCGACCGCCAGAATGCCGGCCAGCACCGCCACCACCACGCTGACCAGCGCGCACAGGCCGAAAATCAACTTGTCCATTTTGGCCCGAAGGGCCGGGCCGGTCCGCCGATAGAGAACTTCCACCACGATCCAGGCCCGCTCGCGCACCAGCCACGGGGCAGCCGCCATCGTCATGTAGAGCAGCGAATACTCGGTAAGCGCAACCGTGTAGGCGGGAGGCTGCATGCCCAGGTTGCGGAGGCTCACGTCAACCACGATCAGCAGGCAGTCGGCGGCAATCAGCGCGCAGGCGAACAGCACCAGACCGTCCACCAGCGAATTCCAGGCCCTGGATAACATGCTCGTTCCCTTAGCGTTCCGCAAGGTTCGTGGATTCCCGGTAGAACAGGGGTTTCAGAGCTTCAACGGCTTCCGGTACGCGCTTGCGCATACGCTCCCAAACCACCTCGTGGGCCACGTCCTGGAAACGCTCCGGATCAGGCGCCTCGACGCCCTCAAAACCTTGAGCCGCCAGTTCCGCATGCTCCCTGATGCGCAATTTCCGGAACCAATCATTGGCCACGACCGCGTACCTGGTAGCCTCATCGGTCAGAATGTGGCGGGCCTCCTCACTCAAGGCATTCCAGCGGTCCAGGTTGATCTGCAGACAAATGGAGAGGTTCAGCACTTCCGGATCAATCCGAAAGTGCACAAAATCCTCCACGCCCAAGTCTCCCAGGCCAACGCTGGTGAAGGCCAGGCCATCCACCGTGCCGCGCTGCAGGGCGGTATAAGTTTCGCGCAGGGCGATCTGCACCGGGCGGGCGCCGAATACGTCGAGCAATTCCCGGTTTGACGGCGAAGTGCGAATCTTCAGGCCGCGCAGGTCCGGCATCCCGTAAGCGGTAAATTTTGGTCGCCGCGCCAGGTAGATATTGATTCCGATGCCGGACTGCATCCAGCCGATCAGGTGAGCGTTGGCGCGTTTCTTCCAGTAGGGTTGCAGAGCCTCCAGCGCGCCGCTGGCGCGGGCCTCCATCGGGTTGATGTTGGCGGCGAATATGGCGTCGCCTTCCGGCAGCAGGCCCAGGTAGTAGGTGATGCCGCCCAGGGCCATGTCGATCACACCGCGCCGCAGGGCATAGAACAACTGCCGCTGCGGAATCACTTCCGGGCCGCCGATAAAATCGATCCGCACGACTCCGCGGCCGCGTTCGTTGACCGCGTCGATGTAGTGCTGGGCATGCTGCGAGAAATTGATCTGCCGGTTCCAGGAACTCACCATGGTGAGCGTTTCCTCATCCGCGCATGCGGGCCCGCCGGCGGCGAGCGCCAGCAAGCAGAGAAGCGCCCTGCTAGGCATTCCTGCCACGTTTCATACCCCCGCCCGCGCCGCCCGCCTCCAGCTGCCGCAGGCCACGCTGGAGCAGAACTATACCCACGGCCGCCGACGCCAGGTTGCCGAGAGCGCCGCCGAAGAACACCCCGGTCAGACCGAAAAATTTGCCCAGGAGCCAGGAGAGCGGCACGTATACCAGCAAGGTGCGGCACAAGGACACGATCATGGCCGACAGGGGCTTGCCCAGCGCATTCAGGGAACCGTTGGCGGTAATGGTTACACCCAGCAGGCAATAGGTCCACGGAAGGATTCGCAACTGCGTAACCGCGGCCGTCATGGCGCCCTCATCCTGAGTAAACAGAGCTACGATCGGTTCCGCGAAAATGCTCAAGGCAGCGGCAACCGCCAGCCCATATATGGCGACAAAACGAATACACCAATTGCGTGCTTCCCGTACCCGGTCAAGGTGTCCCGCCCCGGCATTCTGACCGACAAAGGGACCGATCGCCGCTCCCAGGGCCATGAGCGGAAGCAAGGCCAGCGCCTCGGTCCGTATCCCCACGCCGAACCCGGCCACCGCGGTCTGGCCGAAGCGCGCCACCATTGCGGTTACGAAAGCAGAGGTCAGCGGAGCCATCAAGCCGGTGGCAGTGGCTGAAAGGCCCACGTGCAGAATGCGCTTCCAGGAATCCAGAATGAGCTTCATGCCGCGGAAGGTAAGGAACCGGTCACGGCGAATCCCGATGGCCATGATGACGACCAGCGACATGAAGTTCGCAATCACTGTCGCCAAAGCCGCACCCTGGACCTCAAGGCGTGGAAAACCGAACAGGCCAAAAATCAGGATGGGATCCAGTATGGCGTTGAGGACGGCCGCGGCTGCCATCAGCAGCCCGGGTGACTTGGCATCGCCCAGTGCGCGCAGGATCGATCCGCCGATGGCCGGCGCTATTACGAATACCAGCCCCACCAGGTAAATCTGCATGTAGTCGCGCACCAGCGGCATGGTCGTCTCGTCGGCGCCCATCAGCCCGAATATCTCCTCCATGAAAAACCATCCAAGCGCCAGCAGCCCCAGCCCAAGCATGGCGCACAGCAAGAACGCATGGGTAGCGATCCGCCGGACTCTCCGCTTTGCGCCCTGCCCCAGAAGGCGGGAGATCACCGAGTTGGCGCCGACACCTACGCCTATGGCCATTGCCGCCACCACAAACCCGATCGGCTGGGTGTAGCTCACGGCCGCCAGCGGCAGCGGACCCAGGCGGCTTACAAACCAGGCATCAACCAGGCCGAAAGAAATCATGGCCAGCAGCCCGATCATCATCGGCACCATCTGTTCCCAAAGGTGGCGGCCCACTGGGCCTTCGGTAAGACGCGCTTTCATCGCCCGCGCATTGTAGTAGGCGGGTTAGGTCGGGTCCGAATCCCAGCGGGGCATTCTCGATGCAAGTTTTCGCCCCCGTTCCGGCGGCGCTGACGCGCAAGGAACATGCTGGGAGGGAGGACATCCTGTCCTCCGAGGGCTGGAAGCCCTCGTTCCCAGGGGTGTTCCATGCAAGACTCCTGGTGTCCTGTCCCGTTCTCGGAACCGCCGCTAAACTGAACTTCCGTCCTTTTTTCCGTCGGGTTGGGGTTAATCGCTTGATTTGAATAGGGATAATTCGTTCGGGCCTACGCATTATGTTACCATGTATATGTAAGTATATCTCTTGATTCCACGGTATTGTTGCGCTATAATAGTTACCATGTATATCGATACCGTCCCCAACCGCAGCTCGCCGCCGGCCATCCTTTTGCGCGAAGGCTGGCGCGAAGGCGGAAAAGTCAAAAAGCGCACCCTGGCCAACCTGTCGAAATGGCCCCCCGAAGTGGTCGAGGGCTTGCGCGTGTTGCTCAAGGGCGGGACCGCCGTTAAGCGCCTGCCGGAAGCCTTCGAGATCGAACGCTCCCTGCCCCACGGCCACGTCGCCGCGGCGCTCGGCGCCCTCGAGAGGCTGGGGCTTCCCGGCCTGATCGACTCTCGGCCTTCGCCGCAGCGGGACCGGGTCCTGGCGCTGATCGCGGCCCGCATCCTGCATCCGGGCTCGAAGCTGGCCGCGGCCCGGGGGCTGGCCGAAGAAACGGCCCGCGACACGCTGGGCGAGGCGTTGGGTCTGGGGGAAGCGGGCGAGGACGATCTGTACGCCGCCATGGACTGGCTGCTCAAGCGCCAGCCGGACATCGAGCGGCGCCTGGCCAAGCGGCGTTTGAAAGAGGGAACGCTGGTGCTGTACGACCTGACTTCGGTGTATCTGGAGGGCCGGCGCTGTCCGCTGGCCAAGCGCGGCCATTCCCGCGACGGCAAGCGCTCCAAGCTGCAGATCGAGTTCGGGCTGCTGTGCGACGCCGGGGGCTGTCCGGTGGCGGTGGAGGTGTTCCAGGGCAACGCGGCCGACCCGATGACGGTGGGCGCGCAGATCAACAAGCTGAAGGACCGCTTCGGTCTCCAGCGGGTGGTGTTGGTGGGCGACCGGGGGATGCTGACCGAAGCGCGCATCCGCGAGGAGGTTAAGCCATCCGGTTTGGACTGGATCGGCGCCTTGCGTTCTTCGGCGATCCGCGCCTTGGTGGAGTCGGGCGCGGTGCAGATGTCGCTGTTCGACCAAACGGACCTGATCGAGGTGCGCAGCGACGCGTATCCGGGCGAGCGGCTGATGGTGTGCCGCAATCCGCAGTTGGCCAAGGAGCGCTCGCGCAAGCGCGAGGATCTGCTGCAAGCGACCGAGAAGTTGCTCGCGCCCATCGCCAAGGCCACCAGGCGCGAGAAAAGCCCTCTTAAGGGCCAGGACAAGATCGCCCTTCGGGTGGGCAAGGTCATCGGCAAATACAAGATGGCCAAGCACTTCGTTCTCGACATCAAGGACGATTCCTTCGGCTACCGGCGCGACGCGGAGTCCATCGCCCGCGAAGCGGCCCTGGACGGCTTGTACGTGGTGCGGACCAGCCTGCCGGCGGCGGAACTGGACGCGCAAGGGACGGTGCGCGCCTACAAGCGCTTAAGCGCCGTGGAGCGGGCCTTTCGAAGCCTCAAGACGGTGGACCTGAAAGTGCGGCCCGTGTTCCACTATACGGCGGGCCGGGTACGCGCCCATATCCTGTTGTGCATGCTCGCCTATTACGTCGAATGGCATATGCGCGGATGGCTTAAGCCCCTGCTGTTCGACGACGAGGAACCACACGCCGCCGAGGCGGCCCGCGCCTCGGTTGTGGCGCCGGCCCAAGTCTCCGAATCGGCCCAGCGCAAGGCCCGCAGCCAACGAACCGCAAACGGCCTGCCCGTGCACAGCTTCCAGACGCTGCTCGCCGATCTGGCGACCGTCGCCAAGAACCGGGTGATCCCGCGCCTGCCCGGCGCCGAGCCGTTCACCGTCGTCACCCGGCCCACCGCGCTGCAATCGGAAGCCTTCCGGCTGCTCGGAGTCCGCCTGAAACGTACCCAGTAACGCCCACTCCTGATTCTATTGATTTGCATATAAATCAACCGCTTACATTATGCAGGGGCTTGGAAATTCAGGCTAAAGGCGCGCGGCGAGTTCGGCAAGGCTGGAAACGGTCAGATCCGGGCTTGCCTGGCCCAACGGAGCGCGCGCAGCACCGGCTGGCGCGCCGCCGTAGCGGTTAACCCAGGCCGTGTGAATGCCCAGCGCGCCGGCTGGCTGGATGTCGTGAAACAGGCTCTGCGCCGCATGCAGCAGTTCCTGCTTGTGCACGCCCTGCTCCGCCAGCCGGTCGAGCAGGAAACGGAAATTGCGCGAATCGGGCTTGTAGGAACCGATCTCCCCGGCGGTGCATACCAGATCGAACTCGATGCCCAGGACTTCCTGCGTGGCGGCAAAGGAGTCCCTGTCCACGTTCGACAGCACGGCCAGCCGGACCCGTTTTTGCAGTTCAGCCAAGGCGTCCGCGGTATCGGGGAACGCCGGCCAGCGGCGAATCGACGCGGCAAAGGAAGTAGCCTCGCCGCCGCTCACCGGCAGTTCGAATCGCCGCCCGATCCGCCGCGCTACCCGCCGCAGCACTTCGGGATACGCCATCTCCGGATGGGCCGACTGCACCTTCGGTTCGGCGTCGGAGAAAGCAGCGAGCAACTCGGCGCGGCCGAAGCGGGCGCCATGGCGCCCGGCCCATGCCGAAAGCGCTTCAACTATGCCGCTCTCCCAGTCAATCAGAGTGCCATAGCAATCGAAGCTGATCGCCTTGAATCCCATTTCGATTCTTCCTTTGCGCCGACCCGAAATTGTAGGCTTCCGGCATCAATTGAGAAGTGGCGCAGCTTAGCTGACCGCGTTACTATCGGGCGCACGTCCGGTTCGGCGCGCCGGTCGGGGCCGGTTCCCACCAAGGGAGGAGAAGGCGAACATGCAATTGCCGAAGCTTTGGAAAAACATCGAATCTAAACTCGATTCAGGGCTTACGGCATGGCGTGAGCGCATTAAGGACTTCGGCCAGGTGCCGGCCGTGAGGAACAGGCGCAGAGGAAAAGCCTGGACGGACGACGAGGTGTTCAAGAGCCTTTTGCTGGCGGTCCTATCCGCCGGAGTAGATTGGTCCAGAATTGAAAAAAGAGTTCTTCCAGACCTCGACGATTTCTTGCGTTCCGAGCTACGGCCTGGATCATTCCTGGAATCCTATTCCAACTTGACGGACACGCGCATACGCACTCGCTGGGGGAAATGGTTCGAGGAACAGCGGGCAACGCCACGCTGGGGGTTGGGGCCGCTTGTCAATATGAAAGGAGCGACTCGCAAACTTGCCGGCCACAGCACAAAACACGGGCGGGCTGAAGACTACTTTAAGCGACTGAGGGTGCAACACGGCAACGACTCAAAACAAGTGGTTTTGTGCATCGGTTCTGCGGGTATGCACAAACTGCCGTCGCTGGGCGTCCCGTTGGCCGCGGAAGCCCTGAAGAATCTCGGCTTTGATGTCGCCAAGCCCGACAGTCACCTTTTGCGCGCTGTGGCTGCCTTTGGACTGGTCGATTTTCAGCCGGGTGGTTGCAAATTCGAATCGCCCAATGCAACCAAACGACGGCAGTTGGAGGCCATGACAAGAGTAGAGGAAATAGCGAAAGCGGCAGGCAAGCCCGTAGCATACGTTGACAACGCGATCTGGATGCTGGGAGCGCAGAGCAGGCTGCATCTTACAAACCTGCAACTTGCCGAACTGGCGGAAAACAACCCGAGGCGGAGCAAGGACCAAAGCGGCCTTCTGACCTTGCTGGACTCCTGGGTAGAGGAAGGAGACGCCGAAGAACAAACAGAAACGCTCGAATACCTTATTCGCGCTCTGGACGAAAACCGGCCGGAGGGCTACAAGCTTTTTCCGCCGGAACTCAAAGGCAAGAGTTGGTGAGCCGGGTTGTATTGCTGGACAGCGGCTGGCGGCGGCGTATTGGGCGCGAGCTCGCCAGCACGGACGCCCCGGGGCAGCCGATGCCGCGTTGGACGGCGATGTGATACTGGCTGCACAGGCTGCGACCTTGAATCTCGACAGCGTAGTTGTAGCAACAACCAACCCGAGACATCTGTCGCCCTTTGTGGAGGCAAACTTGTGGTTCAACATTGCCGGATGAAAGTAATCGAGAGCGATGAGTAGAATCGCACGCCAAGGGAGGAATCGATCATGCACCAACAATTTCCAGACTCTATGCCGGCTGGCCTTGACATAACGCTGAATAAGCGGGAACTGCTGACCGGTGCGGGAGCGGCGGCGGCGCTGGCCTTGATGCCGCGCATCAGCCGGGCGGCGAGCGAGACCTGGGACCTTATCGTGGTGGGCGGAGGATCCGCGGGACTTCCATGCGCCATTTTCGCCGCCCAGCAAGGGGCGCGAGTGCTGGTTGTGGATCGGGCTCACCGCCTGGGAGGCACGCTGGATCGTTCCATAGGACAGATTGCCGCCGCCGGGACGCGACTCCAGGCCGAGCAGGGCATCGAGGATTCGCCCGAAGCGCACTTTGACGACATCATGCGCATCAGTCACGGCAAGGTGGATACCGAACTGGTCGGCGTTTTCGTGAGGGAAGCCGCCAAGACCGTCGACTGGTTGAGCGACCGCGGTTTTACGCCCCTGTCCGGGCATCCTGTCACCTCCGGCGGCCACGAACCCTACCTCACCCGGCGCTACCAGTGGGAGGAACAGGGCGGAGTCGCCATCCTGAAACTCCTGCTGCCGCCATTCCTCGAACAGGTGCGCAAGGGCTCCGTCGAGTTCCTGATCCGCACTGACGCGCTGGAACTCATCCAAGACCATTCCGGGGCGGTGCGCGGCGTGATGGTGCGTGACGCAATGGGACGCAAGATGGACCTTCTGGGGCGCAAGGTGGCGCTCACTACCGGGGGATGCGGAGCCAACCCCGAGATGTTCGAGAAACTTCACGGCGTCCCTCTTTATGCGAAGTTGGCCTATCCCCACAACCTGGGCGGCGGCCTGGAAATGGGCGTGGCTGCCGGCGGTGTGCTGCGAGGTGCGGAGCTGTTCCAGACTTTTTTCGGCATGGTACTGAACGACTTCAACGTGCCCAGCACGCCGGCTCCGGTGCCCGTGAGTACCGGCCCCGAGCCGCGCATGCCCTGGGAGGTGTACGTGAATTCCTCCGGGCAGCGGTTCGTGCGCGAAGACCAGCCCAGCGTGGATGCACGCGAACACGCACTCCTTGCACAGGAAGACCATCGCTACTGGATCATCTTCGACCAGGAGATCATGGACAAGGCGCCGCCCGTAGTCAGGGGCTGGGACCCGGCGCGCATGGACTGGGCTTTCGACAAATACCACTTCTTCTCGCGCGCAGATTCCCTTGGCGAGCTGGCATTTTGGGCCGGTATCGACGCCGACGGGCTGGCAGCTTCCCTTGAGCGTTACAACTCAAGTCAGGCCGGCGGCCAGGACCCGGACTTCGGCCGCGGGCATATGCCCTTGCCGGTCAGCCGGCCGCCGTTCTACGCCATCCGTATGCAGGGCTATCAGTTATTGTCCTTTGCGGGCTTGAACGTCAGTCCTAATCTCGAAGTGCTGAATGGCAACGGAGACCCAATTCCCAACCTCTACGCCGCCGGCGAAGTGCTGGGCGCCGGCGCCACCTCGGGCTTCGGTATTGTTAACGGCATGCTGCTCACGCCGGCGCTGGTGTTCGGGCGCATGATCGGGGAGCGCGTGTTCGCCTGATTTCACCGTCGGCAAGGGCGGTTGGGGTTCCGGACGACTGAACCCGGATACCGGGCCGGGGCGCGGAGATTATCAAGACTCTCGACGTGCTGCGGGAGGTGCCGGACCAGCAGGTCGTGGAAAATCGGAACCAGGCGCGCCGGATAGCGCGGAAACTCCTGGGCCAATAGGGGGTAGGGGAAAAGGCCCTGGATCAATCCGGCAAGGCGAAAGCCACCAGCGCGTCCGATTGGGCCGTACCGGCGCGGGCGTTACCCCCGGCCGCAATCACGACATATTGCCGTCCGCCGGCCCGATAGGTAATCGGTACCGTCATGCCGGGCGCCGGCAGCGCGCCGGCCCAGAGCTCCTCGCCGGTTTCCACGTCCAGGGCGCGCAAGTTATGGTCCATGGTGGAGGCTACGAACACCAGCCCGCCGGCGGTTACGATCGGACCGCCCACGCTGGGCGAACCCCAGCCGAACGCCGCCGGCAGGGTAACGCCCATGGCCCGCAGCCGCCCAAGCGGGATCCGCCAGCGCAAGTCGCCGCTGTCCATATCGATGGCGCTTAGCGTGCCCCAGGGCGGTGGCGTGCAGGGGAAACCCCAAGGCGACATCCACACCTCGCCTTCCACCCGGTATGGCGTTCCACGCAAGGGCCGGTTCAGGTAGTCCCGCGGCCCCTTATGCTCACCTTGTTCCGCGGGCACGAAACGCAGCCAGGTAGCCAGGTTCTCGGCCTTGATCACCAGCAGGTTGCTGCCCGGATCGAAGGCCGCGCCACCCCAGTTGCCGCCACCCAGCGCGGAAGGAAACAGAATGCTGCCGCGCTGGCTGGGCGGCGTGTACAGGCCGTCATAGCGTGACTCGTCAAACCGTTTGCGGCACCAGTTACGGTCGAAAAAGGACATTCCGAACAGGCTTTCGCGGTCCAGCTCCTGGCGTGCGAACGAAGCGATGCCTGACGGAATAGGCTGGGTGGGCGAGGCGCTCTCGCCCGGCACATCGGAACGCGGAATGGACTGTTCGGTCACCGGAAACACGGGCTCGCCGGTTGCGCGATCGAGCGCAAAGAGGTGTCCGGTCTTGGTCTGCTGAATCGCCACCTCGCGGGCCTTTCCATCCTTGCGGATGGTCACCAGCAAGGGATGACCCGGCAGGTCGTAGTCGTACAGGTCGTGATGCACGGTCTGGAACGACCAGCTGGGCTTGCCGGTTGCGCCGTCCACCGCCACCACCGCGTTGGCCAGCGGAAGATTGGCGCGCCGCCCCACGCCGTAGTAATCCGCCGAAGGGCTGGTGGTAGGCAGGAACACCAGGTTCCGCCCCGGATCGGCGCTCATCGTGGTCCAAACATTGGCGGCGCCGGTAACCGCGCTCTGCTCGGGGGGAATGGGATTGAACTCCCAGACCATTTCACCAGTGCGCGCGTCAAAGGCCCGCACCACGCCGTCGATTGCATCGGCCACCCCGTCGTCGGAGCCGCTGCCGGCAATCACCAGGTCGCCGAGCACGACCGGAGGCGACGACATACCGCGAACCGCGCCCTCGCCGTAGCCCTCGTAGTCCCAGTGGGAGACGTACCCTGGATGACCCTTGGTGGCGCCGAAATCCCGGCAGGCTTCGCCGGTCAGCGCGTCTATCGCATGTACTGCGCCGCTGAAATCAGCCTTGAAGATGCGTTTGACGCACGGCCCGGAAGCGTCTTGCGATTGCTCCCAGTAGGCCAATCCGCGGCAGATGCTGCCGCTGCGTTCGCCTGCGCGTTCGGCCTCGCCGCCCTGGAGCGCCGCGTGCGCATCGAACACCCAGGCCTGTTCACCGCTTGCGGCATCGACCGCGAACACGCGGTTGAAAGGAGTGCAGAAATACACCAGCCCGTTGACCATAAGCGGCACCGCCTCCTGGGACGTTCCCACGCCCAGGCCGCCTTCGGCGAAATCACCGCTATGGTGTACCCACACGCGCTCCAGGCGGCCTACATTTTCCCGGTCTATCTCGGCTAAGGGGGAATACTGGCTGCCGCCCGGGTCGCGGCCGAAATTGCGCCATTCCCCCGACACACCGCCAGAGTCCGCAGATTCCTGGGCCTGGGCGCCGATGGCCGTAAACGTCAGCAACAGGCATGCCGTAACCAGAAGGCCGTGACTGGCCCACAGCGGAGCAAGGGTTTCCTGCTCCAGCCGCTGGGAGTGTTCGCAGCAGGCGCCGCTGCGCTGACGCACAAGGAACACGCTTGGGAACGAGGGCATCCTGCCCTCATTGAGGGCGGGCCCGCCCTCGTTCCACCGGGGCCTTCATGTCATACCGGCTCCGATACCAGTGCGGTCATCAGATGGTCCAGGGCCGGGTCGTCCATGAACGTGGCCTGGTCCGTGTCGGATTTAATGAAATCGGCTGTGTAGCCGGGATTGTCGCTCATAACAAGAACCCCCCAGTTTGCCCCGCGATTATAGGCTGGCCGGGTGCTTGAGCCACCGCACGCTGTTTACCCCTTTCTGCCGGGAGACGCATGAATCCATCCCTGGAGCTTGCTCCGGCATCCCTGCCTCCAATACTCCCGGCAGAAAGGGGTAAGCAGCGTGCTACCTGGATTGTTCGCACTACGCCTCAAGGGGACGCAGCGGGACTATTGGTCGGGAGAGTTGAGGGAGAGGATTCGGTCGATGCGGAAGGTGCGCTCGTCCTGGCGCAGCATGCACCAGGCGCGCATGCCCAGGAAGGGCTTGCTGGAATAGGAGCGCATTCCCACTTCCAGCGGGCGTACGCGCCGGCGAGTGCGGACATCGTTGCGCTTCAAGTATTCCATGTCCAGTTCGGTTTGGCTGTCGATTGCCTGCTCAATGAGCTTGACCTTGGTTTCGGTCGAAAGAGTGCGCTCGGCGCGCCGGTATTCCTCGCCGGTAAGGTAGCGCTGTACGCGCCAGTCGCAACGAATCAATCCGGCGCTGATCGGGCGCGTCAGCACCAGTCCCTCGAAGGAGGTGCAACGACTCAAGGCCACGTAGGTCTGGCCGGCGGCAAACACGCGGTCCAGGTCAACGATCATGCGGTTGAAGGTCTTTCCCTGGCTCTTGTGAACGGTCACCGCCCAGGCCAGGCGGAACGGGAACTGGGTGAAGGTCCCCGCCGGACTGGACACAATAGTCCCGTCCCGGGCTTCGAACCGGATCAACTCCCATTCGTACGGCTCCACCCGTGCCCGGCGCCCGGAGTCGGCCAGTCGAACGACGATGTACTCGTCGCCGGCCCCGATCTGCACGTCCTCGATCCTGCCGATGCTGCCGTTGACCCAGCGTTGCGCGCCATCATTGTTCAGCATCATTACCTGGGCGCCGGTCTTGAAGCAGAGCCGGGACTCGGTCGGGTAGTACTCTCGACTGAAATCGCCGCTGATCAGCGCCTCAAAGAGATGCTCCGGGGCCGCAAGTCCATCCAGGCGCATCCGGTTGATCATGCCGGCTGCGCGGTTGGTGCCGGTCAAGGTGATGTAACCCTCGCCTTCCGACGGCTCGAAATGTGCATCCACCCGTTGGTTCAGCCCATCGAGGTCACCGTCTTCAAGCGTGTTCTTGCGGATTCGGTTCAACAGGCGCACGAACTCGCGGTCACGCTGGCGGAATACTTGAGTGAGTTCGATCATCTCAAGTTCAATGCCCTCCAGCGAC
The DNA here is from genome assembly GCA_965249285.1 of Candidatus Foliamicus sp. GTDB lineage: Bacteria > Pseudomonadota > Gammaproteobacteria > Steroidobacterales > Foliamicaceae > Foliamicus. The sequence goes on from OZ252226.1 coordinate 2,245,879, forward strand.
CGGGCGCAGAAAAAATGCGGCGAGGCGTAGACCTGGCGTAGCGCCTCGCGCTCCAAGCCCGTAACGACCGGCGGGAGCTGGTACAGGTCGCCGATAAACACCATATGCACCCCCCCGAAGGGCGCTCCGGAAACGGGACCGTGCTGGCGCAGGAACACGTCCACGCAATCGAGCAGGTCGGCCCGCAGCATCGATACTTCATCGATGATGAGAGTGCGCAGACTCTTGTAGAGCTTTGCATTGCGCGGCTTGCGGCGGCGAGCGGCAATGGCCTGGGGCGTTACGTCGATGCCGAACCCGAAAAAGCGATGCACTGTCTGGCCGCCCACGTTCAGGGCCGCAACCCCGGTCGGGGCCAGCACCACCGGGTCCCAATCGACCTGGCGGCAGAAATGACCCAGTAGTGTGGACTTGCCGGTGCCGGCGCTACCGGTAATCAGCAGATGCCGCTTGCCCTGCTCCATGCCGCGCAGCGCGCGGGCGAACTGGTCGGTGATTTCAATGTCCGGGGCGTGACTAGCCATGCACGAAGCCCTGCCGATCTTACCGGGAAGGAGGCAGATCCCAATCCGTAATAGCGACCTTCATGGTGGCCTCCGGCCCGGCAATGAGCAGTCTGCGGGGGACTATGAGATCGCCCGATTCGGTAAGCCCATTCACCGCGATCAGCCAGCCCGCCTGCTGGAATTCCCGCGCGACGCCTGCACCGGGACCGGACTCCAGGAACGGAACGGCGGGATCGGTCAGGCCCCGCAGCCAGAAACGGAGGCTATGCACGGGTGCGCCCGAACACAGAAGTTTCAAATCGTTCGCTTCGCCCCCGGGGGCACACAGCGGAATCCAGCCGTCGTCGGTCCAAAGGCTGACCTCTTCGCCGACAATCCGCACCCGCTCGGCGCCCACTCCCCAGGGACCGCGCAGCTCCAATTGCGCTTCCGGGCCATCCTGGCGCCATGTCACGTTGGCCTGCATTCCCCGGCCCTTGGAATTAAGCGCGACTCGTCCGCGCAACTCCCAGCTGTCAAAGGCCGCCAGCGCGGCGGTATCCAGCTCGCCGTCAGTCACTTCCCTGGACGCCGTGCAGCCCGCAAGCAGGACGCAGAGCGCGGCCAGAAGGGGAAGGCCGCCGGTCGCTAGCGTGGTGGCCCGCAGCTTGGTGCAGTCAAGTGCGGGACACCGCAAAAGCCTCATCGCAAATACCGCTTCTGCACGGCTTCAAGCAAGGATGTGTCCCGGTATCGCTGCAGCGAGTCGCGCAGCAACGCGGCGGCGCGCTCCGTCTCCCCCAGTTCGAACAGGACCTCGCACAGATGCGCGGCCACTTCGGGATGCGGAAAGCTCTCCAGCGCCCGTTCGAGCAGCCCAACGGCCTCCTTCGGCCTCCCCAGGCGATACAACACCCAGCCCATGCTGTCGATGATCGCCGGCGAGTCGGGCGCAAGCTCCAGCGCCAGGCGAATATGTTCATGTGCTTCCTTCAAACGTGTGCCGCGGTCGGCCAGCGTATAGCCGAGCGCGTTGAGCGCTTCCGAATCGCGCGGGTAGTCCGCCAGCAATTCCTCCATCGAGCGTATCGCAGTGCGGTGCTTGTCCAGGTCCACGAGCAGTTGCGCGCGTTCCATGCGCAGCCGGCGGCTGTTTGGCCGGTAACGCAAGGCTTCCTCGTAGGCCGCCAGCGCGTCGGCGCCCTGACCGGCGGATCGCAGGACACCGGCAGCCAGGGGCAGGCTCTCGTAAGTATGCTCGGGATGCCGTCGAACCAGATCCAGGATCGTGGCCATCGCCTGGTCGAAGTCCTCCTGCCCGACAAAGGCTTGTACCAGCCCCCGGGCCGCTGCCGGGGCGAGTTCATCCGCCTGAATGCCGGCATACCACTCGATGGACTCCAGCCAATCTCCGCGATCGCCGGCAATCCGCCCCAGTTCCTCGCGGCAAAGGTCGTTCTGGGCGCCGCGTGCAAACAACTCAAGCAGTATCGGCTCGGCAATATTGCCGGCCCCAAGCGCCCGCAACATTCTGGCCTCCTGCAACGCCAGCTGCGGATCCTGCGGGTATCGGCTACGCAGTTCCCGAACCCGGCTCACCGCCTCCCACGGCTGGCCACCCTCCAAGAGCAACATGGCGTAGTTCTGTTCGAGCAAAAGGCTGTCGCGCATCGCCAATTGCTCGGTCAGCCGGGCCAAGGCCGAGTCCAGATTGCCGGCCCGCAAGAGCGCGGTCGCCGCTATCACGTGGGCGGTATCGTCCTCGGGCCTGTGTTCCCGCAGCGCATCCGCGTAGCGGACAGCCCGATCGAATTGGCCCGCGCTCAGGGCAACGCGAGCCGCCAGTGCTACCGCCGCCGCTGAGTCAGGGAACTCCTCGGCAAGCTGCGCGGTAACCTGATCAAGCGGACCGGACTGGAGCGTGTCCGGGCTGATTGCGGAGACCCGCTCGGCAAACAATCCCACAAATCGATCTGCGTCATCGGTTCGGGAGAGGCCGGCGCGGGCCGCATCAAGGGCCTGCGTGGCGTTGCCGTCGGCCACGCGCAACGCCGCCACCAGCACCAGCGCTTCGGGGTTACCCCGGTCGCGCCCATACCAGAGTTCGGCGGCGTCGAGAGCGTGGGAGTAGAGATCGCGTCGAAGAGCGAATTCCGCCGCGTTCCTGGCCGCATCAGCCCCCGCAGCGCCGCTCCTCAGGCGTTCGGCCTCGTCCAGCAAGGCCTGCGCCTCGCTTGCCGGGAAGGCCGGCCAACCCGTGTCGGCCGGCCACATCTGGGCGCTTGCGCAGGAGGCGAGACACACGCCCGCCAGACCGGCGAAGGCTATCCTGAAGACGGGACGCACATTCACACTGCGATAATAGCCGCTGTTGCGGACCCAATCGCACCGCAGCTCCCTAACGGACAATTGTCATGAACTCCGCCCTGCTGGAAAAACTTCGCGGCCTTAAGGTTCGCTTTGCACGCCTGGAGGCGTCGCTGGCGGATCCCCAAGTGCTGTCCGACGCGGCCCGCCGCCGGGATATCGGTCGCGAGCACGCGCGGCTGCAGCCATTGGCAAGCCTGCTTGGAGATTTCGAGCACGCGCTCGAAACGGAAGCCGGGGCCAAGGAAATGCTGAGCGGAGAAGACGAGGAGCTGTACGAGCTGGCGCGCGAGGAAGCCGAACAGGCGCGCGGAGAACAGGAAGCGCTGGAGATCAAGCTGCGCCGTTTCCTGCTCAAGCCCGACCCGCGAGACGCACGCGACGTCTACCTCGAAATCCGCGCCGGCACCGGCGGCGACGAAGCGGCGATCTTTGCAGGCGATTTGTTTCGCATGTATACGCGCTATGCCGAGGCCCGCCGCTGGTCGCAGGAAATCATCCAGATGAGCGAAGGCGAACACGGCGGCTACAAGGAAATCATCTGCCGGCTGGCCGGCAAGCGGGTGTTCTCCTATCTCAGGTTCGAATCCGGAGCGCATCGCGTGCAGCGGGTCCCGGAAACCGAATCACAAGGCCGCATCCACACCTCGGCCTGCACCGTGGCGGTGCTGCCGGAGGCCGAGGAAGCCGGAGAGATCGAGATCGACGCAAGCGATCTGCGGGTGGACACCTATCGCGCTTCCGGCGCCGGCGGCCAGCACGTCAACAAGACCGATTCGGCGGTGCGCATGACCCACCTGCCCACCGGCATCGTGGTCGAATGCCAGGATGAGCGTTCCCAGCACAAGAACCGGGCCCGGGCTCTGTCGCTGCTGCGCGCCCGGCTGCTGGACGCCGAGCAACGCCGCCTGGAACGGGAGCGGGCCGAAGAACGCCGCTCGCAGGTCGGCAGCGGCGACCGCTCCGAACGCATCCGCACCTACAACTTCCCGCAGGGCCGGGTCACCGATCACCGAGTCGGATTAAGCCTCTACAAGCTCCCGCAGATCATGGAGGGCGATCTCGACCCGGTCATCGAACCCCTGCGCCAGCACATGGAGGCGGAACAGCTCGCCGCCCTCGACACCCTGTCCTGATCGCCCCCCTGACGCCTTTGCTCATGCCCTCTTGTCTGGCATGCGGTCAACGTAATGCCAAGTCTCTATTCTTGGACGCCAGGGAAAAGCATGGTGGTTGCCGCGAGTTTAGACTAGTTGTATAGTCTAGTCTAAAAGGAGCGGAGAATAACGATGGATGTCATCGGAGCCTATGAGGCGAAAACCCACCTTCCCCAGCTACTGGATCGTGTAGCGCGTGGTGAAAGTCTCACCATTACCCGGCATGGCAGGCCAGTAGCGCAGCTGGTGCCGGTGGCCACGGAACGCCAGCAGGCGCGAGAGGCGGCGGCGCGCATTGTTGAGCGGCGCCGGCATCTCAGTCGAACTTCTCTGGCGGAGTTGGTCAAGACTATTCACGAAGGGCACAAGTATTGATGCCTGTCGTACTTGACAATTCAATCTTCCTCGCCTGGTGCATGGGCGACGAGGACGAACCCACGGCAAGCGGCGCCATGCAGCGAATTCAGGAAGAGGGCGGGGTCGCGCCGCGAATATGGTGGTATGAGCTGCGCAATGCGCTGCTCGTGAACGAGCGCCGCAGCCGGATTTCGCCGCAGCAGGTGCGGGACACCTTGGCTGACAGCTTGGAGCTGGGGATTGAGATAGAAGATCAGCATGATGAATCCTTAGTATTGGAACTGGCCCGCCGGTTCGGACTTACCGTCTACGACGCCGCGTACCTGGAAGTTGCGCTTCGGCGTAGCTTGCCCTTGGCGACATTAGATCGGCGGCTTCGAGAGGCAGCGGAAGCCATTGGAGTAGCGCTCTTCCAACAACCTGCGTAGGGCTGCTGCGCGAGTTGGGCTCACGAGCAGGGGCACACGCAGTTGAGATGGCTCAACCGAAGCCGCGCATTTCGATGATCTTCTCGAAGAAGGACGGGCCTTCGTCGTGCTCGGGCGACTTTTCGAACACCGGCGAGAGGGCGCGGGCCCGTTCGAGGTAGCCGGCGCCCAGGTCCTCGAAGGACGGCACCTTCACCGCGTCGAAATGCCAGATGACGTGGCCGGGCAGGATGCCCATTTCATGCCAGGGCCTGCGGGTGGCGGAGAAGATGTTCCACCCGCCCGCGGCGGCCGTAGGCTGGTGCGGCTCTTCACCGAGGATTTCATGGGTCGCGGCAAACAGCGACGCGTGCTCCAGCGACGGCTGCGGCAATATCGGCGGAAAGCGGGAGCCTTCCTGGATGCGCAGGATGCCATTGTCGTTAACCCAATCCAGATGCAGGGGCTTTTCGGCGTAATAGTCGGGAAACACCCGCTTCATGCTGCCGAACCATTGGCCCATGGGGGTGTAGTACTGGCCTTCCTTGTGGCGGATGAAACTCGCCGGCAGCGTAACTTTAGCGCCATTGAAGGGGCTGGTGAATCCCTCGATGAATTCGCCGGTTTCGAGATCGGTAAAGAACGAAACCGTGGACGGATAGCGCACCCAGACGTGTTCTTCAACCTGGGTCCACCAGCTGGTTTCGCTGCCGATAAAACCGTACAGCGGATAAACACCATCCTCGCGCACCGCGAACACTTTGCCGCGGCTCTTCCATACGCAGGGGTCGCCGCCGTCGTTGCCGTAGGCGCGCACCATGGCGCGGCATTGCGATTCGGGATCCGTGGGCAGCTTTGCATCCCCGCCGGCGCCCGCCGCCTCTTCCGCACTCAGTAGCCGCGGCGCACCCAGCCCCACTCCCAGCATGGCGCTGGCCTGCAACAAATCCCGTCGATTCATAGCAACCTCCACAGTCGAAAGATCCTAGCCCGCGTAACCATAGCGCAAACCTGGGAGGGAGGGCATCCTGCCCTCCGCGAGGGCGGGACGCCCTCGTTCCCAGGGGGGCGTATGATTCCCGTGCTTGCAGGGAACACGCTGGGAGGGAGGGCATCCTGCCCTCCGCGAGGGCGGGACGCCCTCGTTCCCAGGCTTGTTCCCTGCAAGCTGTTTCCTTGAGATCCTCATGAGCGTATTGCCCGCGAAAGATGCCCGATTCGACTGGACGGTCCCGGTTGCCGTGATAGGCGCGGGCGGCTGCGGCCTGTGTGCGGGGCTGGCGGCCCGCCAGGCCGGCAGCGAAGTTCTGGTACTGGAGCGCGACGCCGCGCCCATGGGCACCACCGGCATGTCCACCGGCCTGATTCCGGGCGCCGGATCGCGCATGCAGAAAGAAAAAGGGATCGAAGATTCGCCGGAACTGTTCGCTGCCGACGTGCTGGCCAAGGCCAAACGGACTGATGCGGACGTAGTGCTGGCGCTCGCGCGCGAATCGGCGCGCACAGTGGAATGGCTGGCAGACGAGTGCGGCGTGGCCCTATCGCTGGTGGACAGCTTTCTCTACTCCGGACACAGCGTCAAGCGCCTGCACGGCAGCCCCAACCGTACCGGGGCCGAACTGATGGGCAGCCTGCTGGATGCCTGCACCCAGGCGGGCGTCGATCTACTCATGGACGCGCGTGTAAGCAACCTGTTCGCCGACCCGCACGGGCGAATTACAGGGCTGCGCTGCATGCGTCCGGACGGCAGCTCCGAGGACCTCGGTTGCGGCGCCCTGATCCTGGCCTGTTGCGGGTTTGCCGGCAATCAGGACATGGTGGCCGAATATCTTCCCGAAATGCTCGACGCGGAGTTCTTCGGTCACCCAGGCAATCAGGGCGAGGCCATACTCTGGGGCCGGAAACTGGGCGCTGAAATTGCGGACATTCGCGCCTACCAGGGCCATGGCGGACTGGCCAAGGGCTACGGCGTGCCCATTCTCTGGCCGGTCATTCTCGAAGGCGGAATACAAGTCAATCTCGAAGGCCGGCGATTCTCCGACGAATCGCTGGGTTATTCAGAACAGGCCGTCAACGTCCTCGCGCAATCCGAACACGTCGCGATTACCGTGTACGACCAGCGTCTGCATGAACTGATGCACGAGTTCAACGACTACCGCGAGGCGATCAGCGCCGGAGCGGTGCGAAAAGCCTCCACACATGGCGAACTGGCGGAAGAATTCGGGCTGCCGGCCGAAACGCTGGCGCGGACGCTGGCCGAAACCGCCTCCATGACGCGGGGTGAATCGAAGGATACCTTCGGCCGCGAATTCGGCGGCAGGCCGGAACTCGCCCCGCCCTGGTACGGCGTGCGGGTAACCGGCGCGCTGTTTCACACCCAGGGCGGCCTCAAGGTGGATACACAGGCGCGGGTTTTGCGCCAGGACGGCAGCCGATTCCCCAACCTCTTCGCCGGCGGCGGCGCAGCTCGCGGAATATCCGGCCCGTCCCGCTGGGGCTATATCGCCGGCAATGGCCTGCTCACCGCCACCACATTGGGCAGACTGGCCGGCGAGAACGCCGCCACGCTGGCCTGAGGTACTTGCAAATCGCTTCCACGCGTTCCCGTTTCGATCAGCTCGGCCTTCTCCGGTACGCGCGTCGACGGTGCGCCACCCCAACGACAAGAACAACGAGCGCGTCCTTCTGAATCTCGTAGAGCACGCGGTAGACACCGGCTCGGAGTCTCCTGAGTCCCCGCGTTTGCCCCTTGAGGGTTTCGCCGACGAACGGACTCTCCGCCAGACGGTCAATTGCGGCGACAAGGCGCTCGCGGTCCGGCATTGGGATGCGAGCCAACTCCTTTGCCGCGCTGCGCTTAATCCGAATCGAGTAGTTCACGCCTGACCCGCTCCCAGTCCAGGACCGGATCACTGGGGTCCCGGAGCCGTTCCACGGCAAGGCTCAAATCGTCGAAGTCCTCAAGGTAGCGCTCGATCGCAAAACGGACAATCTCCGCCCGGCTGCGCTGAAGTTCGCTCGCGACCGCATCGAGAGCGGCAAGTACCGCGTCGGGAAGACGCGCAGTAATCTGACTCATGCTAATGTCGAATGATGTCGATTGGAGCATTCTAAACCCAATCGATGTCTATCCAGGCCGTGCTCGGCGGCTGGTCGGCGAGACTGCCGCCAGCCAGCTGCCCATCGACCAATGGCGCACCGCATCTACGACGGAGAACGCGCCTTCCGGACCGAAGATGGCATTGACGTGTGGCCAGTGAAACAGTTTCTCAATGCGTTGCAAACAAACGGGCTTTGGCCGTAACACCCGCTGCCATCAGCGGTTTCTTTGGCGGGCGAGACATCGGAACGAGGGCATCTTGCCCTCGTCGAGGGCTGGAAGCCCTCGTTCCCAGGGTTGTTCCTTTCGGAACGAGGGCATCTTGCCCTCGTCGAGGGCTGGCAGCCCTCGTTCCCAGGAGGGAGCGGGGGCGGAAACGGGAAGCGCCGGAGACTCCGATGTAAGTCTCCGGCGCTGCGCGATGCTTGCCGGCTAGAACTGCATCTTCAGTCCCAGGGTAAAGGTGCGGCCCCGAGGATCGTCGAACTTGGCGTTAACTACACCATCATTATACAGTTCGCCGCTAGAGGCCAGGATCTCCTTATGCTCCGCGAGATCATCGAAAAGGTTGGTAATTCGCAGGATCAGTACCGAATTCGACAACAAGCCGAACCGTTCGCCGACTTGATATTGACCGCTCAGATTCACGTACAGAGGCTCATCGTGAATCACCTTATGCGGTTCCCCTCGAAATGAAAAGGTCGAACTCACGACCGAGGTGTGAACAGCGCTCAGCCAGGCCGACCAGCGCTGATCGGCCGAGTCGAACCCGACACTCAGCATACCGCGGTAATCGGGCACCAAAGCCCAGATACGGCGATTCGCTTCGACATCGCCGACATAATCGTATGGTTCACTGCCATCTCCGATGTCCTTGTAAAACGAGCTGGTTTGGGTGATCAGAGCGTCAATGCTCCAGCTACCCCAATCCGTTGACCAATCGTATCGAGCTTCAAGGTCCAGCCCTTCGTTGGTCCAGGCGGCGGCGTTAACATTTCTGCGATCCGCGTAGTATGCGTCGATGCCACTGGGATCGGGAAAGATAAAGGCATAAACTTCGGCCGAGTCCACGCCAACATAGTGAGGAACGTCACCGCGGTTGCTTGACCCGACAATCTTGTTCGTATAGTCCACCGATCTCCAGGTAAGGTCCAGCGACAGTCCCGGTATGGCCTGGGGCGTAAACTCGACACCCACCGAAATGCTCTCCCCTTGTTCGGGCAATAGGTTCGGGTTTCCACCATATACCAGGTGGGAGAAGTAGATGAACGACTCCCCGGGCGTGGTCGCCAACGAGCCATCGGGATTCTGCCGTCTGATCGGGGCACCGGGACAATCTTCGGGTCCCGGCGGCCCGCCGCCAGGTAACGCCAGTTCAAACCAATCTGCGACACGCGAGCAGCGCCAATCCTGCCCGATAAAGAAATTATTGGGATCTTCCACCTTGTCCCGGGCGGTTGGGATGATGTACGAGGTCGAGAGGTTCGAATGCAGTCTGACCGAGTCGATCGGCCGCCAGACGGCGCCTACCGAATAAGTGGTGTCGGAATCAAAGTGGTTGTAATCGTCCCACCTTACCGCCGCGGACAGATCCAGCGATTCCAGAACAGGCGCCGCGAACTCGGCAAAGAGCCCGACGTTCTCATCTACGAACTTATTGTCCCAAACGCCGAATCGGATTCCCAATCCCGGCTCTTCGGTCCAATAACTACCATTGTTGTCATTTTGACCATAGGCATTCCGCTTGTTGTCGGTCTTCAACCCCGTCGAGCGCCAGGCAGCGCCCACCACGAACCGAGCGTCGCCTCCCGGCAAGCTCAGCCAGGAACCCGACAGCGTCGCTTCGGCCCAGTCGGTGGTATTCGTCCAACCGCTGGACAGCTCCTGGCCCCAGAATTCCCGGAAGGTCTCTATTCCGATGAACTCAACATAGTCAGGCCGCGCGGATGCCATTTCGTACGCCTGAAATTGATCTACCAGGTGTGGCGGTATGTCAGGATCGTAGGATGCATAAAAGTTACCCGTATGATGATTGTCACTTCGATCATTGGTGGCGCCGGCGCCAAACGTCCACTCCATGCCGAACACGGAGCCGGTCAGATCGAAATTCACGCGAAAAACTTCCTGTGTTGCGGTGGAGAGCCTTTCGATCCCTGACACCGACCAATACATGAACGCATTGTCACCGTCGGGCCCCGGAAAAAGGAAGTTGGCAAAGTCTGCGTCGCCCTGATCCGTCGTTGTGGTGCGATCCATATAGTAGGCTTGCGCTGACAGGCGCGTGGCGCCGAACTCATGATCGAAGCCCAGCATCGCGCTGATCCGGTCCTGCTCCGGCAAGAGCGATGCGTTGTCCACCGTCGACTCCTGCGCGGTCAAATCGCCAGTTAGAGATCTCACCTTGATTACCAGGGAGCCATCGGGTTGCAGTTCCGTCAACCAGATATCCGTTACCCCGGGGGAACTGTTGGTTATGCCGGGTGGAAGTTGACTTGGCCGGTAGAGCGTTCCCTGGTACTCGTAGACGTTGCGAAAGCCCCGGAAGCAACCCTTTTTGCAATAGTTGTTCGTATCGTATTTGCCCGGGCGGTCCCTGCCATAGAGGGGGCTGTGGCTGCTGGCCTGCACGTTGCCTCGCATGCGCGTTTCACCCCACAACCACGAACCGGACAGGGTCAGCGCGCTCTCGTCGAATCCGCCCCGGCCCGGCACCGAGTGCATCACCTCCAGCTCCGCGCCCTCATAGTCCTTGCGGGTAATGATGTTCACCACGCCGCCCACCGCATCGGAGCCGTAAATGGCGGATGCGCCGTCCAGCATGACTTCCACCCGTTCAATGGAGGCGGTCGGGATACCGGAGATATCCGTTACCCCACCGGCAAGGCCCGAGGAGCCAATCCTCTTTCCGTCCACCAGCACCAGGGTCGCCCCATCCCCCAGACCTCTCAAGTTGACCGCCGATGCGCCGCTCAAATTGATGGCGCCATTGAAATGTTGACCCCCGAGCCTTGCATAAGACGCGGTTGAACTCGCCCCCAATTGATTTTGCGGCAGCGTACGCAACGCCTTGTCGAGGCTGATTTCGCCCGTCGCCTGAAGCATGCCTTCATCCAGAGTGATCAGGTTGGCCGCGACCTGACTGGGCGTGCGGCTCAGACGCGTGCCGGTGACGACGACCTGCTCGAGTGCGAGTGCTTCATCCTCAACCACGGCATCGCCTGTTTCCGCATCCGCATCGGCGTCGGCATCGGCGCTGTCGTCATCCGGATCGTCCTGTTCCGTCTCCTGCAACAGAGCCATCAGAATCGGCTCAGGCGCCGGCTGACGGCCTCCCGGCTCAGAATCTCTTTCGGAGGCGGCGGTTCGAATCACTACCGTTTCCCGATTCACGAATTCGTACTCAAGCCCGGTGCTTGCCAGGATCCCTGCCAGCGCCAGATCCGGATCATCGATACCCTCGACACCTTTCGTAACCTTGCCGCTCGCCAGTTCCGAGGCGTAGCCGATTTGCAATCCGGTCTGCTTGGAAAAATCGAGCAGCGCCGCCGAAAGCGACTGTGCTCCAACGTTCAACCCTGCGCCGCCTGTGGCGTCCTCTGCGAATGCCGCGTTGCCAATGCCCAGGCAAGTCGTCGCCGCCAGCGACAACAGGAATGCGTTTGATCTTTTCATGGAGAGTTCCCCGGTTGCGTATGCAGAAAACTGCGTGTCCCCGCTAAAGCCAAGACGGGAAAGCGGGATTTTCTGCCACCTGTCCTGAGTACGGGACCGGCGATTCGGGAACAACCAGGCACGATCGCAGCCCGGCTCAAGTCATCGGGCTTCCGGAGGAGTGCGCAACGAGATGAGGCCCCGGGCGTCTTGCTCGACTGCCGCGATACCGGCGCCTGACAGGAAAAGGGCAAAGGATTCCGGATCATCCGCATCAAACGCCCCGCTGATCAATACCGATGCCAGGTCCGGATCCTCGATCTCGATTCGGCGATCGCTGTACAGATTGAATTCCGAAACAACGTCCGAGAGTGCTCTGGCCTCGAAAACAAGGCGCCGTTCGCGCCACGAGGTGGTGTCTGCGACGTCTGCTTCGGTGACCGTGACCCGGGCGGTTTGCGAATCCATCAACACCTGCTGCCCCGCAGTCAGGCGGACCGAACGCGCGTTCGCCGGCCATGGTGTCTTCGCGTCGGCATCGTCGCTTGTTTCTCTGCCGATTCCGTTGTCCTCTCCCGGCTCATCGAGCGGACGAACATCGACAATTCCTTCGACAACAGTGACCGTTGTGCGCTCTTCGCGATGCCGCACATTGAATGAAGTGCCCAGGGCCTGAATCATGGCCCGTTCCGTTACCACCCGAAACGGCCGATCCGGGTCCTCCTCCACTTCAAACAGCGCCTCGCCTGCCACCAGGCGCACGGTTCTCTCCGAGTCTGTGTAGTTCACTTCCACCAGAGACCGGGCATTCAGGGTCACCACCGATCCGTCCGGCAGCGGGAAAGACAGCTGCTCGCCCACGACCGTGGAATGCACCACCGTCGAAGTACTCCAGGACAGCCAGAACCCCGCCAGAAGCGTAATCATCAAGCCTGCGGCGGCGGCCCACAGTGCAGGACGAGGCACTCGGTTCCGTGACTCTCCGTGGTCCTTGCCCACCCCCAGCCCCCGGGGCATCAGGGCCACCACGTTGTCGTCATCGCCTGATCCGCGGGCCAGCGCAACGAGCGCATCGACATCCAGATTCTCCGACGCCTCGTGAATGTCCCTGGACACCGCGGCAAGGGAAAGGTATTCGAGCACATGCTCGGCCGAGCCGGCGAGCCAGGAAGCAAACTCCTCCCGGTCAGCCCGCGAGAAGTCCGGATCCTGGGCCCGCACGAACCACAGTGCAGCGTGGTCCGTCATGCGGTCGCGATGTGTGCTGATGGTCATCCCCTCTCCCGGGCCGCAATCTTCCTGAGCCGTTTACGGCAATGCGCAAGGCCTGTGGCGAGGTATTTCTGCACCATCTGCCGGGAGAGACCCATTCGCTCCCCGATTTCCGCTTGGGTCAGACCCTCGCGCCAGCGCAATACCATTGCCGCCCTGCATTTTGGCGCCAGTTCATCCATGGCTGATTCGACCAGCTCCCGGCGCCTCGCTTGCACCGCCAACTCATAAGGCGATGGCTCCTCGGATTCAAGCAGGTCAGGATCGACATCGGCTTCGCCGTGCGCTCGCTGCCCGACATAGTGTTCGTTCACAAGGTTTCGCGCAATGCGATACAGGTAGGCCTGAGGATGCCGGATCAAGTCCGCGCGCTTGACTCTCAGCATGCGCAGGTAAGCCTCTTGCGCCAGTTCCGCGGCGTCGTCGGGATTCGCCAGCCGCGCCCTCAGGTAAACCTCAAGGCGATCGCGCTGATCGACGAACAGCTGTTTGACTGTTGCTCGCGGCTGCAAGTTCAGTTGGCTCCTTCGCGGTTCCGTCGCCTACACCGTATTGCTTCGCTGCCAATATAGAGGGAAAGCGAGCAAAAAATGCCACTTCCGTGTGTCAGGGTCGCGCCCAGGTCCCGCCGCGATGCGCCATGACTGCAGTAGCGCTGCTGTTGGGGACCGGTTCGCATCAGCCCATCGGAAGGCGCCAGAAGATGCGATCGGACACGAGGCGCCGTTCGAACGTCACCGCTGTCGGTTCCCTGCTCAGATCGAAGCCCGACAACAAGGTATCGCCCTCCAGGCGAACACTGGCTGACGCGGCGAAACCGGTAGATTTTTCTTCGCCGAAATATACCGAAACGAACCCTTTCTCATCGCGGAGATACGCGGAAGTGGCTTCCTGCATCGAAGCATCGCCCTGCCGCCGTGCGTCAACCCATATCCGCCCATTGGCGAACTCCAGCGTAATCGCGATTGACGCATCGGCGTCCGCCTCGTCGATAGCGAATTCTACAGTTGCCTCAAGTATCGGGAATCCGAACATCTCCAGGATCGGTCGCGTGGTGCTGCTCGCTGCGGCGTTATGCAGGGCAAGCCAGCCATCGGAAGGAATCCGGGTGAGTGTGATTCGCACGCTGTCTTCCATCACCGGCACGAGGACGTACGCATACGAAATCGCCTGTGCCCCCTGAGACGCAGACCGCCGGGGATCGCAGTGCATTATGTGAAATTGAAGCCTGCCCTCGCCATCGACTTCCCGGACATGCAGAGACTCTCCGATCAGGCTCTGCAACCGTTGTGCGTCTACGGCCCATTCCACAACGAGCCGGTCGCAGGGCCAGGCAAGGCGCGCATCCAGGGCATTCGGCGTGGGTTCGAGCGTTGATGAACAGGCTCCTATCGCAACAACCGCCGCAATGAGCCAAGTCTTGCGCAAGAATGGTCGGGCAGGCGTCAACATATTCAAGGACCCATTGACGCGCGTGCAATGAAGAACGAATTGGCCGGTGTCATCTTGAACATGTGGCGCGATTCTACATTGCGGTCAACCCCGGCAAATTACAGCGGCGCATACAAGTCTCTAGATACCGGTTTCCGCTGCTGAAAGCGCGTCAAGCCGCTCGAACCTACTATCTGATCAAGTGCTGTGTCCCACAGGTATCGGGCATGGTTCGCGCGCCGGTATGATTCGCGCCATGAACAGGAAACGCGCGTGGCTTACCGTTGCCGGCATCGCCGGTTTGGCATTGCTGGTATTTCTGGGCTGGGCGGCGAGCGACTATCGGCTCTGGGTTCGGTTCTTGACATGGCCTCAGGACGCATCCGATCCGGCCAACGCCAAGTGGTTTTCACCGCTGGAGCCTGTCGCCTACGGCGACGGACGGGCGCCGGATTTTGCCCAGTCTCCGGTGATCCCGGTCGAGGTTCTTGAGAAGGCCTGGGACTACGCGGAGAGCCAGAGGACCTACGCGCTGTTGATATCGGTCAACGGCGAATTGCAGTTCGAGCGCTACGGCCACGGGGCCGATGCGCGCACTCCGTATCAATCCCAATCGCTGCACAAGAGCCTTACCGCGGTAATGCTGGGCGCCGCGATCCACAACGGCGTGATCGAATCCGAGGATCAGCCGGCTTCCTTCTGGCTGGAGGAGTGGGCGGCCGACCCGCAACGCTCCGGCATCACGCTGGCGAACCTGGCTTACATGGAAGGCGGCCTGGAGCGCGGCCGCTTCGCGCTCAGCCCGTTCGCGCCCGGAGCACGGCTCTTCCTGACCGGGCGCCTGGCGCGCGAAACGCTGGCTACGCCCATGGCGGCCGAGCCGGGCACGGAATTCATCTGGTCGAACGCCAGCGTGCAGGCCCTTTCGATTGCGATTGAGCGGGCCGCCCGACGTCCCTGGGCGCAACTGCTGCGCGATTGGCTATGGGAACCGATGGGCGCCGGCGAAGCGTGGGTGCAGCTGGATCGTCCCGGGGGCAATGCGCAATCGTTCTGTTGCCTGATATCCAACCCACGCAACTGGCTCAAGGTGGGCGAGCTGCTGCGCAACGATGGGGTCGTGAACGGCCAACGGCTGCTGCCCGAAGGATGGGTCGAGCGGATGACCCAAGGCGCGGACCGCAACCCGAATTTTGGTATGCAACTGTGGCGCAATGAACCCTATTCACCGAAGCAACTGCGGATGTCACGGCCGCGCATCGAAGTGCCCCGGGATGCGGCGCTGGCCGCTCCGGACGCCTGGTACATGGAAGGCCATTTCTCGCAGCGGGTGTACGTAGTGGAGTCGCTGGGCCTCGTGGTTGTCCGCTTCGGCGAGGACCGCCTGGACTGGGACGATGCCAAGATGATGAACGGATTGATCGAAGCGCTTGCGCCGGCTGCACCGGTATCACTGGATCTGCCTCGCCCGGATCACGCCTTCGGCGAGCGCGACGCGCCACGCGCGCCCGACTACACAAAGCGAGGTAACTGGGCAGCCTATCCCGATGCCGAAAGCACACTCGCGCCAGAACACGCAGCCGGCTTCTACATTCATCCGACCACCTGGCCGGGAAGCGAGTGGAACGCCGACGTGGCGGACGCCGCGGCCCGGCCGCCTGTGGATGCGGTGGTTGCTTCGCAGGGCAGCGTGCTCGATGCCTGCTGCGCGGTCTATGCGCCACGCTATCGGCAGGCCGCCTCGGCTTCCGTGTTCGACCGCCGGGGCAACGGGCCGCAAGCGTACAGCCTTGCCTTTACGGATGTAGTGCGCGCGTTCGACCATTTCGCCGAGCAGACCGCAGACCGCCCGATCGTGCTGCTCGGACACAGCCAGGGAGGCCTGCACGCCCGCCGCCTGCTGAGCGACGTGATCGCAAACGACGAGGCTCTCAAGGAACGCCTGGCCGCCGCCTATGTCGCAGGCATTCCGATTCCGCTGGGCGCGTACGGCGACGAACTGAGCGAATTTGCGCCCTGCCGCTACAGCAACGACAGTGGTTGCATCGCTTCCTGGGTAACCTACGGGCCGACCGGCGACGCACAAGCGGCCGAATTCGCCACCGCCATGCGCTTCCCGCAATACCGCCGCGAAGACGGAGGGCTGGACGTGCAGTGCAGCAATCCGCTGAACTGGCCGGCGCCGGGTGAATGGACCCCCGCCTCCGCCAACCGGGGCGCGGTGGCGCCCGCTCTCCCGGGGCAGGCCCGACGTGCTTCGGTCCCGGGCGTAACCAGCGCCTGGTGCGATCAGGGCATATTGCGCCTGGATCGAACCCCAGCCGCACCCTTCGACAGACTGGTGCTGCCGGGGGCGAGCTATCACTACTACGACGTATCGCTGTTTCACGCGGCGCTGAGCGCCAACGCGGCCCTGCGCGCACAGGCCTGGAGGGAAGCACGGCAATAGCGACACCGCCGCGAGCACCTCCTCGAAAGAAACAATGCTGGGAGTTTTCGCAGCAGGCGCCGCTGCGCTGACACGCTGGGAACACGCTGGGAACGAGGGCATCCTGCCCTCGTCGAGAGCCTGTCCCCGACCCCGATCGGGGAGCGGGGACGCCCTCGCTCCCGGCCCTTGGGGAGGATGTGCCGTACCTCCCTACGTTGCTCTTTGAAAGGCGGCGTTTATACTGAACGTCCCCCCGCAGGCCTGCGGGAGGGAACTTCCAAACATTATTCGAGGGAACAATATGACCCTATCTCGCTACTGGCGTCCGGTAATCGCTCTCGGCGCCCTGTCCCTGATCGCGACTTCCCTTCCTGCACAGGAAATTGAAGAAATCGTCGTCACGGCACGAAAACGCACCGAGTCGGTGCAGGACATACCGCTGTCCATATCGGTGTTCGACGAGGAGTTCATCAAGGCGGCTGGAATCAGGGACATCGACGACATCGCCCGGCTCACGCCCGGCCTGGTATTCGACAAGGGCTGGATACCGCAGGACACGCGCCCACACATCCGCGGACTGCCCACCGATCGCGGCCGTGCTCCGGTCGGCATCCTGGTGGACGGCATCGACATCTCATCGGAATCGATGCTGACCTCCGGCGGCGGAATGCTGATGAATCTCAAGGTCATGGACATCGAGCGAATTGAAGTAGTCAAGGGTCCGCAAAGCGCGCTGTACGGCCGGGTGGCTTTCGGCGGTGCGGTGAATTACGTTTCCAAGGCCCCCAGCGACGAATTCGAGGCCGACTTCTCCGCCGACGTGGGCCAGTACGGTCAGATGGAGGCGCGGGTTGGCGTGTCCTTCCCGGTATCGGAGACCTTCGGCTTGCGGATCAACGCGGTAACGGCGCAGCACGACGGCTACTACGAGAACGAAGTGTCAGGCGAAGGCATTGGCGGTTTGGACTCAACGGGCGTGGCCGCAGCAGCCGCATTCCAGCCGTCGGAAACGTTCAGCCTGGACCTGCGCGTGGCGTACTCGTCGGACGAATACGAAATCCGCCCGCAAATGCAGCTAGCCAGCAAGACCGGCCACGCCGATCCCGTGCCATTGCCCCCACACGTCGTGGGGCTCCTGTCTCCGGGCGCATTCGGGCCGGCTCCCTACCCTGCGCATGTCTTTGCGCCGCCGGCCGGAACGATCACTTTGCTGGACAGGATTACCGCCAGCCTGAACCCCTACACCGGTGAAGATCACGAGGGAAGCACCTTCGATTCGCTGTTGCTGCACGCACGGGCGGAATGGGACCTCGGCGCGGCAAAGCTGAACGCCTGGCTGGGCAGCACCTCCGCCGAAACCACCCAGAACATGGATGTGGACTACTACGGAGAGCCCTGGCAGCCGGTTTTCCTGCCGGCGCCCGGCGTTAACGAACCATTGCCCGCGCAATTCATGTTCGACCTCGATGCCGACATCGACCAGACCAACCTGGAGCTCAGGCTCGGCGACCTGGAATCCGAGGGATTCCGCTGGGCCGTGGGCGGACTGTACTGGAACGAGGAAGTGCGGCAGAAGAACGGAAACCTGATTGTGCTGATGTTCGTTCCAGTAATTTCCGCGGGCCAGAACGTAGCCGCCCAAAGCCCCATCACGAAGCGCGACGAGGGACGCGATACCGATCACTGGTCGGTCTACGGAATGCTCGAATACGACTTCAACGACAAGCTGACCGGCTCGGTGGAAGCCCGCTACTCGGACGAGTCCACGGATTCGTTCTGGACCGTAGGCGGGAACGGCATGATCGGCGCGGCATTTGCGGGACCCATCCCGGTCAACAACAACCCGACCGCTCAGCGAGGTTCCGAGGACAGTTTCTTCACGCCGCGGTTTACGCTGGAATACCAGTACTCCGACGACGTTCTGACCTACGCTTCCATCGCCAAGGGCGTCAAGCCCGGCGGCGTTTCGACGATTGCGAGTCCGAACCCCGCAACCGCGCGTTTCGCTCCCGAGGAATTGTGGAATTACGAAGCCGGCATAAAGAGCACGCTGGCCGATGGCCGCCTGACGCTCAATGCAGCGGCGTTCTTCATGGACTACGAGGGCAAGCAGACGGTCAGCCTTGAGCCCAGCGTTACTGCGGCCACCGGCTTCGACCTGGTGGTGGGCAATGCCGGCGCCGCGGAAGTCAAGGGCTTTGAAGTGGAGGCGGCGCTTGCAATCACACAAGAGCTGTTGATTCGCGGAGGCTACACCTGGCTGAACAGCGAGTACACCGACTTTGTCGCCCTCACCAATAGCGCGCTTACGATCGGGCTGGTCCACGATTGCACGCTACAGCAAACACCTGCCGGGTTTTTCCTCTGTTCGGTGGATCAGTCGGGGGTGGAAATGGAGCGCGTGCCACGCCACAACTTCAACGTTTCCGCCAGCTACACCCGCACCGTTGGCAATGGCATGAACTTCCAACTCGACCTGCTTATGCAGTACCAGAGCGAACGAGGCATCGCGGCCGGACGCCGCAACGTATTCGACTCGTGGATCAACGTCGATGCACGCATTGGTTTGCAGGCGGAACGATGGAGCCTGTTCGCCTACGTGGACAACGTAACGGGTGACGATACGGTGCGCACGGCGCAGAGTTCGGGCGACTTCTTCGCCCTGGGCAACCTGGCGACCGTGATCTTCGCGCCGGACAAGCGCCAGACAGGCCTGCGCTTCAGCTACTCGATGTAAGAAATCCCGGAAGCGAGGGCATCTTGCCCTCGTCGAGGGCGGGGACGCCCTCGATCCCAGCGTGGAGGGCAGGATGCCCTCTTTCCCAGGGTCTGGGGTTAGCCGGCCTGCTCCAGCCGGTCGAGGAACGCACGCACGTCCCCAGCGGACGCTTCGCCGCCCTCTATCGGGAGGATATGGCCGACGTTCTCGTAACCGTGGTACTCCACTTCCGCGTTCTTAAGAAACCTGATGAAGCGCTGGGACTCGTCGCTGGGCAGTATCTGCGACTGGCTCCATAACAACAGTACCGGCTGGGTAATCCGCCCCAGCACGGTTTCGGGATCGCCGGTGCGGTATTGCTGCAGGCTCAAGGTTCCTTCCTCCTGCGCCCCGACGCGCCTCGCCATGTCGTAGTACTGCCGTACCAGCTCATCCGAAGCGTTGGACGGATCATGCCAGGTACGTTGGAAGAAATTCTGGAAATAGCCGTGCGGGAAGTGGTACTTGTAGAGCAGGCGCCGAAACGGATTCGGGTCCGGCTGATTCGGACCCTTCCCGGGCTCGCGCGGCAGACCGGCGGCATTGGCCAGGATCAGCGCGGGAATGCGCTCCATGTGCCGTGAGGTCATGCGAAACGCCGCGATGCTTCCAATGGAAGTGCCGCCAGCATAAAAGCTCTCGATGCCCATTTCATCCATCAATCCGAGGGCCAGCTCCGCCGTGCGCTCCAGCGAGTAATCTCCGCTCGGGTCGGGGCCGGTCAGTCCGTAGCCCGGAATGTCGAAGCTGATTACGCGATACGCATCGGCGAGCGCGTCCGTCCAGGCATTCCACATGCGCAGGTTGCCGGCATGCCCATGCAACAGCAGCACGACGGGGCCACTGCCGATATCCCGCACATGCAGCTCTGCGCCGTCCACCTCGATGAAGCTCGAATCCTCCAACCGGTATTGCTCGATCAGCGCCTCACGCGAGATCTTCGACCAGCGGGTCGCCCACAAGAACGCCAGCAGTACTGCGACGACCGCCAGTCCCACAATCGAGAGGAAAACTTTCATACCTGCGTCAGCACCTGATGCGCCTGACTAAACTCAAGAAAGTCGGTCTGCGGGCGGGCAAATAGGGCAATTAACATGTATTGGCGCAAACGCATAGTTCTCTCCGGCCATAGGCTGCATCAGCTAGGTTGGGCGCTATGCGCCAAATCAGGACAACTACTGGACACTACGCCTGACTGCCTGTCCATATGTCATCCTTCAATTCCCAATAACTCCGCACCGCCTCAAAGCAACCAATCCTGTCATGAATCTTGGCGATTTCTCGAGGATAGAATTCGGCCATAACGTCACAGAGTCGAAGCATCCACCGCTTGCGTGAGAATTTGTCAAGAAGGCGGACATCTTTGGAATTCGCGAGCTGGATCTGGCCCCAGCCCAACGCTCCGACGGCAAGGCAGTCCCAGTCCAAGAACTCAATTGGCGCAAATATGACCTCCGATACCCTGACTCCCGCACCATCTATCGAATATCTGACCATAATCAGCGCGAAAACATTTGTGTCCGACTCGTAAGACCGAGATAAACGTTCCACCGAAATCAAATTAGGCCTATTGAATTGCGTGTCTTCGCGGTGGGTTTTTACGTCCACTACGGAATAAATCCCGTCTTTGTCGGTGAACGCCAAATCAGCCATGGCGCGCCTAGCGAAATCACTCGAATATTCGCGGCACCAGTTGCCAAGAAAACTGTCGAATCTTTCCGCAACGAGCGATTCCATTGCGTCGCCTGCAGCCCTGGGACTTCGTGCTGTCTGCGGTGACAAAAAATCGGGAGAAGAATTGATGTAATCCTTGAGGCTTATGGCGACTTCTTTATTGTGGCCATCGCAATAGAACCTTGATCTCACGAGAATAGAGAGGACTGATCCTTGCTGTGAACCGTATGGATGCGTTGTTCGGACAAAGAGTTCCGTTCCCAAAACACGCCGTCGGCGTACCCCTGGATTTTCGGATCTTCCTTAGCCGTGGCTATGCGCTTCAACGCCCAACACAGATACTCGGTATCAATGTCCACTCCGCACCATCGCCTGTCCAGTTTCTCAGCCACGACCGCCGTGGTCCCGCTTCCAACGAATGGATCAAACACAAAGTCTCCCTTCCTTGAGCTCGCCAAAACCAACTTCGCAATGAGTTTCTCGGGTTTCTGGGTTGGGTGGTCAGTGTTCTCAGTCATCGACCAAAACGGCACTGTTATGTCGGTCCAGATGTTCGACGGATGCGTCATCCGAAAGTTGCCCGCTTGTTCCCGATGCCAATCCTTAGGCTTGCCATGAAGCTGATAAGGCGCAATAACCCTGCGCTTGAGCTTGACTGCCTCCAGTTCAAAATAATACTTATCCGAATTTGTGCAAAACCAAGCGCCACTTCCACTATGAAGTGCAACACCTGTCAGGCGGTGATTTCTCTCCTGAGTTGGAGCGCAGCATAGCACCCGGTGGGGTTCGGGCGGTGGTTTTCGGAGCGAGGGCGTAGCCCGAGTGGAGAAAAACACCGCCCGAGACCCAGTTTCGCCGCCGAAGCGGCCCCGCTGAGCCGCCCGCCCGTTACCCGGACACAGCAAAATCAGCCGCCGCCCGGGAAGGCCGCGGACGGGATCGGCAGGCCGGTCAAGCCAGCCCCGCCGGCGGATCCGGGCCCGCCAGCGCCGGCGCGCCGAGAATCGCACGGGAAACACCGGCCGCCTCCAGAGCTTCGCCAAACACTTCCGCCGGCGTGCGGTAGCCCAACGCCCGCCGGGGACGGCCGTTGAGGAGGTCCTGCACCTGCCGGACCCGGGTATCGTGCAGGTCGGTGAAGTCCGTCGCCTTGGGCAAATACTGCCGCACCAAGCCGTTGGTATGCTCGTTCAGGCCACGCTCCCAGGAGTGGTAAGGCGTGGCAAAGTAAAACCCCGCCGACAGCCCCGCAGCCACCTCCCGGTGGCCGGCAAACTCCTTGCCGTTGTCCGCCGTCAACGTGTGCGCCAGCGCCGACGCCGGCCTCAAACACGCCAGGATCGCGCCCCCAACCGCAGACGACGTCTTGCGCTCCACCCCACGAAGAAACGTGAACTTCGAGCACCGGTCCACCATCGATACCAGCGCCCCCCGATGCCGCGCGCCTATGATCGTGTCCAACTCCCAGTCGCCCACACGGCCCTTGGACTCCACCACCGCCGGACGCTCCGCAATGTCCACCCGGCCCGGTATCACCCCGCGGCCCGCGCCACTCCGACCCCGGCGGTTGGCCTTCTTGCCGCGCCGGCGAAGGTTGCGATACAGCGTCCCGCCCGACGCCCGATCCTTCCAGACCTGATGGTAGATCCACGTCTTGCCCACCGGTCGCCCGCCTTGAAGCCGCAACCGACCGGCAATCTGCTGGGGACTCCACTGCAGGCGCAGCTTCCCTTCAATCCAACTCCAGCGCTCCGCCGTCAGCTTGCGCGGACGCGACGACGCCAAACGCCGGCGCACCTCCGACCGCCGCTGCGCCTGCCTCATGCGGTAGCCCCGGCGACCACGGTTGCGCTGCATCTCGCGGCTCACCGTCGAGGCCGACACCTCAAGCAAACGCGCAATGCCCCGAACCGACGCCCCGCTTTTCTTCAGCGCGTAAATCTGGCATCGTGACCCGTAGGTCAGGTGATGGTAGCCATTGGCCATCGAATACCCTCCTTCTTCCATATCGGAGAGTATCGCCATCACCTGGCCGCTTCTCAACTCCGGGACACAGAGCCGACTATCCTTTAATCGACAACGGCTCTCATGTAGTGTTGCACTTCAGAGTGGAACGGGCGAAATGTCCTCTGTGTTGTTTTTCCAGTTTGCCTTGGCGCCGCGCCCTTTTTCTCGTTCCCATGTGATCCTGTTTCGTACTCGGAATTTGGAATTCAAGACAGAATGCACAATGGTGGAAGTTCTCCAGTCGGAACATACATAGATCGTGGCATTAACCTTGAGCATGGGAAGTAGTAAATCGACGAGCCGGTTGAACCAGGATCCATATTCATCCTCTTCTTTTCTCCTGAACACAATTCCGTTGTAGTTCTTATGCAGGTTATATGGAGGATCGAGGATCAGTAGATCAACATACCTGGCCGGAAAATACTTCGCAACCTTGAAGAAGTCTGCCGCCATAAGACGCCCGGTGATGTTTGGCAGCGTAACTTCATCATGCACTCGGCCAATCTGACCAGACATTTCAAGAAGCTCCTCATCCGTGCACGAGATTGTGCGATTCCTGGGTGATCGCGTTCTAGCCTGCGGAACCATTCCTGGTACTCAGCCGTCAGTTGATTGCGAGTTTGACAGAGCGTGCAAGCAATTTCCACCCGTCAATGCTTGCAGTTTCATACCTGCTTCAACCCTCGTTGAAGATCGGAGAGTAGATCATCGGCATCCTCGATACCCATCGACAGCCGCACCAGGTTGCCGGTGATGCCCGCGGCCTCGCGCGCTTCGGGCGTCATTGAGGAGTGACTCATCAGCGGCGGATGGCCCGCCAGGCTTTCTACGCCTCCCAGGCTCTCCGCAATGGTGAACAGTTCAAGCGCGTTCAGCATCCGTTCACACGCGCCTTCATCCCCGTGAAGATGCAGTGAAACAACAGCGCCGAACCCATCCATCTGTTTTCCGGCAAGCTCGTGTTGCGGGTGATTGGTAAGGCCCGGGTAATAGACCTGCGCCACCTTTGCATGCCCCTGCAACTCCCGGGCGACTCGCCCGGCGTTGGCGAATTGCCGCCGCACCCGCAGTTCCATGGTTTTCAGTCCCCGCAGCGCCAGATAAGAATCCAGGGGCGCAAGCACACCGCCGGTGCGATTTCGGACCCGCTTCAGTCGCCCCGCGAGATCGTCGTCGGACACAGTCAGTGTCCCGCCCAGGACGTCGGAATGCCCGGCGATGTACTTGGTAATGGAGTGCATGGAAATATCTACGCCCAGGGCCAAGGGCTGGGTAGCCAACGGCGTGGCCAGGGTGCTGTCCACACAGCTCAGGGCCCCGTTCCCTGCACACAGTTCGGAAACGGCCTTCAGATCGGTAATGTGCATCAGCGGGTTGGAAGGCGTTTCCATCCACACCAGCCGGGTGTTCTTGCGCCAGGCCGCCTGCACCGCTTGCGGCCCCTCGTTCTGATGGACGTAGCTGACCTCGAAACGCCCCTCGCCCGCCACCCGCAGCATGTTGAAGCTGCCGCCGTAGACATTGGCCGGTCCGATAATGTGATCGCCGGGCTCAAGCAGTTCCAGCACCGCCGAACTTGCGGCCATACCCGATGCGAACGCATGAGTATCGGATCCGCCCTCCAACTCAGTCAGGGCCCGTTCGAAGGCATCGCGGGTGGGATTGGAAATGCGGGTGTAGATGTGCTGCGGCTGCTCCCGCATTGCCTTGTAGGCAAAGGTGCTGCTCTGATGGATGGCAGGCATGACCCCGCCGGTCTCGGCGTCGTGGGTGTTGCCTGCGTGCACGCAGCGCGTCGAATTTCCGTGCGGCTTGGTCATCATGCTCGTCCTCGAAGCCGCATTATGCCGGTATGAGTGACAATAACCCCATGTATCTCGCGCAAACCACAGAGCCTCCTGCCGACAACGAGCGGATTTCGCTCGGAGAGATACTGCGCAAGGGGGCTGAGCGGCTGAATGGCGCCAGCGATAGCCCACGGCTGGACTGCGAGCTGCTCCTGGCGCATGCACTCGGGTTTGATCGGGCCGCCCTGTACGCCCGTTTGGCAGACTCGCTCGACTCCGAGTCTGCGCGACGGCTGGAGGAGTTGCTCTCTGAGCGCGCCCGCGGACGGCCCGTGGCGCAAATCATCGGCCGCAAGGAGTTCTATTCGCTGAAATTCGAAATTACCCCGGAGGTGCTCACACCCCGGCCGGAAACGGAACTGCTGGTCGAGGTGGTGTCAGGCAACCTTGAGTCTGGGGATCGGGAGGTGCAATGCCTGGACCTGGGAACGGGTTGCGGTGCGCTGGCGATTGCACTTGCCCGGCTGATGCCCCGATGGCGGATTCTCGCCACGGATGTTTCCCCCGCCGCACTGGAGGTTGCGCGGCGGAACGCCGGGCGCCTGGCTCCGGGGCGCATTCGCTTCGCCGGGGGCTCCTGGTACGAGCCGCTTGATGAAGAGCGGAAATTCGACGCCATTGTGAGCAACCCGCCATACGTGGAATCTCAGCTTTGCGGGCAGGAACCGCTGCGATTTGAACCGAGAGGAGCGCTGGACGGCGGTCCGGATGGACTGCGGCAACTGCGCGACGTGATATCAGGAGCACCGCAACGCTTGAAGCGCGGCGGGATGTTGGCGGTGGAGCACGGAGCGCTACAGGGCGCGGCCGTTCGGGAAATGATGGCAGCAGCCGGCTTGCAGGGACCAGTGACGCACTGCGATCTGGCCGGACACGAGCGCGTTACGGCGGCAAGAAAGCGCGGCTAGGCGCCTGCGGCCGGCCCTCCCTGGGAACGAGGGCTTCCAGCCCGCGCCGAGGGCAGGATGCCCTCGTTCCCAGGGGAGACGCGCTCGCTGGAGGCGGGATCAGGTTAGTCGGGGAGATTGGGGGTCAGCCACAGGCGCGCTTCGGAAAGCGGGATTTCCTTGCGCCGGGCGTAGTCGGTCAGCTGGTCCTCGCCGATCAGGCCGATGTTCGGATAGGCAGCTTGAGGATGGGCGAAGTAGTATCCTGAAACGGCTGCCGGAGGCCACATCGCAAACGACTCGGTAAGCCGCGCGCCGGTTCGTTGCTCCACTTCCAGCAGGCTCCAGATCAGGCCCTTTTCGCTGTGATCGGGACAACCCGGATACCCGGGCGCGGGCCGAATGCCCTGGTAACGTTCGGCAATCAGGTCTTCGTTGCTCAGCGACTCCTCCGGCGCATATCCCCATAGTTCCCTGCGCACCTTTCGGTGCAGGTATTCGGCGAATGCCTCGGCGGCGCGATCCGCCAGGGCCCTGATCTGGATGCCGAGGTAATCGTCCGGCGCCTTGCCCTTGCCCCGCCAGCGCGCAAGGATCTCATCTACATTCCCTCCCGCGGTTACCGCGAACATCCCGATCCAATCGGGCGCGGCGCCGGTCGGCGCAACGAAATCCGCAAGACAGGAGTTGGGCTTGCCGGGCGGCTTGCGGCGCTGTTCGCGCAAGCAGTAAATACGCCCTAGAACCTCTTCACGCGCGGAGTCCGCATACACCACGATGTCATCGCCGGCCGAGGCGGCCGGAAAAATGCCTGCTACTCCCGCGGTAGCGAATTCGAGCTCTCCAGCGTTGATCGGTTCAATGAGCGATTGGTGCAGGTCGTTCCACAGATCCCTGGCCGCCTCCCCTTTCCCGGGGTCTTCCAGCAGCTGCGGGTACTTGCCATGAATGCCCCAGGCGGCAAAGTACGGCTGCCAGTCAATGAAGTCGTATAGCTCTTTAAAGGTCGGCGCCAGCAATTCGATTCGGCCCGCGTGCCCGGGTTCGGCAGGCGGCTGAGCCTGCCAATCAACCTGCCGGCGATTCGCCCGCGCACCCTCAAGGCTCAGCAGATTCTCGCGCCTGCGTGGCCCCGCCGGCTGTTCTCGCCGGCGCTTGAGGTCGTTCGCAACCTCGCGCAGATACGCTTCACGATCAGAGCCGCTCAACTTGCCCACCACCCCGACCGCCCGGGAAGCATCCTTGACATAAACCACAGCGCCTGCGTACGCGGGGTCGATCTTCAGCGCGGTATGCCGAGGGGAGGTGGTGGCGCCGCCGATCAATAAAGGCAGATCAAGGCCGCGCCGCTGCATTTCGCCGGCCACGTGCACCATCTCGTTCAGTGACGGCGTGATCAGGCCGGACAGCCCAATGTAGTCGGCCTGCTCGGCCACCGCGGTGTCCAGGATTTTGTCGCAGGGCGCCATGACGCCCAGATCGATGACCTCGTAGCCGTTGCATTGCAGCACCACGCCCACGATGTTCTTGCCGATGTCGTGAACGTCGCCCTTGACGGTGGCGATCACCAGCCGCCCGCGGCTGGACATCCCGCTGCCCTCCTGTTCAATGAAGGGTACCAGGTGGCCCACCGCCTTCTTCATTACGCGGGCGGACTTGACCACCTGAGGAAGGAACATCTTCCCGGACTGGAACAGATCGCCCACCGTGTTCATGCCGTCCATCAGCGGGCCTTCGATCACGTCCAGGGCCCACTCGCTGGCCTGGCGGGCGGCCTCGGTGTCCTCCACCACGAAGGCATCCAGGCCATGCACCAGCGCATAGCTCAATCGCTCGTTCAATGGCAGCGCGCGCCACTCCTCGCGGTCCTTGCGGCGTTGCGCGGTTTCTCCCTGGTACTCCTGCGCCAGGACCAGGAGCTGCTCGCCGGCATCCTCACGGCGGTTGAGGATCACGTCCTCCACCGTCTCCCGGAGCCGCTTGGGGATGTCCTCGTAGACCGCCAGCTGTCCGGCGTTGACGATCCCGAAGTCCATGCCGGCAGCAATGGCGTGATACAGGAACACCGAGTGCATGGCCTCGCGCACGGCATTGTTGCCCCGGAACGAAAACGACAGGTTGCTCACCCCGCCGCTGGCATGCACGCCCGGCAGCCGCTCGCGCACCTGGCGGACGGCCTCGATGAAAGCGCGGCCGTAGTCCTGATGCTCCTCAATACCGGTCGCCACGGCGAAAATGTTGAGATCCAGGATGATGTCTTCCGGCGGGAAGCCCGCCTCGTCAACCAGCAGGCGGTGGCAGCGCTCGGCCAGGGCCACGCGATGTTGTGTGCTTTCCGCCTGCCCCTGCTCGTCGAAAGCCATGACCACAACGGCCGCGCCCAGGCGCCGGATTTCGCGCGCCTGTTGCAGGAACTCCTGTTCGCCGTTCTTGAGGCTGATGGAATTGGCCACGCCCTTGCCCTGGAGGCATTTCAAGCCTTCGGTCAACACTTCAAAGCGAGACGAATCAATCATGATCGGCGCCCGCGAAATATCCGGTTCAGCGGCCAGCAGGTTGATATAGCGACGCATGGCCGCCTCGGAATCCAGCAGGCCCTCGTCCATGTTCACGTCCAGCAGGTTGGCGCCGGCATCCACCTGCTGGCGGGCCACCTGCACCGCGGCGGTGTAGTCGTCGGCCTCAATCAAGCGGCGGAACACGGCGGAGCCGGTAACGTTGGTGCGCTCGCCCACGTGAATAAACCCGGTGCTGGCGTCGATATTCACCGGCTCCAGTCCACTGAGGCGCGTAACGCGGGGGAGTGTCGGCGGCTTGCGCGGCTCCAGCCCGGCTAGTGCCTCGCGCATGACGCGCAGGTGCTCCGGGGTAGTGCCGCAACAGCCCCCGGCCAGGTTGAGCAAGCCTTCCCGGGCCATGGCTTCCAGCGTCTCGGCCATCTCCCGGGGCGATTCGGTGTATTCCCCCAGCTCGTTCGGCAGCCCGGCATTGGGGTGCACGCTGACCGGCAGTTCCGCGATCCGCGCCAACTCCCTGACGTGCGGGTGGAGTTCGGTGGCGCCCAGGGCGCAGTTCAGGCCGATGGCGGTGAGCGGCGCGTGGCGGATCGAGTTGTAGAAGGCTTCCACGGTTTGCCCGGACAGGGTCCGGCCCGAGGCGTCGGTGATCGTGCCCGACACGATCGCCGGTATCGTGCGCCCGAATTCGTCGCCGAGCCGTGCGATCGCGTATAGCGCCGCTTTGGCGTTGAGCGTATCGAAGACCGTTTCCACCAGCAGCAGGTCGGCGCCGCCTTCCAGCAATGCGCGGCCGGCGTCCTCATAGGTAGCCGCGAGCTGGTCGAAATCGGTGGCTCGAAAGCCCGGGTCCTCTACCCTCGGCGACAGGGACGCAGTCCGGGTGGTGGGCCCGAGGCTGCCGGCCACGAAGCGCGGCCGGCCGTCCCGGCGCTCGGCGGCGTCGGCGGCACGGCGGGCAATCGAAGCGGCGGCCGCATTGATCTCCGCCACCAGGTCTTCGAGACCGTAATCCGCCTGCGAGGGCGCGTTGGCGGTGAAGCTGTTGGTGGTGACGATGTCGGCGCCGGCCTCGAGGTAAACCTCATGAAGTCCGCGCACGGACTGCGGCTGCGTCAGGCACAACAGGTCATGATTGCCCTTCAGCGCCTGCGGCCAGTCGGCGAAGCGCGCGCCCCGGTATTGCTCTTCGGACAGATCGGATGTCTGTACCAGCGTGCCGATCGCGCCGTCAAGAAACACGATCCGCTCGCGTATCAGACTGCCCAGCGCCTCGACCCGAGCCGCTACCGTGCTCATGGCGGCGGAGGCGTAGCGACCAGGCCCAGCGCCTCGCAGATGGCCGCGGTCAAGGGCGCGCGGTTCATGGTGTAGATATGAAACCGCTGCACGCCGTGGCGTGCGAGATCCCGCACCTGGTCCACCGAAAACCGATCCGCGATCGCTTGGACCGCGTCGGCATCATCGCCGGCCCCGTCGAGGCGGGCCTGAAGCGCTTGCGGGACCTCCACGTTGGTCTTGCCGGCGAACGAGAACACCTGGCGCACGTTGTGCAGCGGCATGATGCCCGGCGCCAGCCCGTGATCGATACCCGCAGCCGCGCAGGCGTCGCGCAACCGGTAGTACCTGGCGTTATCGAGGAAGAACTGAGTGATGGCGAGGTCGGCCCCGGCATCCAGCTTCTGCTTGACGAAGCTCACGTGGCGGCGCAAGGACGCCGCATCGCCGCCGCCGTGCTCCGGGTGGGCGCCCACCATGACCTCCCGCAGCCCGGCCGCCTTGAGGTCGGCGACCAGTTGCACCGTCGAGGCATAGCCCCGCTCCCGCACCGAAGGAGGAATGCCGTGGGCGGGAATGTCGCCCCGCAAAGCAATCATGCGCCGCACGCCATCGGCAACGTATTCGCGCACGATCTCCTGAACTTCCTCGCGGGTGTGGGAAACATGGGTAAGGTGCGGGGCGCAGTCGAAGCCGTAGTCCCTGCGAATCCGCCGGACCCAGTGGGCGGTTCCCCCGCGCGTCGATCCACCGGCGCCATACGACACGGTACAGAACAATGGACCGTACGGCAGCAGGCGCGCAAGCGTTTCTCCCAGGCGCGCAGTCATCTCCTCCGAACGCGGCGGAAAATATTCCAGGCTTAGGTCAGGTAAATTGGCCATAGCAGGGTTCGCACGTGGACTTTGGGCGCAGCGCGCATCATACTCACTCGGCCATTGATTTCCCCAGGCGCAGCTCGTATGCGGGCGTCCGCCTGGCAGGAATTCCAAGGCAAGCCACCTCACCCCATGTCCCAGTCCGCACTGACTACGCCCGCGTACCGCCGATTCCTGATCGGCAGCACCATAACCACGCACGGCCTGTGGATTCTACGCATTTGCATGAGCTGGCAGGCATGGCTGCTGACGGAATCGGAGTTCTTCGTGGCGGCGGTGGCGGTCGCCTCGTATTTGCCGGTGGCGGTGCTGGGACCGGTGTTCGGAGCGCTGGCCGACCGGTGGGACCGCCGCAGATCGGCGCAGGTGTTCAATCTGCTCAATACGCTGAATACCGCCGGCCTGTTTGTTTTGTCCGCCTTCGGCTGGATGACGCCGGCGGCGCTGTTCACACTGGCACTGGCCTTCGGTATCTGCAGCGGTGGCTATACGCCCATGCGCCTGGCGCTAATGGCCAACCTGGTGCCCTCCTTGCAGCTGGCCAGCGCCGTTGGGCTTGGCGCGGTCAGTTTCAACGTTGCCCGGGTGATCGGCCCGGTACTCGGAGGCTACGTCATCAAGCTGTTCGGCTTGGCGCCGGCCTACGCTCTGAGCTCGGCCACCTTTCTGGGTATGGCCTGGGTGCTTTGGGGCCTGAAGCTGCAACCGATCGCACGCGACCTGGAGCGTCAGATAGGACTGGCGCGCCTTATGCGCGACGGCCTGAGTTATACGCTTCGGCATCCCGCGATCCGTTATTACCTTTTCCTGGTACTGGTTGGAGCGACCTTCGGACGCGCCCTGTTCGAATTGATGGCCCCGTACGCGGACGAAGTATTCAACCGCGGCAGCGATGGGATGTCGCAACTCATTTCCTCTTTCGGCGTCGGCGCGATAGTCGGGGGGCTGTGGGTGGCCCGCAACAAGCGGCTGGAGCAGTTGCGCCGGTCGGCGGCGGTCTGCACCGCGTTGACCGGCCTGCTCATCATTGCATTCGGCTTTACCAATAACTTCTGGCTGGCGATGCTGCAACTGCCGGTGCTGGGCTGTGTGCTCACCATCTGCGGCGTTGGATCGCAAACGCTGACCCAAGCAGTCGTGGAGGAGAAGTTTCGAGGCCGGGTAATGAGCCTTTGGAGCGTGGTGGCGTTCGGCGGCGTAGCCTTGGGCAGTGCCGCCCTTGGGGGCTGGGCCCAGGCTGTCGGGCTGACCAGCGCAACTATTTATTGGGGCCTGATTGCCGTCCTGCTTGGTTTGATCGGCCTGCTGTCGATAAGTCGCGTCCCGCAGCCGAAGGAGGCCGGCGCTCCCTGAGCTTTCGCCGCAACGCGGCACGCAAGCGCAGTGCGCCTACTCGTGGCGCAAGGCTTCGATCGGATCGAGTGTTGACGCGCGGCGCGCCGGCCACAGACCGAAGACGATCCCGATTATCAAGCTACAGCCCAGTCCGACCACGATTGATTCCGCCGCCACCACGGTTTGCCAACTGAAGAATCGCGCCAGCAGCATGGATGCGCCCCATCCGGCCGCCACCCCCAACACGCCGCCTAGCAGGCACAACAGGGCGGACTCCACCAGGATCTGCGACATGATCGCCGCCCGGGTGGCGCCGATGGCCCGGCGCACGCCGATTTCGCGGGTCCGCTCGGCCACCGTCACCAGCATGATGTTCATGATGCCGATTCCGCCCACCACCAGGCTTACGCCGGCGATCGCGGGAAGCAGCAGGGCGAAGATGCGGGTCGTTTCCTCCTGCACCTCCAGGAACTGCTTGCGGTCCAGAATGCCGAAGTCGTTGTCCTCGCCCGGCCGGATTCGATGCTCGCGGCGCATAATGCGCTCGATATCCACCAGCGCCTGTTCCACCGCCGAGCCCTCCCGAATTTGCACGTCCATGCTCTCCAGGCGGTCACTGCCGGTGACGCGGTACTGCGCGGTGGACAGCGGCACCAGCACGTCGTCATTGGGATTCTGCATGCCCAGCGAACCAGCCTCCTTGAGCACGCCGATGACTTCAAAGGGAATGCCGCTCATCAGCACGGTTTGACCCAACAGCGCCCTGGCCGTGCTTTCCAGTTTCTCGGGCACCTCGCTTCCGAGCACCGCCACCCGCAATCGCGCTTCCTCTTCCGCCGGAACGAACATGCGGCCCAAGGCCATCTCGTAGCGGTGCAAGGTAAGGTATTCGGAGGTGGATCCCACCAACTCCACACGGGTGTTGCGATTGCTGAACTCAAATTGAAGACGCTGGGTAATCTTCGGCACCACTTTCTCAAGATGCCGTGCGTCCGTACGCAGCGCTAGCGCGTCGTCCACACCGAGGCTGCTGCTCTCCAGCGACACGCCCCAGAACCTGCGCTGCGAATTGGTGACCGCGAGGATGTCGGCGCCCAGCGCTTCCATCTGCTCATCCACCGCCCGCTGCGCCCCGGTCCCCAGTGAAACCATGGTGACCACCGCCGCCACGCCGATGATCATGCCCAGCATGGTAAGCAGGGCCCGAAACAGGTTGGCGCCTATCGACTCCAGCGCCAGCCGCAGCACGTCAAGAAAATACATCGCCCGGAAAGCCTTGCGGAAACCGCATTGCCCGCAAGAATAGCCCATAATCGAAAGCGACAATGGTCCGACCCGAAAACACACCGAACGCTATGGTTGAGAACTGCGGCGCAGCCCATCCAATCTGCCCACCCACTGAATTGACACGGATTGCGGCCGAATGAAGTCCGCTCTTCAAATCCTGGCGCTGGGTCTCATCCTGCCTCTATTCGGGAGCCCCGCAGCCGCTGCCTGGGAAATACCGCCGAACATCATTCTGATTCTGGCCGATGATCTCGGCTATGGGGACATCGGCGCTTATGGCGCCACCTTGATCAAGACGCCACACATCGACCGGTTGGCCGAAGACGGGGTTCGTTTGACGGATTTCTATGCCAGCAGCAACGTTTGCAGTCCTTCGCGCTCCGGGCTGCTCACCGGGCGCTACGCGGTGCGGGACGGCCTGGCCGCCAGGACCGTGTCCGTCAACGATACGCGCGGCTTGCCGGCCGACACGCCGACAATGGCTGCCCTGCTGAAAGGGCAGGGATATCGCACGGCCCTGGTCGGCAAATGGCACCTCGGTCACCACACGGAGGCGCAACGGCCAAACGCCCAGGGGTTCGACCTTTTCTACGGCCTGTTGCACCCCAACGACGAAGAGCAACCGCTTTACCGGAACACGCGGGCCAGCACGGAGCCTGTCGTGCAAGGTGCGTTGACGCGGCGCTTTACAGAGGAAGCCGTACGGTTTATCAACCACAGCGACGGACAGCCCTTCTTCCTGTACATGTCACATACGGCGCCCCACATCCCGCTGGTTCCGTCACGCGAATTCGCCAATACCTCCGAGGCCGGCGCCTATGGTGACGTGGTCCAGGAACTGGACTGGAGCGTAGGCGCGTTGCTCCAAGCCCTTGAGCGCAAAGGCATCGCCGAGAACACGCTGGTGATCTTTACCAGCGACAACGGCCCGTTCCCGGAGGGCAGCGCAGGCGGATTGCGCGGCGGCAAGGCCACTGCCTGGGACGGAGGCTATCGCGTGCCGTTCATTGCGCGTTGGACCGGGCGCATCCCGGCGGGAAGCGTGAACGGCGCAATGGCGATGAATATCGATCTGCTGCCGACTCTCGCCGCAATCACAGGCGCGTCATTGCCTTCGTGGGCAACGCTCGACGGCCGCAACATTCTTCGGATTCTGGCCGGCGAATCGAAGGAATCGCCGCACCAAGCGCTGTATTTCTTCAACCACGATCGCATCGCCGCAGTACGAACCCAGGACTGGAAAATCGTGGTCCGGGCCGATTACCGCAACATTGAACGCGTGCTGCCGGATCACGACGTCCTGCTGCTCTTCGATATGCGCAAGGACCCGGCAGAAAGCTACAGCCTCGCGGCCCACCGCCCCGACAAGTGGCGCGAACTGAAAGCGCACCTCGAGCGCGGCCAGCGCGAAATCAAGCCCCCCGCAGAAAGCGGGAGCCAGTGAGGCAGCTGCGCGAGCCAAACGGATCGAGGGCATCTTGCCCTCGTCGAGGGCGGGACGCCCTCGTTCCCAGGGAGGGCGAATGGATAGCGCACGCACGGTGAGTTCGTGGGACTACATTATCGTTGGCGCCGGTTCGGCGGGCTGTGTCCTGGCCAACCGTCTATCCGCGGATCCCGATAAGCGGGTCCTGCTGCTGGAGGCCGGCGGCTTCGATCGCTCGCTGTATATCCGCATGCCTGCGGCGATCATCCGCGCTATAGGCAATCCCAGGCTTGACTGGTGCTACCAGGCCGAGCCCGACCCCAGCCGCAACAACCGGGTTGATCTGTGGCCGGCCGGCAAGACCTTAGGCGGCAGCAGCTCCATCAACGGCATGCTCTACGTGCGCGGCGCCGCCGGCGACTACGATCGCTGGGAAGCGGAAGGGTGCGCCGGTTGGCGTTACGCCGATGTGTTGCCGTTCTTCAAGCGCATGGAATCCACGCCATTGGGGGATGAGCAGTATCGAGGCCGCTCGGGTCCGGTACGTACCGCGGCCCTGCGGACCACACATCCTCTGGCTCGCACGTTTGTCCGCGCCGCCGCCGATTCAGGCCTCCCGGTGAACGATGACTGCAACGGCGCGGTGCAGGAAGGGGTGGCCTATACAGAAGTCAATCAGCAGCGGGGGCAACGCTACAGCGCCGCTAGGGCCTATCTTCATCCGGTGCGTCGCCGACCCAATCTCGAGATACGCACTCGCAGCGTTTGCCGGCGGCTGGTAATCGAGAACGGCCGCTGCGTCGGCGTGGAGTATCGGAAAGGTGCTGAGCTGCACCGGGCCGACGCCCGTTGCGAGGTGATCTTGAGCGCCGGCGCCATTGCCTCTCCCAGGCTCCTGATGTTGTCGGGCATCGGCCCGGCCGACCAATTGCACGCGGCGGGTATCGACGTCGTTCAGAATTTGCCGGGAGTGGGGGCGAATCTCCAGGAACACCCCGAGGGCATGGTAGGCATTGATGTGAACGTGTCCACCTACAACACCGAGATCAACAGCTGGAAGATTGCCCTGCACGCGTTGAACTGGCTGCTGTTCGGACGCGGCCCGGCCACCAGTCCCTACCCGCACGCGGTAGCATTCATTCGCTCCGCGCCGGAGGAACCGCGCCCGGACATCCAGGTGCAACTGGGACCCTATGCATTCAGCTTTTCGGAAAAAGGCGTCATTCCCTATGACCGGCCGGCCATTTCCGCAGCCATCAATATCTCCTATCCCCGGTCGCGGGGCAGCATCCGGCTGCGCTCTGCGGATCCCCAAGCAGCGCCAGTCATTTCTCACGCGTTGCTGGCTGACGATGACGACATGGACCGGCTGATCAAGGGCTGCCGGCGGGTCAGGGAGATACTCAACGGCCGGGCATTCGCACCGTACCGCATTGGCGAGCGCCTCCCGGGTCCGGACGTGCAAAGCGACGCCGAATGGCGCGACTACCTGCGCCAAACCGCGTTTCTCGGTTATCACCCCAGCGGCACCTGCAGAATGGGCAATGACACGATGGCGGTCACCCAGCCCGATCTCACGGTGCGCGGCATCGACGGGCTGCGGGTTGCCGACGCGTCGGTGATACCCAGCCTGACCAGCGGCAACACCAACGCCACCGTGATGATGATCGGCGAACGGGCGGCCGACTTCATCCACAATAGGGGCGGGCGGCGTTGACGCCGAACGACACGGCGCCCAAGGGGGCGACTATCGAGCCGCTAAACAAGAAAAGGAGAAGGTAGAACATGGTAAGCAGACGCACTTTTGTCACCGCCGCGGCAGGCGCGACCGGCACTCTCCTCGGCGCCGGGGCGCTTCAGGCCCGGGCTCCCGGTTCAATCAGCCCGCCGGTCAGTCAGGTTGTATCCGAGTTCCTGTATTTCGATGACCCGGTGGAGGAGTTTCGCGCGCACATGCGAATGGGGCGGGACCTGGTTGCGGAGCAAGGGAGCACTCTTACCTGGTATCACTGGATCGTTTTCGTCATTCCGGGGGGACGGCGCCCGGAACCATTGTTGCGCTACGAAGGGATGGAGTTCAGCTACTTCCGGCATCTCGGCAACAACAACTACCGTATCCATGCTCACAACGTTTCCTTCCCGCGGGACCTCAAGACCAATGCATTTACACAAACGGTCACGAATCCCATAACCGGTGAACGTGTTGACGTGCCGGTGTCACTGCTGCTGCACGATCCGGGGACCATTGGAGGGCCTACGGGCTTTCGCAACCTCAACGGCGACGGTTCCGCCCAGAACCCCTTCCGCCAGTTTCGAATTGAGAACGACCTCATAAAACTCGATGTGGTGCGCAGCGCCCCACCCGATTGGCCGGCAACACATATCGAGAATTCCTGCAGTTGGGTGGAATTCGACCTGTTCGCAAACGAGACGATTACGTCGCTTCCTGTCCACTTTTGCGGACACTACGCTTTCGAACACCCCAAGTGGCTGAAGATGCCCGAAGGCATGGGTCACCTGTCGGGGTTCTGGGATGGCAAGAAGCTTAATTCGGTATCCGAATTGCCTCGCGAATTTCTTGACCGGATGGAGCGCGAATATCCGGAATTGCTGGAGCCGCGATGGGGTGAATTCGAGCGTAAGATACCGTTCGAAATCACGGTTACGGGAGAAGCACCATGACAAGGGCGATCAGCGAGTGGACATCAGGAAAGTTCGGGGCTACTTCGATGCTGCTTGTAGCGTCAATGCTGCTGTCGCCGATCGGCGCTGTGGCCGATGACAGCGGCGTTGTGCGCTTGTCGGAACCCGTCGAGGCGACCGACACGCACGAGACCTTCGGCGCCAAGTTGCCGAAGGCGGGTCATGCAATGGCGCTTGCCGACTTGCTCGCGGATGCTGATCGCTACCTGGACCGGGAAGCCAAGGTCACGACCAGCATTGCCCAGGTTTGTCAGAAAAAGGGGTGTTTTTTTATCGCGCAGGACGGAGGCTATACGGCGCGCGTTTCGTTCAAGGATTACGGCTTCTTCGTGCCCTCGGACATCAGTGGGCGAACCGTAACCCTGGCGGGCAAACTAAAGAGCAAGGATATGTCCGCCGAACAAGCCGAACACTACAACACGGATCTGGGGGACGAATCCGCATTCAAGCCCGGGCCGCAATACGAGATCGTCGCCACATCAGTGCGCGTACCTCGACAATAGCCCGTTGGTCCCCGTGTGGCGATTGCTCATGGGGAGTCACTCCGCGCGGGGCCGTCCGGAGAAAAGGGTCTGCTCCGCAAATCGCCGCAGCTCGGCATTAAAGCGCTGCGGTTGCTCGAAGAACACCGTATGCCCGGTCCCCTCGTACACGGAAAGGGCCACGTTGCTTAAGCCGGCGGCGATAGCAACCCCGTCCTCAAGCTGCATGGGGTTGTCTTCTTCGCCCAGCGACAACAATACCGGCAACGCGAGCCGTTCCAGCAAATCCTGGTTGTCGAACCGGCGTTGCACCATGGCCCGCCGCGCATAAGCCGGCAGCATCAGGCTGATTTCCTGAAACAGTTCCCGCTCGCGCTCGGGAAGCGGCTCGGCGGTGAGCCAGGCGACCATCCGTTCGCTGGCGCGAATATTGTCGACGGGATCCGGGCTGACCTGAAGCTCGCGAAGCCGTGCAAACTCCGCGGCATTCGGATCATCGGCCTGGGGCATCCGAAACGGCTTGAGGGCGCCCAGAGAGCCGGTCAGATTGATCCCCGCAAGACCTTCCACGCCGAACTCGCGGACATAGTCCATCGCCACCAGCGTGCCATACGACCAGGCTACCACCACGGGCCGGTCCAGCCGGGTGGCCGCTATCACCGCCGCGATGTCCTGCGCCCAGACGGCGGGCTCGGTGTAGGCCTCCGCGTCCCAGGGCTTGCCGGAAACCCCATGCCCCCGGAGATCGAAAGCCACCAGGAAGTAATCATCGGCCAGATCGGAATCCAATTGACGGACGAAACTGTAGTGACTCTGGCCGATGCCGTGAATGAACAAGATCGCCGGCGATCGCG
Organism: Candidatus Foliamicus sp.; assembly: GCA_965249285.1. Taxonomy (GTDB): domain Bacteria; phylum Pseudomonadota; class Gammaproteobacteria; order Steroidobacterales; family Foliamicaceae; genus Foliamicus. The sequence goes on from OZ252226.1 coordinate 2,284,469, forward strand.
GGTCTCCGCCAGTGACCACATTCAGGGGCACGCCACCGGCCCCTTCGACGGTGCGGTAATCCCAGTCCGCGAGACACGGCTCCGCCGCGAGAAAGGCAGCCAATACCAACAGGCTCATGCCGCCGATGACCGTGCGGCGAGTGAGTTCAACCATTTGTCGCTGCCGTCCCAAGCAGTGGCGCATCGTCCGCCAACGATACCACTCGTCACAGCCACGAACATGCGCTCTGATGAACACTCTTCGGTCTCCAGCACTGCCTTGAGCAGGATTTGGCTGCAATTGTCGCGGTCTGCGAGTCGTTGCCCGGATTGGCATATCCCTATTGAGTAAGGTAAGATTTCAGCGCAATTTTTTCCCTGGGGGTTGAAACCATGTCCATGCGACGAATTTCCGCAACACTGATCATCGTATCGCTGGGGCTTACCGCTCCGGGCACATCCTTCAGCCAGGACGACGAACTCGCGATGGAGGAAATCCTGGTCACGGCCCGCAAAATCGGCGAGTCCATTCAGGATATTCCCTTGAGTATCACCGCCTTTACCGCCGAGGGCATCAAGGCTCAGGCGATCACCGGGATCGAAGACATCGCCAACTTCACTCCGGGACTGCACATGAGCAACGTCCTGGGCAGCCGTAACGATCCTGCGTTGAGATTCCGCGGAATGGACAACAGCAACACGGTACGCGATCAGCAGCTGGCGTCGGCATTCGTGGATGGCATTTACCTCAGTGGCACAAGCCAGTGGGTGTCCATGAACGACATTGAACGTGTCGAAGTGGTGAAGGGTCCCCAGAGCGCCTTTTTCGGCCGTGCCACCTTCGGCGGTGCGGTGAACTACGTCACCAAGACACCGGGCAACGAGTGGGCCGGCGACCTGCAGCTCGTCACCGGGCAGGACGGCCGCGCGGACTTGGAGGGTAGCGTGGGAGGTCCGATTGTAGAGGGCAAGCTCTCGTTCCGAATGACCGGCCGGCTTTACAGCTACGACGGCGGCTGGGACAACGAATTCCCGGGCAGCGAGAAGCTGGGCGCCCAGGAAACCCGGGCCGTTAGCCTCACCCTGTATGCCACGCCCACGGACAATGTTTCCATCAAGTTCCGCTCCGTCTATTCCGAAGACCGCGACGGGGCGGGCGTGCGGTTCCTGCAACTCGCCGCCGAGAACAACTGCGGGCCGTTTTTCACCCGCGACACCGTTCCGGGTATCACCCCCAAGAGCTATTACTGCGGCACCATAACTCGCGCCGGGTTAACGCGATTGGCGGTGGATACGTCCGTGGATTTGTCGACGCCCGGCGCCTCCTGGCCCAAGGACGATATGGGTCTGGAACGCTTCGTCTACCTCAACAGCCTCGATATCAACGTGGAGATCGGCGGCTATACATTGAGCTCATTGACGGGCACCTTCAAGGACGGCACTGCCGACATGCGGGAACTCCTGCCTGGAGAGCTGCTGGTCTACTCGGAGTGGGAGGACACCACGTTCTCCCAGGAGCTGCGCCTGACCTCACCCCAGGGGGAACGGCTGCGCTGGATGGTCGGCGCCTACTATCTCGACCTCACCTACGGCAAGCGTCGCGCCGGTTTCGGCTGCTCGTCGACGGACAGTTTTTTCTGCAGCCCGTTCTTCGGTCCCCGCTTTCATGGAGCCTCGGCGCGAGGCGCCTTCGGCGGGGCATTTGGTATAGGCACACTGCTTAATCCCGACACCACGATAACCAACAAGGCATTGTTCGGCAGTCTTGCGTTTGACTTTACCGAGCAGCTAACGCTGAGCATCGAGGTGCGGCGAGCTGATGAAGAGTTGGACTTTGGGGAAACGATTGTTCAGGAGGCCCTGCCGGGCATGACGGGCGCCGAGGTTACGCTGAACAGCACCTTCAGCTCAACCACGCCACGGGTGATTCTGGACTATAAGCTGAATAACGGCACCATGATCTTTGCGAGCTACGCAGAGGGGAACAACCCCGGTGCGTTCAATCAGGAGATCGTCGGTATGGCGCCCTCCTCAGCGCAGTTTTTCGAGGACAACTTTGGGGTCGGCCCGACTGTCCCGGAGGGGGTACTGAAGGATTACGAGTTCGGTATCAAGCACAGCTTCGCCAACGGCCGGGGTTTCGTCAACGCAGGCGTCTATTTCATGGAATGGACGAATCAGCGTTTCCAGACGTTTCTGACCAATGTGGACAGCAATGGCGACGGCGTCTTCGATGATAACGACATCCTCGGCCGGCAGATCGATTTCTCGGGAGCGGGTAATACTGACATTCAGGGCTACGAGTTGAGCGCGGGCTATACGCTGAACGCCAATTGGCGCGTGAACTTTGCCTACAACTACAACGAGACCGACATCAAGAAATACCTGGATGCCCCCTTTTCGCAAGTCTTCGGCTTTTATGACGCAGCGGGCGGGGAACTGCCCCGCAATCCGAACAACTCGGCGGCGTTTTCGCTGGCGTTCAACATGCCCGCCGCATGGGGCGGCGAGTGGTTCGGCCGGCTGGACTCTGTCTATCAGGATGGCACCTTTGCCTGGGTGCATAACATTGCCAAGACGGAAACCGAGGTGATCAGCAACCTGCGAGGCGGGTGGCGGAATGATCGCTACACCGTGACCGCCTGGATCGAGAATGTGACCGACAGCGACGCTGTGCTTTCGGCGCGGCGTTTCACCAGCAGTTTTGCCACGGGCGCCATCGGCTTTACTCTTACCCTGCCGGATCCGCGACAGGTCGGTGTGACCTTGCAGGCACGTTTCGGCCAGTAGTAAGTAGTCGCGGCGTTAGCCGCCACAGTGGAAATACTCACTGCGGCGGCATCCGTGGATGGCTGCTTGTGGCGCCGTTATCACAGGCTGCCCGACGATCCCGGCGAACGATCCGGCTCAACGATTGATGCAGTTTATTCCTGCCGTTCTTCGTCCATAACGTCCTTGTACTCCTGTATTTCGTCCCTGGGGGCCTCCCAGTTGTCGACATCGAAGATTTCGGGCGTTTGCGCTTCGAGATTAGCTCGGTAGGCCGGCGGGATCTGATCAAAACCGTCGATCTTGGCGCCGTATGCGCGTCCCCAGGTGCGCCCGGGCCGCTGACCCATGTTGTGCCATGGCTGCCAGCTCACCAGGTTTTGGAACTGAGTGTGAGCTTGGACGCTGGGCTTGGAGCGGTCCACCAGGTCTTTAAGGCTGGCGAAAGTCACATAGTGAGAATCCCAATACATGATTTCGCCGGAGGACTTCTCGGGCCACTCGTCCGGCTGGAAGGGATTGCGATGGCTTATGTTCATCTCCGTGGCCAGCATCACGGTGTCGCCAAAGATCTCGATGTTGAGAAGTTTCGTTTTGGCTTTACGCTCCGGTGGAAGCACCAACCCGTTCGGGCCATACTCTGCCTGTAGCGGGCCCCCCAGGAACGGCAGCACCTCGATAACCTTACCGGTCACGGGGTTGGTCCAGGTTTGAAGCAGCTCAGGGGAATCGAACTTGGTGTAGGCGCCGGACTCATAGATCTGCACGCCGTAGTTCCCGTTCGCCAAGGGCCGCCATTTGCTGATATTGAGATTGGTCATGGTCATCCAGGGCTCGATATTGCCTTGATGGTGGTAGGCATAGATATGCAGGCGGTAGAACTTGTACAGGGTGTCCCCTGCCGTCGAGCCGACTACCGAGGCAATAATGCGGCCCCTTTCTGCAGGATCATCCAGATCCAGACCGGGCACTGCGCCCCTTGCGGCTGCCGCCGGCCAAGCGACCGCAGTGCCCAGGGCGCCGAGAATCGCGCTGCGCCGGCTAAAGGCAAATGGGTTCATGGGTTTCTCCAGGCCTGTTCGGATGATAGGGTGAAATCACCAGTTCCGCCTGCTTGTGAAGTGGCGTGATGCATCTGCGGCATCCACGGGCTGATAGGAAGCTTGGGAATTCGGACCGTCACGCGGCACGTATTGTTCGTGAACCGGCCGCAGCATCTCGATCGGGACCCCGGCCGGAATCGTGCGTGAGCGGCGGAACGCCGCCATCGGGATGCTGGTTCGAATGAACTCCTCATGCACGGACCTGGCCCGCGCCGAGATTTGTCCGCGCGGATCGAAGATGGCCGTGTCGCCGGAACCCGAGAACTCCGGAAAGCCCGGCTGCTCCGGCGAGACGGACTGGTTGCAGACAACGCTCCAGAGCCGGTTGTGCCGCGCGATGGTCTGGGCACCGGTAAGGCTGTAACCCCCCGAAGACGAGCTCAGGCGGATCTCCAGGCCCTTCATGGCGAGCGCACGTATCACGTCCGGCTGGCTGGGCGTAATCGAGCAGGAAATATTGCCGATATCGGTGCGCGCGACCTGCAACACGGCATCCTCGCCGTACATCTCGCGGTAGCGGTCGAGTACATCGTAGATCCCGGTCGTAAAGATGTCCCAGCCGGGGATGAATCCGCGAATATTGTTGGTCTTCCAATGATTGGCAACCACATTGCCCTCTGGACCGATAAGGACGCCGTTGAGCAAAAGATGGCCCGGCCAGTCCGGGTCCTTCGTATAGGTGCCGAAGGTGATGTAGCAGCCGTATTCCCTGGCTTTCTTGCCCAGCGCCTCGGTTTCCGGTCCAGGTATTTCGATTGCCACGCGCAGCACTTCTTCGCGGGTCCACGGGTTCCAGCCCATGATCGGCTGCTCGTGAAAGCACACGAGGTCCTGCGGGCCCCCAAAACCATTCGCCTGGTCTATCAGTTCGAGCATGTGGTCGAGGTTCGCCTTCATCTCCCGTGCGGGATTCGCCGTGTCGCGAACCGCGCGCATGATGGACTGCACGGCGGTCACCCGCAGCGTGTCCTTGCGCAGCGGCACGCGCTCGTAGTTGCCGTCGGCGGCCACGCTGACGGCCGCGCCGCTGCCCGCGGCAGCGCCTTCCGCCATCGCTGCTCCGCTCCCCAAAGCCGCGACCACCACACCGGCTGAACCGGCGGTCAGAAGCTGCCGGCGTCCTGGGGACTCCGGAGAATCGTTACGTTTGAATTGTTCACTCATGCTTTTCCTCCTCCCTTGGGACCAGATTCCGCCCCAATCGCATGCCATTACGGACTTCGCGCCGGCCAACCCGCAGTTCGTTGCCCGGCTTACTGCGCCGAGCCGCTGATCTCACGATCTAGAAACGCCTTGACCGCACGGCCGGTGGCTTCCGGCATCGAAATATGCAGAAAGTGGCCACCGCCCTCGAAGATGATCTTTTCCGTGCTCCTGGCGTTATTCATCGCATCCACGAACGCCTGTGCAGTCTCCGGAGACAGAGCCCTGCTCGCGCCACCCCACATGACGAGCGCCGGCGCTCGTACCCGGGCGAGCACACGTTCCGGATTCCCCCGCTCATACATTTGCATCGCAATGAATCCTTCCCGATCGCGGCCGATGACGTTCCAGTAGTCGGTTTTTCGTTGAATCAACGCATCGGTGATGTTGCTCGTGTCGTTTACCGAAAAACGCAGACTTGTGGCCATCTCCTGAGTTGTGAATCGCTTCGGCACGAAGACAACAGACGGATCACGAACGCGCTCCCTGGTGCCGCCGCGGCCACCGTATTCGATGCCCGCCGAGTTCAGCAGGACCAAAGCGGTCACGCGATTGGTACGAGTGCCAGCATACCGGAACGCTACGAGCCCGCCGTAGGACGTTCCGGCGATCGCGAAACGCTCGATGCCCAGGTGGTCCATCAGACTGTCCACCAGCGTCAGGAACCGGTCTATCGAATAGTTGCCGCTCGGCACCGGGCCCGTCAGACCGAAGGCCGGCAGATCAAGCCGCACCACGCGGTAGTCATCGCCGAGAATCGCCGCCCATCCGTCGTAATCCTTGAGATCGCCCGTCGAACTGTGCACCAGCAGGACCGCGGGCCCGGATCCCTGGTCCTTGTAGTGGACGCGAATACCGTCCTTGCCCTCGAGCACAGCGAACCGGGAGTCGTCATCCGCATACCTGGCCACGATCTCCTCATAGGTAATCGTGCCGGCGGAAGCCTGCCCGGCGCCCGATTGGACGTCGGACGCTCCGGCATACGACGCCGGCGCGCCAACGGCTGCAAGGCAGACCAGAAGCGCCGGCCGGTTGAGACGCGGTCTCATGCTACTAGCCCTCCAGCGCGCCCGCGGGGTCCTCGTAGATCTCCGGGTGGCGCATTCTGATGAATTCCTGCAGCCTCGCCGGCATGCCATCGAACGACGAAACCTTGCGCCCGAAACCGCGTGATACGAAGTCCCCGGGCCGGTCGCCCATGCCCAGCCAGGGCGGGTAGCTCAGGATATCGTTGAAGTGCCAGGTGGCGGGCGCATTCAGGACTTCGGGATTGGCCACGTCCGCGACCGAACCGTGATAGGTGCTCCAGTCGTTGCCCCGGAAAGGCAGGCCAGCCTCGGGCGTCTGAGGTTCCGTGCGGAATATAGAGTCGTTCCGAACCCATACATCGTCACCCTCGATCACGGCGGGACCGAGAGGATGGATCATGATGCGCGTAAACCCCGGCCGGCCCGGGCTTTCCAACTCTGAATCATGGAGGCTGGATACCTGTTTTGACGGCCTGGCGGGGAAATAGCCGATCTCGACCTCCCGGGCCGTAAACGGGTTCGTGAAAGTTTGCATGTATTCCCCGGTTTCCAGATCGGTATAGAAGACCATGCTGATCGCCGTCGTCTCGTATCCGCCCTGCTCGTCGATATCCCGGGTCTTGAGCAATGCGCCGACATGGACGTCCCAAAGCGGCGTGGCTATCTTGTCGACCATAGCCATCCTGGACAGTTGCGCCCACCAGAAGACAATGCTGTCGTCCATCGTATGCGCCAGCTTACGGGCGATCATGAGCGTATGAGCCGGATTGGACGGGTCCAGATCAAGCAATTCCGCCTGCGCTGAAGACACCCTCACCAGGGGCGCGGCGGCGGCGGCGCCAATAAGACCCAGTGCCGTTCTGCGTTTCAATTCATCTCTCCCAATTTGCCAACGGCCAATGTCGATGAACCCGTGAGCATCACACAGTCACCTCCCAGCCCCTGCGAATCCTATACCGGATTGTGCGTTCCGACGCACTAGCGCCGCGGTCACGGCCGGTCGTCAAAGTAGGTCGGCCACCTCCAGCGCAACCCGCTCGGCAGACTCCATCGCCCCTTCCATGCCCCGATTCATGGTGGCGGTGTGCTCGCCGCAGAAGTGAATTCGACCATGAGGCCGGGCCATGGTCGGGAGCAGTCCCTGCACCTGCCCCGGCGCGAAGATCGCCCAATCGCCCGCGTTGTGAGGATCCAGCCACCAGGAATGAAAACCACCCGGTTCGAGCGCCCCCTTTGCGGCCGGACGCAGCCGCTCGATTTCACGAATCACCAAAGCCTGCGCATCGGCGGGTCCCAGGCGATCAAGCTGATCCGCCACCCAGCCACGAGTGTTGACCACCAGTCCGGTGACTTCGGCAGGGTCCTCGCCGAAGCGCTGCGCGGCCACCACGCCCAGCTGACCGTTGGTCCACATGGACGGCGATAGCTCATCGTCTTCCCAGAATGGGCGCCTGGGCACCAGAAACACCAGGGTATTGCGCATGTAAACAAGCGTGCCCACCGCTTGCCGCTGAACGCCCTCCAGCGGCGGCGAGATAGCCATGTCCCTGACCTTCGAGAACGGCGCCGAACACACCACAAAGGGTGCTTGGAACGAGTCGCCGCCGCGACACCGGACCCGAACGCCATCGCCACGGTCCTCGATACTCGACACTTCCTGTCCGAACCGGACTTCCCGTCTGAGTGCGCCCGCCATGGCCTCGGGCAGGCGCTGATTACCGCCTTCCACGGCGTAGGCCGCTGTTCCCATTGCGGCCTGCTCGCGTATCCAACGCTCGTTGAACAGATACATCAGCGCCGAGACGTCCCAGGCGGATGTCCCATAGTAGGGGTTGGTGTCGTACGCCGTGCGGACCTCAGCGTCGCTGAGGCCCTGATCCAGGAAGTAGTCGTGCAGAGGGACATCCAGGAAGCCGAACTTCGGTTGCAGCCAGTTCGAGGACGCGGGCAGGGGATTGCCTGAGGCTGTGCGCGCTGCGATCAACTCCCATGGCATCTTGTCGCGGAACCTTTCGGCGAATGGATTTCGCGGCGACTCCGCCCATTCGGCCCGGCTCAGCAGCGCATCGTCATGGACCAGCTCCGGCGGCGGTCCGCCGAACAGGCGCGCAGCGTAGTCCACCAGTCGTACATCGAACCTTCGCGCCATGGCGATCATCCGCGCATATCCGCTTGCAATGGTGTTGCCGCCCACCTCGGGGTGGCCGGGCAGGTCATAGCGCGTGTAGACACGCCCGCCGACCCGCGAGCGGCTCTCGATGACCTGTACCGACGCCCCCAGTTCCTCCAGCAACAGCGCCGTGTAGAGACCCGACAGCCCGGCGCCGACAATCAACACGTCGGTCGCCGCCAAATTCCCGCCGGCGGTCGTTCGGTCCGGCTCCCCGGCGCCTGCTGAAGATGCCCGGGCAGGGAACCCGGCGAAACTTGCCAGCGCCAAGACACTGGTATTGAAGGCCCGTCGGCTCAGCATGGGAAAAAACGACCTTACTGCCTTGATGAGACTCTAGCATGTCGCCAAATTGCCCGAGCCGATTGCAAACCACCTTCGGCCTGTCTAGACTCGCGTCTTGGGAAAACGCGCATCAACCGAGAGGATCGCCATGCTGCACCGCTTCGACTCACCGCTCAATCGCCGCAATCTCCTGATGGGCGGCGCGGCCCTTGCCGCAGCTTCGGCCTTGCCCGGCTGTGCCGCGGACCAGGGCCAGCACCAGGACCAAGAGCTGATCCACTTCGATTGGTCGGACCCCAATGACAACCTCGAAGCCTACTTCAAGCTGTCGAATTCCCTGAAGGACCGGGACTGGGTGCATGGTTGGTATTCGGGGCTGGTCTTCGGCATGTTGCCCAACAGGACGCCGGATGCCCTTTTTGGACTGGAGGGCTTTGGCCTGGGTTATACGGTGCGCCAGGACAACGGCGCATTCGCGAGCTTCTGGAAGGAAGTGGGCTTTTACAAGGACCTCAAGACCAACCAGGTCATCGAGACCTGGGACAACCCCTATACGGGCGAGACCAACCGGGTCATGCACATCCACAACCGGATGGTCAAAGGCGTCTTCGGGCCCCATTTCCGCATTGGAGCGCCGGTGGGCGCGCAGACCGGCCGGATGGATTTCAAGTTTCCCAACTACCGGGCGTCTGACGACCCCACCAATCCGTTTGTCCTGAACTGGCAGACCATCGAAAAGCAGACGTCCGTATGGCTGGACTTCCGCGCCGAGGTGCCCAACCTGCTCGACCCCAAGGTGTGGGTGAAAGAATCAACCGGCGAACGCCTGCCGGTCTGCGAAATGTTCGAATACGTGTGCGATGCCGATGAGCTCCGCGATCCGTCGCTGGATCGCGTGAAACACAACGGTTCCTGGATCCGCCTGGCCCCTTGGCTTCCGTGGATGATGATGGGGCAGCACGAGGGCCGTTTGTTCTACCGTTGCACGACCAAGAGCCTTTCGGATCTCAGCGAAGTGCCACCGAATATCGCCGCCTACGCGGAGAAGAACTACGCGGAATACCTGGTCGAAGAGCTCGACGAAGATATGCCGAGCGAGTCGTCCTTCGAGGTCTTCATGAAGGAGAACGAACCGGCCCCGATGTAACGAGGATGGCGCGCCCTCGCTCCCAGGGAGGGATGCTCTCTTTCCCAGCGTTTATTCGGAGGCGGTTGCGGCGCTTAGGAGTTCTTCGAGGCGGTATTCGAGGTCGCCGCCGCGCAGGTGGCGGCCGACGGTCTTGCCGTCGGCGCTTACCAGGAAGCTGGCCGGGATAGCGTTGACGCGGTACATCTGGGCCACCGGGCTCTCGAAGGCCAGTTCGTCGGAGACGTTAAGCCACTGGATGTCGTAGTCGTCCTCGGAGGCCTGGCGCCACGCCTCGCGGTCGTCGTCGAGGTTGAAGGCGAGGATCTCGAATCCCTGGTCGTTGAAGCGCTCGTAGGCGGCCTTGAGGTGAGGAATCTCGGCGATGCAAGGACCGCACCAGGAAGCCCAGAACTCCACCAGCGTGTACTTATTTTGCCCCAGCACGTCCGCCAGACGGACCTCTTCGCCAGCCAGGTTTAGCGCTGTGAAGTCCTTGATGGCGCGCGCAATCTCCTCGGCGCGCTTTTCGGAAAGACCCTTTAGCAGTTCTATGGTGGGGCTGGCGCCAAGCAGCGACTCCAGCTCGGCCATTACCGCCACTTGCTCTTCGTCCTCGCCGTCCTGCCAGGCCGCATGCAGGGCCAGGAGCCGGGCGACGGGGTCTTCATACTTGAGATAGATGGAACGCAAGGATTCGGCAACCGTCTCTTCAGGCTCGGCCAGTGCGCCGCTGATCAGCCGGTCGTAACTTCCGCCGCTAAAGGCCAGCGCGCCCACGTCACTGTCCCAGCGGACCTGATGGGTGGCGCCTGGCTCCACGATCCCACGCGCCCGCAAGCCCTCCTTCGGCCCTCCGGCGAGCAGGTTGAGCTCAACCTGCATCGGCTCGGAAACCGGAACGCTCAAGGTGGCGTCGCCATCTTGGATAACCGCGATCCCCAGCACCTCAAAGCCCGCCTCGCTGCGCGGGTCGGTATAGCCGAGTTCGATCAGTTCGCCTTCGAATTGATCCAGGCCGCTGGCCGTTATCGTGATGTTGTTCTCCACGGCGGTGGCGCTCGCCACCCCGCACAAAGCCAATATCGCCAATTTCTTCATAACTCTGCTCCCTTAGGGTAACTCATCGCGCATTATTCCTTAGTTGAGAACGAGGGCATCCTGCCCTCGTCGAGGGCAGGATGCCCTCGTTCCCAGCATGACATCACGGCGTAACCAAGGCGGCGGTTTGCTGCGGCTCCGCCTCCACTGGAAGCAACGCTTTTTTCGCTGCCTCCTCGCGTTCCACGCGTTGCCGCAAGTCCTCCGCATAGGATACATCTCCTGACTCTTCGGCAAATGCAAGTAATTGCCTTGTCACTTCAAGGCCCTGGTCGAGACCTGAATCCCGGAACAGAGCGAGCACTTTGTGTGCATCCTCGGAACCCGCATACAAGCCCAGCAATCCAAGTTGCTGTTGCCGCTTCAAGCCGCCTTTCTCAAGCAGATCCGCAATCCATTGAAACGGAATCGGGCTTCCGGCGGCCTGGGCCAACGGCGCCAGCATCAACAGGCCGTCAGCCCCAAGCGGCTGCTCGCCGGCCTCGATGGCGGTCAGCAAACGTTGCAGCAAATCGCCTTGTTGCGTCGTTTCCTGCGCTGGATCCTGCGTCCCTTCTTCGGGAATGGCCGGGCGCATGCCCACGGCCACCAGCAACTGAACGGCCTGGTCCGGGTCCAGCCCTCCTTCTTCCAACCACACCAGCGCTGCTTCGGATACGGCCCCGGTCCATTCCGCTGCGCCCGGCCAATCCTCCGCGCCCTTGGGAAACAGGCGGGATTGTCTGGAGAACAACTCCCGGGCGCCGGAAACACCATTCCCAAACTGACCGAAGGCACTTCCGAATATAGGGATCCCGTAGAGCTGGCTAAGTTGTTGCACGGCGGCTTGGGCCGCATAGTCCTTCTGCGTACGGGGGAACGGGGACCGGACTTCGGGTGCATCGTTGATCAGCATGTCTTCCAGAATCTCCATGGCGCGGCGCAGTTCTCCCGATCGCGCGTAGGCCCGCGCCAGCTCCGCCGCCTTGGCCTTGTCTGTGCCGACCAGCGGATCCGGCAACTCCAGAACACCGGCGGATCGGCGCCTCGCTTGTCTGAGTAACTCGTCCGGCGGATAGATCTTGTCCAGCGAGGAAAGAAGGAAAGCATCAAAGATGGCTTCAATGCCGGGCACTTCCGCAGCCGGCCGGGCGATAGACAGAACCGAGTCCACAAATTCGCTGGCCGCCTCTCGCGGCAGCCTTGCAACCACTTCATCGATCAGTGTGGAAAGATCGCTGACCGCGGAGAACGTGAAGCCGAAAGGCGAAAACGCCTGCCGCCGGTCGACAAATTCCTTGTGCTGAATTCTCCGGGCCGCCGCCAGCCTGTAGTGCTCCAGCGCCTGCTCGAAAGCGCCTGCAGTTGCGAATACGCGGGCGGCAAGGAGCAACTGGTAGGGTGCGGGATTGGTCATGCCAGCCACCCGCCTCGCAAAGGCGTCCAGCGCCACAGGACCGAATTCAACCTTCAGCTCGTCGCGCAAGAGCATCCAGAGTGTGAATTCATGATCATCGATCTGCTGCGATTCCAGCCGTCTCCACGATTCGCGCATATATTCCGCGCGCTCGTTGTCTGCGCCATAGGCCTTAGCCAGGTACTCGTAGAGCTGGTGGAATCCCTTGCGGGTCTCGTCCGGCATGGCGCGCAAGTAGTTTCCCAATTCGATAGCGCCATAGGGCGCCTCTGCAACAGCATCGAACAGCATGCGAGGCTCTTGCGGTGCCTCACCTGCCGCACTCGTGCCGACGGTCGATCGGGTGGCCGGCATGAGCATCATGACCGGTCCATAGGCCATGATTGCGCTTGCGCCTTGCGGACGACCTTGCAGAGGCATGTTCAACAGGCTTCTGGCGATCCACTGCAAGGGCGTGCTTCCGGGAGCCGGCGCGTAGGGCGATTGGCGCCGCGTCAACAGCCCTCGCCAAGTTTCGCGCAGGGCAACGCGGCCTGCTTCGTGATCGCCTGCTTTAAGGGCTTCTCTCAGCCGTTCCACGGGGCCTTGCCTTCTTGCCGCGAGTCCGGGAGCCTGGAGCGCCATCAGTCCGGTCGCGCCGGTCTGTGCAGCCACGCCACCTGGGGCCATGGCCGCCGACGCGGCGCTGTGCAACCTTGAGATCAACCTCGCCAGCGGCTGGCCGAAACCTCTCCGGGTTACCGCCGTTACCGCCTCCTGCACCAGTTTTGCATCCTGTAAGTCCTGGCCCCCTTCCTTGGCCAGCGCTAACGCCTCGTCAAAGCGTTGTTGCGACTTGAGGAACAGAAACAACGCCAAGCGCCAGGATTCATCGCCCGGCGCTGCTTGGAACTCGGCCGCGATCGCTTCGCCGGCGCGCCCTGCATGTCCCAGCTGGAGCCAGGCCTCGATCAGTTCGTGCCGGTAGCCTTCGTCTTCCGGATCCAGCTTACGCAAGTTATTCAACAAGATCGCCCTACGCTCCAGCCTTTCGCCGGCAAGCGGCACGCCGCGAAAAAGACCGTACTCCATGTCGTAGGCTGCCCGGGCCAGCTTCGGATCCACGCTCCGGCCCGACGCCACCTGGTTCAGTAGCCGTTCGCGCGGACCCTTGAGGGCCTCGGAGAGCCCGGCTTCGCCAAAGGAAAAACTGCGGGCAATTTGTGGGGGCAATCCGTCTTGCGTCTCAATCAATAGCACGAATGCGTCGTCGAGCCTTTCTTCGTAGAGCGCCTCCAGAAGCGGCTTCATGTCAGGAATTGCGGACCAGCGTTCCGTTACGTATTCCGCAACGCGGTACAGCACGCCCGCGTTGTCCGGCAGGGCATCCGCAACCAGCACCATCCCAACCAGCTGGTAGAAGACGCTCTCGTTATTCGTTTCCAGCTTCGAGAGGAAGATGGTGGCCGCATCGACAACGCCCTGGCGCTGCCGCGCGTTGAGCCGCTCCTTCAGCAAGGCGTGAAAGGAAGCTACGGGATTGATCCGGAAAAACATCTGATCGCCGCCGGATCGCTCCGCCAACGCCTGCAGGTAGCGAATTCGGTCATCCACGGTGGCGCGGGCCTCAAGGTATTCCCAAAAGCCGCTCGTATCGCCAAGCGGGCTGCCGGTTTGCTGCCACGCTTCCGGGCTCATCAGCAGCGCAACGATCTCTTCCTCGGGAACCAGGGAGCGGCCTGCCACCTCCTCGGCCCTGAGGTACATTTCGGCGTTCGATCCCAGCAGCGTGAGCAGGGCGCTGCGGTCCTCCATCAGCTTTGGCGCGGCGGCCGCGGCCAGGCGCTTGAATTCCTCGTCGGAGAGCATTGCCAATGCGTAACCCAGCCCGTCAAGGTAATGACCGTCAAGAATGCGCTCTCCCAGGAGCGCCTCGAGTTCCTCTACGGCGCCGTCCAAGCTCAACAGTTGCAACCGCGTCTCGAAATCGTCGCGACCCACCGCCAACGCCAGTTGCTTTCTTAGCGGCGACACCATAGCGCCTTCTTCCCCCGCAGTGTCTGCGGTAACCGCGGGCAGATTGGCCAGTTGCGGTCTCTGCCTTCCGGCATCCCCGTAGTGCTTGTGCAAATGCTGGGCCAAGGCCTCATCGGTGGAAAAGTGATCAAGCAGGCGCAGGTCGGCGTATTGCGCAAGCTCGAGGTCATCGAGATAGAAACCCACTCGGCGGATCAAGCGGGCCGCGCGGTCAAGGCGGGCGTAGCGGGCCAGGGGCTTAAGATCGCTACCGGAACGATCCAGGACGTTACGCAATTCGTCCTCAAACATTGCTTTCAACTCGGCCACGGCCCGCGCCGACTCCTCGGCGTCGCTCGGCCAGGTCAACTGCAAGCCCTGCTCCAGCGAGGCATAGTGCTCCCGGAACTCGCGCGAGACGGTAGTGTCGGTGAGTTGTCCGGTAAGCGCCTGCCAGGAATTGGGGTCGACCGGCGGTGCGCCGGCGGCCAATACGGCCGACTGCCGGGGCAGGAGGACGCTGATCGCCTTGAGGTAGCGGCGGAAGGCAACGTCGTCACGGCCATCGGCTTCGTACAGGAATCCGGTCTTGTGCAGCAGTTCCAGACTGTCGCGATTGACGTTCAGCGCCCGGTTGTAAAACTCCCGGGACTCCTGGTCGAAGCCTTCCTCCTCGAAGATCTCGGCCTTGGTGCGATTGATGTCGATCAGGCCGGTGATGTCGTCGATCATCTCGAATGCCCGCTCCGCGCCCGGAACGTCATCTTTCTTCAGCAGCGACTTGCCGACATCGATATAAACCTCCGGCGGCAGTTGCTGGCGCAAACCCACCAGCCGTCGGCCGTGCTTCAACTGGCGTTCGATGTCGCCGCTGCCGGTGCTGAAGCCGCTGAAGCCGGCGTTCGGAGTGGCCATGGTGAGGAGTTCGCGCAGGATTGAAGGGCGCCTTATGCCCGCCTCCGCCAGTGAATTCTCCAACGCCAGGAACGAGCCTTCGGTATCGCCCTTTTCATGCGCAATGTCCGACAGCAACTCATACAGGTAGAACTTGTTGGCGCGCCCGGCGATGCGCTCCAGGATTACGCGACGGGTCCAGTCCAGGCGGCTCACGACCTCCGGGTCGGGCTGCTGGAAGAAGGTCGTGGCGCCGATCATGTTGATGATGCCGTCTACCGCCACCACGAACTCGTTGTCTTCGACCGCATTCTCGGCAAAGAACTGCAGGATCGCGACCGCTTCGTCGATACGCCCGTTGCTCTTGAGCACGTCGGCCAGCAGTAGCAGGTTGTCACTGTTCTCCGGTTGTTCCACCAGAGCCCGGCGATAGCTCTCGATCGCCTGGTCGCCGAATCCGGCCATCGAATAGATGCTGGCCTCGAATTCCCCACTCACGGCCTCGGCGTCAAACTTGCGCAACTCGCCGATCCACCGGTTGATCTCCTCGAACCGTTCGTCGGACTCCGTCGCCAGGTCGAACGTCAGCAGATTGATGATGATGCTCTTGATGTGATCCACCCGGTTCTCGGGATCGATCTCATACAGGCGCCGCAAGGCCTTGTCGTGGGCGGGATAATCCTCCAGCAGCATGAACACCTGGGCCAGGAGCTCCTGGCGGCCGATCTCGTCCTCGCCCATGTCCCCGGCGTACTCGTTGATGATCTCGGTGGCCGACAACTTGTCGCCCACTTCGGTATAGATCCGCACCAGCAGGTTCATGTGATTGCGGTGGGCGCTGCCCTCGATCAGCATGCCCTCCAACTCGACCGCGATGTCGCCGAGAGAGCCCAGTTCCGAGGCCAGCAGCATCAGCTGACTTTCGGCGAAGCTGCGGCGGGCGGGACTCTCCACGCCTACCCAGATCTCCTGCCACTGGTCCAGGGCGTCCTGCTTGCGTTCCACCACGCTGTACAGCCACGCCAGGCGCATCTGTTCGTCGTAACCCAGTCCGCCCTCACTATCGCGAATCGCCTCGAATATTCGCAACGCGTCCTTGGGACGGCTCAATCGTTCATAGGCATCGGCCAGGTCGCGCCGTTCGGCGGCATCCGGAGGAAGGTAATCCTCCAGGCGCACCAGAACGTCCAGCGCCTTCTCGTCCTGCCCCTTGTCCAGCCAGGCGCCGAACAGGAACAACAGCGCGCCCACATCGGGACCGTGGGCCTCCATGTGCCGTTCAACCATCGCTACGCATTCGTCCATGAAGCCCATCTGCAGCATCAGGTTGGCCGCTTCCACCAGAACTTCGGCGCGCTGGGGGTTGCGCGATTCGAGCGTGCTCCAGACTTCCAGCGCGCTGTCGTTGTCGGCCAGGTTCAGGAAGTGCGCGGCCAGGCCGTCATACCACTGGACCTGTTCGGGTTCCGCTTCCATCATCCGCTGGTACTCGCGCACCATCGCCTCGGTGTCCCCGGCCGCCTCGTAGAGCGACACCAGGCGCCGGCGTTCGGACACGTCCGCTTCATCGCCCTCAAGCTGCTTGTAGAGCTCGATCGCCTTCCCGTACTCCTCGGTCTCGATCAGCGTTTCCACCCGCAGGCGCAAGAGCTCCTGGTCGCCCGGATCACGCTGCGCCAGATCTTCGAGCAAGGCATCCAGCGCCTCGGCCTTGCGGTAGGACTCGGTGAGCAGCGCCAGCGCATAAAGGCGATCCACGCGGATCTCCGCTTCGCCGTAGGCCAGCCAGGCCTGTTGCCGGGCCAGCTCGTGCTCATCGGCCTGCAGCGCCCACTCCGCCAGGCGCAAGTGTTGCCGGTAGAGCCTGCCGTCCCCGGCGCGTGGCTTGTACAAGGGAATCGCCCGTTCCGGGCGCCCCAGAAGGGCCAGAACGACGGCTGCCTGGTTGCGGAACTCCTGGTCCCGCCGCTTGGCGAGTTCCTCCAGGGCCAAGACGTTGCTACCGCTCACATCCATCATCGCCAGGCGGGTGCGAATCAGCCATTGCTCATCGCCTTCGCCGAAAGCGTCGGCAGCTCGGCGGTACCAATCGCGAGCCTGTTTCGAATCTCCGCCCGTATCCAGAAGACGGGCCTTCAAAAGCAGCGTGTTGGCGGTCGGCGCGATTTCCAGCGCCTTGTCCGAAGACGCCACGGCTTGATCGATCTCCCCGTCGCGCCACTGCAAGTGCGCGACCGACAGGTGAAGGTTGGCCTGGGCCGCGGGAGTTAGCCCCGGCTGGCGCGAGAATGCCTTGAGGCGCGCGACCGCCCGATCAATACCGTCGCCGCTCAAGACCGTCTCGCGGTACACCGCCGCGACCATCCCGGAATCGAATTCGTCCGAGCTTTGGGTTGCGGCGATCAATTCGGCCAGCGCGGATGCTCCGTGCGCGGGCGGTGGTGCGCAGAGCGCGACTAGCACCAGCGCAAGCGCGAACCAGTGGGAACGAGCGGAAAACACAGGTCCCGGAACGAGGGCGCCTTGCCCTCGACGAGGGCGGGACGCCCTCGCTCCCAATCGTCCTGCAGAGGTTGTCGTCATATTGAAGCTCAGCGAGGCCAGCGCCGGTAAACGATGTCGGTGAGGTAAGCCAGCAGCGCGGCCAGCAGCAGCCACGGCCAGAGCCTTGTGACTTCGCCTGCCTTTCGGCCGCCGCCGGCGCGGACCTGGCCAGCGTCACCCGATAAAAGGACGGCGCCACCGGTCAGGGCCGCCAGTTGTTCAAGATTCAGTGCTGCGGCAGGATCAACCTGGGTCTCGCCGAACCGGTCGGAAAAAGGCGGAAGTCCGACGCGTTGGGCTCCGGCCCCGCGGCCAGGACGGACCACGACCCGCAGCGCCTCATCCGGCTCGGCGGCAAACGCCGCCTCGAACAGTCCCGGCGCCGTTTCGGTCATTTCCAGGGGACCATCGCCAGCCTTGGCGCCAGCGTCATCCACCAGCTGCGCAACAGGAAGCAGCGAGTCATCGGCGTCATACCGGCGAGCGCTCAGATGCGCCTGATCGCCGCGCCGCTTCAATTCCAGCTTGAACGGTTCGTGATCCGAAGCGGTCCTGGCCACGATGCGGCCCAGGAACTCGCCGTAATCCTTCCAGTCCCGCCAGCTTTCGGTGCCCTGGCCGACCGGCTCGGACATGAACGCGGTGACCCGGCCGAGGCCGAAGCGCCACGACGACAGCACCGGGTAGCGGGCGTCGGCAAGCCGGATCAGCACTTCGGCGCCTTCGCGCGGTTCAACCTGGGCGTAGCCGCTCAACGGCGGCAGGGCGGTTGGATCGACAGGTCCCCACCAGCCGGGGCCGCTCAGGCCGTCCACGCTGAAGCTGCCCTTCTTGTAGCGGACCGCCTTGCGCACCGAAGGCCGCTTGAGAACCAGCTCCACCAGGCTGAACTGGTTGTTTACACCGTAGAAGCGGCCCTGTCCCCAGTTGGCGATGTCGGCCATGATGAGATTGTGGCCGCCCTGGCCTACCAGGATGGTGGATACATTGATGTTGTCCCGGGAGATGCGCCGCACCATGGCCTGGTAGTTCGCGTCCTCCACGCCCGCGTCGGTCACCAGGATGATGTGCTTGTAGCGGGTATTGATGTTGCGAAGGCCGTAGTAAGCCTCCTGAATCGCCGGGAACAGCACGGTGCCGCCGATGGCCTTCATGCGCCCGATGGCGCGGTCGATCTCGATCTTGTTGGAAGCCGGCTGCATCGGCACCGCCCAATGCTTGGCGCCGTAGAACTCGACGATCCCGATGCGGTCATGCGGCTGCAGGCGGCGCACGGCGATGCGCGCGATCTGCTTGGCCAATTCGATGCGCGTGCCGCCCATGGAACCGGAGGTGTCGAGGATCAGTGCGAGACCCACGCTGGGATCGCTGATGTCGTCCTCGCCGGTGATCTCCACCGGCAATAGTTCCGCCACCGGCGCTTCGAAATAGCCGCCGTCGGCGAACGACGCCTCGCCGCCGCTCATCATCAGGCCCAGTCCGGCGTCCACAATGGCGCCGGACAAGTGCGCCTGAAATTCCTCCGACAAAAGGCGGGCGGGCACGTCGTCCAGCATGACAAGCTGGTAAGGGTCGAGATCCGTGTTTCCGTTCAGTTCGTCCGGGTTTGCGGTGTCAATGGCATGCCCCGGACCCAACAGTTCCGCCAACCGTTCGGCCGCGCCCTGTTGCCGCTGGCCCACATACAGAATCCGCACCGGCGACTGGATCGCGGCAACGCCCTCAAGACGGTTGTTGTCCGAATCGTCTCCCAGGCTCTGCGCCACCAGCAGTTCCGCAGTGACGTCCAGAAAGCCCGGCTCCCCGGCGTCGAACTCCAGATCGATGAAATGCCGGCCCTTGCCGCGGAACGGTTCCGAGCGCGCCAGCTCTTCCTCACCGGCCCGGAGAACCAGTTGCATCCCGGTATCCGACCCGATGACTTCGGTGGTCACGCGCAGCGACTCGCCTGGACGCGCAGGCGCAAAACGCAGGGCCGCGGGGAAGGGGTCGGAAGAATCGTCCGCAGGGTTGTAAACATGAACAGGAATTCCCCGTTCGGCCAATTGCGCCACCGGCTTCGCCCAGTTGCGGCTGGTGGCCAGTCCATCGGAGATCAGAATCACGGAGCCCTGCTGCGCCCGAGGGATGGATTGCGCCGCCATCTCCAGGGCCTGGGACAGCGGCGATGCGTTCTCGGGATCGGGCCGCAACTGCCGCGCGGCGGTATCGCCGGCCACGGCCTGCCCATCGTCAGGCGCGCCAAGCCGAATCATCATGGCCTCGCCGCGGTCGGCCAGTTGCGACACCAGACCGGTGGCTGCCTCAGCTGCGAGGGCGCGTGCCGAGGGCGGCACGCTGGCGGACTCGTCCAGCACCACCACATGCCGTTCCTGGTCGATTTCCAGGACCGTAACCGGCTGCATCAACGCCACGATCAGCAGCAGGAACAATAGGGTGCGGATGACGCCATGCGACACTGTGCGCGGGCGCGCCGGCCAGAACCAGAGCACCGGCAAGGCCAGCAAGAGCAGGGCGGCCAGGGGGTAGGTAAACGAGACGCTCATATCGCGTTGCGCGTCATGGCATCAGGCCGCGCTGGTAGGCGTACCACTCGAACGCCAGCAGCGCAAGCGCCGCCAACACCAGCAGCAGCGCTATCAGGGAGGGCCCGCTCAAGCCCACGGCCGAAGGCGAGAAGGATGGCAGCTCTACGCCGGCCTGCGCGGTGCTTACGGTTGTGCTCAACAGGGAAACCGGATAGCCCCCAGGGGCGCCGGATGAAGCTAGAGGCCCGGCACGCAAGGGCGCCAACTCGGAACCCAGCAGCCGGGTGGCGCTGTTGTCGGGGCCGGCCAGCGCGAACTCGGATGTCTCGTCGGGAGCGTATCGGCCTGCGGCCAGGTAGGCGTAGGCCGGCTCCTCTTCGGCCAGCCAGCGTGTGGCGCGGGATATGAACAGCGGGAAGGCGCGCGAACCGGTGAAGTTGTAGCGTTCTTCCAGCAACTCCGCCCAAACCGAAACGCCCCTGCGTTCGCCCGGCGCTGCTTGAACGCCCACCTCGCGCCCGGCCTCGGCGGCCAGCCCCGCCCCGTCTATGAGGTGCAGCCCAAGGCGCTGCAGGCTGTCAAGCAGGACCAGCTCGGCATCCATATCGCCCGTGTATTCAATCTCAAACGCCGCCTGCTGCTCGTTCATCAGCGCGAATTCCAACGCCGGCAAACCGGCCCCCAACTCTTCGCCGGCCTGACGGAACACCAGGTCGGCTTGGTCCTCCGCCAAGATCAGGCCGGGATCGGCGCCGACCGTGTCAAGCAGGACCGAACCCAGGCCCGCCGATACGGCAACCTTGAGAATTCGACGCTCCGGCAATCCCAGCTGCGCGGAATCGTCGGCGGGCAGTGCGTCCGGCTCAGCCAGCCGCGCTTCGAGCACTCCGCCGGTTGCCGGCACATCGCGGATCACAAAGCCGCCGGAAGGCGCTTCCTCAATAACCATCTCTTCCAGGGGAGCGCCGTCCAGGCTAAGCAACAGGTCTCCTGGCTCCGTGCTCAGGCCGCCGGTTGCCCCGATCCGCACCAGCACGTCCACAGTGTCCCAGCGTCCGGAAGCCGCGTGCCCTTGCCCCAGGGCCACGATGCCCCGATTCAGTTCCGGCTGGGCAAAATCGCCGGCGCGCTCCACCTTGACACCCTCCGGAAGCCGGGCAAGCGCATCAGAACTCACAGGCGCGCGGCCGTACACGACGAACCGCACCGACTCGGGGTAGGCGCCGGACAACTCAAGCAGGCCGAGCTGCTGTTCCACCGCCGATGGAGCCTGTTGGGCCTGAAGACCTTCGATCCGACGATCAAAAAGCAGGCTCTCCTCGCCCGCATTCAAGAGCTTCAGGTTGAACGCACCGCCCCAGATTACCTCGCGCCGGTCCTCCGGCAGGCGCCGCAAGTCGTCACGCAGCCGGTCGGTTGCGCGCTCCAGATCATCGGCAGCAGACATGTGCGCCGAGCCGTCCAGAAAAAGGAGGTGGAACTCGCCTCCCTGGGGATCGTCCACTCGCGGCTCGGCCAGACCCAGCCACAGCAGCCAGCAGATCAGGAGACTGAGCAGGTACGCCAGCCAGTGACGAAAGCGCCGCCGAAACACCCGAACCGGCGCATCGCGCGCCGCTTCGCGCCAGAACATCGCCGTGGGCACCTGCACTTCGGTGTAACGAATGCGCAGCTGCTGCAGAACGTAGAGCAGGCCCGCCAGGCCCGCGGCGCCGGCCAGCAACAAGGGCAAGGACAGGTTGGCGAAGTTCATACGGCGATGGTCCCGGCCTCGAACGCCCCGGCCAATTGCCCGAGCACGTCCTCGTCGGTGTTCAGGCGGATGAAGGCCGCGCCCCGATTGGTGGCGAACGTGGTCAGGCGCTGGTTGAATTCATTGACGATGGCCCGATAGTTGGCGAGGATCGCAGAGTTGATCGAAACGTCCACCGCCTCGTTGGACTCGCAGTCGCGCAGGCGCACGTCGCCCCTTAGTTCACGGCGCCCGGCGGGGTCCAGGTCGTGGTTGCCGACCAGTTGCACCAGCAGCAGGCGGTGGCGGCTTTGACGCAGCGCCTCCAGCACCGGATCCAGCCCGGCAGGGTCGTAGAAATCCGATATCACCACCAGCAATCCGCGCCGCAGCCGGAAACGCGAAAGGCCATCGAGCGCATGGGCCAGTTCGGTTGAATCCTGCTCGTCGAGTTCCGCCAGCCGTTCGGCCACCCGCATCAGCCGTCCCTGGCCGGAAGTGGCCCTCATCTTCATTTCGAGATCACCGGAAAAGGAAAACAGGCCGACGCTGTCATGCTGCGACAGGCTGATCGAAGACAGCGCCAGGGCAACCTTCAGCGCCACGCCGACTTTGGGCGCCGGCTCGAAGTACATGCTGCTGGAACGATCCACCAGCAGGTAAACCGGCAAGTCCTGGTATTCCTCGAAGACCTTGACCACCACCCGGCCGAGGCGGCGGTAGATGTTCCAGTCGATGGCGCGGGTATCGTCGCCGGGCACGTACGGCTTGTAGTCGGCGAACTCCAGCCCCGCGCCCTGATCGGTCGAAAGCTGTTCGGCGTGGCGGCCGCCGCGCAACACCCGCCGCACCCACAGGCTGAACCCCTGCAGGGCGGTCAGGAACTCCGTATCAAAGAGTTCCTGTACGGTCGGCGCCGCTGCGGCCATACTCCAATCTCCTGAAGGTCAAACTCTCAGCCCGGGAATGAGGGAGGCTCGCCCCCGTTCCCGGCGAATTCCAAACAGAGCATCAGCTTGCGGTGTGTGGCGGTTGCACGGCTTCCAGCACATCTTCCACGAGCTGGTCGGGCGCTACGCGGTTGGCCTGCGCGTGGAAGTTCACCAGGATGCGGTGGCGCAGCACCGGCAGGGCCATCGCACGAATGTCGTCGGTGCTTACTGCGAAACGCCCGGCCAGCAGCGCCCGGACCTTTGCGGCCAGGATCAGGCCCTGCGCGCCGCGCGGACTCGAACCCAGGGACACGTAGGCGCCCACGCTGTCGGGAGCATAGTCGCTGCCCGGTTGGGTGCCCATGACGAGGCGAACGGCATAGCGTTGGGACACTTCCGGAACCGCCACCGCGCGAGCCACTGTGCGCAGGCGCACGATGGTTGTCGCATCGGCCACCGGTTCGATCACCACATCGTGCTCGCCCGTCGTGCGCTCCAGGATGGGCCCGTATTCCTCTTCTTGCGGATACGACACGACCTGCTTGAACAGGAACCGGTCGAGCTGGGCTTCGGGCAGCGGATAAGTGCCCTCCTGCTCCACCGGGTTCTGGGTGGCCATCACGCTGTACGGTTCATCAAGCACGATCGTTCGGCGGCCCACGGTTACCTGGCGCTCCTGCATGGCTTCCAGCAGCGCCGACTGGGTCTTGGGCGTAGCACGGTTGATCTCGTCGGCCAGCACCAGGTTGGCGATCAGCGGCCCCTGCTGGAAAGTCAGCTCATGGCCGCCGCCCTCAGTCTCCATCAGCACCATGGTCCCCTGGATGTCGGCGGGCATCATGTCCGGCGTGAATTGAATTCGCGAGAATTTCAGGTTGAGCGCTTCTCCCAGTGACTTGACCAGCATGGTCTTTCCCAGGCCGGGCACGCCCTCCAGCAGCACGTGTCCGCCGCACATCAGCGCGGTGAGGACGCCGTCGATGACCTCCTCCTGGCCCACGATCAGCTTGCTGACCTGGGACTTGACCCGGTTGAATACCTCGCTGAATTCGTCTGCGCCGGCGCGCGCGCGGCTCGCCGCGACGTTACTGTCTGGTTGTGTCATTCCTCTTCCTCAGGTGCTTGATCACCAATCGTTCGCTGTGCCAGAAAATAGTCTCGAACCGTCTCGCGCCCCCAGGGCGGGATCTCGAGATGCGCCGTGTGCCCGACCCCCGTGTCGCGCGCCATGCGTTGCTCTGCCTGCGCCGGGTCGGCCTGATGTTCTTCCGCCCGGCCCTGCTCGCTTTGCACCTTCATGCGCCCGGGGTTGACCTTGCCCTGCAGATAATCCGGCAGAGGAACGCCCAGCAGCATCGCGGCGACCCCCCGGGTTTTCTTCAAACCGCCCGGACCGCCCCGGCCGTTGAGGTCGTCGCGTTCCTGATCGCTGTTGGCCGAGGGACTCAAGGATCGATTGACCGGGGCCTTGCGCTGATTGATCAGTGGCCGGCTGGCCGATCCCGCCTTCTGTTCCTCGTCTTCCTCGTCGTTGCCTTCGTCGGCTTGCCCTTCCGGTTCCGGCTGCCGGGTCTTGTCCTGGGCGGACGGATGATCGGAGGAAGCCATACGGCCACCGGAAGCGGTCCCCTTACCGCCCTGCAGACCCGCTGAATCCTTGCTCTCATCAGGCGGCGGTGGTTCGGGTTGTTCCTTGCGCGGACGCGGCTTTTGCTTTTCCGAGGCGCTTTGGTCCTGTTCCTGTTTGTCGGCCCGCTGGCCGGAGGCGCCGGATTGCGCTTGCCGGGCCTCGTTGCTGCGCCGTGCTTCGCTGCCGGCTGCGCTGCGATCGGAAGACCGGCGCTCGGAGGCGAATTCCCGAGCAGGAAACTCGACTGCCTGCGCCTCGCCTGAAGCCTCGGGAATCTCAGCCTGGCCTTCTCGCCTGGACGCCATCGACACGGGCCGAGGTTGCTTGGGGTCCGGCCGCAACTTCTCCACGAGGGTGTCTTCGCGGAAATCGCCCGGAATTGCGGCGGTGACAGTCTCCTCCAGGGCCGCTTCCAGCGCCGAGTATTGTCCCAGCCACAGCGCCGCCGCCAGCAGAACGGCAGCCAGGGCGCCGAGCCTTCGGTGCGGCGGCATCAGCTCCGGCGGGCGGATGCGGACCGGAGCAAGCGTGCGGTTCAACGCGGTCTGTGCATGGCCCCGGGCATCCTCGACCGCCGCCTGTTCGAAATCGCTGCGATTGGACTTATTGAGGTACTCGTCCGCCGCCTGTAGGCGGTCCTTTAGACCCAATTGGCGGTCGTACAGGGCCAGGGACATCCGCCGGTCGATCCGGTGGCGGGCGAATTCGAACAGCACGCAGGCCGCAACCGCGACTGCCGGCAATGCCAGCGCCGTGACAATCGTGAGGGCGAGTCCGAACGGCCACAAGCTCAATCCCGCTATCCGGTCCAGCAGCACGGCCGCCAGGATCGCCCCACTTACGCACAGTGCGGCGGGAAACAGCCACCGCAGGTAGCGGTCGACCGCGCAACGGAGCACCCAGCGCCTCAGGCGCCTGGCGCCGGACGCGGCAAGCCGGTCAAGCTGCCCCTTCAGGTCCTCCGGGGAAGGATTGGACTGCATACGGGGCAGACCCGTTCAAGCGCGGACTACTGACCACCCTGCGCCAGCAACGGATCGTCGCTGTCCAGCAACGGCTTGAGACGCGCCATTCCGGCGCGGGCGCTCTGCTTGATCTGCGGCGGGGCATCCGCCAGCGGCGAGGCCGCGCGCTGATAGCTGGAATAGGCGCGGCGGTTGCGCCCCAGGGCCTCATAGGCGCGTCCCAACTCGTGGCGTACGAAGGCGTCCTTCTTGGGGTCGCCGTTGAAGCCCGCGGCCAGGAAATTCTTCCAGGCCTGCTGCGCGTCGCCCGCGTGCAGATAGCGGTCGCCGAGCATCAGTTGCAGGTCCTGGCGCAGCTTGGGGTTATCGGAACGGGCGATGTATTGCAATGCATCCTCGGCCAGCGCCACGATCAGGTCCGTGCGTTCGTCCCTTTGCTCCGACACGAACAGCGAGCCCGCGGTGCCGGTCATCCACTCCGCTTTCATCCGCTCGAGCGTCGCGGACAAACGCCAGTTCACGGCCTCCATCTGCTCCGCTACGGAGGCGCTTTCCTCAAGCCCCAGCGTAAACAATGTTTGGGCCGCTTCGGCCACGTTCCGATCTTCGGGGTTCTCCTCAAGATAGGTGCGCAGCGCGCCACGGTGCCTGGCCGCCGCCGCGGAATAGAACGCAAAATCGGCTTCCGAATAGTTGCTGTTCACTACCGGCGCCAGCGCCAGGTAGCCCTGAACCGGGTTGATCTCCAGCCGATAAGCCGTCCACAGGCTCAAGCCCGGAACCAGCAGCCAATCGGAAGACAGCTGGGGGCTCTCGGAGAAATCAGCGGGAAACAGCGCCGCCATACCCGAGAGTTGCAGGCGTTGATCGCCGGCGCCGAAGAAGATGCCCGGCACGTCTCCGGACGGACGGCCCAAGGCGCCAGCCACGTCGGCATTGATGTAGCTGTGATAGCCGGTGGTGTCGAACGCGAGCACGGAACGCTCGCCTTCGCCGTAGCTGACCGGCGCCAGGACGCTGCCGTCCTCTGCGGTGCGCAAGCCGGTGATGATCGTCTGGGCCCACTGCTGCGCGTCGGCCACGTCGGCCTCGGCAGCGGGCGTGAAGCTGACGCTACCCTCATCCAGGTTCATCCCGAGGGCAAACTGTTTCAGCACCGGGCCGCCCAGGATGGCCGCGACGTCGATTTCCTCCAGTTCAATCGAATAGCGGTTGCTCAAGTAGCTGAGCAGCGGGGTGGATTCCTGCGAGGCGGTCACGCCTTCCTTGGGCACTTCCAGCCGCAGGCCGTCGGCCAGGATCTTGAGCGTTTCCTCGCCCTCCCCGAATTTGACCGCGCCAAGGATGCAGTTGTAGATCTTGATCGGCTGCTGCTCGGCGTAATCCAGGACGATATGCGTTTCCTTGTGGAACTCTTCCGTGCTCAAGACCACGCGCACCAGCACATGATCGCCGAGCACCCTGGCTTCGGCCACACCGCCCTGGGATACGGCCTCCTGGGCAAGAACTGCCTGCGCCAGCCAGACGCAAGAGAAAACGCAAAATACGGCTACCGCCAATCGTTGTGGAATTATTTTCATTTGTTCCTCCCGTCACTCTTGTTGCGCCCGCGCCGAGTTCCCCTTGAAGGATGCGGCACGCGCCGGAAAAGGTTGCAACCCATTTACTTCAAAGACGGCAATGCAATGAAATAGGACACCTGTGCAATTAGAACACGATCAGCTTACGGGAACCTTGCGCCGCTTCTTTCGCACCACTCAGGCTATCCACGCGCTTCCGTCACCAGCGAATCGCCGGGGTCCATTCCTGCCAGGGCTCTCTCCGTGATTTGCGGCGATAGCGCGCGCTGACTCTCGAATCCTCACAAAGAAGCCACACAAACGGAGACGGTTAATTCGTCGTAGAGCTCCGCCAGCTTGGCATCAAGCTGTTCCTCACGCAGATTCTTGCCCACTATTTCGCCGTCCACGCCTTTGACAAGAAAATTTGCCGGAATCGCCCCCACGCCATAGAGCATGGCCGCCTCGCTATCAAAGCCCATCTGATCGCCCGCATCAATCCAGGGGATTTCCTCCTCGTCCGAGGCCTCCTGCCAGTCCTCGTATTCCTCGTCGAGTGAAACGGAAACAATCTCGAAGCCGTTGTTACGGTATTTCTCGTAGGCTTCCTTCATATGAGGGATTTCTGCTCTGCAGGGCCCGCACCAGGAAGCCCAGAATTCCACCAGCACGTACTGGTTGTTCTGAAGAACGTTCCTGAGGTGAAAGGAATTCCCATCCATCTTGCTGGCGCCAAAGTCCTTGATCGTGGTGCCTATGGAGATTGATGCGTCGGCCAAGTACCGCTGATGGCTGTCCTTGATCCTGTTCGTCGCAAATGTCACGGCAGGATTCCCGGGAAGCGCGAGTTGAAGCGCTTCATAAGTGGCAATGTGTTCCAACC
Source organism: Candidatus Foliamicus sp. (assembly GCA_965249285.1). Taxonomy (GTDB): domain Bacteria; phylum Pseudomonadota; class Gammaproteobacteria; order Steroidobacterales; family Foliamicaceae; genus Foliamicus. Next base: position 2,312,291 of record OZ252226.1, read on the forward strand.
ACGCTCGCGCCCTTGCCATTCTTGGGTCCTCGGAAAATTCTGATTGCAATAACCAGCCCGTATCCGCGCCCAATGCAACGAAACGCGCAATTGGATCCTCATGTCCCGTATAGAGTTCTTGTAGTATGCGAGACTTGGTCAACTCGGCGTTGAACCCTGGCGATTCCTTGAATCGTTTCTTGCTTTCTTCGCGCCGGGCTGCGCGCCAGGCTTTCTGTTCTTCTTCGGACAGAGCCAGGACAGCCTCTAATGCCGCTCGTTGCTCTTGTTCAAGGGCACGGTAAACCGGGTCCCTTCGCCAGGAGTCATAGGCAGTTTCTGTGTACTTGCCGCCTACGACCTCATAAGCGTCCTCGAAGAAGAACACCCTTGTTACGCCCGGCTCAAGTACAAACTCCGCACGCCCCAGCGGATAGATTGAATCTGCTGGAAGAAGGTCGAGGCTGACATTGCGAACATACTCGACAGTGCCCATGAGCGTCGCGTGCCCGCCAATGATCTCCGCTGTCGCAATCTCGCCGTGATCATTGTCAGACGGGATGTAGCCATAGACGATCGCCTTTGAAGCTTTGTCCGCTACCACCGAAGCGTCAATTTGAATCTCATATTCCACGCTTGCCGCAGTTCCGTTGGCCGACAACAGCAGCGTGGCGAAGGCCGATACAGTTCTGTTCATTTGGCAAATCTCCAGATAGTTATTTCCAAAGCAATGCGCAGCATTGCGCCGGCCGACCGAGGAAGCGTATGCCAGAGAGTGCCGGCCACCGGGCTGCCAAGTACACGGCGGCCGGCGCTTGGGGGACTACATCTCCCAGTTGAATTCGACGAACAGCACCTGGCCGCGCGCGTCCCAGCGCGACGGGTCATACGGCATGCCCGAGTAGAGCGTGTCCGGCGGTGACGCATCCAGGACATTGCGCCCGCCCGCGCGCAACTGAATACCGTTATCGAAGGCGTAACTCAAGGTCAGGTCCACCGACATGTAGGAATCCACCATCAGGTGCGGCTTGTCCTGGCCCCGGAACTCACACCTTCCCACGATCTCAAAGCAAGTCCCAGTGTTGTTATTCAAATAGCTCGGGGTGTAGTAAACGAACAGGTTGCCGGCCCAGCGCTCGCGGTACCAGGTCAATTGACCGGCCAGACGGTACTTGTCGCTACCCAGCACGGTTCCCTCCCGGCGTATGAGTTCGCTGTCTTCCGTGATCTGGAAGGTCTCCTCCAGCACGCGCGTATAGGTAAGCCGGGGCGTGAAATCGCCCCACGACGTAGCGAAGTTGTATGCGAATTCGGTGGTGATGATCTCGCTTGTCTTCCTTGCGATATTGATCGGCCGGGCTCTGTGAAACAAGGTTGCATTTCCGTCGGCGTCACGCTCCACAACATCAGGCAGAGCAAAGATCACTTCCGGATAATCCCTGAACAGGCCACCGACATTTTCGATCTTGTCGGTGAAGTCGATTGTCGACCAGTCCAGCGTCCAGCGGAAACCGGGCAGGCCCGCAGGGGTCCAGTCGAAGCTGAACGAAGTGTTCTCGGAGTATTCCGGTTTCGTGTCGATTGCGTTCCTGGCCAGGGTGGAGGGAATGGGAACTGGCGCGGTACTCCCGGACGGCGCATATGGGTCAAAATAGGACCAATAGGTGTAGACCGTAGAATCCGTAGCGCTGAACAGGTCGGCCCACACCGGAGGGCGAAACGATTCGGACCAGGACCCACGCAGGGTGAAATCATCCGTCGGCCCGTATTGGATTCCGAGTCGGGGGCTGGTCGCGGAATTCTCGACGTCAATGATGTTGGCTTCTCCCGGATAGGTCCAGCCGGTGCCAGGCACGTAGACGGGAATGATGCCGCCATTGCCGCCCTCCGTCTCGTAAACGTCGTGCCGCGCCTGCAGGCTCAAGACCAGCGAGGCAAGCCCCGGGCGCGCGTTGCTCTCGCCCACCAGCGGCAGCGCGAGTTCGGCGAAATATCCGTTGGCCTTGCGTGTTGGCCGGGCCACCCCGATACGTTCCCTGCGCCCCTCTTGAACGGCACCCTGGTCCGTTATTAGCGTGACCTCGCCGTAAATCGTCTCTTCACGGAATTCCGCCCCCACGGCATAACTAATGGCGCCACCCCACAGTTGAAAGAGGTGACCCCGCAGCAGCGGTTCCAAAGCACGAACTTTTGTGACGCTGTCGTACGGAAGCGGCCATGCGTCGGTGGTGAACAGGTCGGGCAGTTCGGGACTCTGCGCGGAACCATCTCCGAACAGGTTCAGCGCCACGCTGGGGTCGGAACTGGCCAGCGCTTCCAGCATCCGGGCGTGACTTGGGTCGTTCGGGTGCACCAAATCGGGCGAAGCCAGCTTCAGTTGGTGCTGATAGCGGATGGACCTCGATCGGGTGGCGTTGAACTCAAAGGTCGTTGTGTCGCCGATATCCCACATCAACCCGGCAGAAATGGAGCGCAGGCGGTTGCCCGAAGCGGAAAATGCATCGGGCAGCGAGCCGGATTCGATCTCCCTGATCGGATAGTAGGTTACCAACACGTCGCTTCCAAAAGGATTGAAGGCATTGCTGGCGGGCACCTTCCAACTGAACATGCGCGTAAACTGATTACGCGTAGACACGTTGTTCGAGTACAGAAAATCGGCATAGAGTCGCAGATCGTCGGTCACGTATTGCTCCAGGAACAGGGTGCCTGACTCGTTTCGCGTATGTTCCCCGTTTTGCGGCTCAATCACGTCGGCGGGTACAATATCGGTGGAAAAATCCTCCCGCGTAGCGCCCACTCCGCTGTGACCGGCGGGTAGCTGGTAATAGGTATACGGATAGTTGCAAAAGGTCCCCGTAGGATAGGTAATCGTATTGGCGCACACCACGCCCGGCTGACCCACCCGGTCGTCTCGAGAGTCAAACTCCACGCCGTACCGGCCACGATAGTCGTAACTCACCCAGCCGGTCTTGGCGTTGGTGATGGGCTGGGAAGAGTCGCGGGAAAAGACGGCGGTGACCTGGCCGCTGCCCCAACCGTAGCCGCCCTCGAAGGCGATCTTGCTCGCGTCGGCGTCGGTCGAACTGAACTCGTCGCGAATCTGAAAGGACGCGCCGGTGTAGTTCTTCTTGGTGATGAAGTTCACCACGCCCCCGATCGCATCGGCGCCGTAAACGGCCGAGGAGCCGTCCAACTGAATATCCACGCGCTCGATGGCCGAGAGCGGCACGTTGACGAGATTCGCGTAGTTGTCTTCAGCGCCGGCAACGCCTGCCGTCCGGCGTCCGTTGAGCAGCACCAGCGTGTTGGCCGAACCCAAAGCACGCAGGTTGGCCGTGGAAATGCCCACATTGATTCCGCCCGTCCTGAATTCTTCCGTGTCGCCTGCTCCCACAGGAATATCATTGTTCTGCGTAGTCGTGCCCGCGTATGCGAACGGCAGGGTGCGAAACAGTTCTTCGATGGTCGTTACGCCGCGCGCCCTGATGTCTTCGGCGGTGAAGCTGAAGACCCGGACCGTGGGGTCGCCCAAAGTAAGCCGCGAGCCGGTCACCGTCTGTTTCTCCAGCTCAATCGGCTCCTCTTCTTCCTCCGCGGCCGCGGAGTCATCCGCCGCTTCAACCTCCTGCAATTCCTCCGATTGCCGAGACTGTTGAACGAGCACCACGTTCTCCGAAGTGAACTCGTAGGCCAGGCCCGTGTCGGTCAACAGGGCGGCCAAGGCTTCCTCCAGTTTGTACTCGCCTTTGAGGCCTTCGACCTCAACTTCAGCGCCGGGCTGGTCGGGCAGCATGATCTGGACGCCCGAGGAACTGGCCAGTTCCATCAGCGCCGGACCGGCCTGCTGAGGCTCGATATCCAGCGTCAGCACTTCGGCGTTCTGCGCCGAGGCGCCGAACGAGAGCGCCGTCATTGCTACAGCCGGTATTGCATAGGCTCTAAGTATTTCCAAGGTATTTCTCATGGTCCCCACCTCAAGGTTTGAATCTGATGATTAACTGCCCGCCGCCTTTGCGGGAGTTTTCTTTTCCGAACCGGTAATCACGATCCGGTCATAGTGTTTGGTGACTTCGATCGGCAGCAGCTGCTCCAGGGCATTGAGCGCGGAATCCAGTTCCTTGATGCTTACCGCCGCATAAACGCTCAACTCCATTACCGCCGCGTCCTCGATCAGGATTTTCTTGCGGGTGTAGCGATTCAGTTCCTGAACGACCTGGTATAGGGGCTCTCGATAAAACCGCAACATCCCGGTGCGCCAAGCCTGGTAGCGCTCCATGGACTCCGGCTGAAATGCGATCATCCGGTTGCCGCTTACTTCGAAATCGGCCACCCAGCCTTCGTCCAACCGGCGCTGCGTGGGCGCCTCTATCACTATCGACTCGTCTTCGGTGGAAACCGGCGGCGCCGACGGAGAGGCTTCTTCGGTCAATGGATGCAGGTACACAGCTCCTTCCAGCACCGCCACGTGATAGCGCTCAGGGTGTTTACGGATATTGAACACGGTGCCGAGAGCGGTGACCGAGCGCACGCCCAGTTCCACCGTAAAGGGGCGATCCCGATCCTCGGCTACCTCAAACAAGGCCTCGCCGCGTTCGAGAAGAATCTTTCGGTCCTGCTCGCTGTAGTCCACGACCAGCTGAGTGGCGGTATTGAGCGTGACCACGCTGCCGTCGTCCAGATCAATGGTTTTCTGTTCGCCGATCCGCGTGAAGTAACGTTCAAGGTGGCTGTAATCGGGACCGCTCCACGGGGCGATATAAAGCAGCGCGGCGCCCACCGCCAGAACCACGCCCGCCGCAATTCCCAGAGCGGCCCTTCTTTTCGACCGGCGCAATTCAATGATCTGCCGCGACTCTTCGGCGATCGCCCGAATCTCGCTGGTGGCTTCCAGTTCTTCCATGGCGGCCAGAATCTCAAGGGAACCCAGATATTCCTCGCGGAACTTGGGGTCATCCTTCGCCCGCGCACGAATCGCCGCTGCCTCGGCTTCGGACAACTGGCTCGACCACAACTGCAACAGCGAATGCTCGGCGCCCCCGCTCATGATTTTGTTGAGTGTTTCTAGCACGCCCGTTCTCCTGTCCCGGCGATCTTCTCCCGGGCCTTGCGAATCCGCCGTATCGCCTGCGCAATGCAGTGCTCGACCTGTTTCACCGTCATCCCCATGTGCAAGGCGATGTCCTCGTAACTCTTGTTCCTGAACCGATGCAGGACAAACGCCTGCCTCCAATTGGGGCGCATGGCCATGATGACGCCCTTGATCGCTTCCAGTTCCATCTGTGCAGCGACGATCTGCTCCGGCGTGCGCTCATCGACTCCCCCGCTCTCCAGTGCCTGCTGGGCGACGGAATACGCCTTGCGCACCGTCGACTTGCGCTGCAGATCCACAATCATGTTGTTGGCCATGGTCAGGAGGTAGGACCGATTACTGCCGGTCGAGGCGGACATCTTGGCCTCCAGCCCGTCCACGCCCATCAACCGGGAGAACAACTCCTGCACCAGGTCCCCAATGTCATCGTCCGGGATCAGCCGCCCTTTGAGGAACAGGCGCAAGGCCACTGCATGCTCATCGAAAAGTTGCTCGACAAGGCGCTTGCGGCCGGGCCTCTCGCGCGATGCCAGATCGACGACATTGTCCTGCCGAGGTTTGAATGCGGCGTTAATGGAGTCCTCCCTAACTTAATTAACGTCCAAGCATAGTGTTTCCCTAAGTTTCCGCGCTCGGAGGACAGGATGTCATGCTGGGAGCGAGAGCTTCCAGCCCTCCGAGGGCAGGATGCCCTCGTTCCCAGGGAGAAATGTCTTGCGCGGATTCGCAGCCTGAGAAATTTCCCATTCCCCATGACATCTCGGTGATTGTCGCCGATATTTCATGGTATAGCGCTGCGCGTGATTCGCAGAAGCCGGCACATAGAGGAAGTCTTAAGAAGGATCCGGATTTTTGAGCTCGTGGCCATTCTGGGCCCGCGGCAGATTGGCAAGACCACGCTCGCAAGGCAGGTCACCGAAAGCTATCACACGCAATCGCATCATTTCGACCTGGAGAACCCGGCGGCCCTCTCCAGAATTCAGGAAGACGCAAACCTGGCGCTCAAAGACCTCAAGGGCTTGATCATCATTGACGAGGTGCAGCGTGCGCCCGATCTTTTTCCTTTGCTTCGCGTGCTGTCGGACCGGCGGCCGCGTCCGGCCCGGTTTCTTGTGCTGGGCAGTGCGTCGCCGGATTTGTTGCGTCAATCCTCCGAATCTTTGGCCGGAAGGATCAGTTATTACGAACTGAATGGCCTGGGGCTGGGACTGGTCATGGAGCAGCTCGCGGCCACGGGCCGGGAGTTCTACCATTGGCGAACGCACACCGGCGCGGAACTGGACCTGTACGCGCGCATGGGAAGCGAGCGACTGGGCATCGAAGTGAAACTGTCGTCGGCGCCGGCGGTTACCTCTTCGATGCGTAATGCCCTGCGCGACCTGAAGCTGCACAAGCTGATCGTGGTGCATGCCGGCGATTCCTCCTACCCGCTGGCCGACAGAATTCGCGCCGTATCCGCCCACCGCCTTCTTACCCGCCTTTAGCCGGAATGGCTGTGAGATTTTTCAGGCCGCCTGCATTCTCCGCGCCTGCGCCAGATCGTAGGCTGCCTGCAAGCGCATCCAGTGGTCCGCGTTGCTCCAGCCGAGGCGCTCCAACGCCAGCGCCATCTCAGGCGAAATGCCCATGCGCCCGTTAAGAAGCCGCGACAAAGTGTTGCGCGCAACACCAAGGTGCTTTGCGCACTCTGTCACGGTCCACTTCGCTGCTCGAATGTCTCTACGGATGAGTTCGCCCGGATGAGCCGGGTCATACATGGCCATTTTGTCCTCCTAGTGGTAGTCTCGCAAATCAACATCCACGGCTTCGCCGTTCGAAAAACGAAAGACGATTCGCCAGTTTCCCGAAACGCGCACACTCCAGAACCCACGCAGCTTTCCCTTCAAAGGATGCAGCCGCACGCCGGGACGCCGCAAATCGCTGACACCTAAAGCCGCATCCAGGTCGGTCAGTATCTCCCGGATGCGCGCGATATGCTGCGGGTCCAACCGCCGTGCTTCACCCCGTTCATAGAATCGCTGTAAACCGGCATGCGCGAACCTCACGCCGCATCGTAACATCGCAACGCGTTGTGTTGCGCACTTCAAAAAGCGGCCAAACGTGGCGCATATCCCTGACTTTTCCCCTGGGAAGGAGCGCGTCCCGCCCTCGTTCCCAGGGGGATATGACGGCCGCCGCAGAACGCGGCGGCCGTCAGCGAGGAGACTACATTTCCCAGTTCAGGTCGATGAACAGCACTCGGCCGCGGGCGTCCCAGCGGGTGGGATCGTACGGCAGACCGCCGCCGAACACCGTTGCGGGCGCGGCGCGGTCAAGGATGTTGCGCCCGCCGACCCGCACGCGCAGGCCGTTGTCCATGCGGTAGGTCAGCGTGAGATCCACCGTCGTCAGCGAGGATACGTCCAAGCTCAAATACTCGTAGGGGATTGCCGCGCAGCGGCTGCCGGGAATGTCCTGGACAGCGCTGCTGCAGTAACGCGCCCGGTCGTTGATGTAGGCCGGCGAGTAGTAGATGAACAGGTCGGCGGCGAATTGGTTCCACAGCCAGCTCAACGAGCCCTCCAACTGGTACTCGTCGGGGCCGAACAGCGTTCCGGCAACTACAAGCCTGCTTTCCTCGGTGGGACCGACCTGGATTTCGTCCGCCAGAACCCGCGTGTAGGCGACGCGCGGCGTAAAGCGGCCATAGGCCGTATCAAAGCTGTATTCCAGGCTGGTGTCGAGGATCTCGCTATACTTTTCATTGATGTTGATGGGAAGGAAAAGCAGCGATTCGATATCGCCCTCCGCGTTGCGTGTAACCACTTGCGGATGGTTCAATATCAAATCAGGACGTTTTTGCGCCATTAACGCCACTGCATGTCCGTCTTCGATCCGGTTGGTAAATTCCACCTTGGACCAATCGACGGTCCAGCGCAGCCCCTCAATCGCCTGCGGCACCCAATCGAAGCCTACGGAATAGGCGTCGGAATACTCGTTCTTCAGGTCCGTACTGTACACCTGCCGTATTACAGCCCCATAGGGCAGGGAGAATTCGGTCGGGCCATTGGGGTGGTATGGATCCAGGCTATTGGGGAAGCTTGACCTGAATCGTGTGTCAGGCGAACAGAAGGATGTCGGAGGCGGATCAATGCAGGCGGCGAACTGGTCGCTCCATACGGGCGGGCGGAAGGAACGCGACCACCGGGTGCGGAAGGTGATCGTTTCCACCGGCCGATATTGCACCCCGATGCTCGGGCTGGTTCGGACCTGTTTGGTCATAGTGTGATTGGCAGCGTGCACCACATCCGCGTAGTGGAGGATCCCGCGGTTCCGGTTGTAAGTCTGCCAACCCAATTCCGGATGCCAATAGGGAAGCTGCTCGGGTTCCAGTCTCTCGTAACGCTGGTACGCCCCGCGCGATCCCAGGTAGGCTGAGGCCGTCGACTCGTTCTCGTCGCGCCGCGCCTGCAGGCTCAGAATCAGTGAATGCACGCCGGGACGGGAATTCTCGGGGCCAATCAAGGGCAGGGCCAATTCTGCGTAGTAGGCAGTGATCTCGCGCGATGGCCTGTCTACGCCTATGCTCGTCCCCGAGTCCACAAATCGCTGCAGCTCAATTCCGGCGAGGTTGACCGTTGTTTCCTGGGTCCGGTAAATGGTGTTTTTACGGTACTCAGTGCCTGCGGAATAGAAAACCGGGCCGCCCCATAGACTAAACAAGCTGCCGCGCACCGTAAGGTTGTAGGCTCGCGTCTCGCTATCCCCGTTTATGGGCCCCTCGGCAACGGTAAGCAACTCCTCAAAGGCCGAACCCTGCGCCTCCCCGTTGCCGAACACGTTGATCGCCCGATTCGGGTCCGAACTGGTCAGCGCGGCGTACCAGGCGTCGGCGGTGGGATCCCAGCGTGGTCGCCGTGCCTTTGCGCGTACCCGGTAGGTTTCCCGTTCGGACTTGGTGCGCGTGACTTCGGCATTCAACTCGTGCGAGCCAAACTCCCAGATCACTCCAAAGTTGACATTGCGCTGCCTGGTTTCCGATTCGGTGAATTGGGTCGGCAGCAGCCCTTGCTCAAATTCCCTGATCGGCGCGTATTGCACCGCCATCGACTTGCCGTAAGGGTTGTAGGCGTTGCTGGTCGGAATGGGAATAAAGCCCTGAATTTTCCGGGAAAATTCCTGGTACGACTCGTGTCTGGAATACAGAAGGTCCGCATATACGCGCAGATTGTCCGTCAGGTACTGCTCGAATCTGACCGTGAACGAGTCCGTGCTGGACTCCGCGCCGTTTTGTGGATCGATTTCGTCGTAGGGGTAGGGCAAGGTCTCGCCACTTTCGATTACGATGAAGTCGTCAACCGTCGCCCCGAGGCCGCTGTGATCCGCCGGTAGCTGATACTTGGGAGTCCGACGCTTGCACCTTATGGTGGCTGGCTGAGAAGCAAACACCGGCGAGTATTCGCACGCCACACCCGGCTGACCGCTGCTAGTGCTGCGAAGGTCGAACTCGGGACCCAGCAACGGGCGGAAGTCCAGAGTGGTCAGGCCGGTCTTGTTGTTGGTGATGGGATCGGAGGTGTCGCGCGATAGGATGGCAGTGACGTTGCCGCTGCCCCAGGCGTAGCCGCCCGTGACGCTGGCCTTGGTCTGGTCCGCGTCAGTGGAACTGAACTCGTTGCGGTAATCGATTGCAAGGCCCTTGTAGTTCCTCTTCGTAACGAAATTCACCACGCCGCCGATGGCGTCCGACCCGTACACCGCCGAGGCGCCGTCCAACTGGATGTCCACCCGCTCTATGGCGGACAGGGGAATCGTACGGATGTTGGCGAAATCATCCTCTTCGCCGGTGCCGGCTACGCGCCGGCCGTTAAGCAGGACCAGAGTGTTGGCCGAGCCCATGTTGCGTAGATTGACCGTGGAGATGCCCAACCCCAGCTCAATGTATTCATCTTCCTGATCGCTGCCTTGATAGTGCAGGCTGGTATTGGTCTGCGTGGTAATGGATGGGTAGGTCCACGGCAGGGTGCGGAAAAAATTCTCCAGGGTGGATACGCCGCGCACCGCGATGTCCTCGGCGGTGTAGCTGTAGATCCTCGCGCTGGGGTCGCCGCCCTTCAATCGGGAGCCCGTGACGACCTGCTTTTCCAGTTCTACCGGCTCATCTTCATCCGCGGCCGCAGGATCCTCGGAGGCCGCATTCACCACCTCCTCATCCTCCCGGGCCTGTTGAACCAGCACTACGTTCTCCGCCGCGTATTCGTACGTCAGGCCCGTGTCAGTCAATAAGGCCGCCAATGCGTCTTCAAACCGATATTCGCCCTTCAGCCCATCGACTTCGACCTTTTCACCGGACCCCTCTGTAAGCATGATCTGCACGCCCGAGGATTTTGCGAGCGTCACCAGCGCCGAACCGGCATTCTGAGCCTTGATATCGAGTGTGAGCACCTCGCCGGACTGCGCTGAGGCGCCGGCCGCTGCGCACGCCAGCACGGCCAATACAACGACCGGCAACGTTTTCGTATTACGGATTCTCAAAGTACTGTTCATTGTCCCCACCTCAAGGATTTTGTCCTTAGTTTCAGTTCCCCGCCGAACCGGTAATCACGATCCGGTCGTAGTGCCGCCTTACTTCAATCGGAAACAGTTTCTCCAGGCCGGAAAGCGCGGAATCGATCTCATCGACGCTTACCGCCGTGTAAACGCTCAATTCCATGACTGAAGTGTCCTCAATCAGGATCTTCTTGCGCGAGTAGCGATTCAACTCCTGAATCACCTGATACAGCGGCTCCCGGTAAAAGCTGAGCATGCCGCTGCGCCAGCCCTCGTAACGTTCCATGGACTCGGGCCGAAATTCCGTCAGCAGGTTGCGGCTTACGTCGAACTCGGCCACCCAGCCTGCCTCCACGCGGTGCTGTCCGGGTGTGGAAATGACCACCGGTTGACCATCGACCGAAATCGGCGGAGGCGAGGAGGACACTTCATGCATTAACTCATGCAAGGAAACAGCGCCCTTGATCACCGCAATCTGGTAGTGCTGCGGGTGTTTGCGGATATTGAACGCCGTCCCGACTGCGGTGACGGACCGGACGCCCAGATCCACCGTAAAGGGACGTACTGGATCTTCCGCCACCTCGAAATAGGCCTCGCCGTGCTCCAAAAGGATCCTGCGAACCTGCTCGCTGTAGTCCACCACCAGCTGACCGGCGGTATTGAGCGTGATAACGCTGCCGTCGTCCAGTTCTATGGTCTGCTGCTCACCGATGCGGTTGAAGTACTTTTGCAGGTGGCTGTCGTCCGGCCCGCGCCAGGGCGAGAAGTAAGTCAGGGCAGCGCCGAATGCCACGAGCACCCCGGCGGCAATGCCCAGCGCAGCCTTGCGTTTCGATCTGCGCTCCTGGATGAGGCACCTGTATTCCAGGACAATTTCGCGAATCTCGCTATCGCCCGCCAATTCCTCCATGGAAGCGAGAACCTCAAGCGAGCCGTCAAACTCTTCGCGGTATTTTGGATCACGCCGGACGCGATTACGGATCGCCGCCGCTTCAGCTTCCGACAACTGATCGGACCAAAGGTGCAGCAAGGCATGCTCCACGTCGCCGCCCATAATCTCCTGAAGGTTCTTCAGCACGACCTTTCTCCTGCGGCCTTGATCTTCCGCCGCGCTTTTCGATCCGCCGCATCGCTCGCACGATGTAGTTCTCGACCTGCTTTTTCGTTACGCCCATGTGCAAGGCAATGTCCTCGTAACTCATGTTGCGGAAGCGCTGCAGAACAAATGCCACTCTCCAATTCAGGCGCATGTCCATGATGGCGGCTTTCATGGCTTCCAGTTCCAGCTGCGCCGCGACGATACGCTCCGGCGTGCGCTCATCGATTTGTTCGCGCTCGATTTCGCGTTGCGCTGCTGCGTAGTCGTTGCACACGCGCAACTTGCGCTGCCTGTCCACGATCATGTTGTTGGCCATGGTCAAGAGGTATGAACGACTACTTCCGGTTGCATCGGACATCTTTTCTCCCAGCCGGCCCACACCCATCAGCCGCGTGAAGAGTTCCTGGACGAGGTCCTCGACTTGGTCCCGCGGCACCGACCGCCCTCGCAGGAAAAGGCGCAAGGCCTGGGCATGCTGGTCAAAAAGTTGCTCGACCAGCTGTCTTCGCCCCGGCCTTTCGCGCGAAGCCAGATCGATGACTTTGTCATTCCTGGGGGTGAACAAGGTGCTTGTGGAAGGCCTCCCTATTAAGAATCAACGTCCGAGAATATCTTTACCCTCGCTTTTTCCTTTACAAGACGCCGGGAAAGCTATCGTGCCGGGAGCGAGGGCATGGCGCACTTGGAGGAAAGGATGTCATGCTGGGAGCGAGGGCTTCCAGCCCTCGACGAGGACAGGATGTCCTCGTTCCCTGGGGGATGCCGTGTCCTCCCGTGACCGCATAAAATTCGCGGCGGCACGTCGATGAAGAATGCGCTCAGCACCCTACTTGACCAAGCCCTGCGCGCTGTAGCTGGGGAATATTCCGACAGTCTACGGTATGCCGGGCTGGAGCAGGCGCGCGATTCCCGCAACGGGCATTACGCTACCAGCGCGGCCATGCAGTTCGCCGGCAGGTTGAAGCGGCGGCCCGCGGATATCGCAGCGGACATCGTGGAGAACCTGCCGGAGAACTCGCTGATTGATCGAGTCGAGATCGCGGGACCGGGATTCCTCAACATCTGGCTTGCCCCCGCGGCCCTGCAGGCCGAACTCGCTCGGATCGCCGCCGCGGCGGAAACCTACGGGTCGAGCCAAAGCGGCCAGGGCCAACGGGTACTGGTGGAGTTCGTGTCCGCCAATCCCACCGGACCGCTACACGTAGGACATGGCCGTCTCGCCGCCCTCGGCGACTGCCTGGCGCGTCTCCTTGAGGCCACCGGCCACGAGGTATGGCGGGAGTACTACGTCAACGATGCCGGACGACAGTTGGCGGTCCTGGGGCTTTCGGTGTGGCTGCGCATGGTGGAACAGGCCAAGGGCGCAGAAGCGTTTCCGGAAGGCGCCTACCGGGGCGAATACATCCGGGAGTTGGCCGGGCGCGTGGCCGACGAACTTCCCAAGGCCGCGGAAGCGGCCCGGCGCAGCATGGTCTGGCCGGAAAAGGATGGCGCCACGAACGGAGAGACGGACCGGTACGTGGACACGCTGATCAGCGCCGTGCAGGAGTTGCTGGGAAAAGACTTGTTCTCGAGCATTGGACGCATCGCCGGTGAGTGGGTGCTTGAGGACATTCGCGAGGACCTTAAGGAATTCGGTGTGCGCTTCGATTCATGGCAATCGGAGCGGGAATTGGTTGCCGGTGGACAGATCGACGAGTGCCTGAAACGCCTTGAAGACGTCACCTACCGGCGCGACGGGGCGTTGTGGTTTCCGGCCGAGCGTTACGGCGACGAAAAGGACCGCGTAGTGGTGCGGGCGGACGGCCGCAGCACCTACTTCGCCTCCGATATCGCCTATCATTACGCCAAGCGCAAGCGGGGCGCGGACGTGCTGCTTGATGTGCTGGGCGCGGACCACCATGGTTACGTGGGACGGGTCCGGGCGGGCCTTGAGGCGCTGGGCGAACCGCCCTCCTGCCTGGAGGTTCGGCTGGTCCAGTTCGTGGCCCTGTTCCGGGGCGGACAGCGGGTGGCGATGTCCACGCGTGCAGGCGAGTTTGAAACGCTGCGGAACTTGCGTGAAGAAGTGGGTGTGGACGCAGCGCGTTTCTTTTATGTATCCCGGGCAGGAGAACAGCATCTCGATTTCGACCTTGATCTGGCCAAGCGGCGGTCCAATGACAATCCGGTCTATTACGTGCAATATGCGCACGCGCGCGTATGCAGTTTGTTAGAGCAATTGCGGGCGCGGGAACTTACCTGGGACCTTGACGAAGCCGGGAACCATGCCGGCTTGCTTGAGCATCCCCGCGAGATCGAACTGATGCTGGCGCTGGCGCGGCTGCCCGAGACCGTGGAGCAGGCGGCGGCGCAACGCGCGCCGCAAGTCCTGGCTCACTACCTGATCGGGCTGGCTCAGGCGTTTCACGGTTGGTACAACCATTGCAGGGTCCTGGACGCCGAAGCGCAACTGCGCGCCGCGCGGCTGTTGCTGGCCCACGCCAGCGGCCAGGTGCTGCGCAACGGACTGGGACTGCTGGGCGTATCGGCGCCGAGGAGCATGTAGACATGGCGAAGCGCAGCAAAAGCAAATCGCCCGGCTGGCGGCGGGGCGAATTCCTGGCGGGCATAGCAGTAGGCCTGGTGCTGGCCTTGTGGGTTTATCCGATAGTTACCCAATGGTGGACTGAACCATCTTCCGTGCCGGCGGCGAACGATACTTACACCAGCCCCGAATTCGACTTCTACACCAAGCTCCCCTTGGGCGAAGAACTGGTGGAGGAAACCACAGCGGCGACGCGGCAACCCGCGGCGACCTCGACCGACACGGCAGCCGAACCCCTGACTGACGCAGGGGCGGAGCCCTCAAGCGGCGCCGTATCGGAACCCTCCGCCGCAGGACCCTCGGAGCCGGAGACCGGGCCGCCTGCCCCCACGGCGGTGGAAACACCTGGAATGTACGTGCTGCAGTTGGGCGCTTTCACCCGTCAGGAACAAGCCGAATCGCTCAAGGCGCGCCTTGCGCTGGTCGGGATGAACGCCCGCATTCAGCCGGTGAGGTTGGACCGGCAAATGTGGTACCGCGTTCGGATCGGCCCAACCACCGATCTCCAGCAGCTCAACGCGGACCGCGCCCGCCTGCAGGAACATCGATTCAACTCCCAACTCATCAGGCTGGTTCAACAGCCTTGACTTCAGCGTCCAGGGTCCGCGCCTACCGTCAGGCCGTTCAGAAAGCCTTTCCGTGGCAAGCTATCGCGCAAACGCCCACGCCGGTGGACCGGCATGATGCGCTGGCCGAAGAGCTTGGCGCTCGCTCGGTGTGGATCAAGCGCGATGACATCAGCGGCGCAAGGCACGGCGGCAACAAGCTGCGCAAGCTGGAGTTTCTGCTTGCCGACGCCCTTGAGCGCGGCTGCCGGGGCGTGCTGACCTACGGCGCGGTCGGTTCCAACCACATACTCTCCACCTCGCACTACGCCTGCAGCCTCGGTTTGAAATGCTGCGGGATAGTCCGGCCGCAACCACCCACGCCGTACGTCGAGCAAACGCTGCGCTATCACCTTCTGTTGGGGACCCGGCTCGAACCGGCGGCCGACCAAAAGGAGATGAACGAAAAGCGAGCGGCGCTGCTCGCCGATGAGGGCGCCTGGTATGAAATTCCCCTGGGCGGCTCCTCCACTCTCGGTTGCCTGGGCTACGTCTGCGCGGCGCTGGAACTGGCCGAACAGGTCATGGCGGGCGAATGTCCCGTCCCGGACCTGATCTATCTGCCCTGCGGCTCCTCGGGCAGCACGGTGGGCCTCGATTTCGGCCTGGCGCTGGCCGGCCTTCCCACCCGGATTATTGCCGCCCGCGTCGTATCCGAGAATATGACTTCGATCCAACGCATAAGAACGTTGGCCGACGAACTCAGGCCGCTACTGGAGGGTGTTTGCCCATTGCCGGCGGAGAACCCCTTAAGCCGCGTGGAGTTTCGCCAGGAATTCCTGGGACCCGGCTACGCTCTGCCCACGGACGATGCGCTTGAAGCCATCCAACTGATGCGGCGCAAGGCCGACGCCAGGCTGGAGTACACCTATTCGGGCAAGAGCGCCGCGGCATTGCTCAGTGACGGACACGCAGGCCGCTACAAGAACCGGAACGTGGTGTTCTGGAACACCTATAACTCCCGGCCCGCCCCGGCGGACCTTCCGGTTCTGCGGCGCGATGAGCTTCCCGAGGTTATGCTACGGAGTTTGCCGCCGGCGTCGTGAGCGACTCGCTACCGCTGGAATTCCTGCCGCTGCTGGCCTTGGCCGGCATTGCCGCGGGCTTCCTGAACGTCATGGCCGGAGGCGGCTCGCTACTCACACTTCCGGTCCTGTTGCTCGCAGGCGTTCCCGCGCCGGTCGCCAACGGGACACTGCGCGTATCTATCGTCGCCCAGAACCTGGTGGCCATCGGCACTTTCCGGCGGCACGGTTTCAAGGAACTGAAAGAGGCCCTGTGGCTTTCGCTGTTCGCCTGTGCGGGCGCCGTGGGCGGCGCTTCGCTGGGAGTGCGAATCAGCGGGCCGTGGTTCGATCGCATCGTGGCGCTGACCATGGTGGCGGTGACGGTGCTGATCTTTCGCGGCAAGAAAGCGCAAGCGGCGCCTGCGCTCAGCCCCTCGCGCCGTTGGCTGGGCTACGCGGCGCTGGTGGTGGCGGGCGCCTGGGGGGGATTTATCCAGGTCGGCGTGGGCTTTTTGCTGATGCCGGCGCTGCACCGCATCCTCGGCATGGACCTGGTGCGCGTGAACATGTACAAAGTTGTAATCGTCCTCCCGTATACGATCCTGGCACTGGCGATCTTCGCCTGGCAGTCGCACATTCTGTGGATGGCGGGACTGGCGCTGGCCGTGGGCAACTCTGCCGGAGGCTGGCTGGGCGCGCGACTTACCGTGTCCCGGGGCGAGCCCCTGATTCGCGCCGTGTTCCTGGTTGCAGTCGCGGCGATGGCGGTAAGTTTGCTGCTACGGGGTTAGCGACCAGGTATAGATCTGGCTGCTCAAGACCAGCCCGATGCCCAGGCGGCCGGCGACATTGCGTCGCCACCAACCGATTTCGTCGGGAAAGACCCGGGCCTGCACGGAGAACACGTACGGTTGTCCCTCCTCGAGTTGCGCCTCGTCGATCAGCGGCTGGTCGGTCAGATAGCCGATCTTGTGCAGGGCCGAGAACATTGTGGCGAATTCCAGGCGCGTATCCTCTGAAGGGGAGCTGACGATGAAGCGGGCCGCCTCGGGGTCGAACTCCAGGTACAGGACTCGAACGAATTCTGTCAGCTTCTTGGAAGGCATCAGTGTTCGCGGCCTCGCGACGGCGAATTCCACCTCAAACTTGAGACGCAGGCCCTCCCTTACAAGCTGCTCGGCTTCCGCGTCCAGGTCAATGTCCACCCGGGTAGTGACCAGCCAGCTGCCTTCGCTGGCGCGAGCGTAGGCGAGCCGCACGTCAACATCCGATGCCGGCGCCGCCAGCGGCAGGCAAAGCAAGCCCAACAGCACCAGACCTCTCCGCCAGGCTCCCTGGGAACGAGGGCTTCCAACCCTCGACGAGGGCAGGAGGCCCTCGTTCCCAACATGTTCCCCGCGCGTCAGCGCAGCCGGCGCCTGCTGCGAAAACTCCCAGGGGCCGCCGCAATCCCAAGTCTCAGAATGTAGTTGAGGTTTTCTCCAAAAGCGCATTGAAATGTCCGTCTGCGCAGTGCCTCCCGGGCAGCAGCTGATAACCGTAGTTCGACAAAGGCAGCGCCCACCCCGCAGGCAAACTGGGCGTAACACCCACTTCCCTGGCCCCACCCCTATTTTCGCTCAGAAACGAGCCGATTGCATCACTGGTTTCCTCCGTGAACACGGAACATACGCTGTACAGCAGGCGTCCGCCGGGTTTCAGAAGCGGCCAGAGACTCCGCAAGAGTCCGGCCTGCAGCCGGGCAAAGCGCGGAATGTCGGCCGGGCGGCGCAGGTGCTTGATATCGGGGTGGCGGCGAATTACGCCGCTGGCCGAGCACGGCGCATCCAGCAGAATGCGGTCGAAAGGGCGGCCGTCGAACCAATCGGCCGGGCGCTGCGCGTCACCCCGGCGAACGGTAGCCTCCAGGCCAAGACGCGCAAGGTTGGTCTTGACCCGCTCGAGACGCTCAGCGTCCACGTCCAGCGCCACCACTTCACCCACATTCGGGCAAGTCTCCAGCAACTGCGCGGTCTTGCCGCCGGGCGCCGCACAAGCATCCAGAACCCGCATGCCCGGCCGGGCATCGAGCAGCGCAACCGCCAACTGGGCGCCGGCGTCCTGCACCGAAACCAGGCCCTCGGAAAAACCCGGCAGTTGCGCCACAGGTCTGGGTGGATCAACCCGCAAGCCGTTGGGCAGTTCTCGCGGCAGGGCGCAGCGCCATTGTCCGGAAGCAGGCAGACTCGCCCGGTACGATTCACGGCTTATCTTGCTCTGGTTCACCCTGAGCCACATTGGCGGCTTGCGGTTGCCGGCCTGCAGAATGGCCTGCCAGTGGCCGGGCCATGCGTCTTGAAGTTGGCGGATCATCCACTCAGGATGCGAGAACCGCCCCTGCAGGCTGAGATCCGCTTCGCTCTCCAGGTGCGTACGCTCGCGCAGGTATCGCCGTAATACGGCGTTGACCACACCGGACAGCGACGGCGCAAGCAGCATTTTCCCCGCGGAAACGCAGGCACTGACCGCGGCATGGTGCGGAACCCGCGTGTGAGCCAGTTGGAACAGTCCCACCGACAACAGCGCGCCCAATTTGCTCGCCGGCCTTGGCCGGTCCATGAGATTGCGCAGCAACTCCCGGTGCCGATGTTGCCAGCGCAACGCCCCCAGGATCAGCTCCGATGCCAGGGGGCGCCGCTCGGGAGGCAATGTGTGGCGCCCCGCATCGCTGAGCGCCTTCTCATAGCCGCTTCCATTGAGCACGCCATAGACGGCCAGCGCGCTGACCCGCCGGGTATCGGCGCCCGGCTCGCTCACGCCAGACGACCTCCGGCCAGGGGCGCCCCGCGGGCGGCGTCCGCGGCCGGCAAGCGGCGACGACCCGGCAGCTGGATCTCTTGCACCCGCAACACGCCGGAGACCGTTGCGAGATCGATCCCTTCTCCGGTAACGCCCAACACCCGACCCGGCGCCTGGGCAGGACCCGGCAGGGCCCGTGCTCCCCAAAGGCGCAGCGGCTGATTGCGCCAAAGGGCATGCGCAACCGGCCAGGGATCGAATGCGCGGACCCGGCGGGCCAGCTCCGCCGCCGGCATCGACCAGTCGATCCGGCCCTGCTGCTTGCTTATCCGGGGCGCGTAACTGGCTTGTGCGTCACTCTGGCGGGCCGCTTGCAGTTCCTCGGCGAGAATCTGAGGCAGATGTTCCAGCAGCAGGCCCGCGCCCATTTGAGCCAAGCGTGCTTCCAATTCTCCGGTAGTCTCGTGGGGCTCGATGCGGGTGCGCTCGGCGGCCAACAGCGGCCCGGTATCCAGTCCGGCGTCCATGTGCATCAGGGTGACGCCCGTATCGCGATCGCCCGCCAGGATCGCCGCCGCTACCGGCGACGCCCCGCGCCAGCGAGGCAGCAGGGAAGCGTGAATATTGACCGCGCCCAGGCCGCATACCGTCAGCGCAGCGGCAGGCAGGATCGCTCCGTAGGCGGCGACCACCATCAGGTCGGCGCCGAGTTCACGCAACCGGCCGATCAGCGCATCATCCCAGTGGCGCGGCTGCGACAATGGCAACCTGGCCGTTTGCGCCCATTGTTTGACCAGCGAGGCCTTTAGTTTGCGGCCGCGGCCCGCGGCGCGATCCGGTTGGGTAATGACAGCCGCTATGGAGTACCCGGCCGCGTGCAGGGTCCGAAGCGCCTCCAACGCAAACCCGGGCGTGCCTGCAAACAGAATCCTCGCAGATGTGTTCATGTCGAGTAACTGCCCGTTGGAGCGGCCGCGCACAGCAAGAGACCCTGGGAACGAGGGCGTCCCCGCCCTCGGCGGAGGGCAGGATGCCCTCTCTCCCACGGGGGGAAGTGGACACGCCCTCGCCGGGGGGCAGGATGCCCTCTCTCCCGGGGACCAAGGCGTGTACACCCTTCCTCCCGGGGGGGTTGCGGCCTTTTTCTATGCAAGATGGAGAGAATGTAAGCGCTACAGCTCCATCGCTGCGGGCTTGCCGGTCCGCCCGCTCTTCTCCACGCGCTTGCGCAGCATGCGGCGTTTCAACGGCGAGAGGTAATCAATGAACAGCTTGCCATCAAGGTGATCGATTTCGTGCTGCACGCAGATGGCCGCAAGGCCATCGAGCTCCTCCTCCAGCGGTTCCATGTCCATCGTGCGGGCCCGAAGGGATACGCGCTCGGCGCGCGGGACCTCGGCGCTGAATTCGGGCACCGAGAGACAGCCTTCCTCGCTGGCCACCTGCCCTTCGGCGGAAACAATCTGCGGGTTTACGTAGCAGCGCGGAGAATCGCGCTCCGGCGAGATGTCCATTACGATCACACGCTCCTGCACGTTCACCTGGGTCGCCGCCAAACCCACGCCCCGGGAGGCATACATCGTTTCCAGCAAATCGTCGGCCAGGCGCCGCAAACGCTCGCTTGCAACGGAAACCGGCCGGGCCTTGCGGCGCAGTCGGCGATCGGGAAAGGTAAGGATTTTCAGCTCGGCCATTGAACAACGTAGTCGGGGCCCCGGCGGGCGTCGCTTGTGTGGTATTTTCCCACAATCTTCTCAAGGAAAAATCGGGAGCGAAGGCAGCCTGCCGGCGTCGAGGGTGAAACGCCCTCGTTCCCGGCGTTTTCGGCGGTGTACATACCAGGAGAGCCACGCATGGAAGCAGAATCTTGGATTACCTTGCAGTTGTGCCCCGGCCTGTCGGCTCTAGTGCGCCGCGGGCTGCTGGACCGCTACGGTGACGCACGCACTCTGATCAATGCGCCGCCTGCCGAGTTGCGCGAAGCCGGCGTCAGCAAGGAAAGCCGGAACTGGCTGGCGCGGCCGGATTGCGCCGCGATCGGCCACTGCCTTGATTGGCTGGCCGGCGACAATGCCCACCTGATCCCGCTCAACGATACCCGCTATCCGCCGTTGTTGCGTGAAATCGCCGATCCGCCGGCGGCGCTGTTTGTGCTGGGACAGGCCGAAACGCTTTCGGAACCGCAAATAGCGATCGTCGGAAGCCGCTCAGCGACGCCGCTGGGACGATCCACCGCCGCGGACTTTTCCCGCGCGCTCAGCCGCCGCGGCTTGTGTATCGCCAGCGGTTTGGCCGAAGGCATCGACGCGGCCGCCCACGAGGCGGCCCTGGAATGCGGGGGACGCACAGTGGGCGTCTGCGCCACGGGACTGGATCGGGTCTATCCGCGGCTGCACGAACAACTGGCGCGCCGCATTTCCGCGCAGGGCGCGCTGGTTTCCGAGAGTCCCCCGGGCGTGGAGTTGCACCAGTGGATGTTCCCGCGGCGTAACCGCATCATCAGCGGCATGTCCGCCGGGGTGCTGGTTGTGGAGGCGGCGCGGCGGTCGGGCGCCGGCATCACCGCCCGCGCCGCCGCCGAGCAGGGCCGGGAGGTGTTCGCGGTGCCGGGCTCGATATACAGCCCCCTGGCGAAGGGATGCCACGCCTTGATACGAAGCGGCGCCAAGCTGGTGGAAGGGCCCGAAGACATACTGGAGGAATTGCCGGCATTGCTGCAGGTCGGTCACGCCGACTCGCCGAGGGAAAACCCGCCGCAGCCCACCCTCGAGGAGCTGCCGTTATTCGGCAGCCTGCTTGGGAGCGGCCCCGCCAGCATCGACGATTTAGTGCGTGAAACCGGTCTCGGTGCGGCGGAGGTGTCGGCCACACTTTCCCGGCTGGAGATTCAGGGCCGAGTGCATTCGCTGCCCGGCGGCCGTTTTCAACGCAGCTGCTAAACAGTGCTAGGATGCGCGCTGGCCTTGAACAGAGTTCCAGCCGTAGCGATTCCAAGAGGCAAAATGATTCCGTTCCACTCACGCCAAGCAAGGCAGGCAAATCGCATATGACACCCCCCACGCCCAATTCGGCCGGGGGAGGCCTCATCGTAGTCGAGTCTCCCGCCAAGGCGAGAACGCTGCAGCGCTACCTCGGCAAAGGATACCGGGTGCTGGCCTGCAACGGGCATGTGCGGGACTTGAAGCATGGCGGCCTGTCCATCGACACCAAGAAAGGGTTCGAAATGCAGTTCGAGCCGGTCGAATCCTCAAAGGCCGCGGTCAATAGCATTCGCGCCGCGTTGAAGAAAATGCCGGCCTTGTACCTCGCAACCGACCCGGATCGCGAAGGCGAGGCAATTGCCTGGCACCTGCTTGAGCTGCTTTCCGAGAAAGGCGCGCTTAAGGGCAAGCAGGTTCACCGGGTGGCGTTCAATCAGATTACCCGCAGGGCGGTAACCGCAGCGGTCAGGGCGCCGCGCGACGTTGCCATGCCGCTGGTGGAAGCGCAAAAGGCCCGGCGCTGCATGGACCGGCTGTTGGGATTCACGCTCTCTCCTCTGTTGTCGCGGACCCTGACGCGGGGCCTCTCGGCCGGCCGGGTGCAGAGTCCGGCATTGAGGCTGATCGTGGAACGGGAAAAGAAAATCGAAGCCTTCAAGCCCCGCGAGTACTGGACCGTAACCGCGCACATGCACAAGGCCGGCCAGGACTTTGATGCGGCGCTGGTGGAACTCGACGGCAACAAGCTGAAGAAATTCTCGTTGGCCGATGCGGCCCAAACCGAACGGGCGCGCGAAACGCTGCTTGCGGCCATGCACAGCAGCGGGACTGGGAGCGGAATGGGCGCTCTCACCGTCGAGAAGGTTACCCGGACCCGGGCCAAGCGCGGCCCGCCTCCGCCGTTCACGACCTCTACCCTGCAGCAGGCAGCCTCGCGCCAATTGGGCATGCAGACACTAAGAACCATGCGCGTGGCGCAAACCCTGTATGAAGGCATCGATACCGGCAGCGGCGCGGTTGGGCTGATTACCTACATGCGTACCGATTCGGTGCAGATGGCAACCGAAGCGGTGCAGGAAATCCGCGCTTATGTCGGAGCCAAGCTGGGTCCCGATTTCCTTCCCGCAGCGCCCCGCCGCTACCGCACCAAGACCCGCAACGCGCAGGAAGCGCATGAGGCCATTCGGCCCACGAGCATGGACCGCGAGCCGGAATCGTTCAGGGGGCGTCTGGATGCCGATCAGTACCGGCTGTACGAAATCATCTGGCGGCGCGCCATAGCAAGCCAGATGAGCGACGCCATAGTTGACCGCGTCAGCGCCGAGTTCCTGCCCGGCGCGGGAGCACGGATAAAGCCGGATGAGCAGCCCGCGGGCCGCTTTCGGGCGACCGGAGCGACGCTCGCCCATCCCGGCTTTCTCAAGGTGCTGGCGCGCTCGGCGGACAGCAAGGATAAAGCGCTTCCGCCCCTGGCTGAGGGCGAACCGCTTGAGGTCAAGGACCTCGGTTCGGAACAGCACTTTACCGAGCCGCCGCCCCGCTTTACAGAGGCCAGCCTGGTCAAGGCAATGGAGGACCACGGCATCGGACGGCCCTCGACCTACGCTGAGACCCTGCGCAAGCTGCGCGACCGCGAGTACGCAGTGATGGACAAGCGCAATTTCGCGCCCACCCAGAAGGGCAGGATGGTGGCCGATTTCCTGACTCGCCATTTCAACGATTACGTCGACTACGACTTCACCGCCAGCATGGAGGAATCCCTGGACGCCGTGGCCAGCGGCGAAAAACACTGGGTCCCGGTGATGGACGAGTTCTGGGCCCATTACTCCGAGCAACTCTCCGAGAAGAAGCGAACCCTCAAGGGCTCCGAGGAACGTCCAAGCCGCCTCCTGGGCAAGCACCCGGAGACCGGCGAATCGGTATACGCCCGGCTGGGTCCGTACGGCTATTTCGTGCAGCTGGGAGAGCGCAGCGAGGACCATCGGCCGCCAATGGCCAGCATGCGCGATGGACTGACTTATGAAGACATCACCCTCGAGGAGGCGCTGGACCTGCTGCGCGGGCCGCGGCTGCTAGGCCAGGACCCCGCCAGCAATCAACCGGTGTACGCCGGATGGGGGCGCAGTGGACCGTTCGTGCAGCTGGGGGAGAAAGGCGGCGAAGAAAAACCTCGCTACGCCTCCTTAACCGACGACTTTAGCGAAGAAACCGTCACGCTGGAGGACGCGCTGCTGCTGCTGTCCCTGCCCCGGGAGCTGGGAGCCCACCCCCAAACAGGCCAAACAGTTTATGCCGGACGGGGCCGCTGGGGGCCGTACGCGCAACTCGGCGAGCGCGGCGAGGAAAAGCCGAAGTATGCGTCGTTGCCACCGGACATTTCACCGTACACGGTAACCCTGGACGAGGCCGTGGCCCTGTTGGGCCTGCCGCGCAAGCTGGGAGAGCATCCCGAGAACGGCCGTCCGGTGTTCGTGGGCTGCGGTGTCAAGGGGCCGTACGTGCAGATCGGGGAGCGGGGCGGCAAGACCCGCCCAAGGTATCTCAGATTGCCCAAGCCGCTCTCGGTGTTCACGGTCACGCTTGAGGACGCGCTCAAGGTGCAGCCGGCGCGGCGCGCGAGGCAGCCGGCGATCAAGGAATTCGAGGGCGACGCAATCAAGGTGATGAGCGGCCGCTACGGCCCGTATGTAACCGACGGCACGCGCAACGCGTCGGTGCCGCGCCAACAGGATCCCGCCGGGCTGTCGTTGGACCAATGCCGCGAGCTGCTGAAGAATGCACCCAGGAAGAAAACCCGGAAACGGTCCGGCCGCGCCTGACGCGAACCTCACCAGGGCCGTGGACATCCTCCGCGGCGGCGGCGTAATCGCCTACCCGAACGAGTCGGTCTACGGCCTGGGCTGCCTGCCGGACCAGGAGCCGGCGGTGCAACGGCTGCTTCAATTAAAAGGGCGGGACCGGTCACTGGGCCTGATCCTGATCGCCGCGGAATGGGAGCAATTCGAAGGCTGGGCGGCGAACCTGGAAGCGGTGTGCAACCCCCGGCAAGTGCGCGCGAGCCGCGGCGTTACCTGGGTAGTGGCCGCGGACCCTAAGGCCCCGGACTGGATTACCGGGGGCCGCAAAACCATCGCCGTCCGCCGCAGCCTTCACCCTCCCGCGGCCGCCCTGAGCCGTGCGGTGGGTTCGCCGCTTGTGTCCACCAGTTGCAACCCGCACGGCATGCCGCCGGCGCGCACCACGGCCGAGGCGGTGGAATACTTCGGCGAACAGGTCGATTGGGTCATGCCAGGCAAATGCGGAGATTTGCAAGACCCTAGCGAAATCCGTGACGCCGCCACCGGAGAGGTGTTGCGCCCGGGCTGATCGACCGCTGGGAGCGAGGGCGTCCCGCCCTGGTCGGAGCCGTGCTGATGGACCTGGCGTTTGCAAACCGCATCAACACGGATCCCGGGAAGCTGATGATCATCGATCCCACGCCGACGGGAAATCCCACGCTGGACCGGGTTCTGGACCGAATCAATGAGAGCGGCGACAGCAGGAACACCGCCCAGTGGCTGGAAATCCTGTCCGCGGAACAGGGCGAAAATATTCAGCAGCAGGTCCTGGACAGCCTGATCGAACGAGGCGTCCTGGAGCAGCGGGAAGAGAGATTCCTGTGGGTATTCCGGTCCCGCCGCTATCCCATGATTGACGGCAGGATGCAGCGGGAAGCCCGGCAGCGCGTTGTGGGCGTGTTGTTTTCCGGTGACATCCCCGATCCCCGCGACATCGCCCTGATCTGCATCGCCGACGCATGCGGCCTGCTCAAGACCGTTTTCGGCGAGAGCGAACTCGACGAGGTGTCAGCGCGACTCGATCAACTCCGCAAAATGGACCTGATCGGCAGGGAACTCCTCACCCAACTCTCCGTCTGGCGCTGGTCCGGCACCATCACCCGCATCTAGTTCCAGGGGAGGCCGGGCCAGGCTTTTCGGCATTCGGAGTGCCGGTAGCAGCTCAAAAGGTGATCGTTGATCAGGCCGCAGGCCTGCAGGTGCGAATACATGATGGTGGAGCCCACGAACTTGAAGCCGCGGGCCTTGAGGTCGGCCGATACCTGATTGGAAATTACCGAGGTTGCCGGTAGCTGGTCCTGGCGGTCCCACTGATTGACGACCGGCTCCCCGTCAACGAAACGCCAGAGGTAGCGAGCGAAGGAGCCGAACTCTTCCGCCACACGCAGAAAAGCCGCCGCGTTGCTTATGGCTGCCTTGATCTTGAGGCGATTACGAATGATGTCCGGATTGGCTACCAGGGCCTCGATTTCCCGGTCGCCGTACTGCGCCACGCGAGCCGGGTCAAAGCCGGCGAAGGCCCGGCGATAACCGTCACGCTTGTGCAGCACGGTCCGCCACGACAAGCCGGCTTGCGCGGATTCGAGGATCAGAAATTCGAAGTGGGTGGCGTCGTCCAACGCGGGCACGCCCCATTCTTCATCGTGATAGGCCCGGTACCGGTCGCTTCCGCCGAGCGACCACGGGCACCGGTCTTTCACCTGGTTGTTACTCCGCGCAGCGGTTGTCCGCTACGACATGCTCATCCACAGGCGGGCTGCCTGCAATGTCTCAAGGCCTCGTGGAGAACCCACGCCTCGCATTCCGGCCCCGGAGGGCCTCAATCAATTCCGGCGTTTTGGCGCCGGCCGGTGAGGACGATACAGCCGGCGAACCCCGAGGGCCCGCCGGCTGCCGTCCTGAAAAAGCTACCGAGGTAGCGGCGAATTATTCCTCTTCGCCGTCGTCGTCGCCGCAGCTACCTTCGCCACAGCTACCTTCGCCATCATCGTCGTCGTCGTCATCGTCGTCGTCATCGTCGTCGCCGCAGCTACCTTCGCCACAGCTACCTTCGCCATCATCGTCGTCGTCGTCGTCGATCAGCGTAGTGGCGGGCAGGTCAGTCGCATCAAAGCCGCTTGCGGTTCCGGCTGCTGCCGTTCCGGCGGCGCCGGCGGCCAAAGCGGCGCTCAGGGCAAGGGCGAGTAGTTTGCGTTCAGGACTGGTCATAGGAATGCCTCCAGTTTGTTACTAGTTTCCCTCTAAGGGATTTGGATGGCCACATGCTCGCGATCGAGCGAAATGCAGCCGAACCGGGAATTTGGTCCCGCCGCGGAAGTCTAGCACACAGTAGTAAAGGATCGGCGAACGCGCTGCTGCGGTACCCTTAGGCTCTGGGAACACGGTGGATTCATCGCCGGCCCAGGCAAAATGCAAGCACTCTACGCAGTAATGGGACATCCTGTCGGACATAGCCGTTCGCCGGGCATACATCGCCGCTTCGCATCACAACTCGATATTGCGATGGAATACCGGCGCATCGAGGTTCGCGCGGGCGAGCTGGCCGAGGCGCTACGGCGCTTTGCCGAAGACGGGGGCCACGGATGCAACGTCACCGTGCCACTCAAGGAGGAGGCCGCGCGCTTGAGTGAGGAGCTGGGACCGGAAGCCGGGCAGGCCGGTGCCGTCAACACGCTGACCCGGCAGGAAGACGGGCGCGTCCGGGGCGACAACACCGATGGCCTGGGGTTGCTGCGGCACTTGCGCTGCAATCTCGGTATGAGCCTTGAGGGCGCAGTCGTATTGATGATCGGGGCCGGTGGCGCGGCGCGCGGGGTAGTTCCCACGCTGCTCTCCGCGAACGTCCAAGAGGTCGCCATCGTTAACCGCACGCAGGATCGCGCGCTGGCACTGGCGGCCCGCTTCGCTTCGCTGGGCGGCGTTCGGGTCGTGGATCCCGAGCGGGACAGGCTGCCGGCGGCGGATCTTGTGATCAACGCCAGTGCCGCGGGATTGGCGGGTCAGCCGCCCGCGCTGCCACCGTCCAGCGCCGATGGCGCCGTGTGCGTTGACCTGGCCTATGGACCGGCGGCCCTGCCGTTTCTGTCGTGGGCGCGGCAAGGCAACGCCCGGACCGAGCACGACGGCTGGGGGATGCTGGTGGAACAGGCGGCCGAGAGTTTCGCGATCTGGCACGGCCGGCGGCCGGACACGCGAGAATTGCTTAACCGGCAAAACGGGGAGCCGGCGGCTTAGTGTCGTGTCCCGCAAATAACTTCACTAATCTGCGGTCCTTTTTCCTCCCCGGCGGCGTTGCTCCTCCTTATGTGGGGCCTACCACACTGCGTCGTCGCGCCTTGCCGGGAAGAAAAAATCCCTCGCATCTTAAGCAAAGCTATTTGCGGGACACGACACTAGCGCATAGTAACCAGCTCTTCGGCCGAGGTGGGATGAATGGCTACGGTGTCGTCCAGGTCGGCCTTGCGTGCGCCCATCCGCACCGCCACCGCGAATCCCTGCAGCATTTCGTCGGTTCCCGGACCGGCCAGGTGGCAGCCGACCACGCGCTCCTCGGCGCCCACGGTGACCAGCTTCATGCGCGCCCTGGGTTTATTCGCGGTGATGCCGTGGAACAGCGGCACGAAGTCGGACCGGTAACAGCGCACGGAATCTCCATAGGCAGCCCGCGCTTCCTGCTCGGTAAGGCCCACCGAGCCCAACGGAGGATGAGTGAACACCACAGTGGGAACATTGCTGTAATCCATCCGCCGGTCCGCCATTCCGCCAAAGTTCCGGTCCGCCCACCTGCGTCCGGCGGCGATTGCCACCGGCGTGAGTTCATGGTGACCGGTTACGTCGCCGATTGCGAAGACGCCCGGCGCCGTGGTCTCCTGCCATTGATCCACCCGAATCGCGCCGCGCGCATCGCAGGCCACACCGGCCGCTTCCAGGTTCAGGTCTTCCGTAAGCGGGTCCCTTCCCACGGCCCAAACCAGCGTATCGAACGGGCCGCTGCGTTGGCCGGTAGTCGAGGACAAATGCAGACCGTCGGTCTCGCGGTGCACGGCGACCGGCACGAATCCCGGGGTGATCAGCACCCCCGACTCGGCGAATCCCTCCAGGCAGGCCTGCTGCAGGACCTCGTCGAAGCGGCGCAAGACCGAATCGCGCCGTAGGTGCAGCGTCACTTCCGAGCCCAGGCCCCGCAGAATGCCGGCCAGCTCTACGGCAATGTAGCCGGCGCCCACCACTGCGGCTCTCGCCGGACGGTGTTCAAGCTCGAAGAAGCCGTCGGAAGTAATGCCCAGTTCCGCGCCGGGAATTTCCGGAACCACGGGGACGCCGCCGGTAGCAACAAGAATCCGGTTCGCCGCATATTCCCGGCCACCGGCGGTGAGCTTGAGCGGGCCGGAAAAACCCGCGTGCCCGGAGATGGACTGCACGCCCCGCCGCTTCAGATTGTTCGCGTAAATTCCATTCAGGCGGCGGATGTAAGCCTCGCGGCGGTCCACCAGTTTGGCCCAGTCGTGACCGTCAAGGGACAGGTCAAACCCATAGTCCGGCGACTGACTCAGTTCCCGGGCCAACTCAGCGGCGTGCCACATGATCTTTTTCGGGACGCATCCCCGGTTGATGCAGGTGCCTCCCAGGCGGCCTGATTCCAGCAAGGCCACCCGTGCTCCGTATTCCGCCGCCCGCTGAGCGGCGGCAAGCCCGCCGCTGCCGCCTCCCACCACCATCAGGTCAAGATTCTGCATGGGCGAGAGAATAACGCCTTGCCCCGGCATCGTAGCTCCATATCGCCTAACAAAATGCCGCTTTATCTTGACCCCGCAACCAAAAGTGGAGAAAGTGTTGGGTTGGCGGCGTCAACAAGCTACTCGCGCCGCCAAAGCGCATGAGTGAATTGTTTGATTACTACCGCCCGAGCCTGAAGGTGCGGGGGATTGAGCGGCGGTTTCCGGCCCGCCGAATTTTCTGCATTGGCTGGAATTACGCCGACCACAATCATGAAATGAACAAGGAGACGGCCCCGCAACCGCCGGTGTTCATGAAACCTGCGGACGCACTGCTGCCGGACGGCGGCGAAGTTCCGTTTCCAACCCGCACCCGGGACCTGCATCACGAGGTGGAACTGGTCGTGGCGCTCCAGGGCGGCGGTCTCAACATCAGCGCGGACGAGGCGCCGGGACACGTGTACGGCTATGGCGTGGGTATCGACCTGACCCGCCGTGACCTTCAGGCGGAGGCCCGCAACGCCGGGGAGCCCTGGGAGATCAGCAAGAGCTTTGAATATTCGGCGCCGGTGAGCACCCTGCGGCGCGCCTCCAGCATTGGGCACCCCGCTCGCGGCCGAATCTGGCTGGCCGTTAACGGGGAGCTGCGCCAGGAGGCGGACTTGAGCGACATGATCCGCAAGCCGATGGAATTGATCGCGCAGATTTCCACCTACTTTGAGCTCAAGCCGGGAGACCTGGTCTTTACCGGAACGCCGGCGGGGGTAGGTCCGCTCAAGCCGGGCGATCACGTCACCGCCGGGGTGGACCGGGTGGGAGACATCCACATTCGCGTGGGCCGGCCCCGATCCTGATCTCAACTCCTCCGCGCTCCGGGCCATGATCATTGCGAGCTGGAACGTCAACTCCGTGCGGGTGCGCAAGGAGCACGTAGCCGCCTGGCTTGAGACCCACGCTCCCGAGGTCCTGGGTTTGCAGGAACTCAAATGCCAGGACGAGGATTTTCCCGGGCAGATATTTGAAGACCTGGGATACCACTGCCTCGCGCACGGCCAGAAGACCTACAACGGTGTGGCCTTGCTTACCCGCCGCGAAATTGCCGAGCCGCTCACCGGGATTCCGGGCCTGGACGACCCCCAAGCCCGGGCCGTGGCGGCGACTGTGGGCGATACCCGCGTAGTCAACCTCTACGTTCCCAACGGCAAGGAAGTAGGGCACCAGCACTACTACTACAAGCTGCGCTGGCTGGACGCGCTGATCGACTGGCTGGGCACCGAACTTGAGCGCTGGCCACGGCTGGCGGT
Source organism: Candidatus Foliamicus sp. (assembly GCA_965249285.1). Classification (GTDB taxonomy): domain Bacteria; phylum Pseudomonadota; class Gammaproteobacteria; order Steroidobacterales; family Foliamicaceae; genus Foliamicus. Next base: position 2,342,801 of record OZ252226.1, read on the forward strand.
CATGGGGGACTTCAATATCGCGCCCGATGACCGTGACGTGCATGACCCCGAGGAATGGCGCGACAAGATCCTGTGCAGCGAGCCCGAGCGGGCCCGGCTACAGGCGCTTGAGGAACTCGGCTTACAGGACAGCTTTCGCCTGTTCGAACAGCCCGAGAAGAAATTCAGCTGGTGGGACTACCGGGCCGCCGGCTTCCGCCGTAACCGGGGCTTGAGAATCGACTTTGTCCTGCTGTCCCCGGCCCTGGTCTCCGAATGCCGGGCCGCCGATATCGACACCGCCCCACGCCGCCTCGAACGCCCCTCCGATCACGCCCCCGTCTTCGCCCACCTCTCCTGACTCCCCGCTGAAGCTAGCGCTGCGCTCAAGGGTAGAGCATTCGGTGCAGTGCCCCTGACTGGCGGGAGTTTCCGAGGCAGGGATGCCGAGGGAAGCTCCATGGATGGATTCATGCGTCTCCCGCCAGTCAGGGGCACTGCACCGAATGCGGAGGGTCGGCGAAGCAACGGCCCCCGGCAGGCGCGATGCGCTCAACGCGGAGGGTCGCCGCGAGCAATCAACCGGATTCAGTCGACGGTGACGGACTTGGCGAGGTTGCGCGGTCGATCCACGTCTTTGCCCTTGCGCACCGCCACATGGTAGGCCAGCAATTGCAGCGGAACCGTGTAGAGCACCGGGGCCTGCAGGGCGGTCGGCGGGGCCGGCAGCCGGAGCACGATCATTCCATCCTCGTGCCCCAGGTTCGCATCTGGTGCGGACACCACGAACAGCCGCCCGCCGCGCGCCCGCACTTCCTCGAGATTCGACCGGAGCTTGTGCAACAGCCCGTCGTTCGGCGCCAATGCCACCACCATCATGTCCTCGTCCACCAGCGCCAGCGGTCCGTGCTTCAGCTCGCCGGCCGCATAGGCCTCGGCGTGGATATAGGAAAGTTCCTTCAGCTTCAATGCGCCTTCCATCGCCACCGGCCACATCGGGCCGCGTCCCAGGAACAGCACATGGTCACGATGCTCGAAGTGCTTGGCGAGCTGCTCCAGCTGCCCGTCCATTTCCAGCAACTGCTCGATCAGATCCGGCAGCGCCGCGGCCTCCTGGGTCAGGCCCCGTATCTCCGATTTGGATCTGCCGCGCGCCCGTGCGAGCGCCAGGGCAACCATCGCCAGGGCCGCCAACTGGGTGAGCAGGGCCTTCGTTGAAGCCACGCCGACTTCCAGACCCGCGCGCGTAAGCAGGCTGTGCCCCACCATCCGAACCAGGCTGCTGGTCGCCATATTGCTCAAGGCAAGCACTCCCAGGTAGCCGTGTTGGCGCGCTACGCGGGTTGCTTCCAGGGTGTCGGCCGTCTCTCCCGATTGAGAAATGGCCAGGAACAGGCAGTCCTGCGGACAGGGGGGAGGGCGATAGCGGTACTCGCTTGCGATCTCCACGGTACAGGGCAGGCCCGCGTACTCCTGGATCCACTGGCGGGCAACCAGACCGGCGTTGAAAGCGCTGCCGCAGGCGGCGATATGCACCGCGGCCACTTCGCCCAGCCGCGGGCCCAGTTCGGGACCGAACACGGAGGCATCCGGCAAACCTCCGGCCATCAGCGGTATCAGGGTGTCGCGCACCGCCCGGGCCTGTTCGAAGATTTCCTTCTGCATGAAGTGCCGATAAGCGCCACGCTCCACCGACTCAGCCCCGAATTCGCTCTTAACCACCGGTCGTTCCACGGTTTCACCGTCGGCGCCGGTCAATTCCAAGCCACGTGATCGAATCACGGCCAAGTCGCCGTTTCTGAGAAAGCAGTAGCGCCGCGTTACCGGAAGCAGTGCAGCAATATCCGATGCAACGTAATTCTCCGACTCGCCCAGTCCCACCACCATCGCAGCGCCGCGGTGAGCCGCAACAATGGCATCTGGTTCAGCGGCCGCCAAAACGACCACGGCGTAACTTCCCCGCAAGCGGGCAAGCGCGTCCCTGGTTGCTACTTCGAGATTGTTGCCCGCGTGCAATCCGGCAGCAATGAGATGGGCGATGCATTCCGTATCCGTATCGCTGGAGAAGGTCACGCCCGAGGCGATGAGCTCATCCTTGATGGCCTCATAGTTTTCCACGATGCCGTTATGCACAACCGCGACCTCGTTGCCGGAAAACAGCGGATGGGCATTGAGTTCGTTGGGGGCGCCGTGCGTAGCCCAGCGGGTGTGGGCAATGCCCAGGGCGCCTTGCATGGGTTCCTGCTGAAAGTCCTCGGTCAGCCGGGCCACGAAGCCGGGCCGGCGGAGCCGCCACAGGCGGCCGTTAGCAGGCAGCAGCGCCACGCCGGCGGAGTCGTAGCCGCGGTATTCCAGCCTCCGCAGACCTTCCAGCAACAAGGGCGCAATATCACGCTCCGCTGCGACTCCAACGATTCCGCACATGCTTCGAACCCGCCGGGTTAACGCTTCTTGAGCGGCAGGGTCTTTTGCCGGGAGCGGGCTACCGTCAACTGGTCGGCCGGCGCCGGTTTGGTGATCGTGGAACCGGCGCCGATCACGGCGCCCTTGCCTACTTCCACGGGCGCAACCAGTTCCACGCCGGAGCCGATGAACGCACCTTCTCCGATTACCGTGCGGTGCTTCTTGCGCCCGTCATAGTTGCAGGTAATGACTCCGGCGCCGATGTTGACCCCTGCGCCAACCTGCGAATCGCCGACGTAACTCAAGTGCGAGGCCTTGGCGCCCTTGCCCAGATCGCTTTTCTTGACCTCCACGAAGTTGCCGACGCGGGATTCCGGCCCGAGCCGGGCCTCGGGCCGCAGCCGGGCGAACGGACCGACACGGGCGCCGGCGCCGATGTCAGCGCCATCCACCACGCAATGCGCCTCGATGCGCGCTCCTGCATCGAGGCGCGAATTCGAGACCACGCTGTAGGCGCCGATGCTGGCGCCGTCGCCCAGCCGGATGTTCCCTTCCAAGACCACGCCCACGTCCAGGAACACGTCACGCCCCGCCTCGACTTCGGCGCGGATGTCGATGCGCCGCGGATCGGCGATGCGCACACCCGCTTCCATCAGGGCATCGCTACGGCGGCGGCTCAGAAGCCGCCCGGCAACGGCCAGCTGCGCCGGGCTGTTGACGCCCATGGCCTCATCGGACCCGCCCGACCGTACTGCCCGAACCGGAACTCCTTGGGCCAGTGCGAAATCCACCGTATGGGTCAAATAGATTTCCTGCTTTACGCCCGCGGGCTTTAGCGCCAGGCAAGCCTCGGCCAGCCACTTGGCCGGCGCGGCCATGGGACCGACGTTGATCTCGCGAATGCGGAGCTGCTCGGAAGTCGCATCCGCATGCTCCACGATTCCGCTCACCGAGCCATCGGCCTCCCTTACGATGCGTCCGTAGCCGGCGGGATCGTCCACTTCGGCGGTCAAAAGACACAAGCCGTTCTGATCCGCCACCAAGCGCTGCAGGGTTTCCTCGCGAACCAGGGGAACATCAGCGTACAGAACCAGTACCCTTGAGCGCGGGTCCACCTTCGGCAAGGCCTGGAGCACCGCGTGACCCGAACCCAATTGCTCGCGCTGCTCGACCCACTCGATCGCAGCATGCGAAAAGGCATCCCGCAAGGCATCGGCACCGTGTCCGCAAACCACTATAACGCGCTTCGCCGACAGGCAGGCCACGCCGTCCAGTACGTGCGCCAGCAGCGGCTTGCCTCCCACCATATGCAACGGCTTGGGCAAATCCGACCGCATACGCGTGCCCTTGCCCGCAGCCAGGACCAATACGTTCAATGCCGAACTCATCAGGCGGCTGCTCCGAATCCGGGAGCAAGGCCGGACCAGGGCCGCGCGCGCTCCAACTGCGCGGCCAGGCGCAACAGAGTGACCTCGCCTCCCTGCGACGCCGCCAATTGCACGCCGATGGGCAGACCCTCGGATGAGCGGCCAAGCGGCAGCGATATGGCGGGTTGACCGGTGACGTTGAGCAACTGGGTAAAGGCCGTATAGCGGCTGGTGACTTCCATATAGCGCTTCAGGTCGTCAGTGTCCATGTCAATCATGCCCAGGCGCGGCGGCGGCGCGGCCAGCGTCGGGGACAGTATGAGGTCATATTGATCGGAGAATTCTCCCATCCGGCGTCCAATGTAATGGATATGGGTGAGCGCTGCCGCGTAATCGGACGCGCAGGCCTCGGCGCCTATCCGCGCCATTCTCCAGGTCACGTGCGATACATCCTCGCGTTGAAACTCCCGGCCCAGCGCCCGGCAGCGGGCCCGAATGTCCGCGTTCACGTGCGAGGCCAGGATCAGCGTGGCGCAATTGTGCAGTTCCTCGGGCGGCAAGGGACAGCGCGCCTCTTCCACCCGGTGCCCGAGATCCTCGCATAGCCGGGCCGTGTCCATGAGAACACGCGTGACCTGCGGATCCACCGCGACTCCGTTGAAGGACTCGCCAATGAGAGCCACGCGCAATTCTCCGGGGGGATAAAGCAGCGCCGCCATCCAGGTCCCGACGTGAGCCGGAGGATGATATGGATCGCCCGGCTCGGGTCCCTCTACCGCGTCGAGGAAGGCCGCTGTATCCCGCACGCTGCGGCTGAGCACATGATGCTGCGACATCCCGGCCCATCCTTCGGCCCGATCGGGACCCGTAGGCACGCGCCCGCGCGAGGGCTTCAAGCCGACCAGGCCGCAGGCGGATGCCGGAATGCGGATCGAACCACCGCCATCGCTGCCATGCGCGGCGGGAACGATTCCGGCCGCCACCGCGGCAGCGGAACCGCCGCTGGAACCGCCCGGGGAATAATCGGGATTCCAGGGATTGCGCGTGGGACCGTTTAGCTCGGGCTCGGTGGTAACCGCCAGCGCCAATTCCGGAGTGTTGGTCTTGCCGAACATCGTCAACCCGGCCTGACGATAACGCTGCACGAGGGTCGTGTCTTTTTCGGCCACGTGTCCGGCGAACAGTCGGCAGGCATGGCCGGTTGGCTCGCCGGCGTAGTTAGCGCCGGCATCTTTCAGGAGAAACGGAACGCCGTACAAGGCCCCGCCGCGGCCCCCCGGAGAATCCCAAACTCGATCAGGGAACGTGTGCACGACCGCGTTGATGTCGGGGTTGCGCTGTTCGCAGCGGTCGAGGGCGGCTTCCAGCAACTCCTCACTCCGGACTTGACGCGTCCGTACCAATTCCGCCAGGCCCACGGCGTCATACGACTCGTATTCGGGGAAGTTGCTCAAGCGCTAGGATTCTAGCCCGCCGAGAGGGAGGGCGTTTCCCCTGGGAAGGAGGGCATCCTGCCCTCGGTTCTTTGTTGTACCGAGGGCAGGATGCCCTCGTTCCCGGGGAGATGGGAAGTATCCACATTTTCTGTGGATAAACCTGTGGAGAAGGGCCGGAAATATGGCTGAAAAGCGCCCCGTTGTAACACTTTCTTAACTTTGGTGGAAAATTCACCCGAATTTGAAAACCAATACATATCAGTGTGTTATAATCACAAGAACAGGAATATCTTGAGTTTTCCGCCGTAACTCAAGCGCCTGAACGAAAGCCCGAGCCGAATTGTGTATGCCGACGCGCCTCCCTTGAGTTGTGACCCGCAAAGGCGGCGACAAGCGCGGCTACTCGCGGCCGCGCAATTTCTTCAACGCCCGGTGGCGCGCGGAGGCTTCCGCAAGGTCGCGCTGGGCCTTCTCGATGTCCGTTTTCTCGGTGGCGCCGGACAGGGCTTCCTCGGCCTGTTTGCGCGCCTGTTCGGCGCCATCCACGTCGAGTTGATCCGGCCGCAGCGCCGAGTCGGCCAGCACCATGACGGCATTCGGCTGAATTTCCAAAAGCCCCCCGGTAACGTAGAAAAGCCGCTCCTCCTGCCCTACACTCTGCACCCGGACGGCCCCGGGACGAAGCTCCGTCAGCAACGGCGCGTGCCGGGGCGCGATTCCGACGTCTCCCTCGGAGGCCGGCACGACCACCAGGCTCGCTTCTCCGGAGAAAATCTCGCCCTCGGCGCTAACGATGTCAACGTGAATCGTCGCCATGCTTATTGCAGCTTCTTGGCCGCCTCCTCCACTTCGGCGATGCCGCCGGCCATGTAGAACGCCTGCTCGGGCAGGTGGTCGCAATCGCCATTAAGTATGGCGCTGAAGCTGCGGATGGTTTCCTTCAAGGTGACGAACTTGCCGGGAGTCCCGGTGAACACCTCGGCCACGTAAAAGGGCTGCGACAAGAAGCGCTGAATCTTGCGGGCCCGCTGCACGGTGAGTTTGTCCTCTTCCGACAGTTCGTCCATGCCGAGGATGGCGATGATGTCCTGCAACTCCTTGTAGCGCTGCAGCACCCGCTGCAGCCCCCGCGCAGTGTCGTAATGCTCGCGGCCGACAACCAGCGGATCGAGTTGGCGGGAGGTCGAATCGAGCGGATCAACCGCCGGATAGATGCCGAGTTCGGCGATCGAGCGCGACAACACCACGGTGGCGTCCAGGTGCGCGAAGGTGGTGGCGGGCGAAGGGTCGGTGAGGTCGTCGGCCGGCACGTAGATCGCCTGAACCGAGGTAATCGAACCGGTGCGCGTGGAGGTAATACGCTCCTGCAGCACGCCCATCTCTTCGGCCAGCGTCGGCTGGTAGCCCACCGCCGAAGGCATCCGCCCCAGAAGCGCGGAGCACTCCACGCCGGCCAGCGTGTAGCGGTAGATGTTGTCGATGAACATGAGGATCTCGCGGCCCTCGTCGCGGAAATGTTCCGCGATCGTGAGGCCGGTAAGCGCCACCCTCAGACGGTTCCCGGGCGGCTCGTTCATCTGTCCATACACCAGCGCCACCTTGGCGAGCACGTCCGATTCCTTCATCTCGTTGTAGAAATCGTTGCCTTCGCGGGTGCGTTCGCCCACCCCGGCGAACACCGAGTAGCCGGAAGCTTCCACCGCGATGTTGCGGATCAATTCCATCATGTTCACGGTCTTGCCCACGCCGGCGCCGCCGAACAGGCCGATCTTGCCGCCCTTGGCGAACGGGCAAAGCAGGTCGATCACCTTGATGCCGGTTTCCAGCAGCTCGGTGCTGCCGGCCTGGTCCTCGAAAGTCGGCGGCGGCCGGTGAATCGGCAGTCGCTCCTGTTCGCCGATCTCGCCCTTGCCATCCACCGGTTCGCCGAGCACGTCCATGATCCTGCCGAGGGTCTTGTTGCCCACCGGGACCGTGATCGGGCCGCCGGTATTACGCACCGGCAAACCGCGGCTCAAGCCCTCGCTGGAACCCATGGCGATGGTGCGCACCACGCCATCGCCCAGTTGCTGCTGCACTTCCAGGGTGAGATCGCGGTCGTCCACAACCAGGGCGTCGTACACCCTGGGCATGGATTCGCGCGCGAATTCCACATCGATCACGGCGCCGATTACTTGCACGATGGCGCCGGAGGCATTTGCGGTCATGCCGTTCTCCTTAGGTTTGGTTTCTGGCCAAAAGCGCCCGCTGATGTTCGGATAGTCATGGTTGTAGCGAAGTTCATACCGCCGCGGCGCCGCCGATGATTTCCGCGATTTCCGCGGTAATGGCGGCCTGGCGCGCCTTGTTGTATTGCAACTGGAGCGAGTCGATCATCTTGCCGGCGTTGTCGGTGGCCGACTTCATGGCCACCATCTTGGCCGCCATCTCGCAAGCCACGTTTTCCATCGCCGCGCGAAACACCTGCGTTTCGATATAGCGCTCCAGCACGCCGTCGAGCAACTCCCCGGCCGACGGCTCGTAGATGTAGTCCCAATGCGCCGCCAGGGTGTCGTCCTTCTCAAGCTCTACCGGCAACAATTGCTCGATTACCGGCTGTTGCCGCATGGTGTTGACGAACACGTTGCGGGCCAGGTACATGCGGTCGATCTGCTCTTCGCGAAAGGCGTTCAGCAGGACCCTCACCGCGCTGACCAGATCGACGACGTGCGGCTTCTCACCCAGATGCGAAGCCACACCGGTAATGTTGATATCGAGATTGCGGAAGAACTGCACAGCCTTGGCGCCGATCAGCACTACCTGGGTGGATACGTCTGCATCCGCCTGATGCTTCAGTTCCACCAGAAAGTGCCGGAACAGGTTGACGTTCAGGCCTCCGCACAGGCCGCGATCGGTGGAAATCAGGATGTAGCCCGCCGACTTCTGCTCCCGGCTGGCCAGGTAGGGCGGCGTGTAGTCGGGCCGCGCGTGGTATAGGTGGCTTGCGATCTTGTGCATACCGTCGGCGTACGGGCGGGCGGCGGCCATCCGCTGCTGGGTGCGTCGTATCTTGCTGGCCGCGACCATTTCCATCGCTCGGGTGATCTTCTGCGTGTTCTTGACGCTGCCGATCTTGCCGCGAATTTCCTTGGCGCCTGGCATTTTTTCTCGTCCTTCGCGTTTGCGTAGCGGCTAGTAGGCGCCGCTGCTCTTGAATTCCTCTAACAGCGCCTTCAGGCCGGCGGCGATCTCGTCGTTGTAGTCGCCCGACTCGTTGATGGTCTCCAGCAGCCCGGCATGGTTGTCGCGTGCATGAGCATGCAGGGCGCGCTCAAAGGGCAGCAGCTTCTCGACCTCAAGATCGTCCATGTAGCCCTCCTGGACCGCGAACAGCGAGACCGCGATCTCGGCCACCGTGAGCGGCTCGTACTGGTTCTGCTTCATCATCTCGGTAACCCGTTGCCCCCGCTCCAACTGGCGCCGGGTGGCCGCGTCCAGATCGGAGGCGAACTGCGCGAACGCCGCAAGGTCGCGATACTGGGCCAGCGCCAGGCGCACGCCGCCGCCCAGCTTCTTGATGATGGTGGTCTGCGCGGCGCCACCTACGCGCGAAACCGAAATACCGGGATCGATGGCCGGCCGGATACCGGCGTTGAACAGGTCCGTCACCAGGTAGATCTGGCCGTCGGTAATGGAAATGACGTTGGTGGGAACGAAGGCCGACACGTCGCCCGCCTGCGTCTCGATGATCGGCAGCGCGGTGAGCGACCCGGTGCGGCCCTTGACCTTACCTTCCGTCTGCTCCTCCACGTAATCCGCGTTGACCCTCGCGGCGCGTTCCAGCAGGCGCGAATGCAGATAAAAGACGTCGCCCGGATAGGCCTCGCGCCCGGGAGGCCGGCGCAGCAGCAAAGACACCTGCCGATAGGCCCAGGCCTGCTTGGTGAGGTCGTCGTAGACCACCAGCGCATCTTCGCCGCGGTCGCGGAAATACTCGCCCATGGCGCAACCGGCGTATGGGGCGATGTATTGCATGGCCGCGGTTTCCGCGGCCGGGGCCGCCACCACGATGGTGTGCTCCATGGCGCCGAATTCCTCCAGCTTGCGCACCACGCTGGCGATCGACGAGTTCTTTTGCCCGATGGCCACGTAGATGCACTTGATGCCGGTTCCACGCTGGTTGATGATGGCGTCGATCGCAACCGCGGTCTTGCCAGTTTGCCGGTCGCCGATGATCAACTCGCGCTGACCGCGGCCGATTGGAATCATCGCGTCCACCGACTTCAGCCCGGTTTGCACCGGCTGGCCGACGGACTGCCGGGTGATGACGCCGGGAGCCACCTTCTCGATCGGCGAGTAGTCGGTGGTCTGAACCGGTCCCTTGCCGTCCACCGGTTTGCCCAGCGCATCCACTACGCGGCCGAGCAGGGCCTCGCCCACCGGCACTTCCAGAATCCGGCCGGTGGCCTTGACCACGTCGCCTTCTGTGATGTGGCGATAGTCGCTCAGAATCACCGAACCCAGGGAGTCCCGTTCCAGGTTGAGCGCCAGCCCGTAGGTCTCGCCGGGGAACTCCAGCATTTCGCCGTATTGCGCCCTCGACAGGCCGTGGATCCGGCAAATGCCGTCGGTTACCGATACCACCGTTCCTACCTCGACCTGCTCGGCGGCCGAGTCGAAATTCTCGATACGCTGCCGGATCAATTCACTTATTTCGTTCGCTTTCAGAGCCATCCTGTTACCCATCCATCCGTTAATTCGACGGACGGCTCAGCGACATGGCCAGCTTGCCCAAGCCCGCGCGCGCCGATCCGTCCAAAACCTGATCGCCGACCTGGATCCGGGCGCCGCCCAGCAGGCCCTCGTCCAGTTCAAAGCGAAAATCCACTTCGCGCCCGAGCCGCTTGGTAAGGGCCCGGGCGATTTCTTCCTGTTGCGCCGGCGCCACCGGCGCGGCGGAAATCATCACCGCCTCGACCCGGCGCGCGTCCTCGCGGCGCAGGTCCTCAAATTGCCGGGCGATTTCGCCCAGCGCTTCAAGCCGGCGGTTCTCGCGCAGGACGCGCAACAGGTTCTGCACGCCCTGAACCTCGCTGCCGGCCGGCTCGGCTACCAGCTCGCAGAGTAGGTCCAGCGCTTGGCCCACCGAAGCGGGGGCATCCAGCGCGGCGCGCATGGCCTCGTTATCGGCCGCATCCGCCGCAAAGGTCAGGGCCGCGGACCACTCGGCCAGCGCGTCCCTGTCCCTGGCATAGCCGAAGGCCGCACTTGCATAGGGCCGAGCTATAGCGCCGAAAGAACTCATCAGATCTGGTTGGCGAAGCGCTGCAGCATATCGCCGTGAGCGCGCGCGTCAATTTCCCGCTGGAGAATCTTCTCGGCGCCGGCAATCGCGATGGAAGCGACATTGTCGCGCAATTCGTCGCGGGCCTGGGTAACCTCTCGCTGGATATCTGAATGCGCCGTGGCCACCAGGCGCAAGCGCTCCTGTTCGCCCTCTTCGCGCCCTTCTTCGACGATGCGCGCGGCCCGTCCGTTGGCCTGGTCGATGATTTCGGATGCCTGGCGGCGGGCATCGGCCACCAGCTTCTCGATCCGCTCCTGCGCCAGGTCCAGTTCGCTGCGCCCGCGCGCCGCGGCTTCCAGGCCGTCGGCAATTTCCTTGTTGCGCTTGTCGATGGCCTCGATCACCTTAGGCCAGATGAACTTCATGGTGAACCAGACCAGCGCCAGGAAAACGACGCTTTGCGCCAGCAGTGTCGCGTTGATGTTCATTTCTGCGCTCTCAGCCGCCGATGCCTAAAGCATCAAGTCCCGGCTTGAGGGTTTCGTTCAAACTACCCAGAAACGGATTGGCGAAAGTAAACAGCAAGGCCACGCCCACGCCGATCATGGACACGGCGTCGAGCAGTCCGGCAATGATGAACATTCGGATCAAGAGCATGGGCGCCAGTTCGGGTTGCCTGGCCGTGCTTTCCAGAAAGCGGCCGCCCAAAAGGCCGAAGCCCAGCGCGGTGCCCATCGCGGCCATCCCGATGATGATCGCTACCGCAACGGCCGTGATCCCCAGGACCTGCGCCTGGGAGGCGGCCATCTGAATCATTTCTCCAGCTTGGTTTTCCATGAGTTCTCCTGTTAAGCGGAAGTGCTTTGTGTGGTTAATGTTCCTCGCTCGCCATGCTGAGATAGACAATGGTGAGCATCATGAAAATGAATGCCTGCAGCGTAATCACAAGGATGTGAAATAACGCCCAGGCCAGGCCCAGTACGAACTGAACCACAAAACTCAATGCGCCGGCGGCCGAAATCAGTTGCGAGAACGTTTGCCCCAGCGTAAACAGCGCAATAAGAATGAAAATGAGTTCGCCCGCGTAGAGGTTGCCGAACAACCGCAGCGCCAAAGACATCGGCTTGGCCAACTCCTCCACCACCTTCAGCGTTACGTTGAAGGGCAACAGCCACTTGCCGAATGGCTTGAAGAATATCTCCCGTCCAAAGCCGCCCAATCCCTTTGCGCGGATGCTGTACACGATGATCAGCAAAAAGACCGTAATAGAAAGACCGAAGGTGATGTTGAGGTCGGCACTGGGCACTACCTTCATGTACTCAATGCCGAACAGCAAGCCGATCGCCGGCAGCAGATCCACCGGCACCAGGTCCATGAAGTTCATCAGGAATACCCAGCAGAAAATAGTCAGCGCCAGCGGCGCTACGAATTTCGAAGGGCCGTGGTAAGCGTCCTTCACCTGCGTGTCCACGAAGTCCACCATCATCTCGACGAAGCTCTGCCAACGCCCCGGCACTCCGGCCGTGGCCCGCCGCGCCGCAAAATAAAAGGAACCCGCGAAAACCACGCCCAGCAATACCGAGTAGAACAGGCTGTCGACATTAAGCGACCAGAAACCGTCGCCGCCGGCCGTCAGATTGGTCAGGTGGTGCTCGATGTATGCGGCGCTGCCGCCTCCCGAGGATTCCGCCGCCATGACCGCCTTTCCCTATTGCCCGGCAGTGGCTGCCGGCCGGCCGGTCTCGCCCAGCACCGCCGGAAGCAGGCCGGCCCAGTAGCCCAAAAGAGTGACCACGAAACCGGCCAGAAGACCCAGGAAGTTCAAATCAAATCTCACGATGCACACTGCGAACCCGGCCGCCGTTACCGCCCATTTGGCAGCTTCGCCTACCACCACCCGCGCCAGCATCTGGCTCGGCGTTGCGCCGCTGCGCACCCGCAACAGCCCGGCAACCATGAACAGGCTGCCCAGCAATCCGATAGCGCCACCGGCAAGCGTCGCCACGCCAACAGCAGTCCCGAAAATGAGCCAGGCCAAAACGCCCGCGGCAGCGCCCGCCGTTGCCTGTATCAACACCAGCCGCATGGCCGACTTTCGCATGGATTCAAACATAAAAACGCCACCGCCCCTTATCGGGGAGAGTGGCACGCGCCGGCAACGCCGGTTCCCCATCGATGAACACGAATTGTACTCCGAGTTGCGCGCCTGTTGTGTGATTGATGGTAAGTTTGCCTAGCCAGAGGCCACACATGGAGTTCTCGGTCAATGACGGAATATCGCCACCAAATCAGCGCGGAGGAGTCATCGCGCATCCAGCGATTCCTCCGCCTCCTGGCCGCCGGCACGGCCGTCTTCGGCCTGCTGGTGCTGGTGGCGTTTCTTACCGCGGATCGCTGGCTGTTACTCATCAGCCATGAAGGCGAGCGAGAGTTCGTGGATCGGCACGTGATGCTGGTGAAAAAGCGCTTCTTGCATCCAGGCGACCCCGTCCTCCAGGATTATTTGGAACAACTAACGCAGCAGATTGCGGGCGGCATGAATGTTCCGGATGATCTGAGAATCCGTGTCCACGTTGTAAGAGGCCGGGTGGTGAACGCGGGAGCGACGCTTGGATGCCACATCTTCATTCCGGATGGTTTGTTGCGCAGGCTCAACAGCGAGAACGGTCTGGCCATGGTTCTCGCCCACGAACTTGCCCATTGCGTGAATCGCGACCCACTGCGCAGCGCGGGGCGAGCGATTCTCTGGGCGATCGCCGTATCGTCTGTACAAGGCACAGACCTCCCCGGGCAGGACTTCGGGGGGAGTCAATTAATGCTCAACGCCTACAGCCGTCAACAGGAACTGGCCGCGGACCGGCAAGCCTTGACCGCGCTACAGGCGTACTACGGCCATATCGGCGGCGCAACCCACTTGTTTGAGGTCCTGCTGAAATCCAGAAGTGCCGGCGGCAACCCGGAGGTGCTGTCAACCCATCCCGGCCTCGATCTACGGATCGAGGCCATAAATGCGATGTCGCGAGACAACGGCTGGCGGACGCTGCCCACCTCGCCCTACCCGCCCCAGGTCATTGAGGCGCTCAGTTCGAAGCCTTGATCAACAGTCCCTGGCCATCTTTGAACGAGCCGACAGCGATCATGACCATATCCACAATGATCCAGATACCGAAGCCCCCAAAGGTCAAAATCATCAGAATACCCGTGCCGATCTTCCCCGCATAGAACCGGTGCACTCCCAGAACGCCAAGAAAATAGCAAAGCAGCAGTGTGGGAACGAAGCCTTTCTCGCTTGTGCCCGACTCGATGTTTGCCCCGCTAACTGGTGCTTCGCTCATTTCATTCATACCTGGCCTCCAACTTTCAATTTTTGTCCGGGATAGCAGACTCGCCTGCCCTGACCATCGTTGAACGATCCGGTAAGCAACAGAATCGTCACGATCAGCGTGTGCAGCGCGTCAATGGCCCCCGCCAGAAAGGCAAAAAGGAACTGCCCGGTGAAAACAAAGTAGACCGTCGCGATACACAGCGAAAGGTCGAGAATCGCCTCAACCCAGCGTTCCAGGTAGAAGTGCTGAATGCCGATCACGCCGAAAATGCCCGACAGGCAAACGGCGATTACGTAGCTCTTGTTTGAAACTTCCGGAGGGCCCATTTTCACTCTGTTTAACCATCGACCCGACAATTCAAACCGCAACGCTAACGGAACCCGCAACGAAGCGCAAGCGCTGTTGGTTCGAGGCCAGCGAGCCTTATTTTTGGTAGCTGACGCGCAGTGAGCCAACGCTGGGAACGAGGGCTTCCAGCCCTCGCCGAGGGCAAGATGCCCTCGTTCCCGGGTTGTTCCATGCAAGTGCCGGTCGGCTACCCGCAGCGCGAACCCTTGCGATAGGCGTCGTCCGCCGCGGCCTTTTCGTCGAGTTCTTCAAGCAGTTCCGCCAATTCGAGCCAGCCCTGGCGGGATTCCAGCAAACTCAAGCCGGTTTCCAGGTACGAGCGCGCTTTGCCCCATAGTTGCGCCTTGCGGCACAAGCGCCCCAGGGCCAGCAACAGCGATCCATCCTCCGGGTGTTCAGCCAGCCAACCTTCGGCATGGCGAATGGCCGCAGGGATATCGCGCGGTTTCAGCTCGCCGTAGGCACCCGCCAATTCCGAATTCCATTCGGCCGTCAACCGCCGGCGAATGTCCTGCTCGGCAAGATCGTGAGCGCCGTGGCGCATCAGCGCGCGCGCAAAGGCCAGCCTCAGGCGGTTTTCCGCCCGCAGTTCGCGGGGGACTTCAGCGAGGAGCCGCTGTACCCGGCGAGCATCTTCGGCGGCGCCAAGCAAGCCGCAATAGGCCGCCACGGTCCACTTCGCCGCATCAGCGGCAGCCGTTTGGCCGTGCTTGCGCAACGCCTTGAGCCGCCGCGCGGCCTCGGCCCATTCTTCACGTTGCAAATGCAGCGGGATGGCGAGGCGCAGCGCCTGCAAATGACGCGGCTCGCGTTCCAGAATATCGCCGAGATATCCCATGGCCACCGCCAGCTCACCCGCCTGCAGATGCAATTCCGACCGTTCCAGGGATATGGCGTCGCGCGCCTCCGGTTGGGCCTTTTCCGCCAGCGAGAACCAATGGTCGCGGCGCTCGCGGTCGCCCGAAGCATGCGCCAGGCGGGCGGCCGCCAGGTATTGCAACACCGGCGCCTTGCTCCTGGCGGCGGCTTTGGCCAGAAGGCGCTCGGCCCGCGCCAGCTGGCCGGCCGCCAGCGCTACCAGGCCACGGGCCACGCGCCGGCCGGTTCGCCGGGCGCCGGCCTTGGCCGCGCGTTCGGCCACCAGCCGCGGGGCCTGGCGAATCCGCCTTGCAAGGCTGGCCAGGACCAGCAGCAACACCAACAGGGCGAGCAGGATGGGAATGGTCATTTCCACTGCCCAACCCTGAAACGAAATCAGCACATAGCCGGGGTCCGCCGCCAGAAACTGCGCCGCCACCGCCACCACCAGCAGCAGCAGAACCACGATCAGCCCGGCGCGCATGTCAGTCGGAGCGGATGCTGCGGAATCGCTGCAGGGACGCGGCGATATCCGGTGTTTGCGGCGAGCGTCCCAACTCCAGCAGCTCGTCAATGTCGGCCAAGGTATCGGCCACGTCCGGATCGGTCGGTGCATACAGGCGCGAGAGACGCCCGCGGGCAGCGACCAGGGCCGCGGAATAGGCCTGCAAATCGCCTTGTATGTATGCCAGGCGGGCGAGGTGCAATTCGGCCGCCAGCAGGCGCTGAAGCGCCTCGCTATCGCCTTCGGTCAGCAGCGTGGCGACACCGCTGTCCGTGCGGCGGACCGTAATCAGGGAGCGGAAGACACGCCGGGTGCTGGCAACCGCGCGTTCCCATCCCTTCTCCGGCAGTTCCTCGGCGGGCAGCGAATCAGAGGCGGACGGCCTGAGGTTGGGATCAAGTCCCTCGACCCGCGACAGCAACGCGCCCAACCGCACAACTACGCCTTGGATATCGCGCGCCGGCACACGCTCCAGGGAGCGCGCCTGTTCGTGCAATTCAGCGCTCAGCACTGCGTAGCGTGGGTCGCCTGCCTGGCTCAGCAATTCCAGCGCTTCACGGACGGCCAGCGCAGCTCCCTCATGGTCCTTTGCGAAGCGGCTCTGGCGATCGGCCAGGGCCAGCAGCCTATCTGCCGCGTCCAGCCGCCATCGAACCTGCTGCCCCGCGGGCTGGCTGCCCATCGCCTCAAGGCCTCTTTCGGCGGCAGCCAGACGAATTTCGAGCCCGTCCCGGACCCGTTCGGCGGCCAACCGCGCAGCCTGGGCGTCGGCGGCCAGCAAGGCGGCATCCTCAACCCGCCGGCGTTCGAGTTCCTCAAGCTTGAGCTGAAGTTCCTCATATTCCTCGACTCTGACTTCGAGTTCGTCCACGCGTGAGGGCAAATCCGCAAGATACTGGAACCAGAGCCAGGCGCCCGCGCCGGCCACGACCAGAGGGATCAGCCACAACCACCAATAGCTTCTTCGGCGGGCCGGTTTCGGTTTCTCCGCCGGGGCGACCTTCCCGGCAGCAGGCTTGCCGGAGGCGGCTTTACCCGTAGCGCCGCTCCCGGAAGCGGCCTTCCCGGCCGCCCTGCTCGGCTTCGACGTCTTGCCGGCTTGGTTGGTCTTGGTTGCCGCCATAGGGCCTCCCGTTCGATGCGGTTAGTCTATCAACTTACGTGGAACAACTGGAGCGAGAACGTTCCCGCTCCCCGATCGGGGTCGGGGACAGGCTGCGCGGGAATGATGTTTCTCGCCCTCGACGAGGGCAGGAGGCCCTCGTTCCCAGCGTTGTTTCTTTCTCGCCAGCGCCACCATAACCGCGGAGAATACGCAACGCGGTGTTTCTGCGGCTACACAAACAATTGGCCGCTGGACAAACCGGCGGCAAATGCCGCAATCTTGCGTTTCATGAACGACGAGTTTATTTCCGATCTGGCGCGGCGCCTGCGCAAACTTGTTCCGCCTCCGGTCCAGGGGGTCGCAAAAGACCTTGAGAGCAATTTTCGCGCCTTGCTCCAATCCGCGTTGGGCCGCAACGAATACGTGACGCTGGAGGAATTCGAAGCGCAAAAGCGCGTGCTCGAACGAACCCGCAGGAAGGTGGAAGCGCTGGAGCAGGCGCTGGCGGAGATCGAGTCAAAGGACGCCTGAGGCAACCGTAAGCCAGGGAAGGCATTGAATCCGTCCACAGTCCATACGCGCGCCCTGCACGGGGTCGATGCTCCGCGGGTGATCGTGGAAGTGGGCATTACCAACGGATTGCCGGGCATCACCATTGTCGGGTTGCCGAGAAAGGAGGTGCGCGAAAGCGCCTCGCGAGTGCGCCACGCCCTGAGAAGTTCCGGCTTCAAGATGCCGCCGCGCAGCATCACGGTGAACCTGGCGCCGGTGGAATTTCCCAAGGCCGGCGGGCGCTACGACATCGCCATCGCCCTGGGCGTGCTGGCGGCGGATGGACAAATCGACCCGGCCACGCTTGGCGGCGCGGAATTTCTTGGCGAGCTCGCACTGACCGGCGCGGTGCGGCCGGTTCCCGGCGTCCTGCCGTCGGTGCTTGCGGCCACGCGGCAGCGCCAGATGTTGTTCGTGCCGGAAACCAACGCGCATGAGGCAGGTCTTGTGCGAGGGGGACGCACGGTGGCGGTGCGCGATCTGCAGCAACTGGTGGCCAATCTGTATGCCCGGGAGGAGGTTGAATTCATTGCCTACAGTGGTGATCGCGCCCAGGCGGATGCTTACCCCGACCTAGGAGACGTGATCGGTATGGCGCAGGCCAAGCGAGCCATGGAGATCGCCGCCTCCGGCGCCCACAACCTGTTGATGAGCGGACCCCCGGGGGCCGGGAAGAGCATGCTGGCCAAACGGTTTCCAGGGCTGCTGCCGCCGATGAGTGATGACGAGGCGCTGGCGACTGCTGCACTGCACTCCTTGAAAGGCGTCAGCCTGGATGAGAATTGGCGGCGCCGGCCGTTTCGCTCTCCCCACCACACCTGCTCCAGCGTGGCCCTGGTGGGTGGCGGAGGGCGCCCGAGGCCCGGCGAAATCTCTCTGGCGCACAACGGCGTATTGTTTCTGGACGAGTTGCCCCAATTTCGCCGCGACGTGCTGGAAGCCTTGCGGGAACCCCTTGAGACCCGCAACGTCGTGGTCTCAAGGGCCCAATACACCGTTACCTTTCCGGCCCGCTTCCAGTTGCTGGCGGCGATGAATCCCTGTCCCTGCGGCTTTGTGGGCGACCCGCAGCGGGAATGCCGCTGCACGCCGGAGGCCGTGCGCCGCTACCAGGGACGTATCTCCGGCCCGTTTCTGGACCGGATCGATCTCAGGGTGCAGGTTTGCCGGCCGGCACGCCCCCTTGTGGCCGAAGCACCGCGCGACGGTCCGTCAACCCCCGTAGTCCGGCAGCGCGTTGCGGCGGCGCGGCGGCGCCAGCTGGAGCGTTGCGGAAAGTGCAACGGCGAGCTGGAAGATGGCGAGGTGATCCGGCACTGCCGGCCATGTCAAGCCGGGCGGGCGCTGCTGGAGCATGCCGCCCGGCAACTGGCGCTTTCGCCGCGCGCCACCTCGCGGATTCTCAAGGTGGCGCGCACCATCGCCGACCTCGAGCCGGCCGGGCAGGTGACTGAGGCGCACGTCGCCGAGGCCCTGGCTCTGCGCGGCCGCGACCTGTATTGATCAATGCCGCCGGCGGACGGGCGCAAACTCAAGAGCTTCGATCATGCCGGGCGAAGCCTGCTGGAATGACCTGTTCGCCTCACGAAGCGGTTTCATTCGTGCACAATACGACCCTGCGCCGGGTCTTTCAGGTATGTGGGGCGGCGCAACAAGCAAGCGGGGATTGGAATTGATGTGCGGGGAATCCGGAGGAGAGCATGGAGCAGCAGCGCGGCAATAACGAGTCCGGATCGGCGCCGCCGGGGCAGGAGCGGGAGGCCGGGGCGGCCCCTGAACCAACAGCCGGGAAAGGCCAGTGGCGGGATGATCCGCCTGCACGTTCGGTTCCCATCGAATTCCTGGGCGCCGGAAGCGAGTACTTTCGCATATGGATGGTCAATCTTCAGCTGACGATTCTTACCCTGGGCATTTATTCGGCCTGGTCCAAGGTGCGAAACAAGCGCTATTTCTACTCCAATCTACACGTTGACGGGCATGAGTTCGAATATCTTGCGGATCCGATCACGATTCTCAAGAGCCGGATCGTGGCCTTCGCAGCGCTGTTCATTTACCTGCTCGCAGAAAATCTCTTCCCCCTCGTGGGCCTTGCTCTCCTGGCGGGGCTGCTTGCGGCATTGCCCTGGCTGGTGTGCCGCGCACTGAGCTTCAACCATAGAATGACCTCGTACCGTAACGTGCAGTTCCGATTTCACGGCCGTTACGGCGAAGCGTTCATGGTCAGCTACGTCTGGCCCCTGCTAACGCTGCTCACGCTGGGCGCAATGGGTCCCTACTCGCTTCGACAGACCAGCCGCTTCGTGGTGAACAACACCGCTTACGGAACGGAACGTCTGGATTTTGGCGCCGGCTACCGTGACTACGCTCCGGCCTTCTTTATTCCCTATGCGCTTCTCATTGCGGCATTCTTCCTGTTGACGCCGTTCTGGCCCCTGGGCGGCAGTATCCTGCTAAGGCTCCCGATGTTCCTGGCGTTGATGTTCCTCGCTACCGCCGCGTTCAACGCACTCACCACCAACGTCTATTACAACGCGATCAGCCTTCGCGATCACCGGTTTAACGCACATCTGAAGGTCAGTGGGCTGGCGGCCGTATATCTCACCAACTACCTGCTCGTCATTCTTACGCTGGGGCTGTACTCCGCCGCCGCCAAGGTAAGGCTGACCCGCTATATCGCGACCCATATAGATTTCACGCCGGTCGGCGAGCTGGACGATTTCGACTCCGCGGGCAAGGAAGACATATCAGCGCTGGGCGAAGAACTTGGCCAGGCTTTCGATTTGGACATCGGGGCCGTTTAGAGCAACCGGCATGATCGCAGGCACTTATTTCGACGGAATAACCTCCCGGGCGCATCGCGCCAATCTGACCGCGGCGGGTGGGCGGGCGGAGATCCGCCTGGCCGACACCGATGAGGTCAAGTACTCGGGACGGCTGGACGGACTGCGGATTTCCTCGCGGCTTGCCAACACGCAACGGTCGATTCGCTTTGAGTCCAATCAACTCTTCATGACGCAGGACAACCGCGCAATCGATGATCTTCTCCGCCAACATGGATCGCAACGAGGTCTTGTGCACCGCCTCGAAGCGCGGCTTCTGGTGGCGGTGGGGGCCGCGGTGGGGACATTGCTGATCGCGGCATTTACCTTCGTGTATGCAATCCCTTTCCTGGCGGGGGCAATCGCCGACCGCGCCCCTCAGCGGTCGGTCAACGCAATGGGCGCCCGTTGGACCAATATTCTGGACGCGATCATCCTGGAAGAGAGCGAGCTTTCTCTTGAGGAACGGGAACGGGTAATCCGCCTCTCCAGGCCAATTCTGGCCGAACACCGCGACCTCGGCGCTCATCTGCATTTCCGCACAGGCATCGGCCCTAACGCGTTGGCTCTATTGAACGGATCCATCATTCTTACGGATGAATTGATCAGAATGGCCAGCGATGAAGAGTTGATTGCCGTGCTGTTGCATGAGCTGGGACATCTCAAGCATCGCCATTTGCTCAAGCAAGTGCTGCAGCAATCAACCATTGCGCTGATCGTGGTGGTGGCTACGGGTGACGTGGGGACCGCCTCGGAACTCCTCGGAGCCACGACAATCCTGGCCTCTTTGGCCTATTCGCGGGACTTCGAGCGTGAAGCGGACGTGTATGCGCTTGAAGGGTTGCTGAATGCCGGGATCGATCCGTCCAATCTCGGCAGCATTCTGGGTCGGCTAACGTCGTTCAGGCTCCGCGTCCGCCAGGCGCCGGACGCTGACCGGGCAATCGAACAAGAGAGTCCCGATCGCGATGAAGCGCGGGAATACGAGGAATTGAACGGCGGCGATTCCACGACCCGGAGCCCGGAAAAGATCACAGTCATCCGCAAGGACGACGCCGATGCTCCAGGATGGGATATCCGCGAACGCCGAATATTGAACTATCTGTCCACCCACCCGTCGACGCCGGAAAGGATGGAGCTTGCCAGGGAATACCAGCGGCGCTGGGAGGAGATGCAGAAGACTTCGACGGGCGGCTAGTGTCGTGACACGACACTAGCGCGGGATGATGCCGTGCGGCTCGATCAGGCCGAGCGTCCAGAAAACGATTATCAGGACAAAAAGCGCCGCTGAAAGGCCCACCCGCCAGGCGAGCGAGCGTACCATGCGGGTCAGGACTTTCCCACGCTTGTGGCATTGAGTGGTTTTGGAGTCCGGCTTGAAGGGTTGTCGGGTTCGGATTGAGTTGTCGGCGGATGACGCACGGTCGGGGATGCCGGATGGCGGTGGTTGTGGCGGGTGGTTGGTGATGGTTGGGGCCATCCGGGCGATCCGGTCGGCCGGCGGGGTTTCGAGGCGCCGCGAGGGGAACGGTGTTTAGCCGGGCGAGAGCACGGCGTCGAGCGCGTCGTTGCGATGGAGAGCGAAGTGGCGCGTGGCTTCAGCGACGCTTTTGCCGCGCCTGAGGATGATGGCGAGCGCGATACAGTTGCACAGCGCGTTATTGACGGGCGCGTGCGCCTTGCGGGCGAGGCAGGCGTCTTCGGCGAAATGGACATCCCGGGTCCGGTGGTTCTGGTTTTCCACGGCCCAGTGGCCGCGGTTCCAGGCCAGCAGTTGTTCCGGGGAGCCCCGTTCTTCCGGGACGGAGGTGATGCCGTAGGCCAGCTCCCGGCTCTCGTGTCCGGAACGGGCGTCGATGCGCTGGCGCTCGACGCGGAAGATTTGCTTGAGGTGCGGGTAGTTCACCGTGCCCCGCAGCGGGGTCAGGGTGCGGATGCAGCGGCGCTCGATGCGCCCGTGCGCCTTCGCGGAGGCCTCCTCGTGCCCGCCTGTCGCGTCCTGTTCCCAGTCGATGCCGGCCAGGGTGGCGAAGGTTTCGGGCGCGTTGCCCTTGACCGTCATCAGGTAGTCGGCGCCGCGGCTCTCGACGATGGACCGCGCGGTGTCCCGGACCGTGTGCAGCGCGTCGATCGTGATCACCCGGCCGGCGAGCGGCGCCTCCTCCAGCAGCGCCCGCACCGCCGCCCGCTCGCCGTTCTCGTCGTGGAAGCCGAGGCTCGCAAGCGGCATCCCGGTGCCGTGCTCGACCAGCGTCGCGGTCTCGTGGCGCGTCTCCCCGTGGCGGTTCGCCCCGCGGATCCGCTTGCCGTCGGAAGCCAGCGCCGCACCCAGTTGTAGCCGCGGCGCCGCATAGCGCTTCAGCACCGCCTCGATGGCCGTCGGATCGGCGTTGCCGATCACCCGGTAGAGGACCGATTTCGACACCGGCTCATACCGGCCCGTGTTCGGGTTGCGCCACGCCCCAAGCGCCTCGAGCTCCGCCTGACTCAGCGACCGGGCGTACTGGACCGCCGCCACACCGTTGCCCATGCCCGCAAGCCGGGCCACGATGTAGACGGCCAGCACCGAGGCGATCCGATGCTTGCGGCCCTGGGCCCGACGGAAGTCCGGGACCTGCATCAACTCCTCGTACAGCGAACGCAGTTCCGGGGGACGCCGACCGGACACCCCGCCCATCGGGTTCGGCGACAGCGCGTCCGGCAGCCGGCCCGGGGCGGCGAGACGCCGCCTCGCATCCCGGCGCAAAGGCCGCACGTACAGCGCCTTGGGCACCCCGTGCGGATCGGTGTAGCGGCCGTTCGCCCGCGCAAAGCCCCGCGTGCGCCCGAGCCGCCGCCAGTTCGCCGCCGTGTACATCCCGCCGGAAAAACGCGACGGGTCCACGAACGTCTCCGCCATCAGCAGCGGATGACCGTGCTCGGCCGCCCAGTCCGCGCTCAGACGCCGGGTCATCGCCGACAGCGCCCGCGAGGCCAGATTGGGAAACACCCCCGGCGCGCCGAGAACCAGAAAACGCGTGTTGTTGCCGATCAGGTGCAGACGACGAAACTGCTCCTTCCCCGACCAACCGATCCACCGGTCCCGCGGCCGGCACTTGAACGCGCCCGACTGCCAGCCCGCCAGACCGATCCAATGCCCGCGCCACTCAAACACATACCGCAGACCACGCCCGGCAAACCGCTTGAAGCCCAGGTAATGGTGGCCATCCATCAGCGCATCCCAGCGAAGACGCTCCTGCGGCTTCGCAAGACGCACCGACACCTCCGCCAGCCGAAACCCCTCGGGCGCAACCTTAAAGATGGCCGACTCCCTTTCCATGCACCACCAATACCACAGCGCAGGAAGAAAAGCCAGCGCAACAACAAAAACCTCGTAAATACAAACACAAACGAATCAAGCAAATTTAGCGTGGGAAAGCCCTGCATGCGGGTTGAGTCCCCCTTGGCGGAAACCATGTGGTACAAACCCGACCCCAGGCTGGCGATAATAGCCAGCAGCAGCACGATGATGAGTGCCTGGATCATCTTTCCTACTCGGCGCGAAACCGCATGATAACCCCGCCCGCAAAGCCCCGCTTGAAGCTACGCAACCTGCTGCTGATGCTGCTGGGTCTGGCTGTGTTCGGCTCGCTGGGAACCTGGCAACTGCAGCGTTCCGCCGAACGGCGCATCGAACTGGATGCGTTCGCGGCGGCCAGCATCGCGGCTCCGGCGCCGGGACTCGCCGAGGTTCTTCCACCGGGCGGCCTCGCGCGAGTCAGGCTCACCGGCCGCTACGCAGCGGACCGGCAAGTGTTGCTGGACAACATGACGCATGAGGGACAGCGCGGCTATCACGTGCTCACCCCCATGTACACGAGAACCGGCGTCATTCTGGTGAATCGGGGATTCGTGCCGGGCGGACCGGACCGTTCGATACTGCCGGACCTCGAAGTAAGCGAGGCCGAGCGGGAAGTGACCGGCCTGGCGGCAGCGTATTTTCGGCCGGGCCTGCGGCTGGAAGCCCCGGTGGAAGGCGAGTCCTGGCCGCGCCGCATGATCTACCCCACCGCCGAGCAGCTGCGCGGATTGATCGACGACCGATTGCCTGACTATCAGCTGCTGCTGGATCGATCGGAGCCGGACGGCTACCAGCGGGCTTGGCGCCCCTACGGGCTGTCACCGGATCGGCACCTGGCGTATGCGGTGCAATGGTACGGTCTGGCGGCGGCCGCGGCCGGAATCTGGCTGGCGGTAACTTTCAAACGCAGGAGAGCGGGAAATGCGCACTAAGGCCAGGAAATTACAGGTTATTGCGCTGGCGGCATTGTTCGTTGTGCCCGTGGCTGTGGCCTGGTTCATGTATGCGGGACAGCCCGGCGCCGGTGGCGGCCAGGGCGCGCACGGACTGCTGGCCGAGCCTCCGATCGAACTGGGCGACATCAAGCTGCCGGAGGGCGGCGACGCAGGTACGGAGGCCCAGCTCACCGGTCGCTGGACCTTCCTGTACCTTCAGCAGGGCGATTGCGGACCGGCCTGCGAGAACGCGTTGATCCGCATGCGCCAGGTTCGCCTGGCGCTGGGCAAGGACGCGAACCGGGTCCAGCGCCTGCTGGTTGCGCCGGTCGTCGGCGGCGGCAACGACAAGCTGGCGCAGGCGTTTCCGGGCATGGCCATCCTGCCCCCGGATACCCCGGGCCGCTCCGATTTGATCGAACGGGTAGGATCCCGGCAGCCGGGAGAGATAGTGCTGGTGGATCCGCTCGGAAACCTGGTCCTCAGCTATCCGCCCGGCCTTGATCCCGACGGCCTGTTCCGGGACGCGAAACACCTGCTAAGGCTGTCGAAGATCGGCTGATCCACCCGGACGGGGGACTAGGCCCTAATGGATGTAACCCATATTCTCGAGCCGCTGAATAGCGCCCAGCGGGAAGCCGTGACGGCGGGCCAGCAGCCGGTGCTGGTACTGGCCGGCGCCGGCAGCGGCAAGACGCGCGTGCTGGTGCATCGCGCCGCCTGGCTGGTAAGAGCGCAAGGCGCCTCGCCATGGAACCTGTTTGCCGTCACCTTCACCAACAAGGCCGCGAACGAGATGCGCACCCGCATTGAAGCGCTGCTGGACACGCCCACCCGGCAGCTTTGGATCGGCACCTTTCACGGGCTGGCGCACCGGCTCCTGCGCCGGCATTGGAACGAAGCGGCGCTGCGCCAGGACTTCCAGATTCTCGATAGCGGCGACCAACTGCGGCTGATCAAACGGCTGTTGGCGGACGAGCGAGTGGACGAACAGATGATTGCCCCGCAGTCGCTGCAGTATTTCATCTCCGGCGCCAAGGAGGCGGGATTGCGGCCGGACCAGGCCAGGGCCGGCTCGGCGCCCTATGGCGAGGAAAAGAAGCAACTGTACGCGCTCTATCAGAAGCGCTGCGAATCCCACGGCCTGGTGGATTTCGGCGAACTCCTGTTGCGCGCGGCGGAGCTTTGGCAGAACAACCCCGAACTGCTGGCCCGCTACCGGGAGCGTTTCCGCTGGCTGCTGGTGGACGAGTTTCAGGATACCAACGGCATCCAGTACAACTGGCTGAAGCAGTTGTGCGGGACCACCGGCCTGCCCTTCGCCGTTGGCGACGACGATCAGTCCATTTACCGCTGGCGCGGCGCGCAGGTGGAGAATCTCCGGCGCTACACGCGCGATTTCAAGGACGTGCGCACGGTGCGCCTGGAGCGCAACTACCGGTCCACGGCGACCATACTCAAGGCCGCCAACGCGGTGATCGCGCACAACGCTTCACGGTTCAGCAAGAAACTCTGGACCAAGGGCGAACAAGGTGCTCCGGTGCGCCTTTTTGCCGCCTACAACGAATGGGACGAAGCCAACCATGTGGTATCGCGAGTCCGGTCGCACGCCGGCCAATCGTTGCGCGACCTGGCGGTTCTGTACCGTTCCAACGCGCAATCCCGGGTGTTTGAGGAAGCGCTGGTCGGCGCCGGCATCCCCTACCGCGTGTACGGCGGCTTACGGTTCTTCGAGCGGGCCGAAATCAAGGACGCACTGGCCTACCTGCGGCTGGTGGCGAACCGCGGCGACGACCCTTCTTTCGAGCGGGTGGTGAACAACCCGCCGCGCCGGATCGGCGAGGCCACCCTGCGCAACGTGAGAGGCCACGCGCGGCGCCACGCTCTGACCCTCTGGGAAGCTGCGGCGCAGGGTGACAGGTTTCTCAGCGCCCGGGCGGCTAGCGCGCTCAACGGCTTTCTGCAATTGATCGATTCGCTGGCTCGAGAGGTTGCCGACATGTCGCTGGCGGAACAGGTCAGCCGGACGGTGCGCGGTAGCGGGCTGGTAGAGCGCCTGGCGGCTTCGAACAGTGAAGCCGACCGGATGCGGGTGGACAATCTCGATGAGCTGGTAAACGCCGCGCAGATGATCGAGGAGTCCATGGAAGAGCAGCTGCTTTCGCCCCTGAGCGCCTTTCTCGCCCACGCGGCGCTGGAAAGCGGTGAGGACGGCAGTGGCCGGGAAGAAGACGCGGTGCAGTTGATGACCATGCATGCCGCCAAGGGCCTGGAGTTTCCGGTCGTGTTTCTCACCGGAATGGAAGAGGGCCTGTTCCCCCACAGCCGGTCGATGCACAGCGAGGAAGAGCTGGAGGAGGAGCGCAGGCTGTGCTACGTTGGAATCACCCGGGCAATGAAGGAACTCAACTTGAGTTACGCGGAGGTTCGCCGGCTGCGAGGCCAGGAGCATCGCAACCGCCCTTCCAGATTTCTTTCGGAAATCCCCCTGGAGGTACTGGAGGAAGTGCGCCCGGCGCCGAACATCTCGCTTCCCGTGCGCATGGGGGGCGCAGCGGCGGATGCAAGCCCGGACACCGGGCCGGGACTCGGCCAGCGCGTGCTGCATCCCAAGTTCGGTGAAGGCGTGGTGCTCAATCGGGAGGGCGCCGGCGAACATGCGCGGGTGCAGGTCAATTTCTCAAGACACGGGGCAAAATGGCTGGTGGTGGCCTATGCGCGCCTGGAATTGATATAGTGCCGCCGAGCCTATGCGCTTGAAAAAATGAAAATACTGATCCTCGGGGCCGGCGTTGTGGGCTCCACGATCGCCGAGCGTCTTTCGCGCGAACCCGAAAACGAGATCACCGTGGTGGATCTCGACGCCAACATCCTGCGGGCGATACACGAGCGAATGGACGTGCGCACGGTAGCCGGCCACGCTTCGCATCCCGCGGTGCTGGACCACGCCGGAGCGGGCGACGCCGACCTGGTGGCGGCTCTGACCGGCAATGATGAAGTGAACATGGTGGCCTGCCAGGTCGTGCATTCGCGCTACCGCGAGTTCGAACCGGGTGGCCGAACCCGCACCAAAATCGCCCGCTTGAGCTACACCCATTACAACGGCGTGGATGCGCTGTTCGGGCCTGACGGATTGCCGGTGGACGTGGTCATTGCTCCGGAAGACCTGATCACCCGGTACGTGGATCACCTGATCCGCTATCCCGGCGCGTTCCAGGTACTCGAATTCGCCGACGGCCGCGCGCTTCTGCTGGGAGCACGCGCCCAGGCCGGATCATGGCTGATTGGTCGAACCCCGGCGGCACTTGCAGATCGCAAGGTAGAAGGCCGGATCGCAGCCATTTACCGGGGCGGCCGTCCCCGAACAGTCAATGGTCAGACCGTCATTGAGGACGGCGACGAAG
The DNA here is from genome assembly GCA_965249285.1 of Candidatus Foliamicus sp. GTDB lineage: Bacteria > Pseudomonadota > Gammaproteobacteria > Steroidobacterales > Foliamicaceae > Foliamicus. Next base: position 2,370,444 of record OZ252226.1, read on the forward strand.
TGTTCTTCATTGCCGGACCCGACCACGTCAGGAAGCTGCTCGGAGCACTCAGACCCGAGCAACAGGAAGTCCATAACGTCATGATTGCCGGGGGCGGCAATATCGGCCTGAAGTTTGCCGAAGCCCTGCAGAACCGCTTCCACGTAAAGCTGATCGAGCGCTCGGCAAAACGGGCCCAGCAGGTAGCCGAAAGGCTAAGCCGGGTAATCGTGCTGCACGGAGACGCCACCCACGAGGAGCTCCTGATCGAGGAGAACATCGAGCGCATGGATGCTTTCGTGGCCTTGATGAACGCCGACGAGGCTAACCTGCTTGCTGCCGGTCTGGCCAAGCGCGCCGGCTGCAAGCGTGTAATGGCGCTGGCCAATCGACCGGCCTATGCCTCGCTGGCCGGACAGATGGGAATCGACGTGCCGATTTCTCCCGCCCAAATCACTATCAGCGAACTGCTGCGGCATATTCGCCACGGCGACGTGGTCAAGGTGCATTCGCTACGCTTCGGCAGAGCCGAGGCAATCGAGGGCGTGGCCCACACCAGCGCCGGACGGGGAGCGCTGGTGGGGCGCTCGGTGGGCGAAATCAATCTGCCGCACGGCACATCAATCAGCGCGATCGTGCGCTCGGGCGTGGTGCTGCCGATCAATAAGGAGACGACTGTGCGCGACGACGACCATGTCATTCTTTTCATGACCAACCCGCGCGCCAAGGCGCAAGTCGAACAGCTGTTCGAGAACGGCGCCTGAAAGAACACAGGGCACGGCCATGCAGATTGCGCTAGTCGGCAGCGTGCTGGGGCGTTTGCTGATGCTGTTCAGTGTCACCATGCTGACGCCGCTGCCCCTGGACCTGTACTTCGGGGAGGGCAGTTGGCCGGCCTTTGCGCTCAGTTTCGCCGCGGCCCTGACGGCAGGATTCCTGATCTGGCTGCCGTTCCGCCACTCCGACGGCGAATTGAAGCTGCGCGATGGATTCCTGATCGTGGCGTCGTTCTGGGTGGTTCTGGGCAGCTTCGGCGCGGCTCCACTGTTTTTCGCGACCGAGCCGGAACTGTCCTTTACCGACGCCATGTTCGAGGCCATATCGGGGCTGACGACCACCGGCGCAACCGTGCTCACGGGATTGGACGAGATGCCCAAGGCGATCCTGTTCTACCGCCAACAGCTGCAATGGCTTGGCGGTTTAGGCATCGTCGTGCTGGCGGTGGCGGTGCTGCCGATGCTGGGCGTGGGCGGGATGCAGCTGTATCGAGCGGAGACGCCGGGTCCGATGAAGGACAACCGTCTGACCCCACGCATCAAGGAGACCGCCAAGGCGCTCTGGTACATCTACTGCGCGCTGACCGCCGCCTGCGGGTTGGCCTATTACCTGGCGGGCATGCCCGTCTTCGATGCGGTTTCGCACGCCTTCTCGACCGTCGCCATCGGCGGTTTCTCCACCCACGACGCCAGCTTCGCGCACTTCCCGCAGACCGGAATCCGGCTGATCGCGGTGATTTTCATGTTCCTTGCCGGGATCAATTTTTCGCTGCACTTCATCGCCTTCAACCGCCGGACTCTTGCCGGTTACTTTCGGGACGCGGAATTTCGGGCCTACGGCCTTGTCATGCTGATGCTATGCGCGCTCATGGCGGGCGGCTTGCTGGCCTGGGGCTGGTACAAAGATCCCTCCATGGCGCTGATCGACGGCATTTTCCAGTCCGTGTCGATCATGACGACTACCGGCTTTACCACCGCCGATTTTTCTCTGTGGCCCGGCATTCTCCCAATGCTCTTGATGTTATCCGCCTTCATGGGCGGCTGCGCCGGATCCACGGCCGGCGGCATGAAGTGCGTGCGCGTGTTGCTGCTGGTAAAGCAGGGCATGCGCGAGGTGCGGCGGCTGGTGCATCCGAGCGCCGAAATTCCGGTGACGCTCGGCGATACTCCTGTGTCAACACGCGTGATTGATTCCGTTTGGGGCTTCTTCGCAGTCTATGTGGCCGTCTTCATCGTGATACTGCTCATTCTGGAGGCAGTCGGGCTCGACTCGCTTACCGCGTTCTCCGCGGTAGCGGCCACGCTGAATAACCTGGGGCCGGGACTGGGGGATGTTGCCTCGGGATACGGAGGCATAGATGCCACCGCCAAATGGGCCTGCATCGTGGCCATGCTCCTGGGACGCCTGGAGATCTTTACCTTCCTGGTGCTGCTGTCGCCGACCTTCTGGCGGCCCTGACCGCCCCATGACACCTTGGAGGGAAGGCATTGGAACGACGGCGGGACGCCTGGGAACGAGGGCATCCTTTGCTGGGAACAAGGGCTTCCAGCCCTCGACGAGGGCAGGACGCCCTCGTTCCCAGCGTGTTCCCTGCGCGTCAGCGCAGCGGTACCCGCGATGAACACTCCCAGGGAGGGCAGGATGCCCTCGTTCCCATAGGCTGACCTTGCTACGCCGATGAATCGTGTGCTGAAACTGGCCGGCGTTGTTGAGCGCCTGATCATTCGCATCGGCCAAGCGGTTGCCTGGCTGGTGTTCTGCATGGCCGTTGTGACCTGCCTGGTGGCGGTGCTGCGCTACGGCTTCAGCCTGGGCTGGATCTGGCTGCAGGAAACCATTACCTGGATGCACGCAGCGGTGTTCCTGCTGGCGGCAGGCTACACGCTGGCCCGCGACGGGCATGTGCGGGTGGACATCTTCTACCGAGACATGGCGCCCAAGCGCCAGGCGCTCGTAAACCTGGGAGGCTGTTTGATCTTCCTCCTGCCGCTTGCCGCATGCCTGGTGGCCGGAAGCCTCGATTACGTGACAACCTCGTGGCTGATTCACGAGTCGTCCCGTGAGGCCGGCGGGCTGATCTACCCCTTTCCTTCGCTGCTAAAGACACTGCTGCCGATAACCGGCGCGCTACTCGGCCTGCAGGCACTGGTCATCTCGGTGCGCTGTTCGGCCCTTCTACTGGGCGTCAGGCACGCTCTACCGGCGCCCGGCGCAGCACAACAGGAAACCACCGGCGGCAACCCCGGGGCGGGGGTTTAGATGTACTGGCCCGCGTTCCTGATGTTCGTCTGCGTCGTGTTGCTGCTGCTGGCGGGCTTCCCGGTTGCTTTCACGCTGGGCGGCACCGCGCTGCTGTTCGCCCTGGGGGGCGCCCTGATCGGTGTGTTCGACGTATCCTTTCTGGGCGCCATGCCCAACCGGCTGTTCGGAATCATGAGCAACGAGACGCTGGTGGCGGTTCCGCTGTTCGTATTCATGGGCGTTACTCTGGAGCGGGCGCGCATCGCCGAGGACCTGCTGGACTCGTTGAGCCGGATGTTCGGTGGCCTGCGCGGCGGATTGGCCATTGCCGTCATCGTGGTGGGCATGCTGCTGGCCGCCAGCACCGGGATCGTGGGCGCAACCGTCATCACCATGGGGCTTTTGGCCCTGCCCATCATGCTGAAGCGCGGCTATGACCCGGCGGTGGCCACCGGCGTCATCAACGCCTCCGGCACGCTGGGTCAGATCATTCCCCCGTCCATCGTGCTGGTATTGCTGGGCGATGTACTGTCCTCGGCTTACCAGGAGGCCCAACTTGCCCAGGGCGTATTCGCTCCCCGGACCGTTTCCGTAGGCGACCTGTTCATGGGCGCGCTCCTGCCGGGCTTGATGCTGGTGGCGCTGTACGCGGCCTGGATATTGACCCTGGCCGTGTTTCGCCCGGCTGCCGTTCCGGCGCGCCAAACGGACAAGCAAGCCGGGCGACCGCCGGTAAGCCCGGGTCAGTTTCTGCTGGCGCTGGCGCCCCCGCTGGTGCTGATCGCAGCCGTGCTGGGGTCGATCATTGCCGGGGTGGCCACGCCCACCGAAGCCGCCGGCGTAGGCGCTATGGGCGCAATGCTGCTGGCCGTCCTGCGTCGAGAGCTGAACTTCAAGCGTATCGGGGAAATTGCCCGGGCGACGGCGCGGATCAGCAGCATGGTGTTTCTCATCCTGGTGGGCGCCTCGCTTTTTTCGCTGGTCTTTCGCGGCTACGGGGGCGACGAGGTGGTGCGCGAGTTCCTGATGTCGCTGCCCGGCGGTGTATTCGGGGCGGTGCTGCTTGTAATGCTCCTGATGTTCCTGCTGGGATTCGTGCTCGACTTCATCGAGATCACCTTCGTGGTGGTGCCCATCGTCGGCCCGGTGCTCCTGTCCATGGGCCTGGATCCGGTATGGCTGGGCGTGATGATTGCAATCAACCTGCAGACTTCCTTTCTCACGCCCCCGTTTGGCTTCGCGCTGTTCTATTTACGGGGCGTGGCCCCGCCGGAAGTGCCTACGACCGCCATTTATCGCGGCGTAATCCCGTTTATTGCAATCCAGCTTCTGGCGCTGGCGCTGCTGGCGCTGTTTCCGAAGATCGCGACCTGGCTGCCCGGAGCTCTGTACGGCAACTAAACTTCTCGATGGTTGGGCACTTCGCCAGGACCGAGGATGCGGGATCCTGGAGAATCAGCCTGAACGCCAAGTATCCGATCTGATCCTGCGCGCCCCGCGCTCCGTGTTCCAGCCGTGCGGTTGTATTGCATGCAGAAGCGCATTACTATTCTCACAAAACACCAAATAAAGTAAGGACAGGTCATGGAGACGGCAAAAATCACCAGCAAGGGCCAAATTACGATTCCGAAGGCGGTCAGGTCGCGAATGGCCGTGGGCGCCGGCGACCGGCTGGCGTTCGAGTTTGATGGTCAGGGGGTCTTGCGCGTATCGCCCCTGCGGGGCGCACAAGCGCCATTGCGGGGATTCCTCGCAGAGCATGTGGCAGGCGAGCAAATCGGCAGTGGCGGCGTTCGGGATGCCTTACGCCAGCGAGCCGCCCGAAAGCATAGGCGGAAATGATCGCATTTGACACGAATCTGTTGCTGCGCCTGCTCTTGAACGACCACCCGGAGCAAGCGCGGAAAGCCGAGGAGCTTCTGCAACGGACTGTGGCGGCAGCCGAGCGCGTTCTTTTGCCGGACATTGTGTTGTGCGAGTTGCAGTGGGTGCTGGAAACGGTCTATAGCTTCCGCAGAGCCGAGATCGTGCGAACTCTGCGCCGGCTGCTGGCGGCCGACGAATTCGCATTCATGGATCGCGCCGCCGTGGCCGCCGCGCTTGCGCTATACGCCGCCGGCAAGGCGGATTTCTCCGACTACTTGATTGGCGAGACCGCTTCGGCGGCCGGCTCGGTCACGACCTACACATTTGACCGCGAATTGGCGCGAAGCCCCGGTTTCAGCCGCCCAAGCTAAGCCTCGCTGCGCAGACGGAATCGCTATGGTTCAAGCGATCGTCCGGTTCCGGGGGTTGGTCCCCGTATGCCTACACCACCGCCCTGGAGCGGAAGCGCCACATCGCCAGCAGCAGGTAGATCACCGTCAGGTCCAGTGCATAGACAGTAAGAATCCCGACCTCGCCCCAACCAATCAACGCCCCGCTGCTGGCGAATTGTTCGGACACGTCGTACGGGCCGTAGGTCGGCAGCAGGAAGTGCAGATAGTAGAAGGGATTCTCGGGACGCAAGAGCGTCGTAAGCCAGTCGGCCTGGATGAAGAACGCCAGAACGCCGGCAAAGGCCGGGTGCATCAGCGTGGAGAGCACAAGCGCCAACGAGCCGTACATGAGAATCTGGCAGAACATCAGCCATGGCGCGTAGCGGATCGCCGGGACGTTGTCGAGCTGATGCATCTGGGTGAAGATCGTCATGGCGATTCCTATCAGGACCGAGTAGGCCAATAGAACCGCCATTGCGCCGGCATACTTCCCGAGCAGAAACTGCCATCGCGCCACCGGCTTGGAAAGAACCATCGTGATAGCGCCGCTCCTCACGTCGGTGGAAACCGCCGTGGCGCCGATGAACAACGCTACCAGCACGCCGCCGAAGGTCGTGAAGCCGTAGAAAACGCTGAGCGCCTGGGATCCCATGTTCTGCATGGTCTGACGCATTTCTTCCCGCTGCTCCTCATCCATGTCGGCCTGGGCCTGTTCGATTGCCTCCTGAACCGCTTGCGCGTCCGGCGGAGTGTCCGGCAATCCCTGTTCCGCCGATTCTGCGGCGGGCGGACTCTGCGAAGCCAGCCTCATCGCTCTACTCGTCTGCGTCAGAACGAATGAAAGGAGCACGGTAATAATCAGGACAACGAGCATCAGCGCCAGCAACAGGCGCCGGTGCAGCAGCCCTCGAATGCTGTCCGCGGCGATCAGAAGCACGGTTCTCAAGTGGTTCTGCTCCTTCCGATCGTGTCGAAAAATAGGTCTTCCAACATCCTGGTGTTGACCTCGTCCCAGTCCCGAAGGTTCTCCAACCTCTTCAACTCGCCCTCATGCAGGATCGCCACCCGGTCGCAAACCGAACCTACCTCGGAGAGGATATGCGAAGAAATGAACACGGTCTTTCCCTGCTTCTTCAGCTGCAAGACAATGTCGCAGAAATCGCGCCGGCCCACCGGATCCAGATTGGACGTGGGCTCATCCAGGATAAGCAGTTCCGGATCATTGACCAGCGCCTGGGCCAGGCCCAGTCGCTGCACCATGCCCTTGGAATACTTCGAAACCTTGCGGTCGGCGGCATCCTGAAGGCTCACCAATTCCAGCAACTGCTCCGCGCGCCGCCTTCGATCCGCCGACCGAACGCCGGCGAGTCCGGCATAGAACTCCAGCAGGCGCCGCCCGGTGTAATAGGTGTGCAGGTTGACGCTTTCCGGCAGGTAGCCCAGGCGCTTGCGATGATCGGCGCCGGCCACCGGCTGATCGAACAGAAAGGCGCTTCCCTGGTCCGGGCGAATGAAGTTGAGCAGCAGTTGAATGGTGGTGGACTTGCCCGCGCCGTTGGGTCCGATGAAGCCGAACACCTCGGCGGTGTTCACCTCAAGGTCCAGGCCCTTCAACGCCAGCGTGCCGCCCTTGTAGGTCTTGGCCAGGTTCTCGGTGCGGATAATGCTCATCCGCCTAGGATTCCTCGGCTGGCGCAAAGATCGATTCCTCTGCCGGAACAAAGATCGCTTCGTGGTCCTGCGTCAGATCTTCCAGCAAGGTCCGCAGCGCCTGATTGCGCTGCTCGGCCATCCCCGCAAAAGGAGGATAGCCAACCTCGATACGCACAACCCGCCCGTCCATGCCAACGATGACCAATTGCGGAATTCCCCGAACTCCGTAGGCGCCGCTGATGTCTTCCTGCTCGTCCATAACCACGCGAACGGCGAACTCCTTGTCTTGAAGAAAGTCGCGCACCAGTTCCGGCTCCTCGCCCACGTTGACAGCCAGAAACTCGGCGCCGCGCTCATCGAACTCGTCGTTCAAGGCATGCAGCGCCGGCATGCTCTGGATGCATGGCTGGCACCAGGTCGCCCAGAAATCCAGCACCACAATTTCGCGATCGCGGAATTCCGACAGCGTGACGTTGGCGCCGTCCAGATCGATCGCGGCGAAGTCGGGGATCTCCTCGCCCACGGTCAGGGTCCCCGATTGCTCCACCGACCCGCCGCCGGACGCGTCGGAGTCGCGCAGCATCTTCACCTTGACTTCGTAGTGGACCCATACGGTCACCGCCGCGAACAACACGCCCGCCAGAACCCAGATAATCCTTCGCCCGCTCACGCCGATTACAGTCCCCAATAGAATAGGCGGCTCATTCTACACAGCGGGGGCAACATGAATTCCATAGGAACTTGAGATCGCGTACTAATATCCAGCGCATGCGTTCTGACGCTGGTTCTTACCGGACCGGTGGTCGCAAAGGACGGCCTTTACCTGGGCGTTGAACTGGGCGCATCCGCGTCTGAGAGCATGGATGTGTGGGGTTCGGCCAACGATGTGGCCACTGCCTGCGACGAGTTTTTCGTCACGCGCACGCCGGAAACTCCGGGTTGCGACGCGCCTCCATCCTCCTGGGTGAATACGATCGACGGCTCGGCCGGTTTTCTGGCCGGTGCGCAGGTGGGATTCCGCCGGGGGAATTGGAGGTTCGAGGGCGAATACCTGCATCGCACCACCGATTACGACGACATCAACCCGGTTCGCGTCAACGACGCGGTGCTAAGCAACAAGATCGACCAGGAAATCGAACTGGCCATCGCCGGAGTCAATAACTACTCCTCGCATAACCTGTTCGCCAACCTGTACTACGACTTCCACTCCGCGTCGGCGTTCACGCCTTACGTGGGCCTGGGGATCGGCTACGGCTCGGTGTCGATGGACTACTTCCAGACCTGGAAGCGCAACGACGATCTGCAATACATCCGGACGTTTCCGAGCAACCCCGACGGCACCATATCCGAACTGAACCGGCAGGTGGCCGGCACCACCACGGTGGGCGACGATGAACTGAAGGACACCCTATTCGGGTACCAGTTATTGGCTGGCGTGGACTACCAGGTCAGCGATACGCTCAGCCTGGGATTGAAACTGCGCAAGACCTGGTTCAACGAGTTCTACGACACGGCGGAATACCAGCAACTGCGGAGCCACGATTCCGCCCGCGGCCCAGGCGGCGCCCGGGTCGAGTACTTCGCCCGCACCGAGGACATCGGCGCCTGGGGATTGAGCCTGAGTGCAAAGTACGCATTCTGAGCGGCCAGGCGCAAATACAATCCGGTACCTGCCATTGCCGCCCTTCGCGGGTTGCTGCCAGGCTGTTCGGCACTTGAGGATGAATACCTTGAACGAAAAGCACCCGATTCACCGGACCTGGAAGGTCACGTCCATTGCGACCGTCGCGCTAACGCTCCTGGCGCCGGTCGCCATGCCTGCGGAACCCGAACCGTCGACTATGGTCGACGCTCGAAACGACGAGGCCGTTGCCTTGGCCATGGATCTTTTCGATTATGCCGAACTCGGCTATCTCGAGACCCGAAGCACCGAACGGCTCGCGGGTTATCTCGAGAACAGCGGCTTCAGCGTCGAGCGGGGTGTAGCCGGCATCCCCACCGCGTTCGTTGCCAATTGGGGGCACGGCGGTCCGGTCATCGGCATTCTGGCTGAATTCGATGCGCTGCCCGGACTGTCGCAGGCGCCGGTGCCGCATCGTGAGCCCGTCTTCCCCGATGGACCGGGACACGCCTGCGGGCACCACCTGTTCGGCAGCGCTTCCGCCACAGCGGCCACGGCAATCGCGGCCTGGCTTGCGAATACGGGGACTTCCGGAACCGTGCGGGTCTACGGCACGCCGGCGGAGGAGGGCGGATCCGGCAAGGTGTATCTCACGCGGGCCGGCCTTTTCGACGATGTGGACGTTGTGCTGCACTGGCATCCCTCCGACCGCAACGTCGCCGGCCCGGAGAGCAGCAACGGCAACAAGTCCGGACGCTTCCGGTTTCGCGGAATCGCGGCGCACGCCGCCTCATCGCCCGAGCGGGGTCGTTCCGCCCTCGACGGCGTGGAGGCGATGAACTACATGACCAACCTGATGCGCGAACATATGCCCTCCACGGCCCGGCTGCACTACGTGATTACCGACGGCGGCCAGGCGCCGAACATCGTTCCGGAGAACGCCGAAGCCTATTACTACGTTCGACATCCCCAGCCCGAAATGGTGGTCGAGTTGTTCGAACGGGTCGTGGCCGCGGCCGAGGGCGCTGCTCTTGGGACGGGCACCCGGATGGAATACGAGGTGATGCACGGCAACTTCCCGCTGCTGCGTAACGACGTCCTGGCCGAGGTGCTCCATGGCCATCTGGAACGCTTGGGTGGCGTCGAATACGACGAAACGGAAATGGCATTCGCGACCACGCTCCGGGAGTCACTGTTTGGTGAACTGCGCCCGCTCGAATCCAGAAACGAGATCGAGCCCTTCGAGTTCCACCAAAGAATGGGTTCCACGGACGTAGGCGACGTAAGCTGGATCGTGCCCACGGCGGGATTCGGTACGGCGACCTGGGTACCCGGTACGCCGGCCCACAGTTGGCAGGCCGTCGCGGCCGGGGGCATGAGCATTGGCCACAAGGGCATGATGCTGGCGGCCAAGGTGCTCGCCGAGACCGCCCGCGACCTTTACACGGATGCCGAACTCGTCGCCAGGGCCAAAGTGGAATTCGAAGATCGGCGCGGCCCTGACTTCGAATACAGGCCCTTGCTCGGCGACCGCGAGCCGCCGCTCGACTACCGCAAGTAGGCGTTCTGCCGCATGCGCGCGCTGACCGGTGACTGGCAAGCCGCACCGGCAACTCTTCGGAATGTTTCCCGGGCGGCGCATGGGACCGGTAGGGCGGACGCCCTCGCTGCCAGGATTATTCGTCCGAATCGTCCTCCGGGGGCGGATAGGCGAGGATGAAGTTGTCGCGATTCGGCATGTGCACTTCGGGCAGCGTCTCAGCATCCATGAGCTCGTCCTCTTCGATGATGCCGTTGAGGAAGAGCAGGTACGCCGTTAACGCATAAACCTCGTCGTTGCTCAGGGATTGCGGCTGCTGATAGGGCATGGCGCGGCGAATGTAGTCGAATACCGTGGTCGCATAGGGCCAGAAGCTGCCCACGGTCTTGCGCGGCGCCGGCCCTTCGAGCGTGCCGTACCCGCCGACCAGCACGTCATTCAATTGCCCGCTGCCCTCCGCGCCGTGGCACGAAAAGCAATGCAGCGTATAGACCGGCGCTCCGTCGACCGCCGTCCCGGAACCAGGCGGAAGCCCCTCGCCGTCCGGCTCGATGCTGATGTCCCATTCCGCGACTTCCTCCGGCGTAGCTTCAACGCCCAGATCAGGGCCTTCCTGGGCGAATGCGCCCAGGGCCAGAACCGTGCCGATAACCGCTGCCAGGCTACGCATAAACATTGCTCACCTGCCCCCGGCTGTCGACTTTCCAGGCCTGGATGCCGTTGTAGTGGTAGGCGAACTTCCTGCCCTTCGCGGCGATGATCGCGTCGCGCGTAGGCTGCACGGCGCCGGTTTCATCCACGGCCCGGCTCATGATCACGGACGGGGAACCGTCCCAGCGCCACGCCATGCGAAATCGCGTCACGGCCTTGTCGAGCGCCGGCTCGGACAAGGCCGCCTCGCCCCAGGTCGCGCCGCTGTCCGCGGACACTTCGACTCCGGCAATCCGGCCCACACCCGACCAGGCCATGCCGGAAATCTGGTAGAGCCCCGGCCCGGCAAGTTCCAATCCGGGCGACGGCGACGTAATGACCGACTTCACTTCCATGGGAAAGGTAAAGATCAGCGACCGGCCGTCGGGCAGCAGGTCCGAGTACTTGGAGGTTTCGTCCTTGGTCATCGTGGGCGCCGCCGTCACCTTGATGCGCCTCAACCACTTGACGCTCATGTTGCCTTCATAGCCCGGCAGGAAGAGCCGCACGGGGTAGCCGTTGTCGGGCCTCAAGCGTTCCCCGTTCTGGTAAATCGCAAGCAGCGCATCGTCCATGGCCTTGGCCAGGGGAACGCTGCGGGACATCGCGGCGGCATCGGCGCCTTCCGCCATGATCCAGCGCGCGTCCGGGTGGACACCGGCTTCATCAAGAAGAATGGAGAGCGGCACGCCGGTCCACTCGCTGCACGACACCAGGCCGTGGAGCGCTCCGCAGGTAGCGTTGACGGGCCGTGGAGGAAGCCCCGCCAGGTAGCTGTTGCCCGAACACTCGATGAACTGTATGCGCGAAACCATCGGGTAGCGCGACAGCGCGTCCATGTCGAAGAACAAGTCGCGCTCCACCATCCCGTGAATGAGCAGCCGATGCTGATCCGGATCGATATCCGGAATGCCGCTGTGGTGGCGCTCGAAGTGCAGGGGATTCGGCGTGATGATGCCCTCGAGCGCTTCCAGCGGGGTCCATGAACCCCCCGCTCCGTCGGTGCCCTTGGCTGCCAAGGGGCGGCGCCGGACGTGATCTTCGTGCGGGGAACGGCTGCCGTAACCGCTCAAGGGCCGGCCCGGCGCGCGCATCCAGGGCGGCAAGACCTTAGCGGGCGCTGCCGTCATCAGCCCCAGCGAACCCGCGCCCAGCGCTACGGCGCCCCGCTTGAGAAACAGGCGCCGGTGGAGCAAGCCATTACCGGCTGCGGGCTTGAGGTCTTTGGGTATCTGTTCGGGCATGGCTGCCTTCTTTAGTTTTTGGCGACCGCTCGAACTTACGCAGTGTCGAACCGCGACGGGGTGACGCGCTCAATTATTTCCTGCCCCGCCTCAATCTCTTCCCGACGAAGTTCATACGTCTTCTGCAAATTCAGCCAGATCTGCGGCGTAGTCCCGAAGAAACGGGCCAGGCGAAGTGCAGTATTGGCCGTTACACCACGCGTGCCCTGGAGAATCGCCGTGATGCGATTTACAGGCACGTCCAGCTTCTTCGACAACGCGTTGGCCGAAAGACCCAGGGTTTCCAGTTCATCCCGCAGTATTTCACCAGGATGCACGAGTCTCATGCCATTCTTTGTGCTCATCTCGTCACCCACTCAGTGGCAGTCCACACAACAACATCGTACGGGCCATCGGCACCGGCAAATATACCCATTCTCCCAGTTGCACCGCCGAACACAATTCATGTCCGGTACTATTGTGTAACCACCCAAAAATATACCGGGGAATATATTCGACATGGCCTTCACGAAGGATCTGGATTCTGGTTCCAACCCGCGCAAGAACCGAGGCGGCGTCGGCGGGAACGTTGCCGGCGACCGAATGCTGCAAGCGCCGGCCAGCCGCGGGCGAAGTATGACCGGAGATCAATTGGTCCCCGTATGCGAAGCCGCCGAAGAAGAAAGCTCCTTTAAGTCAGCCGTAATGACCGGCCTTGAAAACCTTGAGACCGGCCAGGAGCTTTCGCTGGCCGAGCTAAAGGCGCGACTCCTCAACCAGGACAAGGCCGGTCTTGCGTCGGGCTGAATCCGAACTCGATCCAACGCGGTCGTAGCTATGCCGGCAGCGAACCGTAAGCTGAAGTCGGCGGTCGAGGCATTCTTCGCTGACCTCCGCCGGATTCGGCAGTCGGGCGCGGCGACGGATGAGCGTTCCACCTACGCGCCGCTGGCGAACCTGCTGAACGCCGCTGGCGCGACGCTCAAACCCAAGGTGCGTTGCCTCGTCGAGCCATCGGACCAGGGCGCCGGTCATCCCGATCTGTATCTCTACACGGACAAGCAGATGAAGAATGGCCGGCCGCGCACCGGCCAGACACCGGATCGTGGCGTGGTGGAGGTCAAGGCGCCGGACCAAAACACCAAAGCGCAAGCGGTCCGGGATCAGGTAAGCCGCTATTGGCAACGCTATCACCTGGTGCTGGTGACCAACCTGCGTGAGCTTGAGCTTGTGGGCCAGGACCCTTCAGGCGAAGAGGTCACGCTCGAGACATTCCAATTGGCGGAAAGCGAAGAAGCGCTGGATTTCGCCCTAGAGAAACCACGGGCCTTCGCCAACAAAGTCGGCGCCGGATTGAGTGAATACCTTTGCCGCGCTTTATCCCACAAGGCCGCGCTCACCGAACCGAAGGACCTGGCCTGGCTGCTCGCATCCTATGCCCGCGACGGCCTTGCCCGCGTCGAGCAGGCCGGCGACTCAGGCTCGCTCAAGGACGTCCGTTCCGCATTGGAGGAAGCCCTGGGCGTGCGCTTTGAAGGCAAGCGCGGGGCGCATTTCTTTCACTCCACCCTTGTGCAAACGCTGTTCTACGGAGTGTTCTCTGCCTGGGTGCTGTGGACACGTTCCAAACCGCCGTCCGGTGAAGAATTCCGATGGCGCGATGCCGTCTGGCATTTGCGCGCACCGGTACTTCAGGCTCTTTTTCACCGGCTTTCCAACCCGGCTCGCCTGCAGCCGCTTGGTCTGGTCGAAGTGCTGGACTGGACGGCCGACGCGCTCAACCGAGTGGACCGTGGCGCCTTCTTCAACCGCTTCAACGAAGGTGAGGCAGTGCCCTATTTCTACGAACCGTTCCTCCAAGCCTTCGACCCACAGCTCCGCAAGCAGTTGGGCGTGTGGTACACACCGGCCGAAGTCGTCCGCTACATGGTGGCCCGCGTAGATCGGGCGTTGAAAGACGATCTCGATATCGCGGACGGGCTGGCGGCGGAAAACGTCTATGTGCTCGACCCCTGCTGCGGCACAGGGGCCTATCTGGCCGAAGTGCTGCGCCGCATCTCCGCCAATCTGAAAGGCAAAGGCTTGGGCGCACTCACCGGCGCGCGAGTGAAACAGGCGGCGCTGCAACGAGTGTTCGGCTTCGAGATCATGCCGGCGCCCTTCGTCGTCGCCCATCTGCAAGTCGGGCTGACCATGCAGGACCTCGACGCGCCGCTGGCCGAAGACCTGCCCGCCGCGGACGCGGAACGCGCCCAAATCTTCCTGACCAATGCGCTTACCGGCTGGGAGCCGACCGATAAGGAAAGACAGGTGCTCGCCTTCCCGGAACTGGAAGAGGAGCGCGACCAGGCAAACAAGGTGAAGCGAGATCGCCCCATTCTCGTGATTCTCGGCAATCCGCCGTATAACGGCTTTGCGGGAATGGCGGTGGACGAGGAACGAGAACTTTCCGACGCATACCGCACCACGCAGCGCGTGCGCCGGCCCGAAGGCCAGGGGCTGAACGATCTGTATGTCCGCTTCTTCCGCATGGCCGAGCGGCGCATCGCCGAGAAGACCGGTCAAGGCGTGGTCTGCTTCATCTCCAACTACTCGTGGCTTGACGGCCTGTCCTTCACCGGCATGCGGGAACGCTATCTGGAAGCGTTCGATGCGATCCGCATTGACTGCCTCAACGGCGACAAATACAAGACCGGGAAGGTGGCTCCCGATGGCTCGCCGGATCCGAGCATCTTCTCGACGGAAGGCGATCCAGTCGGCATCCAGGTCGGCACGGCCATAGCGACACTTGTGCGTAAGACCGATCATGCCCCGGCGGCGACAGTCGGCTTTCGGCATCTTTGGGGACAGGCCAAACCTGCGGAACTGACCGCGACGGCGGACACCGGGCCGAACGCGCTCTACGAAAGCATCAAGCCCATCTTGCCGCTGGGTCTTCCTCTTGTACAAACCGCAGTTAGCGAGAGCTGGTTCGACTGGCCAGCGTTGCCCGATCTGTTTCCAGCATCGTTCCCAGGTGTGAAGACCAGCCGTGACTCGTTGGTAGTTGATATCGACCTCGCCCGCCTCCAGGCACGCATCGCGGATTACTTCAACAAAGGGTTAAGCCACGATGAAATAGATCGGCGCTATCCGGGGGTGATGAAAACAACGGAGCAGCTCGACACGCGGGCGGTACGCGACGCACTGCTTGCGCGCGGTGGGCCGGACACTGCCGGATTCATCCGCTTCGCCTACCGGCCTTTCGATATTCGATGGCTTTACTGGGAGGCGTACGGCGGTTTGCTTGATCGCCCACGCCCCGAGTACAAACCACATGTTTTTCAGCAAAATCTGTGGTTGGTCTCACAGCAAAAACCTCGCCGGGAATGGTCGTCCCCACAAGTAATACCCCATATAGGATGTCTCGATCTTATGGATCGTGGTGCAACCTGTATTCCGGCGCGGGTATGCGACGACGGCATCGGTCGGCTCAGTCACGTACCTGACAGACGGCCAAACCTGTCCGCCGCGGCCGAGAATTACCTCACCAGGACCGGCGGGACAGTCGAGGACTTGTTTCACCATGTCGTGGCCGTTCTCCACGACCCCGCGTATCGCAAGGCCAACGCTGGCGCGCTCAGGATGGAATGGCCCCGTATCCCGCTACCCGGCTGGCCCGTTGGCGAAACCGGCCGAGCGGCAGAAACGCTTGCGCAATCAGCGGCGCGAGGCCGCGAACTAGCCCGTTTGCTCGACCCGGAAACGCCGGTACAAGGCGTTACCGAGGGAGCGCTACGCCCCGAGATCGCTGCCATCGCCGTGCCCGCCACAACCGATGGACGCAACATGACCGGCGACGACTTCGCGCTGACCGCAGGATGGGGACACTACGGATCAGCCCGCGCCGTAATGCCCGGTCGAGGCCGATTCGCAGAGCTGGAATACACGCCGGAAGAACGCGCCGCATTGGGCGATGCCGCCCCGATACTCGGCGAATCCACGTTCGACATCTACCTGAACGCCCACTCCTTCTGGCGCAACGTCCCCGCCGCCGTCTGGCAGTACAAACTCGGCGGCTACCAAGTCCTAAAGAAGTGGCTCTCCTACCGTGAACACGCCATCCTCAACCGCCCCCTCACCCCCGAAGAAGTCCACTACTTCACCAACACCGCCCGCCGCATCGCCGCCATCCTTGTTGCACCCGGTTCCGGCGAAAGATAAGCAAATCCTAGCCAAAGAAGTGGGAGATTGGCAACATTGACTAATCCCAAATCACAGAAGAGACATCTCAAGACTTGTTGTAAATTCCATCCTCCCATTGATCCGCGACCGCATCCAGAAACGCCGAAACTCCACCCATGACTGACTTCAAGTTACCTAGATCAACCTGCTGCAATTTCATGCGCTCTGGATATCTGAATGCAAGGCCCTTCTTGTCCAAACTGTGGAATTCCATAAGACAACCTTCCACAATCTCAAATGACTCTTCTTCCTCAGATGCCTCCGGCAGTGGCTTGGCTTTCATGATGTCCCATAGCTCGCTAATGTCGTGATTCCTTCTTGCGTATTCCAAGGGAAAGTTGCCACCTGTTCTAATTGAAAGTTGCCGGTTGTTCTAATCGGAAGTTGCCACCCGTTCTAATCGAAGGTTGCCACTGATTCCAAGGCAAAGTTGCCACCCTGGGGCGTTACGACGCGGATGACGGACTGAGTACCCTGCTGCTTTTCCAATACGGGAGGCGGTCAGATGCCGAGGTTGAGATCATCCATGCGACAAATCAGAGAAGTCTTACGTCAGAAGTGGGAGCTGGGGTTCAGCGTGCGGCGGATCGCGCTGAGTTGCGGCTTAAGCTGAACTTCCAAGCCCTCACATGATTCAAGTGATTGATTTACTTGCAAATCAATAGAATCGGGAGTGGGCGTTACTGGGTACGTTTCAGGCGGACTCCGAGCAGCCGGAAGGCTTCCGATTGCAGCGCGGTGGGCCGGGTGACGACGGTGAACGGCTCGGCGCCGGGCAGGCGCGGGATCACCCGGTTCTTGGCGACGGTCGCCAGATCGGCGAGCAGCGTCTGGAAGCTGTGCACGGGCAGGCCGTTTGCGGTTCGTTGGCTGCGGGCCTTGCGCTGGGCCGATTCGGAGACTTGGGCCGGCGCCACAACCGAGGCGCGGGCCGCCTCGGCGGCGTGTGGTTCCTCGTCGTCGAACAGCAGGGGCTTAAGCCATCCGCGCATATGCCATTCGACGTAATAGGCGAGCATGCACAACAGGATATGGGCGCGTACCCGGCCCGCCGTATAGTGGAACACGGGCCGCACTTTCAGGTCCACCGTCTTGAGGCTTCGAAAGGCCCGCTCCACGGCGCTTAAGCGCTTGTAGGCGCGCACCGTCCCTTGCGCGTCCAGTTCCGCCGCCGGCAGGCTGGTCCGCACCACGTACAAGCCGTCCAGGGCCGCTTCGCGGGCGATGGACTCCGCGTCGCGCCGGTAGCCGAAGGAATCGTCCTTGATGTCGAGAACGAAGTGCTTGGCCATCTTGTATTTGCCGATGACCTTGCCCACCCGAAGGGCGATCTTGTCCTGGCCCTTAAGAGGGCTTTTCTCGCGCCTGGTGGCCTTGGCGATGGGCGCGAGCAACTTCTCGGTGGCCTCAAGCAGATCCTCGCGCTTGCGCGAGCGCTCCTTGGCCAACTGCGGATTGCGGCACACCATCAGCCGCTCGCCCGGATACGCGTCGCTGCGCACCTCGATCAGGTCCGTTTGGTCGAACAGCGACATCTGCACCGCGCCCGACTCCACCAGGGACCGGATCGCCGAAGAACGCAAGGCGCCGATCCAGTCCAAACCGGATGGCTTAACCTCCTCGCGGATGCGCGCTTCGGTCAGCATCCCCCGGTCGCCCACCAACACCACCCGCTGGAGACCGAAGCGGTCCTTCAGCTTGTTGATCTGCGCGCCCACCGTCATCGGGTCGGCCGCGTTGCCCTGGAACACCTCCACCGCCACCGGACAGCCCCCGGCGTCGCACAGCAGCCCGAACTCGATCTGCAGCTTGGAGCGCTTGCCGTCGCGGGAATGGCCGCGCTTGGCCAGCGGACAGCGCCGGCCCTCCAGATACACCGAAGTCAGGTCGTACAGCACCAGCGTTCCCTCTTTCAAACGCCGCTTGGCCAGGCGCCGCTCGATGTCCGGCTGGCGCTTGAGCAGCCAGTCCATGGCGGCGTACAGATCGTCCTCGCCCGCTTCCCCCAGACCCAACGCCTCGCCCAGCGTGTCGCGGGCCGTTTCTTCGGCCAGCCCCCGGGCCGCGGCCAGCTTCGAGCCCGGATGCAGGATGCGGGCCGCGATCAGCGCCAGGACCCGGTCCCGCTGCGGCGAAGGCCGAGAGTCGATCAGGCCGGGAAGCCCCAGCCTCTCGAGGGCGCCGAGCGCCGCGGCGACGTGGCCGTGGGGCAGGGAGCGTTCGATCTCGAAGGCTTCCGGCAGGCGCTTAACGGCGGTCCCGCCCTTGAGCAACACGCGCAAGCCCTCGACCACTTCGGGGGGCCATTTCGACAGGTTGGCGAGGGTGCGCTTTTTGACTTTTCCGCCTTCGCGCCAGCCTTCGCGCAAAAGGATGGCCGGCGGCGAGCTGCGGTTGGGGACGGTATCGATATACATGGTAACTATTATAGCGCAATAATACCGTTTAATCAAGAGATATACTTACATATACATGGTAACATAATGCGTAGGCCCGAACGAATTATCCCTATTCAAATCAAGCGATTAACCCCAACCCGACGGAAAAAAGGACGGAAGTTCAGCTTAAGCCGGCCAGCGGTGTCGAACTATCTTCGCCGCGCCGAGTCGAGCGGGTTGTCGTGGCCGTTGCCGGCGTCGCTGGACGATACGCAGTTGGAGCGGCGGCTGTTTCCGCCGCTGCCCCCGTCGCGCGTGCCGCGGCCGGAACCGGATTGGGCGGCGGTGCATCGGGAGCTCAAGCGCAAGGGGGTGACACTGCAACTGTTGTGGGACGAATACAAGGCGGCGCATCCGAACGGTTATCAATACAGCACCTTCTGCTTGCACTTTCGGCGTTGGCGCAACCGCCTGGACGTGGTGATGCGCCAGGATCATCGCGCCGGGGAGAAGCTGTTCGTCGACTACGCCGGGCAGACCGCTTCGGTGATCGATCGGGAGACCGGCGAGGCTCGGCCCGCGCAGCTGTTCGTTGCGGTGATGGGGGCCTCCAATTACACCTATGCGGAGGCGACCTGGTCGCAACGCCTGGAGGACTGGATCGGCTCGCACGTGCGCGCCATGGCGTACCTGGGCGCGGCGCCGCAGATCGTGGTACCCGACAACCTGAAGTCCGGCGTGCACTTGGCGCACCGTTACGAACCGCAAATCAACCGTACCTATCAGGAGTGGGCCGAGCATTACGGGGTGGCGGTCCTGCCGACGCGCCCACGCCGCCCGCGAGACAAAGCCAAGGTGGAGGCCGGCGTGCTCATCGCCGAACGTTGGATCCTGGCGCGGCTGCGCGACCGCCAAGTGTTCTCTCTGGCCGAACTCAATGCGGCCATCGCTACGTGGCTGGAGCCGCTCAATACGCGAGCGTTCAAGAAGTTGCCCGGCTGTCGCCGTTCGCTGTTCGAGTCGCTGGATCGTCCTGCGATGCGGCCGTTGCCGGGGCGACCCTACGAGTACGCCGAGTGGAAGACGGTGCGGGTGCACATCGATTACCACGTCGAAATCGAGCGCCACCATTACTCCGTGCCCTATCCGCTGGTCAAGCAGCAGCTTGCGGCGCGGGTGAGCGCGCACACCGTGGAGTTGTTGCACAAGGGCCGGCGGATCGCCAGTCACCGACGCTCGCATCGGCCCGGTGGCCACACCACGGTGGCTGAACACATGCCCAAGGCGCATCGGGCCTATGCCGAATGGACGCCGCAACGCTTGGTCCGGTGGGCCGAGAACAGCGGAGTGTCCACGGCCGCGCTGGTGCAGCAGATCCTGGCTACGCGCGTTCATCCGCAACAGGGCTTCCGCAGTTGCCTGGGCCTCATGCGGTTGGGCAAACGCTACGGCGACAAGCGACTGGAGGCGGCCTGCCGGCGCGCCCTGGCGCTTGGCGCCCACGCCTACAAGAGCGTCGAGTCGATCTTGAAAAACGGCCTGGACCGCAAACCCCTGCCACCGGCCACCCCCGAAACGCCCGCCATCGACCACCGCAACCTGCGTTATGCCGATATCCTGACTATGCCGCGTCAACGGTCAGAGCCCTCGCGGGCGCTGACTGCCGCGTGGAGATTGTCGGCATAATCCGATTGCCATAAGCCGCTTTGTAAGCCTTACTCGTTCCCTTCCCATTAACGAAATAGGAGCGAGAAATGTCCCTCATCGAAAACGATGTCGCCGATGTGGCGGTGTATGGAGACTGGCTTGAGCGTTGCTGCGAGCGGTTCGTTGAACATCTTGGCGCGCGCGGCTATGCGTCCGGAACGATCCGTATCTACGGTCGCGTGGTGCGAGCGCTCTGCGCGGAAGCCAGTGCTCGGCGCCTCGATATCAGGCGTCTGGGCGTGACGGCGGTTGCCAGCCTGAATGAGCTGGCGCCACGGAACTGGGTGGCTTCGAGAAGCCGACAACTCTGGAAGAGCATCGTAAACCGGTTCATCGGATATCTCGTTGAGACCGGCGCAATCGACCCGTCCATGTTGAAGGGGCCGCCGCAACCCGGCGACCGGGCGCGGCTGCGTGGCGAGTACGAGGACTGGCTGTGTCATCAACGTGGGTTGAGTCGCGAGACGGTCAAGAACAACCTGCAGGTATTCGACGCCTTCATGCGATTCTGGTTCGGCGACGATACGATCCGGCCCGATGCTATAAGGCCCAAGGATCTGCTCGACTTTCTTGCGCCGAAGGCGGCCGGTCCGTGGACCTGTCCAGACCGCAGCAACGCGTCCAGACTCCGCAATCTGCTGCGCTTCCTGCACTGGAGCGGGAGAATCCGGCTCAATCTTGCCGAGACGGTTTCGCGCACTGCGCGACGCCGCTCAAGCAAACCGAGAATGCATCTCGAACCGGACGCGATCCAACGCCTGATCGATGGCGTGCAGGGCGATAGCGCCCTTGCGCGCCGCAATCGTGCGATGTTGCTGCTCACCGCGCGGCTAGGCCTTCGTGCGCGCGAAGTGGTTGCCATCCGCCTTAAGGATATCCGGTGGCGCGCCGGGGAAATCCTAATCCGAGGCAAAGGCCGTCTCCACGATCCCATGCCGTTGCCAGTCGATGTCGGTGAAGCGCTGGTGGAGTACATCCGGTGCGGAAGACAGGGCGCCTCTCGTCACCTGTTCGTCACGGCACGGGCCCCGTGGCGTGCGTTCCAAACGGGGGAAATCGTCGCCAGGGTACTCAAGGGCGCGATGGCAAGAGCCGGTTGCCGCCTGCCCTCGGGGCAAACCTGCGGAGCCCATCTGTTCCGCCACTCACTGGCGACTGCACTGCTGCGCCAGGGAGCATCCTTCCACGAGATTGGTGACGTTCTGCGTCATCGGCGCAGTGCGACGACCATGATCTATGCCCGCTACGACATCGATGCGTTGCGCTCGATCGTTCAGCCCTGGCCGGTTCTACAAGGGGGGCGATCATGACCACATTCAGCGATTACGTTGTGCAGTATCTCGATCACCGGAAATCTTTCGGTCACGCCCGAATGGCGACCGCGGCTAACGTCTTGCGCCGCTTTGCAAACTTTGCGGATGGTGCGGATGCTCAATGGATCACCGCGGGTTTGTTCCTGCAATGGCGGGAACACAACAAAGCGGCGAGAGACGTTACCTGGCGTGCCAATCTGAGCCATGTGCGCGGCTTCGCCAAGTGGCTTCAGGGTTTTGATCCGCGTACCAAAATCCCGCCGGCGGATCTGATTCGAGCTAACCGTCGGCGGCCACGCCCTTACATCTACACGCCGCAAGAGATCGCTCGCATCGTCAGTCATGCGGAGCAACTGCCTTCGCCGAGCGGACTTCATGCCTGTACGTTCTCGACCCTGTTTGGACTGATCGCGGTCACCGGCATGCGACTCGGCGAAGCGTTGAGACTCAACAACGCCGATGTCGATGTCGACAACGCGGTGCTGACGATCACCGATACCAAGACCGGCGGGTTCCGTTTGCTTCCAGTCGCGGCCTCAACCAGCGAACGGCTCGGTGCTTACCGCGGCGCCCGTCAACGGATCCTGGGAAGCGGGACGGCCCCGTTTTTTCTGAACGAGCGTGGCCGGCGTCCGAGCTGCAACTCCGCTCAAGCGGTCTTCGCCCGGATCGGACAGGCCATCGGACTTCGCGACGTTCGACCGGACGGCAAGCGTGGCCACGGTCCCCGCATCCACGACCTTCGCCACACCATGGCGGTGCGCACCATCATTGGCTGGTACCGCCAGGGACGCGATCCCAATCGGCAAATGATCAAGCTCTCGACGTATCTGGGGCACAAGCATCCCTCGAACACCTACTGGTATATCGAGGCCGTTCCCGAATTGATGCACTTGGCGTGCGAACGCGCCGAAAAGGCGGCACTTGTGGGTGTAGCGCCATGAACGGGAATACGCTCGCTATCTGCCTTCATCGGTTCTTCACCGATCATCTCACGGTCCGGCTGCACGCCAGCAGGCACACGATCGCGAGCTATCGCGACACTTTCCGCCTGCTGCTGAACTACGCTTCCGGCCGGCTTGGACGTGAGCCGACCGATATGCGGTTCGAGGACCTTGACGCGACCCTGATCGGCCACTTCCTGGCTCACCTCGAAGCCGTGCGCGGCAATAGCGTTCGCAGCCGCAATACGCGGCTGGCGGCCATCCGGTCTTTTTTCAAGTTTACCGCCACACAGGAACCGCAACTCGTTCATCACTGTCAGCGGATCCTGTCCATTCCAGTCAAGAAGTTCGAGAAAACGACGGTCACCTATCTCAACGCAGCGGAAATGGCGGCGCTGGTGACCGCACCCGATACAACCACCTGGTTCGGGCGGCGTGACCGCACCCTGCTCGTTGTCGCTGTGCAAACCGGCCTCAGAGTCTCGGAGCTCATCGGCCTGTCTCATGACGATGTTGTGCTTGGAACCGGCGCACACGTTCGGTGCATGGGAAAGGGGCGAAAGGAACGACTGACGCCGCTGCGAAAGGACAGCGCGGATGCGTTGCGGAACTGGCTTGATGAGAAACCCGGCGATGATGGCGATCCTCTGTTCACCAGTAGCCGCGGTGGGCGGCTCAGCCGTGATGCGGTCGAACGGATCGTGCGGAAATACGCCGCCCTCGCAGCCTCGACCTGCCCGTCGCTGAAGGAAAAGCGTGTCACACCCCATGTGCTCCGACACGCGGCGGCCATGTCGTTACTCCAATCGGGCGTCGACTGCACAGTGATCGCGCTCTGGCTTGGTCATGAGTCGATCGAGACGACACAAATCTATATCCACGCCGATCTCAAGCTCAAGGAGAAAGCGATGGATCGGACGAAACCCCTCAACGTCCCAGCCGGTCGATATCAGCCACCGGACACGTTGATGGCCTTTCTCGAAGCACTTTGATTATGCCGACAATCTCCACGCGGCAGTCAGCGCCCGCGAGGGCTCTGACCGTTGACGCGGCATAGTCAGGATATCGGCATAACGCAGGCAATGCCGAATGCGGCATTGCCTGCGCGGTCCGGACTACTACCACTGACCCACAAGGAGAACCCCCTCATGCTGTATCACCCCACCATTGAACGACTCGCCGAGTTGCGCCTGCCCGGCATGCGCGCGGCCCTGCTGAATCAACAGGCCATGACCGACATCGAGGAGTTGAGCTTCGAGGAACGGCTCGGACTGCTGCTCGACCACGAAGCCACCTTCCGTGATGAGCGACGGCTGAAATACCGGTTGCGCAATGCCCGGCTGCGCCAACCCGCCGTGATCGAGGATCTGGACTACCGCCATCCGCGAGGACTGGACCAGGCGCTGATGAATCGGCTCATTACCGGACAGTGGATCAAAAAGCGGCTCAACCTGCTGATCACCGGACCCACCGGCACCGGCAAGACGTGGATCGCCTGCGCGCTCGGCAACAAAGCCTGCCGCGACGGCTTCACCGTCCAATACCACCGTCTGTCGAAGCTGTTCGATGAACTCGGCTATGCGCACGGGGATGGTCGCTATCCCAAGGTCATGAAGAAACTCGCCCGAACCGACGTCCTCGTACTGGACGACTGGGGACTTGTGAAACTCACCGCGCCCCAGCGCCGCGATCTGCTGGACATCCTCGAGGACCGCCACGAGCGCCGCTCCACCGTGGTGACCAGCCAGTTACCGATCGAACACTGGCACAAAATGATCGGCGAACCCACCCACGCCGACGCCATCCTCGACCGGCTGGTGCACAATGCCTATCGCATCGCGCTGAAGGGAGAATCCATGCGGAAAGTTAACGCCAAGGGAGGAAGATCACTGAAAGCCCAGTCATAATATCCAAACCGCGTTGCTACGCTCCGACGGGGTGGCAACTTTGCCTGGATCAGGTGGCAGCTTTGGCTTGGAACAAGTGGCAGCTTTGAAATGGACCAGGTGGCAACATTCGGTGGAATACGCATCAACGCTTGCTGTGTGAGCCAATGCACTACAGACGCTGCAAATGGGTGAAATTCATCGCCGCATTCCGGCTTTTCGCGATAGCCGCAAGATACAGGTCAAGGTCCACAGTGATCAGCGGCCGTTCTTCCGTGACTGCTTCCAGGAGGGCAGCGTCCGTTAGCCCGAGTCGGTGGAATGAGTCATTGCGCGATGCCGTCTTGCTGGCGACAACAACCTCTTTGCTTTCTTCGATTACGAAGCGAAGCTTATCGAAAAAGCGCAAACGCTCTGGATCCCGGTGCTGGGCCAGCAAATTGGACGCTTCAGTAAGCGTGTTCGGAGTTACGAATACCCTGTCAACCTTCGAGATCATGTCCGCCAGCGTATCGTAATCCGCCACTGATAATTGACGCAGCCGGCGATGCTTTGCGATCAGGTCTTTCCCCACGCTGCCCACAATCAGCAGCACCAATAGATTCGAATCAATAAAGAATCCAGTTTGACGCATGACTCAGTTGGAAGCCGGCAAAACGCGGTCTTTAACCGACTTCACTTGACCGTCTTTGTCGCTAACGCAAATAACCTTGTACGAGCGTGCGGGGCGCTGATCGCCCAATGCGGTGAGCAAGGGGTTCTTGTGATCCCATGGTCTGGAAAAACCGATGGTTATTCTCCAGTCATGCGCCAACGTTTCGAACTCAACCTCCTCAATTCCCACATTCGTGATTTGTTCTTCCGACAAGAGGTCTACAAGGTATTCTTTGGCTGTTCGCGCGGCTTCCTTCACGTCCATATCGATACCTCCAAGAGCCTTGCCGAGATTAGCAAAACAATACTGCGCGGCTTAGGCTTCGGCCACAGGGACCAGATAAGACCCCACTGGCGACCGACTGAATCCGCGTCGCAGTTGGGATGGATCACTCTACTCAATTGAGGAAGAGTACTCCAGCGCAAATGATCGTGTTCGGCGACCGTATGAAAATTCTCCGTCACTTTCACTTATGGCGTGTATTTCGGGATTCGCAGTCTGCAGACAGCCAAAGAGCAAATGCCTTCGATTTGTAAGGCGTTCTTCAATTCGCTATAGTTCACGGAAAAGAAGATTTATCTACTGATTTGTAAACCGGAGCAGCAGTGATGTTGAACCAACGACTGCATCAAGCGCGCCAAGCCTGCGGGCTATCACTTCGCGCACTGGCTGAGCGTGTAGGAGTCTCCGCGGTGATGCTGTCAAAGTATGAACGCGGGCAATCTGTGCCTTCCTCAGACGTGCTCTTGGAACTCTCGGAAGCCCTGGGTGTGCGCACCGAGTACTTCTTTCGCAATGCGAAGATCGATTTGGAGCGTATTCAGCACCGGAACAAGCACCGGTGGAAACTGCCGAAGCAAGCCGAAATCAAGGTGTTGGCGGACGTCCGGGATCAACTTGAGCGCTGGCAAATCCTGGATTCTGCGGTACCGGCGCCTTGGTCCGTGCAATTTTCGTTGCCGAAGAATTTACCCCGTCCAATCACCAGCTTGGATGAGGTGGAAAATGTAGCGGTCGGTGTTCGTGAACACTGGAAATTGGGCCTAAACCCCATCCCGGACTTGATCGACACGCTGGAAGCTCGGGGCATAAAGGTCTTTACCACCCGGTTTGACGATCAGCGATTCGAAGGCATGAGTGCGCGAGCTGGCCAAGATCATGTCGTGGTAGTAGGTCGAACATGGCCTGGGGATCGCCAGCGATTCACCCTTTCCCATGAGCTGGGTCACTTGGTTCTCGATGAGCGCCTTGCCGGCGAACTCGACAAAGAAAAAGCGGCCGACCGGTTTGCTGGCGCTTTCCTGGCGCCCAAGGCAAAAGTCACGGAATCACTCGGAAACCGTCGCCGATCGCTTGAAGTCTATGAACTATATCTACTGAAGCAGGAATTTGGTCTCAGCATCGGGGGTTGGACCAATCGCGCACGCGACGTTGGTGTCATTGCGCAATCCACGCATTCGGCGTTTTGGCGCATGCTCGTCAGCAAGGGATGGAATAAAGTCGAACCCGGTGATCCACTACCGCCGGAGACTCCCCGCCTGTTTGAACAAACAGTTTACCGAGCGCTTGGCGAGGACTTGATCAGCGAGTCCAAGGCAGCGGAATTGCTATCGATATCGGTGCGGAACCTGGCCGCATCCCGACGGATGGAGCCTGTCGATGGCAATTCTGGTCAGTGACGCCAACATCTTTATCGATATGGAGATGGGCGATCTGATTCGCCTCATGTTTCGACTCGACGATGTTTTTGCCGCGCCCGATGTGCTCTACAGGGAGGAACTCAAGGAGCATCATGCAGAACTGCCTGGGCTCGGCTTGTGCATTGAGCGATTGAGCGGCGCTGAGACTATTGAGGTAGATAGACTCTCAGGCATCCATACGGAACCGGGCAAGCATGACATTTTTGCGCTTGCACTGGCAAAGGAGCGCGGATGGACGTTGCTTAGCGGTGATCGGCGCCTCCGCGAGGCGGCTCTGGTGGAAAGCGTTGAGATTCATGGAACAATCTGGCTCGTTGAGCGAATGATTAAATCCAAGGTGGTGTCACTGGAGACTGCGCGATTTCCTCGTCCTGGAAGAGATCGTCGATGCATTTTCTTGCCGCTCGGGCGGCTTCTTTCATGTCCATACCCAACTATCCTTCCGCCGTCCGAGAGCAACATGGCAATACCATTGGTCTGGCGGCGGGCCGAGATCGTCCTCCAAACGGTCACGGGGTTCCGGCGGCTGACCAACGTCTCGCCGCAGCAGGCGGCGCGCCGCCTCGATATCGGCATTAGCGCGGTGCGCGGTAAAGAATTGGGCGGTTTTCATCGCCGATATTTTTTCGGCGACAGCCGTGGTCACGAACTGATTGATGCTCGTGCCCTCTTCCTTGCAGATGCTGGCTACCGCCGCCTTCAAGGAATTCGGCATCCGCAATGGGAAAGCACTCGCTTGTTTCTTCATTGCGGCATCTCCTCAAGGCTGGCTGCGGATAGCATTACATCCCGATGGGGTATGAGATACATACCCAACTCATTTGCGCTGGACGATTGCAAGGTTACAATAGAGAAAAAGACATATTATTTGTTAATTGCCATATTGGATGATAATTAGGTGTTATATCAAAGACTTAAGATAATACGATCCGCATCGGGTTTGTCACTCCGCGAATTATCCACGAAGATTAATAATCTGGTGACGGCGCAGGCCATCAGTAATTACGAGCGCGGGGAGTCAACGCCGGACTCAAGCGTGCTCATGGCGCTGGCCGACGCGCTCGGCGTTTCAGCGAGCTACCTGCTCAGCCATCAGGAAATAGCTCTGGGAGGCGTGGAATTCCGCAAGATGAGACTGCGGAGCAGGCGGCGTCAGACGCGGGTCGAGGCGGCGGTCATGCACCTGCTGGACCGCTATCTCTTGTTGGAAGAATTTCTCTGCTTGCCGAGCGTAACCTGGGACAAGCCACGGCAGGCGCCGTGGCCGATAGAGGAGGATTCCGCCGAGGCGGAGCAGGCGGCGGACAGCTTGCGCAGGTATTGGGGCCTGGGTCTCGATCCCATCCCGAACCTGGCCGAACTTCTCGAAAGCCGGGGCATCAAGACGCTTTCAACGGACCTCAAGAACGTTGGCGGGCTGGCGGCGCATGCGCAACGCAAGCAGGGCGGGGCCGCCACGGTATTCGTCGTCAATCAGGCATGGCCGGGCGAGCGGCAGCGCTTTGCCATGGCGCGCGAACTTGGCCACATGGTGATGGCCGTAGCGCCGGGTGTCAGCAGCCGGATCACCGCACGCCGCTTCGCAGGGGCTTTCCTGATGCCCGCGGAGACGCTCCGATCCGAGATAGGCGCGCACCGCAAGCACGTGAGTTGGGGCGAATTTCTTGCGCTTAAGCGAATCTTCGGCGTAAGCCTCTACGCGCTGATTTATCGCTGCAGAGACCTTCATGTCTTCGGAAGAACGATGTACAGGCGGTTCCTGGACGAGTTGTCCGCTCAAGGCTGGCGCAATCCCCCGTATGCGGAACCCAGCGGCTTGGCCGGCGAGAAATCCAGCCGTTTGGAGCGCCTGACCTATCGTGCGCTGGCGGAAGACGCGATCTCATTATCCAAAGCGGCGGAATTATTGGACACTTCGATCCGCGAAGTCGACCGCCGGACGTATCAGCCTTTCCAGACCATCGATAAGGTAGCGCCGTAACGGCCGCGGAGAATTGCATGGAACAACGCCGGGAAGGAGGGCTTCCAGCCCTCCGCGAGGACAGGATGTCCTCGTTCCCAGGTTGTTCCCTGCGCGGCAGACCGAGCGCGGAAGCAACGCTCTTTAGGCTCGTTCCGCCAGAAAACGCGCCAATGCGCCGGGCCGCCGAGCATACCTGGTCAGACTGGTTATTTCGAATCGTGTCGGGCAGCCGGCGGCATCTGCAGCACGGTCATTTTTTCCTGCATGAGGTCTTCCATGGTGTGGGGGATACCGCCGACGCCGTAACCGGAAGTGCGGCGTCCCGCAAAAGGCATCCAGTCCACCCGAAACGCCGTGTGATCGTTGATCATGACGGCGCTGGCGTCCAGGCGGCTGGAAAGGTCGAGCGCACGGTTAATGTCCCTTGTGTAAACGGCCGATTGAAAAGCGACCGGCAATCCATTGGCCCGGGAAAGAGCTTCGGCGGTGTCATCAAAACCGTACACACAGGTCACCGGTCCAAAAATCTCAAGGGTCGAAACATTGGCGGTAGCCGGCGGATCGACCAGTATGGTTGGGGCAAACATCCTGTCGCCAATCCTTTCCCCGCCGGCCAGGACTTGCGCGCCGCCGGATACCGCGTCATCGACCCACCCCGCCACCCGGGTTACTTCGCGCGGCAGGATGAGCGGGCCGACATCGGTTGCCGGCTTGGTGGGATCGCCCGTGACGAGCTTGCCGACCTCGCTTGCGAAACCCGCCAGGAAATCCTGCTTGATACGCTGATCGACAAATATGCGTTGCACCGAAACGCATACCTGGCCCGCATGGTAATAGCCGCCCTTCACCAGCGATGGAACGGCCAGCTGAAGATCCGCGTCCTCGCAAATGATGACCGGCGCGGCGCCGCCGTGCTCCAGCGCGCAGCGGGTTCCCGGCGCAAGCTTGCTGCGAAGGTACCAACCGACCTTGGCCGATCCGATAAAGGTGAAGAACGCGACCCGCCCATCGGTTACCAGCCGTTCCGCCGTCCGAATGTCACAGATACAGACTTGACACATGTCGCCGGGCAACCCCGCCTCGTGCAGGAGCGCCACAAATTTCATGCACGTGAGCGGCGTGGTATCGGCGGGTTTGACGATCACGGGGCAACCGGCGGCGACCGCGGGAACCACTTGATGGACGATAAGATTGAGGGGGTGATTGAATGCACTTACCGCGACCACGGGTCCGATGGGCTCCATTCGTGTGAACGCCAGACGCGAGCCGCCGGCTTGCGATAGATCCATGGGAATCTCACGACCATGCAGGCGCCCGATCTCTTCGGCAGCCAACTCGACGCCATTCACGGCCCGGTCCGCTTCGATTCGGGCATCGCTGAGCGGCTTGCCGCCTTCACGCGCTATCAGTAAAGCGAAAGCCTCCCTCTGACGCCTAAGCAGATCGGCCAGGCGGCGCAGGATTTCGATCCGCCGATAGGCAGGAAGGCGGGCGGGCCGGCTGGCGAACGCAGACACGGCGCGGTCGAGCATGGCGTCCACCTCCGGCCATTGCGAGGTTTCCAAGGTTTCAATCTCGGCCCCGTCATAGGGCTGGCATACGGTGAGTCGATTTTCCGGGCTCATGATTCGCTCCAGTCCCCGTCAAAGCAGGCAGACGCGCTGCTGCAGTTCGTCGATCAGCACGCGTTTGTTCTCGCTGTAGTCCACCGGAACCTCGACCAAGTGGACGCCACCGGCCTGGTAACACTGCTCCAGAGTGGGCTGGAAATCCTCGACCGCAGCCACCCTGTGGCCCGAAGCACCGTAACTTTCCGCGTATTGAACGAAATCGGGGTTGCCGAACTCAAGCCCCCAATCGGGCAATCCCATGTGCGCCTGCTTCCAGCGAATCATGCCGTAGGAATTATCGCGAATAACCAGGACGAGCAGATCGAGGCCGAGGCGGACGGCGGTTTCCATCTCCTGAGAGTTCATCATGAACCCGCCATCGCCGCACACCGCCATGACCCGCCGTTGGGGGTACAGCATGGCCACCATCATGGCCGACGGCAGGCCCGCGCCCATGGTCGCCAGTGCATTGTCCAGCAGCACCGTGTTCGATTGCTTGGTGAGATAGTTGCGCGCGAACCAGATCTTGTAGGTGCCGTTGTCCAGCGCGATCACGCCGTCGGGCGGCATGACGGCGCGCACATCGGCCACGATACGCTGTGGGCTTAAGGGAAACCTCGGGTCATTGGCTCCCTCGCTGATGTGTTTCAGGACTTCATCGCGCACCCTCATGAAGTAGCTGAAGTCGTGCCCGGGCCCGGGCTCGGGCTCAAGCTTGTCAGTGAGACGGTGAAAACTGGAAGCGATGTCTCCAATCAGCTCAAGTTGCGGAAAATAGACTTCGTCAACCCCGGCCGGCGAGAAGTTCACGTGAATCACGGTTTGACCGCCATGCTCCATAAAGAACGGTGGTTTCTCCACCACGTCATGCCCGGCGTTGATGACCAGGTCCGCGCGGTCGATGGCGCAGTGCAGGTAGTCGCCGTCAGACAGAGCCGCGGTGCCGATATAGAGCTCATGAAACCCGCCGATGACGCCTTTGCCCATCTGAGTGTTGAAAAACGGGATGCCGGTCTTGCCCACGAACGATTCGAGCGCATCGATGATCCGCTTGCGATTGGCGCCTGCGCCGACTAAGAGCAGGGGACGCTTGGCGGCGCGAATCATGGCGGCGGCCTCATCAATGGCGAGGTCGTCACAGACCGGCCTGTAAGGCGGTTCGGCGGCAATCAGAGGGGCATCTCCCACCAACTCGGCGGCAATATCCTCGGGCAGCTCGAGATGGACGGCCCCGGGCCTTTCCTGTTCGGCCAGACGAAACGCCTCACGCACCAGGCTTGGAATGGCGTTGCCGTTAACGATCTGCTTTGCCAACTTGGTGATCGGCCGCATCATGGCCACCACGTCCACGATCTGGAACCGGCCCTGTTTGCTTTTCTTGATCGGCTTCTGTCCGGTGATCATCAGCATCGGCATCGCGCCAAGTTGCGCGTAGGCCGCCGCGGTTACCAGGTTGGTCGCGCCGGGGCCGAGGGTGGCGAGGCAGACCCCGGCCTTGCCGGTGAGACGCCCATAGGTGGCCGCCATGAATCCTGCCGCCTGTTCGTGACGGGTCAGGATCAGCTTGATTCCGGATGTCCGCAGGGAATCGAGGAAATCGAGGTTTTCTTCCCCGGGAACGCCGAACACGTACTCGACGCCCTCGTTTTCCAGAGCCTTAACCAGGAGATCGGAAGTTCTTATCATTTTGTCAGGCGTGTTCATCATGCTCCACTTTCGGGCCTCCAATTGTGCAGTGTACCGGTGTCCGGACCCGGTGTGGACCCGCCCAAACTGTCCCCGGTGCGCGCCATGAGGAAAGGGGGGCTCATCGGAATGGCAAGTCCAACGGGTTGGCGAGAGCGGGATGCCCTTGCATGGAACATCCTGGGAACGAGGGCATCTTGCCCTCGCCCAGGGCTGGAAGCCCTCGTTCCCAAGGTTGTTCCGCGCTAACAAGTGTCGTTTGACTTACCGTACTAAATTTGTAAACTGGACCGGAAGATAGCATTGCTATCACACTGACAGTCCCTTAGTTGATACATCGGTGGCGCTTATATGGCCAGCATCATCATTCGCAACCTGGACGAAGAGGTAAAACGGCGGCTTCGGGTGCGGGCCGCAGAGCATGCGCGCTCAATGGAAGAGGAGGCGCGGCAAATCCTTCGCTCCGCGCTAGGGCGGGAATCCGCGGCTGAAGAAAAGCTTGGGACGGCGATTCATAAGCTGTTCAAAGGCTTGGGTGGCGTCAAACTCAAGATTCCACCACGGGAGCCGGCGCGCGAGCCGCCGCGTTTCGAATGACAGTTGATGATCATCCTGGACACCAACGTCTTCTCTGAGCTCCTACGGGCGCGGCCGGCGCCGAGAGTGCTATCGTGGGTGGACAGTCAGGCTCCGGACACGCTGTTTGCAACATCCATAACGGAAGCGGAGCTTCACACCGGCATCGCCATACTGCCCGACGGGCGGCGGAGAGACCGTCTTACCGTGGCCGCCAATCGCCTGTTCGGCGAGTTATTCCAGGATCGCGTATGGCCGTTTGACAGGGGCGCCGCCCGCAGCTACGCGGCTATCGTTGCCGGGCGGCGGGCCGGCGGGCGATCGGTGAGTCAATTCGATTGCCAGATTGCAGCCATAGCCCGCTCGCGAAGCATGGCGCTTGCAACCAGAAACGTCAGAGACTTTGAGGAGTGCGGTATAAGCGTGATCAATCCTTGGCGGACCGACTGACCGGCGGTATCCCGAAAAGCCCCGCTACCGCGGCGCATGAAGTCCAGCCGTAGATGCCGGGTTGGACCGATCCCCCGATACATACAAGTTTGCATGAATATCCTGGGAACGAGGGCTGGAAGCCCTCGTTCCCAACGTGTTCCCCGCGCGCCAGCGCAGCGGAAACCGCTGTGAACACCCCTAAAGGAATCAGCCGCGGGCGGCGACGACGGCGCGTTCGCCGATGTCCAGCCACTTGCCGACTTGCTGCTGAAAGGCGGTGTATGAGGCGTAGATGCGCGTGGCCTGTTCGTCGCGGGCGATGAGGTCGGCGATAACTTCCTTCGAGCGTTGGCGCAATTCCTCGATCACCGCATCGGGAAAACGGCGGATCTCGATCTTGCCTTCGTCGCGTAACTGCTGAAGAAACTGGGCGTTGCGCGCGTCGTATTCCGGACGCATCCGGCTTTCCACGTAGCCGCAGGCCGACTCCACCACCCGCTGCAGGTCTTCCGGCAGGGCCTCCCAGGCCTCCCGGTTGATCGATACTTCCAGGATCGCGCCGGGCTCATGCCAGCCGGGGTAGTAGTAGTACTGGGCCACCTCGTGAAGGCCGAAGCCCACGTCGTTGAACGGCCCCACCCATTCGGTGGCGTCCACGCTGCCGGTCTGCATGGCGGTGTAGATTTCGCCGCCGGGCAGCATGACCGGGGTGCCGCCAGCGCGCTGCAGCACTTCTCCTCCCAAGCCGGGAATGCGCATTTTCAAACCCTTGAGATCATCGGGCGTGTTGATTTCGCGGTTGAACCAGCCGCCCATCTGGGTGCCGGTGTTGCCGCCGGTGAACACCATCACTCCGAACGGTTCGTAGAGTTCCCGCCACAGCTCCAGGCCGCCGCCGAAATGCAGCCAGGCGGACGACTCCGGTGGAGTCATACCGAAGGGAATGGCGCCGAAGAACTGCGCCGCTTCCACCTGCGCCTTCCAGTAGTAGGCAACGCCATGCCCCATTTCGGCGGCGCCCGCGGAGACGGTGTTGAACACCTCGAACGGCGGCACCAGTTCGCCTGCCGCATAGACGTGCACCTTGATCCGGCCGCCTGAGGCCTTTGTGATCGTTTCCGCAAGAAGGGTTGCGGATGTGCCGGTGCCCGGGAAATTGGGCGGCCAGGTCGTGACCATCTTCCAATTGAAGGTCTCGCCGGAAGATGAGGACTCGGCCTGCGGTTGAGCCTCGGCCTGCGGCCGTTCCTGCGCGCAGCCGGCCAGCGCCACGGCGCCGGCGCCAAGTCCGGCAAGCAATTCTCTACGTTTCATATCTTGCTCCTGAATCGGTGGCATGGAACAACCCGGGAACGAGGGCAGGATGCCCTCGTTCCCGGCGTTCCCAGCGTTGCCGGCAATGTGATCACTTCTACAGCGCTCATTTTCCCGCTAGTTGTCTTCGCTTGACTTGCGGAATTCGGACATCAGCACCTTGATCCGGTGATCGCTGAAGCGGCGGCCGTCCAGGTGCGTGCCGCGCATGTAGTGTCCTTGCCATTTCTCGGCGGGACGCCGGAACCGGTCCTGCTCCAACTCCTTGTTGAAGTTGCCGCGCGACCGGCTCCATTGGATGTTTTCACGTTGCAGCTCGGGGTCGTGGGACAAAGGCCGGATGACAGCCTTGAATTGTTCCGCATATTGCCGAGGAATGGGGACCAGCCGGCATATCGGTTCGTCCTTCTCGAAGGTCACCCAGGTGCGCTTGCGGGTAAAGCGCCAGTTCATGGTGAAGGTAAACGGCGCCCAATCGGTCTCGATAATGCCCTCCAGCGGGGCGATGGCGTCCTTTGCGGTGTTGGCCAGCCCCTTGGTCCACAAATTGTGGCCCTCGCTGGTGCGAAACAGGTAGCCCAGCGTGAAAGTCAGCACGCCGCTCCCGAAATGGGCACTGACTAACTCGGACTGTTCGCCTGAGAAACGAATCTCCACGCCTTCCTTGGCCGGCTTGCCGTTCCAGCGTGCCTTGAAATCAACCGGACACAGCACGTCCCAGCCGGTCTGGTTGGCAATCAGCAGCGGCAGGCAGCGGTTGGCGAAGTGGTCTATCGTGCTGTCCATCCACTCCCGCGCGCGACCAGCGCAGCGCAGTTCCATCGGCCTCTCAATCAGCGGGTAGGCGGTTATCTCAAGTTTGTCGCTCACGAAGCCGGCCCTTGCACGGTTAGAAGGATGCATAAGGGTACACTTGCCGGCGTGTTGGCGCATCTCCGCATCGCTTCGGCAGCCCGGGCCGGTTACCTCATGCGAGCCTTCGCCGCGGGTCCCGCAGCACGGCTGCGCAAGGAGAATTCCGGGAGTTTTCGCAGCAGGCGCCGCTACGCTGACGCGCAGGGAACAATGGAGCGAGGGCATCTTGCCCTCGACGAAGGCTGGAAGCCCTCGTTCCCAGGATTGTTCCATGCAAGTTTCCACTCCGCCAGCGCCGGCGCGCGGACGCGCTGGGAACACGCGCTGGGAACGAGGACATCCTGTCCTCGTGGAGGGCTGGAAGCCCTCCTTCCCAGCTTGTTCCATGCAAGCGAGGGCGTTACGCCCTCGGAGGGCAGGATGCCCTCCATCCCAGGAGTGCTTGCGGCGGTCCATTGCGCTGTGCTGGCTCTGTTCCTGTCCGGCTGCGGGTTCAGCGGATCGCTGTACCTTCCGGAAGAGTCTCCTCCGGCTCCCGAGGAGCAGTCCGCACCGGAAGACAGCGGCGCTCAGCCGGAAGCCCCCCCGAATTGAACCGGCTGCTCCTGGTGGACGGAACGGCCTACCTGTTCCGCGCCTACTACGCCATGCCGCCTTTGACCACCGACGACGGGCGTCCCACCGGCGCCTTGCACGGCGTGGTGAGCATGGTTCAGCGCCTGCTACGTGAAGACCCGCCGGACCTGCTGGGGTTCGTCATGGACGCGCCGGGACCGACCTTTCGCGACGAGCTGTACCCGGAGTACAAGGCCAATCGCGATGT
Organism: Candidatus Foliamicus sp.; assembly: GCA_965249285.1. Lineage (GTDB taxonomy): Bacteria > Pseudomonadota > Gammaproteobacteria > Steroidobacterales > Foliamicaceae > Foliamicus. The sequence goes on from OZ252226.1 coordinate 2,406,492, forward strand.
GATGCCGGAAGACTTGCGCGAGCAGATAGAGCCCGTGGTAAGCATGGTCGAAGCGATGGGCGTGCCGCTGCTGCGGGTCTCCGGAGTGGAGGCCGACGACGTAATCGGGACCCTGGCCACGCAGGCAGAGGAACAGGGGCTGGACACGCTGATTTCCACCACCGACAAGGATTTCGCCCAACTGGTGAGCCCGACGGTGCGGCTGGTGAACTGGAACAACAACCACATCATGGACAGCGTGGCGGTGGAGGAAAAATTCGGGGTCCCGCCGGAGCGGATCCGCGACTACCTGGCGCTGGCCGGCGATACTTCCGACAACATCCCGGGAGTCCGGGGCGTGGGACCCAAGACCGCCGCCAAGTGGCTACAGGCGTATGGCAGCCTGGACGCTGTCAAGGAAAACGCCGGCGACATCCCCGGCAAGGCCGGAGAGACCTTGAGATCCAGCTTCGAAGCCGTGGATTTGTCCCTCGAGCTGGCCACCATCCGCAAGGACGTTCCGCTGGAAGTCGCGCCCGGCGACCTGCGGCTCAGGCCGCCGGACCTGAACGCGCTGGAAGTGCTCTGCAGCACCTTCGAGCTGAACAGCCTGCTGCGCAGCCTGCGCCAATCCGCTCCGGCCGCACCCACGCAGGCGCAGTACGCCACCATCCTCAACCGGGAGCAGCTTGAGGAGTGGATCGCAAAGCTGCGCCGGTCGCCGGCCGCCGGCCTTGCTGTGGAGGCGTCGGGCGACAACCCCGTGCAACACCGCCTGGTCGGCCTCGCGCTTTCCACCGCTACCGGCGAGGCGGCGTACGTGCCGCTGGCGCCTCGCGACCTGGCGGGCGGAGGGCTGGAGAGTTCCGACGGCAACGAACTGCTTGCGGCGCTGAAAGGCTGGTTGCAGGACAGCGAGGCGGCAAAAGTGGGTCATGACCTGAAGTTCATCACCCATGTGCTGGCCAATCACGGCATCCGGCTCGCTGGCGGGACCGTCGACACCATGCTGGAGTCCTATGTCCTGAATTCCACCGCCATCGCACACAGCTTCCAGCACGTGGTCCAGCGCTACCTCAAACTGGAATGCATCTCCGAGGAACAAGTCCTGGGCAAGGGCAGGGCGAAGATCGGCCTGGCCCAAGCGCCCCTGGAACAGGTCACCCCCTACGCAGCCCAGAAGGCCGACTACGCGCTGCGCCTGCACCACCGGCTGTCCGAAGAACTCAAGCAGACGCCTGCACTGCCCAAGGTGCTTGCGGACCTGGAAATGCCGCTCTCACCGATCCTGGCCGGAATGGAGCGGGCCGGCGTGCTGGTCGACGCACAAGTGCTGGGCGAACAGTCCCGGGAGCTGGCCGAACTGCTGCGGGACCTGGAGCAACAGGCCTATGAACAGGCGGGCACGGCATTCAATCTGGGCTCGCCCAAGCAACTCGGCGACATTCTGTTCAACCGCCTGGGCCTGGATCCCGTGCGCCGCACCTCCACCGGTCAGCCTTCCACCTCCGAGTCGGTATTGCACGAATTGGCCGCGGTGCATCCCTTGCCGGAAACGGTGCTCAAGTACCGCAACCTCGCCAAGCTCAAGACCGGCTATACCGACGCCCTGCCCGGCTGTATCGATGCGCGAACCGGCCGGGTGCATACCTCGTACCAGCAGGCTGTGGCGGCCACCGGACGGCTTTCTTCCATACACCCGAACCTGCAGAACATTCCGGCCCGCACCCCGGAAGGCCGGCGCATACGCCAGGCCTTTGTGGCGCCGCAGGGACGGGTGCTGCTGTCGGCCGACTATTCGCAGATCGAGTTGCGGATCATGGCCCAGCTTTCCGGGGACGAGGGTTTGCGCAAGGCTTTCTCCGAGGACATGGACGTGCATCGGGCCACCGCGGCCGAAGTGTTCGCAACACCTGTCGAATCGGTCAGCGCCGATCAGCGGCGAGCCGCCAAGGCAATCAATTTCGGGCTCATATATGGAATGTCGCCGTTCGGACTTGCGCGGCAACTCAGCGTAAGCCGCGCCGAAGCGCAGGAATACGTAAACCATTACTTCGCCCGTTATCCGGGCGTCCGGCAGTACATGGAGGAGACCCGCCGGCGGGCCCACGATCAGGGCTGGGTGGAAACGCTGTTCGGGCGGCGTTTGTATCTTCCGGATATCCGCGCCCGGGACTACCACCGGCGCAGCTACGCCGAACGCAGCGCCATAAATGCGCCGATGCAGGGAACTGCCGCCGACATCATCAAGCTCGCCATGATCCGCATCCACGAGTGGCTTGAACCGCGTGGCGACAAGGTGCTCCTGATCATGCAGGTGCACGACGAACTGGTGTTCGAGTGCGCGCACGAATACGCCGAAGAACTCGGCGAGGAAGTCACTCGGATGATGTCCGGGGCGGCCTCACTGGAGGTTTCCTTGAAGGTGGACTTAGGCCACGGGCCGAACTGGGACGCCGCGCACTAAGCTCCCCTTCCCCCTGGGGACGAGGACATCCTGCTCTTTCCGTCTGGGAACGAGGACATCCTGCCCTCGTCGAGAGCTTGTCCCCGACCCTGATCGGGGAGCTGGAAGCCCTCGTTCCCAGTGCTGTGCAGTCAGAAGCGAAGCCAGGCGGCAAGCGCGCCCCGCGCTTCCTCGACGCCCACCGCGCGCAGTGCGGAAAACGCCTGCACGACGCCGGCGCCTTCCAGCAGCTGCTCGGTGGCGCGCAGGGTCTCGATCAATGCGCCCCGCTTGAGCCGGTCGCACTTGTTCATCAGAAGATGGGTGGGCGCCGCGGCGGCCGCGCAGACCTCGAGCATCTGCCGGTCGAGATTGCCCAGCCCGCGCCGCACGTCCACCACAATGAAGACTCCGCACAGCGAACCGCGGCGCTGGAAGTAGTCGCTCATCATGCCCTCCCAGTGCTTGCGAACGCGCAGCGGAGCGGCGGCGTAGCCGTAACCGGGCAGGTCCACGACTCGCCGCTGGTCGCCGACCGAAAAGAACTGCAGCATCTGCGTGCGGCCCGGCGTCTTGCTGGCGCGGGCCAGCCCCTTCCGATTCAGGATGGCGTTGATCGTGCTGGACTTGCCGGAGTTGGAGCGCCCGGCAAACGCGACCTCGGCGCCCTCATCCGCCGGGTATTGCTTCCAGCTCGCCGCTGAAGTCAGGAACTCTGCTTGCATCATGGATAATCCAGCCGCCGATAGCCGTCTCTTGCGCAGGTGGGTACACTATGCGAAAAAACCAGCCAATAATGAAACTCAAATACCAAAATCTCCTGTTGGCGGCCGTGCTTCTCGCGGCCGCGCCGATCGTGCTTGCCCAGGATGCGCCCAACTGGAAGTTCCAGGAGGGCGTGCACTACGACCGCCTGGTGCCGGTGCAGGGCACTTCCAGCCCGGCGGACAAGATCGAGGTGGCTGAATTCTTCTGGTACGGCTGCCTGTTTTGCTACCGCATGGACTCATACATTGAGGATTGGCGGAAGAAGCAGCCTCCGGAAGTGAATTTCATTCATGTCCCGGCCGTTTGGGATCCAACCATGGAAACCCACGCCCGCCTGTTTCTGGCGCTGCAGGCAACCGGCGAACTGGAGGCCGCGCACCGGGACGCTTTCCGCGCGATCCACACACAGAACCGCCTGCTGCTCAGACTGTCCGACCAGGAGAGCTTCGTGAAGCGTTACGGAGTGTCAGCCGAGGACTTCCGAGACGCCTACCGTTCGTTCGCGGTGGAATCCAATCTGCGGAGGATCAAGGACCTGATGCGCCGCTACCGGATCCTGGCGGTTCCGGCCCTGGTGGTTAACGGCAAGTACGTGGTGCGCGGAAGCCCGGACAGCAGCATGCCGGAACTGCTGGAAATCGTCGACGAACTGGTTCAGCGCGAACTCTCCGAACGGTAAGCGCCACCGGTCTTCGCGTCTGCCTGCTTGGCTGGCGCAGGCTCCTTTCCTGACTTCATTCGTCCCTTCCGGGAACGTTGGCGGCAGGAAGCCGCCATCGAGCCCACAGGGATGTGCTTGTAGGCGTGTCCCGGAAGGGACGAATGAAGTCAGGAAAGGAGCGGGTTGGTCATTCGCCGCCGGCGGCGAAGCGGCGGAGCAGCTTTTGCGCTTGCGCCAGGTGGGGCTGATCCACCATCCGGCCGCCGATGGACATGACGCCGGTTTCGCCGGAGTTCGCAAACGCGGCCACGATTGCCCGCGCTTCGGCCAGTTGCGCCTCGCTGGGCGTGAACACCTCGTTGAGGATCTCCACCTGCGCCGGGTGAATGGCGGCGCCACCCACGTAGCCAAGCTCCAGCGCTTCGCTGGCGAACCGGCGGAACCCGTCCAGGTTACGGTAGTCCGCGTAAACGGCCTCGATCGCATCCACTTCGGCAACGGTGGCCGCTACCAGGGTAAGCGAGCGGGCGATTTCGTACAGCGGCAGAAGGCTTCCGTCGGGGCGGCGGCGGCGCAATGCGCCCACGTCGGTACCCAAGTCTTCCGATCCCCAACTCAGCGCGGTCAGCCGCGGCAGTGCGGGGCGATATTCGTGTAGCGACATCAAGCCCCGCGCGGTCTCTCCGGCAAGGGCCAGAATCCCGGCCGGTTCGTTGCGTCGCTGGTCCTCCAGCCGGTCCATCAACTCGGCCACGGCAAAGACATCGGCCGGCGAACGCGGTTTAGGCAGCACAATGCCGTCGACGCTGCCGGTCATCGCTGCTTCCACGTCCTCTTCCCAGTACGGCGTGTGCAAGCCATTGATGCGCACCCATAACGGCGCGCCGGCGCGGGATGCCGACGAAAGATATTCGCCGATCATCTTGCGGGCTACCGGCTTGCGCGCCGGACTCACCGAGTCCTCGATGTCCAGGATCAGCACGTCCGCGCGCGTGGACGGACCCTTGGCCAGCTTGCGTTCGCTGTCGCCGGGAACGAACAGCCAGGAGCGCCGGCCGCTCATGGGCTCTCCTCCGGCGCCGCGTTGATCCACTCGGCCGGACCCTCCGGGTAATGCTCGCGCTTCCAGATCGGCACCCGCTTCTTGACCTCGTCAATCACGAACCGGGCCGCAGCGAAGGCTTCCTCGCGGTGGGCCGCGGCCACGCCTACCCAAACGGCGAGCTCGCCTATCGCCAGATCGCCGCTGCGGTGCACGCAACGAACGCGGCCGACGCCGAACTTCTCGCCGGCCTCGGCGATCACGCGCGCACCTTCGCTAACCGCCAATTCCTCGTAGCACTCGTATTCCAGCCGGGTAACCGCCCGGCCGTCATTGTGATTGCGCACCCGCCCGCAAAAGGACACCACCGCGCCGCAGCCTGCATCCTCCAGCGCCGCGAGTTCCTGCGCCGGGTCGATGGCCGACGAACTGATCCGAAACGCGTTCATCCTCCGGCCACAGGCGGAATGAAGACCACGCGATCGCCATCAGCCAGGGCCGAATCCCAGGACCGGAACTCGTCATTCACGGCTACCTTAAGGCCGGTTTCGGCCGGCAGGTCACGGCGGGGGGCGAGCTCACGGTAGAGCTCGCGCGGCGTAGCGGCTTGGGTGCTGAGCGTTTCATGCGCCCTGCCGGCGCGTTCACGCAGAACGGCAAAATAATCAACGCGAACCCGCATCAGGCAAGCAACGTAAATGGTATGAGGACCATCGCCTAATGCTACATTAGCGCCATGAATGAGAAAACATCCATGGTGCGCGAAGACGGCACCTATCCGATTGCCGATCTGGTCAAGGACTCCATCAACGTATCCGTGGTGCAAACGCGGGTCAGAGCGGTGAATGGCGACAATCCCGAGCCGGACCTGAAGGCCAATCTTCGCTACATGCTGGAATGCCTGGACGCCGCGCAAGGCTATGGCGGGCGCAGCGACCTGTTGCTGTTTCACGAGTTCCCGATCACCGGTTTCAGCCTCTGGACCCGCGACCAGCATTACCGTCTGGCGATCGAAGTGCCGGGTCCCGAGACCGAGGCTATTGCGCAGAAAGCCAAACAGTACGGTTGCCACGTGGCCTTCGGCACCTATGCCAAAGACGCCGCCTGGCCCGGCCACATCCTGCATCTGATGGTGCTGATCGGCCCGGACGGCGGACTGGCGGCGCGTCACTGGAAGCAGCGCAACGTGCGCGGAATGTTCCCGGGCGGCGAGCAATACACCACCGCCGTATACGACGTGCTGGACCGGTTCGTGGAAATGTACGGGGAAGACGCCGTTATCCCCATCGCGCGCACCGGCATCGGCAACATCGGGCTCTCGGCGGTGCAGTTCGAGCCGGAACTGTTCCGCTGCATGGCGCTGAAAGGCGCCGAGATCATCTGCCGGGTGGCTACCGGGGGGTTCGAGTACGAGGACATGCGGCTTACGTCGTACCACAACAGCCTGTACACGCTGATCTGCAACAACTCCGTGTCGACCCACGACCGCAATCCCGGCTTTCTTGAAGATACCGCGTATGGCGGACCCGGCCGCTCCGCCATCTTCGGCCCCCGCGGCGTGGAACTGGCCAAGGCCGGGGTGTTCGAGACGCAGCGGTCGGCAACCATTCCGATCGCCGAATTCCGCCGCAAGCACCGCATTCCGGATCTGCACATGGCCCTGTACCGGCCGGTGCTGAATCAATACCGGGAACGCTACGATCCCAACGGCTATACGGATGGACCGCCGGGAAGCCGCCTGGACGCATACAAGCAATTCGTGGCCGGGTCGCGCTGGACCCATTACTGGTAGGCGCGGGTGTGCATATGCTCAAGCTGGGTCCTTACGAGATTCATCGCATCGAGGAGTTGGTGTTCCCGTACGCCGGCTACGGCGACCTCATGCCGGACATGCCGGCCGAGTTGATCGAAGAACAGCGCGAGATTCTCACGCCGCAGCAATACCAGGCGGACAAGGGCCTGATCGTTCTGAGCTTCCATAGCTGGCTGATCCGCACCCGCCACCACTGGATCCTGGTGGACACCTGCATCGGCAACCACAAGATTTACGAACGCAAGGAACTGGCGGCTTTCAGCCAGCTGGACACCGCGTATCTCGCCCGGTTGCGGGGCGCCGGACCGAGACCTGAGGACATCGACTACGTGTTCTGCACCCACTTGCACTTCGATCATTGCGGCTGGAACACCTCGCTGGTGGACGGGCGCTGGCAGCCCACTTTCCCCAACGCGCGCTACCTGTGCCACAACAGCGAACTGCAGCACTGGGCCGCCCTGAATGACGCCGGGGAGGAAATCGGTCCGCACCTGGGCGTCTACCAGTCCAACGTCGAGCCGCTGATCGAAGGCGGTTTGCTTGCGGGCGTGGAAGACGGTTACGAACTGGAGGACGGCGTGCGCCTGCGGCTGGCCGCCGGCCATACTCCCGGCCACGCGGTTCTGGAACTGGGCAAGGATGGCTCCTACGGGTTGTTTTCCGGCGACCTGCTGCACGCGGTGATGCAGGTATACGGGCCGCAATACACCACGGTTTTCTGCGACGACGGAGAAGCGGCCGCTGTTACCCGCCGGCAAACGCTGGAACGAATCGCCGACCGCTCAACATTGCTGTTCCCGGCCCACTTCGGGCATCCGCACTACGGCCGCGTGGAATCCACCTCTTCCGGCTTCAAGTTCCTGTTCGCGGCGTCCTAAGACAGCCTAACGCTAACTAGTAAGCGAACCCTCCTACTGTTCCCTTTGCCTGCATCTCATCCGTTCGCTGGAGCCGTTTCTTGATACCAAAGGCTACGGTTCGTCTTTGGGAATTATCAGCTCTTTATTCTCAAATGATCCACTTTCCTCAAGAATTCAGTTTGCTCCAATTCAGTCTTGCTGAGGATCCTAAGGTCCAAGTTGTAGCCACGTAAGTCTGCTGGTAGCGTATGGGCCATCTTGTCCTTAGCGGATTTGACTTGCTCGGGTGTCGCACACTCATACACTAAGAGAAGGTCTATGTCATTGGGGGCATCGCTCCGCAATGAAGACCCAAATAGGAAGACTTGATCAAAGCAATCGAAAGTTGCCTTTGGACTGGTAAGTAAAGCGTCAAGTATTCGGGTCATTTCAATTTCTTGTGAGCAAACTTGAAAAAGTCATTCTGACTAAAGAGTCGAACCCCAATTTGCGAGGCGTATTCGTGAGCTTCCTTGCTAATGGGGGCAGAATTCCAATTATGCAAATTTACCACCATGTTGCCCTCTTCGAGTTCCATCATTTGCACGTCGGAGAGGGACAGCAAATATTTGTAGCACAGTCTTATCTCGTGTTCTCTATTAAGAGTTAGATCGGTCAGTTTTCCCATGTCGCAAAACGCATACTCAATTCTGCTATTGCTTAGCCATTGCGCAAAAAACACTAACTTTGCAATACGAACGTCCGTATTGCTTGGTCTGAAGAATCTACCGTTCCAGAATACCTGTTGGAGTCGGGGCCGATCTTCCAGCATGAGACGCACCGTCTTGCCTGCGTCGAGATAAGTGACACACGGCGGGTCATTCAGGTCCAACGAAATAAGGCTTTCTTTCCGTATCAATGATGAAACGAAATTCTGGAGGGCAGACAAATTTGGCGGGAGGCCAAAGAGCGCCTGCGCCAACCCGAAAATTGATAGTAACCCTTGGGGAAAAAGCAATGCCCGCCCAATAAGGTTGTTCTCCCTTGTCGCTACAAACTCACGCGCATGTGCTACAAATTGGTCGACGATATCCTGATTTTCTTGGTGAAGTAGGTGTTTGTTCGCTCCTAGAATCAGTTCCAAGCGTCGATTGTTACAAATGATCTCGCTTTCGAATTTTCTCCAAAGTTTATGCCGTTCCGCCATGTGGGAGTCGTCATTGACAGGACCGTAGTCTTCGAATATCTGTCTGTTCCTCTCAAGGATTGGTGTAACAGCCTTCCTTAAGCCTTTGAATGATGAATAACGGACAGTGAATCGTCCCTTTGTCTCAAGATTTCTGTTTGCTTTCCAAACAGTGAAAACCGCCGTTCCACTATCGCCAGTTTTTTTGTGACACCTCCTACACAATAGGATCAAATTCTCAAAGGAAACATCTCCGCCCGCTGAATGAGGTTCAATATGAGCCATCTCGCCCACATTAACCCCGCCCTCAATTAATTCGGCCTGACATTGAGGATTCATGCAGTGGCCGATTGATTCCGCCCAGAGCATCCTTTCGGTATTTCGGGCCACGCTTGGCCTTTTTCTCATGGAGCACCTCTTTCAGTCGTCACGACAACTCGTCCGTAAGAAAAGTTGGTAGTAGCGCATTTGGGACGTCAATCAATGCACAACTTGTGGACTGGCAGAGGTCAGCAGCTCGCCTCGACTGCCTGACAAATTTCTTGAAGAGGCCGAAGTTCTCTTAAGTGGTTGTTGCACGAAAAGCCTTTTGAATCATTTTCCTTAGTCGTTCCACGCTCGTCACGTTCTTGCTATGCTCATCTTGCTGTTGCTGCAATTCATGCGTCGAGAAGCACATAGAGTATGTGCCTTCCGACTAACGCTGCAGAGTCGCAAAGTAATGCTGAAAGTTCACCCATACTAAGTAACTACTATTCACCAGACTGCCACCTCTTGCAAGCAAGCCTGAGAAGCGGTAAATTGCGATCCAGATACCCGCCGGCAGCGTGCTGTCGGCTCGAGGGCTGCCTTTCGGGCGGCCCTCGCTTTTTCCGGGGACGCTAGTGCGAACCAGAGTCTACGTTGATGGTTTTAACCTTTATTATGGCGCGCTCAAGGGTACGCCATACAAGTGGCTTAACCTGGTCGAACTAGCACGCCGCTTAATTCCTGCGGCCAACACGATAGAAAAGCTCTGCTACTTCACGGCTCGCGTGTCGGGAGCATCGGATCCGGGCACGCCTGCACGTCAAGAGGCATATCTAAAAGCGCTCGGAAGCTTACCGGAAGTACAAGTCTATTTTGGGAGCTTTCTTGCCAAAACAGTTTGGCGCCCTCTAACAAATTTACCTGTTGCCAACCTGGAGATTCGCACGCCGAAACGGGTAACGCTGCCAGCAGGGAATCACGTAGTCGGACGTAGTCATACACTGCCTGTAGGTAATTATCCAACCCCCAGGACAGGGAAGAAGAGACGCCGAAAGGCCAAGGCTCCATTGCCAAGAGCCCTAATAACCGAAGTCCACACGATGGAGGAGAAGGGTTCTGACGTCAATCTCGCGGCCCATCTATTGAATGATGCCTGGAAAGGATTGTTTGACAGCGCAGTTGTAATTTCAAACGACACCGATCTTGTAACACCTATCCAAATGGTGAACACCGAGCGCAACAAGCCTGTGATAGTGGTATGTCCAGGACGTTGGAAAATCGCCCCGAAACTAGAAAATGTTGCGAGTCACGTCCGGCACATAAATCAATCAGTGTTGAAGGCCGCACAATTCCCCGACTATCTTGCGGGTACCCAAATTTCAAAACCGGTAGGCTGGTAAACCCTTACTCAGCGCTCGGAAAGTTGGAGCTCCAAGAGTTCGGCGCGCAATAAAAACTAATCCGACAGATTTCTCACGCCTATGGTGTTGGGGCAGGTTCCGAACCGCATGGGGCAGCGGCGCGAGCCGGCGTCAGAGGCTACGGCATCGCGCCCGATGGCGGCGCGAACGAGCTCGCCCAGACCGCGAATGAAGGCGCAATCCACGGCTACGGCCGGGCAGCGGGTAAAGAACGGAACCCCGGTATGGGAAGCGACTGCGCGCAGGTCCATGTCGATTTCCACCAGTGTTTCGACATGTTCCGAAACGAAGGCGATGGGGACGACCACAACCGGGGCGCCTGCCGCACCGGCGCGGCGCACCTCGTCTTCCGTGGACGGGCCGATCCACTGCACCGGGCCGACCCGGCTCTGGTAGCAGGTCACCCAGTCCAACCCCGGACGGTCCAGCGCCTCGACGATGGCCGCGGAGGTCATTTCCACCTGCCACTGGTAGGGATCGCCGGCGTCGATGGTGCGTTGCGGCAGCGCATGCGCGGAAAGCAGCAGGCGCGGGTCGCCGTGCGCGGAAGCCTCGTCCAGAGCTCGCCTGATGTTGGGCGTGGTGGCGTCGAGAAAACCGTGGTGGGCCGGATAGCAGCACACAACATCCTGCGGCGCGGTCAAACCCTGCTTGCGGGCCTCCTCGCGAAACGCCTTCACGGAGGTACCCGTGGTGGTGGTGGAGAACTGCGGATACAGCGGCAGCAGAACGATGCGGTCCGGGCCGAATTCCCGGACCTTGGCGACGGTCTCGCTCACCAGGGGCCGCCAATAGCGCATGAAGACGAACACTTCAACCTGTTCGGCGGTATCCGCAATCTCCGTCTTCAAGGCTTCCGCCTGCTCGATCGTGGCCGGCAGCAGCGTGGACTTTCCGCCCACCTGCTCGTAAATCCCGGTCGTGGCGGCAGCACGCCGGGCGGTGATTACTCGGGCTGCGGCCCAGCGCAGCGGGTTGGGCAGACGCAGAATCGCCGGGTCGTTGAAAAGGTTGAGCAGGAACGGGCGGACGGCCTCGGGCGAATCCGGTCCACCGAGATTGAAGATCACCACGGCGAGTTTCGGTGGCTTGGTGTGCGGTGTGTTCGCCAACGCGGTTCCTGCGGGCCCGAAGCGGCGCTGCTATGCGGTTGCTACGAACCGGCCAGTGCCTCGCGTATCTGCTCGGCGCCGATACGCAAGTCCAGCATGCGGTTGAATTCCTCCTCGCCGAATACGCGCCTGGGCAGCACGTTCATCGGATCGAGGCGGTAGCCCAGTTCACGCACGCGAAAGTCAAAGTCGCGCTGCGCGGTGCGTTGTTCCTCCGGCACCGGCTCGGCCTCGTCCAGCCAGCCGAACCAGCGGCCCATGAAGCCTTCGAGGTACTGCTCGCAAACGTCAAGATTGGCGTCGGTGAGTTCCGCCGTGTGGCAGATGCACACCGGCGACATCAGCGCCCGCAGGTAGGCGCCGTGGCTCACGAACCGGGTAAACGCGGGATTCCCCTGGAACTCCAGATAGGCTGCGTTGGCCGGCTCGTAGTAGCGCTCCAGGTATTCCGGGTTCACGCGCAGATCAACCCGCGGGGTGTATTCCGCATAGAAGAACAGTCGCGGAATGGTGCCGAAAATTACCGCCAGGTGCGGCACGCGAGTCTGCTCGCCCAGGAATACCGTGGCGTTGATGTCCAGGATGCTGGCGTGCCGGTTGCCGATCCAGGAATGCACCAGCCAGGGAACCTCCGGACTGCTGTAGGCCTGGAACGATCCTTCCATGGCGCCGTCCGGGGAGGTGTAATACTCGCGCCCCTCACAGCTGGGATGCAATTCAGCCGGAAACCGCTCGCGGACGCGATTCACGATACCCGTCTGAATCCCCCAGCATCGCTCCCAGGCCGCGGACACGTCCACCTTCGGATTCTCCGCAAGAAATTCCATGATCGTCTTTACTTCAGCCTTGGTCATACGTAGGGCTTCTCCGAGCAAATGTTTGGACGGCAGGCGCATTCTGTATGATCAGATCGCTATGAACAAGTTTTCGCCGGGATGGCCAGTGCGATACTGCTTCCAATGAACTCCGAAGGCCCCCTACCGCATCAGATCGGATAATTTGGGGAGGCCTGAATCGCCCGCAAATGCGCAGCATTTGTTCATGGATAAGGCCATGTGACAGAGTTATTCTCGAGTTCGCCCCACGATTCAGGCAAGGCCGCGAACACACTTCAAGTCTCATTGATACACAGCGTTGCTAGACCGATTGCGATCGCACACCAAGGCTTGGCAGGAAGATTGAAGACGGAGTCATTATGTAACTACATTTTATAAGTATAGAATGACATTTGAATGGGACGAGACCAAGAACCAGGCCAACATCTACAAGCACGGAATCAGCTTCGAAACCGCAAAGCGAGTTTTCGAGGGACCCGTTCTTACCTGGCTCGACAACAGGCGTGACTATGGCGAGGATCGCTATGTCAGCATCGGTCAGGTGGAGATGGGCGCGTTGATCGTGGTCGCTCACACCAAGCGGAATGACCGTGCTCGCTTGATTTCCGCGCGTGGGGCGTCACGCAAAGAAAGGCAGGCATACCATGAAAAAATACGATAGACCACTAACGCCCAAGCAAATCGCGGCCACCAGGGATGAAGAGATCGACTTCAGCGACATTCCGGAAATGGACGACAACTTCTGGCGAAACGCCCAACTTGTTGAGCCTGATCTTACTGAGCAAATTACCCTGCGGGTCAAGCGATCCGTTCTGGCCCACTTCAAAGCCTACGGCAAGGGTTACCAAACGCGAATGAATCGGGTTCTGGAAAGCTACGTTCGCGCCCAGCGCCGCTAGATTGCTCAGCCCTTCACAACTAGTCCCGGGCAATCCGGAGAAGGCGCCAAATACTAGGGCTTGGCGAGGAGGTTGAGGGCGGAGGCGGTCATGGCGCGGACGCCGGTCTGTAGGGTGAGTTCGTACGACGGGAGGAAGTACGGCGAGTGGGTCGCGGGCAGTTTGCGGCCCTCGGCCTTCGCCGCGGCATGGGCCTCAGGGTCGGCCCCGCCCAGCCAGAAGTAGAAGCCCGGGATGCGCGGTTCGGTGCGGCCGTACATGGCAAAGTCTTCGCCGCCCATGACCGGCTTGCTGAGTTCCACGTTTTCTTCGCCCAACTCTGCGCGAATAACGTCGGCCAGGCGGTTGGATAACTCCGGATTGTTGTAGAGGGCGGGTGTGTATTCGTTCTTGACGATTACCTCCGGCAAGCGGTCTTCCGGCAGGCCCATTGCCCGGCCTTGCGCCTTTGCGATCCTGGCGATGCCGTCGAGCAGCAATGCCCGGTTCTCATCGCTGTAGGAACGCACGGTCAGCTGCATATCGACCCGGTCGGAAATGATGTTGTGCTTGGCGCCGCCGTGAATGGAACCTACGGTAACCACGCCCTGTTCGATGGGATTGAGGTTGCGCGCCACCAGCGTTTGCAGCTGGGTCACCATGTAGGCGGAAAGCACGATGGGATCGTGGGTGAGGTGCGGCGCGGCGCCATGCCCGCCGGTCCCATGAACGATGATGTCTACTGAATCCACGTTGGCCATTGCGTATTCCGGCTTGTAGCCCGCCTGGCCCGCGGGCAGGTTGGCGGTTACATGCAAGCCGAGGTTGTAGTCAGGCCGTGGAAAGCGCGTGAACAATCCGTCTTCGATCATGGCGCGCGCGCCCAGGCCGCGTTCCTCGGCCGGTTGCGCCACCAGCACCACGGTGCCCCGCCAGCTGTCGCGCGACGCAGACAGTTTGCGGGCCACGCCGACCAGGTTGGTCATGTGAATGTCGTGCCCGCAGGCGTGCATGACGGCGACTTGCCGGCCCTGTTCGTCGGTAGCATTTGCCTGACTGGCGTACGCCACGCCGGTCTGCTCCGCTACCGGCAGCCCGTCCATGTCACCGCGAATCATCACGGTGGGGCCTTCCCCGTTGCGCAACACGCCCACGACGCCGGTGCCGCCGACTTCCGTGGTTACCTCGTATCCGCTGGCCGCGAATTCCTCCGCCATACGGGCCGCCGTCTTGAACTCGTACAGAGACAATTCGGGATTGCGGTGCAGATGCAGGTACAGCGCTTCCATGTAGTTAAACTCGGCGTCGCTGACGTTGATTTCGGCGCTGGAAACGGTGGCGCAGAGCGCCAGCATTGCCGTTGCGCTTACAGGAATTCGCATGATGGGGCCGCTCCTTGGAATGGCTTTCAAGTTCAAGGGGGTATAACTGTACACGAGGCGCGGCCTGCCGGAGAGCGCCTCATTCCGGGATTTTGGAAAGATCCTCCGGGTAGTCCAGGTCAAATGCCGCGCGGGGCATAGGCACGCCAACCACGTCCTTTGCCGAGGCCAGCAAGGCATGCGCGCCCTGGTCTTTGGCCAGCAGCTCCAGCCGGGGAAACCAGGAGCGGGGGAAGATGGCCGGAACGCCCAACTTGCCGGCGTAGCGCGCTGCCGCCACAGAGCGCGGATTGCGACGCCAGGCCGCAACCAGTTGCGCCAGGTCCTCGGGTTGCAGCCTCGGCTGATCGCTGAGGCACACCAGCACCGCTCTTGCCTCTCGGGGCAGCGCTTTGATTCCAACGGCAAGCGACCGACCCATGCCTTCGCGCCAGCGCGGGTTACGCGCCGCATACCCGCAATCAAGGTAGACGCGATTTTTCTCGAGTACGCGGTGGATGGCATTGGCGCGATAGCCAAGCACCACGCATACCTGTCTGGCGCCGGCTGCGCGGGCCAGACGTATGCTGCGTTCCAGCAGGTTCTCGCCGCGATAGCGGACCAACTGCTTCGGCTCACCGTAGCGGCGCGACGCGCCAGCCGCGAGGATTACTGCGGTAAGCCCGAGTAAGGCGCGCTTGCCTGGACTCCTTCGCCGAGTTGCGGAGCGCATCACGGACACAATAAAAGCGTTTTTCTGGTCATTCCGGGGAAAGTGTTAACCATGTACCCGGTATAAACCGTAAACCATGTACCCGGTATGGACCCTGATGGAAGTGGCGCGCCCGAAGGGATTCGAACCCCTGACCTTCGGTTCCGGAGACCGACGCTCTATCCCCTGAGCTACGAGCGCGACGTTGGAGACTGTTCGGCGAATTATGCCGCAAACCTGGGAGGGAGGGCATCTTTTCCCTGGGAATTCTCGCAGCGGCCCCCGCTGCGCTGACGCGCAGGGAACACGCTGGGAACGAGGGCATCTTGCCCTCGTCGAGGGCTGGAAGCCCTCTTTCCCTGCTAGTGCTTGCCGGGATCCAGCTCTACGCCGCCCCGTTCGTAGCGAACATATGCGATGAGCGCGATCATCTTCTCGTCGTCGGCTTCGAGTTCTTCGCCCTCCAGGGGATTGCGCAGGCACCAGTTGATCATCTCCCAGAGATCGACAACGCGGCCCATTTGTTTCTGGAACTTGGGACAGGTCTCCGGATGCGTGTTGGCCGCATTGGGATGGCATTGGGCGCAAGACACGCCATTAGGGCCCAGAGAGCCGTCGGTCCACAGGTCGCGGCCCTCCTGAACGACCTGCATGAATTGCTCCTCCCAGCGGTCCAGTTCCTCATCCTCGAACTCGTCGCTGCCCACGTTGCCTGCGCTCAAGGCGAAAATCACCGGCGCCAGGGCGGCCAGAATCAGTTTCTTACCCATGTCTTAGCAATCTCCCGGGTCTTAATAATGCTGCTGTGGCGCAATCCGTGTGGCCGGATCCTGGAAATCCATGTCTTCGGGCCGCCCCGCCTCCTCATTCCAGGCGACGGTGCGCACGGCATTGTCGTACAGGTTGTAGTGGACCGCGGCGCGGCCGGTGTGCACGTCCACAAACTGCCAACCGGTGGCGTCGCGCTCAAAGAACGGATCGGCGCGGTTCATCGGCACGGTCAGCACCGGCAGGTAATGCTCCGCGTGCGCATAGCTGCCCGGATACGGCCACGGCCAGGCGGTGGCCATCGCCGATGTAAAGCTGATGTTGCCGATCTGGTTGTACTGGATCTGGTGCACATGCCCGTACAACACCGTTACCTTGTCGAACGGCGCAAGGATGGCCTGCACCTGTTCGGCGTCATCGGTCCAGAAATTCCAGCCCTTGTAGATTTTCTGCAGCGGCGAGTGGGAGATCACCACGATCGGAGTGCTGGTGTCCACGCCCGCCAGGTCCTTCTTGAGCCAGTCCCGCTGCTCCTCGCCCACCATGAACGGCGAGCCGTTCGGATTGTCCAGCCCGGCCATCTCGTTCATCCGCTGCTCGTCGGTGGGCCAGCGCAGATAAGTCCACTCGTCGTAGGTCACGATGGAGTTGAGCAGCACGAAATGCACGCCCTTGTGATCGAAACTGTAGTAGTGAGGCCGCTTGAACAGTTCGGACCAGTACTCGCCGAGATCAAGGTAGTAGTCGTGCTCGCCCAGGATGGGGTAGATGTCGTATCTCAGGGCGGACAGGAGTTCCGCCCCGCGGTCCAGTTCCGGCTTGGTCCCGAGCTGCGCCAGGTCGCCGCCGTAAATCACCAAATCCGGCTTGGGATTCAGCAGATTGGTTTCCGCCACGGCCCGGATCAGTCCGCGGTCCCAGTTGCGCACGAACTCGTTGCCGCGGATGTGCTGAATATGCGAGTCGGATATGAAGGCAAAGCTGAACTCCGACGATTGCTCGCTGCGGCCCAGCCTTACGTAGGTTAGCGGCAGCGTGCCCACCGCGGCCATGCCGGCCGCCCTTTGAATGAACTTGCGTCTGTTGCTGCGAATCATCGTTCTCTACTCTCCAGCCGTCAGTCCCGACGCGTCGGCGGCCTCGGCCAAGGCCTCATATTCCGGGCTGGTCAGCGCTTCCATGAAGGCCACCAGGTCGGCGATCGCCTCGGGGATCCGGTCCTGAATATCGTTGATGCCGACGCCGATGTTGTGGAAACGGTGGTCGGTGAACAGCGCATGGTCATGCTCGATGGTGTGACAGGAAACGCAGCGCCCTTCGTTCAGAAACAGGTCCAGGCCGCGCTGCTCGGCCTCGCTCAAGGCGTCTTGGTCGCCACCGAACCAGTAGCGGTCAAAGCGTGAATCGCCGAACAGCAGGGTGCGTTCGAACGCGGCGATCGCCTTGGTGACCTCATCCATGGTGATCTCGCCCGGCGCCTTGCCGAATACTTCAAGGAAGGCGGCCACGTAGTCCGGATCCGAAGCCACAATGTCGAGTATCGGGTCGTGCGTTTCCAGCCCCATTTCCACCGGGTTCAGAAACGGGTGCTGGGCCTGTTCCTCCAGACTGGGCGAACGCCCGTCCCAGAAGAACGTCTTGAAGTAGGCGGCGTTCGTGGTCGTGGGAGAATTGCGTGTGCCGGTCAGCCCCAGGATGCCTTCCGAAGTGCTCAAGGGGCTGTCGGTAAATCCCTTCTCGAGTTCATGACAGGTCGAACAGCTGACCTCGCCGGTAGTGCTGAAGCGGTCATCGTGAAACAGCTTGTCGCCCAGCGCGATTTTGGCGGGCGTCATGGGGTTGTCGTCAGGCGCCGGCAACTCGGGTAAGCCAAGCGGGGCCGCGGTAACCGTTGCCGCCAACGCCGTGGCGCTCAGCGCCACCAACATTGTTCGAACCATTGTCCCTCCTCGGCAAGCGCGGATTTCATCCTACGCCGCGGATGTTACAAGTCAAGCCCGCAATTGCGAACCACCCGCCCGGCATCCGGTTTGGACAGCCAAGGGCAATTGGATATGCTGGCTGGCATGCTTTGCGTGCACCGATCAGACTTGCAAGGAGCAAGCGGGGCGAGGATGTCCGGCCCTCCCTGGGAGTACTCACAGCGACCGCGCTGCGCTGACGGGCAAGGAACACGCCGGGAGCGAGGGCATCTTGCCCTCGACGAGGGCGGGACGCCCTCGCCTCAGACGTTGCTTACTCACGTCAGCGCCGCAGGAAGCGCGCTGCTGGTAACGGGCCTGCTGCTGATCGGGAATCCGGTCCTGGCTGACGAGCCGGAATCACCGGTCATCTTCGCCGCGGCCAGCACGACTTCGGCGATGACCGAGCTGGGGGCGCGCTTTGAGCACGGTGAGGGCAAGCGAGTAATTCTCTCATTCGCGGCTTCCTCCACGCTCGCCCGGCAGATTGTCAACGGGGCTCGGCCGGCGCTGTTTCTGTCCGCCAATCCGCAGTGGATGCATCCGCTTCGAGAAGCAGCTCTGCTGGCGAAAGCAACGTCACGGGAGCTGCTCGGGAACCGCCTGGCGCTGATCCGGCATGCCGATAACGACGCCGGGGTTGATCTTGATAACCCGGCCTCACTGCTTTCCGCTCTCGGTGATGCGCCGCTGATTCTGGGTGATCCGGCCCATGTTCCGGCTGGCATCTACGCCCGCGAGGCGCTGGAACACTTCGGGCTGTGGCGCAGATTGGATGGGCGCATGGCCTTTGCTCCGAATGCCCGCGCCGTAACCGCTCGCGTAGCCCAGGGCGAGGCGCCGCTGGGCATTACCTACGTAAGCGATCTGCACGGACTGGACACAGTGGTATTGGCGGCGCTGTTCCCGGTCGAGAGCCATACGCCGATTCGCTATGAACTGGCCCTTGTAGCTCCCGCGACGAATCCAGTGGCCGTGGATTTCTTCGACTACCTGTTCAGCGAAGAAGCGCAGGCAATATTCCAGGCACACGGATTTGCTCCTGCCGCGGATCTGCGGATGTCCGAAGCAACACAAGAGGCTGGGAGAGAGGGCATCCTGCCCTCCGGCGAGGGCTGGAAGCCCTCGTTCCCAGGGCGCAAGGCTGGGCTGGAAGCCCCCGTTCCCGGGGGTGAGTGAATGACGCCTGTTGCGGACATTGCGATGCTGTCGCTCAAGGTATCGCTGTGGGCGGTGGCCTGCTCGCTGCCTCCGGGAATCGTCTGCGCCTGGGTGCTGGCGCGCTGCCGGTTTCCGGGCAAGATTCTGCTGGACGGGCTTGTTCATCTGCCGCTGGTAATGCCGCCTGTGGTGGTGGGCTATGTGCTGCTGGCGGTGCTGGGACGCAACGGCTGGCTGGGACGACCGCTGTACGACTGGTTCGGCGTAACCCTGACCTTTACCTGGAAAGGCGCGGCCGTCGCCGCAGCCGTCATGGCTTTCCCGCTGATGGTGCGCGCAATCCGGCTCGGAATCGAATCCGTGGACCCGCGCCTGGAAGCCGCGGCCCGAACGCTGGGCGCATCGCCTGTGCGTGCGCTGTTCACCATTACCCTGCCGCTGGCCGCCCCCGGGCTGATCACCGGCGCCCTGCTGGCTTTCGCCCGCTGCCTGGGTGAGTTCGGGGCAACCATCACATTCGTGGCCAACGTGCCCGGTCAGACCCGCACCCTGCCATTGGCGATCTATACCTTGCTGCAGACGCCGGACGGCGAGACCGCCGCCGCCTGGCTGGCGGGTGTGTCGCTGGCCTTGGCGATTGTCGCTCTGGCGGCTTCCGAACTGGCGGCCCGCGCGGTTCGCAAGCGCCTCAACTGAACCGGGGCCGGCCATGCTTACGATCAGCGCGCGCAAGAAGCTGCCGGCATTCGAGTGGAGCGGACAGCTGGAATTGGGCTTCGGCGTTACCGCCCTTTTCGGCCGCTCCGGCGCGGGCAAGACCAGCCTGGTGAACATGATTGCCGGCCTGCTCACGCCCGACGAGGGTGAGATCGTGATCGGCGGTACCTGCGTGTTCGATAGCGCCTCCGGAGTCAACCTGCCGCCGGAACAGCGCTCGGTGGGCGTTGTGTTTCAGGACGGACGGCTATTCCCGCACTTGACGGTGCGCGGAAATCTGGCCTACGGGCGTCGCAGGGGCAAGCGCTCTGCGCCGGGCCTTGACGAGGTCGTGGAGTTGCTGGAGCTGGGCCCGTTGCTCCGGCGCCAGCCCATGACGCTGTCGGGAGGCGAACAGCAACGCGTGGCGATCGGCCGGGCGCTGCTTACCGCGCCGGAGGTGCTGCTTCTGGATGAGCCCCTTGCCGGGCTGGACGGCGAGCGCCGTGAGGAGGTGCTGGGCTTTCTTGAGCGGCTGAAACACGATCCGGATCTCACCATCGTGTACGTGACGCACCGCATGGAAGAGGTGGTGCGTCTGGCCGACCGCCTGGCCCTGATCGACCAAGGCGCGATTCAGGCCGCGGGCGCTCCGCGGGACCTGCTGGGGCAGCCGGAACTGCAATCACTCACCGGGCGGCGAACGGCGGGGGCGCTGCTTTCCTGCCGCGTGGAGCGGGCCGATGACGGGGAAGGCCTAAGCCGTCTGAACTGCTCCGGACAAACTCTGCTGCTGCCGCGGCTGGAATTGGCAAGCGGTCGGGACATCCTGCTGCGGGTACGCGCGGGAGACGTATCGCTGTCACTGGAACGGCCTCGCCGGAGTAGCGTGCTGAACGTGATGAGCGGAGTGGTGGAGCGCATCATGGAGGAGGATGGCGCATTGGCGGACGTGGTGGTGAATGTGGGTCAGACCCTTTGGGCCCGCGTCACCCGGCGTTCGGTGCGCGAACTCGAACTGGCGCCGGGACAGCCCGTTTACGCAATCATCAAGGCCGCTTCTCTCTACTCCGCAGGCTGATCTCGTCCACCGCCACTTCGGCCTGGTCCCTGCGGCCGCGCGGCGGCGCCACCCATGCCTGACCGTAGACCACTTCAATGCTGACGGGCACGGCGCCTTGCGGGTCCCGGCCGGCGTTGAACGCCTGTTCCACGACCAGCCGCCTGGCGCGACCGGCAAGGCCGCCCCCCGGCGGCATCATGGCCCGGCTTACGCCACACCCGCGCAGGTCCTGCTCCAGCATTGAGTAGTGGGCGTAACGCACCGGAAACCGTTCCGCGCTCATGACCGGGTCCGCAAATCCGGCGCGCGCCAGCGCATCGCCGAGATGATGCATGTCCAGGAGCGTTTCGGGCTCGTCGACAAGCCCTGCTTCGCGGCGCGCCTGACGCAACTCCTTCAGAGTATCCGGCCCGAACATGGAGAAGAACAGGAGGCCGGGAGAAGCCAGCACCCGCCGGAACTCCGCCAATGCAGCGCCGATGGCCGGACACCAGTGAAGCGCCAGGTTCGAGAAGACCAGTTGCGCGCAGCCATCGGCCAAAGGCATTTGCTGTATGTCACCGCATACTCGCTCGCCTTCCCCGCCGCGCAGCATGCGAAAAGAAGAGTCCAGCGCCACGATCCGCGCATCGGGGAAACGCCCCAGCAGCGCCGTGCGCGCGGCGCTTGAGCCGGCGCCGGCATCGACAACGCAGCCGGGTTCAAGCCGCACCCATTGCAGTTGCTCCAGCATGCGCCGGCGAATCTCCGCATGCAGGAAATCCGCCTCGGCGAAACCTCCGGCGGCGCGGTCGAACGCGCGCCGTACTCGCGGTGGTTGCGGCCGGGCCATCCCACTACCCTACAGGGAAAAGGCCGGCCTGCCGGTTAACATGGCAGCGTCCGAATCGCGGGAAAGGTCTTCATGGGCGCGAGCAAATCAGGCCTGCCGGCGGCAGGCGCGGAACGCGGGCAGTTCTCCCTGCTGCTCAGCAAGCGGTTTGCGCCGTTTTTCCTGACCCAGGCGCTGGGCGCGTTCAACGACAACGTATACCGCAACGCCGTGATCGTGTTGATCGTCTTCGGACCCGGCGCGGCGGCGGCCGACACACTGGCCAATGTGGGCGCCGCCCTGTTTGCGCTCCCCTTCTTTTTGTTCTCGCCATGGGCCGGCGAAATCGCCGACCATGGCGACAAGGCTGTTCTGGCCCGGCGAATCAAGATCGCCGAAATGGGCATCATGTTCTTGGGCGGCCTTGCAGTGGCGTCCGGTTCCATTTTGGCGGTAATGGCGGTCCTGTTCCTCATGGGCGCCCAATCCACGTTCTTCGGACCGATCAAGTACGCCATCATTCCCCAACACCTGAAGCAGGCCGAACTTGTGGGCGCCAATGGCCTGGTGCAGATGGGCACCTTTGTGGCGATTCCTCTCGGGCTTATTCTGGGAGGGTTCCTGGCGGCCGCCCAGCCGGAAGAATCGAGGCCATTGCTGATCGGAACCACGGTAGTCGGGCTGGCGGCGGCCGGATACTTTGCCAGCCGCTTCATTCCTGCTGCGCCGCCCACTGCGGATGCCGGCCGGATCTGCTGGAATCCCGTCACGGTAGTGGGACGAATGTGGCAGGCCGCGGCAGCCAAGCGTTCGGTACTGCTCTCGATTCTGGGCATTTCCTGGTTCTGGCTCCTGGGGTCGGTGGTGCTTACACAGATGCCCAATTATGGCAACCAGATACTGAACGCCAACGAAAGGGTCACGACCGCCCTGATGGCGACGCTGGCCATCGGTATCGGCGTGGGCTCGATGGGATGCGAATGGCTGTCCGGCCGCCGGGTCGAAATCGGCCTCACTCCCATCGGCAGCCTGGGGCTGACCGTGTTCGCGGCGCATTTCGCTCTCACCACCATGAGCCCCGTGACCCCGGAGGCAAATATCACCCAGTTCGCGGCCGCGGGCGGCTGGGGGCCAATGCGGGACCTGTTCCTGATGGGCTTCTTCGGGGGACTCTACGTGGTGCCCATGTACTCCGTGGTCCAGCAGCGCACCAGGCAGGAAACCCGCTCCCGCGTCATTGCCTTCAACAACATTTTCAACTCGCTGTTCCTGGTGATCGGCGCGGTCTTGAGCATCCTGATACTGGTGGTGCTCGATCTCAGTATCCCTCAGCTGTTCCTGGCGCTGGCGGCGATCAATCTTGGGGTTGCGATCTTCATCTTCTGGGAAGTGCCCGAATTCGTATCGCGCTTCATGGTCTGGTGCCTGATGCGCAGTTTGTACCGTCTGCGTTTCCGGAACCTCGACCAGGTGCCCGAGCGCGGCGCCGCGGTGCTGGTTTGCAACCACGTAAGTTACACCGACGCGCTATTGATTCTGGGCGTGCTCAAGCGCCCGGTCCGCTTCGTCATGATCAAGCGCATCTACGACCTGCCGCTGCTCAATTTCGTTTTTCGCAGCGTCAGCGCCATTCCCATAACGCGCCGCAGCGACGACCCCGAAATCTACCGCAGGGCCTTCGACTCGCTAGCCGACGCCCTGCGTAGCGGGGAGCTGGTTTGCATCTTCCCGGAAGGGCACCTGACCCGCGACGGGCAAATGCACGAGTTCCGGCCCGGGGTGCTCAAGCTGTTGAAGGAAGTTCCGGTACCGGTCGTTCCCATGGCCTTGCAGGGCTTGTGGGGCAGCCTGTTCTCCCACCAGGGGCAGGGGACTTTCAGCGGCGGGCTGAAATGGCTGCGGGCGCCGGTGGATTTGATCGTGGGCAAGCCGATTGCGCCTGAAGGCGTAACTACCCGGCAACTCTTTGAAGAGGTCAGCCGGCTGCGCGGCGCGCACGCCTGACCCGTGGGAACGAGGGCAGGATGCCCTCGCTCCCAACGTGTTCCCTGCGCGTCAGCACAGCGGCGCCTGCCGCGAAAACACCCAGGGGTTCGACCGGTGCTTACCAGTTTACGGACTCGCCAAAGCGGTTGATGAACTCGCCGGAGCGCGAGAATTCCAGGCTCTCGAAAAGTGCCTGTTGCATCCGCACGCTCTCCACCGGGTTCACCGGCGCTTCCGGGCCACCCAGATCGGTTCGGCACCAGCCCGGCGCCATGGCGATTACGGCGAGGTTCTGCCACTCGATGGCCATGCCCCTGGTGAGCATATTGAGCGCCGCCTTGCTGCTGCGGTAGGCGTAGGCGTGACCGATGGAATTGTTGCCGATGGAGCCCATGTCGCTGGACATGTTCACCATTAGCGGGTGAGCCGCAGCCTCCAGGTGCGGCTTGAAACAGACCGCGACCTTGAAAGCGGCCATGACGTTGATCTCATGCATCTCGCGCCACAGGTCGTAGTCCATGCTCTCCAGGGACTGGTAATGCATGCCCTCGAACGCGGACTTGGGACCGTAGGTACCGGCATTGTTCAACAGGATGTCCAGGGACTGGCCGGTAAGTTCCTCGGCCACCGCCTCCACTCGCGCATGATCCGTAACATCCATCTGAACCTGGCGCAGGCGGCCGGAAGCGTGCGATGCGAGCGCCGTGAGCCCTGGCGAGGATTCCGGGTTACGGGCCGTGGCAATCACTTCCCAGCCCTTCGCCAGATACTGCTTGGCGTGCTCCAGGCCCAGACCGCGCGATGCGCCCGTAATCAGAATGCGTGGCATACAAATACCCTTCGCTGTGCGGGAGCGTTAGCATAACCGCAATGACCGCAATGCATTTTGGGCCAAAGGGACTTGCGCGCCATCTCCTTCCATGGCGATGCGCGCTGTGCGCCGGGCCGGCGCGGGCCCAGCGGGAATTGTGCGATGGATGCGACGCCGACCTCCCTCGCGTCGAACAAAGCTGTCCTCGTTGCGGGCTTGGCATTGGCGCTACCGACGTTGTGGGCATGTGTGGCCGCTGCGTAGTCCAGCCACCCCGCTTTCACCGCACGGTGGCGCCGATGGCCTACGACTACCCAGTAGACAGGCTGGTGCTGGGATTGAAGTTCGGGCGGCGGATTCACCTGGCCCGCGCGTTAGCCCACGGCATAGCGGCAAGCGTGCGCGAGCAAATCGAGCAAGGCCTGCTCGAAATGCCCGACGCGCTGATACCCGTTCCCCTGCATCCGCGCCGGCTAGCCGAGCGCGGCTTTAATCAGGCCGAAGAAATGGCCCGCTTCATCGGGCGCGAAGTCGGCGTGCAGGTCGTTGGGGACATCTGCCGCCGGGTGCGTCACACCCGCATGCAGAGCCGGCTGAGCGACCAGGATCGCAGGTCCAATGTGGCAGGCGCCTTTGAGTGCTCCCGATCACCCGAACGGCCCGCGATCATCGATGACGTAGTTACCACAGGCGCGACCGCGGATGCCGTGGCGGCTGCGCTGATCACCTCGGGCGCCGACCGCGTGCAAGTGTGGGCTGTTGCCCGCGCAGCGTGAATTGACCCCCCAAAAGGTGGTGAAATAGGCGCATTGGAACCTACGGAAACAGGTGTGAGATGAGCAGCGCGCTGAATCGAATCGACAAACACAAATTCGCACGGGAAATACCACTGGTAAGAAGGCTGGCGGAAGAGTTCAGTTTGGACGAGGCCACGCGCAAGAACATTGTTGAGCAGGCGGCCGAACTGGTGCACAGGGTCCGGACCTCGCCCAAGGGCCCCACCATGCTGGACGCGTTTCTCAACGAGTTCGGCCTGCATAACGACGAGGGCGTGGCGCTGATGTGCCTGGCCGAGTCCCTGCTGCGGGTGCCCGATCGGCAAACCGCCGATGAACTGATCGCCGACAAGCTCGGCCCGGCCCACTGGGACGAGCACCTGGGGCATTCCAGTTCCCTGCTGGTGAACGCCTCGACCTGGGGACTGATGCTGACCGGACGGACAGTGTCCATGAGCCGCTTTGAGGACAAGACCGGCGGCGCAGTGCTGCAATCGCTGGTCGGCCGGCTCAGCGAGCCGGTCATTCGGAGCGCGGTGCGCCAGGCCATGAGCATCCTCGGCCAGGAGTTCGTGATGGGCGAAACCATGGAGGCGGCCATCAAGCGCGCCTACAAACTCGACAGCAGCGTGGAATATTCCTTCGACATCCTGGGCGAAGGAGCGCGCACGGCCCAGGTGGCCGACGATTACTTTGAAGGATATTGCAAGGCCATTCCCCTGGTGGGCCGCAACCAGCCCGCCGATACCGAACGGCGCTCCGGGATGTCCATCAAGCTGACCGCCCTGCACCCGCGCTACGAGGCCCGGCAGGCCGCGAGGGCGCACGAGGAGATGTATCCGCGCCTGCTGAAGTTGTGCGAGCTGGCGCGTGAGCACGACATTCCCCTGTGCCTGGACGCCGAGGAAGCCGACCGGCTGATTCTTTCACTGGAACTTACCGAGCGCCTTTGTGAGGAGCCGTCGCTGGTCGGCTGGGACGGACCGGGGCTGGCCGTGCAGGGCTACGGCAAACGCGCCAAGCGCGTTATCGAATGGCTGAGCGAACTGGCGCAGCGCACCCGGCGGCAGATTTCCGTGCGGCTGGTAAAGGGTGCGTATTGGGACGCCGAGATCAAGCGCGCGCAGGTTGCCGGCCTGCCCGACTACCCGGTGTTCACGGCCAAGGACAACACCGACACTTCCTATCTTTGCTGCGCCCAGGCCATGCTTGCCGAGCGCCCGCACCTGTTTTGCGCCTTCGCCACCCACAACGCCCACACCTTGACCACGGTTCTGGCGTTGTCGGAGAACGATCGATCGAATATGGAATTGCAGCGCATTCACGGCATGGGCGAGCGTCTGCACGAAACCGCGCGCGCGATGTTCGACGATTTCCCGCCGGTTCGGGTGTACGCGCCGGCCGGCCGCCATGAGGACCTGCTCGCCTACCTGGTGCGCCGCCTGCTGGAGAACGGCGCCAACTCCAGCTTCGTCAACCGGCTCTATGACGAAGACCTGGCCCCGGCAGCGATCGTCGCCGACCCCATCGAGACTTCGTTAGCGCGCAAGGCGCCTACCCTGCCCACTCCTGAATTGCTGTACGGACCGGATCGGCCCAACTCCACCGGCTTCGACCTGGCTTCACGCACCGCGTTGGGCCGTCTGTCGGCGCTTCTGTCCGAGCGTCTCGACACAGCCGAGCCGGAAGCCGTGGATCCGGCTTCCGAAGAAATCGACTTGTGGGTAGAGAGCGCGGCCGGGGCTCAACCGGCCTGGGATGCGCTGGGCGGAAAGCGCCGCGCGGAGATTCTGCGCACGGCGGCGGATGCGCTGGAAGATGGGCGCGACGAGTTCTTCCGGGTGCTGGCCAGCGAGGCCGGCAAGACGGTGGACGACTCCGTGGCGGAAGTGCGTGAAGCGGTGGATTTCATGCGCTACTACGCCAACCAGGCGGCAAGCGATTTCGACGCTCCTCGGCGGCTAAAGGACGGACCGACCGGCGAATCGAACGACTTGAGCCTGCATGGACGCGGTGTGTTCGTTTGCATCAGCCCCTGGAATTTCCCGCTGGCCATCTTCTCAGGCCAGGTTTCCGCGGCACTCCTGGCCGGTAATTCCGTTCTGGCCAAGCCCGCCGAGCAAACCCCCCGCATCGCCGGCATGGCGGTGGATCTGCTGCACACAGCCGGCGTGCCGAAGGACGTGCTGCGCCTGGTGGTGGGCGCCGGAAAGGTTGGCGCGGCGCTGGTCAATCATCCGCGCATCGACGGAGTGGCGTTTACCGGCGGCACCGACACCGCGGCGAGGATTCAGCTCGCGCTGGCCGGCAAGTCGATGCGGCCCATCGTGCCCCTGATTGCCGAGACCGGCGGGCAAAACGTCATGATCGCGGATTCTTCCGCGCTGATCGAACAGACCACCGACGACACCATCCGCTCCGCGTTCTTAAGCGCCGGACAGCGCTGCTCGGCATTGCGTGTGCTTTGCGTGCAGAACGAAGTGGCCGACACCCTGCTGCTGTCGATCCGGGGCGCGGCAAGCGAACTTGCTATCGGCGACCCGCACGACCCGGCAACCGACATCGGCCCGATCATCGATCAGCCCTCGCTGGAACGCATACAGGCCCATATCGAGCGCATGCGCTCGCTGGGCTGCGAGGTCTGGAGCGGCGGTCGGCTGGATGAGTCAGTGGACGGCCCATACATGACGCCCCACATCATCGAGCTCGAGAGCCTCCAGCAGTTGGAGGGCGAGTGCTTCGGCCCGGTCATGCACGTACTGCGCTTCGACGCCTCTGAACTCTCTAAGGTCGTGGACTCCATCAACCGGCTCGAATTCGGCCTGACGCTGGGCGTGCAGAGCCGGATCGACACACGTGTCGACGAAATCGTCGCGCACGCACGCGTAGGCAACATATATGTAAACCGCGACATGGTCGGCGCCGTAGTGGGCGTGCAACCTTTCGGCGGCATGGGCCTGTCCGGCACCGGCCCCAAGGCCGGCGGCCCCCACTACCTGCACCGCTTCGCGGTAGAGAAAACCATCACCGTCAACACCACCGCCAAGGGCGGCAACGTGGAACTGCTGCGCTCGATCGACGCCTGACGCCCCACGCCATAGCGGAATCAGGAACGGAACCCAACCGTCGCAAAGGTCTTTTCCTAACCTGCATACCGGTAACGAGAAAGCAACCGAGGCACAGCAGGAGGTACAAGAAAGCACTATAATTTTGCAGGTCTAAGCGGTTCCAGCCGGAACGGCGAACTGAAGCCATGAGTTCAAGATAGAACCGCATGTACTGGGAAGATCACATTTCGGTTGATCCCGAGATTTGCCATGGAAAGCCCTGCATCAAGGGCACTCGAGTGCTTGTGGAAACGATCGTTGCAAGCTTGGAGGACGGCATGACCCCGGACCAAATCCACAGTCATTACCCGTCGGTCTCATACCAGTCGATTGAAGCTTTGGCTCGTTACGCGGAAGAGCAACGGCAGGCGGCAGCAGCAGTTCCGGCCGCGGAGCCGGATTTCCAATAGCTGCAATTTCATTTCATACTTGATAGGGGCGCGGGACTTCGAGTTGGCGAGCGCATGCCGCCGGGAACAGCGTGTCATCGTTACGCTTGATAAAGATTTCTGCGATGTTCGAGACTATCCGCCCGACCAGTATTGGGGAATGGTAGTGATCCGGCTTCGCCGCCAAGGCCTGATTAGCCGGAGCCGGGGTCCGGCTGCTGCAAGTAGTCGGCGAAAGACGGAATCGGGATGACGTAGCGACCCTCTCTCCAACTCAGGATGCCGGCGTGTACCGTAGCGGTGAGGAAATCGCGGAATTTCGTTTCCCATATGTCCAAGTACGGCGCTGCGGCTTCCTGTATCCGGTCAATATCCAAATGCGTCGCGCCGGACTGGTCCAGCGCCGCCGCAAGGCGCCGATAGACCGGAAGCCACTCTTTCACGGCGCTAAGCCGCGCTTCGTAGTACTGTATTTTCGCCGCTGTGCCGGCGCGGAGCGCCCGCGCCAGAGAGCTTTGCGTCACGTCCATGCCATGCGCGCTCAGTTCTTCGAGCGCTTCGCTCGCCACAACGCGCATATGCTGCGGCCAGCCCTGCGACAGTTCAGCCAGGGCATCAATCCATCGGGCGCGCTCGACCCCCGGGCCTTGCGCGCCGCAGGCGGCAAACACTCTGCTGATCGACTCCCGCGCCTGCGCAATGGTGAGCGGTTGCAAGGTGGCAACGCGATTGATAGCCAGCCGCGAAACTCCCACGGCGGCCAGCTTGTCTTGCGTATCGCCCAACCCGAAGCAGGCGAGAAGGATCCGCGCCGCGCGCGCAGAGGAGTGCAGATAAGACGTGATGGCCCGGACATCCGTGGATTCCTCTTCCCTGGGAATGTTCTGCGCCTCATCCACCAGAAGGACAATTACCTTCTCCTTCCAGGCATCCTCTCTCGCCCTGAGTTGTGTCGCTACCGATCCCGGCGCGCCGAGCCTGGGGCCCACGCCGACCGGGCCGATCTGGCCGCCCCGTTCAGCCAAGTCTGCCGTGATTCTTCTCGCCGCCCGGATGCCCACCGCAGCGTCAATGGCCTGGACAAGTCCATGCACCGAGCCGAGTTCGTCCGCCTGAACGCGCATCACAACATGGTTCGGGCGCGCGGCCGCCAAGACCGCGCACTCCTCAAGGAGGGCCGTCTTGCCGGCGCCCGGCGGGCCTTGAAACAGCAGTGTCTCATCCTTGCCGCAGCTGCCGCCTTCTTCGGCGGTCAACTCCAGCGCTTGCAGGAAAGTCGCCAACTCCCGCTTCCGGCCGACAAAATACGGGTCCGCCCCGGCCTTGCTGCGGTCGCCAGCCCGAATATAGTTTTCGCGGTTCTGCCGAACTTCACTCATCGGCATATCCAGCGCTTCAGAGATAACCTGATCCATGGCTGCATCGGAGTATATACGCGGGCGCTTTCCCCATCCCCCCTGCCCGCGCGACACGCGCTCAACCGCTACGCAAGAGCGGGGAACGCGAGCGAATTAAGAGCCAGGACCGCCGCTCCGAAGTAGCCTTACGAGCGGTTGAGCATCGGGGATGCTTCCGATTCAAGGCAATACACCTACCACATGGAACGGCTCAAATCGGCGGAGCCGCTGATTCCAAGGCAGAGTAGCAGCCTTGGGGCGTTACGCCGCGCCTATCTCCACCAACTGGATACGCTCGCCGCTGCAGCGCGCACAAGCTGGTTTCGAGTGGCGGTCATAAGTCTGGCTCCACAAAGTTCTTACTTACTTGCGTAAGTATGGCCACAGCATGACGAGCCGACACGAACCTGCTCGGCAGAAACTTGCCAAGGCGTGCAGGTATGACTAAGCTATGCGGACTTAGTCAGGAGGAATGCTATGCGTTCCGTCAACATCCACGAAGCCAAGACGCACCTCTCACGGCTTATAAACGCCGCAGCCAATGGCGAACCGTTCATCATTGCGCGCGCCGGAAAGCCAGTTGTCAAGGTAATCGCTGTAGAGGCGCCTGAAGCCAAGGCCCAGCGCCGGCTCGGTTTTTTGGCCGGAAAAATTTCGGTTCCAAAGGATTTCGACCGCATGGGCGCTGCCGAGATCGCGGCCCAGTTTGAGGCCGGTGAGTGAGCCTGCTTCTCGATACGCATGTGCTGCTCTGGGCCGCAGGCCATCCGGGACGGCTACCGCGGGAAGCACGCGACCTGATCGAAGACGAGGCGACGGAATTGTTCTTCAGCGCCGCATCCCTATGGGAGGTCGCCATCAAGAGTGGCCTGGGTCACGCCAACTTCAATGTTGACCCACGCCTGCTGCGACGCGGTCTGCTGGAAAACGGCTACGCCGAGTTGCCCATAACCGGCGCACATGCCGTCACGGTTGATCTCCTGCCCCCCATCCACAAGGACCCATTCGATCGAATCCTAATCGCGCAGGCGCAGATTGAAGGAATCACGCTATTGACCGCAGACGAAGTCCTCGGACGCTATCCTGGACCGATTCGCGTTCTATGACAATCTCGAATCAAGAGGCTTCTCGCCAATACAATCAGCATCATTAGCGCTTCACTTCAGCTTGGGGAAGCGTGGCGTGGATCCGGACCATGGCTTTGCCGGAATTTCTGTGTTGCCTGAAGCGTAGGGGGACATGAGTGAAAATGCGTTCTGTCAGCATCCGTGAAGCGAAAACGCACCTTCCGCGGCTCGTCCGCGCGGCGGCCAACGGAAAGCCGTTCATCATTGCGGACGCCGGAAAGCCGATGGTCAAGGTGCTGCCCGCAGGGGCGACGGAAGCGGGGGCGCTTTTCAAGGGAATTACATCGGCGAAGGTCCAGGAATCAGTCGACCTGTGTGAGCTGCAATCCAAGAAGTTTCGGGCATTCGACCCCATAGAGCTTGCCGGAGCGTGGCCGGGAGACGATCCACTCGAAGAACTTATGGCCCAGCTTGATTAAATCGGGATGGCCTGTGCGGCGGACACTACGATCAATTGCTACAGGCAGATTGAGTGGTGTCGTCCCGGAGCTCGAAGTGTGACCGCTGTTACGTGGGAAACTGCTGTCCGCGCGTGATCTGATTGCGAACACTCAAGCTGGAGTCAACGCGTATCGCTCCGCGTGTCTTCTGCGTGGTATTGTTTGGAACGGCGGTGGGCCTCGCTGGTAACCTCAACATGATGTCTGTGCGCGGAGCGCCATCACGGGCTTCAGCAAGCAAGAAGAATAATTGTTCGTTATCCGAACATAGATGCCTACAAAGAGAAAATCAGGCGCCTCAGGCAATAGTCCGGGACAAATCTCAGCGCCAGGCCAGTCAGAGCAGTTCGGGGTGCGCGATGTTGTAGCGGCCTACAACGCTGCCGCGCATCATCTCTTCGACGACTACGAGCGCTTGCGCTTCAACAGCGTACACAATCATGTTCTCGACCTTCTGCCCGAATCTTCCAGTAGCGTGCTGGACATTGGAGCGGGAAGCGGAAGAGATGCGGCCTGGTTTGCCGCTCAAGGTCACAACGTAGTCGCCGTCGAACCGTCCGCAAAGCTGCGTGAGGCGGGCAAGGCTCGGCACAGATTATCCAGAATTCGCTGGCTTGATGACAGACTTCCGGCGTTGGAGAAGGTGCTGAGGTCAAAGTCGTCCTTCGATCTCGTCTGGATAAGCGCGGTTTGGCACCATGTGCCTCCGAGCCAGCGAGAGCGGGCCTTTCGCAAGCTGGTCTCGGTGCTCAGTCCCGGCGGAAGCACCATGGTGAGCCTTCGCCACGGGCCGCCTGCACCGGGGCGCCCCATGAGGTCTGCCACATCCGAGGATATTGAAAAGCTTGCTCGTCGGCATGGTCTCCAGACCACCCGCATCCGGACAAACGCTGACGTAGGCCAGCGGAAGGGGGTCTCCTGGGAGATCGTCTGGCTGCAGTTGCCGGACGACGGCACCGGGGCGTTACCCCTGCTTCGGCATGTTGTGTTCAATGATCAAAAGTCGTCAACCTACAAACTTGCGCTGTTGAGAACGCTGTTGCGAATTACCGACGGCGCTGCTGGATTTGCGCGCCCCGGACCCGACGAGGATCACTTGGAACTGCGCTTGGGGCTGGTAGCGCTTTTTTGGGTTCGAGCGTTCCAGCCGCTAATCAAGGGCAACCTTCCGCAACGCCCCGGTGGCAACGAGCACTTGGGTTTCGCTAAGGAGGGATTTAGCGAACTCAAAGGCCGGTCGCCGTTCGACCTTCGCGTCGGCCAACGCTTCAGCGGAAAGGACGCAAAATATCTGATCGGGGCGCTTCGCGATGCCGCGCAGTGCAGTCGCAGGATGCCCGCCACCTACATTACATACCCCGAAAGTGATAACCCTGTTTTTCCCTGCAACCCGAACGGTCCGGTGCGTGTGAGAGACTCTGTTAGCGTTGATGAGGCATTTCTCTGGTCGTTGGGTTCGTTCTCGGTTCCCCGCAAGCTCTGGCAGGCCATGGGTCGTTACGCAGCCTGGCTGGAGCCTGCAGTGCTTAATGAATGGATTCGCAAAATGCGTGGTTATGAGCGGCAGCAGAATACCCCGCCGGTCTCTTGGGACTCGCACTGGAGGGCTTTGCAATGGCTTACGCCCGAACACGATACCGGTATCGCGCGCGAGCGTGCGGATAGAGCTTCGCACCAATGGCTCTCTGTATTGCGTATGGACCGGGAAGCGCCTGAAAAGAGCCTACGAAATCGACCACTGCTTTCCGTTCGCCGCCTGGCCCTGCAACGACCTGTGGAACCTCCTGCCCAGCCACCCGCGGACAAACAACCGCAAATCCGATCGGCTGCCAAGCCCGGATGCGCTTGAGGGCGCCAGAGCGCAGCTACTGGATTGGTGGCATTCTGCTTACCAGCAAGACATTCGGCTGAGAGAGACATTCGAAGATGAAGCGCGAAGTGCGCTGCCAGCAGCCGTTCACGGCGGCGAGGTCTTTACGCTGGAATCGGTCTTCGACGGCTTGATGTTTCAGCAGATGGTACTGAAACGCGATCAGCAACTCAGGGAATGGCACCCGGGACGGGCGCAGTAGTCAGCCGAAGCAGGATGTCGGGAGAGTCGAGGCGGCGGCTAAGGCTGGCGAGTTGAGGACAGGGTCGAGGATAGGATGTCCTCGCTCCGGCAAGTTGCCAGTCTATCAGCCAAGCCGTAGCAGGGTGCTCAAAGAATGGATAGGGCCGCTTTTCCCAAAGGCGCGCCATACTAACTCGCATTGGAAAGATAGAGAAAATGCGCCGCAAGTTTCGCCCTACCGCAACAGTCATCGCCGAAGTCGAGCAAGAGGCGCTGGACTACTGGGCCTCGCTAACTGACGATGAGCGGGAAGATTGGTGGGAGCGTATAAGGAGGGCCGGTGGCCTGACTCCTGTTGACTCCTCGGCCCTTCCGCTGACGCATGATGAGAAGCTCATAGAACTCATTAGCTCGGCCCACTTTGGTTCTCCCGGTGAACGCGCGAAACGGCGCGCAGCCGATGCCGCCCGCAAGGAGCAGGAGCAAAGGGCGGACGCGGAGGCGTGGGCGCAGGGGCACTGCCGTGTGAACGGTGAGCTTTTTCCCGCCGATCAATGCCCAGAGTTCGTGCGCGAGTCCCACCGCAAGCTCGCTGACAAATTCAGGGTTATCGAATGAATATGAACTGGATTCTCTTTCCCCGGTTTGCGCCCAGGAAGCCACATTGGCGTAGGCCAGTCACGCGGCAGTCAGATTCGGCGGAGGTGGTCGGCGAAGGAGAGGATGGGGATGGAGTAGCGGGAGTCCTGGTTGCCAAGCACGCCAGCGCGCAGGGTTCGCGACAGAAATTCCTCCAGGCTTAGGTCCCAGCGCGCCAGATGGGGGCATGCGATTTCGGCAATCTGGTCAAGGCGCAGGTGCGAAGCGTTCGCCCGGCGCAGCGCCTCAGCAATTTCCCGATACACGGGCAGCCACAACATTACGCCGCTCAGGCGCTGATCGTAGTAGCGCTTCCTGGCCGCCCGGCCTGCCTGGATCACGGCTTCAAGCGAGCTGGCGGAAAGGTTCATGCCGCGCGCGGCCAAAGCCTCCAGCCAGCGGTCGGGCGCTGGCCCGGCCACTCCGCAAGACGAAAACACCCGGCTGATGGACTCCCTGGCCTGCTCCACCGCAAGGGGTTGCAGCGTTGTCAAGCGACTGCACGCAAGGCGCGAAACGCCCAGTTCCGCCAGCTTGTTCTGAGTGTTGCCCAAGCCGTAACAGGCCAGCAGAATCCGCGCTTTTCGGGCGCCGCTATGTAGATAGGAAATGACGGCCCTGGCTTGAGCGGAGTCCGCCGGAATATTCTGCGCTTCGTCCACCAGGAGCACGATCAGCTGGTGCTTCCATGCGCTTTCCCGCGCTTTCATGAGCGTCGCTTCGGATTCCCTGCCGCCGGGCCTGGGCGGCAGGCCAATGGGGCCAATTCGCCAGCCTCTCTCATCCAGGGCGCGGCTCAGGCGGCTGGCAACACGGCCCAGTATAGCGGCGGATCAGGGCAGCAGGGAGAGCTGGTTTTCGTTTGGCGCCGCCGCGCCCGATTGTTGGCGGGGCGGCTTTGGCGGAGCGGGCGGCGGGCGGAACAGGGCGCAGTCGAGCGCCGGGCGGCGGCCTCGGTTAAGGCCGTGGCGGCGGCAGGCGCGGTCGAAGCGTTGGCGGAGGAGGTCGGCGTAGAGGCCCTGGCCGCGCATTCGGCGGCCGAAAGCGGAGTCGTTTTCCTTGCCGCCCCGGATCTGGCGCACCCGGCTCATGACATGCTTGGCCTTCAGGGGATATTGCTCGGCCAGCCAGTCCTTGAACAGCGGGCGGACCTCGTTGGGCAGGCGCAGAACGGTGTAGCCGGCCCACAGCGCGCCGGCCTCGGCGGAAGCTTCAAGAATGGCTTCGAGTTCGTGGTCGTTGAGCGCCGGGATGACGGGCGCGAACATCACGCCGGCGGGGATGCCGGCTTTGGTCAATCGTTCGATGGTCGTCAGGCGGCGGCGGGGTGAGGCGGTGCGGGGCTCCATGCGGCGCTTGAGTTCGTCGTCCAGCGTTGTAATGCTCAGGATCACGTGCGTCAGGCCCAGCTGCGCCATTTCGGACAGCAGGTCGAGGTCGCGCTCCACCAGCGCGGACTTGGTCACGATCGCCACCGGGTGGCGGGCTTCCAGGAGAATCTCAAGCAGCGCTCGCGTGCTGCGCAGCTGTTTCTCAAAGGGCTGGTAGCAGTCGGTGTTGACGCCCAGGGCGATCGGCTTGCATTCGTAGCGGGGCCGGGCCAGTTCGCGCTTGAGCAGTTCGGCGGCGTTGGGCTTGTGCACGATCTTGGTCTCGAAGTCGAGGCCGGGAGAAAGATCCAGGTAGGCGTGCGACGGGCGGGCGTAACAGTAGATGCAGCCGTGCTCGCAGCCGCGGTAGGGGTTGATCGAGCGGTCGAAGCCCACGTCCGAGGAGTTGTTGCGGCTGATGATGCTCTTGCTGAGTTCGGCGATGAGTTCGGTGTTGGGATGGGGCGCCATCTCGGCAATGCCGGGATCGGGTTCGTAGGTCTGCCGCTCGAACCGGCCGGGAAGGTTGCCGCGGGCGCCCCGGCCGCGGATGGAGTGGCCGGGGAGCGGAAGAGGCTTGTGCGTGGTGTCGGTCACTTGGGGGAATATACCTTGGGTTGGGGCACGCGTAGTTGTGTCGAGGGCAGGATGCCCTCATTCCCAGCGGGGGGGGGGGCGCCCTCGCACTGCGCTGCCGCTATACTCACGCAGCCATGCGTCCGGCCCTTAAATATAGTCTGCTTGCTGTGGCAGGCGTCGTCGTGCTGCTGATTGTGGTTAACGTGCTCTTCAGCGGTGACGACGCGGTCGAAGTACGGGTGGCGGAAGTCACTTCGGGGGAAATCCGCAAGACCGTCCTCAACACTCGCGCGGGCACCGTGGATGCCTGCCGGCGAGCGAGGATGTCTCCCGCATCCGCCGGACAAATCGCAGGCCTTCCGGTGGCGGAAGGCGATGCGGTAAGCGCAGGTCAGGTTCTCCTGGAAATCTGGAATGAAGACCTGAAGTCGGAAATCGAACTGTCCCGGCGGAACCTGATTGCGGAAAGATCGCGGGCGGCGGAAAGCTGCACCCGGTCGAACCTGGCGGCGCGAGAGGCGGTGCGGCTGGCGAAACTGCTTGAGGAGAACCTGGTGTCCGAGGAGGCCAAGGAGCGCGGTCAGGCCGAAGCGGAAGCGCGCGCCGCCACCTGCAAGGCGGCGAACGATTCCGCAAGCGCCGCCGAGGCCCGCGTAGAGGTGAACCAGGCACGCTTGGAGCGCACCATTCTGCGGGCCCCCTTCGATGGCGTAATCGCCGAGATCAATGGCGAATTGGGAGAATTCGTGACTCCTTCCCCGGTGGGAGTCGCAACGCTGCCCACGGTGGACGTTATCGACAACACCTGCCTTTATATCAGCGCCCCGATCGACGAAGTGGACGCTCCCTTAGTCCGGGCGGGACAGGACGCAAGAATCGTGCTGGACGCCTTTCCGGGGCAGTTCTTCCCGGGCGTCGTGCGGCGCGTTGCGCCCTACGTGCTTGATCTTGAGAAGCAGGCGCGCACCGTGGAAATCGAAGCGGAGATCAAAAATCCGCAGAATTACGGTCTCATGCCGGGCTACAGCGCCGACGTGGAGGTGATCGTGGAAGTGCGCCCGGACGCGCTTCGCGTGCCCACCGAGGCGGTAATCGAGGATGAACGGATCCTGGTGCTGAATACCGACACCGGCATTCTTGAGGAGCGCAAGATCAAGGTGGGCCTGGACAACTGGGAGCACACCGAGATTACCTCCGGAGCCAGCCAGGGAGAGCTGGTGGTGCTCAGTCTCGACCGGGCCGGCGTCGAGGCGGGCGCACGGGCCGTGCGCGCCGCGGAATAGCCCCGACTCACTCCACGCTGGGGTTCGCCTCTTGTTGGCCCTGACCAGTATTTTTCGCGACTACCCGGTAGGCGAGCAGGTCGTTCATGCCCTGCGCAACGTGACCCTTGAGATTGGGCCGGGCGAATACCTGTCCATTATGGGTCCGTCCGGGTCGGGCAAGTCCACGCTTTTGAACATCATCGGCCTTCTCGATACGCCCGACGGCGGCAGCTACCGGCTGCTTGGCGAAGACACCGCGACGATGTCCGACGACAAGCTCGCGCGCACGCGGCGCGAGGTAATCGGATTCGTGTTTCAGTTCTTTCACCTGGTGCCGCGCTTGACCGCCCTTGAAAACGTCGAATTACCGCTCACTCTGGCCGGCTGGCGGCGGCGCAAGCGCCGCGAGGTGGCGGAGCGCGCGCTGCATCGGGTGGAACTTGCCGACCGCATGGAGCACCGCCCCAACCAGCTCTCCGGCGGCCAGCTGCAGCGAGTGGCCATCGCGCGCTCGATTGTCATGTCGCCCAGGCTGGTGCTGGCCGACGAGCCCTCCGGCAACCTGGACTCGCGTTCCAGCATGGAAATCATTCGGCTTTTGGAGTCCCTGAACGAGGACGGGCTGACCCTGATTGTCGTAACCCACGACCCCGAACTGGGAAGCCGCGCCCGGCGGCGGCTCACCATGCTGGATGGACGTATTGGCGGTGACGAGCGCATCTAATTCGATTCCACGCGGCACACGGGGGTAAATCGCAAGACGGCCACACCACCGAAGCAAGACGTGATAAGGTTGGCGTCCCTTTGCTATCCAATTTCGGGAGGAATGGAACATGGCAACAAGACTCGTTTACTCACTCGGCCTTCTGGCTGCGGCCGCCGCGGCATTGTGGGATGGGGCGCCCGAAGGCGCAATGGCCTTTTTGATGTTCGCAATGGTGGCGCTGGGAGCAGCGTATGCCGTAATGAACATCGATCACAACAACCCGCAGGCCTACATCCTCACCGCTCTGGTCATCTTGGCCGCAAGCGGAGCCGACGTGGTTACCCACATTTACGCAGTGGGACCCTACATCGACTCTATCCTCGATCAGGTCGCGGTCGTGTATCTGTCCGGCGGCGCTGCTGTGTTTGGTATGCGCGCCTGGAGCCTCGTATCCAAGGGAAGCTTGTAGCGAAGTAGTGCCGGCGGCGGATCCCTCTTACGGGGTGCGCGCTGCAAAGCGTACCAAGCCCCTCGTTGGGGCTGGATAGGCTTTGATCTCCCGGCTCGCGGGCCTTTGGTTCGCGGCCGGGGGATTGCCGAATCAGCGCCCTGAACAGACGGCGGGATGGGTGTGCGTTCGTACATCCTGCCCCAGCCGAAGAGATTGCACATTTGCATTCCAGCGCACGAATGAAACGACGACGGGACGGCCTCCACGAGGGCAGGATGCCCTCGTTCCCAGGGAAAAGCCTCAATCCCGGCGCGACGCGGTAGTCGCAGGGGACAAAGCGCTAACGTTCAACCGTAACGCCGGATAAGTTCGGCCTGCCCCAGTTCTTCGCCCAATAGATGAACGGGGTGTCAATTACCGCAATACCGAATTTGAATACGTACTTGGCGCCGGCCAGCTGCAGCGCGGTAACGAAATCAACGATTCCCCACCACACCACCAGGCCGTATATAAGCGTGTCGATCACTTGCGACAGCAGCGTGGAGCCGGTGTTGCGCAGCCACAGATGCCTTGGCCCGGTAGCTTCGCGAATGCGGTGAAATACCCACACGTCGAAGCTCTGGCTTAACAGGTAGGCCAACAGCGATCCAAAAACAAAGCGTGGCGTGTAATCGAACAGCGCCACCATGGCCTCGTGCATACGCAGCGCGTGCTCGGCGGTGGCGGGATCCGGCGAGGGTGCGTAGAGCAGGGCTACGCGGCTGATCACCACCACCATCACGCTCACCGCAAATCCCAGCAGCACGGCCCGCTGGGCCTCGCGCCGGCCGTATTTCTCGCTTAAGAGATCGGTGGCGAAGAAGATGCTCGAATACAGTATGACCGCCATGCTGGTTTGAAGACCCAGCACCATGGTCAGTTTCGGGCCCTGGATATTGGCCATCAGCAGGCTGAACACGATCACGCCATACAAGCCATGCCGGCCAAAGACGCGGTACAACAGCACCGCAAACCCCAAGTCGAGCGCGACCGTGGCAATCCACAGCAGCGCGGGCTGTTGCTGGAGAAAGTCCATTAAGGTGGCAAGCATGTCGTCTGTGTATTGTGAGCTCGGTCAGGCGTGCGCGGCAGCCGCACCGCATCCTGTGGCAATTTAGGGCAAAATTCAAGCGAGTATCGTGTCCCGCAAGGTAACTGCGTTAATCTGCGGGACACGACAACAGGGCCACGATCCTGCCAATGAGATTCAATGACTCGCTTTTGATGGCGACACGCGCCATCCTCCGCAACCGGCTGCGCGCCGCCATGATGATGCTGGCCACTTCGATCGGCATCGTGTCGGTAATGCTGCTGACCGCATTGGGCGAAGCGGGACGCTTGTTCGTTACCGGCGAGTTCCGGATTCTGGGAACCGAGCTCATTATCGTGCGGCCGGGCAATCCCGGCAGCAACAGCTTCGGCCCGTTCGGCTTTTCAGGCGAGACGCCCCGCGACCTGACCTATCGTGACGTGGAAGTCGTGTCACGCGTTCCCGGCGTGGTCAGTGCGGCGCCGATGATGCTGGGCAGCCTTCCGGTTTCGCACCGGGCCCGGGAGCGCGATTCCCTGGTGATCGGCACCACTCGAGACTACTATCGGATCCGGAAGTGGGAGTTGAAGGCGGGGACTTTTTTCCCGCGCATGGACATGGATCGCATTTCGCCCGTGTGCGTGGCGGGCGAAGTCCTGGTGCGCGAGCTGTACCGCTCCGCGCCCGCGCTGGGCACATGGCTGCGGCTGGGAGATGCCCGCTGCCGCATAGTGGGAATACTTGCCGATAACGGCCAGAGCATCAGTATCAATGTGGGTGAAGTCGTGGTCGTGCCGGTGGCGTTTGCAAGTACGCTCTTCAACACCCAGGCGCTGACCAACATCATGGTGGAGACTCGCGGGCGGGAATCGGTGCCGGCGGTCATCGATGAACTCACGCGCAGGTTGACTGAGCAGCACTACGGGATGCAGGACTTCGTGACAATCACCCAGGACGCCGTGTTGTCGGTATTCGACGGCATCTTCGACGCGATTACGGCTGCCCTCGGGGGAATTGCCGGAATCAGCCTGATCGTGGCCGGCATCCTGATCATGAACGTGATGCTGGTGGCGGTAAGCCAACGCACTTCGGAGATCGGACTGTACATGGCGATCGGAGCGGCCCGCCGGCAGATCATGCGGCTGTACATCAGCGAAGCGGCAATGCTGGCGCTGCTCGGTTCGGTATGCGGCCTGGGCCTGGGTTACCTGCTGATCTGGTTTGCGCAGCAATTGTTCCCCACCCTGGAAATCCATCCACCCTGGTGGGCCGTGGTTGCGGCGTTGGTAACCGCCATAGGCAGCGGCCTGGTGTTCGGCGCGCTGCCGGCGCGCAAAGCGTCGCGCATGGATCCCGTGCAAGCGCTCAAGGGACAGCCGTAGAGGCGATGAGACCATTCGATCTTCTGCGCCTGGCATTGCGCGCCCTGTCCATGCATCGCCTGAGAACGCTGCTTACCGCGCTCGGCACCGGCGTGGGTGTAGCCGCCGTGGTGCTGCTGACCTCGATCGGCGAGGGAATGTATGAATTCATCGAGCACGAAGCCACCCGGTTCGGGACCCATTTCCTGGTAATCACCCCGGGCCGGACCCAAACCATGGGTGGGCCTCCCGGTATGAACACCAACACGGTACGACCGCTCACGCTGGAGGACGCGCAAGCGATTGGGCAGCTTGACTCAGTCTCGGCGGTCGCGCCGGGAGTTACCGGCTTCGCGGAAGTGGAGAACGAGGGGGTCAGGCGCAATGCCATGGTGCTGGGGACCGGACCGGAACTTCCTGAAATCTTCTCCTTTGAGATAGGCTCGGGCCGCTTCCTGCCGAACGAAGAACTGCTCTCGGCCCGTCCCCTGGCGGTGCTGGGCAGCAAGCTGAAGAATGAACTGTTTGGTCCGGACAACGCGTTGGGGGCGTACATACGAGTTTCCGGCCATCGCTTCCAGGTGGTCGGAGTGCTTGCCGACGCCGGCACCACGGTCGGATTTGACTTGAACGACATCGTTTATGTGCCGGTCAAACACACCATGGAAATCTACAATGTTCTGGGTGTGCAGGAAGTGGACGTACGCTACCGTGAAGACCGGCCGGTCAGTGAAGTGGAAGGTGACATCACGCGGCTGCTGATGGCCAGGCACGGCCGCGAAGACTTCACGCTAACCACCCAGGACCAGATGCTGAACACCATGCGGGTGATATTGAGCGCAATTACTCTGGCGGTCGCGGCATTGGGAGGCATTTCGCTGGTAGTGGGCGGCGTCGGGATATTCACGATCATGACCATTTCCGTGCAGGAGCGAATTTTTGAAATCGGCCTGCTGCGTTCGCTGGGCGCCCGCCGCCGCGAGGTGCGACGCCTGTTCCTGGCCGAGGCGCTGGCCCTGGGCGCGGCCGGTGGATTGCTGGGCCTGGTGCTCGGACAGTGCGCCGCCTGGTTCCTGGCAGCGCTGTTTCCGGTCATCCCGGTAAGCATTTCGGTAATGTATACGGCTGCAGCCTTGATGCTTGCCGTGCTCATCGGAATACTGGCAGGCGTTGCCCCCGCCATGCGGGCGGCGCGCATGAATCCCGTGCTGGCGCTACGCGCGGAATAGGATTTTTTAAGCGGAGCATCACATTGATTGATCTTTACTACTGGCCCACACCGAACGGTTTCAAGATTTCCATCATGCTGGAGGAATGCGGGCTGCCATACCGGATAAAGCCGGTCAACATCGGCAAGGGAGACCAGTTCACCCCCGAGTTCCTGGCGCTGAACCCCAACAACCGGATGCCGGTGATCGTCGATCAAGATGCCCCGGGAGGTCCGTTGTCGGTGTTCGAGTCCGGCGCCATCCTGGTGTACCTGGCCGAAAAGACCGGGCGCTTTCTGCCCACCGAAACGCACCAACGCTTTGACGTGCTGCAATGGCTTTTCTGGCAGATGGCGGGGCTGGGGCCGATGGCCGGGCAGGCCGGACACTTCCTGATCTACCAGGAGGGCAAGCATGCCTATGCCACGGAACGCTACAGCAACGAGTACGGGCGCCTGCTGGCGGTAATCGAGCGGCGCTTGCGCGACCGCGACTACCTGGCCGGCGAGTACTCGATCGCGGACATGGCTTGCCTGCCCTGGGCTTCTCCCTATGAACGGCTCGGCCAGGGCCTCGATGAGCTGCCGAAGGTGGGCGCCTGGCTGGAGCGGCTCAAGGCCCGCCCGGCGGTGCAGCGCGGCATGGAAGTGGGCAGGGACCTGCGCTCCGACAAGCCGCTCACCGACGAACAGCGCAGAATGCTGTACGGACAGACCGCCAGGAAAACCCTGGAAAAGGACTAGCTTCATGAAGCTCTACGACTACGCCCACGCCCCCAATCCCAGGCGCGTGCACATCTTCCTGGCCGAGAAAGGACTGGACATTAAGCGCGTGGAAATCGACCTGACCAGGGCGG
Organism: Candidatus Foliamicus sp.; assembly: GCA_965249285.1. GTDB lineage: Bacteria > Pseudomonadota > Gammaproteobacteria > Steroidobacterales > Foliamicaceae > Foliamicus. The sequence goes on from OZ252226.1 coordinate 2,449,845, forward strand.
AGCAACTCGGCGAGGAATACCGCAAGATCAATCCGCTTTGCCAGGTTCCGGTTCTGGAAACCGACGACGGCGCCCGCATCAGCGAGTGCCTGGCCATTTGCCACTACCTGGAGGAACTACGCCCCGAGCCGAACCTGTTCGGGTCGAACCCCGAAGAGCGGGCGCTGGTCTTGATGTGGAACCACATCGTCGAGCAGGAGGGCATCCCCGGGCTAGCCGAAGCGTTGCGCAACCGCATCAATATGTTCAAGGACCATGCGCTGCCGGGGGCCGTGAACTACGCGCAAATCCCCGAACTGGTTGAACGCGGGCGCAAGCGCGCCAGGCACTTCCTGGACTTCATGGACCGGCGGCTTAACGGGCGTGAGTACCTGGCGCTGGACCGTTTCACATTGGCGGACATTACGCTGCGCGTTGCCGTGGACATGGCCGCGCGCATGGCCAGCAAGTTTGAATGGACGGTGCTCGAGAACCGCGCCTCGCTGGCGGCCTGGCACGCACGCGTCTCCGAGCGGCCCAGCCTGCAGAAGGCAGGATGAGGCCTGAGCCCTTGAAGCACCCTGGGAGGAGGGCATCCCCGCCGGGAGTTTTCCCGGCAGGGGCCGCTACCCTGACGCGCAGGGAACACGCTGGGAAAGAGGGCATCCTGCCCTCCGAGGGCTGGAAGCCCTCGCTCCCGGCCCTCGTTCCGCCGTGGCGCTCTTTGCGAGAGAATGTCAGCCATGCTTGAATTGGGACTTTCGCTGCTGTTCGCCTACCTGATCGGTTCGATCAATTTCAGCCTTGCCCTGGGCAGGTTCAGGAACCTCGACGTGCGCGAAGTCGGCAGCGGCAACGCCGGCGCAACCAATGCGCTGCGGGCCGCGGGCTTCGGCTTTGCGGCGGCGGTGATGATCGGCGACGTGGGCAAGGCAATCCTGGCAGTCGGTCCGCTTGCTTCGCTGGCGTACTCCCTGGGCGGAGAACCCGAATTCTCCAAGACCTGGCTGCAGGTTGCGGCGGGCGCCTCGGTTACCGTGGCTCATTGCTATCCGCTGTGGCACGAATTTCGCGGCGGCAAGGGTTTTGCCACGCTACTAGGCGCTTATCTGATGCTGCACACGCCACTCGTGGGCGCGGTGTTGGGCGTCTGGGTACTGGTTCTGATTCTCAGCGGCTACGTGGGATTGGCCACCATCGTGGCGGCGGCCTCCGCGCCTTTGTTCCTCGTATTCGCCATGCCCGGGGCGGGTCCGGAACTCTTCTGGCTCAGCGTCGCGGGAGCTGTGTTTACCGTTTGGACGCACCGCAGCAACATCCGCGACCTGCTGGACGGCACGGAAGATCGCTTCGACCGGGTGCGCGTCGGCCACTGGTTCAAGCGCGGCGGTTGAGCCCTGTACCAGCGCAGCGAACTACTGGCGGCGCTTGATCCCAAGCTGCTCGCGAGGATAGCGATTCTGGAGCTGCACGATTCACTACCGTCAACCAGCCAGCGATTGTTGCAGGCGCCTGCGCCGGAAAGCGGTCTGGCCGTCTGCCTTGCCAATCACCAGAGCGCCGGAAAAGGGCGCGACGGCAAGAAATGGCATGCGCCACGCGGCGCCGGGCTACTGCTCAGCATGAGCAGGGTGGCGACCCAACCGCCGGACAGTTCTCTCTCTCTGGCGCTGGGCGCGGCAATCGCCCAAGCCCTGGAAGGCTTTGTCTCCGAACGGGTGGCTCTGAAGTGGCCCAACGACCTGATCGCGAACGACGGCAAATTGGGCGGCATTCTGGTCGAAAGCGTTTCACGGCAGGGCACGGATACGCTCACGGTGGCAGGCCTGGGAGTCAACATTCAGGTTACCGAAGAGCAACGTGAACAGGTTGCCGCCGACGGAGGCATGCCCCCGGTGGGCCTGGCAGAGCTACCGGCAAAAGGAAAACTCGAGCGTCATGCTCTGGCGGCAGCCGTGATCGCGGCAATGGCCGAAGTGCTGGAGAGACATGCCGAGGAGGGCTTCGCCTCGTGGCAAGAAGCCTGGCAACGGCGAGACTGGCTGTCCGGACGTCATATCGAGGCACTTTGCGGTAACCAGACCTACCAGGGCGTTGCTGTTGGCGTTGATCGTTCGGGCGCCCTGTTGCTCAAGGCGCCCGGCGGTATGCGCCGGATCCTGTCTGCGGAGATTCGACTGTGAGCGCCGAAGGCAAACGGCTGTTGATCGACCTGGGAAACACCCGTGTGAAGTGGGCCTGGCAATCAGGCAATCGGCCCCAACTGCATGACCATGGAGCGGAGTCGGTCACCGCCGGCTTGGCGAGTGCCCCGTTTCTTGCCCACCAAGGAGTGGTTGCCGGGGCGCTGGCCAGCAACGTTGCAGGAGACGAACCCGGGCGGGAACTGGCCCGGCTGGTGCGTGACCGCCTGGGTGCGGACCTGGTATTCGCGCGTCCCGGGCGCAAGGCCTGCGGTGTAACGGCCGCCTACGCCAATCCGTCGAACCTGGGCGCAGACCGCTGGGCGGCATTGCTCGGTGCGCACGAGCTTGGACCGCACAACTATTGCATCGTGGACGCCGGCAGCGCCGTGACCATGGATTTTTTACTCGCCGATGGCCGCCATCTCGGCGGCTATATCGCTCCAGGCCGGGACATGAGTCTCACCGCCATGGCGCAAGGCACGGCGGATCTGGGATTACGGCTTGCGGATCACTCAGACACGCCCGCCGATATCGCCCCGGGCACGGACAGCGCCGAGGCGATGAGGAAAGGCGTGCTGGCCTCGCAGATCGGCCTGGTTCGAATGGGGATGGAAATGCTCACGGCGCTTGGAGGGCGCACTCCACGCCTGCTATTGACCGGTGGCGGATCCGACTTGCTGCTGGCCACGGGCGCGCTGCCTGAGGCCCGGCCGGTTCCGGACCTGGTCCTGCGCGGTTTGGCCGCTCTCGCGTTAGAATTGTCAGCCGGGCCGGAATAGCTCAACTGGTAGAGCACCCGCCTTGTAAGCGGAAGGTTGCGGGTTCAAGTCCCTCTTCCGGCACCACGTGGTGATGTAGCTCAGCTGGTTAGAGCGGCGGACTCATAACCCGCAGGTCGGTGGTTCAAGCCCACCCATCACCACCAAATACACCCATAAGATATTGATTTTATTTAATGTGTGAGGAGGATCAGACGTTGGGGCTCACTTCCACTATCATTAATTTGTCCGTCCTTGAGCGATAGTTCTGACCGTTCTCCCGTAATCCGAGCCGTTTCGGATGTGGGATTTCCTTGTATGTTGACCCCAAGGAGGTCCCCCGATGAAACGAAAGCGGTATACGTACGAACAGATCATCTCGATCCTCAAGGAGCACGAGGCCGGCCAGCCGGTCGGCGAGTTGGCGCGCCGGTACGGCGGCGTCGAGAACACGATCTATCGCTGGAAGTCGAAGTACGGCGGCATGGAGATATCCGACGCCAAGCGGCTGCGTGAGCTCGAGCGGGAGAACGCGAAGCTCAAGAAGCTGTTGGCCGAAGCGGAACTCGACAAGGCGGCGCTGAAGGAGCTGGTCCAGGGGAACGGTCATGCCGAGCGCAACTATCACAAAGCGGTCTAGTTATACTTGCTGCAAGTGTCAAGCAGGCTCTCCTTCGGGGGCAGGGCTTTCCCACGCTAAATTTGCTTGATTCGTTTGTGTTTGTATTTACGAGGTTTTTGTTGTTGCGCTGGCTTTTCTTCCTGCGCTGTGGTATTGGTGGTGCATGGAAAGGGAGTCGGCCATCTTTAAGGTTGCGCCCGAGGGGTTTCGGCTGGCGGAGGTGTCGGTGCGTCTTGCGAAGCCGCAGGAGCGTCTTCGCTGGGATGCGCTGATGGATGGCCACCATTACCTGGGCTTCAAGCGGTTTGCCGGGCGTGGTCTGCGGTATGTGTTTGAGTGGCGCGGGCATTGGATCGGTCTGGCGGGCTGGCAGTCGGGCGCGTTCAAGTGCCGGCCGCGGGACCGGTGGATCGGTTGGTCGGGGAAGGAGCAGTTTCGTCGTCTGCACCTGATCGGCAACAACACGCGTTTTCTGGTTCTCGGCGCGCCGGGGGTGTTTCCCAATCTGGCCTCGCGGGCGCTGTCGGCGATGACCCGGCGTCTGAGCGCGGACTGGGCGGCCGAGCACGGTCATCCGCTGCTGATGGCGGAGACGTTCGTGGACCCGTCGCGTTTTTCCGGCGGGATGTACACGGCGGCGAACTGGCGGCGGCTCGGGCGCACGCGGGGCTTTGCGCGGGCGAACGGCCGCTACACCGATCCGCACGGGGTGCCCAAGGCGCTGTACGTGCGGCCTTTGCGCCGGGATGCGAGGCGGCGTCTCGCCGCCCCGGGCCGGCTGCCGGACGCGCTGTCGCCGAACCCGATGGGCGGGGTGTCCGGTCGGCGTCCCCCGGAACTGCGTTCGCTGTACGAGGAGTTGATGCAGGTCCCGGACTTCCGTCGGGCCCAGGGCCGCAAGCATCGGATCGCCTCGGTGCTGGCCGTCTACATCGTGGCCCGGCTTGCGGGCATGGGCAACGGTGTGGCGGCGGTCCAGTACGCCCGGTCGCTGAGTCAGGCGGAGCTCGAGGCGCTTGGGGCGTGGCGCAACCCGAACACGGGCCGGTATGAGCCGGTGTCGAAATCGGTCCTCTACCGGGTGATCGGCAACGCCGATCCGACGGCCATCGAGGCGGTGCTGAAGCGCTATGCGGCGCCGCGGCTACAACTGGGTGCGGCGCTGGCTTCCGACGGCAAGCGGATCCGCGGGGCGAACCGCCACGGGGAGACGCGCCACGAGACCGCGACGCTGGTCGAGCACGGCACCGGGATGCCGCTTGCGAGCCTCGGCTTCCACGACGAGAACGGCGAGCGGGCGGCGGTGCGGGCGCTGCTGGAGGAGGCGCCGCTCGCCGGCCGGGTGATCACGATCGACGCGCTGCACACGGTCCGGGACACCGCGCGGTCCATCGTCGAGAGCCGCGGCGCCGACTACCTGATGACGGTCAAGGGCAACGCGCCCGAAACCTTCGCCACCCTGGCCGGCATCGACTGGGAACAGGACGCGACAGGCGGGCACGAGGAGGCCTCCGCGAAGGCGCACGGGCGCATCGAGCGCCGCTGCATCCGCACCCTGACCCCGCTGCGGGGCACGGTGAACTACCCGCACCTCAAGCAAATCTTCCGCGTCGAGCGCCAGCGCATCGACGCCCGTTCCGGACACGAGAGCCGGGAGCTGGCCTACGGCATCACCTCCGTCCCGGAAGAACGGGGCTCCCCGGAACAACTGCTGGCCTGGAACCGCGGCCACTGGGCCGTGGAAAACCAGAACCACCGGACCCGGGATGTCCATTTCGCCGAAGACGCCTGCCTCGCCCGCAAGGCGCACGCGCCCGTCAATAACGCGCTGTGCAACTGTATCGCGCTCGCCATCATCCTCAGGCGCGGCAAAAGCGTCGCTGAAGCCACGCGCCACTTCGCTCTCCATCGCAACGACGCGCTCGACGCCGTGCTCTCGCCCGGCTAAACACCGTTCCCCTCGCGGCGCCTCGAAACCCCGCCGGCCGACCGGATCGCCCGGATGGCCCCAACCATCACCAACCACCCGCCACAACCACCGCCATCCGGCATCCCCGACCGTGCGTCATCCGCCGACAACTCAATCCGAACCCGACAACCCTTCAAGCCGGACTCCAAAACCACTCAATGCCACAAGCGTGGGAAAGTCCTGCCTTCGGGGGCGAATAAGCGGGACTCGCAATCAATCCTGCGTGACACTTAACAGCCCGGCACCTTGCACGGGTAAGGAGTGTCTGATGTGGGAGATAATCCTAACCGTTTTCGGGGGCAGCTTAATAACGTTCCTGTTCGTCCTCCATATTCGGTACGCAAAAACAGCTTGAAGCCTATCGCGCACAAGTCCAGCATTACAAACAACTTCTTGATGAAAAAGTCGAAAATATTGACGGTCAGATTGACGAGCACTACGAATACTTGCTGGAACGCATTTATAAATACACTAACGAAGCTGTAGAAAAGGGGTTTAGCGCGAAGCATTCTAAATCGTATGACGAATTGGTTGATAACGTCTGCGACTCGCTCATTCTGAAAGGCTACGCGATAGAAGAATCAGAAGAGAATCTCAAGAAAATGCGCTCGCCCGAAGAACCTAGGCTCGAACTGTGAATAGGGTGTGTCGGAGGTAAGGGCTGGCGCGCCCCCGAAAAGGAGATACAAGCTTCTTCGGAAGCCTGGCGAATTACAAGATGATGTGTCGGGAGTGGGGGCTGGCTCCCCGGAAGAAGGAGGGTACGTTTCTTCGGAAACAATGCCCCCACTCCCCGGCACCTTAATGCTATATCGCAATACCGCCTTTTAGGAAAGCGCAGCACTATCAGAACGGTCTCTGATTCTCGGTTTGTCCCTGCAGGCTACCTGTCCCCATGTTTCGCCAGCGGAAATTGATGGTGAGATAGGTGTGGAATCTTTGTTTTATCCGCAGCCTGGCCCGAGTTTTCGCTGTCGCACCTGTAATGCACAAGTTCTGCCTCTCCAAGCTGCCGCTAATTTTGAATACTGGCTAAATTTGGACTTGCAGAAATCAAAAGTAATGGTTCGGAGAGTTAAGAAAGCCCACAAGCTGCGCAAGAAGCTTGACCCGTTGGGATCCTGGGCAAAGTGATCAAGACGATTTCGATTGAGTAAGAACGAATGAGCAGCGACTGGAGCAGTCTTCCTGTGCTTGGATATGTGATTACCGCGGGCGCAGCTCTTGCAGCTGCTTTCCTTAAAGGAGGGGATCTGCTGCGGGAGCGGCGCCAGCGCAAGATCTTCCGGCTTCGCGCGAAACTGCAGGCTATTTGTCCCCACGTTTCGCTGCTGGATGAAGAAGGCAACACTTTCCCGACGGAACTCTATTACCCCGTTAAGAGCGGGCACATGCAGTGCCACTTTTGCCATGCAAAGCTCTCGCCGCGCGAAGCAAAAGCCACCTTGACGTACTGGCATGACGCCTCGCGGGAAAGACAAGAAGAACTAATGCACGACACCAAAAGCGCGGCGAAGCTACGCGAGAAGTTGGCCCCACTGGGAGATTGGACCAAGGATTAGTGTTGCAGCGTGTTGCGACGGCAATTCAAATTAGTTTCCATAATGACTGCCTTTGAAGAAAGCTACTTGGGGGCATCTTCGCTTGGTCGCCCGCGGCTCTCTCAGCCAGCAATTCCCGCATCCTCAGCCGCCCAGTTCACTGTCCTTTTTGGTCGGCCTTGCCCTGCTCCAACCTTTCTTGATACACCAAACCTGAAACCCTGAACTCTGCTGCAATCTGAGGGTTTCATTTATATCGGAAGGAGGAGAGAATGCCCGTTTTATGGACATTCGCCGCTTCATCTTCTTGTCGCTTGGCCTGACGCGTGCGCATCCACGCAAGGCCCGCAGGCGCGCAAAGGAAAGCCTCGAGAAAATGATTGAACCACTAGGGTCCAAGAACTGCCGTCGCAATATCATCGTGCTGTCTGGAGTGCTGGTCCTTGCTGGATTGGCCGGCGGCGACCTGCACTCACTGAATCTGTTTGGCATAAAGCCTACGAGCGAGTGGGGAGTCGCCGTTCTTGGCACCGCTGCCATCTTTGCGCAGGTTTACTGGTACGTGCAGCGATTCCAGCATCTATCAGAGGACGGCATCATCGAGAAAGATCCGGTAATGGGCAACCCAGACGCACCGCCGCAGAAAATATTCTGGAACCCGGCCATAAGGCTTGTACGGAAGGGGGCCGACTTGTTCTCGAACTGGGTGGCATTTCTGCTGACCGTCCTGTCCTGGTGGTTCATCGCCTCATGGATTATTGACGGGTCAGTTGGGTGATGCTCAGCCACCCCGCGCGATGCCCTTGTCGGCGCCGGAAGGTTATTCAGCGAGCTTTGCTGCCCGGCAAGGCAGGCCCTTAGCTGTCACCCGCAGACATCCCAACATATTGGCTGGTGTAAGCGGCTTGTCGCTCTTTTCAAGCGCAATCCAAGCATTGGGCCACCGCCGGTCATCTTTCCCCCTCGCTCGCCATGCGTCCAAGTAGAGTTCGCCGGCTCGCGTGAGCCGATGGGGAAAATGCACGTATTTCTTGTCGGCTCCATCGGCCTCGCGGCGTGCGATGGTGGTTATGAGGCCATCGGCCGCGGCCAGCAACAACAAGCGCATGTATTCCGACTGCTCAACCTCAAGGATGCGTGGCAAACGGTTATTCATGGCCAGTGCCGGAAGACCCTTGTTAGCTTCCTCAATGAAAACATCCAGCAGGTGAGCAACCCGCTGCACATCGGTGGAAAGGTCTATTGCTTTGCTCGCCATTGATTACCGCTGCCGGAAACGCTCGCCGAAGTGAGAACACGATCCTAATCGAAGAAGGACGGTTCGATTTGCTCACGAAAAAATGTCTGAGCCTTGTTGATTTCGTCAATGACTGTTTCCCTGAGCGTAGTTCCATTTACGAATATCAGCGCGATCGCGAGCGTGAGGTCCTCGATATCCAGATGCATTGCCCATACGTTGGGCGCGTACTTTCTCGTACTTGGTTCTCGAATACGCTTAAAGAGCAGGTCCTCATTGTCTTCTCCGCAACGAATGAGCGAATAACAATACGGTAGCTTCTTATTCTTCATGTGATTTCTCCGTACCCAAAAAGCGACCGCTTGGATACAAACTGATTGATTTGGCCTAATGCTTCCTGCGTCCGCTGCGCTTGTTCTGTGAAAATGGTTCTCAAATTGTATTTGTAGACAGTTGTTCTCGGTTCTCTATTCCCCGTATACGACCCTCTCTTTTTCGCGCGCCCGTCGCGGTGGCCTCTTGGAGCTGGGCGGAAAGCAGAGCGTGCATTTTGCCAGCATTGATACTTCAGCTTGGTTTTTGTGAGCCGGCAACCTCGGGCGAGGGGGGCCCTAGCTAAATCTGTTCAACAAATACCAGCACGCCTGGTCCGCCTTTGTACCCTTCGCCGCCTGGCAACTTGGGTGCTCCTCCGACGTTTCCCACATTGCCGTGGATGCCCTTGAACAACACCGCGTGCCTCCCACCCGTATAGTCTGGATGCGTGATTTTCACGGAGTTCCCCGCGGCCGTAGTCTCAATATTCAATTTTTTGTCCATCAGACCGGCGAGCATCCCCTTCAGCTCTAGCAAAGGTGCCAGCGTGTTGATCTCCAGTTCTGCGCCCTGTTGAATCCGCTTGTAGCAGGCTTCGGCGTCCTCGAACTGGCCCTGCAGAATCAAGGCGAGTGCTTTGTTGTGCAGGGCGGGAGTCGACTCGGGGGCGCCCGCAAGCGCTTCTTCATAGCAAGAGACGGCTTTTTCATAAAGCTGCTGCATGAAATGCGCGTTTCCGCGATTGAATTGAGATGCCGTGAAGCCTGGGGCGACATCCGACGCGCGGCGATAGTCATCCACCGCTTTCTGATACTCGCCCAAGCATGCCCACATGTTTCCTCGATTGAAAAAGATCGCGAAATAGAACCAGGGGTAGTGCGTCGAGGCGCCCTCGGATTCGGTGAAGCTCGGGGCTCGCAGCGCTTTATCGTAGTCGTCGATCGCATCAAGAAAACGCTTGGCTGCGGCCTTCGCATTGCCGCGTAGGAAGTGCGTCTCTGCGTGGTCACCGCCAAGTTCAAGGCACCTACCATATGCGTCTATGGCCTCCGCATAGTCCCCGCGGACTAACGCGCCGTTACCCAGCCGCAAGTATGCCGCTGCCGTTGTCGGCGGTACATAAGGGGCGTCGGCGCCCTCCAAACGGCAGAATCCAACCAGATCGCGGTAGATAGTGCGCTCCGAGATATCAAGCTGCTCCAGTTCCTCACGCAACGTCCTCTTGTCGGCAGCTTCGATCACAATTTCCTGCGAATGCCTCTCGTCAATTCCGGGTCGTCATATGACAAAGACGCTGCGTTGACCGAGGATGCGCAGGGCCGCATCGCCCTCAACCATGGGCTCCCAAAGCAGATATTCTGGGCCCGTCGGATCCTGGGTTCTAGACAGGACGTTTCCGATGTCACTTGCTTCGAGTTCGGGAGTCACGTATGCGGTGTGGGGAAGCTCTTTGCTAAGGAAAAAGACTTTGCCATCATGTTTCGACTCATCGCACGCGTGCCAAAGTGCGACGAGTGGGCTATGCGTGAAGTCAAGCAGTCCTGTGGCCGACCCAAAATGTTGAAGCTTTGCAAGAAGTTGTAGGGGGGTGGAAGATTGGTCCTTGTCGCCGTATGGAATAACTCGCCTTGCTCGATCCAAGAGACCTCGATGGTAGTCGAGGGATTCTTTGATGAAGAGGCTATTGCCGTTGAGAGTGATTCCCTCGGTATTCATGCGACGCAACGCGCCGGAGCGTAAAGGCCACTTGGCATCACTCTGCCCTCGGAAAATATGCGTATCTAAGTTCGGCTCAGTTTCCTGGATTCGCTGTATGTACTTAGGCAAAAACTTGAGCATCGCTCTCAGCATAACTCATAGAGGTAGACTACCGGAAGTTGCTTGGTCCATTTGAAAATATAATATCCATATATTTCAATAGGTTAGGAAGTAACGCAACCGCCTAGGACACACAAGAATACCCGTCTCAAGCCCACCCATCACCACCAAATTCATGGCCAAATTCAATTGCGGCGCTATAGGCGAACCTGGTTAGCTGCAGGGCTTGCTGATTGGCATACGTCATTGACTTATATGCGTCAATGGCGTAGCCTTTCCTAATGAAACTCACCTTCATTGAGACGCCGGTGTTTACCGAACTCATCACCGATCTCCTTGAAGATGGGGACTACCAACGGATGCAGGAATATCTGCTGATTTACCCAACGGCTGGTGACGTCATTGTCGGTACGGCGGGATGCCGAAAGCTCCGTTGGCGAGTTTCTGGCCGAAAAGGCGGCAAGAGCGGCGGAATGCGAGTGATCTATTACTTCAGGCGGGCTGCGGATCAGATCATCTTCCTGCTGGCGTACGATCATCGATCCGTTGACGACCTGACGCCGGACCAGAAGCGACAACTGGCGGACATTGTCAGACAGTTGAAATAGAGGTTGGAGCTATGGATGAAAATCTGTTTGAAAAGCTGATCGAAAGTGCCTCACAGGCGGCTGAAATTGCACGCGGGGAACGCAATCCATCTCGGACTTTCGAGGTGACGTCCGACATCGTGCGAGAAATCCGCGAGAGCACCAGTTTGTCCCAGGAGAAATTCGCCGGTCTCTTTCATATATCGGTCGGCACACTCCGAAATTGGGAACAAGGGCGACGCCGACCTGACGGACCTGCGGCTGCCTTGCTGATCGCGATCAAGAACGATCCGGAGCATGTAGTTGCTGCACTGAATTCTGCTGCGTAATTCCCCAGACTTTCTTTTGCGGCTCGACACCGTCCGAAACGGCGCTACGTTACCCGGATGACGATCTTGCCGATTTTTTCGCCGCTTTGCATGTACTCGATGGCGTCGTAGACGTCGTCCCAATCGAAGACCCGGTCGATGACGGGCTTGATGTTGTTGGTGACCATGGCCTGGGTGAGGTCTTCGAACATGCGCCGGCTGCCGACGATGATGCCCCGGACGGTGAGGTTCTTGAGAATGATGTTAGGCAGCATCGTCAGGGACGGAGGCTCCTGTGGTCCCTGGTTGTGGACCACCGGGTTGGCGCCGATATGCATGATGCGGCCGTTGGAGGCTGCGGCCATCAGGCAGTTCTCCATTTCGCTCAAGCCCACGTTGTTGAGAATGATGTCAGCCCCCTCGCCGTGGGTGAGTTCCAGAACCTCCGCAGGCCAATCCGGACTGGTGCGGTAATTCACGCCGAAATCGGCGCCGAGTTCTTTCAGGCGAGCGAGTTTCCTGTCGCTCGATGACGTCATGATGCATTGCGCGCCCAGCATCCTGGCCCATTGCATTCCGAACACGGACACCGCACCGGAACCCAGGGTCAGCACCGTATCGCCGGCCCTGGCTGCGCCCGCTTCAACCACTGCGTTCCAGGCGGTGAGGCCGGGGCTTTGCAAGGTGCTGGCCTCTTCATAGCTCATGCTGTCAGGCAGCTTGATCAGCGCCACCGCCGGCACTACTACCTGCTCAGCCAGAAAGCCGTCGATGGTCGCGGAGTAGTCCTTATCCGCCATGGACGCGTGCCAGTCGCCGTCGAGCCATTGCCAGTAATGATTCATGGTCACCCGGTCGCCGACCTGGACGTTTTCCACGCCGGCGCCAACCGCGATGATGTCGCCGGCATTGTCGCTCAGCGGGACGCGGGTGTAAGGCATGACGGTCTTGCCCAGACTGCCGTGTATGATGGTGAGGTCGCGGGCGTTAATGCCGGTGGCGCGCACCCGCATGACCGCTTCGCCTTGGCCGGGAAGGGGCTCGGGCCGCTCGACCGCATGAAGGTTGAGGCCGTTGCTGTAGTCCCCTATTTCAAAGGCTCTCATGATCTCTATTCTTGTGCGCGCCCATTTCAGCGCGGCTACGGGCCGTAGGTGTCTTTGTATTCCTGAATGTAGTCGCGGTAGTCCGTCCAACTTTCCACATCGAAGATTTCCGGCGCCTTCAACTCCAGGGACCGCCGGGCCGCAGGCGGTAATTCATCGGGGCCGGACAGCTTGGTGCCGTAGGCCCGGCCGTAGCTGCGACCCTCAATGCCACCCATGCCGACCCAGGGACCCCAACTCACCAGATTCTGGAACTGGCAAAAGGCCGGCGCATTGTCGATGTCCGGATTGGCCACGTCTTCCACCCTGGCGGCGTGGACAAACAGGGAATCCCAGTAGTTCACGGGACCGGGGGATTCTTTCGGCCACTCTTGCGGGTCGAAGGGGCTGGGATAGGAAAAATGCGAGGCGACGGGCACGAAAACCATGCCGCCGTAAGCTTCGATGCGTAGGGACGCGGGATGGACCGTGGCCTCCGGTGGCGTTTCCACCCCGTCGGGGCCGAGCTTCACGTTCAAGGGACCGCCAATGAATGTCCAGGGTTTCCTGACTTCTCCCGTAACGGGGTTTTCCCAGGATTCCAGCACCTCATCCGAGTCGAATTTGCAATAGACACCCGCCTCAAAAACCTTGAATGCGTAATAGTTGTCCTCAAGGGGACGACACAGTGTCACGTTCAAATTGTTCATGGTGTACATCGGCTGGAGGTTGCCATCATGCATATATGCGTAGATGTGCAAGCGGTAGAACTTGTAGACTTTTTCCTCTCCGGCCGACCCCGACACCTTGGCGCGCACTCGGGAGCGCACGGCAGGGTCTTCCAGGTCCAGCGTCGGTGCCGCCGCCGAGGCGGAAAGAGCGCCCCCCGCCAGCGCAGTTCCGGCGCCCGCAATCAGGGCCTCTCGCCGGGTAAAAGTGAGTTGTCCCATGTCCCCCTCCTCTCCTGGTCGCGTGGTTTGCCTCCGGGGTCAGGACCGATGATAGCGCGCTGCTGATCACCCAGGGGGTTTACGACACGCGCAGCATGCGGAATAGACCGCACGCCAACGCGATCCCGGACGCGAGACCGGGTCTCGGCGCAGAATCCCTGCAGTTGCGCCCTATTTCATGGGGTTGTTTTCGTCCATGAACGCGCCGTCGATCAAGGTCACGCCCTTTTCCTTCGCCTTTGCGATCATGGCTTTCAGCGCCACGCCGCGAACGAAGCCGGGAACCTGCGAGATAAACGGCACGGCGTCGGAGGCGAACTTCACGTCCTCGTCGATCTCGTTGGCTTCCGCCAGCATGGTGTCGTCATCGGCCATTTTCAGTCACCTCTCGGAAATCATTGCGCGTAATTTGCCTGCCGGCAAAGACCGTACCCTTACCGGCTCAGGTGTTACGCCTCTGGCGTTACGCCAGTGGCGTAACTATAGGCTAACAGGCCGTCGGCGAGCTTGGGCTCGAACCAGGTGGATTTGGGCGGCATGATCTCGCCGGCGCCGGCCACATCCATCAGCGCCTGCATGGGCGTCGGATGCAGCGCGATGGCTACGGAGGCGCCGCCGCTGTTCACACGGCGCTCAAGTTCCTCAAGCCCGCGCGCGCCGCCCACGAAGTCGATCCTTGGGTCGGTGCGGGAGTCTTCGATGCCCAGAACCGGCGCCAGCAGGTGCTCACCCAGCAGGCTCACGTCCAGGCTGCCGACCGGATCATTCTCGGGCACGAGCCCGGGGCGTAGACGGGCGCGGTACCAGCCTCCGCTCAAGTACAAACCGTATTCTCCCGCGCGCCCGGGCCGCGCCGGCCCGGATGAGGGCGAAACCTCGAATCCCTCGTTCAGCGCTTCGAGAAAAGCCTGCGGGCTGTGTCCGTTGAGGCCGGAAACCACGCGGTTGTAGTCCAGTATCCGCAGCTCTTCGGCGGGAAACGTGGCGCCCAGCAGCCATTGCGCTTCCGGTCGGCCGGGAAACGCCGCGGCCGCCCGATTGCCGGCGGCAACGCGGTGATGACCGTCGGCAATGAACAACTCGCCCAGGTCCACCATCGCCTGCGTAACTCGCGCGATGGCGGCCGCCTCATCAACCACCCACACGCTATGTTCGGTGGTCGCGCCGCCCTGATCCAGGTTCGCCCGACAATCCGGCGGCCCTTGTGTGACTTCTTCGATGACAGCTGACAGATCGACGTGCGGGCGATGCGCCAGCATCACCAGCCCGGTCTGGGCCTCAAGCGCCTGGATGAGCCGGGCGCGGTCGCTTTCCTTGTCCGGGCGCGTGAGTTCGTGGCGGCGCAGCGTGCCGGACCGATAGCAATCCACCGAGACCAGCAGCACTATTCCGGTCTGAGCGTGCGGGCCGCTCCCTACACGGTAAACGTAATAGGCCGGACGCGAATCCCGCACCAACACGCCGCGCGCCAGAAAATCGTCCAATGAACGTCGCGCCGCCGCGTAGCGCTCTTTGGGTGTCGCCGGCGCACCTCTCACCATCGCGGCCTCCGGCAGCGACACGCGCAGAAAATCATGGCGCCGACCCGCGATACGTGCGCGCGCTTCATCCACGCTCACGACGTCGTAAGGCGGCGCTATGGTTTCCGGCGCAATGCCGGGCGCGGGACGGAGCGCGGCAAACGGCGCCACCCGGAACGTGCCGGGCGCTTCCTCCACCGTATTCACCACAAGGCTGGGAGTGCTCACAGCGGCTCTCGCCTCGCTGACGCGCAGGGAACACGCTGGGAACGAGGGCATCTTGCTCTCGCCGAGGGCTGGAAGCCCTCGTTCCCAGGTTGTTCCATGCAAGCGAGGGTGTCCCCGCCCTCGCTCCCGGCGAGCCCTCGTTCCCAGCGCACTAGATCAGGTCGAGCACTTCGAACGCGACCCGGTCGCCCGATTCCAGGGCGCCCTCCATGCCGCGATTGGCCCGCGCCGTGTGTTCGCCGCAGAAATGCACGCGGCCGTATTGCCGGGCCACGGAATCCGCCAGCCGCGTTACCTGGCCGGGCTGCCACACCGCCCAGTCGCCCACCGAATCCGGATCGTTGTACCAGGACTGGTACGCCATGACCTCAAGCTGCCCCTTGGCAGCCGGCCGCAGGCGTTCGATGTCGGCAACGATCCGGGCGGCGGCTTGTTCGTTAGGCAACTGATCCATCTCCACCGCCAGGGAGCCCCGCGTCCAGCTGGTCAGGCTGGTAACTTCCTCCGGCGTAGCGCCCTTGCGCTCGGCCAGAACCATGCCCGCCAGGGAATCCGTCCACATGCTGGGGGCCAGGCCGTCATCTTCCCAAAACGGGCGCTTGGCCACCAGGTGCAACTGGTTGAGAATCTGCGAATCGATTGTCCGGGCCGCTTCAGCCTGCAAGCCCTCCAGGCCCGGATCGAGGTCCAGGCTGCGCAGCAAGGAGCATGGCAAGGAGCAAATCACGCGGTCGGCGCGATGCAGGCTGCCATCCTCGCAATGCACTTCAACGCCCGAGTCCGTATCGCGAATGGCGGTTACCGTGCGTTCAAGCAACAAATCGCCGCTCAGCGACGCGGCCATGGCTTCCGGCACCGACTGATTGCCGTTCACAGCCGTATACATCGAACCGCCGTCCGGTCCCGTAAACGCCTGCTGGGCCGCCGCAAACCGCATGGCGAAAAGCACCATGGCGGCGGAAACGCTGTCAGCGTTGTTGCCCCATCCCGGATTGTTGTCGTAGCAAAGGTCCACCACAGCATCCGTCTCGCCCTGGCCGGTCAGGTATTCGCGCAGCGACACGTCCAAGTGGGCATAGTCCGGCGCCAGCCAATCCTCGGTTCCAGGATACGGATTGTTCCCGAACATCTTGGATGTCAGGTAACCCCACGGCATGGTCTCACGAGCGCCCTCGGGCAGCGCGTTGCGCTCATGTTCGGGCCATTCAGCGGCGGAGAGGATCCGGCCGTCCAGGGCCAGTTCACGCGCATTGAAGAACTGCCGCACCGGATCGAGGTTCACCAGGCCCACGCCCAACTCCTGGATTATGGCCATCATCCGCGCGTAACCTGCGCCGAAGCTGGTGCCTCCCGCCTCCGGCGAGCCGGGAATGTGCCGATACGACAGGACCCGGCCGCCCACCCGGTCACGCGATTCCAGCACGGTGACCCGCATTCCTTCGGCCTCAAGCAACCTTGCCGCCTGCAAACCGGACAGCCCGGCGCCGATCACGATTACATTACTGTCGGTAGCGGGACGCCGGCCGCACCCGCTCAATAACGCCGCCGCAGCCCCGATACCCTTTAGCGCCTCGCGCCGATTCAATCCCGTCACTTTCTCTTCTGCCTCCGCCTGACCCGGTGAACGCGGAAGTATAAGGCTCCTAAATTGTCTTGAGAGCAGACATGAACTCAGCCCGGCTCACTCCAGCCTGCCGCAAAACACCCGCCAACGTTCCTCTCTTGAGTTCTCGGTGATTGGGTACTACGCAACCCAATGTATCCCTTGCATGGAACAACGCTGGGAACGAGGGCTTCCAGCCCTCGCCGAGGGCAAGATGCCCTCGTTCCCAGCGCGTGTTCCTTGCGCGTCAGCGCCGCCGGAACGGGGGTGGAAACTCCTAAGAACAATATGGCTGCCCCGGCGACGCGCAATTATGAATCCCAGCTTCTCCAGGACGCGAACAACTTCTCGTCCGGAGAGAAGCGGCAGGCTAGGCGGCACGCGTGCGAACTTCGATCGTAGTCAATAACGCCTTGCAGTAATGCTCAAGCGGAAATTCTTCCAGGTACAGCTCAGTTGCCTCCTGCAAATTTTTCAGGGCTTCCTCAACGGTCTCGCCCTGTGTGGTCGAACCCGTTTCGGGATTCGTTGCAGTAAATCCTCCGTTCTCGTCAGGCACGAGCACTGCGGTTAGCTGCATAAGGTCCCTCCTTTGCCTCCAATAGAATTACTTTAGACTCGAATAGTAGCACCAGGCGTTTCGAGCCATGCGGGGGCTAAAAGGTTTCCGTGTATGCGCCGGTAATCGAAAAATGATGATGTGAACGCTCCACGGCTCGGCATGCCCCTTACTGTTGGAAGGGGATAAACTGAGCGTATGCGGATACTGATAGCGGGCGGCGGGCCTACCGGGCTGTATCTGGCCATTTCGATGTTGCGGCGCTCATCAAGGCATCGCATAACCATTCTGGAAAGAAACCGGGCGGGCGACACCTTCGGTTGGGGCGTGGTGTTTTCCGACGCCACTCTGGACAACCTGACCGAGAACGATTCGAAAAGCGCTGGCGAAATCCGCGGCGGCTTCACGCACTGGGACGACATTGAGGTCCATTTCCGGGGCCGAAGGCTGCTGTCCGGGGGGCACGGCTTTTGTGGTATTGGCCGCAAACGCCTATTGCGCGTTCTCCAGGAGCGCGCCGTGGAATTGGGCGCGGAATTGCGCTTTGAATCCGAAGCCGAACCGGACCTTGATTTGTATGCGGACTTTGATCTGGTAATCGCCGCCGACGGCTCCAACAGCCGCTTTCGCCAGGCCTACGCGCCGCACTTCGACGTGGAAATTCAGCAGCGGATGAATCAGTTTCAGTGGCTGGGCACGCGGCGGCATTTCGAGGCCTTCAACTTCATCTTCAAGGAACTTGAGGAAGGCTGGATCTGGGCCCATGCATACCGCTTCGAGGACGGGCTGTCCACCTTCATTCCGGAGTGCGGACCCGAAACCTGGGAGCGACTGCGATTCGGCGAAATGGGCCAGGAACAAAGCTGCCGGATCCTGGAGAAGATTTTCGCGCGTCACTTGGGCGGTCACCGTCTGATGAGCAATGCGACGCACCTCAAGGGTCACGCGTGGCTAAACTTCCGCCGGGTGCACTGCGGGAACTGGCGCTACCGCAACCTGATCCTCGCCGGTGATGCGGCCCATACGGCGCACTTCTCGATCGGCTCGGGCACCAAGCTGGGACTGGAAGACGCGATTGAACTGGCCGATGCGCTGAACAGCGGCGGCGCCACCGACGAGGCCCTGGAGGAATACGAGCAAAGCCGGCGGCTTGAGGTGATCAAACTGCAATCGGCGGCGCGCAATTCCACCGAGTGGTTCGAGAACGTGCCCCGTTACGCCCGCTTTGCGCCGCAGCAGTTCAACTACTCGCTTTTGACCCGCAGCCAGCGAGTCAGCCACGAGAACTTGAGGCTGCGCGACCGCAACTGGCTGAGACGCATGGAACGCTGGTACAGCCGGCGCGCCACCGGCAGCGCGCGGGCGGTGGCGCCGATGTTCGTGCCCTATCGAATCAAGGGCACGGAACTGGCCAACCGGGTCGTGGTGGCGCCGATGGACATGTACAGCGCGGCGGACGGCGTGGTGGGAGACTTCCATCTGGTGCACCTTGGCTCCCGCGCGCAGGGCGGCGCCGGGCTGGTGTTCACCGAAATGAGCTGCGTGTCGGCGGAAGGCCGGATCACGCCCGGCTGCGCCGGAATGTACCGCGACGATCACGCCGCCGCCTATCGGCGCATCGTGGATTTCGTGCATGCCCATAGCAAGGCGCGCATCGCGTTGCAGATCGGTCACTCGGGCCCGAAGGGCTCCACACGGCTGATGTGGGAGGGAATGGACCAGCCGCTTGAATCGGGAAATTGGGAAGTCATGGGCCCCTCCGAGCACAGGTATCGCAGGGGCGGACAGGTCCCGCGGCCGATGACACGCACGGACATGGACGAGGTTGTCGAGCAATTCCAGCGTGCTGCCCGGCTTGGGCTGGACGCAGGCTTCGATTGGCTGGAACTGCACTGCGCGCACGGCTACCTCTTGTCATCGTTCATATCGCCGCTTTCCAACCGGCGGCGCGACCAATACGGCGGAACGCTGAACGCGCGATTGCGTTTCCCGCTGGAGGTGCTGGAAGCGGTGCGGCAAATCTGGCCGGACCACAAGCCGTTGTCGGTGCGCATTTCCGCTACCGACTGGGTCAAGAGCGGTATCACCGGGCAAGACTCGGTGACAATCGCCCGCGCCATGACCGCGGCCGGGGCGGACGTCATTCATGTGTCCGCCGGCCAGACGTCCACCCGCGCCCGCCCGGTGTACGGCCGCATGTTCCAGACACCCTTTTCGGACCTGATTCGCAACGAGGCGGGAGTGCCCACCATCGCGGTTGGGAATATCTACGAGACCGATCACGTCAACAGCATCCTGGCGGCCGGCCGCGCCGATCTGTGCGCCTTGGCGAGGCCCCACTTGAGCGACCCGTATTGGACGCTGCATGCTGCAACGGCGCTGGGCCATGGCCGCCAACACTGGCCGATACAATATCTTTCCGGCAAAGAACAGGCTGAGCGTCTGGCGGCCCGAGCAGCGGCGTTGCAGGAAGCCAACATATGATCTCAAGTCCCGAGCATTTCCTGATGGAGCTGCGGGGGCGCGTCGCCGTCATCACGCTGAACCGGCCGGAGCGCAAGAATCCACTTACGTTCGAGTCGTACGCGGAACTTAGGGACACCTTCAAAGGCCTTGACCGCGCGGGCGCCGCGCGGGCGGTGGTGATTCATGGCGCCGGGGGCAACTTCTGCTCCGGGGGAGATGTGCATGAAATCATCGGGCCGCTTCTGGAGATGGACGGGATCGGCCTGCTCAGGTTTACCCGCATGACCGGCGACCTGGTCAAGGCAATGCGGCGTTGTCCGCTGCCGGTTATCGCCGCCATCGACGGCGTATGCGCCGGAGCCGGGGCGGCGATCGCCATGGCCGCCGATTTGCGGCTGGGCACGGAACGCAGCCGCACCGCTTTCCTGTTTACCCGGGTCGGACTTGCGGGCTGCGACATGGGCGCCTGCGCCCTGCTGCCGCGCATCATCGGTCAGGGGCGTGCCGCGGAACTGCTGTTCAGCGGGCGGTCGATGCCGGGCGAAGAGGCGTACCGGGTAGGCTTTTTCAATCGGCTGACGGAACCGGAGCAACTGTTCAGCGAAAGTGTTCAATGGGCGGACAGGCTGGCCTCCGGTCCCAATTTCGCCCACGCCATGACCAAGAACCAGCTCAACGAGGAATGGGACATGCCGCTGGAATCGGCGCTGGAGGCCGAGGCCCAGGCGCAAGCCATCTGCATGCAGACGAACGATTTTCGCCGTGCGTACGAAGCCTTCGTCAAGCGCGAAAGGCCGCAATTCAAGGGGGACTGAACAAAGGTGAGCGTATTGCGCCCCAGCCAGGCCGATCTGCTGCGATTCGCATTGGATACGGAGGCTTTGTCGTTTGGCGAATTTATTACCAAGGCCGGGCGCACAACGCCCTACTTTTTCAATTCGTCCCGGCTATGCACCGGACGTGGTTCATTGGTGGCCGGTCAGGCCCTGGCCGAGGCTGCAATCGCCTCGGGACTGCGTTTCAACATGCTGTTCGGCGCGGCCTACAAGGGCATTCCGCTGGCTGCGATCACCGCTCTCGGCTTGCAGCAGGGTCATGGGCTGGACCTGAAGTACGCATATAACCGCAAGGAGCTCAAGAACCACGGCGAAGGTGGCGCGGTGGTTGGAGCCGAACTCACCGGGCGGGTGCTGATTGTCGACGACGTGCTCACTGCCGGCACCTCGGCCCGCGAGGCCGTCCGGCTGGTGCAGGATGCGGGAGCCGAACCGGTCGGTTTGTTGTTGCTGCTGGACCGCCAGGAACGCGGCTCGGGCCGGCGCAGCGCGGCCCGGGAGCTGGCCGACCATTACGGCATTGCCGTTTGCTGCGTCTTCGGGCTCGATAGCCTGCTGAGCGCCATGCAGGTTACCGGGATGGACCCCGAGGCGCAGGCGCGGGTTGCCGCTTACCGCAAGAGATACGGCGCATCGTGATGCAGAAACCGGCCGCCCTGGCCGGTGCGTGTCAGCTACTGCCGGTGTGTCCGAAGCCACCCGCGCCGCGCTGTGACGATGCGAATTCCTCCACCACATCGAAGCCCACGCGCGCTATCGGCAACAACACCAGTTGCGCCACCCGCATCCCGTCTTCCAGAACGAACGGCGTATCGCCGCGATTCCAGCACGACATCATGATTTCTCCCTGGTAGTCGGAGTCGATCAGGCCCACCAGGTTTCCCAGCACTATGCCGTGCTTGTGGCCGAGGCCGGAACGCGGAAGGATGATGGCGGCCAGGTCGGGGTCCGCGATATGCAGGGCGATGCCGGTGTGAACGAGGCGTGTGTCGCCCGGCTTGAGGGTAAGCGGCTCGTCGAGACAGGCGCGCAAGTCCATGCCCGCGGAACCCTGCGTCTCGTAACGGGGCAGGCGAGCTTTCGGGTTGAGAATGCGTAACTGAATCTGGGGGCCGGCTTGATCGGCCGCCGCCTTCACTGCGCCATGCTCCCGGCCCGCAAGACCGCCACTTTCGCCGAGCCGCAGCGTTCGGCTATAAGGCTCACCAGCCGGCGCGCCAACTCCGGCTTGGTAACTTGCTCAATCCGCCGATGCCCACCTGTCCAAACGACGAAGGCCGACGTCTCAACGTTACAGAAGCCCCGGCCTTCGCCCACCAGGTTGCCTACGATCATGTCCACGCCCTTGGACTTAAGCTTGGCGTGGGCGTGCTTTTCGACTTCCCGGGACTCGGCGGCAAATCCCACCAGGTACGGCCGCGGCGACATTCCGGCCACCTGCGCGAGTATGTCGGGGGACGGTTTCAGTTCGAGCGAGGCGGAGGAATCATCGCGTTTCAGCTTGTGGCGGCTGTATTGCGCCGGCCTGTAGTCGGCCACCGCCGCACAGGCAATGAAGATGTCGCATTGCGGGGCGCGCTGCATCACGGCCGCCAGCATGTCCTCCGCGGTTACCACGTCTGTGCGCCGCACCGCGGGCGGGGTAATTGCCTCAGTGGGACCGGCCACCAACTCAACGTCTGCGCCGCAGCGCGCGGCGGCGGCGGCAATCGCAAACCCCATCACGCCGGTGCTTTGATTGGACAGGTAGCGAACCGGGTCAATGGGTTCGCGGGTAGGTCCGGCGGTTATCAAAACGCGCTGCCCCGCCAATTGACCGGCCAACTCAACCGCCCCTTGTACGGCGGCCACGATGTCCTCAACCGCACTCATGCGCCCTGTCCCCACATCGCCGCATGCCTGCTCGCCATAGCCAGGTCCGACCACCGTCGCTCCGCGCCGGCGCAATACCGCGCAGTTCTCCTGCGTGGCCCCATTGCTCCACATGTTGCGATTCATCGCCGGCGCCACCAGCAAGGGCGCCGTTGCGGCCAGACAAACAGTGCCAAGCAGATCGCCGGCCTCGCCACGGGCCAGACGCGCAATCGTGTTGGCGGTGGCGGGCGCCACAATGATGCAATCGGCCCAGCGCGCCAGCTCGATGTGGCTCATGGCTGCTTCCGCAGTCTGGTCCCAGAGGCTGGTGCGGGCCGGCGCTCCGGTTACCGCCTGCAGCAACAACGGAGAAATCAGCTTCGCGCCGCCTTCAGTCAGGACCGCGCGCACCTCGGCGCCCTGCTCGGCAAGGCGGCGCGCCAGTTCCGGCGCGCGGTACGCCGCGACGCTCCCGCTGACGCCCAGCAATACTTTCTTGTCCCTAAGCGTAGTCATAACAAGCGCCCATTATCCCAGCAATCCGGAAACCGTGTATTCGAATTGTGTCCAAACACCTACGCATTCGGTCTTTGCGGGCCGCGCCGGGACCGGCACACTTCGATCATGGCCGGCTCAAGGATTGATGAATGGCCCAGCGCGCAGCGTCCCCGGGAGCGTTTGCTCAACGCTGGAGCGGACCGCCTATCCGATACTGAACTGCTGTGCATTCTTCTCGGCTCCGGGACCGGTGCCTTTTCCGCGCTGGAGCTGGCGCAGGAGCTGCTGGTTCGATTTGGAGGCCTGCGAGCGATCTTCGCCGCGACACCGCGCGAACTGAGTCAGGTAACCGGAATCGGCCCGGCGAAGGCGGCGCTGATCACAGCCGCGCGCGAGTGCTGCACAAGATCACTGAAGGAGAAAATCACTACCGGCCGCAGGCTGCACAACTCCTCCGACAGCGAACGTTTTCTTCTCGCGCGGCTGCGTGACCGGCGCTACGAGACTTTCTGCTGTTTGTTTCTCGATTGCCGAAACCGGGTGCTGGCGTTCGAGGAAATCTTTCACGGGACCCTCGACAGCGCCATGGTCTATCCGCGCGAAATCGTGCGCCGTTCCATGGAGCGCAATGCGGCAGCCGTGATCCTTGCCCACAACCATCCGTCCGGCGTGGCCGAACCCAGCCAGGCCGACCACCTGATTACCGAGCGTATCCGCAAGGCCCTGGAACTCATTGATGTTCGGGTTCTGGATCACTTCATAGTGGGCCACGAAGGCTGCACTTCGCTGGCCCGCCTGGGCGCGCTGTAGGCCCCCGCAAGACTCACAGGATGGGCGCGCAAGTTGCGCGCGCTAGTCCCGGATCAGTGCCAGGGCCTCCGCGCGGGATGGGTGTACCGGAATGATCTTGTCGAATCCCGTCATTGAAAAAACTCCACGCATCCGTGGCGGGAGCGAAAACAATGCAAAGTTGATGCCCTGGCTGCTGAGGGTCCTGCTAATCATCAGGAATGCGCTGAGTCCGGCGCTGCTGATTCCGCGGATGCTCTTGCAGTCCACCAGGACATTGTCGCAGTCATCGCCGATTACCGCTTCCATTGAGCGTCTGAAATCGATTGCAGCCGCACCGTCAATGCGTCCTTCCGGTTGGACAACTAACGTTCCATTGCCGGTCTCGGTGCGTATGCGCATCCGGCCAAAGCCTCCCCCGCTTCCTGGCTTACCCGGATTCTAGCACTCCCGGAACGCCCAATCATGCCCCAACGGGCGCTGGGAGAATTCGCACAATTTTCCACTGCGTCGGGATAAAGAGCGCGTTCGCTCATCCCGATCCCCGACTGGATGCCTCGGGCGGGGTCCCGCCCTTGCGCCTCGCGGCGCGCGCAATCTACTTTATCTTGGCTTCCTTGTAAGCCACGTGCTTGCGCGCACGGGGGTCATATTTCTTGACCTCCATTTTTTCCGGGTGGATCCTGCGATTCTTGGTAGTGGTGTAGAAATGCCCGGTTCCAGCCGTGGAAACCAACCTGATTTTTTCCCGCATTCCGATGTCTCCCGAGGCGCCGCGCTAGATTCGCTGGCCCGCCGAACGCAAATCGGCCACAACTCTTTCGATGCCGTCGCGATCGATAATCTTCAGCCCCTTGCTCGAAACCCGCAGAGTGACGTAGCGCTTCTCGCTTTCCACCCAGAACCGGTGTGTATGCAAGTTGGGCAGGAACCGGCGGCGGTGCTTATTGTGCGCGTGCGAAACGGTGTTACCCGACATGGGCCGTTTCCCCGTAACCTGGCATACGCGTGACATGGTGTGTCTCCCTGCAATCGCCGACCAAACCGGCATTTTACCGCAATACAATTTTTCGCAGCCAACAATGGCGCAAGCGCATCCTGCTTGGGAACGAGGGCATCTTGCCCTCGACGAGGGCTGGAAGCCCTCGTTCCGAACGTGTTCCCTGCGCGCCGGCGCAGCGGCGCCTGCGGTGAAGACTCGTGGCTACCGGGGCTAACTCGGAGCACCCGACCTGCGCCGGGAACCGGCAACCGCAATCGCCATCGTCACTATCAGGGGCAACAAGCGCTCGGCCCAATCGCCCGGATAGTTCTCCTGCCAGTTCAAGAGCACCGTGAACACAAACCCGCACAGCAGCACCGCCAGGGAGTAGGCCGGCCGCACCGGACGCCGCAGAACGGCCATCACAACCAGCGGTGCAAACGACGCACCCAGGGCGTGCCAGGCAAACAGCACTCGCGTGAAAATCGCTTCGGGAGCATACAGGGCAATCAAGGTTGCGCCGATGGTGATCAGTGTCACTACGGCGTAGGTTGACTTGAGGCCCTTTCTCTGGCGCACCTTCTCCAGCCGCCAATCGCGCGATGCGGCGGCTGCGCCGGTAAGGAGCTGGCTGTCGGCGGTGGACATGATGGCGCTCAACACCGCGGCAATCACCAATCCGGCCAACACCGGCGGCAACACGCCCTCCGCGGTCGCAAACAACACATCCTCCGCATTGCCCAATCCCTGGAACAGCACCCTTCCGACAAGACCCAGCGTGGTCATTCCGCCCAGCACCAGCACAATCCAGGCCAGCGCAATGATTCGGCCCTGGCGGATGGCCCGGTCGTCGCGGGCCGCCATGTAACGATTGACCACGTGGGGCTGACCCGGTTGGGCCAGACCGATGGACAGGCAGCCAACGACAAAACCGACGGCCGCGATACCGCCGTTGGCCGGCGTGAGGCGCCATGTCTCGCCGGCTACGCTGAGCGCTTGGCCCGTGGCCGTTGAGCCGGTCAGCGCCATCACCGCCGCCAGTGGCAGGAGAACCGCCACCGCCACCATCAGTATGCCCTGCAGCGTATCGGTAACGCTGACCGCAAGGAAGCCGCCGAGCAGCGTGTAGCCAAGAATCACCGCGGCACCCAGAATGATACTGGCGTCGGCGTCAAGCCCCAGGGCCTGACTGAAGGCGTTGCCGGCAGCCTGAAACTGCGCGGCCACGTAGAACACGAAAGACACCAGAATGATGAGCGAGGCCACTTTCCGCGAAAGGCGCCTTAACTCATCATCGCCATCGCCCAGGAGCAACTCGGTCAGCGTAAGCGCGCCGGTCTGTTCGGCAATCACGCGCAGCCGCGGACCCACCCAGAACCAGTTGATTACATATCCCAGCAGTACGCCGCCACACAACCAGACCGCCGGCAGGCCCTGGGTAAAAGCAAAACCACTTACTCCCAGCAGGGTCCATGCCGATGCGGCGCTGGCCGAGGAACTGATCGAGGTAACCCAGGCCCCGATACGCCGGCCGCCCAGAAAAAACTCGCTCTGGTCCTGCGAGCGGCGATAGGCCCACAGGCCGATCCCCAACAGGACCAGCTTGTAGGCAATCAGCGTGACAATGATGGTTGTGTTGCTACTCATGGGTGTGGGGAAATCCTGCGTGAACCGGCAATGGCGATACTTAAGGATACGATCATCGGCAGCAGCCGCTCTGCCCAGTCACCGGGCGTATCCGGCTGCCAATGCAGCAAGACCGTGAGGATGAACCCGCAAAGTAACACAGCGAGCGCGTAAGGGGACCGCACCTGCCTTCCCAGAACGGCCATGAATACCAGCGGTGCAAACGAGGAGCCCAGAGCATGCCAGGCGAACAGCACACGAAGGAAAATGGATTGCGGCGCGAACACGGCGATCAGCGTGGCGCCCACCGTTAGAGCGGTAACGGCCACATAGGTGAATCTGAGTCCCACCGTGCGGCGTGCCCGCTTAAGGCTCCAGTCGCGCGATACGGCCGCCGCGCCGGTGAGGAGCTGGCTGTCGGCGGTGGACATGATGGCGCTCAGCACCGCCGCGATAACTACGGCCGACAACACCGGAGGCAGCAGGCGTTCGGTCGCCACGAAAAACAGATTCTCGGGATTTCCGACATCGGAGTACAGGACCCGGCCGGCCAGGCCCAGCACGCTCATGCCGGCAAATACCAGCGCCACCCATACCATCGCGATGATTCGGCCCTGGCGCACCGCCCGCTGATCGCGGGCCGCCATGAAGCGATTAGCCACGTGCGGCTGGCCGGGTTGCCCCAGGCCCACGCACAGGGAACCGATGACGAAACCGACCGCTGCGAGGCCGGCCTGTGGAGGCTTGAGGCTGAATGGCTCTCCCGTGATGCTGAATACATTGCCGGTCCCGGACAATGCAATCACCGCCGCCACCACGACAACCGGCAAGAGGAGCGAAACAAGCAGCATCAACACACCCTGCAGGGTGTCCGTAAGACTCACGGCGAGAAAGCCGCCCAGAAGGGTGTATGCCAGGATCACCGCGGCGCCGAGCACAATGCCGAACTGCACGGAGACTCCCAGCGACTCGTTGAAGGCGTTGGCGGCTGCCTGAAATTGGGACGCCACGTAGAACATGAAGCACACCAGGATGATCAGGGACGCCACCCGCCGGGCCAAGCGCGCGTAGGTGTCGTCGCCGCCGAGCAATAATTCGGTGAGCGTAAGCGCCCCGGTGCGCTCCGCGGCCCGGTTCAGTCGCGGCGCCACCCAGCACCAGTTCAACACGTAGCCCGAAACGACGCCCGCCGTCAGCCACAAAGCCGGCGGACCGATAGCGAACGCAAAGCCGCTGATGCCCAGAAGCGTCCAGGCCGACGTGGTGCTGGCGGATGCGCTAAGCGAGGTGACCCAGGCGCCCAGGCGCCTTCCTCCAAGCAGAAATTCGCCCTGATCGCGGCTGCGCCGATGAGCCCATAGACCGATCCCGAGCAGGACCAGCATGTACACGATGAGGGTGATAACAACCGTAGTAGTGCTACTCATGTCTTCCCGCCAAGCAAAACGGCGCGTTACGGCGCCGCGTGGGCGCCAACTATAGCCCGCCGTCAGCGGTGCGCGGACAACACCGCGACTCACCGGGAGCGAGAGCATCCCGGGAGCAAGGGCTTCCTCCCGGGAGCAAGAGCATCCTCCCGGGAACGAGGGCTTCCAGCCCTCGACGAGGGCAGGATGCCCTCGTTCCCAGCGGAGAGCTGGAAGCCCTTGCTCCAACGCACGCGACGTACAATCCCGGCATGCCCGGTTGGCGATTCTGGATTGATCGCGGTGGCACGTTCACGGACGTGGTGGCCCGCACCCCGGACGGAGAACTGAAGGTCCGCAAGGTGCTGTCCGAGGATCCTTCGCGCTACTCCGATGCAGCAGTTCATGCGATCAGCGCTTTCCTGGACGAAACCGGCGGCGAGACCCTGATCTCGGACCTTAAGATGGGTACCACCGTGGCCACCAACGCGCTCCTGGAGCGCCGTGGCGAGCCCACCCTGCTGGTGATCACCAAAGGCTACGCCGACGCTCTGCTGATCGGCTACCAGAACCGGCCGGACTTGTTTGCCCTTGAGATCAAGCGGCCGCCCCCGCTATACGCGGAGGTACTGGAGGCCGACGAACGCATCAATGCAAGCGGCGACCCGCTGACCGCCCTTGATGCCCCTGCACTGCTTGCCGGCCTTACGGCAGCGCGCGAACGAGGGCTCAAGTCCGCCGCCATTTGCTTCATGCATGCCTGGCGCAACCCGGAACACGAGTTGCTGGCAGGCGGATTAGCGGCCCAGGCCGGCTTCGATCAAGTGTCGCTTTCCCATGAGGTCTCCCCGCTGATCAAGCTGGTCAGCCGGGGCGACACTACCCTGGTGGACGCGTACCTGTCGCCGGTGCTGCGCCGCTATATCGGGAGGCTTCGCGCGGGGCTGAACCAGCGGGCGCTGGCGCCGCGAAACCTGTCTTTCATGCAAAGCAACGGAGGTCTCGTGGAGGCGGGCAGGTTCCGGGGCAAGGACGCCATCCTGTCCGGTCCGGCGGCCGGGGTGGTAGGCGCCGCGCGGACCGCCCGCCAGGCGGGGTTCGAGAAGCTCATTTGCTTTGACATGGGTGGGACGTCCACCGATGTGGCTCTGTATGCAGGCGATTATGAGTACGTGACCCACAACGAAATCGCCGGCGCCCGGCTGCGCGCGCCGATGCTGAAAGTTCATACGGTTGCGGCGGGAGGCGGTTCGATCCTGCGCTTTCATTCCGGCCGATTCCTTTCCGGGCCCGAGTCCGCCGGCGCCAACCCGGGGCCGGCCTGTTACCGCAACGGCGGACCGCTGACCGTAACCGACGCCAACCTTGCCCTGGGCAGGATACAGGCCCGCATGTTTCCCAAAGTCTTCGGGCCGGATGGAAAACAGGAACTCGACTATGAAGCCTCCCGGGCGGGCTTCGCGAGGCTTGCCGAGGAGGTATTGGCGGACAGTGACGCGCGCATGACCGCCGAGCAGGTCGCCGAAGGCTTCCTGCGGGTCACCATCAACCAGATGGCTTCGGCGATTGAGAAAATTTCCGTCCAGAGAGGGGAGAACCCCGCGGAGTTCGCGCTGTGCTCTTTCGGCGGCGCGGGTGGTCAGCATGCTTGCGCGGTCGCCGAAGAACTGGGGATGGAAACGGTACTGCTCCACCCTCTGGCGGGGGTGCTGTCGGCGCTGGGGCTGGGGTTGGCGCCCTTGCGGGCCTACCGGCAGGAAGCCGTTGAGATGGTGCTCGATGCAACCCTGATCACGGATATGCGGGCGCGCTTTGCGCGGCTGGAGGAAGAATGCCGCCAGGAACTGCTGAACGCGGATTTGGCTCCTGAGCGCCTGACCTTCGAACGCGTCGCGGACATCCGGGTGATGGACTCCGATAACACCCTGCCTATTGCATTCTCGCGCCGGAAGTCGAGTCTTCAGTCGTTGCGCGCGGACTTCTCGGCGGCCCACCGGACCCGCTTTGGTATTGAGCCGCCGGGCGCGCAACTGGTGGTAGAAGCAATTCGGGCGCAAGCCAGCGGCGATACGGGCGAGGAATACCGGTTCGGCGGCCAGCTGGAATCGGCGACGGCCAGAGAGACACCGGCGGCGTTCGAGGTGCAAACCGTGTTCGAAGGACGGTGGACCACCACATCCCTGTGCCGGAGAGCAGATCTGGCGCCGGGGCAGTGCATCAAGGGACCGGCGATCATTGCCGAAGACCATGCAACCACGGTGGTGCCGCCGGGTTGGCAGGCCGCAGCCCGGCCAACGGGCCATTTGGTGCTTACCCGCACCCGCCCACGGAACCGGGTGGAAGCCGGCCACGAGCGGCCGGATCCGGTTCTGCTGGAAGTATTCAACAATCGTTTTATGCACATTGCCGAACAGATGGGCGCGGTGCTCGAAAACACGGCCCATTCGGTCAACATCAAGGAACGCCTGGATTTTTCCTGCGCCCTGTTCGATTCGAACGGCGAACTGGTGGCCAATGCCCCACACATGCCGGTGCATCTTGGATCCATGGACGCCAGCGTGCAAGCCGTCCTGAAGTCGCGCAAGGACGGTCCTCGCCCCGGTGAAGCGTACCTGGTGAACGCTCCCTACAACGGCGGCACGCACCTGCCCGACCTCACCGTGGTCTCGCCGGTATTTTTGGGCAAAGCCGGACCCGCGGACTTTTTCCTCGCATCGCGCGCCCATCACGCCGACATCGGAGGCATCACGCCCGGTTCCATGCCGCCCGACAGCCGCCATATCGACGAAGAGGGCGTGTTATTCGACAGTTTCCTGCTGGTTTCCGGCGGCCGCCTGCGGGAGCGCCGGCTGAAGAAGGCGCTGCTCGGAGGCAACTGGCCGGCGCGTAACCCCGCCCGCAACCTGGCCGACCTCAAGGCCCAGCTGGCCGCCAACACCAAGGGCGCCAGGGAACTGAAAACGCTGGTTGGGCACTACGGACTCAGAGCCGTACGCGCCTACATGGCGCATGTGCGCGATAACGCCGAGGAGTCGGTGCGGCACGTCATAGATCGACTCGACGACGGCGCATTCACCTGTGAAATGGATGGCTCAGAGCGCATTTCCGTTGCGATACGGATGGACCGGCGACGGCGCGAGGCGATTCTCGATTTCAGCGGGACCAGCGGTCAGTCCGATGGCAACTTCAACGCCCCCGCGCCGATTTGCCGCGCTTGCGTGCTGTATGTGTTCCGAACGCTGGTGGGCGCGGGCATTCCCATGAACTCGGGCTGCATGAAGCCGCTGCGCCTGGTGCTTCCTGAGGGCAGCCTGCTGAATCCGCGCTGGCCGGCCGCGGTGGTTGCCGGTAACGTGGAGACTTCCCAGTGCATCGTGGATACGCTATACGCCGCCTTGCGCGTAATGGCGGCGGCCCAGGGGACGATGAACAACGTGACGTTCGGTAACGATGAGTATCAGTACTATGAAACCGTGTGCGGCGGCAGCGGGGCGGGACCCGCTTTCGACGGCGCCTCGGCGGTGCATACTCATATGACCAACTCACGTCTCACCGACCCGGAAGTCCTGGAACTGCGCTACCCGGTGCTGCTGCGCGAGTTCAGGCGCCGCCCCTCCAGTGGCGGCAATGGCCGTCACCGGGGCGGCGACGGGGCGTTCCGGAGCATCGAGTTTCTTGAGCCGATGGAACTGGCCATTCTCTCGAACCGGCGGCGGATCGCGCCGTTCGGGCTGGACAGCGGGGAGGATGGGGCGCCGGGGCGGGCCCGCGTAATTCGCAACGACGGCCGCATTACCCAAATGTCCGCCCGCGACAAGACCCATGTGGAAGCCGGCGATCTGTTCGTGCTTGAAACGCCGGGTGGCGGCGGCTACGGCGCGCCCGATAGAGCGGGGTAGGGTATCCGCTGATGTTTGATATCGCGCTGGTAATCACGATCCTGGTGATCGCCCTGGTGCTGTTTGTTACCGAGGCGCTGCGCATGGACGTTGTGGCGCTGCTGGTGGTGGGCGCCTTGACCATCACCGGCCTGGTCACCCCGGCGGAGGCGGTGGCCGGCTTCAGCAACGAGGCGGTCATTACGCTCTGGGCCATGTTCATCATCAGCGAGGGACTGCTGCGAACCGGCGTGGGCGACTTGATCGGCCGCAATGTTCTGCGAATTTCCGGCCGCAACGAGGCGGCGCTGGTGGCGGTAATCATGCTGACCTCGGGCGGGCTATCGGCCTTCATGAACAACATCGGCGTGGCCGTGCTGATGCTGCCGGTCGTGATGGGGCTGGCCCGGCGCGCCCGCGTTCCTCCTTCGCGTTTGCTGATGCCCTTGTCATTCGGCTGCCTGCTGGGCGGGCTCACCACCCAGATCGGCACGCCGCCCAACCTGCTGGTGAGCGCGGCCCTGGTCGAACAGGGGGATCACAGTTTCAAACTGTTCGATTTTCTGCCGGTCGGCGCCGCCGCCTTGCTTGGCGGGGTGCTGTTCATGGTGTTGTTCAGCCGCCGGCTGCTGCCGACCCATCAGGCCGGCGAATTCACCAGAACCAGAAGCCAGCGCAACTTGCGGGCACTCTACGGCCTTCGCGAGTTCATGTTTACCGTCTCCCTGCAACCGGCTTCGATGCTGACCGGGCGGACCCTGGCGGAGAGCCGCATCGCAGCGCTGGGACTGGTCATTATTGCCATTGAACGTGGCCGGCGCATCATTCGGCTTCCCTCCCGGCAAACCGGCTTGGAGGCGGGTGACCGGCTGCTCGTCCAGGGCAAACGCGAGCACATCGAGGAGCTTCGCGCGTGGCAAGC
Organism: Candidatus Foliamicus sp.; assembly: GCA_965249285.1. GTDB lineage: Bacteria > Pseudomonadota > Gammaproteobacteria > Steroidobacterales > Foliamicaceae > Foliamicus. The sequence continues at coordinate 2,482,367 of OZ252226.1, forward strand.
GGCCATCGCAAAGGGAGAGACCGCAGCAGCGAACCTGCCGATGACCGAGAACCTGCGAATGGTGCAGGTGCGGATCGCCGCAGGATCGCCGCTCATCCAGGATCCCGTCAGCCGGCAGGAATTGCAGATGAAGACACGCGGGCTGGCGATCGCGCTGCGGCGCGGAACGGAAGTGAAGCGCTCAGCCCTGAATCGGATACCGCTGCGCGCCGGCGACTTCTTGCTGTTGCAAGGTCTGGTGGACACGGCGGACCTGGCCCGGGGGCTCCAGGAGTTCGACGAAGTGGTGGAGCTGGACGAAAGCACGCTGGAAGCTCTCTACCGGCCCAATGAACGGGTAATCAGGGTGCGTGTTTCGGCAGGTTCGCCCCTGGTGGGGACGGTCTTCGCCCATACCCGGCTTGCCGAGGCGCTCGATTTTCGGCTCCTGGCCATCAACCGGGGCGACGAGGTGCGCTTCATTCCGGATCCCGACGAAGTCTTGCTGGAGGACGACCGGCTGCTGCTGCAGACCCGCAACGAGGACCTGGAAACATTGCGCGCGGTGCAGGAGCTTGAGATCGAGGAAGAGATGACGCCGGCTTTGAATCTCTACGCCAGCGACCGGCTTGCGACCGAGGAAGTAACCCTGGCGCCGCTGTCGCGCCTGGGTGGCCGCACGGCGGCGGAGATGGGATTCAACGAGAAATACGGGCTCGAACTGGTGGCCATCAGGCGGGGCGGAGAAACGTTGCATACCGACCTGCAGACCGAGCCACTCAATTTCGGCGATGCGTTGCTCCTGGTGGGGCCGCGCAACAACCTCAGGCGTCTGGCCGGTGATCCCTCATTCATCGAAGTCACGCCTTTCGTGCCCCGGCGGCCGAGAAAGCGCTATGCGGTGCTGGTCCTGATCGGCGTGGTCGGCGCGGTGCTGACCGGCTGGCTGCCGATTTCGATTGCCGCCCTCATCGGCGCAACCCTGATGGTGCTGATTCGCTGCCTGAGCATGGAGGATGCCTATCGGGCGATCGACTGGCGGGCGGTATTTCTGATCGCGGGAATGTTGCCCCTGGGCACCGCGCTCGCCAACACCGGCGCCGCGTACCTGCTGGCCGGAACGGCAGTGGATATGCTGGGTGCGCTCGGACCCTGGTACGTCATCGGCGGCCTGTACCTGGTTACGGCGCTGGCCACGATGATCGTTCCCACCGCCGCCCTGGTAGTGCTGATGTCGCCGGTCGTGCTTTCGGCCAGCGCCTCACTGGGAATCGCGCCGACCACCGCGATGATGGCCATGGCGATGGCAGCCTCAGCCAGCTTCACCAGCCCGATTTCTCATCCCGCCAACATCCTCATCATGGGTCCCGGCAACTACCGCTTCCGCGACTACATCCGCGCCGGCGTGCCGCTCACGCTGCTCGTGTTCATCATCGTGATGCTGGTGCTGCCGGTGTTCTGGCCCCTGCAACCCGCGGTTTCCGGATAGCCGTTGTAGTGAGTGAGTCCATCGTTGTCGTGGGCGGCGGTCAGGCTGCGGCGCAGTTGATCGTGTCGCTGCGGCTGGGCGGGTTCGACGGACGTATTACGCTGGTCAGCGACGAAGACACATCTCCATACCAGCGCCCGCCGCTTTCCAAGCAGTACTTGAGCGGCAAGCTGGAACGGACACGCCTGCTGCTGCGCCAGCCGGCCTATTACGAGTCCAAGGGCGTGCAACTGCTCCTGGGGCGCCGGGTCCTGTCTATTGACCGCCAAGCCAGGCGGGCGGAGCTGGACAACGGTGCGGAACTTCAATATGACCGCCTGGTACTGGCCACCGGCAGCACCTTGCGGCGGTTGACTATTCCGGGTTCGGACCTGCCCGGCATCCACTACCTTCGGTCGCTTTCCGACGCCGACCGGCTACGCAGCGAGCTTATTCCCAACCGGCGTATCGTCATCGTGGGCGGCGGCTATATAGGGCTTGAGGTCGCCGCAACCGCAAAGCAGGCCGGGGCGAAGGTTACCGTGCTTGAAGCCGAAGACCGCATGATGAGCCGGGTGGTCAGCGCTTCGGTCGCCGATTGGCTGGCCGCTCTGCATCGGGAATCCGGCGTGCGCATTTGCCTGGGCGCGCAGGTCAGCGGCTTCGCCGGCCAAGGTCGCGTTCAAGGTGTGGAAACCACCAGTGGCAGCCATGCCGCCGACGCCGTTGTGGTGGGAATCGGGGTGTTGCCGTCGGCAGACCTGGCGCGCGCCAGCGGACTCAGCGAAGACAACGGGATTTGCACCGACGAATACTGCCGCACCGAAGATGAGGCGATATTGGCCGCCGGCGACTGCGCGCGGGCAGTCAATACGTCGCTGGGAACCGCCGTTCGCCTGGAGTCGGTCCAGAATGCAGTCGATCATGGACGGGTGGCGGCCTCCGTCATTCTCGGAACCCCCAAGCCTTATGCCAGCACCCCCTGGTTCTGGTCCGACCAGTATCGCGTGAAGCTGCAGATTGCCGGGCTGGCCGCACCGACGGACGAGACCGTGCTGCGGGGCGACCCGCGGTCCGGCTCATTCGCTGCGTTTCGCCTGCGCGAAGGCCGGCTGACGGCAGTCGAAGCGCTATCCAGCCCGCGTGACTTCATGCTGGGCAAGAAGCTGATTGCATCCGGCGTGCGACCCGACCCGGACCTGCTGGAGGATCCCTCGGTCCCCCTGAAAGCCCTGATGTAATCCTGACCCGACTCATATCGAGCCGAACGCGGGCGATTTGCACCTTGCCGCCCGCAGCGAGTCCCCGCACCATCTGAAGCATGGATTCAGGGTCAATGCAGGCTGGCGAGCGGCAGGCGATTTCCCGCGGCCTGGCCGGGATCGCCGTTCGCGGCGAGAACAACCCGGAATTGTGGCGGGGCTACTTTGAGCGGCTGCTCAGCGGCGAGACCATCGGACCGCTACCCTTCGGGTCCGGCGAACAAAGATCGGTCCGACACGCCGTCTCCGGACAATATGCATTCCGGCTGGAACCGGATCGCGGTGAACTCCCAGGCCCCTCCAGCCCGACACTTCAGCGCGCCACCAGGCGCATCGTCCGCTTCAACGGACAACAGGTCGCGGTCGGCGTTGACCTTTCCGCGGTCCCCGAGCGGCAGGTTGCGGATTGGCTCGAAGCGCTGAGCGGCGAACTCGCAGGGCGGGGCGAAGGCGGCCAGCCGCCGCCGGTGGTTTTTTCGCTCCGAGCGGAGCACGGTGGCTGCCGCGCTTTGCTGGCGGCGGCGGGCGCCAACCGCCCCGCAAGCATTCGCGCCGCGGTCCGTGTGGGAGCACAAACCTTCGGCTGCGGGCCGCTGTGGGACGAGTTGCTTCAGGCCAGTCACCACAACCCGCGCATTGAGCTGGTTCTTGCGGGCGACAAACAACCCCTGACAGACCTTATGGGAACCGACAGGCCCGACACGGTTATGCCTCTCAGCCTCTTTGAGGCGCCCGGAAATACCGCCTGGCTGGGAATTCAGTTCGACTTGAGTACGATTCCCGCCGAGCAGATCGAACGCGGCGTTGGACACTTGAGGAAGCTGGTGCGGGTCGGCGCCCGCTTGGTCGACAACCTGATTGATGCCGTTGTATGGCCGTCCGGGGAATTGCGTGAAGACGCGCTGGCCAATCGGCGCTTGGCCGCGCATGTCACCGGCATCGGGGACCTGGTGCTGCGCCACGGACTGAATCCGGAAGAATTCTCCACCCTCCGGTTGATCCAGCGTTGGCTTGGCCTTTTCAAGCGCCAGTTGTTGCGGGAATCCCTGCGCCTGGCGCAAGAGCGAGGGCCCTATTCAGCGTTGGGCGCGGAACGGTTGGTGCAGGCTTTGGCCCCTCGATATGGCGAAGCGCGGGCGCGGCGCATCATCGCCCGCCGAAGCCCGCGTCATCGCCAGCTCCTGGCGCTGTCGCCCTATTGCGTATTGCCGCGCATCCCCAGCGCCATCCCGGCGCGAGCGTGGCTGAATCTGTTGCCGGTGATCCGAATTGCCGACAACCTCACCATGTACGGCAGCCGCGCCCGTTCGTCGCTGAATCGCAGCGACTATGAGCGGCTGCTGCGCTCGACATGGGGGCTGATTCACAACAACCCAGGCGCCTGAGGAGAAAACCAGCCCTGAGTTTTTGCAGCAGGCGCCGCTGCGCTAACGCGCTGGGAACACGTTGGGAACGAGGGCATCTTGCCCTCGTCGAGGGCTGGAGGCCCTCGTTCCCAGGTTGTTCCATGCAAGTTTGAGGCTGATACCATAGCGCCCTCGATTCGGCCGCTGGGCCCACAGGTTTTTGATTTTGCCGGAACTGCCAGGCGCACACGCTCTAGTGGTGATGCTGCTCACCGTGTTTGCGCTGTACCTGTTTACCCGCGACCGGATTCCTCTGGAAACCGCCGGCATGGGCGTGCTGCTGCTGCTGGTGCTGGGGTTTGAATTCTGGCCGCTGGAACGGCCCGATGTAGAGCTTGCATCCACCGATTTCTTCCACAATCTGGGCCACGAAGCGTTGATCACCATCACCGCCTTGCTGGTGGTAGGCAAAGGCCTGGAAACCACCGGTGCGTTACGCCCCGTGGCCTTGTTCTTCACCCGCCTGTGGAGCCGCTCTCCGGTTTTTGCCGCGTTGCTGACGCTGGTGGGATCGGCCGTCTTCAGCGGATTCCTCAACAACACTCCGGTAGTGGTCATGCTGTTGCCGGTCTTGATGGCCGCAGCCTTGCACGCTCACCAGGCCCCATCCAGAATTCTGCTACCCATGGGATTCGCCACCTTGATCGGAGGCATGTCCACGGTCATCGGCACGTCCACCAACCTTTTGGTGGCGGGAATTGCCGTTGACCTGGGCCTGGAGCCGATCGGCATGTTTTCCTTCACCCTGCCGGTGCTTATCGTCGGCAGCGTTGCGCTCATGTTCCTGTGGTTGCTGGCGCCCCGCCTGCTGCCCGAACGCAAGCTCCCTTTGCAAACGGCCAGCCGCCTCTACACCTCGACTTTGCTAATTCTTCCCGGCGGGTTCGCCGACGGCAAAACCGTGGCGGAAGTCCGAACGCGCACCAACAACGATCTGCAGATCACCCGCATCGTTCGTGGGAACAACGTGTTCGTAACCCGCCTCGACTCGATTCGAATCAAGGCTGGCGACCGGGTTTTCGTGCGCGACACCATGGAGCGCCTCAGCGAATACGAAGAAAACCTGGGAGCTTCACTGCCCCGCGGAGAGGCCCGGTTTAGCGATGATCCCCAGCAAATCGCCGAACTGGTGGTGACCCGCGGATCGCCACTGGACAAGCGCAGTGTCAGCGCGGCTCACCTGGACGAGATCTACGGTCTCTCGGCGCTGGCCATTCACCGCCCCGGAGCCCGCGAAGCGCCGACGCATGATCTGCTGAACGCACGCTTGAGCACCGGCGACATGCTGCTGGTGCAGGGCACGCGGGCCGACATCCGCCGTTTGAGCACGGAGTCGTCGATGCTGGTGCTGGGTCGGGTTATTGAATTGCCCCGGGCCGGGCGCTCACGAGCGGCCGTGGCGATCATGGCGGCGGTCATCATTCCCCCCGCGTTCGGCTGGATCCCGATCGTGCTCACTTCCGTCACCGGAGTAGGACTGATGATCGCGGCAAAGTGCCTGAGTTGGCGCAACGTGCGCGATGCCTTCAACGTGCCGCTCACCATCATCATCGTCGCCAGCCTGAGCCTGGGCCAGGCATTGATCGGGACCGGCGCCGCCGAGTGGCTGGCGCAGGTGTTCGTGGCTGTTTCCGGCAACCTGCCGGTGCCCCTGATACTCAGCGGACTGATGCTGGTAATGGCGATCCTGACCAACATCGTCTCCAACAACGCCGCAGCAATTATCGGAACCCCGATCGCGTATTCCATGGCCCTCGGCCTTTCGGCGCCGGTCGAGCCGTTCATCCTGGCTGTGATATTCGGCGCAAACATGAGCTTCCTGACCCCGATCGGCTACCAGACCAACCTTCTGATCATGAGCGCCGGCGGCTACCGGCGCCTGGACTTCCTGCGTGTCGGCGCGCCGCTGACGCTGATCATGTGGGGCGGCTTCTCCATCCTGCTGCCCATGATGTACGGGCTCTAGCAGCCCGTGGCAAAAGTCATCTGGACGACTCTCGGGGTTGGTAAAATACCGGTCCAGGCACGTGTCATGTAGCGAGGGCGGCGATGGCCATTGGCAAGCGACCTGAAGGGCGGCAAGAGGAGTTGTTTGTGGCCACGAGCGAGATTCGCCGGTTGAGCCACCCGTTTTACCGGGTTCTGGAGCGGCTGCTTCAGGCGGGCGGATTCGACGCCTTTGCCGAGGAGACCTGCCGGGAGTTTTATGCGCCGAGGCGGGGCCGTCCGAGCATTCCGCCGGGGGTGTATTTCCGCATGCTGCTGGTGGGGTATCTGGAAGGGGTTGGTTCGGAGCGCGGGATTGCCTGGCGTTGCGCGGACTCGATTTCGCTGCGGGAGTTTCTTGGTTACGGGTTGTCGAACAACCCGCCGGATCATTCCAGCGTATCGCGCACCCGCCGGCGGCTGAGCCTGGAGGCGCACGAGGCGGTGTTCGCCTGGGTGCTGGAGCGGTTGCGCTCGGAGGGGTTGTTGAGCGGCAAGACGCTGGGGGTGGACTCCACGACGCTGGAGGCGAACGCGGCGTTGCGCTCGATCGTGCGCCGCGACGACGGGAGCGGCTACGAGGAATGGCTTGAGGAGTTGGCGCGGTCCTCGGGGATCGACACGCCGACGCGCTCGGACTTGGCCAAGCTGGACCGCAAGCGCCCGAAGAAGGGTTCCAACGAGGACTGGGTGCATCCGGGAGACCCCGAGGCGCGGATCACGAAGATGAAGGACGGCCGCACGCACCTGGCGCACAAGCTGGAGCAGGCCTCCGACATGGACAGCGGTGCGATCGTGGCGGTGACGGTTCAGACGATGGACGGGGGCGATTGCGCCTCGATGCCAAACACGCTCGAGGAGGCCGCACGGCAGTTGGGAGGCGTCGATGCGCAGGCCCGTGAGGTGGTGGCCGACAAGGGCTATCACAGCAACGCGACGATGAAGCGGCTGAAGGCGCAGGGGTTGCGAAGCTACGTCAGCGAACCGCAGCGCGGGCGGCGCACCTGGAAGCGCGACCGGGCCGCCCAGCAGCCGACCTACGACAACCGCCGGCGGGTGCGAGGCGCTCGCGGCAAGCGGCTGCTGCGTCAGCGCGGAGAGAAGCTGGAGCGGGCGTTTGCCCACCTGCTTCAAACCGGCGGGCTGCGCCGGGTGCCGGTGCGCGGGCAAGAGAACATCCGCAAACGATTGCTGGTTCACGCCGCGGCGTTCAATCTGGGGCTGCTCATGCGCCATCGTCATGGGGTTGGGACGCCTCGCAGCCTGCAAGGGCGGGCTGCAGCGGTCTATCGGTCCCTGTTTCTCGGCCTGGGGCGCCTGGTACGCCTCCTATCGTCGATTTTCGGCCCCTCGCGGCCGGCGAAGCGAATTTCGCCGCTGCGTACCGCGTTCCAACGCCCGCGGACCGGAACAACCCAAATCCCATCAGAAGTCATTTCTGCCACGGGCTGCTAGTGTCGTGTCCGGCGGGCGCGATCCGACTCAAACAGGACCCGCGGCTGATTGCTGAAAATGCACACTGGTTCCGAACTTCTGCGCCCACTGCTGGAGCGCCTGCTGGCGGGCGGCGACCTTGATGAAAGCCAAGCTGAAGCGGCGATGCACGAATTGGCCCGCGGAGAGGCTCCCCCGGCGCTGGCGGGAGCACTGCTCGCCGCGCTGCGCCTCAAGGGTGAAAGCGCGGCGGAGTTGCGTGGCTTTGCGCGGGCGATGCGGGAACTGGCGATTCGCCCCGAGCTTCCGGCCGGCGCTCCGGTTGCCGACGTGGTGGGCACCGGCGGCGACGGCTCCGGCAGCATAAATCTGTCCACCGGCTCGGGCCTCCTGGCAGCCGCCTGCGGCGTACGCATCGCCAAGCATGGCAACCGCGCCGTGTCCAGCAAGACCGGCAGCGCGGACGTGCTGGAAGCGCTGGGCGTGCCGCGACCGGGATCCGCGGCGGAAGTCACCCGGTCGCTCGCAGCCCACGGATTCGCATTCATGTTCGCGCCATATTTCCATCCGGCGATGAAATCCGTGGCGCCGATTCGAGCCGCCCTGGGCGTACGCACGGTTTTCAATCTGCTTGGACCGCTGGCCAATCCCGCCCGCCCGCCGTTCATGCTGGTCGGGGCCTTCAGCGAGCAGGCGGCGCGATTGATCGCCGACACATTGAGCGGTCTCGAGATCGAGCGCTGCTTCGTGGTTCACGGCGAGCCAGGCTGGGACGAGCCCACGCCGGCAGGCGCCTTCCTGCTGCACGACGTGCGTCCCGGCAAGGTCCGCAGCGAGACCCGTGATCCCGCCGATCTCAGCATCCCGCGCTGTTCTCCGGAGGCGCTGGCCGGCGGCGACCGCGAATACAACGCCGCAACCCTCATGGCCGCCTTGCAGGGCCAAGGCGGCCATGCTCTGAACGATGCCCTGGCCCTGCAGGCCGGCCTGGTGCTTGAGCTTACCGGAACAGCGAAGAACCTCTCCGACGGGTTGCACGCGGCCCGCGAGGTATTGCAGGCGGGCCAGGGAGGCCGCCTGGTGGAGAAACTGCGAGGCGGCCCAGCGGCATGACAAGCGGGTTTCTGGGGCGCATGGCGGAGTCAAGCAGGCAGCGCCTTGAGCGGGCGAGGCAACGCCTGAGCGCCGCTGAATTGACACGCCGCGTTGAGGATCTGCCGCCTCCGCCGAGGCTGGCGTTTTCGCCGGCAGGCTTTGATCTGATTGCCGAAATCAAGCCTCGCTCACCGAGCGAAGGCCAGCTGGCCCAAGGGAATTTCTCGCCCGGCGCCTTGGCGAAGCAATACGTGTCCGCGGGCGCGATGGCGCTTTCGGTGCTTACTGAGCCGAGCCGCTTTGACGGCTCACTGAAGCTTCTTGCGGAGGTCGCGGCAGCCGCCCCCGGCCAACCGATCATGCGCAAGGACTTTCTCGTCGATCCATATCAGGTGCTGGAAGCGCGGCTGCACGGCGCCGGCGGCGTGTTGCTGATCGTGGGAATGACCGGTGAAAAGAACACCCAGGCAATGCTTGAGGCTGCCCTGGGCTGCGGCATGTTCGCTTTGCTGGAGGCCTTCGACGAAGCGGAACTGGACAGAGCGCAACAGATAATCGACCGTGTTCAGGCCCCGCGCGATTGTGCTTTGCTGGGGCTGAATTGCAGGGATCTCCGGACCCTCAAGGTGGACCGCGGGCGGTTTTTCGAGGCCAGGCCTGGGGAGCGCGGCACACACCGGATGTTCGCCGAAAGCGGCATCGAGAATGGCCACCAGGCAGCAGAGCTGGCCGCCCACGGCTGGTCCGGCCTGCTGATCGGAACGGCGCTGATGCGGGCGCCGGATCCCGGGGCGCTGGCGACAAGCATTCTGGCCGCGGGCCGCCGGCAATCATGAGCCTGTTCGTAAAGATCTGCGGGCTGACCGATCCCGAAGCGCTGTTAGCAGCGGTGGAGGAAGGCGCCGACGCCATCGGCTTTGTCTTCCACCCCCCCTCGCCGCGTTGCCTCACTCCCGGCCGCGCGGCGGAACTGGCGACACTGGTCCCTCACAAGGTGTTGCGCGTTGCGGTTATGCTGCGGCCCGAACAAGCGGACCTGGAAGAGGTGTTCGCCGCTTTCGAGCCGGATTGTTTGCAGGCCGACGCCGACTGCCTGGCTCGCCTGCACCTCCCTGGGAGCTTGCAAGAGCTGCCCGTGTACAGGGACGAAGACCGATTCAATGCCGAACACATTGCCACCGATACCCCATGCCTGTTTGAGAGTGCCGTTAGCGGCCAGGGCCGCATGCCAAGCTGGGAACGCGCCGCCATTGCCGCGCGCCACGCCAGGGTTTTGCTGGCAGGCGGGCTTGACCCGGAGAATGTCGCCGAGGCGGTTCGCCGCGTGCGGCCCTGGGGGGTTGACGTGAGTTCGGGCGTGGAACGGGCGCCGGGCGCCAAGGACCCCGATCGGGTGCGGGAATTCATTCGCGCCGCCCGCCGGGCGGATCGTTCCCGATGAACATCCCGCAGGCGGAAGCACGCTTGATGCTGGCCGCGCTGCTGAATGGCGAGCTGCCGGACAGCGACGGCCGCTTCGGCCCATTCGGCGGCCGCTTCGCGCCCGAGACACTGATGCCGGCTTTGGATAGGCTGGAGCGGGGCGCCCGCGATTTCTTTACCGACCAGGCCGCTTGCGAGGCCCTGCACCAGGAGCGGCGCGAATGGATCGGACGCCCGACACCGCTTACCCGGGCGCCTGGCCTGGAAAGAGCCTGGGGAGCTGAGGTGTGGATCAAGCGCGAGGACCTGGCCCACACCGGCGCGCACAAGATCAACAACGCTCACGGGCAGGCGCACCTGGCACGGCGACTGGGAGCCCAAAGGGTGGTGGCGGAAACCGGGGCAGGTCAACATGGAGTCGCGTCCGCAGCTGCCTGTGCCCGCGTCGGGTTGCCCTGCAGCGTCTACATGGGCGTGCTGGACATGCACCGGCAGGCGCCCAATGTCGAGCGCATGCGCCAATTGGGGGCCGAGGTGATCGCCGTGGACAAGGGGGATCGGACATTGCGTGCGGCCACCGACGAAGCTTTTCGAGCCTGGGTGGCCGACCCCGGCGGCGTCTACTACCTGCTTGGTTCGGCAGTGGGGCCGCATCCCTATCCTTGGCTGGTGCGCGAATTGCAACGCATCATCGGCGAAGAAGCGCGGGGCCAATTCGCCGAGGCGGCCGGCGGGTTGCCGGATGCGGTGTTTGCCTGCGTCGGCGGCGGCTCAAACGCCATCGGCCTGTTTCACGCCTTCCTCGGCGACGAGTCGGTAGGAATTTTTGGGGTGGAGGCCGGAGGCCAGGGCGCCGGTCCGGGTCAGAACGCCGCCTCGCTATGCGCCGGGCGCCCCGGCGTACTGCACGGGAGCTACTCCATGCTGCTGTACGACGATGACGGCCAGGTGCTTGAGACTTCGTCCATTTCCGCCGGTCTGGACTACCCGGGGGTGGGCCCCGAGCATGCGCTCTTGCAGGCCCTGGGCCGGGTGCAATACCTGACCGCCGGCGATGACGAGGCGCTGGACGCGTTAACTGAGTGCTGCAGGCTGGAGGGAATCCTGCCGGCGCTGGAGCCGGCCCACGCCCTGTTCGCCGCCCGCCGGTGGGCCGCCGAGAACCCGGGGAAGCGCTTGCTGATCGGCCTTTCCGGGCGCGGCGACAAGGACATGCCCACTCTTACCGCAAGAAACGGCTAGCCGTCGAGCATCAAGGGGCTCTCGCGGCTCGTCATACTCCTTTCTTGCGGGACACGCATGAATTCATCCATGGAGCCTGGTTCCGCCATCCATGGCCCCAACACTCCCGCAAGAAAGGAGTATGACAAGCCGAAATGTGAAGGTTTGGGGTGCTAGTTGAGGACGCGGTAGCCTCGGCCCCGGAGGCACTCGCGCAACACGTGGCGGGCCTCCAATACGGCCGGAACCCCGGTCACGGTCCCGCCGCGCGCGGCGCCGACGCCGGCCGACTGTCCGATGCCGGTTTTGTTGGCGCCGGAAACGGCGACGACGACTGCGCCAATGGTAGCGCCGGTAGCGGCGCCGGTAACCACATGTTTGACGATCGGCACTTCATCGGCGTAACCCTGGCAGTCTTGGAGATCGATCTCATACTGCTTCGGGTCGACACCCTGCATATCGACGATCGCACCGCTGGGATCCTTAAAGGCTGAACATGCCCCAACGAGCAGAACACATGGCAGCAAGGCAAGACGTTTCATGGGCTACCTCCTGGAAGACGGGCCAACACTAGAAAAGATGCCGCCATCCCCCCAAGGGTTGCAATGAGTTGGAGCGAGGGCGTCCCCGCCCTCGTCGAGGGCAAGATGCCCTCGTTCCCAGGCAGGATGCACTCGCTCCCGGCGGTGACGTTGGCTGCCGAAGTGACCGAGGAAACCTCCGGATTGCCACATTCGTTGCACTTGTCCCAAAATGTACGCCCGTGAGCAACTCGAATACCGGCGCGGAAAGCCTGCGAAACGCCATCCTTGAAGCGCCGCGGCCGGCGCTTCTGCCTTTCTTTACCGCCGGGCACCCAAGCAAGCGGGAATTCCATTCCGTTCTTCGCACGCTCGCCGAAGCAGGCGATGTCGTCGAAATCGGCGTGCCGTTTTCCGATCCCATGGCCGACGGCGTCACTATCCAGCGGGCCAGCGAGACGGCCCTTGCCAACGGCGTCACCCTTGAGTGGATCTTGCGCGAACTCCAGGCGCACGGCGACCCCGGCGTGCCGCTGGTGCTGATGAGCTACTACAACCCGCTACTCGCCTACGGGATTGACCGGCTGGCCGAGCGCTGCGACGCATGCAGCATAGGCGGCCTGATCGTGCCCGACCTTCCGTGGGAGGAATCCGCCAGTGTCCGGGCGCTCTTGCAGGAGCATGGCGTCGGACTCGTGCAAATGGTCACTCCGGCGACGCCCGAAGCGCGCATGCGCACCCTGTGCGAGGGCAGCGGGGGATTTGTCTATGCGGTGACGGTGACCGGCGTGACCGGCGGCGAACGCCGCGTTTCTGACGAAATGACCGGCTATGTGCAACGGGTCAGCGAGTATTCCAGGCTACCCGTGTGTGCCGGATTCGGGGTGTGCAGCGCGGCCCAGGTGCAGGCGCTGAGCGGCGTGGCCGACGGCGTGATCGTGGGATCGGCGGTGGTCGATTGCCTGGAGCGCGGCGCGGACGCCGGCGCTTTCCTGCGTAGCCTGCGTGGTTAGTTGTCCCTGGGAACGAGGGCGTCCCGCCCTCGTCGAGGGCAGGATGCCCGCGATCCCAGGAGGCGGCTAGCGGCGCGGCCAGCCCAGGTAGACGAGGCCCAGTCCGGCGACCCCCGATAGCCAGGTGAGCCAGGCCGGCTCGGCTTCCAGGCCCAGCAGCACGGCCCAGGTAATCAGCAGGGTGGAGCCCAGCAACTGCCGCCACAGGTTTCTCCGATTCTCCAATCCGTTTCGAGCGCTCGGGCTGGCGGCGCCCTCGGCGCGGTCAAGCAGTCGGTGCGCCACTCGCGGCAGGCGCTGCAGGGCGTAGCGTAGCTCCGGCAGGTCGCGGCGAAGTTCCTTCAATACCCGCGAAGGCTCGGCGCGGCGCGCCATCCATTTCCTGAGCAGGGGATAAGCGGTCTCCCACAGGTCCAACTCGGGGTACAGCTCCCTGCCCAGGCCTTCGATATTGAGCAGCGTCTTGTGCAGCAACAGCATCTGCGGTTGCAGTTGCATGTCGAATTCCTGGGCGGTGGCGAATATGCGCCCCAGCACCCTGCCGAAGCTGCACTCGCTCAAGGGCTTGGCGAAGATCGGCTCGCCGATGACGCGGAACGCCGCTTCCAGGTCCTCCGCCCGAGCGCTCGGCGCCACCCAGCCCCAATACAGGTGCAAGCGGGCCATGCGCGCGTAGTCCTGCTCAAAGAAGGCCAGCAGCATCTGGCCCAGGTAGTGGTGATCCCGCTCGTCGAGGACGCCCACGATGCCGAAGTCCACCGCGGCATAGCGCGGATTGTTCGGATCACTGATGTCCACGAACACGTTGCCCGGGTGCATGTCGGCGTGAAAGAAGCTGTCCCTGAACACCTGGGTGAAGAATATTTCGACCCCCCTGGCGGAAAGCTCGCCCATGTCCACGCCGGCGTCCTTAAGCGTCTGGACCTCCCGGATCGGGACCCCCCGCATCCGCTCCATCACCAGGACCTCGCGCCGGCAGTAGTCCCAATACACGGTTGGCACCCGGATGATGTCCGAATCCGCAAAGCTGCGCTTCAGGCGCGAAGCGTTGGCGCCCTCGCGGGTCAGGTCCATTTCAAACCCTAGGGTGCGCTCGTATTCCTCGACCACTTCCACCAGGCGCAATCGGCGCGTGAGCGGCCACCAAGCGGTTGCCAGCCTTGCCAGACCGTACAAAAGCTTTACGTCGCGCCGGATCCGTTCCTTGATGCCGGGACGCAGCAGCTTCACTACGACTTCCTCACCGCTCGGCAGGCGCGCGGCATGCACCTGGGCAATGGAGGCCGCCGCCAACGCGTCGGGCTCGAACTCGGCAAATATTTCTTCGACCGGACAGCCGTAGAACTCGCTTAACAGTTGACGCGCCGTGGCGGCGGGGAAGGGCGGCACTTCGTCCTGCAGGCGAGCCAGTTCGCGGGCAATGTCCTCCGGCAGCAGGTCTGGACGGGTGGAAATGTTTTGCCCGAACTTGACGAAGATGGGGCCAAGTTCCTGCAAGGCCTCGCGCAGGCGGCGGCCGCGCGACGCGCCCTTCGACCGGCGCCGCGCCAGGAGCAGCCATGCGGGTACCCGCAACGGGCGCGCCAGCCCGGCGTCGCCGAGCAGGCCATAGCGCGCCAGGAGGCGAAAAATACCGAAAATCCGCAACAGAAGGTGCATTCTTCAGCCTGGTGTATTCACTTGCCTGACAGTCAACCGCGCCTGCCCGTGATTGCTCCTACCCGCGCGGAAATCCGCCCGACGGTATCGCGCAGCCTTTCCACTTCTTCGGTGAACGAATCAAACTCCACCCGCGTGGGCGACAGCCGGGCCTCCTCCTGCAGGAAATCCCGCATATTGCGCTTGAGCGATTCGCCCGCGTGTTCCACCCACCGGGCCGCTGCCGAAGCGGCATCGCCGGCCTGGCGGGCAAGAACAGGCCCGGTGTGGCGGGCCAGTTCTTCTTCCGGGTCCGGGCGGCAGTGCTTCAGCAACCGGGCGAACCCTTCGGCTACCGCCGGGTCACCCCGGAGGTCCAGGCCCGGCCCGGTGTGGTCGCCTCCCAGGAGCGCAAGCAGCCGACTCCAATCACCGGCCAGAGTCACGTCAGCGGGCGCGTCCTCCGGTTCGCCAAAGCGAAGTCGCCCGCCTTCCACGCGCATGCGCATTGCCGGTTCGGAAGCCGACAAACCCACGTCCATGCACAACCCCTCCACTTCGGCTGCTGCCCGGCGCGCGGTCAAAGAAGCCGCAAGGTTCCGGTTAAGCAGTTTCTCAAGCGGGAAGGCGAGTCGTGGTGGAATCATGGCTCAGGCCGGCAGTGTGTCTGGCTCAGCGCAAATTCTTCTCAAGGTACAGCATCAACTCCAGCATGCGCTCAAGCAATTCGGGCGGCGACGCGCCAGGAAAGTTGCGCAGCACGAGCTCCTTGACGAACAGCCTGGCGATATATCTGATCTGTGACGCTCTGGCTCTTGAAGAAAAAACGAAATCCCGATGACCATTATTGATGACAATAACGTTCCGCTCCAAATCATAACGAGAACGCCACATCCGCCCTGGAGCTTTTTCATAGGTATAGCCGGGCAATCCCTGACGCGGCGTGGAGCCTTTCCGCTCGGAAATGAGTGAATCGGTGACGGTGACCAGGGCCTCAGCCTGGCACACCACACCGGCCTGCGTCGCCACGACGGTCAAACGCGCCAACTGAGGCTGGTCGGGCGCGCGATATTCGACGATCTCCGAGTGCGGGTCTTCAAACTTCCCGCCGCCCTCGGCAATGTTCCAGACAAACCCCAGTCCTTCCTCCACCGTCCGCCGCGACCGATCCCGGCACAAGGCGCGAAAACTGCGGCTTTGGCCTACTCTAACGACGGATGAAGCCGGCGATATGGATACGCTGTGGAGCGGCCCGGAACTCCGGTAAAAGACGGTCTTCGAACTTACTTCCGCCGGCATGTCTTCGCCGTTGCCGCCAAGAGGCGGCTGCTTCGGTTCAGCGATGGGATCGACGGCGCCAAGTGCGCCGCCGTCCGCGGCGCCGCGTGACGATTGACGAACGTCGAACCAATCGTATTCCTCGGCGGGCAGCGCGAGAAAAGCCTCGCGAAAAGCGCGCCGAATCGAGTGCAGAGTGCGGAGACTGGCTCTTTCTTGCTCAGCTTGCTGCAAATCGGCGATGAGTTTGTCTATCTGCTCCGTCACCGGGCCGAGAGCGCGCTGAAACTCGTCGAAAGCCGAATCCCGTATTACACCGGTTCGGGTGCCCGGGGTCAGGTTCAGAAAGGGCCCATCGACGATGCCGTCCACGTAGCCGCTGGTCCATGCCGGCACTTGGAATCCGTCCAGCGAACCAAGCTCCAGCACGCGGGTCCCATTTTTGTACAACGAAACATTGCGCTCAGGGGACGGCTCATCCAGGTAGAGTTCCAGCCTGATGCTCCCCAGACGAGTAACGGGTTGGTCAAGTTCGTGGATGAGTCGCCCGTCAAAAGCACGCGGCGTAACAGTAAAGGACTTGCGAGCGGTGCGGTCGATAATGCGGATATTGACGCCGCTCTCGCGAATTCGATCGCGCAGTTCGGACGCCAGATACCAATGGAGCTTTTCTCCGCTGAGCTGACGGATTCCTTTGAGCAGCGGCCGCACCAGCAGTTCAGCGCCCTGGCTCCCAAACAAGGTTCGGCGGGAACTGCGCACCTCATAGCCCTCGTCGTTGCGTCGCATCGACATCTCGAAAAGTGTTCCGTCCGCGCCCGGCGAAGTCATGGTTAGCGCCTCGCCAAGCGTCCAGAAGCTGAGCAGTCCGATGCCGAACTCTCCCTGTATGCCTCTTGCGCCGCGCCGCTTCAATTCCTTCTTGATCGAATCGCAGATGTGCGTAGCGACGTATTTGAAGTCCGGCCGGCCGTTATCATCATGGGGGACGCCGTCGCCATCGTCGGTTATCTTCAAGTACGGCAGCCCACGCTCCCGGCCGCGCACGATTTCCACGTTCTTGGCGTGCGCATCAATGCTGTTCTCGACGAATTCGGCAACTGCTTTGAGTGGATTGTCTTGCGACAGGGCGATAATGCTAATGGCCGACCCATGGTCGCCAATGCGCAACCTGCCCCGCTTACCCGCTTGTCCCGGCGCCATATAGCAGATCTTATCGAGGCAATCGGCGCTATGCGCCCGTGCAGGGATCCTCGGGGGGGTAGTAGCGCCCATCCGCAGTCACGCCGCCGTTGCCATGCACCATCCGGTTGCGGCCTGCAAGAGCCTTTCCAGCAGCGCTTATCGCAGATCTTATGGATATCCCAGCCAGATCCGCCAGAAACTCTACGAACATACGCAAGTCCCCGCGATCGGTAGACTCCAAGCTGTCGATATACGCATCTCTTAGCTCGTTAATAACGATAAGCGGCGGTTCTCCCCGCCGAATATAGGCGTATGCCATCAACAGTCGCGCCATGCGTCCATTGCCATCCTGGAAAGGGTGGGTGCGCACAAAGCGGTGATGCAGCCAGGCGGCCTCCACTTCGGTGGGGTACATTCGCCCCCGAATTTCTGCGTACAGATCAAACAGCCGATCCATCTCGGCGCGCACATGCTCCGGCGGGCAATATTCGTATACCACCCCGTCGGCGCGCTTGGGATTATTGGATTCAATCTTGTACATTCCTTTGCTCTTGAACTGCACCTGAATCCGTTTCAAGCGCGCTTTCCCTTCCGGCATCAATCCGGTTACCGTTTCTTGATGGCGCGTGAGCAAAGCGTGCCAGCTCAGCAGCGTGTGGTGCGACAGTGGGCGCTCGTTTTTCACGGTAGAGAACACCAGTTCCAGCGCCGCTTCCTGGTCTTTCAGCAATCCCCTGATGGTGGCGTCCTCGACGTTCTCGAGCGTATGGGTGGAGGTCACGCCTTCCAGACCTTCGGCGATCAGTTGCTCGGTACTTCCCCGCTTGAGCGTGTAGAGCCCTTCGATCTCGCCGGTCTCTATGGCGAACTCCCGGCGCCGGCAGGCCAGCCAAGGGTCCAGAATCGAGCGCTCGACGCCCTTAGCCGTAAGCGCGCCGCGCGCCATTGCTCCGCTAATTCCACGTATCGGGCGGATCCCCAGGTTTCGGCCTTGGGCGGCATGCCGATAAGCGGCTTCCATACGGTTTCCGGCGGTTTCGGCCGCGGCTGGGACATAGTTGCAGAATCATAGCAGCAGCATGCCTTTCATAATGCCCGCCCCGTTTGACACAGCCGCGCAGATTGACCGGCCAAGTTGTCAAGGATCCCGGGCGCCGGACTGCTAGTATCGAAAACCGATATGCAGCGCAACGATGCCGCCGGAGAGGTTATGCCAGCGAACGTCTTCCAGCCCGGCCTCGCGCATCATGCCCGCCAGGGTCTCCTGGTCCGGGTGCACTCGTATGGACTCCACCAGGTAGCGATAGCTGTGTGCATCTCCTGTCACCATGCGGCCGAGCGCCGGAATCAGCGCGAAGGAATACCAGTCGTAGGCCGGTCGAATGAACTTGAGCGCCGGGCGTGAAAACTCCAGCACCAGCAGCCGGCCGCCGGGCTTCAGCGCCCGCCTCATGCTCCTGAGCGCCTCCGGCTGGCCGCTGACATTGCGTAGTCCGAAACCTATCGTTACGCAATCGAACAGCCCGCCGGCGCAGGGCAGGGCGGTCGCGTCGGCGCATACCGCCCGGCAATTGGCATAGGCGCCGGAGTCCAGCAAGCGCGACCGGCCGACGCTCAACATGGCCGGGTTGATGTCGCTGAGCAGCACCCGGCCCTCGGGCCCGACCTGACGGCTCATGCCGATGGCCAGGTCGCCGGTGCCGCCGGCCAGGTCCAGCGCGGTTCCGCCCGGGCGCAAGCCGGTGCGGGCCAGCGTAAACCTCTTCCAGATGCGGTGCGCGCCCAGCGACATCAGGTCGTTCATCAAGTCGTAACGCCCGGCAACGGATTCGAATACGCCGCGCACCCGGCGGGTCTTTTCGCCCGGCGTTACGCGCTGAAAGCCGAACCGCTCTTCCTGATCCCGGCTTGAATCAGCCGTTTGCATGAAACACTCCGTAAGGCCGGGTTGTAGCTTGACAGTCGAGGGCAGGATGCCCTCGTTCCCAGCGTGGCTTAGCGGCGCGCATCGGCCTTGTCCGCAGCGGCGACCTGTTTGAGGTAGTGCGCCCAGTATTCCTCGCGGTGCTCGCCCAGTTCCCTTAAATAGGACCAAGAGTAGATACCGGAGTCATGCCCATCATCGAATACAAGACGCACGGCGTATTGGCCGACGGCCCGAATGTCCTTCACCCGGACCCGCGACTTGCCGGTCGGCAATTTGCCGCCGCCGCGGCCATGGCCACGAACTTCCGCCGAAGGCGATTTCACCCTCAAGTACTCCGCGCCCAGATCAAACGCCACGCCATTTGAAAAGCTCACGCGCAGGATCCGGCGCTCGCCAAGCAAGCGCAACTCCAATGGCGGCGCCTGGGTGTTCATCGGCAGCCTGAACGGCAGCTACAGGATGTAGCGGCGAAAATCCTCGTCTTCCGCCAGCGATCCCAAGTGCTCCTCAACGTATGCCGCGTCCACCTTGAGGGTCTGTCCGCCACGGTCGGCCGCATCGAAGGAAATCGATTCCAGCAACCGCTCGAGGACGGTCTGCAGACGGCGCGCGCCGATGTTCTCGGTGCCCGCATTGACCGAGTAGGCGATTTCGGCAATGCGGTGCACCGCCCCCGCCTCGAAGCTCAATGCGACCTGTTCGGTGCCCAGCAGTGCTGTGTATTGCTCGGTAAGGGAAGCATCCGGCTCCGTGAGAATGCGTTCGAACTCCTCAATTCCGAGCGCGCTGAGTTCTACCCGGATGGGGAACCGGCCCTGCAGTTCGGGGATCAGGTCCGAGGGCTTGACGGCCTGGAAGGCGCCCGATGCAATGAACAGAATATGGTCGGTGCGCACTACACCGTACTTGGTATTGACCGCGCATCCTTCCACCAGGGGCAGGAGATCGCGCTGCACGCCTTCCCGGGACACGTCCGCGCCAAAAGACTCCGCCCTCCGGCACACCTTGTCGATTTCATCGATGAACACAATTCCATTCTGCTCCACAGCCTCCAGTGCCTGTGACTTCAGCTCCTCCTGATCGAGCATCGAGGCGGCCGCTTCCTCGGTTAATAGCCGCATGGCATCCCTGACCTTCAGCTTGCGCGTGCGGGTGCGCTGATTACCCAAAGACTGGAACATATTCTGAAGCTGACTGGTCATTTCCTCCATTCCGGGAGGGGCCATGATCTCCACGCCCACCGGCGCCACCTGCAGTTCCATCTCCACCTCCTCCCCGTCGAGATCGCCGCGCCGCAGAGCCGCCTTCAACTGGCGCTCATCAATGCCCACCGGCAGGCTGGAGGCCGAATCCGGGCTTGCCGCGCTGCGCAACAGCGCATCCATTACCCGTCCCTCGGCGTTCTCGCGGGCGCGATGCCGAACCCGGTCTATCTCCGTTTCGCGGACCAGTTTCACCGCCGTATCGGTCAGGTCCCGAACAATGCTGTCCACCTCGCGCCCCACGTAACCGACCTCCGTGAACTTGGTGGCTTCCACCTTGATGAAGGGGGCGTGCGCCAGCCGCGCAAGGCGGCGGGCGATTTCCGTCTTGCCGACCCCGGTAGGCCCCATCATCAGAATGTTCTTCGGCGTAATCTCGCTGCGCAGTTCCTCGCCAAGCTGCATCCGCCGCCAGCGATTGCGCAAGGCAATCGCCACCGCCCGCTTGGCGGCGGTCTGGCCGATAACGTGCTTGTCGAGCTCCTCGACAATTTCCCTGGGCGTCATCTGGGTCATGGCTTACGACTCGCTCTTAAGCGTATCGATCACGATTTGGGTGTTGGTGTATACGCAGATATCCGCCGCGATTTCCAGCGACCGGCGCACCACTTCCTCGGCGCTCAGATCGCTTTCCGCCAATAGCGCCTGCGCGGCCGCCCGCGCGTAGCCTCCACCGGAGCCGAGCGCCAGCACGCCGTCTTCCGGCTCCACGACATCGCCGGAGCCCGACACCAGCAGGGTCTTGGCGCCGTCGGCCACGCACAGCATCGCTTCCAGCCGGCGCAGGCGCCGGTCGGTACGCCAATCCTTGGCCAGCTCCACCGCGGCCCGGGTGAGGTTGCCGTATTGGTCGAGCTTGCCTTCGAACAGTTCAAACAGCGTAAAGGCATCCGCCGTCCCGCCGGCGAAACCGGCCAACACGGTGCCGTTGGCCAACCTGCGTATTTTTCGGGCGTTGCCCTTGAGCACCGTATCGCCCAGGCTGACTTGACCGTCGCCCCCGAGCGCGATCGTGTCCCCGCGGCGCACGCAGAGTATGGTGGTGGAGCGGATCTTGCCGAATCGTGACCCGGCAGGTGTTTGAGTGGGAGTGTTCATGTCTTGCTATGGGTTTTGCTATGGGTCTTGCGGCGGGCCCGCGGGTGAGCGCGATCGTACACCCGCGCCAGGTGCTGAAAGTCGAGGTGCGTATAGACCTGCGTAGTGGAGATATCGGCATGACCCAGAAGTTCCTGCACGGCGCGCAGGTCGCCGGACGATTCCAGCAGGTGGGTGGCAAAGCTGTGACGCAGCATATGCGGGTGTACGTGTACCGGCAAACCGGCCCGGCGCGCCCAATAGTCGATCCGGGCCTGGACGCTGCTGGCGCTGATTCTGCGGCCCCGAGCGCCTACAAACAGCGCGCTCTCCTCCACCGCCGCCATTTCCGCCCGGCGCTTGAGCCAGCCCTTCAGCGCCTCGATCGCCTTGCGGCCAACCGGCAATATGCGCGTCTTGCGGCCTTTGCCGGTGACCCGCACCAGGCCCTCGCTGAGATCGATGCCGCCGAGGTCCAGCGTGGTCATTTCGGCCAGCCGCAGGCCGGACGAATACATCAGCTCCAGCATCGCGCGGTCCCGACAGGCCATCGCATTGGCAGGGGGAATATCCAGAAGACGTGTTACCTGGTCCAGATCCAGGGTGCGGGGCAACAGACGGGGCGGCCGGGGCGCCTTTACGCCGCGCGCGGGATTGTGAGTCAGGCCGCCCTCCCTTTCCAGGTAATTGAAGAAACTGCGCGCCCCGGCCAGGCGCCGTTGCACGGTGCGCGGCGCGAGGCCGCCGCGGTGGGCGCCGGCGGCAAACCGGCGCAGATCACTGGCCGCGAGCGCCGACCATGCCGGCAGGCTGTGTTTGGCGCAATATTCCCCAAGCGCGGTGAGATCGCGGCGATAGGCGGCCACGGTGTGCTTCGACAATCCCCGCTCAAAGCGGATGTGGTGCAGAAACGCATCCAATTGCCGCTCTGCCTCGGCCTGCATCAGGGAGCATCCGGCGTTAGGGCCACGGTAACGACCGCGGACAGCCGGCCAAGAAACTCAGTGCTCTTGCCTCGGTGGTAGTGATCCGGGTCGCGGCTGCCGAGGACCAGCAGGCCCAGCTTGCCGCGATGGCCGAGGGGGGCCAATGCCACCGACGCCACCTCGTGGGCCCCCTTGCCGAACAGGAACTCGCGTTGCTCGGCGCTGTAGCGGCCGCAGCGCGGCGCGTTGGAACTCAAGACCCCGCTCAGGCCCTCGGACATCAATTTCTCCCGGGGCGTCTGGACCAGGCCGTCAACCGGGGTGCATTCACCCGCCAGCGCGTCAAACAGCAGCAAACGCACGAACTCCAACGCGAAAATCTCCCGCAATTGCGCCGGTAAGACTCGCAGTCGCTCCTTCGACCCCTGGCAAGCCAAAAGCTTGGTAACCAGCCGGTTGAGCTTACGCGCCAGTTCATCGCTGGCGCGCGCGTTGGCCACGAATTCTTCAAGCGTGCTGCGCAATTCCTCGTTGCGCCGACGCAGCAGTTCAAGCTGTCGCTCGACCAGCGATACCGCGCCCGCGCCGCTACTGTGGGGCACCCGCAGGTCCGCCAGCAAATCCGCGTGGCGCTCAAAAAAATCGGGGTTGTCGCGCAGGTAGGCGGCCACCTGCCTGGGACTCAGCCCGAACCCGGCGGACGGATCGCGGTCCGAACTCACAGGCTCACCCGGCCTTCATAAACACGATCTATTTTTCCGGTAAGCCAGACCGGTTCGTTCCCTCCGCCCCACTCGACCTGCAGGGCACCGCCCGGCATCTCCACGTCAACCGGCGAGAAGACCCGGCCGCTCCGGATGCCTGCGACTGCCGCGGCGCATGCCCCGGTGCCGCAGGCAGGCGTCTCGCCTACTCCACGCTCGTACACGCGAAGCTTGAGGCGATGCCTTTCCACCGTTTGGCTGAAACCCACGTTGCAGCCCCGGGGGAAACGCTGATGAACGGACAGGCGCGAACCCAGGCCTGCAACCGGAGCGGCGGCTGCGTCGGATACCGGGACGACCGCGTGCGGATTGCCCAAGGAAAGCACCTCCAGGATCCAATTCTGCCCGTCCACCTCAACCGGATACACCGAGTCTTCCTCGCTCGCTTCGAACGGCACCCGCTCCGGAGCCCATTCGGGCCGGCCCAGCGAACAACTGACCGATCGGCCGTTGGAGAAACGCGCCTGCACCTCGCCGCCCGGGCACTTCAGGCACAGGTCTTCACCCGCTGATCGGCTCTCCGCTACCAGGGCGGCGATACACAACGCGCCGTTTCCGCATTGGCCCGCCTCTCCGCCATCGGCGTTGAATACCCGATAGTTGACCGTGGCGCCGCTTTGTTGCGGCTCGTCCACCCACAGCAGTTGATCGAAACCCACGCCCCGGCGGCGGTCGGCGAGCGCGCGAATCCGCCGGCGTTCCGGCGCCGGCAGCGAACGGCCCATCACGACCATGAAGTCGTTGCCGGCGGCTTGCATCTTGGTGAAGGAAAGAGTCATGGGAGGCACAAGGACAGCATTCCAAAAATTATAGTCCTGCGTGGAACTTCGAACGCGCCGAGGAAAGCCCCACCAGTTCGTCCACAATAGCTACCGGCCAGCCCTGGCAGATTGTCAAGGACACCTGCGTTACGTCAGGGGCGAGGGCGGGGACTCCCTCGCCCCAACGCAAGGGTCTTCCACGAACTACCAGGGCCGGGCGTAATTCGCTGGCAAAACAGGAGAACACAGCATGACGTACAACAGCAGAACATTGCCCCTGGCGGGATTGGTCCTGGCCCTGCCGGTAGCCGGCAGCACCGAAATCGAACGCTTCAATCCCCAAGGGGTGTCCCAGCCCGACGGTTACTCGCAAGTCGTCATTGCCAGGAACCCAGGGCGTTTTATCTACCTTGGCGGGAACGCCGGGATCCGGCCCGACCAGAGTTTCCCCAAAACCCTGGCCGAACAGTCCCGCCAGACCTTTGCCAACTATCGACCGCGCGCTCAAGGCGGCCGGCGCCGGGCGCGAGGACGTGGTGGAAATCGCGATCTACATCGTGGACCTGGAGAAGGTGGACCCGAACCCCGTCTACGAGGATGTGCGCAACTTTTTCCCGGCTGGACACAAGCCGGCCTCAATGGTGATCGGTGTATCGGCCCTGGCCTACCCCGGACTGCTGGTGGAAGTCAACGTGCGCGCGGTGGGAATAACACGGACTAGCCCGGATCGCTCACCAATAACTGGAATGGGGCCTCGATTTGTAGGATAATGCGAGTTATATCAAGAACTTGCGTTATCGCAACAAGGAGGCCCCATGGATACACAGTGTAGCGCGGAGCAGATGGAATTTCACGGCCTGGGACGGCGTCGCGTGGCAGGTCGTTTTGATGGCGGGCGGATGAGTTCCGACGGTGGGGGTGTGTTATTGCGCGAAGCGGACCTTCGCCTGGGATTGACTCAACGTTTGGCGGGTTGTTTTACGGATTACCGCAACGCGGGCGGGGCGGAGCATAGCGTCAGAGAGTTACTGGCGCAGCGCATCTACGCGATCGCGTTGGGCTATGAGGATTTGAACGACCACGACGTGCTGAGTTCCGACAGTCTGCTGGCGCTGTTGGTGGGCAAGCGGGACGTAACCGGCGCCGATCGGGCGCGTCTTCGGGACCGGGGCCGGCCGCTGGCGAGTTCCAGCACCTTGAACCGTCTGGAGTTAAGCGAAGCGGACGGCGCGGCGAACAGCCGCTATAAGCGGATTGTGGCCGACACGCAGGCGATGGATCGGCTGCTGGCGGATGCGTTCATGGAGTCTTTGGGTTCGGCGCCGGCGGAGGTCTGGCTGGACCTGGACGCCACGGACGATCCCTTGCATGGGAATCAGGAAGGGCGGTTCTTCCATGGCCATTACCGTTGCTACTGCTACTTGCCGCTGTATATCTTCTGTGGCGGGCATCTGTTGTGTGCCCGTCTTCGGACATCGGATCAGGATGGGGCGGCGGGCAGTGTTACGGAGTTGGGCCGGATTGTGAAGCAATTGCGCCGGCGCTGGCCGAACACGCGCATTCGCATTCGGGGCGATTCGGGCTTTTGCCGCGAGGACTTGATGAGTTGGTGCGAGCGCGAAGGGCTCGGCTACGTATTGGGTCTGGCGCGCAATACGCGGCTGGCGGAGCAGGTGGAGGAGGCGATGGACGAGGCGCGCAAGGCGCACCGGCACACGAAGCGGGCGGCGCGGCGCTTTGTGGAGTTTACCTATCGCACGCGCGAGTCGTGGAGCCGCGAGCGGCGGGTTGTGGGCAAGGCGGAGTACTTGCCCAAAGGCCCCAACCCGCGGTTTGTGGTGACCAACCTGCCGCGCGGTCAGGTCCGCGCCAAACGCCTGTATGAGCGACTGTATTGCGCCCGCGGGGAGATGGAGAATCGGATTAAAGAGCAGCAACTCGGCCTGTTCGCCGACCGCACCAGCACCGCGACGATCAAGGCCAATCAATTGCGCTTGTATTTTGCCTCGTTCGCCTATGTGCTGATGCACGCGCTACGCCGTGTGGGAACCAAAGGCACCCGGCTGGCCCGCGCCCAATGCACCACGCTACGGCTGAAACTGTTGAAGATCGCGGTGCGGGTGAAGGTCACCGCGCGCCGGGTATGGCTGTCTTATGCACAATCCTACGCCTATCCGCAAACCTTGATGCGGGTGCTGGCGAATTTGCAGCGGTACCCGGTGTGGCGCCCGCCCGGATAACCTAAGCGCGTCCCTGGCTGCCGGACGGAGCGCCTGGGGGCGAGGGGTTCACTCGCCCAGGCGGCGCAGGCACCCCGGATAACGGTCATTACACCGCACAAATCCGCCTTCCCAGCCCCAAAACGAACTGGCCAAACCGCCGATCCTCGCCTCAACGCCCCTCCCGGCCGCCAAATCCTCTCAAATCAGCTTGACAAGCCTTCATCGCAAGATCGGTGAGCGATGCGGGCTAGTTGACGCTGAATCACATCTCTAATCGGGTGCTGCTATGCGGACCTCGCGGCCCTGATGGGAAGATGCCGGTGATTGGGGCGAAGGACCGGGCGAGCAATGCGGTGAGCGCGAAGGTGATTGAGCACTCGGACCGCCAGACCTTACAGCGCTTGGTAACGGAAAAAGCCCTGCCGGCCGCCACGGTCTATACGGACGATGCCGCCGCCTACAAGGGCATTCCCTACCGCCATGAGACGGTAACGCACTCCGCTGGGGAGTATGTCCGAGGCAGGGCCCATACCAATGGCATTGAGTCCTTCTGGGCCCTGTTGAAACGGGCGCACAAGGGCACGTTCCACAAAATCAGTCCCAAGCACCTGCACCGCTACATCAACGAGTTTGCGGGCAAGCACAACGTCCGCGAACTGGATACGATGGCGCAAATGCAGGAGCTCACGCACCGGATGGCGGGACGCAGGCTCACCTACCGGGCGCTTATTGCGGATAACGGCTTGCCGTCAGGAGCGTACGGATGACCGGCTCATCCCGCCCTATAAGTTCTCCGTCAACTATTCCGTGTAATTCCCCGCGCAGTTACCAAGTAGCGCTCCGTAAGGACAAAAAAGGGACGAACGCGATTTCCCTCGGAAACCCGCCACCTGCGGTTGCTTTTTCGCTTTCTTACGATAAAGTTACGCGATATATGCTATGGCAACAAACTTGCTATAGGTGACTCCGCGACCGCGCCGGGCGGAGGACAAGGCCGCCCGCGCAATTCACTACTAGTGAGGGGACAAAGATGAAAACAGAAGACAACGCTTTGGGAAGAGCAGTGCGTTCGGTGCTTTACACCGGCGCTATTACGGCGCTGGCCGTGTCGCCAATGGCCATGGCCCAGCAAGAGGGAGACGACGGTGAGGAGGAAGATGAGCCGGTAGAACTTGGAAGGCAGGTGGTTACCGGATCGCGCATCAAGCGCATGGATCTTGAGGAAGCCCGCCCGGTAGTGGTCATCACGCGCGAGGAAATCGAATTGAGCGGCCAGGAATCAGTGGCCGACGTGCTACGGAACAGCCCGATAAACACGTTCGGCTCGTCTCGCGAGGTGTCCGGTAACTCCTTTATCGGCCAGGCCACCATCAGCCTTCATGGCATCGGTTCCACCCGCACCCTGGTGCTGCTGGATGGGCGCCGGGCGCCGCGGTCACCGGTGACGGCCAACCAAGCCAATGATCTGAACATCATTCCGCTATCCGCGGTGGATCGTATTGAAATTCTCACCGACAGCGCCTCGGCAATCTATGGTTCGGATGCGATCGGCGGCGTAATCAACGTGATCCTACGCAAGGACTTTGACGGCATGGAAATGGGCGCCTCGCTGCAGAGGCCAACGCGTGAAGGAGCGGACTCGGACGCCGGCGTCATCACGTTGGGTGGAAGCACCAATCGGGGCCGCTTTTTGTTCACGGCTGATTTCCGCAACAAGACGCACATCGCCTCGGCGGACCGCTTTTACTCCAAGGGTAATCCAGGGTACGACGCCGGAGCGGCGGACTATCCCGATGCACCGTTCGACGCCACTTGGTACGCTTGGGAGAACACCGACAACGTCAGTTCCTGGGGCAATACTATCTGGCCGTACTACTTTGCGCCTTCCAATTGCGAACAGGTCGTGGATCCCGCCACCGGTGAGCGCCTCCTGGCGGGCCCGTATATCGCCCGCAACGGTCAAGAGCGTTGCGGGTTCGATTACACGGCCTATGCATGGGAGACGGCGGATCTCAAGCGAACCAGCGCCTTCCTGCACGCGGATTACGAGTTAACCCCGGATCATGCGTTGCGCTTGCAATCGATGTTCAGCACCACGAATAACCACGGCCGGTATGCGCCGGCGGTTGGTTTCTTCTTCGTTCCAGCGGGTGCTGAGCAAGGGCTGAAGCAAGGGTTCGATTTTGACATCCCATATCCCGATTATCTTCCGTACTATCTGGGCCATCGATTCGTAGGTCTGGGAAATCGCGACTTCAAAGCCACCAACACGCTCTTTGAGAACGCACTTCTGTCGTACGGAACCGTAGGCATGTTCGATTACGAATTCGAAGTTCGCCACACTCGCTACGACGGGCGCGAGGACAGTTGCTGCTATGCGAAGGCATTCACGACATCCGAGTACGTGTCCCAGGGGCTGTACAACCCGTTTGATCCCTTGAGTCCCGACAATGCAGACGCATACGGCGCAATCTCGGCAAACGCCAACCGCGATATTCGGGCCGATTTCCGCACCTACAGCGGCAACGTAAGCTTCGATCTGTTCGATGCGCCGGGCGGGGCGATCGGCTGGGCTCTTGGCTTCGATTACATTGACGAACAGTTTTATGACATCTACGACCCCTTGAGCGCGGGTGGCGACCTGATCGGCAGCGCCGGCAACAGCGGCGAAGGAGAGCGGTTGGTCAAGGCGGCGTTCGTCGAATCCTATATCCCGATTTGGACCAACCTCGAACTCAGTGCGGCGGCCCGTTACGACACCTATGAGGACTCGGCCGGCAACGAAACCAGCCTCTATCTCTCGGCGCGCTACCAGCCCACCGACTGGCTGCTGTTCCGGGCCTCCTGGGGCGAAGGCTTCCGCGCTCCCAACCTGAACAACCTGCATGGAGCCCGGTCGGTCAGCTTCGAGGGCGGCACGGATCTCGTAGGATGCCAGCGTGCCGGCATTTCTCCTGCTGATTGCATTGAGGAACAGTATCCTACCTTCACTGGCGGCAACCCGTTGCTGGTGCCGGAAATATCGGACAGCTACAACATCGGCTTCGTGGTGGATTGGGAGCCCGTTACCGTTCGCGTGGATCATTGGATGGTCAATATCGAGGACGGAATCGGCTTGGCCTCTCTGCAGGGCCTTATCGAGGCGGAACTGCTGGGGCTATGCGAGAACACCGGGCGAACTGAAAATACGGCCAACGCTAGCGTACCTGCGGTAATCATTGAGTGCTCGCCGGGTAACGTTCTCAAACGCGACCCTGAGACAGGCGCGCTGCTGGAAGCAGAGGCGGGTTGGGGCAACACCTTCAGGTCGGAGCGCTCCGGTCTTGACGTGCAGCTGACCTACGATCTGGAGACAGCCACCGCGGGCGACTTCACCTTCGGTCTTTTCGGAGCGCGAATACTGCGCTATCGCACCAGGGGGCGGACGTCCACCGATTGGTCCTCTTTCGTGGGCGAAAACGGCAATGTCAAGTATCAAGCCGTCGCAACGGTGCGCTGGAGTTACACGGACCACACGGCTTCAATCTACGCTCGCCACATTGCCGGTTATGTCCGGCCCGATGCCGACTTCGCGGCGCCTTCCCACACGGAGTTTGACCTGACCTACCGTTGGTCCACGCCGTGGGGTGGCCGGGTTACGCTGGGAGTGCTGAACCTGACGGACGAAGATCCCGAGATTGACTCATTCGCATCACCGCGCCCGGCATTGTACGGCCTGTACGGCCTGGACGGCCGCGTCCCGTACGTGAGCTACCGCCACTTCTTCTGATGGATAAATCGGATCGGTTATCGCCCCAAAAGCGATAACCGATCCGCTACAATTTACGGGCCGCCGGCACCCCCCGCGCCGGCGGCCTTTCTCTTTCCGCCTGGCACATGCCCACATCGGGATTGAACGCACACAGGGCGCAAGAATCCAACCCCAGCGTAGCCGAGCGCCTGGACACGGTCATCGGCGTGCGAATGGCGTTAGAATCGCAAGAATAAGAAAAGGGGGCGCTGGGTATGCGCCGGACAACAACAAACGATTTAGGAGGGGCTTATGAAAGCATTAAACCAATTCAGCGTATTACTAGCCGTAATGCTGCTTTCCACGACGGCTGCAGCCGAGCCTGCCAAGCAATACTCGGTGGAAGACTTCTTCAAGAATTCCGAATTTGCCGCGCTGCAGCTCTCGCCGAACGGCGAGTGGCTCGCTGCGCTGGGACCGTACGAAGGGCGCCGCAACCTGTTTTCCATGCGCCTTTCCGACAAGAAGTCGGCGCGCCTGACGGGCCTCACGAGCAAGGGCAGAGACGACTATAACAAGGACGTGGCCTTTTACTTCTGGGCCAATGACGAGCGCCTCATCTTCGGCCTGGACGCAAACGGCAATGAATCGTTCTCGCTGTACGCTGTCAACCGCGATGGCACAAAGCAAAGAGAACTGGTCAAGGGCTCTCAGGGGATTGTGTTCTTTCCCACGAATACGAATGTCCTGAGTCGGCTGCAGCATGATCCCGATCACATTCTGGTAAGCAACAACGAGCGCAGCAAGTTTTACCCCGACGTGTTCCGCCTCAATGTCTATACCGGAAAGATGGATCGCGTCGAGACCAACCCGGGGCATTTCCAGGGCTGGGGGACGGATTGGGACGGCAACGTGCGTTTCGCTGTGGGTCATCCCGACGGCCGGGGCCGTGCATTCAAGGAAGGCGAATTGTTGGAGCAGTTGGTGTATTACCGGCCTACTGTGGATGCCGAATGGAAAGTGGTCCATTCCACGCATTATTTCGACGGCCCGAATTTCATTCCGCTGGGTTTCGCGGCCGACAACAAGACCATGTACGTGGCGACAAATGAGGGTCGCGACACCATGGCACTGTACACCTTCGACCCGGAAACAGGCGGGTTGGTCGAGTTGATTCTCGCGGATGACCGGGCCGATATTGGTTCGGGCCTGCGTCTTTCTCCCAAGGACCACCGGCCGCTGTGGGTGTCCTGGCAATACGAACTTCCGGAGAAAGCCATGCTGGACGAGGAGTTCGCCGCGCTTCAGGCCACGCTCGACGGGGCCTTTCCGGACAACGTAAACAGCATCGGGAGCATCAGCGAGGACGAGAACCGGATGATCATTTATTCGGGCAGTGATCGCAATCCCGGTTCGTACTACCTGTATGACAAGGTCGGAGGAAAGATCGAGTTCTTTGCCCAACCTCGCCGCTGGATCGACCCGATAGACATGAGCGAGATGACGCCCGTGCGTTATGAAGCCCGTGACGGGGAAACGATTCATGGCTACCTGACTGTGCCGGCCGGCAGCGAGGCGAAAAATCTTCCGCTGATTATCAATCCCCATGGCGGCCCCTACGGAATTCGCGATACCTGGGGCTACAACACAGAGACTCAGTTCCTGGCCAACCGCGGCTACGCGGTGATGCAGATCAACTACCGCGGCTCCGGCGGCTACGGCAGACGATTCATCGACATTGCCTGGCAAAAGTGGGGCCTGGAGATGCAGGACGACATCACCGATGGCGTTTTGTGGGCGATCGAACAAGGCATCGCCAATCCGCAGCGCGTCTGCATTTACGGCGCCAGCTACGGCGGCTACGCCACCATGGCGGGCATTACGAAGACACCCGAACTCTACCAGTGCGCCGTGAACTATGTGGGCGTCGTTGACCTCGTGGCGCTGCTGGATTATCACAACAGATTCCGTAACGCAGACTACATTCAGGCCTGGGGCAAGCGGGCCATCGGCGATCGCAAGCGTGACCGCGAGCGCCTGTTGGCAACCTCACCCATCAATCACCTGGACAAGATCCGCGTGCCTTTGTACGTCGTGCACGGCAAGCGGGACCCAAGGGTGCCACATGACACCCAGTACATGCCGCTAATGCGCAAGCTGCGGGGGACGGAAATCGACTACAAGTCCATGGTCAAGAACAAGGAAGGCCACGGCTTCCGGCGCGAGGAAAACCGGATCGAGCTCTACACGGAACTGGAAAGGTTTTTCGCCGAACATATCGGCGGCCGGATTTCGCAGGTGGCAAGCGCCGGGGCCCGTTAACCGCAATCTCGGGCTGGCCGTACCGCCGGCCCTTAGAATGCGCCCTCTTCCGGAATACGGGACTGGTGACTGTGGACGCAGAGAAACTACGATGGCTGCGCGAGCGGTACGCGCAAGCGGGCGGCGACCTCAAGGCGGACGTTCCGTTTCGGGACGCGCTAAAGCAGTTCGCCGACAACGAGCTGTACCAGAAGGCCCCGTACAGCGGTCCTCCCACGCTGCTGGATTTCCCATACAGCAAGAGCTGGGACGGACTGGATACGGCGCTGGTAGGCGTGCCTATGGACCTGGGAGTGACCAACCGCCCGGGAGCGCGATTCGGCCCACGGGCCCTGCGTGCGATCGAGCGAGTCGGGCCGTACCACCCCACCTACAACCTGATCCCTGGAAATGTGCTGCGCTGCGCGGACGTGGGAGACGTGCCGTTCCGGTCGCGATTCAGTCTGGAAAAAAGCATCCAAGACATCGAGGCGTTCTACCGCAGGATTGCCGGCGCCGGCCTGAAGCCCGTATCCGCCGGAGGCGATCACTCCATTACCTTCCCCATCATGAAGGCGCTCGGAGCGGAGACTCCGCTCGGCATGGTCCATATCGACGCTCATTGCGACACCGCCGGCCCCTACGACGACGAGAAGTTTCACCATGGCGGCCCATTCCGCCTGGCGGTGCTGGCGGGCGTGCTGGATCCGGAGCGATGCGTCCAGGTGGGCATTCGCGGCAGCGCGGAACTGGCCTGGGCCTTCAGTTACGATTCCGGCATGACGGTAATTCACATGGAAGATTTTCACGAGATGGGTTTGACCAGCGTCATTTCCTTGTGCCATGAGAAGGTGGCGGGCGGCCCGGTTTACGCGAGCGTAGACGTGGATGGAATCGATCCGGCCTACGCGCCAGGTACCGGCACGCCGGAGATCGGGGGCCTCACGCCGCTTGAGACGCAGCGGCTGCTGCGCGGGCTCGCGGGGCTGCCGATCATCGGGGGCGACGTAGTGGAAGTGGCTCCGCAGTACGATCCTTCCGCCAACACCGCCCACGTGGGGGCGAGCATGATGTTCGAGATTCTGGGATTGCTCGCGCACGCGGCGGCGGCCAAGGGCCGTGGAGCAGGCCCCGCCTGACGCCGATCCTTATGCAAGTATTCACCCCGTCTCCCGTACCACTGACGCGCAGGGAACGCGTCATTCCCGATCCTCCCCGCGCATCATTCCCGCGAAAGCGGGAATGACCACGGCGGGCATGCATCCGCCGGAATGATGGACCAGAGAATGAGGATGAATTTCATCCCCTTTATAATCAAGGCGTTATAAGATTTTCCATGCAAGGCCACGTCAAGAACCTGCTCGACGGAACGATATCGCGAAGGCAGTTCGGTAAGGCGATAGCTGGGCTGGGCTTTTCCGCGCTGGCGGCGGAATCCCTGGTCCGAATGGTTTCAGAGGCCGATGCCCAAACCTTGCCGCGCGTGCGGGGCAAGCGGGTCGAGGGTACCGGCGCAGAAATCCTTGTCGAGACCCTCCTTGCAGCCGGCGTGGAGTATCTGTTCTCGACCACCGCAACCGGCATGACGGCCATCTTCGACGCGCTGGGGCTGAGGCCAAAGCTGAAGTTCGTGCTGACGCTGCAGGAAGGACAGGCCACGGCGATGGCTCATGGCTACGAACTAGCGAGCGGCAAGACCGCAGCTTTACTTGTGCCTGGCGTTGCCATTCCCTCGGCGATGAACAATCTCTATAACGCCTGGAAGGATCGCTCCGCGATCGTGGCCATTTCAGACGCTCAACAGACCAACTTCATGGGACGTAACCAGTTCCAGCAAATCGACGATTGGCTGGAGCCTCTGCAACAGTTCACCAAGTGGCGCTGGCAGGTCAACAGGCCGGAGCGGATCAGCGAATTTGCCCGCCGTGCAATCAAGATGGCCGGCACGCCGCCGGGCGGACCCGTGCATTTGCGCATACCCAGCAACGTGCTGGGCATGGCCAATCTGAAACAGACGGTCTATCCGCAGGAGTTGTTCCGGGTTGACGTGAACCTGCCGCCCAGACCGGAATTGATCGAGGCAGCGGCACGCGCCTTGTTGGAGGCCAAGAATCCCTATATCAACGTGGGTCACGAAGTCACCCGCAGCGGCGCGGCGGCCGACCTGATCCGCCTGGCCGAGCTGCTCGGCGCTCGGGTCAGCCAAGGGTACTCCGTCTATGGCGACTTCCCCTTCAAGCATCCCCTGTGGAGTGGCTTTTACGGTCTGGGCGCCCCCAAACACCTTGGGCGCAGCGATGTCTTTCTCAACCTGGGAACGGAAATGCCCAGCCCCGGAATTCTCGCGCCCGCGCCGCCAAAGAAAGCCACGGTGATTCACGCCCGCATGGAATACGAAGACATCGGCAATTTTCAGCCTACCGACATTGCCCTGGCCGGCGGTATCCGTGAGATCACCACGGCGCTGATCGACGCCATCGAAGGCCTGGCCACCGCCGAGCGGCTCAAGAAGCTGCGAGAACCGAGGATGGCCGCCGCCGCGGAAGAGTTTTCCAAACGCCTTGCGGATCAGCGAGAATCCGCCGAAACCGATTGGAACGCAGCGCCTATGAGCTGGGCGCGCATGGCCTGGGAATTGGATCAACACCTGGCCGAAAACGCGATTATCGTGTCCGAACTGGACAACCGCCTGCCCTATCGCTGGATGGACTTCGCGCCCGGGAAAAAGCGGCTCATCGGCCAGACCACCGGCTTCGCGCTGGGTTGGGGCGTGGGCGCCGCCCTCGGTGTGAAGGTGGCCCAGCCTGACCATCAGGTAGTTTGCCTGGTCGGCGACGGCGCCTTCCTGTTCGGCCAGACGGAGGCGCTATGGGTGGCCGCGCGCCACGAAATTCCGATCACGATCGTGATCTTCAACAATGAATCCTACGATGGCGAGCGTGAGCGAATCTACTGGTTCTCGCCCCTGGCCCGCAAGAAGGAAACGCGCGAGCAATGGAAGGACATCAGCTGTTACCTGGGCGATCCGCTGGTGGATTTCGCCGCGGTCGCCAGGGCTTTCGGCGTGGACGCGGAAACAGTGATGGAACCGGGTGGGATGGCAGGCGCTCTAAAGCGGGCCCAGCGAGCCAATCGTGACGGCGGCGCCTACCTGATCGACGCGAGAATCATGCAGCAGGGCCACGGCGCCAATTCCACCTGGCACCCCGGCATCTCTATTGCCGGCAACCGAACGCGGCCGATCTAACCCAACGTCCGCACGGGAAGATCGCCTTTTTCCAGTACGTAGTCCATCCTTGGTCGCGTACTTTTGCAGTTGACGGAATTTGCGCCAATACCACGCCGGCGCCAAACAAGTCGCCACATGCCGCCGCCGCGTTGAAGATGGATACAAGCGCAAGCCAGCCAGAACTTGACTGCACGATGATCGCCAACAGAAGAGGTGCGCCACTGATCACCAGCGTGGGCAGAAGCAAGATGGCAAGAAACCGATTTCGGCTCAATTCACCCGTATAGTGAGCATAGAACACCAACCTGGAGGGCCAGCATCTGAGAAGGGCGGCGGGCCGGATGACGACGGTGAACGGATGGCGCCGGACAGGCGCGGGATCACCCGGTTCTTGGCGATGGTGGCCAGATCGGCGAGCAGCGTTGGGAAGCTGTGGACGGGCAGGGAGCGTTCGATGTCGAAGGCTTCCTCGCGCCGGACGAGGGGTTCGTTCTTCAGCAGCCGGCGCAGGCTCTCGATTTTCTCCTGCGGCCATTTGGAGAGGTTGGCCAGGGTGCGCTTTTTGACTTTTCCGCCTTCGCGCCAGCCTTCGTGCAAAAGGATGGCCGGCGGCGAGTTGCGGTTGGGGACGGTATCGATATACAGGGCAACTAAATGCCCAGGCCCGAACGAATTATCCCTATTCAAATCAAGCGATTAACCCCAATCGACTGCGCCTTGTGACACTGTGCAAATGTAGGCTCCACTTCTACGTGACTGCTTTGGGTTGGCATAACCACAAGACAAAATGGAAAGTGGACGTTGTACGTACTCCATAAATCGTTATAATTTCCGAGTGATCCGCAGCTTCTTGAACCGCGATACCCGCCGCCTGTTCGAGGGGCGCCGTGTTTCAGCCTTCCAGCAGTTTGCTGATCAGGCCAGACGCCGCCTTTTCATCCTTCATATGGCAACGTCGCTTAATGATCTTGCAGGTTTGCGCGGCAATCGGCTGAAGGTGATGAGAGGAGACAGAACCGGTCAACATAGCATCAGGATCAATGCGCAATGGCGAATCTGTTTTCGCTGGGAACAAGATGGACCACACGATGTTGAAATCGTTGATTACCACTAAGAGGGCAAAGTTATGAACGTGAGGAATGGTATGCGTCCCATACATCCAGGCGAGATTCTCAAGGACGAACTGGACGAGCGCGGCCTGTCGGCCAACGCGTTATCGAAAGCGCTGGGGGTCCCGGCAAACCGTATCACGGCAATTTTGCGCGGGCAGCGGAGCGTGACGGCCGACACGGCTCTGCGGCTCGCGCGAGTGTTCGGCACCACTCCCCAATTCTGGCTGAACATGCAACAATCTTACGAACTTCGACGAGCCGAAATTGAGGCCGGCCGCGAAATCGCCAAATCCGTAAGACCGTTGCAAACCGCCGCTTAGACCGTCCCCGCCAGGATTCCCTCAGCAGCTTGAACCGTGTTGCGCGGTGCCCAGCTTCCTGGCTCAAGGACAGAAATTACAGTGGCTGCGGGAAAGGTACGCGCATCCGGATGGAGACCTGAGAGCGGACGTTCCGTTCAGGGAGGTGTTGAAGCAGTTCGCCGCTAGCGATCTGCACCGGAAGAAGCCGTACGGCGATCCGCCGGCGGCGACCACTCCATCACCTACCCGATCATGAAAGCGCTGGGTGAACACGGGCCGCTCGGTATGGTGCACATTGATGCCCATTGCGATACGGCCGGCCCATACGACGGCGAGAAGTTTCACCACGGCGGGCCGTTTCGGCTGGCGGTACTGGCGGGCGTGCTGGACCCGGAACGCTGCGTCCAGGTGGGTATACGCGGCAGCGCGGAGTTGGCTTGGGCGTTCAGCTACGAATCCGGCATGACCGTCATTCACATGGAAGAATTCCACGAAATGGGTGTGCCGGGCGTCATATCACTGTGCCGCGAGAAGATGGCGGGAGGGCCGACCTACTTGAGCGTGGACATGGATGGCATCGATCCGGCCTACGCACCCGGTACCGGCACGCCTGAAATCGGCGGGCTTACGCCGCTGGAGGCTCAACGCCTGTTGCGTGGACTTGCGGGATTGCCGATTGTCGGCGGGGACGTGGTGGA
Organism: Candidatus Foliamicus sp.; assembly: GCA_965249285.1. Taxonomy (GTDB): domain Bacteria; phylum Pseudomonadota; class Gammaproteobacteria; order Steroidobacterales; family Foliamicaceae; genus Foliamicus. Next base: position 2,519,586 of record OZ252226.1, read on the forward strand.
AGTTGCCCCGCAGTACGATCCTTCCTCAAATACTGCGCATGTGGGAGCCACCATGTTGTTTGAGATTCTGGCCCTGCTGGCACACGCATCGGCGCAGCGCTGATGGACCGGGAAAACGCTGGGAACGAGGGCGTCTCCGCCCTCGACGAGGGCAGGATGCCCTCGTTCCCAGCGGGAGCCCTCGTTCCAATCGCCCTTCCATGCAGGGCCAAGTTAAGAACCTGCTCGACGGGACGATCTCGCGAAGACAGTTCGGCAAGGCGCTGGCCGCGCTCGGCTTTCCCGCAGCGACGCTTTCCTGAACCTGGGAACCGAAATGCCCAGCCCCGGAATTCTCGCGCCCACGCCTCCAAGAAAGGCGACGGTCATTCACGCCCGTACGGAATATGAAGACATCGCCAACTTCCAGCCTACCGATATCGCCATCGCCGGTGGCGTCCGGGAAATCACCACCGCTCTGATCGATGCCATCGAAGCAATGGCGACCTCCCAGCGGCTTGCCAAGCTGCGCGAGCCGAGGATGGCCGCCGCCGAACAGGGTTTTTCCAAGCGCCTTGCCGATCAGCGAGAATCCGCCGAAACCGATTGGAACGCAGCGCCTATGAGCTGGGCGCGCATGGCCTGGGAATTGGATCAACACCTGGCCGAAGACGCGATTATCGTGTCCGAACTGGACAACCGCCTGCCCTATCGCTGGATGGACTTCGCGCCCGGGAAAAAGCGGCTCATCGGCCAGACCACCGGCTTCGCGCTGGGTTGGGGCGTGGGCGCCGCCCTCGGTGTGAAGGTGGCCCAGCCTGACCATCAGGTAGTTTGCCTGGTCGGCGACGGCGCCTTCCTGTTCGGCCAGACGGAGGCGCTATGGGTGGCCGCGCGCCACGAAATTCCGATCACGATCGTGATCTTCAACAATGAATCCTACGATGGCGAGCGTGAGCGAATCTACTGGTTCTCGCCCCTGGCCCGCAAGAAGGAAACGCGCGAGCAATGGAAGGACATCAGCTGTTACCTGGGCGATCCGCTGGTGGATTTCGCCGCGGTCGCCAGGGCTTTCGGCGTGGACGCGGAAACAGTGATGGAACCGGGTGGGATGGCAGGCGCTCTAAAGCGGGCCCAGCGAGCCAATCGTGACGGCGGCGCCTACCTGATCGACGCGAGAATCATGCAGCAGGGCCACGGCGCCAATTCCACCTGGCACCCCGGCATCTCTATTGCCGGCAACCGAACGCGCAAGATCTGATCCTGTTGGCAGAGCCCCTGGGAACGAGGGCGTCCCCGCCCTCGCCGAGGGCAGGATGCCCTCGTTCCCAGGGTGATGGGGCAGCGTTTCTACTTGAGACGGCCGAGCAGGTTCTCAAGTTCGTCCAGGCTCTTGTAGCGCACCTCCAGGCGGCCGCCGCGCGCGCCGTGCCGAATTCGCACAGGCGCGCCCCAGCGCTCGGTCAGATCCTGTTCCAGGCGCACCACATTGGGATCGCGGGGCTTTGCGCCGGTGTCTGATCCGCGCTCGGCCTTCACCAGGCGCTCGGCTTCGCGAACGCTTAAGTCCCGCTCGGCGATGCGCCGGGCCAGGGCCGCCTGGCGGGCTGGATTGCTGACCGCCAGCAGGGCCCGCGCGTGGCCCATGTCCAGCTTGCGCTCCGCCAGCAGGCTTCTTGCCGTATCGCCCAGGTCAAGCAGCCTCAGGGTATTGCTGACAGCGGCGCGCGAAAACCCTATCGCCTTTGCCACTTCCTTGTGCGTGCCCCCGGACATGGCGAGAATGCCGCTCAGCGCTTCAGCCAACTCGATCGCGCTTAAGTCCTCCCGCTGCACGTTCTCGACCAGCGCAGCCATCGCGGCCTCGTTGTCGGACAGAGTGCGCACCACCGCGGGCACCCGCTCCAGGCCGGCGTGTTGCGCCGCCCGCCAGCGGCGTTCGCCGGCGATGATTTCATAGCGCGGTTCAGAACCGGTCGCGTTGTCCAGTGGTCGTACCAGCAACGGCTGAACCAGGCCCTGGGCGCGAATGGATTCCGCCAACTCCTCGATTCTGTCCGCGTCGATCAGCCGGCGGGGCTGGAAACGGCCCGGCTGCAACAGGTCCAGGGGCAACTCCTGAAAGTCGCGAGACGGCCCTTGTGGCTCGCGGGCAGGACCCAGCAGGGCCTCAAGCCCGCGTCCCAGCCCCCGGTTTTGAGCAGCCATTACTCGCTTAGACCCCGGCGAAGCAATTCGCCCGCCAGAGCCGCATAGGCAAGCGCGCCGCTGGATAGCCGGTCATGCTGCAGCACCGTCTGACCAAACCCGGGCGCCTCGGCGAGACGCACGTTACGCGGAATGATGGTGCGAAACAGCTCATTGGGAAAGTGCTTTTGCAATTGCTCGGAAACATCCCGCGCCAGCCGGGTTCGGCCATCGTACATGGTTCGGATTATGCCGCTTATCTCAAGATCGGGGTTTGAGCGCCCGCGCAGCCCTTCGATTACCCCAACGAGTGACGACAGCCCTTGCAGCGCAAAGTACTCGCATTGGATCGGCACCAACACGCCCTCCGCCGCGACCAGCGCGTTCAGTGTAAGGATATTCAGGCTCGGAGGACAATCCAGCAGAATAGTCTGATAGTTCGCCGCAATCTCGACAAGACCGCCGCGCAGCCGGAGTTCTCTACCCATATCGACTGCCAGCAACTCCACCTCGGCAGCCGTCAGCCCGGCGGTTGCAGGCAGCAGATCGAAGCCGGCCGGCTTGACGCCAACCAGGCACTCGGAAGCGGAGGTCTCACCCACCAGCAGCTCATACGCGGACTTGCGGATGCTGTCGCGATCCACACCGCAGCCGATGGTGGCGTTGGCCTGCGGGTCCAGATCCACCAGCAGCACCTTGCGGCCCATATGCGCAAGACAGGCGGCCAGATTGATCGCGGTGGTGGTCTTGCCCACGCCGCCCTTGCGATTGGCTATTGCAAAGGTACGTTTCAGCCTGACGCCTCCCCCGGGAACGAGGGCATCCTGCCCTCGCCGCCGTCGTGCCGGTAACGGAACACCGCAATGTGCCGCTGCGCGTCCAGGCCCGGAACCTGCACCGGTTCCAGGGACTGGCAACAGACCCCGGGAAGCGCGTGCAGTTGCTGGTCAGGCGGCCGGCGACCCAGCATGGCGGTCAGCGAGGATCCGCGCCGGAGCAGAGGCGCGGCCAGTTCCACGAGTCTTGGCAGCGGCGCCAGTGCCCGAGCGATGATCGCCGCGGGCGCCTCGCCGGGCTCGTGCTGCTCCAGTCTTCCACGCACTACGTGCACGCCGGCAAGATCGAGTTCGGCGCATGCATGACGAAGAAAGGCCACTTTTCTGGCCGCCGAATCCAGCAGCACCCATTCGCTTTCGGGACGCAGTATCGCCAGCACCAGCCCCGGCAGTCCCGCGCCGCTGCCCGCGTCCAGCGCCGCCCCCGGCGGCAGGAAGGGCAACGCCGAGGCGCTGTCCAGAACGTGACGCGTCACAAGTTCCTCGCGCGAGGCGCGAGCTGTCAAGCCGTACGCCCGCCGCCAGCCGATCAGCATATCGAGGTAAGTATTCAGCCGCTCCAGGTCAGCAGGACGCGGTTCCATACCGAGCGCCGCAAGCCCGGCGGTCAGTCGTTCCGAGGCGTCGGCTGAGGGGGAAATCGCGGCGCGGGCAGGCACCGGCGCTCATGCCCGGCCGGCCGAGATTTCTTCGGCCCGGTGACAGGCGACAAGGCCGTTGAAAAGATTCCGCAGCGCCGGCGTTTCCAGCCTGCAGCGTTCGATCGCGTAGGTGCATCGGGCGGAAAAAGCGCATCCCGGAGGAGGGTTCAGCGGCGATGGCGGCTCTCCTTCAAGCAACTCGCGCTTGCGGGCTCGCTCCACCGCTGGATCGGGTATCGGGGCGGCTTCGATCAGCGCGCGCGTATACGGATGCATGGGCCGGCCGTACAAATGCTCGCTGTGGGCGATTTCCATCGCCCGTCCAAGGTACATCACCACAACCCGATGGCTGATCTGTCGTACCACTGCGAGGTCGTGGGCGATGAACATCAGCGCCAACCCGAACTCTTCCTGCAGCTCCATCAGCAGGTCCACGATCTGTGCCCGGATGGAAACATCCAGCGCGCTGACCGCTTCGTCGCAAATCACTACCGCGGGGCCCGGCGCCAGGGCCCGGGCGATACCGATACGTTGGCACTGCCCGCCGGAAAATTCATGCGGATAGCGGTCCAGTTGCCCGTCCTTCAGGCCCACGCGATTCAGTATCCGCACGACCCTCCGATCGCGTTCGGCGCGGGACAGATCCGGCCGACAGGCGCCCAGCGGTTCGGCCACGATTTGCCGCGCGGTCATGCGCGGGTTCAATGAGGCCAGGGGGTCCTGGAAGATCATCTGCATATTACGCCGCGCAGCTCTCCAGACTTTCTTGTTGGCATCCTGAAGATCACGGCCCAGAAGAGTCACCCGCCCGGCGCTGGCGGGGACCAGGCCGATCACGGCACGCGCCAGCGACGACTTGCCGCAGCCGGATTCTCCAACCACGCCCAGCGTCTCGCCGGGAGAGATCGCAAACGTTGCCGAGGTTACCGCCTGCAGCTTCGGCACAGATGCGAACATTCTCGGGCGCTTCAGCGAATACACAACGTCGAGCCCTTCCACATCCAGGGCCGGGCTGGCGCTTTGCTGCTCCACGACGCGGGCACGGGCATCGCGATCCAGACGCGGCACGGCGGCCAGCAGCCGCTGCGTATACGGATGTTCGGGGCGGGCATATACCTCGTCCACGCTCCCGCGCTCCTTGCATTCGCCATTCTGCATGACCAGCATGTCATCACAGAAACCGGCAACGATGCCGAGATCGTGGGTGATGAAAATAATGGCGGCGTTGAAGTCACTCCTCAACTCCTGCATGAGGGTAAGAATCTGCGCCTGAACGGTGACGTCCAGCGCGGTCGTCGGCTCGTCGGCGATCAGCAGCGACGGAGTGCACAGCAGCGCCGTGGCGATGGTGACGCGCTGGCGCATGCCGCCGGACAACTCGTGCGGCCAGGATTGCAGCCGGCTGCCGGCATCCGGAATCCGCACCGCTTCCAGTAACTCGCGGCAGCGCCCAAGCGCCTGCCGGCGGCTCATGCCTTCGTGCAGCTCCAGGACCTGCGCCATCTGCACACCGATCTTGAGATACGGGTTCAGCGACGTCATGGGGTCCTGGAAAATCATCGCAATCCGATTGCCCCGAATGCTTCGCAGGTCGCGATCGGCCATGCCGATGAGCTCGCGGCCCTCAAACCGGGCGCTGCCCACACTGCGACCGTTGTCGGCCAGCAATCCCATAAGGCTCAAGACCGTCTGGCTCTTGCCCGAACCGGATTCGCCCACGATGCCCAGGGTCTTGCCCGCCTCCAGGTCGAAATCGATGCCACGCACCGCCTCCACCACGCCGTCCGGCGTGCCGAAGTTGACCTTCAAATCGCGAACCGTGATCAGGGACACGTCAGGCGCTCCTGTCGCGCGGGTCCAGGGCGTCGCGCAGGCCGTCACCGATGAAATTGCAGCAGAACAAGGTGGCGGCCAAAAAGCCGGCGGGGAAGATCAGCGTCCACGGCGCGTTTTCGAGCGCCTTGGCGCCCTCGTTGACCAGGGCGCCCCAGGAAGTCATCGGCTCCTGCACCCCCAGCCCCAGGAAACTCAGGAAAGACTCCACCAGGATTACCTGCGGAATCGTCAGCGTGACGTACACCACCACCACGCCGAACAGGTTGGGAACAATATGCCGGCGAATGATCCTGGGCGTGGAAACTCCGGCCGCCTGGGCGGCCTCGACGAATTCCCGGCGCTTGATGCTGAGCGTCTGGCCGCGCACGATACGGGCCATGTCCAGCCAGTTGATCGCGCCGATGGCAATGAAGATCAGCGCGATGTTGCGGCCGAACAGCACCATCAGCAGGATGACCAGGAACATGAAGGGCATGGCGTAGAGGATGTCGACGATACGCATCATGACCTGGTCCACGCGACCGCCGAGATAGCCCGCCACGGCGCCGTAACTGATGCCGATAACCAGGCTTACGCTGGTCGCCACCAGGCCGACCATCAGCGAGATGCGCCCGCCGACCAGGGTGCGCACGAACAGGTCCCGGCCCAGGTCGTCGGTGCCGAAGAAATGCCAGCCTTCGATGCTCGGTGGAATGGATACGTAGTCCCAGTCGAGGAAATCGAACTCAACCGGCGTCAGCGCCGGACCCAGCGCACAGAGGATTGCAACAACGGCCAGAATCACCGCGGCGGTCATGGCGGCCTTGTTGCGCCGCAGCGCCCGCCAGGCATCGCTCCACAGCCCCCGGCCGGCGCCGGCAGCTCGCTGCACCGCCTTGCGGTTCTGTTTGGTTTTTCTCATGCCCCTGCCGCCGGCCGTAATTCAATCACGCTGCCGGACCCTGGGGTCCAGGAAGCCGTAACAGATGTCGACCAGGAAATTGAACAGGATGATGAGCACGCCATAGAACACCACCACGCCCATCACCAGCGTGTAATCCCGGTTCAGCGCGCCCTGCACGAAATGGCGTCCCAGCCCGGGCACCCCGAAAATCTGCTCAATCACCACGGATCCTGTTATCACCGCCGCGGTGGCGGGTCCCAGATACGAGAGCACGGGCAACAGCCCGGGCTTCAGCGCGTGCCGCAGCAGTATGGTGGATTGCGCCAGACCCTGGGCCCGCGCCATGCGGATGAAATTACTGCGCAGCACCTCGATCATGCTGCCGCGGGTGAGCCGGGCAACGTAGGCAATCTGCGGCAGCGCCAGCGCCACCACCGGCATCACCATGCTGGGCAATCGCTGGAACAAGCCCTCGGTGGGCCAGCCACCGGCCGGCAACCAATCAAGATGGACGGCGAACACCAGTATCAGCAGCGGGCCGACCACGAAGTTGGGGATCGATATGCCGGTCATGCTGACCGCCATCACAGCGTGATCCGTGGCGCGGTTCTGACGCAGCGCGGCCCAGCCGCCGGCCGTTACCCCAACCAGCAGCGCCAGGATCATTGCGCAGGCCCCGATCTGCAGGGAGACAGGGAATCCTTCCCGGATCAGCTCGGTTACGGAGCGGTTGGTGTACTGAAAGGAGGGACCGAAATCGCCGTGTCCCAAGCCCCACAGGTAGCGGCCCAACTGTTGAACCAGGGGCTCATCGAGATGATAGGCGGCTCGAATCTTGGCTTCAATCTCCGGATGAAGGGTCTTCTCTGTATCGAACGGGCCGCCGGGGGCGGCGCGAATCATGAAGAACGCCAGCGCGATCAGTATCAGCAGCGTCGGAATGGCTGCGAAGACGCGCTTTATGGCGTAGCGAAACATCCGCGCATCATAACCGCCGGCAGCTGTATCCGGGCCGGCCCGACAGCCATGATTTGCGCGCTTTACCGCACGCCTTGACTATGACTCCTCTTCCAGCCAGCGCAGCCTGCGGTTCATGCGCCTGAGCAAACGCTTTTCCATCACGGCCACGCAAAGCGCCAGGCCGGTTAAAGTCCCGATCGCCCACGCAGGGCGCGCGTAGGCAAACTGGAGGTATGGACCCAATACTCCCGCAACCGCGCTGAGAGAAAGGATCATTGCGAACAGCAGCATGCCATGACGCTTGCGGGCGGGCGGCAATGAGAAGGGGAGCCTTGGAACCACAAATTGGGAACACTGCATGGACAGAACGCCCAGACAGCCCAGCACAAAGAGATGGGGCAAGGCATGCCAGGCTGCTTCAAACAGCCAGACAAACGCAATGCCGGCCAGCGCCAGGTAGGGGAGGAAGAAAAACAGCGCTACACAGTGCCGGGCGTCGGCAGCCAGCCGGGCGCGATCGGCAGGCGCAGCAAAGAACAGCCAGCCGGCGCGGTACGAGTCCGCCCGGTACAACTCTTCCAGCATGATTCCCGGGGCCATCAACACCGCCAAATGAACCCCGAACAGCATGAACGTGTTCGCTGCGGGCACGAAGGGATCCAAGGTCCCGGGTACCCGGAACGCCATGAAAAAATAGAAGACCAGCAGCGGCAGGAACACCAAAACGCTCATACGGAAGCGGGTGTCATGCCGAAACTGACCACGAATCAGTATTGCGGCTACGCCAAGCCTGGCCGGCAGCAATCCGGCCAAACGCCGGCGCTTGTGCGCCTCCCCGGTTTTTGATTCGGCCTGGAGAGTGGCGGAGAGTTTCTGTGCGGACGACAGCGACAGCTTGTCACGCGCGAACCAGGCCAACCCAACCATAGTGGCGACAGCCAGACCGGAGGCCAACCAATTGTTCCATCCCCAATGGCCATCAAGCAGGTTCACGAAACTTGCAAACCAGGACACGGGATAGGCCAACAACCAACCCTCCAGCTCCAGGGCCTGGGGGCGCTGTAGACCTTCACTATTGAAGTTCAAAAGGACCATGGGCAAAAGGTAGACAACACTCAGCAGGAACTGCGCGTAGGCCAGACTGCGGGCCAACCGCCGCGCTCCCACCTTGCTCACCAGCGCGCCATAGACGCCGATCAAGGCCAACACGATACTCAAGGTCAGCAGGCCGGCCGCCAGCGCCAGACCCAGTGCCGGCAGCCAACCGAACCGAAGCCCGCAAACAATCACCGAAGGGCCGGCCAGCAAGCCGGCAATTATTTCCTGATGGGCCCCGGTAACGGTCAGGCGCGCGATCAGATAGGTTCGCTCGTTCACCGGCCGGTGCCCCAGGGCTTCGTAGTCCTTCGGCGAAACAGCCACGGCCTGAAAGTCCATCAGCAGGAAAAAGGTCACAGTCAGGGCGACAACGGTCGTCGCCCACAGGCCAATGAAAAAAGGATCGGGAGCAACCAGAGCTGTCGCAGCGGTGAAGACACCAAGGAACCCCATGAACAGCGCCATTCCCCAGGACACCAGCCGCGGCCTTTTCCCCCGCTGCGCAAGCTGGGACACAATGTAGGAGGAACGAAAGCCCACCTTGAGTAGCGGACCAATGAGCCCGCGCCACTGGTTGTGGTCGGCGCCCAAAGCCTGGATGGCGGGCCGCAGGAGGTTCATTGCAATGCGACCAGCAGGTCCCGGGCAACATCCTCGGTGTCGCGCACTCCGGTGAGCTGAACGAACGCTTCTTCCAGGCTGTTAACGCCGTATTGCGCGGCAATCTGTTTGGGAGCGCCACCGGCTCCTGCCTGCCCTGGTGGATGATGACCACGCGGGTGCATAGCCGCTCGATTACATCGAGGATGTGCGAACAGAACAGGATTGCGCGTCCCTGGTCGGCGAGTTCGCGCAGCAAGGTTTTTACCACCAGCGCGGCATTTGGATCCAAGCCGTTCAGCGGCTCGTCCAGGAACAGTGTTTGCGGGTTACTGAGCAAGGCCGCGCTGATGAGCACTTTCTGTTTCATGCCCTTGGAAAACCCGCTGATCAGCCGGTCGCGTGCCTCAATAACGTCGAATAGCTCCAGCAGGCGGTCGATGCGCTGTACGGCATGCTGGCGGCGCATGCCGTACAGGCTGCCCACCATCCGGAGGAATTCGCCCGCGGTCAGTGATTCATAAAGCGCGCCGCTCTCCGGAACGTAGCCAAAGCAACGTTTTGCCCCGACCGGATCCTCGGCCACATCAATCCCACAAACCTTTGCCACACCGCTGCCCGGCTGAATCATCCCGGTGAGCATTTTCACCGTGGTGGTCTTGCCGGCCCCGTTGGGACCGAGGAAACCCAGAATCTCGCCGGGTTCCACTCGGAGACTCAAGTCATTCACGGCGACCACGTCACCGAAGGTTTTTTTAAGCCCTTGTGCCTCAATCATGCCTGCCAAGTTGCTTTCTCCCAACCGTCCCCGCCGTTTCCAACCGTCACGCCCACGCAGCGGCACGGGCCGCGCGGAAATCAGTGCTTCAGGATACTCAAGTGCCTTGTGTAAACGTGATCCATGATATTGCCTTCGTAGCCGCGCACCCAGGGCTTGACCATCCGCTTGGTGACATAGAAATAAAGCGGCAGGATAGGCTGGTCGGCAAGCATCACCCGCTCGGCGTGCTGCAGGTGCTCGGCTCTTCGGACAACGTCGGGCTCGGCGGAAGCCGCCGCCAACAGGGCGTCGTAGCGCGGGTTGTTGTAACCGGAATCGTTCTGTTCGTTGGTCGAATCCAGCAATTGCGCAAAGGTATAGGCATCCTCGTAGTCACCGATCCACCCTGCGCGGAAAATCTCGGTTTCCTGCTTTCCCTTGCGCGTCTCAAGGAAAACCTTCCATTCCTGGTTCGCCAGCGTGCCTTCCACGCCCAACACCTCTTGCCACATGAAGCGCAGCGCGATGGCGATGCGCTTGTGATTGTCGGAGGTGTTGTAGAGCACTTCCACCTTGAGCGGGTTCTCCGATGAATAGCCGGCCTCGGCGTAGAGGCGCTTGGCTTCCGCCTCCCGTTGCTCCTGTGTCCATTCCGCTTCCTCGGGCGCCTGCTGCGCGTAACCGCGCACCGGCGGCACCCAGCCGTATGCCACCGGCTCCCCGGCGCCGCTTACTACTTCCGCAATAATCTCGCGATTTACCGCCAGCGACAGTGCGCGGCGCAGTCCCGGCTGGTCCGCAAACGGCGGGCGCGTGGTGTTGAAACCGAAGTAGTAGGTGCCGAGGTACGGTGTGACCCGGAATTCCTCGCTTAAGTTCTCGCGAATCCACTTGAGCTGCTTTTGCGGAATCGTGCTTGTTATATCGAGCTCGTCGGCCCGATAGCGCTTGAGTTCCGCGTCCTGATTCTCTATCGCGTAGTAGCGCACTTCTTCAATGGTGGTGTTGGCATCGTCCCAGTAGTGGGGATTGCGCTCAAGGTGGATGTGCGACTGCACCACCCACTCCTTGAGGCCGTAGGCGCCGTTGCCTACGTGCGTCTCGACCCGGGACCAGTTGCTGCCGTGCGCTTCAACCGTGCCCCGATGAGCGGCGTAGCAGGTCGAATGGGTGAGCAATCCCAGGAAGTATGGAGTGGGCGCCTCCAGATAGATCATTAATGTCCGCTCGTCCTCCGCCACCACGCCCAGCTGTTCCGGGGGCAAGTCCCCGGCTATGACCGCGCGGGCGTTCTTGATCGGCGCGAGCACGCTGGAATAGCGCGACAGCGTTTCGGGGTCGGCGCTGCGCCTCAGGCCGAACTCGAAGTCCGCCGCGGTGACCGGGTCGCCGTTGCTCCAGCGCCCGTCCGGACGCATGGTAAAGGTGTAGATCAGGCCGTCCGCGGATATTTCCCAGGACTCCGCCGCCCCGGGAATCAGTTCCCCGTTCGGCGCCTCGGCCACCAGCCCCTCGAACAGGTCGCGCAGTATGTTGGACGAGGGAACGCCCTCGGCCCTGTGCGGGTCCAGGGTTTGCGGTTCCGTGCCGTTTCCGCGGTGCAGAATCTGCGTGGCCGCCAGCTCCACGCCCGACTCCCCGCCGATCGGGCCGTACCTCACCACCGGCTCCTGTTCCGGACTGCTTCCCCCGCACGCGCCAAGCGCCAGGGCGCCCGCGGCCAAAATGATTCTCACGCGCATCGCAACTCTCGCTTTTTCAAATGAACCAACAACTGAGACACCGCCGCAGGCGTCATCCCCGGAATTCTCTCGGCCTGGCCGATGGTCGCGGGGCGCGCCTGCGCCAGTTTCTCGCGAACTTCGTTTGACAGTCCCCCAATCCCGCCATAGTCCAGTTCCGCCGGCAGGGGCGTTCCCCGCATCCGCCGATTGCGCTTGATTTCAGCCCCCTGGCGTTGAAGATAGCCGGCGTAGCGGGTCTCGATTTCGACTGATGTCCCGATCTGTTCCGCCAGTTCCCGCCACTCGCCGGTAACCGCGGGCCTCGGGCCCACCGGTGGTAACGCCACCACCCGTTGGTAGTCCCAGTCGCAACGGCGTAGCAGCTCCAGCGCCGTACAGGCCCCGGAGCGCCCGGGCTCCGGATCCGGCACCCGAAGCTCTCCAAGCCTTTCCTGTTCACCCTTGATCGCCTCCTGCTTGCGGCAGAAGGCCCGCCACCGCCGTTCGCCCACCAGGCCCAGCTCCCTGCCCGCCGGGGTCAGGCGAGCATCGGCGTTGTCCTCCCTTAGCCGCAGGCGGTACTCGGCGCGGCTGGTGAACATGCGATAGGGCTCGGTCACACCCCGGGTCACCAGGTCGTCCACCAGAACGCCAAGGTAGGCGTCCTCCCGTCCCGGCGTCCAGGATGGCGCGCCGCGCGTGCCCTTAACGGCGTTGATGCCCGCCAGGAGGCCCTGGGCCGCGGCCTCCTCGTAGCCGGTGGTGCCATTGATCTGCCCGGCGAAGTACAGGCCGGGTATGGCGTGCGTCTGCAGATCGGCGCCCAGTTCGCGAGGGTCGAAGTAGTCGTACTCGATTGCGTACCCCGGGCGGGTCATGCGGGCCCGCTCAAAACCCGGAATCGTGGCCAGGAACTCAAGCTGCACGTCCGCGGGAAGACTGGTGGAAATACCGTTCGGATAGACCTCGGCAGTCGTCAGGCCCTCCGGCTCCACGAAAATCTGGTGCGAGTCCCGATCGGCGAAGCGCACCACCTTGTCTTCCAGCGACGGACAGTATCGCGGGCCCACGCCCTTGATGGCGCCGCTGTACATGGGGGAGCGCTTGAGGTTGGCGCGAACGATCTCGTGGGTGGCGGCGGTGGTGCGGGTGATATGGCATTCCACTTGTTGCGGATGATCCTCAAGGCGGCCCATGAACGAGAATACCGGCCGCGGCCGGTCGCCCGGCTGAGGCCGCATCATGGTGAAGTCAATGGTCCGCCCGTCCAGCCGTGGCGGCGTTCCGGTCTTCAGCCTTCCCACCGGCAGCTTGAGTTCCCGCAGGCGCTGGGCCAGCCGATTGGCCGGCGCCTCGCCTGCCCGCCCGGCAGCCTGACGCTGCGCCCCCAGGTGAATCTGGCCGGCCAGGAAGGTCCCGACCGTAAGCACAACCGCCGGCGCGTGAAAATCCAGTCCCGAGCTTGTTCGCACCCCGCCTGCCCGGCCGCTGTCCAGCAGCAGATCGTCCACGCTGTCCTGAAACAGGGTAAGGCCCTCGGCGGTCTCCAGCGTCCGGCGAACCGCCGATTTGTAGAGCAGCCGGTCGGCCTGGGCGCGCGTCGCGCGGACCGCAGGACCCTTGCTGGCATTCAGACGCCGAAAGTGAATACCGGCGTGGTCGGCCGCGGTCGCCATAACCCCGCCCAGCGCATCAATCTCACGCGCCAGGTGGCCCTTGCCGATGCCGCCGATGGCCGGATTGCAGCTCATCTGGCCCAGGGTGTCCAGGCTGTGGGTAATCAACAGCGCACGCGCGCCCATGCGGGCGGCCGCCAGCGCAGCCTCGGTACCAGCATGACCGCCGCCTACCACAATCACGTCAAATCGTGTGTCACTCATCCTCGAAACCGTCCGCCCTGTGAACCCCTGCCGCCGATACTGCCGCGTAATGCGCCGATTCTACTTGCCGATACAGAATTGCGAGAAGATCTTACCCAACAGATCGTCGCTGCTGACCGCTCCGGTAATCTCGCCCAAACTGTCCTGCGCCAGGCGCAACTCCTCGGCCACCAGTTCGGGCGTCTGTCGCTCGGCCAACAGCGAGCGGGCCTTGAGGTAGCGCTTTCTTGCCTCCCCAAGACTGTTGATCTGACGGGACCGGGCCGAAAACACGCCCTCGCCGGGACCGCCCGCCGCCTCGGCGATAGCCTGCCTGAGCGCGTCCAGGCCGGCGCCCGTTGTGGCGCTCACGTTGAGCGCTTGCGGACCCGCCGACCCCGGCTCCTCGCCAGTCAGGTCCACCTTGTTGCGGACCAGTATGGTGCGCTCCCGGGGGTCCGGTTGCGAGCCGCCCGCGAAGGCATCCCAGACGTGCACAACGAGGTCCGCCTGGTCAACCGCAGCCCGGGCGCGCCGCACGCCTTCGCGCTCCACTCCGCCGTCGGCGGACCGGAGTCCCGCCGTGTCGACAAGTTCGACCGGAATGCCGCTGATTGTGACCTGGGCGCGCACCAGGTCGCGGGTGGTCCCGGGCTCGTCCGCCACGATGGCGGCCGATTCGCCTGCCAGGGCGTTAAGCAAGGAAGACTTGCCGGCGTTAGGGGCGCCTGACAGCACAACGTTCAGCCCATCGCGCAATATGCGGCCCCTTTCCGCCGCTATGGAAACCCGCTGGAACAGCTCTCCCAATTCGCGAAAACCGCGCATCAGCGCCTGGTCTTCCAAGGGGTCGATTTCCTCATCCGGGAAATCCAGGGTGGCTTCCAGATGCGCCCGCAATTGCGTCATCCGGGCCGTGAGCCCCTCCACGGCTTCAGAGAACGCCCCCCGCATGCTTCTCGCCGCAGCTCGGGCGGCGGACGCGGACGCGGCTTCTATCAGGTCCGCAACGGCTTCGGCCTGGGAGAGGTCCATGCGGTCATTCAGGAAAGCCCGGCGAGAAAACTCGCCGGCCAGCGCGGGCCTTGCCCCCAACTCGCAGAGCCGCGAAATCAGCAAATCGCAAACCACCGGACTGCCATGCACCTGCAGCTCCAGCACGTCCTCGCCGGTGAACGATTGGGGAGCCGCGAAAAACAGCGCCAACCCCCGGTCCAGCAACTCGCCGGTTGAATCATTGAGCGAGACCAGGCGGGCTGTGCGGGCCGCCGGAACCTCCCCCAGCATGGCCTTGGCGATTGCGCGCACGCCGGCGCCCGAGACGCGAATCACCGCTACACCCCCGCGGCCGGGCGGTGTGGCGCACGCGACTATCGTGCCGCTCGACCCTTGGCCTGTCTTTCGGTCCGGCGATTGATCCGCCATTGCTGCAGGGTCGAGAAAACCGAGTTGGTCAGCCAGTACAAAACCAGGCCGGACGGGAAGAACATGAAGAACACGGTGAACATCACCGGCATCGCCATCATGATCTTGGCCTGCATGGGATCGGGTGGCTTGGGGTTGAGCTTTTGCTGCCAGAACATGGCTGCCCCCATGAGCGCGGGCAGCACAAAAATCGGGTCCCTGGACGACAGGTCGTTGATCCATAGCAGGAAGGGCGCCTGGCGTATCTCCACGCTTTCCACCAGCACCCAGTAGAACGCGATGAAGAACGGCAGCTGGATGAATATCGGCAGACAACCGGCCGCAGGATTAACCTTCTCGCTTTTGTACAGTTCCATGGTCGCGCGGTTGCGTCCCTGGGGATCGTCCTTGAATCGCTCCTGGATGGATTTCAGCCGCGGCTGAAGCTTGCGCATTCGCGCCATCGACCGGCCGCTTGCTTCGGTAAGCGGGAACAGCACTCCCTTGATAAGCAGCGTGGCCAGCACGATCGACCAGCCCCAGTTGCCAACGAAGGAATACAGGGTCTTGAGCACCCAGAATAACGGCTGGGCAAACAGGGTGAAGATCCCATAGTCGACGGTCAGCTCCAGGCCCGCCGCGGTCTCCTTCAATTGCGACTGCACCTTGGGACCCACGAACAGCTTCGCGGTATAGCTTTGCTCGGCCCCCGGCGCCACGTTCTTCAGCGGGCCGATTGCGCTCAAGCGGTAGACTCCGCCGCCAAATCGGCCGCCGTATTGATAGGGCTCGGAGCTGTCGGGGACGGCGGCGGCCACGAAGTGGTGCTGGATGGATCCGACCCAGCCCGCGGTAGCCGACTCGCTCAGCGGTTCCTCCGCCAGGTCCTCGGCGTCCATCCGGTCGTAACTGTCGCCGTCGTAATAGACCGGGCCGGTGAATGAATAGGTATCGACGTTGAACATGGACCGCTTTTGCGGGAGGTGCGCGCGCCGCAACAGCACGTAGGGCGCCGCTGCGTAATCACGGCCGGTGTCATTGCGAACCACCTGCTCCACCTCCACGGCATAACTGCCACGCCGAAAACGATAGCGCTTTGTCACCAGGATGTCGCCCGAACTCCAGGTCAGGGGAACGACCAACTCGTCGGCGCCTTCCTCAAGCCGATACTCGCTGCGTCGGCTTGCAAAGCGCTGTAGGTGATTCGCCTCGGGCAGATCTTCGGCCGCCCTGAGCCCCGTGCTCAAGGTGTATTCGGCCCCCGGGGTAGCGCTGAGCAAGCGCACCTTGGCTTGCTCCTGGCTCTTGGCTACCGGGTAATCGAGCATTTCGGCACCAACGAGATCGCCACCGATCGTGCTGATTGAAAGCTCCATGACGTCTGTGCTGACGTGCACGACGGCGGCCCCCGCGGGCGACGCCGGCGACCCTTCCGCCGGCTCTTCCGCGGGCCCGGCGCTCGGCAGTGCAGGTAGATCGGTCAGATCCGGATCTGCCGGCGACCCAAGAGAAGGAACGTTCTGCAGGTTTGGCTCGTTGGGCGCCTGCTCCGAAACCCGCTCGGACCCGTCCCGGTTCCACGCCTGCCAGCTGAACAGCAGCATGGCGCCGAACAGCGCCCAAAGGGGAAATCTCAGCCGTTCCACTTGCCCGGCGCTTCCGCCGCTCGCCGTACGGCGCTCCAAAGGCGCGGCAAGTGCGGACGTACATCTCCGGCGCTGCAACCAGGGGCCTGATACAAGCTCACCACAACATCCAAACCCGCCAACCGGCCCTGGTTAAGCCTGAAGCTTTCCCTCACCTGACGCCGAACCCGGTTGCGGCCTACAGCGTTGTGTGCAGCCTTGCGGCTGACGGCAAGACCCAGCCTGCCGCGCTGGAGCCCATTGGCCTTCAGGCGCGCCCGTAGCGCTCCCGCCTGCGCTCTCCGGCCGCCGCGAAACACCGTGCGGAATTCTCCGGGGCGGGTCAGACGGGCCTGGCGTGGAAACTGGAAGCGATTCTCTGTCATCCCCTGGATTAACGAAGCTTAGAATGCAACTCGTTGATTTATAAAGCCTTCTAGCGAGACCCACCCGGTTCGCCGCGAGCCCTGCCCAGCACCGGCCGTAGCCTGAGCCAATTAATGCGTAAGCCTTGCCCGCCCCTTGCTGCGCCGCCGCTTCAATACCAGCCGTCCGGCGCGGGTTGCCATGCGGGCCCGGAAGCCGTGGGAACGCTTGCGTTTGATGCGGCTGGGCTGGTAAGTGCGTTTCATGGCGCTTTATCGAAATCGCGACGGCCATCGCCGCCGCACAAGGGGCCGTCAGAATAGCCGTTGGCCGGCGCAAAGTCAATGAAGGCAAGGGGTTTGCTTCCAGAGGCAAGATGTGGAATAAACTGCTTCACACTGCTTGCACAGGATCCTGTCAAGAACCAAGTTCATGCCCCGAGCAACTCCTGAAAACAGCACTTTCTGGCAGCATATTTGTCGGGAGTTGAAGCCTCTTTTGACGGAGGAAAAATACTCCACCTATATCCGTCCGCTGGAAGCCAGTCTAAGTGGCGGCAAGCTGCAGTTGATCGCCCCCAACCGCTACGTGAGAGGCTGGATAGAGTCCAACTGCATGGACTTGCTGAACCAGGCCTGCGAGCAAAGCGGCGCCGAAGCGGATGTAGAGCTATTGGACCGACCGATTCCGCGACGCCAGGCGGCAGCAGTCCCAGCGCCACCAGCCCTGGCCACCGCCCTGCCCCCGTTGCCGGGCTCCAGGCTTACCGCCAACTTTACTTTTGACGCCTTTGTAACCGGACCCACCAACCAGGTGGCCTATGATGCCGCCAGGCACGTCGCCCGCCACCGCGCATACAACCCGCTGCTCATCTATGGCGGCGTGGGCCTGGGCAAGACGCATCTGATGCACGCCATCGGGCACCAGCTTTTTGCCGAACATCGTCATTTGCGGGTGGCCTACGTGCATTCCGACACTTTCATCAACGACTACCTCAGCGCCTTGCGCAAGGTTCGGGCCTCGTACGGTCGGGCGGGCTCCGACCAGCTGGTTGAGCAGTTCAAGGGTTCCTATCGCTCGGTCGACACCCTGTTGCTGGATGACGTTCAGTTTCTGGCCGGCAAGGAAAGCTCGCAGGAGCAGTTCTATCACACGCTCAACGTACTGCTGCAGGACGGCCGGCAGCTTGTGCTTACCTGCGACAAGCTGCCGCGCGAAGTGTCAGGGCTGGAGGCCCGCGTGATCTCGCGCCTCGGGTCCGGCCTGATGGTGAACATCGAACCGCCGGATCTGGAGACCCGCGCGGCCATTGTTCTGGCCAAGGCGGACGCGGCCAGCGTATATTGCCCGCAGGAAGTTGCGATATTCATCGCGCAACACATTTTCTCCAGCGTGCGCGAGCTGGAAGGGGCTTATCGCACCGTCGAAGCTCTTTCGCGGTTCCGGGGAATGCCCATCGATCTGGCGCTGGCCAAACAGGCCCTGAAGAACCACGTCGCTTCCGTGGCGCGTCGAATCACGCTGGAGGAAATCCAGAAACTGGTAGCCAATTATTTCCAGATCCGGCCCTCCGATCTGCGCTCGCCGAGCCGCAAACGGGCCATCGTTCGACCCCGACAGATCGCCATGGTCCTGGCGCGGGAATACACGGACTTGAGCCTGCCGGACATCGGCGAGGGTTTCGGCGGCCGCGATCACACTACGGTGATCAACTCTGTGCGTCGTATCGCGGAATTGCGGGGTTCAGACCACAATTTAGATCAGCAATACAAGAGTCTTGCTAGTATCCTTGCCCAATAGTTTCCGGATGGGAAAGGCTGGGAGTAACACGGGTCTTGCTTGTGGACAGATTGTGGAGCAAGTGCCTTCCCACAATTAGCTCACAGGCGGCACCACCGGAAGCACCACCGTATACGCACAGTGGAGGTAGACATAAGATGTTGATATTTAATGATTTTATAGCTTTATCCCGATTTCCACAGGCCTTATTACCATCATCTTCAATACTATAAGAAGAAGGTGATGAAAGGAGGACTCATGAAACTCAGCATTCCCCAAGAGGGCCTACACAGCCTGTTGCAGGCCGTCACAAGCGCCGCGCAGAACCAGGCGGATACGATGGCCGTGCTTCGCAACGCGCTGCTTGAAGCCTCGGAGGGCTTTCTTACGGCAACCTGCACCAACCTGGAACTCACGCTGGTAGCGCGGGCGCAGCTCATTGATATCGCTGCGGAAGGTGCGGTAACGGTCCCGGCGAAATTGCTGCAGGGGATAAGCGCGTCGCTGATGGGCGGAAGCACCATTGAGCTGGCGCAGGACGGAAATCAGCTTTCCGTACGGGCCGGCCGCTACTCGGGTGTGCTGGAGACGCTGCCTGCGGAGGATTTTCCACGGTTGGACCCGGGCAACAACATTGAAGGCGTGACAATGAAATCCGCGGTCCTTGCGAAGATGTTGTCCGAGACTCACTTTGCCATGGCGCAATCGGACCCTCGCTATTACCTCAACGGCATGCTGGTGGAATTGTCCGAGGATGGGCTGCGGCTGGTAGCGACCGACGGACACCGCCTGTCGTGCTCGGAAACCGGCGAGTGTGCGGTGGTTGAGGATACCGCCGGACGCAAGGGCATCGTGCCGCGCAACAGCATAAACGCGCTGCGGCCGCTGCTGGCGTCCAGCGAGGAGGTAGAACTGGCCCTCGGTGACAATCAGGTTCGTTTCAGCCTGGCGGATCGGCACATGACGTCGAAGCTGATCGAGGGGCGTTATCCCGAGTATCGCCGCGTGGTGCCGGAACGACAGGAACGGCCGCTGCTAGCCAACCGAGAGGCCCTGGAGTCGGCCTTGAGCCGGGTGGCCCTGGTGGCGAGGGAGAGCCGTGGGGTGCGGGACCAGCGCATCCCGCTGGTATCGGTGCTCGTGAAGGAGAACGTAGTCGGGATCAGCACCGAGGGAGGTCAGGGCGCCAAGGCGCAAGATGAGATTGAGGCAAGTTATCACGGCCCGGAAATCAAGGTCGGCTTCAATGCCATGTATTTGACCGACGTGCTGAGGTCGCTGCAATCCGAGGAAGTCGAAATTCATATGCGGGACGGGAACAGCAGCGTCCTGATATGCGCCCCTGAAGTACACGCCGTACAGCACATCGTAATGCCCATGCGGCTGTAGTCGCATAGCGTTAGCAGGCCCTGACTTGCGGGACCCGAAAGGAGCGCGGCATTCGTATCCGCAGTGGAGAAGGGGGACCATGGCGAACGGTGAGTTGTGGCTTACCTGAAGGAGTTGAGGGTTAGCCGTCTAAGGGCGCTGGAAGCCATCAATTTCAAGCCCGACCCACGGGCCAATCTCATTACCGGGCCCAACGGCGCCGGTAAGACGACGATTCTTGAGTCGATTTTCCTGTTGTCGCGGGGCCGATCCTTTCGGGGCAGCGATGTTCGGCAGCTGATCGGTCACGAGGCGAAGGCGGCCCAGGTCAGCGGGACTGTCGCCGATGGGGAGCGCAGCTGGCGGATGGGCCTGACGGTTAGCGGGAACCGCGTGCGGACACGGCTGGATGGAACCCGAGGAGGGCGTCGCGCGGACCTGGCGCGAATATTGCCGGTGCTGAGCCTTGATGCGCGGGTCATGGATCTTGTGGACAAGGGTCCGGAACGGCGCCGGCTGCTGTTGAATTGGGTGACGTTTCACGTGGAACCAACCTTTAACCAGTCCTGGAGGCGCTTTCGCAGGACCTTGAGACAACGCAACGCGAGCCTGCGGGAAGGGGCGCGGGCGCCAGCGGTCGTAGCCTGGGACCGGGAGTTCTGCCGGGCGGCGGAGGCAATGGAGGGGCAGCGCAGGGCGGTCTCGGAGCGCCTGCGGCCGCGCTTTGCAAAGATCGCCAGGGAGCTGATGGGATTGTCCGCCGATTGGGACTACTATCCCGGTTGGCCCCGCGACGATACGCTGGCGGACATTCTTAAAGCAGGACTGGATGGCGATCGCAGGCAGGGAAGGACACGGTTCGGCCCACAGCGTAGCGATCTCATCCTGCGTCTGGAGTCGAAGCGGGCCCGGTATGTTGCGTCCAGGGGACAGCAGAAGCTGCTGGCGGCCTCGCTTATGCTGGCGGCCTCCCAATTGCTCGAGCAAACAGGCGTCGGCAGGCCGGTGCTCCTGGCGGATGAGCCGCTGGTGGAGCTGGATGACCCCCACGCGGAGAAACTGCTGAATGCGATGCGGGAAACCAAGGCCCAGCTCTTCATTGCGGCGGTTGAAGCGGAGCGTTACAGGGAGGTGATGGCGGCGTTGGAAATTGGCTTGAGAGAGGGCTCGCTGGTATAATCCGGGAGTGTTTCAAGGGACTCTGCCAGGGAACAGCGTGCAGCGGTGCGCACCGGCGGCAGGTAACCTGCCGAAGCCGTTTCAAGGAAGATATTTGCGAGGGCCTGTTAACGCTGCCGGTGGTCGCTCTGTTGAATCGGTCACGGCGCCGAGCAAGGCGCGAGGAGAGCAGTTTGGTGATGCCATATGAACCACGAGTGGCGCCGATAGGCGCCGTGACCGATTCAATCCGCGGGGTTGGGCCTTCTTGCCTGCCCGGCGTCATCGTCACTCGCTTGTGTGGGTTTGCCGTAGCGTGCCCGCTGCGCTTTGCCGGGCAAGAAAATGCACTCGCGTGACACGACACTAGGCTGGGACGGAACAACCTGGGAACGAGGGCTTCCAGCCCTCGACGAGGGCAAGATGCCCTCGTTTCCAAGCGTGTTCCCTGCGCATCAGCGCCTCAGCGCCTGCTGCGAGAACTCCTAGCTTTATGCAACATCCGGGCGAAGAAAGCACCATGCCCAGGGCGGAGGCGCGAAGCGAAGGGTCGGAAGCCTATGGAGCGGACCAGATCGAAGTGCTTGAGGACCGCGAGTCGGTCCGCAAGTTGCCGGGAATGTACATCGGAGACACGGACGATGGAACGGGTCTGCATCACCTGATTTACGAGGTGGTGGACAACTCGGTTGACGAGGCGTTGGCCGGGTTCTGCACAAAGATCAAGGTTGATCTGCTGGCCGATGGCGGGGCAAGAATCAGCGACGATGGGCGAGGCATCCCGGTTGACACACACGTCAAGACCGGCCGCTCGGCGGCCGAATTGATCATGACCACGCTGCATGCAGGCGCAAAATTCGACGAGAGCGCGTACAAGGTGTCCGGCGGGCTGCATGGCGTAGGCGTTTCGGTCGTCAACTTCCTGTCCGAGGAACTGGAGCTGATCGTGCACCGGGACGGGCGGCAGTATCGCCAGCACTACAGAACCGGTATCCCGGACGCTGCGCTTAGCGATGTAGGTCCGAGCGATAGCAGCGGGACGGAGATCCGTTTTCGTCCGGATCCGCAGGTTTTTGGCGGCACGCTGGATTTCGATGTCGGGACGCTGGCAGGCCGGCTGCGCGAACTGGCATTTCTGAACAGTGGAATCATTATTGACTTCGCGGATGAACGCGAAGGCGGAGGGCAATGGACCTTTCATGCCGAGGGTGGCATTCGTGAATTCGTGCACTGGCTGAACGAGTCCCGTGAGCCCATCCACCCGCAGGTGTTTCACGTGAAACGCTCCCAGGCGGTGGAGATGGCGCGCCGCGACGACGGTAACGGCAACGGCGACGGCGACGCAAAGGAGGCGTCGGCGGAACTGGAGGTCGAGGCGGCGATGCAGTGGAACGCCGGATACCAGGAGCACAGTTCGTTCTTCACCAACAATATTCCGCAAAGTCACGGTGGCGCCCACCAGGAAGGGTTTCGCACAGCCTTGACCCGCACCCTGAACACCTATATTGAGCAACACGGCGGCAATCGGGCGAAAAACCTGACATTGCGTGGCGAAGACGTGCGCGAAGGCTTGACGGCGGTGGTCTCGGTAAAGATGCGGGACCCCAAATTCTCCTCGCAGACCAAGGAACGCCTCGTTTCGTCGGAAGCCAAGACCGCGGTTGAACGCTCTATGGCGGAAGGGCTGCGGGAATTCATGCTGGAAAACCCCAAGCAGGCCCGGGCGATTACCGACAAGATCGTCGACGCGGCAACGGCGCGCGAGGCGGCCCGCAAGGCCCGGGACATCGCACGGAAAAAGAGCGATGTGGGGGGATTGCCCGGGAAACTGGCGGATTGCCAGGAAAAAGATGCGAGCAAACGGGAAATTTTTCTGGTCGAAGGCGATTCAGCCGGCGGTTCGACAAAGCAGGCCCGGGATCGCCGCACCCAGGCGGTATTGCCGTTGCGGGGCAAGATCCTCAACGTCGAGAAGGCCCGGCTGGACAAGATGCTGTCGTCGGACGAAGTTGCCACCCTGATCGCGGCGCTCGGATGCGGCGTGGGGCGCGATGAAGGGAACTTTGACGCCGATAAGCTGCGCTACGCGCGGGTAATTATCATGACGGACGCGGACGTGGACGGCTCGCATATCCGCACGCTGCTTTTGACCTTTTTCTTCCGTTATATGCCGGCGCTGATTGAGCGCGGACACGTCTATATCGCCCAGCCTCCGCTGTACAAGGTAACCCGCAGCCGCAAGGAGGAGTATCTGAAGGACGACCAGGAGCTGCGCGAATGGACCCTGACGGCCGCGCTGAAGGAAGCAGGCCTGGCGTTGCCGGGCGTCAACAACATGGTGGCCGGCGAAGAACTACGGAGCCTGGCGGAACGCACGCTGCAGGCACGCAACTCATTGGAGGCCCTTCGCTCAAGGACGACCCCGGCGGTCCTGGCCTGTCTCACGGAACTGGCGCCAGTGGACACGGAGCGTCTGGATGACCCGCAATACATGAGCAATTGGGGCGCTGAGCTCGAGAAATGCCTGATCCAGCACGACTCCACCGCCGACTGGAAAGTATCGGTGCAGGCCAACGGTGGTTCGCTGATGGAGTTTTCGGTGGTGCGCACCGAAAACCGGGTCGACGACGAGGGGGTGCTGGAATTCTCGCTGTTTGAGACACCCGAATATCAGTCGGTTCGCGGCCTGGCCGGCAAACTGAGCGCGTTGATGGCGTCCGGAGCGGAGGCGCGGCGGAGTTCGGCGAGCCGCGAGGTCAGCTTGTTCGGCCAGGCGCTGGACTGGTTCATGGATCAGGGGCGGCGGGGCGTCACCCTGCAAAGGTACAAGGGCCTCGGCGAGATGAACGCCGCCCAGCTTTGGGACACCACGGTTAATCCCGAGACCCGGCGGCTTCTTCAGGTCGAAGTAGCGAGCGAATTCGAGACCAGCGCCACCAGCAAGCTGTTTGCCACGCTCATGGGTGAAAAAGTCGAGCCGCGCCGCGCTTTTATTGAAGAAAACGCGCTGAACGTGGTTAATCTGGATATATAGCTGCTAACATCTGTTATCGTCTCTTAACCTGTGGGTTTCCTTCTCGATCCATTCCTGTGCGCTACGGGTAATTGCCCGAGCTCCACCCCCACGGGAATCCAGGGGCTCCCCAATGACGACCCGGATGGTCCCGGGGATTTTCAAGAAGCTGCGCCTGGGCCAGAAGTCGCCGGCATTGTGAGCCACCGGCACGACCGGGCAGCCGGCGGCGGAGGCAATCATGGCGCCACCGGGCGCGTAGGTTCCCGTTTCTCCGGGCGTAACCCGCGTTCCCTCCGGAAACACGATCACCCAGAGACCTTCTTCGATGCGCGCCTTGCCGCGCCGAATCACCGCCCGAATAGCGCGGCTGCCGCGGGCGCGGTCCACTCCGACGCAGCGCATGGCCGCCAAGGCCCAGCCGAAGATGGGCAGGAACATCAATTCGCGCTTGAGCAGCCAGGTTTGCCTGGGGAACAGCAGGGCCTGGGCAATTGTTTCAAAGGCGGAGGAGTGCTTCATCAGGACCACGCTGGGCTGGTCTGGCAGGTTCTCCAGCCCCGTTACCTCCCAGGACACCCCGCACAGCACCCGAAGCAACCACAGGTTCGCCACCGCCCAGCACCGCACGGCAAAGAAATAGGCGAGTCGATGGGGCAGGGGCCATAGAACCAGGGCCCAGAGGCTGCCGATGATCGTGTTGAATACCAGCAGCTTGGTAAACAGCAATCCCCGCAGACGCCTCATCGGCCGGCCTCCAGCAGCCAGTCCACGAACCCGGCCAGGTCGTCGAAAACCTTAACGGCGGTTTCCGCCCCCGGCTCAGTTTCGGTTTGCGCGCCGAAGCCGGTCCGCACCAGAACAGGGAGCGCACCTGCGGCGCCGGCTGCCTGAAGATCGCGCAGCGAGTCACCTACCATGTATTCGCCGGCCACCGGCGCCCCGAGCGCCGTCTCGATCTGTTCCAGGAGGCCCGGACGGGGTTTGCGGCATGGGCACCCGGCGGCCGGGTTGTGAGGACAAAAGAACACCCCGGCCAAGTGTCCGCCGGCTTCGCGTACCGCCCGGTCGAGTCTGTCGTGGATCGCCTGAAGGTCGCGCAGAGTCATCAATCCTCGGCCCACCCCGGACTGGTTGGTGGCCACGGCCACCTTCAGGCCGGCGTCGCACAGCCGGGCTATTGCCTCCAGGCTTCCCGGCAAGGGCCGCCACTGGTCCACGGAGCGAATGAAGTCCACTCGCTCCTCGTTGATTACTCCGTCCCGGTCCAGGATTACCAGCCGGTGCTTCATGGGATTGGCCTTACAGGCGCGAACAGGCGCAAGGGTCGGACTATTTCCGGCCGGGAAGAAGCGACAGGTCCGCCACCGTGAGCAGCGTTTCGCGGATTCCCGCCAGCAGGGCCAGCCGGTTCATGCGCAGACTCGGGTTTTCGCTCATTACCAGCACTTTTTCAAAGAAAGTCGACAGTGGGCCCTGCAATGAGGCCAGCAGCTCCAGCGCCCCGGCGTAATCCAGGTCGTCAAGACGCTGGCGATATTGCGGCAGCATCAGGAGATACAAGGCCTGCAATGACTGTTCCTCAGGTTCGAGCAGCAACTCAGGGTCAACGGCTTGCACGCCGGTCAGGCCGGCCGAGCGCAGGATATTCGCGATTCGCTTGTTGGCTTCCGCCAGGTCCGCGGCCGCCGGAAGGGCCAGAAAGCCGTGGAGCGCGATCAGGCGGCGGTGGAAATCCAGCGGCGAGGCCGGAGACCGCGCGCGAACCGCGGAGAACAGTTCCGCGCTGACCATGATGCGTTCGGCCTCGGGGTGCAGACCGTCCAGGTACCAGGCCCGCAGGCGGTACATCATGAACTCATAGAGCTCTTGCCGCACTTCCCGCGCATCGGGAGTCGTCACGGGTTGCCGCGCAAGGGCCTTGTCGAGACAGGCGGGCAAGTCGATATCCGCCCCGCCCTCAATGCAAATCCGCAAGACCGCCAGGGAGGCTCGCCGCAGGCCGAATGGATCGCTGGCACCCCGGGGGCGGCGCCCAACCGCGAACAGCCCGGCAAGGGCGTCCAGCCGGTCGGCAAGGGCCAGCGCCTGGCCCGCCGGGCTTGCCGGAATCCGGTCGCCGGCATGGCGTGGCGCATAGTGCTCGCCAATCGCAGCGTTCACCTGTTCGGGTTCGCCGCCATGCCGGGCGTAGTCCGCGCCCATAATGCCCTGCAGGCCGGGGAACTCGCCCACCATCCCGGTCAGAAGGTCCGCCTTGCAAAGGACCGCGGCCCGTCGGGCCAGCGTCGGATCGGCGCCCGTTGCCGCCGCCAGACCTTCGGCCAGACTCGCCAGGCGCTCGGCGCGATCGCCCAGTGACCCCAACCCTTTCTGGTAGCGCACATCGGCCAGGCCGTTCACAAGATCGGCCAGCGGTTCGGACCGATCGCGCCGGTAGAAGAAAGCGGCGTCCGCCAGCCGGGCGCGCACAACCCGCTCGGCGCCGCCGCTTACCGCCGTGGGATCGCGGCTTTCCAGGTTGCTGATCAGCACGAACCCCGCTAGCAGCGCACCGGTTTGCCCGCGCACCGGGAAGAAGCGCAAGTGTTCCTGCAACGAGGCAATGATCACGGCTTGGGGCAGTTCGAGATAGCGCTCCTCGAACGCCCCGGTTAGCGCAACCGGCCACTCCACCAGCCCGGTGATTTCATCGATCAGCCCCGGGCTTTCGACCAGCGCTCCGCCTAGTTGTTCAGCCTTCAGCTTTGCCTGCCGGACGATGGAATCGCGCCGTTGTTCAAAACTTGCAATGACCTTGCCCTGCCGGCGCAGCGCTCCGGCGTACTGCTCGGCCGATTCCAGGCTCACACGGGCCTGTCCCAGGAACCGGTGGCCGGCGGTCCGGCGGCCGCTGCGCCGGCCGAGGATCGTAGCCGGCACCACGCGCTTGCCATGCAGCATGACAATCCAATGCACCGGCCGGATGAACTCCTGCGGTCCCGATCCCCACCGCATGGCCCTGGCAATGGGCAACCGTTTGAGTGCGCCCGACGCGATTTCCGGCAGCAGCGCCGCCGCGGCCCGGCCGGCCCGGCGGCCCCGAAACATCAACCATGCGCCTTGCTCGGTGCGCAGCGTTTGCAGGTCCTCGGGAGCGCATCCGAAGGAGTCGGCAAAACCCCTGGCGGCGCGGGTCCACTGTCCGCTTCCATCGCGCGCAGCCGCCAGCGGAGGTCCCCGCTTCTCGATCAGTTGCGCCGGTTGCCGTGACGCAAGCTTGCGGACCATGACCGCCAGGCGGCGTGGCGAAGCAAAGGACTCCAGCCCCACGTGCTCCAGCCCGGCATCCTCAAGGCCCCGCCGGAACTCGTCGCGCAACGCCTTTGCAAGCCCCCGCAGGGACTTCGGCGGCAATTCCTCCACGCCGATCTCAAACAGGAAATCTGAATGACCCGGCATCGATTAGGCGTCCAGCATCGGGAAGCCCAGTGCCTCCCTCGATTCGACGTATCTCGCGGCAACGGAGCCGGCCATTTCGCGCACCCGCAGGATGTATCGCTGCCGCTCGCTGGTCGATATTGCACGCCGCGCGTCCAGCAGGTTAAAGGTGTGCGACGCCTCCAGCACCTGTTCGTAGGCAGCCAGGGGCAGCCGCTCGGCCGTCAGCCGGGCACATTCCCGTTCGCAACTGTCGAACCGGCCGAACAGCAGCCCGGTATCGGCCAGCTCAAAATTGAACCGGGACATTTCCACTTCGTTCTGGTGATAGACGTCGCGATAATGCACTTTCCGGCCGCCGCTGCCGGCCCACAGCAGGTCGAACACGCTGTCCACGCCCTGCAGGTACATCGCCAGCCGCTCCAGGCCGTAGGTGATCTCGCCGGTGACGGGCCGGCAGTCCAGGCCCCCAACCTGTTGAAAATAGGTGAACTGGGTAATTTCCATGCCGTTCAGCCACACTTCCCAGCCCAGACCCCAGGCGCCCAGGGTCGGCGATTCCCAGTTGTCCTCCACGAAGCGCACGTCGTCGGTCTTGAGATCGATTCCCAGGTAGCGCAAGGAATCCAGGTACCAGTCCTGAAACTTCTCCGGTGACGGCTTCATGACCACCTGCAACTGGTAGTAGTGCTGCAGCCGGAACGGATTGTCGCCGTAACGCCCATCGGTGGGCCGGCGGCTGGGCTGGACATAGGCGCTGTTCCAGGGCTCAGGCCCCAGCGCCCGCAGAAAGGTCGCCGGATGAAAAGTCCCGGCCCCGACCGGCTGATCCAGCGGCTGCACGATGACGCAGCCGCGCCGCGCCCAGTACGCCTCCAGCAGGTGGATCAGCGTCTGGAAGTCCGCGGGTCGCTTGCGCTCCCTGGGCATGGAGTGAACAGGCCCTAGTTTGCCCTGCCGAAGACCGCCACGCTTACCACACAGCGCGCCGGTTCACCGCCGAGGTTATGGGTAAGGCCCAGCGACGGCGAGGGCAGCTGACGGTCCCCGGCGCGGCCCAGCAACTGCAGATAGACCTCGTAGGCCATGCGCAGGCCGGACGCGCCGATCGGATGCCCAAAGCACTTCAGGCCGCCATCGATCTGGCAGGGGGTTTGCCCTTCCCGGTCGAAGGAGCCGTCCAGAACCGCCCGCCAGCCCTGGCCCTCCTCGGCGAAGCCCAGGTCCTCCATGGTGACCAGTTCGGTGATCGAGAAGCAGTCGTGGACTTCCAGGAAATCAATCTCCTCGCGGGCGCTGCGGACGCCGGCCTCTTCCAGCGCCCGGCGGCCCGCCAGGCGGCCGCAGTGGATATAGCTGCCGTTCCATCCCTCGTGGCCGGCCTCCGATCCGTTGCTTACCGCGAGTTGCAGCGCCTTGACGGTTACGATCTCGGTCTTGCCCAGTTGGCGGGCGATCTCAGGCCGGGTAACGATCGCGCAGGCGGCGCCGTCGCTTACCCCGCAGCAGTCATAAAGGCCCAGCGGTTCCGCCACCATGGGGGCGCCCAGGATGGTGTCCATGTCCACCTCCCGGCGGAGATGGGCCTTGGGGTTGATGGCCCCGTTCAAGTGGCTTTTCCAGGAAACGTGAGCCATGGCGCGCTTCAAGTCTTCGCCATTGACCCGGTGCTGGGCCCGGTAGGCGGAGGCCAGCTGGGCGAAGGATCCGGGTGAGCTGGTGTTGGGGCGCCATTGTTCCGTGAAGGTCCCCGGAGTGCCGATCGGCAGGCCGCCGTAGCCGGTGTCCTTGAGCTTCTCCACGCCCAGGGCCAGCGCAATATTGCAGGCTCCGGCGGCAACCGCATACACCGCGCCCCGCAGGGCTTCCGTTCCGGTGGCGCACATGTTCTCCACCCGCGTAACCGGGATATTCTTAAGGCGCAGGGCATTGGCCAGCGGCAGGGCGGACCTGCCCACGCTGGCGTCATCGAAGTAGCAGCCGAACCATGCGGCCTGCACGTCGTCGGTTGTCAGCCCCGAGTCCGCAGACGCCTCCCGAAACGCTTCCAGCATCAGGTCCTCGGCGTCGCAGTCCCAACGCTCCCCGAATTTTGAGCAACCCATGCCCACGATCGCCACTTTGTCGCATATGCCTGTCATGACCCGTGCTCCTCATCCGGCGCAGGCGCGCCTTTCCAAAAATATCTCCGGAAGCCTCTCTGTGAGTCTATCGCGTGAATGCGAAAAACGAACCGCAATTTCAGCCCCACCTGCATCCGTTCCAGCGGGCATTCGGTGAACTCCATCAGCACCCGCGCGCCGCTGGCCGTCGACGCCAGCCCGTATTGCAGCGGTGGATGCGGCGTGTAGGCCAGCCAGTCCTGGGTGAAAGAAGCGACCGAGCCTGGTTCTTCGGCCAGCAGTACGACCTCCTGCTCCGCCTCGGCGTTGCATTCGGGGTTCACGCAGCGCGCGCTGCGCGGAAACTGCGCAGTCTTGCAGACCGGGCATCGCCCGCCCGTGAAACCGGTCAATTCGGCGCGATGCCGGTCGAATGCGCTGAGCGCGGTCTTTGCATCGGCTTCCGCGCGCATCCCGAAGTCCATCGGCAATAATCCGCTGAAACTCAAGTACTTGGTATAGGCGGTCTCGGGCCGTGGCGGGGCCAGGGCCAGGCGTTCCGCATTGCGCTGCTGCCAGGCCGGCAGATGCGCGGTAGCCTTCAGCAGCAGGGCGATTCCGCCCTGGGCGAAGCCGATCAGCAGGATCAGATCGCCGGGACGTGCATCAGAGAGCGCGTCCCCGGCCAGCAACAACGGATGCGGGGCCCCGGTGTCGCCCACATCTCCAAGGCGGCCATCCTGGACCCGATCGGGTGGCAGGCCCAGGACCTTGGCAAAGACCTCCGTCATTCGGGGCGGCGCCGCCGGCAACACCAGGCGGGCCAGTTGGCCGGGCGCGACACCGGCACGCTCCAGCACCCCGCGCAGCAGCGCCGGCAGAATCGACCGGTAACCGCGATCACGCACCCAGCGCTCCTCCCAGCGGTAGTCGAATGGCTGACCGCTGCCGCGGAATTGATCGACGAAGTCCCGCGCCAGTCGAAACTCGGCAACGATCTGGGCAATCGGGTTTTCGCCCCCCAGCAGTACCGCCGCCGCTCCATGCCCGTATTGCAGTTCCTGAACACTGGCCGGTTTCGCCTTGCGCGCATCGGCCGCCACCACCAGCGCTTCGCCGCCGCCTCGCAGCGCCTCGCAGAGCGCCTGCATGCCGGCATTGCGGGAGTTGCCCACATCGACCGCTGCCATTTGTTCCGACAGGTTCAGCGCCTCGCCGACCACCGTGGCGCACTGGCGATCGGCGAACGGCGGAGTGGTGGATGCGAAATACAAGCGATGCAGTCCTTCCCGTGGGCGACCGGCAAGGCAGCGCCGGGCGGCCTCAACGCCCATGGTGATGCTGTCCTCGTCCCAATTGCACATGCTGCGCGAACCCCGGGCCAGTCCCTTGAGCGCCGGATTGGCCCAGGCATTGGCGGCGAATATGGCTCGCCGGTCCAGCCGCATGGCCGGCACGTAAGCGGCCGCGTCAACGATGCCCAGGCTGGTCATGTCCGCCAGTTGCCTGTTTTGCTACCGGTGCTTAGTCCCAGGAATCCGGGTTGGCCGTCAGTTTGCCGGGGAAAAATCTCTCGGCGCGCTCGCGGTAACCGTCGGAGACCTCGTCCACCGAGTTCAGCTTGCAGCCCGACGAATGCCAGATGAGGTGGCCCGGCTGGCCATGCATTCCCATCCAGTGCAGCCACGGCGAAAAGTAGGTCGACGAGAAGCTGCTGCGCAAGCTCTTGATGCTCGGATCGGCAAAGTCCTCCGCCAGGCAAAACATGGTGAAAGCCTCCAGCCAGGGCTGCGGCATATGGGTCAGCCCGCGGCTGGCCATCATCCAGACGTGCCGGCCGGAGGCGGTCCATTCCCAATTCCAGCGCAGCATGGCGCCGCTGGGGTCGATCTTCTCCGAGAACACCAGGCCCTCGTGGGTATAACGCGCTCCGTCCCGGCCACCGAGTTGATTGGGCGTCACGGGCAGGGTTTCCCCGGTGTAGGGATTGGTGAATTCGTCCAGTATTTCATCGCTGCCCGGGTTCTTGAAGAAAGTCAGCGTGCGGCTGCTGATGGAATACTCGCCGTTTTCGAGCGCCCGGGCCCAGTAGATTTCCGTGCCTTCCAGGTCGAGGATGTGCTTCGGCTCGGCCTCTCCCACCTGGGCGTAGATGCGTCCTTTGTACCACCAGGGAGAGTCCTGCTCCTCGAGACTCGATTGCATGCGCAGCCAGGCCTTCAACCAGGCTGCCCTATCGTCAGCCGCGGGTAACACGCCGCTGGAGTCCGCTTTCGCGGCATTGATACTTAGTGCTGCGCCCAGCCCCAGGCCGCCCAGGCCGCCCAGCATTGCGCGTCGTGAAATGTCGTAAGTCATCCGATTTCTCCGCTGGCCCGAGAAACAGGCCGCGAGCCGCCAATGATATAGGCGTGAGCCGGGCGCAGAGTCACTCGCTAATGGGCGGTACGCCGGTGGGCGCCATTCCTTCGTGGTGATGCACGATGCGCCAGCCGTTGGGTGTCCGCAACAGCACGTCGGTGATGCGAACGCGCCCGGCGGCGGCGTTGGGCGGCTCGTAGTTGAAATTGAGCCAGTAGCGCGCCACCGCCACCTCGTTGAAAACATCGAGCTTCAGCGGGTCGATCGAAATGCTCAACCGGCCACGGGCCATGGATTGCGCCTTATCCCGCTCATGAAACGCTTCGCGCTCTTCCTTGCCCGTGATCAATTCCGGTTCGAAAAGATCCCAAAGCGTACAGTCCTTATGCAAGATATTCTCCATTCCCTGCACGCCCCGCCCTTCGAACGCGTCGAAGACGCCCTGGATCAGCTTCCAGATTTCATGCTGCCCCGCTGTTTGATTCATGTCTGCCCCCGCTTGTTCTCCGCATAGTCTAGCCGCCCCTTTGGAGCGACGGGCTATAGACCTGAAGAGGCCAGTACCGGTACAATCGACGGCCGTGCCGCGGAACGGATTCGTCGGCGCTGGTTTCAGTTTGTTCCCAAGTGGTTGAGGCGCGATCAAATGTGCCTTCGACGTGTGGGTGCGGGCGACCGGCGAGGCGCAATCCGCCATTCTACTTTAGGAGATTCATCCGGCGTTTGGGGGCCGAATCGCAATGAACGTATCTGAAGTTTTGACCATGATCGAGGAAAAGGGCGCGAGGTTTGTCGATCTCCGCTTTACCGACACGCGAGGCAAGGAACAGCACGTGAGCCTGCCTTCCAGTGTCATCGACGAAGAGTTTTTTGCTACGGGGAAGATGTTCGACGGCTCTTCCATCGCCGGCTGGCGGGGGATTGACGAATCGGACATGGTGTTGATGCCCGAGGCGGACACCGCGGTGTTGGACCTATTTGCTGAAGACACCACGCTGCTGCTGCGCTGCGACGTATACGAACCGGTCACAATGCAGGCCTATGCGCGCTGCCCACGGCTTACCGCCAAGCGCGCGGTCGAATACCTGCGCTCCACGGGGATCGGCGACGACGCGTACTTCGGACCGGAGAACGAATTCTTCGTGTTTGACGACGTGCGCTACGGCAGTTCCCTGGAGGGCGCGTCCTACCAGGTTGATTCGATCGAGGGAGCCTGGAACTCCACGCGCGAATTCGAGGAAGGCAACTACGGCCACCGGCCGGGCGTCAAGGGCGGTTACTTCCCGGTCCCGCCGGTGGATTCCCTGCAGGACATACGATCCACCATGTGCCTGGCCCTGGAGGATCTCGGAATGCCCGTGGAAGTGCATCATCACGAGGTCGCCACGGCCGGACAATGCGAGATCGGCGTGCGGTTCAACAGCCTTACCCGCAAGGCCGACGAGGTTCAGCTGCTCAAATATGCCGTGATGCAGACGGCCCATCAGTTCGGCAAGACCGCCACGTTCATGCCCAAACCCTTGGTCGGCGACAACGGCAACGGCATGCACGTTCACCAGTCGGTAAGCAAGGGCGGCAACAACATCTTTACCGGAGATGGTTACGGGGGCTTGTCGGAGGCCGGGATGTACTACATCGGCGGAATCCTCAAGCATGCGCGCGCGCTGAACGCGTTTACCAATCCTGCGACCAACAGCTACAAGCGCCTCGTGAAGGGCTTTGAAGCTCCCACCCTGCTGGCCTATTCGGCCCGCAACCGCTCGGCGGCGGTGCGCATCCCGTTCGTGGCCGATTCCCGGGGGCGCCGGATCGAAGTGCGGTTCCCCGACAGCATGGCCAACCCGTACCTGGCGTTTGCGGCCATGCTGATGGCGGGCATCGACGGCATTCAGAACAAGATTCATCCTGGCGACCCGGTGGACAAGGACCTGTACGACCTGCCTCCCGAGGAAGAGGCGGGGCTGTCCACGGTTGCG
Source organism: Candidatus Foliamicus sp. (assembly GCA_965249285.1). Lineage (GTDB taxonomy): Bacteria > Pseudomonadota > Gammaproteobacteria > Steroidobacterales > Foliamicaceae > Foliamicus. The sequence goes on from OZ252226.1 coordinate 2,553,521, forward strand.
TTTTCGCTCGAAGAGGCATTGGAGGCGCTGCGCGCAGACTGTGACTTCCTCAAGAACGGTGACGTGTTCACCGACGACCTTCTGGAGGGCTACCTGGGCCTGAAGGAGGAGGAATGCACGCTGTTGCGCGCCAGCACGCACCCGGTCGAGTTCCAGATGTACTACAGCTTGTAGTTCGTATCGACCAGCCTCATCGGAAAGGTCCAGGAGGGACAATGGGCAAGGGACTCGCAGGCCTGTTCCTGTTCGTGGTTCTGCTGCCGGCGGCGCAGTGTCAGGAGCTATGGCGCCATACGGACGAACAGGGCGTGATTCGGTATACCGACCGGCCTTCCCTTAACGCCGTTCGAGTGGAATTGCCCGGCCCGGGCCGCTGGGCCGCTACAACGGCCTCCTCCCCCGGACCCGCTCGGGATGAACGGCAGGCAGGCGCGGCGTCCGAGGGGCCGCCACCAACATTGGCGATCACCCGGCCGGCGGCGGAAGCCACCGTATGGGGCGCGGGCGGCGAGCTTGAGGTGGCTCTGGGCATGGACGCGCCGCCTGAAGCGGGCAGCCGGCTGGTGCTGGAACTGGACGGCGCCGAGGCGGTTTGGCGCGGAGAGCTCCCGCGGCTGCGGCTCATCCAGGTCTGGCGGGGTGAGCACCGCCTGCGCGCCCGGCTCCTGGGCGCAGGGGGCAACGAGCTTGCCGCAAGTGAGGAAATTCGCTTTTACAAGCGCGAGCCCTTGACTAGCGAGGCGGCAGAAGGCGCTTCCTGAGCACGCGCGGCCGGCCAAGCGGCCGTTTAGCCGGACAGCGGGCTGTCCGCAAGCCCGGCCTGAAGGTCTAACGCGCCGGTGAGTTCGCTCACGCTCGCGAGGTTATGCCGGGCCAGGTATTCGGCGATGCCGGTGTTGATTTTCTTGCATACCAGGGGGTCGTAGAACAATGCGGTCCCCACCCCTACGGTGGTGGCGCCGGCCAGCAGGAACTCGATAGCGTCGGCAGCGTTCATGACGCCCCCCTGGCCGATAATCGGCGCGTTGTATTTCCTGGCAACCTGGTACGTCTGGTAGACCTTCAGCAGGGCCAGTGGCTTGATGGCAGGGCCGGACAGGCCGCCTTGCACGTTGCCGATGACCGGTCGCCGGCTGTCCGGGTCGATCGCCATTCCCATCAGCGTGTTGATAACCGCCAGGCCGTCGGCGCCTGCCTCCAGACAGCGGCGCGCGTTCTCCGCGATGTCGGTCTGGTTGGGCGAGAGCTTGGCGATCAGCGGCTTGGACGTGACCGCCCGGCAGGCCGCCACCACCCGTGCCGACATGTCCGGGTCATTGCCGAAGGCAACCCCTCCTTCGCGCACATTGGGACACGAAATATTGATCTCCATGCCGTGCATGGGGGTATGGTCAAACCGCCGGGTTACTTCTGCGTACTCCTCTACCGTGCTGCCGCAGATATTCGCGAACCAGCAGGTCTCGGAGTAGTCCAGCCGCGGCGCTATATCGCGCACCACGGCCTCCACGCCGGGGTTCTGCAGGCCGATCGCGTTCAGCATCCCGCTGGGCGTCTCCCACAGACGGTGGCCCTTGTTTCCCAGGCGTGGCTTGAGGGTGGTGCCCTTGCAGACAATGGCGCCGGCATCGGCGTTGGAAAAGCCCTCGACCCGGGTGTACTCGTCTCCGAACCCCACGCAGCCGGACAACAGCACGATGGGCGAGCTCAACTTGAGCCCGCAGAATTCAACCGACAGCGGCGAACTGTTCATGGCGATGTCACCGGCACTTCGTCTTCGGCCTTCAGCGGCCGGCTCAAGAGTGCCTCAAGCACCTGCCCCGGATCACGCCCGCGATGCAGCACCTGGTACACCTGCTCGGATATCGGCAGATCCAGGCCCAGGCGGCGGGACAGGCGATGGACGGCCTCGGCCGCGTAGAGACCTTCGGCTACCTGTCCCAATTCCTTCAGCGCGTCTTCAACGGGCGTGCCGCGCGCCACCGCCAGCCCCAGGCGCCGATTGCGGGATTGGTCGTCGGAACAGGTAAGCGCCAGGTCGCCCAGGCCGGCCAGGCCCATGAAGCTGTTGGCCTGCGCGCCCAGCGCCACGCCCAGGCGTACGATTTCCGCCAGCCCGCGGCACAGCAGCGCCGCTCGCGCGTTGGCGCCGTATCCCAGGCCGTCCGACAAACCCGCCGCGATCGCGATCACGTTTTTGGTGGCGCCTCCCACTTCCACCCCGATCAGGTCACCGGAGACATAGGCGCGCAGTGCTCCGGAGTTGAGTCGTTGCGCCAGCCAGCGGGCGAGTTCCGGGCTGCGCGAGGCGACGGTGATCGCGGCCGGCCTGCCGGCTGCAACCTCGGTGGCGAAAGTGGGGCCGGATACAACCGCCAGAGGGTAGTCCTTGCCCAATTCCTGATCCGCCACCTGGTGGGTCAGAAGGCCGCTAGCGACCTCCAGTCCCTTGGACGCGCAACACAGCCGAACCCCGTCCCGAAGCAGGGGCTTGAGCCGCCTGAAGGTCTCGCGCAACGCCGCGCTGGGGGTCACCACGAGCACGCAATCGGCGCCCTGTGTAGCGCTCTTCAAATCATCCGCCGGCTGGACCTCCGGGGGTAGGGACACGCCTCCAAGGTAACGCTTGTTTTCGCGATCCCTGGATAGATTGTCGAGCAGTCCGCGGTCGATATCCCAGATCTTCGCGGGCCAGCCAGCCCGTGCAAGGTGAACGGCCAGCGCCGTTCCCCATGCGCCGGCGCCGACTACCGCGAACATGGAGTAATTATTTGCGCCGGCTCCGCCCGCTGATGACCGGCATATTGTCGCGTTGCCAGGCGGCCAGCCCTCCCTTCAGGCTGAACACCTGCTCCGACCCCTTCTTGCGCAAGTCCTGCGCCAACCGGCCGCTGGCCGCGCCATTTTCGCAGACCAGCAGGACCGGATTGCCTGATTTCAGTTTTGGCGTTCCGGGGACGTCCACGGCCCGCATGTTGCGCGCATTGGGAATATGGCCCTGGCCATAGGCCGAGGGTTCCCTAAGATCGAATATCGCCGCGCCCTTGTTGATGGCCTGCACCGCAACGTTGGGCGCCAGCCCGGTCACCGCCAGCGCCCGCAAACGCACTTCGTTGAACAGGGCCGCCAGGAGCGTGCCGACCACGCCGAGACTCAGCCAGGGATGAGTGGTTGCGAATTCGATCAGGCGTCCCATATCGGCGAAGGCGTTGTGTCCATTGTGCTCCGTGAGCTTGCCTGCTGTCGCGTGCGCCGCCGAAGGGGCTTTCGCGCTCCGCCTGCCGCAGGGTTCCCCAGGGCGAATTATAACGACCGCCCGATATAATTCGGGCGCCGCCGTGTGCCCGCGCCCTCAGCAATCATTTCACCGAAGAACCTTACTGCGGCCGTCGCAATGAGGGGCGTAGTCGCCAGCCTCCTTTTTCTTGCCGGCCTTGCTTCCGCGCAGGGACCGGCGGATGCGGGTGAGCTGGCCGAGTTGCTCGGCCGGATTGAGGCGGTAGAGCGGCAGCTTAAGGAGGACATGGAGTCGCAGAGCAAGGCGGAAGCCGGTTTGCGCGATGCGGAAATGGAAATCATGCGGTTACGCAAGGCGGCACTGGAAGTTGAGCAGCAGCTCCGCGCAAGTCAACAAAAGCAGGCCCGGCTTGAGGTCGATGTCCAGCGCAACAGCGAATCGACCCGACAGGCCCAGCTTAAGCTCGCTACGGCCATGCGGCGTGCCTGGCTGGCCGGCCGGCAGGACCACCTGAAGGCCTTGCTGAGCGGCGAGAGCGCCGGGCAGGTGGATCGCCGCCTGGCCTGGACCTCCAGGCTGGTAAGTTCCTGGACCCAACGGGCCCTTCAGTCCACCAGGCTGGCCGGCGAAATGCGCCAACTCAAGGGCCAGTCCACAATTGTGGAGCAGGAACTGGCTGATTTGCGGGCGCGCCGGACCGAGCAGATTCGCCAGCTGGAGCAGGCAGCCGCCCGCCGCAGGGAAACTCTGGAGGTATTGCAGCGGCGTATCGGCGAGGCCGGGGAGGAGATTCAACGGCTCCAGACCCGCGCCGCCACGCTTGGCTCTTTGGTGGAGGACCTGGGCGCAATTGTCGTGGACCATCCATCGCTGCCGCTGGCGTCGATTACAGCGGCCCGCGGGCAACTGGATTGGCCCGTACGCGGCCGCATCCTGCAGCGTTTTGGGGCCGGGCCCGGCGGCGGTCAGGCCAGTTGGGACGGGATCCTGCTGGAGGCCGAAGAGGGCGCCCCGGTACGCGCGCCGCATCCGGGTCGCGTGGTGTTTGCCGACTGGGTGCGCGGATTGGGGTTCCTCATGGTGCTGGATCACGGCGAGAACGTGCTGAGCCTGTACGCATACAATGATCGGCTGCTGGGCAAGAAGGGCGAAATGGTGGACAAGGGGCAGGTAATCGCCCACGCGGGAAACACTGGAGGGCGCCGGGAACCCGGCCTGTATTTCGAGATACGGCGGGCAGGCAAGCCGGTGGATCCGGTGCGATGGCTGAGCAGGTAAGCACCGGCGGCATGAGCGGCTTTGAAAAAGCCGTCGGCCTCTACACCATTGTTCACAAGGAAGCGCGCCGGATCGTACGCATCTGGGTGCAGACCATTGTGCCCCCGGCCATCACCATGGCCCTGTACTTTGTTATTTTCGGGCAGTTGCGGGACCGCATCGGCCCCATGTCCGGCTTCGACTACACGCAGTTCATCGCCCCGGGCCTGATCCTGATGTCGGTGATAACCAATTCCTACGGAAACGTCGTTTCATCGTTTTTCGGGGCCAAGTTTCAGCGCCACCTGGAGGAAATGCTGGTCTCACCGCTGCCCAATTACATCATCATTCTGGGCCATGCCGCCGGCGGCGTGCTGCGCGGCCTGATCGTGGGCCTGATCGTGACGCTCGTGGCCATGGCTTTCACCGATCTGGAGATCCGCTATCCGCTGATCGTCGTATCCACGCTCTTTTGCACCGCGATCACATTCTCGCTGGGGGGCATGATCAACGCCATCTTTGCGCGCAAGTTCGACGACGTATCGCTGATTCCTGCTTTCGTCCTTACTCCTCTGACCTACCTGGGCGGAGTTTTCTATTCGGTGGACCTGCTGCCCGGGGTTTGGCACACGCTCAGTTTTTTCAATCCTATCCTCTACATGATCAACGCCTTCCGCTACGGCATGATCGGAACCACCGACGTGGACCTTGGGACCGCCTACGTGATGATGGGAGTTTTCATGTTCGTCCTGTTCGGAGTTTGCGCGCTGCTGATCCGCAAGGGCGTCGGCATCCGCGAATAGTCCGCTTCGGCGCGCGTGCAAAGGCGCCCTTGCTCGCGCCCTGTATCAGGCAGCGGCGCTTCTTTTGGTCGGAAGCGGAAGCGCGGGGATGGCGGCGGCCAACAGCGCCCCGGGGCCGGCGTGGGCGCTCACGACCGCACCCAGCTCGGTGAGATAGCTCGAGACCAGGTTGGGGATTTCAGCCACCAACAGGTCGTGCAGGCGCTGCCCTGATTCCGCGCGGTTGGCGTGCGCCACCGCAATACGCAATGGCTGGTCCTTGGGGAAGCGCCGCAGAACATAGCGCGCAAATCGCTTTAGGCGATCGCCGGACCTTCTTTGCACACCGCAGGCCTTAACGTGCCCCAGGCGGCCAATGCCCAATAGCGCGTCTACTCCCAGCAGGTCGCTGAGGCGTTTGATTCGCGGCGAAATGCGGCCGCCGCGAACGCCGTGCGACAGGTCCTCGATGACGCCGAAGGTCTTGGCGCCGGCGCACACCTGCGCAAGACCCTCCACAATCTGATCGGCGCTTGCGCCCGCCCGGGACCATTCGGCGGCATGCTGAATGATCAGTCCTTCGCCGATTGACACGTTGGCGCTGTCCACGATCCGCACCCGGCCGCCGCATGATTCCGTCGCCACGCTGCGGGCCACGTCAGCCGTTCCGCTTACCGTGCCTGCCAGGGTGATCCACACGGACTCAGGAAAATGTCCCGCCAGGAAGCCCATGGCACGCTCCATGTCGCCGCGCGGCGGCGTGGCGGTCTGGGCTTTCTCGCCGTCGTCTTCCATCGCCCGCCATAGCCACTCCGCAGGCAGTCCCAGCCCATCCAGGTAACCCTTTTCGCCCAGGTGAATGCGCAGAGGCGCCTGGGTAATTCGCAGTGCCCGGATCAAGTCCCCAGGAATGTCCGCTCCGCTGTCGCAGCCGATCGGCACATGGGATGCATTGAGGACGGCGAACTGCACATGCATATCGTCGGCCTTCTCACTGCTGACCTCGCCGTGCTCGTGAGCCATGGCGAAGACCTCATGAGGCTTGTCGGTGTGGATGTGCAAGCGCACGATACGCTCACCTCCGGCCACAACGACGGAATCGCCCAACGCTCCAATCTCTTCGCGTATCGCCGCCGGCGCCAGTGCCTGGCCGGAAATCATGCACTCCGTGCAGTAGCGGAATTCAGATTCCTCGCCCGGGTCATGGGCGCGCGGCGCACTGGCCAAAGCGGCGGCTTCGTGGGCAAATTCCGCGACATCCGCCCCTCGTCCCGTCCTCACCAGTTCTTCGATGCCGGCCAGGAACTGCGCCAGTCCCGCGCCGCCGGCATCCACGACGCCGGCGCGGCGCAGCACATCGAGCTGCTCGGGAGTCTTTCGCACTGCTTCGTCAGCAGCCTGCCGGGCCGCCGACAGCAGCGCGGTGAGTTCCCCTTCGGGCGATGCGTTGAGCGCGCCAAGCCCTACGGCGCTCATCACGCTGAGAATGGTTCCCTCCAGCGGATTGCTCAGGCCGCTGCGTGCCGACTCCGCCGCCGCTTTCAACCCCAGTGCAACTTCGCCCGTGTCGAGCCGCGCCTTGCCCTCCCAGGCTTCCGCCAGCCCCTGCAGGAATTGGGCGAGGATTACGCCCGAATTTCCGCGCGCCCCGAACAGCGCACCCTGGGCCGCGGCCTGAGCCACTTCCGCGGCATTGCGGGAAGGCGTTTCCGCCAACGCAAGGATCACGGCCTGCGCGGTATGCGCCATGTTCAGGCCGGTGTCGCCGTCGGCTACCGGAAAAACGTTGATCCGATCCAGCTCCTCGCGGCTGCTTTGCAGCTGCAGCATTCCGGCCGTGATGGCTCGCGCCAGACGCCGGCCGTCGAGGTAGTGGATGCCCCTCATCGCTGCATTCGCAGGCGGACCCTTTGACCCAGATGGGCCAGAATCACTCCGTCGCTGGTGATTTCGCGCACTTGGGGTCCGTCTTCCAGGCGGTCACCCACCTGGTAACTGCTTCCATTGATCTGCGCAAAGCTGCGACCGCTTTCGGGGCTGTAGAAAAGCATCTGCAGCTCAAGCACCGGCCAACCCGCCGGTGGCGTGGACAGCGGAGGCTCGGCCGGTTCGGTCTCGCCTGCGGCCGTGATCGAGTCGCTACTCAATGTGACGGAGGCGGCCACGGCGGCGGAAGGCGCCGGTATTTCTGCCGGTAGCTCGCTGCCGCCGGAACCCAACGGCCGCACCTCGCCCGCTGCGCTGCTTTCCTCATCCCCGGTCAGCGAGCCGTGCGCGACAGTCGTGTCGTCCGCCGTGCCCATCATTGCCGCCCCCGCACCTTGTTGGCCCGCAGCCTCGCTTGGGTAAGAGGAAGCCGAGGGCGAGGGCACAAGCAGCCGCCATGCCGCGAACACAAGCACTATGGCTGCCGCCGAACCCAGCGCGGCAATCCAGCCGCGGCGTCTGCGCGCTCGGAAGGGTCGGGGCGGATGCACGTATACCGGACGTGCGAACCTCGATCGCCGGCGTTCCGAGATCTTGAGTGCGTCGAGGACAAAAGACATGGCAGCAGCGGATTTCAGCCGGTAGCGCCGCTCCATACAGCGCGTGTGGGGGCGCCTTCGCGTCCATAAACTTCGCGCGCCGCCAGGCGAACCAGCCGCGTGCCGATTTCCGGTTCCTCGCAGACGAAAGCTCCGAGCAACGCGCGGTCGGCCACTACGTTAATGATGCGTGGAATCCCCTTGGAAATGCGGTACAACAGGCGCTTTGCTCGGGAAGAAAAAATGTCCCGGCCTGCGCCGGCCACCTTGAGCCGGTGTTGCAGGTACTCGCCGGTTTCCGCGCGCGACAGCGGTCCCAAATGGCAACGCGCGGTAATTCGTTGCGCCAACTGGCGCAGGTCAGGCCGGGCGAGCGTTTCGTGCAGTTCCGGCTGGCCCACCAGCACGATCCCAAGAAGCTTGTGGCGCGCCGTCTCCAGGTTGGTGAGCCGGCGAACCTGCTCCAGCAGGCCGGGGCCCAGCGCCTGGGCCTCATCCACGATCAGCACCGTGCGCCGCCCGCCGCCATAGGTTCGCAGCAACTTGCGGTTCAATGCCGCTCCAAGCGCGGAAGGACTATTCGCCCAGCGCGGCGTACGCACGCGAAGTTCACGGCCTATGGCCTGCAGAAATTCAATCCGGGTGCCCGGAGGATCGAGAATTATCGCCGTGTCGGTCTGCACCGGCAGCCTTTCCAGAAGGCACCGGACCAGCATTGTCTTGCCGGTGCCTACTTCGCCGGTCAGTTGCGTAAAACCACCGTTCTCGCGAACACCATAGAGGAGATGGGCCAGCGCCTCGGCATGGCGGGCGCTCAAGTACAGGTAGCGCGGATCCGGCGTAATACTGAAGGGCCTTTCACTCAAGCTGTGAAATTGCTCGTACATAGGCCGCTAATCCGGTCTCATCGCTCCCGATTCCCTTTCCTCATTGTAGCGGCCGTGACACGACACTAGGAAAGCACGCTGCGGATCCAGTCGGTCAGCCGCCGCAATCCATCGGTGGGCCCGGTGAACTCCTCGCAGGAGCCATCCATGACTTGAACCAACTCCGCGATACGCTCGCGCGCGGCCTGCTCGCCGAATCGTTGCACCCACGAGGGGAGCCTTGAAGTGCCGGCCGCGGTTGCGTGCGAAGCATCGGAACCCAGATCGTCGAGATCGTCGCGAATTTGAAATGCCAGCCCCAGTGCGTCCGCGTAAACCTCCAGTGCGTGCCTCCGGCCAAGGCGCAGATTCTCGCTGACGCAGGCCGGCGCCAGTGCCGCCGCCCGGAAGAGCCCGCCGGTCTTGGTGCGATAGGCATGCTCCAGTTCGGCCAGGTCCGGTTCGCCGCCACCGTGCAGATCAAGGTCCTGCCCTCCGGCCATTCCGGTCGAACCCGCGCATTCCGCCAGTAGTGCGCTGAGGCGCACCCTTGCGCCGTCAAGCCCGTCGAGGGAGGGATGGGTCGCCAGGACCTGCCAGGCCAGCGTTTGCAGCGCGTCGCCTACCAGCAGCGCGGTGTCCTCTCCAAAGACCCTGTGAATGCTGGGCTGGCCGCGCCGAAAGTCATCGTCGTCCATGCACGGCATATCGTCGTGCACCAGCGAATAGCAGTGAATCAACTCGATCGCAAGCGCCGCCGCGTCGACCCTGGATACGGGCACTTCGGCGGCTTCTGCCGCGGCGTAGCAGAGCAGCGGCCGAAGGCGCTTTCCGCCGCGCAGCACCGCATCCCGCATGGCGGTGTGCAATCGCCGTGGTGTTATCGTCGCGCTCGGCAGACAGTCTTCAAGCGCAGCGTTGACGCGAGCCTGATATGCAGGCCACCTGTGCTCAATGGTTTCGCTGATTTCCATGCTGGTGTCATGTCCCGCGGGCCGCAACACGGACCGATGCGCTTCAGGTGAGCGCCTTGAAGGAGGATGCCGGCGCGCCACCCAGCATTTTATATTGCGCGGCCCAGGCGGCTAGAATCCTGCGGAGCGGTTCTCCGCGGAGGTATTGGCATGCAGGGCAGCGCCATAGCGCACCCCAACGTAGCGCTCATCAAGTATTGGGGAAAGCGAGACGTGTCCGGCAATTTGCCGGCCGCCGGCTCCTTGTCGCTCACGCTGGGGCAGCTGAGCACCCGCACCACGGTGCGCTTCGACCGCGGCCTGAAGCAGGATGAGCTGATTCTGAATGGGCGTGCCAGCCCCAACGACCTGAAACGGCTGGGCGATTGCCTGGCCCCGCTACGGGAACGCGCGCGCATATCGACCGCCGCACGGGTGCATTCCGACAACGATTTCCCGACCGGCGCGGGACTGGCCTCGTCGGCCTCCGGAATGGCGGCGCTGTCGCTGGCGGCCGCATCGGCCCTCGGGGTGGCGGAGGATCGCGTGCTGGTGGGCCGGGCGGCCATGGCAGGTTCGGGATCGGCGCCCCGTTCGCTGTGTGGCGGCATCGTATTGCTTTCAATCGACGAGGGCGGAGCGTGGTCATGCAAGTCCATGCTGGCGCCCGGAGAATGGCCGCTGAGCATCGCCGTGGCGGTTACCGACAGCGGGCCGAAGGAGCTCGGTTCCCGCTTAGGCATGGAGCTTACCCGGCGCACCTCGCCCTTCTACGGCGCCTGGCTGCGGGGCCAGGATGCGGACCTGCTTGAGGCCCGCAGAGCCGTGGAGAGCCGCGACTTTGAGCGGCTGGCGGAACTTTCGGAGCACAACTGCCTGAAAATGCATGCCACCGCGCTGGGGGCGTCGCCGCCGGTGCTGTATTTCAATGGCGCGACGATCGAGTGCGTTCACCGGGTAAAGGCCCTGAGGAGGGCAGGACACCCGGTGTTCTTTACCATCGATGCGGGCCCGCAGGTAAAGGTGGTTTGCCTCCCTGAGGCGCTGGACGCGGCGAGCGAGGCGTTGCAGCTGGTTCCCGGCGTAACCCGGGTGCTTAGCGGCGGCCTGGGCGCCGGCGCGCGAATCATAGATCCCTAAATGCCAACCGCTCGCGTGATTCATGCCCGGGCCCCGGGCAAGCTGTTTCTTTCCGGGGAATATGCCGTGCTTAAAGGCGCGCCTGCGATCGCCTGCGCCATAGGCCGGGACGTCACCGTGAGGCTCTCCCACGGAGATATTGCCGAAGCGCCGGAAGCGACGCGATGGCGAGATGCCGCCGAGCAGCAGTTGCGCCTGCATGGCATTGACGGCTTCCCGGCCGGTGGGCGGATGGTGATTGACAGCCGGGCATTGCACTCGCCCGATGGCACCAAGTACGGCCTGGGAGCCAGCGCCGCGGTGGCCGCTGCGGTTATCGGCGCGCTGCTGGCGTCATCTGGGCCTTTGCCCGGCAGGCAGCTGCAGTTGGACCTGGCAAAGGCCTTGCACCGGCAGCTCCAGGGGCCGGGGGGCAGCGGCGTGGACGTAGCGGCGAGTGTTCATGGCGGCGTAATCAGCGTGTGCGGTGACCGCGTGCAGAGCCTTGGATGGCCGGGGGGATTGCTGTGCGCGGTGATCTGGTCAGGCCGGGACGCGAATACCCCTAAAGCGATCGGCCGATTCAACAAAGCGCTCAAGAGCAAATCCGGCCCAGTCGCCGCTGCCCTGGCGCGGCTGGCCTCCGCGGCCTCAGCGGTGACCACGGCCTGGACCGGTAACGCCGGCGCCGTATTGGCAGCATTGGAGCAATACACCGTCACCTGGCAGGAACTGGATCGGTCAGCGAATCTTGGGGTTTTCAGTCTTCCGCACAGGCGCCTCACCGACCTCGCGCATGCAGAACACTGCGTTTACAAGCCCTCGGGCGCCGGCGGAGGCGATTGCGGGCTGGCGTTTTCTTGCGATCCGGGCCGTCTCGAGCAGATGCGTTTATCCGCACGCAAGGCGGGCTATGCGTTGCTCAATGTGGACCTCGCTGCGCAGGGATTGCGCGTTAGCCGTTACGCTGAATAAGCGTAATACTCGATGCCTTCGTCCTGGTACCCCGGATCGTTTCGGGTGCCGATGCGTTCTATGCGAAAGCCTGATGGCGCGGGAAGATCGTCGACCGGAAGTCCCGCGTGCAGCGCCTCGTATTGGTCCTGGCGCAAGTCGTGCGAGGGCGCCAGCGATTCCGAGAAACGAATACGCCTGGCCGTCCGGCGCCAGCCGGGACGGACTCTCAGCGGAAGGGCTTCTGCTGCATCGCCGCTGCCGTAGCCGATCAGCAGTATTTCCCTGCCTTCCCACTCTTCCTTGGCCAGCGCGGCTTCTTCCAGCCCGGCGGCCAGCCAGGCCAGCAGGGCGCCGGAATAAATGTTCCCGAGCTCCATCATGTTGTCGTCGCCCCAACGCAATTGACGGGTCACCAGGGTGTCGAATTCCGGCCGTTTGCGAAGCGCCTTTGTCAGTGCGCTGCCGTGGGGGAAGGGGTCCGGGCTGCCTTGTTCGTCAGCAGGCGGTTGCAGGGAAGCGCCCGGGCGGGACATTTCATCCAATGCCTCCTCGAGAGGAACGCCTGTTTCACGGCAAAGCTCCTTAAGCAGATGCGATCGCCCGCCACGGCTGATTCCCTCGGCGCACAGGCGGACCAGCGCATAGGCGCTATGCGGCATGCGGCGGTAGGGTCGGTGAAAGAAAACCGCCCGTAGATCTGCCAGCCAATCCGCGGGGGAGACGCCCCTTCGTGCGTACAGGTGGGTAAGGGCATTGCGGACCTGGTCGAGATAACAAAAGGTCGAGAAGCGGCCGTTGAACACCGGGTAGTGGAGGTTGGCCCGGGGCCGGCGCTCCGCGCCCAACAGGGGCTTGCGGAAGTCGGAAATCCGGTAGTCCGAAGCGCGTCCCGCATGGTTCAGGTCCAGGCTGGCCAATGCCGGGTCGCGCTCCACTAAGAGCGCCACCGCGCCGGCGCCCTGGGTGGGTTCGCCGGAACTGCCGCGGGCGTAAAGAGCCAGGTCCGAGCAGATCACGATCGCGGCCGAATCCTCCAACAAGCAGTGGCGCACCGCGTTCTTCAGCGCGTATACGCCCCCAAGGCAGGCGTGCTTTACTTCCGGCACCTCGCAGTTCTGCGACAGTCGCGGCAGTTGAAGTTGGTCCAGCGCCTGATTGAGCATCCCCTTGATGATGATGGACCCGGCCGAATTGTCGTTGCTGGACTCCGTTCCCAGCGCCAGCAGCCCTATTCTCGCCGGGTCCACGTCATGCTGGCGAATCAGCTTGAGGGCCGCATTGGCGGCCATGGTGTAAACGCTTTGCGCAGGCCCGGGCATCCGAAAAGCGTGTCCGACTACCGCGGCGATCTTCTCCCAAGGGGCGCCGGTCCACTCGCACCAGTCCTGCAAGTCAACCCGGTACGGTGGCAGGTCCACCGCAATGCCGCTGATGCCAGCGGTAGGCCCCCCGTCGTTTTGCACGTCTCGACCCGGCCGGAAACCCTAATTGGTGACCATTATCGTAACGGCCTCGGACATCACTGGAGGATCGTGCGGGATGTGAAGGTCGTCGGCCAGAAGTAACCGAAGCGTATGGCTCCCCGGCTCCAGGGACAGTTCCACGCTGGTCTGCGCGTTGCCGAAATGAATGTGGGCGTCGTCGGTAGTGATCGGCAGACCCATTCGTGGCAGGCCGGTATCCACGAGCAGATGATGATGTCCGGTACGCTCGCCGGGAACCCCGGCGGGACTTAGCTCCATCCCCTCCAGTCCGAACTCCACGACGAAGGGAGAGGTTACTTCCGCGCCGGCGGCGGGCGCGATAATCCAAACCTTCGCACCTTCCGGCGAAGGTTTGCGGGGAGGAAGCGCAACCTCTGCGGGCGCTGCGGCTTCCGCCGCCGGATCAGCGCCGCTATTCGCCTCGCCTTCGGATGGAGCGCCCCCGCAGGAAGCAAGCAGGGCAAGGGCAATAAGGGGTGCGAAAGTTTTTCTAATCATGGGCTGGTGCGAGAGCCTCAAGTAGGCGGATCATAGCGTAGCGACCTATGGCCTACAACATCAGCTCACTCGCCGCATCGCGTTCGGTCAGCAGCTCTTCGCTGGTGACACGGAGTTTCTCCCGCGAAAACTCGTCCAGCTCCAGACCCGGCACGATTTCATACGAGCCGTCGCTGCAGCGAACGGGATAGGAGAAATACACGCCCTCAGGACTGCCGTAACTGCCGTCGCTGGGCACCGCCATGCTGACCCAATCGCCGTTAGCAGTTCCGTGAGCCCAATCACGCATGTGATCGATCGCAGCGTTGGCGGCCGAGGCCGCGCTAGACGACCCGCGGGCCTTGATCACGCTGGCCCCGCGCTGCTGCACGGTAGCGACGAATTCGCCGCGGGCCCAATCGGGTTCAACCAGTCCCCTCGCCGCGCGGCCGTCCACCAGCGCCTGGGACAGGTCCGGATATTGGGTGGCTGAGTGATTTCCCCAGATGATCATCCGCTGCACGGAGCTGACGTGGTGCCCGGTTCGGGCAGCCAGTTGCGCACAGGCTCGATTGTGGTCCAATCGCGTCATTGCCGAGAAGTTGCTTGGATCCATATCCGGAGCGTTGGAGGCGGCGATAAGCGCATTGGTATTGGCCGGGTTGCCGACCACCAGAACCTTGGCGCGCTCGTCCGCCTGTTCATTCAGCACGGCCCCCTGCCGGGAAAATATCCGCGCGTTTTCGGTTAGCAGGTCGGAGCGTTCCATACCGGGGCCGCGAGGCTTTGCGCCGACCAGGAAAACATAGTCGGCGCCGCGGAAACCGTCCTCAAGGCGGTCTGTAATGACCACCTCGTCCAGCGATTCGAAGGCGCAGTCCTCAAGTTCCATGGCGACGCCCTCCAGCGCCTGCATGGCGGGGGCGATTTCGATTAGACGCAGGGTTAACGGGTGTCCATAACCAAGAAGCTGACCCGAAGCGATGCGGAACGCGAGCTGGTATCCGATCTGCCCGGCGGCGCCGGTGATGGCGATCTGGGTGGATTGTGGCATGTCTCTGGGACTTCAATAAGGGAACGGCATTGTATCCCCTGCAACGGTGGCGGGCCCCGGCAACCGCAACGCCACAAGGCGTGCGGGCGATTTCACCGAGAGGGTTCTTGTGCGAGTTCACGTGACGCTGCAAATCCCCTGCAACCATTTGCCGTGCCAGTGGCATCAAGGGAGCAGGCAATCGAACATGGTTGGATGTCCTGAAGTAACAGAAAGGTGTTGTGAGGAGAGCAGCAATGACTAAAAGAACAGTATTGATGTCCGTTTGTGCTTGCGCAGCCGTTCTCGCTTGTGGGCCGGCGAACGCCGCCTGGACAAGTGACGCGGCGGGGTTATCGGGCGCATGTGAATCGCCCAGCTCCGAGCGCGCGGAACTTCGCGCTCAGCTGGAGAGCCACAAGCTGCCTGCCGCAAGTCAGTTGGCGCGGGAAATCACGTTGGAGATCATCGGCCGCGAGGGCCGCTGGCCGGCTGCAAGCGGGGCGGCATCTAGTTTGCGCTCTCAGTCGTCGCCGATGGCTGCCATTGGCCGGCCTCTTTCTGAGCCGGCTCCAGTTGACGAATCAGCGGGTAAGCGCCGCCACAAGGTTCTGACTATCATCCTGTCGCCGATTCAAGAGGGGCTGCGAAAACTATCGAGCCTCATAGGCATCAGGAAGTAGCGCCTTGCATTGCGTTAACCGGCCCTGAACAACTTTCCGCGGCGCCTGCCCAATCCCCCTTGTCTTTTCCCCAGGCAGGCGCCGGTGCGCAAGTTGTGACGACGTAACGATTCCCTCCCAAGTTCCGTCACAATCTTGCGAACGGGCCGGCCGCAAAGCCGGCCCCGGCTCTTAGGGGAGGTGATTCGTGGTTACCGGCTCTTGCCGGCATCGCGGGTTCTGGCGGATCGGAACGCTTGAGGGCGCGGGCTATTCCTTCTTCTTGTTCCGCTCATTGAAAAGGCGGATCTGTTCGTTCATTTGGTCCGCCAACTGTTTCTCGCTTTCGACCGAACCGTCGTAGTGTTTGACGAACAGTTCTTCGCGCTCTTCGGTCTTTGACTCTTTGTCCAGAGATTCGAAATCGTCCTCCAGACACTTGCGGTACTCCTCAAGCCCCTCCTGAAATTGCCGGAACTCGGCAATCGCGGATTTGAACTCATCGAGGGTCATTTCCGCGGCGTTCGGCGTGGTGGGCTCGTCCGGATAGTCACAGCCGGCCCACACCGCACCGCTTGCGAGCAATAGGGTCGCGGCCGTAAGTATGGCGATTCGTTGCATTACTTCCTCCTTCACGCAGCCTGACGCGGGCCCGTTGGCCGGCGGCCGAGCAATTATGCCCCAAGCCTATGGATATCCGGCACGATACTAGGAGTGTTCACCGCGGTTCCCGCGGCGCTGGCCGCAGGGAACAAGCGGGGGGTATGGAAGGGTTGCGTCATCCGGTACAAAGGAGGCCGCGCTGGGCGCGAGGCCGTCGTATGCACTGGTGCGCGGGCGCCCGTCTAGGAGTTTGGCCCGGACTGTGATCGGCGTTTTGACGCTGGCGGCGCGGTTTCGACCGCGACCCCGTATGCAAGAGTGAACGTTCTCGCCGCAGTCTCGCCCAACGCGGCCCTGAAATCATGTTGGAGGAGGAAGCGATGAAAGGCAAGGCGAAAGCGGCGCGTTTGGAGGTGGTTCACCCGGACTGCGCGGGGATCGACGTGGGCAAGCGCAAGCACTACGTGGCGGTGGACCCGTCGCGGTTTGAGTCCCCGGTTCGGCATTTCGGCTCGTTCACGGGCGATTTGAAGCAGATGGCCGATTGGCTGGCCTCGTGCGGGGTCAAGCAAGTGGCGATGGAATCCACGGGCGTGGATTGGATTCCGGTGTTTGAAGTGCTGGACCGGGCCGGTTTTGAGGTGCATCTGGTCAATCCGCGGGCCACCAAGCAGGTGAGCGGGCGCAAGAGCGACGTATTGGACTGTCAGTGGATTCGGCAATTGATGAGTTACGGGCTGTTGCGCGGGGCGTTCCGGGCCCCGGACGCGTTATGTCCGCTGCGCTCGTATGCGCGCCAGCGCAGCCGATTGATCCGCGGCCGCAGCCGCGCGGTTCAGCAGATGCAAAAGGCGCTCACGCAGATGAACGTGCAATTGGACAACGCGCTCAGCGACGTCATGGGCAAGACCGGCCAAAAGATCGTGCGCGCCATTGTGGCCGGCGAGCGGGACGGCCGGATTCTGGCGAAGCATCGCGATGGGCGGTGCAAAGCGGACGAGGCAACCTTGGCGGCGAGTCTTGAGGGCAACTGGCGCGACGAGCATTTGTTCGCTTTGGAGCAGGCGCTGGCCCGTTATGACATGCTGCGGGAGCAGATTGAAGCTTGCGAGCGTTGCATTGACGCCGAACTGGACGCGTTGCCGGGGGACGGGACGGATGAGCCGCCCGGCGGCGGGAGCGGCGGCGGGGCGCCGGGCCGGCGCCGCGACCGGCTCTTGCGTCAGCGGCTGCGGGGGGTCTTGGGGGTGGACTTGACCGCCATTCCGACCATTGGGGTGGAGACGGCCCTTATGGTGGCGGCGGAGTTGGGCGCGGATCTGTCGCGCTTTCCTTCGGCGCGGCACTTTTGCTCGTGGCTGGGCCTGGCGCCGGGAACCCGCATCAGCGGCGACAAGCGACTGGGCGGACCGCCGGAGCGCCAAACCAACCGGGTCGGCCAAGCGCTGCGGATGGCGGCCTCCACGGCGCGCAACAGCAACACGGCCCTTGGCGCGGCGCATCGCCGGCGTTTGAGCCGAATGGACGCCGCCAAGGCGGTCAAGGCCACCGCGCATCAACTGGCGCGGCTGATCTACGCCATGCTGACGCGGGGGGAGGAATACGTCGGGCGCGACTTGGCCCACTGGGAGGCCGAACGCCGCGAGCGGCAGATCCGCAACCTTACGCGGCAGGCGCGGCGCTTTAACCTCGCCCTGGTCGAACAAGCCGCCTGAGAAGGAGAAAAGTATTCTTTGCATATCAATGACTTATGATTTGTTCCATGCAAGTGTTCACCACGGTTCCCGCGGCGCTGGCCGCAGGGAACAAGCGCTGGATTTTCCCACCTTGACCTGTGTAAAGCTCAAGAAAATTATTCCTTTAGTATCAAGAACTTACAGTTTGTTCCATGCAAGCGTGCGCCGTAGAAATTTGCGACAATAGGGATGGTATGTTCATGGAGGTGTGAGATGCCGACGACGTTTCGCCCGTATCAGCCGGCGAACGCCCCGGCGTCCGCTTGCTGATGTTGCCGGAGAGTCTGCGGCGCTGTCGTCATCCGGCTCGTCCTGTTCTGTCTCCTGGGACTGCGCCAACAGGATCGGATCAGGTGCCGGCTGACGGCCTCCCGGCGCAGAATCTGTTTCGGAGGCGGTGGTTCGAATCACGACAGTCTCATGATTCACGAATTCGTACTCAAGGCCGGTGCTCGCCAGTATCTCGGCCAGCGCCGTATCCGGATCATCGATACCCTCAACACCTTTTGTAACCTTGCCGCTCGCCAGTTCAGAGGCGTAGCCGATTTGCAATCCGGTCTGCTCGGAAAAGTCGAGCAAGGCGCTTGAAAGCGGTTGTGCGCCTATGTTCAACCCGGCACGGCTTGCGGCGTCCGCTGCGCTCGCCGCGTTTCCGGCGCCTAAGCAAGTCATGGCCGCCAGCGAATACAGGAATGCGTTTGATCTCTTCATAAAGACTTCCCCGGTTGCATCTGCAGAAATCTGCGGGTCCCCCTGTAAAGCCTAGCCCGCATATTGCACCAGTCCGCGCCGTATCCCGATAGCTTGCTGATTTCATTGAAGGATATTGCTTTGCCTGGAATTGCACTTTGCTCATCGCTGGCGCTTTTCGGTTTCCGGACGAATCCGCCGCGCCCAGTGCTTACGTGCTCTCTGCACCATAGGCATGGCTATGCTTCCGCTCGCGAGCAAGCACTGGATCGCGGCATCTCTCGCCCGGAATTCCGAAAACTGGGTAGAGTCGGGGGCTGGCGCGCCAGTGTTAGGGTCCGGTGGCTGTTCCATCGCTTTCGCTCTGGGCCTCAGTCCGGCTCCCATAACCGCGTTTCCAGGCCCCCGCTCATCAAACCGGACGTGCGGTTTTCCCGCATCCGGCTTTCCGGCGAGATCATGCCTTCGCCCACGGAAGGCCCTTGGTCGTCGGCCCAAGGCGGATAAGGCCGTAGTGAGAAGTGGACCCCAAAATTTGCACAATGTCCTAAGGTGTAGTCGATTGGCGAAAGGAGCCTATCGACATGACGAAGAGGAAGCAGTATTCGGCGGTTTTCAAGGCGCGGGTAGCGTTGGCGGCGATCCGAGGGGACGGCACGATAGCGGAGCTATCGAGCCGCTATGGGATGCACCCGAACATGATCTCGAAATGGAAGCGTCAGGCAATGGACGGGGTCAAGGCGAGCTTCGTTTCCGGGCGCTTGAGGCCGGTGGATCAGGACGCGGAGATCAAGACGCTGCGGGCGAAGATCGGCGAGCTGGTGGTGGAGCGGGATTTTTTATCCAGGGCCTTCGATCGATGAGTGTCGGGCGAAGGCGAAGGATGGTGGATCGGGCGTCCCCGGCGTTGGGCGTGTCGCGCCAGAGCGTTCTGTTGGGCGTCAGCCGCGGGAGCGTGTATTACACGCCCCAAGGCGAGTCGGATTTCAATCTGGAGTTGATGCGCCGTATGGACGAGCAGTATCTGCGTATGCCCTGGTATGGCTCGCGGCAGATGGTTCGCGTCTTGCGGCGGATGGGGTATGGCGTGGGCCGCAAACGGGTGCGCCGGGGGATGCGCGTGATGGGGTTGCGGTCCTTGGCGCCGGGGCCGAACACCTCCCGGCGCGCGCCGGCGCACCCGGTTTATCCGTACCTGCTGCGGGATTTGAACGTCCATCGGCCCGGCCAGGTCGGGTGTGCGGATGTGACCTACATCCCCATGGCGCGGGGGTTTTTGTATCTGGTGGCGGTTATGGACTGGTATTCGCGGTGCGTGTTGACGTGGCAACTGTCCACCACCCAGGACGCGGACTTTTGCCTGGAAGCCTTGCACGACGCCCTGGACCGCCAGAGCGCCCCGGAGATCTTCAACACCGACCAGGGCAGCCAGTTCACCAGCCGGGATTGGACGCAAGCTTTGAAGGCCGCGGGCATTCAGATTTCCATGGACGGCAAAGGCCGGTGGCTGGACCATGTGTTTATTGAGCGGCTGTGGCGATCACTCAAGCAGGAGTGCGTGTATCTGAACGCGTTTGACTCGATGCGCGACGCCAGCGCTCAGATTAGCCAGTGGATCGCCTACTACAACCGCGAGCGTCCTCATTCGAGCCTGGGTGGGCGGACCCCGTTTGAGACCTATGCGCAGCCGCTGCTGAGGCAAGCCGCGTGATAAACCCGCAAGCCACAGCGATGAGGTTCGGCAGGGCCGCAAGCACGCTTCCGGCCATCAATGACGGGCGACCCGCGGGTTCAGGACCACCGTTAACGGCTCGGTTCAACTGGCACAAAGGAAATCAGCGCGGCAGCGCCGAGTGCGAATATCCGAACTCGCGCGTATCATCGGCAGCATCCATCTACAACAACCCGACTACACCTTATTTTTGCTGCCAAGTTGTGCAACGAATGGGGTCCACCTCTGGTTGCAGTTCCGTCAAAAAGATGCCCGTTACCCGGGGGGAACCGGTGGTTATGCCGGGTGGAAGTTGACTCGGCCGGTAGAGCGTTCCCTGGTACTCGTAGACATTGCGCAGGTAGCAACCCTTCTTGCACCAGTTGTTCGAAGCGTATTTGCCCGGGCGGTCCCTGCCATAGAGGGGGCTGTGGCTGCTGGCCTGCACGTTGCCTCGCATGCGCGTTTCACCCCACAACCAAGAACCGGACAGCGTCAGCGCGCTCTCGTCGAATCCGCCCCGGTCCGGCGCCGAGTGCATCACCTCCAGCTCAACGCCCTCATAGTCCTTGCGGGTAATGATGTTCACCACGCCGCCCACCGCATCGGAGCCGTAAATGGCGGATGCGCCGTCCAGCATGATTTCCACCCGTTCAATGGAGGCGGTCGGGATACCGGAGATATCCGTTACCCCACCGGCAAGGCCCGAGGAGCCAATCCTCTTTCCGTCCACCAGCACCAGGGTCGCCCCATCCCCCAGACCTCTCAAGTTGACCGCCGATGCGCCGCTCAAATTGGTGGCGCCATTGAAATGTTGACCCCCGAGCCTTGCATAAGACGCGGTTGAACTCGCCCCCAATTGATTTTGCGGCAGCGTACGCAACGCCTTGTCGAGGCTGATTTCGCCCGTCGCCTGAAGCATGCCTTCATCCAGAGTGATCAGGTTGGCCGCGACCTGACTGGGCGTGCGGCTCAGACGTGTACCGGTGACGACGACTTGCTCAATGTCGAGTGCATCCTCAACCACGGTATCGCCTGTTTCCGCATCCGTATCAGCATCGGCGCTGTCGTCATCCGGCTCGTCCTGTTCTGTCTCCTGGGACTGCGCCAACAGGATCGGATCAGGTGCCGGCTGACGGCCTCCCGGCGCAGAATCTGTTTCGGAGGCGGTGGTTCGAATCACGACAGTCTCATGATTCACGAATTCGTACTCAAGGCCGGTGCTCGCCAGTATCTCGGCCAGCGCCGTATCCGGATCATCGATACCCTCAACACCTTTTGTAACCTTGCCGCTCGCCAGTTCAGAGGCGTAGCCGATTTGCAATCCGGTCTGCTCGGAAAAGTCGAGCAAGGCGCTTGAAAGCGGTTGTGCGCCTATGTTCAACCCGGCACGGCTTGCGGCGTCCGCTGCGCTCGCCGCGTTTCCGGCGCCTAAGCAAGTCATGGCCGCCAGCGAATACAGGAATGCGTTTGATCTCTTCATAAAGACTTCCCCGGTTGCATCTGCAGAAATCTGCGGGTCCCCCTGTAAAGCCTAGCCCGCATATTGCACCAGTCCGCGCCGTATCCCGATAGCTTGCTGATTTCATTGAAGGATATTGCTTTGCCTGGAATTGCACTTTGCTCATCGCTGGCGCTTTTCGGTTTCCGGACGAATCCGCCGCGCCCAGTGCTTACGTGCTCTCTGCACCATAGGCATGGCTATGCTTCCGCTCGCGAGCAAGCACTGGATCGCGGCATCTCTCGCCCGGAATTCCGAAAACTGGTGCAATATGCGGGCTAGGAGCGTGCGCCGTAGAAATTTGCGACAATAGGGATGGTATGTTCATGGAGGTGTGAGATGCCGACGACGTTTCGCCCGTATCAGCCGGCGAACGCCCCGGCGTCCGCTTGCTGATGTTGCCGGAGAGTCTGCAGGATTGGCTGCCGGAAGGTCATTTGTCGCACCATGTGAGCGACTTGGTGGACGGGCTGGATTTGCGGGTGTTCTACGAGCGCTACCAAGGCGATGGCCGGCGCAAGTCCCCGTATGAGCCGCGGATGATGGTCAAGGTGTTGATTTACGGGTATGCGACGGGGGTGTTTTCGTCGCGTCGGCTGGCGAAGAAGTTGGAAGAGGACGTGGCGTTTCGGGTATTGGGCGCGGGCACAATCCTTCTCACCGGACGGTCTGCGAGTTTCGGCGGCGTCATTTAGGCGATTTCAAGCGGCTGTTCGTGGCGGTGGTTCGTTTGGCGGGCGAGTTGGGTTTCTTGACAGGGGTCAAGCGCTTCGCAGTGGCGCGTTTCGGGACCTTGTCGATTGACGGGACGAAAGTTCGGGCGAACGCCTCCAAGCGCAAGGCGATGAGTTATGGGCGGATGGTGAAGGAGGAGAAGCGCCTTGCGGCGGAGATTAAGGCGTTGGTGGGGCGCGCGGGCGCTGTGGACGAGGAGGAGGACGAGCGGTATGGGGTGGACGTTCGCGGCGACGAGACGCCTTCGGAGTTGAAGCGGCGGGAGGATCGGCTGAAGGCGATCGTTCAGGCCAAGGCGCGCTTGGAGGCGCGCCAGCGCGAGTTGGACGATGCGCGGGGGCGCAAGCCGGGCCAGGATCGCAATCCGAAGGGCGGGCGTCCGTATAAGCGCGCCTATGGCGAGCCGGAGGCCAAGGCGCAGAGCAACTTCACGGATCCGCAAAGCCGGATCATGAAGACCAGCACGGAAGGCTTTCAGCAGTGTTACAACGCGCAGTTGGCGGTGGAGGGGGAGAACCAGTTGATTGTGGCGGCGGAGGTGACGTCGAACGCCAGCGACCAGGGGCAGATGCTGCCGCGCTTAGACGAGGTCAAGGCGGCCTATGGGGAATCGCCGGAGCGGGTGTTGGCGGACGCGGGGTATTGCAACGAGTCGGACTTGGCGTGTTTGGAGGAGCGGGGCGTGGACGCTTATGGGGCTTTGGGCCGGGAGGGCCACAAAGCGGTGGCGGTCAACGCCAAGGCGCATCCGGCGCGGGCGCGGATGGCCAAGAAGCTGGCGACGCCCGAAGGTCAGGCGCAGTACGCCAAGCGCAAGTGGCTGTCGGAAGCGCCTAACGGGTGGATCAAACAGGCGCTGGGTTTTCGCCGCTTCAGCGTGCGCGGCCTGGACCAAGCGCGGGGCGAGTGGGCCCTGGTGTGCCTGGCGCTGAACATGAAGCGGATGCAAGGGCTGGCGGCGGCGTGAAGAAGGGCAATTCGGCCCCAATCCGCCCTGCCGGCGGGCCCATCCACCGGCATTCGCCGCCCTCCTGCGGGTCTATGACCCCGCGTGGCGCTTCGGAGGAGGCCATCGGACGTTTCATTGCCTGCGAACCCCCGGGGCGCCCAGCAGAAACATCCCACGGCGCACGCTCCTAGGCTTACAATGGGCAGCCGCAAAGCGCCGCCGCCGCGTGGATTCATAGATCAATCATCCTCCGAAATGCAGCCGTGCCGACAAAAGGCGCCGGTGAACCGAATTGGGCGCAATCTTCGAGCAACGAATCAGGCAGCTGACCAGGCAACAATTGTCGGGCGGCCTGCGGGGCGTTGAGCGGGAATGCCTCCGTGTAACGCCCGCCGGCCGGGTTGCGGCCACGCCGCATCCCCAGCAGTTCGGTTCTGCTCTTACCCATCGGTATATCACTACCGACTTTGGCGAAGCGCTGCTGGAGTTGATCACCCCGCCGGCAAAAAACACGCGGGACGTCACGGATTGGCTTGCCGCCCTACACCAATTCGTGCTTCAGCGGCTTTCCGGCGAGCGAATCTGGCCGGCCAGCATGCCCCCGGCGATATCCGCCGACGCGGAGTTGGCGCCGGCCGAGTTCGGCAGTTCCAACATCGGCAGGCTCAAGCACGTGTACCGGCTCGGTCTGGCCAACCGCTACGGGCCGCGAATGCAGGCCATAGTCGGCATTCACTTCAACTACTCGCCGCCTGCGGATTTCTGGATCTCACTGCCGGAACTGGAAAGTATGTCTTCGGGCATGGTGGCGACGCGATCTTCCTGGATTATGGGCCAAATGCGCAATGTCCGGCGGCTGGCCTGGCTACCGACCTATTTGCTCGGCGCTTCGCCCGCGTTTCACGCCGGCCTGTCCGCAGTGCGCCAGCCTGACTTGAAGAAGGGCCGCAACGGCACGCTTTATGCTTCCAGTGCGACTTCGCTGCGGATGAGCAGCCTGGGTTACACCAGCGCGCTGCAGGCGGGGCTTGTGATTTCGGCCAACAGCCTGCATGAGTATGTCCGCGATCTGGAGGCGGCGGTCCATGCCCGGCATGCCGGTTATCGCAAGATCGGGGTGGGCATCGAAGGCGAATACCGGCAATTGTCGGACTGCGTGTTGCAAGTGGAAAACGAGTACTACGCCGCCGCACGGCCCAAGCGCAGGATTCGCCGCGGTGAACGGGCAGCTACGGCGCTAAGGCGCCGCGGCGCCGAATACCTTGAATTGCGTCTTGTCGATACGGACCCCTTCGAGTCCCTGGGGGTAAGTGCGCAATCGATGCGTTTTATGGAGGCGTTTCTGTTGTACTGCCTGCTCGAGGAAAGCCCGCCCATGCCGGTGACCGAGTATCTGGCGGCATTGTCCAATCTGGACGCCACCGCCTGGCGCGGCCGGGCGAAAGGGGTGCGCCTTTATCGCAAGGACCGTGAGATAACCTTGCGCGCCTGGGGGCTTGAGGTCTGCGAGGGAATGGCAGCGGTATGCGAAGCGTTGGACGGCGGCGCCGCCGGAGATTACACAAAGGCCCTTGAGGCAGCCCGGGATTCACTTCGAGATCCGGGCCTCACGCCCGCCGCCCGGGTACTCGATGAATTACGGGAGTCGGGTTGGGATCATCAGGCCTGGGGCATGGAGAAAGCCCGCCTTGCCTCGCAAGCGCCGGACCGGAGGCCGAATTCCGCTCACCGGCGAGCGCTGAAGGACGAAGCCCCCGCATCGATCAAGCGCCAGCTTACGCTGGAAGCCCAGCGGGAGCCACCGTTCGGCGAGTTTCTGGCGGGGTATTTGGGCAGGGGCTGAGATGATCCCGCCGAATTCCGACCGCAAGCGCCACCCGGCCTCCCTTCCGGCCGACCAGCGGCGCAATATTCGCTTTTCCGAAACGGACCGCCCCTTACGTAAGGACGTGCATCAGCTTGGCGGTCTGATCGGGGCCGTGGTCCAGGATCGGGGCGGCCCGGAATTGTTCAACGCGGTAGAGTCGATACGCACCCTTGCAATTGCGAGCAGGAACGGCGACACCCGGGCGCGTGAGCGACTGCACGAGCTGCTCAGCGGCTTGGATTACCCGCGGGCCCAGGAGGTTTCCCGGGCTTTTGCCACCTGGTTTCAGGCCATCAATACGGCCGAGCAACTGCACCGGGTTCGCCGCCGCCGGGCCTACCTGTACGACGCGAGCCGGCCGCAGCGCGGCGGACCGGAGGCAGTGTTTCAGCAGTTGGGCAAGGGCGGAATGGAACTGGCTCACGCGGTGGAACTGCTCAATACGATCCGATTGAACCCCGTGTTTACGGGGCATCCCACGGAGCCGACTCCGACCGCCGTGTTGCGCCAGCAAGGGCGGATCGCATCACTTCTGGAGGAAATTCACGCTCGTGATCCGGCCCCGCGGCAGCTTGATGCGCTGTCGCGCGCCATTCAGGAAAAGATCACTGCTATCTGGCATTGCGAGGAGCATCCACACGAGGAGACCACGGTTGCGGCGGAAGTTGAGCAGCTGCTGTTCTTCCTGACCGAGGTCATTTATCCGGCCTCTCCGGATTTCTACGACTCACTCACCGAAGCAATGACCATTGTCTTCGGCGAGCAAGCTCGCGAGGCGCACATTGCGAGCCTGCTTCGCTTTCACTCCTCGATCGGCGGAGATCTTGAAGCGGATGCGGAGATTACCCCGCGTTCGGTCCGGCAGTTGTTCAACAAGCAGCGCCTGGCGGTCCTCAATCTCTACCGGAGGGAATGCCTCAAGCTTGCCGAAACGCTCACCCATTCGGCGCGGCGCATGGAGGTGGCGGGAGAAATCCGCCGCCGAATCAGGGTCTATCGCGAGCATTTCCCCGACGTATACGCCGAGCTGGGGCCGGACGAGCGGGACATGCCCTACCGCCTGCTGCTGTTACTGATGGCCGCGCGAATTCAGGCTACGGCGGTCGATGCCGCCTTTCACTATGATGACGAACACGAGTTGCTTGACGACCTGGAAGCGCTTGCGGACAGCCTCACCTCGCAAGGGGGCGGGTTTGCCGGCAGCCGCGGCGTTCAGCGGCTGATTCGGCGTGTGGAGACTTTCGGCTTTCACCTGCTGGCGGTGGAACTGCGCCAGCGCGCGGTCGTACTGCGCAGGGTCCTGGGCAAGGTGTTCGGCCCGCGCCAATGGGAAACCCCGGCTGCACGCCTGAAGTGCCTGCGCGAGGCTTTGGAGCAGGACCTTGTTCAACCGGAAAACCTGGGCAATGAGGGATTGCGCACGCTGGCGCTGTTCGATGCTCTTCGCTACCTGCGCGGCCGCTACGGAAAACATGCCTTAAGCGGGCTATTGCTGGGCGGCGTGAAGGAGCCGGCGGATGTCCTGGCGGCCCTGCTGCTGGCGCGTTGGGCCGGCTTTGAGAGGGGTGACGGGAACACGCCGATGGACCTGATCCCGGTGTTCGAAAGCGACATGGAGGCCCGCCATTGCGCCCGAGTGATCGAGCAATTGCTGAACGAGCCCGCCTACCGCCGGCATCTGGAATATCGCAACAGTCAACAGTTCGTGATGGTGGATCATGCTCGCGAGCGGCTCGAATTCGATTTGCCTTCGGAGCAATGGGCGATTCGTGGCCTGCAAGGGGCGGCTGTGCAGGCAGTCATGGCTACCGGCATCACGCCCGTGCTGCTTCAGGCGCGTGGCAGCGCATACGAGCGCAGTGGCCGGCGCAGTCTGCTCGCCGATATTCCTCCGCAACAACTTCTGCACCCGTTCAAGTACGCCGAAGCGGGGGAACGCGCGGGGCTGCGCTACGGAATGCAGGGAATAGCATTGCGGTCGCTGGAGCTGGCGGCGGGCGAACTGCTTCTGTCCAGGGCCGGTCATGGTGTGGGGGTAACTCCCCAGGGCGCCGAGGAGGTAATGGGTGACCTGGTGCAGGGAAGCAGTAAGGCCAATAGCGCGTTTCCCGGCGGACCGCGGGGCATGGCGGAGTATTTTGAGTTGGCCACGCCGGCGGACCTGCTGGCTCGCATGCCTACTACTGCAAGGCGCAGCGGTGTGCGCGAGGGAACGGCCGTGGAACTGCCCAGGCCATTGGTTTTCTTCTGCTGGGCGCAAAGCCGCAATCTTCTGCCGGGCTGGTACGGTTTCGGAACCGGATTGCAGCGCGCGATCCGCCAACACGGCCTGAAGCTGGTCCGTGGCCTGGCGGCGGACTGGCCGTATCTGCACGGAATGCTCCGCGACCTGGAATTGGCGCTGGCCCGCTCGGACCTGGAGATTGCCGAGGGCTATTCGAGCTTGGCCGGTGACCTTCACGACCCTTGTTTCCGAGCCATCCAGCAGGAGCACGAACGCACCCTGGATTGCTTGATGAGAGTTTTCCGCCAGAATGTCCTGCTTGAAGATCAGCCGGCGCTACGGCGCTCGATTCGGCTGAGGAATCCCTACGTGGATCCGATGAACCTGCTGCAGGTACGCCTCTTGTCCCGCTGGCGCGAGAGCGGACGTGAGTGTTCCGGCGACTTGTATGCGGCGCTCAAGTCCACCGTATACGGCATCGCCCGCGGCGTACAGGAAGCTACCTGATCGTGCGCGCTATTCAATCACCCCGGAGCACGCTGATCAGCGGCGCCTTCAGCGCGCCGCGCGCCGCCAGCATGCCGGCCATGCCGATGAGCCCTGCGCCGGACGCGATGCCCAGTACCAGCAGCGCTGGATCCAGACTGTAGTCGAGGTCGAACACGCGCTCGGCCAGCAACAGTCCCAGCAGGCTCGCAGCCCCCGCCCCCAGGAACCCGGCGACCCCGCCCAACACGCCGAACTCCACCGCCAGGCTGCGCAAGATAACTCCGCGGCGCCCTCCCAGCGTGCGCAGCACTGCGGTTTCCATCGACCGCTCACGGCGGTTGGAGCGCACCGCGGCCAATACCACCACGACCGCGGCCAGCAGGCTGAAGGCGAACACGAACTGCACCGCCAGTCCGGCCCGGTCCAATATGCGCCGCGCCTGACCGATGATTGCGTCCAGGTCGATGACGGTTACGCCGGGATAGCGTCTCAGCAAGGCCATCAGAACCTGGCCTTGCTCCTCTGGGATGTAGGCGCTGGCAATCATGGTGTGGGGCAGCTCGGCAGCCTGCGGGGACAACACCAGTTGAAAGTTGGGGGTGAAGGTGTCCCAGTCCACGCTGCGCAGGTTGGTGAGTTCCGCCTCCAGCCCCACACCGCCGACGTCGAAGGTCAAGCGGTCGCCCAGAGACACGCCGAGCCGGGCCGCCGTTTGAACGTCGGCCGACAACTCCGCCGGTCCGTCGTGGGCCTCGTCCCACCACCGGCCGCGTATTACTCGATCGCCTTCGGGAATTCCGGCCGACCACGATACGTTGGATGCTCGTTCAATAAAGCGCCGCCCCTCGGGGTATGGCAAGGGCCATTCCTGGGCCGGCGTATCGTTGACATGGGTAAGGCGGGCCCGGATAAACGGCAGTGCTTCGGAGAAATCCGGCGCCTGCTCGCTTAATAGCGAACGAATTCCGGGCCATTCTTCGGGGGCGATGTTGATAAAGAAATAGTTCGGCGCGTCTTCGGGCATGGAGCTGCGCCAGGCATCCAGCAGGTCGGTTCGCATCACGCCGAGCAACAACACCGCCATCAGGCCCAGACCGAACCCGGCCACCTGCGCCACGCTCTCGCCGCCGCCGCGCCGGATATTGGCCAGGCCGTGACGCCAGGCCACTCCCCCGGCGCCCCGCAAAGCCGAAAGCGCCCTTACCAATAGCCACCCGAGCAGCATCCCGCCGCCGGCGGTCACAGCCAGGCCGAGGCACATCCAGAACGCCAGCTGCGCATCGCCGGCCAGCACCACGACAATGGCCAGAATGGCGGCGAGCGGTGCTCCCTGGCGCAGCAACGGTCCCGGTCCCCGCATCGGCAAGTCCTGGCGCAGTACCCGTAGCGGCGAAGTCTTCGCCAGGCTGCGCAACCAGGGAATGACGCAGGCGGAAGTCACGACCAGCGCGATGGCGGCTCCCGGGATCAGGCTTCGCCAACTGGCGCCGGGCAGGTTCAGATTGATGACTTCACGGGCATAGGCTGAAAGCCCCAGGTGGACGGCATAGCCCGCGGCGCTGCCCAAGGCGATGCCCAGCAGGGACACGACCAGAACAGGAATGAGAGAACGGCGGAATACCTGTGCCTGGGTTGCGCCCAGGCATTTTTCCAGCGCCGCGGTTACCAGGCGGCGGCGCGTGTAGCTGCGCGCCGAGAGGACCGTAGCAACTGCGGCAAGGATCACGCTCACCAGCGCCGCCAGCGCCAGAAAGCTGCCCGCCCGGTCCACGGCGGATGCCATCGTCTGACTGGCCTCTTCTAGGTTCTGGATGCGCTCGTCGGAACGCAGGCCGTTCTCCTCGGCGCGGCGGAACTCCATAACCCGGTCCTTCTCGCCGGCAAACAGCTGCCGGTAGGAGACCCTGCTGCCGGGGCGCACCACGTTCATGGCCGGAACGTCCGCCAGGTTGGCAAGCACCGTTGGGCCCAACTGCTGAAAACCGGTGCCCGGGTCCGGCCGATAGCGCAACACCCGGGTCGCACGAAAGTCCCTGGAACCCACCTGCAGGGTGTCGCCGACGTCGATGTTCAATTGGGCGAGCAGCGCGGCGTCCACCCATACCTCGCCGGACGGCGGGATTCCCAGGGCCACGCTATCCGGGCCGTAAGGACGATCCGAGGTGCGCACCTCGCCGCGCAGCGGATAGTCGCCCGATACGGCCACCACCGAGGCCAGGGCCGTCAGCTCCCCGGCTATGGCAACCGTCGCGAAAGACCAGGTCTCCGCGCCCTGCAGCGAGTAGGCGCGCGCCCGCTCCAGTCTTTCGGGGTCCGGCCGCACCGGAGCCGCCACCGCCAGATCGGCGGCCAGCACTTCCGCGGCCTGCTGTCGGACCGCCGCGCCGATCCGTTCGGTAAGAAAGCTGACCGCGGCCACGGCAGCCACCGAAACCGTGAGCGCCGAAAGCATTACGGTGAAATCGCCGGCGCGGAGTTCGCGCAGCCATGTCCGCGAGCGTGTGGTGTTAGCTGTCGTCATTGGGGCAGGCACTTTCGCATATACTGCACGCCCGCTCAAGCTAGAGTCGCATTCGCAGTATCCGCCGCGCCAAGTGAAGATTCGTTTTCCGCACTGTCTGATGGCGGTCGTCCTTGCGGCTTGCGCGGCCGAGGATCCGCAAATGCCCGAACAACTCACGCCAGCCGATCCCCCGGAAGCGGACCGGCGGCCGTATTCCTACAGCCGCCACGGGATCACCGTCGAGGACCCTTATCACTGGCTGAAGGACGCAAGTTACCCGCAGGTGGACGACCAGGATGTACTGGCCTATCTGGAGGCGGAGAACACCTACTTTGAAAGCATGATGGGGCCTCGGCGGGAGTTGGTCGAGGTCTTGTTCCAGGAGATCAAAGCGCGCCAGAAACCCGATGACTCGAGTGTGCCCTGGCGGGATGGCCGATGGTACTACCGGTGGCGCTATGAGGATAGCGGCCAATACCGCATCTGGGAGCGCTGGCCGGCCGACGATGAGAGCGACCCTCAACATTCCGGGGCGAACGCTCAAACCATCGTGGACGAACCGGCCCTGGCTGGGGAACAGGAGTACTTCCGGCTCGGCGCCTTGTCGGTAAGCAACGGCGGGCAACTGATAGCCTACAGCACCGACACAAACGGCTCGGAACGCTATCAGCTGGCGATCAGGGATCTGGCCGACGGGCAACTGCTTGAGGACGGAATCGAAGACACCATTGGGTCGCCGGTGTGGGCGGCGGACGATTCCGCTTTGCTCTACGTTGTAGTGGACGAGAACTGGCGGCCCTACCAGGTGCGCAGGCATGTGCTTGGCCAGTTGCCGGCGGACGACACCATTGTTTACGAGGAGCACGATCCCGGTTTCTTCGTGCGGGTTTCCCGATCCGCTTCCAGGCTCTACCTGCTGATACATACGGCCAACAACGTAAGCTCGGAGGTCTACCTGATCCCCGCCGATGCCAGTGATTCCGAGCCGGTGTTGGTTGCCCCCCGGAGGGACCGGCACGAGTACTGGGTGAATCATCAGGAGAACCAGTTCGTAATCCGCACCAACGACCGTCACAAGAACTATCGCCTGGTCACCGCGCCCGAGGAAGATCCTTCGGAGGCCGCCTGGGTTTCGCTGCTGGAAGGCTCCGACGAGCTCTACCTGCGTGGTTACGCGGTGTTCGCGGACTTCATTGCGGTGGTGGAGCGAGTCAACGGCTTGAACGGCATTCGCCTGATCCTGGGGGACGGGAGCAGCATCCAGGTGCCGATGCCCGAGGCGGCCTGCGCGGTGGGATTGGGCGACAACGCCGAGTACCACGCGGACAGCTTGCGGCTGGAGTACTCCTCGCTGGTCACGCCTTCCACGGTGTTCGACTACCACGTCGAGAGCGGAGCGCTTCAAGCGCGCAAGGTGCGGGAGATTCCCAGCGGTTACGACAAGGAGCAATACCTTACCGAGCGCCTGATGGCGCCGGCCCGCGACGGCGCCATGATTCCCGTATCGCTGGTGCGTCGCAAAGACACAGCCGTGGATGGCAGTGCTCCCCTGTACCTCTACGGTTACGGGGCATACGGCCACGCCATAGCGCCATCGTTTACCACTACCCGCCTGTCCCTTCTGGACCGGGGCTTCACTTACGCCATCGCGCATATTCGCGGCGGCGATGATCTCGGCTATCACTGGTACGAAAGCGGGACGCTGAAGCAGCGGGTCAACACTTTCAATGACTTCGTCGATGTGGCCCGGCATCTCATCGGAACGGGCTACGTGGCGCAGGGCAGGATCGCCATCGCCGGCGGAAGCGCCGGCGGCGAGCTCATGGGGGCCGTGGTCAACCAGGCCCCCGAGTTGTGGGGGGCGGTTGCCGCCCATGTGCCGTTCGTCGACGTCCTCAATACGATGCTGGACGACAGCCTTCCGCTCACGCCCACCGAGTGGCCGGAATGGGGCAACCCGATCGAGGACAAGGACGCTTTCGAGCTGATCCGGTCGTATTCGCCCTATGATCAACTGGCGGCCCGGGAATACCCGCCCATCCTGGTAACGGCCGGATTGAATGATCCGCGCGTTACCTACTGGGAGCCCGCCAAGTACGTGGCCAAACTGCGTTCGCTGAAGGCCGGGGCCAGCCCGCTGTTACTGAAAACCAACATGGGCGCCGGCCATGGCGGCAAGTCAGGCCGCTACGACTCCCTCTATGAGGTGGCCGAGGAATACGCCTTCATGCTTTGGTCTCTGGGTCTGGCCGAGTAGACATTTTGGCCTTTCGCTGCAGTTTGCCCGTGGAGGGAGCGTAAAGCGCTGGCACAGGCGCTTAAAGCCATTTGCGGCGCCGGTTCAGCCGAGGCCGCCGCCGAATTGGATCGGTCCGAGTTCCAATCCGCCGTTCTGTCACTGCGTTTCCTCACGTAAAGCCCGGCAGGGCCCCGGAAAGCGCTCTCCAGGACGCTGCCGGATTGAATCAAACCGCGGATAGCCCGCCAATCAGTGAAATGCTCCCGAATTACCCGATAGCGGAAACGCCTCAAACAAGGCTTGATGCCACGCGCATCAAGCCAAGCTGCTATACTTCGCCAAGGCTTGGGCCGGGACTTAGACCTGCGGAATCTGGCGCAAATAGCCCAGCGTGTTGGCGTATAGCGCACTCGCTACCAGACGCCTTATGTGGTTACGCCGGTTGTCGAACTAAGGCGGGGCAGATCTGACTGCTGATCGCGCCGCAGCACTAAAGAGGAAGATGTAATGAATAGAGTTACTTTTCAATTCACGATGCATCGCGCCGCAATCATCCTGGCAGTGGCTGTGGGGCTGACCAGCGGAGTAGGCACAGTAGCTGCCCAAGATTCGGAACCGCTGCTTGAGGAAATCATCATTACTGCGCAGAAACGGGAACAGAGTCTGCAGGACGTGGGCATCGCGGTGACGGCTTTTTCCGGCGAGCAGGTGCGGGACCTGGGATTCACCAGCACCACCGACATCACCGCCATGACACCGGGGTTGAGCTACACCATTCCCAACGCGGAGTCCAGCCAGATCAATTTCTTCCTGCGCGGCGTAGGGCTGAACGATTTCGCCGATGCCAACGAGAATCCGGTTGCTGTTTATGTAGATGACATCTACCGGCCAGCCATGGGCGGTTTGAGCTTCCAACTTTTCGACGTGGACCGCGTGGAAGTACTACGCGGCCCGCAAGGATCGCTGTTTGGCCGCAATACGACCGGCGGACTCGTGCACTATGTTACTCGCCGGCCTAGCGAGGAGCTGGATGGATATGCGGATCTTTCGGTGGGCGAATTCGGTCAAGTGAAGGCAGAGGCCGCGCTGGGTGGCGGCTTTAGCGACAACACCGCGGCGCGTATGTCGGTGGCCATGCACAAACATGACGGCTACACCGAGAACCGGGTCGGACCGGACTACAACGAAACGGACGCGACCGCAATGCGCGGACAGTTGGCGGTAGCGGCCAGCGATGCCTTTGATCTGCTGATCAATGCCTACTATTCAAACAACGACGCGGCGGTTGGCGCCTGGCAACATCAGGCGACCCAGTTTGACGCCAGCGGCGCCAGTGTGCCACTTGGTCCCAACGAGCAGACCGGTTCGGTGGATTGCAATGCCGACGGCATGCTGGACGCGGGGGATATGCGCCCCGCGCCGGGTACCGATTGCTTCGGTTATCGAGATACGGACGGAGATCCCCATGCCGGCGATTACGATCGGGATGGTCGCGTGGAAGTGGAAAGTGCCGGTGTTTCCCTGAATATGAACTGGGACCTGAACAACTTCACGCTTACATCGATTACGGGTTATCAGCACGTTTATCGCTTGCAATCCGAGGATACCGAGGCGGGGCCCGCGCCGTTGATCATGCCTACCTTCCGGGCAGAAACCGACACCTTTACCCAGGAACTGCGAGCGGCCGGCGAGACCGATACGCTTCGCTGGCTTGCGGGTCTATATTTTTTCGACAATAGGGTTGAGGGCCATTACAGCCTGGACCTGCTCAGCCTGGATTTTGTCAACTTCGAGTCCCTCTTCGCGCAGGATACGCAATCCACCGCTCTCTTCGGTCAAGTGGAGTTCCCGCTTGCCGAGCAGGTAACGCTGATCGCCGGCGCTCGCTGGGCGACCGAAGAAAAGGAGTTGGACTACATCAACATCGACACGTCCGGATTCTTCACCAACGTTATCGGGCTGCCCACCAATGTTGCCTTTGACTTCGACATGCGTACGGTGGGAGACCTGGCCGTACATGATGAAGACACCTTCAGCGGCAAAGTAGAACTTGACTGGCGGCCCAGCGACGACCTGCTTGTTTATGCGAGCATATCCCGTGGCGTCAAGTCGCCGGGATTCAACGTAGGCTTCCTGGATAGCAACTTCATCTTCGCCAGCAACACGGTGGATACGATCGGCTTTGACAAGGAATCCCTGACCAGCTTCGAGGCCGGCTTCAAGTCCAGCTTTGCCGGCGGCCGCGCCCGACTCAACGGCAGCGCCTTCTACTACGACTACGAGGATTTCCAGACCTTCCGTTTCGAACTGCTCAACCAGATCATCTTCAACGCCGACGCGACCGTTACCGGCGCAGAACTGGAACTGCAGGCGACCCCGGCGGACGGTTGGGACCTGATGCTGGGCATGTCGGTGCTCGACCCGCAAGCCAAGGACATTCCCAGCCCCTTGGGTGGCGTGCACGAACGCACCATGGTCTCCGCGCCGGAGTTCTCCGCCACCGCGCTGATCCGCTACGAATGGCCGGCGCTCGGTGGCAGCATGGCGGTGCAACTGTGGGGCAATTGGCAGAGTGCGGTCTATTTCGATATTCAGAACGTGCCGGTATCGAAGCAGGACGGCTACGGCGTGGGCAACTTCCGCGTCTCGTGGGCCGACGCCAGCGATCGCTGGGAAGTGGCGGCCTTCGTTCACAACATTTCCGACGAAGAGTATTTAAGCTATACATTTGATTTCACCGGCACTTTCGGCTTCAACCAGCAGGCTTACGGCAAACCACGCTGGGCAGGAGCGAGCGTCCGCTTCAAGATGTAGCGGCTCTTTGACGAGCCGAAGGCAATGGGCAAGAAAGCTGCCTCAGCCAGATTCGCCCGGCTGGACGGCAGGGTAGCGATCGTGACCGGCGCCGGTCGGGGCATTGGCGCCGGCATTGCGCGCGTATTCGCTGAAGCCGGCGCCAGGGTCATGGTGGCCACCCGCACCGCCGAGCACGGGGAGAAGACCGTTGCCGGCATTCAACAGGCCGGGGGCGAAGCGGCGCTGCTGGCAATGGACATCGGTGAATTGAAAAACGTTCGCCATGCCGTCCATGAGACCGCCGCTCTATGGGGCGGTGTCGATATCATGGTGCACAACGCCGCGTCCTTTCTTGGCGCTCCTGTTGAAGCGTATTCGGAGGATGACCTGGAGACGGTGCTGGCCGTCAACCTCAAAGCCTGCTTTCGCTTGTCCGCCGCTTGCATACCCCATTTCCGCAAGCGCGGCGGCGGGCGGCTGTTGTTTACTTCGTCCGTCACCGGCCCGCGTGTGGCCATGCCCGGAACCGCCTACTATGCCGCTTCCAAGAGCGGCATTCACGGCTTTATACGCACGGCGGCCTTGGAGCTGGCAGCGGACCGAATCACCGTTAATGCGGTGGAGCCCGGGTACATTCGCACCGCCGCCATGGATCTGCTGGCCGACCAAGCGGGGCAGGCTCAGATGGCCAAGTACATTCCGATGGGCCACATGGGCCTACCGGAGGATATCGCCTTCGCGATGCTTTACCTGGCCAGCGATCAGGCCGGCTACGTCACAGGCCAGACGATTTGCATAGACGGCGGATCAACGCTGCCGGAGAGTCCCGTGTTTCTGGAGGAGTTGGAAGGCATCAAGGACCTGGCCGGTTCCTCTTGAGCCCGTTGCAATGTGTCTTTGCGCTTGAAGAGCCGTGTGGTGCTGTCGTCCCGGGACTTGAGATGCACCAGCCGCGCCATTGACGGCGTGGGCCGCAAGCGGCAATACGGTTCAGGCGAGCATCCATGACCGGCCAGGGACCGGCCGAGCCGCGCGAGGGAAGACTTACGGGGGTGGCCCGACAGGCGCTGGCGGCATGGGGCTGGGAAGATGCCGTGCTGCGATTGATCAAGCACCGCGAGAACGCGGTCTTTGAAGCAGGCCTCAACGGCCAGCGGCGCGCGCTCAGGCTTCATCGCCAGGGCTATCACAGCGACGCGGCGGTAAATTCCGAGTTGCAGTGGATGCAGGCGCTTGGCAAAGCGGAAATTCAAGTACCCCGGGTAATTCCGGATCGGGACGGAAAGCTGTTCGTCAGCCGCGAGTTTGGGGACACCGCCGGACCTTTGCAGGTGGACCTGTTTGAATGGGTGGACGGTGAGCCTCTGGGTTCGGTCGAGGCGGGTCTTGAGGGAAGCGGAGCCGATATACCGCACATCTACTTCACCATCGGCTGCCTGGCGGGTCGGCTGCACAATCAAGCGGCGAACTGGACGCCGCCGGCGGGCTTTACCCGCCATGCATGGGACGAGAACGGCCTGGCGGGAGAACAGCCGATATGGGGGAGGTTTTGGGAACTTCCGGCACTGACAATCGAGGAACGCCGGCTGATGGAACGTACCCGCGAACGGCTGCGTCTAGCGCTCGGCGCGCTGGACAAGTCGCCGCAAGCGTATAGCCTGATTCACGCCGACTTCGCGCCGGAAAACTTGATGGCTGACGGCGAAGATGTGCGCCTTATCGACTTCGATGATGCCGGTTTCGGTTGGCATTTGTTCGAACTGGTCACTTCCGTTTATTTCATCATGGGGGAAGATTACTTCGAATCCGCGCAATCGGCGCTGATTGAAGGCTACCGCAGCCAACGCGCGTTACCCGAAGAGCAGTTGGAGCTGCTGCCTTTGTTCTTCCTGGCCCGGGCGACTACCTATCTGGGATGGGTGCATACCCGTCCGGAGACCGAGACCGCCCGGTATATGACCCCGATGCTGATCCAATCCGCCTGCGAAGCGGCCGAAGCCTATCTGAGCCAAGGGGACCGCCAGCCATGAGCAATACTGCTGCGCTTATCGCACGCCGGGAGAGCCTGCTTGGTCCCGGTAATCCTCTGTTCTACGACGAGCCGGTGCACCTGGTTCGCGGCCAAGGAGTATGGCTGTACGACAGCGACGGTCGCCGCTACCTGGACTGTTACAACAACGTTCCCTGTGTGGGTCATTGCCACCCCGCCGTGGTTGAGGCCCTGTGCAGTCAAGCGCGGCTGCTCAATACGCACACGCGCTACCTGCACGAGACGATCCTCGATTACGGAGAAAAATTACTCGCCAAGTTCGACTCAAGTCTGGATCGCCTGGCGCTGGCCTGCACCGGCAGCGAGGCCAACGAACTGGCCTTGCGGATTGTCCGTTTCAATACCGGCGGCGACGGCTTCATCTGCACCAACGCCACCTATCACGGCAACACCACGGCCGTCGCTCAATTGAGTTCCATCTTCGAGCCGTTTGAAGGCTATGGCGAAGAGATTCGCATGGTTCCCTGGCCCGACTCGTACCGGGCGCTGAACGGTCTCAGCGGCGAGGCGCTGGCCGATGCCTACGCCGACCAGGTCCAACGGGCCATCAGTGACTTCTCGGCCAAGGGCATCAAGTTCGCCGGCATGATGGTGTGCCCGATTTTTGCCAACGAGGGGTTGCCGAGGATTCCACCCGGGTACATGGAAAAGGCCATCGGCCACGTTCGCGCGGCGGGCGGCCTGTACATCGCCGACGAGGTGCAGGCCGGATTCGGCCGGGTCGGCAAATGGTGGGGGCACGAAGGGAGCGGCGTCATTCCGGATGTCGTGACCCTGGGCAAGCCCATGGGCGGCGGCCATCCCATATCCGCGGTGGTTGCTCGCGGCGAATTGCTCGACAATTTCCGCCGCAGCCAGATGTACTTCAATACTTTCGGAGGCAATCCGGTTTCCTGCGCCGTCGCGCAGGCCGTTCTTGAGGTCATTGAAAAAGAAGGTCTGGTGGAGAACGCGGCAACGGTAGGCAGCTATGTCCTTGAGGGTTTCAAGGCGCTGCAATCAAAGCACGACGTCATCGGCGACGTGCGCGGGCGGGGACTGTTCTTCGGTATCGATCTGGTTGATGATCGGGAGACCAAGACTCCCGCGCCGCAAGATGCCAGGAGGGTGGTTAACGCGCTCCGCCACAAGGGCATTCTGATGAGCCGTATCGGCGAGCACGATAACGTGCTGAAGCTCAGACCTCCGCTGTGTTTCTCCCGGGAAAACGCCGACTTGCTGATTTCCGCACTGGACGAGACGCTTGCAGGATAATTCGGCGCTAAGGTCGGGGCACGAGGGGGCACAGATGAAAAAGATCGCGTTTGATCATGGCCTGCCCATGACCTTGTTGATTTCGCTGCTCTATCCCCTGGGGCCGGCAGCCGTCATTCTCATGCCCTTGATCGTTGGCGGTGTGGTTGATGACTATGGTTTCACGGAACGGCAGGCAGGCTTGATTGCCTCCATGGAAGGGTTCGGCCTGGTCTGCGGGCTGCTCGCCGGCGCGCAGTGGGTGCGCAGGGTGCCGTGGACGCGGATGCTGTTCGTCACTCTCATCGCCTACGCGGGCGTGAACGTGGTGAGCGCCACCGTTCAAAGCGTGGAAGCGTTGGCGGCCGTGCGCTGCCTTTGCGGGCTCGTCGGCGGTTCGGTGTTCTCGATTGTCAACGCAGCCTTGGGCGATAACAGGCAACCGGATCGAGCATTCGGCATCGCTCAGAGCGTGCAGGGCGTAATGATGTTCGCTGCCTTTGCGGCCGCGCCGCTGATCGCTCACGGACACCTCGTGAGCAACCTCTTTTACATGATGGCTGGCGCGGCCGTCGTACTGATACTGTGCGTATTCCGGTTCCCCCATCAAGGTGTGCCCGTGGTCCAGGCTTCCCCGGAAGGAAGCGGGCGAGGCCACCGTCGAGGCTTGATCTGGATCGGCCTGGGTGGCGGGCTGATCTACTACGCGAGCGTGTTCGGGTTCTGGGATTTTCTGGAACGTATCGGCCGCAACGCGGGCCTGGACGGCGACACCGTCAGCGTAGCGCTAGGCGTTTCGCAAATCGCCGCCGTGGCCGGCGGTCTTACGGCTGCCATCGCCGGCGACCGCTTCGGTCGCATCGCCCCGCTGGTCTGCGCCGCGAGCGGGCAGCTTGTCGTGTTATGGCTCTTGTTAGGCGAATTCACCGTGGCAAGCTATTTCATCGGCGCCAGCCTGTATCAGGCGCTGTACATCATCGCTACGAGTTACCTGTTGGGAGTCATCGCCAAGCTCGACGACAGCGGCAAATACGTCGTGATCATGAATGCAATGCTGGGCGCCGGTGTCGCGCTCGGCCCTTCCGTCGCCGCCGCCCTGATCCGACCGGGCGACTACGATGGCATCAACCTGGCAGCGGCAGCAGGCATAGCGCTGACCCTGGCCCTGTTTCTCTATATCATCCACCGCAGCAGACATATCACGAACGCGCGCTGACCTCCCGCTCGATTCCCACATCCGCGGCAGGCGAGTGCGTAAGCTGAGCGCGTTCACGCCAGGCCGTGATTTTCCAGGAAGCCCAGCATCACGTCGACGCAGGCTTGGGGGTTCTCCAGCATAAGAAAGTGTGTCGCGTCGGGAACGAAGTCGTAGTCGAGTTCCACGAGCGTGCTGAGATCCATGCTCGGAAGGAACGCATTGGACACGGTTGGATCCGCCCCAATCACCTTGACCGGACACGGCAAGTCTGCCACGTCCAACTGCATCGACCAGCCAAAGAAGTACTCGCAGATTTGCGCCTCGTAGTCGCGAGGACAGCGAAGTTCGTATTCAGAGCCGTCGGCGGCGGGGCGCAGCGTGGTCTCCGCGATGAGTTCGACGACGCCAGGCTGGAGCCTCTCGAACATGCGCGACCTCCTTACGCTGGCGGCAAACTCCCCGAACGTGTCGAACCTGTTCCTGCGCCGGCGCGCTCGCGCGGCCATTAGCTGACCGCGGGATTCAAGGTCTTCCGGATTGCCCCCAGGGGGTCGGATCGGAGGGTCGAACAACACGAGGGCCGCAAATGGACCCACCCCTTCATGCGCAACATGAAGCAGCGCCGTTAACGCGGAGAGCGAGTGGAATACTCCCACCGCCGGCTTTCGGCCGAAATACTCATCCATGCTCCGGAGAATCGTGATGCTGTCACTGACAAAAGTCGGCACGTTGTGCGCGCGACGATCGCCGACCGTGTTCCAGCCGTGGTTGCGCAGGTCGTAGACCACGACGTCGTAGCGGTCGAGAAGCAGCGACCAGAACGGGAAATAGGTGTCGGCGCCGAGGCCGTTGCCGTGGCTGAACACGATTCGCATCGCCTCAGGATTGCCGTGACGACGGAGCGTGATTGTCGTGCCGTCAGCCATGCGCACGTCCGCCGTGGCCCGTGGCCCGCGGCTCCGGTACTCGCCATCTCCGGGTGCCCTCGGACTTAGCCCAATCGTCCTTGGTCATGAAGTAGCATTCCTACTGTGGATCGGCGCATTCATCCAGCATTCTCGATGCGCAGCGCCATCTCCGCCGACAGCGCCGCGTTGCCGTTCAGCAGGGCCGATAGCGTAGCCCTGCGGACGCCCAGAATCTGGGCTGCCCGCGTTGTGTTCAGTCCCAACTCGCCAATGACTTCCGTGCGGATGAAATCACCTGGATGCGAAGGGGTCATGTTCACTTTGATGCCGTCGTTAGCCATCAGTGGTAATCCTCCAGATTTAAGCGGTCGATGTAGCCGTCCTCTTCTTTAGGTCGTCGAACAGGCCGGAATCGATGATTGCCGGCTGCCGGTCATGGATGTCGGCAGGCCGCACCTCGGCCGCCGTCGTGACGATGGTAGAGGACGCCAGAGATTTTCCGTCCTTGTCCCAGCGCTCCCACATCCAGGATGGCTCGGATCGGGGGGAACCGTCAATAAGCCAGAGTGGACCAGATTGTCTTCCGTATAAGGCGAAAGGCTCATGGCGTCTGCGTCAAACGTTCCCGCAACTGCTGGCCTTTCTCCGTCAGCCGATATTTCTGCTTGCTGCTGGTCGGCTTGTCCGGGATGGTCATCTCCAACCATCCTTCCTTCATCAACGGTTTGAGGACTTGGTCCCGAAACTTAGTGCGGTTGCTCCTGCCAACTACCTGCATCAATTCGACTATCGCGTTTTCTTTCAGGCAATTATAAACGATGTCAACTTGGTCCCGACTTAGTCCCAACTCAGCCCCGACTTGATCCCCAACCTGGAATGACGCCGGTCGCGACTGCGCGCCTGTCCGACTCCCAGCCAGTTCGTCCGGACGCTCAAAAATCGTGGTCACCCACGATTCGGACACCTCGATCACGGGCTCAGCCACCCCGTGCTCACGGCACAGGTCACGAATGCGCCGAATGCCGGAGCCGATATTCTCCACCGCCTCCATCCGGTGCAGGATACTGAACAACAGCGGATTGCGTGGAACGCTCTTGATGCCGAGATTGGCTTCGCACATGCCGGCGGGCAACCCGCCCGGGCTGACGATTTCGAGCCGATCCTTGAACAGGTAAATCTGCACGTTGGCGGTGGAGCGATAGTCTCGGTGAGCGAGGGCGTTGACCAATGCCTCCCGAATAGCCTCTTCCGGCAACTCCGGCCGCTCCTCGCGCCTCACGCGCTTGATGATGTACTCGACGTTGATCTTGGAGAGTATCCAAGCCATCACGTCTTGAATCATCGAATAAACGTCGCCATGGAAATCGCGCCTGTCGAGAATGCGCACCTTGTTGGTTCCCATGAAGAGAGCGCAGGCGACATCGGCGCTGATATTGAATTTCCGAATGTCCCGGGCCAGCAACCAGGCCCCGGCGTGCGACATCCGGCCGTCTTCACCGGTCAGGTGCAGGTTGCGCAGCGCGATTTTCGGTTCCATCTCGGCAGGAATCTTGGCGCGGCGCCGAAACAGCGACCAGTTCTCTTCGTCAAGGTCTCTTTGCAGTGAAAACTTGTCGCATGCAGTTTCGTCGAAATGGATCAGCCCTTCCTTGTAGAAAAACTCGCGGATTTCCTCGCGCGACATCTGCTGGCTGCTCGCGCCTTCGCGGATGAAGAACTTGCCCCTGAACGAGTAGGGCTTGCTCTGCTGGGCGGGCACTCGCACACAGAGCACCTGGCCGGCGCTCTCGATCTCGACCGCGATGGGTGGATCGGCGGAGCGGGCGATGGATTGGACTTCGGATTTCAGGCGATTGTGATTGGCAACCCCGCAGACCTCTCCGTCATCCGCCACCCCGAGCAGAACCGTCCCACCGGTGGCGTTGGCAAAGGCGCATATCTCACGTCCAAGTCCGGTCGTGCCGGAGCGCTTGAACTCCGTGGTGAAGCCTTCGCCGAGGGCCACGAGGTCTAAGAGTGCGCTCTGGCTCACACCGCCACCTCCCCGGACAGCCTGCGCCCAGTCCGTGCTGGAGCGGATTGCCTTCGGCCGCATCGTCTGATTCCCGTCATGTCTACGCAGTCCATGTTCTCAAGGAGCCTCACATCCGCCGGATGAGGTTCTTGATCCAGATCATGCAGAATTCTATTGCCCAATCAGTTTGCTGCATCGTGAGCTCCACCATTGGGTCGCTACCAGGCCCATGTCCAAAAGGCGCTCTCACGTTCGAAAAGAATGTGCATAGGCACTCCCCCTCCCATTTATTGATGAA
Source organism: Candidatus Foliamicus sp. (assembly GCA_965249285.1). Taxonomy (GTDB): domain Bacteria; phylum Pseudomonadota; class Gammaproteobacteria; order Steroidobacterales; family Foliamicaceae; genus Foliamicus. The sequence continues at coordinate 2,596,615 of OZ252226.1, forward strand.
GTTACCGTTCTTCCTCGCGCCGAGATTATCGACGTAGTTGATGGCACCCTTTTCTTTGCCATGGGTCCAACGCTTTTCGTCGGAGATGATCTTGAGGGTGCTCTCCAAAGCCCTCGCCGCATACCACGCAGGATCACGCCTCGAGTTATCACGTCGGTCGATCGCCTCCTTCATGTCGTGGTCAACGTTTCGCCACTTCGGCTCCGACACCAACTCCCAAAAGGGACGCTCAATCTGGTCTGTCGTTAGTTCGTCCGGCGAAACTTGAATGTAGCCATTGTGATAGTCCAACGCTGCGCCCGCTTGTCTAAAGCGGATATTAAGTTCATCACAAGACGCGCGAAAAGCTTGGTTCGTGTTCGTGTTGACGCTTCTTGTGATTTGTACCTGCTTGCTAATATCTCGTTGTCTGTCGTCATCGCTCAGTTTCTTGTGGGTCGTGGCAGCATGCATTCTAAGTACTCGTTGCACTCCTTTGGCTATCTCTCTATCGAGGTTGGCATTGAGACCATTGATCGCCTCTTCTCGCTTCCGAAAGGCAATCTTGATGAAGCTGAGGCGCTCCTTGATGAATCGGTCTGCTGACACTGAGCCATCGAAAGCTGCACATACAAAGTGCTCGCAAACCGTAACAGTGGGATACGTATGCGTCATGGATGTGGGGTAGGAGTATGCCGTTGGTGGCGAAAGGTCAACCAAACCAAGCTCCATGGCGAGCTGTTTATTCAGCCCATCCCACAGTTCCTGCGCACCTGATTTCTTGTTACCCTGTTCGTCGTAGTAGGGAAAGAGCTGTTCGCTGACAATGCGAAAACCTTGGACCAGTAGGCGTCGCGCCCTTTCGTCAAAGTTCTCCCAAAGAGGTACATCTTCGTATCTGCGCGCGAAAATGTCGGTAAGCACTTGAGCCCTGTTCCCTTCCTGATGGTTTTAGTGCTGCGGTCGGTCAGGTCGGCTCGTAGCGCTGCACGGCGATTTCGCTTGCGCGCGAACGCATCTGCGAGGCGTCGTGCCAAGCCTGCATTCGCAGGAGCATGTCCATGCTCACGCCGAAAGCCTTCTCGATGCGCAGCGCCATCTCGGCCGACAGTGCCGCGTTGCCGTTCAGCAGGGCCGAGAGCGTCGCCCGGCGGACGCCCAGAATCTGGGCTGTCCGCGTTACGTTCAGTCCCAACTCGTCAATGACCTCCGTGCGGATGAAATCACCCGGATGCGAAGGGGTCATGTTCACTTTGATGCTGTCGTCAGCCATCAGTGATAATCCTCCAGGTTTAAGCGGTCTATGTAGCCGTCCTCTTCTTCAAAGGTCATCCGCCAATTCCCGGAAACCGAAACACTCCATTCATTCTTCCGACCACCGGAGAGCCGGTGCACACGCCAGCCGGGCGGCGCGTCGGCCATAAACCCGTCGATGTGCTCCGCTAGGATCAGTACCGTCATGACCTTGCGCACCCGATCGACCAGGTCCTGCCGCAGAAACCTGGGGCTGTCGTCCTCAAGTAGTCGGCGTAAGCCCCGGTGACGGACAGAGCGAATAATCATACCAGAAGTGTACGGTAGCGCCGTTCACTTGGCTAGCATTTCCTTGAGCAGCTACCGCTGATTCTGGAACGCTCGCCCTCGCGACCTGTTCTCACCCGGCAGAATGTTCTTGGAGGGATGGCCAAAAGGTCTTGCGTCCCGTCTCGATTCCAGGGAATATGATTCGCCGTGTCCAGGTCGTGGGACTGAAGGCCGCAACCTGAGGCAAACTCAAGAACGAGAATTTCATGGCTCGAATGATCGGTAACGCATTTTCAATGGCGATGCTGACGCTTGTGGGGCTGGTGTTCGCTCAAGCGCTGGTCCACAAGTTGCGTGACCCCGGGCGCTTCGCCGAATCGATCCGGGATTACCACCTGCTTCCACGGCCGCTTGCACTGCCCGCCTCGGTTTTCCTTGTAGTCGCGGAACTTTCGGTTGTCGTTCTGATCTTGGCTGCTCTTGCTTTCCCAGGCACCGGTGACGGACTGTTCGGGCGCCTGGGTCTGGGCGGCGCCGGGCTACTGCTGGCTCTTTACGGGCTGGCGATGGGTGTCAATCTCGGCCGCAAGCAATACGGTCTCGATTGTGGTTGCACTTCAGGAAGTACGCCGATTTCCGGAGAGCTTGTTGTCCGCAATTCCGCACTTGCGCTGCTTGCGGTGGCGGCGATCGTGATCGGCGATTTTGGGCGCCAAGCCCTGGTGCTGGGTATTGCCGCCGGCACCGGCCTTTTCCTTGGCTATCAAACGATGACACGGATTGTGTCCAACCGGCTTCAGGGCAGGGTTCTCAAGAAAGCTCGATGACTGAGTTGCAACTCGCCTCATTGGTGCTGCTGTGGGTGGTGGTGCTTGTATTCGGAGTGCTGCTGTTTGCGCTTGCACGGCAAGTGGGTGTGATCCTCGAACGTGTTTCGCCGGTGGGAGCGCTAATGACGAGCCCGTCGCTGGTGGTGGGCCAAGCTGCGCCCGTCTTGGAACTGCGGACTCTCGATGGCAAGACACTGGAGATCGGCGGCGAGGGAGCGCACCCGCAAACGCCCCGCAGCCTGTTGCTGTTGTTCGTCGGCCCCAAGTGTCCTGTTTGCAAGTCCCTGCTTCCCGCAGCCAAATCAATCGCCCGGCGCGAGGCCGGCTGGATGGATGTCGTTCTCGCCAGCGATGGGGCCACCGATGTGGCCCACCGGCGATACGTCGCCCGGCACAAGTTGCAAGGGATTCCTTACGTGGTTTCCGAACTTCTGGGGCGTACCTACGGTGTCGCCAAGCTGCCGTATGCCGTGCTCATCGACGAACGGCAGCGCATTGCCTCATTTGGCATGGTGAACTCCCGGGAACATATCGAGAGCCTGGTCGAAGCCAAGGAGCGCGGCGTAACTTCGCTGCAGCATTACCTGGCGCAACAGGCCCCGGCCGAAGGCGCGGAACCGACGTTGGCGCAAGGCGCCGACGACGCCCGGGATTCGGGTTCGTCCTCCGGTTGAGCTACTGATCGCGCCGCTCAACGCTGTGTTGCGCGGAACCCGGTTCAGTCGATCCGGCGCCCTCCTCGGCGGACTCGGGAATGGGCAGTTCGGGATGGGTCCTGCGGAGGTCCTTGAGAATTTGCGCCCGCCTTGCCTGCGGGTCGAGTTCCAGGTGCTTTCTGAGTTCCGATACCTCCGATGCCGAATACGGCTGAAACGGCACAGGCAACTCCGCCTTGCTGAATTTCACCAGCATCCAGTTCACCAGTTCCGACAACTCTCCGTCGGGTAGCGGGGAGCTGGCCACTCCGCTCACATTGATCAGGAAGGCGCGTCCGTCCTCGCTGTGCAGGAACAACCCCACGAAGTCCTTGAGTTGCGGCACCCGTCCCTCGATGCCCTCGCCGTCCGGCAGGTGACAGCCCTGGCAGTTGAGCATGTAGTTGATGCGGGCCCGCCGCTCATCGGCGACCGCGTCGAGCGAAACTCCGGCCAGCAGCAGGACTGTTGCCGCCGCCAGGTTCCTCACGACTCCAGCGCGACTCCGATCACACGCGCCGTCGTGCAGTGATACATGGCGCTGTCGGTGTCCAAACACCAGTTGATATCGTTTGCCGAGAAAGTCCGATAGACCGGCCGGTCGCCCTCGTTGCGCTGGCACAGGCAGTTGCCGCAGGAACTCTTGCCGCAGCAGTCGTTGTAGGAAATGATGTAGTTCTTGCCGTCGGCGGGGTTCTCGCAAGTCCCGATCCAGGTAATGCGGGACATTTGCGAGCCGGGGGGACAGGCGCTGTGGCTGCCGCCGCAGCAGCCGCACAAAAAGCCGTCGATCGCGCAGTAGCGCCAATAATCGCAGCTTAAGGGATCCCCGGTTTCCTTGATCCTGGGCTTGCCCTCCGTCCCGGTTTCGCCTTCGCCTTCTTCCTCCTGAGCCCGCGCCACCGGCAGCAGGGGCAGGGCCACCGCCGCGCCCGCAAGCAGCGCGCCGAGTTTTTCCAGAGCGCCTCTACGCGAAGTTCGTTGCGCGACTCCGCGAACCCCTTGCTCAAAATACTTGTCAACCCAATTCATGCGTTAAGCTCCATTCCCTCTGGATTTGCCCCGCTCAGCGGGCGGCATGCAGCACCAGCGGCGTTTCCTGCCCGAAGTCAGACAGCGTGCGCAGATGGCTCCCGCCACCGGTATCGTAGACGTCCACATTCATCATGACGTTGGTCGCCACCAGCAGGGGCGAATCGCCCCGCGTGACTTCAATGGAAATTGCCGGCAGGCGCAGGGCGATGCGCGCGATCAGCATCTTCCGCGCGGGATCGAATACCCATACCTCGCTGCCCGGGTCCTTATGCGTGCCCTCTGTGCCTTCGGCGTGCATAAGCACATACAGCCGGCCCGCGGCATCGCAGGCCGCGGGCTGGACGCCGCCGGGCCTCCAGCCTCCTTCAACGCCCGCGGCCAGGGGCCAGGGCGCGTCGATAACCGGACTGTCCCCGGACAAGTCCACGCTGACCAGATTTCCAAGGAACGTGGGGAAATGCGCGACCCGGCCATGCATTGCCGGCTTCTCGAACACTGCATCGACGTTCGCGTCAAAAAACGTCGTCGAACGCTCAGTGGAAGCCGCCGCGCCATCAGCGTCGAGCAAAACGGTCAACATCGTGCCGTTCGCGCACAGGGAGCTGAACCCGCGCTTTCCCGTCGGAAAAATCATCGAGCAGCCCGGGATCGGAATCTCGCCCAGGAACTCGCGGTGCTCAAGGTCCACGACCGAGACGGACGTGCCGGGCGTCAGATTGAACACCAGCGCCAGACGCTCGGCATCGATCAACTGCACGGCGAACTTGATCGGCAGCATCAGGGCGCGCTTGGGCGGGAGCACCACCTCGTCCACCGGGGCGAGGGTGCGCTTGTCGTAGAAGGTGAGGACATCGGTGCGCACGCCGCGATGGCCGCGGGAATGGAAGGTTTCCACCACGTACATTTCCGGGCGGGATTCGGCAATCGCGAGGTGCGCTACGAAAGAGCCGTTGAACATGCCCTTGTAGCGCGCATGCTGTTCGTCAAGACCGGCATCCAGGACGATGAACTTTCCGTCGCTCGGATGGAAAAAGGCGGCGTCCTGGGCAATGATCCAGCTTTCCGGATACACCGCCGGCAATTCCAGGGTCAGTCCAAGGGGCTCCGGCTCGATTTGCGCCGAGACCGAAGTTGTCAACAGGAGCGCCCAGGCGCCCAGCACGGGCCTGGCGGCAAGTCGTGCGACCTTCATGGGGCCTCCGCTTGACCGATGGGCCGCGAGCATACGGCTACAGGGACTACCGGAATTACACGCGGCCGAAGCGCGGCCCGGTCACAGCGCGTCATCCCGGTGAGGCTAGTGTTCTGTATCGCCGCCCCGGCAAGAAACGGCGCAGGCGTCGAAATCAAAGAAAGAGAATTCGCCGACATCAAGAATCTCTTCATGAGAAAACCTCCCAGGTGTTGGCTGTATGTTCCGTATAAGCACTCATTATAGGGTCAATGGCCGTTGCGCTGTCTCCTTGTGAAGCGACGCGCTCTTGTGGCCTTGAAGCCCCGGGCAATACGCCGGTGTACCAGGCGGGCTGCGCCTTGCATCGGCGCGTTCCACCCGCTGTGACGTGAATGTCCTAGCGGGACACTAGGGGTTGGCGCGCCGCTTTACTCCCGTCTCGCTCAGAATGGTGCTGGAGATCTCCTCGATGGAGCGATGCGTGGTGTCGATGTAGCGAATGCCGTACTGCCGATACATACGCTCTGCACCGCGGAGCTCGAAGCGCACCTGCCGAGCAGAAGAGTAATTACCGCCGGGACGCCGTTCGCGGCGGATCTGGGTCAGGCGCTCCGGCGAGATCGTCAGCCCATAGAGCCTTTCCCTGTGATCCTGCAGGGGTTTCGGCAGCCGTCCGGACTCCATGTCGTCTTCCGTGAGTGGATAATTGGCCGCGAAAACGCCGTATTGCAATGCCAGGTACAGACAGGTGGGTGTTTTCCCCGATCGCGATACGCCGGTAAGGATGAGATCGGCCTGGTCGTAATGAAGGACGCCGTGACCGTCGTCGGAATCTATGGCGAAGTGGGTTGCGTCGATCCGCGAGTTGTAGCTGGTGGCATCGGACATGCCGTGTGTCCGGCCCAGGGTATGAGACGATTGGACTCCGAGTTCTTCCTCCAAGGGACTCAGAAACTGGGCGAAATAGTCCAGCACCAAGCCTTTGGATCGAAGCAGGGGAGCCCGGATCGCGTTATGCACGAAACTGGTGAATACAATTGGCCGGCACCCGGTTCGATCGGCTTCCCAATCGATTCGCCTGGACACTTGGACCGCCTTCTCCACGCTGTCGACAAACGGCACGGTTACGGCGCGGAATTTGATTCCGTCAAACTGGGTCAGTAGGCTGTGGCCCAGCGTTTCGGCGGTCACGCCGGTGCGATCAGATACGAAGAATACCGTTCGCTCTGCCATACTAGTATCGTGTCCCGCGAGCATATTAGCGTGACACGATACTAGCCTGCTGGCAGGGGCGGTTGGGAGTATAGCTTGCGCGAGTTCGTGGTGGGCCTGTCGGCCATCGGCAAAGGAGACCTGAGTCGTGTAGGGGGCAAGAACGCTTCCCTGGGCGAAATGATGGCTCACCTCGACAAGCTGGGCATCCGCGTCCCGGACGGATTCGCTACGACCACGGCGGCGTTCTCCGAGTTCCTGGCGCGGGACGGGCTGGATGAGACGGTCCACGGCATGCTGGACGGTCTGGACGTCGACAACGTCGAAGCGCTCACCACCGCCGGCGCATCGATACGCGAGTTGATCGGCAACACGCCCTTGCCTTCCCCCCTCCGGCATGCGCTGGGCGCAGCCTGGCAAGGTCTCAGCGGTGGCGAAGACATCAGCGTGGCGGTCCGCTCTTCGGCGACCGCCGAAGACCTACCCCAAGCCTCTTTCGCCGGCCAGCAGGACACAGTGCTCAACGTTCGGGGCCTGGATCATGTCCTGGACGCCATCCGCCGCGTGTACGCGTCGCTGTTCAACGACCGGGCGATTGCCTACCGGGTCCACCAGGGCTTTGATCATCGCCGCGTTTCTCTGTCGGTGGGCGTGCAGCGCATGGTTCGCAGCGACCTCGCCAGCTCCGGCGTCCTGTTTACCCTGGATACCGAGTCCGGTTTCCGCGACGTGGTGCTTGTTTCCGCAAGCTACGGACTCGGCGAAACCGTTGTGCAGGGCGCAGTGAATCCGGATGAGTTTTACGTTTACAAGCCGAGTCTTGCCCGGGGCCGCCGGTCCGTCATTCGGCGCAACCTGGGCGCCAAGGCCGTAAAGATGGTGTACGCCGAACAGACGGCCGGGCGGGTGACCACGGTCGAGACGCCGCAGGCAGATCGCTATCGTTTTTCTCTAAGCGATGCAGAAGTGGAGGAACTTGCCAGGCAAGCAGTGGCGATCGAGGAACACTACGGCCGGCCGATGGACATCGAGTGGGGGAAAGACGGCGAGGACGGCCGCTTGTACATCCTTCAGGCTCGCCCCGAGACGGTCAAGAGCCGGGCGGACCAGACTCTGGTCCGGTTTTCTCTAAAGGAGCAGGCTCCGGTCCTGAGCCGGGGACGCAGCATCGGTCAGCGGGTCGGCGCGGGCGTGGCGAGGGTCGTTTCCAGCGTCGAGGAGATGAGCCTGATACAGCAGGGTGACGTACTCGTGGCGGACATGACCGACCCCGACTGGGAACCGGTCATGAAGCGGGCTGCCGCGATCGTTACCAACCGGGGGGGCCGCACCTGCCACGCGGCCATCATCGCCCGCGAGCTGGGTATCCCCGCGGTGGTGGGCTGCGGGAATGCAACGGAGAAGATTCCTGACCGCGCCGAAGTGACGGTGTCATGCGCCGAAGGCGAGGAGGGATTCGTTTACCAAGGTAGACTGCGCTACGAGGAGACCCAGGTTCAGCTTCAGGAACTGCCGGAAATTCCGGTCAAGCTGGCCATGAACGTCGGCAACCCCGACCGCGCTTTCGCCTTCGCCGCGATTCCCAACCATGGGGTTGGTCTGGCCCGGCTGGAATTCATCATCAACCGCATGATCGGCGTGCATCCCAATGCCGTTCTCGAATTCGACCGGCAGGAGCCGGAGGTTCGCGAAATGATCATGGAACAAATGGCCGGCTACCCCGATCCGGTTTCCTTTTACGTCGAAAAACTGTCCGAGGGCATTGCCTGCATAGCCGCCGCTTTCGCTCCGGAGCCGGTGATTGTGCGCCTTTCGGATTTCAAGTCCAATGAGTACGCCAACCTGATTGGCGGGCGGCGCTACGAACCGGCGGAAGAAAACCCCATGCTCGGCTTTCGCGGCGCCGCCCGCTACGTGGACGATCAGTTCAAGCCATGCTTCGAACTGGAGTGCCGCGCCTTGCTGCAGGTTCGCAAGGACATGGGGCTTGAAAATGTCCAGGTCATGGTCCCCTTCGTACGAACGCTTGAACAGGCCCGCCAAGTCGTCGAGCTGTTGGCGCAGAACGGGCTGGTCCGCGGAGAGGATGGGCTAAAGCTCATCATGATGTGCGAACTGCCGGGCAATGCGCTGCTGGCGGAGCGTTACCTTGAGTACTTTGACGGCATGTCAATCGGTTCCAACGATCTGACCCAACTCACTCTGGGACTGGACCGGGACTCCGGAAGGATCGCCGAGCTGTTCGATGAGCGCGACGAAGCGGTAAAGCGGCTGCTTGAAATGGCAATCAGCGCCTGCCGCGCGCGCGGCAAGTATGTCGGCATCTGCGGGCAGGGCCCGTCCGATCATCCGGACTTCGCCCGCTGGCTGGTGGATCAGGGCATAGACAGCCTTTCGCTGAATCCGGATTCGGTCCTGGACACCTGGGTTTACCTGGCCGGCGACCGGCCCACAAGCGAGTGACTAGAGGCGGCCGGCGTTCAGCCGGCAGATCCGGTCGCAGCGCCCTGCAAGATCCTGGTCGTGGGTTGCGAGCAGCAGCGTGGCGCCGGCCTGATTGTTCATTTCAAACAGGATGTCGCCCACCCGCCTGCCCGTATCGGCGTCCAGATTGCCGGTAGGCTCGTCGGCCATGAGCACCTTGGGACGTGTTACGAAGGCCCGCGCGATGGCGATCCGCTGGCGTTCGCCTCCCGAAAGGTGGCGGGGATAGTGCCGGCGCCTTTGCGCCAGGCCTACGCGTTGCAATGCCTGCTCGGCGGCTTTCCGCGCGCCGCCGGCGCCGTTCAGTTCCAGCGGCAGCATCACGTTCTCGATCGCGGTCAGCGATTCGACCAGGTGAAAGGACTGGAATACGAAGCCCAGATGCTTTCCCCGCAAGCGGGCGCGTCCGTCCTCGTCCAGGCGCGACAGGTCCTGCCCGCACAATACGACCCGCCCTTCGCTGGGCTGGTCCAACCCGGCCAGCAGGGCAAGCAGCGTGGTCTTGCCCGCCCCGGAAGGGCCCATCAGGGCGCAGGACTCACCACTTTCAAGCCGCAGGTTGATATCCTTGAGAATCTCAAGGTCCCCCTCGGGGCTGGACACGGTCATGCCCAGGTTGTCAGCGCTTAGGACTTCACTCATAACTTGGTTGGCGGCGCTTGCCTTGTGCGTTGTATTCGCAGGCGCAGCCGCAAAAGATGCGCCCGTATTGCTGGTCTTAGGCGACAGTCTGAGCGCCGCCTACGGAATGCCCCAAAGTCAGGGCTGGGTAAGTTTACTTGAGAAGCGCCTGCAGCAATCGGAGCGGCCCTGGCGGGTGATCAATGCCAGCATCACCGGGGACACTACCGGGCAGGCCCTGAAGCGGCTGCCGACGTTGCTGGGGCTGCATAAGCCGAGCGCCGTGATCATCGAACTCGGCGGCAATGACGGCCTGCAGGGCAAGCCGCTGGCCGTAATACGGCAGAACCTTGAAGGGCTGATCAGCGCAGTGCAAGAGGCCGGCGCGCAAGTGGCGCTGATCAGGATGCGTATTCCGCCCAACTACGGCGAGTACTATGCCGGCCGCTTCGAGCGGCTGTACGGGGAGGTAGCGGAACAGGAGAATATCCCGCTGCTGCGTTTCGACCTGGAAGAGTTGGCGCGCGCCGAGGGTTTGATGCAGGCCGACGGGATTCATCCGTCTCCGCAAGCGCAAGCGCGGATGCTGGAGTCGTTGTGGCCCGTCTTGCAGTCGGAGTTGCTTAGTGCGCAGCGCGGCCCGGCGCCCGAATCGCAAGGCCCCGACTGATTTCTTCCTGTATCGCAAGCGCCGCCGCCCGCGGGTCGGGCGCCGCGTTGATGGGCCGGCCCACCACAATGTGATCCGCTCCGCCGGCCATGGCCGCTTGCGGCGTAACCACCCGTTTTTGATCCTGAGTTTCGTGGTTGTCCAGGGGACGGATGCCCGGTGTGACCACCAGCAGCCTGTCGCCCAGGGCTTCGCGCAAGGCGGGCAGCTCGCGCCCGGACGCAATGACCCCGTCACAACCGGCTTCCAACGCACGCCGCGCCCGCGAGAGCACCAATTCCTCGATGTCGCAGTCGAAGCCAAGGTCGTCCAGATCGCCACGGTCCAGGCTGGTCAGGGCGGTGACGGCCAGGATCTTCATACTGCCGCCTTTGTTATCGGCAGCCGCTTCCATGATGGCCTGGTTGCCGTGAACGGTTAGAAACTCCACTCCATGGTCGCGCAATCCCCGCACGGCCGCGCCCACGGTTGCGGGTACGTCGAAGAACTTGAGATCCGCAAACACCTTGTGGCCGCGTTGATTCAACTTCTCGATGAGGCGAATATAGCCACCCGCCGACAGCAGCTGCATTCCCAATTTGTAGAAACATGCCGCGTCGCCCAGCCGGTCCACCAGCTCAAGGGCGTCGCGGGGCGCCGGCACATCCAGCGCCACGATCAAGCGATCGCGGCTCACGCGGTCAGTTCCCGGCAGCGCAAGTGCGCAAAACGGTCGGTCATTCCGGCGATATAGTCGGCCACCACCCGCGCTTGAGCCTCTTGTCCGCCGGGCAGGTTTCGCCCATGCCTGCCGGGAAGCTGTTCCGGATGATCCAGGTAAAAGGTGAAAAGCGTATCGATTACGCCCCCCCCTCTTGCGTAATCCTGCCGCATGCGCGGGTGATGATATAGCCGATCGGTCAGGAAATGGGCCAGTTCCTGGTGACGCTCCTGAATGGAATCGCCGAGAGCGACCAGCGGTCGCGAGTGCTTCCGCACCGCATCCGCGTCCCTGGGGCCCTCGCGCAGCAGGCCGGCCTGAGTCGTTTCGATCAGGTCCGAGACCACCCGATTGATCATTCCGCGGATGGCATCGGCCACTAGCGGGCCGCCTTGCGCGCGCGGGTAGCGGACCAGGACTTCCTGGTGCGATTCACGATAGAGCCGCACCTGCATGACTTCCTGGTGGTCCAGCAAGCCGCTGCGGATCCCGTCATCCAGATCGTGGTGGTTGTAGGCAATCTCATCGGCCACATTGGCCAATTGCGCTTCAAGGCTGGGCTGGCGGCGCTCGATGAAACGAACGCCCAAGTCGCCCAGCGACCGCGCCTGCCGCCGCGAGCACCGTTTGAGCAGGCCTTCGCGCGTTTCCCAGCAGAGATTCAGACCGGGGAAACCCGGGTAGCGGTGCTCCAGCTCATCGACGATGCGCAAGGCTTGCAGGTTGTGCTCGAACCCGCCGTAATCGGCCATGCAGCGGTTGAGCGCGGACTGTCCGGCGTGGCCGAATGGCGGATGACCGAGATCGTGCCCCAGGCATATGGCTTCGGTGAGGTCCTGATTCAGGCCCAGGCAGCCCGCCGCGGTGCGGGCAATCTGGGCCACTTCCATGGTGTGCGTGAGCCGCGTTCTGAAATGGTCTCCCTCGTCGACCACGAACACCTGGGTCTTGTGCATCAGCCGTCGAAAAGCGCGGCAGTGGATGACCCGATCGCGGTCCCTCTGGAACGGTCTCCGGTAGGGGTGATCCGGCTCCTCATGCAGGCGGCCGCGAGTATGTTCGTCAGCAACCGCCCAGGGCGCCAGTTGAGCAGTTCGCCCCCGCCACCCGCCGGCAGTGGTCAAGGTTCTTGCCCCGACAGGACGGCATCCAGCGCCTTGAGCGAGAAGTTTCCGGTCAGCCGTGCCTGTCCTAAACCCCGAGGCAGGACCAGCCGGATCTTGCCGCGCAGGTTCTTCTTGTCGGCGAGCATGGCCTGCTTCAGGACCGCGGAATCCAGATCGCGCGCTTCGGTGGGCAGCCCGATGGCCGCCAGCAATGCTTGCAGCCGTTCCAGGTCGCTACGCTGCAACTCTCCCTCGGCCACGGCGAGGCGGGCCGCCAGGCACATGCCGGCCGCTACCGCCTCGCCATGCAGCCATTCGCCGTAGCCCGCGGCATGTTCGATTGCGTGGGCAAAGCTGTGGCCAAAATTCAGCACTGCCCGCCGGCCACTCTGGTCTCGCTCATCTTCGGCCACGATCGCGGCCTTGATCTCCACTGATCGCCGGATGGCATGGCCAAGACAATCCGAATCACGCGCCAGCAGCGAACGGCAATTCTCTTCCAGCCAGGCAAAGAAACCCTGATCGGCAATGGCGCCGTACTTCACGACTTCCGCCAGGCCCGCCTTGAGCTGCCGGTCCGGCAAGGTGCCCAGCACCTCGGTGTCGCAGACTACGGCCCGGGGCTGATGAAAGGACCCGAGCAGGTTCTTGCCCCACTCGGTATTGATCGCGGTCTTTCCGCCTACCGATGAGTCCACTTGCGCCAGGAGCGTTGTCGGAATCTGCAGATAGTCCACGCCGCGGTGATAACAGGCGGCGGCGAATCCCGTTACATCGCCGACGCAGCCGCCGCCCAGCGCAATGAGGGTGCAATCGCGGCCCAACCCAAGGCGGGCCATGCGGTGCAGAATCCGCTGCCAGTGGCGGATGTCCTTGGCTTGTTCGCCGTCCGGAAGGAGCACCGATTCGCAATCCGATCCGCCCAGCAGCACGGACAGACGATTGAGATACAAATCGGCGACTGTATGGCTGGTAACTGCGAGAATACCGCCGTCGCCGAGCCATTCATCGATCGTTCCGGGCCGGCTCAACAGGCCCTCTCCCACGATAATCGGGTACGGCCCAGAGGCTGCCGGCACGTTTATTCGTTCGATGTTCATCCCTTCAGTATCTCAAGCCGGTTGCACGCTTTGGGGTTTCAAACAACGTGCGGCGCAACACCCGGTTCATGCCTGATTCACCAAACGCACGATATTTTGCCCGACTTGGCTTACGTGACAGCCTGTCGAATCGATGACGTGATCCGCCACCTCGCGGTACAGCGGTTCGCGCATCACCATCAGGTCTTTGAGAACCTCACGCCTGGGGCCGGTTGCAAGTAGGGGCCGGTTGCGCGTGTTGCGGGTGCGTCGCACCTGCTCCTCAAGGTCGCATTGGAGGTAGATGACCACCCCGCCTGAGCGCAGAGCTTGACGGTTGCGCTCACTCAAGACGGCCCCGCCGCCGGTGGCCAGCACCAGGCCCTGCCGCCGGCACAGCTCTTGGAGCGCCCTTTCCTCGCGCTCTCGAAACCCTTGTTCTCCCTCAATCTCAAAGATCAATGCGATGTCCACACCGGTCTGTTCTTCGATGTAGCGGTCGCTGTCGGTGAATGCGAGCTTCAGGCGCCTGGCCAGCCAGCCGCCCACGGCGGACTTGCCGGAACCCATGGGTCCAACCAGGAATACATTGCGTGGGCTTGGCATGTCGTGCTCGCGGACCGGGGTTTTTCAACCATCGGCTTGTGGGCGAATGGTACCCACAAACCTGGCCGGCCTGCGCGGGTTTACCGTGGGTCAAGCGACTGAAGGTCACCGGCGGGCTATTTCGCGGGCTGAAGAATGGTAGGCGTTACGAAGATCAGCAGTTCGGTCTGATTGGACGACTTGATGCTGGATCGAAACAGACGTCCCAGGCCGGGGATGGCTCCCAGGTACGGCACGCTGGACCGGGTATCGGCGCTTTCGGTTTCGCGAATGCCTCCCAGAACCAGTGTTTGCCCGTCCTCAACCAGAACCTCCGTCTCGATTCGCCGCGTGTCTATCGACGGGACCGCGCCGCCGCGCTCCGTGGCCACTATTTTTCCCACGCTGTCCTTGGTTACCAACAGGCGAAGAATGACTTTTCCGTTGGGTGTTATGCGGGGAATCACCGTAAGACCCAGGGCCGCCTGCTTGAAATGGGTGGTCGTGGCGCCGCTGGATGCCGCTTCCTGGTAGGGAATCTCCACGCCCTGCCGGATGCTGGCCTCGCGTTGATCGGATGCGAGGATCCGCGGAGCGGAGATCAGGCGGCCCTGGCCTTCGGCCTGCATTGCCGCGAGTTCCAGGTCAAGCAGGTAATCGGGATGCAGCAATGCCAGCGCGACTTGTCCGGCCGCGCCGGCCACCGGTAACTTCACGCTATAACGGTCGGCCAGGTCGGCTGCGGTCAGTGCTCCGGCCTTGCCCTCGGCCGCCTCAATGCCCCGCACGATGCGGTCGGTGGCCGCGCCACTTCCCGAGAGCACCACCGCCTTGCCGTCGCCACGCTGGTTCGCCGCCGTGACTCCCCAGCGCAGGCCAAGGTTTCGGCTGTAGCTCTGATTGGCCACCACGACCCGCGATTCGATCAAGACCTGTTGCGCCGGCATATCCAGCTCGGCCAGCAATTCCGCCAACTTTTCCAATCGGGGCGCCGTATCGTGAGCAATGAGGGAATTGGTGCGCGCGTCCACCTGTACCGAACCGCGACCGGAGAGCAGGGAGGATTGCCCTTCGTTGATGAGCCCGGCGATTTCAGAAGCTGCAGCGTAGTTGACCCGTAACCTGCGCAACTGAAGCGGCGCAAGTGATTCTTGCGCACGCTCCGCCTCCAGCCGGGCTGCGTCGCGCGCGAAGAACTCGTCTGGAGTAGCCACCACCCAGGCCCCGTGGCGCCGGCGCGCCTGAAGTCCCCGGCTTTCCAGTACCAATGCGAACGCGTCCTCGCGGCCCATTTCGGCAAGTTCCAGGGTCACGTTCCCGCTTACGGTATCCGACACCAGCAATTGCATGCCCGACGCCTCCGCCAGCAGTTGCAGGGCGGACCGGACCGGCAGGTCGCGAAAACTCAGCGAGACCAGCTCCTCTTGTTCAGCATGCGAACCGCTCGCCATGCTGAGCGCCGCCAGGACCATCCAGACATTTCGGGAGCGCAGGATCATGACCCGCCGGGCTTCAAGCGCAGATTCCCGGCCGGGTCCTCTACAAGCTCGTAGCTGCGCGCACCCACCCGGATAAGGCCGCTACCCTGTGAAGCCTCCTCTGTTTCCTCGGAGTCCGCTGCATGAATCGCTTCGGCGCCCGAATCCGAGGGTCCGAAGGGGGAACGAAGATTCGCGAGTCCCGCCGGAAGCGGTGGCGGCGGCTGAAGGCTTTGTTGTTCGACAGGAGACTGAAATTGCCCAGCCGTGGCATCGTCTGCAAAGTAGGCCACCAGTCGCGCGGTGGCTCGCAATTCTCCGGGATCTTCCAAGGATGGCAACTCGATACTGATTTCCACCATTTCCCGCAGTTGCTCCGACGCCAGCGCGAGGCCCAGGAAACCCAGGATTTCCCCGTAGCTTGCGGAGATTTCCAGCTCGGCGCCGGTGTGCCGGAGGGCGCGGTCAAATTCCCTGGCCGGCTGCCAGGGCTGCACCGCATACACCAGGGCTTTCGCCCAGCCGGCAGCCAGGGAAACGGTCAGGTCCAACGCTTCGGGGCCGGGCGGTATCCAGGCGCCGGACCGGCGTAGCTGCTCTATGGCCTGGTCGGTTTCCGAGTGGAGCAATTGCCTTTGACGCTCCGTGAGTCGGGCCGCCGCCAACTTTTGCTCCAGATCATGCAGGCCGTCCCTGGCGTGTGCGAGCTGCGGCATCAATTGCCCCCGCACCCAAAGTTGAATTCCAAGCACCGCGACCAGCATGAAGAGCGCACATGCCAGAACCAGGCTTACCCGCGTGCTCCATTTTCCCGGATCGCCGGTGTCCAGAACTCGCAATTCCTCCAGGATTCTCATTTCTTCAGCCGCCCAACCAGCAGGAACTGCCGGGAGTCCTTTGCGCCGATCTGCACTTCCTCAATACGGGCCTCCGATACCATGGGCATTTTGCGCAGCCGCCCAACCAGCAGGCGCGCCTGTTCCAGGTCCGCCACCTTGCCCTCGATTTCCCAGCCTTGTCCGTTCAGCCGCAGGCCGGTGAGGAACAGGCCGGTGGGCGCCGCGTCCGGTAGTCGGGTAAGCCACTCCCGCAACGCCTCATTACGCCTTTGCACGCGCTCTATTTCCGCCAGCAGGACCGCAAGCGTGGCATTTGCCGCCTGAAGTTCAGCCAGGTCTGCTCCGGCCTGCTTGTGGCGGGCGATTTCCGCAGCAATCTCCGCAGTCTGTTCGCGCGCTTCGCGCAATTCATGGCGCCAGTACGTATCGGCCGCGGCGACCAGGGCCAGCGCGGCAAGCGCGCCCCCGGCAAGGGCCGCGATGGCGTTGCGCCGCCGGGCCCGGCACTGCCGGTGGCGCCAGGGCAAGAGGTTGAACGAGCGCAAGCCTGGTTTCGTGTCAGGCATGGTCATTCAACGCCAGCGCGTAGGCGCCGAGTAAAACCGGCGAAACCTCGGGTGCTTTCGGGTCGTTCCCGGGAGTTCTTGGTGGAGCGGCCACCTCCACAGGCATTCCCAGCGCTTCCCCAAGTACCTCGCAAGCTCCGTGCAGGAGTGCCGCGCCACCCCAGAGCAAGGTTTTTTCGGGAGCGCGAGTATCGTGCCGCGAGGCCAGGCAAAGTTGCAGCGCCCGCTCGGTATGCCGGGCCAGGTCGCGCAGAAAGGATTCCCGGATGCGAGACACCGGGCCGCCGGGCAAGGCGCATTCCTCGACGGCCTTAAGCGTGTCATTGTTCGACAGGCCGTAGGCGACGCGCAGCCGCTCGGCAAGCTCCTCGCAGCCGAAGGAATAGCTGTGCTGAAATGCCGGGCCGTTCCCCGAATACAGGGTCAGGCGAGTCTGCCGGTGGCCGCCGTCGAGCACCGCCAGGGCGCTGTCCTCGGCCCGCGGTATTGATACCGCTCGTTGTATTGCAAAGGTCGTTATGTCGACTGCGGCCACCTTGAGGCCTGCGTCCTCAACCGGGCGGCAAAGCGCCCGCACCGCCTCCAATCTCGCTATGCCCATGCAATAGCTGAGATTGCGCTCGCCCTCGCCTTCCTCTACGTAGTCGTAACAGGCTTCATCGAGTGGGTAGGGCACGACCTGGCCGGCTTGTGCTCGCGCCTGTTCCTCGATTTCCGCCGATGGAAGATCCGATGGCAAGGTGAAGCGGTGCATGATGACTTCGGTGGCGTTCAGACTCACTACGGCCCGGGTGGCGCGCGGCGCGGCCTGGCGAAGGGCGCGCCTTATTGCCGCCGCAATGGATTTGCCGGTGAGGCTTTCGCCTTGCGTGTAGGGTGCGAAGGCACAAGAGCGGTATGCCCCACCCGCCAGCTCAACCGCCTTGACGGCGCCGGCGCCCAGGTCAAGCCCCACCACAGACTTTGTTCGCCGCAATCCCTGCATCGTTTTCTGGCGCACTGCTATCGCCGTCGGTTAATGAAAGTTCGTGCCGGCTGCCTATAATGAGGAGTCAAGCCTTGCACAGCCTGGAATCCATCTTGTGATCAAGCAGCTCCTTGAATCCAGAACATTAATCGGCGCGTTCGTGAAGATATTCACGTTGGTTGCCGCAGGAGCCACAATGGGCCTGGTCGCCCTGGGCATGATTATTGCCGGGGCCTATTTCTATCTTGCTCCAGGTCTGCCCAGTGTTGAGAGTATTCGGGAAGTGCCGCTGCAGATTCCTCTGCAGGCCATTACAAGAGACGGGCGTCTGATCGGCGAGGTGGGCGAAAAGCTCAGAACTCCGGTGGCCCTGGACGACGTGCCCCCACTGCTTCGCCATGCCTTCCTAGCGGCCGAGGACGACCGCTTCTTCGAACATCCGGGTTATGACTACCAGGGTCTGGCGCGCGCCGCCGTCAATCTCGTCTTGACCGGCTCGGCCAGCCAGGGAGGAAGCACCATTACCCAGCAGCTGGCCCGCGAGTATTACGTGGGTCGGGAACGCACCTTTGTGCGCAAGGCAAGGGAACTGTTCCTTTCTCGCCGCCTCGAGCGCGAACTCAGCAAGGAAGAAATTCTCGAGCTGTACCTCAACAAGATTTTCCTGGGCAATCGGGCCTACGGCGTGGCGGCTGCCGCACAAGTCTATTTCGGCAAGGCATTGGACGAACTTTCAATCGCCGAATGCGCAACCCTGGCAGGCCTGCCCAAGGCGCCGTCCGCCATCAACCCCATCAGGAACCCCCAGCGGGCCGAGAACCGGCGGGCTTACGTCCTGCGCAGGCTGAAGGAACTGGATTTCATCAACGAAGCGGAACGGCAGGCGGCGCTGGCGGAACCCATGGAGTCCAACCTGCATGGTCCCCGCCACGAAGTGAACGCGCCGTGGGTGCTCGAAATGGCGCGCAAGGAAACGCTTGCACGCTACGGACAGGGCGCTTATACCGGGGGCTACAAGGTAACCACCACGATCGACTCGCGCATGCAGGCGAATGCCGAGCGGGCGTTGCGCCGCGGTTTGCGGGAATACGATCGGCGTCATGGATATCGTGGTCCGCTGCGAACGGGTGTGCTGCGTAACCTGCGTGCGGAGGGTTACCGGACCGACGCGCAGTTGCTCAAGCACCTCGATTCCCTTGCGGATATTGCCGACGCGCGTCCGGCGCTGGTGATGTTATTCAGTGATTCCAATTCCGTAGAGGTGCTGGCAAAGCGAGAGGGACGCCAGCTTATTCCCTGGGAGCAGGTGCGCTGGCGCGCCTATATTTCGGAAAACGCCCGAGGACCGCTGCCCAAACAACCCCAGGACATGTTTGCGGTTGGCGATCTGATCCTGGTTCGTTCCTCGGACGAGGGAGGCCTGGAACTGGCCCAGGAGCCCGAGGTGCAGGGGGCATTGGCGTCGATCGATCCCCGCGACGGAGGAATCGTGGCGCTGGTCGGCGGCTACGATTTTTCGCGCAGCAAGTTCAACCGGGCAGCGGATGCCTTGCGGCAGCCCGGCTCGGTGTTCAAGCCCTTTATCTACTCCGCCGCGCTCGAGCATGGGTTGACGGCCGCCTCGGTTGTGAACGACGCGCCGGTCGTTATTCCGGATCCCGCTACCGGGACCGTCTGGCGCCCGAAGAATAATTCCGGCCGTTTCAACGGCCCTACTCGCCTGCGCGAAGCCTTGGTGCGTTCGATGAACCTGGTATCGGTACGGGTTCTGCGACGGGTTGGTTTGCCTGCCACCACCAAGCACATCCGTGCTTTCGGATTGCCGGAGTCCTCGTTGCCGGAAGAGTATTCCCTGGCGTTGGGCGCCGGGGGCGCGGCGCCCCTCGATATCGCACGCGGCTACGCGGTTCTGGCGAACGGCGGCTACCGGGTTGATCCGTGGCTGGTCGAACGAGTCGAGCAGGATGGCGTGCGCTACCAGGCCGAAGCACGCGTCGCTTGCCGCGCCTGCGAGCTGCCCGACGAGTCGGTCGGGACAGGATCGCCGCTAACCACCGAGTGGCTGAACGGCGCCGAGCCACGTATGCCGGGGCGCCTGGCGTATGCGTTTGCGAAAATCGATAACCTCGCCAGGCTATATCCGTCGGCCGACGGCGATTTTTTCGAGCCATTTTTCGACTCGGTGGCGCAAATGCAGGCGGTAACGCTGCAGCGGAATCCCGATATAACGGACCGACCGGAATTGTTCGCGGATCTCAAGTCGGCGCCACGCGCCGCAAGCGCGGAAAATACCTATATCGTTTACGACATGATGCGCGATGTCATGCGCAGGGGTACCGGGAGGCGCGCACAGGCATTGGGTCGGCAGGACCTGGCCGGCAAGACCGGCACCTCGAACGACAATCGTGACGCGTGGTTCAGCGGTTTTAACGGCGACCTGCTGGCTACGGTATGGGTCGGGTTTGACCAGGAACGCTCGCTGGGAAGCAATGAGGGCGGCGGCGCCACCGCACTGCCGATCTGGATCTACTTCATGGAGGAAGCGCTCAAGGGAGCGCCCGAAGCCCCCCTGCCGCGCCCTCCCGGCATCGTTTCCGCCCGGGTCTCGCCGACAACCGGGTTGCTGGCCCCTCCTGGAGAAGCAGATGCGATCTTCGAACTGTTTCGTGAGGAGGCCGTACCCGGAGCAACGCGAGCCTCAGACGCCGGCGCCGACGAAGAGGAACAAGAAGAACTCTTCTAGCAGTTTTTTGCCCCGTGTTTTCTATAGAATCGCGGGATAGATGAATTCCCCAGGGTAATTGTCATGTCATGGTGGTTGTGGATTTTGTTCGGGGCTGCTCTACTGGTTGTAGAGGTCACCGTGGACGCCGCTTTCTGGCTGTTGTTTATCGGAATAAGCGCCGTAACCGTAGGGCTGGGCGGCCTTGTTGGCTTTACCGGCCCGCCGGTTGCGCAATGGCTGTTGTTCGCCGGGCTTTCGCTGGTGCTGCTGTATTTCTTAAGGGGCCGCCTGCGGTCCTGGATGTTGCGTCGCAAGGGCGGGCCGGTCGAAGCAGTAATTGGGGAAGAAGCGACGGTCGTATCGGCGATGGCGGCAGGGGCCGCCGGCAAGGCGATGCTGCGCGGCGCGGAATGGGACGCCCGCAACGTCGGTTCATCCGAAATTGCCCAAGGCGCGCGGGTGCGCGTCGCGCGGGTGGATCAGTTGGTATTGGAACTGACCGAGAACTAGTGTCGTGTCACGCGAGTACAAATTAGGAGAGAACAATGATTTTTAGCATGATCGTCGCCGGTGCGATTGCCATCCTGGTAATCGTCATCATCGCCAAGACTGCCGTAGTGGTCCCGCAACAGTCGGCCTACGTGGTGGAAACCCTTGGCCGCTACAACAACACCATGCAGGCGGGTTTCCATATCCTGGTGCCATTCGTGCAAAGAGTGTCCTACAAGCACACGCTCAAGGAGCAGGCGGTCGACATACCCGAACAAATCTGCATTACCCGTGACAACGTGCAGGTGGGCGTGGACGGCGTCTTGTACATGCAGGTTCTCGACGCAAAGAACGCCTCCTACGGCATTACCGACTACATGTTCGCAATCTCGCAGCTGGCCCAGACCACCCTGCGTAGCGAGGTCGGCAAGCTGGACCTGGATCGCACCTTCGAGGAGCGCACCGCCATCAACTCAGCGTTGGTGACGGAACTGGACAAGGCCACCAGCGCCTGGGGCATCAAGGTTTTGAGGTATGAGATCAAGAACATCAATCCACCCCACGATGTGCTGGCCGCAATGGAGAAGCAGATGCGCGCGGAACGTGAGAAGCGCGCGGTGGTCCTGACTTCCGAGGGCGAACGCGACGCTCAGATCAACAACGCCGAGGGCGACAAGCAACGCGTCATCAAGGAGTCGGAGGCGGCCAAGCAGAAGCAGATCAACGAGGCCGAGGGTGAAGCCGAAGCGATATTGGCGGTAGCTGCCGCCACCGCCGAGGGCTTGCGGCTAGTGGCCCAGGCGGTCGATTCAGAAGGCGGACTAAGCGCCATGCGCCTGCGCATAGCCGAGCAGTACGTTGAACAGTTCGGACGGCTGGCTCAGGAAGGCAACACTTTCGTTGTCCCCGCCGACATGGGCAACATGGCATCCATGTTCACGCTCGCCACCTCCATCCTCAAGGGCAGCGGCAAAGGGGAATAGCCCGCCGCCGTGGCGGAACTCGACGCTAACGGTCGTCGATGGGCGTGTAGTCGCGCGGTCCGGGGCCCAGGTAGAGTTGCCGCGGCCGCCCGATCCGGGCTTCCGGGTCCTGGTGCATCTCGCACCAGTGGGCCGCCCAACCGGCGGTGCGGCCAATGGCGAACATGGGTGTGAACATCGCCGACGGCAGCCCCAGCGCCCGGTAGATGATGCCGGAATAGAAGTCGACGTTGGGATACAGGCGACGGTCCTTGAAGTAGCTGTCCTGGAGCGCGATCTCCTCCAGCTCCCGGGCCAGCTTGAACAAGCGTCCTCGGCCCGTGGCCAGCGCCTTAAGCACTTCATGGCAGATGCTCCGGATAATGGTCGCGCGCGGGTCGAAATTCTTGTATACCCGGTGACCGAAACCCATAAGCCGGAAAGAATCATTCGGGTCCTTGGCCCGCAGGACGTAGTCCTCGATGCTCTCTTGGGAACCGATGTCCTCCAGCATCTTGAGCACGGCCTCGTTGGCGCCGCCATGCGCCGGGCCCCACAGCGCGATGCACCCGGCGGCCAGGGCCGAGAACGGATTTACGCCGGAACTGCCGGCAATCCGCACCGTGGAGGTGGAGCAGTTCTGTTCGTGATCCGCGTGCAGCACCAGGAGTGTGTCCAAAGCCCTGGCGGCTACCGGGTTCGGATCCTCGCCGAACATCATGTACAGCAGGTTGGCCGCGTGGGCCAGGTCGTCACGTGGAGCGATGGCCGGCTTGCCCAGCGAATTGCGATAGGCTGCCGCGGCCACGGTCGGGATGTTCGCAATGACGCGGTAGCTGAAGCGGCGCCGATGGTCCGCGTCGTGGGGATTGATGCAGTCGGGATAAACGGCCGGCATTGCCGACAGCGCCGCGGTCATCACGCTCATGGGATGTGCGTGGGCGGGCATGGCCGAAATAGTGGCCAATACCTCGGGGGCGCAGACACGCAGGCTCCTCAGTTCAGCGGAAAACGCTTGCAATTCGGCTCGCGTGGGCAATTCTCCGTGCAGCAGCAGCCAGGCCACCTCCGAGAAATTGCTGTGCCGCGCCAGGTCATTGGCCGCGTATCCGCGGTACATGAGAACGCCCTTCTCCCCGTCCACATAGGTGATCCGGCTGCTGCAACTGGCCGTGGACGCATAACCCGGGTCGTAACTGTAGGCGCCGGTCGCGGCAGGCAGGCCGGAAAGTTCCAGGGCGTCTGCGCCTAAAACAGCGGTACGCCGCGCAAGTGGCACGGAGTGCCCGTCACGGCTTACAAATTTGTCGCCCGAATCGGTCATGCAACTGCCTTGTACTGTGCCGGCAGGACGGTCGGTCGCAGGCGGCACGAGACCGGTTCCTCCGAACACCGGGTTTGGCGCTCCGTTGCTGGGTAACGCCAGACTGGGAAAGACGCTGCCCAGAGACTGGGCGCGTACATTGCAACCGGGCATTATAGCCCAGCCGGCCGATCAGCTAGAAAACCTTATGAAATGACAAGGTTATGCAGACTTCCGCGCCCCGTACCGGCGGCGGAACTTCTCGATTTGGCCGGCCGTTTCCATGATCTTCTGCGAACCGGTAAAAAACGGGTGACAGGAGGAGCAAACCTCAACGCGAATGTCTTCGCTCAAGGTGGAGCGGGTAACCAGTTCCCGCCCGCAACTGCAGGTAACCTTGATTTCGTTGTACTTGGGATGAATTCCTGTCTTCACGGATTCGGGCCTCGGCCGATGGCGCAAGCGGGGCGGAAGCATACCCGAATACGCTGCAGGCTTCAATCCAGACCGGAAATCGTTGCCCGGGACCGGTCGCCGGGCACTCCAGGTGCGCCTCGCTGTGGTATGTTTATTGTCCCGCTTTGCCTTGCAGCGTTCGAACAACGATTGCGGATCAAGGCATGGCAACAAGAATGGCATGAGCAGAGTAATGGATATTGTTCGCCAGGCACCGGTGGCAGTCCCGGCTCATCCGGGGAGGTTTGAGACGCTGAGGCACGATGTGTTCGGCGTGCCCGTGGCCGGCGATCCTCCGAAGGGCGTTTCGCAGGCCATATTTGCGCTCGGCTGCTTTTGGGGAGCGGAGCGGAAGTTCTGGCAGACCCCGGGGGTGTACAACACCGCTGTGGGCTATACGGGCGGTTACGTGGCGGACCCCGACTACTATTCCGTATGTTCCGGCGCGACCGGGCACGCAGAAGCCGTTCTGGTGAGCTACCGGGTGTCGGAAATCAGCTACGAGCGACTGCTCGGCGTGTTTTGGGAGGCTCACGATCCCACTCAGGGAATGCGCCAGGGGGGGGACATCGGCACCCAGTACCGCTCGGCGATCTTTACCCTCGGCTCCGAACAGCACCGCCAGGCCGCGGCCTTGAGCCAGGCGTATGGCGATGCGCTCAGGTCGGCGGGGTACGGTCCCATTACCACTGAAGTCGCCGAGGCCGGCGTGTTCTATTTCGCCGAACAGCAACACCAGCAGTACCTGGCCAAGAATCCGCGCGGCTATTGTGGTCTTGGCGGGACCGGCGTGAGTTGTGACCTTCAGTCCGGTCTGGCGGAAGACGTAATAGCGGTGCGCCAGGCATGAGACGCATACTGCATATTGCTCTGCTGGCCGTTGTCGCCCCGGCCGCGTTCGCGTTTCAAGGCGCGACGGATGGGGAGGTCGGCCAGTCCTGGCTGACCGAACAGCGCCGGATGAACCAGCGGTTCGTGGAATTGTTCCGCGAACTGCGCCACGCCGAAGGCGAGGAGTTGGCCGATTCGATCCTGCGTCGGGCCGAGGAGCAATACGGCTATGACTCGGTGGAACTCCTCGGACCACTAGTCAACCTGGCGACGGTGCAGCGGGTTCAGGGGCGCTATAGCGATGCGCTATTCCATTATGAACGCAACATAGCGATAGCAGAACGGAAGCTGGGCTACGACGCCATTGAACTCCTCAACCCATTGCACGGGATGGCCAGGACCTTCATGCGAATGGGTGATCTCGAAGCTGCCACGGCGCCTCTTTCTCGCGCTTTGCGGGTGACCCATGCCAATTCGGGCATTTACAGCCTGGAGCAGGGCAGGACCCGCGACCTCTTGAGCGATCTGTCGCTGGCCGAACGGGACCTGGAGCAGGCCAACCTGCACCAGCGGATCCAGGTCCGCGCCCATGAACGGCGCTACGGACCCGGAGATCCGCGTGTGGTACCGGCGCTGTACAAGCTGGGCGAATGGTATGAACGCACGCGCCAGACCAATTTGCAACGCAAGAGCTACGCCGCCGCCGATCGCATCATCCAGGCAGCCAATGGTCAGGACAGCCTGGATCGGGTGCAGGCGCTTCGTGGGCTTGCAACCAGTTTCCTCCGGGAATCGCGCCGGGAGAAGGCCGAAGAGTTCTTCCGGCGGGCACTGAGCATTGTGCGGGCCCATCCGATTCAGGACATTCTTCAGCAGGCCAAATTGCTGATCGATATCGGCGATACGCAGACGATCTTCAATCGCCTACCGATGGCGCGCGAGAATTACCGGGAGGCCTGGGACCTGCTTAGCGTGGACGACGAGGGCCTGGACTTGCGGGCGGAGCTCCTGCAGCACCCGGTCATCGCGCTACGCAGTGCCCAGTTGCCGGTGCAAATTCCACGGGAAATCACGAACTCCTCGCGCTATGAGAGTCAGCCGCGCGCCGGCTCCGTGGTCTTGCAGTTGACTCTGGAGCCCAATGGCAGCGTTTCGGATGCAAAGGTACTGGAATCGGACCCGTCAGGTTTGATAGACAATATCGTCGTGTCCTTGATCAAGGGCGCCAAGTTCCGTCCCCAGCTTCGGGATGGCGAGCCGGAGAGGGTGGAGGACGTAATCTATCGGCATCGGTTCCGCTGGTACAAGCGGCGCGAGGCGGACTCGACGACCGACGTTCCGGCGCCTGCCGAGCCGGACAAGGAAGAGCGGCCGATCGAATATCCCGGCGATTCCTGAAGCGGGCGCAACGCCGATTCGCGGCGATTACTGAGAGGAGTTTTGGCGGTCGAACGCGATTCGCCCTTCGGCGATTGTCGCAAGAACCAGGTTTGAGCGCCCGCCGACAGCCGCCGCCAGTTCACCCGGCACATGGCTAACCGTTGCTGCCCATGCCGTTCGCTCGGCGGCGTCCAGCCGGCGCGGGACGATGCCGAAATCAGCGGCGTTTTCCAGATCGTGCGCGGCTTCCTCGCGCGTTACGCGGCGTGATTCTTCAATGCTGGGATAGGCACCGGCCATGACCCGCCGGTCGGCTTCCGTGAGCCGGTCCCACCAGGCCTTGTCGGCCACGATGACCGACATCCCGAAGCAGTGAGCGGTGAGCGTCAGGTGAGGTGCTTCGCCCGAAGTCCCGGTGCGGACATACATGCTGACGGAGTTCTCGCCCGCCTCAATCAGGCCGGTCTGCAGAGAGGGCACGATGTCACCGAAAGGCTGCGGAATAACGTCGGCCGCAAAGGCCTTGGCGAAAAGCCGCGATGCTACGCTGGCCG
Source organism: Candidatus Foliamicus sp. (assembly GCA_965249285.1). GTDB lineage: Bacteria > Pseudomonadota > Gammaproteobacteria > Steroidobacterales > Foliamicaceae > Foliamicus. The sequence continues at coordinate 2,622,859 of OZ252226.1, forward strand.
AAACACGAAACCGGCGCCCACGCATATCGTCCGGGGAAAGCACCGGTGTAACCGAGTAAATGTGGTGGAAGCCGATTTCGTTCCACCTCATCAGATGCAGCCCCTGTTCCGCAAAAAGCGTAGTGAACAGTTCGGTGAGGAAATGGTCGTAGACGAAGTCGGCTTGTTGTTCGGAATCGAACAGAAACGGAGCGTAAAGGATCGCGGTTTCGGGCACGATAGTGGAGGCCACCATCGCCGACAGATTGCCCACCTGTACCCGGTCGCGCCGCAAGCCCGAGATGATCTGCTCCTCCGAGCCCAGCTGTCCGTGAACCAGCATGCGCACCTTTATGCGGCCCTCGGTCCCTTCCTCCACGTTACGCTGAAAGTCGAACCACTGCTGTTCCCCGACGGTGTTCGGAAACGCCGTGCCAGCCGCGGTGATCTCCGTCACCTGCGTTGGTGCGTCTTGAGTGTCTTCCTCTGGCGCCTCCCCGGAAGGGTCGCAACCCGCCGCTGCAAGCAAGCTTACCGCAAACAAGAGTACGAATCTCTTCATGCCCGGCGCTGGCGCCACCACATCAGCGCGATCACGCAAAGCACCGCGACCACGCACAAGCTGATCATGACCGTAAAGCCGCCGCTGTAGGTTCCGGTCGCGTCAGCCGTTCGGGCCATATACCAGCTGCCCACGGAACCCGCCAGGGAGTCTATACAGATGAATATCCCCAGGATCTTTCCATAGTTACGACCGGCGTAAAATTCTGCGATCGCCAACTGAATCATCGTAAAGGCGCCGGCGTAACCTACGCCATATACGGCCGCGTAGGCCGTCGGCCAAAACGCTTCCCCCGGTGTTGCAAAAAACAGAAGCGCCAACCCCGCCCCAAGGTTAATCACGCTGACCAGCATTACTTTCAGCTTGTCGAACTTGTCCGCCAAATAACCGAACAGCAACTTCCCGACGATGGCTGCGGCGAAGAAAACCTGGAAAATGCCCGCGGCGGTTCCTTCATCCAGTCCCAGTTCATCGCGCAGAAAGAGTCCCTGATTGTTCAGCATCCCGACGATGCAGAACCACAGCGTTGCCGTGGAAAAAGCCAGCAGATAGAAAACCGGAGAACTCACCAGTCGATTCAGCACGCCAAGCATCGCGTCGGGCTTCGGCGGCGCCTCCAGCTCGGTACCTCGCACGCCGTCCGGCGCCTGCCCGGACTGCGAAGGGTGGTTGCGAAGGAGGAAGATCGCAGGAATCACCAGCATGGCCCCGCCGACGATGGCCATGATCTGAACGGCGGTGCGCCAGTCCGGCAAGAAATTCTTGACGATCTCAGGGAAAATTGCGCCGCCAAAACTCGAGGCCAGCAGCAGAATGCCGAACGCAATGCCCCGGTAACGAACGAACCAGCGCGAAAGCAGCATCAGTGAAGGCCCGAGGCCCGAGAGCGAGAGTGAAATGGCAAACAGCACATAAAGCGCCATTAGCTGGTCATGATCCTGCACCAACGGCATAAGCACCAGCACTATGGTGATTCCCACCGATCCGCCCAGCATCAGCCAGCGGACGGAAAAACGGTCCAGCAGGTAACCCGCCAAGGGATTGAGCAAGGCAGCGAGAAGAAAGAACGTAGTGGCGGGCCGTGTGACTTGCTCCTTGTTCCAGCCGAATTCCGCCGCTAGGTCCGGGAAAATCAGCGGCATGGTGTTGATAAGAATGCCGTTGGACGCGGCGTAAATCAGAAACAGGCCGATTAGCAGAATCCAGCCAAAGAACATTCCGCCTCGGGACTCGGTGCCTTGCATTTTTATCCTCCCCGGAAAAGCCGGCGCCCCAGGCGCGACCACCACAAACGTATGCCCAGCAATAGGGCAAGAATGGCGCAATATACCAGCGGCTCGGCCGTGTCGGCCTTGACCTGCCAGTAGAAATGCCAGCAGGCCAGAATCGCGGCCGGATAAATCAGCCGGTGCAGCCGGTTCCAGCGTCGCCCCAGGCGCCGCTGCCAGCCCCTTGTGGAAGTGAACGCCAATGGGATCAGCAGCAGCACCGCGCCCATGCCCACGGTAATGAAGGTACGCTTGAGCAGGTCTTCGCCGAGGTGGGCAAAGTCCAGCTGCAGGTCCAGGAGAAAATAGGCAAGCGGGTGAAGCGTGCAATAGAAGAAGGCATACAGCCCAAGCATGCGGCGAAATCGGTACAGACGCGGCTTTTTCAGCAGGCGCGCCGCCGGTGTGACACAAAGGGTCGCCAGAAGCAGCCGCAGCGCCCACACTCCCAGCTCATCCTGAATCTCCTCAGCCGGGTTGGCCCCCAGCCCGGGCTGCACGACGTCGGCAATGCGCAGGATCAGCCACGCAACCGGCAACAGGCAGGCCACAAACAACAAGGGCTTGTAGACCCGCACATTCACAGGATCAGGAACCTATTGCGCGGTCTGATTCGAACGATCAGAAATTACGGCGTAGATCCAGCCCGGAATAGAGGTGGGCAACCTGTTCCCCGTAACCATTGAACATCTGCGTCGGCATGCGGCGCGCGAACAGTCCCGAAAACCCCGAACCAATGCGGCGCTCGGTGGCTTGGCTCCAGCGGGGATGGTCCACTTGCGGATTGACGTTGGCGTAGAAACCATATTCCCTTGGCGCCGCGATATTCCAACTCGTGGGCGGGCGGCGCTCCTGCAGTCGAATGCTCACGATGGATTTGATGCCTTTGAAACCGTATTTCCAGGGCACGACCAGGCGCAGCGGCGCGCCATTCGGGTTCGGCAGCGCCACGCCATACACTCCCACCGCCAGCATGGCCAATGGATGGGTCGCCTCTTCGATCGTCAGTCCTTCCACGTACGGCCAGCGCAGCACCCGCCTGCGCTGACCTGGCATTTCATCGGGGCGGTAAACCGTTTGAAAAACCACGTGCTTGGCGCGGGACGTCGGCTTGAAGCGCTTAAGCACTGCGCCCAGGGGCACGCCCACCCAGGGGATCACCATAGACCATGCTTCCACGCATCGCATGCGGTAGATGCGCTCCTCAAGGCCGATGCCGTCCAGTAATCCCTCGACATCAAACTCGCCGGTGATTTCCGCTTCTCCTTCCACCCGCACGGTCCACGGACGAGGCTTGAAATCGCCGGAATTCCGGTGCGGATCTTCCTTGCCGGTGCCGAATTCGTAGAAGTTGTTGTAGGTGGTGATTTCTTCGTAGCTGTTGGGCGGCTCGTCGGCGCTCAACGGGCTGCGCAATACGCCCGTCAACTCCTCCTGGCCGGTTCCTTTCGCCAGGTGGTTCGGCGCCGCCCGGGCCGTTCCCACCAGGCCCGCGGCCGCCATTCCGGCAACAAAGGCACGGCGGTTGAAATACGCGTTCCCGGAGCTGATTTCCGAGGCAAGAATACCTGAGGGTTTACGAATCAACATACCCCAATACTAACGCACCCCGCCCCTTCTTGCGGACCGCCCCGAGTGGGTGCGCGCTGCCCCCTTCTTTCCGGGAGTTTCTGAGGCAGGGATGCCGAAGAAAGCTCCACGGATGGATTCATGCGTCTCCCGGAAAGAAGGGGGCAGCGCGCACCCAAACGCCCGCTAAACGGGTGAACTATGTAACCAGGTGGAAGAGGTTAGCGGCTGTAGCCGCGCTCTTCGTGCTGGGTAATGTCCAGCCCCTCGATCTCGTCTTCCTCGTCCACGCGCAGCGGCGTAATGAGTCCGACCACCTTGAGGATCACCCACGTGGCAGCGGCCGTCCAGATAGCGGTTGCCGCCAGGCCCAACGCCTGCACGCCGAATTGCGAACCCAGGTTCATGCCTTCGGCGTAGCCGGCGCCGCCCAGGCTAGCATTCACGAACACGGCGCACAGCAGCAGGCCTAAGGAACCGCCCACGCCGTGGACCGGGAACACGTCCAGCGAGTCGTCGATCACCAGCACCCGCTTGATCAACCGGGTCGCGTAGAAACACACGACGCCCGCGGCCAGGCCGATCACCAGTGCGCCCATCGGGCCGACGTAGCCGGAGGCCGGTGTGATCGTGCCGAGTCCCGCAACCATGCCGGTCACCACGCCGAGCACGCTGGGCTTGCCGAACCGGATCCATTCCATCGCCATCCAGCCCATGGCGCCGGCCGACGCGCCCACGTGGGTAACCAGCAACGCCATGCCGGCGGCGCCATCGGCGGCCAAAGCGCTGCCTCCGTTGAAGCCGAACCAGCCCACCCAGAGCATGCCGGCGCCGGCCACCGTCAACGGCAGACTGTGCGGCGGCATGGGTTTTTGCGGAAACCCCGAACGGGGCCCCAGCACCAGGGCGGCTACCAACGCCGCCACACCCGCGGTCAAATGCACCACGGCCCCGCCGGCGAAGTCCAGAAAGCCCAGGTCCGACAGCCAGCCGCCGCCCCATACCCAGTGACACACCGGGGCGTAGACGATCAGCGACCAGAGCACCGAGAACAGGAGCATGGGCGCGAACCGCATGCGTTCGGCGAAACCACCCACAATCAGGGCGCAGGTGATGATGGCGAAAGTCAGCTGGAAGGTAAGAAAGATTGATTCCGGCGCCGTGCCGCTTAGCGAGTCAACCGTCAGTCCCGAGAGGAAGGCGCTGCCGAAGCCCCCAACCCATTTGTTCATGGAGCCGCCGTCGCTGAACGCCAGGCTGTACTGAACCACGATCCACAGGACGGTCACGATTCCGGCGATCGCGAAACATTGCATCAATACCGATAACACGTTGCGGCGGCTGACCAGACCGCCGTAGAACAGTGCCAGTCCCGGCAGTGTCATGAACAGCACCAGGGCCGTGGAAGTCAACAGCCAGGCAGTATCGGCCTTGTCCAGCGCATCGGCGCTTGCCACGCCCGACACCAGCAACCCGGCCACAGCGATAACCATCGCTCTTTTCATATGAGAACTCCTCGTGTGGGGGACAGGCTGGCAGCTCGCCGGAGCCCCGATATTCAACGCCGCTACAGCGCCGAGTCACCGCTCTCCCCGGTGCGGACCCGGTAGGCCTCTTCAAGGTCCACCACGAAGACTTTCCCGTCGCCCACCTTGCCCGTCTTGGCCGAGCCTATGATGGCCTCCACCACACGCTCGGCGAGTTCGTCCGTGCAGGCCACTTCTATCTTGGTCTTGGGAATGAAGTCCACCATGTATTCGGCGCCCCGATAGAGTTCGGTATGGCCCCGCTGTCGCCCGAAACCCTGCACCTCTGAGACGGTCATTCCATTGATCCCAAGGTCGGACAGGGTGTTGCGCACGTGATCCAGCCGAAACGGCTTGACAATGGCCATTACAAGTTTCATTTGAGCCTTCCTTTTGGCTGAGAGAGGGGCAGAAAGTTGCTCACGGAATTCTATCAATAGCGGCTGATTTCTGTCAAAAGCGCGCCGTGGGCTTCTTCGCCCGGGCTCTTGGCGGCAAGCGTGTGTTCCAGCAGTGCGACCACGGCCAGACGCCGGCCGCTCGTGGTCAAAACCATGCCCCCTATCGCCGACACTCCGTTAAGGCTGCCGGTCTTGATGTGCGCCCTGCCACTGAAAGGCATTTCCTTGTAGGTGCGGGTCAATGTTCCGTCGCGCCCGGCTATCGGCAGGGAGGCAATCAGTTCCGGGTACAGGGGACCGCGCCCGCCGTGCACCAGAACGCGTCCCAGGTCGGCGGCGGAAATCCGGGTGCTGCGCGACAAGCCCGACCCGTTGTCCAGGACCAGGCTGGACAGATCCAGGCCCTTGCGGCGCAAGAGCTCCCCTGCCGCCCGGCGCGCCTTGTCCAGGGTTGCGGGAGGTCCGAATGTTTCCGCCCCCAGAGTGAGCAGCAACTGGCGCGCCATCACGTTATTGCTGTGCTTGTTCATGAAGCGCACCGCCTGAGAGGCGAACTCGGATTTGAACTCCAGCCATGGCTCGGCGCCGTCCGGCGCGCTGCCAAGACGATAGCCGCCCGAAAGCTCACCCCCGCCCTCTCGCCACAGCGCGTCGAACAATCCGAACGCGTAGGCCGGGCCGGTGAGCGCGCGGCGCGGAATGGAGTAGGTATTGCAGCGCCGGCTGTAGCCGCCTTCCAGCTCTACGCGATTGTCTCCTTCACCGGTTACCCGTACCGCGACGCCGCGCTGAAAGCCGCCGCAACGTCCCCCGGTCAGGCGCAGCCGGTTGACCAGCGTCAGTCCGGAAAGGGGCGGTTCGAGCCGGGCGCTGACGCGGCCTCGTGCATGGTCCGGCTCAACGACTACCCGGATCGCCTGAAAATTCATCAGCAGCGCGTACGGCGACGCGCTGAAGGAACGGTGCCGGTCGCCCTCGAAACCCTGCACGGGAAGGTCGTTTGCGGGCAGCCATCGGTCGTCGATCACCAGTCCGCCCTTGATATGGCGCAAGCCCATTTGCCTCAATTCGTGTTGTAAGAACCAGACGCGCTCCACCACCAGATGCGGGTCGCCGCCGCCCTGCAATATCAGCGGTCCTTTCAGCACGCCGTCGCGCAATTCGGCGCCAAGATAGGCACGCGTGACCCAGCGGTACTCGGGGCCGAGGCCTTCCAGCGCCAGCCAGCCCGTCAGCACCTTGATCACCGAGGCCGGCTGCCGGGGAATATCGGCTCCGTAACTCACAAGCGGCCGGTCTTCGCGGATATCCTGGACCCAAACCGAATAGCTGTTTGGGGGGATGCCGTAGTGCGCCAGGATGCGGGTCACGCCGGAAGGGAGCTGATCCTGCGCCTGGCTCGCCGGGGAGCCGCAAAGCAGCGCCATTAGTGCCAGGGCGGCTGCCGAAGTGTTACGCGGAAGCACGAATACGCTGATGGGTCTGATTCGCGACAATTTCCCAGCCCCGCTCACCGGCCACCACAGCAAGGGCCGGGTCCGGGTTGACGGCTACCGGTATGCCGCAAGCCGCAAGCAGAGGCAGATCGGTGCTCGAGTTGGCGTAGGCGGCGGTACGCGCTAGGGATATTTCGAACTGTCTGCACAGTTGCTTCGCTGCGGTCAGCTTGGCGTCGGCTACTCGGTGCACTTTGGGAGGGGCGAAGCTGAAGCGGCCGTCGTGCGCCGCGCATCGGGTTGCCACCACGTTGGTCACGCCCAATTGTCCGGCGATGGCCTCGGCAAGAAAGTCCGGAGTGCCGGACAGTAAAACGACGATGTCGCCACGTTGCTGGTGCAAGCGCAGACGCTCCACGCAAGGCGGGAAGAGGGCCCTTGCCAGCCGGCGCGCCGCCCATTCCTTCGCCAGGAGTTTCGTGCTGCTTGACCTGTGCCGCCAGAGCAAGGACTTGTTCTTGGCGAATACCTGCGCGCCATACTGAGGCAGGTAGCGCAACGAGAAAACGGCGTAGGCCAGCAGCCTGATCAGACCGATCCTGCCGCGTAAGAGCATCCAGAGCATGAATCGCTTCTCGCTGCTCGGTTCGCGCAGCAGCGTACCGTCGATATCAAACAACGCCAGCCGCGGCTTGCTGCGTGGCCCACTCATCGGGAACGGGAAAACAGCGAGCGGCGTTCTTCGGCCAGAAACTCCACAATTACCGGCATTCCCCGCAACAGGCACAGAGCCACGGCCAGGTAGGTGAGCGCCATGACCAGCAACTCAAACGCCGGTTGTATTGGCGTCCAGGCATCCGCCAGGGATGGCGTTAGTGTCGCTACTCCCAGCGGCAAAGGCTTGATCAGGAAAAGGCCGACAAAAGCAGCCGTCTTGATGGCCGCGTAGAACCCGCGCATGAAGCGCCCCGCGACCAGCCAGCGGGCAATCGGCGAGTTCAGCAGCGAAAACGGCGCGCGCCGGTCCTCCTGAACCTGACTGGCCCGTATCGCGTCCACCAGCACTCCGCGCACTACGAACAGGATCGGAATCCAGATGGGTATGACGTCCAGATCCGCCAGCACGATCCAGAGTGTGAGTTCCACGATGCGATCGACCGCAATATCGAACAGCGCGCCGAACAGGCTCTCCTCGCCTCTGCGCCGGGCCACCCACCCGTCTAAGCCGTCGGAAATGAAAACCAGGCTGAGAACGGGCAATATCCACAATTGCACCGGCGAGACGGGCCGGTAGGCGATGGCCACCACGGCGAGCAACAAGAAAAGTCGGCTTAACGTGATCAGATTGGCCATGGCGGAATTATAGAGACAGCCGCAACCGATCTTATAATTTCCCCCTACTTTTTCGGTTTGGAGTTTATGGGCGCACTTTCATTTCTGCTTGGGACGGTTGCGGACCTGTACATGCTGTGCTTCGTGGTTCGCCTGGCGTTGTATTGGCATGGCGCGGATCCGCGCAATCCTCTAATCCGCGTGGTGCTGCGTTTGACCAATCCGGTGTGTGCGCCACTGCGCCTGCTGCTTCGGCCGTCGCAACGCGTGGAATCGCACGCGCTGGCGACGTTTCTGGTGCTGGAGTGCGTGCTGTTTTGGTCTACCGCCAGCGTGGGCTGTGACGTCGATCCCACGATATTCCAGATTCTGCTCTACGGCCTGATCCGCGCGGTTCGGCAGGTACTGTGGTTCTACGCGCTGGCGGTAGTTGCCTCGGCGCTACTGAGCTGGTTCTCTCCCAGCGGATACAACCCGCTGGTCAGCGTGCTGCACAGCGTTTGCACGCCGGCGCTGGCGCCCATCCGGCGTATTCTCCCCGGTATGGGTGGTATTGATTTCAGCCCCATGTTGTTCTTTCTTGCGGTGCAGCTGGTTTTGCGTTTGCTGCCGGGTCAGGAAGTGGCCGCCTTGATGAGCTGCAGGGCCGGTTTTTTCCCCATTTAGCGTTAACAGGCCCTGGTCAATACTCGCCCGCGGGTGGTTCCTGCGGGGGAGGCTTCATGATTGCCCGCAACTGCTCGGATGCGCCGATGACCTGAAGCCCTTGCTCCACCAGGGGGTCCAAGGGTGTGAAATCATAGATTCGATTGTGGCGCACCTGCAGAACCGACAGTTGGTTCAGGCCGGCAAGCGGCGCAACACTTGAGAGCCAGTTCGAATCCAGTTCGAGACGTTCAAGCGCAAGCAGGCCCGACAAGGGGTCAAGCTGGAAGAGGCGGTTGTCATTGGCCGCCAGAAACATCAACTGCGACACCCCCGCAAGCGGCCCCAGCTCGGCAATCCGGTTGCGGGAAACCTCAAGGCGTTCGAGGTTGATCAGGCCGGCCAGCGGTCCCAGCTCGGAAATCATGTTCGCTTTCGCGTAGAGCTCCCGAAGCGCGATCAGACCCGCCAGCGGCCCAAGGCTCTCAACCTTGTTTGCGGACAGGTCCAGAACTTCGAGACTTACCAGGGCGGCGAGAGGCCCAAGCTCGCGTACCTCGTTGCCGGCGATTTCGAGGCGCGTAAGTGCTGTGAGACCCGCAAGCGTGGCCAGACTGCTTAACTCGTTTCCGCTGGCGTTGAGATGTTCCAGTTTCTCAATTCCCGCAAGGGGATGGAAATCCGAAACCAGGTTGTCGCTTACATTCAGGCGCTGTAGCTGCGTCAGGTCGCAAAGCGGAGTGACGTCGTCGATACGGTTGCGCGACAGGTCCAGCTCCACCAGATTGCTTAGCCGCGACAAGGGCGACAGGTCCTTGATAAGGTTACCCGGCAGCTTGAGTACGCTCAGGTTCCCGGCCAGTTCCAGCCCATCGAGGTTGGCGACGCCTGCGCCGGAAACGACCAGGCTCTCAAGGCGCTCCATTTCCTTGGCGATGTTGTCTTCCGTAAGCGTTGCGTCAAGGGCGGAGGCGATGTGCGTAAGCAGATTGTCGTCATCGATCCTGGTGGGCAGGGGCGCCGAGCTCACCCAGAACTCGGAATCCAGCGTGACCCCGAGCACCCCACCTCCATCCGGCTTGGAGTAAGGAGTAACCGTAATTCGATAATCGCCTTCAGGAAGCGAGAATCCTTCGGCGTCATTGCTTAGCAGGTATGGCGCCTCGTTGGTCAGGCGCGACAGGGAAAGCGGCCCCTTCAGTTCAAGGCGCACGCTTGCGACTTAGCCGGGATCGACCGGGTCGGCCCGAATATTGAAGCGGCCGGACGGCAGTTGGCCGGTCTGAAGTTCCCTTTCGTCCCAAATTGCCAGAATGTAATCCTGGTTCTCTGCCGTGACCAGTCCCACACTCTCTACGGCCGGCTGGGACGGGTAAACGAAATGCGCAATCCTGCCGAAACGTCCGCTGAACCGGCCCAGTTCAATATTGATTTCCCGGTCGTCCTGTGCGTAGAGGATGCGCGTCATATTGGGTTCGGCGCCGTTTCCGGGAATGGTGTTGGAGAAACTCGTTACCGTCCGGTAGGACAGGGTTTCACCGTTCAATTGGAAATTCTCGACGGCAATCTTCAGATCCGGGACCTGTTCCGCGGGGAAGGGACTCGGCCGTCCGTAGATTTCGGCGAACAAGGCGTTCCGTCTTCGTAGCGCGAGAGTCTTCCCCGGGACCGCCAGCGCGCCGATGAAGGTCGTGTCGTTGGAGCTTAAGTCGGTGGCCTCCATTCGCACCCAGGTGTGTTCGTAGCGGCCCCAGCTCATGGCGATGTCGTCGGCATCGTAATTCTCCGGCAGCGGGTCGCCCTCCACCAGGTCGGACTTGCGTAGACACAAGCGATAGCGGCCCTGGCCCCAGGCAAAGTCGTTGCGCACACTGATGAACTCACCCTCGTTGCCCAGGCTCTGATAGAGCCCGCCGGGCGCCGCCATGATGGCGTCCGTGTCCCGTTCCCGCCATCGCGAGAAGAGGGCGCCCTTGTCTCTTGCAACGAAACGGCCATCGGACCGGCGTCCGTTGATATGCGTCTGGATCCCGCCATAGAAGGTCAGCTGGTTGATGGCGCCGTTGAAAGGCGCGAAGTAGAAGTTGACGTCTTCGGCCGTTTCGCCCTCGATCCGGAAGGTGATGCAAAAAGTCTCGAAGTCTCCCGGAGCATGATCGAGGTCCACCCACACGTCGGCCATGTGCCAGGGCGTGCGCACCCGGGTGTCCGGAGGAAGTTGCGGTCCATCCGCGTACGGAAAGGCCGCCGCTATCGAAGCGACGGCCATCCATCCAGTAAATGCGAGGACGGCGCACGGGTAAGAGCGCGGTAGGGAGGAGTTGCCGCCTGCGGTTCCGATGTAGGTTGTTACTCCGCTCCCGGCAACGGTCTGGTCGAGTCCGGCAAGAGAGACTTTCGTCGTTCGGATGCTCAGCATTTGGAATCTGCTCGGGATGGCGCCCTCGAGTTACTCGGTTTCGGCGGCCTCTTCTTCTTGCGTATCTTGCGATTGGGGAAGTGTCTTTGAGGGGTTCAGCAGCTCCAGACCTTCGGCGGTTTCGACTGCGATACCCTCAATGGGGATCATTAGTTCCGGCGCCGGCAGCAGTGCCTCGGAGTCGGATAGTTCGACCGGATCCCACCACCTGTCCGAATTGACGACGATGGGTGAATCCGGGCGGATTCCGGGAAGCGGCTCCGGGATCGGTCCTTGCGCTTCGGCCTGGGCCACTTCCTCCGGGGACGCCAGGCGCACGGCGAAGGACACGATGCGCACGAATCCTTTCTCGTAATCATCCTGGAACATCGCGCCGAGGATCAGCAATCCCAGCACCACGAAGCTGGCGATGATCGCCGAGAAGCTGAAGCGCAGCGTCGCGCGTCGTTTCAGTCTTGTTGCGCGTTCCGGAGAGGGTCCGGATCGGGGTGGCTTGAGGTGCTTCACGCCCTGTTGAATCGCAAGGAAGCGGAGTTGACGCAATAGCGCATGCCGGTGGGCTGCGGGCCGTCCGGGAAAACGTGACCGAGGTGGGCGTTGCACTTGGAGCACACGGCTTCCACCCGCATCATGCCGTGGCTGTTGTCGGCGTTTTCGGCCACGGCGCCTTCGGAGGCGGGCTTGAAAAAGCTGGGCCAGCCGGTTCCGGAATCGAATTTGGCGTCGGAACGGAACAGTTGGTGTCCGCAGCATACGCACTCGTAGGCGCCGGTCTCCTTTTTGAAGAGCAGATCGCCCGTGAACGGGCGCTCGGTTCCCTTTCCCTGCGTGACGCGGTACTGCTCGGTGGACAACTGGTCCCGGAGGTTGTCTTTCTTTGGGGCCTTATGCATGGGGGGATTGTAGACCGAATGGGTGGGGGGATGCCTTGGTTCCAGCTTGTTGCTTGCGAGGGCAGGATGCCCTCTTTCCCAGGGGAGGGCGCTAGTTTTCGAGCAGGCGGTTTAGGCGGCGTACGAACTCGCCGGGATTTTTAAGCTCGCGTCCCTGGGTCAGCATGGCCTGCTCGTGCAGCAGGCGGGCAAGATCTTCAAACATCTCGGCGTCGCCCTCGCGCAGCGCCAGGCGCTTGAACAGGGTGTGGCCGGTATTGATTTCGAGTATCGGCTTGGTTTCCGGAAGTTCCTGACCGCTGGCGCGCAATATGCGCTGCATCTGAACGCCCATTTCCTGTTCTCCCAGCGCCAGGCACGAGGGCGAATCGGTCAGCCGCGCCGTGGAACGCACGTCGGAGACCTCATCGCCGAGCACGCTCCCGATGCGTTGCAGCAAGGCGGAAACATCCTCGTCATCGACCTTCTCGGCAGGCTCGATCGGGGCACTGCCAGGCAACTCATCCGGCGCAAGTGCGCCACGGGTTACGTCGCGGAATTGCAACCCTTCGAACGCGCCTAAGTGGCCGACGACCCACTCGTCGATCGGGTCCGAGAGCAGAAGCACTTCAAGATCGCGTTGGGTGAACACCTCAAGTTGCGGGCTCGACCGGGCCGCCGCGGAGCTGGCTGCGGCGAGGTAATAGATTTCCTTCTGGTCAGCCGGCTTGCGTTCGACGTAGTCCGCCAGGGTGGCGTTCTGCCCGTCGTCTTGCGAGGCCGTGGTGGCGAACCGCAGCAATGCCAATATCCGCTCGCGGTTGCCGCTGTCCTCCACGACGCCTTCCTTGAATACGGGCCCGAACTCGTTCCAGAATTTCTGGTAATTCTCCGCGTCTTCCTTGACCAGCCGGTCCAGCATGTCCAGCACCCGGCGCGCCAGGGCCTGGCGCATTGCCCGCACGTCGTCATTCTGTTGCAGCAGTTCGCGGGATACGTTCAGCGGCAGGTCACTGGTGTCCACCACGCCCCGCACAAACCGCAAGTACAAGGGCAGAAACTGCTCCGCGTCGTCCATGATGAAGACCCGCCGCACGTATAGCTTCACGCCCCGCGGAGACTCGCGGTTGAAAAGGTCGAAGGGCGCGCGCCGGGGAATGAACAGCAGGCTTGAGTATTCACGCCGACCTTCCACCTGGTTGTGCGCATAGCAAAGCGGATCTTCGCTGTCGTGGGCTACGTGCCGGTAGAACTCGTTGTATTCCTCGGGCTTGATCTCGCGCTTGGAGCGTGTCCAAAGCGCCTGGGCGGTGTTGACGACTTCCCTGGCGGGCCCCGAATCGTCCTGGTTCTCTTCCTCAGCCGTGGCCGTGCCGGGCAAGGTTACCGGGAAGGCGATGTGATCGGAGTAGCGCCGGATCAGCGAGCGCAGAGAGTAGGCTTGAGCAAACCCGCGTTCTTCGTCCTTCAGGTACAGACGCACCGACGTGCCCCGTCGTTGCCGCGGGCTGGATTGCACCGTGAATTTGCCCTGGCCGTCCGATGACCAGCGCACTCCGGCCTCCGCGGGCAGCCCGGCCCGGCGGGTCAGTACCTCGACTCGAGAGGCGACGATGAAGGAGGAATAGAAGCCGACCCCGAACTGGCCGATCAGCCGCGCATCCTGCTGCTGGTCGCCCGACAGATTCGCCAGAAAGTCAGCGGTGCCGGACTTGGCGATCGTGCCGAGCTGCTGGACGACTTCTTCCTCCGACATGCCGATGCCGTTATCGCTGATCTCGACCCAACCCTCGTCGGCGTCGAAGTCCACGGCAATGGCAAGTTCCGGATCTTCGGCGAGCAGTTCCGTCTTTGAAATCGCCTCAAAACGCAAGCGGTCGCATGCGTCCGAAGCGTTCGAAATCAGCTCGCGCAGGAATATCTCCTTGTGGCTGTACAAGGAGTGGATCATGAGCTGTAGCAGCTGCCGGACTTCGGCCTGGAAGCTGCGGGTTCGTGCCCTGCGGCGGGACTTCTTGGCGGATGCTTGTTCCGTCATGATTCGGGACTGTCAGGGTTTAATCGTGATCGGGGTGCCGAGGGGCGTCATCATCCAGATTTCCAGCATTGCGGCGTTGCTGACGGAAATACAGCCGTCGGTCCAGTCACGCGTCGAGTAGTAGTTGCGGTCCCGCCCGTTATTGGGACGAATGGGCCGCCCGTGCACCATGATGAGACCGCCGGCCGGGACATCGGCCAACGCGGCCCTCGCCCGGTCAGCTTCATTGGGATACGAAACCTGCAGCGCCAGCATAAAACTCGAATCCGCCTTACGGACCGAAATGTAGTACTGGCCCTCCGGGGTGCGGTAGTCACCCTCCTTAAGCTTGCGACCTTCCGGCGCCAGGCCCAGGGCAATCTTGTATGCGCGTACGGTCTTGCCATCCTTGATTAGATATAGGCGGCGCAGCGACTTATCAACCGTGATGGAGTCGATTACCGGTAGGATTTCAGCCTGAGCAGGCTGGGCGGCGGCGAGCCATAAGCCCAGCAGCACACAGACGGTCACCAGCGTCGTCAATCCAACCGGGGCCCGCATGTTCATCGATCAGGAAGGCGCAAGCGAATTCTTCGACTGCAGCTTCGGGAACAGCAGCTCCGCGCCTACCTGCAGGCTGTCGGGATCGAGGCCGGGGTTGTATTGGCGCAGCAGCCACATGGGAATGTCGTTGCGGCGCATCAACTGCCAGACGGAGTCACCCCTTCGGACTTTGTACTCACTCACTCCCACGACGTGATAGTCGGAAAAGAACGCTTCCTGAAGCTCGTGATGAAAAGCCACGCGGCGCTCCGTAAACGATTCGCGGCTGACCTTCGCGAAGTCCAGGCGCAATCGCTTGCCTATACCGACGGGGCGGCCGAATCCGAGACCGTTCAGGTCCCGAAGGCGCTGGGTGCGGACTTCCAGCCAGTCGGCGTAATGCCCCAATGTTTCCGCGGCCTCCACCTGGACCATATCGCCGTCGATGACCGAGTAATCGTTTGGATCCACCAGGCTGACGACGCCGGAGGACCCGCCCGTGGGCGCCGGTGTAACCGCCAGCCCCGACGCCGGCTCGCCGCGACCGGTTACGACTTCCGGCTCCGGCTCGGGCTCGGCAACGGGGGTCTCGGGAATGGGCAACTGGGCGGCGGTCAACCGGAGTTCCTGGCCGACGTAAATCCGGTTCCGGTTCGAGATATCGTTGAGCGCCAGCAATTCGTCTTCGGACAGCTTGGCCCTCCGGGCGATGGTGCTGACGGTGTCGCCCCGGCGCACCCGGTAGGAAGCAGCGTCGGCCTGTATGGGTTCGCGGGCGGCAAGTCCGGGGATTTCCAGCGCCTGTCCCGCCCGGATGCGGTGCCTGTTGCGCAGGTTATTCGCCTGCATCAACTTTGCAACCGACGTGCCGTAGCGCTGTGCGATCAGGGAAAGGGTGTCGCCCGGCTGAATGACGTAATTCCGGTCACGCACCTGGCTTGCGTAGCGCTGACCCATGCTGATGCCGGCGACCCGGGCCTCGGCATCCTCGATCGGAGGGGCCCGGAGCAGGTAGTTTCTGGGAACATACTTGGAATTGTTGAGCACCGGCGAACGCAAGCCCGGGTTGAGACTCGCCAGCATGGCGGAACTCACACCCAGTGCGCCGGCCACGCTATTCAGTCGCATGTAGTCCGGCACTTCGACCATTAGGTATTCGATCGGCGGGTCCAGCGCCAGCACCCCGAACCTGCGCTCCGCTTCCTTCTCCACCTCCATGGCCGCGATTAATTCAACGTAGAAGTTGCGCCCGGCAAACTTGAAAGTCCGTCCCTTGTAGCGGCGTACCACGGTCTCGATGTCCTTGGTGTCCAGTTGCTTGGACGCGCGCAACATTGCGCCGACTCCCTGGTTGTAGGCGGTGATCGCCAAGGGCCAGCTGTCCAGCAGACTGTGGTTGTAGGCCAACAGTTGCGCAGCGGCGGTGCTGGCGCGCCAGGGATCCAGGCGTTCGTCCATGACATTATCGATTCGCATGAATCGGCGGCCCGTGGAACGAGTGAACTGCCACATGCCTAACGCGGCGGCGGAGGAACGCGCACCCGGCTGGAAGGACGACTCCACATGCGGCAAGGCCGCCACGCCTTGGGGAACGCCGTGTTCCTCGAGCGTCTTCAGAATGTGCTCTCGCCAGCGCCCCGAGCGTATCAGGCCCTCCTTGAAGCGCTCCGCCATTCCCTGCTGGACACGCAGGCGTCCCGCCGCGGCGCTAAGGGTGGCGCGGGACGGATCGCGTCCCCAGGCATCCAGGACCCGCTGTTCCTTTTCGCTCAATTTACCGGGCCGGTGATCGGCCAGGCGGGTGAGCACGGCGCGATAGTCGCGAACGGCCCGGCGCATCGCCGCTTTGCGCGCGCTTGGCGAAAGATTCTCCAGCGAAATCTCTCCGTACACCACGCCAACGTAGTGACTGTCATGCACCAGGCCGCGGTCCCGCCCGGCTTCGCCGAAGACGCGCTTCCAGAAGTCAATCTCGGTTCGTAAACCTTCCGGAACCGGCAGTTCCTCGGCTGCGAAGGAAGGCGCGGGGGTGGCCGCGAGGGCCATTGCCATAGCTAGCGCCGGCAGCACGGTCGGTGTTCTGGCAGACGCCCCCATAGTCGGGCAGTCTTTCTACAGCAAAGAAGGACTTTTCGCAATCCGCCAATTCGGGCCTTAATCTCGGGCCCTTCGCAACCGGCGCGCAGGCCGGTATGCGGCTTCCCGCGCTGGTGTAACCTAACCGCCCATGGATCAGCGCTGGTAGCGATGTCCCCCTGGGAGAGAGGGCATCCTGCCCTCGCCGAGGACAAGATGTCCTCGTTTCCAGGGCCGAGGGCGGGACGCCCTCGCTCCCGGCGTGTTCCTTGTGCGCCAGCGTTGCACGGTCGCGGCGAATACTCCCAGTGCCGGGACATTGCGCGCTCACGGTGAATTGCAGCAGGGCTTTCAGTGAAATGAACGACAAGCCGAACAAGCTACAAGCGGCGGTGACTGATCGCCTTCAGGCATACGGGCGGCTGATTCGCCTGGATCGCCCGGTCGGCACTTTCCTGTTGCTATGGCCCACACTTTTTGCGATGTGGCTGGCCTCCGACGGGATTCCGCCGGGCAACCTGCTGCTGGTGTTCGTTGCGGGAACTTTCCTGATGCGCTCGGCGGGTTGCGCCTTGAACGACTTTGCCGACCGCAGGGTCGATCGACTGGTAAAACGCACCCGCTCGCGGCCGCTCGCGGCCGGGGAAATCAAGCCTGTGGAAGCCCTGCTTGTGGCCGCCGCCCTGACGATGGGCGCCGCCCTGCTGGCTTTCACGCTGCCGCCTTTGGTGATCGGACTTGCGGTGCTTGGCGCCCTGGCCGCCGCGTTCTATCCTTTCGCAAAGCGCCTGATCCCGGCGCCTCAACTGGTGCTGGGCGTGGCCTTTTCCTGGGGCGTACCCATGGCCTTCGCCGCCTTGTCGGATTTGGGGCAGGCCGCATTTTGGATCCTGTGGCCTCTCACCTACCTGTGGGTGGTGATTTACGACACGCTGTATGCCATGGTGGACCGGGATGATGACGAGAAAATCGGTGTGCCGTCCACGGCAATCGTATTGGCCAGGTGGGACGTGGCTTTTGTCGCCGCCGGCCATGCTGTGTATCTGGCCGGAATGTTCGGCCTGGGAGTGTTCTCCTCACTGGGGTTTCTGTATTTTGCCGGCTGGACGGGCGCGGTGATTTGCGCCTCCTGGCAGGTCTGGCTGATTCGCGAAAGGGACCGGGAGCGTTGCTTCCTGGCCTTCAGGAACAATTCTCTCATGGGATTCCTGCTCTACGCCGGCCTGGCGCTGGACATGCTCTAGTGTCGCGTGACCCGGCATCGGGCGCCGTAATGGCCGGCCCGCCGGTACAGGCGAGCGTGTACCGTTGGGCGGGCGCCTGGGGTCCGTTTCGAATCCGGGTGCCCTGCGGTGAGTGTTTCCTCACGGAGAAGGTGATTGAAGACGTCCTTGCCAACGAACTGGACGGCGTTCCCGTGGCGCTCGCGGTCCACGACTGGCTGAGCGCGTGGTGGAAGCCGTTGCTGCGCGGTGGCTGGCACGCCCCCATTGTTGTGGTTGACGGCCGAATCACAAGCCAGGGCCAGGCGCTGAATCGGGGCGTGTTTGTGGAGGCGGTAATCACTGCTCATGCTCGTGCAACGCCGCTGCAGGGCTCGCACGTTTTTGGCCGTGACGGTTGCCGGCATTGCGCAAAGGCCCGCTCCCTGCTTTCAGCGGCCGCTGCGGAGTACCGCTATCACGACGTAGTGCGAGCGCCGCGCGATCTCTACGAAATGCTGGCGCGGGTCAAACCCTTGATTGGGGCCTCCACCCCGGTCACCTTGCCGCAGGTTTTCCTGAACGGCGCCTACGTGGGCGGGGCGGAGAATCTTGGGAAAGCGCTCAATCCGGCCACGGAGACGCTATCGGGCCGCGCGTAACGCCCCGCCGCAGCTGCTGCCCTGGCCCGCGGTGCACCCATAGCAGTGCTCGGCGACGTGGATTTCGGCGCCTGCCAGGTCCGCATCGGCGATAAGGTCCGACACATGCAACCGCGGAACGCAGCTCCTCTTCATCGGCAAATCCAGCGCCTGGTGAAAATCGCAGTCGTACAGGTAACCGCGCCAATCCACGCTTACCGACGTACGACACATCAAGGACTCCAGCGTGTCGGGATTGAAGCTGGACTTCAATAAATGCATATAGGGTTCGAACCGCCCGCTCGCCAACAGGCTTGCGCCGTAGCGCGCAATCGGCATATTGGCCAGGGTGTAAAGGCGGTTGAAGTCAATTCCATAGCGCTCCTTGAGTGCCTGCTTGTACTCCCCCTCCAGTTGTTCCTGGGCAGGCGGCAAGTGCTCGCCGACGGGGTTGTAGACCAGGTTAAGCCGCAGTTGCTCGGATCGTCCGTATCCGATGCCATTCAGCAGGCGCAGCGCGCGCAGGCTTTCCGGCCAGGCTCGCCGGCCGCGCTGGCGGCGCACGTTCTCTTCCAGGTAACACGGCAATGAAGCGGTAATCACGACCTGCTGCCGGGCCATAAAAGAGGCCAGGTCCTCGTAGCCGGGCTGAAGGAGTATGGTCAGGTTGCAGCGATCGATAACCTCCAGGCCGAGATTCCTTCCCTGCTCCACTAGGTAGCGAAAATTCGGGTTCATTTCCGGCGCGCCGCCGGTCAGGTCCAGTGTCCGGACGCCTGCATGCGCACACAGCGCCAATACCATTTCCGCTACTTCCCGGCTCATCAGCTCGGTGCGGGCCGGTCCCGCGTTCACGTGGCAATGTGCGCAACTCATGTTGCACAAATATCCCAGGTTCGCTTGCACGGTTGCAAGCGCGTCCCGGCGGATGCGTGGGAAGTCCGTATTCAGCAGTAGTTGGCGGGTATCGCGCAATAGTTTGTCCAGCCCGTGATCCGCTCAAGCTATCTGGCGGCGAACCAGGTCCTGAAAAACGCCTTCGACCCCCATCAGGTCCTCAAACGAGCCTTGCTGCGCCAGCCTGCCTGCCTGCATCACGAATATTCGATCCGCATGGCGCAGCGTGGACAGCCGGTGGGCGATCACCATCCGGGTGGAGGTCAATTGGGCGAGGTTACGCATGACCACGGACTGGCTCTCGTTGTCGAGCCAGTTGGTTGCCTCGTCGAGCAGCAGGATGCGGGGATTGCGGATCAGTGCGTGGGCGATCATGACGCGCTGGCTCTCGCCGCCGGACAGCACCCCGGCGCCGGCTCCCACGCAGGTCATCATCCCCATCGGCATGGCCGAGATTTCGCGATGGACCCCGGCCGCTTCGGCGGCTTTCCAGGCATCCTCGGAAGTCGCTTCTTCGTAGTCCCCCACGATGTTGTCCCACACGTCTTCCGGGTGCAGCCGCACCTCCTGCGGAACAGCTCCGATCTGCCGGCGTAGCTGCTTGATATTCAGATGCTTGAGATCGCGTCCATCGTAGTAGACCGCTCCGGAAGAAGGATGGTCCAGACCCAAAGCCAACCGGAAGAGCGTGCTCTTGCCGGCGCCCGACTCTCCGGCAATCGCAATGAATTCTCCCGGCCGGGCGCGGATCGACACATCGTCGAGGATCAGGGGACCATCCGGGTCGTAGCGGAAGCTGACATGGTCGAAAATGATTTCCCCGCCCAGATACTCGACCGCTTTACCTTCCGCGCTGGTCTCCGGCGGCTCGGCGAGGAACGGCCGGATTTGCTTGATTGCCGGGATGATAGCGGCAATGGCGCTGAACGATCCGCCCAGTCGGACCACAGCGGACTGGAACAACAGGAGCAAGGTATAGACAACGAGAAAGTCTCCCACCGAGACCGCTTCGCCGTCCGACAGCGTCACCACCAGGAACAGCAGCGCCGCGGCGAGTACCGGCAGGGCTGCGCCGAAGGCCTGCAGGTGTTCTGCCAGGGCGCCCAGTTGCGACTCGGCGCGCTTCTGTTCGCGGTAGTCACGGGCCCAGACCGCAAAGGCCGACCCTTCGGCACCGTCCACACGCAGCTTGGACACCCCGTTGAGCAGTTGGAACAACCGCCCTACCAGACCCTGAACCGCCCGAATGACCCGCGCCTGCGGCTTCATCTGGCGCAGCCCCAGGACAACGGTCACGATCAGGGAAAGCAATCCGAAGGCCGCGGCGGCAGCTCCCAGTGTGGCGTCGTAGAAGAAGATGAGCAGGATCGCGGGCGACAGGAAAACGATCGAAAGCACGGCGTTGGCAACCGCTCCCTGAACGGCGTCGCGCAGATTCTGGAAAGTCATGCCGCGCATGGCCAGGTCGCCGGCCGGGTAGCGATGCAGGAAGCTCGGCGGCAGCCGCAGCAGGCGGTCCCAGAACGCCGCCTCTATGCGGGACGCGGCGCGTCCCTCCACACGCATCAGGGCCATTCCCTGGAGCACCTGCAGGAGCGCCCCAATCAATGCGAAGGCCGCCAGGGCCGCGGTAACCGCATACAACAGGCCGGCATCTCCAGCCGGGATTACCTGATTTGCGACAAACCCCACAACCACGGCAGGCAGCAACATGACCAGTCCACCCAGCATCCCGACCACCAGGAAACGCGCCAGGTTTAGCGCCAAGCCTCTCTTGACCATGCCAAACAGGTCACGGGGCGTGGCTGAGGCAGGTTCCAGCGGCTTGTAGAACAGCCATGCTTCGGAGCGCAGCGAGGCGGCGCGTTCCGCGCTGACGCGACTACTGCGCCCGCCGGCCGGATCCACCTCGCGGTAGCGCCCCAGCACACCGGGCAGCAGCGCCACGGGCTCTCCGCCGTCTTTGCGAAAAGCCAGCATTGCGCCGCTGTCGCCGATCCACCACTTGTCGTCGCGGACCAGCCGCACCTGCCGTCCGCGCACTCCGGAAGCGTCCAGAAGTTCGCGCAGGAAAGAGTTGCGGTCGGATCCGTCGGCTTTCTCGGGCCACTTGAAGTCTATCCCTTCATGGCGGCCGATAAGTTTCAGGACATTCTGCAGCGCGGCGCTCCTCGCGCCGGCGCCGTCCTTCTTCAGCAGTCCGTACAAGTTGAACAGCCGCCGCCGGGCGGTTTCTTCGTCGCCGCGCCGATTGGTTACCCGTTCCCGCTCCAGATTTGCCTGGTCAACCACCGCCAGGCTGCGATTCAGGCGCTCCAGTGAGAACGCGATGGAATGAAAGTGTTCCAGCGCGGGCAGCAGGCGTCCTTCTTCAGCGAGATCCCGGGAGGACCAGGCGGACAGTGGCGCGCCTTCCATCAGATCCAGCCAGCTCTCCGGTGTGAGCGGCAGGGCTTGCCCGCTTTCCCCGGTTCCATCGCAAGGATCAATCAGGCTCAGGAACAGCCCGGCGCCAGGCGGAGGTTGCGACACCCAGACCACGCCCCTGCGCGCTGAAAGCGTGCCGCTGCTTGCCTCGATGGTCCGGCCCGGTTCGACCCGTGCGTCAACCCGTGGCCGGTACTCGATATCCCTGGAAAGCATGGCCGACAGATCCTTCAGCCAGGCATCGACATTAGCCGCCAATTCCTCGTTCGAGATGGCGTTCAAGCTGGAAACGGGCAGTTGCCGCAAGACCGTGCCGGGCAAACCCTTGGCGATCAGGGTCAGCGTGGTGTTCGCCACCTGCGGCGACACGCCCGGCAGGAAACGGCCGCAATTCGCGCGCAGTAAATGTTGTGGCGCCGACTGTTCCGATCGGTCCTGCAACTCGACCATGAACAGGTCAACGGCGCCCTCTTCGATGAACCATACGCATTGTGGATTGCCCAGGTCCAGCGGCAGGTTGCCGGCGCAGGGAACGGCTGTTCCCACCTCGGCGGCGAGGTCGGCGAGTGCCGTGCGCTGCGGCGCAGTCACCGGCCTATCCGGCCCGAACCAACCGGTAGTACATCCCGGTCTCGTCGGCCATCAGTTCCTCGTGGGCGCCGCGCTGCACCTCCACGCCTTTGTCGAGAACAATGATCTGGTCGCAATCCCGCACCGTGCTCAACCGATGCGCAACGATCAGGCAGGTAACGCCGCGCCGCCGCAGCGCGTCGTCCACGTACTCCTCAGTAGCCGCATCCAGGGCGCTGGTGGCCTCGTCCAGAATCAGAACCGTAGGATTGCCGACCAGTGCGCGGGCAATTTCCAGCCGTTGCCGCTGGCCGCCGCTGAAGTTCCCTCCGTCTTCATCCACCGGTGTGGCGTAGCCGAGCGGTCGCGCCAGTATTTCGTCATGGATGCTGGCGTCGCGGGCCGCCGCCACCAGGTCATCATCGGGAACGGCGGGGTTCCAAAGCGTGACGTTGTCGCGCACGGTCGCGGAGAACAGGACAACCTGTTGGTCCACCATGGACACCGACCGGGACAGGACCTCGTCGGGAATCTCATTGCGCGGATGGCCGTCAAACAGGATTTCCCCGGACCAGGGCTGGTACAGGCCCGCAACCAGCCGCGAAAGCGTCGATTTCCCCGAACCGCTTGGACCAACCACTGCAATCCGCTGGCCTGGCTTGATGTCCAGGCTGAAGTCCTTGATCAGCGGTGGACGCGCCCGGTTGTAACCGAATGTAACGCCTTGCAATTGAACCTTGCCGGCCAGCCGTAGCCGGCCGTTCAGGATTGCAATGCCCTGCGACGCGCTGCTGCGGCGCGCCAGGCCTGGATCTTCAGGCGTTTCGGTAATGTCGTCCAGCCGCTGCATGTCGTTCTCCAGCGCCTGGCGTTCGTCGGCAAACTCGACGAATCGCCCGACCGGCCCCAGGAACATCCCGGCAACGATGTAGAAGCCCACAAGCGAGCCCAGCGTCAAGTCCCCGGCCATCACCCGGGTGGCCCCGAAGGCAAGCACTGCGGCGTTGCCCAGAACCATAAACAGGCCCGGCAGGGATGAGTTGATATGGCTGAGTTCGACGAAGCGCTGGCGCGCCGCCAACTCGCGCGCCTGATGGCCGCTCCAGCGGGCGAAGAAGCGGTCATCCGCCACCGTCATCCGCAGTGTTTCCGTCTGGTTGAGCATCAAGGCGCCTACGCCGAGCAGCAGCCCCTGCTCACGGCGCAAAGCGTGGCTTTCGTCTACACGCAGGCGCGAAATCAGGCGCACGATTGCTGCGTTCAGCACCGCCAGCCCCAGCACTATCAACGCCAGCGGAAGGTCGTACGCCAGCATGACGGCGAGAAACACCACGCTCATTGAAATCTCGATCATCACACCGAGGAAATGTTCCGACAAGCCCTTGGCGATTTTGTCGATCGACAGTACGCGTCCCGTCAGTTCGCCTACCAGGCGGTGGTTGAAGAATTCAACCGGCAGGCGCAGCAATCGGGAAATGCAACGGTTACCCGCGATCACTGCGATGCGGACGGTCAAACGCCGCAGGAAACGCTGCTTTAACAAGGTAAGCCCGTAAACCAGAAGAGCGGTTCCCGCCATTACTCCGGCAACCGTCATTCCCCAGGGTTGGTTCTCGCCCAGCACCCGGTCCACCAGAATGATCAGCAACGCCGGGGTTACCAGGGCCAGCAGGGCCAGCATCAGCCCACAGGCAGCCGCATAGCCAAGCCCCCTTCCGGCGCCGCGAAGCCAAACGGGGATGCGCCGCAGTATGTTGGGGCGCGCCCCCCCCGGTTGAAACTCCGGGCCCGGCTCGAAGAGTAAGGCGATTCCGGTAAAGCCGTTGCTGAATTCCTCCTCGGAGAGCCGCCGCCGGCCGGTCGATGGATCGTTCAGATAGAACCACTTTCCATCAAAGCCGTCCAGGATCAGGAAGTGGTTGAACTCCCAGAAGAGGATCAGCGGAAGGGGCTGCTTGGGCAGCTGGTGGAGTCGTACGCTACGCCCGCGGCAGTTGAGTCCATAGTGACGGGCAGCGCGCGAAATACCGGCGGCGGTAGAGCCGTCGCGGCTGACCTCGCACCGCTCGCGCAGTTCATTCAGCGGCACCCAGCGCCCGAAGTAGGCGAGCACGCTGCCCAGGCAGGCTGCCCCGCACTCGGTGGCGTGCATTTGCATCAGCAGCGGCGTTTTGACACGCTGCTTTCCCCGTTCCTGCGGGGGTGTTTTGCTCGCACTCACCGATGGTTTCGGGGCGCTTGGCGGCATTCAGGTCCGTCCGAGGTCGAAGAGTGAGGCCGGGGTTTGTTTTCCCAATACCAGCCGCACACGGCAGGGCGTGCCGTCCGGAATAGAGGCATCCGGCAAGTTGGGAAACACGACATCGACACGAGACATGGCGGTTTCTACAGCGGGTGGCAACGCCGCCAGCCATTCCGGGATTGGGCCTGAAGTCACCAGGGCTACCTCGCCGCCCAACTCCTGAATCTCACTATCCGGCTCAAGCACCCGCACCGCCGCCGACATACCGGGTTCGATGCGCCGCGCCAACTGGTGTGGGATCCGCAACACGGCTGTAAGCGGTTCAGGCTGGCCGTTGCGAAGCTGGGCCACGGAAGCGCCGGCGGGCAGGTATTCGCCGGGCCGCGCCCGCAAGGCCATGACTTTGCCGCCGGCGGGGCTGACGATCAATTCGCTGGCCGAGCTGCGGGCTTCCATCTGCAGGAGTGCAGCCCGCGCCGTGGACAGCAGCGCACTCTGGATGCTGATGTTGCCGCCGGCCTGACGGATTTCGTCTTCCAGGAGTTCTACGCGAGTCCGCAGCGATTCCGTTTCGCGCTCCAGTTCGGGAACGCTTTGACGAGCAATCGTATCCCCGGCCTCCACCCGGTCTCCGGGTTGGACCAGGAATTCCACCAGATGTCCTCGTTCATTCGAGACCACTTCGAGGCGCTCTCCCTGCTCGATCAGGAGTCCGTCGAGGGTTACGCTGCGCACAACGCTGCCGAACAGGATCCAGGCTGCAACCGCCAGCAGCACCAGGCCGATGCCCGCCAGAATGATGCGTTCGTGGGGCGCAGTTACGCGCAGAAGGTGATCCAGTTGCTGGCGCTGATTCCTGTTGACGGCAGCAACCTCGCGAAACGGGTTGTTAAACACCAGCCGCAGTCCCAAGTCTTGCCAAGAGCGAAAAGGATCATACCAGACCGCCGTTGCGGCTCCACGCAGGCCGAGGCGCTCCTCGCCCGACTAAACCCAGGTTTTTTACTTCACTGGCCGCGAGGCCCTCGGGCTGTCTCCGAATGGCATGCCTTCCCCTCCGAATACACCTTTCGGATCGAACTCTCTCTTCCACCCGATTCCCGTTTCGAAATTCTCTCCGTAATGTTCCTTCCATTCCCCGGGCCCGTAGCCCACGCCGCCCGACAGATAGCTTTTCCCTCCGAGTTCGACAAGCGATCGGTCGATCTCCTTCAGCCTTCCCGCCAGCAGGCTGGCTTTCCCGTAGTCGTGCAGCAGGGCAAAGATCGAGTACGAGATCACGCGCTCTCCCTTCGGGTGCATGCAGAGCGGGGCGTCGATCTCTGTCGTTCTGATCGGATACATCCCGATCCAGCTGAAAGGCGCTCCCAGCACCCAGCGGCGATCCAGCCAGGGTTGGGTGAGCAGGATTCGAAGCGTATCCCAAGGCATGATCCAGTCGCGCCACGGGTGGTGCTTGTTCCAGTCGTATACCTGTATTGGAACCATCCCGGCGCGTCCAACCTCGGCCGTGTCCTGAATGCCTACGATCTTGTCGTGCCCCAGGCCTTCGAGCGCCCTTGCGTCCTCGTGGTGATCGTCGTACTCGGCGCCGGCGCTCAAGATTATTTCGCGTGCGTGGACCCGGGTCTCCACCCGCAAATGGTCGAACCGGTCGTGGTTGACGATTTGCTCGAAATCGCTTTCGAACCGGTCGAAATCGCGGTAGCGGAGCTCGTACTGCCGGATCCGTTTTCCTGCCTTGCGAAGTCGGATCCACGCCTGCGTAATGATGCCGAACTGTCCCTGGCCGCCCCTCACTGCATCAAACAGGTTCGCGTTGTCGGTGCGTGAGCAGCGTACTCGCTCGCCGGTCCCGGTTATCACCTCAAGTTGCCGGACCTGGCCAAGCTGCAGCCCGTATCGGTGTGACGTGCTGCCCAGTCCTCCCGCGGACAGTGTTCCACCCACGGTCACCTCGGCGATGTCCGCCAGTACCGCTGGCAGCTGCCGTGTTCCGCGTAGCGCGTTCACTACCTGGCCCCATTGCGCTCCGCCTTGTGCGCGCACCAGTGCTCTATCCAGGGGCTGGACTCGATTGAGCTCATTTGTGTCCACTACCAGGCCGCCGTCCGTGAGGCATTGCCCCCCTGGGAGTGCCCCCTCCTCGACCCGCCAACTGTATTTCGCCACTCGCGGCCCTGCGGACAATGCCCTGCACTTCCCCGGCGTTGTTCGGCGTCGCCACGGCTGCGGGCATCCTTCTGGTCATTCTGCCGAAGTCGTACGATCGCGCCTCACGGTCTTCCCGGTTTGTGCTTGCGCCCGGTACCGGACCCTGTCTGATCATCTTCGCCCGTAGCTCTCCAGTCTCTCCGCGTCCCGACCAGCTATCACAGCGCTAATTGCCGTGTTGCTCAAAGGTTGCTTCGGCCGGGCCCTAGAAAGGCTTGACGCCCGACAAGAGGCAGTAGGTGAAGATGCCTTCCTGCAACCCCTCGTCGTAGTGTATGACCGCATCCTTGAAGTCCTCATAAGGTCTGGCTCGGCTCGGGCAATGAGCCATGGCCCGAAGAACGCCCATTGCTTGCGCAACTTTTCCGAGAATGGCGCGACTTCGGTTACCAGGTCCTGCACATCAATCTGCTCGAAACCGGCCGTCTCAAGAACCGCGAGCACTTCGCGCCCTGGTTCCAGGGGCGCCGTATGCCAGCCCTCGTACACTCTGGCATGGATCGCTTGCTGGGCATCGGACAGCTTCCTGCCGCTCAGAAACCCGTCCAGCGCCTGCCATCGCCCTCCCGGCTTGAGCACCTGATATACGCCCTGCAGGTAGGCCAGCTTGTCCGCCGCGTGGCAGACCGATTCGTGGTTCAGCACGGCGTCGAAACTGGCGTCGCTGAACGGCAGATCCATGAAATCTCCGTGCCGAAATTCAACCAGGTGGGCGACGCCCTGCCGTTCGGCCTGCTCCGCCGCGACCACCGTATGGGGCTCGCAGTTGGTCAAACCGGTGACGTGAACGCCGTATTCTTGCGCCAGCGCAATCGCCGTGCCGCCCAATCCGCAGCCGGCATCCAGGATCCGCTGCCCGGGACCGAATTCGCAGCCCTGCGTCAGGGTCTTGTTGGCGCGCAGGAGCGCTTCCCGAGTGGATGTTGTGTCCGGCCCCCAAAGCCCGTAGTGAAAGGCCAGCAGGCCCGCGGGGTGGTTAACCACAAGATCGGTCAGGGCGGCGTAGTGGCCGGACAGCGACCAGTCCTTCTCCGGTTGACTGTCGGAAGGCCGGCGGACCTGATTCATGCTCATGCAGTGTACGGTATCCCCAAGCCCGAACGGGTCGGACAGTCGTGCCGGCAGCGGGGAGATCACGGCCCCAAAAAGCGCTGCATTCCTGAATTGGATTGGCCGGCCGGTAGATTCACTGACACGCGATTCTTGCTTGACACGCCACTTTTGATTGGCTATCGTCCGAGGTTACGAATCCTTTTCCTTTCTTGGTTGAAGGGGTGCTGACCGGACTCCAGGACGGTACTGGTTTTTGGATTCGTGCTTAGCAAAGCGGGGAGAATAACCATGCAATCATTTGCAGAAAGGGCCATGCAATCGGCCGAAGAAATGCGTCGTCATCTGACCGAGAAAGCGTCTGATGATGTCGATTTTCGCAGGCAGCTCGTGGCCGATCCCAGGGGCGCCATCCATCAGGAATTCGGTATCGACATTCCCGACAATCTCGAGATCAAGGTGCATGAAAGCGATATGCGCACCCTCCATCTGGCGTTGCCGGCTGGTCCGGATCTTGATGAGGAACAGCTCGAAGCTATTGCTGCCGGCCTGTGCTGCTGCCTATAAGGCATGCGGGCCGCTTCGGACCCAAATCGTTTGTGGTTGAAGCGGTTGGGTAAAGCAAGGCGGCTCTTTACGCGAGGCGCCTACAAAGCCTTGTAGAGTCGCAGAGCCGCTTTACCCGAGTTGGCTTTCCAGACTGCCTGGGGGCTCCCGACCGTATAGGGTTAGGGGCCCCTTAGGCGCGCCCGCCGTTTGCGAGTCTGAGCTTCGCTGATGGCGAACAATCCCACCAAAGCGGCGCGCACATTCGAAGCGCGATTCGGCGAGTGGGTGGTTGCGGCCCGTTGGCCTATTCTTGCCGGGACCCTGATCCTGGTCGCGGCGGCCGCCGCCGGCAGCCTGTTGTTGAATTTCTCCGCGAGTTACCGGGTCTTCTTCAGCCCCCATGATCCGCAGCTCCTGGCGCTTGAATCGCTGGAGAACACCTACTCAAAGAATGACAATGTCATTTTCATGATTGTTCCCGACGATCGGGACGCGACGTCACAAAGAGCTCTTGAGGCCGCGGTGTGGCTCACCGAACGTGCCTGGGAGACGCCCTACTCGACGCGGGTTGATTCCATCGCGAACTTCCAGCACACCACCGCGGAGGGGGATGACCTTTCGGTGCGCAACCTGGTGGACCCGGAAAGGCTGGCGGATGCGGACGAGCGATTGTGGATTCGGACAGCCGCTTTGGCCGATCCGCGGCTGACGGGCAGCCTTCTGGCGCGGGATGCCGGCGTGAGCGCGGTCAGCGTAACGGCAGAACCGCCTGCGGAAGAAGAAGTTGTGCTGATTCCCGAGGTTGCCCGGTTCGCCCACGGCCTCGCGGCTCAAGTGCGAGATGGTTTTTCGGGCATTGACGTTCGGCTGGTAGGAATCGTGATTATCAATAACGCGTTCACGGAGGCGTCGTTCGCCAGCCAGAAGACCTTCTTGCCTGCCAGCCTGGCGATCATGGCGCTGGTACTGATCGTGTTGACGCGCGGTTTCGCGGGGGTTGCCGCAACGGGTCTTGTGATCGTGTTTTCGGTACTCGTATCGATGGGGCTGGGCGGTTGGGTAGGATTGCCGTTCACGCCGCCCACGGCCCCGGCCCCGACCATCGTTCTGATGGTAGCTGTCAGTAGTGTCCCAACAATTATTCGAACAAATTCAATTGGTTAAGTAAGTGTTGGTTGTTTGGGTTGTATTCGGTTTTTGCAAGTAGATGAATTAACGGGATTTTTTCAAACAGGGTCAGGCTCAGTATCTGTAGAATTGTGTAGAGATCGGTGGAGACGTTGAGCCGCTTCTTGACGATGGCCACCAGCACATACACCGCGACGGCATTCCATAGTTGGGTCTTCACCGCATTTTCCGAGGTGCCGAAAAAGGACTTGATGCGCAGGTGTTGCTTGATCCATTTGAAGAACAATTCCACCTGCCATCGATGGCGGTATAGTTCGGCGACGGTGGTTGCAGGTATGGCGAAATGGTTGGTGAGAAAGTCGAATCGCCGGTCCGATTGCGCATCGCGATACCCGACTCGGCGCAGCGGCTGAGGATAGAGCTTACGGCTCTTGACGCCGGTCAGCACGATGGTTTGGTCGCAGCACACGCCCGTGGACCTGTCCGCGGCGGCGGAGTAGCGGCGCCGGAATTTGATGTTGGACTTGGCGCGCACGACGAAGAACGCGCCCAGGCGGTGCAGTAGAAACAGACGTTCGAAGTCCACATACCCTCGGTCCATGATGTAGAACGCGCCGGGTTCGGGCACGAGCAGGTCCAGCACGTTGACATCGTGCAACTTGGCTTCGGAAACGTGGATAAACGCCGGGATGTTGCCGCGCAGATCCAGCAGCGTATGCAGCTTGACGCCGGACTTGGTGGAGCGGAACAAGGCCCAGGGAAACACGGACAGGCACAGATCGACGGTGGAGGAATCGAACGCGTAGACGGTGTTGTCGAGTTCCAGCCCGAGGTCCTCCTCGGCGTACAGCGGGCGCGCGATGCGAATCAAGGCTTGCGCGAAGTCCGCGTGAATGCGCCAGTCCCGTTTCCGGTTCGCATTGGCCAGCGTGTTGCGGGCCATGCCGCCGCGGATCCCCATGTGATAGAGCTTCTCGCGATGCGCGCGCAAGCAGACCTCGATGCCGCGCAGGCTTTCGCGGTGGGTCAATTGCGCGAACGCCAGACACAAGAACTGGTCCAGGCAGGTGAATGACTGGATGCGGCGATCTCCCCGATAACGTTGCACGCACCGGCGAAAGACCTTCGCCGGCAGATGCTCCATGAGCTGTGAAAACACGAATCGCCCGGAATGCATGGCGAACCTCCCCCGAAGGAAAAACCGCCACAATAGGGGAGACCGTCTCAGATAAACACAGCCCGGCGTTCAAATCGATACCCCCCGCAAATCCCGTATTTGTCTTGTCACAACAATATCTTATACAGTGTCAATCCGACTTTGTTGGGACAGTAGTGGGTAGCTGTAGCTAACTGCGCGCACTTGCTGGTTACGACGCTGCGACGTCTCCGGGCCGGCGATTCCAAACCCAAGGCGGTTGCCGAAGCAGTCAGGCTGATGTCTACCCCGTCTTTCTTGCAAGCCTTACTACCGCACTCGGGTTCCTGGCCATGAATTTTTCCGAGGTGCCGCCGCACCGGCACCTGGGAACCTTTGTCGCATTCGGTGTTCTTGCTTCTTTCGTACTGTCAATCACATTCCCGCCCGCGCTGCTTTCCTTGCTCCCGCTGCGTGCGCGGGCCGCCAAGCACCGTATCGACCCGCTGATGGGAGCCCTGGCCGAATTCGTGGTGCGCCGCCGCAGGGTTCTTCTGTGGGGATCGGCAGCTGTAGTGGTGGCGCTGGTGGTGGCGGTCCCGCGCAACGAATTGAACGATGTGCTGGTGCATTTCTTCGATGAGAGCGTCGAGCTTCGCCAGGACACGGACTTCCTTGACGAAAACCCGAGCGGAAACACGGTTATTGAGTATTCGCTTGTGTCGCATGGGCCAGGTGACATCGCCGACCCAGCCTACCTGGAGGATATGTCCGCATTTGCCGACTGGTACCGGTCCCAGCCGGAGACCCGCCACGTAATGGCTATCAGCGACACCTTTCGGCAACTGAACTAGAGCATGCACGGTGATGACCCAAATGCTTACCGGCTTCCTGTAAGCCGCGATCTCGCTGCGCAATACCTGCTGCTGTACGAGCTGTCGCTACCCTTCGGCCTGGATCTAAACAATCGCATCAATGTCTCCAAATCGGCAACCCGCATGACGGTGACGGCCAAGACCCTCCCCTCTCACGAAGTTCTGGATCTCAATGCGCGCGCCGAGAATTGGCTTGAGCAAAATGCGCCCAACATCATCCGGTTCGAGAGTGCGGGACCTGCGCTGATGTTTGCGAATATCGGGCAGTGAAATATACGGGCGATGCTGTTCGGCACAGCGATTGCGTTTCTCGGCGTTTCCGCTGTTTTACTTTTCGCTCTTCGTTCCCTTCGGGTCGGGCTGATTAGCCTGGTGCCCAATTTTGTTCCCGGCCTGATGGGATTCGGCATTTGGGGACTGGCGGTAGAAGAAGTCGGTCTGGCATTGTCCGTGGTCATGGCGATGACAATCGGCATTGTCGTGGATGACACGGTGCACTTTCTCAGCAAGTATCAGCGCGCCCGGCGCGAGCACGGGTATGGGCCCGAGGATGCGGTACGCTATGCCATCCAGAATGTCGGCGGGGCGATATTCTGGACAACCCTGGTTCTGGCGTCCGGTTTCTTCATATTGGTGCTTTCGCCCTTCCTCCCAACCGCAAGTGTAGGGATGCTGGCGTCGTTAATCATGGTGCTGGCGCTGCTTTCCGACTTTCTGCTTCTTCCACCGCTGCTGATGGCCCTCGACCGGCGCAAGAGCTAGCCGGTCTTCTCCAGCTTCGGCTTGAGGCAGATCATCAGGAAAAAGATATAGGCCTTGATCCCGGTAACGCTGTCATGGGACAGCGAAAGCTTGATGTGGTGAATGCCTCTAACAAGCACGAAGGGAGCGGACTTGCCGAACAATGTTTCCGCTCCGCACGCGGAGTTGGCCAGCGCAGACAGTTTCTCTGCAACGATTAGAGGTTCCTCGTGCAGGCCGTCGATCAGGGCGGCCCAGGGGCGGATATCCCGTAACCACTCTCCTTCCCGGGAGTAGAAACTGATTCCAAGCACCGGCCCAAGCCCGGTGGCGCTTACATCCAGGTGTATCCCCAAATAGCCGAAAGCGCCGCGCTGCTCATAGCGCGACACTGTGGAGGTGACGGTCGATTGCTGTCCTGACCAGCCGGCTCGTTGCAGAAACTCTGTGACCTCTTGTGCTTTCCTGAACCCCGTAATCGCCAGCCGAATGCCTCTCTTGCGCGAAGGAAAGGTCCCGAGCGCCCGCATTGAGGTATTCGGCTTCATAGCCATGAATACGCGTTCCACCTGTTGGCGCTCGGCATCCTGCAAACTCAAGCCGGCCGCGGAAGCAACGGCTTCAAGCACCACAGCCATATCCTGCGCCCGGTCCCGGGAGCGGTCGCCTGCCAGCATTCCTTCGGGCGGATACAGGAATATGCCGGGGTCCGGATGGGTCCCCAGCCCGGTCGGCTCGATGTCGTATTCAAGCAACATCTTTCTGCCTGCGATTCGGCGAAGAGGGGAATCCTTAGGCTCGGTCTGTTGCAGCAGCCAGGCAATACCCCGGGAAGACGAGTCAGCGCCGTGTGACCGTCCGCCGTTCTCGAAGTGCGCAGCCGAACGGCTGCCGCCGATAACGGAAACGCCGAAATCCGCCCCTGGACAGGTTTCATGCAAAGGCAACTCAAAACCAAAAGGAAAGGCCGCCAGGCTGACCGGAAGATCCCGGGCCCGTTCCACCATGCTCTGCCATTGTGTTTCACCGATCAAGATGGGGGAAACACGGCCTCTGAGTCGCGCCAGCAACTCACCCAGCGAACCTGCCTCGCTCTCGAGACATTCCTCGGTAGCGCCCCATGCCTCGTCGAATGACATCAGGCGATTACCGGCGCAGGGTTGAGTTCTGCCTCGGTGATGGGTTTGTCGCGCCAGCCCATTTCCGCGGGCACGTCGAACAAGCGCCCCGGTGCAAAGCGTTCCCAAAAATGACGCAACCCGGGCACGATGACCCGCACTACCGGCATGCCGATGTCCGGCCGAGTCTGATCGAGCACCAGAAATTCCATGCCTCTTGCTTCGACCAGCGCGCGGCATCGCGCGACCTCCTCCCGCAAATCGTCGCCGGCCGGAGCCGGGTAGTTGGATTTGCCGCGGCATGCGGGGCCGGGCGCGGGGGCCAGATAGGAGTGATCGGAGAGTTTTGCGTTCTTCCACCACCAAAGGCACAGGGGATCATCAACCGCGTAGCCGGCGCCGCCCTTTTGCGTGCCCTGGACCCAGTTGAGGCACTGGTTCAACTCGCATACGGCCCGCAGGGCGGCGATGCGCGCATCGGTATGGGCGCCGGCCCCGTAAATGATGTCCTCGGCGTCCTTGTCCGTCCGGCGTGAAACGGCTACGAAAGCCGGAATGCCGAGATCGCCGGTGACGTCCAGCACCCACAAGTCACGCTGAAAGCCCCGGTAGTAGTCGCGTGCCTGGTCCAGGTATTCGTCGCCAAAGCTCTGCAGGTCCAATTCCGGCACGGACAGCCGGTTGTACCACCAGATGGCGAAAGCGTCGCGCTCCGCAAGTTCGAAGAAGCCTTGCAGAATCGCTTCCTCCAGGGTGTTGCCGGCGGCGCAGCCGTTGGAGTCGGCCGTCAGGTCCTGGTTTCCCCTGTGCTCGGCAGGCATTCCGTAGAGCATGGAGGTCGGGAGATAGCGATGACGCTCCCGGGTAAGCGACCATACCGGCGACCAGTCGATTTCCGCCTCTGGGTCGAACCGGCCGGGAACCCGGTTGTATGGGTGACCGCGGGCGTTGACCTGCTCGGCATTGTCAAGCTGCCAGTCACTGAACAGCTGCACTTCGTTCGGGTGGATCGCCTGCTCTTGGCCGGCGCCCAGGAAGTCCGCAAGGCGCCGCCGGCAGCGGATTTCGTCGCCGTGGAACGCCCCGGAGTAGCGCTCCAGTGCCTCGCACAGCGCGCTGGCTTCGGAATGCCTGCGGGTGCTGCCCTTGCCTGCGCTCTTGCTTCTCAGGCTGCGCCGCAGCGAGCTCAGTTCCTTGCCGCGTAATGCAACATTGCTGCCGGCCCAGTAGACGTGCAGCCAGGGATCGGCTTCGTCGGTGGTGCGCGTCAGCCAGGTCACCACACCGCTTATGGGGCTGACAAGGTGACGATAACGGGCCAGGGTTTCCGCCGGGGAAACCGAACGCAGACCGCCGCTGTTGGCAACGCCCTTCGGACTTGGCTTCAGGCGCACCGGGATCGGTGTCCGGTCGGGGCGAAAAAGCGTTTCATCCCCGCACTCGAGACATTGCGGCCGGCGCATGGTGGGATGGTGTTCGGTCTTCAGGCGAATGGCATCCAGCGAGATGACCCGATCATGAATGGGCGCCAATTCGGTGAAGACCAGCCACTTGGCAACCTCAGCCGCCACCAGGGCATATACCGCATCCAGCACCGCGGGATGGGCCGCGCTCGGCACGAAGGCGGCATCAGTACCGGCGTGGTTGCGCAGAAAACTGTGAACTTCCTGATGCCCCTGCAGGCGATAGGCGAGACAGGACCAGCACGGTCCCTGCCGCGCGGGTCCGAATACCGGGCCGAACAAAGGCTGCATGCCGTTCGGCTTGACCAGCATCCACGGTGTTTCGGTCTCCAGATGCCGCCGGTTGATGTCCGCCAGCCGCTCGTCTAAGTAATCGGCGCAGACTGTGACGGAAAGCGAAGGCCGCTCAGCATCCGTGGTAACGCCGATGGCCTCCAGGATCCCGGCAAGCCGGCCGTCATCGCCGCTTATCGCCACTGTTGCCGCCCCCAGGCGCTGTTCGGCCCAACGTGGGGAAGCGCCGAGCGACGACCAGTAGGCCGCTGTTGAACGCTCCATCGCGTAATCCGCTGAGACTACATAGCCTCTCGACGCCAGGGAAACGATCATTGCCTCCACGTCGGATGCCGAATGCGTGCCGGCAAGCCTGGCGGCGATGTCCGTGGCCGAACGGTTTCCGTCCAGAAGAGGGAAGAGATCGGCATGAATCTGCCCGCGC
Organism: Candidatus Foliamicus sp.; assembly: GCA_965249285.1. GTDB lineage: Bacteria > Pseudomonadota > Gammaproteobacteria > Steroidobacterales > Foliamicaceae > Foliamicus. The sequence goes on from OZ252226.1 coordinate 2,658,474, forward strand.
AGGAGTGTGTTGAACGATTCGGAGACCAGCAGCACCCGGCGACTGTCCAATGCGCGGAATTCCAGATGAGGGGTCAAAATCGGCCGGTTGACTGCGCCCTGGTCGGCCCCGGTGACTTTCCGCAACAGCCCGGGCCGCGCGTGTGTGGGCGGCGCCGACGTCTGGTCTGCGCTATTCACCCAATCCGCCGTTCAGTAGGCGGACACGCGGGCAATTGCGTCAATCCCGCTTATCGCGTGCGGCGTCATGGGCCAGAATCTCTTGGCGCGCGTCCTCGAATTGATTGCCGATGCCGGAGTCTCCGGAGGTGAATACGCACCGCGCCCGGGTCAGTTCCGCGAGTTCCTCGGCGGCTTCGGTGGTCAGGTACTGTTTCAGAAAGTCGGCAAGCTTGCGCGTGCGCTCATGGTCACGGTCATGCGGAACCGGCGCAAACAGCAGGCTGTCGCCCGCTAGTTCCCGCAGCGCCTTATCGAAGCCACGGCATAGGGTTTGGTAATGTTCTTCGGGCCCGCCCTCGTAGACAAACATCACGTCGAGCTCGAGTCCAAGCGCTGACTCCCTGCTCGCCAAATTGCCCAAAAACACGGCTGCCACGCCGCCCTCCGCGCGCCGCCCGGCGAAGTCCTCCTCCACGGCCGAAAGCACTGCGGTGATGGAGGCATCGGCGACATTCGACAGCGCCGTTGCAGCCTCGCCCGGCGACAGATTGCCACGAATCATGTGTACCGCAATCTGGAAAGTCTTGTCGTTCGACCAGTTGCGCACGGCGTCCACCGTCTCGCGCGCCTCCTGCGCCGGGTTGTCTTCGATCTGCTCCTTCATTTCGGCAATGCCGAATTCATAGGTCCAGTACACCCGCGCCAGCCCGCTGCGGGCGATTGCCTCGAATGCAGGATCCGGTCCGACGCCATCCGGAAGATCCAGATCGGTGAACTCCTTGTCCGTCAGGTTGTCGAGCAGTTCCGGAGCCCGGTTTATCCACTTCGCCAGGCGCACAGAGGCGCCGAAAATCTCGGTAATCGCCTCGAACGCATTGGGACGCGCGGCAGTTGCCGCACTGTCGTAGGCGCTCCAATCGGCGATCTGCGGATAGAAGCGCTGCCGCCACTGATCCACCAGCGGGTCCATTTTCTTGAACCAGCGCCCGGGGAACAGGGCAAGGCCGGCCATCTCCACGTAACTTCCCGGCAATTGCGGCGCTTCGTCAGCCCCGCAATGCTGCAACAGCGGATAGCGTCGGTTGGGCGCCGTGTGATGGTCGGGATGACGCTGCATGTTGTAGAAAAACCAATTACTCAATCTGTATGCGGCGCTCCAGGAATGCCATGGCTGAACCCGCTCGTAGCGGCCGTTGGGAAGACGGATGCGCCTGAGTCCGTAGTGCTGCACGTAGTTGATGATCTTCATCGAGAAGATCACGCCGGAGCAAAGCACGGCATAAATCAGCACTGCCCAGGCGCCACCCAACCAATACGCCAGCGCATACCAGGCGGAGGTTTCAATCACGTACCGCCAGAACGGATTGGTGTAGTGCCAGACCGGCAGATGGCGCCGCGCAAGCCGGTCCCGTTCGAAGCGCCATGCGCCCAGAAAATTGCTTTTTATTTCCCTCGGCAGATAACACCACAAGCTGCAACCCCGGGGAGCGGACCCGGGATCGCCCGGGGTGCAGGCCAGCGCGTGATGAACGTAGATATGTTCCGAGGCATAGTGCGGATAGGACACGGAGGGCAGCATGAATTCGCCGATCCGGCGTTCGCCTATCAATCGCCGATGAATCAATTCGTGGCCGATAATGAAAGATGCCTGGGCCACGCTGGACAGCACCAGGGCCATCAGCACGTTCTCCCAGGTAGCGAGATGGCCCGTCACGAGGATCTGCCAGAGCGTAAACACCAGAGTGGCCGGCCACAGCACCGCCCACAGCCAGAGGGAAAGCTTGTACCAGAACAGTTCCCCTTCCAGCGTCTTCCCCGGGTCCATGTTGCGCTCTTCCATTCCAAACATGGCGTCGAAAAAGTCCGGGATCATCATGAACAGGAAAGGCGCCGCAATCCACCAGCCGCCCTGAATCGCGGCGTTCAACACAAGTGGGAAAATAACCAGTGACACGAAGAAGGGGAGGGCATTTCCCACCGAAGGCCGGACCACACCCGCGCTTGCTGCCGCCGCGCCCAAGCTCCCCGGCCCCGCCCTATTCCTCGCCATAGCAAACCCCGCTTTTGCCCAGTGGCCGCGTCCCGTCAGATCGCCGTTTGTCACTGACCGTTCGGCCCTTTGCCCTATGATAAGCCTTCGGCCGCGGCCATAAGGGACCAGTGAAATGATCAGGCCGGCGTTTATGACCTGCTCTTTAAGTCCGGGTAATTGACCCTTGAATGATGCTGGCGTAGTGGAGAGCCCGTCCGGGAAAGGCGCGGCGGACGAGAACTTTCCGGTCGGCTCCTGGTTGCTGCCGGCGCGGCTGCGGCCGCATGTCGCAAAGTTTTATGCCTACGCTCGGACCATCGACGACATTGCCGACAACCCCGGACTGGCGCCGAGCGAAAAGATCCGGCGCCTGGATGGATTCGCCGGGGCCGTGCGCGGTGCTGACACAAGCGATCCGGCTTTTCACAAAGCCCACGTGATTCGCCGCAGCCTGGCGGAGTCCCAGGTGACCCATCAGCATTGCGTGGACCTGACCCGCGCGTTCAAGCAGGACGCTACCAAACTGCGCTATGACGATTGGAACGATCTGATCGGCTATTGCAATTGCTCCGCTGCTCCCGTGGGCCGCTACCTGGTGGATCTGCATGGCCAGCCAGCCGCTTTGTATGCGGCCTCTGACGCCCTTTGTAACGCGCTGCAGGTGCTTAACCACCTGCAGGATTGCCGGGATGACTACAAGGCCTTGAACCGGGTTTATCTTCCCCAGGACTGGATGCGGGAGGCGGGCGCCGTAGTTGAAGATCTCGGCAGGAACCGGTCAACGCCGGCGCTGCGTCGAGTGCTTGATCAGTGTTTGGATGCAACCGATGACCTGCTGGTTGTGGCGGAATCGCTGCCCCGGCAGCTTCTCAGCTTGAGTTTAGCCATGGAGTCCGCCGTAATCCTGGCTATTGCCAAGAAGCTGAGCGTGGAGCTGCGTCGGCGCGACCCTCTTGCCGAACGTGTTGTGCTCGGCAGGGCGGAGTATGCTGCCTGTTGCCTGCGCGGAGTGGTTCAGGTCCTGCTCCGGAGAGCCCTGTGCCGGGACCACCCCTGATCAAATTAGCGCACCGGTTTACAAATTATCAGCAGCGCCCCGGCGCGTCGCGGCGCGTCGCGGTGTGTCGGGCGTGTCGGATCGGGCGATCTCTTCCGGCCATTCGCCGAGACGGGTGTTGTGCTACTGCAGAATTCAATCATTCCCAACTGCGAGTGTTGCGAGTTCCTTAAGGTGATTCGCCAATGGCGCCGTAGCACCAAGCATGGGTGGGAAGCAGCTAATGGATTCGGCGTGCGCAAGTCGACTTGCCACGCTGAGTTCCGGGGTAGGGGGTAATCAATGTTGCAAGTTCCATCAGCATACAGGGCGGGTTATGAGAAGGCGCGCGGTTTTGATGCGGCCCTGGCTGACAATTACGCCAGGCACATCACTATGGGCGATCCCGAGTTGGATCCGGTGATGGAGGAACTCTCCTCCATTTCTCCCCCGCAGTTGCACCGGTTCATCGCAGCCGGCATCGAGGGGCAGGATGAGGATTTGCGAAAAGCGCCGGAGCCACTGCGTAATTTCTTCAAGAATCTCGAAGATCCTCCCTGGCTCAACCACGACGCCTTTCGTCCGGGGATCAGCACGTTCGGCAAGAACGTCACACTCATGCTCACTGCATTTGTGACGGGGGTGTTGGTGGAAGGCTTTTCGACGCTTATCGCCAAGTCGTTCAATATTACCGGGCGGGTGGCGTCGGGAAAGAGACGCCTCCAGCAAAACAACCGCCACATGATGGAAATATTTTATCCCTTGGGGTTGCGAAGAGATGGCGATGGCTGGAAGTTATCTACGCGTATTCGTTTCGCACATTCGCGTGTAAGGTCCCTGCTGGATAAGTCCAGGGATTGGAAGCACGAAACCTGGGGGCTCGCCGGTAAGCGCGGCGCACCTGGGATTCGCCATCTCCGTTTTTTCCATGCGCCTGTTGGAACACTCGGTGGCGGCGGGCGCACAATTCACCAAAGAAGAAACAAAGAGCGTTTTGGATGTTTGGCGCTACGCCGGATATCTAATGGGGATACCTGAAAGCATCCTCTATACCAACGGTGAGGATGCGCAGAAGATTACCGACTCGGTTACCTAATTGAGTCGCCGGCGGACGAAGATTCGATAGCTGTGGCGAATTTGCTGATTACCTCCATTCCGAAGATTGCGAATATGAAGGATGAGAAGGAATGCAAAGACCTGGTAAATTTAGCCTACACTCTTTCGCGTACTCTCATAGGGAATCGGCTGGCGGATAGTTTCAACTTTCCAATTACCCGCACATTGGGAACCCTGTTCTTATATCGTAACCAACAACGCTTGCGGCGGCTCCTGAAAGGCACACAGTTGATCAGATCGGAAAATTTCACCCAGCTTTTCGAAATTTCGGTGTATGAAGACCGTGGACTGAGTTACAGGATGCCCGATCACGTTTACTCGTCAAAATCAAGCAAATGGTAAAATCGCTTGCGCCCGTGGCTTACGAGGCTTCATCCGGCAGCTACTTGCATGGAACAACGCTGGGAAGGAGGGCTTCCAGCCCTCCACGAGGACAGGATGTCCTCGCTCCATTGTTCCCTGCGCGTCAGCACAGCAGTACCCGCGGCGAATACTCCCATCCGGCAAGAGGAAGCGAATGTTCGGTTGGGTGAGCGGCTTGATCAGTAATTGACCGTGCCTGTAGCGCCGCGCGTCACAGTCAATGAACCCGCCGCCGGTTCCGGCGGCTTGTGGCTGACTCGATGGCTTGCGCGCGGCTGGACCGCTACATCGCGGGCGTCTTGCGCTTTCGCTGGCTGGTCGTGGCCGTCACCACGCTGGCCGTGGTGCTCATGGCGGGCGGCGGCCGCTTTATCACAACCTCGAACGATAATCGCAGCCTGTTCAGCGCGGACAATCCGCAACTTGCCGCTCTTGATGCTTTACAGAACACCTGCACCGTAGCGAATCCGGCACTGATCGCCGTGGCGCCTCGCGAGGGTACGGTATTCACCCGCGAGGCGCTTGGCGCCATTGAAGAATTGACCGAAGCCGCATGGGGCGCGCCGCGTTCCGCCCGGGTTGATTCGCTTACCAACTTTACCTACAGCGAGGCGCAAGGCGACGATTTGATTGTGGGGCCGCTTGTTGACGACGCGGCTTCGCTGAGCGACGCCGGCTTGGCGCGAGTCGAGACGATAGCGTTGAACTCAGGCGAACTCGTTGGACGCCTCGTTTCCCATGACGGCCGCGTGGGCGGTTTGGCGATCAATTTCATACTGCCAGGGGACGATAAGGACGCCGCGGTCCTTGAGGTTACCAGCCATCTTTTCGCCATGCTGGACGAAGCGCGTGTGAACCATCCGGATATGGACTTTTACGTGACGGGCGAAATTGTCTTGAATCGCGCCTTTTCGGAGTCTACGCGGGATGATCTGGAGAGACTCATGCCGATCGTGTTCCTGTTGATCGTCGTCATGGCGGCCGCTCTCATGCGTTCGACGCTGGGCGCCCTGACCATGGTTGTCATGATTCTCTATACCGTGCTCACCACCCTGGGATTGGCGGGTTGGAACCATACCGTATTCAACCCGGCGAATTCCGGCGTGCCGATTATCGTCATGACGATCGCCGTAGCCCGATCGGTGCATATCGCCACCGTGACGCTGACCGGCATGCGTGGTGGCTTGAGCAAACATGAGGCGGTCGCGGAATCGTTGCGCATGAATGCTTTTCCGGTATTCCTGGCTTCGCTCACTACGGTGATCGGCTTCCTCAGCCTGAACTCCTCGGACTCACCGCCTTTCCATGTTCTGGGCAACTACGTGGCGTTTGGCGTGGCGTGTACCTTCGTTTTTTCCATGACCCTCATGCCGGCCCTGCTGTCGATCCTGCCATTGCGCGTGCGCGCCTCCGGCGCCGAGGGGGCTGCTTTCTTCGATCGCTTCGGCGCCTTTGTCGTGGCGCGCCGGAAACTCCTGCTGTGGCTCGTTTGCATCCCGGCGGTTGTGCTCATAGGCGGTATTTTCCGTATCGAGTTGAGCGACGACTTCACAAAATACTTTAGTCCGCGCTACGAGGTCCGGCGTAACACCGACTTCATTGTCGAAGACCTTACCGGTATGGAAACCCAAGAGTATTCGCTGAACTCGGGGAGCCAGGGAGGCATTACCGATCCGGACTATCTGGGGCAGATCGACGGCTTTGCGGAATGGTTCCGCGAGCAGCCCGAGGTGCGCCATGTCCAGGTCTTTTCGGACGTGATGAAGCGCCTGAACAAGAACATGCACGGCGACGACCCTGCGTTCCATCGATTGCCTGAGGAGCAGACGCTGGCCGCGCAGTACCTGCTGCTGTATGAACTGTCGCTGCCGTTCGGCATGGACCTGAATGACCGTATCGACGTAGCAAAGTCCGCAACGCGAATGACCGTTACGCTTGAAAGTATCTCCAGTAAACGCAAGCAGGAACTCGCCGACCGCGCGTATGGCTGGCTGCAAACCAATGCGCCCGGGCTTGCAAGCGAAGCGCCGGGACTGAGCATGATTTTTGCCCACCTGACGGAACGGAACATCAATTCCATGCTGCGCGGCACAGTAATCGCGATGATACTCATCTCGCTCATCCTGATAATGGTGTTCAAGAACGTGCGCTTCGGCCTCCTCAGCCTTATTCCCAACTTTATCCCCGCGGCCATGAGTTTCGGACTATGGGGGTATGTCGTCGGCAAGGTGGGCCTTGCCGCCTCAGTGGTGACCGTTGTCGCCTTCGGAATCATTGTCGATGACACTATTCATTTCCTGACCAAGTACCTCAAAGCCCGCCGTGAAGGCCATTCGGCTGCCGAGTCGGTGCGCTACGTTTTCCGCACGGTGGGTAAAGCCTTGTCGACCACGACCGCGGTTTTGTCGGCGGGCTTTCTGGCGTTTACCGCATCGGGATTCGAGCTCAGTTGGGCGCTCGGCCTCCTCGTGGCGATGACCATCATGTTCGCGTTCATAGCCGATTTTCTGCTTCTTCCACCTTTGTTGATGGCCCTTGACCGGAGAAAATCATGACCCGCGCCTACCGCGTAAGTTCGCCGCTTGCGTCGCTCACCGCTTATCTCATTGTCTTAGTGTGTTTCGGCGCCGTAGCGGCGCCCGCCCATTCGCAAGACGCTACTGCCGAAGCAATCGGACTGCAGATTGCGCTCGACGCCAGCGCCCGGAACGATGGTTTCGCCAATCTGACCGCCAGCATGACCATGGTGTTGCGCAACAAGCAAGGGCAGGAGAGCCAACGATTGGTGCGGTTCAAGGTTCTTGAGGTTGCCGAAGACGGCGACAGGAGCCTGTTCGTTTTCGATCAACCGCGCGACGTGCAGGGAGCCGCGCTGCTCATTCACGGCCATGTGCAAGGATTGGACGATCAGTGGCTGTACTTGCCGGCGTTGAAACGGGTCAAGCGCATCAGTTCATCGACCCGCTCCGGGTCCTTCATGGGCAGCGAATTCTCCTACGAGGACTTGGGCAACCCGGAAGTGGAGAAATCCACTTATAAGTGCCTGCGCGACGAGCCTTGCGGCGAACTGACCTGCTCGGTCACCGAACAGGTGCCGGTGGACAAGAAATCCAGTTACAGCCGCCAGGTGGTATGGCAGGACACCGATGGGCTTCGCACCTGGAAAGTGGACTACTACGACCGCAAGAACGCGCATCTAAAGACCCTCGTCATGGCGGATTATCAGCAGTACCTGGATCGCTTTTGGCGGGCCCACGAAATGACCATGGAGAATCATCTCACCGGGAAAAGCACCGTCATGAACTGGACGGATTTTCAGTTCCAAACCAACCTTGACGAGCGCGACTTCACGCAAACCGGGCTGAGACGGGTGCGCTAGTGCCGGTTCGTGCCGCTTGCGCGGCGCTCTTTTGTATTCTCGGCGTCGCGTTGATCGGCGAAGCGGAGGCTGCACCCGAGACTTACGACTTTTCGGGCGTCGTTAGCGTTCAAAGCCGGTGGTATCCCGAGCCGGCGGCCTTTGCCGGCCAGCGTTCCCAGGCCAGCGGGGTTGTGGCGGAACCGACGCTTTACCTTGAGGACGCCGGCGGGAGGAGTCTGATTCTTACGCCTTTTCTTCGCTACGACAGCGCCGACTCGCGCCGTACCCATGCGGACTTGCGTGAGGCCTACCTGCTGTTATTCGGGGATATCGGCGAAAACTTCTGGGAATTGCGTTTGGGCGTTGACCAGGTGTTCTGGGGCGTTGCGGAGCTGCACAATCTGGTCGATATCGTCAACCAGTTCGATCTTATCGAGCATCCGCGGGAGGAGGCCAAGCTGGGGCAGCCCTTGGCCCACCTGACCATCTCCGGTGATTGGGGCGTGGCGGAGCTGCTGGCGCTGCCCTATCATCGCGAACGCACCTTTGCGGGACCGTCCGGCCGGCTTCGGCCCGGAAGATTGATATTGGACCAGGCCTCGTACGAAAGCGGCGCCGAAGAGCGACACCTGGACTGGGCGGCTCGTTACAGCCACAGCATAGGGCTGCTGGACTTCGGATTGAGCGCCTTCGTCGGCACCAGTCGCGAACCCTTCTTTGTTCCGGCCCTCCCGCCGAACCTGATTGCGGACGATAAAACCCCGCTGATTCCGTACTACGAACAGATCCGGCAGTTCGGCCTGGATGCGCAACTGACCGTCGGGTCCTGGCTCTACAAGCTTGAGGCCATTCAGCGTAGCGGCGCCCGCAATCTGCTGGGCTTGGAAGAGGACTACCGGGCGGTCATTCTCGGCGCCGAACACACCTCTTACTCGGTCTTCGAGTCGGCCATCGATGTGACGCTGCTTGGCGAATGGCACGATGACGGACGGGGCCCATGGGCGACCAATGCATGGGCCAACGATGTCTTCGTGGCCGCCCATCTTGCCTTCAACGATGTACAGGGAACGGAGATTGCGGCCGGCCTGCTGGGCGATACAAGCCGCAACTACCGGGCGCTCAGCGTCGAGCTGAAGCGGCGCTTGACTGACAGCTGGTCGCTGCGCCTGGAGGTGATCGCCAACCTGAGCGTAGACCCCCAGGACATTACCTACGACGCACGCCGCGACGGCTTTGTGGCCCTGAACCTCAACTACAACTTCTGATTGTTTTTCATCGCGGCCGCTCGGGCCGCTGCTTCACCGGAGCGGATCGCGCTCTCGATGGTTGCCGGCAGCCCCGTATCGATCCAGTCTCCGGCCAGGAAGACGTTTGCGAACCTGGTTGCGGTCCCCGGCCGGCGCCGTGCCTGCTCCGGTGTCTGTGCGATCGTCGCCCGCTTTTCCTTGACTACCCGGTATGGCGGCAGCTGCTCCGGGTCGCGGTCCAGGGCCAGGGCCACGTCATGCCAGGTCTTGCGAGCCAGGATCCCGGCCGGCTCGTGCACCAGTCCAGCGGCCGCGCTGATGGTGACCGACGCGATGTCGCCGCGCACGAAGAGCCACTGGGCCGTGCCTCCTATCAGGCCAAGAATGGGAAGTTCCGGCGGCAGCCCGGCGGGTTGCGGCAGTCGAAAATGGACGTTGACGATGGGGTTGCTTTGTTCCGGCGCCGTCAACCCCGGTAGCAGGCCGGCCGTGGCGGACGGCGGCAAGGCCAGCACAACGGTGTCGTGGTCGTTCAAGACGATTTTGTCCGATCCGAAATCCAGGATTCTCGCCTTGCCGTCGCGGTAGTCGACGTTCTGCAGCCTGCATTTGAATCGAATATCGGCGCCGGCCTGACGCAATCGCCGCAAGGCGGGCTCGACGAACGCGTGCGTCAGTCCCCGCCTGGCGATCAGGGGCCGGCACGCGGCCTCGCCGCGGGCAAAGGTTTCGCGAAGCACCGGCCACAGCAACCGCGCCGCTCCTTCCTCCGCCGAAGTGTTCAGCGCCGCCACCGTCAGCGGCTTCCAGAACTTCTCGAACAAGGTGCCGGTGTCCCCCACGCAAGCGCCAACGGTGGAGTCGCGTCCGGCCAGGGCAAAACGAAACGCCGACAAGTAGCTCCGCGCCCGGGTGCCCGGTACCCGCCGCTTGGGATCAAGAACCCACCAGGGGATTCTGCCGGCATTGGGGCGCAGGCTCCAGCGTCTGCCGCTGCGAACGTCCAGGAACGGAAAACAGGCAACCGGAGGGCCGATCAGCACATCGCCGGCCTTAAGCGCAGCCAGATAGCGGTGGGTGGATGCGTTGCCGCTCAGCAGCAGGTGATTGCCGTTATCGATCAGGCATTCGAGCCTGGCATCTTGGTAGGATCGGCAGCGCCCGCCCGCCTGGCCGCTTGCCTCGCATACCGTGACGGCGTGCCCCGCCCGGACTAAGGATACTGCCGTGGAAAGACCCGATAAGCCGGCGCCGACAATGTACGTGCGTGGCCTGACCGGACTAGAAAATCCCATGGCGCAGCGCGAGCCACAGCTTTCGCCGACGCTTGAGCGAAATCGGATCGGCGATTTGCTTCCATCCGCGGCTTTCAAGACTGCGCAGCGTTTCGCGATAGATTTGCATCATGACGACCGCCGGGCGCATTAGCCGGTGGCCCAAGCCCGCTAGCAGCCCTTCGGTTTCGAGGTAGTAGCTGCGCGCGAGTTTCGCCAGATCGATGCAGGCGCCCGCGAAGCCGGGATGAGTGATGATTCCTCCCAATGATCCTGTGCCCACGCCGTGCCGATGGAGCGTATCGGTCGGCACATAGAGGCGTTGTATCTTTGCATCGCTCTTCACATCCCGCAGGATGTTGGTGAGTTGCAGCGCGTTGCCCAGCGATTCGGCGATCTGTGGTCCGGGACGTTGAGGCGCCCCGAATGCGCGAATGGACAGCATGCCAACGGCGCCGGCCACCTTTCGGCAATAGTCCAGCAGGTCGTCCAGCCGGCGCATTCGCACGATCGGCGCCGCATCGATCTCCATGCCGTCAATTACGGAAAGGAATTCCTCCTGGGGCAGCTCGTATCTCTGGACCGATTCGAGGAGCGCTTTGGAAGTGGGCCATTGCGGCTGCCCGGCATAGAGCCGGCCGATTTCCTCCCGCCAGCCGGCCAGCGCTTGCAACTTGTCCTCGGTCGCGCCCGGCTCATCGGCGATGTCGTCGACTTCCCGGCAAAAAGCGTAAATCGCATACATCGCCCGGCGCCGCTCCGCCGGGAGTATCCGCATGGCCCAAAAGAACGATGTACCCGATTCCCTGACGACTTGATTTACGTGCGCCCAGGGCGCAGCGTGCGCATCGCCCGGATCGGCTCGCAATGCGATGGAATTGTTTCTGAGATTCACCTGGACAAAGCCCCCCGCTTGGCTTGTTCCCCAGCAGGCCAGAGTCGGCTAAAGAAGCACACTTGGCCCCTGACGGCGGGACCCAGCCGTCCGACCCTGGGCGCTGTTCCTCTGTTTCTACAGGATATCGCCGTTTCGGTCAAGTTCGCTGCGCAGCGCCCGTGCCGTCAAGCGGGCAATTACAACGATCAGCACTGCGGTGACAATCAGCCCCGCGACAAACAGCCATTGGGCGTCAATCGGAGTGCCGGCCTGGTCCAGGGACGCCAGGCTGCCCGCAACCGAGCCCAGGTACACGTACAGACAAACGGCCGGCAACATGCCGACGAAAGTGCTCAAGACGTATGCGCCGAAGCGCACATTGGTCAGTCCCAAAGCGTAATTCAACAGGTTGTACGGGATCACCACCGAAAGGCGCGCCAGCAGCACGATCAGCCACCCCTTGCGGGCTACCGCACGGTCCAGTGCGCGGAAGCGCGGCATGGCCTCCAGACGGGACTCGACCCAGTCCCGGGCCAGGAATCTTCCTACCAGAAACGCACACATCGCACCGAGGGTGCTCGCGACGGAAACCAGGGCTACGCCGAGCGTCACCCCGAAAAGAACCCCGGCCGCCAGAGTCAGCAGCGAGCCAGGGACCATACAAACGGCGGCCAGCACGTAGGCCAGGATGAAACCCGCCCAGGCGATGCGCGGATGGGCTTGCGCCCAGTCAATCACATGGACGAGCCAGTCGCGTACCGGCAGGAACCAGAAGGCGATCACCAGCGCCGCCAGCACCAGCACCAGCGCCAGTGCCCGCCGCTTCATGCCGCCGGGATCCCGTTGCGCGCAGTTCGGCGGTAGGCCGCCGCGCAGTGTTTCAATGCATACGCCGCCAGCGGCATGGTGCAGACCGCCATGGTCGCCAGTGCGACGGGCAGGCGTTCGGGAGCGCCGAAGACACGTTCCGTGAGCACGGCGACTCCCAACGGTCCCAGCGACAGCCCGATCAGGTTGATGAAGAACAGATACACGGCGATGATCCGCGCCCGAAAACGGTTCGGGGTGACTTCATTCAGCGCCACGGGCGAAATACCGAACGGCATGCTGATAAGACACTGCGTGATTCCAATCAGCACCAGCGAGGCGGCTCCCGTCGGGGCAAACGGAAAGGCGAGGGCGAATGGAATTGCGGCCAGCGCCACGGCGATGGCCACTCGAATCTCTGCATCGCCGGGATAGCTCCGACGCCAGGCCTTGGCCGCCAGGCTGCCCAAATACACGCCCAAAGGCGCAGTAATCAGAGTGACAGTACCCAGGCGCAAGCCGGTCTGCGCTGGAGTCCAGTCAAACTCCCGGATCAGAAAGGTTGGCGTCCATGCACCGAAGCTGTAGGAATAAGTGACCTGGAAGGAGAAGCCCAGAAAATGAGTCAGGTATAGAGTCCGCCGTGATCCCAGCAGGAATCGGGTGAATGCTTTCGCCCCACTGCCGATTCCGGGCGAATCCCCCAATCGCGTGGTCTCACGCACCGAAAACAGCGCAAGCACGGCGAGCAGTACACCGGGCAGCCCCACCACAATGAATACCACTTGCCAGCCTCGCAGGGCGCCAAGCAGGGGAAGGCTGGCCGTGCCGCCTTGAGCAACCCAATCGATTATCAGGCCGCCGCTCAAGGTGGCCAGCCCGATGCCGAAATACAGCCCCATGGCGTAGGTGCTGGTTGCGCGCAGGCGTGCCTGCGGCGGGAAATAGTCGGCAATAAGAGAATAGGCCGCAGGCGAAAGCGCCGCCTGGCCAACGCCTACCAACATTCGGGCGATGAACAACTGGCGGTAGTTGGCCGCGAGCCCGGAGGCCGCGGTGGCCAGACTCCATAAGGCCGCTCCCGTTGCGATGACAGCCGGCCGGTTCCACAGATCGGCGATGCCGGCGGCGAACAGGCCGAGGGTGGTGTAGAAAGCCGCGAAGGCAAGACCATATAGCAGGCCGATTTCGACGTCGCTTATGGACAGGTCCTGCTTGAGCGGCGTTACCAGCAGAGTGATGATGTTGCGGTCGAGAAAGGAGCACAGGTACAGGACCATCAACAGGCTTACGACATACCAGGCGTAACGCCGGCTTGGCCATTGCGCAGCAGCGCTCACAATCGCCGCTCCGGCGCCTTGGAGGGCGCGGCGTGCATGTGGATAACTTTGTGGACAAACTTGCCCGCATACCTGTTGTTTATTGGCCCGCCCGTCTTTGTCTTGCGGGGGAAGAATTCCGCAATTAAAAAAGAATCTTTATTTATCATTATCTTATGAGAGGTTAACAAAGACAGTGTGGGAAAGTGGGCGCAATTCGAGGTGCGTTATACGATTTTCGGCCGCATGTGCATAACTGGTTGGCCGCCGCGGCGAAAGAAGACCCGCAGATTAACGCAGTTACTCGCGGGACAGCACACTGGCCTAGCCTGCGAGAAGCCGCCGCAATTGGCGCGCAGCCGACCCGCGATGGCTTGTCCGGCCTTTTTCCGCGCTGCTCATCAAAGCGGCGCACGTGCCGCTGCGGCCGTCCACGAACACGGGGTCATAGCCGAACCCTCCGCGTCCCCGGGGCCGTTCCGCGATGCGTCCCTCCCAAACGCCGTCAACGATCAGCGGTGGAGGGTCATCTCCCGGCATGACCAGGGCCAGCACGCAGCGAAAACGGGCGCTTCGTTGTTCCGCCGCCACGCCCTTGAGTTCCGCCAACAGCTTTTCGATATTGGCCCGGGCACTTGCGCCTGCCCCGGCGTAGCGGGACGAAAAGACTCCCGGCGCCCCGCCCAGCGCGTCCACTTCCAGCCCTGAGTCGTCACTGAGCGCCGGCAGGCCCGATTGCGCCGCTGCCGCTCGGGCCTTGATCAATGCGTTTTCCTCAAACGTCGAACCGGTTTCCTCCGCGGCCCGCAGTCCCAGTTCACGCATGGAGATCAACTGCAGATGGCCGGACAAGAGTTCCTGCAATTCCCGCAGCTTTCCGGGATTGCCGGAGGCCAGAACGGCTTCCCGGCTAGCTGGCATCTTGCAGAGCTTTTTCCTGGGCAGCGAGCACTTGCTGAATACCTCCGGCGGCCAGATCCAGCATGCGGTCGAATTCCTCGCGCAAGAAAGCGTGCGACTCCGCGGTGCCCTGCACCTCGATAATGCCGCCTGCCTCGTTCATTATGACGTTGACGTCCGCCTCGGCCTCGGAATCTTCGGCGTAATCCAGATCCAATACCGGTAACCCTCGATACAGGCCCACGGAAATCGCCGCCACCTGGCCATGCAGCGGGTAGCGTGGAAATTTGCGCCGCCAGTTTCGCCGCCGGCAGGCCAGGGTGAGAGCCAGCCAGCCCCCGCATACCGCGGCGGTTCGGGTGCCTCCGTCGGCTTGCAAGACGTCGCAGTCGATGATCGCAGTATGCTCGCCCAGGGAGTCGAAATCCACGCAGGCCCGAAGCGAGCGTCCGATCAGCCGCTGGATTTCCATGCTGCGTCCGGTTTGGCCGCCGCGCACCGCTTCCCGGCGCCCCCTGGTGTGGGTCGCACCGGGGAGCATTCCGTATTCCGCCGTTACCCAGCCGCGTCCGGTTCCGCGCAGGAACGGCGGCACACCCGCTTCGATACTTGCGGTGCATAGCACGCGGGTGTTGCCGAAACGGGCCAGCACTGAACCGTCCGCGTTGGCCGTGTAGCCGGTTTCAAAGCGCACCCTGCGTAACTCGTCCGGTGCGCGGCCGCTGGGACGCTGGGTATCCGCCGGGGATTTTGTGTTCATGGTGATGATTATGTTCTTGCCGGCACGGAAAAGGAACTTCGCCATGCGAATTTCCACTCGCGCTGCCGCGCACGGGCGCTAAAATTACGCTGCGCCGGTTCTTGGCGGGGGAAAACGAGGCACCATCTGATGATTCGCAGTATGACAGGCTATGCCAAAGCGGAACTCCGCGGCGAAAGTGGATGGCTGCAATGGGAGTTGCGGTCCGTCAATCATCGCCATTTTGATGTGGACATTCGCTTACCCGGGGTATTTCGGGAAATGGAACCCGAATTCCGCAGCCTATTGGCCGGACGTGTTGGTCGCGGTCACGTGGATGCACGTTTGACCTGGCGTCCGGCGGAAAAATTTGCCGACCGGATCAAAGTCAATACGGGATTGGCCGTGCGGGTCATCGGCTACGCTCGGGTATTGGCGGAGCAGATGCGCCGCCCCGCCGCTGTGAGTCCTTTGGACGTGATGAGATGGCCGGGCGTAATTGAAGAACATTCTGCCGATCAGAGTCACATGTCCGGCGAGGTTCGCAAATTGCTCCACAAGGCAGTCGACGATTTGCGCAAAACGCAATCCGGTGAGGGCAAGAAGCTCAGGAAGTTCATTGAGGGGCGCTGCGCCAAAATGGAGAAGTTGCTCAGGAAGTTTCGTCAGCGCACGCCCGAATTGCGCCAGCAGGCCTGGACCCGGATGACGGAGCGACTCAAGGTGATTCAGGTGCAGGTGGACGCCGAGCGGCTGGAGAAGGAAGTGGCGCTGTTGCTGTTGCGTTCCGACATCAGCGAGGAGTTGGATCGGCTGGAAGCGCACCTGGTGGCGCTTCGGTCTGCTCTTGCCGAAAGCGAGCCGGCCGGCAAGCGGGTGAATTTCCTGCTCCAGGAAATTGGCCGGGAAGCCAATACGCTGGCGGCCAAGTCGGGCGATCCGCGCGGAACGCACGAAGCGGTGGATATGCGCGTTCTGGTTGAGCAAATGCGGGAGCAGGCCCAGAACATCCTGTGACATCGACTCCGCGGCTGTTTGTCGTTTCCGCACCCTCGGGTACCGGTAAGACCACGATCGTCAGGCGCCTGGTCGAGGATACGCCCGGTGTCTGCCTGGCAGTATCCCACACGACCCGGGAGCCGCGTGAACATGAGCGGGACGGGCGCGACTATTACTTCGTAAACGACGACGCTTTTGATGAAATCCGTGATCAGGCCGGATTTCTGGAGCACGCCAGGGTGTTCGGCAACCGCTACGGAACCAGCCGCCGGGAGGTTGAGGAAAAGCGGGCCAAGGGCAGCCATGTGATCCTTGAAATCGACTGGCAGGGCGCCGGTCAAGTGCGCCGAGCAATGCCCCAAGCGCAGAGCATCTTTTTGCTGCCTCCCTCGCGTGCTGAGCTGCAGAGGCGCCTTGAGGGCCGAAACAGCGACAAGCCGGAGGTGGTCGCGCACCGCTTTTCCGAGGCCCGGCAGGACGTGGAGAAGTGGCGCGAATTTCACTACGTGCTAATCAACGACGACATCGACGAGACCTGCAGGCAGATGTCACTCATCCTCAAGGGTCGCGGCGGCGAGTTCGCCGTTGCTGATGAGGATCGCCGGCTTCGCATCGAAGAGTCCATTGCCGCAGGCGGCTGGGGATGCGGGAACGCTGGTCACTAGCCGTCTGTGGATAATCCTCGCGTCGCGCCGGGAGCGAGGGCATCCCGCCTGAGAACGAGGGCATCCTGTCCTCGCCAAGGGCGAGACGCCCTCGCTTGCATGGAATAACCCTGGGAACGAGGGCTTCCAGCCCTCGACGAGGGCGGGGGCGCCCTTGATCCATTGCTCTTGGCCGAGGAGGTGCGCCGGCCGTGGTCTTGCGGCCGCGCACCAAAATGATGCAAAATTCCTTCTTGAGAACTTTTTAAGTGAGCAACAGCCGTGGCACGAATTACCGTTGAAGATTGCCAGAATCGCATCGAGAACATCTTCGATCTCGTTCGCGTGGCGGCTATGCGTGCGCGGCGGCTTGCCAACGGCGCGGAGCCCATGGTCCCACGCAACAATGAAAAACCGTCGGTGATCGCCCTGCGCGAAATAGCAGCCGGTGTGGTTACCGAAGAGAGCCTCAATGACCAGGAGCGGTCGGTTGAGGAGGCGTTCACTACACCGGGAGAAGTTCGCGAGTATTGAATCCGACGGCCGGCGCTGGCACCGGCTTTAAACGGCCCGAGCGTCTGCTATCCCGCAACAGGGGCTAGTCATGCAGCAGGCGGTTCTGCCCGGCACACAGCGGATTCGGGTATCCGGTGGCGGAATCCGAAGGCTGCTCGGCGACCTGGAATACCTTTCCGAGAGTGAACGCGACCGGGTTGGTCGGGCCTATGAATATGGCGCCCGCGCTCACCACGATCAGCGCCGCATTTCCGGCGAACCGTATATTTCCCATCCCGTTGCCGTGGCGACCATACTCGCGCAGCTGCGGTTGGATTCCGAGACCATAATCGCTGCGCTGCTGCACGACGTAATCGAAGACACGCCAACGCTTAGGGTCAATCTCGAGGACCACTTCGGGGTGCAGGTGGCGGCCATCGTGGACGGCGTAACCAAGCTCACCCGGTTGGGGCAGTCTGGACATTCGGAAACGCAGGCCGCGAGTTTCCGCAAGATGATGCTGGCTATGGTGGAGGACATCCGGGTTATCCTCGTCAAGCTCGCCGACCGGTTGCACAATCTGCGAACCCTGGATGCACTGGAACCCGAGCGCCAGAAGCGGATCGCTCGCGAGACTCTGGAGATTTACGCGCCGATCGCCAATCGCCTGGGAATACGCACCATCCGTCGGGAAATGGAGGATCTCGGATTTCGCTATGCCTGGCCGCAACGGCATCAGGTAATCAGCCGCTACTTAAGTCAGCGGCCCAAACATCCCCGCTCCGTACTGCGCCGCGTGTCGGATCGGTTGCGGCGCGCTCTGAAGTCGGCCAACCTGCAAGGCAGCATATCGGCACGGGCCAAGTCCGCGTACAGCATCTATTGCAAAATGCGGGAGAAGAGACTGGGCTTAAAGGAGATCTCCGACGTTTTCGGCCTGCGCATCATCGTGCCCGACATCGACGCCTGCTACCGGTGCTTGGGGATCGCCCACCAGTTGTTCCGGCCGATGCCCGGCCGGTTCAAGGACTACATCGCGATTCCGCGCGTGAATGGCTACCAGTCGCTGCACACAGTGCTGCTGGGTCCTGAAGGCATGCCCCTGGAGTTTCAGATTCGGACCGCGGAGATGCATCGCGTGGCCGAGAGCGGGATCGCCGCCCACTGGCAATATAAGGCCGAGGACAAGAGCGTGCTTCCAGCGCAGTTCCGCACCCAGGAATGGCTGCGGCGCATTACCGAAATGCAGGCCACGGCACGCGAGGATGAGTTTTACGACCATGTCAAGGTGGATCTTTTCCCCGACAAGGTGTATGTGTTTACCCCCAAGGGTGAGATTCTTCGTCTGCCGCGGGGCGCGACGGTTCTGGATTTTGCCTATTCGGTCCATACGGACGTGGGACACCGCTGCGTGGCGGCCCGCGTGGATGGACAGTTGACCCCCTTGCGCGCGCAACTGATGAACGGCCAGAACGTGCAGATTCTGACCTCCCGTAACGCCCACCCGAACGCCGGATGGCTGGAATACGTTGCCACGGCCAAGGCGCGCTCGGCGATCCTGGATTTCCTGAAGCACACGCAAACCCGCGAGGCGCGCGAGGTGGGCGCGGTCCTGCTCAACCAGGCGCTGGCCGATCGCGGGTCGTCGTTGCGCAAGATGGGACGCGGCCCTCTGGAGGAAGCACTCAAGGAGCTTGGCGTGGAAAGTCGCCAAGAGCTATACGAGCAAGTCGGTCTGGGCGCACGCCTTGCGACCCTGGCGGCCGCCGTGATCATGAATCCCGGCCAGAAAGGATTGGGCGACAGCCGCCGCAAGATTACCCCCGTGGATATCGCCGGCGCCGAGGGAATGGTGGTGACCTACGGGCGGTGTTGCTATCCGATCCCGGGCGATGAAGTCGTGGGGCATTCCTCCAGCGGCCGCGGGTTCGTGATCCATCGCAATACCTGCGGCAATTTCCGCGCCGAGCGCAAACGCAAGGACCGGTGGATTCCGATCAACTGGAAGCGCCGCATCCGGCTGGAGTTCCCCGCCGGGTTGCGGATCCATATCGATCATCGTCCCGGCGTTCTGGCCGAAGTGGCCGCGAAGGTTGCCGAGAGCGGCCACAACATAGGCCAGGTCAATATGCAGGATCGCCCCGAAGAGAGCACCGAACTGTTCTTGTCGGTGCTGGTCAAGGACCGCGATCGGCTGGCCCTCGTGATTCGGGCTATTCGCACCCTGCCCAGCGTGCATCGCGTGCATCGTGTTTAACTTTCTCTCTGGAATACTATTGACTTGTGAGTCGCCTATGAAACGCAACGCTGTACAAACTTCCCTTGCCCCGGCCGCGATCGGGCCTTACTCGCAGGCCATTGTGGTCGGCGATTTTTGTTTCCTATCCGGGCAGATTCCTCTCAATCCCGATACCGGGGAACTGGTTGAAGGGGACATGAGCGCCCAGGTCAGGCAGGTATTTACCAACCTGGCTGCGGTGGCCAGGGCTGCGGGCTGCGATCTTGCCCGGGATGCGGTGAAGATCACGGTATTCCTGGTTGACTTAGCCCATTTCGGACTGGTCAACGAGGTCATGTCCGAGATGTTTGGCGAGCCGTTTCCGGCCCGGGCCGCGATTGAAGTGGCGGGCCTGCCGAAAGGAGCCCAGGTCGAAGCGGACGCGGTACTGGTTCTACCCTAGGCCCTGACTTGCGTGAAAAACCGGCCGGGAACGAGGGCTTCCTGCCCTCGCCGTGGGCAGGAAGCCCTCTTTCCCAGTGATCAACCCGCAGTCGCCAGGGTAGAGCTAGTTGCCTGCTGATTCCGTCTCCTGTCCGGGCGAAGGCAGCCCCAATCTGACCACCCTTTCGGGCGTCGGCCCGGCGATGGCGGAAAAGCTGGGACGGCTCGGATTGCGCACGGTCCGCGATCTGTTGTTCCTGCTGCCGATCCGCTATGAGGACCGAACTCGCATTCGGCCGATCGTCGGACTACTTGCCGGTCAGCGGGTCCAGATCGAGGGCGTGATCGAGCGGGCCCGGGTCATCATGGGCCGGCGGCGGAGCCTGCTATGCGTACTGCGGGACCCGACAGCCGAGATCACGTTGCGTTTCTTTCACTTCATGCGCCAGCAGCAGGCTGGCCTGCGCCCGGGTACCCGCCTGTTGTGCTACGGCGAGGTGCGCCAGGGCCCCAGGGGCCTGGAAATCGTGCATCCCGAATACCGCCGGCTGCCGGGTTCCGAACCGGCCCTGATACAGGACCGCCTGACGCCGGTGTACCCGACGACCGAGGGCGTTACCCAGCCGCGGCTGCGCAAGCTGACCGATCACGCGCTGGAGAATGCCATCGACGACCTGCCGGATCTGATCCCGGCCCGGTACCTGGCGGATCTCGGTATGCCCGGACTGCACGAGGCGCTGCGTAGCGTCCATCGTCCGCCGAAGGGCATGCCGCTTGAAACGCTTCTGTCCGGCGCGCACCCGGCCCGCAAGCGTCTGGCGCTGGAGGAAATACTTGCCTGGCACATGGGTTTGCGGCGAATGCGCGAGGCGGGACAGCGGCGGAATGCCTTCGCCCTGCGGCCCCAAGGCGAGCTTCGCGATAAATTCCTGGCCGGCCTGCCGTTCGAGCTCACTTCCGGGCAGAAACAGGCCATTGCCCAGATTGACGCGGATCTTTGCCGCAGTGCGCCGACCATGCGCCTGTTGCAGGGCGATGTCGGCTGCGGCAAGACCGTGGTAATCGCGGCGGCGGTGCTGGCTGCCGTGCAAGCTGGCCGGCAGGCGGCGGTGATGGCGCCCACAGAGCTGTTGGCGGAGCAGCACATGCGCACGCTTTCTGACTGGCTTGCGCCGCTGGGCGTGCGCCTGGCGTGGCTCACCAGCGGGATGCCGCGCGCCGAGCGGCGCGTATTCGAGGCGCAACTGGCGGGCGGCGACGCCGCCGTGGGGGTAGGCACTCACGCCTTGTTCCAGGAAGGTGTGGAATACCGGTCGCTGGGCCTGGTAGTAGTGGACGAGCAGCACCGCTTCGGCGTCCATCAGCGCTTGCGGCTGGTGGAGAAAGGCGAGACCGGCGAAGAGGCGCCGCACCAGCTGGTTACCACGGCCACTCCCATACCGCGTTCGCTGGCCATGACCTTCTATGCCGGCCTGGATATTTCCTCCATCAAGGACATGCCGCCCGGACGCAAGCCGGTGAACACGGTTCTGGTTTCCCAGGAGCGCCGCCCGGAGGTGATTGCGAGGGTCGCGGCAGCCTGCCGGGAAGGACGGCAGGCTTACTGGGTCTGTCCGCTGATCGAGGAATCCGACTACATCGAATCCCATGCGGCCGAGCCCACCCACCGCGAACTGAGCGAGGCGTTGCCGGGCATCCCGGTCGGCCTGCTGCACGGCCGTTCCACGCCGAGCCGGCGCGATCAGGTCATGGCGGATTTCGCCTCCGGCAAGCTGCGGGTCCTGGTCGCCACCACGGTCATCGAGGTGGGCGTGGATATTCCGCGCGCCAGCCTGATGATCATCGAGAACGCGGAGCGGATGGGCCTTGCGCAACTACACCAGTTGCGCGGACGGGTGGGACGAGGCGCCGACTTGAGTCATTGCGTGCTGATGTATCGGCCGCCACTGGGCGAAATTGCGAGGGAACGGCTGAATACGATGCGCAGCACCAACGACGGCTTTGAGATTGCGCGCAAGGACCTGGCGCTGCGCGGGGCCGGGGAAATTCTGGGGGTCCGACAGACCGGCGCCTTGCAGTTCCGGGTCGCCGACCTGGTGCGCGACGGGGCACTGGCGGAGCCGGCTCAACGGATTGCCGACGACATGCTCCGCGCCGGCGGCCCGGATGTGGATCAGTTAATTCGCCGCTGGGTCGGCGAAGGCGACCGTTACGCCCAGGTCTAATGGCGACTGCCAGGGCCGGGTCGTCCCGATCGGCGCGCCTTTCGTGTATCTTGGCGCCTGTTTAGCAAGCCTTAAGCTTAAGGAGCACCCCATGCGCGTGCCGAGCATTGTTGTTCTCTGTCTGATCGGCGTCGGCTGTGAGAAAGTCGATGTGGAGGTCCAGCAGCCGTGCGGCCCGACCGCAACGGATGAGGCCATGGTCTATGCGGACCAGGTCTCGCACCTGATCCGGGCCGAGGAGTTGCGGGCCGTGGTGGCCGAACTGGCTAGCGATGCGTACGAAGGCCGTGGCCCTGGCAGCGCGGGTGATTTGAAGGCGCGGGAATGGATCGCCGCGCGGCTTGCCGAGGCCGGAATTGCTCCGGGCGCGGATCAGGGCTATCAGCAGCCGTTTGGGCTGGTCGGCGTCACCACGGATCTGCCGCAGGCGTGGCCGTTTTCCACCGGCGTATCGGTGGCGCCGGGAACGGAATTCGTCGCCAACGTGGGCAATCAGACACCTCAAGCTTCACTTTCCGACGTCGAACTCGTATTCGTGGGCTTTGGCATCCAGGCGCCGGAGTATGAGTGGGACGACTACAAGTCCCAGGACATGCGCGGCAAGGTGCTCGTCATGCTGAACAATGACCCCGAATGGGACCCTGATCTGTTCGCGGGCGAACGCCGTCTGTATTACGGGCGCTGGACCTACAAGTATGAAATCGCCGCAAGTCTCGGCGCGGTGGGCGCGATCATCATTCACACGACCCCTTCGGCGGGCTATCCCTGGCAGGTTGTGGAAACTTCGTGGACCGGCCCGCAGTACGAACCTCCGGTTGAGGATGAGGCGCGTCTTCAAGTAGCCGCCTGGCTCACGGAATCGGCGGCAATCAAGCTCTTGGCTTCCGCCGGCCACGATCTTGCCGCGCTCACGCAGGCGGCCCGCAATCGAGACTTTACCCCCGTGCCACTCGGTATCCGCACGAGCCTTGAACTCGATGCCCGCCTTGAGCGAGTGGAGACCGCCAACGTTCTGGGCGTGCTTCCCGGATGCGACGAACAACTCAAACACGAGGCCGTGGTCGTCACGGCGCATCACGACCATCTCGGCATAGGTAACGCTACTGCCGAGGGCGAGGACGTAATCTACAACGGCGCGTTTGATAACGCGACGGGCGTAGCCGCGGTGCTTTCGCTGGCCAAGGCGCTCGCGGCACTGCCTACTCCACCGCGCCGCTCGATCGTGTTCGCGCTGGTGGGCGCGGAAGAACAGGGGCTGATCGGATCACGCTACTACGCTCGCTATCCCACCTTCCATCCCGGGCGGATCGCGGCCAACGTCAATTTCGACGGCGTGGGCATCTGGGGCGAGGCGAGTGACATGATCTTCATCGGCCTGGGGAAGTCTTCGCTCGATGAGGTCGCAACAAACGTGGCGTCACACGTCGGCAGAACCCTGCGGGGTGATCAGTTCCCCGACCAGGGTTACTTCTATCGGTCGGATCAATTCAGTTTCGCCAAGATCGGCGTGCCGGGCATCTACCTGGACGGCGGCATTGAAATCATCGGCAAACCCGACGGATGGGGGAAGCAGCAGATCGACGCCTATACCGCGCACGATTATCATCAGCCCAGCGATGAATTGACCGACGACTGGGTGTTCGACGGGATGGTCGCGGACACGCGCTTCGGGCTGTTGACCACCTACCTGATCGCCCAGGCGGACGACCTGCAGTCCTGGAACCCGGGCGACGAGTTTGCCGCCGCACGCGCCCAGTCCCTTGACGATCTTGCAGCCGCCGAGCCTGCCGCGCCTGGCCCTTGATCGAAGAATCCGAGTGCATCGGGTCGCAGGCAGCGGCCCCAGGCATCGTGAATCAAGCAAGGCGCCGGCGGAGCCGGCTCAACGAATCGCCGACGACATGCTCCGCGCCGGCGGCCCCGAGGTCGGCCAGTTGATTCGCCGCTGGGTCGGCTAAGGCGAACGCTACGCTTTCATCGGCTAAGCACGCAGCTCGCAAATTCAGAATTGAGTTGCACCGCACGCAAGCGTTGGGGACGCGCACAAGGTCGTGCTTAGTGCTCCTTGGGTCACATATCAATTCTTCGGCTGCTGATACACTTGCATTCCCGAAGCAAAATGGAGATTTGGCTAAGACAGGATGCAGGAGAATGGATTGTTACAGATTGTAGAAAGCGGCGCCGTTGAATGGCCATGGCGGGCCACTAGAGCGCTGCTCATTATTTCCGGTGCTGCTGGCGGTGGTGGTGGCGGCGGCGGTGCTTTTTGCATGCAGGGTCTGAATCTACACGGTGGAGGAGGAGGTCGCGGCGGCGGTGGTGGTGGCCCAACACGCGTAGAAGTTAGAGGCAACCCTTATTGCACCTCCGGCGGAGGTGGGGGTGCTGGCGGCGGCGGCGGCGGAGTCATGAATGGGAAACCCATAAGAGGCAAAGACGGTGGCGGTTGCCATTTTGGCGAAATTGCCGGGGGTCGGGGCGCAAGAATTGGTACGGAAGTCCAAGATTCGGACGCGATAACGGCTGATGGTGGAGATGGCGGAAGAGGTTTCCCGGGAGAGACTATTGTTGAGGAAATTACTGACTTGTCGGTCGGTGACAGTTTCGAGATTACGATCGGGCAAGGTGGTCGCGGTGGTATTGGCGGCAAAGGATTTTTAGATGGTCAAGACGGATGTGACGGACATAATGGGCGTGTTCTTCTTGTCCCCATACACGAAGAAGCGAGAGTCAGATAGTGCACGCTGCACGGGGTGTCGCTGGTCGGACAAGTGTCGATTTCCGACAAATGCGTTCTTGCTTTGCAAAGGAAGGCAAACTGCAGATTCGGCTTGAGGACAAGGCGGACGAATTGTTTGCCGGGGAGTTAAATGAGGGAGCGGCTAATGAGGGGATGTTCCAATTCGACTCTACTATCCTGCGGTCTCTGGCCCGAAAAGCACTACCAAGAGAAAGATTGACGGGACCAACCCAATTTGTCTTGAGACTACTTGAGCACTGGCGGTTACAAAAGAGTAGTGCTGTTGTGCTTCTGGGTTTTGGCCCGGCAGATGCAACTCATGTGGCCGATGTCCTTGAAGGCTTTGAGAATTTTCGTGGTCGCGATGTTCAGGATCGGATAGCTCATCTTTATCGTATCCGCGAAACGCTGGATTCGCTTTTTCGCGATCTCGAAGCGGAGAATCAATGGCTCCGCGAACCACACTCGTTACTTGAGGGTAAGTCTCCCCTGTCATTGATTTTGGGTAGTTCGATGGAAGACTTGTTGATGGCAAGAGAGTACGTCGATAGCGCTGCAGGAAGATAGTTTGCTTGAAGTCTTAGCCAGCCGGAAAAGTCGTCGGCAGGTTTACCGGTTGGCAACTATTCCTAGAGATAAATTCTTGAACGGTCTTGAGTTTGACGCACAAAGTAACGCGGAATTGCGTGAAATGCTTGCCGAAGCAGGCTATTCCTTAGGCCTCAACGAATTGCTCGACGGCCCCTTCAGGCCAAAACGGCATTTGCGAAAGCAAACGCGATTCTCGGATGGATCTTTTCCCGTGTTTTACAGTTCATTGGACGTGCAAACTTCTGAAGTGGAAGTGTGCAATTGGTTCTTGTGCTTTTGCGGGGAACCAAAATCTGAGCGACCGGCCTACTATCAGAGGTTTAGTTGCACGTTTGACGGTGTGGAGAAGGACCTGCGTTCCAAATTGGCTGATTGGCCTGACCTAATAGACGGCAGCAACTACGCACTTTGCAATCAACTAGGCGCTGAAGCCCTGCAATCGGGAGTAGATGGCTTGGTAGCGCCTTCGGCGCGAAGATCAAATGGCGCCAATCTGCCTGTCTTTGTGAGGAGGGCAATAGGCGATCCGGAATTGGGCGATTTGGTGTCCTTAACATTGAATCCCGACACGGGCAAAGTGAATTTGGCGGTTGTTCAGCTTTCTGCAGAATGACCAAATGCTCAAGCGCCGCCACTTTAATGAATATTGGGCGCTTTCCCGTGTCTCCCTCGCCCGAAGGTTAGAGCGCAGGTCACACGGTACGGTTGTTGGGCACGCAATAGCTTCAGAATGTCAGGGCCGTTTCATCGCTTTTTTCTTCACCGGCGCCGACCGGTGCCTCGCCACTCTGTTTCTGCGTCGGCGAGGCGGCGGGCCAGCACAAAGAGCAGGTCCGAGAGGCGGTTGAGATACTTTATCGACTCCGGGTTTAGTCCCCCTTCGGCATCCTGCAAGGCCCAAAGAGAACGCTCGGCGCGCCGGCAGACGGCCCGTACGAAATGGCAGGCGGCGGCCGCGGGACCACCGCCGGGCAATATGAACTCCTTCAGCGGCGGCAGTTCCTTGTTGTGGTGGTCGATTGCCGCTTCCAGCGCCTCTACGTGCTCCGCGCCGGTGGACTGGAGTTGCTCCACGCACAATTCCGCGCCCGTATCGAACAGACGCTGCTGAACCTCAGACAGCAAAGAAGCGATTTCTCCAGGAGGGATTTCCGCCAGCACCAGGCCCAGGGCTGCGTTCAGCTCGTCTAAGTCGCCGAAGGCGTTGATGCGCGGATGGTGCTTGCGGAAACGGCGCTTGGCGTCGATACCCGTGTCACCGGCATCGCCGGTGCGCGTATAGATTTTCGAAAGCCGGTGTCCCACGCTGCCTATTCTGATGCGGTTTCTTCAAAAAGCGAAAATTGCAGGCCCAAGTGTATGCTGCGCCCGGACCCTCTGAAACCGTAGACTTCTTCGTAGCGGGCCTGGCCCAGATTGTCGGCCCGAATGTGCCAGCGCATCCGCGGAGTTGCCTGCCAGGAGGCCGTCAGGCTGGCAAGCAGGAACGAGTCCAGCGACACACGGAGTGAGGGATTCGGCCATGGCGGGAAAAAAATGTCCGGCTGTTCGCCGGTATAGGCGAGGTTCAGGTTGATCCCCACGCCGCGTTCGGCAAGTTCGTAATGAATGTTCAAGCTGCCGGAATGACGCGGCCGGCGGAGTTCGTACACCCTGTCCTCAGTCGAGGCCGGTTCCTTGGCATGCAGATAAGTGTAGGCGCCCGTAAGGGTCAATTCGGGCAGCGCAGCCCAGCGTGCCGCGAGTTCAAGGCCCTTGCGGCGGCTGACGCCGGGACGATTGCCGGCGGTGAATCCTCCCACGGCCGGATCAAAAACGAATCCGTTGATTTCGTCCAGCAGCCGGTCGTTGAACCAGGTAACGCTGCCTGTGAAAGCCCGGTCGCTGCTGTTGAAGCTGGCGCCCAGCTCCCAGCCGCGCGAAGTTTCCGGCACTAGATCCGGATTACCGATGAAATTGGAGAAATAGCCGAAGCGCTCCACGAAAGTCGGGTTCTTCACGCCGATTCCGTAGGCGGCGTGCACGGACATCCCCGCGCCGAGGTGCTTCAATGCACTGGTCCGCCACGACAGGGAGTTGTCGAAGTGCTTGTTGGCGTCGTAGCGAAGCGCCGCCGCCGCCGCCCAACGGTCGGGGGCGTCGAGACGGAATTCCGCCAGTGCTTCGGTGGAGCGAGTGCTCAAGTCCCGGTTGGGGTCACCGAAAAACGAAGTTTCGGCTCGCTGCAGGTAGTCCTCGCCCTCATGTCCAAGCCCAAGGGTGATGGAAGGCTCGGCGGTACTGCGCTTGAGGCTCGGCCAGAGGAATGTGGACTGGTAGCTGAGCCGCAGTTTGTCCCCGCTGGTCTCACCGATCTCCGCGCCCGATGCGAAATTATGGTTCTCCGAGCCCGTGTGAGTAACGGCGGCCTGCTGTTTCCAGCGCCCGTCGAGCAAGGAAGCCTGACCGGCAAGTCCTAATACGGTATGGGTGCGGCTGGTCGAGCTGTCGGAATCCGCCGGTATTCCCGTTGCGAAGGAAGTCGCATCGTACTGGCTTTCGGAGTCGGACCGGCGGGCCGTCAAGCGCAGCGTGAGGCGATCGGATGGACTGAATTCGGCAATGAGGTGTCCGGTGTTGTTGCGGTAACCGTCGGTCTCGTCGCCCGAGCGGGAAATGTTCTGTCCGTCGCTGCCCAGATGGTCAACGGATACACGAACGCCCCAGGCGTCTTCGCCCGCCGATGCGCTCAGGCCCGCCTTGCGGGTGGTGAACTGGCCGGCTTCGACGTAGCTCTTCAGCGACCGCTCGAACACCTTGGGCGTGCTGATCAGGTTAATGGCTCCGGCGACCGCGTCGCTGCCCCACAGCGCGCTTAAGGGGCCGCGAACGATTTCTATGCGGCGCACATCCGCGGCGAGGAAATGCGAGAAGTCCAGCTCTCCGCCCAGGGCCGGATCGCCGATCTCGATTCCGTCCATGAGCACCAGGGTGTGGTTGGCCTCAGAACCGCGCAAGCGCACCTGCGACAGCGAGCCCAGCACGCCGCTTCGGCTCACCGCCATGCCCGGGGTGCCGCGCACGAGCTCGTCGACTGTAAGCGCCTGCCGACGGCGGATGTATTCCTCGTCCAGCACCGTGAACGACGCGCCGGCCTGTTCCGCCGCAACCGGAATGCGCGACGCCGTGACTACGATGGTCTCTGTCTCGTCTTCGCTTGCTGCTTCTTCGTCCGCGAGCGGCTGAGCAGCGGCCATGATGGAGCTGAGCGCCAAGGCCAAAGCGAGGGCGAACCTGGGAGTGTTCGCAGCAGACGCCAGCTGCGCTGACGCGCAGGGAACACGTTGGGAACGAGGGCATCCTGCCCTCGACGAGGGCTGGAAGCCCTCGCTCCCGGCTTGTTCCATGGGAGCGAGGGCGTCCCCGCCCTCGTCGAGGGCAGGATGCATTCGTTCCCGGGGTTGGAATCCCGCCGCGAATCTGTTGTAGGCCATGGCAACCTCCCGTTCCACTTGTGCCAGAGGCAGGAACGGGAGCCAGGCCGAGGGGATTTCCCTGCGCCGGGTAGCGCCCGCCGCGCTGCCAACGTCGTTCATACGGGCCGGTCTCCGGGCTTTCCAGCGGATTCCGGTTCTATTGGAATCCACGCCGCTCGCCTTCCTGTCCTAAGAACAGTGGCTGCCATCACGCACAAGTTGCTGGCGTGAACGGCGCTTGACTCGATTACCGTTGCGGGGGCAGCGCCGGACTTGAACCGGCTTCCCGTACACCTGATGAATCGCCATGCACTATACCATCGCGCTGGGCGGAAGACTTGGGGGGAGGCCGTCCCGCCCTCGCTTGCCTGGAACAACCTGGGAACGAGGGCTTCCAGCCCTCGTCGAGGGCAAGATGCCCTCGTTCCCAGCGTGTTCCCTGCGCGTCAGCGCAGCGGCGCCTGCTGCGGAAGCTCCCGGCATTCTTGCTGCTCGCTCCCGATTGAGGTTGACGAGTCGAATTGCTTGGCCCTGCTGTATAGACTTACGCCCGTGGCTTCCCTGTTGAATACTCCCTCGAACTGGCCGGCATTGCTGGTCCTGGGGATGCTGCGCCTCGCGGTGGCGTTGCCGCATGGCTGGCGCATGGCCCTGGGCCGGGCCGCAGGCAGAGTCGCATTCGCAGCCTTGGCGAGGCGACGGGCCATCGCCCTCATCAATCTTCAGTTGTGTTTTCCCGAATGGTCCGAGGCACGCAGGCGCGCGGTGCTGCGGGCTCACTTCGGTTCGCTGGGACAGGGGCTGGTGGAACTGGCTATGGCCACCTGGTGCTCGGATGCGCAGGTGAGCAAACTCGTAGAGGTAAGGGGCGCCGAGCATCTTGAGGACGCGGCCCGGCGCGGACGGGGCGTAATCGCGATAAGCGGACACTTCACGGCGCTGGAATTTACCGCCCGAGCGCTGACCTATCCTGCACCGGGACTGGTTGCCGTGTATCGGCCGGGCGGCAATGCCGCATTCGCCTATCTCATGAATCGCGCCCGGCTAAGGGTCTGCTCGCAGACGCTGTCGAAATACGATGTTCGAGGCATGCTGCGGGCGCTGCGCGACGGTTCGGTGCTGTGGTACGCGGGGGACCAGATGACGGACGCAAAGTCCGCGGTGCTGGCGCCCTTTTTTGGAGAGCCGGCGCTGACCGGCACGGCGCTGCGCCGGCTGGCGCGGATCAGCAGCGCGCCGGTCGTGCCATGGTTTACGCGCCGCCTTGAGAATGGGCGCTACCGGGTGGAATTGCTACCGGCCCTGGAGAATTTTCCGGGCGAGTTTCCCGAACAGGAAGCCGCGCGCATTAACGCGCTGATCGAGCAGCAGGTGCGCAAGGCGCCTGAGCAATACTATTGGATACACCGCCGCTTCAAGCGCCGCCCGCCGCCCCTCACCGATCCGTACGGTTAGCGTGAAGGCTTGCGCATGGACCCCTGGGAGTTTCCGCAGCCGGCGCCGCTGCGCTGAAGCGCAGGGAACAGGATGGGAACGAGGGCATCCTGCCCTCGACGAGGGCGGGACGCCCTCGTTCCCAGGGGGTACTTGTAATTCACGGGTTGAAATCGCGGTCGTGCTGTTTGCATAAGACTTCAAATGCTGCGGACTGATACACACCGAGCTTTTGCAATGAACGCTTGAGACGCTGGAGCCGGGATCTGCACCAGCCACCGGGCATGCGCCGCCGGGCGCGGTCAAAGTCCACCAGCCAGACGCCCCCATTGCGGCCGATCAGAATGTTATGTGCATTCAGATCGGCGTGACAGACCCCTTCGTTGTGAAAGCGAGCCAGTGTTGCTCCCACGCGAGCCATTAATTCCGCCGGGTCATCCGCCTCGGGTAGCGCCGCTGCCAGCGTTCGGGTGCCGGCAATCCACTCTGTGATCAGGTCCGCCGAGTAGTACAAGCCATTGCGCCTGTAGCGCGCCGCGATCGGCCTGGGCGCCGGCAGCGCCGCCTTGCGCAGGCTCGCAAGCATTCTGAATTCAGCGAACGAGCGAACCCGTTCGGAGCCCAGGTAGAAGTAGCGATCCCTGCTTAGCAGGGCGGCTTTCCCGCCCCGGAGATAGTGGCGCAGAAACCATTGCCCGCCATCGCCCACACGACCACCCGCGCCGCGGCCGCCGGTGGCCGCGGTCCACTTCCCTTTCTGCCGCCAATAGCCTTGCTCAAACCAGTCAGGCGTTACCGGCTGACCGATTTCCGCATCATGTAGGATGCAATCGTTTCCCGCTTTGCGTATTTTCTCAAGCATGTCCAACCCGCCGCGTAGCGTTTGCGTGATTCGCCTGTCCGCCATCGGAGATTGCTGTCACACGCTGCCGGTAGTGCAGGCGATCCGGCGCGCTTGGCCGGACTCCCGTATTGCGTGGATTATCGGACATACGGAGTATTCGTTGTTGGAGGGACTGAGTGGTGTCGACTTCGTTGTGCTGGACAAGCAGGCAGGACGCAGCGGAATGCGGCAATTGAAGGCCCGGCTCAAGACCCGCCGATTTGACCTGGTACTGCAGATGCAGGATTCACTGCGTGCCAGCCGGGTGGCCCTGATGACCGGCTGCCCGCGGCGCGTGGGCTTTGACAGGGCGCGGGCGCGGGATTTCCAATGGCTGTTCACCACCGAGCGCATCGCCCATCAGCCCGGCCAGCATGTGATGGACGCTCTGTTCGGATTTGCCGAGCACCTGGGGATTGAGCGGGCCGGCGAACCGTATTGGGGCTTGCCCTTGCACCGCAGTGACGTGGAGGCTGCGCGCAAACTGGCGCTGGCAGGACCGTTTTGTGTCATGAGCCCGCTCAGCAGTCAGCGCAGGGGGACATTTCGCAACTGGCCGGCGGAGAACTATGCGCAGGTTGCAAGGCACGTCGTCGAGAACCTGAAGGGACAGGTACTGCTTACCGGTTCGGGAAGTCCCCTGGAAAGGCAGTACGCGGCCGTGATCGCCGGCCAACCCGGGGTGACGGACTTGAACGGGCGCACTACGCTCAAGCAGCTTGCCGCCCTGATCGGCCTTGCCGGGTTGGTGGTGTGCCCCGATTCCGGACCGGCCCATATCGGCGCGGCGATGGGAGCCCGCGTGGTGGGGCTTTATGCCGGCTCCAATCCGGACCGCACGGGGCCCTGGGGCAGCCGGGAGTTGGTCGTGAACCGCTATCCGCAAGCGGTCAAGCGGCTGCTCGGGAAGCGGGTCGAGGATGTGCGCTTCGGGCGCCGGCTTAGCCGCCCGGGCGCGATGAACGAGATCACGACGAACGATGTGATTGAGGCGCTGGAGCGAGCCTGGCCCTACCGGTCTCCGCAATCGCCGGGACAGCAAACTAGCCCGGCTGCTTCTTTTCGCCCGTAGCCAGAGAAAACACCGCCCCGCAGTAGGGGCAAGTGGCGTCAACACCGGGTTTCAGCGGCAGATACACGCGCGGGTGTGAATTCCAGAGGACGGTCCAGGGAAGAGGGCAGGAAACGGGCAGGTCTTTCTCCGCCACGATGTAACGCCGCTCCATATTGGATGTGAGCTTCTTTCTCTGGTGCGGCGCCGCCATGAGGCGAAGTATATCGGCCCGCCGGCCCGCTGGGAACGAGGGCATCTCTGCCCTCGTCGAGGGCTGGAAGCCCTCTTTCCCGGGTGAAGGGGTGTGTTTACTTCTGGGATTCGAGGTGGCGTTGCCACAATGCGGATACGGCGGCGGCGCGCTCGGCTAACTCCTCCGCCGGCGCGTGTGACGGACGCTCTGCCAGCGAGCGGTGATGCAGGTCCTCGCGATATGCCAGGTAACACTGTGTCAGGGTGTCCGCGTCGTCCTGCGACAGCACGCCGTGCGAGGCCAGGGCCTCCAACTGGCGCACGTTGTCCGGCCATGCCGCCAGTTCGGCATGCTCGTGGGCGTGGTTCAGCACCAGGTACTGCACAATGAACTCGATGTCCTGCAAACCCCCGTGGGCATGCTTGATGTCGAAGCGCCCCTTGGCGACCCGGGGCGCCTCGGCCAGCATGCGCTGGCGCATCTCGAGAACCTGGCTGCGCAAGTCATCACGGCGGACCGATTCGCGCAGAGTCCTCATGCGCAAGCTCTCGAACCCGTCGCGCACGTTCGGGGCGCCGGCAATCGCGCGGCTGCGCAGCAGGGCCTGGTGCTCCCAGGTCCACGCGGATTCGCGCTGATAGGTCTCCAGGGCCTGCAGGGAGGACACCAGCATGCCGGAACGTCCACTCGGGCGCAGGCGAGTATCCACTTCGTACATTCTTCCCGTGATGCTGCGGGTAGTGAGCACCGTGATCACCCTGCGCGCCACCCGGAAGAAAAAGTCCGGGTTGGCGATGCTCCTTTGGCCGTCGGTCACTTGATCTTCGCCTTGTGCATCGTAGACGAATACCAGGTCCAGGTCGGAGCTGTAGCTCATTTCCAGGCCGGCCAGCTTGCCGTAGGCGATGACCGCAAATCCCGCTGGCATGCGCCGGCCTTCCAAGGTAAAGCCGGGCGAACCGAATTGCTCCGCCAGCTCTTCCCACCCATGCTCCAGCGACCGGTCCATCACGAGCTCGGCGATGCCTGTCAGCAGGTCGCTTACCCGCATAAGCGGCAGCCCGCCGGCCAGGTCCAGCACGCCTACGCGGAAGGCCGCCGCCTGCTTGAACTCGCTGATCGCCGCCAACCTTAATTCTTCCGCTTCGGTGGCGGTCCGCACCAGCCGGAAATCCAGTTCTTCCTCCAGTTGCTCAAGGTCCATTACTTGTTCGGTAATGCGGGCATCCAGCAATTCGTCCACCAGTCCGGGGTACGAACACAACTGCTTGGCCAGGGTTTCTCCCAGGCCGCATACGTGCACCAGCCGGTCGCGGGCCGGTGCGTTCTCGTACAACAGGGCCAGATAGGCCGAACGCCGCGCAATCGAGGCGATTACCTTGAGTGTGCGCGCCAGCGTAAGTCCGGGTTGCGGCTCCTTCGCGGCCGCCTCGATGAGCCTGGGGATCAGCAGATCCAGCCGCTTGCGGCCGGTCTGGTCCATACGGGCGTAGTCGGAAGCCTGGCGCACCGCCTGCATGGATTCGAGCGCCACATCCGGGTCGGAGAAACCATAGGCGGCCAGAATCTCGGTGGCGTTTTCGGTCTCTCCGGCCCACACGACCGCGAGGTCGCCGGGTGGGCCCGCCTGCTTGTCCGGCAGTTCCTCCTGGCGAAATACGATTGCGGAAAAGTGGCCGGCCACGGTCTCCCGGTGAGAAGCGGTTTCCCTGGCCAGGCTGTCCCATTGGGAGTGGCCCATGGCAAACGCCAACCGGATGCGCCCTTCTTGGTCGTCGGGCAGCGCCTGGGTCTGGCGGTCATCCATCCCCTGCAGCCGGTTCTCCAATCGGCGCAGGTAGCAATAGGATTGATCCAGTTCCGCGGCGGTCGCCGGGCCGAGAAAACCGCGTTCGCCCAGGCGGGCCAGCATTTGCCGAAGGCCGCGATCGCGGAGGTCGGGATTGGCGCCGCCGCGCACCAGTTGCATCGACTGGGTAATGAACTCGATTTCGCGGATTCCTCCCCGGCCCAGCTTGATGTCCGCGGCCTTGTCCTTGCGCAGCGCTTCGCGTTCGATCTTGCCCTTCATATCGCGCAGCGATGCGAATACGCTGTAATCGAGGTAGCGGCGAAATACGAACGGGCGCATGACCTCTTCGTAGAGACTCTCGCTCATCTCGCAGGGATTGATTACGCGGGCCTTGATCCAGGCGTAGCGCTCCCAGTCCCGCGCCGAACGGGCAAGGTAGTTCTCCAGCGATGAGGTCTTGACCACCAGGGGACCACTGTTGCCGAACGGCCGCAGGCGGGTATCAACACGGTAAACGAAGGAGTCCACCGTACGCTGGTCCAGCAGCCGGATCAGCTGCTGGCAGACCATGGTGTGGAAGCGCGATGCGTCAATCGGAACCGCACCGTCGGTCCTGCCTTCCTCGGAATACACGAACACCAGGTCGATGTCGGAGGAGAAATTGAGTTCGCCGCCCCCCAGCTTGCCCATGCCGACTACCGCCATTTCGCTTGGCTCGGCCGGCCCGGCGTACGGCATCCCGTGGCGCGCCGCCACGTTGGTCCGAGCGAATTCCAATGCGGACAGGATGCAGGCGTTGGCCAGTTCGGTCAGCTCGCCGAGGCTTTCCTCTATGGTGCTTGAATTGTTCAGGTCGCGCCACAGGATCCGGCACATTTCGCGATGCCGGTACCAGCGCAGTTCGCGCATGAATGAAGCTTCCTGGCCGCATTCCTTAAGCGCGGCCCCGGCAAGCTGCAGCAGTTCTCCGGCGCCCATGGGCCGGGTCAGGCGGTCGCCCGCCAACAGGTCGGCAAGAATCTCAGGCTTGCGCGTGAAGCTGCGCACTGCAAAGGGGGAGCAGGCCAGCACCCTTGTAAAGGGTTCGAGCACCTCGGCCTGCGCAAGCGCATTCTGTAACGCGTCGTTCTCCCGCAGTTGCTCGAGGGCCTTGTCGACGCTTTCGCGGAGCAGGGCGGGAACCGGTTGAGTGGCAGCAGTCAAGTGATTCGGTCAGAGGGAAAGCAAGCGCCAAGATACCACCACGGGACAAAAAAAAGCCCTGCTTTGTGTTCACAAAGCAGGGCTTTGGGCATTTCTGCTCCGTCCGCCACCGCAATGTCGGCGGCGGACTGCTGACGGCATAACTTACATCATGCCTTCCATGCCGCCGGGACTGGGCATCGGGGAATGGTCGTCCTTTTTCGGCTTCTCGGTGACCATGGCCTCGGTGGTCAGCAGCAGGCCGGCCACGGAGGCGGCGTTCTGCAACGCCAGCCGCGTAACCTTGGTGGGATCGATGATCCCCTTGCCTACCATCTGTCCGTATTCGCCCACCGCCACGTCATAGCCGTAGTCGCCTTCGCCGGAAGCGACTTCGTTCAGGACCACGGAGGCATCGGCGCCGCCATTGGCTACGATCTGACGCAGGGGCTCTTCCAGGGCCCGCCGCATGATCTTGATGCCGACGTTCTGGTCGTCGTTGTCGCCTTCCAGGCCGTCCAGGGCCGCCGCACAGCGCAAAAGTGCTACGCCACCGCCCGGCACGATGCCTTCCTCGACCGCCGCGCGCGTGGCGTGCAGAGCATCTTCCACCCGCGCCTTCTTCTCCTTCATCTCGATCTCGGTGGCCGCCCCGACCTTCACAACGGCCACGCCGCCGGAAAGCTTGGCAACACGCTCCTGCAGCTTCTCCTTGTCGTAATCGGAGCTGGATTCCTCGATTTCGCGCTGAATCTGCGCTACCCGCGCCTGGATCTGATCGCTGCTGCCGGCCCCGTCGATGATGGTGGTGTGCTCCTTGGTGACCTGGATCTTCTTGGCGTTCCCGAGATCAGCCAACGAGGCTTTCTCCAGTGACAGGCCGACTTCCTCGGAGATCACCTGGCCGTTGGTGAGAATGGCCATGTCGGCCAACATCGCCTTGCGGCGGTCGCCGAATCCGGGCGCCTTGACCGCGGCCACCTTGACGATGCCGCGGATGTTGTTCACCACCAGCGTGGCCAGCGCCTCGCCTTCAACGTCCTCTGAAACGATCAGCAAGGGCTTGCCGCTCTTGGCCACGGATTCCAGCACCGGCAGAAGATCGCGGATGTTGGAGATCTTCTTGTCGTGCAGAAGGATGTACGGCGAATCCAGTTCCACGCTTTGGGAATTGGCGTCGTTGATGAAGTACGGGGAGAGGTAGCCGCGGTCGAACTGCATCCCTTCCACCACGTCCAGTTCGTTATCCAAACCGGAACCCTCTTCCACCGTGATCACGCCTTCCTTGCCGACCTTGCCCATCGCATCGGCGATGATCCGGCCGATGGCTTCGTCCGAGTTGGCGGAAATGGTGCCGACCTGGGCGATCGCGGTGTCCTCCTGACAGGGCTGGGAAATGCCCGCCAGGCTGTCGATCACGGCCGCGTTGGCCTTGTCGATGCCACGCTTGATATCCATCGGATTGAAGCCTGCCGCGACGGCCTTGAGGCCCTCGGTCAGAATCGATTGGGCAAGCACCGTGGCGGTTGTGGTTCCGTCGCCGGCCACGTCGGAGGTATGCGACGCAACCTCCTTGACCATTTGCGCGCCCATGTTCTCGAACTTGTCCTCAAGCTCGATTTCCTTGGCCACCGAAACGCCGTCCTTGGTCATGGTGGGAGCGCCGAAGCTCTTGTCGAGAAGTACGGTGCGCCCCTTGGGGCCCAGCGTGACCTTCACCGTATTGGCGAGAATATTGACGCCGGACATCATTTTTTGCCGGGCGGCGTCGCTGAACTTCACATCTTTTGCAGCCATTGCTGTGTTCCTCTATTTAGGTATGCGTTGAATCGGGGACAAAAAGCGCCCGATTAGTCTTCAATGATGGCCATGACATCGTCTTCCTTCATGACCAGCAATTCTTCGCCGTCCACCTTGACTTCGGTGCCGCTGTATTTTCCGAACAGCACCTTGTCGCCGGCCTTCAGTTCCAGAGGGCGGACGTCGCCGGATTCGAGAATCTTGCCCTTGCCGGCGGCGATTACCTCACCCTTGATCGGCTTTTCGGTAGCCGAGTCCGGAATCACGATTCCGCCAGGGGACTTTCGATCCTCCTCCGTACGGCGGATCAGCACCCGGTCTTGAAGCGGTCGAATTTTCATTTTGCGTTCTCCTCGTGGGAAATGCCTATAGCCGCACCTCTCCGGCGCGACGAATTCCAGTAAGCGGACCCTCTCTCAAGGGGCGGATAAGTAATAGGGACGGTTGCCGGGATTTCAAGGGGAGTGAGCACGATTTGACCGTAGCCTCGCTGTTCGACGCCCGCTACTGCATCGCAAGTACAAACAGCCCGTTATTGATATCGCTGACAATCAGCGTACCCGAAGGCAAATACGGGTACACGCTCCAGGCGCCTCTAAAAGCAGTGTTGTCGTTACTTGGAAACGTATCGAAGAAGGCGATTTCCTCTATCTCCCGGTTCGCCAGATCACCCAACTCAAGGACTCTCAAACCGGATGTGTAGTTGGCTTCGTACACCCGGTTATCCCGCACATAGAGGTTGTGATCGATCGCGCGCGTGCCCAGGTCATGAGCAAAGAGGTGCGCCGGCGCATCCAGGTCCGATACGTCGAAGACGTGGGTGCGCGTGGACAGCCCAAAACTGGACTCGTCGAGTTCATCCCCGAGCAGAAAGAACCGGTGATCCTCTGTGAGCCACCCCTGATGCACGTAAGCCAGTTGCGGATACGTTGAGGATGAAAGGGTCAGAGGGGCGAACTTGTCGGTGACGTCGACCTCCTCGACGTGATTTCCATTGGAGCTGAAGCAGATTTGCCGATCGCGATGCTCGGCATCGGGCCCCCGGTACACGACGCACTGCGTATCATGCGTCCTGACCGTGTCGTGGCAGCCGGCGAAAAGCGGATTGTTCGGCGTTCGGATGTCCACGATGTGCACACCGCCTGCACAGGTGTCCCCCCCACCGAGTAGGCGAAGCCCACCGCCTCGTCGGTTGCCAGGTTATGCGCATGCCGGAAGCCGTCGTAGACTACATCGGCGGAAAACGTCTCAGACGCCGACACCCCCCGCAAGCGCCTCAGGTCGAATATCTGCATGCGGTGCGCGCCGGCATTGTCCGCGACAATGTAAGCATGGTCCTGATAGACCTTGATGTCCCGCCAGGAGGATGCCCTGGTTTCTGTCGGCAGCCTGCCAAGGAAGATCGGGCGCTGCGGGTTGGAAATGTCAACGAAGGCGGTACCGTTGACCATGCCCATCAGGGCGTACTCTTTACCGGTCTCTGCATCTGACCATCCCCAGATGTCGTTGCCCGCGGTTCCGCCCATGCTGTCGAGCGAGACCTGGCTTTGGAGCGAGATGCCCCTGCACGGATATTCGCCCGCACTGCCGTCGGTGCAATCCTCCGGGCCTGTGCCGACTGACGGGGGTGGCGGCAGAATCCCGACGCTTGGCGGCTCGACGGGTGGCGGCTCGGCGGGTGGCGGTGGCGGCTGGTTCGCTTCGCCGCCACCTCCGCAACCACATAGGATCGCGGTCAAAGCGATCACCGCGGCCGCCGAGCCTGCTGTGTTGTTCATCATGAGTCTCAAGATACTGTCGTCAAGCTAGGGATATGGTTACCTTACTTAAGGGGCGGGCAAATAGTAGCGACGGATATTGCGATTTCATGGGGAGAGCGGCGAAACACCGCGAAATTCAGCAGTAATTGAGGCCTCCAGCGGCGAAGATTGCGCTGAACCAGATTCGACGGCTTCCCATTCCCGGACATCACCGTTTGTGGGGTTGTACCCCGGCGGGCGAATCGACGATAGCTCTCGACTGACGTATAGTTACATGCCTCGTATACGTCTTTTGGATGCTCATGCAGACGAAGCTCACATTGCGGCTTGATGATCGCCTGATTTCCGGCGCCAAGGAATACGCCAAGGGCGCGGGAAAGTCGCTTTCGCAAATTGTGGCGGAGTATTTTGCCGCCATCATGTCGCCTGCGCCGGCGCCGTATAAGGCAACGCCGGCCGTGTCGAGGCTCAGAGGGATACTGAAGGAGAGTGGCGTTGTGGGTGAGCAGGACTACTTTGATTATCTTGAGAAGAAGCATCGTTGAAGCGGAGAGTGCAGGTACGCACCGCCGCTTCTGCAGCGCTCTCGCAGGGAACAACGCTGGGAACGAGGGCTTCCAGCTCCCCGATCAGGGTCGAGGACAGGCTCTCGGCGGAGGGCAAGATGCCCTCCTTCCCAGGAATGAGCGGCAAGTTCTGTGAAATTGCTCTTCGATACCAATGTCCTGATCGATTTTCTGCTTGATCAAGCGCCGTTTGCGGATGCCGCCGCCGATCTTCTCTCGCGAGCCGACCGGGGCGAGATTCAAGGATTGGCGTGCGCCAACTCGTTCAGCACGATCTTCTACCTGGCGCAGAAGGCCGTGGGCAGGGCTGACGCCAGCAGGCACGTTGCCGCCCTGCTTTCGATCCTTGAAGTCGCGCCCGTGAACCGCACGACACTGGAGCGGGCCGCCAACAGCCCCTTGGCCGACTATGAAGACGCCGTAATCGTTGAGGCGGGACGCCAGGCTAACGCCGAGTGCATTGTCACCCGCAACGAACGCTACTTTGCCAAGTCTCCTATCCCCGCGCATTCGCCAAAGGCGCTCGTGGGCTTGCTCGCCCAACTCGACCCGTAATAGACCGCGCGAACGTACGCAATAGCGGTTGAGAATCGCGATATCGTCGTTTATCATGCTGCCTTCCTCGGTCAATTAGTGCTCAATGGCGTCTATCCTCTTACTTAATGGTCCGAATCTCAATTTATTGGGCCAGCGCGAGCCGGATGTTTACGGCAGCGACACGCTTGCGGATATCCAGGCGCAATGCGAAAAGGAGGCGGCGGAGCTGGGGCACACTCTGGTCTGCCACCAGAGCAACAGCGAGGGGGGCATGGTGGACTGGCTGCAACAGAATGCGTCGGGCGCCGACTATCTGCTGATCAATCCGGGCGCTTACGGCCACACCAGCATTGCCTTGCGTGACGCGCTGTTGGGGTTGGCGCTGCCGTTCGTGGAAGTGCATCTTTCCAACGTGCAGGCGCGCGAGGATTTTCGCCGTACGTCGATGCTGTCGGACATCGCTATCGGGTGTATCAGCGGACTTGGCGCGCAGGGCTATTCGCTGGCCTTGCAATACGTGGACGAACAGTTGCGCGGTAAAGAAGGGAGTTCGGATGGACCTTAGGAAAGTCAAGACGCTAATCCAGCTCCTGCAGGAGTCGGAGTTGGCCGAGATCGAAGTTACCGACGGCGAACAGTCGGTGCGCATCAGCCGCGCCAGCAGGGTAGGGCCGGCACTCGCGCCGCCAGCCGTAACTCTGTCGCCCGCGCCGGAATCCGGACAACAGCCAGCGCCGGCGCCGGAACCCGAGCCGGCCGGACCGCCGCCGGGGGAGCAGGTGACCTCGCCGATGGTGGGTACCTTTTTCGCCGCTCCGTCGCCCACATCTCCGCCGTTCGTCAAGGTCGGTGATTCGGTGAACGCCGGTGACGTGCTGTGCGTCATCGAAGCGATGAAGACCATGAACCATATCGAGTGCGAATACACCGGCGAAGTGGCCGCCATCCTGGTGGAGAATTCCGAGCCGGTGGAATACGGTCAGGCCCTGTTCATTATCCGCACCTGAGCCCTACGCCCCGGCCATGTTCGACAAAGTATTGATCGCCAACCGGGGCGAGATCGCCTTGCGCATATTGCGGGCCTGCCACGAACTGGGCATCGAGGTGGTGGCGGTGCATTCGAGCGCCGATACCTCGCTCAAGCATGTCCGCCTGGCCGACGAATCCGTTTGCATAGGCCCGCCGGCGACGGCGCAAAGCTACCTCAATGTTCCGTCGATCATCGCCGCCGCCGAGGTCACCGGAGCGGACGCCATT
Organism: Candidatus Foliamicus sp.; assembly: GCA_965249285.1. Lineage (GTDB taxonomy): Bacteria > Pseudomonadota > Gammaproteobacteria > Steroidobacterales > Foliamicaceae > Foliamicus. The sequence goes on from OZ252226.1 coordinate 2,699,975, forward strand.
CATCCCGGCTACGGATTCCTGGCCGAAAACGCCGATTTTGCCGAGCGCGTCGAATCATCGGGCTTCGTGTTCATCGGCCCCCCGGTAAGCGCCATTCAGACCATGGGCGACAAGGTCCGGGCCATCCACACCATGAAGGCGGCGGGCGTGCCCACCGTGCCCGGTTCCGAGGGGGTGTTGGAAGGCAATATGGACGACATCATCAGGCTGGCCGAGGAAATCGGCCCGCCGGTGATCGTCAAGGCCGCCGGTGGAGGCGGGGGACGCGGAATGCGGGTAGCGCAAAGCTCCTCGGAACTACCCAGGATCATTCCGCTTACCCGGGGTGAAGCCGAGGCCGCGTTCGGCGACCCGCGGCTGTACATGGAGAAATTTCTCACCCACCCGCGCCATGTCGAGATCCAGGTGCTGGCCGATGCCCACGGCAATGCGATACACCTGGGCGAACGGGATTGTTCCATGCAACGCCGCCACCAGAAGGTAATCGAGGAAGCGCCCGCGCCGGGAATCAGCGAGCAGCAACGCCGGCGGATCGGCGAGTTGTGCGTAAAGGCCTGCCTGGACATGAGCTATCGCGGCGCCGGCACGTTTGAATTCCTCTACCAGGACGGCGAGTTCTATTTCATCGAAATGAATACCCGCCTGCAGGTGGAGCATCCCGTGACGGAATTGATCACGGGCCTGGATATCGTGCAGGAGCAATTGCGGATTGCGGCCGGTGAGCCCCTGGGGATTCGCCAGCAGGAGGTTAGATTCAGCGGGCACGCCATTGAGTGCCGCATCAACGCCGAACATCCCGAGACGTTCGCACCGTCGCCGGGAAAAGTTTCCCTGTGGCACCCCCCCGGCGGTCCCGGCGTGCGCGTGGACAGCCATCTCTATACCGGCTACACGGTTCCACCCTATTACGACTCACTGGTGGGTAAGGTGATTGCCTGGGCCAACAGCCGCGCGGCGGCTATCTCGCGCATGCGCCTGGCGCTGGATGAAATGGTCACCGAAGGGCTGGTTACGAACGCGCCTCTGCATCAGGCGATCCTTGAAAGTGAAGGCTTTTCGGCGGGTGGAGCGGACATTCATTTTCTTGAGAAATGGCTTGATACTTCGGCCGGTTCAGGGCCGTCTGAGGCACCCTGATTTCCCCGTGCTATAGTTTCGGCCCGCTCTTCGTCAGGGCGGGATTTGGGGCGACAAACAACACTGCTAGGGGGAGTTGGTTTGACCGCCAGCGAGGGGATCAACAACACGCGTCAAGCGGCGCATCTTTCCGGGCAGCCCGGCAATTCGAACGGGTCGCGTACGCTCCGCGAACTGACCGGCGAGGCTGTGCGCGATTACTGCCACACGCTGGACGGTCATTGGCCCATGGGGCTCTACGATCTGGTGGTCACGGAGGTCGAATCAGCCCTTCTTGAGAGCGTGTTGGAATATGCCGGTGGAAACCAGACCCGAGCCGCCCGTATGCTGGGCATTGACCGTGGCACCCTCCGCACCAAGTTACGCCGGCACAATCAAGGCGCCTGACGGCGCAACCGGCCCCTCCACTCTACAAACAAGATCCGGGCATGCGGCCTAGGGCGCTGTTCAGCGTTTCGGACAAGCACGGCGCCGCGGAGCTGGCCGCGCGGCTGGCGGCTCTTGGGTGGGACTTGCTGGGCAGCGGCGGCACCGCGAAGATGTTGCGCGCGGCGGGCTTGATGGTTGAAGACGTTGCTGCGGTTACCGGTTCACCGGAGATGCTGGGCGGGCGGGTCAAGACGCTTCATCCGAAGATTCACGGCGGATTGCTGTGCCGTCCGGAGCACGACGCGGCCGATATTGAAAAGCACGGCATTCGGCCCATCGCCCTGGCGGTGATCAACCTGTATCCATTCCGGGAGGCCGCCGCCGCCCCGGATCTTGCACGCGCTGAGGTGATCGAGCAGATCGACGTGGGCGGCCCGGCCATGATCCGGGCGGCTGCGAAGAACCACGAGCGGGTGGGCGTGGTGGTGGACCCGGCCGACTATCCGGAGGTCGTGGCGGAACTCGAAGCGGCCGGCGAACTCAGCGAGGCCACTCGCCGGCGCCTGGCGGCCAAGGCCTTCGCTCACACCGCCCGCTACGACCGGGCGATATACGGCTGGCTGGAGCGGGGCGAGGGCGCCGACGATGCTCTGCCTGCGCACATCCTTCTGGAACTGCGCAAACATGCCGATCTGCGTTACGGCGAGAACCCGCATCAGCGGGCGGCGCTTTACTCGGAGGCAGGTTCCGGCGATGTTGGCGGCATGCGGCTGCTTGGCGGTGCGCCACTCTCGTACAACAACCTGGTGGATGCGGAACTGGCGCGCCAATGCGCCGAAGCCCTGCCGGTTCCTTCCTGCGTAATCGTGAAACACGCCACGCCCTGCGGGGCGGCCACCGGCGGTAGTCTCGGTGAAGCCTATGCCCGCGCTTTTGCCGCCGATCCCGAGTCGGCGTTTGGCGGGGTGATCGCGTTCAATAGCGCGTTGGATGAAGAAGCCGCGCAAGCCGTGGCAAAGCAGTTTGCCGAAGTGGTCATTGCGCCTGGGGTTTCGCCGGCTGCGCTTGAAATCCTGGCGGCGCGCAAGAAATTGCGCGTGCTGGAGCAGGCTCCGTCTGCCTCTGATGACGCGAGCCTGCCGAACCTGAAGGTGCTTCGCGGCGCAGTGCTGGCGCAGTTACCGGATCCCGCCACCGAGGACGGCTACGACGTAGTCAGCAAGCGCGCGCCCACCGAACAGGAGCTCGCCGACGTACTGTTCGCCTGGAAGGTCGCGCGCTACGTCACCTCCAACGCCGTGGTCTACGCCTCCAACGGGCAAACGCTGGGCATCGGCGGAGGCCAGACCAGCCGCGTCATGAGCGCCCGGATCGCCGCAATACGCGCCGCCGACAACGGCTTCGATCTTCAGGGCGCAGCCATGGCCTCCGACGGCTTCCTCCCCTTCGCCGACGGCCTAAGCACTGCCGCCGATCAGGGCATCACCGCAGTAATCCAACCCGGCGGCTCCATTCGCGACCCCGAAGTCATCACCGCCGCCAACGACCGCGGCGTAGCCATGCTTTTCACCCACACCCGCCACTTCCGCCACTGATGCCTACACCCTGGGAAGGAGGGCATCCTGCCCTCCACACACACCCACCACGAGGGCAAGATGCCCTCGAAGAAAAACTGATCGATAGCAAGACATGAGAATCCTCGTAACCGGCTCCGGCGGCCGCGAACACGCGCTGGCCTGGAAACTCGCCTCCTCTCCCCGCGTAACTGAAGTCCTGGTCGCCCCCGGCAACGCCGGAACGGCACGCGAACCGGGCGTACGCAACGTGCCCTGCGATGCGGAAGAGGAAGTACGCCTGCTTGCACTCGCGCTCAACGAAGGCGTCGAGCTGGTCGTTCCCGGCCCGGAGGCGCCGCTGGTAGCAGGCATCGTCAACCAGATGGAGAGAGCGGGCCTCCCCTGCTTCGGCCCGACCGCCGCCGCCGCCATGCTCGAAGGCTCCAAGCGCTTCGCCAAACAAGTGCTGGACGCCGCCGGCGCACCCACCGCCGGCTACCGCGAATTCACCGAGCTTGAGCCGGCCTTGCGGCATGTCGAGCAGCGGTCGGCGCCCATGGTCGTCAAGGCCGACGGCCTGGCTGCGGGCAAGGGCGTGATCTTGGCCGAGACACGCGAGCAGGCCGGCGCCGCGCTCAAGGATATGCTCGAAGAGGACGCCTTCGGCGACGCCGGCCGTCGCGTCCTGGTCGAAGACTTCCTAGAGGGTGAAGAAGCCAGCTTCATCGCCCTGGTGGACGGCGAGCACGTTGTCCCGCTCGCGTCTTCGCAGGACCACAAGGCCCGCGACGACGGCGACTGCGGACCCAACACCGGCGGCATGGGCGCCTATTCGCCCGCACCGGTACTCGACGCCGAGGTCGAGGCCCGCGTGATGAACGAAATCATGCACCCCGTGGTTCAGGCGATGCGCAACAACGGCGCCCCCTACCGCGGCGTGCTCTACGCCGGCCTGATGATCTCACCCGACGGCGATCCAAAGGTGCTCGAGTTCAATTGCCGCTTCGGCGACCCCGAATGCCAGCCCCTGATGATGCGCCTGCAGACCGACCTCCTCGACCTGATCGAAGCCACCCTTGCCGGCCAACTGGATCAGGCCCGCCCAAGCTGGGACTCACGCACCGCCCTGGGCGTGGTCATGGCCTCGGCCGGCTATCCCGGCAGCTACGCCAAGGGGCATCCGATTACCGGTCTCGACAGCGCGGACGGATCGATGGTTAAGGTGTTTCACGCCGGCACGTCATTGAAGGACGGAGAAGTAATTACCTCCGGTGGCCGGGTGCTGTGCGTCACCGCCCTGGGCGATTCCCTGCCCGAGGCCCGCGACCGCAGCTACACCGCGGTCTCGAACATATCCTTCGAAGGCGCCTTCTGCCGCTCCGACATCGGCGCCCGCGCCTTGGCCCGGCTCCACCCTCAGCGATAATTCGGCCCATGACTTATCGCATCGGCATCATTGGCACCGGGGCCGCCCCCACAGGCGCCAATGTGCCGCCCGCGCCCATTAGGGAAATCGCAGCGTAGGGTTTTGCGCCGGAGCTGATCGAACCCCGCTTGCGCACCTTCCCCATGACGCCCTATGACCGCGGCCTGACCGCGCTCGCCTACCTGGACTGCGCCGTCGAGGCGGAGAAAGCCGGTTTCAACGCCGTGTTTATCAATACAGTCGGCGACTACGGCATCGATGAGATGAAGTCGGCCACCAATATGGTGGTCGTCGGCGCGGGCGAAGCGACCATGGCCATGTGTTGCAACACCGGCCGCAAGTTCTCCATCGTTACAATCTGGCCGCCAAAAATGAACTTCATCTATCACGAGCGGCTGAGCAGTTGCGGAATGGAGAGCCGCTGCGTGTCCATCCGCAATGTGCTGGTAGATCGGGAAGTTGAAGGTGTTGAAGACGCCGGCCCAACGACCGTACACCTGCAGGATCGCGACGACTCTCTGAACACCCGAATCGTCGACGCCATCAATTCAGCAGTCGCCGAAGACGGCGCCGATACCATCATGCTCGGCTGCACCTGCATGGCGCCCGTCAGTCCCGACATTGCGGAGCGCGTGAGCGTGCCCGTCTTCGAGTCCATGCGCACCGGCTACAAGACCGTGGAAGCGCTGCTCACATTGCGTGTTCGCCACAGCGACATCGCCTTCCCCAAACCCAACCCGGAAAACCTCACCGCCGTTGGCACGCTGGTCGCCGGGCAGGGCAACGTGGACCTGGGCGGCGACTGCGAAGTGTGTGTGATCGCCGAGGAACCGGCGAAGCCCTAGCGGGCGATAAGCAGCGTTACGCTATTCGGCTCATCCGCAGATCGGTGGTGCATGACAACGTCATCTTTGCCGTCCATGTTGAGGTCGGATAACCAGACGTAATCCTCGGGCGGCACGTCAACCGCGATCTTCTCAGGTCGCCGTTCGAACAGACGCGACCCTTCCACGCCGGGATAGACGCGAAGCTCGTCGCGGCCCCAACCCATCAGAAGGTCGGAGCGTCCGTCACCATTGAAGTCCCCGACCAGCACGGGCGGAAAGAACGCCGCCTGTTCGCCGCTCTCTCCCATCGACGCCGTTCGCAACTTGAGGCGGCGGTCTCGCTTCTCCGGGTAGGCGCCGTCCTCCATGCGGTAGAAATCCATGTCCAGCGACACGGACTTTGTTAGAACCGCGCCAATCAGCATCCCGATGGATTTGAATATGCCCGGTTTGATCTTGGTGACCATCACATCCTTCTGCCCATCACCGTCGAAATCGTGTATCTCGATTCCGAACGGGATGCCCTCGGCGAGGATCTCCGCACCGGGTTCCTTCGAGAATTCCAGTTCGCCGTTAGCCCGGGTGCCGAAATGCACATGCAAGCCGAAGCGCATGTTCCACAACTCGGACGTTTGTCCGAACCGGCTACTTTCCCCACCCTTTAGCGAGAACACAACGAGATCGGCAACGCCGTCCCCGTTCATGTCCTGCAGCGAGTGCAGTACCTTCCCGGTCATCGCGCCCTCAACGAGGCCGTCCGTGCGCCGCCGTCGAACCTGCATGGGCGCTGCGAGCGTTGCGAAGCCGTCGGAATCGAACACGACTTTGGTGGTGAAAGTCTCGGTGGTTGAACTGATGCGCCCGTCTTCCCGCTGCAGATGCACCACGAAATGGTCCTTGTTCCAGAACACCAGGTCGGTGCGCCCGTCGCCGTTGTAGTCCACCTCGTAGATGCCGCTCAGACGCCAGGGATCGTATCGATATCCGTCACCTGCAAAGGAAGTATTCAATATGGCCGCCGAATCCACGGCGACCGGTTCTGCAAACGTTCCGTCGCCGAATTGAATCAACACGGAAAAACCACGGACATCGGGCACAACCAAGTCGTCCAGCGAATCTCCATTGATGTCCCGCGAAACGTGCACATTGGGAATCTCGCCATCTCGGGACGGCTGGACTCCTAACCTTGCCGTGGCCAGCGCTCGAACCGCCCCAGACTCAGGATCAAAGCAACCCAAGTTCCCCGTTTTGTACAAGAGCAAGCACTCACTACCGCCCACGTTCGCGACGTTAACGAACAACACCCGGGAACGCAAAGGCGCGCTAGTTGTTTCCGTCCATCCCCCGTCACCCACCGAAAAGACATGCAGCCACCGCGCTCGATCTCTTCCAACATTGACAACGGCGAGATCCGCATGGTTGATTCCAAGCAGGTGCCCCGTCAGAACTGTTTGGTACTCGGCAATGCCGGTAACAATTTCATGGCGCACGAAATCAATCTCGGCGGTCGCGCCCTTGGCGCAGATCAGGAGTACGAAGCTCAAGCTCAAGGCGCAAATCAGATATCGCCCGGAGCGTTGGGGAGCAGCAAAACTAGACATCAGGTAGGGCAAGTCTGCACAGTGATTATGCTACTGGGTATTTTTACTCAATAGCGTAATAGACCGGCATGAGCATCTTTGAGCGCGCTGAGAACACAGTTGGTCGGGAGATAGCCTTGTCCAACGACAAGTGAGCCTGAACGGGAGGCGTGATTCCAACGACAAGTGAGCCTGTAGGGTGAGGTTTCGAGGATCATCGGAGGATGATCCTGATGTTACAGACTGAACGACTTCGGACCCTGGATGAGGTTCGCGCCGTGATCGACGGCAACCAGCGGGTGGATTTCCAAATCGCCGATCGTGAGTCCGCTTACGATTTCATCCGCCGGACGCTGGTGCGGTTCCACTACCTGGGCTTGAGCAAACCGGATCGGGGCGTGATCCGGCGCTACCTGGCCAAGATGACCGGACTGTCCCGCGCCCAGTTGACCCGTCTGATCCGGCAGTATCGGGACGCCGGGCGGATCGTGGACCGGCGCGGCAAGGCGCCAGCGAAGCCTTTTCGGCGCCGCTATACGGCGGCCGTCATGCGCCGCGAGTTCGAGGTCTTCGGCGACCCCCGCTTCGAGCGCCTGTCGCGCCTGTCCAATGGCCATCTGTACAACCTGCGCAAGTCTAAAACCTACCGCTTAAAGCACACCACCTTCACCAAGACGCGACCGGTTCCGATCGCCATCGGCGAGCGCAGAAAGCCCGAACCTCAGGGCCAGCCCGGCTTCCTGCGCGTCGATACCGTCCACCAGGGCGACCGCGAGGGCGCCAAAGGCGTCTATCACATCAACCCCGTGGATGAAGTCACCCAGTATGAGCACATCGGCTCCGTCGAAGCCATCTCCGAGGGCTTCCTGATCCCGGTGCTCGAAGCCCTGATCACCGCCTATCCCTTTGTCATCCAAGGCTTTCACGCCGACAATGGCTCCGAATACATCAACCATCAGGTCGCCGCACTGCTCAACAAACTCCACATCGGCCAGTTCACCAAGTCTCGAGCCCGGTCGCCTCCGCATAGGTGTAGTTCGACGCGCCCATCACCGCGACGAACACCTGGGCCGGGCGAACCTCCCCGGTCGTCCGGTCGATCACCGAGGCGGTCTGACCGGCGTAATCGACGAACAGCTTCTCTCCAGCGCGGTGGTCCTGACGCATCACCACGTCCAGCCGGCTCCGCCAGCGCCGGTAACGCAAACAAAACGTGCTGTATTGGTAACCGCGTGGATGCGCCGCCTTGTACTAGTCCCACAGCAACTGCAGCGTCACCCCCTTGCGTTTGAGCTCCCGATGCACCGCTCCCCAATCGGGCTGCGGACGCGCCGCCCGCGGCGAGGGCGGCGGCGGAAACAGCCGCCGCTCCAACTGCGTATCGTCCAGCCGCGCCGCCGCCGGCCAAGTCAAACCCCCCGCCTCAGCCCGGCGCAGGTAATTGGCGACCGTCGAACGGCTTACGCCACAACCGCGCGCGATCCGGCGCGCGCTGAACCCTAACTCCCGTTTCTGGCGCAATACTTCCCGAATGTGTCGCATGGATGATCTCGATCTCGGCATCTGCCCGCCTCCTCTGTTAGAAAAAACGGCAGGGTACTCAGTCCGTCATCCGCGCCGTGACACCCCACAGCGGCTGCTTCGCCCGAAAATCAGTGGCTACTTTCCGTTAGAACGGGTGGCTACTTTCGCTTGGAATACGCACCCCTGCTTGTGGTTTAGCGTTTCCTATTGCCTGCATTAGATTTTGCGGCCCATAGTCAGTAGTGTCCCAACAATTATTCGAACAAATTCAATTGGTTAAGTAAGTGTTGGTTGTTTGGGTTGTATTCGGTTTTTGCAAGTAGATGAATTAACGGGATTTTTTCAAACAGGGTCAGGCTCAGTATCTGTAGAATTGTGTAGAGATCGGTGGAGACGTTGAGCCGCTTCTTGACGATGGCCACCAGCACATACACCGCGACGGCATTCCATAGTTGGGTCTTCACCGCATTTTCCGAGGTGCCGAAAAAGGACTTGATGCGCAGGTGTTGCTTGATCCATTTGAAGAACAATTCCACCTGCCATCGATGGCGGTATAGTTCGGCGACGGTGGTTGCAGGTATGGCGAAATGGTTGGTGAGAAAGTCGAATCGCCGGTCCGATTGCGCATCGCGATACCCGACTCGGCGCAGCGGCTGAGGATAGAGCTTACGGCTCTTGACGCCGGTCAGCACGATGGTTTGGTCGCAGCACACGCCCGTGGACCTGTCCGCGGCGGCGGAGTAGCGGCGCCGGAATTTGATGTTGGACTTGGCGCGCACGACGAAGAACGCGCCCAGGCGGTGCAGTAGAAACAGACGTTCGAAGTCCACATACCCTCGGTCCATGATGTAGAACGCGCCGGGTTCGGGCACGAGCAGGTCCAGCACGTTGACATCGTGCAACTTGGCTTCGGAAACGTGGATAAACGCCGGGATGTTGCCGCGCAGATCCAGCAGCGTATGCAGCTTGACGCCGGACTTGGTGGAGCGGAACAAGGCCCAGGGAAACACGGACAGGCACAGATCGACGGTGGAGGAATCGAACGCGTAGACGGTGTTGTCGAGTTCCAGCCCGAGGTCCTCCTCGGCGTACAGCGGGCGCGCGATGCGAATCAAGGCTTGCGCGAAGTCCGCGTGAATGCGCCAGTCCCGTTTCCGGTTCGCATTGGCCAGCGTGTTGCGGGCCATGCCGCCGCGGATCCCCATGTGATAGAGCTTCTCGCGATGCGCGCGCAAGCAGACCTCGATGCCGCGCAGGCTTTCGCGGTGGGTCAATTGCGCGAACGCCAGACACAAGAACTGGTCCAGGCAGGTGAATGACTGGATGCGGCGATCTCCCCGATAACGTTGCACGCACCGGCGAAAGACCTTCGCCGGCAGATGCTCCATGAGCTGTGAAAACACGAATCGCCCGGAATGCATGGCGAACCTCCCCCGAAGGAAAAACCGCCACAATAGGGGAGACCGTCTCAGATAAACACAGCCCGGCGTTCAAATCGATACCCCCCGCAAATCCCGTATTTGTCTTGTCACAACAATATCTTATACAGTGTCAATCCGACTTTGTTGGGACAGTAGTGGCCCATAGTTATTGTTTCTCTTTCTACGAGTCACCCTAATATCAATCGATAATGATTCAGCAAGAATGAAAATTGCCACAATTTTGAATCACATTGATAGCGGCCACATGGCCCTTCTGAACTGCCCTGGGAATGCCGGAGGCTCCATTATTTGAGAGGATGGAGCAATGGACAGAAGAACGAACTCTGGCCCCGGACCTATCAGCGAGACGGGTCGAATCCTCGCCCGAAGCCTATGATCCCATGCCTTCTGACGATCTCTTTGCTTATGCGCGTGTCCTGTTCGCAAAAGACGATCAAATTCTTCGACGGAGTATGGCGGGCACTCGGCGCCAACAATCCGTCTGCGCCCAGGAACGCGCAAGCTTCGGCGATCTGTTGAGACCCGGGGTACTCGGTCTGTCGCTGCAGATAGCTCATTCGTCCATAATGGGCGGGGTCTAATCCAGTGGAAGCCAGGATTTCCAGGTCAGGGAAACGAACAACTGCCTCAAGGGATACTTTAAGTTCAAACAACTCATAGCTCACATTGGATGGTGGGATGGGCTGACCCTGATAGAGGTGGTATCTTCGTTCGGCGATCGCGGTGTCCCGGTCTGCTGAGGTATACAAGACATCAAGCGTCCCATCGTCCCAGCGGCCTCCAGAGCGCCAGCATGTGAGCGGATCGCGACCCTGCTTGACCGACCGCCAAACGATGCCTTGGTAGGGTGATTGCTTGGCAGATTCCAAGGCGTCCAGCAAACGCTGATCACGGATCCGCCGCTCTTTCCGGGAGCGGTTCATTCAGGATATTTCAGAGATACGCGTCCGCGTCGAGACGATCCAGAATCGCAATCACTTCTTCCGTTTGTTGACCATGAATGAGGTCAATTGCGCGCGCGCCTTCCAACTGCGGATGACGCGCATAGAGCCAGGTGCGGACTTCGTCCTGGTTGTAGTACTCGCCCAGCCGCATCACAACGTACGACAGGTCCGACATGATGAGTTGTGTCCTTGGATGCGGTGATTTCTTGCCGGTCACCCAGCGCGATACTGTGGCCTTGGATACGCCGGCAAAGTTGGCGATATCGGTTCCCTTCAGACCACCGGCCTGCTGCAATCGTTCGATAAAGTGCATTACAGGTCCTGGTTGTACCGCGCTCATGGTGAAGTGCCTCGGGCCGGTACGTGGAGTAATTGACGGCGGACTAGAGCCGGTGGATCCGGCCGGTCCCTATCCGTGCGGATAGCATGGTCAGGCGGGGTGCGCATTGCTGCTCCACGAGGTAAGGGAGAGACTGTCGCTGTCATTGTGGTGACCTTTATGTTTCATTAATAATACGATCTGAAACCTAAATGTCAACGTCACAAAGCACACGTCACGAAGCACTCGAGAAGCTATCCTTTTTGCCGCCCTGGTCGCTGTGCGTTTCTTCGCCTGACCCGCATATGCTGGCTTTTCCGCATCAAGAGTGGCTCCGGCCGAGGGGATCGGTCAGATATCCTGCAAACGGTTGACTCGAAATTTCCATCTTGGCACTGTACCGGGGTGCCGAGCGCTTCAACCGACCCCTACGACCGGCTCTCGCTTGCCGCGCAGTTGGTCGCGCAGGCGTACGGAACCGTCGCGCCGCTCGCAATGGGCGTGTCCCGGGCCTGCCGTCTGTTGTCGCAGGCCAACGTCAGGCTGGGGAACCGGCTCATCAGCCCGGACAGCGTTCGCCAGTGCAACGCCGAACTCATTGAAGCGGGAATCGCGGTGCGCCGCTCCAACGAAGCTGTTCAGGCGCTGCCTGAATGGACGCTGGCGCTGACGCGTGCGGCGCATGAGACCGGCATTCTCAAGCCGCTCCTGTCCGCCGCCCGGACGGAATTTCCGTATTCCTGGCGGCCCACGGACAACTGCGAAATGCAGTTGCGCGGTCACCTGGTGGCCGGGGAGTTGCTCCAGGTCGAGCGACTGGCGAATCGGTACGTACTGCCGCCGGAATCCTGGCAGTTCCTGGCCGAGCCCCTGGCGGTTGATTTGATCGACACGCTTCCCGAGCCGCTTCGGGCGCAAGCCCTGCTCGGCTGTCTCGGCCACGTTATCGAAACAGCTGCGCCGGCCGAGCCGCTCATCGAAGCCTGCGCAGCGGTACGCGAGGGGAGGTTGGCGCTTGACGCCGAAATCGCGTTCATTCGCGTTCTTCAGGGCCGCTTCGACTCAGCCGAGGCGGTGTTCGCGCAATTGCCGCCGGAAATGCGGGCGCAGAAGCCGGCCGAAACCGGGTTGGCGGCGACCCGAGCGCTCATCGCCGTTCTGCGTGGCGACGACGATGAAGCGCTGCGGCGCATTGAGGAGGCGCTCGCCCTGGAACGGGCGGGCACGCGCAAACGCCTGGTGTTCCCCGACTGCCGCGCGTTTGCGCTGTCGCTGCTCGGGCTGGTGCGAAGCGACACGCCGCGCTCGCATGAGCTCCTCGACGGGATATTTCGCGGCGCCGAGCGCACGGAGGCCGGCTGGATTGCCGAACTGAGATTCGTATCCGCGGCGAGTAGCGTCAAGTCCGGGCACCGCGTTCACCAGGCCGCCCGGTTCCGGCAGCTGGGCATCGAAGTCCTGATGGACGCACTGTTGAGTTGCTGGATGGACGATTACCCGGCTGATTGGCCGGAACGGATGGCCGTGCTGCTTCATTACCGCAAGCGCGCCGCGGCCAATGGCTTCGTTTGGATAACTGCGGAATGCGACGAAGCTCTGCGGCGCGTCAGGGAGCGCGCCAATGGCGCCGGGGAAGGCTCCTCCCGGCAAGTCGCCAACGGCGGGGAATCGGGCCACGCGCTGCTGGGCACGGCAACCCTGGCGACGCTTGCAGCCCCTATCCCCGACTGGGAGTTCTCGTTGAAAGGCATCGAGCGGCTCGCCCATGAGGCGAGCAGCGGCGCGGCCCGCAAACGCAAGACCAGCGCCCCGCTCAGGCGGCGCCTCGCATGGATATTGGATGACGGCGGATACGATATCCGCGCCTATCCCAAGGAACAGCGGCAGCACAAGAACGGCGGGTGGACCAAGGGCAGAAAGGTGTCGCTGAAGCGGCTGGTCGAGAACGCTGCGATGATGAACTACCTCCTGCCGCAGGACCTGGAAGCCGCCGCTTCCGCCTCCATCGCCAGCAAGTGGCGCGGATGGGAAGGCAGCGTCGATGACCAGGGCGTCTTTGCCCTGGCCGGGCACCCCCATGTCTTCGACGAAAGCGGCCGGCCCACGGATGTCGTGCGCCGCGAGCCGGAACTGTTCGTTGGCCAGAACGAACGCGGCGCCATAGTGGTAACTATTCAGCCGTACGCGGAAGACTCCGGGGACACGTACCGGAGGTACCTGATTCGGATGGCGACGGACAGGCGATGCGAGGTGACGTATTTCACCGACAGTCATAGGCGGCTGTTCGCGCTCATCCCCGAGGACGGGCTGGAACTACCGGCCGAGGCCAGGCCGCGGCTCCTCCACGCGGTGTCGTCGCTGGCGGGAGAAGTGCGCGTGCAAAGCGACGCAGCTGACGAGGCGACGGGGGCGTTGCGCGTCGACGCCGACCCAGCGCCATGCGCGCGTCTGGAACCGTTCGAGGACGGTCTCTCGATTGCGCTGGTGGTGGAATCCATTCCGGACTCGGGCATCTTTTTCGAGCCAGGCGCGGGCGCCGCCACGGTATTCGCCAGCCGCGACGGGCGCAGCGTGCAGACGCGGCGTGACCTCTCCGCCGAGCGGGCCGCGCTGGATCGCCTGATCGAACAATGCCCGAAGTTCGCGCCGCGGCCTACGGAACTGGATCCGCTGATACTGTCCGAACCCGCGGCTTGCCTGGAATTGCTGGAGACGCTGGAGGATGCCGGCGTGCGTTGCTTGTGGCCCAAAGGCCAGCCGTTCCGCATCGTCGCGCGCGCAACGGCGCCCTCGCTGGCGCTGACCGTCCAGTCTGCCGGCCAATGGCTGCAAGCCTCCGGCAAGCTGGCTGTGGATAAGGAGCGCGCGCTTGATCTGAAGCAGCTGTTTGAGTCGCTGGAAGCGAGCCCCGGTTCTCGCTTCGTGCAACTCGGCGGCGGTCAGTTTCTGGCCCTGACGCGCACCTTCCGCCGCCAGCTGGATGATCTTGCAAGCCTGTCCACGGCGGCAGCGAAGGGTGCGGTGCGGCTGCATTCGCTGGCCGCGCTGGCCTTGGGCGACCTCATGGATGACGCCGACCTGACCGCTGACCGGGGCTGGCGGGAGTTGCGCTCCAGCATGGAGGCGGCGGAATCCTTCGAACCGGAGCTGCCGAGCACCCTGCAGGCCGAACTTCGCCCCTACCAGATCGAAGGCTATCGCTGGCTGGCGCGGCTGGCCCGCTGGGGCGCCGGCGCCTGTCTGGCCGATGACATGGGGCTCGGCAAGACCGTGCAGACGCTTGCGCTGTTGCTCGCGCGCGCGCCGGACGGCCCGGCCCTGGTGGTCGCGCCTACCTCGGTGGTCGCCAACTGGGTCGATCAGGCGCGCCGCTTTGCGCCCACCCTGAACGTTACGGTGTGCGCCGGGTCAGCGGAGCATCGCGCACGGCTTGTCGAAGAACCCGCCCCGTTTGAACTGTATGTCACGACGTATGGTCTGCTGCAGAACGACCTTGACCTGCTGGCCGGCATTTGCTGGCGCAGCGTGGTGCTTGACGAGGCGCAGGCGATCAAGAACCCGGCCACCAAGCGGGCCCGGGCCGCCCGCCAGCTGAACGCCGACTTTCGCCTCGTGACCACCGGCACTCCGATTCAGAACAGCCTGATGGACCTGTATTCCCTGTTCAGCTTCATCAATCCCGGCCTGCTCGGTTCCGCGCAACAGTTTCGCCGCAATTTCGGCGCGGCCATTGAACGCGGCGGCGACGCCGGCGCCAGCGCAAGGTTTAAGCGTGTGATCGCGCCTTTCGTGCTCCGGCGGCTGAAAGCGGACGTTCTCGACGATCTGCCGGAGCGCACCGAGATCACCGTGCATGTCAGGATGTCCACCGAGGAAGCAACGCTCTACGAGGCGCTTCGGCAGCGCGCCGTGGAGGAACTCGAAACCGCTGGCGAGGAGGACACTGCCGTCGGCGAAGGCGTGCGGCGGGTACAGGTGCTCGCCCATCTGACGCGGCTGCGGCTGGCCTGCTGCAATCCGCGTCTGGTTCTGGATGGCGCCGGCGGTGGCGGGCGCCTGCCCCGCAGTTCAAAGCTCGAAGCTTTTGCCGGCACGTTGAGCGAACTCATTCAGAACCGGCACAAGGTCCTGGTGTTTTCGCAGTTCGTACGGCACCTGAAACTGGTTGAGGAATACGTTGCCGGCGCCGGCGTCGCCTATCAATACCTCGACGGGTCCACGCCGCCGAAAGTCCGCGCCGAGCGCATCAACGCCTTTCAGGCCGGCCACGGCGAAGTGTTCCTGATTTCGCTGAGGGCGGGCGGCGTGGGCCTCAACCTGACCGCCGCCGACTACGTGATCCATCTGGACCCCTGGTGGAACCCGGCGGTGGAGGATCAGGCGTCCGACCGCGCTCACCGAATCGGCCAGAGCCGTCCGGTGACCATCTACCGCCTGGTCGCCGAAGGCACCATAGAAGAGCAGATCGTGGATCTGCACTACCGCAAACGCGACCTCGCCGACCGGCTGCTCGAAGGCGCGGACACGACCGGCCGGCTGAGCGCCGATGACCTTCTCGCTCTGCTGCGGCAACCGCTGGGAACCTCAGGCTGACTCGCTGAACTGATGCCCGAGGACCCGAGGGTCTTTAGTCTTCTCGCTGCTTCGGAGACCGCCCTAAAGAAAGCGGAAGAGCGCAGGCTGCTGGAGGTTGGCGAGAGCGTCTTGGACTTTACCGGAGAAAGGCCTCAGGGCAGAGATTCGGAATAGGCTACGAACCGGCGACCACCAATCCGGCAAGCCCGATGATGAGCGCGGCGTAGGCTCCACCCTGCAGCCACAGCGCGCGGAAAAGGGATGCGCGCAGGTCCGCGATGCTGGACGTAAGTTCGCCGCGCAGGACCGCGAGGTCGGTTTTGGTGGCCATGTTCGTTTCCACCTGGGCCACTACGCGCTCCAGGACCGCGAGGTCGGCTTTGGTGGCCATATTCGTTTCCACCTGAACCTTGATTCGCTCCAGGTCCTTGACCACCTGCGTGCTGATAGGCGCTCGTGTCATGAGATCCACCACGGCTTGGGCTTGCGCGGCCTCAAATCCGGCACGTTACAGCGTGCGTATCGCCTCATGCGTTTCAAATGAACTTTCCGTTATGTTCTCCTCCTTGAGAATTCCCTGGACCCGCCCCGCCGGCTGGTCCTTTCGGAAACTCTTTTAGCCGACACCCGCCGTGTGCGTCAATTCGCTTATCGCTTGGTGCGGTAAGCTACAGAATCCCAATAGGCTCTATGGTTCCCAACCGTAGAAAGGAGGTCGGAATGCAGCTTCATCCAGTAAACCAAGCGACACTCAATTTGCAACGCTGGGTATGCCTGCTGGTCCTTGGGCTGCTGGCCGCATCGTCGGCATTTGCAGACGAACCTTCGGTCATGGTGCTTGAAGGCACTACAGCCGCGCCGTATGACAATGGCGACTTCACGGTATTCGACTCAGCCCGCCGCTGGGATCAGGCCAGGATGACGGAATGGTCCAACACGGCGAAGCCGGGTGAAAAGGCGCCCTTGGAAGCCCTCGGTGTGATTGCCCAGGCGCCGATTGGTCCCGACGGCACGTTTCGCCTGGAACTTGCCGTGGTCAAGCCCCGAACGGTCTACTTCGCCGTCCTCAACGCTATGAACGCTGACGGAATACGCTTGGGGGCGGTCAAGATGGGCAATAACTTCATCCTTGAGCCGGGCGAACTCAAGTTGCGGATGCTACGCAGCGATTATTCCGTCATTACAGGCGGTTACTACAACGATGCCGTGTTCAACTCGTGGCGTCTTTCCGACGAGTACAAGGCAGCACAATCCGAATACGAGCGGTTGCGTGAACCCGTTCAGGACGAGCCCGAACAGGCCAAGCGCCGCCGTTTGGATCGCGTGGGGGAGGCCTTTAACAAAGTAATGCAGCTGGAGAGTCAGGGTAGGTCCGAGGTCGCCCTTACCCACCCTGGCCCGCTGGTAAGGCGGTTGACGATCGTGTCGGCATGGTTGTTTGGGCCGTGGCAGCTGGAAGCAATACGCGCACTCGCTGAACTGACGCCGCAGGACCCGTGGGTCGTTGAACGTCTCGCCGGAATGGAAGCCGCCCAGAAGAATGCGGAACAGAACAGACAGTTGCGGGTTGGCGAGAGCGTTCTGGACTTCACGGGCGAGACGCTCGCAGGCGAGAAAGTGCGAATGGCCGACGTGCGCGCGGAGAGCAGCTACGTGCTGGTGGAGTTCTGGGCCTCCTGGTGCGGGCCCTGCCGGGTGGAGATTCCGCACATGAAGGAAGCCTACGGGCGTTTCAGCGACAAGGGCTTCGAGATTGTCTCGTTCACGATCGACGACGAACGAGAGGACTGGGAAGAGGCGTCAGCCGAGGAAGAACTGCCGTGGATCGATCTCGGGATGGGACGCGAAGCCGATGCGCCCAAGGCCTACAACGTGATTGGTGTGCCCAACAACTACCTGGTGGACTCGCAGACGGGCGAGATCGTCGCAAAAAACCTCCGGCGGCATAAGCTCGACGAGAAGCTCGAGGAGCTACTTAATTAGCTTGATTCGTTTCCGCCAGGAACCTTCACGCCTTCCGGCGTCTGCCGCGCCGGTCTCGGCTTGCGGGCTGGGTGGTTTCCTGTTCGGACATGTAAATGGGGCCCCAGTCGGAGAATAAGGTCTTGCTGAGCTGCTGAACGGATCGAGCGCCCAGGCGTTCCGTCAGAATGGCTTCAATTTCGGCCATTGCCTTGAAGGCAGCCCGGCCGATGTTCTTGCCTTCGGCGCTGAACTGGACGATCTTGGCGCGGCCATCTGTCGGATCCGTCTTAAGAGTCACCAGGCCGGCCTGTTCGAGTTCCGCGAGTGTCTGCTGGATCGCCTGGCGGCTTATACCAAGATTGCGCGCAAGTTCTGTCGGGCGAGAAATGCCGTCGGCGATGTTGACCATGATCATGGATTTGGTGCGCGACAGCGGCTTGAATCCCGACAAACGCAGGCTGTTCTGCAAGCCTTCATCGCACCAGTAATAGCTGTGCAACAGGCCGCGCATCAGGAACTTGCTCCGATCATTCATGCCCTGTCCTCATTTTCAGTGTTAGAAGTCGCCGCCGCTATTGTGTCAATTTTCTTGACAAAAATCGGTTGTCGAAATACAGTCCCTTGCCGGTTGCTCGGGTTTGATTCTGTCCATAAAGGATTTGTATGCGGTCCTGCAAGACACTCGTGATCGCTCTTAGCTTCGCTATCGCACTTTCGGTCGCGGGCTGCGAACGAGGCGATGCTTCCCGGGCACAACCGCGCGCGGTGACCTGTGAAGCGTGTCATGGCGGCAGTGGTTTTGAAACCTTGCCGATGAGTCCTTCCCTTGCGGGTCAAGATCGCGCCTATATGGCAAAACAGCTTCGGGCGTACAAGGATGGCAGCCGAACCGACACCGTCATGTCGCCTCTTGCCGCGGCACTGTCGGACAGTGAAATCGACGCCTTATCGGCCTATTTCGCCTCGTTCGATCCGTGTGACTCGAATTGAGCAATTGCCTAGTCCTTTAGCTCGGGCAGTTTGACGTTTCGATCCCGTAGCATCCAGCCCGATCCCCTGCCGAACTGGGCGTCAAGGCGCATCATCCAGTTGTACGAGGCTCGTGCGTACCAGATTCCGAACAGCACACCCACAAGTATGGACTGCCATTTGAAGACCCAGATATGACCAAGCCACCAAAGTTGCACCAGGGCCGTTCCCCCATAAAGCCAAACCAGAATTCCTACCGTGGACCAGTTGGCTATCCGGCGATACAGCTTGGGGTTGCCCGGAAACTTCATGCCCGCGGACCGGACTTCATCGGTGCTCTTTTCCTGTGGCATGAGACACCCTAGAAGGGCTTTACCACCGACAGAAAGATCGTAATGACGCCGAAGACCATCACAGGCGGGCTGATCACGACGAGAAACAGCCAGTGGTAGTAGACGGCCTGCTCGTATTTCACCGCATCCCCCGACTTTCGCAGTCGCCGTTTGTTGCCGCCAAAGTGCGCCAGGTAGTAATCCATGATTTCGATGGGAAGGAAGAGGCCGAATACGATGAGCAGCTTCACAACGAACCATCCTGACGCGGGCGTCCAGCCTCCCACGATCCAGAGCAGGGGTCCCGTGAGAATGACTATCGGAAACGCGATGTGTTCGTAGTTGACGCCATGATCGAACCGCTCCATGGCCCAGTTCCGAAGTTCAATGATCCGGTTGTCGCCGGGATTTCGCCGCCATGCCTTGAACACCGGAACAAGGTAGTATGCGAAAGCGACCGCCGTACTCCAGAGCCAGATCATCACAAAGGTCAGGTGGATGAACTTGAGGTATATGTAGTACGGGCCGAGCGTGTCTTGAAGAAATGGGATCATTGATCCTTGGAACCGGGAATATTTGTCAATTATATTGACTTTTTCTTGCGCTACAAAACAGATGATCTGCAAGTACGGCCAGGCGGATTCGGTACCATTGGGCTTGTGAGTTCTTATGTACTCGCTTTCTAGTTCGCTACGGCGCGCTGCGGCCGCGGAGCCCGACCGCGTGGCTTTGCGATGCGACGGCCGCTCAATGAGTTGGCCCGAAGTACTCGAGCGGGTGAGCCGTTTCGCCGCCGTTTTGGCGGAAAGCGGCGTCTGTGATGGGTCGCGGGTGGGAATCCTGGCGGCGAACAGCGACAGTCACCTGATCGGCATGTATGCGGTCTCGTGGGCCGGCGGCATCTTCGTGCCGATCAATACGCGGTTTGCGGATCAGGAGATGCGCTATTGCGTGGAAGACGCCGGCTGCAGGGTGCTGCTCGCAGACGGCAGTCTTGCCGGCGTCGCCGAAGCGATGCGCGAGTCCTGCTCAACCGTTGAGAAGGTAATCCGGATCGACACGGGCGCGGGTCCCTCGGGACTTGGTTCGTTCGACGAGCTCATTGGCGGCGCGGAGCCTCGCCAGGCCAGCGGCAGAGGCCGAGATGACGTCGCTGCACTCTATTACACGGGCGGAACCACCGGTCGATCGAAGGGCGTGATGCTGACCCACCGCGGAATTCTTACCAGCATCCTGCAATGGTCCAACGCCATCGGACTATCCTCGCGCGACACGCTGCTTATCGTCGCCCCCATGTTTCACCTGGTCGGAGGTCTCAACGCGATCGCCGCGACGACCCTGGCGGCCGGAATGTGCATCGTGGGACGGTTTCATGTGCCGACGGTGCTGAAAGAGATCGAGGCGGCCCGGGTTACCAAGGCCGCGGTGGTTCCCATCATGGTGGACATGATGATCGAACAGCTCGCCGGCACCGGCGCCGACATCTCCTCGCTCAAGAAAATCAGTTACGGCGGCGCGCCGATGACGGAGGCGGCGCTCAGACGCGCCATTGCGGCATTGCCGCACACGCAGTTTTACCAGGTCTATGGCCAGACCGAGGGCGGGCCGAATATCTCCGTGCTCGGCCCCGAATACCACGTGCTGGAAGGCGCCAACGCGGGCAAGCTGCGGTCGGCGGGCAAGCCGCTGCCCGGCACGGAACTGGCGATCCTGGACCCTGAGGATCGCCCGTTGCCGCAAGGTCAAACCGGCGAGATCGGCGTGCGCGGGATCAGCGTGTCACCAGGCTACTGGAACCTTCCCGAGGTAACGGAAGAAGCGAACCGGGGTGGATGGCTGCACACGGGAGACGTGGGTTATATCGACGAACTAGGGTTCCTTTTCATCGTGGACCGGATCAAGGACATGATCATCACAGGCGGCGAGAACGTTTACTCGGCTGAGGTGGAGAACGTGTTGAGCGATCACCCTGGCGTATCGGAATGTGTCGTCATCGGCATTCCGAGCAAGAAGTGGGGCGAAGCCGTGCATGCTGTCGTCCGGCTGTTTGACGACGCGGCCGCTACCGCCGATGAACTCATTGCGTTCTGCAAGGAGCGGCTGGCCGGTTACAAGTGCCCGCGCAGCCTCGAGATCCGGACCGAACCGTTCCCGTTGAGCGGCGCCAACAAGGTGCTCAAGCGGAAACTCCGGGCGCCCTATTGGGACGCCGACGAACGAAAGGTCTAGCCCAAAGGGGGCCGGAACACCGAAATCTCCACGCCGTCTCTCAGGTGCTCGTTGTATTCAACGCTCGCCGCGACGAAGCGGCTCTCATAATTGTCATTGCCCCGAACGTATTCGAGGTAATCGGGCACTTTGAAGAAGTCGATGTTGTCCGCGAACACCACCGCGCCTTCTCTTAGCAGTCCGGCGGCTTCGAGTCGCTTCAGGTCCGGCAGGTACTCGTCCTTCCAGTGGTCGAGTAGAACCCCGTCGAACGGACCGTCAAGCCCGGCGATTTCGGTCTCGAGAGTGCCGGTGCGTATTTCCACAGCCGAAGCAAGGCCCGCGTGCTCGACGATCTCACGGGCGATACCAGCAAACCTCGGGTGCTTTTCGATGGAGACCAGTTTGCCGGCCCCCGGCCCCAGAAGATCGCCGATCAGGACTGCCGAGTAGCCGCAATAGGCGCCGATTTCAAGGATGTTGACCGCGCGGCGCTGGCGTAGCGCGTCTCGCAGGATAGGGCCCTTGACGGGACCGATATTCATCAGCCAGCGATGCTTGCGCGCGTACTCGTCCATGGCGTTCAGGACACACTGGGCGTCGCCTCGCGAGGCGTGTTCGCGAACGTAGTTCAGGACTTCCGTTTCCCGGTAAATCCCGCGCACCTTGCGGTCCCACTTGAATTGAAGCCACTGGCGAAACAGAAAAAACGCCGTTCCCGGGGCGCGGCGAATGCTCCAGTTGATGCTCATGCCAGGCCCTCATTCGCACCCATCGTTACGACGACTTTTCCCGTCGCGGTACGCTCCTTAAGGCGGTTCATGGCCTGGCCTGCCTGTTCCAGCGGAAACGTCTGCGATACGTAGGGTCTTAGCTGGCCGGCGGAGTACAGGTCGAGCAGCTCGCGCATGTTCCGGGCGGCATCGTCGGGTTGCTCCTTCTCAAAGCGCCGGTAGAAAACGCCTACGACCGAGGCGCCCTTGAGTAGCGCGAGATTTACGGGATAGCGCGGAATGCGGCCGGCGGCGAAACCGACCACCAGGATCCTCCCGTTCCAGGCAACGCAACGCGACACGGTGTCGAACAGGTCCCCGCCCACGGGGTCGTAGATCACGTCGGCGCCGCGGCCTTCAGTAAGCCTGTAGATTGCCTCGCGCAGGTCGGAGGACGAATAGTTGATGGCATGGTGCGCGCCGCCTTCACGCGCCACCTGGACCTTTTCCTCGCTGCTTACGGCCGCGATGACGCACGCGCTCATGGCGGCGCCGATTTGCACCGCCGCCAGCCCCACACCCCCGGCGGCGCCCAGCACCACCAGATTCTCGCCGGCCTGAAGCTGCGCCCGCTGCCGCAATGCGTGATACGAAGTGCAGTAGACACCCGTAAAACCCGCGGCGGCGACTTTGGACATTCCGGCGGGGATTGGGTGGATCGATGCTCGATCAGCATTGACGAGTTGGGCCAGGCCGCCGCGATACGTCACGGCCATCACCTCGTCTCCGACCGCGACATCGTCAACCTCGCGGCCGACGGCTGTCACGGTCCCGGATACTTCACCGCCCGGGACGAAGGGCAGTTCCGGCCGTTCCTGATACTGGCCCGCGATCATCAGGATGTCGGGGAAATTGATGCTGCAGGCGGCCACCCGGATCTGCACCTGGTTGGCGTGCAGGTGAGCCGGTTCTATGTCGCGAACAACCAGATCATCCGGGGAACCCAGTTCTTCGCAAAGTACGGCTTTCACGTTCGGTCCTCGAAAATCCACATCGCGATGGACTGCGCGACGACCGCTGGTTTTTCGACACCCTGTATCTCGATTAGCACCTCGGAACGCATCCTAAGTCGGTTGAGATCGTCGTCGATGACCTCAAGCAAAGTGGAACAGGCACGGACCTTAGAATTTACCGGAACGGGATGCGGGAACCGGACCCGATCCAATCCGTAATTGATGCCCATCGATATGTTCTTCGGGACCAACTGAATCGGCTCGAGCAATTTCGGCAGGAGCGACAGGGTCAGGAAGCCGTGCGCCACAGTCGAACCGAACGCGGATTTCTTCGCGCGTTCCGGTTCGACATGGATGTACTGGTAGTCGAGCGTCGCGTCGGCGAACAGGTTGATTCTTTGCTGATCGATGGTGAACCAGGAAGGCGAGCAGCGGCGAACCCCGATATACGCCGCAATTTCGCTCCTCGCGATGCTGTTGGCCGGATCTCCGATACCGATTGGGTCCTCTTTGCTGCGGCGGCTCATGTCCTATTGCAGTGTTACCGAATAGGACTTGATGCCGTGTACGAAATTACTGCGCAGATAGGTCGGTTCCCTGTGCGTTCGGTAATTCGGGAATTTGGCCAGAAATTCCTGCAGGACTATGCGCAGTTCCATTCGGGCGAGCATCGCGCCCAGGCACTGATGGATGCCCGTGCCGAATGCGAAGTGCCTGCGGGCGTTGCTACGGCGGACATCGAGACTGTCGGGCGAATTAAAGACTTGCGGGTCCCGGTTGGCCGCCCCGTACAACATGACGACCTTGTCTCCGGCGGCGACGACCTGACCGGAAATCTCCGTGCCGGCCACCGCTGTGCGGCGCATGTGAATCACGGGCGAGACAAAGCGGAGCAACTCCTCAATAGCCGTAGGCCACGCCGATGAGTCTTCGGCGAGTATCCGCCTCTGTTGGGGGAAGCGCGCAAGTGCATGAATGCTTCCCGAGATGGCGTTACGCGTGGTCTCGTTTCCGGCGCCGATCATCAGGGCGAAAAAACCGTCCACCTGATCGCGGTCCAGCAATTTGCCCTTGAGCTTTGCGTTCGCTACCACGCTCACCAGATCGCCGGTCGGATTTCGCCGGCGCTCGTCGATCGCAAGGCGGCCGAATTCAAAGACCTCCCGGAAAGCGCTCGCCGCTGTGGCCGGCGTAACGTTGAAGTCCGGGTCGTCCGCGCCGGTCATCTGGTTGGTCCACTTGAGGACCTGTTTCTGGTCCTTCTCATCCACACCGAGGACTTCGCACAGCACCTGGATCGGAAGCTCGGCGGCTACCACGGGAACCAGGTCGACTGTATCGCCGGCGTTCAGTTGTGAGAGGATCCGCCTCACCCTATTGCGAATGCTCTGTTCCTTCTTCCTGAGTTCCGCAGTTGTGAAGAACGGCATCAGCAAGGATCGCATCGCCGAGTGGTCAGGCGGATCAATCGAAATAATGATCTTACGCATTGCCGCGTGGATATCCGGCCCCAACCGTTCGTAGCTGTCATCCTGCGCCTTAAAACCGTAGCTTGAACTGAATACCTTGGGATTGCGTGAGACATGGCGGATGCCGTCGTGCCGGGTAAGGAGCCAGAATCCCCGCCCCGGAGGGGCTTCCGGGTGCCAGTAAACAGGCAACTCTTGCCGCAGTGTGGCGTACGCGGCGTATGGATGCCCGTTAACGTACGTATCCGGGTCAATTGCATTTATTGGCTGATTGGCTGCTGCGGCTTGCAAGACTGTGGCCCTTGAGACAATCCGCAGACGATATTCAGAGCGTTTGAGTTTGTCAATATACTTGCCTATTATCTACCTGGTCGAAACTTGATCACCGCTACATGCTCGGCGAGTAGGCTGCGAAAACGGGCGGCAGAAGAATCCCCGGCGGGGCCTTGACCACTTCCGGGATGGCGCGAATTATGGGGCCGGAAACGCCGTACTGAATCGCCTTGGATCGGTCCGGCATGTTTTCGGGGTCGGACAGATCAATACGGACTTTCACGTTCGGCGCGCCGCGGATTTCGATGTCCCACCCGTCGTCCAGGTCCCATCCGGGCAGTGACCGGTCCGAGATCCACAGCATTTCCGCGGTAAATACCGGCCGGTCGTGCGCCATGCCGTGCCAGCGCCAGCGAAAGTTGACCACGCCGCCCGGCTTCACCGTGCCGGCCGGCAAAGTGATCGGATTCTCGGC
Organism: Candidatus Foliamicus sp.; assembly: GCA_965249285.1. Lineage (GTDB taxonomy): Bacteria > Pseudomonadota > Gammaproteobacteria > Steroidobacterales > Foliamicaceae > Foliamicus. The sequence continues at coordinate 2,725,091 of OZ252226.1, forward strand.
GACGGCGAAATCATGGTCCGGCACGATTTCATCGAAATCAATCTTGAGGGCGTGCCCGGCGAAGGCAACCACTTCCTGGAACATGTGCTCGAAGACTCCGCGGTTCCCGGACATGTCCTGGAAGGCTTCCGGAGGCCGGCCGATTCCCATCAGGTCGAACAGGAACCCATGCGATTGCACGTCGGATACGTCGTAGACCTCCGTTACGGTGACGCTGTCCACGGAGGTGCAGATGCCGGTCAGGGTCACCGCTATGCGCTCGGTCATGAACCCGGGGTTGATGCCGCCGCCGAACAGGGTGGCCTTGCCTATGCGCCCCGCCGCCTCGAATTCGCCCGCGTAGTCCTTGCCGAAGGCATACGGATAGGTGTGCGCCACCAGCGTGATCACGTTCTTGCCGGAACGAAGCAATCGCTTGATGTCTGCATCGTGTTCCTCCAGCAACCCGGGCCCGTTCAACGGCATGTGAAGCGCCACATCCGCATCCAGCGCAACGATTTCGTCGACGGATTGAGTGGCGATGACACCGGTCGGCGGGCGGCGCGCGATGTCGCCGGCGTCGCGGCCCGCCTTCTTGTCCGAGTGCACGTATAGCCCTACGAGTTCCAGGTCGGGATGTTCGATGACCTGTCGAAGGCAGGTCTTGCCGATCGAACCCGTGGCCCACTGAACGACCCGGATGGCCATCAGAACACAGCTCCCGCGTCGCGCGCTTGCGCGAGCATCATCTGGAAGTTTTCTTCGATCGATTTCGGCGAGGCGTCCGCGGTCGGCTGCATCTTCAGGACGCGGATATCGCTGAATCCGAGGAACCGGGCGATATGCTCAAGATACGGCTTCTGAAAGTCGGTCTTGGTGCCGTCGTCCTCGCGGGGGAACCGCTCGGCATAGGCGCTGCCGCTGGAGAGGATCATCTGTATCGGGCGATTCTTGAGCAGTCCCTTGTACTCGCCCTGCCGATTCACATAGAAGGTCAATGCGGGTTGCGCGACGATGTCGATGTACTGCTTCAGCCGGTAGGGGATCGAGTAATTCCACATCGGCGAGGAAAGCAGGACCTTGTCCGCGGACTTGAGCCGCTCAATCTGTTCCACCACGTCGCCCCACTTGCCGGTGGGCTCGATGCCCTTGCCCTCCTTGATCAGGCGCTGGATGTGCTCCATTTTCTGCATGGCCGCTTCTTCATCGAATTCAGGCAGCTCGTGATCGAACAGATGCAGGTGATCGATCGTGTCATCGGGATTGTTGGCCCGATAGGCTTCGAGGAATGCGGCGGCCAGGCGCGAAGAAAACGAATGGTCGCGCCGTGGGCTTGCCTCTATGTAAAGGAGTGTCGCCATTAGCTGCTCCCGTTGCTCTGGTGCACAACGGATTGTGCGAAAAACGATTCGATCTCATCGCCGCTGTAGCCGGCTTCGGCCAGTATCTCGCGGGAGTCCCTGCCCGGGGGCGGGGGCGGCTGCGGCATGTCCGGCGGCGTGCGGCTGAATCGGGGCGCCGGCGCGTTCTGCAGCACGTCGCCCACCGTAACGAAGTTCTTGCGCGCCACATTGTGCGGGTGGCGGCTGGCTTCGGTGCTGGTGAGCACAGGCGCGAAACACACGTCCATTCCTTCGAGCAGATCGCACCATTCGTCGCGAGTCCTGGTGCGAAACACCGCCTCAAGTTCCTTCCTCAACGGCTCCCATTGCGAAGTATCCATTTCGTCGGCGTTCAGCGAGAAACCGGCGGATCGGAACCGCTCGTCATTCAGACCCAGCTCTTCGAGCAGCAGTTGATAGAACTTCGGCTCAAGCGGTCCGATTGAAATGAACCGCTTGTCGCGAGTTGCGTAGGTGCCATAGAAATGCGCTGCGCCGGAGAGAAAGTGCGTGCCCGGTTGCTCATCCCAAAGGCCTATCGCCCTGAATGAATGAAATGTCGCCATCGCGGCATTGCTGGCATCCACCATGGCCGCGTCGATCACCTGTCCCTTGCCGGAGTCCTTTGCCTCCAGCAGCGCGCAAACAATGCCGAATGCCGCCAGCGTTCCACCCGCGCCGTAGTCGCCGATCAGATTGAGCGGGGGCACGGGCTTTTCGCCGCGGCGCCCAATGCTGTGCAACACGCCGGCCAGTGCGATGTAGTTGATGTCGTGACCGGCTGCCTTGGCCAGCGGCCCCTCCTGGCCCCAGCCGGTGATACGTCCGTAAACGAGTTTCGGGTTTCGGTTGAGGCAAACGTTCGGGCCGAAGCCCAGCCGTTCGGCCACGCCGGGCCGAAACCCCTCGACGAGCGCATCGGCCTGGTCGATAAGCTTCAGCAGTATGCCGACGCCGGACTCGGTCTTCAGATCAACCACGATCGAGCGCCGGTTCCGGCACAAGGGATCGACCGTCTGGATCGGGTAGCCGTCGGGCGAATCCACCCGGATTACATCGGCGCCCATGTCGCTGAGCAGCATGCAGCAGTACGGCCCGGGGCCGAGACCGGCCAATTCGACGACTCGGTATCCCCTGAGGGGCCCCACCCTCAATCGCCTCTCTTTCGCGGGTCCAGACCAATCGAGCGGGCGATGATCTCGCGCATGACCTCCGATGTGCCCGCATAGATTCGGGAAACCCGCGCGTTGCGGTACAGGTGCGAAATGCGGAATTCGTCCATGAACCCGGCGCCACCGTGCAACTGCAGGCATTCGTCGGTGACCCGGCCTTCCAGCTCGCTGGCGAACAGTTTGGCCCGGGCGGCGAGGTCTCCGCTCAGCTCTCCCTTGTTGTGCTCCATGACACACATATCGACAAAGGTTTGAGTGATGTCGATTTCCGTGCGCATGTCCGCCATCTTGAAACGATTGACCTGGAAGTCCCCCACCTTCCGTCCGTACAGGTTGCGGTCCTTGATGAATTCCAGCGTGATGTCGAAAGCAAGCTGGGCGTTGGCGACGTAGGAGCACGCGCCGATCAGCCGTTCCTCGGGGAGAAACTGCATCAGGTAATAGAACCCTTGCGACGCGTCCCCCAGAACATTTTCCTTGGGAACCTTTACGCCGTCGAAGAAAAGCTCCGACGTGTCCTGTGACTTCAGCCCCATTTTCTTCAGGCTGGCGCCGCGAATGAAACCCTCCATGTCGCCTTCCACCAGGAACAGGCCTAGCTCGCGCGGCTTGTCGGGGTTGGTGCGCGCCGCGACCACGAACAGGTCGCCGATCTGGCCGTTGGATATGTAGGTCTTCTGACCATTGAGTTCAAAATAGCCGCCTTTGTCCACGGCGCTCGTTTTCAACCCGGCCAGATCGCTGCCTGCGTCGGGTTCACTCATGGCGATGCCCAGGATTGTTTCGCCCGTAACGCAGCCGGGCAGGAAACGCTGTTTCTGTTCGCTGCTACCCAGCGAGTTGATATAGGGCGCTACGAGCGTGCTGTGCAGGTGGATAAAGAATCCGGGGTCGCCATGGCGATGGTTCTCTTCGATCGCGATCTGCTCGTAGCGGAAATCGCTGACGCCCGCCCCCCCGTAGGCTTCGTCAACAAACATGCACAGGAGTCCCTGCTCGCCGGCCTTGAGGTAGGCTTCCCTGTCCACCTGTCCCTGCTCCTCCCAACGCTCCCGGTGCGGTGCGATCTCGTTGCAGAAGAACCGGCGTGTCGAATCGCGAAACAACTCGTGCTCTTCGTCAAAGATCTTTCTTTTCACGGTCCGCTGCTGTTCCCAGGTTGACGCCGCCGGCCAGGGTCCGACTTCAGGCGGCCACACGGGCGGTTTCTATGGCCGATGGATAGATGGACTCGCCGGACGTGGCGAGTTCCCGCAGCTGATCGGGCACCGCAAATCGAGGGCCGTACGCCGCGGCCATTCGGTCGCAGTCGGCCAAGAATTCGGGCAATCCCACCGTTTCGATCAGCGACAGCGGGCCGCCTGTCCAGGTGGGAAAGCCCCAGCCGAGGATTGCGCCGATGTCACAGTCCTCCGGCCGCATCAGCACGCCCTCATCCAGGCACCGAAACGTGTCCAGCGCCTGCACATAGAGTATCCGCTTTTTCACTTCCTCGACGCCGGGTTGCTGCTTGCCGGGCGGATACAGCCCGGCAAGACCGGTCCAGAGAAATTTCTTCCCGCCGGGGGGATACTCGTAGAAGCCCTTGCCATAGCGTTTGCCCAGCCGGCCGAGTTCCTCCACCATCTTGTCCACCACACCGATCGCGGACGGCGCAACATAGTGCTCGCCAAGGTCGGCCCGCGCCTGCTTGTTGACCTTGTAGACCAGTTCGATGGTCACCTCATCGGTTACCGTGAGAGGGCCCACAGCCATCCCGGCCTGGATCGCGGCATTCTCAATCAGGGCCGGTTTGACCCCGTCCTCCAACAGCGCCATGCCTTCGTTCACATACACCGCAAACACGCGGCTTGTATAGAAACCACGGCTGTCACGCACGACGATGGGGGTCTTGCGAATCTTCTTCGCATAGTCCATTGCCCGCGCCAGCGTCTCATCCGACGTCTTCTCGCCGAGGATGATTTCCAGCAACTGCATTCGGTCCACCGGCGAAAAGAAATGCAGCCCGATGAAGTTCGCGGGACGTTTTGATGTTTCTGCCAACCCGGTTATCGGTAGTGTGGAGGTGTTGGACGCGAAGACTGCGGTGTCCGGGATCACTTCTTCGGTCTTTTGCGTGACGTCCCCCTTGATATCCCGGTCTTCGAACACGGCTTCGATCACCAGATCGCAACCCGCCAGATCACCATAGTCGACGGTCGGCCTGATCCTTTCCAGCAGCGCGTCCGCCTTTTCCCGCGTGGTCTTGCCCCGCTCGATTCCGCGCAATGTCAGCTTTTTCGAGTAATCCTTACCCCGTTCGGCTTCTTCGAGAGTGCGGTCCAGAATGACGCACTCGATGCCCGCCGCCGCGCTCACGTAGGCAATGCCTGCGCCCATCATTCCGGCGCCGAGTATGCCGAGCTTCGAAACGTCGGTCCTTTCAAACCCCCGGGGTCGATGGGCCAGCTTGTCGGCGGCCTGCTTGTTGACGAACAGCGTCCTGGTCATATTGCGCGCCACGGGATTCAGCATCAGCTCGGTGAAATACCGGGACTCAATGCGCAGTGCCGCGTCCATGGGCACCAGGGTGCCTTCGAATACCGACGACAGGATGGCCCTGGGCGCCGGATAGTTGCCCTTGGTGTTGCGGGCCACCAGGGCCGTGCTCGCCATGTAGAGGTTCGCCAGGTTCTGGCTCTCGAAACCGGCGCCGCCGGGAATCCGGAAACCCTTTATGTCCCAAGGCTGGGTGCTCGTGCCGACCTCCCGGATCCATGACCGGGCGGCGTCCAGCAACTCGTCCGGATCGGCAAGACGGTCGATCACGCCAAGCTCAAGAGCTTCGTCGGGCGTAAGGTGCTTGCCGGTGGCGAGCAACTCCAGAGCGGCCTTGACGCCGATCATGCGAGGCAATCGCTGGGTACCGCCGCCGCCGGGCAGCAGGCCCACGCGCACTTCGGGTAAACCCAGGCGAGACTTGGGATTGCGCGCGGCCACGCGATGATGGCAGGCGAGGCAGATTTCCAGGCCGCCGCCCAGGGCCGTTCCGTTGATTGCGGCAACGAAGGGTTTGCCGCAGGTTTCCAGGCGCCTCAGGAACCGGTTGACCGTCGAGTGCTTTTTTAAGACCTCCGCAGCCGCAAGGTCATAGCGAAACTCGGTAAGCAGCCACTTCAAGTCCGCGCCCGCGAAGAAAGAATCCTTGGCCGAAGTGATCACAGCGCCCGCGATTGCTTCGTCGCTTGCAACGCGCTCGATCGTCTCGCTCAGTTCGTCGTTGAATGCCGGCGTCATGACATTCATCGGCTTGTCCTGCATGTCGATGATCAAGGTGGCGATGCCGTCGCCACCGACCTCTACGCGAATATATCGGCCCATCGCGGTCTTTGCTTTGTGATCAGACGCGTTCGATAATCGTGGCGGTGCCCATGCCGGCGCCCACGCACAAAGTGATCAGCGCCGTATTCAGATCCCGGCGTTCCAGTTCGTCCAGCACGGTACCCAGGATCATTGCGCCGGTCGCGCCCAGCGGGTGGCCCATCGCAATTGCACCGCCGTTGACATTAATCTGCTCGTGCGGGATGTCAATTTCCTGCATGAACCGCAGGACCACCGCGGCGAACGCCTCATTGAGCTCGAACAGGTCGATGTCCTTTGCCGCCATGCCGCAGCGCGCAAGTGCCTTTCTCGTCGCCGGCCCGGGGCCGGTCAGCATGATGGTCGGTTCGCTGCCGATGGAGGAGAAGCCCACGATGCGCGCCCTTGGCTTCAGCCCTAGATCCCCGGCAACCGTCTCGTTGCCGATCAGAACGGCTGCAGCGCCGTCAACGATGCCGCTCGAATTGCCGGCGTGATGAACGTGCTCGATGCGCTCCACCTCGGGATATTGCTGCAAGGCGATGCTGTCAAAGCCCAGCGACTCGCCCATCGATTCGAACGACGGCCGAAGCTGGGCCAGGTCGTTCACGGTCGTTCCGGGGCGAATGTGTTCGTCGCGTCCCAGGACTTCGATACCGAGATGGTCCGTGACGGGCACAACCGAACCGGAAAAGTACCGGGAGTCCCAGGCTTTGGCGGCCCGGGACTGGCTTTCCACGGCATAGGCGTCTACATCTTCACGGGAGATGCCGTAGAGCGTCGCGACCAGGTCCGCGCTGATCCCCTGCGGAACGAATCGCGTCTTGCTCGCCACCCGCGGATCGGATATCCACGCGCCTCCGTCGGAGGCCATCGGCACTCTCGACATGGATTCGACGCCGCCGCCGATGCACAAATCGGATTGGCCCGCCATGATCTGAGCCGCCGCAGCGTTCACGGCCTCGAGTCCCGAGGCGCAGAACCTGTTCACCTGCTTGCCGGGCGCGTCGGTCGCATAGTCGGCATTGAGCGCCCCGACCCGGGCGATGTTCGCACCCTGTTCACCCAATGGCGCCACGCATCCCATCACAATATCGTCGACCCGGCTGGTGTCGAGATCGTTGCGGTCCCGAATGGCTACAAGCACCTGGGTGGTCAGTTCAATGGGAGTGATCTCGTTTAGCGCGCCGCCGGGCTTGCCACGGCCGCGGGGCGTGCGGACATGGTCAAATATGAGGGCTTCAGTCATCGATGGATGCTCCAGTCTTCGGCCGGGATGATAGTCAAGTAAGTTGACAGCTTAATGCATATTTCGTCTACTAGTACAGAATAGCAGGGCCGGAGAGCGCTATGAATCAGTTGACCAATTTGGATGCCGGATTTGATCTGTCAGGCCGGACCGCGCTGGTGACCGGAGCCGGTTCCGGCTTGGGCCGGCACTTTGCAAGAGTGCTCGCGCGGGCCGGTGCAACGGTGGCCCTTTGCGCGCGGCGGGTCGGGAAGCTTGAAGAGACCGCGGCCATCATCGGGCAGGAGGGCGGCGAATCGGTTTGCGTGACGCTGGACGTGACGGATCCCCACAAGATTTGCGACGCGGTCGATAGCGTGGTTTCGCTGGCCGGTCTGCCCCGGATACTTATCAACAACGCCGGAACGAACCGGCCGAAGTTTGTGACCGACACCACGGTCGACGATTGGGACGTGGTGCTGGACACCAATCTGCGTGGCTGCTTCCTGATGGCCAAGGAAATCGGCACACGGCTGATTGAGGCGAATTTGCAGGGAAACATCGTCAATGTTCCCTCCATTCTTGCTTTCCGCACCCAGAAGTCGGTGTCCGCCTATATGGCGGCGAAGGGGGGGCTGCTGCAGTTGAGCAAATCGCTGGCGCTGGAGTGGGCCCGGCACGGGATACGGGTGAACACTCTGGTTCCCGGTTACTTCAACACCGAGATCACGGAGGAGTTTCTGCAATCCGCCCCGGGTCGCAAAATTGTCGGTAATATTCCCTTTCGCCGCGTCGGAGAACTGGAGGAGCTGAACGGGCCGCTCCTACTCCTGGCCAGCGACGCCGGGAGCTTCATGACAGGATCGGCGCTGGTTGCGGATGGCGGTCACCTGATCAGTAGTCTTTAGCGAGAATGGAGCCCGACTTCCTGCGCGAATGCCTCGCGGCGATCGGTCGAAAACGCTTCGGCGGCGAAGCGAAGGTGTCGGAATTGCAGCCGCTCACGGCGGGGGCGTCCGCTGCAACCTGGCGGTTCGATCTCGCCGAGGGGGGCAGGACAAGACCAATCATCCTGCAGCTGTTTGCCGGCGGCAAGCAGTTCTTCAGCGCACTGGACAAGCGCACCCAGGGGCTTGTGCAAAAGCGGGCGAATGAGGCCGGAATACTCACGCCGGAAGTCCTCTTCGTGCTGGACGAAAGCGACGGCCTGGGCGATGGCTTCGCCATGCAATTCGTCGCCGGGGAAACGCTGGGGCACCGGATCGTTCGCGATAACCGGTTCGAAGCCGCCCGGCCGGTCATGGCGAGGCAATGCGGGTCGATCCTGGGGGACATTCACGCGCTTGACTTTGAGCACCTGGACGGACTCGGCAACGTTGAACCATCCCGGATGGTGGAACAGCTATACGATGCCCATCGTTCGTTCGGCGAGGACCTGCCCGTCTTCGAGCTCGCCTTTCAATACCTGGCGCAAAACGCGCCGCAGCGGAAAAAGAGCGTGCTGCTGCACGGGGACTTCAGGAACGGCAATCTGATCGTCGACGAGACCGGCATTGTCGCGGTGCTGGACTGGGAGTTAGCCCATATCGGCGATCCGCACGAGGACCTGGCCTGGCTGTGCGTCAACGCCTGGCGGTTCGGCGCGATCGACAAGCCCGTGGGGGGGTTCGGGACGCGCCAGGATCTGTATGAGGCCTACGAATCCGCCAGCGATAATGCCGTGGACCCCGGGCTCGTCCGCTACTGGGAGGTGTTCGGAGCGCTCAAGTGGGGGGTCATCTGCCAGTGGTTCGGCGAACAGTTCGTGTCCGGAGAGGTCAGGGAGCTTGAGCGGGCAGCCATCGGCCGGCGCACCTCGGAAACGGAACTCGATCTGCTCGACTTGCTGGAGGGTATCGGCTGATGCCTCTTTCACGACCGGCGGCGCCGGAACTGATGGGTGCGCTTGAGGAGTTTGTCGAACGTATCCAACCGGAGTCCTCCGGAAAACAGACCTACGAGAAGCGCGTTGCGGACAATTTGACCGGAATTCTTCGTCGCGAGATCGAATTCGGACCGTCGGCGGAGGCGAACGAAAGGAAGCGGCTTGCCGGGCTGCTCGGCTGTGACGCTTCCCTGGAAGAATTGAATGCGGCGCTGTGCGAGAAGATTCGCAAACGGGAAATCTCACCGGCAGACGAGGCCGTGCTGGTGCACCTTCGGGCTACCGTGCAAGACAAGCTTCGCATCGACAACCCCAATTACTCCGCCTTCCTCAGGGCTATGGAAGGGCGGCCGGCCGGAAGGAATTAGGCCGTGGCCCGGAGCATTTCTCAAGTTACTTGAATGTAAGGTTAATTGACAAAAAATGAATCAGGCTGTATTTTCCCCAAAGGCTTGTTGGAGGTCCGATGGCCTACGACCAGCACCGTGGCGAAGGCAAGGGGATAATCAATTGAAACACTATACAAATCAGATATTCACACGAATTGGCATAGCGTTCATATCGGCTTGCCTTGCGGCGCCTGCCGTTGCGCAGAACACAAGCGATGACGCGATCCTTGAGGAAATAGTCGTCACGGCGCAAAAGCGCGAGCAACGGCTGATTGATGTGCCGATCTCCATGTCGGTGGTTAGTGGCGCCACTCTCGAAGATCTCAAGATCACAACTATCGACGAGCTCGACCGATATGTTCCCAACATGTGGATCAATGAGACCCCAGGTAACGCGACGGTCTACATACGGGGAATTGGAACGACGGCCGGTAACCTTGCATTCGATCAATCCGTTGTGTTGTTCGTAGACGGCGTGTATGGCGGTCGCGCCAGGCAGTTCATGCGTCCGTTCATGGACGTTGAGCGAGTCGAAGTACTGCGTGGTCCGCAGGGCGCTGTCGTCGGCACCAATTCGAGTGCGGGCGCGATCAGCATAACCACGGCTAGACCGACGAAAGAATTCGAAGGCAGGATCGGCGCAGGCTACGAGTCCGAATACGGAAGCTACGACGTTGGTGGTCATTTCTCCGGCCCAATCAGTGATAACGCGCAGGGCAGGGTGGCTTTCAGGTACGAAGACTTCGGCGGCTATCTCAAGAACACGGTTACTGGCGCGGATGAACCCGAGTCGGAGAACTTGCTGCTTCGCGCGAGTCTTGCGGCCCAGCCGACGGAAAGCATCGATATAAACGCCAAGATCGAGTACGCGCAATTCGATACCGTCGGCTCGGCATTCCAGCGATCGGCACCGCCCACCAACCCATTCGATCACCAGAAAGAGGCGGACGGGTTCGGCCAACCGGATCGTGACGAGAACGAATCAACAAATGTCACCCTCACAATGGATTTCGATCTTGGTGAAAACACGTTGACGTCCATCACGGCTTACTCATCCTACGAGTTCCTGAAGATGATTAATGCGGACCAGCTCCCGACGGACACCTGGCAGACGACGTTTTCTGAAGATTACAGCCAGCTGTCCCAGGAGCTGCGACTCGTTTCTCCGTCAGGGAACAAGGTTGACTACATTGTTGGCCTTTACTATCACAGCAGTGATGTCGATCCTTTGAGGGCCCATAGCAACTACATCTTTCCATTGACTTTCGGGCCATTCGTGGGCACTCACGAAGTACTTTTCCGGCAGGAATCGGACATGCTGTCGACATTCGGCAACCTGACATTCAATATCAACGATCAGTGGACGATCGTCGGCGAACTGCGTTACACAAAGGAGGATAAGGACGCAAGACAGGATCGAGACGTCCTGTCCGGGAATGCACCGCCGCCGTGGGCTGCCCAGACGATCATTGACAGCCGCAGCGATACCAATACGGATCCTGGTTTGAAGATTCAGTGGCGGCCCAATGCCTCGACAATGTTCTACGCATCCTACGCAGAAGGCTCGAAAAGCGGGGGCTGGCAAGGTAACTCTCGCGACCTCAGGATCGATACGTGGACCATTGAGGGCGAAAGCGCGAAGAGCTATGAGATCGGCGTCCGGTCCGAGTTTGCCGATGGCAGGGGCTGGATAACTGCGAACTACTATGACACCGAGTACGAGGAACTCCAGGTTTCGGTCTGGACCGGGACGACTTTCGCCACCAATAATGCTGCCAAGGCGACTTCAAGCGGCATCGAAGTGGACGGTGCATTCGCGTTCAACGACATGTGGCAATTGCAGGGCGGACTCGCGTATCTCGATTCGACCTATGACGACTTTCCAGGCGCGCCGTGCCGTGCCGACGAGCCAGGATGCGATCCTGCGACCAACAATCTGGCGGGTGCGCAGCTCGGTTGGGCGCCCGAGTGGAGCGGCAATTTGCGGCTGAGCTTCGATCAGGATGTCGGGGATTCATTGAGGATAGGTGGGCAGGCGGCGCTCTTGTATCGCGACGAGGTTTGGCTGTCGCTGTCCGGTAATGTAGGTCCGTCGTCTACCCTGCAGGAGGCGACGACCTGGCTCGACGCAAGGCTCGAATTCGGCGCTCAGGACCAGAGCTGGACGATTGCGCTGCTCGGCAAGAATCTGACAGACGAAGTCACACAGGCACAGGATTTCGCGTTTCCGTTCCCGATCAACGCCAGCCCTGGCGGTACCAACAAGCTGACCGAGATCGGTCGCACGTTCGGTGTTGAGGCCGTAATCAGGTTCTAGCCCCCTCCTCGACGAAGTCCGCCGGCCGCACTCGTGTGGTCGGCTATTCTTGCTCATTGAATTGCTGTTGCGAATTGTGGCTCCGTAGCACATTTCGACTTTGTCATCGATGAGCTCGTTACAGAAATCCGACAACCCATTCGCCGTAGCGATAACCGGAGTTGGCGCCGTGTCGGCTTACGGCACTGGCGTGGATGCCTTTTACAGGGGCCTGATGTCGTCGCAGCCGGTGATCAAAGCCATTGAATTGCCCGGCGCCGAGGAATTGGGCAGCGTCTGGTGGTCTGAAGTCACCGATTTCAGCCCCCTGGACTGGATGAACGACAAGGTAAGGGACGGTTCCGATGTCGTCGCTCAGTGGGCCTTGGCAGCAGCCGAGCAGGCTATCACGCAGTCGGAGTTGAATCTGAATCCTCTTCGCACCGCTGTCGTGCAGGGCACTAGCCTCTGTGGTGTTCAGTCGCTTATGCGAGCACAGTTTGAACTGGACAAACATGGGCCTTCGGCATATCCGCGCAAGACCATGATGAGGGTCCTCACAAACATGGGCGCCGCGCAAATTGCCATGCGGCACGATCTTCATGGTCCAAACCTCACCGTTGCGACTGCCTGCGCATCGGCGTTGGACGCCATAGGCACTGCTGCCCGCCTCATCGTTTCCGGGCAGGCGGATGCGGCCATCGCCGGAGGAACCGAGGCCGGCCACAGTCTCGCGTCCAGTGGGGCGGATGACGAATTCACACCGGCAATGCTGTTTGCGCCGGCGATGTTCGGAATGCAGTCCGACGAAGAAGACGTTACGAATGCCTGCCGGCCATTTGACGTCAACCGGTCCGGCATAGCCACAAGTGAAGGGTCGACGGGCTTCGTGCTCGAGCGAGTAGAGCACGCGAATGCTCGCGGTGCCGAGATCCTGGGGTACGTGCTTGGATACTCGTCGCTCTCCGATGCCTATCACCCTTCCGCACCGAATCCTTCCGGACAGTGGGAAGCGCTGGCAATGAAACAGGCGCTGGAGGAGTCGGGGCTTGGCGAAGCTGGCGTCGACTGCCTGTATGCGCATGCGACCGGAACTCCGGTTGGCGACACTCCGGAAATTCGCGCGATAAACCGCATCTACGGCAGTCGTGAAGATCCGTTGCCGGTTACGTCAGTGAAAGGTCACTTTGGACATGCGGCGGCAGCATCCGGCGGATTGTCGCTCATCGCGGGGTTGTACAACATGGGCGAGAACATTATCGTCAACACGGCGAATACGACGGACGTCGATCCCGAAGCCAGGTTCGACGTCGTTCTTGCCAAACCGCGAGCACTGGAAATCGACGCATTCCAGGTCAACTCTTTCGGATTCGGCGGCCAGAACGCCTCGATCGTCGTATCCCGATACCCACGCTGAGGCTCGAGGACGGTGCGCTTCAGTATCGCAGATACGATAGCCACACGCTGCATTGCGCATCCCGAACGACTGGCGATGCAGGCGATCGGATCCGCCACCAGCCTTTCTTACGGAGAGGTGTGGCGGCGCATATCGGCGCTGGCCGCAGCTGTGGCGCACTGTCCCGAAGGCCAGCACGGGAAACTGACAGGTCTGCTGTTGCCGAATTGCCCCGATGCGGCGCTGGCGATTGCCGCCTGCCAGGTCGCCGGTGTCGTTGCCGTACCGATCAACGGCCGACTGACGCTAAAGGAGATGCGTTACATCCTGTCTGACGCAGACTGTAAATTGCTGCTGACGGGCGGCGGCTACAAATCTCTTGCTGCCGATGCGGCAAGCCCACTCGGCGTTGAGGTGGTGAGCGTGGAGAGTATAGAGATACCCGCCGACATCCCGCGGCCGAACCTGGGCGGACGGGAAATTGGTGATGAGCCTTGCGTTGTCGGTTATACGTCCGGAACGACAGGGTTTCCGAAAGGGGCTATTTACTCACACGATTACTATTCGATGAACAACTATCGCTGGGGTTGGCGATTCGGCTTGACCCCGGACCACGTCGTCCTGATCACCGGTCCGATGTTCCACCTGTCGTATGCCGGTTTCGCGCTTGCGGCATTGAGCGCTGGCGCCAGCGTTCGAATCATGCCGGAATTTTCAGCAGATACGGCACTGGACGAATTACAGAAGCACAGCACGTTTTGTTTTCTCGTGCCATCGATGCTGAAAATGCTTATTGATGAATGGAACAGTCGCGGCCGGCCCCCCGTTTCGAGGGCTCGCTACATCATTACGTCCGGGGCGCCGGTGCGTCAAAGCCAGTTGCTGGAGGCATTGGAGTTGTTTGCCAACGCAACAATCAGCGAGATGTACGGCTGGACCGAAGGCTCGTTCGTCGCCTACGAGACAAAGGATCCGGATACGCTGGTCGAAACCTGTGTCGGGTGGCCCGCATTAGGTGCAGATGTTGCACTCTTTGATGACGATGGTGAGTTCTGCACCGGTGATCAGCCAGGCGAGGTCGGTGTACGAAGTGGCGTGAAGTTTGCTGGCTATATCGGCAAAGGAAAGAGCACTCAGGCAGCCAATAGCCACGGATACCTTATGTCAGGCGACATTGGGCGATGGTTGCCTGATGGGCGCTTGTGCATTATTGATCGTAAAAAGGACATGATTATTTCGGGCGGCGAGAATGTGTATACGGCCGAAGTGGAGCAGGCAATACTTGCTCACCCTGATATCGACGAGGTGGCCGTTGTGGGGATTCCAGACCCGAAGTGGGGCGAACGCGTGGCGGCCGTGCTGGTGCTTAAGAGTCAGGCTGAGCTCGAACCTGACGCGATCATTGCGTTCTGTCGCGACCGGCTGGCCGGCTACAAGATCCCCCGCGTCATTGATTTCGCCGCAGAACTGCCGCGAAACTCCATGGGCAAGGTTCAGAAATTCAAAATCGTCGATGCGCTGAGCGACAAGCATTCGAATTGAAGCCGTCGCTACATGCGCGGCGAGTACGCTCCAAAAACAGGCGGCAACAGGATTCCCGGCGGGGCTTTCATCACTTCCGGTATGGCACGAACCACGGGGCCGGCAACGGCGTATTGGATTGACTTGGACCGGTCCGGCATGTTCTCCGGGTCCTCCAGGTCGACACGTACGCGGACACCAGGGGCACCGCGGATCTGGATGTTCCATCCGTCGGCAAGATCCCATCCAGGCAGGGTACGGTCCGCGATCCAGAGCATTTCTGACGTGTAAACCGGCTCTTCGTCCACCATTCCCTGCCAGCGCCATCGGAAGTTGACTACGCCGCCCGGCTCGACTGTCCCAGCCGGTAGTTCAACCGGTTTATCGGCGACCGCGAACGCGTGATCGGCGATGATCTCGTCAAAATCGATCTTCATAGCGTATCCCGCAAAAGCAACCACCTCCTTGAAAATATGCTCGAAAACCTGGCGGACACCAGACATGTCCGAGAAGATCTCCGGCGGCCGCCCGATTCCCATCAGGTCGAATAGAAAGCCCGACGATTGCACGTCCGATACGTCGTATATTTCCGAAACCAGAACGCTATCTACTTTTGTGCATATTCCGGTCAGGGACATCGCCACGCGCTCCGAGATGAACCCGGGATTTATGCCAGTGCCAAACAGGGTGGCATTGCCTTCGCGCGCAGCTTCCTCGAACTCACGCGCGTAATCATCTCCAAATGCATATGGAAAAGTGTGCGCAACCAAAGTGATTACGCTCTTGCCAGATCGAAGCAACCGTTTGATGATGTCACCATGTTGTTCGAGCGTTCCTACAGCGTTCAATGGCGTGTAGAGCACCACATCTGCGTCCAGTGCCACGATCTCATCGGCGGACTGGGTAGCGAGTACGCCAGTCTTGTCGCGTCGGGCGATTTCTCCGGCATCCCGTCCCGCCTTCTTGTCGGAGTGCACATATAGCCCAACGAGTTCGAGGTCGGGGTGTTCGATAACCTGTCTCAGGCAAGTTTTCCCGATGGAGCCGGTGGCCCATTGCACAACACGGTAAGTCATTAGAGATTCTTCCCTGCAGTGCGGCTTCCCATAGTGTTAACAGGCCCTAGTTTCATGTTGACGAATCGTGAGTCAGCAATGCAATATTGTCAAGAGAATTGACAATCTTTTTGACTAAGGGATTGGGGGGTGGCTATGAATGCAATCTCACTGCAGGGGAAATGTGCAATCGTTACGGGGGGGTCTCGCGGGATTGGTTTCTCAATCGCGAATGCAATGATTTCAGCCGGTGCCAAGGTCGTTATTACCGGCAGAAGCGAAGACAAGTTAAGGGCTGCACGGAAAGAGCTGGGTGAGTCGGCGCAAACTTTTGCCGGAGACGTTGCGAACGATGAACTGGCCAGAAACTGTGTTGCTTTTGCCACGAGCGAACAAGGCCATGTCGACATCCTGGTAAATAATGCCGCTATCAATCCGCAAACGGGGCCGATGACTTCACTGCCTCTGCAGAAGTTCGACGATACGATAAGTACGAATCTGCGGGCGCCACTGATGTGGGCGCAGTTCGTTTGGTCATCATCGATGGAAGAAAAAGGTGGCGTAATACTCAACGTTTCATCCCTGGGCCACAAGAATATGGTTCCGTATATGGGTGCGTACAACATGAGTAAGGCCGGACTGGAGTACCTGACAAAGGTCCTCGCCGCTGAGATGGGTCCCCAGGTTCGTGTCAATTCCATAGCGCCGGGATTGATCAAAACGGATATGTCGGAGCCGGCCTGGATTGGCCGTGAAGAGAGATGGACTCGCCGTATTCCAATGCAGCGACTCGGGCTGCCTGAGGACATTGCGGCGGCCGCGCTATTCCTCGTGAGCGACCACGCATCCTGGATTACCGGAGAAACTTTGCTTGTGGATGGTGGCGCATGGGTTCAATGGGGCCGGCCGAATCCAATTAATTGAACCAAGCGTTTTGGCTAGTCAGCGACTCACAGGCGCTGTACCGTTGTCGATGAGCGACTGAATTTCATCGGCGCTGAAACCGGATTCGCTCAGAATTTCGTGTGTGTTGTGTCCTGGGCCTGGCGGCTCAGTTCTTGGCGGTGATGCCGAGGGTCTCGAGCCAGTCCGAAATATGGCCGACGGCCTGACGCAGGTGCTCCTTCTGTCCGATGTAGTAGTGCGTGGCCCCGGGAATCTCCACGAGTTTCTTTTCCGAGTGAATGATTGCGTCGAAGAGCCTGTGCGTATGGCTGGGCGTGCAGGCGTCATCCGCGGTGTTGCCGACAACCAGCGTGGGTACGCTGATCCGTGCGGCGCAGCGCTGCCCGTCGGCATGTGAGTCGTCCAGGCTCCACTGGGACAGCCAGCTGCGCAAGGTGCAGAACCGGGCCAGCCCGATCGGGCTGTTGTTCACGACACGCGGATCGCCCAGGTAACACCAGTTCGGCCGCCGGTCGCTGGGATCGACGGCGGGATCGAGAAACCGTGGATCCGCCATCGTGCCGTGCACCACGAAACCGAATTCGTCGCTTGGTTTCCCAGCCTTCCGCAAGGCTTCCAGCTTGTGTTTCACCCACTGTGTGATCTTGCGATTCCGGTCGACTTGGGCCTGGCGGTAGCGTTCGAGAAATTCGACGGTATAAGGCGGCTGGTTGGGGTTGCCGGGATCGTATAAATCAAGTTCCGCGTCCTTTCTCGACGGGTCCGCCTCGTCGAGGATGGAGGCATCCATCCATTCCGTTAGTGTGCGCGCCCGGCTTACGTGGGCGGCCAGGAACATCATCGCGTCGGTGGGCTGGAGCTTCGCCCGGGTAAGGTCCGGGGGATCGCCGGCGGGCGTGCAGCTAACGAGGGCGTCCTCTGCCTCCGCCTGATAGTAGGCCGACAGGGAGCCGCCACCGCTCCATCCTCCCATCACGACCTGTTCGTATCCCAGCCGTTGCTTTGCATCCCGGATGCAGGCACCCAGATCGACTACCACCTTCTCCATGATTAACGCACAGTCGACGCCCGGATAGCGGCTGTTGCAGTAGATGACGTGGAAACCGGCTCGGGCGAGGCCGATCGGCAGCGGCAGGTATTCGCCACCGCCTATCGGGTGCATGAATATGATCACATTCTTCGACGGCCGATTCCTGGGCCGCAGGAGGTGAGCCCTCAGCACCACGGTGCCGAGATGTCCCCCGTAGGTATCCTTGAACGCGGCGTTTTCATCGAAGATGACGAGGTACGGAATTCGCTCGTAATCGTACGGTGCCGGGCCGGTATTCATCTCTTGCGCCTCATGCAGCGTGCAATCCTCGCACTAATCAAGTTAATTGACAATATGAGCGGCGAGCGCGTATTGTGCCGCGAGCCTTGGCTTGCCCGCACGCACAACGATGAACACGAACAAGCAGTTCGCTTATCCCAAGCCGTCGGTCGCGTGGTTCGCCGTCGCGGTACTGATGCTGGCGTATACGTTCTCGTTTATCGATCGCCTCATCCTCAGCCTGCTTGTCGAGCCGATCAAGGCGGACTTGCAGATCAGCGACTTCAAGATCAGTTTTCTGCAGGGTCTCTCATTTGCGCTTTTCTACACGGTGGCGGGTATTCCCGTAGGACGGATTGTCGATTCGCATCGCCGCACGTCGATCATCGCGATCGGTATCGCCTTATGGAGCCTGATGACAGCGGTAACCGCGCTGGCGCTGAAGTACTGGCAGCTGTTTCTTGCGCGCGCCGGCGTGGGCGTGGGCGAAGCGGCCCTGACGCCGGCCGCGTACTCGATGATCAGCGACTTGTTCCCCCCGGAACGCCGCGGTTTTGCCCTGGGCCTTTTCTCGTCCGGCACCTCTATCGGCGCGGGCCTGGCCTTGATCATCGGCGGCTACGCCATCAACTTGCTTAACGAGGCGGGTCCGCAGACATGGCCGATCATAGGGACCCTGGAACCCTGGCGGCTCGCGTTCCTCTATGTCGGGCTGCCGGGATTGCTGGTTGCGATCCTGGTGATGACGATCCCGGAACCTGTGCGCCACCTCCGTACGGCCGCCGGCAAGGTGGAGCAGAGGCAATCGATTCCCTTTCGTGAGATTGTTTCGCACTACCGCCAGCATGCTTCGGTGATCGTCCTGCATCATCTCGGCATGAGTTTTTCTGCGATGGCTGCCTACGGGATCATGTCCTGGGCGCCGGTGATGTTGATCCGGACACAGGGTTGGACGCCGGGGGATGCCGGCCTGGTCACCGGGGCTTCAATACTTGTTGCCGGTACTGTCGGAGTTGTCGGCGGCGGGTGGCTGGGTGACGTCTGGTCCAGTCGCGGTCAGCAGGCAGGCCGAATCAACGTGGCGGTTGTCTCCATGGTCCTCGGTGCTATCGGTGCTGCTGCGTATCCAATGGCCAACTCAATCGGCACAATTGTGCCGTTTTTCATGCTGACAATTTTCGGTAGTTTCATGGTGATCGGGTGCGGCGCTGCAGCACTTCTGGACATCATGCCGAATCGGCTCCGGGGACAGGCGACCGCCATCTACTTCTTCGTGATCAGTCTGGCGGGAATCGGCCTCGGGCCGACCATCGTTGCCGGATTCACGGATTTCGTATTCGGTGATCCGATCGCGGTTCGCTACTCGCTCGTGATCGTGCCGACCATCGCCTTCTCGCTGGCGGCCCTGTTTTTCTTCTTGGCGCGTAAACCGTATGTAAGGAGCATGCAGCAGCTTAAGAACTAGTCCTTAGGGACTCGGTCCGCTTACGTTTTGTTGCGCTTTGCCTGCCGGCTGCGCACATCGACGGCTTCGGCGCCGAATTTCTCTACCTTGATCTCCCGGCTGCGTTTCGACCACTCCGCCATCTGTTTTCTGGCATGGCTCAGTTCGTCCGCCATGATTGCGTCGTACTCTGGACTCTTCGTCATGATTTCAACCTGCAGGCCGTTCGGATCGTACATGTAGACCGACTTCACGAAGCCGTGATCGATCGGGCCCAGACAACTGACGCCCTGGTTGTTGATTCTCTCTTGCCAGGCCAGCAACTCATCTTCGCCGTCAACCTCGAACGCGATGTGGCGATCGAAGCTGTGTGCGCGGGAGAACTGTTCGGCGGTCGCGCCCTGCGGTTCGTCGAAAAAGGCGATCATGTCCCCATTTTCCATCTCGAAGAACAAGTGCATGTAAGGGGTGGGTTCGTTCAGCCCGGGTATTTCCTCCAGCACTAACGCAGCAGCCAGGGGAAGCCCGATCACGTCCTCGTAGAACCAGCGTGTCTGTTCGGCATCGCGGCATCGATACGCCACGTGGTGGGCATTCCGGATTCTGCGAAGGGCATTGCGATCGCCGTTGCCCGCTTGATCGCTCATACGCTGTCCATCCTTACGATCGCGGCAATGGGGCGATCAATCGTTGCACAGTGGGGTAAGTTAGTCAATTTACTTGCCCACATCGGCTTCCCGTATGAAGTGAGTCCGGCCCCGTCTGCCGGACTCGCTAGTCCGGTTCTCCAAAATCAATCCCGGGGCCATCATCGCGATAGGCCTTCAGGTAGCGTCGCGCCACTGACTGGATGTGAACCTCGTCCGGGCCGTCGTACAAGCGGGCTTCGCGTGCATGCCGGTACATGCGATCCAGCGGCGTATCGGAGGTCAGGCCGAGTGCGCCGTGAACCTGGATGGCGCGGTCGATGACATTGTGGAGCATCCGGGCCCCCACGACCTTGATCAGACCGACTTCCTCCCGCGCTTCTCCACCCGCGTCGAGTTTTCGAGCGGCGTTGAGCGTCAAAAGGCGCGCCGCCTGTATCTCGGCGGCGCTCTCGAACACATGGCTCTGCATCAACTGCTTGTAGGCCAGCGGTTCGCCGAAAGCGGCCCGGTTGTGCAACCGGCGGCACATCAGGTCGAACGCTCGCTGGGCCTGGCCGAGCCACCGCATGCAATGGAAGATCCGGCCGCGACCGAGCCGCTCCTGGGCGACCTTGAATCCGCCGCCGCGCAGGCCGACAAGGTTTTCTCCGGGAACCTGCGCGTCCTTCAATTCGATCTCGTAGTGTCCTCCGGCAATTCCCAGGACCGGGGTCTCGCGCACGATTCGGTAGCCCGGGTTGCTGGTGGGGACGATGATCAGGCTGAAGCGCCAGTGGCGGGGAGCGTCCGGGTCGGTAAGGCACATGACCGTGGTGTAATCCGCGTCCGCCGCCCCCGTCGTGAACCATTTGCGGCCGTTAATGGTCCAGGTTCCGTTCTGCAGCACTGCCGTGGT
This sequence comes from Candidatus Foliamicus sp., assembly GCA_965249285.1. Classification (GTDB taxonomy): domain Bacteria; phylum Pseudomonadota; class Gammaproteobacteria; order Steroidobacterales; family Foliamicaceae; genus Foliamicus. The sequence continues at coordinate 2,745,976 of OZ252226.1, forward strand.
CTGGATTTGCGTCGGATCCGAGCCGGCCACCTCCGGTTCCGTCATTCCGATGCTGGGAACCGTGTCACCCTTGACCAGTGGTTTCAGATATCGCTCCTTGCATGTGTTCGATGCATGCTTGTTGAGCATGAGCGAGTCCTGAAGCGACAGGGTGCCCAGCGCCTGCATGGCGTAGAACGAGCGTCCGATCACCTCGTTGACATTCACGTAGTCCATAAACGGCATGCCCTGGCCACCCAGGTTGACCGGGTGGCCGATCGCCCACAGGCCTGCGGCCTTGGCCTTACCCATTAACCCTGCCAACTTCAGGTTTCGTTGAGCGCGATCGGACTCGTCCAGCTCTTTTTCAGCCGGTATTACCCGGTCTTCGACAAATCGCTTGACGCGCTTGCGGAGTTCGATCCAATCGGGTGTCTTTGGCATATTCTCTGACGTACTAATTCGGATACCGAAGCAATACTTCCGGAAGAATTACGCCGTTTTCCTCGGCATATCTTTCCCAATCGGCAATCATGGACTCACGGATTGCCGGGTACTTCGTAGAGATGTCCCTGGTTTCGCCGGGGTCCGCACTTACATCGAACAGTTCCCACTCATCGGTTCCCAGCGGCTCGTGCAGCCATGCCAGCTTCCATCGACCACGCTGCACCGCGCGACGCCCAAAAAGTTCCCAGGAAATCGATTCCGTAGCTGGATGCACTTCTCGCTCGTGATCCGCGAACAGGCCGGCGAATGAGGAGCCGTACATCTCCTGCACATTGCGGTCAAGATGCGTCTTGTCGGGTCTCTCCAGTCCGGCCAGTTCCAGCAGCGTAGGTGCGAAATCCATTGCGGTCGTGTAGGCATGGCTGATCTTACCGGCGGTTTGCATGCCGGGTTGATTGATGATCGCAGGTACCCGAGTGCCTCCTTCGCTCAAATAGCCCTTGAAGAGTCGCAGCGGGCCGTTCGCGGCATGTGCCCACCCTGCGCCCAGGGAGGAAAATGAGCCTTGCCGGCCAATATTCTCATACCGATTGTCGTAGTTTTCCGTGAGCCAGGGGATGAAGCTTGGGTACTCCTCCAGCAGATGCCCTTCTGCCCCGTTGTCAGAAAGAAAGATAATCACAGTGTTGTCTCTGAGCCCCTTGGACTCAAGAAACTCGATCAAACGGCCGACATTCCAGTCGAGCCGGTCGATCATCGCCGCGTGGACGGCCATCTTGCGCTCTTGTACCTGCCGTTGATCCCGTGTCAGCTCATTCCATGGTGTCAGGTCGTCGACCGGCGGCGCGATCGGGGTTCCAGTCTGTAAGAGCCCCAGTTCGGTCGCCCGGCCGATGCGAGCCTGACGCAACAGCTCATAGCCATCCGAATATTTCTCGGCGTATTTTTCGATGAGTTTGTCCGGAGCGTGCAGCGGCCAATGCGGCGCTGTGAACGAGAGGAAGGCAAAGAATGGTTCCTCGCGCCCCACATCGGCGGCGAGCATGTCCATCAGCGTGGATGCGAAGTAATCGGAAGAGTAGAAGCCGGAGGGCAGAGACACCTGAACTCCCTGATCCTGATAAACGACAACGGGGTCTCTTGGCGAAATTCCCGATTCGTCGAAATGGCTTCCGCCGCCTTGCAGCAAGGCGAACCAGCGCTCGAACCCTCGCTTCCCGGGCGAAGTTTCCGGCGTCGCGCCCAAGTGCCATTTGCCCGACAAATAGGTCCGGTACCCGCCCTCGCTCAGGAGCGTTGCCAGCGAGACAACCCTGTCGGTCATATGCTGCTCATAACCGGGCATGCCGCTTTGCTTGTCGGTTATGAGATTTTCCTGGGTGCCCAGTCCGGCAATGTGGTTGTCGGCGCCGGTCAACAGCATGGCTCTGGACGGAGCGCACGTGGGCGCCATATGGAAATTCGAGATCCGCAGTCCGGAGTATGCCAGCGCATCGATATTCGGGGTTTCAATCTCGCCTCCGAATGCCCCGAGGTCGGTGTAGCCAAGGTCATCAGCGAGGATCAGCAGAAAATTTGGTCGATCTTCAGGACCGCTCGCATCCGGCTGGGGAGCCGTCTCGCCGCAGCCGGCAAGGACGCCGGCCAACACGGCGATCAGGGTGATTTGCGGGGACTTACAGTGCATTGGAAGCGGTGAGCTTGCTAGGCCGCTAAACGGCTCAATTCTAGCTGATAGTCAAGTATATTGACGATGTCAGGCATTCGATTTGCAATGCGGACAGGGCATTATTCCGAGGCCATAGATCGGAGGTTCAGGCGAGAGTGCACGCGGTGGAAGAGAAAATCCGCTTTGACGGCAGGGTTGCAGTAGTGACCGGCGCGGGCCGCGGCCTTGGCCGCTGCTACGCGCTGGCGCTTGCCGGGCGCGGCGCCAGGGTGGTCGTCAGCGACCTGGAGGACAGCGGGAACGCCCAAGTCGCCATCGGCCCGGCGAGATCGGTGGCGGAGGAGATTCGTTCACTCGGCGGTGAAGCGCTGGCCCTTCATGCGGACGTGACCTGCGCAGATCAGGTGGGCGACATGATCGACAACGCAATTCGCCGATGGGGTCAGGTCGATATCCTGGTCAACAACGCGGGAATCGTTCGCGACCGGTCGTTCGCCAAAATTTCTGCCGATGATTTCCGGCTGGTGACGGAAATTCATCTCTTCGGGACATTCAATTGCTGCAAGGCGGTATGGCAGCACATGCAGGATCACGAATACGGGCGAATCGTGAATATAGTGTCCGCGGCAGGATTGTTCGGTAACTTCGGACAGTCGAACTACGCGGCCGCGAAGATGGCGATCGTGGGCCTGACCAATACGCTGCACCAGGAAGGCATTGGACGTGGCATCCGGTCGAACTGCTTCGCGCCGGCGGCGGCGACGCGTATGACCGAGGAAATGCTGCCACCCGGGGTAAGTGCGAGGCTGAATCCGGAAACGGTGGCGCCGGGGCTTGTCTATCTGTGTAGCGAGAACGCTCCTGGCGGGGTGATCCTGGCAGCCGCGGGAGGCTCGTACAGCAGGGTACTGATTCAGGAAACGCGGGGCGTGTTCCTTTCAGGCACGGAGAACTTCCCGGAGGCCATCGAAGAAAGGTGGGCGGCGATTTCCGATGCCGGCGCGGCGCTCATGCCGGAAACCGCATCGGAGCATGTCGGGCGATTCTTGGCGCAGGCCAAAAAGGCGGGCGCCTGAGTCCTGCCGGAGGCGATGGAAAGCCGGGTGGCCGGAAAAGAGCAAGGCCGGCGCGGCTAGTGCATCTTCATCGTTTCGAAGAAGGCCTTGTTGCGCCGCGTGTCGCGCATCTTGTCGAGGAGGAATTCGGCGGCCGCCAGTTCGTCCATGGGGTGAAGCAGCTTGCGCAGCACCCAGATTTTCTGGATCTCGTCGTCTTCGGTAATCAGGTCTTCACGCCGCGTACCGGAGCGGTTGATATTGATGGCGGGGAACACCCGCTTCTCGGAAATCCGCCGGTCCAGGTGAATCTCTGAATTGCCGGTGCCCTTGAATTCCTCGTAAATCACTTCGTCCATCTTCGAGCCGGTATCGACCAGCGCGGTGGCGAGGATCGTCAAACTGCCGCCTTCCTCGATCTTGCGCGCCGCGCCGAAGAAGCGCTTGGGGCGATGTAGCGCGTTGGCCTCGACGCCGCCGGACAGCACCCGCCCGGAGGAGGGGGTGACGGTGTTGTAGGCGCGCGCCAGGCGGGTGATGGAGTCCAGCAGGATGACCACGTCGCGGCGGTGTTCGGCCAGTCGCCGGGCCTTGTGGAGCACCATTTCGGCCACCTGCACGTGGCGGGTGGCGGGCTCGTCGAAGGTGCTTGAGACCACCTCGCCGCGAACGGTGCGCTGCATTTCGGTGACCTCTTCGGGCCGTTCGTCGATCAGCAGCACGATCAGGAAGGTTTCCGGGTAGTTGGTGGCGATGGATTGGGCGATGTTCTGCAGCAGCATCGTCTTTCCGGCCTTGGGCGGCGACACGATCAGCCCTCGCTGGCCCTTCCCGACCGGCGCCACCATGTCGATGATGCGCGAGGTCAGGTCTTCGGTGCTGCCGTTGCCCTGCTCCAGGGTGTAGCGTTCCTGTGGGAACAGCGGTGTGAGATTTTCGAACAGCACCTTGCCCAGGGATTTCTCCGGCGCTTCGAAATTGATCTGGTGGACTTTGAGCAACGCGAAATAGCGCTCGTTATCGAGTGGCGGGCGTACCAGCGCCGCCAGGGTATCGCCGGTGCGAAGGTTGAAGCGGCGGATTTGGCCCGGCGAGACGTAGATGTCGTCCGGACCGGCCAGGTACGACTCGTCCGCGGAGCGAAGGAACCCGAAGCCGTCCTGCAGTATCTCCAGAACGCCTTCGGCGTAAATGGAAGCGCCTTCGTCGGCATGGGCCTTGAGGACCGAAAAAATGATGTCCTGTTTGCGCGCCCGCGACAGGCTCTCCAGGCCTAGCTGGCGTCCCTGCTCCAGCACTTTTGCAACCGGAAGCTTCTTGAACTCGCCCAGCTTGAGAACATGGCCGAGTTCTTCGAGCTGCTCGGTGGTGATCGTTTCCTCGACCGTGAACCCGCCGACATCATCTTGTTGGCGGCCATCACGCCGACGGCCCCCGCGTTGAGCGACGTTAGGGTTTCTTGAACGGGGCCCGCGCGAGCGCGGTCTTCCCGAGTTTCCGGCGTAATTTCTCACAGTGTTTCTTCCAGCATTCGGGTGATCTGTTGCCGCGATTGCGCTCCTACGACTTGCATTTCCACCTGGCCGCTCTTAAACAGAATCAGAGTGGGAATGCTGCGCACGTTGTAGCGAAAAGCGGTTTGCTGGGCCTCGTCCACATTGAGTTTGACCACCTGCAAACGCCCTTCGTATTCGCTCGCGAGCTGTTCCAGTACCGGCGCGATCATCTTGCAGGGCCCGCACCACTCGGCCCAGAAATCCACCAGCACCGGGAGTTCGCTGCCCAGCACGTCGGCCTGGAAGTTTTCTTCCGCTACTTGGGTAACGCTCATATAAGGCTCTCCTTGAGAGACAAATTGGAGAATAGATGTGTCGGCGAAGCCCCCCGGCTCCACCTGAAAAATCCGTTGACGGTCCCGATAGTCTTTGAACGATCCGAAAACGGCTGCGCCGGCTGGAAAAGGTCAAGCAGCCCCCGAACGATTTCGGGTGTGACCAACATTCTACATGATATTTTTGCGCATGGCCCAAGAGAGTGCGGGCTAAAATACACAGCGTCGCCAAAGTCTCCATCTTGTCTGAAGAACCCGTCTATTTCGAATCACTCGATCTGCCGCCGCCGCTACGCGCGGGTATTCAGCGCGCCGGCTTTGAGACACTGACTCCGATACAGGCCAAGGCGCTGCCTCTGGCCATGGCCGGACGCGACGTGGCCGGCCAGGCGCAAACCGGCACCGGAAAGACGGCGGCCTTTGTGTTGGCGCTGTTCAATCGGCTGTTGCTCAACCGCTCGCCAAAGCGAGGCAAGGTCTCGGCGCCGCGCGCAGTGGTCCTGGCGCCTACCCGCGAACTGGCGCAGCAGATTCAGCGCGATGCGGAGCTGCTGGGAGGCGCCACGGGATTGAGCATGATGGTGGTGTACGGCGGGGCGGGCTACAAGTCGCAGCGTGAACGGCTGAGCGCCGGGGTGGACCTGCTGATCGGCACGCCCGGGCGGCTGCTGGACTATTACCGGCAGGGCGTCTTCACTCTCTCGGGTGTTGAGGTGATCGTCATTGATGAAGCCGACCGTATGTACGACTTGGGGTTCATTCGTGACATCCGCTACGTAATGCGCCGCCTGCCGCCACCCGAGAAGCGCCTGAGCATGTTGTTTTCCGCCACCTTGGGCTACCTGGTGCTGGAGTTGGCCACCCAGCACTTGAACGAGCCGGAGATCGTGCGCATAGAGCCGGACAAGAAGGTGGTGGACGAGGTGGAGCAATGGCTGTACTACCCGTCCAGCGAGGAAAAGGCGCCGCTGCTAGCGGGGCTGTTGTCGCGAGACAGCGTTGAGCGCAGCATGGTATTCGTGAACACGCGCCGCGAGGCCGACCAATTGTCGCGCTGGCTGGACAAGTGCGCTATTTCGGCGCAAGCGATTTCCGGCGACGTGCCGCAGAACAAGCGCATGCGCATGCTCAAGGAGTTCCATGACGGCGACTTGCCCGTGCTGGTGGCTACGGACGTCGCCTCCCGCGGTCTGCATGTTCCGGACGTGAGCCATGTGTTCAATTACGACCTGCCGCAGAACCCGGAAGACTACGTGCATCGCATCGGCCGCACGGCGCGCGCCGGAGAGCTGGGCCACGCGGTGAGTTTTGCCTGCGAGCACTATGCGTACTCGCTGCCGGAAATCGAAGCTTTCATCGGCCATTCGATTCAGCGCCAGCAGATTGACCCGGACATGCTTGCCCCCTATCTGAGTGCGCCGCCGCCCCGCGCGCATCGCCGCCCGCCGCCGGGCCGCCGCCACCGTAGCGGTCGCCGCTAGCGGTCCGTGGGCAGAGCCCGCGACCCCGGGAACGAGGGCATCCTGCCCTCGACGAGGCCAAGATGGCCTCGTTCCCAGGTGAATGCAGGGCCGACCCTTTTACGGCGCCCTACGGATTAATAGGCATTCCGTGGAGGTGAACGCGGGGCCGAACTTGGCCGGCCTGATTGAGCCTGTCACCGAACTGGCCCGGGAAGCCGGCCGGCGCATCCTGAAGCTGTTCCGCTCGGAGGGCTTGGGCGTGGAGTTCAAGTCCGATCGCACGCCGGTTACCGAAGCGGACCAGGCCGCGCACGACCATATCGTCTCGGGCCTGATAAGTCTCACGCCCGAGATTCCGGTCTTGTCGGAAGAATCCAGCCCGGAGCAGCACGGCATGCGGCGCACGGACTGGGATTGGCACTGGCTGGTGGACCCTTTGGACGGGACCCGCGAGTTCATTCGCGGCGGTGAGGAATTCACCGTGAACATCGCGCTGATTCATGGTGACCAGCCAGTCCTGGGGGTGGTGGACGCACCGGCAAAGGGTGCGCTGTATTTGGGCTACAAGGGTGGGGGCTCGTTTTTTCTGGAAGCCGGTTCCGACGCGCCGGAGTCGATTGCAGTCAGGCGGCCTTCCGTCCGGCCCTTCCGGGTGCTTGCCAGCCGGTCGCATGCCGCCTCGGCGGTTGAACTCTACATCGGCGCCCTGGGTTCCTGCTGGCGCCGCGCCGTGGCCAGTTCGCTGAAATTCTGCCTGATAGCACGTGGCGAGGCCGACGTCTATCCGCGCATGGGACCCATCTCGGAATGGGACACGGCGGCGGGGCAGGCGGTGTTGGAATGCGCCGGCGGCGCGGTGATCGATCTTGAGGGCCGGCCGCTGAGTTACCGCAACCCGTCCACGCTCAATGCCCCGTTCATCGCCTGCGGCGACCCGGCCCACGACTGGCTGCAGTACCTGCCGTAACCCTGGGAAGGAGGGCTTCCAGCCCTCGACGAGGGCAGGATGCCCTCGTTCCCAGGGGAGCATCAGGATTCGTCGGCCCAGGCGAGGACGTCGGGGATGTAGCGCTCGGCTTCGGCCAGGTATTCGGGAGTCAGTTCATGAAATCCCCGGGTCTTGCGTCCCACGGCGTGCCAGACGGCGTGACCTGGTTGTTCGGGCATCTGAAGGAAGCGTTGCCAGGGCGCCAGGAATACGGAGGAGAACACCGCTTCCACGCGGCTGGGCCCCGGGTCATTCAGGGCCGGAACATCGACCACCGTGGCGCCGTACTCCCCCAGTGGTATCGGCCGTTGTTCGGGATAGTCCCTGGAGCCCACCATCAGCAACTTGTCGCCGCTGCGCACCCAGCTGAGGTCCAGTACGGCAGGCTCGCCGCTGCCGTCCGCCGGCCGCTCGCTAATGCGTCCCTGGTCGTCGGGCTCGAGAATCGTGTGTGAACCGATCACGTTGGGTTCCACCTGGTTTATTTCGCCGGTAATAGGATTGCGGAATTCCTTGCCGTTCAGGATCTCCCGGGTTTTCGGATCCTTGAACACGGTCATGACCTTCGACCAGACTTCGTAGCGGTTTTCTCCCAGGCGCTTAACGCGCTTGGTTTCGCAGCCCTCGGCGGCGAACAGGATCCGGGGGTTTTGATCCGGCGTTACCGCCACGTACACGCCGCTCCACCACCACGGCGCAACACCGCCTGCCAGGTCCGCGCGCACGCGCACGAAATTGCGGAACACGCTCTCCGGCGTGGCGCTCCAAGCATCGATCAGGTCTCTGGGAGGGAGCGCGTCCTGCCCTCCGCCGAGGGCAGGGATGCCCTCGGTCCCAGGGGCCTGGTTCCCAGCGCCGTCGCTACCGGGTGCGCAGGATCCCGCGGCGACGCCGGCCAGCGCCAGGGCCGATCCTTCCAGCAAGCGGCGCCGGCTTAGTTCGCGGTTCAAGTCAGGCATGGGCATTCCTTCAGGTCGAAATGGGCCTTATAGTAGCGCGGCGCAGGCGACGCGATATGCACGAACGAGCACCATTCCACATCAAGGCGCTGCACGGTTTCACCGGGTCGGTGGGCAACCTGGTGTTCGTGGTGTTCGAGTTGTTCGTGCTGTTTTTCTACCAGCGCGTCGTGGGCCTGGACGGGCGGCTGGTGGGGCTTGCCATCTTCATCAGCCTGGTTGTGGACGCGATCACGGACCCGGTTATCGGGGACTGGTCGGATCGTTTGCGGGCCCGGTTCGGACGGCGGCACACGATGATGTTCGGCTCCGTGCTGCCCATGGGCCTGTTCTTCTTTCTGCAATTCACACCGCCTGCGGGTCTCTCGCAGCAGGGCCTGTTCTTTTGGTTGCTGGTGATGTCGGTCGGCGCCCGCGTGATGCTGACCTTCTTTGACGCACCGGCGGCGGCGGTGACCGCGGAAGTGGCGGTGCGGCCGGCGGATCGCGCGGAAATGGGCATTTACCGCCAGGTGGCGGGCCTGCTGGCGTACATGGGCGTCCTGTACCTCGCCTTCAGCGTGTTCTTCAGCGAAACCGACGCATTTCCGAGTGGTCAGGAAAACCCGGGTGCCTATGCGCCTTTCGGTGCGGCCGCTGCGATAGCGCTGATGGTGTTCATGGTGGTCGCTTCGGCCGGAACTTACCGCCATATCCGCCAATTTGAGCGTGGTTTGCCTCCCCCGCCCGAGGCCCGGTTTGACTGGGCCAAGACGATGCGGGTCTGGGGCGAGTTGATATTTAAGGTGCGCAATACGCGCGCGCTGTTCTACGGTCTGCTGCTGGCCACCACCATGGGCTCCTGCTTCCGTTCTTTGAATCTGCATTTCGGACCCTATTTGTGGGGGCTGACCAGCGAGCAAATGGAGTTCTGGCAGCAGGCCGTTCCGATTGGAATGCTGGTGGCCGCCATCGCTGCCCGGTTCATCGTCACGCGGACCGAACCCAAGTATCTGTACCTGACGGGATACTGCATTCTGCTCACCGCGTATGTGGCGCCGCTGTTCTTTACGCTGGCGGGATGGCTGCCGGAGCACGCCAGCGTCCAATTGGGCTACGTCCTGTCCGGCTTCCAGTTGCTGGCCGGACTGGGCGCGGGATTGCTGATGATTTGCTCGCTGGTGATGTTCTCGGAGACCACAGACGAGTACCGATTCGTGCGCAACGTGTCGCGCACCGCATTGATCTTCGGGCTGATCACCTTCGGCAACAAGCTGGCCAGCGGAGTGGGGAAGGTGGTCTCCGGCTGGATGCTGGAGTGGGTGAACTTCCCGGACGTGAAGTCCGGCATAGAGGTCGGTTACGACGTGGTGAGCGATCTGGCGCTGTACGCGGGCGTGTTCTGCGCGGTCACGGGGCTCGCCGGTTTTGTCGTGCTGTCCACGTTCCGGCTTACCCGGGCGCGTCATGCCGAAATCGTTGCCGGCTTGCGCGAGCAGGACAGATTGGCGCAAAGTGCGGCGGGATCAGGATAGGCAGCTATGGCAATACTTACACCCCAGCAGATTCAACAGGCAGCCGACCGGTTCGACGAGGCCGAACGGACGAGGCGCCAGGTACGCCCGCTTACGTTTGATTATCCGGACATGGACATGGCCGACGCGCATGCTGTGCAGGACGCCTGGGTCACGATGAAGATCGCTCGCGGCGCGCGAATCCGCGGGCGCAAGATCGGGATGACGTCCAAGGCGATGCAGCGGGCCATGAAGATTGACGAGCCCGACTATGGGACGCTGCTCGACGATATGTTCTTCGAGGACGGAGCCGAGATCGAAGCCGCGAGTTTTCTGGATCCTCGCGTGGAAGTGGAAATCGCCTTCGTGCTGAGTAAGCCGCTGGAAGGCGCGCACGTGAGCGTTGAAGACGTGCTGGCCGCCACCGATGCTGTATATCCTTCATTGGAACTCATCGCTGCGCGGAGTTTTCGGGTAGATCCGGACAGCGGCCGCACGCGGACCGTGCTCGATACGATCGCCGACAACGCCGCTGCTGCAGGCGTGGTGCTGGGGAGCAGGGGATTTGCAGCCGACGAGCTGGATATGCCCTGGGCAGGCGCCGCCTTGTCCCGCAACGGCGAGGTGGAGGTGACCGGGCTGGCGGCAGGCGTGATGGGCCATCCGGCCCACGGCGTCCGTTGGCTGGCCCGCCGGTTCGCGGCCCATGGCATAGGACTTGAGCGCGGCGACGTGATACTGAGTGGCTCCTTCACTCAGCCGGTGACGGCGCGCGCCGGCGATGAGTTTCTGGCAGACTTCGGCCCCCTGGGCAAACTTGGCTGCCGATTTACCTGAAGCGAGAAATCATGAAACTACCGGAAAACCAATTCAAGCGGGCGCTCGGCGAAGACCGGGTGCAATACGGCCTGTGGCTGGCCCTGAGCTCCCCCGTGGCAGCCGAGTTGTGTGCTTGCGCCGGAGTCGACTGGCTGCTCATCGACGCGGAGCATGCGCCCAACGATCTTCGCTCGGTGTTGTGGCAACTGCAGGCCATCGAGGGCAGCGGAACACACGCGATTACGCGTTTGATGAACGGCGATTCCGCCCGCATAAAGCGCTACCTGGACGCGGGCGTACAGACGCTGTTGATCCCAATGGTCGACACTGCCGAACAGGCGGAGCAACTGGTGGCGGCCGTGCGCTACCCGCCGCGCGGAATGCGGGGCCTGGCCACTTCGATTACCCGCGCTTCGCGCTGGGCGCAGATCGAGGACTACGCCACGACGGCCGAAGAGCAGGTGTGCCTGATCGTGCAGGCGGAAACCGTAACCGCACTGGATAACCTGAAGGGCATTAGCGCTGTGGATGGCGTGGATGCTGTGTTTATCGGTCCGTCGGACTTGTCGGCGTCTATGGGATACCTCGGGCAGCCAGGGCATCCTGAGGTGCAATCGGCGATCGCTGAGTCGCTGCGCGCAATTGCGGCGGCCGGCAAGGCGCCGGGAACGCTGGCCGGAACGCCGGAAGCGATCCGCACGCACATTGGAAACGGGGCGAAATTCCTGGGAATTGGAAGCGATACGGCCCTGCTGGCTACCGGAGCCAAGGGCCTGCTTGCGTCAGTTCCAGGCTGACAGGAATAGCCTGAACAGGGCGCGAATGTCGTCCAGTGCCTCGGTCAGGGAATGACCGGCATTCAACAGATGCAGGCGCGCATGGTTGGCGCGGGCAAAGTCAACGCTCCATTCGATGGGCACGATGTCGTCCTGCCAGCCGTGAACGACGAAGGACGGCGCTGAGACCGTCTTGCCCAGCTTGGGCCAGCCCGGAACGGCCAGGGCCGGCGCCATGAGGAACAGACCGGCGGCAGGCTCTTGTTGTGACGCGGCCACAGCCACGAAACCACCCATGCTGCTGCCGACCAGCAGGATCTCGCCATTGCATTCCCCCATTCGGGCGATGAGTTTCTTGGCGCGTTCGGCAGGATCAGGCATCCCGCGGTAGTCAATGGAATCCGCCGCAAACCCTGCATTCCGGGCGTCTTCGGCGAGAGCGGTGATCTTGGCGCCCCACGGGCCGCTTTCCTGGCCATGGGAAAACAGCACGATGCGCTGTTTGCTCATTTGCACTCGGGTGGCGTAACGGGAAGCCGGTCCTGATCGAAGAACCCCCGCAACATGGCGCCGGCCGCTGCCGTGTGCACGTCCAGGAACCCGTGTCCCCAGCCGGGCAGATCCACCATTCCGCCGTTGTTGATCAGGGCAGGCGCGCGAGCACTCTGCTCCCAAAGGTCGTCTTGGGGATTCAGCACCAGGAGGGGGACTTTCAGCGCCGGCATTTTCTTCCAGAGGGGATAGTTGAAGGCGGCGCGGTGTCCCCACCAGTACTTGTCGCCGCCCCGCAGCGATTCGGTGAAGATGGCCGCGGCCGCATCAAGGGAATGATGCTGCCGGCGCCAATGTATGAAACCCTTCCAGCGCTTCACCAGGTGTGATCCGTCTTCGGCAATCGGCCTGGGAGCATACAGACTTCGGAACTCTCTCAATTCATCTTCGGTAAACAGCGGCGCCGAGATCATGGCGACGTGGCGCACCTGATCAGGATGCCGCAATCCCAGTTCCACGACCGTCTTGGAGCCCGTGTGGTAACCCACCAGGTCGAACTCGTTAAGACCGAGCTGGTCCACCACGGCCTCCATGGCATCGGCGTAGTCTTCGATTTCCGGAGGTTGGTCGGGGGCATCGGAAGCGCCGAAGCCTGGCGTGTCCGGCGCCACGGCGAGGCGGTCATGGGCCAATTCCCGAAGAAGACTTTCGAATATCAGGCCGGAATTCGGGCTCATGTGGAAACACAACACCGGACGTCCGGAGGCGCCGCCCGAGGGTTCGGCGACTCTCAGATGCACCTGGCCGTGCGGCCCGTCAACGTATAGCTTGCGGATCAACTTGCGGCGCCCGGGCAGGGATCGGCGTTCAGGCCCGCGTGATCGAAATTCATCGACTGATTACGTCAAGCCTTCTTGCTTGGTGCTAGCCCGAACCCATGGGCGAGTCGTTGTCCACAACGCGGGTGGCTGGTCCGGCAATCAAGGGGTCGGAGCCTTGAATCACTTCCCGATCCTTGTCGGGATAGGGTAGCTTCATCAAAAAGTGCTGAAGGCAGGCGATCCTGGCCCGCTTCTTGTCGTCCGACTTGATCACCGTCCACGGAGCATCTGCTGTGTCGGTGTAGAAGAACATCGCCTCCTTGGCCTCCGTGTAGGCCTCCCACTTGTCCAGCGATGCGATATCGATAGGCGAGATCTTCCACTGCTTCAACGGATCGGTTCGGCGGCTGTCAAAACGTTCCGACTGTTCATCCTTTGATACCGAGAAGTAGAACTTGGAAAGATAAATCCCGCTGTTGACCAGCATGCGCTCCAGGTTCGGGCATTGGCGCATGAACTCCAGGTATTCGGCCCGCGTGCAGAAGCCCATTACCCTTTCCACGCCGGCGCGGTTGTACCAGGAGCGGTCGAACAGCACGATTTCTCCGGGTCCGGGAAGATGCTGGACGTAGCGCTGGAAATACCATTGTCCCCGTTCCCTGTCGTTCGGCTTTTCGAGCGCGACTACGCGCGCGCCTCGGGGGTTCAAGTGTTCCATGAAGCGCTTGATGGCGCCCCCTTTCCCGGCAGCGTCGCGTCCTTCGAACAGCACCAGAACCTTGGCGCCCGATTCCTTTATCCAGCGTTGCACCTTGAGCAGTTCAACCTGCAGCGAAGCCTTGTGGCGCTCATACTCCCTGCGCTTCATCTTGTCATCGTAGGGATAGACGCCCTCTTGAAACACACGCTTGATGGCGTCGGCGGAATACGATGGATTGCGCCGCCGGCTGTCTTCCACCTCGCTTCGGGGGCTGGCGTTTTCCTCGGAGCGCCGTTGCGGCCTCTTACTCTGCTTGCGCGCGGCTTGAGCGCGCCCGTTGCCTTGTGATCTCACTTCCTCGCTCATGACCTGCCTCTACCAGGGACGGTCGCTTCATTATAGGAGAACAGGTGATTACCAAGCGGTGCAGCCGGCTCGGGTCTATTTCGACAGTACGGCGGTGATTTGCGATAGGATGCGGCGCGGGAAGGAGAAACACAGGTGATAAGCGCCACAAATCGTCTGATCGGGAATCTTGTTGCGATGACACTCGCAGCAACGCTGCTTGTGGCGCACGCTTGGGGTCAGCCGACTCTGGACGATTTCCGTTCGGACGAGGCTGCCTGCTACGATCGCAACCGCACTGTCCAGACCGCGGTCGTGGATGCTCACATACACTTTCGGCCCTTCGGCGGTCCTGCACGTTCGTTCGAGGACGTTGTGTCTTTCTTGGATCGATCCGGGGTGCGCTTCGCCAATGTCTACGGCATCGGGCAGATGTTGCCGGTGGACTCTCCCTGCACCTATTACCTGGATTGTCCGGGCGTGCCGGTGAGGCCGACCCTCAAGAACGATTTCGTGAATGCGGCCAGCTTTGTCGAAGCCCGGCCCGACAATGTGCATCTCACGCTTTCCATGACCTTCCCCGACCTGGAGCGGCCGGCGACCGTGCTGGCCGGAATGGAACTGCTTGACCGGGAATTTCCGGGAGTGTTTCGCTGGGCGGGCGAGGCCAACCTGGTAAAGCAGGCGCTGTTCCCCAACGGTCATCGGGCGGTTCCGATCGAGACGATTGCGCGTTGGGAGCCCTTTATGACCCGTTTGCGCGAACGCGGCATTCCGATCGCCATCCATTCGGACCTGGGTAACGATGAGCAACCCACGCAATACCTTGCCTGGATGGAGGAGGTGCTGCGCCTTTATCCGGACAATGTGATCGTGTGGATGCATCTGGGACTTTCGCGCGAGTTGACCCGGATCGACCCCCAACTGCACATTGGCGTGCTGCGCTCGCTGCTGGACCGCTATCCGAAGCTGATGACGGACATTTCCTGGCGGGTGATATATGACAACGTGTTTTCGAAGCCTGAATTGCGGGCCGCGTATCTGTTTTTCCTGGAGGAGTACTCCGATCGCATTTTGCCGGGATCGGACTTCCTCGCTGCGGCCGACAAGACCTTCGACACCTATTCGGACGAGCTTAAAGTGACCAGCGATATCCTGACTGACTTGAGCGATCAGGCTTTCCGCAATATCGCTCTGGGCGAGAACTACTTTCGCACTCTCGGCCTTGATTACTCGGCGCCCGAAATCTGTTCCTCCCAGACGGCGCCAGAGTGACAACCGAGCTGCAAGTTCCGCACACCGTTGCTGCCCCCCCTGGGAACGAGAGCATCCTGCCCTCGCCGACGGCGCGACTGCCCTCGTTCCCAGGTTGAAGCGTGGCTGCCGTAATCTTCAATCTCCGCTCTCGAGCCTGGTGGCTGGGTGTGGCGCTGGCGATCGCGGTGTCGGTGGTCGCCAGTTTTTCGGCCACCTGGGTCGGCGAGTCCCTGTTCGGTTTCGCCAAGAGCCCGATCAGCGGAATCATGCTGGCGATCATTCTCGGCATGATCCTTTCCAACTCGCTGAACCTGGCGGCGCCTGCCGGGGAGGGGCTCAAGTTCTGTTCCACGACGATTCTGCGTATTGGCATCATGTTGCTCGGCATTCGTTTGAGCCTTCTAAGCGCCGGGAAATTCACCCTGCTGGCCCTGCCTTTCGTGGCGCTGGCGATTTCCGCCGGAATGACGGTCGTTGGGCTTATGGCGCGCCGTTTGGGTTTGTCGCGCAGCCTGGGCGGGCTGATCGCAATCGGCACCGCCATTTGCGGGGCGACGGCGATCGTGGCGACCGCGCCGCTGATCCGCGCCAGGGAGTCGGAGGTCAGTTACGCGATCGCCTGCATAACCGTGTTCGGCGTTGTCGCCATGTTTCTCTATCCGATCCTGGCGCACAGCTTTTTTGCCGGCCGTCCCGAGATGGCTGGTTTGTTTCTCGGCACGTCCATACATGAAACGGCCCAGGTGGCCGGTGCGGGGATGATGTACCAGGCCCAATATGACGCTCCGGTGGCCCTGGACATCGCAACGGTGACCAAACTGGTTCGCAACCTTTGCATGATTGCCATGATCCCTCTGGCCGGTGTGCTGTTCGGCGCCGAACGCGGCGCCGGCGCTAGCCGCACGCTGGGGGGCTATCTCAAGATGATTCCGTGGTTCGTGGTGGGCTTTGCCCTGTTCTCCGCGCTTCGAACTATCGGCGATGCGGGAGACCAGGCGTTCGGCGCCCTGGATCCGCAAAGCTGGAGCGAACTTGTGCGCTTTCTTCGCCATGCGGCCGAGACCTGCCTATTGATAGCGATGGCGGCGGTCGGCTTGAATTCCAGCTTCGCCGGCATCCGCGAGATCGGCTTGCGTCCGTTCCTCCTTGGACTATTTGCGGCCGTGGCGGTGGGAGGAGTCAGCTTTGCGATGATTTCCTTGCTGGCGCCGCCGCTCTTGAGTATCGCGGGACAATAGCCACCGGCGTTCCGTGTGAACGTCCTGGCGGCGATCCGCTGTTGCCGGCTGATGGATTGCGCCCCGGCGAAGCGCAGTAGGTTTAGGCGTTCAAGTCGGGGATTTGTTCGCTCTCCAGCCGCGCAATCATGTCTTTCAGGCGCAACTTGCGCTTCTTCATGCGCTTCAGCATGAATTGGTCAGAACTTGCCTTTGTTGACATTTCCGCGATGGCGAGGTCCAGATCCCTATGCTCGTCCCTGAGTTGCTTGATTCGTTCCCGATTGGCAAAAACCTGTGTTTCAATATTTGATGTCATCTGGCCTTGAGTGCAATGTCCACGGGCGCCACGGAGACCTTCAACGACCCCCTGCCCGCGTACCTCGCATTGTAGCGCGGAGCCGCACACTTGCAACGGCCCCCATCTCACCCGTGAGCACGCCAACTAGAGCGGCCTTCCTGTGCCCATCCCGGCGGGAGTGTTGGAGCCATGGATGGCGGAACCAAGCTCCATGGATGGATGCTTGCCCTTGCGGGTCAAGCTGCAGGCAGTCATGCGTCTCCCGCCGGGATGGGCACAGGAAGGCCGCGAGGGCAAGCACCGGTTAAACTCGCTTGCCTATGACGAGAGCCGTTGCAGGGCTTACAAGAATGGCACAGGGTTCGCGCGCGATAGCAGCGGTTGCGGTGTTGGCTGCGCTAGCAACCTTGTCGCCGGATGCAGCGAGGGGCGATACGCTTTCCGAAGTCCTTGAGCGCGGCCTGCTGCGTTGCGCCGTCATTGAGGCCAGTCCCGGATTCAGCTCCATCGAAGCGGGCGGCAGAAGGTACGGCTTTGACATCGACAATTGCCGTACCGTGGCCGCCGCGGTGCTCGGCGACGCCGACGCGATCGAATACATTCCGATCAATCCCAACACCGCGTTCACCACGCTGCAATCCGGCGGCGTGGACGTATTTCCCGGAGGGGCGACGTGGACCTTTCTGCGTGACACTGCCCTGGGACTCGACTACACCGGCGCCTACCTGTATGCGGGACAGGGATTCGTGGTGCGCCGCGCATCCGGCGTGTCGCGAATCGCACAGCTTGACGGGGCTACCGTTTGTGTCGCTCAGGGCACCACCAATGAGCAGAACCTGGCGGACTACTTCCGGGCTCGCCGCATGAAGTACTCGATCGTTACCTTTGCCGATGTGGAACGCGGTCTTAACGCGTACCTTGCAGATCGATGCGATGCCTTTACTACCGAAGTGTTTTCGCTGGCGGGCCGCATCGTAGCGCTACGCAATTCCGACGAGCATCTCATTCTGGGCGAGGTCATTTCCAAGGAGCCGTTCTCCGGCCTGGTCCGCCAGGGCGACCCACGCTGGCGCGACATCGTTTTCTGGGCGTTCAACTCGCGCGTGGCCGCCGAGGAGTTCGGATTGACCATGGCCAACGTCGAGGAAATCCTCGCTACCACGGAAGATGCCGAGATTCGCCGTTTTCTAGGTGCGGAAGGCGGATTTGGGGAGAAACTGGGCTTACGCAATGACTGGGCTTACCAGATCGTCGCTCAAGTGGGCAATTACGGTGAAGTGTTCGCCCGGCACTTTGAGCCCCTGGGGCTTCAGCGCGGCCTCAACGCCCTTTGGAGTGATGGCGGCCTGATGATTGCCATGCCTTACCGCTAGGCCCAAGACCCACGCTCAAAAGTACCCGCGTGCGCAAGAACTCCGCCTTCTGGCTGCAATGCCTGCTGGCACTGGCGCTGGTGGCGCTGGTGTTCCTGGTGTTTCGCACCACCCAGAGCAACCTCGAATCGCTGGGAGTGCAATCCGGCTTCGATTTCCTGTGGAAGAAGGCCGGGTTTTCGATCTCCCAGCATCTGGTTCCCTACAGCGAGGATTCGCCGATCTGGGTGGCGCTGGCCGTGGCGATTCTCAATACCCTGTTGCTGGCGGTTTTCTGCATTCTGCTTGCCAGCATCCTGGGGCTGCTTGTAGGAGTGGGGAGGCTGTCATCGAACTGGCTGGTATCGAGATTGTCTCTGGCCTATCTGGAACTGTTCCGCAACATTCCGGTGTTGCTGCAGATCTTTTTCTGGTACTACGTGGCGTTGCGGGCATTGCCTTCGTTTGAATCCAGCATCTTCTTCAGCGACTACCTGGTATTGAACAATCGCGGCCTGTATTTCCCGTTCATTGAGTTCAGCGACGGCCTCTCCATTCGCCCCCCGGTGATCGGGCGATTTGCCTATGAAGGCGGCTTTTACCTGATGCCGGAGTTCCTGGCGCTGTGGATCGGACTTTCCCTGTACAACGGCAGCTACATCTCGGAGATCGTGCGGTCGGGCTTTCAGTCGGTGGCGCGCGGACAATGGGAAGCAGGCGCAGCGCTCGGCCTTAGCCGGTTCACGGTTCTGCGCCGTGTCGCGTTTCCGCAGGCGTTGCGGGCCATTCTGCCGCCGCTGACCACGGTCTATATGAACATGTTCAAGGCCACTTCACTGGCGGCCGCGATCGCCTACCCGGAAATCGTTTCCGTGTTCGTTGGCACGGTCAACAACCTGGTCGGCCGGCCGGTGGAAGTGATGGCCGTGTCGTTGGCCTTCTATGCCGGCGTCAGCTTCCTGGTGGCCTGGCTCATGGGCAGATGGAACAAACGGGTGACGCTGCGTGGCCAATAGCTTGAATCCGCTTGCCGCAAGCCGCGGGGCAGGGGCGTTCGCCTGGCTAAGGCGTAACCTGTTCCCGTCCGTGGGCAACGCGTTGGTCAGCGCTGTCCTGCTGGCACTGCTGGCGTTGCTTGCAATCAAGCTGGTTCAGTGGCTGATTATCGATGCGCAATGGTCCGGCAGCGAGCCTTCCGCCTGCGCCAACACTTCAGCCCTTTGCTGGCCGTTCGTGCGGGCCCGGTGGCCTCAATTCCTCTATGGCTTGTACCCGGCCGCGGAAGTCTGGAGAATCAACTTCGGCCTGGGGTTGGGTGCGCTTCTCGGCGTGGCGCTGGCCATTCCGCGCATGCCCGCGCGCCGTTGGATCGCCGCATTCCTGCTACTCGGCTACCCGCCGTTGGCCTGGTTGCTGTTCCGCGGCGGCGTTGGCAGTTTGGTTCCTGTCGAGACATCTTTGTGGGGCGGGTTCTTTCTTACCCTGGTCGTAACCGGCTCGGTGTTCTGGATTTCGCTGGTGGGCGGGGTGCTGCTCGCCCTTGGGAGGCAAAGCCATTATCCGCTTGTGCGCCAGGCGTGCACCGTGTGGATCGAGTTCTGGCGCGCGGTACCGGTCCTGGTATTGCTGTTCGTGGTCATCATCATGTTGCCGTTGTTTCTGCCGGCGAATATTGAGATCGACAAGCTCGGCCGAGCCATGATTGCCTTCGCCATTCTGATGTCCACCTACCTGGCCGAGGCCATACGGGGTGGATTGCAAAGCCTGTCTGTCGGGCAGTACGAAGCGGCCCGTGCGCTCGGCTTGAATTGGCGCCAGTCGCGCATGCATGTGGTGCTGCCGCAGGCCCTGGCCGTGGCGCTGCCTCAGATCACCAGCAATTTCATCGGCCTGTTCAAGGAGACCACGGTGCTGCTGGTGATCGGCCTGTTCGACCTGTTGGGAGAAGTGCAAAGGGCCGCCAGTGATCCGCAATGGCTGGGCATGGGTACAACCGCAGCCGGATACATCTTTGTGGCCGCTTTCTTCTGGACGGCGTGCTTCTGTCTTTCACGCGCAAGCGCCCGCCTGGAGCGTCGCATGACGCGTTACCGCGCTGCCGCAGGCTGAAGGGATTCAACCAGCGGCAGGATCCGCCGCGCGCGCCGGAAAACTCCCGTGCAGCGCAGCCAGATAAAAAATCCCCTCGCGCAACGCGCGCGAGGGGATTTCTTTTTCTATGCCGTGATCAGCCTTTGACGCGGTTCCAGGTCCTAACCGCCAGTACCGTGGCTACGCCAGAGTACAAGGCAGTGGAAGCCTGATCCACGATGGAGTCCAGATGCCCGCCGATCACTGGGAGGTTGCCCAGTGCATCGGATTGCCCTGTCAGCCCCACGCCGATAGCGACCGCCAGGTAGGCCGTCGCATCTTCCGCGTCGACACCCATCCAGCCCCAGACCAGACCAAGAATGACGAGCGCAACAGGCAATACGTTCTCCGGAACCACTCCGGGCGCTACGCCCTCTATTACGGCCGCCAGGGCCATTAGCCCTACAAGTACTCTATTCGCCATCTTATTCCTCCCATGATGTGTGTTGAAATTATGAATTGCCCAACCCCAAGTTCGTGGTTAACTCATCCCCGGTTGCGGAGAAGGATTCAACGCCAACCTCTTTTAGCACGTCTGGCTACAGGAATCAAACTCCCGCGACACGACACCAGCGTGCTGACCCGCGTTAACCGCGCTGCGGAGTTATCTGCGGAGCTGCCCCAGGAAGGCTTGCAGGCGTTCTGCTTCAGGGCTGTCGAAGAACTGGTCGGGGGGTGCATCCTCAAGGATTTCGCCCGCGTCCATAAAGACCACGCGATCGGCTACCTGGCGCGCGAAACCCATCTCGTGACTTACGCACAGCATGGTCATTCCCTGGCGGGCAAGTTCCACCATTACTTCCAGCACCTCCTGGACCATTTCCGGATCCAGGGCCGAAGTGGGCTCGTCGAACAGCATGATTTCCGGCTGCATGCACAAGGCCCGGGCGATCGCCACACGCTGCTGCTGACCGCCGGACAGCTGGGCGGGGAACTTTGTTTCCTGGCCTTTGAGGTCCATACGCTGCAGCAATTCACCAGCGCGCTCCTCGGCCTGGGCGCGTTCCAGCTTGCGGACCCTGACCGGGGCGAGACAGAGATTGTCCATGACCGACAGGTGCGGGAACAGGTTGAACTGCTGAAAAACCATGCCGACTTTCAAGCGCACGCTGCTGCGGGCCGCATCGGAATCCAGGCTAATGCCCGCCACTTGCAGATGGCCTTCCTGGAATTCCTCCAGGCCGTTCATGCATCGGATCAGCGTGGACTTTCCGGATCCAGACGGGCCGCAAATGATGATTCGTTCGCCGGATTGAACTTCAAGATCAACGTTCCGTAGAGCCTGAAACTCTCCGAACCACTTGTTCAGGCTTTGCACCCGGACGGCGGGACCCTTGTCCGATTGCGGATTCATTCGGGCTCTTCGCCTGCAGTCCACCAGCTCAACCCGCTGGCCGCCAGAGCTACTCGCCGGCCGCGTTCGCCCTGGTCGATATCGAGTTCCGTGAACACCCTCCGGGCGACCGGGCCCACGGGGATTCTCAAGTGATCGGGCGGGTTGGCGACCGCGGCGGCAATGACTCTTGCTGCATGCTCCGGCGGCTCTCCGGCGCGTTCCCGCTCAAGTAGCGCTCGATGCAAGGGAGCATAGGCGCGGGCATGGTCGCCTGACGATTGCTCTGTAACGGAGTTCTTGTCGATATGCAGCATGTCGGTGTCATAGGGACCCGGCTCCAGCAGGGTAACGCGAATGCCGAATCGCTGCACTTCCAGCGCCAGCGACTCGGACATTCCCTCCAGGGCAAACTTGCTGGCGGCGTACTGGCCGTCGCCGGGCAATCCCACCTTGCCGGATAGAGAAGACACCATCAGGATGTGGCCGGCGGCGCGCTCCCGCATGCCCGGAAGAACGGCGCGTGTCAGCCGCCAGACGCCCAGCAGGTTGACCTCCAGAAGTTCGCGAAAACGCGTCTCACTGGCGGTTTCCAGCGCTCCGAAGGCGTGCAGGCCCGCGTTGTTGATGAGCACGTCGATGCCGCCGGCCTCCCTGCACGTCTCTTGCACCGCGCGTTCCACCGAGGATTGCGAAGTTACGTCGAGTTGCACTTCCGTTGCGCCCGTATCGGCAGGCAATGATCCGCGCGTTCGAACGCCCGCAAACACGGCGTAGCCTTGCGCCGCCAGTTCCCGGGCGGTGGCCAGGCCCAGGCCGCGGGACGCTCCGCTGATGAGCACGCTAGTCGGCATGGTCTTCGAGTTGCTTCAAGAATCGCAATCCCGCACGCCTGCCGGACATGCGCTTACTGAATGATCAATAGCAGGGAATGATCCGCCAGAAGCACCGCAAACAGCGCGAACAGGTACACCATAGAATACCCAAAGGTGGGCATCGCAAGGGAATCGTCTCGCCGCCGATACATCCTCAAGGCGTACCACAGGAATCGCGCCCCCAATAGCACCGCCCCAAGCAGGTACAGCGGACCGCTGATGCCGACCAGGTATGGGAGCAGGCCGAAAAGGAACAGCAATACGGTGTAGAGCAGGATGTGCAGGCGGGTGAAGGCCACTCCGTGAGTGACCGGCAGCATCGGCATGTCCACCCTGGCGTAATCGTCCCGCCGATGAACGGCCAGCGCCCAGAAATGCGGCGGTGTCCAGACAAATACGATCGCGAACAGAACCACCGCACCGGGATCCAGCTGTCCGGTCACAGCGATCCAACCAAGCAGCGGCGGGGCCGCTCCGGCTGCACCACCGATCACGATATTCTGCGGCGTGGCGCGTTTCAGGAACATCGTGTAGATCACCGCGTAGCCCAGCAGCGAGGCAAAGGTCAAAACTGCGCACAACACATTGGTAAATGCCAACAACAGCCACATGCCGGCCGCCGCCAGGCAGGCGGCAAAGACCAACACCTGCCGGGTATCGAGATGGCCGCGGGGCAGGGGGCGATTGCGGGTCCTGGCCATGACTGCGTCTATGCGCTGGTCCACAACCTGATTGATGGCCGCGGCTGCGCCGGATACCAGTGCGATCCCGACCGATCCGAAAACCAGAACGGTCCAGGGAGGTACCGTTTCCGCCGCCAGCAGCATGCCCACCGTTGCGGCAAAGGTCAGCAGGGCCACAACCTTGGGCTTTGTGATCTCGTAGTAATCGCGCCACCGCTGCGGCGCTCGCAAGGCGTGTGTAGTCATAGTCCTGGCCTATGGTTTCCCGGGGCGCAGGCCGTGGGCCAGTGTTACCAGCGCCAGCACCAGCAAGGCCGCGCAAGCGTTGTGCGCGACCGCTGTGGAAATCGGCAAGTACAGCAGCACGTTGGCAATCCCCAGGCCCAACTGCACCAGCAACAGGCCGCCCACAACGGCGCCGCCGATGCGCACCTTCCGGCCCACCGCAAAGCAGGCGGTGCGGACCGTCAACCAGCCCACGTACAGCAGGACGGCCAGCGCGCCGAGGCGATGGGTCATGTGAATGGCTGTACGCGCGGCATTGTCCAGCACGCCGTATTCATAGTCCACACCGAGGCCGCGCCACATCACAAAGGCTTCGGCAAAGTCCATTTCTGGCCACCACTCCCGCTGGCAGGCCGGAAAGTCAGGGCAGGCCAATGCCGCGTAGTTGGCGCTGGTGCAGCCCCCCAGCGCCACCTGAACGATCACGATAGCCAGACCCACCAGGGTCCAGCGGTAGAGCCGGCTATCGGCTCCCAATGCCCAGCCGCCTGCCGCAACAGTCCGGCGCAGGATCAGCCACCACAACAAGGCCAGGGTTCCAAAACCCCCAAGAAGATGCGCCATGACGACCACGGGCTTGAGCTGCCAGGTAACCGTCCACATGCCCAAAAGCCCTTGGACCAGCACCAGCGCCACCAGGGAGAGTGAGGGCGCCAATAGCGGGTTCGGTTCGCGCCGGCGACAAATGGCCACCGCGCCGATCGCGCAGATCAGCAATCCCAGCAGAGCCGCCGCATAGCGGTGAACCATTTCCTTCCAGGCCTTGGCAACGTCCACCGGGCGGTCCGGAAAGGCGGCACCGGCTTGTGCGATTTCCTCCGCTCCCTGCGGCACATCGATCTGGCCGTAACACCCCGGCCAGTCGGGACATCCGAGGCCGGCGTCGGAAAGGCGCACGAATGCGCCGAGTACGACCACGAGGAAGGCCAACGGCGTGGCCAGCAGCGCCAGTCTCTTGATGTCCATGGATTTAATTTGCTACGTGGGGCGTGTGGTTTCTTGAGCTACTGTTCGTGTTCTTTGCTTCGGATCAACACCGGGCCGAGGTGCGCGGAAGAATCGCTTTCGGGATGCTTGCTGTCGAGGCGCGGGATTATACAAACGGAACTGACATTTGATGGCGACCGCAAATGTCGTGAATAAGTGTTTCCTTTCGTAGAATGAACTCCTGGCGTGTTGAACAAGGTCACTGCTATGTCTGATCGGCGGCCTCCCGCTACTGTGCTGCGCCCAAGTCGCGCCTTCGCGCTGCTTGGCCTGTCGCTGGTGGTCTTGCTGGCCGCACCCCGCGAATCGGCAGCGGACCTGGACGAGGAAGCGCTGCACGAGGCAGTCAGCCGGGTGCTGAACCACGCTGAGGAATCCCACTATTCCAACATTCGGGTGGATGATCGCATTTCGCAGGCCATGCTGGACAATTACCTTGCGGCGCTGGACGATCAGCGGCTTTTTTTCACGGTAGAGGACGAAGTGCGTTTCCGGGAGCAATACGGCGATCGCCTGGATGACGCCATGCGGCAGGGGCAAATTGAACCGGTGTTTGAAATCCACCGCTTTTACCTGCGCCGCCACGCGGAATTCCGGGATTTGGCGCAAAACTATCTGAAGACTCGGCCGAACCTGAACACTTCGCGGGCATGGCTCCTGGATCGCTCGGCGGAACCACGACCTGCCAACCGGGCCGAACTGGAGGAGCTTTGGCGGGACTGGGTGCGCCACATGTGGATTAACCTGATTCTGGAAGGCCGGAGTTACGAGGCCGCAGGCGCTTGGCTGCGTCATCGCTACCAATTTGGGGAGGCCCTAAGTGTCACCGCAGGCGGATACTCGGTAACCCTGGGGCAAGTGCCCGGCGCAAACCAGCCAGATTCAAACCCGCATGATTCCAGGTCTGCATACGCGCTGTTCTTGAACTCGTTTGCTCGCGCCCTCGACTCAAATTCAAGTTACTCCTCGCCCGAATCCATCTGGGAACTTGCGGAACGGCTCGGAGACGCCGGGAAAGTCCCGTTGTTCCTTGACCTTGAAGGCGAATACATTGCGGTTCGGGAACGGCCGCCGGAAGATACCACGGTCACAGAAGGCGGCCTGCAGGCAGGTGACCGGATAGTGGGAGTGGATCCTTTCGGTGACGGCGAAGTTATCGATGTTGTCGGCTGGCAACCCTTTGAGGTCCACAAGTTGATGTTCGGGCCAACCGGTACAGAGGTTGTTTTTCTCGTTTTGTCTGCGAGTGGCCAGACCGGGGCCATTGAACGGAGGATGGAACGTATCTCGCTCGTTACGAAGGAAATGAAAAGGGCGCTGCGTTGGACCCCCAAATGGCTCATGCAAAGGGGCATGAACAAGATGCTGCAATCCGAAAGGAATGCAAGAAAAACCGTGCTGGATGTCGAGCAGAGTGGCCAAACGCTGCACGTGGGAGTGATCCAGATTCCCGCGATCTACGCCAAGTGCACACGCGACGTCAAACGTTTGGTCGGTGAGCTGAAGGCCGAGGAAGTGGACGCGTTGGTGGTGGACTTGCGGGACAACAACTTCGGCGAAGGCGATGAGGTGGTCTCCTTGACCGGGCTGTTCGTAGGCAAAGGCCCAATATCACAAGACCGCGACCGCAATGGGAAAGTGCGGGTACAGCGCAACAGAAGGCAAAAGGCGATCTGGGACGGACCGCTGGCAGTCCTGGTAAACCAAAGAAGCAGTTCGGCCTCCGAAGTCTTTGCGGCAGCAATTCAGGACTATGGCCGAGGCGTTGTGGTGGGCGAGCGCACGTTTGGAAGAGGCACTATACAAGTCGAATACAAGATCAAGGCACCGACTCGCGGCAAGTCCGAAGACGCCGTACTAGGTATCACAAATCGAGTGGTCTATCGTGTTACCGGTCGCAGTTTCGATCAAGCAGGTATAAGGCCTGATGTCCCACTACCCACCGCGGATGAGTGCTTTTTGCTAGCGCAGGATTGGGCGCCAGGCTTTGATCGCTCCAAGGGTGAACAGGCTTCAAGTGGACCGCTGCCTCCAGCCGAGGTTCCTGCCGCGGATTTCCGCAGCAAGGAAATAGCCCGCCTGCCGCTGGACACTTTGGTGGATCGGCATCAGCAACGCGAGTCGCAAGATCTGGACTGGCGTTTGATTGCGAGCAAGTTGGAGTTGTCGCGTAAACAAATGCGCCGCCAAAGCGAGCCCATACATCTCGATCAGCGGCGCAAGAATCAGGACACCCAGTGGGCGGAAGAACTGGCGCTGGCCAGGGGGTGGCTTGACGCAAAGGGTTCAGCGGAGGTGATGGCGCCGGCCCTGGTGGAGTTCTTGCTGCAATGGAAGGAAAGTTACTTGTCGGATAGCTCGGCATCCGCCGAGGAAGAACCTGCACTCGTGAAAGCATTAATGCTGGCAAGCGGCTATGTTGTTGTGCCGGACGAAACCGGGTTCCGGCAAGAGGCCTACGACCTGCCGCTGCAACAAACCGCGTTGATCGTAGCCGACCTGGCAGAGCTACGAAAGGGCGCTGCCACCGCTTCAAACCGCGTCCGCCCTGAATCGGGCAGTCTGTAATCCCTAACGCGGGCCGAAAATAAGGGCGTTATTCACTGCGTTTGAAACTGCACCGAAACGCCGTAGGTTCTTGGCGGCGCGTAGTGCGCCCAACTGGCCCCGGCGAAACTGGTTCGCTGGTCGGCGTATAGGGTGTCGGCAAGGTTTTTGCCCCAGGCGGTAACCTTCCATTGCTCGTCGGGCGAGGTCCAACTCAGCGATGCGTTGATCACGCTGTAGGCCTTCTGGAAAGAGGCCAGACGCTCCCTACGGCCGGGGGCGTTGTCGCTGCTGGAGTAGGAGTGATGCTTCCAGCCGTAGTCGAACCCGAAATCAAGCCCCGCCCCACCGGCCAATTCGATCCCGTAGCTTGCCGCCAGGTTGACCGAGTGCCAGGGCGCGTGCGGTATGCGGTTGCCGTCCCGGCGGATGTCAAAGCCCTGGATTGTGCCGGCCAGGAACTTGTCGAAACGCGCGTCCAGGTAGCCGTAGGCCAGATTCAGCAGCAGGCGGTCGTCCGGCGCCCACGCAAGTTCCAGTTCCGCGCCGCTGATGCTGGCCCGGCCGGCATTCTTGACGCGCAGTCCGTCAAATACGCCGGAGGCTTCATCGAACAGCAGCGTGACCCGTTGCAGGTCATGAAAGTCGGTAGAGAAGGCGGCTGCGTTCAACTGCAATGAATCGTTGAGCCAGCGGCTCTTGACGCCGATCTCGAAATTGGTTGCCGTTTCTTCCCGAATCGGCCTGTGCGCTTCCGAGGCTCGGCTTACCTTGCTGTCGAAACCGCCGGACTTGAAACCCTCCGACCAGCTCGCGTAGGTCATCAGGTCGCGCCCGGCAAACGGCCTCCACTCGATCACAACCCTGGGCGTGAGCGCGTCGAACGACGCCTGGGCCGCCACGTCGTAGTTCTCGAAGATGATCTGGAACGGGATTCCGGGTACCGCGTCGTCGGTAAGCGTGCCGATGGTGCGGTTTTCCTTGTCGTCCAGGGTATAGCGCAGGCCGGCCCGCACCGTGATTGCCGGACTGACTTCCCACGAGGCATCGGCGAATGCAGCCCAGCCCGAGGTGTTCGACATTCCCCTCCAATCGCCGCGGCTTCCGTTGAGCACGCCGGCCTGGTTCACTACGATGTCCTCGTATTCCAGCCGGTCCACGTCCTCGTGGATGTAGTACAGGCCCGTAACTGCCTGCCAATTGGAGGCGGGCTCCAAGGCATAGCGCAGTTCCAGGCTGAGTTGGGCCGCGTCCTCTTCCTGGCCGAAAAGGTCGTCGAAGCCCTGGCCCACGGCAATGCTGCGGCCGCCGAACTGATCCACCGTGTTCGAGGCAACGTCACGGTAGGCCGCAATCACAGTGAGATCACCGCCCGCAAGGCCCTGGTTCAATCGTGCCGAAAGCCCCCACTGGTGCGCGTCGTAGCCGATCGCCAGACCATGTTCCGAGACCCGTGGCCGGCCGCTGGAAGCGGAAGGGGGGAAGCTGTCCCATTCGGTAACGCTGCGCGTCTGACTGCCGTTTTCCTCTTCGCTGTAGTCGCCACAGAGCAGCAGATCGCGATCATCGCCGAAAGCGAACTTAAGTTGCGCCCGCAGCGCCAGCAGGTCCTCGTCGTCGGACTCCGCACCGCTCAGCAGATCCATGCCGTAGCCATCGCGCTTTTTGCGAAGCATTGAAATCTTGCCCGCCACACTGGAAGCCAAAGGGCCGGCAAGCACGCCCTTCAGTTCGGTGGCGTTATACGAACCGAAGCCGGCCAGGAACTTCGCTTCGGTCAAATCCACGTCCGGCGCCCTGGTAGTGAGGCTGACGGCTCCGCCCACCACGTTCTTGCCGAACAGCGCGCCCTGGGGGCCGCGCAGCACGGAGGCCTGTTCCAGATCGAAGAGCTCGAAGAAATAGGAGGTGGACCGCGCGATATAGACCTCGTCCACGAACAGAATCACGGAATTCTCAAGCGCGCTGCGGGTGGCGCCGCTGTTGCCTATGCCCCGCACGGTAAGCTCCGAGCGGCTGCTGCTGAAGGTGGAGTAGGAAAGATTGGGGATGCGAAGGGCCAGATCGCCGAGCTTTTCCACCCGGCCCGCTTCCAGAGCCTGCCCGTCCAGGGTGCTGATGGACATCGGAACGTCCTGCAGGTTTTCGGTTCGTTTCTGCGCCGTGACCACAACTTCTTCCAGGTAGCCTTCGGCGCGCGCGGAGATGCTCACGATCATGCATAGCACCAGCAGCGCAGCGCTGCGGCGTCGGCGCCCGCAAAACCCCTGCGGACGGCAGGTTCCCGCCAGGTCTTGCATGGAACAAGCCTGGGAACGAGGGCTTCCAGCCCTCGACGAGGGCAAGATGCCCTCGTTCCCAACGTGTTCCCAGCGCGCCAGCGCAGCGGAAAACGCTGCGAAAACTCCTGGCTTAGATTTCATCGCCGACCTATCGTAAAACAGCACGCCGGCGGGGTGCGCCGGACTATACGCCCTCGCGGGTCTCGGCAAGAATCCGGTCTACAACCGAAACCAGAGCCTGATCGTTTGTGTCGCCTTCCAGGAGGCGCAATCGGTAATGGTCCGTTTGCCGGTCGGCACTGCCGCCGTTGGACACGATATCGAGTGCGTGGCGTAGTTGGCCTTCGCAGCCGAGCGCGCGGGCATCGTTGCTGAGCGTCTCCACAAGCTGGGTCACGAGATCAGCGATGTCGGTGCGCCCGCCGTCGGCCGTATTGCCCAGAAACGCAAGCACGCCATAGCGCTGCGCCAGCCAGCGATTCTCCGCAATGATCTCGGTCAGGGGCTCCTCCGGCAATTCGCCCGCGTAGTGTTTTCTCATCAGCATGCGCACCAGGCAGGCGTACACAGCAATGATGCACATGGCGTCGTCCAGACGCGTGCAGAGATCGCAGATGCGCAACTCGACGGTGGGATAGTGCTGCGAAGGACGGATATCCCACCACAACTCGCTGCCGTCGCGGATCAGGTGCATTCGCCGGTAATTCTCCAGGAGCCCTTCGTAGTCGGCGGCCGAGTACAAGGGATTGGGCAGGCTGGTGCGCGGCAATACCCCGATCAGGCACAGGCGGTAGGACTTGTAGCCGGTGTTGTTGCCCTGGTTGAATGGCGACGAGGTGGAAAGCGCCAGCAGCAGGGGAAGGTACTGGCGCATCGCGGTCATTACCCGGATCCGGGCGTCGGGGTCGCCGAACCGGGCATGCACGTGCATGCCGCCCACCAGGTAGCGCCGCACGGCTTCCTGGTAGGTCATCTCGAAGTCCTCGTAGCGCTTGGGCGGCGTGGTCATCTGCGACTTCCAGGCCGCGAACGGGTGCGTGGATGTGGCCATGAGGGCGGCGCCCTGGCTGGCGGCAGCCTCGGTCACCAGCTTCCGGGTCTCGCTCAGCGCCTGGCGAACCTCGCTGACGGAATGGCACACTCGTGTGTTGGTTTCGATCTGCGAACGCAGCATTTCCGGCACGACCTTGTGCGGTCCGGCGTGCGCCTTGCAATACTCGAAGATCGCGGGATCGGGGTCGGCGAGCATGTCGCGGGTTACCGGATCGATAAGGAAGAATTCTTTCTCGACACCCAGCGTGATCGTTAAGTCGGCTTTGTTCATCAGTGTCTGGCCCGGCTCTGTCGGCACGGATCCAGGGGAACGGTCAGAGAGAAGAAGGTTGCGGCATTCATCGACGGAAAACCCGAGACTCCGGGCCCGCTGCACGAACTGCAGCTAATGAACATGGTCCTCGGCGTAATGCCGGTAACCGTTGCCCCGACGATCCGCCACGGTCTCATGGTAGCGAATGGTTTTCAGCGGCAATCCACTCGCCTCCGCGGCTTTCCCGATGTTCACAATCCGACCCTCCTCAACCTCAGCGCGTTGCTCACGACCGAAACCGACGACAGGCTCATGGCGGCGGCTGCAATCATAGGCGACAACAGAATGCCGAAGAACGGGTACAGCAGGCCGGCCGCGATCGGTACGCCGACCGAATTGTAGACAAACGCACAGAACAGGTTTTGCCTGATGTTGCGCATGGTCGCATGCGCCAGCCGGCGGGCCCGAACGATCCCGTTCAGGTCGCCCTTTACCAGTGTGAAGCCCGCACTCTCGATGGCCACGTCGGCGCCCGTCCCCATCGCGACCCCCACGTCCGCCTGGGCCAGCGCGGGCGCGTCGTTCACACCGTCGCCCGCCATCGCGACCTTGGCGCCGGCTGCCTGTAGCTCCTCTATGATGCGGGCCTTTTGGTCCGGGAGAACGTCGGCGCGAATCTCATCGATCCCGAGCCGGGAAGCGACCGCCTTCGCGGTGCGTTCGCTGTCACCCGTGACCATGACGATGCGCAGACCTTCGGCATGCAGCGCCTTCAACGCCTGTGGCGTTGAGTCCTTGACCGGATCGGCGACGCTCACAAGCCCGGCCAGCCGGCCCTCAACCACGACGAACATGACCGTCTCGCCCTGGTCGCGGCGCTGGTTCGCCATTTCGCTTGCATGGCCGCCGTCGAGCCCAAGGTCGGCAACCAGCTTCGCGTTGCCCAGCGCAACGGTCTTGTCCTCAACCAGTCCTTTGACACCTTTCCCGGTGACCGCCTCGAATCTTTCCACCTTGGAAAGGACGACGCCACGGTCCTCGGCTCCCGCAACGATCGCCTCGGCGAGCGGGTGCTCGCTGCCCCGTTCGAGCGACGCCGCGAGCCGCAGCAACTGAGCCTCGTCTATCCCCGCGTCCGGGACCACGGCGACCAGCTTCGGCTTACCCACGGTCAAGGTGCCGGTCTTGTCGACGATCAGCGTGCCGACCTTGGCGAATCGCTCGAGCGCCTCGGCGTTCTTAATCAGCACGCCGGCCTGCGCGCCTCGGCCGGTCGCCGTCATGATGGACATGGGTGTGGCAAGGCCAAGCGCACAGGGACAAGCGATGATCAAGACCGAGACCGCCGTCACCAGGGCGTAGGCCATGGCCGGCGGCGGACCCCAGATCGACCAGACAACAAACGCCGCCACCGCGACAAGGACGACAGCCGGCACGAAATATGCGGCCACCAAGTCGGCCAATTTCTGGATCGGCGCGCGGCTACGCTGCGCTTGGGCGACCATCTCGACGATTTGCGACAGCATGGTGTCGGCGCCGACGCGCTTGGCCTCGATGACGAGCGTGCCCCTGGCGTTGATCGTCGCTCCGGTCAGCGGGTCGCCAGCCGCCTTTTCGACCGGCACCGGCTCGCCGGTCAGCATGGACTCGTCAATCGACGAATGGCCTTCGACAACTACCCCGTCTACCGGCACTTTGTCTCCCGGGCGTATCCGCAGGCGATCGCCGACCTGAACGTCTTCGAGCGGGATTTCCTCTTCGCGGCCATCCGGGCGGATGATCCGCGCCATCTTCGGCGCCAGATCCAACAGCGCGCGGATCGCGTCGCCCGTCCGTTCCCGGGCGCGGAGTTCCAATACCTGGCCGAGCAATACGAGAATCACGATGACAGCAGCAGCCTCGAAATAGACTCCAACATGGCCTTCCGCACCGCGGAATCCGGCCGGAAAGATCCCCGGCGCGATCGTCGCGACAACACTGAACGCATAGGCCGCGCCGACGCCCATGGCGATCAGCGTGAACATGTTCAGGCTGCGGTTGACGACGGATTTGACGCCGCGGACGAAGAACGGCCAGCCCGACCAAAGGATGACCGGCGTCGCCAGGACGAGCTCGGCCCAAACCGCGGCCCCCTCGCCGATCCACCTGCGCACGGGCAGGCCCATCAGAGGACCCATCGTGAGCACCAGGATTGGAACCGTCAGCGCGGCCCCGATCCAAAAGCGGCGCATGAAATCCACGAGTTCCGGATTGGGTCCCTGGTCTCCAACCGGCACGCCCATCGGCTCCAGCGCCATGCCGCAGAGCGGGCAGTCGTCGGGTCCCTCCTCCACGATCTCGGGGTGCATGGGACAGGTGTAAAGCGTGCCCTCGGGCATCGGTTCCGGCGCAGC
The DNA here is from genome assembly GCA_965249285.1 of Candidatus Foliamicus sp. Taxonomy (GTDB): domain Bacteria; phylum Pseudomonadota; class Gammaproteobacteria; order Steroidobacterales; family Foliamicaceae; genus Foliamicus. Next base: position 2,778,761 of record OZ252226.1, read on the forward strand.
ACGACTTTCCAGATAAGCGGCAGGGTCCCCCTCGAATTTTTCCTGGCAATGCGCCGAGCAGAAATAGAAGCGCTGGCCGGCGTGCTTGGCGACATGCCGGGCGCTCGCTCGCGCCACGGTCATGCCGCAGACGAGATCCGTCGCCTCAAGGTAATCTTCCGGCGCGGCCTTGAACTTGTCGCGGCACCCCGGGCCGCAGAAGCGATAGACGTGGCCGTCGTGCTCGTGGCTCGGCTTGTCCGCGTTTGGATCGACGGTCATAGCGCAGACCGGATCTCTCACCAGAGCCGCCTCTTGGCGCTCGTGCTCATGCCGATGCGCGTGGGTGGTCATGGGCCGATTCTCCACGTCAGAATACCTCCTCGCCCAGCGCGTCGCCGGCGGATTTCCTCAGCGTATTGAGCTTCCGTGCCTGCCCTTTCGTCAACGCGGTCTCGTCGATTCTCACCGGTTTCCTCCTCCTTGTATCCCGCCGGGGCCGACCTGCCGCCACTTACATCATATTACCCGACCGCTCGCAAGCTGAAATTCTCTCTCGCCCGAACGCGCCGTGATAAGACACGCGCTGCGCCGCCCGGTTACCGAAGCCGACAATGTCCTGTTCTCCGCCTTGACGCACAACGCCTCACCGTTGCAGTGTTGCAGACTTGGAGTGCTTCGAAAACCGATTGCCAAACTGAAAGGCAGCCCTCGCCAGGAAGCGGCGAATGATCCGGTTGAGGGCTTCGGGCGCGCGTTAGAATGTAGGGTAATCAGAAAGATGTAATCGCAATCGTAGGACAAAGCGTATATGGCAAGAAATGATTGCAGTGTCGAGACCGTACGAAGAGTGGCGGATGCAATAGGAACGCGATGACGTTCCCGCACCGGATTGAAGGCCTGCCCATAGGCAAGCGGGGCAGCGCCCATGACTGAATCTGCAGTGACCGTCGATTTTGACTTCGGTCTGGGCGAAGAGTTCGACCTGTTGCGCGAGCAGGTGTCGCGATTTGCTGCGGATCACATTGGGCCGAACGCCGCGGAACTGGATGCGAGCAATCAGTTCCCTCGCGACCTGTGGCCCCAATTGGGCGAGCTGGGGCTGCTGGGAATCACCGCAGGGCCCGAATATGGTGGTGCGGGGCTCGGTTACCTGGCGCATGTGGTGGCCATGGAGGAAATCAGCCGGGCCTCGGCTTCAGTAGGCCTTTCCTATGCTGCGCACTCCAACCTGATGGTTAACCAGCTGTGCCTATGGGGCACGGAGGAGCAGAAGGGCCGTTTGCTGCCGAAGTTGATTAGCGGCGAGCATGTGGGCGCGCTGGCCATGAGCGAGGCGGAAGCGGGGTCCGACGTGTTGAGCATGCGTACCCGCGCGGCGCCGCAAGGCGACCATTATGTGCTGAACGGAACAAAAATGTGGATTACCAACGGACCGGAAGCGGACGCACTGATCGTCTATGCCAGGGTCCCTGCGGAAACAGCGGCGGCAAGCTCCCACAAGTGCGGGCCGCTCCGGGCGTTTATCGTCGAGAAGGACCTGCCGGGATATTCCACCGAACCCAAGCTCGACAAGCTGGGGATGCGCGGGTCGGACACCTGCGGGCTGATCTTCGACCAGTGCCGGGTTCCCCGGAACAACGTATTGCCCGGCGACGGAGTAAAGATCCTGATGTCCGGACTCGACTATGAACGCGTGGTATTGGCTGGCGGCCCTCTCGGCATTATGCGCGCCGCCATGGACATGGTGTTGCCCTACGTCCATGAACGAAAGCAGTTCGGCAGCCCGATCGGCAGGTTCGAATTGATGCAAGGGAAGCTGGCGGACATGTATACGAAAATGAACGCCGCCAGGGCCTATGTGTACTCGGTAGCCCAGGCCTGCGACCGGGGCGCGACAACGCGGTTCGACGCCGCTGCGGCAATCCTCAACGCATCCGAAAGCGCCAGTTGGGTGACCGGCGAGGCTCTGCGGGCGCTCGGAGGCAACGGCTATATCAACGAGTATCCTGCAGGAAGATTGTTCAGGGACGCAAAGCTCTATGAGATTGGTGCGGGCACCAACGAAATCCGGCGCATGCTGATCGGCCGCGAACTCTTCGACGCCACCACGGGAAACGCCTGATGGCCGTGTTCAAGAGCAAGATCGACACAAAGTCCGAAGAATTCGCCGCCAACGCCGCGGTCAACCGGGGGCTTGCAAAGCAGCTTCGCGAGCTCAAGGAGGCCGTGTGCGAGGGTGGATCGGAAACGGCGCGGGCCAGGCACCTGAAGCGGGGCAAGATGCTGGCCCGTGACCGGGTGGCCGCGCTGACGGACTCCGACGCGCCGTTCCTGGAGATCGGTCAGCTGGCCGCGCATGACGTCTATGACCACCCGGTTCCCGCGGCCGGTCTGGTTTGCGGTATCTGCCGCGTCCACGGCGTCGAATGCATGATTGTCGCAAATGACGCGACGGTGAAGGGCGGCGCCTACTATCCCCTGACCGTGAAGAAACATCTTCGGGCGCAGGAAATTGCGCTTGAGAACCACCTGCCCTGTATTTACCTCGTTGATTCCGGTGGCGCCTACCTGCCCATGCAGGACGAGGTGTTTCCCGACCGGGAACACTTCGGCCGCATTTTCTACAATCAGGCCCGCCTGTCTGCGCGCAACATTCCCCAGGTCGCAGTAGTCATGGGCTCCTGTACGGCTGGTGGCGCCTATGTCCCGGCCATGTCCGATGAAACCGTCATCGTCAGGGAACGCGGTACGATTTTTCTCGGTGGCCCACCGCTGGTCAAGGCGGCAACCGGCGAGGAAGTCGACCAGGAGACACTGGGGGGCGGCGACATGCATACGCGGGTGTCCGGCGTGGCGGACTACCTCGCCGACGATGACCAGCATGCCTTGGGCATCGCCCGGGACATCGTTCGCAGGCTGAACAGGCCTGGCCGGATCGGGCCTGGCGCCGCTGCGGAGCCGAAGTACTCGCCGGACGAAATCTACGGCATCGTGCCTCGCGGACTGCGCTACATCTATAACGTGCGGGAAGTCATTGCACGAATCGTGGACGGCTCTGACATTGACGAATTCAAGCCACGCTACGGGACCACGCTGGTCTGCGCCTTCGCTCAACTTGGCGGCTACCCGGTGGGGATATTGGCCAACAACGGAGTGCTGTTCTCGGAATCATCGCTGAAAGGCGCGCATTTCATCCAGCTTTGCAACCGGCGAGGCATCCCCTTGCTGTTCTTGCAGAACATCGCGGGATTCATGGTGGGCAAGGACTTCGAGCGCCGCGGCATCGCCAAGGACGGGGCCAAGCTGATCACGGCCGTGGCCTGCGCGCGCGTGCCCAAACTCACGGTCATCATCGGCGGATCGTTCGGCGCCGGCAACTACGGGATGTGCGGCCGGGCCTACGGGCCGCGGCTGCTGTGGATGTGGCCCAACGCGCGTATATCGGTGATGGGCGCCGAGCAGGCGGCGATGGTGCTGAGCCAGGTGCGCGGTGAAGCGCAGCGCGCACGAGGAGAGACCCCCTCGGAAAAAGCCGAGAATGCGTATCACGAGGGCATCCGGGCCCAGTATGATCGCCAGGGGCATCCTTTCTACGCCAGCGCCAGGCTCTGGGACGATGGCGTAATCGATCCGGTGGACACCCGCGAAGTGCTGGCGCTCAGCCTGTGGGCAGTCATGAACGCGCCCATGCCCGAGGAGACACCGTATGGCGTCTTCCGCATGTAGTTTCTGTAGGGGAGCAGGCTGATGCCGGGACTCTATTTCGAAGAATTCAGGGTGGGCGACGTTATCCGGCATGCCTTGCGCCGCACCGTGACGGAAGCGGACAACCTGTTGTTCTCGGTATTGACCCACAACCCTTCGCCGCTGCACCTGGACGAGGAGTACATGCGCAATACCGAATTCGGTCAGCGCATCGTGAACAGCTGTTTCACCCTGAGCCTGATGACGGGCGTTTCGGTAGGTGACACGACCGATCGGACGGCAATCGCGAACCTGGGCTGGGAAGACGCCCGGTTTCCCAAGCCGGTCTTTCTCGGCGACACACTAAGAATCGAAACCGAAGTGGCACAGGTAAGGGAAAGTAAGTCGCGGCCGGACGCCGGAGTGGTGACTCTAGTCCACCGGGCCTTCAACCAGCACGACGAACTCGTCGGGAGCTCCCGGCGCGTCGCGCTGATGAAGAAACGCCCCGCCGGTCAGCAGTAATTCCCTGGGAACGAGGACATCGCTGGGACCGAGGGCATCCTGCCCTCGACGAGGACAAGATGTCCTCGTTCCCAGGGTCTTCCGGTTAGCCGGTGAACGACCGTAGCGCCTGAATGCGGGCGTCCAGCGGCGGATGGGAGGAAAACAGCCGCTGAATACCGGATCGGGCCGAGGCCGAAATACCGAAGGCCGCCATCGACTCCGGCATCGATTTTCCGGCGCCGTATCCGCGCTTTAACGACTCCAGTGCGTTAATCATGGAGCCCCGGCCGGCCAGCCGGGCGCCGGCTGCATCGGCGCGAAACTCCCGGCGGCGCGAGTACCACATCACAATGGCGCTGGCCAGGATGCCGAACACGATCTGGGCGGCGATCGTGACCGCAAAGTATCCCAAGCCGAAACCTCGTTGGTTACGCAGGATCACCCGGTCCACGATAAAGCCCACGATGCGGGAGAAGAACAGCACGAAAGTGTTCAGGATTCCCTGCAGCAGCGTCAGAGTCACCATGTCGCCGTTTGCCACATGGCCGATTTCATGGCCCAGCACCGCACGCACCTCGTCGCGGCGCATGTGCCGCAGCAAGCCTTCGCTGACTGCCACCAGCGACTTGTTGCGCCGGGCGCCGGTCGCGAAGGCGTTCGGTTCCGGAGCCGGGAAAATTCCTACTTCAGGCGTGTCGATCCCGGCGCTCTTGGCTAACTGCCGGGTAGTGTCCAGCAGCCAGATTTCCGTCGGGTTGGATGGAGCATCGATAACCCGCGTGCGGGTTGCGCGCTTGGCCATCCACTTCGAAAGGAACAGCGAGACAAATGCTCCCCCGAACCCGAAAACCGCGCTGAAGATGAACAAGCCGGTGTATTCAGGGCGTATTCGCCTGCCGCATCCATAACGAATCGATCAACGCCGAGCAGCCGCAGGACCAGCGAGGCAACCAGAAGGACCGCCAGGTTGGTAAGAATGAACAGCGCTATTCGGGTAAACATACCTTCGACTCCGGAACGTGCCTTGGCGGGGATGCCAAGTATATGGGGATAGTTGGCCCGTTTTTGTAGGGCATGCCGGTGCTTGCGGCGCCTCGCGCTCGCCGCCTACACTTGCCGGTCTGATGTCGGACTTTGACGTAATCGTGATCGGCGGCGGGGTGAACGGCCTCGCCTGCGCCGCCACCCTGACCCGCGAGGGCCTGAGCTGCTGCGTGCTGGAACGCAACGGCTACGTTGGCGGCGGCGCGGTGACCCGCGAAGTGACGCTGCCGGGGTTTCGGCACGACCTGTACGGCTCCTCGCACGTGTGGATTCACTGCAACAGCGATTTCAAGGCCATCCAGCCGGAGTTGGAACGCTTCGGGCTGAAATACATTGAACCCCAAGATCACATTACCGGTCATCCGGATCGCAGCGGCGGTCCGGGCATCGTGGTGTACAAGAGCGTTGAGCGCACCTGTGAATCGATCGCCGCGTACTCCGCAGCCGACGGCCGCCGCTACAAGGCCGTTTGCGCGGACTTCGAACAGATCCGCGAGGGCTTCATCAAGGCATTTTTCTCGCCGCCCAAGCCGCCCAGCACCTTGCCGCGCGCATTGGAGCAGAATGTGGAAGGCTTGAGGCGCCTGCGCGAGTTCTCGATGTCGGCCCGCGCCTGGGTGGAGGCGAACTTCGACAACGACTTCGTCCAGGCGATGATGCTGAACTGGGCGCTGGCGCCGCAGATTCTTCCCGACCAGGAGGGGGCCGGTCAGTCCTTCTACATCATGATCCCGGCGATCCATTACTACGGCCAGGCGATCCCCGAAGGCGGTAGTCAGCAGCTTCCGAAGGCGATGGCGGCATTTCTGGAGGGCAACGGCAGCCGGGTAATGACTTCCTCGCCGGTAGAACAGATTCTGGTGGAGCGGGGCCGGGCCTGCGGCGCGCTCCTGGAATCGGGCGAGACCCTGCGCGCGCGCCGGGCGGTGGTGTCGGCCCTGGAGCCACGCCAGACTTTTCTGTGCATGCTGGATGACGACCTCCTGGAAGATGAATTCCTGGACATGGTGCGCGGCTATTCCTTCGGCAGGATCTCGGTATGCCGGGTACACCTGGCGCTGAAAGAGCCTCCGCGGTTCGTCAACGGTGAAAGCATGAGCCGCTGCGCGTTTCATCGCATGACCGACAACATGCCGCAGTTGCTGAAGTTCTACGGCGAGCTGGCCATGGGCCTGCCGCCGTCGGACCCGTTCCTGTGGTCGGCCTGCTGGACGCTGCTGGATCCCACGCGCGCTCCCCACGGGCAGCACACCCTGATATTTGATACCTTTGTTTCCAATTGGCTGGCTAACGGACGGACCTGGGGCGAGATCGGCGAGGAGTACGCGCAGAATGTGCTGTTGCCGAAGCTCCGGCAGTACGCGCCTAATATCGGTGGAGAGAATATTCTCGGCCGGCATGTGGAATCCGGGGAGAGCCTGGAGAGCGCCAATCCATCGTTCGTGGAGGGAACCACCAACGGGGGCGAACGGATCGCCTCGCAACTGGGCTATTTCCGGCCGTTTCCGGGCTATGCCCACTACCGCTCGCCGGTGCCCGGCCTGTACATGACCGGGCCCCACTGTCATCCGGGCGGCGGCATTTCCGCCATGGGCACGATCACCGCGCGGGTGATGCTGGATGACTTCGGGATCCGGGAAGCTGATTTCTGGTAACAGAACCTTGAGGAGTTTGTGATGAGCAAGATTGAGAAATACACCGGGATGGTGATCCAGCCGCACGTGACGGTCGCCGAAGACCGCGACGACATCAAGCGCAACCTGGACCGGGCGCTGAACATGATCGACTTCGGCGTCGGCTATTTCTGGGAACTGCCGGTGAAACTGGTCGTACTTCCCGAATATTTCCTGCAGGGAGTGACCACGCCCGGGAAAGGCGAGCACGGAATCGAGAGCTTCATGAAGAAAGCGATCACCTTCGATGGCCCGGAGATGCGGATTCTCGGCGACAAGGCCCGCGAATACGGTATTCATATTGCCGGCGGGGGCGTGGTAGAGCAGGTGCCCGAATTCCGGGACCGCTGGTTCAACGCAGCTTTCGTGATCGGACCCGCCGGCGAGGTCATCCTGCGCTATCACAAGTGGCACGTGCCGGCCAATATCGGCCTGGGAAGCAGCCCCCACGATCTGCTGGACGCCTATCACGAAGTGTTCGGCAGTGATATCGCCGACCTGTTTCCGGTGGTCGATACCGAGATCGGCAAGCTCGGCACCATGACCTGCCACGACGGCTGCACCCCGGAGGTGTCGCGCGCGCTGGGTTACAACGGCTGCGAGGTACTTTGCCATCCCACGGCGCTGCAGGAGATCGAGGGCGTGAGCGAACCCTGGGACTTCTGGACCTTCACCCGCCGGACCCGGGCGCACGACAACATGTGCTATCTGCTGGGATCCAACTGGGGCACGGTTGATTACGACTACTACCCCAAGGCCTTCTGCCCCGGAGGTTCGTTCATCATCGACTACACCGGCATGATGCTGCGCCACGCCAACTATCCGCAGGAGCAGGTAATCGGCGCCACGATCGACGTCGAGGCCTTGCGCGAGCATCGCTCCCGCTGCGGCCACAATTGCTGGGTGGACCTGCGCACCGAGGGCTTCAAGCAGATCTACGAGAAGCCGATCTATCCGCCTAACCAGTTTCCGCCCGGCAAGCCGCCGCGCACGCTGGCCGACAAGATGGGGCCGCTGGATACCGTGTTCAAGGACCTCTACGGGCGCGGCCAGTTCATGCCGCCGGCCGGCATGACGGTGGAGGACATGCCGAAACTGCACCGCAAGCGCGTGCGCGCCGCCCAGGACCGCGGCACGCTGAAGAAGAACGATTAAGGGAGGGCAGCTCGATGCGTGTGACCAGTGACCTGGCCGATCTCGAAATTCAATTGGGGCGGATTACCCGCAGCGGCGACGAACTGCTTGTGGAAAGCGCGCCAGGCAACAGCCTGGAGGCGCGCATCCGTGTTGACGCCGCAGATGCCCGGAGTATGCTGGGGAAAGTGCTTAAGTCCCCAGCGGTGTGGGCCTTCCTGGTCCGCTTGCCGTTTACCGGCTGGAGGCGCCCGCGCGGGAAGGCGGAGGACACCGCGCGGGGCATTCGCGACAACCCGGCCTGGCAGGCACGGCGCGAGAGTATCGGCTTGAACAAACCCTGGTAGGCTGGCCGGGGATTCCGCGGGAAAGGCTTATGGCGAGTATTGTTGGATTTGGCGAGATCATGCTGCGCTTGGCGACGCCGCGCGGTGAAGTGCTCGACAGAACCCGGTCGCTGGACGTGGACTTCGGCGGCGCCGAGGCGAATACCATCATCGCGCTGGCCCGTTTGGGTCATGACGCAGCCTTTCTGACCTGTTTGCCCGACAACGACTGGGGACGGCGCTGTACGGCAATGCTGGCCGCTGCCGGAGTGCAAGACAAGAGCAAATTCCAGGACGGCGCTCGCATTGGAACCTACTTCCTGGAGACAGGCGCCGGGTTACGCGGAGGGAGAGTGATCTACGACCGCAAGGATTCCGCGTTCGCCCGCTGCGATTGGTCACACGTGGATTGGCCACGGCTGCTGGCCGGCATGGATTGGCTTCATTTGAGCGGTATTACGCCGGCGCTTTCGGCGTCCGCGGCAAACGCCTGCGAAGAAGCTGCCCAGGCTGCCCGCCGGGCCGGCTGCCGGGTATCGTTCGACTGCAACTACCGTGCGGCGCTTTGGACCGATTCCGCGCAGTTCGGCGCGGCTTGCCGCAGGTTCGTGGCCCACGCGGACCTGGTGTTCTGCGGTTGCCGGGAGATTCGCTGGATCCTCAACCAGGAGCGCCCCGAGGAAATCTCGCCGGACCCCGAGCATGGCTTTGGCATGCTCAGGGAAGTGGCCCCGCACATGAACGTGCTGGCGGGCACCCTGCACGACCAGGACGAAAGCGGGGCGCCCAAGTTGGGCGGATTCGCCACCAACGGCGAGGAGTCCGCCAAGCTGCAGCCCCACGGCCTGGGCGAGGTCGTGGATCCCGTGGGCGGCGGCGATGCCTTCGCGGCCGGCATCCTGCATGGCCTGGCCGAAGGATGGGGGGTGATCAAGGCCGCCGAGTTCGCACTCGCCGCAGCCTCGCTCAAGCACACCATCCTGGGCGATCAGCTACGCGCCACGCCCGCTGAGGTCATGCGCTACGCGGTAAACGGAGGCGCCGTTTCCCGCTAGCGCGTCTGTAAGTCGCGGCCTACCGCAAGGTAACCAGCACTTCGTTGCGGCGCAGCTGCGGGATGGTCCAGGGCGGGTTGTAGCCCGCTACGCGCCAGTCGTCTTCGTGCTCTATCCCGCGTGCCTTGAGCCAAGCTTCCAAACGCCCGCGCTGTTGCTCCGCGGTCTTGTCGCGCAGGAACCCGCTGAATGGAAGGGGGTGCTTAAGTTTGATGTCGAGGTTCTCATGGCTGTGTCCTCGACCTCACCGCCAATCACCTTGAGTATATGCCTGTCTTTCGGCCCCGGCGCAGAGGCAGAGTAGTTACCAGTGCCAGAGGGTGCCGTCTTCGAGGCGGTTCACGGGTAGAGAGGCGGGACGGTAGGGAAATTTTGCCGCCAGTTTCTCGTCGATGTCGACGCCGTGGCCGGGCGCTTCGCCGGGGTGCAAGTAGCCTTCATTGAAGCGCCAGGCGCGCGGGAACACGGTGTCGGTTTCTTCGCTGTGGCGCATGTATTCCTGGATGCCGAAGTTGGGCACGGACAGGTCGAAATGGAGCGCGGCGCCCATGCTCACCGGCGAAAGATCGGTGGCGCCGTGGCAGCCGGTGCGGACCTGGTAGAGGGCTGCCAGCGCGGCGATCTGGCGCAGGTGGGTGATGCCGCCCGCGTGGGTGACGGTGCAGCGGACGTAGTCGATGAGTTGGTTCTCGATCAGGTCCTTGCAGTCCCAGACGGAGTTGAAGACTTCGCCCACGGCTAGCGGCGTGGTGGTGTGCGTGCGGATCAGCTTGAAGGATTGCTGGTTTTCTGCCGGCGTGGGGTCCTCCATCCAGAACAGCGCGTACGGCTCCAGCGCCTTGCCCAGGCGTCCGGCCTCGATCGGCGTGAGGCGATGGTGCACATCGTGCAGCAAGTGGGGCGCAGATCCGTATTGCTCACGCAAAGTGGCGAACAATTCAGGCACGGAGTTCAGGTACTTCTCCGACGACCAGGTGTTTTCCTCCGGCAGCGCGGACGACGCAGGCTCGTAGTACATCTTGTCCTTGCTCACGCCGTAGGTTCCGGCCAGTCCCGGAACGCCGCACTGGGCGCGCACGGCCTTGTAGCCGAGTTCCAGGTAGCGGCCCACTTCATCCACGGTGGCGGCCACGTCGGCCCCGTTGGCGTGCCCGTAACACAGCACCGCTTCGCGGCATTGCCCGCCCAGTAACTGGTACAAAGGCATTCCGGCGGCCTTGGCCTTGATATCCCACAAGGCGGTGTCCACGGCGGCGATCGCGGTCATGGTTACCGGGCCGCGCCGCCAGTAGGACCCGCGGTACAGGTACTGCCAGGTGTCCTCAATGCGGCGCGCGTCGCGCCCGATTAGGGTCGGGATCAGGTGATCGGTCAAATAGCTGGCCACGGCCAGTTCGCGCCCGTTCAGCGTGGCGTCGCCGACTCCGTACAGGCCATCGTCGGTCACGATCTTGAGCGTCACGAAGTTGCGGCCCGGACAGGTCACTATCACGCGTGCTTCGGTGATGCGGGACATCAGTCCATCCTCGCCATGATCGACTTGGTTTCCATGTAGATCTGCAAGCCTTCCAGTCCGTGCTCGCGGCCCCAGCCGGACTGCTTGTAGCCGCCGATGGGCATGGCCAGTTCGGGGATGCCGTGCGAGTTGATCCAAACGATGCCGGACTCGAGGCGTTCCGCAACTTCATGGCCCCTTGCGAGATCCCGGGTCCAGACGCTGGCCGCCAGTCCGTAGCGGCTGCCATTTGCCCGGCGGACGGCGTCCTCGGGCGTGTCGAAGGGAGTCACGGTGACCACCGGCCCGAATACTTCCTCGCGGGTGATGCGCAGTTCCTCACCCGCACCGGCGAAGACGGTCGGCGGATAGAAGAAGCCATCACCTGCAAGCGGTTCGCCGCCGATGATCAGTTGCGCGCCCTCGCTTACTCCCGATTGCACCAGTTCATCTACGGATTCGCGGTGCGAGGCGCTGATGAGCGGTCCCATTTGCGAATCCGGGTCGAGTCCGGGGCCCAGCTTCAGTCCGCGCGCGGCCTCCGCCAGGCCATCCAGCACTTCCTGGTAGACGGCGCGTTCGGCGTACACGCGCGATCCTGCGACGCAAACCTGGCCGGCGTTTGCAAAGATGGCGTCGGCGGCGCCGGCAATCGCACGGGGCATGTCGGCATCGGCGAAGATCAGCACCGGCGACTTGCCGCCCAATTCCAGCGACAGGCGCTTTAGGTTTCCGCGAGCGTCCGCCAGCAATTGCTTGCCGACTTCGGTGGAGCCGGTGAAGGCCACCTTGTTTACATCGGGGTGAAGCGCAAGCTGCCGGCCCAGCTTTCCGCCCGAACCGGCCAGTACGCTTACCACCCCTGCGGGTACGCCCGCTTCCAGCAATAGTCTGCCCAGATAAAGCGCCGTAAGCGGCGTAAGCCCCGCAGGCTTGAGTACGCAGCTGCAACCGGCCGCCAGCGCCGGAGCGAGTTTCCAGGCCGCCATGACCAGCGGGCCGTTCCAGGGCACGATCTGCGCCACCACGCCCACGGGCTCGTGCCGAATCAGACCCTGGAAACGCTGGCCCGGCACGGACGGATCAAAGGTCGCGCCCGGAAGCTTGGTACACCAGCCGGCGTAATAGCGGAACGTTTCGGCCGTGTGCGCCACTTCGCCGTGGAGAGCGGCGGCGTATAGCTTGCCCCCATTGAGCGTTTCCAACTCGGCCAATATCCGTGCGTCGCGTTCGATCAGCTCCGCCACTCGCAGCAGCACGCGCTGCCTCTGCGCGGGGGTTTGCCCGTTCCAGCGCTGGTCGTTGAAGGAGGCACGCGCAGCTTGCAGGGCGTCGTCCGCTTGCCCCGACGCCGCGGGCGCAACCCGCGCAATGACCGCGCCGTTGGCGGGATTGATGATGCGTGTTGCTTCGCCGCCTTCACCTCGCGCCCAGTGTTCGCCCACCAGCACATGCTGTTCGCCGACAAGAAAGTCTTGCGTGGCTTGTGAAATCTTGTGGCTGGAACTCATGTCCAAAGTAACGGGCGCGGACTCAAACCGGAACTATACGCCGTCATCGGCCAAGCCACGGATACGCCCTTCCAGATCAGCCGGCGCTACGTACGCATAACTTCTGCCGTCGGACCGCTTGCGCTCCAGGAGACCCCACTTCGCCAGTTCCAGAAGGTCGCTGCGGGCGGTGCCGTTTGCGACGTTATGGCTGGTGCGGTGGGAGCGCACGGTGTAGCGGGTTGAGGGATGTTTGAGGGCGTGGGCCAGCAGGGCAAGCTGTCTGTGGTTGAAGCCTGTCGAGTGCGTGAGCATGTTCTCGACCGCCTCACACTGCTCTGTTTTCTCGGCGATGTATTGTTCCACCCCATTGATGGCGCGCAGCAGCAGCGCAGCCTGATGCGCGAGGAAGTAGGTCAGGTCGGCGCCGTCGGTCTCGGTATGCAGAAAAGACCGGGCGTAACGGGTGGGCGCGTATGCCATATGCCAGCTTATTGAGATGAACTCAAACAGGCGGTAATTGGAGCGAAGCGCGGACCAGTAGAACAGTGCGCGGGCGGTTCGCCCATTGCCGTCGGCGAAAGGGTGGTCGTACGCCAGCCAGAAATGCAGAGCGATGGCGCGAACAATCGGATGTATGAACGCTGGGTCTTCATCTTCCTGGTTGGCGAAGCGGATCATCCGCTGCACACGTACCGGTAGCTCCTTCGCCGCGGGTGGCCGATGCAGAACTTTTCCGCCGGTGACATCGGATACATGAACCCGCTCGTCTCCGGGCTGCTGGAGGCGGCCCGCATCCGCCGGATCGTCCAGCGTTTCCCTGGTAATCATGGCGTGCAGTTCCAGCAGGCCGTCCCGCGAGAGCGGCTGGTCCGCCATGTGACGAACGGCTTGCATCGCCCGATAGTTGTTGGCGATCATCCGCTCGCTGCGATCCCTGGGCCGGCGCCCGGAACGGAGCATTTCCACGCCATTGGCCTGAGTGGTGGAGGCCCCCTCAAGGCGGCTGGACGCGATAGCTTCATGGATTAGCGAGTTGATAATGAATCGATCCTGTTCATCGGGCAGGTTGGCCGCTTTCAACCCGCTCATCCGGCTGTCAATGCGATGCAGCGCCTCCTGCACGAGGTCGGGAAGCATGAATACGAACGGGCGCTCATTCAAGTCGGCAAGGGGCAGGGCGCAGTATTGGCTGCTGCGGGCCAGCTTTATCGCCAGCCACCATTGTTCGTTGCTAAGGCCTTCGGGCGCCGGGCGATGGCGCAACTCGTGCCAATGCAAATAGCGGCCCCCGACGGTTGGGGACTTCCAGGACTGCAGGATGCTTGCCAGGTTGTCCGAATGCCGCGGCAGCAGGGTGGCGACAGGTTCCGGCGCAAGTGGCGGCTTCATGGCTACCTTCAATACTTGTCAGTTTTCGTAATACTGATAAGTATTGTGCGTTAGCTGTCAGAATATGTCAATATCGAAAAAAATGACACATCAGGATTGATTCTTGTCAATCGCCTGATTGAGACTCGGGCTGGATTAGTCTTTGGGCAGCCAGTTCATCATCTTGCGCAGGTTGGCGCCCACGGCCTCGATCGGATGCGAGGCGCTCTTGGCGCGAAGCTCGTGCAAGCGGGGCTCGCCGTTCTCGAATTCCTCGATCCATTCGCGGGCGAAGGCGCCGGATTGGATGTCGTTCAGCACTTCCTTCATGGCCTTGCGGGCGGCCTCGCCCACAACCCTGGGGCCGCGCGAGTAGTTGCCGTATTCCGCCGTGTCGCTCACCGAGAAGTTCATCCGCTTCAGGCCGCCCTCGTAATACAGGTCCACGATCAGCTTGAGTTCGTGCAGCACTTCGAAGTACGCCAGTTCGGGCGGATAGCCCGCTTCCACCAGGGTCTCGAAGCCGGCCTTGATCAGTTCTTCCGATCCGCCGCAAAGCACGGCCTGCTCGCCGAACAGGTCGGTCTCGGTCTCGTCCTTGAAGTTGGTCTCGATGACTCCGGCGCGGATGCCGCCGATGGCGTCGGCGTAGCTCAGCGCAAGGTCCAGCGCGCCGCCGGTGGCATCCTGGTCAACAGCGGCCAGGCAAGGCACGCCCGCCCCCTGCAGGTACATCCGGCGCACCAGATGCCCCGGGCTCTTCGGCGCCACCATGAAGACGTCCACGTCGGCCGGAGGCTTGACCTGGCCGTACAGCACGCTGAAGCCATGACTTACGGCCAAGGCCTGGCCGGCTTTCAGGTTGGGCGCTACGGCCGATTCGTAAACGCGCCGATGGTGCTGATCGGGTACCAGGACCATGACCACGTCGCCCCAGGCGGCGGCGGCGTCCATGTCGAGCACGCTCAAACCCTTTGACGCTGCCTCTTCCCTGGAGGATGAGCCTTCGCGCAGCCCCACAACCACCTGCACCCCGCTTTCTTTCAGGTTCAGCGCATGGGCATGCCCCTGGCTTCCGTACCCCAACACCGCCACCTTGCGGCCGCGAATGATGGACAAGTCGGCTTCGTAATGAATTTTCATATCGGTTCCCTTGCTGAATGTCTGAATCCTGGACCCCCGGCGGGCTTGGGGCATAGGAGTGTTCGCAACGGTCTCGCTACGCTGAGCCCAGGGAACGACGCTGGGCACGAGGGCTTCCAGCCCTCGGAGGACAGGATGTCCTCCCTCCCAGGGAGCCTAGCGGCCTTTTCCACACTAGTCCTCGCCGCGGATGGGCTGCGCCGCTCTTTGCATGGCGACGCGTCCGGAGCGCGCGACCTCCTCTATCCCGTGCCGCCTCATCAGGTTGACGAAGGCGTCCACTTTCTTGGTGGGGCCGACAATTTCCAGGGCCAGAATGTCCGCTGTTACGTCCACCACCCGGCCGCGAAAGATCTCGTTGATCTGCAGAATTTCGGATCGTTGGTCGCCGTGGCAGCGCACCTTGATCATGCACAGTTCCCGCTCGACGAAATCGGTTCCGGTGACGTCATAAACCTCGATCGTGTCCACCAGCCGGTTGAGCTGGCGCAGAATCTGCGAGATTACGCGGTCGTTGCCACGCGTGACGATGCACATGCGGGAAATCGTCGGATCGTCGGTCACGCCCACGGTCACGCTGTGCAGGTTGAATCCGCGCGCGGAGAACATGTTCACTACCCGGATCAGCGCGCCCATGGAGTTTTCCACCAGCACGTTGATGATGTGCTGGTGGTCCTTCGAAGGCGCGCCCGGCTCCACGGGCTCGCCCGCGGCCCGCTTGCGGATCAGCTGCTGCGGCGTGAGGGTTATGGAGGCGTCGTTCATACGAAAGTCTCGGGCGCGTGCCGCGAAGTGATCATTTCATCCGAAGACTTGCCGGCCGGGACCATGGGGAAAACCATCTCTTCCTTGACCACCCGGAATTCCATTACCACGGGACGGTCGTTGATCGCCCAGGCTTTCTCAATGATGTCGTCGACCTCGGCCGGGCTATCCGCCCGGAAAGCCGCGCAACGGCTGGCGCGCGCAAGCATCACGAAGTCGGGATTGGTATCGGTGAGATCAGTGTGACTGAAGCGGTTCTCATGAAACAGCTCCTGCCACTGGCGCACCATGCCCAAGAAGTTGTTGTTCATGATCACGATCTTCAGCGGCACTCCGTGGGCCGCGGCCACCCCCAGTTCCTGGGCGTTCATCATGAATCCGCCGTCGCCGTTGATGGAGATCACCGTCTTGTCGATCCCGTAGGCACGCAAACCCATTCCTGCGCCCAGCGCGGCGGGCAGCGAGAAGCCCATGGTTCCCAGGCCGCCCGATGTGATGTGCGAGCGCGGCTGGGTGTATTTCAGATACTGCGCGGCCCACATCTGGTTCTGGCCCACGTCGGTTACCACCACCGCATTGCCGCCGCTTTTGGCTCGCAACCGTTCCAACACGAACTGCGGGCGCAAATCGCCGTCTTCCACATAGCTCAGGGGGCATTCATCCCGCCAATCCTGAATCCTGTTGAGCCAACGCTTGACCTTCTTCGGCCGCAGCAACGGGAGCAGCCTCTCCAGCACCGATCTCACATCGGCATTGAAGGCAAGGTCTGCATAGATGTTCTTGGAAATGCAGGACTGGTCGATCTCGATATGAATGATCGACGCGTGCGGCGCCCAGCCATCCACCAGTCCGGTGACCCGGTCATCGAAGCGGGCGCCCGCGGCGATGATGAGGTCGGCGTGCTGCACCGCTTGATTGGCCCACCAGGTGCCGTGCATCCCCAGCATTCCCAGCGACAGCGGGTCATCTTCCGGGAATGCGCCAAGGCCATGCAGGCTGGTGGTTACCGGAATTTTGAGATGGCGGGCCATTTCGGTCAGCACTTCCGCGGCGTTGGAGTTGATCGTTCCGCCCCCCACGTACAGCAGCGGGCGCTGTGAAGACTCGATCATCCGCACCGCGCGGCGCAGGCGAATGTCGTCGCACTGGTCGGGAACCGAGTAGCCGCGCATGCGAATCTCATCGTAGTACTGGAACACGCCTTCGGCCATCAGAACGTCCTTGGGCATGTCCACCACCACCGGCCCGGGGCGTCCGGTCCGGGCGAGGTGATAGGCCTCGTGCACGATGCGCGGGATCTCGTCGGGCGAGCGCACCAGGTAGTTGTGCTTGGTGATGCTGCGGGTCACGCCCAGCGTGTCGCATTCCTGGAAGGCGTCGTTGCCGATCAGCGGCATCGGCACCTGGCCGGTGAACACCACGATGGGCACCGAGTCCATGAAGGCGTCGGCGATGCCTGTTACCGTGTTGGTTGCCCCGGGGCCACTGGTCACCAGCACGGTACCGACCCGGCCGGTGGCCTTGGCGTAGCCTTCGGCGGCGTGCGTGCCGCCCTGCTCATGGCGCACCAGTACATGCGTGAAGTTGGGCTTCACGCGCGCCATTTCGTCGTACACGTGAATTACCGCGCCGCCGGGATGTCCGAAGACAACCCGCGCATCCTCCGCTTCCAGCGCGTGGAGAAAAATCTCCGCGCCCGACATCTTCTTGCCGATGTATTGCTGCACGGCGGCCTTGCCGCGCAAACGCGGCGCTGAATCCGGCAGCGCGGCGGCGGTACTGGCGCTAGGCATGAGTAAGTTCCTCGTGCGGCCATTTGGAAGCTGAGCGCGCCTTTTCCTCATTCGGACCGGGCACGCGCAAAATGGCGCCGGTGGAAGCGCTGGTCACGAAGTGCGTGTAACGCTCCAGCCAGCCGCCCTTTATTTTCGGTCGAAACACGGCGAGACGCTCGCGGCGGCGGCCGAGTTCCTCGGAATCCACGTCCAGGTCCACGCGGCGTTGCGCCAGGTCGATGACGATTCGATCGCCCTGTTCCAGCAACGCGATGGGCCCGCCGGCGGCCGCCTCGGGAGAAACGTGGCCAATCGAAAGCCCGCGCGTTGCGCCGGAAAACCGCCCGTCGGTGAGCAGAGCAGCGGAAGTGTCCAGTCCCATGCCCGCTATCGCGGAAGTAGGCTGCAGCATTTCCGGCATGCCCGGTCCGCCGCGCGGACCCTCGTAGCGAATCACCACCACGTCGCCTTCACGTACTTCCCCCGCCATTATTCCAGTCACCGCTTCGTCCTGCGATTCGTAGATGCGCGCGCGTCCCTCGAAGCGGTGCATGTGCGGGGCGACTGCGCCGATCTTGATGATCGCGCCCTCCGGCGCCAGGGAACCGAACAGCACGCACAAGCCCCCGGTATCGCGAAACGCAGTGCTGCGATCGCGAATTACCGACCGGTTGCGCACTTTGGCGTCCTTGAGTTGCTCCCGCAGATTGCCTGCCACCGTGGGGCGATCCGAGTTCAGCAGGCCGACGGCATCCAGTTCCTTGAGAATCGCCTGCACACCGCCCGCCTGTTCCACGTCCTCCATGTGAACGTCCGGAGTGGCAGGCGATACCTTGCATATATACGGCACACGATCGGACATCTCGTTGATCCTGTCCAGATCGTACGGAACGTTCGCCTCGTGAGTCGCTGCCAGCAGGTGCAACACCGTGTTGGTGGATCCACCCATCGCCATGTCCAGCGCGAATCCGTCGTCAAAGGCCTCAGCCGTAAGGATGTCACGGGGCTTCAAGTCCTGTTTGATCAACTCGACGATCCGCTCGCCGGCCTTGCGCACCAATTGCTCGCGCCTGGGGTCCACGGCCAGGATGGAACCGTTGCCCGGAAGCGCCAGTCCCAAGGCTTCCATCAGGCAGTTCATGGAGTTGGCGGTGAACATTCCGGAACAGGAACCGCAGGTAGGACAGCTCAGCGCCTCCAGTTCGGCGATATCCGAATCACTCATTTCCCCGGTCTGATGACGGCCCACGGCCTCGAACACGGTGGCCAGGTCCACTTTCTGGCCACCGGGCAGCTTCCCGGCTTTCATCGGACCGCCGGATACGAAGATCGTTGGGATGTTGATCCTCAGCGCCCCCATCAGCATGCCGGGCACAATCTTGTCGCAGTTGGAAATGCACACCAGGCCATCGAGGCGATGGGCCTCGGCCATGGTCTCTACCGAGTCGGCGATCAGTTCGCGCGAAGGCAGCGAATAGCGCATGCCGATGTGGCCCATGGCGATGCCGTCGTCGACGCCGATGGTGTTGAATTCGAACGGCAGGCCGCCGCCATCGCGCACGGCATCGCGCGCGGTCGCGCCCAGCTTTTGCAGGTGTACGTGGCCGGGAATCAGCTCTACAAAGGAATTGCAGATGCCGATAAAGGGACGCTCGAAGTCCTCGTCCTCGCGTACCACGCCGGTGGCGCGCAGCAGGGACCGATGTGGCGCCCTCTCGATGCCACGCTTTACGGTGTCGCTTCTCATTTCCCCAGGCCTGGTGTCACCTGAGCCGGCGACTAGCGCCAGCCAAGCAGAGTATCTTACATTAGACGCCGTTGTAACGGCGTGTTACCGACCATTATTGCTCTATCCAAACCCGCGCTCTGATTGGCTGTCAGCTACTCCTTATCGCTGCTCCATCCGCCGCCGAGCGCCTGGTAGAGGCTGACGATGGCGTTCAGGTAGGCGCGCTTGTTGCTTAAGACGGAGTTGCGCGCGCCGTACAGGAAGTCCTGCGCTGTGAGTACGCGCTGATAATCGATCACACCCTCGCGGTAACGCACTTCCGCAATCCGCAACGATTCCTCCGCTCTCGCCAGGTCTTCGAGCAATACTTGTCCGAGCAACTCCAGCAGCTCGATGTTGCCCAACGCCACCTCGATGTCGTTGAATGCGCGGATGACCGTTTCGCGATAGCTGGCCAACGACGATTCCATCTGCAGTTGGGCGCTTTCCCTGGCGCGTCCGCGCCTGCCGAAGTCGAATACGCTCTGCACCAGAGACGGCGTCACCGATACTGAGAAACGATTGTCCGAGGTCAGTTCGCGAAGGGAGTCTGTGGCGGTATTGGCCGAAGCCGTCAGGGATATGTTCGGCAGCAGTGCATTGCGCGCAATGGCCACGTTGGCCTGTGAGCGCTTAAGATTCCATTCCGCCTGGACGATGTCGGGCCGCCGCACCAGCAATTCCGAAGGCAAACCCGGCGCGACTTCGGGCGTGTGCAGGCCCTGAAGCGTTGTGGCATTCACGTCAAAGTCCCGCACGGGCTCCGCCAACAGCAGCGCCAGCGCAGCTCGGGCGGCGTATTCCTGCTGGCGGAGTTGCGCCAGGGCATTGCGCTGCCTTTGAACCTGGATCTGCTGCTGCAAGGCGTCGATCGGGGTCAGGACCCCGGCCTCCAGGCGCGCCCGGGTGATCCGCTCGATGGTCTCGGCGTTCTGCAGATTGAGCTGGGCGGCCTTGATCTGATCGCGGGTAAACAGGATGCTGAAATACGTCGAGGCCGCGGTGCCCAGCAGGTTGAGACGCGTACCGGCCAGTTGAGCGACCGCCGACTGATAGGTCGCTTCCGCCACTTCGTAGCGGTACGGCTTGCTCAGGATGTCGGCATACCCCACCCCCAGCGAAAAACTCGCGGATTCGGTTCGGCCGTCAGAAAATCCCTTTTCGGGAAGTTCGGAGCCGCTATAGCCTGCGCTGGCGCCGAAGTCCACAATCGGCGTCGGATACAGTTCGAAGCCGGCGTCGGTGAGCGCCAGTTGCGCCTGGATCAGGGCGCGCTCGGCGTTGTGAAGACTCAAGTTGCTTTTCTGAACGCGCAGCATGAGATCACTCAACTCCGCGCTGCCGAACGCGTTCCACCAGTCCTCCTTCGGCCATTCGCCCGCCGCTGTCTCACCCCAGTCCGGCGGCACATTGCTATCGAGCGCCGGCATCGAGACCGTGGCGCAGGCAGTCAGCGCTACCGCCATCAGCAACCCGAGACTGCCAGCGAAAATGTATCCCTGCACCGAGGGCGTCCCGTCCTCGCAGCCGCATGTTTGTCTTGCTTCGCTCTTCATCACGCAGCCACCCCGTTTCCGCAACTGATTCACGCTGTCCATGGTGCGTTACTGCGCCGCCAGCGCAGCGACCGGGTCCATGTCCGCCGCCCGCTTGGCCGGCGCAAAGCCGAACACCAAACCCGTCAGCGTGGCGCAGGATAGACCGACCAGCAGGATCCAGGCAGGAAACGCCACCACCGTTACCCCGAAACTGTTGATGACGCTGCCCAGGCCCAGGGCGATCACCAGACCCACGACGCCTCCCAGTCCCGCCACCACCACAGACTCGCACACGAATTGCATCAGGATATCCCGCTGCCGCGCCCCGGTGGCCATGCGGATTCCGATCTCACGGGTGCGCTCTGCCACACTTGCCAGCATGATGTTCATCACGCCGATCCCGGCCACGACCAGCGAAATGCCGCCAATCGTGCCGAACAGCAACGTCAGGATCCTCGTGACGTTGTCTTGCGCCTCCCGGGTTTGCACCTGATTGATCATCCGGAACTCCGCGTTACCGTGGCGCTGCCTGAGCAGCGACTCAATCGCCGCTTGCGTTTCCTCGACCTGATCCGTGTCCGCCACGACGATCTGAATCGAATCGAGATGGTCCCGGCCGAACAGCCGCCGCGCGCCGGTTAAGAGCGGCACATAGGCGGACCGCGCCTGGGGGTCGAAGGCGGCGAAACGGCCTTCGCTGCGCTTGAGCACACCGATCACCTGATACGGCGCGCCATTGACGAGGATGTATTCTCCCACCGGATCAGCCTGTTCGCCGAACAGATTGCCGGCGAGCAGTCCGCCGAGAATGACCACCGGCGCGTAGCGTTCGCTGTGCGCGCCGCCGAAGAACACGCCCTGGGCCAGGGTCAGCCCTCGGTCCTGCATGGCGCGGCCGGTGGTCGCGGTGACGCGCGCGCCCTCGTTCTTGCCGCCTGCCACGAGCGCCGCGCCGCCGTTCATTTCCGGCGCCACCGAAACCAACCCGGGAATCCGTTGCTCGATCGCTTGTGCGTCCTCCAGGGTCAGAGGTTGGCTTTGCTCGCCGAACCGGGGCATCACGGTAATGCTGGCGCCGCCCAGTTGACTGAACGTATCCAGGATGCTGCGGCGAACGCCTTCGGCCACGCCCAGCATGGCGGTGACCGAGAACACACCGATGACGATGCCCAGCAGCGTCAGCGCAGTGCGAAACCTGTTGGCGCGCAGGGCGCGCAAGGCCGTGCGCGCGCTCTCGCCGAGCGACAGGACCGGCGCCCGGACGCCGGCTGGGCGGCTCTGAGCCGCCCGGTCAGCCGAAACGCCGGGCCGTAGGTCCTGGCCCGTATCGGCCACTACGCGCCCGTCCAGCAACTCGATACGGCGTTGCGCGTAGCGGGCCACGGACGGATCGTGCGTGACGACGATGACCGTATGTCCACGCTCGGACAGCGCCGTCAACTGCGCCATGATGTCCCGGCCACTACGCGAATCGAGCGAGCCGGTCGGCTCGTCCGCCAGCACGACTGCTCCGCCGTTCATCAGCGCCCGCGCAATCGCCACCCGCTGCTGCTCGCCGCCGGACAACTCCCCGGGATGATGGCCAAAGCGATGCGAAAGGCCGAGCCTTGAGAGCAGTTCCGCGGCCCGCGCCCAGCGCACACGCTTGCGGATGCCAGCGTAGATCGCCGGCATCTCGACGTTCTCCCGCGCCGTCGCCATGCGCAGCAGATTGTAGTTCTGGAACACGAACCCGAACGCCGCGCCCCGCAGGCGGGCCCGCTCATCGGCGCCCGCCCTGTGAATGGGGCGGGCATCGTAGAAATACTCACCGCCGCTCGGCCGGTCGAGACAACCGATGATGTTCATCAGCGTGGTCTTGCCGGAACCCGATGGTCCCATCACCGCCACGAACTCGCCGGCGTGGATGTCCAGCGTGACGCCGTTCAGCGCTCCCACTTCGGCCTCGCCGGTTCGGTACCGGCGGGTGACGTTCTTGACCGCAATCAACGGCTGGACGGCTACGGCCGATTCGTGCGGGTTGTCGACTGAGGCGCTCACGGCAGCAAGGTGGGATCAACCTGCATGCGACCGGTTCCGAACGCAGCAGAGCAAGAGGGTATCGCCTTCATCACGGCCGAACGCGTCGCCGTCTGCGGGGGAGCCTTACACTCCATCAACCGACAGGGAAGGAAGGAAACTCGGGCATCGGCGGTTGCGGCGCGCCGGTCACCACCGTCTCGCCCTCCGCCAGACCCGACAACACTTCCGCTTCCACGTCGTTGCTTACGCCGATGCGCACGGTGCGCGTTTGCCGCTCTCCGTTCGGGCCCACCACCTGAACCGTACCGGCGCGCCCGGTTCCTCCAGACGATGACTTGCCGCTCCCGGCGGCGCTCGCCGAACCGCTGGCCGGCCGGGCGGCCGTCCCGGAACTCCCCGCCCCGCCGGCTTGCACGTCCGAGGACAGGGGTGCCTGCAAGGCATACTGCCCTGCCGCGCTTATCGGTCCGACTGCAAACGTCACCGCACCCAGCGGAACCTTCAGGACGTCCCGCGCCGCCGCGCTCACGAAGAACACTTTGGCGGTCATCCCCGGCAACAGCGCGCCGTCGGCGTTATCGACTTCCACCCGTGCGTCAAACTGCGCCAGCGCGCCCAATCCGCCCGATCCCTGTGGAATCGGCGAAATCTCCGTCAGATGTGCTTGCCAGCGCCGCCCGCCGGCGCCGTGATGCGCGTGAAGTCCAGCAGGGCTTTCGCTTCGTCCAGGCTGGCTTGCGCCTGTTCGATTTGCAGCAGATGGCGCGCCAGATTGGCCTCGGCCAGCGACAGGCTCACCACCGCCCGATCGTACTCCACCTCCGTGGTGGCCCGTTCCTGCATCAACCGCTCCTGACGCTTGAGCTCGCTCCGGGACAGCGCCAGACTGGCCTCCTGCCATGACGACGACGCCTGAAGCGCTTCCTGGTGGGCTTCCGCCGAATCCACACGGGTCTGCTGAATGAAATCGTCGATCTCCGCCAGCAGGTCGCCGTCCGAAACCACGTCGCCAAGCTTCACGTGCAGCTTCTTCAGTTGCCCCGATACTTGCGCCCCCACTTCCACCAGATTGTCCGCTTCCAGCGTCCCGGAAGCCGCAATGAGCTGCTCGATATCGCCCCGGGTTGCCGAAGCGGTCGTCGGCAGAGACGGTGGCTCCGCGCCCTCCGGCCACAAGAACCACGCAACCACACACACAATCACCAGAAGCGCGATCGCCTTGGCACAATTACGCTGCAGCCAAGCCAATATGCTGCGCGAACGCCCTGTCGTCGTTACCACGCCGCTGGGAATGCTAGTCTTCTTATTCCCACTAATCAACTCTCTCCGCGGTCGCAGGGAACCAACGCCACGGGAAGTCGGTTCAGGCGGGCCGAGTCGCGCGTCTGATCAGCCCCGGGTAGACGCGCGTGTTGCTTTCCAGCGGCCCCACAATTTGCGGCCAACAACTAACCATGCAAACGTAAGCCCGCAAACCGCCCCCGCGCCGGCCACAAATACACGTGTCTTTGCTGCACTCATTACGTCTTGCTCTAGGATCCCGCTAACGACTAGAACGCCAAGCATTAAGGCCAGCACCACCACAGACAAGACATAGCCCAACGCGCCAGCGAGCAGAAACAGCAGGGAACGCCAGATTCCCTCTATCGCTTTCACACTATGGTGATTGAGTTGGACGTAGCAACGCTAGAAGATTGCACAATCCTTGATAAAGTGGCGCCGGCCAACGCTGCCGATTCCGCCCAAAGGCAATAACAAAGCCGAATGTTCCCGTCATAGCTAATGCGGGCGCCACCAAAGCCATTACATAATCGCCCCCTAGCAAACTTGCCGTGGGCAGGTACACCCCAATCGCTCCCACCAGGTTAGCAAGTAGCCACACTGCAGCTGTTCTTGTATTTTTCATACTAATCACCTCCGGTACATACAATCAATTCCTAGGGTTAATCCACCTACACCAAGCCAAAAACCGGTCCATTGAAGGCCCGGTACTACGCCAACGACCAAAGCCGCAGCCATATAACCTACTATAGTCCACTCTGCCCCCGCAGTGCACGGCGGCTCGGTTTCACAAAACCCTGCCCAGCCGCAGGTTTCCCCAAACATGGCGCAATCTCGATCATCCCGACATGGGTCGCCCGCCTCTGCCTTCGCAAGGTTCGGCACCGTGGCTGTGGAAACGCATACTAGCACTACGGCAAGCACTAGCACCGAAAAACGCCACAGCGCAAGCGCCTCACAGCTGAGGCGCGTGCGGTGTTCTGAGCGCCGCTGATAGCAAGGGTTTGCGGCGGTCCTGATTTTTCTTTACCCCAGGAAGGGGCGCTTTTCGGGCGTTTTCGGGGCGTTTTCGGGGCGCGGCCCGGGTTTTCACCCCAACGCCCAGGGCGGGGGCGTAAAGAGGATATTTCTCTTGTAAATCAACAGGATGATGGACAAGAGAGGCCGTCATGGGGCACAATGGTTGTTATTCACCGCAACCCGCCGCTCCCGGCTAAGGAGACAACCATGACGACCGCCGCAAGTAGGCTCTTTTCGTGGGCCGATGTCGAACGCTTGGGGGACTTGCAGCGGCTGGAGTGGGTTCTTCGGTATCTGCCGGACGAGCCGGTGATCGATGCCTTGAAGGCCCGGCGGGGGCGCGGGCGCGACGACTATCCCGTCGAGGCGATGTGGCGGGCTTTGATGGCGGGGGTGGTGTTTCAGCATGACTCCATCGCTTCGCTGGTGCGCGAGTTGCGGCGCAATCCGGCCTTGCTGGAGGTCTGCGGTTTCGCCGCTTTGCCCCGCCAGGGGCGCACGGTTCGGACGATCGAGCGGGATGCGCAGACCGGACAAGCGAAGGTGGTCAGTTTATCGGCGCCGGTATTCGACAACGTTCCGGCCCCTTCGAACTTCTCGCGTTTTTTGTCCAACGTGGTTGGCGTAGAAGAGGAGCGGGGCCTGGTCAGCGGGATGATGGACACCTTGCGGGATCGGCTGATGGAGGTTCTGCCGGACTTCGGGCGTCATCTGGGCTATGACGGCAAGGCGGTGGAGAGTCATTCGACGGGTCAAGAGAGCCGCAAGACGGGCCGCACCTCGGATGCGGACGCCGACTGGGGCAAGCACGAGACGCGCGGGGTGGACAAGACGGGCAAGCCGTGGGCGAAGGTCAAGAGCTGGTTCGGCTACGAGTTGCATTGGATCGCCGACAGCGCCTATGAGATTCCGGTGTGGTTCGACGTGACGAAGGCGTCGGCCTCCACAGCTACGTTTCGGTTGAGAAATTAAGGAAAAGACGTAACATGCCTCTAATACCTCCGCATCGCAAGCTTCTCCATGGCTGATCGCATCGACACGGGCTCGACTTCATTTCGCTTTGTGTTAACAGGCGCTCTGACTCTAGCGTCGCTGATTCCTCTGGGCCTGGTCAGTTGCGTGGCCTCCGATCGAAGCGCCAACTATGAGAGCGCTGTCAACAATATCGGGATGTCCTGGGGCAAAGAGCAACGGATCAGCGGCCCGGTCATCCTGATTCCGATCGGAACCAACAAGAAAGAGAATGCGGCTTTCGTCGCCGTGATGCCGGAGACCCTGCAATTACGTATGGCGGCAAGCCACCAAATCCGGCAAAGAGGGATTTTCGAAGTGCCGGTTTTCGAGGTGGAAACGTCCGCAAGCGGGTCATTTCCTGCGGTCGATCTTGGCGCCCTGGAACAACGCTTCGGGCCTCTGCGAGTGGATCAAGCGGCGATGTCCGTCGGAATTGCCGACACCCGCGGCATTCGCACCGCCGGTCTGCAATGGGGCGGCAAGAAAATGGATCTTGTCACCCTCCCTAGTGGACCGTTCGGAAGC
The DNA here is from genome assembly GCA_965249285.1 of Candidatus Foliamicus sp. Lineage (GTDB taxonomy): Bacteria > Pseudomonadota > Gammaproteobacteria > Steroidobacterales > Foliamicaceae > Foliamicus. The sequence continues at coordinate 2,805,373 of OZ252226.1, forward strand.
GGAATCTCCGCTTGGCTGGGCCGTTCCCTGGGCAGCGTCGTGGATATCGACATGAGCAACCGGGACTTCGAGGTCGATTTGAGTCTGCGAGGCACCCGCCGTTTTTCGGTGGTTGCCAACGGCGAAACTTCCAACATCGCCATCGAGTCAACCTGGCCACATCCGAGCTTCACGGGACGGTTTCTGCCCGATGAGCGGGAAGTGGGGCCGGATGGCTTTACGGCTTCCTATACCGTAAGCGGACTCGCCCGCGGCTTCCCGAGCATATTTCGTGTTTCCGCTTCCGAGCGCAACAACGACTTCGCCAACGAGAGCCTGGGATTTGACGCCTTTGAACCTGTGAACCTGTATACCTCGGTAAGGCGCAGCGTGAAGTACGGCATCCTGTTCGTGGCCCTGACCCTGGTGGGTCTGCTGTGCCTGGAACTCTCCACCGGCATCCGCTTTCATTTCGTTCAGTACGCCGTGACCATCATTGCGCTGGCGATGTTCTTCATGACCTTGCTGGCGCTGGCCGAATACATCGGGTTCACGCCCAGTTACCTCCTGTCCGCTGCGTTGCTCACGGGCATGATCACCTGGTATGCGAACGGGACCATCAAGAAGCGCCGTCTGACCGCCATGGTAGCCACGATGCTGGCGGCGCTGTACGCGGTGATGTACCTGTTGCTGCGCCTGGAGTCATATTCCCTGCTGGTGGGAACGGCCGTACTGTTGCTTACGCTCGCGATACTCATGCGCACGACTCGGCAACTCACTCCTGTGGCCGAGGGCGAGGGCAAGGACTGACCGCGGGCCGCTTGCACTCTCTCAAGCGGTGCCTGGGAAACGCCTTCCATTGAAGTTGCATTGGGGAATGCCATGAGAAGAACTCTTACGCTGGCCTTGCTGGGACCGCTGCTGCTGGCGTGGACAGCCGCAGCCGGGGCGCAGGATTGGAGCAAGGAATACGAGACCACCAGGATTTCCGAGCGCCTCTACACGTTCTGGAGGCGCGGGGTGCGAAACATCTTCGTGGTTACGGACCAGGGCGTTATTGCAACCGACCCGATCAGCCCGGAAACCGCCGCCGTTTACCGGGCGGAGATCGCCAAGGTCACGGATCAGCCGGTGCGCTACGTGATCTACAGCCACGAGCACTGGGACCATGTGTTGGGCGGACAGATCTTCAAGGACGAGGGCGCCGAATTCATCAGCCATGAGAACTGCGTGAAGTTTTTCTTCCACAATCCGCACCCCGACCTGGTCATTCCGGACCGTACCCTGTCCGGCGATACTCGTTTCAGCCTGGGCGGCGATTCTTTCAATTTGTTGTACTTAGGCGAAAACCATGGCGACTGCCTGCTGGTATTCGAGTTTCCGGAGGAGCGCGCCATTTATCTGGCCGATCTGGCCACCGACGGGTTCGTTGGACTGGGCACGCTGCCCGACTACGACATCGTGGATTACCTGCGTTCCATGCGCGAGATCGAAGCAATGGACTTTGACTTGATGATCGGCGCGCATGGTCCGGCGCGGGCGGGCAAGGACGCGGTCGTTACCCGGCGGCGCTGGATCGAGACGATCCGTGACGCGGTAGGCCGCGAACTTGAGGCCGGCACGCCGGTGGGGGAAATCGCTGCCCGGCTTGATTTCCCGGAATTCGCGCACTTGCGTGGATACAAGGAACAATTGCCGGCGTACGTGGTGCGGATGGCCCAGTTCCACGGCATGGGCTGGTAGCCGGGCGGCAGCGCCGGAGCCACGGGCGTGCCCGAACTGCCCGAAGTAGAAACCACGCGGCGCGGGATCAGTCCGGTTATTTCCGGCGCCCTGATTCGGCGGGTTGCAGTTCGCCAGCGGCGCTTGCGCTGGCCGATCCCCGCGGAAGTCGAGAGCAAGCTGACAGGCGCCCGGATGTTGGACGTGCACCGCCGGGCCAAGTACCTGTTGTTTGAAAGCGAGCGCGGCACAGCCATCGCTCACCTGGGTATGTCCGGCAGTTTTTCTTTCGTTGCCGTTGGCCGGGAGCCTGGTTTACACGATCACTACGACCTGGTGCTCAGTGGCGGAACGGCATTGCGCTTTACCGACCCGCGCAGATTCGGTTGCCTGTTGTGGGGCGGTTCGGATCCACTGCGCCATCGGTTGCTGGCCAGGGTAGGGCCCGAACCTTTGGGCGCCGATTTCAGCGGCGCCTGGCTTAAGCAGTGTTCGCGTGCGCGCCGCCTGGCCGTCAAGTCCTTTCTGATGACTTCCTCGGTGGTTGCCGGAGTGGGCAACATTTATGCCAGCGAGGCCCTGTTTCGCGCCGGAGTTCATCCTCGCCGCGCCGCCGGGCGTATCGCCCTGAGCAGGTACCAGGGTTTGGCCGCGGCAATCAGAGAAGTGTTGAGCGAAGCCATAGAAGCCGGCGGGACCACCCTGCGCGACTTCGCGGACGCCAGCGGGCGCCCGGGCTATTTCGCCCAGCGGCTGGACGTGTATGACCGGGAGGGGCAGGACTGCCGCCGCTGCAAAGCTGCGATTCGCAAGGACACTATCGGCCAGCGAGCCAGCTACTACTGCGCAAGCTGCCAGAGGTAGCGCCTGGGAAGGAGGCCATCCTCCTGGGAACGAGGGCTTCCAGCCCTCGACGAGGGCAAGATGCCCTCGTTCCCAGCGTGTTCGCTGCGCGTCAACGCAGCGGTACCCGCGGCGAATACTCCCGGTTTCGAGGGCAGGATGCCCTCGTTCCCGGGGGGGCTTATTCCCGCACGTCGGCGCGGCCGTTGCGCCGGGGATCGCTGGCGGCGGTCACGGTTCCATCCGCGTAGTCGAACGTAATCGCCTGCATGTTGCCCCACGGCCGGGACGACTCGAGCAGGCTATGGCCCATTTCGGCGAGAGCTTCCTGCAAATCGGCCTCCAGTGCGCCTGACTCAAAGGAAATCGAGTCGGGTATGTACTGATGATGGATGCGCGCCGCGCTCACGATTCCGGAAGCGTCGGCGCCGTCAATCCAGCGCAGGGCACCCAGTAATACCATGGTTATGATGCGGCTGCCGCCCGGCGTGCCCAGGATCGCCAGGCCGCGCTCCGATTCCAGGAAGGTAGGCGTCATGCTGGACAACATGCGCTTGCCCGGTTCGATCCCGTTGGCGTGCGAATGCACCAGTCCGAAGGCGTTGGGAGTTCCGCGTTTGACTGAAAAGTCGTCCATCTCATTGTTGAGAATCACCCCCGAGCCGGCGGGCATGAAACCGGAGCCGAACAGGGTATTGATCGTTTGCGTTACCGCGGCGCGATTGCCGTCCTTGTCCAGCACCGAGAAGTGACTCGTGTCGGGTCCAAGAGCCCTCTGGCTGACCGGCCCCGGAAGCATATCGCTGGCCGTGGCGCGATCCATGCGAACGCTGGCCAGCAGTCCGTCCGCATACCAGGGGTGAATCAGCCGTTGCACCGGAACGGACACGAAGTCGGAATCGCCCAGGTACTCGGCCCGATCGCGATAGGCGCGCCGAATCGCTTCCACCAGCAGGTGGGTGCGGGCAGGCTCCTCGAGTTGGGCGAAACCCCGGTGTCCGAGCATGTTGAATACCTGCGCCAGGCCCACGCCACCGGCCGAGGGGGGCGGTGCAGTGGTCACATGAACGTTTCCGTACTGAAAGCGTATCGGTTGCCGCTCGACTACGCGATAGTCTGACAGGTCCTCTATGCTCCAGATGCCTCCTGCGCGTCGTACTTCCTCCACCATGCGTTCGGCTTCCGGGCCTGAATAGAAGCTTCCGGGACCCTTTTCAGCCAGGCGTTCCAGGGTGGCGGCCAAGTCCGGCTGCCGGATCAGTTCTCCAAGCGCAGGCGACTCCCCGGACGGCATGAATACGGCCAGAAACGCCTCGGAGGGCGAGCCTCGCGATGCGAATCCCTGCAGCCGCCGAATTGTGCCTTCGTCCACTTCAAGGCCTTCCTTCGCAAGCCGTATTGCCGGCTGGAGGCTTTGCGCAAGCGGCAGGCGCCCGAATTTCACCGCTACGTGCGCGAGCCCGGCGGGCAGGCCGGGGATGCCTGCCGCAAGCGCTCCGGACAGCGAAGCTCGCCGAATGGGTTCACCGTTTTCGTCCAGGTACATGTCCCGGGTGGCCTCGCCGGGCGCGGTCTCACGCACGTCCACGAACACCTCGTATTCATCACTTGCTCGATGCAGCAGGAAGAAGCCACCGCCGCCCATTCCGGAGCTGTGCGGTTCCGCCACCGACAGGGCGGCGCTGACCGCGACCGCCGCGTCGAAAGCGTTGCCGCCCTGGGTGAGAATTTCAAAGCCCGCCTCGGTGGCGGCGGGATGCGCACTGGCGATGGCGGCGCGCCCCGGCGCTGGCGCCGCAGGGGATTCGGCAATTTCCGCCCCGGCAATTGCGGCAGCTGTGCCGACTGTCCATAGAAGAACCGCCGGCGCGATCTTTCGGTCGGCCTGGAACAGAACACGATTCATTACAGATGCTCCTTGAGCGCGGATATCACGGTTGGATGCACGAAACTCGATACGTCACCGCCCATGCCTGCAATTTCCCGCACCAGGGACGACGAGAGGTGGGCGTTACTTTCCGAAGGCGTCAGGTAAACAGTCTCGATTGTAGGGTCCAGGTGGCGGTTCATTCCCGCCAGTTGAAACTCGTGCTCGAAGTCGCTGACCGCTCGCAGGCCGCGCAGAATTGCATACAGCCCGTGACTGCGCGCGTACTCCACGGTCAAGCCGCTGTAGCCGGCGACCACCGCCTCGGGCACGTCGGCCAGTGCTTCGCGCGCCAGGCGGATTCGTGTTTCCAGGTCAAACAAGGGCGACTTGGACGGACTCGCGGCCACCGCCACCACCACTTGGTCAAACAATTTCGCGGCGCGGCGCACCAGGTCGCAATGACCATTGGTGATCGGGTCAAACGTGCCGGGATACATAATCCCGCGCTTTGCTTGTGGGTTCATTCTGTTCGGCTCCGGCCAGCCAGCATTATCCGCACTTCTCCAATCACCGATTCTCGCAATACAGCCAGTTTCTCCGGCAACTGCGGCAATGGCTCGCGCTTATGCGATTCCAGGTACAGGCGGCAATTGTCGGCAAGCCACCCGTTGTCTGCAAGAAGTGTACAGCAGCGGGCGATCAAGCCACTGTGAAACGGCGGGTCCAGGAACACGATATCCATGGGCGCGAGTCCTCTCCTGCCTGCTCGCCCAAGCCACTGCAGGGCATCGGCCCGCTCGACCGCGCCGCTGATGTCCCATTCGGTCAGGACACGGCGGAGCATCACAACCGGTTCCCGGCGTGACTCCACGAAAATGCACTCGGAAGCGCCGCGCGACAATGCTTCCATGCCCAACGCACCGGCGCCGGCAAACAGGTCCAGGCAGCGCGCTTGCTGCACGAACGGCGCCAGCCAATTGAACAGGGTTTCGCGGGCCCGCGCCGGAGTCGGCCGTACACCATCGGGGACCGCCAGCATGCGTCCGCGCAGGCTTCCGCCGGCAATGCGCACCCGGCCGTTTTGTTTACTCGCTGGCATCGCGCGAGAGTATCATTTCGCGGGCGGCGCCTTTCCACAGGGCGCTTGGGAAGCGCTGAAGCAACACCTATTGGCGGGAAACGACACTCGATTCCATGATTCGCCTTGAGCAATTAACCATGCGCTACCGGGGCGGCGCGGAGGCCTTGTCGGAGATCAGCCTGACCGTTGAGTCGGGAGAGTTCACCTACCTGACGGGACCGTCCGGCGCCGGAAAGACCACCCTGGTGAAGCTGCTGGCGGCGATCGAGCGGCCGACCCGCGGTCAGGTCTTCGTGTTGGGACGCAACGTTGGGCGTCTGGGCCGAAGGTCGGTTTGCCAACACCGGCGCAACATCGGAATCGTTTTCCAGAATAACCTGCTGCTGGAAGACCGAAGCGCTTTTGAGAATGTGGCGTTGCCGCTCCATATCTCGGGTCTTGGCCCGCGCGAAGTGCGCCGCCGCACGGAGGCCGCGCTCGGTGCCGTGGGGCTACTCGGCAGTGCCCGCAAGCCCCCCCGCTTGCTGTCGCAAGGGGAGCAGCAACGGCTGGGTATTGCCAGGGCGGTGGTCAACCGGCCGCAGCTGCTGCTCGCCGATGAGCCCACCGGAAACCTGGACCCGGAGTTGTCGCGCGAGGTTATGGAATTGTTTCGAAGGATGGCGGGTTACGGCGTTACGGCCCTGGTGGCCACGCATGACGTTACCCTGATCGAATCCCTCCCGGCCCGGCGCATCAGCCTGCTGGACGGACGGATCGAATCGGATATTTCGCCGCCATGAACCCTGTTCTCTACTTAAGGCGCCACCTCACCTGCTGCCAAGCCGAATTCGTGCGGCTGGTCCGGCAGCCACTGGGCAGCCTGACGACGGTGGCTGCCATCGGACTGGCCCTGGCCTTGCCGGCGGGCCTGAGCGCGGCCCTGGGCAACATTGAGGGTTTGGCCGCGGCCTGGGGCGAAGCGCGTTCGTTTTCGATGTATCTGAAGCCCGAGGTAGGCATTGCCGTCGCCGAACAATTGGCCGAAGATCTTGAGCGCGATCCCGTGGTTGGCAACGTACGGCGGATCAGTCCCCGGGAAGCCCTTGCGATCATGGAGGGGCGGGACGAATTTGCCGGCGCGGCCGAAACCCTGGATGAAAATCCACTGCCCTGGACCCTTGTAGTCACACCGGCCCCCAGCGCCGCGGACAAGGACTTTCTGGCGTTGCAGGAGACCGTGTCCACCCTGGATCAAGTGGACCAGGCTCGAGCCGACACCCAATGGCTGCAGCGCATGAGCGCAATGCTCACGCTTGCCGGCCAGGCCCTGTTGCTGGTCATGGTGATGGTTCTGGTCGCGCTGATCGTCATCATCGGCAATACGGTCCGGCTGGAGATTGAAAAGCAGCGCGACGCCATAGAGGTACTGTCGCTGCTCGGCGCCAGCCGCGGCTACATGCGCCGCCCGTACCTGTACCAGGGGTTCTGGTACGGGCTCGGCGGCGGTCTGGTGGCGGTCATACTCGCGCGCCTCGGCATGTGGGCTCTGGGCGATTCGTTTGCAGAACTGATGGTGCTCTATGACAGCGGCCGCGCTCTCCAGGGCGCGCGCTGGGAACAGGAACTGCTGACTCTGGGTGTGGGCGCGGTGACCGGGTGGCTCGGCGCCTGGCGGGCGGTCGCCGGCCAGCTACGTACACTGGAATAGCTGCAATTTCGATCTGCGGCCTGTGTTTGCGGCTAACTGCCGGGGAGCTTGGGCAGATCAGACATGGTCAGGCGCACGAACAATTCTTCCAGGCGATTGGTCTTGTGGCGGATGCTGGACACCTGTATCCCGGCTGCGTTCAGGAGATTGAAGAACTGGTTGAGGTTGCGGCTAGCGGGCACCTCCACTTCCATTTCGTCGCGTCCACGCCAGTGCACCTGAAAGCCGGCGAATTTCTGGCCGGGTTTTGCCGGCTGCTGTAGCGAAATAACGAAATGCTGTTCCGGTAATTGCCGCAGCACCCGCTCCATGCGGTCTTCCATCACAATCTTGCCTCGATCCAGGATCGCAATGCGGCGGCACAGATTTTCCGCCTCTTCCAGGTAGTGAGTGGTCAGGATGATGGTCACACCGCTTTCGTTGATCTCGCGCAGCATGTGCCACATGGAACGCCGGATCTCAATGTCCACGCCTGCGGTGGGCTCATCCAGAATCAGCAGCCTGGGCTCGTGAACCAGTGCGCGGGCGATCATCAGGCGGCGCTTCATTCCGCCGGACAGCGTTCGGGCGAGCATGTCGCGCTGATCCCAAAGGCGCACCGCCCTGAGGCACTTCTCGGCGTTGCGGCGAGCATGCCGGGGCGTCAGACCGAAGTATCCCGCCTGGTGCATGAGCGTGGGCAGAAGCTTCTCGAACATGTTCAAGTTCACTTCCTGGGGTGTCACCCCGATGCATTTCTTCACCCCGGCCGAATCGCGGTCGAGGTCGTGGCCGAATACCTTTACCTTGCCGGCGGTCTTGTTCACCAGCGTGGTGATGATTCCTATGGCAGTGGTCTTGCCGGCGCCATTGGGACCGAGCAGAGCGTAGAATTCGCCTTCGCGCACCGTCAGATCAATACCCTTGAGCGCCTCCACGCCGTTGGGATAGACCTTGGCCAGTCCTTTGAGTGAGAGTGCGTCCACAGGGTCGAATTGTGCAGTGCGCGCCTCCCAAAGGAAAGTAGGCGCGGCCGCGTCGCCTTGGCCGAACAGGCGGAAAAATCAGCGAAACAGTATTGACAGTCTCAAATTGCGTTTCATAATATGCGTCCTTTAGTGCTTTTATGAGCATGTTATGCCGAACGGAGCCAAACAAATGGCCCGCCGCCACGAACTCATCTCGGACCTCATCCGGGGGCAAGCCGTGGGCAGCCAGGCCGAGCTGAGCGAACTGCTGGCCGAGCGGGGAATTCGAGTTACGCAATCGTGTATCAGCCGCGACTTGTCCCTGTTGGGCGCCGTCAAGCGTGGCCGGGCCTACACCGTTGCCTATGCGGATATTTCCGAGGATGATCGGCAAGTGCTTGGCGCCTATGCGCGTGGATTGTCACGTGCGGGGCCGCACCTTGCCATCGTGCATACGGCCATCGGGGCTGCTCAGCGCATCGGGCTGTTTCTGGACCGCTGCGGCTGGCCGGAGGTCCTGGCCACCGTGGCGGGGGACGACACGATATTCGTAGCCACCCGGAATCGGGGCGAACAGCGCGTCCTGTTGGCGCGGTTGCGCCGTGAGATGACACAAACTTCTTTCTGAACTTCCAACAGTCGTTTCGAGAACTTATGAACACTTCACCCATCGTGCTGGCTTTTTCCGGCGGTCTGGACACTTCGTTCTGCGTGCCGTGGCTGAGCGAGAAGTATCAGCGTCCGGTAGTGACGCTTACGGTCAACACCGGAGGCATAGACGCGGCTCAGGCGGTTGCGCTTGAGCAGCGCGCCCGGGTGCTCGGCGCCGAGCGCCATCTGCTGGTGGAGGCCCGCCCGCAGTTTTTCGACGAGGTAATTCGCTACCTGATCGCCGGCAATGTGCGCCGCGGGCATACCTATCCGTTGTGCGTGGGCGCCGAGCGCGGAATTCAGGCGCGGATGCTGGCCCGTACTGCGCGGGAATTAGGCGGCGACACGGTGGCGCACGGCTGTACGGCCGCGGGCAATGATCAATTCCGGTTCGAGATGGCCATGCGCGCCCTGGCGCCCGAAATCAACGTGCTGGCGCCGGTGCGCGACGAGTCCTTTCAACGCCGGCAGCAGCTCGAATACTTACAGCAGCACAAAGCCCCGGAATTCCCCGCGGGCGGCGAATACTCGATCAATCGGGGCCTTTGGGGCGTGACCATCGGGGGCAAGGAGACGCTGACCTCCGCCGAGTCGATTCCGGAATCCGCCTGGGTGCTTTCCGCCGGGGCGCTGACCGATCCGCTACCGGAAGAGACACACGAACTGGAGTTTGAAGCGGGCGTGCCGGTGTGCTGGGACGGCCAAAGCCTGCCGCCGGTCGACTTGATCGAAACCGTGGAGCGGGCCGGAGCGGGCTTCGGAATCGGCCGGGGCATTCACCTGGGCGACACCATCCTGGGCGCGAAGGGCCGGGTGGCTTATGAAGCCCCGGCCGCGGAAATCCTGTTCAACGCCCACCGCGAACTGGAGAAGCTTACCCTGGGCGCGGGACAATTGCGGGTGAAAGACACCTTGGCGGCCGTATACGGCGATCTGGTGCACGAAGGCAAGCAATTGGATCCCGTCTGCCGCGACATCGAAGCCTTTTTCGACAGCTCGCAATGCCGGGTGACGGGTCGCGTCCACCTGGTGCTCAGGCCCGCGAGCGTGTGGGTGGGTGGCGTGGAATCGCGCTACTCCCTGCTCGCGGCCACCAGCGGCGTGTACGGCGAAAGCGCCGGCGAATGGACGCCGCGCGACGCCCTGGGCGCCGCCCGCGTCATGGCGCTTCCGGGAATGCTGCACAGCCGGGTGACCGAGGCCAAGAGCCGGGAGAATAACAATGCGTAGCGTGATCGCCGACAAGCTGTCGTCCGTGGCGTCCGACCTGGATCTCGGTCGCGAGATTCGGGTGGGAGACCACATTCCCAGTGAGGAAGGCGTGATCGTGGCGGTGCAAGTGCTCAACGAAAAGTCGTCCTACAACCAGCTGGAATTGGCCAGCGGGCGTATGGCGCGGGTGCGTAGCGGCGACGTGGTAGTGGGCGCCCTGGGGCACCGCAAGGCCCTGTTCGGGTATTCGGGGTATGTGCCGGAATCGGTCAAGCGCGGCGATGTCCTGCAGCTGCTGAATATCGGCGGCGTGCTGGGTGTGTGCGATTCAATCAACGCCAACTTGGGACCGCCTTTCGATGTGCGGGTCCTGGGCGTTGTTTTGGAATTCCCGTACCTGGGAGAACGCGTGGGCGTGCCGGCGCGCGTCGGTGGCGAACCGCTGAGCACCGGGGAAAGCGGAGAACTGAACCTTGGCGGCGTACCGGTTGTTGCCCTTGCCGGCACCTGCATGAACTCCGGCAAGACCGCGGCAGCCTGTGCGATCATCGGGCGGTTGCGGCACGAGGGCTACGTGGTGGACGCCTTCAAGGCCACCGGTGTGTCGCTGCGCCGCGATATCCTGGCGATGGAGGACGCAGGCGCCCGCAACACCGCGATTTTCACCGACTTCGGCGTGGTCAGCACCGCACCGGAGAACGCGCCCGCCCTGGTTCGCGCCATGCTCCGCCGGATGGCCGCGGCCGGCCCCGACCTCATCCTGTTCGAGTTGGGCGATGGGATACTCGGTGCGTACGGCGTAGAGGCAATCCTGGCCGATGAAGGCATACGCTCGTCTCTTTCCTGCCTGTTGCTGTGCGCCAGCGACCCGGTAGCAGCCTGGGGCGGAGCGCGCCTGCTCAAGGAAGAGTACGGGATCGAGGTCGCCGCGGTAACCGGCCCGGCTACGGACAACCAGGTCGGGCTGGACATATTGGCGCAGCGGATAGGCGTGCCGGGCTACAACGCCATTATTCAGAGCGCGGAGCTGGGTGAGTTCGTGGCTCGCAATGTCTCGCTGGGCCGGCTATGAGCATTCCGGCCGTAATCCTTGGAGCGTCGGGTTATGTGGCCGGCGAACTGTTGCGCATCCTTGCCGGCCACCCGGGTTTCCGGGTCGCCGCGGCGATTTCGGAAAGTAACGCCGGGGCTTGCGTCGAATCCGTGTTTCCCAACCTGACCGGCGTCTGGCCGAAGCTGCGCTTTCGTTCACTGGCCGAATTGGCTGACGCGCTCAAGGAACCGTGCGCAGTATTTTCCTGCGCCCCCCACGGGGCGAGCGCCGGTCTTGTAGCCAAGGCGCTTAAGCTGGCCGACTCGAATGGCTGCGCGGTTCGGATTGTGGACGCCTCGGCGGACTTTCGTTTTACCGGCGCAACGGCATACGAGGACGTGTACGGCGCAAGCCACGGCGCTCCCGAATTGCTGCCGCTGTTCTCCTGTGCACTGCCCGAACATCGGGCCACCGCGGATACACCGCATATCGGCCACCCGGGTTGTTTCGCCAGCGCATTGCTGCTGGCATCGGTACCGCTGATGCGTTTGGGGCTGATTGACGGCCCCTTGTACGCCAGCGGCGTGACCGGTAGCACCGGTGCGGGCAAGCAACCGGTTGAAACGACGCACCATCCGGTTCGTCATTCCAACATGTTTGCCTACCGGCCCCTGCGCCACCGGCACGCTCCGGAGGTCGAGGAAGTGTGCGAGGCGGTGAGCGGCAAGCGTCCCAAGCTCCGGTTCGTGCCCCATTCCGGGCCGTTTGCACGCGGCATTTACCTGACCATGCAGGCCGGGCTCAAGTCATCGGCGGACGAACGGCAGGTGCGCGAGGCCTTCTCCGAGACCTACGCCGAATCGCCGTTTGTGCATGTGACCGACAGCCCGCCAAGGCTGAAGGATGTTGTCGGCGGCAATCATGCTCATCTTTCGATCACCGTCCGCGGCGGTTCGGTGGCGGTCTTCGTGGCGCTGGACAACCTGGTAAAGGGTGCGGCCGGCGGGGCGGTGCAATGGATGAACCGGCTGTACGGACTGGAAGAGACGGCGGGTCTTACGGCGCCAGGTCCGGCATGGACATGAACAGGCAATCGGCCCGCCCGTGGGGTGGCGATGTGCGCAGCGCGGAAGCAGCGCACCTGGCGCAGGTCTATGCCCAGTTTCCGTTCGAGATCGTTTCCGGGCAGGGCGCATATCTGCATTGCGCCGACGGACGCAGGCTGCTCGATATGTACGGCGGCCACGCGGTGTGCGCCCTGGGCTACGGCCACCCACGCCTGCTGGAAGCCTTGCAGCGACAGGCCGGCAAGCTGTTCTTCGCCAGCAATGCGGCAGCACTGCGGGTGCGCGCCCGGGCGGCCGGCAAGCTGGCGGAATTCGCGCCGCCTGGACTGAACCGGGTCTTCTTTGTGAATTCCGGCGCGGAGGCCAATGAGAATGCCCTTCGGCTGGCTTGCCGGCTGACCGGACGCGGCGGTGTGGTCGCCCTGGAGCATGGGTTTCACGGACGCACCGCGGCGGCCGCATCGGTAACCTGGGGCGCACGGGAGCGCTGGTATGGCTTTCCCAAGACGCCCATGGACGTGATATTCGCATCCCGCGAAAACGCCGCGGCGGCGGCATCGCTGATCACCGGAGAGACCGCGGCCGTGATCGTCGAACCCATACAGGGGCTGGCCGGCGCTTTTCCCCTGGACGACGGGTATCTTCAGGCGTTGCGAGCTGCCTGCGACGTAAACGGCGCTTTCCTGATCGCCGATGAGGTGCAATGCGGAATGGGCCGCAGCGGCTTGCCTTTCGCCATCTCGCACTCGGGTGTGGTCCCGGACATGATCACCACCGCAAAGGCGCTGGGCGCGGGCTTTCCTTGCGGTGCGCTGCTGCTGCGGGAGGATTGCGCCGCGCAACTGGGCGTGGGCGATCTCGGCACCACCTTTGGCGGCGGTCCGCTGGCCTGCGCCGTGATCGAAGCGGTGCTCGACGTGATGCGCGAGGAACAGCTTCCCCAACAGGCCGCCGAGCGTGAACGGCAAATCCGCGCCAGCTGCTTACTGGGCCCGGTCGAGGCGATACAGGGTCGAGGGCTTCTGCTGGGCCTCAAGTGCAAAGGCGGCGCGCGGCAAGTCCGCGACGACCTGCTTGAGGCCGACATACTTACCGGCGCCAGCGCAGATCCGCAATGGCTGCGGCTGATGCCTCCGCTTACTCTGCGCGAGAGCGAAGCGGCGGAACTCGCCGCCGCGCTGCAGCAACTCCCCGGGAGTATTCACAGCGGCCGCGCCGCGCTGACGCGCAAGGAATCCGCTGGGAACGAGGGCATCTTGCCCTCGCGAAACCCGCCTCGCCCTCCTTCCCAGCGGCAGCCCGCAACCAAGTCTGACATTCAACTCAAGGAACAATCCAATGAGTGACATCCAACGATTCGACGATCTGGCCGATTTTCCGCCGCAACAGATAGCAGCGCTGCTGGCCCTGGCCGGCCGCCTGGAACAGCGCCCCGAGCCCGAGGCTCTCAAGGGCAAGGTCCTTTCGCTTTTGTTTCTCAACCCGTCGCTCAGAACCCTGGCTTCCTTTCAGGCGTCGATGACTCGCCTGGGCGGGGGCGCCTTCGTGATTTCGCCGGAGATGTCCATCCACGGCCTGGAGACCCGCCCCGGCATTGTGATGGACGGCGCGGCGGCCGAGCACGTCAAGGAAGCGGTCCCCGTGATCGCCTCCTACGGGGACGCTCTGGGTTTGCGCGCGTTCGCTGAACAGCGCAATCTTGTGGAGGATCTGGAAGACCGCGAGTATCGCAGTCTTGCGGAACTGGTATCCACGCCATTGATCAACATGGAATCGGCGATCAATCATCCCTGTCAGAGCCTGGCGGACTGGAAGACCATGGATGACTTGAATACGCCGGCGTCCGGCGGGAAGTTCGTATTGAGCTGGGCCTATCATCCACTGGCCCTGCCGCTGGCGGTGCCGGCCGCCACGCTGCAGATGGCGGCAATGCGGGGAATGGACGTAACCGTGGTGCGGCCGGACGGCTTCGAATTGCCTGCGCTGGTCCTGGACAAGGCCCGATTGCTGGCGGAGCGGTCCGGCGGTTCGGTACGGGAGACGGACGATCGAGCGGAGGGATTCGACGGAGCGCATGTGCTGTATGCCAAGTCCTGGAGTTCGACTCGCCACTACGGCGACAAGCACGCGGACTATCAGTTGCGCAACCGGCATGAGGACTGGTGCATCGACGAGGATTGGTTCGCGCCGGCTGAATCAGACTGCAAGTTCATGCATTGCCTGCCGGTGCGCCGCAACGTGGTGGTAAACGAGGCGGTGCTGGACGGTCCGCGCAGCGTCGTCGTGGCCGAGGCCCGCAATCGAATGTGGGTGCAGATGGCCGTTCTCTACGCCATGCTGGGGCCGGGGCTGTGAACCGGCCGCGGACCACCGGCACCGGATTCCGGGCACTGCGGGCGGCGGCCCCGTACTTGCGCCTGTACCGCGGCCGCGTGTTCGTGGTGAAGCTGGGCGGCGAGGTCCTGAGCCGGGCCAGCCGCATCGAGGCGCTGGTCGAGCAGGCGGGGGTGTTGCAAGCGCTCGGCGTGCGGGTCGTGATCGTGCACGGCGGCGGACCGCAATCCACTGAATTGACCCAACGCCTGAAGCACCAGGCGCGCATGGTGGCCGGCCGCCGGGTAACCGGTCCGGAAGATCTGAGGGTGGCCTCGTACGTCCTGAACGGGGAGGTGAACACGCAGCTTCTGGCCGCTTGCCGGGCCTGCGGCATTCCCGCCGTTGGCCTTTCGGGCGTCGACGCCGGCCTGGTTACGGCCCGGCGCCGGCCGCCGGTGAAAATGGAAGGCGCCGGTGACGAACCGGTGGATTTCGGCTTTGTGGGCGATATTGAGCGGGTCGAACCGGCGGTGCTAGATTTGCTGCTGAAACAGGGCATGATTCCGGTTGTGAGCCCGCTGTCCGCGGACTCTCAGGGCGGGCTTCTGAACATCAACGCCGATACCGTGGCGGCTTCGCTGGCGGTGGCGATCAAAGCCGAGAAGCTGGTTCTTACCATGTCCGCTGCCGGCATTCTTGGCGACCGTTCGGACCCCTCCACCTTGTTGTCGTACCTGGATTTGTCGGGCCTGCAACGGTTGCGTGAAGAAGGCGCGTTGGCCGACGGCATGTTGCCCAAGGCAACGGCTATTCAAGCAGCCATCGAGGGAGGCGTCCCACGGGTTCACCTGGTATCCGGCAGCACCCAGGACGCCCTGCTGCGGGAAGCATTTACCAATGAGGGCTGCGGAACGCTGGTGGTGCGAAGCATCGACGCGCTTTCCGCGGCGGAGCAGAAGGCGGCGAACTGATGACCCGCTTGTGGGACAAGGGCGAGAATCTGGATGAAACAGTCCTGCGCTATACGGCGGGAGAGGATCATCTTCTCGACGGCCGGCTGGTGGCCTACGACGTCCAGGCGTCCATTGCCCACGCCGAAATGCTGCACGCTGCGAACTATCTGACCGATCGGGATCACGCCGACATCGTGACCGGTCTCAGCGAACTGGGCGCCGAGCATGCGGCCGGCGAGTGGGCGATTTCCATTGAGGATGAGGACATGCATACGGCCCTTGAGCGGCGCCTCGTAGCCCGGATCGGCGAAGCGGGCCAACGCGTTCATCTGGGCCGCTCGCGCAACGACCAGGTGCTGGCGGCGTTGCGGCTGTATCTCAAAGACGCGGCAGACCGGTTGCGGCAGGCCACCGGAGAAGTAGCGGAAGTGCTCGACCAATTGGATCATCGCCAGGGTGAGTTGCCGTTGCCCGGTTACACCCATATGCAACAGGCCATGCTCAGCAGCGTCGGCTTGTGGGCGTGCGGCTATGCTTCGGAATTGCGCGACGACGCTCAAGGATTTGCGAGCGCGGTGCGGCGCATCGACCGCAATCCGCTCGGCAGCGCGGCAGGCTTCGGCACGCCGGGGCTGGAAATCGACCGGGAACGAACCGGCAAAAATCTCGGCTTCGCCGAAGTGCAGGAGCCGGTCACCGCGGTGCAGTTGTCACGCGGCAAGGCGGAGGCCGGACTGGTGTTCGAATGCGCCTTGCTGGTTCAGGACCTGGGCCGGCTGGCCAGCGACCTGCTGTTGTTCTATACCCAGGAGTTTGCGCTGGTGCACCTGGCCCCCGAGGTCACTACCGGCTCTTCGATCATGCCGCAGAAGCGCAACCCCGACGCGCTCGAACTGGTTCGCGCTGCCGGCGCCACCTTGCAGGCCAGTCTCTTTGAGGTGCTGGGGATTCCGGCGTCACTCCCTTCCGGTTATCAGCGGGACGTCCAGAGAATCAAGGCGCCGCTGTTCCGGGCAATCGATCTGGCCGGGGAAAGTTGCGGAGTGATTTGCCGTATAGTGCCCGCTTTGCGCTTCAACGCCCAGCGCTGCAAGCAGTTGACGTCAGCTCAGGGCCTGCGGGCCGCCGAGCGGGCCAATCGGCTGGTTGTGGAGCAAGGCCTGAGTTTCCGCGAGGCGTACAGGCTAGTGGCGGAGCACCGGAAAGAGTGACCAAGCGGATATGGCATCCCAAGGCATTCAATCGCCCCGAGCAGTTGAACGCCATGGAAGAGAACCGAATGCTGGGGCATTTGGGCGTTGAGGTCGTCGAAATCGGCGACGACTACCTGCGCGCCCGCATGCCGGTGGACCATCGCACCCAGCAGCCCTTCGGCTTGCTGCACGGCGGGGCATCGGCGGTATTGGCGGAGTCGATCGGCAGTTGGTCTTCGTACCTGTGCACGGCGCCCGGCGAGTACCAGGTCCTTGGTCTTGAATTCAACCTAAGCCACCTGCGCCCTGCGCGTTCGGGTTATGTGTACGGCACCGCGCGTCCGGTGCGTTTGGGGAGCGCCGTGCATGTGTGGGATATCCGCATCACCGACGAAGCGGATAGGTTGTTGAGCATTTCCCGGTTGGCGACATCGGTCCGAGCAATCAAACCCGCGAAACAGAATGCGTGATATTCTTGCGTCCGCAATTCTTGGGAGAGATGCGTGAAGAAATTACTGGCAATCGGATTTGCGCTGGCGCTCGGCGCCTGCGCCGCTCAGCAGACCGCCCTGCAATCAGCCGCTACGCCTGCCGCCGAGCAGGAAGCCGCGGTGCAGGAAAAGGCCGCCGACAACGGCGACAAGCGCAGCAAGCGTGACGAGGATTATGTCAGCTCACTGGAGCGCCGGGATGTAACAGGTTCGCGCATCAATCGGGTGCGCCGAAGGGGCGAGGCCGAGGAGGACACGACCGCGGGCAAGCGTGTCGAGACTATTTCCCGTGAAGAAATCGAGATGATGGAGCAACGAACCAGAGGGCCGATAATCAGCGGCGAAGAGTAGCCTTGGGGGCGTTTCCGGCTGCCCTGAAGCCGGATCAATCCGTTACAGGTTCGCGTTTCTTGATCATGATGCGCGCCATCAGGATGCCGATCTCGTAGAGCAGGTACATCGGCACCGCCAGCAGGGTTTGCGAGATCATGTCGGGCGGAGTCAACAGCATGCCCAGAGTGAAGGCGCCCAGGAGAATGTAAGGCCTCTTCTTACCCAGTGAATCCGGGCTGACAATGCCCGCCCCCACCAGCATCAGGATTGCGATGGGCACTTCAAAGGCGATCCCGAAGGTAAAGAAAAGCACCACCACAAAATCCAGATATTCGCCGATATCGGGCATCATGGCCACGCCTTGGGGAGTAGCGGTGGCGAAAAACTTGAACATCAGCGGGAACACGGCGAAGTAGGCAAACGCCGCGCCTGCATAGAACAGGAAAATGCTGGACAGCACCAGCGGCAGCGCCACCTTTTTCTCGCGTTTATACAGTCCTGGCGCAACGAAAGCCCAGGCCTGATAAATCACAACCGGCATGGCGGCGAAGACGGCTACGAAGAAGGCCGTCTTGAATGGAGTGAGAAATGTCGACGCCACCCGAATGGCAATCATAGGGGAACCCTCGGGAAGCTGTTTCATTAGGGGGTCCGCCACCATCGTGAAGACCGTTCCAGCGAACGGTACCAGGCCGACAAAAATCGCCAGGACTGCGCAGGCCGCCTTCATCAGGCGGGAGCGCAGTTCAACCAGGTGGGAAAGCAGGCTGGATTCCTCCAGTTCCTCGTTTCCTTCCTGTTCGGGTTTGTTATTCACTCGGCTTGTCTTGTTCGTCACCGTCCGTGGCCGGCGTTACGGTTTCGTCCCTTTCGGCATCCTTCTTGCCGCTGCCGGCCTGCTGATGCATGGTATTGGCTTTGGTGCTTGCGGGCTGGGCCGGCCGGCGGGCGGAGAAAGGTCTTGGGTCGTCGAGGTCGACTTCCTGGCGGAGTTGATACATCAGCGTGCGCGACATGCGCCGCGCCTGTCCCACCCAGCGCCCCAACTGCGCCGCCACTTTCGGCAGGCGCTTGGGACCCAGGATGAGCAGCCCCATGAGGGCCAGAAGAATCAGTTCCAGAAAGCCGACGTCAAACATGCAAGCTTCGTGTTCCGCTCACGCTGAAGCACAGATCTTGCCGGGACAGGTCACTCGATGAGGGCGCAACTTCGCCCCGGCGCCAGCCCGTCAAATGCAAGTACAGCGAGAGTCAGGCCTTGGACGCGTCCTTTTCCTTGGCTTTGGCGCCCGTTTCAGTTTCGCTGAACTCGGCGTCCGCGCGGGCCAACTTATCCGGATCGGCCTTGTCCGGATCGGACACAGCCTTGCGAAATCCCCTGATCGCCGAACCCAGGTCCGGACCCAGGCTCTTGATCCGCGAGGTGCCGAATACCACCAATGCGAGCAGCAGCACTACAAGAAGCTGCCAGCCGCTGATTCCGCCAAATCCCATTATTTCGTCCTCTTTGCGCTTTCTCGTTCCCCGCCGCTTGTCTCGATCAGTGCGCCAAGCATCTGATAAGTCCGGCGACAATTGTCAATCATACCCCCTATGCCCTCGGACGGGCTTGAAGAAGGATGGTCACCGGCCCAGAGTTGACCAGCTCCACGTCCATGTTTGCCCCGTACACCCCTGTCTCCACTTGAATTCCCAGAACGCTTGCTTCCGCCACCAGCCGATCGAAGAGCCGCTTGCCTTCCTCGGGGGGAGCCGCCTTCGAGAACCCGGGCCTGGTGCCCTTACGGGTATCGGCAGCCAGCGTGAACTGGGACACCAGCAACAGTCCGCCGCCGATTTGCTTCAAACTCAAATTCATGCGCCCGTGGGCATCAGGGAACACTCGGTAGTTCACGATTCGTTCCGCCAGGCGTCTTGCCTGCTCGTCGCTATCGCCCCTTTCTACGGCAGCCAGCACCAGCAAGCCCCTGCCGATCTGCCCGGACATTTCGCCGGCGACGCTGACGCGGGCACGGCTGACGCGTTGCAGCAGGCCAATCACGGCTCCGTCTCCACCCTGGGATCGAGGGCATCCTGCCCTCGAAAAAAGCTGGGACGCCCTGTCTTCCAAGTTGCCGGGCGCCGCGGCGAATACCCGCGTGGCGAACCCGTCATGCCGGCGCCGGTATAGTATTCGCCCAATTCATGAAGGGGTATCTCATGCCGCAATTGACGGTCAAGGCGATAGTAACCGGTGTGCTGCTATCGATCATTCTGTCATGGGCCAACGCCTATATCGGACTGTTCGCCGGACTTACGGTTTCGGCCTCCATTCCCGCCGCGGTGATGTCGATGGCGGTGCTGCGCATGTTCAAGCGCAGCAACATTCTTGAGCACAACATCGTGCAAACCGCGGCTTCGGCGGGTGAGTCGCTGGCCGCCGGCGTGATCTTCACTCTGCCGGCACTGCTGATGCTCAACTACTGGAACGTGTTCGATTACTGGTGGGTAAGCGTGATCGCCGGCGTGGGCGGGCTCCTTGGTGTGCTGTATACGATCCCTCTCAGGCATTCCCTGATCGTTTCCGAGAACCTTGCTTTTCCGGAAGGTCAGGCTACCGCCCAAGTGCTCAAGGCCGGTCAGGAGGGCGGTGGCGAGGTTCGCTTCCTGGCCCTGGGCGCCGGCGTGGGCGCGCTCCTGAAGTTGTGCGAGACGGGTTTCAAGATCTGGGAAGGGACTGCGCAGGCAGCCACGCGCATTGCGGGCGACAGTATTGCGTATATAGGCTCGAACCTTTCGCCCGCATTGATTGGCGTCGGCTACATCGTGGGCATAAACATCGCTGTCCTGGTGCTGATGGGCGGCATGTTCTCGTGGAACGTCGCCCTGCCGATCTTTGCCGCCTTCTACCTCGAGAATTACCCTGAACTGGCGGCCAGCGTCGCGGAAATGTCCGCGGCGGACGCAGCTTTCGAAATCTGGAGCCAACAGATTCGCTACCTGGGCGTCGGTGCAATGATCGTGGGCGGTCTGTGGGCGATCGTTTCTCTTCGTGGCTCGCTGGTTGACGCCTTCCGGCGTGGCTTCGGCAAGTCCGGGGAAACCGTGTCACTGGCGGAGAAGGACCGCGATACGCCGATGCGATTCGTCTTGATCGGCATTGCGTTGATGGCGGTTCTCATGTGGGTCATCTACTACAACGTGGTTGGCAGCGTGGGCATTTCCCTGGCCATGACCCTTCTGATGGCCACAACGGGCTTCCTGTTTTCCGCGGTGGCCGCCTATATGGCCGGCCTGGTGGGATCCTCCAACAATCCCGTCTCGGGGGTCACCATCGCCACCATTCTTTTTTCCTCGCTGCTGATGCTCTGGCTGGTGGGTGCCGGCGAAGCGAGCGCGCCGGCTGCCGTCATCATGATCGGCGCCGTGGTGTGTTGCGCCGCGGCGATCGGCGGCGACAACATGCAGGATCTCAAGGCCGGTCGCATCGTGGGCGCCACGCCATACAAGCAGCAGTTCATGCAGGTGATTGGCGTGGTGTCGGCCACCTTTTTCCTGGCGCCGGTCCTGAACCTGATGCTTGAAGCATACGGAATCGGACCCGCAACCCCCGATCGCCCCGATTCGCTGCTGGCGCCGCAGGCGACCCTGATGGCGGCGGTGGCCAAGGGCGTCCTGGGCGGGGAACTGCCCTGGGGCATGATAGGCCTTGGCGCCGTAGTGGGCGTGGCGATAATCACCTGCGACGAGGTGCTGAAGGCTCGCAAGGCCGTCTTTCGCATGCCGATACTGGCCGTGGCGGTTGGAATCTACCTTCCGGTGGAGTTGGCGGTTCCCATTTTCATAGGCGGGCTGTTGTCATACATGGCGAAGCGGGCGAGAGGCGGCGATGCCGCACGCACCGGGTCGCTGCTTGCCGCAGGCCTGATCACCGGCGAAGCCTTGATCGGGATTGGTATTGCCGTGCCGATCGTGCTAAGCGAGGACATAGACGTGCTCAAGCTTCCGTTTTCCGCCGGCACATGGCTCGGCCTACTGGCGGTTGCAGTCGCGGCGGCTCTGCTCTATCGTGCCGGCGCGCGCAAGGATTCCGCAGGCGCAAGCTGACCCTTTAACCCCTATTTCCTGACTGGAGGAATTTCATGTCCCATTACCTGGTTGCGGTGTGCCATATCACCAACTTCAACGACAACATGAAGAAGTACGCTCAACTCTCCGCCGAGCTTGTGGCGAAGAACGGCGGCGAGTACGTCATACGAGGCCCGGCGGAAGAAGAAATGGAAGGCGACAAGCTGGCCGGTTGCTACCTGATCGTCAGCCGCTTCCCGACCCGTGAACAACTCGACGGCTTCTGGAAAGGCGACGAGTACCGCAACAACGTGCGCCCGCTGCGCGCCGGCACCGGGAAATACGACATCGCGATCTACCCGTCCGCCTGACTCGCACGTCATCGGTCGGCAAATTCTCCCGGAAAGCGTTTGCTTTCCGCTTGTCTTCAAATGTAAGCTTGCGGTACTTTGAGTCCGCGTCAAACGGCATGAGCGTTATCGTAGATTTGCCGGAGGAGCAGGCCTATCGACTCACTGAAGTGTGTGAACGTGAAGGTGTTTCGTTGGAAGATGCGCCGCGCCATTGCGGATTGTCTTGAAGGACGGCGTATGCGTGACAGCGTGTTTGGCGTGGCCGCAAGACGGATGGGCTCAATTTCCAGCGCAAACTACATCGTGAATCGCGTTGAGATCGTCGCAGCTGTCTGCAAGAAAGGAGTTCTCCGATGATGCAGCAATACAAGACAATTTCAATCAACCTGCCTGACGAAGTTACGCCTGATTTTCAGACACTTGAAAAACTCTTCAATCAGGACTTCAAGCGGGAAGATATTTTTCTGGATTTGTCACCGACGGAATGCCTTGTAAACGTTCGCCAAGTTGACATGCGCGAGCTGCGCTTGGCAATTGATCGCCTTATTGAAGCTTATGACCAGCGCGGCGCGGAGACTGTTTTGCGCGAGGCACTGCTGGCCATTGAGGCAATAGGAAGTTACGGATTGCGAGGCGGGAAGCGGGTATTCGTAGGCTACAACAACGAACGTAAAGTCAAGCATCGCCGCGACAAGGAAAAACGGCGCGGCCGACACTACTATGCAAATGACCATACATTCCGCCGTGAGACAAGGGAACCTCCTGCTCGCTTTGTGGATCGTATCGTGTGCGGCGACAGCGGTGAAGTACTGGCTGATTTGCCGGATAATTGTGTTGATTTGGTGTTTACATCGCCCCCGTACAATTTTGGGCTTGAATATGGCGATAGTCCGGATGACTACGGGTGGGAAAAGTACTATGAAAAGTTATTCGATGTATTTGATGAGTGCATTAGAGTCCTGAAGTTTGGCGGGCGAATTGTCGTTAACGTACAGCCCTTGTTTTCGGACTATATTCCAAGCCATCACATCATCAGCAATTTCTTTATGCGCCGCCGCATGATCTGGAAGGGCGAGATCATGTGGGAAAAGAACAACTACAACTGCAAGTACACGGCTTGGGGGAGCTGGAAGAGTCCCAGCAGTCCTTACTTGAAGTACACGTGGGAATTCATAGAGGTATTCTGCAAGGGAAGCATGAAGACTGATGGGGCCTCGGCGGAGGCGGATATTAGTGCTGATGAGTTCAAGAAGTGGGTTAACGCGCGATGGAGCATCGCGCCGGAACGCAATATGCGCGAGTACGGTCATCCGGCCATGTTTCCTGTTGAATTGGCAACCAGGGTGCTGAAATTGTTCAGCTTTCGAGGCGCCTACGTGCTTGATCCGTTTATGGGCGTCGGCACCACCGCGGTTGCTGCGAAAATGAGCGAGAGGCGCTATCTCGGTGTGGATGTTTCTCCGGACTATTGTGCAGCGGCTGAAAAGCGATTGCAGGAGACATTGTTGTGAAGTGATGTTGTGCACGCTATGACCGAACAGGAATTGAGTGATCGTCTGGAGAGCATCAGACAGCTGTACGACAAGGAGATTCGCAGGATGTGGCGTATTACGAGCGGGGGAACGCTTCGTTCGCGCAAAGGCCAGTTGGTGGAAACAATTGCAAAAAATCTCGTGTGTGCAGCTTGGGAAAGCATGGGAGGGTCACCCCAAGCTCTGGAGTACAGGAAAGGAAAGCACGACATTCCATTGAACAAGGAATACTTGGATCGTCTTTCTCCCGAGGAAGTGCTGAATTCGGTCAGGGAGAACAGGGACAATATGTTTACAAGCTGGGCTGCGACGTTCAGTGCTATCTGCATGAACAATTTGCGCTTGCAGTGGAGTGCAAGGCATATGCGGAAGTCGCCATGCTGAAGCGCGTGCTGATCGACGCCAGTCTTCTCAAGAAAAAGTATCCCCAAATTGAGTGTGTTTTGCTGCAATTGGAGAGTCAGTTGGGAGGTGATTACCAGGAATTGAAATATCCGCCCATGGGAAGCCCCAGTGCTCACACGGTAATGTCGCATATCGACGTTGAACTGACGATCATTACGCTATTGAAGGGTGAGCGGCGCGTGCAGGAACCCATACATCAGCAGGAGTACTACAAGAAACTAACGCTGCATTCTCTGCATTTGGCGATACGCCAAATGCAGAAAGTTATTAAGCGATATCAGAAGGGCATCCAACCTTAAGCACGGCCAATAGTGCCACTATTAGGCCGCTGACGCCGGCGGCGAGTCCGCATCGTGGCATTATCTTGGACATCAATCCAGGCTACCCCATGGTTTCGAGTAACGAAGTATCAGCGCCGCCAGGTTCGGGACGGCGGCCGCCGGCCCGCATGAAACGCGCCTGGGCGGTGGCGGCGAGTGCGCCGTCGTTGTCGCGAAAGGCCCTGCCTTCCATCTCCATCATTCGGCCCCGGCGGCGCACAAGACGGCCTTCCAGCTTCAGACGAACTCCGATCGGAACGGCATCGCGGTAGCGCACCTCGCAGCGCGCGGTGTGGGCGCGAAAGCCCTGCAGGAAACTCCAGTTGGCCATTACATCGTCGAGCAGGGAGTAGAGGATTCCTCCGTGCAGCATGTTGCTGTAGCCGACATGCGTTGGGCCGGGCGTGAATTCGGCGCGGCAGACCTGCGCGCCGTCCTCTTCTTCCAGCCGGAAACGCACCCTCAACCCGCCGGGATTGGAGGGCCCGCAGACAAAGCAATGATTGGCCGGATCCCAGAGATCGCTGATTTTTTTCTCCTGTGCTAGTGTGCTGTCCCACAAGCAAATGTATTTACGGGACAGCACACTAGGGCATGATAGGAACGACATCCGAATGATATGCGGGCTTAGGCGATGACTTACGATCCGGGCAACATCTTCGCGCGCATCCTCGCGGGTGAGGTCAGGTCGCACCGTGTTTACGAGGATGAATACGCTCTGGCGATTCTGGACGTCATGCCGCGCTGCGATGGTCACACGCTGATTCTTCCGAAGGCGCCGTCGGTGGATTTTCTCGATCTGCCGGCCGATTCCATCGCGGGCGTGTTTGCCGCCACGCAACGGGTGGCCAGGGCTGTCAAAAAGGCTTTTGCGGCGGACGGCATTCAAGTCAGTCTGCGCAACGGCTCGGCTGCGGGTCAGGTCATTTTCCACATGCATATTCATGTCATGCCCTGCCATCAGGCGCTTGCGCTCAAACCGCCGGGACATGCACTCGCGGACGACGAGGTCCTTGCCGAACACGCCCGGCTGATTCGCGATTCCGTGGCCCGGCAGGCGCAGGGGTAGCCGAAGGATCCATGCCGACGAGCCACCTGAATTGGCCGTTCTTCGAGGAACGGCACCGCCAGCGGCAAGAGCGGCTGGACGCGTGGTGCCAGCAGCAAGACTGGGAACATGAGCCGTGCGGGGACGGGCTGGACGCCAGTTGCCGCGATATTGCGGCGCGACTGGGCGAGGCCGGCTTCTTGCGATTGGCCGTTCCCAAGCCGTACGGAGACGACGCCACGCTCGATGCGCGTAGCCTTTGCCTGATGCGCGAAACGCTGGCGCGCCACGAACCGCTGGCGGATTTCGTTTACGCCATGCAAGTGCTCGGCAGTGCGCCCATCAGTTTGTTCGGACGCAAGGAACAAAAGGAGGCCTGGTTGAAGGACGTGGCCGCGGGCCGAAAGATTGCCGCCTTCGCCTTATCGGAGAAGGAAGCGGGCTCGGACGTCGCGGCGATGTCCATGCGCGCGGAACAGAGCGGAGAAAACTATGTCTTAAACGGCGGAAAGGCCTGGATATCCAACGCCGGAGTTGCGGATTTCTACGTGGTTTTTGCCCGCACTGGCGAGGGCAAGCGCGGCGTCAGCGCATTCGTCGTGCCGGCGGCGACGCCGGGCCTCAAGGTGAGTGAGCGCACAGCGGTTATCGCCGCTCATCCTCTGGGTAGTCTTACCTTCACCAACTGCAGGATTTCCGGCGACTGCATGCTGGGCTCGCCCGGCGACGGCATGCGGATCGCGCTGGGAACCCTGGATCTGTGCCGCTCGACGGTTGGCGCGGCGGCGCTGGGCATGGCCCGGCGAGCGTATGCCGAGGCTCTTGCGAGAGCGCGTAGCCGGCGCTTGTTCGGCGCAACGCTGGGCGACCTGCAGCTTACCCAAGCGGCGCTGGCCGATATGGCTACCTCTCTTGATGCTTCGGCGTTGCTGGTTTACCGGGCGGCCTGGACCAAGGATGCGGGACAGGAGCGCATCACCCGGGAAGCGTCAATGGCCAAGCTGTTCGCCACCGAGCAAGCGCAAAAGGTGATTGATCGCGCGGTGCAGTTGTTCGGCGGCGAAGGCGTTCGCTCCGGGTCGGTGGTAGAACGCCTTTACCGGGAAATCCGCGCGCTGAGGATCTACGAGGGCGCCAGCGAGATTCAGCAGCTGCTGATCGCGCGCCACGACCTGCGCGAAGACTGAGCGGCGCGCCTGATCAATTGGGCTGACCTGCATCCGCGGCGCAACGAAAGCCAAGGTTGTTCAGGCCCGAGTCAGGCGGTGTCATCATCCGCGCTGCCACCCGGTATCCCCGGCAGTAGTTCTCGCTGCACAGCCAGCTTCCGCCGCGATGAACCTTTTGCGTTCCGGTTTTCGGGCCCAGGGGGTTTTCCCTGGGGGAGCGGGCAAAGTAGTCGGGAGCATACCAATCACTTACCCACTCCCATACGTTTCCGCTTATGTCGTAGAGGCCGTAGCCATTCGCTGGGAACTGCTTTACTGGCGAGTACGCTGCAAAGCCGTCAAGGGCCTGATCTTCAATCGGAAACTCGCCTTGCCATATGTTCGCCTGGTGCACGCCATCCGGAGTCAGTTCGTCTCCCCACGCATACCGCGCGTTCTCCAATCCTCCGCGAGCGGCGTATTCGAACTCGGCCTCCGTTGGCAGGCGAGCGTTTCGCCACCGGCAAAAGGAAACGGCGTCTTCCCAGGACAGATGGACTACCGGAGAGTCTTCCATTTCCTCATGCCAAGAGCCCGGGCCGAAAGGATGACGCCAGTCGGCGCCATCGCTCTTGGTCCAGCCGCTCCTTGCGGGATCGAACACGCCGGACCAACCAAGCCGCTCCGATTCGGTGAGGTAGCCGGTCGAGTCCGCAAACTCGGCGTACTGAGCATTCGTTACCTCGTGGGCGTCCAGGTAGAAGGAACTCACGACGACCCGGTGTGCGGGGCCTTCAAAGGGCTCGCCGTGGTCGGTGCCCATGGTGAATTCCCCTCCGGCGATCAACAGCATCCCATCCGTGTGGGAACCAGGTTCCGACGCGCAGCCGAGGAGAGCCCAGCCCGCCAGTCCTGCCAGAAGCACCTTGCGCATAAACTTCATTATAGGAAGGTGGGTAATCGAATCGCTCTTGAGAGCGTCGGCATGGACGGGGCGAGATGGCATTTCAGCCAAGGTTCTTCGGGATAGTGAGACAAGGTATTCAACTGCTGTTCGCAAGTGCGCTTGTGGTGTTGCCGCCGGCGTTTGCGGCGGGAACGGCTTCCGCAACCGGTTCCTCTGCACAAACTTCGTCAGAGGGCCGGATGGCCGATAGCGCGGTCGAGGAAATCGTTGTGACGGCCAAACGACGGGCATCCGGCGCGCAGACCGTGGCGCGCAGCCTGAGCGTGCTCGGATCGGACAGCGTTGGGCTCGCTGTTGGCAACACCCACATTCAAGAGGCGCTGGCGCGGGTTCCCGGTGTGAACCTGCAGCGCGGCAGCGGGCAGGAATACCTTCCGGCGTTGCGTTCCCCGGTACTCACGGGCGCCGGCGCTTGCGGCGCCTTGCTCACGGCTGAAGACGGGATCCCCATCACTTCTCCGGGCTTCTGCAATATCAACGAACTGTTCTTTGCTCATCACGAGGCGGCCTCCCGGATTGAAGTGCTGCGCGGCCCCGGAACGGCGGTCTATGGCGGCAACGCCCTGCACGGTGTGGTAAACGTAATCACGGCGCGTCCGGGGCCGGCCTCGACAGCCGGCCTGGAACTGGGTCCCCATGGCTTTTCGCGCTTGCGCTTGAAATTGCTGGATGAAACGAGCGCCGGCATGAGATTGACCGGAGTTCGCGACGGCGGCTTCCGGGACGATTCCGGCTACCGGCAACTCAAGCTGAACGCCTTTCGTACCTGGAGCAGCGGAACTCGAACCTGGACCGCGGCGTTGGCCTTGAGCGGATTGGACCAGGACACGGCGGGCTACATCACCGGGCTGAACAGCTACCGCGACGAACAGACGGCACGCTCCAATTCGGAACCTGAGGCCTTTCGCAAGGCCATCAACCTGCGCGCCTTTACGCGCCTTGAAATTGATCTTGGAGAAGACCTTGCATTGGTCGTTACGCCGTATGCGCGCTATTCGCGCATGCGTTTTCGAATGCATTTTCTGCCCGGCGATCCGTTTGAAAGCAACCAGCATCATGGTCTGGGCGTGCAATCGGCCGCCTACCTTGACGCCGGTCCCGGGCAGTTGGTCGCAGGCCTCGATGTGGAGTACGCGCGCGGCAAGCTCCGGCAATGGCAGGATGGACCGGCTTCAGGCAGTGCGTTCGTGCGCGAAGTATTCCCGTGGGGTGGTCACTACGATTACCAGGTGAGCGCGGGGTGGATCGCTCCCTTTGCGCACTTCGATCTGCCTTTAGGCGATGCCTGGACGGCAAGCTTTGGCGGCCGCTATGAACGCGTGCGCTACGAATACCAAACGCATTTGCCCGCCGGGCGAACACGCGATGACTTGAGTTCCTGCGGATTCGGGGGCTGCCGCTACAGCCGGCCCGCCGACCGGGCCGATTCGTTCGGGACTTTCTCGCCGAAGGTCAGCCTGATGTGGCGTCCCGCACCGGGCCGGCGCGTCTGGCTGAGCCTTGCGCACGGGTTTCGCATGCCCCAGGCTACCGAACTGTACCGGCTCCAGGGAGAGCAGGCTACGGCGGAGTTGGGCCCGGAGCAACTGCGGGCGGCGGAACTGGGTTTGTCCGTGCGCCTTGATCGACTCAACGTAGGTTTGGCGCTGTTTCACATGCGCAAGCGCGAAGTGCTGTTTCGCGACGCGGAACTCCACAACCGGGTGGGCGGTGGCACCCGCCATGAAGGTCTGGAAGCCGATCTGGGCTGGCGCTTGACCGGCGCGCTGTCGACGGAATTGACCGCCAGCCTCGCGCGCCATCGCTACGACCGCGATTTCTTCCTGGGCAGCGTCAACCTCAAGGGACGGGACGTGGATACCGCGCCACGCCGTTTCGGGGGAATGCGGCTGCGCTGGCAGGGCCGGCCCGATTGGGAAGTGGAGCTGGAGTGTCTTTGGACCGGAGGCTATTTCCTGGAACCCGAGAACCGTAGCCGCTATCCGGGGCACGAACTGTTGAATTTGCGGACCTGGATCGCTCTCGGTGAAAGACTGCTCGTTACCCTGCGCTTGCTGAACCTAACCGATCGGGCCTACGCCGACCGCGCCGACTACACCGTGTTCAGCGGGGAGCGCTACTTTCCGGGCCGGCCGCGGTCAGCCTATTTGGGCGTCGAGTGGCGCTGGGGCACGACCGGACAGTAATCATCCATGCGCGCCGGGACGCATTGTGCCTGGCCTATTCTTCGGCGTCGCCTTCGGCGTCTTCTTCACCTTCTTCCAGGATCCAATCGCCCCCCTGAAAGCCGCAGCCGATTTCCAGGGCGAAGGCATCACCCGTGTAGTAGTAGATCATTGACTCTCCGAGGTCGCAAATACCCACCATGTCCTGCTCGGTATCGCACTCTTCGCCTTGCGCGAAGGTCGCGTCACGGTTGTCGTCGGTCTCGCCCATTTCGGTGCACGCGGCTTCGGTCATCGGCGCCTGGCAAACGTCAAACGGCCCGGCGAACATGTTTTCCTGAACGTAAGTGCATGCACCCATCGGCTCATCGTCGGCTATGGCGGTGCACATCAGTACGAGGCATAGGCCCGGCAGCAAACGAACTTTTTTCATGGGTCAACTCCCCTGGTAAGAAACGCGGGGAATGATAAACCACTACTCTGCTATGCTGCCAAACACCGTCGGCGCAGCCATCGGCGATTGAAATGGGGTCTCAAGCTTATGTGGAAGAAAAAGAACGAGCACGACCGGATTGCGGGCGACCCGCTTCCCATTCCCACCCAGATTGTTTCCAACGAGGAGTATTTTCCTACCCCGCAAACACCCGAACAACGCCGCGTGGAGCGGTTGCTCCGGGAGTGGTCCGGCGAACGCAGCCGGGCGCTCGGCCTGTCCCGCCGGGAGTTCCTCGGAGGCAGCTCCGGGATGGCGATGGCCTTTCTCGCCATGAACGAGGTCTTCGGCCCCTGGTTTCGGGTGCATGCGGCGGAAACCACCGATCTGGAAGCCTATCCGGAGTTGTGGCCCAAGAACTCGTTCGTGTTCGACGTACAGACCCATCATGTGCGCACCGGCGGCCATGAACCCTTGTTTTTCCGCAAGCTCTCGGCGCCCTTCAACAAGGAACTGGCCGGCATGGAACCGCAGAAGGGCGATTTGCAGTTTCGAAACTTCGTAAAAGAGGTGTTCTTCGACAGCGATACGCAGGTGGCGGTGATCAGCGGGGTGGCCTCCGATCTCTTCAACGTGCTCAATTCCGACGAAATGGTGGAAGGCCGTGCCCGCGTCAACGGAATGGCAGGTTCTACGCGTCTGCTCGCCCATGGGCTGGTGGCGCCGTTCTTCCCGAATTTCCTGGAGGAGACAGAACGCCACGCCCTGGAACTGAAGGTTGACTCCTGGAAGTTCTACCCCGGCGTGGTGGAGCGCAAGGGCGAATTCCCGTTCTGGATGGACGACGAGAAGCTGATGTATCCGTTCTACGAGAAGATTCTTCAGTTCGGCATGAACCTGGTGTGCGTCCATAAGGGATTGCCGCTGCCCGGAAGCAGCGTTGAGCACAATCACCCGCGCGACATCGAGAAGGCGGCGCTGGACCACCCCGACATCAACTTCATCGTGTATCACTCCGGCTTCAAAGTGGCCAACTACGAGTTGCCGCCCGGCGACGGCTACATCCAGGAAGGCGGCTACCTTCCCTGGACTACCGACCTGGTGCGGATGCGCGAGGCCAATCCGGGCATGACGAACGTGTATATGGAACTGGGAACAACTTTCGGCCATACCGTCATAACGCATCCGAACGTGTGTGCGCATTTCCTGGGGCAAATTGTCAATGCCTACGGCGCGGATCACGTGATCTGGGGGACCGATGCGATCTGGTGGGGATCGCCGCAATGGCAGATCGAGGCCTTCCGCCGCTTTCAGATGCCCGAGTCGCTGCAGGAAGAATTCGGCTACCCGGAAATTACCGAGGCCGACAAGGAGAAGATTCTGGGGCTGAATGCCGCGCGCCTGTACGGCATCGATCCCGAAGCGGCGCGCAAGGCCTTGCCGAACGATGGGCTTTCACAGCTGAAGAACTGGTACGGCCACGAGGGCGGACAACCCAGCAACACGCAGTACGGCTGGATCAAGGCCTGATCGTCCGGGTTGTCGGGGAGGTGGCGCGGTAGGGACCGCGCGTTTGCGCAGGCACTGCAAACGCGTAATAGAATGAAGTAAGGATTAACTTCGGTTAATCCTCCAAACCGGATTCAAACTTTCCCATGTGAAGGGAAAGTGCCGCACAACCTGTTGAGGGGGTTTGTTATGAACGTATCTTGTAGCCGAATTATTTCGCTTTCGATTGCTCTGGGCATGGGATTGCTGATGGCGATGCCTGCGCCGGTGCAGGCCCAGGATGAAGGAATGATCGAGGAGATCATCGTCACCACGCGCAAGAAAGAGGAAAATCTGCAAGATATTCCCATCGCGGTCAACGCCATAAGCCGCGAAGACATGGAGCGCGCCGGCGTTAAGGAACTCAACGAAATCGCCAACCACGACTCCAGCCTGCAATTTGATATGGGCTTTACGCCGGGGGATACGCGGCTGGTGATTCGGGGATTGTCGCCGACGCGCGGGCGTCCCAATGCTGCGACACTGGTGGACGGCATCGATATTTCGAGCGAAGCGATCGGCGTGGCCGGCGGCACCTTGCTGATCAATCCGCGCATGCTCGACATTGAACGCGTCGAAGTTGTAAAGGGCCCGCAAAGCGCCCTGTATGGCCGCAGCGCGTTCGCGGGGGCGGTGCACTACGTTACTCGTGATCCGTCGGATGAGACCGAGGGCGAGTTTTCTCTGGATGGAGCCGAGGAGGGGTATTACACCTTTAAGGGCAGCCTGTCCGGACCGATGGGTGAGAACGCGGGGTTCCGTCTTAACGCGATGTACTGGGAAGAAGGCGGCTTCTACAAGAACTCCATTACCGGCAACGATATAGGGGGCGGCGAAGGAATGGGTCTCGCCGCCACCCTGAAGTTTGAACCGAACAACTCGTCGAGCTACAAGCTGCGGGTGGAATACGCCGACGACGAGTTCGAGGTAATGCCGCAGGCCAATGTTCCCTTCAATGCCACCAACCGGGTGCCGGCCGCGGCTTCCAAGTGCAACGGCGGCATCGTAAATGACGACGATTGTGACGGCGCCGCAAAGTCCCTGCAGGACTACCTGCTTAGAACCGGCCGGGCGAGTCCCAGCGATCCCGCAGTTTTCGACGACATGGATCAACCGGGCCACCGAGGCCCGATTCCGGACGGTGACGAACTCGTGGTCACGTTGACTCCCGATTATCGAAACGGCATCGGCAACGACGAATTTGACGGTTCGGCACGGGAAGTGCTTCGATTCTCACTGGCGGCGGACTGGACAATAGGAGCAGGCAAGCTTACTTCGCTCACCGGCGTGGCCAGCGGGGATGTTACTTCCAACCTGGACATTGATCGAATAGCCGAGGCTGGGCCGAACGGTATGGACGTAAGCCTGGCCAGCCAGATTCTCAACACATGGTCGGACACGTCCCTGCTCAGCCAGGAATTGCGCTACGTTTCCGATCTGGAAGGGCGGTTCAATTTCGCCGCGGGCGCTCAGTTGTGGCAGGAAGACGTGAATCAGAACGATCGGAACCATACGATCATCACAAACGGCACATATTGCACGATCTTGCGCATCAAGCCCTCGCCGTTCGCTCCCGCGTTCTGGGTGGACACCTTTGGCGCTCGGCCTCCGTTCGTTCCCCCCAACCCGGCACGTAACACCTGTGCTTACACCAGCTATCCCAGCGCTCTGATCACTCAACAGGTTTTTAACGCGCGACAGGTGACCACGGTGAGCCGCGATACGGACCATCGATCCTTTTACTTGGCGCTTGATTTTGATTTGAGCGATACGCTTTCGGCGCGCGCGGAGGCGCGCTGGACCAAAGAGTCCACGGACCTGACCGGGCCGAATACACCGCTCAATCCGTTCAGCGGCCGCACGGAAGGGCCGGGTTCGGTAAACGCCTGCGGAAGTTCCGGCAACTGTATTCCGGGTATGTCCTGGAGTTCCTATGGGTTCGGCTCGGCCGGTAACGTTGCGACGCCCATAACCTTCAGCCGCAGCGAGAGCTATGTCACGCCCAAGGTGGGTCTGCAGTGGAACCGGTCGGACACCACTATGATGTATTTCTCCTGGGCCGTGGCTCGCAAACCGGGTGGTTTCAGCACATTGGGAATCGGCGGTTTCGGCGCGGACGCTAACGGCAATGGCGAGCCGGACGAGATTGAGTTCGAGTCCGAAGAGATGCAGGTTTGGGAACTGGGCATGAAGCGCACAATCCTGGACGGGCGCATACGATTCAACGGCGCCTATTTCTTCCAGGACTTTACTGATAAGCAGATCAGCACCCAAAGGATCATTGGCGGTCAATTGGGCACGGTAGTCAGCAACGCCAGCGGTGCTGAGGTTCATGGACTGGAAGTGGATGTGAACTGGCTGATTGACGAGAACTGGAGAGTATCGGGCGGTTATACGTGGCTCAATTCGGAGTACAGCGATTACAAGGTCCTGTCGACCGGTTCGGCTGACGCCGCCCGTGCCGGCAACTGCAACCTGGTGAGGGAAGGCCGCTTGACGTATTGCGAAGTGGATCGCACCGGCAACGATCTGGAGCGTTCCCCAAGGCATGCATTGCAATTCACGGTGGCCTACCAGGGTCCGTCCAGGATTCGGCAGGGATGGGATTCCTTCGCATCCTTCAGCGCCAACTATCAGAGCGAACGATTTGTTGAGGATTACAGCAACAAGATTCTCCAGTCGTACTGGCTCGCCAACCTTCAGTTCGGTCTTGCCACCGACGAATGGGAATTCACCGTTTACGTCAACAACCTGTTCGACGATAACACGGTCAAGTGGGCCGGCGGCGGCCCGGGTATGCCGGTCAGCGACTGGCGGACGGGCATTGCGGTGGACACCACGCGGCCAGGACCACCGGGCATCATTCCGTCGCCGCGCATTGCCAGCACCCTTTATGGCTACCTGCCGCCTCCGCGTCAGATCGGCGTGCGCTTCAACTACTCGTTCTAGCGCACGACGGCCAACCGGAACGAGGGCGCCTTGCCCTCGGTAGAGGAAATAAGTGCGAGGGCAGGATGCCCTCGTTCCGACCCTTCGTGGCGGGGCATCCTGCCCTCGCCGCTGGGACCGAGGGCATCCTGCCCTCGGCAACTCCCTTGAACTTGAAAAGCCAACAGTCCACCCCCAATAAAATGGTAAAATCCATTGTGCAATGTCTAATGATGCTATGAACACTGCGATTGCCGCGACCAAGCGCGACCTGATCCTTGCTGGCCCGCTGGGTAGCCTGGACGCGTACATTCAGGCGGCCGGATCGGTACCTTCCCTGACCGCGGAAGAAGAGCGGGAGCTGGCGATCCGCCTGCGCGAAGATGGCGATCTGGACGCCGCGCGCCAATTGGTTGTGGCGCATCTGCGCTTCGTGGTGCATATAGCCAGCGGCTACCAGGGCTACGGGCTGCCGATGGCCGACCTGATCCAGGAAGGCAACGTGGGTCTCATGAAGGCCGTCAAGCGCTTCGATCCGTCCGTTGGCGTGCGCCTTGTGACCTTTGCGGTGCATTGGATTCGGGCCGAAATTCACGAGTTTATTCTGCGCAACTGGCGGCTGGTCAAGGTGGCCACCACCAAGGCCCAGCGCAAGCTGTTCTTCAACCTCCGCAGGCTCAAGAAAAGGCTGGGCTGGATGTCGCCGGACGAGCAACAGGCGGTTGCTTCCTATCTCGGCGTTAAACCGGAAGAAGTGGCGGAGATGGAAATACGCCTGGCCGGGCAGGACTTGGCCTTTGATCCGCCGGAGCAGGATAGCGACGAACAGGCGTTTTCGCCGTCGCAATATCTGCCCAGCTCCGACGTCGATCCGGCCACCGAATTGGAAGAGGCCGACACTATGGAGCGCGCCAGCGAACAATTGGCGGAAGCGCTTGAAGGCCTGGACGAGCGCTCGCGGGAAATCATCACCGCCCGCCGGCTGACCGAAAAGAAGACTACGCTCCATGAGCTGGCCCGCCGTTACGGCGTGTCCGCCGAACGCATCCGGCAGATCGAGAACATTGCGCTAAAGCAATTGCGCACGGCGATACCGGCGCCGTAAGAGTTCCGTTCTTGTGTTTCATCCGTGGGCAGCTCCTGGGAGGGAGATGGCCCGCGTCTCTGGCCCGGAGCATTTTTCGGGCGAATCAGCGATACTATCCACTCACCAGGCGTCTGGCGTTACAAACCAGGGGGAGGCGCAGCCATGAATTGCCATCACAATCTTTTTAGTACCCGTTCCATCTTTGGAACCCTTATTGCCGTGGCGCTGCTGGCGCTTGCCGGCTATTCGGTCGCGCCGGATTTGATAGCGCAACCGGCCGAACAGGCTCCCGCGGAGGAGGTAATTCCCGACAGCATTGTGTGGCAGAACGACGATATGCTGCCCTATTACGAGATCCCCCACATCCCGGTGTCGGCCGAGGCGTATTTTGCCCCGGACAGTTTCCACCTGATCGCGCAGACTCGGGATGATGACGCCGTACCCGGCTTTAGAGGCAGGCACGGCAACCTGACCTACACCTACACGATCGAGGGCACGGAGCTCACCCGTATCAACGACAAGGGACAGGACGCGTGTTCGTATTTCTTCCCGGACCAGAAGCGGGTGATATTCACGTCCACCCGTGACAACCTGCATTTGCCGGTTGGAAACTGGTCGGATGAGGACGATTATCCCAGGGGCGGCGAACTCTATATTGCCAATATTGACGGAAGCAACCGTGTTCGGCTGACCCACAACGAGCACTATGAAGCCGAAGTCGTCATTTCCCCCACCGGTGAATGGATCGCCTTCGGACGCAACATCGATGGTCGGCAGGATTTGTGGCGCATACGCCCCGACGGCACGGACGAACAGCGCATAACGGACACCGACGATTGGCAGGAGGGCTCCCCGTATTTCCTGCCCGACGGCGAGAACCTGCTTTTCCGCTCCTGGCGCGACTCGGAGTATAAGAAGATCAGGCCTACACCCATGACGGTCATGACGATCAACATCGACGGTTCCAACTGGCGCCGCTATACCTTTGACCGCGATATGAACTGGGCGCCCAATCCGGCCCCCGACGGCCGCCACTACGTTTTCGTGCGTGTCTCGGAGACCATCGACGAAAGACAAAACTGGGACCTGTACCTTGGTGACCTCTCCGGGGGCGAACCGGTGCGTCTGACCACTTTCGCCGGCTTCGACGGACTGCCGGGCATGGCGCCGAACGGCAAGCTGCTGGCCTGGGCACGGGCCAAGGGGCAGAGGTTCATGCAGGGCATACGCACCCACATCATGGACGTGTCATCGCTGAACCTCGGCCCGGAACACTACCAGCCGCTGAACCCCGAATGGGGCGAAGCGATGCATGACGACCCGTAGGAATGTTCCTCTGGGGACGAGGGCGTTATGCCCTTCTTGGAGGGCAGGATGCCCTCCTTCCCAGGTTGAGGGCGGGACGCCCTCGTTCCCAAGTGCATGACGTTAGGCGCTAATTCTTAAACGCTCATTGCCGCGAGCATGCCTTCGGCAGCTTGCCGGCCTTCGAACACTGCAGTCACGACCAGGTCGGCGCCGCGGGACATGTCTCCGCCGGCGAAGATGCGGGGATTGGTGGTTTGGTGCATGAGCGATCCGGTGCGGCGCACCCGCACGCGGCCGTCGGGATGTACGTCCACGCCGTGTTCGGTCAGCCATTCGGGTGGGTCGGGGCGAAAGCCGAAGGCGACCAGGACTAAGTCCGCAGGCAGAATCTCTTCCGAACCGGGAACCGTTTCCGGTCGGCGCCGGCCGCCGGGATCCCGTTCTGCCAGCCGGGTTGCCAGGAGCTTTACGCCCTGAATCGCTCCGTTACCGAGCATTTCGACCGGCTGCCGGTTGAACAGAAAGCGCACACCCTCCTGGCGGCTGTTGCGCACCTCGCGCCGCGAGCCGGGCATGTTGTCCTCGTCTCGCCGGTATGCGCAGGTTACGCTGGCAGCGCCCTGGCGAATCGCCGTGCGGTTGCAGTCCATGGCGGTATCGCCGCCTCCCAGCACCACCACGTGCTTGCCCCGGACATCCAGATCGGAAAGGTCCTGCCGGGTGAGGCCCATGTTGCTGCGGGCACTGTCAATCAAATAGGGGAGGGCGCGATTTACGCCGTCCAAAGCGTCCGGATCAAAGCCCCCGCTTACCGGGTCGGGCGCACCCATTCCCAGGAAGACCGAGTCGTGCCGTTCCAGGAGTTCCTGCAGGGATAAATCCGCGCCGACGGTGGTGTTGAGCACAAACTCAACTCCCATTTCCTCAAGCAGCCGGCGTCGCTTCAGCACAACCTCTTTTTCCAGTTTGAATGGCGGAATGCCATAGATCAGCAGGCCGCCCACCTCGTCGTAGCTGTCGTAAACCACCGGACGGACCCCTGAACGGACCAATACGTCGGCGCACGCGAGACCGGCCGGACCGGCGCCGACAATGCCCGCCGATTTTCCGGTCGAAGCCACGCCGGAGAGGTCGGGCCGCCAGCCCTGGCTCAATGCCTCGTCGGTGATGTACTTTTCGATGCTGCCGATGGACACCGCGCCCAGCCCGTCATTCAGTGTGCAGGCGCCTTCGCACAAGCGGTCCTGGGGGCAGATGCGCCCGCAGATTTCCGGCAGCGAGTTGGTTTGATGCGACAGGTCCGCGGCCTCGAATAGCCGGCCTTCCTCCACCAGCTTCAGCCAGTGGGGGATGTAGTTGTGCACCGGGCATTTCCATTCGCAGTACGGGTTGCCGCAGTCGATGCACCGTCCGGCCTGGAGCGCGGCCTCATCCGCCGGATAGTGACCGTAGATTTCGCGGAAATGGCCGATTCGCTGCGCCGTGCCTTCCTTGGCGGGCGGACGTCGGGGAACGTCGATGAATTGCAGGGGATTCTTGCCCATTGCGCCGCCCCTGCCGTCAGGCCGCCCGCCGCAGCGAGTCGATCAGTTCCCCAAGCTCCGCCGCCTTGGGCTTTACCACCCAGAACTTCGGCAGCAGGTTGCGGAATTCCTGCAGAACTTCGCGAGCCCAGGCACTGCCGGTCAATTGCCGGTGCTTCGCAATCAGGTCGCGCAAGTGATGCAGATGCGCCTCCATGCTTTCCGGAGTGATGTGGTGAATGTCGACCAATTCGTGGTTGTAGCGGTCGACAAAATCCCGATCCAGGTCGAGCACATAGGCGAACCCGCCGGTAAAGCCCGCGCCGAAATTGGCGCCGGTTCGCCCCAGCACCACAACCACGCCGCCGGTCATGTACTCGCAGCAGTGATCGCCGCTGCCCTCGATTACCGCCACGGCGCCGGAATTGCGCACCGCAAAGCGTTCCCCGGCCGTGCCGGCGGCAAACAGAGAACCGCCGGTCGCTCCGTACAGGCAGGTGTTGCCCATGATCGGAGTGTTGCGGGCAATGAACTTGCTGCCCCTGGGGGGCCGCAGCACAATCTCGCCGCCGGTCATGCCCTTGCCGACGTAGTCGTTTGCGTCACCCGTCAGTCTCAGCTTCAGGCCGCCGACATTCCAGCAGCCGAAACTCTGGCCCGCGGAGCCCGCAAAATTGAGTTTCACCGGGGAATCGCGCATACCCTGATTGCCGTGCAGCCGGGCAACCTCTCCGGACAGCCGGCCGCCAATGGCGCGGTCGGAGTTCTGAATGCGAAAACTGAATTCCCCGCCGCGCAATTCACGGACGCTGGGGCCGACTTCGCTCACGATGCGCGTGGACAAACGCCCGGTGTCGAACGGTGGATTGCGCTCGCCGGTGGAGTGCCGTTCCACCGTGTCGCCCAGCCCGTCATCGGCCACCAGCCGTGACAGGTCCAGTCGTCCCTGGCGCGGGGTTTCTCCCGGCAGCGTGCGCAGAAACTCGGTGCGGCCGATAAGGTTCGCCAGCCGCCGAACACCCAAGGATGCGAGAATCCCGCGGGTTTCCTCGGCCACGAAGCGGAAGTAGTTGATGACCATTTCCGGCAGTCCGGTGAAATGCCGGCTGCGCAGCACATCGTTCTGGGTTGCGACTCCGGTGGCGCAGTTGTTGAGATGGCAAACGCGCAGGTATTTGCAGCCCAGGGCAACCATAGGGGCGGTTCCGAATCCGAAGCTCTCAGCGCCGAGAATGGCGGCCTTGATCACGTCCAATCCGGTCTTCAGCCCGCCGTCGGCCTGGACCCGAACCCGGCCGCGCAGGCCGTTGGCCCGCAATGCCTGCTGGGTCTCGGCCACGCCAAGTTCCATGGGACTGCCGGCGTAGCGAACCGAAGTAAGCGGGCTTGCGCCGGTCCCGCCGTCGTAACCGGAAATCGTGATCAAATCAGCGTAGGCCTTGGTCACCCCGGCCGCGATGGTTCCCACACCCGGCTCCGCTACCAGCTTTACCGAAACCAGGGCGTCCGGATTGACCTGCTTTAAGTCGTAGATGAGTTGCGCCAGGTCCTCGATGGAATAAATGTCGTGATGCGGTGGTGGCGAGATCAGGCCTACTCCGGGGCTGGCGTAACGCAGGTCCGCAATCATCCTGTTGACCTTGTGACCGGGTAGTTGGCCGCCCTCGCCGGGCTTGGCGCCCTGGGCGATCTTGATCTGAATTACTTCCGCGTTCACCAGGTATTCGGCCGTAACGCCGAAGCGGCCGGAGGCAATCTGGCGTATCTTCGAGCGCCGCTCGGTGCCGGTGCGGGCCGGGCTCTCGCCACCCTCTCCGGAATTTGAACGTCCGCCCAGCCGGTTCATGGCAATGGCCAGCGCCTCGTGCGCTTCGGGCGATAAGGCGCCCAGCGACATACCAGCGGTGTCGAAGCGCGGCAGGATGTCTTCAATCGGCTCGACTTCTTCAAGGGGTACGGGATCTCCCTCGGTAACCAGTTCCATGAGGTCGCGCATTACGGCCACCGGGCGCCGATTTACCAGCTCGGCAAAGTGTTGGTAGGCATCGTAGTCGCCCGAGCGAACCGCGGCTTGCAGAGTCGCGACCACGTCGGGATTGAAGCAGTGGTATTCGCCTCCGTGCACGTACTTGAGCAGCCCTCCCTGACCGGGCTGTTCCTGCGTGTTCCAGGCGGCTTGCCCCAGCACTTTCTGGTCTTGCCAGAGGTCGTCGAAGTTGGCGCCCTGCACCCGGCTTGCGGTCCCGGCGAAACAAAGGTCGACCACCTCGTCGCTCAGGCCCACAACCTCGAATAACTGCGCCCCCCGATAGCTGGACACGGTGGATATGCCCATCTTGGACATGATCTTGAACAGCCCCTTGCGTATGCCGCGCCTGAAAGCGCGGCCAAGCGTCATCGGGTTTTCGCCGGCCCCGATCGCGCCGGTGCGGCTCATCCTCGAGAGAATCTGGTACACCATGTACGGATAAACGGCAGTCGCCCCGTTGCCGACCAGGCAGGCGAAATGGTGCGGGTCCCGCGCGCAACCCGTCTCCACCAGGATGCTGCAACGGCAACGCAGTCCTGTCCGCACCAGGTGCTGATGCACCGCTCCGGTCGCCAGCAGGGCATGCACGGGCAGCTTGCCCTGCTTAAGGTAGCGGTCGCTCAGCAGCAGCACATGGGTTCCCGCGCGGACGGCGTCAGTGGCCCGGCGGCACAGATCATCGAGCGCTTCGGCCAGCCCCGTGTTCTCGGGATAGTTCAGATCGATCAGCTCACTGCGGATGCCGAACTGGGTACCGTGCATGATTTGCCGGAGCTTGCGCTGGGACAGCACCGGGGAACTCATGGAAATGCACTTGGCCTGCTCTGCCGAGGGCATGAACACGTTGGCTTCGCCGCTGATCGTGGTCTGCAGCGACATCACGCAATGCTCGCGGAGCGAGTCGATCGGAGGGTTGGTAACCTGCGCGAATTGCTGGCGGAAATAGTCGAACAGCGGCCGCACCTGGCGCGAAAGGGGGGGCATGGGCGTGTCGTCGCCCATCGACCCGACGGCTTCCATCTGAGTCTCGGCCAGGACGCGGATTACCGAATTCTTTTCTTCGCTGGTGATGTTGAACATCTTCTCGTAGGAAGCCAGCGTTTCCTTGTCCATCGGTTCGGCGGCGATGGAGAGTTCCACCAGCTCCGAGTCGAGAAAACGGAATCCCTCCTTCAACCAGGTCTTGCAGGGGTAACGGCCCATGAGCTCGCCGTCGATATCCGCCGTGCGAAGCAAGCGGCCGGTCTTGAGGTCGGCCGCGATCATCTGCCCGGGTCCCAGACGCCCCTTTTCGACGATTTCCGAGGCTGCGCAGTCATACACGCCGGTCTCCGACGCCACCACCAGGCGACCGTCATCGGTCAGCAGATAGCGCGCCGGCCGCAAGCCGTTGCGGTCCAGGGAGCAGGAGGCGTAGCGGTTGTCGGTCATGACGATTCCGGCAGGCCCGTCCCAGGGCTCCATGTGCAGGGAGAAGAACTCATAGAAAGCGCGTGCGTCGGGATGCATGCCGTAGTCGTTCTGCCAGGCCGGCGGCAGCAGAATGCGCACGGCGTGCAACAGGTCCAGTCCGCCCGCGAGCAGCAATTCCAGCATGTTGTCCAGCGAGCAGGAATCCGAACCGGTCTCCGAAACCGGGGGCGTGAACTCCTGAAGTTCGGGTACCAGAGGACTGCGGTTTATGCTGCTTCTGGCCTTCGCCCAGTTGCGATTGCCCTGAATGGTGTTGATCTCGCCGTTATGCGCGAGCAGCCGGAACGGCTGAGCCAGTCGCCATTGCGGCGTAGTGTTGGTGGAAAACCGCTGGTGGAAAACGCAGGCCGAACTCTCGAGGTCGGCCCGAGCCAGATCGGGGAAGAAGCGGTCGAACACCGGCGGCATGACCATCGCCTTGAAACAGATGGAATCCGGCGACAGGCTCGCCACGTAGAAATTGCGCTCGTCCAGGTCCTGTTCGGCGCGCCGCCTCGCCACGAACAGCCGCCGAGAAAAGTGCGCAGCCTTCATTCCAGGCGGCGCATCGACGAAAATTTGCTCTATCCGCGGCAACGACGCCAGCGCGTTGGGGCCGCATTCCCCGGAACTGACCGGAACCGTTCGAAAACCGGCGACCGACAGACCCTCCGCCTCCAGAAGGGTTCGCAGGCATTCACGCTGCGCGTGGGCTACTTCCTTACTGCGGTCAAGAAACAACATTCCGGCGGCAAAACGCCGGGCCAGCTTGAGCCCGGCTTCCTTGGCCACGGCGCGCAAGTATTTTTCCGGGCGCCGGATCAGCAGGCCGCAGCCATCGCCGGTCTTGCGGTCCGCTGCTATGGCGCCGCGGTGGGTTAGACGCTTGAGTGCGTCCAGCGATCTCTTCACGAGGTCGTTGCTGGGCTGATCGCTCAACTGGGCGATCAGCCCGAATCCGCAGCTGTCCCGCTCGTCGGCAGGGTCGTACAACAGACGGCTGGCGGGTGTCGGCTCGCCTGACATCAAGGGTTCCTCAAAAAAGCCCGGGCGCGCACCGTATGGCGGTTGCTTCCGCAAGGCGCGGACAAGCTGGTGCAACACGCCCCGTGGCGGGGATGCCAAATTATACCGGCCCGAAATTCCGCCTCTCGGCTCGGTTATCATGCCCGCGAACGCAGGGGAGTGATTGCCGTGGATTTAATGAGCTTTTTCAACGCGCTTAACGCGGTTATCTGGCATAACTGGGTGCTCTACGCCGTGTTGGTCACGGGCGTGCTGTTTACTGTCTGGAGCGGCTTTTGCCAGTATCGGGCTCTTACCCACGGAGTGGCGATTACCCGCGGCAAGTACGATGACCCCGGCGACCCCGGCGCCATTTCCCATTTCCAGGCCTTGTCCGCGGCGCTGTCGGCCACGGTGGGACTCGGCAACATCGGGGGCGTGGCCCTGGCGATTAGCCTGGGCGGACCGGGCGCGGTGTTCTGGATGTGGGTAGTGGGCTTAAGCGGCATGGCGGTCAAGATGACCGAAGTAACGCTCACCATGCTGTACCGCAATACGGACGATCCCGAAAACCCGCATGGCGGACCCATGATGGTGGTGGATCAGGGCGTACCCGCCCGCTGGCCGAAGCTGCGCCCCGCAG
Source organism: Candidatus Foliamicus sp. (assembly GCA_965249285.1). GTDB lineage: Bacteria > Pseudomonadota > Gammaproteobacteria > Steroidobacterales > Foliamicaceae > Foliamicus. The sequence continues at coordinate 2,848,695 of OZ252226.1, forward strand.
GCAGGGCTTTTGCCGTGATCTTCAGTATTTCGGTGATCATTTCGGCGATTACCGGGGGCAATCTTTTCCAGGCCTGGAACGTCGGCGACGTAACCGAAAGCTATTTCGGCGTGCCCGCCTGGATGTGCGGCCTGACGCTTGCCGTTGCGACCGGACTGGTAATAATCGGCGGCATTCGCCGGATCGGCCAGGTGGCCTCAAAACTGGTGCCCTTCATGGTCGTGTTGTACTTCCTGGGCTGCATGGCGGTGCTCGGGTTGAGCTACGAGCAAATTCCCGAGTCCTTCGCGCTGATTTTTCGCGGCGCGTTTTCTTCACTGGAGGGCACCGGAGCTTTCCTGGGCGGCACTGTGGGCTACGCTTTCATTTTCGGGATGAAGCGGGCGCTGTTCTCCAGCGAAGCCGGACAAGGCTCCTCGCCGATCGCACACTCCGCGGCGCGCACCGACGAGCCTGTGCGTGAGGGCATCGTCGCCGCGCTGGAGCCCTTCATCGACACTCTGGTGGTGTGCACGCTGACCGCGCTGGTGATCTTGAGCACCGGGCAATGGCGTCGTGGTCCGGAAGCGGAATTCGCTGCGCTACCACCCGTTATAGCGGGAGAAGTCGAGGATTCGTGGACGATTGCAGAAACCGCCGCGCCCGAACGTGCCGGAGGCAGCTGGGCGGGCGGTGAGTCCGTGTTCATGGTGGCAACGGCGGACTACAGACTGGAAACGGATAACAATCTGCACAAGATCTCAGGCGAGATTGAGCTGGCCGGTGACGGAAAGGCCACGATACGGTGGAACGCCGCCGAAAGTACCGTTGTCCCGGTGCTGCGGGACGGCGGGTTATTCGTGTCGTACGAAGGCGCAACCATGACCGCGCGCGCGCTGGACTCGGCGATTCCGGGCCTGGGCAAGTGGCTGGTCAGCCTGGCGGTCTGGCTGTTTGCATTTTCCACGATCATTTCGTGGAGCTACTATGCCGAGCAGGCCGTCTGGTTCCTTGGGGCCCGCAAGATCGGGCTTTTGGTCTACAAGATCAGCTACTGCCTGTTGGCGCTGGTGGCCACATTGGGCTGGTTACGCACGGACGCGGAGCTGGATACGGTAACCACGCTGGGCACCGGACTGATGCTGGTCGTGAACATGCCGATCCTGTGGATATTCGGCTGGCAGGCGATGCGCGCCTACAAGGAATACATCGGCAGATTCACCAGTGGCCGGATGGATCGTGGCGAGGGCGCTCCGACGCTGGAGCAACTGATCAAGGGCTAGCGCGTCGTACGGCACACTTAAGGCTTTTTTTAAGCGGCTGGCGCGCAAGGAATAACGCTGGGAACGAAGGCTTCCAGCCCTCGCCGAGGGCAGGATGCCCTCGTTCCCGGGGCAGGATGCCTTCGTTCCCAGGGCAAGAAGCCCTCGTTCCCAGGTCATTTACCCGTCAGTTTGGAACGAAGCCATACCGCGGTTTCGTCAAGAGCGCGGTTGCTCACTTCCGATACTGCCACCGCCTCCAGGAAACTGTGGGACGCTTTTGCATAGATGCGAGCTTGCGCTTCTATGTTCGCTTGCCGCAGCCGGCACGCCATGGTGAGACTCTGCTCGGTCAGGACATCGCACTGGGGGATAGCCAGGAAAGCGGGTGGCAATCCATCGAGCTTTGCAAGAAGCGGGCAGGCGAGAGGATCTCGCGCGTCCGCGTCGCTCCTGAGGTAGTCCTTCCAGAATCCGGCCATCTCTTCACAGGTGAGCATGTAAGAGTCGCCGCCGTAATCGCGGCAGGCTTGCGCCGAGACTTCCGTTGAGAAGGCGCCGTAATTGAGTACCATCGCGCGAAGCGATTCATCTTCTCCGGAATCCCGAAGGCAGAGGCAGGAAGCAACCGTAAGGTTTGCTCCTGCCGAGTCACCTCCGATCGCCATGCGCGAGGCATCCACGCCAAGATTGTCCTCTCCCTCATTCCTCAACCAGCGAACTACGTCGATGACCTGCTCAAGCGCCGTCGGAAACTTGGCCTCGGGTGCATAGGAATAGTCCACGCCAACCACTGCGCACCCGGTGCGAGCGGCATATTCGCGCATCACACGATCATGCGTGTCAACGCTGAACATGACCCAGCCACCCCCGTGCACATAAACGAGAACCGGTAGCTTGCCGCGTTCCGGCCGGTGAATGCGCAGGCGCACGTTCCCGTGCCGCGTGGCGCACATGCGGTCATGCGAGTCATGCATCACGGGGCCGCCCCTTGTCCATCGCGCCCGGGCTTTCTCCGCCATACGCCGCCTGCCGGGATACGATCGCAAGTCATCTGCCGGGCAGTGGGACACTATTTCGAAAATCGAGTTGATGAACTGCCGCACCCCGGGATCCAGGTCTCTTGCGGCCCGTCCGGAGGGATCGGATTGTCCTGCCGTCAAGATGTTTGGCCCCTCGAATGTGCACTCGGGTTTTTGGCTAAACTTGAGAAGCGAGATGCGCCCGTGTCGGGTATGCACTGGCATCCGGAATGATGGTTAAAGTTCAGCGCAGCACCAGAGGGATCGACTATCAGGACGTGCCGCGTCCTGTTTCCTCGCTCGCGGACGAGTATTCCGCAGACTATGTCGATCCTCGCCATTGCCATGAGCGAGCCCAGCTCTTGTACGCCTCGGCGGGCATCATGTGCGTGATCACCGACGCCGCGTCGTTCGTTGTTCCTCCGCAGCGCGCATTGTGGATACCGCCAAGAGTGTTCCACGAGGTGCATTGCAGGGGACACGTGTCTGTTCGTACCCTGTACATTGACATCGAAGTACGCCCCAATCTGCCTTCCGATTGCCGGGTGATCGAGATATCCGGGTTGCTCCGGGAACTGATCATTGAGGCGACTACCTTGCCGCTCGAATACGATGAAGACGGGCGTGACGGTCGCGTAATGGACTTGATTCTGGATGAGATTACGCACACTCCCGCTGTCCCGCTTCATGTGCCCATGCCGCGGCATCCGAACCTGGAGCGGACCTGCCGGTCGATTCTTGCAGATCTTTCGCGGAGTGAGACGCTGGATGCCCTGGCATGCACGGCGTCTATGGGCCGCAGGACGTTTACCCGGCACTTCAAGCGCGAGACGGGCATGACCTTCGCCGCCTGGCGGCAGCATGTCAGGCTGATGGAGGCGCTGTCTCGGCTGGCAATCGGACAGCGTGTGACCAATGTCGCATTCGATGTCGGCTACAGCAGTTCCAGTGCCTTCACCGCAATGTTCAAGCGCACATTTGGAGTGCCGCCTACGGAATACTTCTCCGCGGGCGGCAACGGAACAGCTCACGTGCGCGAGAGCGGCTGAAGTTGTACGGGGGGCGTTCACCCGGACAGGCTGTGCATGAGCAGGTAAGGAGGCCCCGGCTCCGGAATCAATGCCCGCGCCAATTGCACTGTTCGTTTGCATCGGATCTTATCCACGGGAGGGATTGAAATCGCGCATCCAGCGCATCAACCCTTCGTTGCCCTCCTGCTTGAGCCCCTTCATGATCTCGGAGAAATTCCGGTCGTTCTCGTTCTGGCCTAACTTGAACCGACAATCGCGATCCGTAATCGTCGCCTTGAAAGCCACGACTCCAGCCGCCAGCCTGTGCATTCTCGGCCCCATTTCCTCGACTTGCCAGGCACTGGCACGGTTCCTCTCCATTGCCACCGAGAGTTCGCGAAGATGGTCCTCGAGCAGCTCGGGATCCTCGACCGTTTGCATTCGCGCGAGGAGCCGGGCTGAGGTGAAGTTCCAGGTGGGCGCCTGAGTTCGGTCGCTCATCCACGATGGCGACACATAGCCGTGCGGGCCCAGCACGAGGATCAACCCTTCGCGCGGCGCCTTGAGTGCGCGGTGTATTCTGCTTCCCCGGGGGACGTGGCCGATTATCCGGTTCAGGTGGCCGTCGACAACCACCGGCCGGATGGGCGCTCCAGTCGCAAAAGGCCCTTCAGTGTCTTCGAGGAAAATCCAGACCAGGGGGTTCTCATCGACGAGTTTCACCAAGTCGTCCGCGTTGCGTTCTGCGTATCGCCCTGAACTCATTTCCGCATCTCCTGTTCTTTCGCAGATTCGCGTCGTTTCAGTTCAGCGAGTCGTATCGCACCTGGCCTCCGAGCACGGTGCGCAATACTTCAGTACGCGCGATTCGAGAGGGATCGATCCGCCGCAAATCGTCAGACAGCACCGTGAAATCGGCAAGCATTCCAGGTCGAAGGCGGCCCAGTTCGTGCTCCTGAAAACCGGCGTGGGCGTTGGCGGCTGTGTATGCCGTCAGGGACTCCTCGACGGACAATTTCTGTTCCGGTAACCAGCCGTCGGGATTCGCGCCGTCCGTAGTCCGGCGGAGGACCGCCGCCTCGATGCCGGTCAACGGATTCAGCGGCGCGACCGGCCAGTCCGAACCGAAGCTCAGCAAGGCTCCCTGGTCGAGCAGCGACCGGAACGCGTAGGTTCCTTTCAGTCTCTCGGGTCCTACCCGCTTTATCGCCCATCGGCCGTCATCAATGGCGTGATAAGGCTGCATGCAAGGGATCACGCCGAGTTGACGGAACCTTGCAATGCTTTTCGGCCGTATGTGCTGCGCATGCTCCACGAGAAACCTTCGGTCACGCTCGCCATTCGCCCGAATGACGTCGGCAAACATGTCGAGCAATAGATCGTTGGCCCTGTCGCCGATGGCATGCACGGCCACCTGCAGGCCGCGGCTGTCCGCGGCCCCGATCCATTGGCGAAGATCGTCCAGGTCCACGACCTTGATGCCGTGGTCATCCGGCGCATCCGCGTAAGGTTCGTGAAAGAGCGCCGTCCGGGATCCGAGAGAACCATCGACAAAGCCTTTCAGGCCGCCCCATCGAACCCATTCATCGCCTCGCCCCTCCTCCTCAACCAACGCCGCCAGTACCTGCCAGTCAGGTAGAGGAACGTAGGAATAGAAACGAATACCGGTTTCGCCCTGACTTCGCAGCCGCCGCAGCGAATAGTGCGTCGCCCAGTCCACCGCCTTGACGTGGACCTGGGTTACGCCCCTGGCAAGGGCGTAGTCGATTCCTGCTCGCATTGCCCGATCGATCTCCTCGGCCGTCGGCTTGGGAATCACGCGCTCGACAAACTCCTTGGCCGCATCCTTGATGATGCCCGTGGGCTCCCCGGCCGCGTCGCGCACAATGATGCCCCCGGGTGGATCCGGTGTGTCGCGGTCGATACCTGCCAGCCGCAGCGCCAGGGAATTGACCAGTGTCATGTGCAGGTCCGTGCGCGACACGGCGACCGGTGTGTGAGGAGTGACACCGTCGATCCAGTAGCGCGTCGGCAACTCGCCGCCCCAGCGCTGCTCATCCCAGTTGCCACCCTGAAGCCAGCTTCCTTCCGGTGCCTTGCCGGCCGCCTCGGCAATGACTCTGACCAGTTCACGCGGCGTGGTGACCTGCAGCAGATCGACTTGGGACAAGCGCTGCGACGCACGCAGGAAGTGCGTGTGGCTGTCGATAAAGCCAGGTACCACGAACGCGCCGTCGAGATCGACCCGTTGTGTAGTGCGACCCGAGGCCGCCTGAACGGCCTGCTCGCCCAGCGCGGCGATGCGGTTGCTGCGGATTCCCAACGCGGAAATGTGACCGGCGAGCGGGTCGCCCGTCCAGATCGAAGCGTTTACAAAGGCCGTATCGAGCGGCGCATCCTTCGCCTGCAACCATGTGGGCAAGAATGCTCCGCAGGCTGCGGCGCTCAGGAACCTGCGCCTGTTCATTTCATCCAGGGCCTGTTACCACTATGGGAAGCCGCTCTGCCGGGTCTATTTTTTGTCCGGCAAGGCGCTGCGAGCGCCGTGTGGCTGGCCCACATAAGCGAGCGGCAACGCCGCCGGGCGGAAAAACAGACCCGGCCCTTTGGGTTGAGTCTGTTACGGCGCCACTCATCGTTACTCGTCGCTCATTTGGAATCACCAAACCGCGCTCCTTGCGCCTTGATTGGCGCCGTAACAGATTCAACAGAGCGGCATCCCATAGTGTTAACAGGCCCTAGTCCCGGTCCTGTTGGTAGAACGGGCGTGGGAGTTTGCGCGCCCGGGGCCAGACTTCATCGAGTGTGTCGCCGTTATACAGGCGACCGTTCTTCATGACGTGGCTGATGGCAAGAGTATTCGCGATATCGGTCCTGGGGTCTTGCTGGAGAATGACGAGGTCGGCGTATTTCCCCACCTGGATACTCCCGAATTCCCCGTGCCTTCCGATTGCTTTGGCCGAATTCATGGTCGCGGCAAGCAGAATCTCCATGGGTTGCATGCCTCCCATCGCCAGTGCTTGCATCTCCCAGTGAAATCCCAGCCCCGGAATGTCGCCGTGCGAACCGACGGCAACCACGCCGCCGGCACGGAGAATCTTTGCGGCCTCGGTCGCCGCCCGGGGAAACGAATATTCCTCGAGCGCGTGCCAGGGTGCTTTCCTAAGCTTCTTGTCGATCGCAAAATCCGGCCAGAAGCGGTTAATCTTCGGATCGCGCCAGGGGACCTGCCGGGTAATGAAGAAATCCTGTGCGTCGGGCCCGGCACTGATGACCAAGGTCGGCGTGTACGAAACGCCGCTCCGCGCCATGAGTTCGACCACATCGCGGGCGAGCGGGAGCGCCGCAAGTTCGTGCTCAAATCCGGGGAACCCGTCAAGCACCTGGGTCAGCCCGAGCTTCATCGCCAGGGCGCCCTCGGTGGTTGGCAACACACCCAGACTCTCCGCCGCCATCGCCACCCACTGCCGGACCTTGCGGTTGCCGGTGCGGTACATCTTGATGTTGCGGGTCCGATAATGATCGCGGTAGCGGCGCACAACGTCCTCGACCTCGGAGAGGCTCTGAAAGTTGTGAAACGAGAACACCGCCGGACCGGTGGAATGAATGCGCGATCCCGTGATCACGCCGGCGTCGACGAGATCCTCGTACGCGAGCATGTCGATAGTCAGCGACGACGGATCGAAGGATGTCGTGACCCCGTATGCGAGGTTGGCTGTCGCACCCCAACTTTCCATCCCAAGCACTCCGCGACGGATGTCGGCGAGGTGCATGTGCGCGTCGATAAACCCGGGGACGATATAGTGACCCTTAACCGAAATGACATCGGCATCGTTGGGCACGCTTAGCTGGCCGCTCGGAACGACAGCCTTGATTCGGTCGTTTTCGATGTGGATATCCGCCCGCTCGATAACGCCTTTCTCGGCCATCGTCAGGACCGCGGCATCCTTGAGCACGAGCTTGCCACGGGGCGTGTCCCGCGGCGCCTCAACGACGATTTCGAATGATTCAATGTGGCCGCACCCGAATGCCAACGCGCCCGAGCCCCGGGCATCGGACGCCGCAGCGGCGGTTTCTCTCAAGGGGCAGCGGTAGTAGGTCGAACCCAGCGCCCAGGTGATCGTCCCGCCTTCATCCGCCCAGCCAAAGAAATCGGCGCCGACGGTTGTCAACTGCCGTTGCCGGGCCGCGGGGTCGGTGAGATCTACCGTTGCCCCGGCCTCGTCCGGAAGCGGGAACAGATGCAATTGCTGCGCCGCACTCTTGGCCAGCACCCAGCGGCCGTTCGGGCTGATGGCGAACTCGTCGATTCGGCCGGGCTCCTCCTCGAAATACCAGCCGTAACCCACAGCGCCGGCGAGCGTTGTGCGTTCTCCGCCCGGCAACGCAATCGCATTCAGGCCGTCATCGAAAACAAGCACGATGCTATTGGCTTCATCGGTAATCTGTGGCTTGCCGGCAATCCTGCCGCGAACTACTTCTCGAACCCCACCCTCGCCGACCGTTATGCTGACCAGTGCCGCATCCTGTAGCGCACCGAATTCCATATAGCGGTGGATACGGTCGGCGTGACTGGAGCGCAGAGCCAATATCGCTTCCCCATCGGGTGCAAACGCGGGATAGGAATAGAAATCGGCGACTTCCGTGTGACGAACCGGCGCACCCTCGCCGTTCGCGGGTGCTGTCCAGACATGCCCTCCGTCAGTAGCGGTCCACGTGACAAATGCGATCATGCTGCCATCCCCAGACCACTCCGGGTGAAATTGGCCGGGCGGAAGTTCTACGAGCAATCTTGGTGAAGCCCCTTCTTTGAGCGGCTGCACATAAAGTCGGCCCAGCGCGGAAAATGCAAGGAATCGGCCGTCGGGCGACTGCACGGGATGCTGAATCAATCTGGCTCGAACGGGTCCTGTGTCCTGCGCGATATCGATTCGCAATTGTGGTCCCAGCTCAAGGTGGATCGGGGCTTCGAAGGGAATGGGCATCGCGCTGTCGTCAGCCAGCGAATATCGGTAGATTCCGCCGTTACCGCTTAACACGATTGACTTACCGTCGGGAGTGAACGCGTAGCCCGGCAGCAATCCCTGCACGCTGGTTGCGTGAAGCTGATCTCGCTGTACGGGATAGGCAAACCAGCGGTCTTCGCCGGTATCCAGTCGCCGAATGCGGAGGCCGGTCCTGGCCCGATAGCGCGACCCGTACACAAGGTAGCGATTGTCGGGCGACACGGCCGGGCGGAAAAAGCTGCCGGGGAACCCTCGGCCGCGCGTGTCCGCAGGCTGCACCACCACTTCGGACTCGCCGGTATCCAGGTTCTGCCGATGGATGGTCCAGCGCTGTATGTCGGGGTCAAGCTGGCCAAGGTGATGCGCGTAATACAGAAAACGCCCGTCCGGAGAGGCCGTGGCGCCGAGCGCGCTGGTCCAGCTGGCGCGTGGTTGATCGGAACTCGTCTTTATGGGCACGAGGAGTTCCGCTACTCCCTCGCTGTCGTAGGTCCAAAGCTCGTATCCGTTCAGGTCCGCGCGAAAGACCGATCCGTAGATTCGATTGCCGTCGTACGACCAGGCGGGGGAAACAAGCATACGGTCCCCGGTATTGAAGGACCACTGCCGGAAGGAGGATCCGTCTACCGCCACAGTCCAGAAATTCTCCGCACCGGACCGATCGCTGACGAACAGGATCCACTCGCCATCGGGAGAGAACACGGGCTGGGAATCGAATGCGGGATCGCGGGTCAGGGCCTTTGCCTGCCCGCCTTCGATTCCGAGGAGATACAGGTCTCCGAGAAGATCAAACACTATCGTCTGTCCGTGGGGTGAAACGTCCGTGGACATCCACGTGCCCTCGGCAGTTACAAACTCGATCGTGCGCTGCGGTTGCAGGGGTAGATCGGCGACGGCCGTGCCACAAGCTACCGCCAGGGAAAGCGCAATCACGCCGAAACGTACGCGAGAATGCATCCGCGCTTAGTCGTCGCGATGCGAGGACTTTGAGCCGGTAATGGCCGGCATATAACGGTCCCGCAGTTTCGTCTGGCGTGTCTCAAGCGGCATGGTTTGCCCGTCCACCATCACGGTCAGGGGCCTGGTCGTCATCTCGAAGGGATCGCCGCTCCAGATAACGAGGTCGGCCATCATGCCCTTTTGGAGCTTGCCGATGTGGTTGTCGACGCCCCAGATGCTTGCGGCGCCCGCTGTCAGCGCCTTGAGCGCCGCGTCCCAGGGGAGCCCGTTGGCGACGCCGATTCCGGCGGCCTGCCGCAGTTCCTGGCCTGTGTTGTGGGTCATTTGAAATTCCCAGGAATGCAGCGCAAGGGGCACACCAGCCTGGTGGAGAATCGCAGCGGCATCAAGGCGGGCGCCGATGTTGTCGAACCGCTGCGGGAGGTTGGCCGCCGGGTCCAGGATAACGGGCACCTGGTGCTCCGCGAGGAGTTCGGCGGCACGCCATGCTTCGTCGGCCTGGTAGAGGATGACCCGGATGCCGAATTCGCGGCCTAGCGCCACGGCCTGGCGAATGTCCGACTCACGCCGGGTGCGGATGACCAGGGGCATGGATCTCTTGAGAACTGGGCGTAGCGCCTCCGCGTCCGCTCGCCGTAACGCCGCCGCAAGACTTGATCCGGATGCGCCGTTTTGACCTTCGAGCGCCCGCGCCTCACTGAGCGCGCGGCGTAGCGCCATCCATTCCGAACTTCGCGATTGCCCGGGTTCCGACGTTGACGGACCGTCGATGCCGGCGAACATTGCAATGCCCGCTTGTTCCAGCAGCTTGTCGCCGGCGCCCACATTGATCATTGCGCCCGTGCCGGCGAACGGCCTCTGCGAGGAGCCGGCCGGCATCACAATGGCGTGCGTAACGCCATCGGCGCGAGCGACGGGAATTAGAACGGAATTAAAATTAAGAGCGTACTGGATGTCGAACGAAGCGCCGAGCACTCCGGAAGCTGCTGATCGGTCGTCGGTATCCAGCGACGAACTGACCTCCACCAGTCCCAGGTAGGTTGCAGACGCGATCAGCCCCGGCGTAACCGTGTTGCCTTGTGCATCGATTACCCGGGCTCCGTCCGGCACGGCGACATCCGGTCCTATGGCCATGATTGAGGCGTCCTGCACGAGGATCGTTGCGTTTTCGATTCGGCCCGCCGGCGTCATGGTATGCGCATCGGCGTTCGTGATTGCGGTGATCGCGGGAGCCAACGGCGCGGTGTCGCCGGTATCGCCTACGGCACCAGGGCCGGGCGCCGAGGAGCAACCTGCGAGAGCTATCAGGAATAACAGTGGGCCTGCGACTGACGCCCTCATCGCTTGCGCTCCCGCGCAGGCTGTCCGATGTTGAAGTCCGACTCAGGCCGAAGCGCGGCATGGGAACGGTCGAACACCAGCGCGCCATCGATGTAAACGAGGTCCACCCGGGAATAAACGCTGAACGGGTCACCCGACCAGACAACCACATCGGCGTTCTTGCCCGGCTCCAGTGAACCGATGTGGTCTTCAAGACCAAGTATTCGCGCCGGGTTCAATGTAATCCATTGAATGGCCACTTCGCGCGGTATGTCCAGCCCGGCATGCTGTCCGGCAGCCATGGCCTTTGCGGCTTCGAGATTAAGGCGCTGCCCGGTAATGGCGGAGTCCGAGTGCATGGTCACGCATGCACCGTACGCTTCGAGCATGGCGGCGTTTTCCCGAATTGCATCGAACGCTTCCATCTTGAAGCCCCACCAGTTCGCGAACACGACGCCGCACACATTGTGCTCGACCAGCAGGTCCGGAATCTTGTACGCCTCCGAGGCATGGTGAAAAGCCGTAATCGGCAGGCCATAGTGGCGTGCGATGTCAAGGACGATCGCCATGTCATCCGCACGGTAACAGTGGAAGTGAATCCGGACTTTCCCGTCCAGAGCGGCGGCGATGGCCGCCAGCTTCGGGTCGTATTCCGGTTCGTCGCCTTCGCCCCTGCGGGAGCGCATGAGCTTGTCGCGGTATTGCGTGGCGTCGTCGAGCATGGCCTGGTAGCCTGCGACAATGCCCATGCGGGACTTCGGCGCCTTGCCCAGTTCGCTGTAGTTGTACTTGGGATTTTCGCCGCAAGCCATCTTCATGCCCGGCGGGGCGCCCGGAAATTTCATCGCCTGTGGCGTCCTGGCCGGCACGTTCTTCAGGATCACCGAGTAGCCGCCGAAGAGGTTCGCGGAACCCGGGAGCACCTGAATCGTCGTGACTCCGCCGGCGAGCGCTGCGGCAAAGCCGGGGTCCTGGGTCCTGATGGTCGTCTCGACGTAGAGGTGCGGCACGGAGGGATCGCCGATCTCGTTGACATCCCAGGCCGAGAGTTCGACCGGCGTGTAAGGCACGGACGCGGATCCCAGGTGCGAATGCGGGTCCACGATCCCCGGGGTGATCCAGCGGCCCGCGGTGTCGATCACGCGTACGTTTGGCGGCGCTTCGATATCGGTTCCCAGCGCTGCTATCCGGCCTTCGCGTATCAGCACAGAAGCGCGTTGGCGCCGGTTGCCGGCGCCGTCCAGAACGGTTGCGTTAAGGAACAGCGTATCCGCAGGCGCTCCCGGTCTATAGGTGCTTGGAAACGGATTTCCGGATGGCTGCGCATTCAGCTGGTCGAGCGCGCCGATGCACGCCAGGGCAGCGGCGCAGCCCAGCATCGCGCGCACGCGCCGACCGGAGCGATTACCCATCATGGATGTGGCTAGTGTAGTGTCCCGCCGGCCCTAATGCGACACCTGCTTGCGGGACACAACACTAGAAGTCCATGGATGCCGTAATGCTCAGGGTCCTCGGATTGCCCAGTACCAAATAGTTGGAGCCCGGGTAACCGCCGACCGACACCCATTCGTCCTGGTCCGTCACGTTGTCGAGCCGGGCGCGCAGGGTTATCGGCCGGCCCCCGACGTCGAAGGAATAGCGTGCGCCGATATCGAACCGGTTCCACGACGGCACCGTGACCGTATTCGCCGCATCAGCCCATTGCGAGTCGGTGAAAACGGCCCGGGCGTCGACAACCAGATTTGGCACGGTGGGTACATCCCATTCGACGTTCAAGTTGACTTGCAACTCCGGCGTGCCGACAGCATCGTTGCCGTCCAGGGAACTGTCTGGGTTGCTGACCAGCTCTGCCCCAAGGAAGGTCACGCCGCCGATCAGCCGTAAGCGTTCCATGGGCTGGCCGAACAGGCTAATCTCAACGCCCCGGTTGCGTTGCTCGCCGACAACTGAAAAAACGTTGTTTTCGACGAAGGCTGAAGGCCGCGACAACGTGAACACACTGGCGGTTACGCCGAAATTGCCGCCGTCGTACTTAACGCCCACTTCGACCTGTTCCAACTGGTATGGCTCAAACACCTCGCCCGCATTGACGACCGGGTTGCCGCCACTCACGGCCGGTGCGACTTCGCCGGGGATCAGTCCCTCGCTATAGTTGCCGTAAAGTGAAATCGTCTCGCCGCGCTTGATTACGATGCCGGCCATCGGCGTAAGCCGCCCTTCATCGTAACTCGACGCCTCCGCGCCGGAGTTGTAGTCGAAGGTAAGGTTCTCGATGTTCTGATGGCGCACTCCGATCGTGAGTAGGACCGAGTCGTCCATAAGCGACAGCATGTCGGCGATGGCGAAGCTATCGGTATTGGTTTCGAAGGTCTTCAGCGGTGACGAAAGCACGCCGCCCACAAACCAATCCGCCGCCGGTGGAGTCACGGCAGTTGGGCGGTACAAGTTGCTCGCGAATCCGGCGAAAAAGTTCGAGAATCCGTAGGCGTTCTTGGATTCGATCGAGAAGCTGGAGGCGGAAACCGTCAGCCGGTGACCGACTCCGCCGGTGACGAAGTCAGCCCGAAGGCCGATCTCGGCCGAGAAAATGTCGTCCTCGCGGGAATTGTCGAAGCGATACGCCGATGTGTTGCCGTCGGCTGTAGCATTCGGATTGCTGAGGACATTGATTTCCTCGCCGTTACGCCCGCCGAGAGCCCCCCAGGCAGAAACGTTGTCGGTCAGGTCATACTCGCCCCGCACTACGCCGAAGAGCTGCCGCTCTTCCGTAACGGTCCATGGCTGGGCGAAATTTCCCTGTGCATCGGGAGGTTCGGGAATGCCGCCGAAGGGCGTTACACTCGGCCGCGGAGCCTCGATTACGTGGTCCTGAAATCCGATATCCGCCGCCAGCCGAAGCCTCTCACCTTCGTAATCCAGACCGACGGAGGCCGCCGTTAGTTCGCGGTCTTGGTCCTGAACGGATGTTTCGCCGTTCCGGGTGGCCAGATTGGCCCGAATGCCGGTGCGTGAGTCCGGCCCGAATCTCCGGCCGACATCCAGCGCGCCATAGCCCTGTCCGTCGCTTTCGAAGCCTGCGGTCAAGCGGGTCAACCCCTCCTGAGGCGCGCGCTTCGGCACCAGGTTGACGATCCCGCCGAGGCTGCTGCCGCCGGGGGCCGCGCCGTTCAGGAAGGCGCTTGCGCCCCGGAACAGCTCGACGCGTTCCAGAAATTCCGTCGCAACGTATTGGCGAGGCAGGATCCCGTAGATTCCGTTGTAGGTCATATCGTCGGAAAACGCCGGGAAGCCGCGAATGATGAATACCTCCTGGAAATTGCCGAAACCTCGAGCCGCCCGCACCACGGGATCATTGAGGAGCACATCGGCAACGCCCCTGGCCTGCTGGTCCAGGATGAACTCTGCGGTGTAGTTGGTACTCGCGAACGGCGTATCCATCATATCGAGATTGCCGAACATTCCGACCCGGCCGCCCCTGGCAACCTGGCCGCCCGCATAAGCGCCCGGTAAGGTAACTTGCGAGCCTTTGGCGACAACAATGATTTCTTCGATCTCTTCGTCCTCGTCAGCAACCTGTGCGGTCGCGCTTGGCGGAACGACTGCGAGGAGCATGGCCGCCAGTAAGAGTGACAAGACTCTTACAGCGCCGTGGCCCGTCACGCTAACGATGTCAGGTCCGATTAATGGGTTTGAGATTCTGTTCATGACATGAACTGCCTCCGCTCTTGTTGAACGATTGGGCGTTTGCTTGCCGGTTGGCATGTGCGTAGCCTTCGTGTGTCGGCGCCGCTCCCGCGTGTTTGGGTACGGAACACCTTGTTCCGTATATGGCAATTCGGGCATTCCACAATCGGAACATGATTGCGAGCGGTAAACGGCCATTGAAAATCCTTTTCCACCGATCACAGTCTATGCGTTGCTCTTGGCCCGTGCATTAGACTAAAGGCCGGTTTCTATCGCTTTAGGGCCAGCCAATTTACAGGGTCGTGCAGTCCGCAAAAAGACCGCATCACTTGCATGGAACAACCTGGGAACGAGGGCTTCCAGCCCTCGCCGAGGGCAAGATGCCCTCGTTCCCAGGGGATGCCCTCGTTCCCAACGTGTCGCTTGCGCGTCGGCGCCTGCTGCGAAAACTTACCTCGGTGATGACTTCAATCAGAGGCTGGCGCGTCGCACGGCTCGCCTCAGGCTGCCGGCGCGGCTGGCGACGCAGGCCAGCGTGAGGACCGAGAACAGCAGGACGCAATAAGCCATGGGGTACGGTGTGTCGGTCAGCGCGGTGCCTACGAGTTGCATGCCCACGGCGCCGAATGCGTGTTGCAGGAAGGCCGTTATCGCCGAGGCGGTACCTGCATGCGGACCGGCGCTGGTTAGGGCGCCGGCCTGTGCGTTCGGCATGAATACTCCGGAAGCGAAGGCCCACGGCGCCATGCCGATAAACAGCGCGGTAAGGCTCCACTCCCAAAAGTAAAGCAACGCCAACAGGAGGAAGGCAGTAGCGGTGGTAATCACCATCCCCAACATCATCGAGCCGTTTACGCCCAGCCTGGGGCCAAGCCAGATCGAACTCATGGTGCCCAGGAAATAGAAGGAACTCAGCGCCATGGTCCACAGCCCGTAGGTCGTGGGGCTGTGTCCGAGCATGGTCTCCACCACGTGTGGCGCTCCGGCGCCGAAGCAGTAGTAACCGCCCACGATCAGGCCGGTGGCAAAAGCGTAGCGCAGGAACCGCGGGTTGGATAGCAAGGCGCGAAACGCCCGCCGCCCGCCCGATTTGCGTTGAACAAAGGTCTCCTCAACGCGCAGGAACAGCGCCAGGAGCACAACAAAGAAACCGGTCAGGAAAACGAAAATGCTGCGCCAGCCGAAGTTCTCGGTCAGGTAGCCGCTCAAGGCCGGGGCCATCATGGGGCCGACCATCATTGCCATGGTCAGGATCGCCATCATGCGGGGCAATCGCTTCTGGCCAAAGGCGTCCCGGAGCATTACCCGCGCCAGTGTGATGCAGCCGGCGGCGCCCAGGCCCTGCATGCAGCGACCGGCGATCAGTGTCTCGATATTGGGTGAAAAAATACAAATGACGCTTCCGATGCCCAACAGCAACAGGGCGCCAAGCAGCGGCGGACGGCGCCCGAAGCGATCGGCAAGCGGTCCGTAGATCAACACTCCCGGCGCCAGGATCAGGGTGGCCAGCGAGGTCGTGACCTGGGCCATCTCGCGGGAAATCGAGAAGGCCAGTTCGAGTGCGGGAAGCGCCGGGAACAGGATGGTCAGCGACATCGGGCCGCTCATGGTGATGAGCGCCAGCAGAATCACCAGGTTGCGTTCGGATCGCTCAAGCAGCATCAACGTCAGCCGGACTGGGACCGGGGCCGGGCGGCAGACGAACCGCGACTAATCGAGGTAGAGGGAACTGACCGACTCATCCAGGCTGATTCTGCGCATGGTTTCGGCCAGTAATTCCGCGACACTGAGCTGCCGTATCTTGTCGCAGGCTGCTGCTTCTTCCGACAACGGAATGGTGTCGGTGACGATCAGTTCGGTCAGGTCCGACTTGGTGATCCGCTCCAGCGCCTTTCCGCTGAGAACCGGATGGGTGATGTAGGCAACCACTTCCACCGCGCCCTCATCCAGCAGGCTGCTGGCCGCCTGGCAGAGGGTACCGGCGGTATCGATCATGTCGTCGATGAGCACGCATACCTTGCCCCGCACTTCGCCGATGATGTTCATGGCTTCCGCCACGTTCGGCTTGGGCCTTCGTTTGTCGATGATTGCCAGGTCGGTGTTGTCCAGCCGGCGCGCCAGGGCTCGTGCCCTGACCACCCCGCCGACATCCGGGGACACCACTACGACATCCTCTTCCAGGCGTTTCCAGGCGTCGCCCAGCAGCACCGGGGAAGCATAGACGTTGTCGACCGCTATGGAAAAGAAGCCCTGAATCTGGTCCGCATGCAAGTCCACGGTTACCAGGTGGTCAATGCCCGCGGCGCAGATCATCTGAGCTACGGCCTTGGCGGAAATCGGCGCCCGAACCGCCCGCGACCGGCGGTCCTGCCTCGAATAGCCGAAGTACGGTATGACCGCGGTAATTCGTTGCGCCGACGCGCGCCGGCAGGCGTCGGCCAGCAGGATCAACTCCATCAGGTTGTCGTTGACCGGCGGGCAGGTGGACTGCACGATAAACACGTCGCGTCCGCGAATGTTGTTCAGCACCTCCACGCTGATTTCTCCGTCGCTGAAGCGCTCCACCTGGGCCTTCCCCATTCGCACCCCCAGCGTCTTGGCAATCGCCGCCGCCAACGCGGGCGTTGCGTTGCCGGACAATATTTCTATTTTTGGAAGTTCGAAGCTGCGAGGTTCCGCCATGGGTGACTCTGCGGTTGCTGATACCGGGTTGGCTGGGGCGGCAGGATTCGAACCTGCGATACACGGGATCAAAACCCGATGCCTTACCACTTGGCTACGCCCCAATGGGCCAAGACGTTTATTGTCTTGCCGCCAGCCTGCGCCTGTCAATGCGGGCGCTGCGATAATGCCGATGGCTGAATGGCGCCAGGGAAATGAGAAGGAGCGCGTGTATGCGTGGATCGGCAAGCCGTTTTGTGTTGCTGCTGGCGGCCCTGAGCCTGGCCGTTCCGGTGCGTGCGCAGGTCAATATCGATGCCTACCGCGACTATTTTCTGGTCGGCCGGTTCGGCGAGGTGTGCACGATGTGCGAAGTGGTTGTCTTGTGCCAGGCTGGAGACGCAACACCGCGTGACGACACGGTTCCGGAAATTGGCGATTTCACGCTGTATCACCTGCAGACACGCACCTTCTGGTCGCAAGTCTCGACTATCCGGGAATGGTTCATTGCCAATTTCTCCGAGGAAGACCTGGCCGCGCGCGGTCACACGCGACCGGCGCATATTTACGAAGTCGCGGCCGGTAAGTGGTCAGCCAGGAAGGTTGTCGAAGCGCGACTGGTGCTCAATCCACCGGTGATCGAACTCGGCGCCCACAACATCGATCGTGTCAGCCGCGCCTGGAAGCGTGCCGAAACAGGAGACACGTTAGGCTATTGCGTGCGCCTGCCGTTATGGGACGCGCTTGAGTCCATTGAAGCAAGCGCGCCGGGAAGCAAGCCATGAGTCTCGCGATACGGGAATTCGGGCAAGTCTGGACGCTGCGATGGATCAAGGAGCATCCGCTGCGCTTCAGCGGAATACTCTTGCATCTGCTTTTGCGAACATTGTTTGCGGTCTTCTGGTTGGCGGCCGGCATCAACAAAGTGGTCAAGGGCTGGCTGACCAGCGATATCCTCAAGGAAATCTTTCTCGATCGTTTGACCGAGATGCCGCCGGGTGCCTTTGCATCCCTGTTCCTCCAGAAATTCGCCATCCCGCTATATGTGCTGGTGGCATGGGTTATTACTCTCGGCGAGATTTACTCCGCGGTCGGCTTGCTGGTGGGTGTGACCACGCGAATCGCTGCCTGCGTGAGCATGTTCATTCTGTGCGGCTTTGCAATCGGCGGCTACTCGATGCGTCGCTGATTCCATTCTTCATTGTGAACGGCGTGTTCCTCTTCTGGGCTTCCGGCCTGTGGCTGGGTGTCGATCGGCCTTTAGCGAGACGCAATCCGGGCAGCCGCTGGTTCCGCTAGACGGATACTCGCGTGACACGACACTAGCCACAAACAGGGCCGCCCGCCCCGCTCCGCAGACCTCAAAGCCTGACCGGCGCGGTTCGCGGAGTTCGGCTCCTCATTCAAACACGTCAAGACAGGGCAAAGCCCGCGTACCCTTCTTGAACGACTTGCTCGCATTTCTCCACGTAGGCCGGGAAACCGCCCACATAAGGCATGAAGACGCTTGGCTTGCCCGGAATATTGGCGCCGGTGTACCAGGAAGCGCAGCTGGACCGTATAGACCGTCCCGCCACCTCGTTGTTATGAACAACCCAGGCCTCTTCCGGTTGCGCTTTGGCCTCAATGGCGTCCAGCTTGCGGTCTCTCATGTGAACCAGGCAATCGGCAATCCAATCCACATGCTGCTCAACGCCGGTCACCATATTGACCAACACCGACGGACTGCCCGGCCCGTTGATAAGAAACAGGTTGGGGAACCCGCTGGTCGCTAAACCGAGATAGACACGAGGGCCTTCCACCCACTTGTCGCGCAAAGACAGACCGTCCCGTCCTCGCAGATCCATTTCCAGCAATGCCCCTGTGACGGCGTCGTAACCGGTGGCAAAGACTATGGCGTCAACCGCGTACACCGTCCCGCCGACGCGTATTCCCTCGGGCACAATGCTGTGAATCGGCTCTTGGCCGACATCCACCAGGGTCACGTTCGATCGGTTGTAGGTTCTGTAGTAGTGCGTATCGACACACAGGCGTTTACAGCCCAGCGGGTTCTTCGGCGTCAAGAGAGCGGCCACCTTTTCATCATTGACGATGTCATGAATCTTGCGCCGCACAAAGTTGGCCGCGGTCCGGTTGGCATCCGTATCGAATAACACATCGGCAAACGTGGCTTGGAACGAAAGCCCATTGTTTTTCCACCAGTATTCGTAAGCCTCTTCGCGCTCCTCATCGGAAACGTCAAGGGCGGATGGGCCCGCCGGCTTGATGGGGAGCGCAGGGATGCCTTTCTTCGCTTGAGCGCGAATCTCCTTGTAGCGGGATTTGACATCCATCAATTCACGCGGCTCAAGCGGGCGGTTGCTGGCCGGAATGGCATAGTTGGGCGTGCGCTGAAACACGGTGAGGTGGGCGGCCTGCTCCGCGATCAAGGGAATGGACTGGATTCCGGACGACCCGGTGCCGATGACGGCAACCTCAAGGCCGGTTAAATCCACCCCTTCATGGGGCCACCGGCCGGTGTGATACGTGTCGCCCGAAAACGTGTCGCGGCCGGCTATGTCGGGTAGATTGGGGGAAGACAGGCAACCACTCGCCATGACGCAAAACCGTGCCGTGTGGGTTTGCCCATCATCGGTTGCCACAGTCCAATGAGAGGGGATTTCTCCCGCCGCCGGCTCAAATCTAGCTGCCGTGACGCGGGTATTGAACTGGATGTCTCGGCGCAGCTCAAATCGATCGGCCACATGGCGGATGTAGGACAGGATTTCCGGCTGGGAGGCATAGCGTTTCGTCCAGTCCCACTCCTGCTGGAGATCGTCGTCGAACTGATAGGAGTAATGAATGCTCTCGATGTCACAGCGGCACCCGGGATAGCGGTTCCAATACCACGTTCCCCCCACATCATCCCCCGCCTCAAAAGCCCGGACCGAAAAACCCAACTGGCGGAATTTGTAAACCGCATACACACCGGCAAATCCAGCGCCCACGACGATGACGTCGAGGAGCGCGCCTGTTGCTTTGCTTCCCGGGGTCTGTTCAGGCATTTTGTTCACGATGGCCTGAGAATAATGGCAGACTTACCAAGTGCCACCGGAACAGCGACTAGCCCGGAAAGTTTCAAACACAGTGATAGCCCGGAAGTGTCTACCAAACCAGTGACCTGCTTCCAGATTTGGGGTCCACTTCAGCACCCGGCCAGCGCCCGGCCAATCTTCTCGGCCGCCTCCTCTTCAGAGAGATTGTATTTCTTTCTTTGTTTGTGTAGTTCTTCGAGCCAAGTGTCGAATTCGCAGTGGCGATTCCGTCGTCTTTGGTCGAAAAACCTGTCCGTGTTTCTGATCTTATTGAACAGCGTATACGCCATGGCCGCAATACTCGCGAGATAGTAATACTCTTGATTTTCGTAGATAGAAATCGGGTATTCGGTTCCTTTCACCGCGTACCGTTCAAAGTTTATTCCGATTGCAATATCGAACCGTTTCTCGCCTTCGCTTGATGCCTTTCCAAATACTTTTACCAGCCAGTTGTTCTCCGGCGGCAAGCCCAATACGTCGTTTTCATCTTCGGATTGGTCATCAAACGGAACAACTGCACAACGTGCGATTTCTAGGCCCTTACTCTTGGCGTCTATGAGCAACTTCTTGATGTTATGCCCATAATTCACTTTAAGATCACACGGCAACAACCTCTCATCCTTGAAGAGGATATATGCTTTGAGGCCCAACTCAACACCGTGCAAGAAGTTATAGGCCGTCGCTTGATGAGTTTCCAGAGGCAACAGCCCAAATGTTCTCTCCCAGTCGCGAGATAGTTCATTGCATCCCATCCGTACGAATTCCTTTCCATATTCTAAAAACTCCTTATGGCCCAACCATTGCTCGCCAATGGATCCATGGATGAATTCTGATTTGTTTCCTTTGTCGTTAGATTTAGGTCGCCTTAAGAGATTACGAGCCTCGTCCCTATTAATATTAATCTTCTTGCGTTTGCCGGTGCCGTCCTGGAGAAAGAAACGGCCTTCGGTGTCGCGTTCGACTGTCTTGTTCGGTGATATGTCGAAACAACGGTTTTCTAGTTTCATTTGGTGACGCCTTTACAATCGGAAGCCCCACAAGTCAGGCACCGACAGGCGGCCAAGGTACCACAGCTAGATCGGAAATCCGGGGTAAATAGAGAGGTCCGCCAAGGCGAGTGCGATCCACAGCAACACCAGTGCTGCGGTTCCCGCAGACCGATGGTTTTTTTAGAGAAACCTCGCCTTAAAATCTTTTCATCGCAGCCGTGCGGGATCCGGTCAGGTAGTAGTAGTTATCTATGGCGCGAGTCAGCATATCCTTTGCCTCCTCCTGCGCATCGAACTCGACAACCTTAGGCTGGCCCGGCCACCAGTGCTTCAGTAGATTCCGTGTCCAGTTTGCTCGTCGTCGAACAACGGATTCTGCTGGCGTCGGCCTCTTCATCGCACCGCGTATTTTAATTAAATCGGCTACGAAAAGATCCAGAACAGGCTTAGTGTCAGAAAATACTTGTTTGAGACTGTCGGAGATACGTCCGTTTGGAAGCCCTTCACATTTACCCTCTATCTTCTTCAGCTTTTTTAGTAGTTTCTTGTACAAATTCGACGCGGTGTCCTTTTTTTTCCAGCATTCCTCTGGTCGTGTTGGAAATTCAGAAGTGACTTTCTTTAACTCTTCTCGGTGCTTTGTAAGCTTGTCGAAGGGCTCTTGTA
This sequence comes from Candidatus Foliamicus sp., assembly GCA_965249285.1. Classification (GTDB taxonomy): domain Bacteria; phylum Pseudomonadota; class Gammaproteobacteria; order Steroidobacterales; family Foliamicaceae; genus Foliamicus. The sequence continues at coordinate 2,870,328 of OZ252226.1, forward strand.
ACTCTAGCTTCAATCGGCCATGTTCGTCTGAAGAACCAGAAAGGGCGTGATCGACCTTTTCCATACACTTCTCAATTACAAGATTCGCGAATATTTCTTCTGAAGCGCCTGCCAGCGTGATAACGGAATAGTAATCCTCCCTCTCGCAATACAAACGGAGCGCGATTTCGAGCTGTGTGAACGCAATGCACTCTACGTTATGAACCGTCTCAGTCATCTCAACCGAAGTATATCAATTCCTGCAGGAACGCCCATGTCAGCTGGTCGCCGTCTCTATCGAAGCACCAGGGGGAAACTTTGCCCGGCTACGAGCCTCGCCCAGCCCGTGGTCGCCGGGATCATCCGTGCAGCCGTGCGCTGACTCGCGCTCTTGCGCTCGCTTCGCGGGTGTCTCCAGGCGAGGGGGGCAGTAGTACGGAACCCGCCCTTCCAGCCGCAGAGCACCGCATGGGTCTAGAAAACCTAGTCCAAGCGGAAAGCGCCCCTCCTAAATCGAAGCGCCCAGCGGGAAGAGCGCGACAAAGAGCGTTCGACTTTATGGGAACAAGCCAATGCATTTGAATTTGTGGCGCATTCTTCTAACATAAGGATTCGATGCGCCGCTACCGGATCTTAACGGTTCCAATCTTCATCATGAACAGCAATTAGGTGGTCCGCGGAACTCCAGAAAGCACAATGTCGGGGAAACTGCAAACCGGCTCGAAATTGAAGACCGCAATCCGGTGGACTGGCCGGCCGAAATGCGTGGATTACGCAAACAGCCTGCTAGACTGGCCTCGTTGCGAAGATCTCGGTTCCCGACATCATACAAAAATTCCTGGTAGCCCTCGGCCTCAAACTCACGACGGGAGAAAAAATTGATTGAAGACCTCGCGCTGCGATTCGCGAACCAGGAGGAGGATACCCTTCAACAGATCGGCGTCGGTTTGTTCGTTTTCGGGGCGATCATCGCTGCAATGGTCACGCGATCAAAAATCGAGATCGCTCGGGCGCCATACTTCGCCTATTCGGCACTAGTTTTTTTTGCGGTCTCCGCTGTACAAATCGTCTGGCTCCAAACCGGCCCTGCGATGGCAGGTGGTTACTTATGGGTATGGGTAACGATTTCACTCGCGGCGTCAATCGCGAGTGGATACCTTTACTGTCGCATCGCACTGGCGCGTTCGCGTGATGCATACGGGAACGGCCGTATGGCCATTCTTGGCTTTATCCCGTTTGCGCATTTCTGGCTTCTGCTAACTCCTTCGAAGGACGCGGTGTCGGCTAACCGCGTCCCAATGATACCCCTGCTTTCGGGCGGGCTCGGCGTTCTGACGGGCCTCGTCTCGTTGGCCGCTGGTGTTGGTGTGGCCGTCTACATAGATGCGCAAAGTCGCATGCTGTCGCAGCAGATTCAGACTGACTCCGTCGCGCAACAGGTCTGGGTCGACTCCATGATCCGCTCGCAAGGACTCGAGGAAACGCTACGCTATCTAGCTGCTGAGGCGCAAACACCAATCGCCGTAGACGAAGTGACGACACTCGCAATGATCGAGGCGGCTGGGACGCAGTTGCGGCGAACCTACGTCGTCGATTTCGAAGGCATGAGGATGACGGAGGAATTCCGAACTCGCAGTCGCAATGGAATCTGCGCATGGCAAGCGTTTGAGCCGATTCTGCGGGCGCACGGTTCTATCCAAGAGATCTATGTCGAAGGTAGCGGACGGGAAATTGGCTCGGTGATGGTTACGCGCGACGAATGCGGATTTTGATCCAATTGCATGTCGAAAGTGCTTCTCCATCTCGAAGCCTACGGGAAATGCCAATCCCATAGACGCAGAATAGATAGTCCACACGCGGAGTTCTAGCTGGGCCGACAGACAAAGTACACTCTGGTGCATGCATGTAAGGGTCAATAAACCAGATCAAGGTCTATTGTTATGAGTTGCAGCCCACTGGAAGGGAAAACGGGGGCCCAACGATGAGTGCCAATATTGTGCTCCTGCGCTCGCCCGCTTCGCGGGTGTCTCCAGGCAAAGGGGGAAACCCGGCGTTCCAGCCGCAGATGCCGATGGCAAGTAACTCTGAGCAGTGGCTTTGATCGAAGCGGCGCTGTCTTAGCCCTGAATCGAAGCGCCCAGGGGGGAGAGGGGGGGGTTTTAGCGCCGACGCATATCCTTCCAGCTCCGTTCTGGGTTTGAAATCGGTGCCCAGTTCTCTTTTGTCATCAGCGTGTTCCTCCCAAACCGACCGCGCGGGGTTACGATTTTCGTGTGGTCCTCGAATCGATATTCCACCGAGTAGACAAGACCGCAGTAACTGCACCTCATCGTACTTGTAATCCAATCTTCGTTCAATCCGGCGGCTTTGAGTATTTCGGGATCCAGCTCGTATTGGCGGTCAGAATAGCCGTTGCGACAACGGAGAGGACGGTAAGGACAGGGATCGTTCATGTTTCTTCCCTCGGCTCGAATGTTCTTTAGTTATTGGAGATCAAGTCATTTTGCCCCCAAATTTGAACCCCGCCGTTCCAGCCGAAGAGCCCGGCATATGTCTAGAAAACCTAGTCCAAGCGGGAAGCGACCCTTCTGAATCGAAGCGCCCAGCGGGGAGAGCGCGACAGGGGGCGATTGTGGCGCATTCTTGTAACATCGAACTTTTATGTCCCAATGACGGAGGTGATATGAAAGTTTGGCAACTAATCGAATGGCTAAAGAAAGAAGATTGTCCGCCCGAGGCGCTTGTCCTTTTCGACTGCAAGAAATGCGGTCGCGTCGACGTTGCGACCTTGGAAGTTAACGATCGGAAATCAGGCAGAGCAACTGCACGCGAGAGGGTCGTTCTATTCCCTCCGGGCACGGCGAACTAATTCCCCTGCAATCCCGCGGCAGAAAATTCCCTAAAACTCCCTAAAAATAGATTATTCAAAAGCCGGTTGTAGAAAATATAATTGGGGCGATGAACGCCCCGGCACCGGTGATCGCTCTGTCCGGTAACTTGCTGGCCGAAGACAGCGGCCGGGCGGTGCGCGCCTATCTGGCGAGCCTGCAATCGCCGGCCTCTCGTCGGGCCATGCGCTCGGCCCTCAACCAGGTCGGACGGATCCTCACCAGCAACGAGGGCGCCGATGCGTTTACGGTACCCTGGACGCGGCTACGCTACGAGCACATGAGCGCGCTTCGCGCCCACCTGGCGATTCATTACCAGCCGGCCAGCGCCAACACCCTGCTGTCCGCGGTCCGCGGGGTGCTGCGCAACGCTTGGCAGCTCGGCGCCCTGGACACTGACAGCTATATGCGTGCCGTGGCCGTGAAATCCGTGCGCGGGACGCGGTTGCCGGCCGGTCGCGCGCTAAACCCCGGCGAGCTGCGCGCGCTGTTCGGCGTTTGCGCTTCCGACCGCAAACCCGCAGGCGCCCGCGACGCGGCCGCCTTCGCACTCCTATTTGGCGCCGGCCTACGCCGCAGCGAAGCCGTTAGCGTTCAGCTGGACGAGTACGACCGGGAAACCGGGGCGCTTACCGTCACCGGCAAGGGCAACCGACAGCGGATCGTGTACGCCACCAACGGCGGGGCTGACGCACTGAAAGCCTGGATCGCCGTACGCGGCGATCATGACGGCGCCCTGCTGGCGCCCGTCAACAAGGGGGGCACGGTCCAGCCGCGCTCGATGACCGCGCAGGCCCTCATGTATCGCCTTAAGGTCCGGGCGCGCCAGGCGGGGATCGCGCCGTGCTCGCCGCACGATCTGCGGCGAACCTTCGTGTCCGAGCTCTTGGACGCCGGCGCCGATATCGCCACCGTGCAGCGGCTGGCTGGGCACGCCAGCCCCGCCACGACCGCACGGTATGACCGGCGCGGCGAGCGCACGAAAGAGCGGGCGGCTCAAATGCTGATAGTGCCCTATCTATCGCCATTGGCCACCACGGGCTAACAGGGCTAGACAACAGAGGGAACGGATATAGTGCCCCGCCATGTATACCCTCGCGTTCATTTCCAGCAAGGGCGGCACTGGTTGCCAAGCCATTGAAAAAACTATTGCCCTGGCCCATATCAGAACGCGTTTGAGACATTCGTTGATAAGAAAATGAATCCAAAATCAAATTCCGAAGTTCTTACGAAGGTCATTGCCGAGTTGCTCGTTCTTGAAGCAGAGGACTGTGAATCCCTCGAATTGCCCGAACAACAAACTCAATGGTTGAGAATCGCCGAAGAGTATGGCCTTATTACGGTTGATAGAAGAGTCATCGTGCGGGGGCAGAATTACATTGATCCTCGCACTTGTTCACTTACTCCGGCAGGCAAACGGTGTCTGGCCGCCCGGCATGATCACACATGGTATAAGGCACGGCGAGCGTTAGAGCGCCGCAACGAGGAAGTGACGTTGGAACGGATGATTGCGGCCATAAGTGCAGGGGACTGACTTGAGCCTTTTCTTAATGTGCGGCGTGCCCTCGAAAAGCGGGCGGCCGAAATGTTGGTCGTGCCCTATCCATCGCCATTGACTGCCACGGGCTAACCCGGCTAGACCGATGTGCGTCTCCAGCTCGTCCGTTAATTCCGTGCAAAGAGCAAGAAACGGGTCGCCGGCAAAATCCGTCTCCCAAGCGTTGAACTGAACGACAGAAAATCCCACATTGATCAAGTACTGGCGCCAAATCTTGAGAAATGTTGTCTTGCCATTGCCCCAAGCGGCGTCTACCACCAATACGCAGGGTCCCTCGAAAGAACGAACGAGATGAGTGAGAACCTCTACTGACTTCTTCCGATCTAGCAAGTCGTGCCTGAAGGGATCCTCTTCCGGCACCGGAATGTCATGCGGCTGAATTCTCATTTCAATACAAGTTTGGCTATTGACTAGATAGCTGATCTTGAACTGCTTTCCATTTTTCGTGCCAGTTCGTTATGGGGGCGATTTTCTATCGGCGCTGAAGTGACATCACTGATGACATCAGTATCGGGACTAGAATGAAAAAGATAAATATATCAATTATATGAGAAGAAATTGTGGTGGCCAGGGGCAGAATTGAACTGCCGACACGCGGATTTTCAGTCCGCTGCTCTACCAACTGAGCTACCTGGCCATGGGGAAAGTGCGCGGATTATAGCTTTGCGTGGGCAATCGCCAAGACCGGCGACCAACCCCGCTTCGCTACTCCGAGGGTGGGCGAAAACCTTCGGGCTTGCTTGAACCGTCGCCGAAGAAAAAGCCTTCCATTTGTTCTTCCAGGAATTTTCGCGCCGCGGGCTCGATGGGCGTGAGACGGTTTTCGTTGATCAGCATGGTCTGGTGCGAAAGCCATTGCTGCCAGGCTTGACGGGATACGCTCTCAAAGATCCGCTGTCCCAGTTGGCCCGGGTAGGGGGGACGCGGCAGGCCTTCAGCCTCGGTTCCCAGCATCACGCATTGTACGGTTCGGGTCATGTCGTGAGATTGTGCAAGAAGGCCGGCAAGCGCGTCAATGCGAAGTCACGGCTTGGGCCCTGATCCCTTCCAGTAGCCGGCGGATCGGAGCCGGCAGCCCGACGTCTTGAGTCCCGTCGTGCCAGAGCCAGTTTCCCTCTTCTTGAATCGTGCCCGCAGGCTCCTCAACGCCTAAGCGAATGGGACGGATTTCCAGTTCAAAGTGACTGAAGCCATGCCGCAGCGGTGGCAATTCACCAAGGTGTTCGGGGGAACAGTCAAGCACTCTTGCGCACCATGCCTGCGCGCTCTCTTCCTCATCTGGAGCGGGCAGGCTCCACAAGCCGGCCCAGACACCGGTGGGAGGGCGGCGGCTAAGGAGCACCGCGCCGTCCGGGCGTTGGATCACCAGCATCGAACGGTGCTTGAGCGGTCGGTGCCTGGAGGGACGCGAGGCCGGGATTCTTGCGATTTTTCCTGATAGCCGCGCTTTGCAAGTGTCCTGCAAGGGACAGGATGGGCAGCGTGGCCGGCTCCGAAAGCACACTGTGGCCCCCAGGTCCATGATTGCCTGGGTATAGTCGCGGACCCTCTCAGAAGGCGTGTTGGTCTCGGCCAGATGCCAGAGATTCTTGTTTACCGCAGCTTTGCCGGGCCAGCCGTCAACCGCGTGTACGCGAGCCAGTACGCGCCGGGCGTTACCGTCCAGAATAGCCCGCCGTTTTCCGTACGCCTGCGCCAGAATCGCTCCGGCGGTGGAACGCCCGATGCCGGGCAGACTCATGAGTTGTTCAAAATTCGGGGGAAGTTCGCCGGAATGATCTTGCGCGATCAATCTGGCGGCCTTCAGCAGATTGTGTGCGCGCGAGTAATAGCCCAGCCCCGCCCAGATTGCCAGCACCTCGTCTTCGCTTGCACTCGCCAATGCTGAAATGCTCGGAAAGGCCTCCATGAAGCGCTCGAAGTAGGGCTTGACGGACTCGACACGGGTCTGCTGCAGCATGATTTCCGCTACCCATACGCGATAGGGGGTGCGGCGCTGCTGCCAGGGGAGGTCCTTGCGTCCGTGCTTATCCCACCAGGTGAGAAGTCGCGGAGCGATCATCGGCTGCATTGTAGGGTGGTTTGCCGGATCCAGGCGATGACAGATCCAGGATCTGGTCGGCGTAGCGCAGGATGGCCGGGCGATGCGCGGCGCACACGACGGTCACATCAAGGCTCTTGAGCATCTGCACCACGCGCTCCTCGGTCGCGGGGTCAAGGTGGCTGGTCGCCTCGTCGAGAAGCAGCGCGCGCGGCCGCCTATACAGTGCCCTGGCCAGCAGGATTCGCTGGGCCTGGCCTCCCGAGAGGTTGGAGCCCATGTCGCCGATCTGGGTGGCCATGCCCATGGGGAATTGCCGAATGTCTTCCTCCACGGCCGCCATTCGAGCAACTTCCTCGATAAGCGCGGCGTTCGGGACCGGGTCGAAAAAGCTGATGTTCTCGGCGATGCTGCCCCGGAACAGAACGTCGCCCTGCAGTACCAGGCCCAATTGGCGGCGATATTGGTGGCGCTGTAGCTTCTGGACTTCCACCCCGTCCGCCAGAAGCCGCCCTTGGGTTGCGGTCTCAAGACTCGCCATGAGCTTGAGCAAAGTGCTCTTGCCGCAACCGGAAGGCCCCGTCAGGACGACCAGCTGACCCGCCTCAATACGGAACGAGAAACTCCCAAAGACAGACTCCTCGGTGCTTGCGTACGAGAAACCAAGATCTTTGGCCTCGAAACAGCCTTTCAGCGAGGCTACGGGCAGTCCACCCTCCGCTTCGGGCTCATGCTCAACGATGTCGCCCAGGCGTTCGGCGTGCAGGCGCAACATGTAGGCTTGTTGAAACAACGCGATCAGCGCCGCCAGCGCTCCGCTGAAGCGGCCCCGCAGTGTCATGAATGCAAACAGCGCGCCGAGGGTGATTTCGCCCTTGAACAGGGCCAGCACGCCGATTCCGAGGAAGGCGATTTGCTCCGCCTCCCCAAGCATCGATAGGCCGGCGCCGGAGTACATGCCGATGCGAGCACTGCGCACGCCAAAGTTGAGCTTTTCCACCAGGTGGGTTTGCCATACGGACACCCGTTCGGTTTCGCCGGCCAGCGCCTTGACCGTCTCGCTGCCGCGCAGCGACTCCAGCATAGCCGAGCTCTGTTTCGCTCCCGCTACCAGTCCGTCGCGAGCGAGCCGCCGCTGGGCCGGCAGTACGCTCCATACCAGGCCGGTGCGAAGCGCCAGGCCGGCCATGCTGATCAGCATCAGGGCGGGGCTGTAGATCAGCATCACAACGCCGGTTAGCGTCACCTGCAGCAGATTGATGATTCCGCTGACCACCGATCCGGTCGCAAAGCTGACGATCGGCGAAAGAGATTGCATGCGGGATACCACGTCGCCTACGTGCCGCTGGCGGAAGAAGCGCACCGGCAGGCTGAACAAGCGTTGCGTCAGGTTGCGAGAGGTTTGCAGCGATATCGAGGTTGATAGCCAGATTCCGATCCAGGCCTGCAGGAGCTGCAAGGGGATCACCACCGCGGCCAGCAGGCCCATGGCAAGCAGTATTGAGCGCAGCAGGTCCGCATCGCGCGACGCCGTGACCTCGTCGATAAGAATCTGGGAGAGTACCGGCGGCGCAAGGCTCAGCACCTGCAGCGCCAACGCAATAGCGGTCAGGCTGGCCAGAGTTCGCGCCAGCCGGTCGAAGGAACGCGCAATGGGCTTGAGCGGCAGGCTGGAGCGCAAGTCGCCGGCTTCAAAGTGCGCGCGCGGGCTGAGTTCCAGGGCCACTCCGGTGAAGCGCGAATCCAGTTGCTCGAACCGCCACCAGCGGCGTTCCCGGGCCGGATCCAGGATCAGCGCTCTGCCCTTTCGGACTTCGCCCAACACTACGAAGTGATCCAGGTTCCAGTGCAGCACGCAAGGCAGCTTGAGCTTACCGAGCTCCTCCATTTCCAGGCGCAGCGGCCGGCCGCCCATTCCCAGTCGCTCGGCCGCCTCCATCAAGGCGCGCAGCGTGTGTCCCCGCCCGGCATCCCCGGCCTGGGAGCGGGTGGCCGCCAGATCCATCCGCAAACCGTGATAGTCGGCGATCATCGCCAGGCAGGCGAGGCCGCATTCGGATTGCTGATGCTGGGGGATGTGCCTAAGCCGCCTGCGGCGGCCGATGGCGACATCAAATGCCTGCTTCCACGTTTGCAAGCGCCTGATTCTCCAGGTTTGTGTCAGGGGCGCCCGATCCCCGAATCAGTGGTTGCAGCAGCCAGCTGATCAGCGTGCGCCGTGTTTCGATGATCGTGGCCTCCGCGCTCAGTCCCGGCCGCAATGACCAGCGCCGCCCCATGGCATGCATATGTTGGCGTTCCAGCTCAACTCGCGCCTCGTACACGGGTGCGAGCAAATTGGGCACCAGGCGCACGGCGCGCGGGTCTATCGGCGTGGAAGTCATTTCGATGAGCTTGCCGCGCAACACCCCGAACTGCCGGGAGGGGAAGGTCGGAAGTTTCAACACGGCCTCCTGTCCCGGTTCGGCTCGCCCGGCCACCAGCGAGGAGAGATAGAGCCGGGCTTCTATTGGGCTGTTCGAGCGATGCAGGCTTGCCACAACTTCGCCGGCGGAGACCGTGTCTCCCGGACTGACCAGCACATCGGTTACGTGTCCGTCCATCGGAGCCACAATCGCGCGCCGCGCCAGGCCGTCAAATTCCACGGCCTGGCTGGCCAGCCTTTCCGACTCCATCGCCAGATTCAGGTCGATGGCTTTGAATGAAGCGGACTCCGAGGCCATGTCGCGAGTCACGCGTTCGATGGCGGTCTGTGCCTCCATCCGCTGGGACTTGAGTTCATTGAGTGTGGCTTCGGCTTGCAGCTGGCGCAATTCCGCTGGCTCCACGTCCCGCAATGCGACATGTCCCTCAAGCGCCAGCGCCGCAAGCCGCCGGTGATGGATTTGCGCGAGTTCAACCTGCCGGGCGGCGTTCCGTGAGCGCTCCGTCAGCGATACCAGTGTGTACTGCAGTGCCGACTGCCGCAGGCGCATGGATCCAAGTCTCGCTTCCAGCGCAACCCGTTCCTGCTCCCGGCGTTGCCGCAGCATTTTCCTTTGCCGGGCGGTCGACTCGACGCGAGTCGCAAAGCTGCCGGTCCCGTCCTCAAGTCTCCGATCCACTATCAAGGTAATGAGCGGCTGACCCGCGGCAACGGTCGTCCCGGCCTCGACCAGCACCTGTCCAACGACGCCGCTTTGATCCGCCCCAACCGTGGCCAGCCCACCTACCGGAAGCAGCACACCAGGAGCATGCAGCCTGGCCGGCACCTGGATTACAAAGGCCAGGGTAATGAGCGTGGCCAGGCAAACGCCGGCGATCGCTACGGCATAAGGGGTAGAGGCCGGCCCGGCCAGCATTACTTCGCCCAGAAAATGCTGTTTCCGTTTGTCCAGGGAAGTCGCGCGAAACAGATTCGCAAGTTCGGGGGAACCAACGGGCAGGCTATTGCTCACCGGACCGGCCTCTAGTGTGTCTTCTCTCCGCAGCCGCTAGAAGACCTGAGGAGTGTCGTCTCGCGGCGGCAGCCAGTGCAACGGAATCGGTTCTGGAGCCCGATGAACCGACAGCTCTTGCGAATCCTCGGCCTCGTAGGGAAGGCTAACCGGCAGGCTGTCAAGGCGCGGAATCTCGTTCCTGGTGATGGTCCGATATTCCTCGGCCTGTCCGGCGCCGGCGAGGTCCTGCTCCGCAGGTCTTATATTTCTCATCTCAACCTCCTTGTTGCTGAGATTTCGGGGCGTCAGTAAGACTGATCCACGACAAGCTGATGTGGACCGGTTGTGTCGGGGCCGTAGCCGGAATTCTGCGACCAATTCACATACTGCTGCATAAACAATGCATCCAATTCCGAATCGTCGGCGCCGTCTTCCTCCTCCTCTTCGTCTTCCGTCCTACCCATGGAGCAGAGACCGGGCCCGAAAGCGTCAGCAGCCAACGCGCCAGCGCTAGCCCCAATAAGCGCCCCGCCGGGACCTCCGAAGCCCGCTCCCATGAGTGCTCCGCCTACTATCAGCGCGGTCTTCAAAGATTCCTCGCACTCGGATTTGTGACCGCCGGCCACGGCGGCGCATTCCTGTTCAATTAATACTCGCATCATCTACCTCCTTGTAGTGATTGAAGGGTGCGGCGCAACCCTTGCGCCGCTACGGATACAACAGTGGAGAAGCAGGTTACGGAAGAGTAGGCGGAAATCATGCGCGTCTCCAGAAATATTGCCCGCCGCCAAGTTCTTGCCCGAACGGACGCTATTTGAAGACCCAATACGCGGACCAGCCACGGCAAAAGGAATTGGAGCGGACGATGGGAATCGAACCCACATCATCAGCTTGGGAAGCTGAGGTTCTACCTTTGAACTACGCCCGCTTCGCCTCGTAGTCTATGCTAGATTCGAAATGCCGCCAAGCTGCGGCTGCTTAGTCATACCGCTGGACTTGGACACTTGAATTCTCATGCCGGACAATGGTCGGCGCCGCGCAGTTTTGTGCGGCGATCGGGACGGATTACCAAGGCGCAAGAGCGCGCGTTGAGTGAACTGTGGCCGAAGTACGGCCTTAACGAGGTCGCCTTCCCACTCTCGCTCCCGCGGGTCTTCGGCAGAGACGCGCCCACGATCCTGGAGATCGGTTTCGGCAACGGGGAAACGCTGGTGCGTGCGGCCAAGGAAGCTCCCGAGTTCAATTTCCTGGGCGTGGAGGTCCACCTGCCGGGTTTGGGCCGCTGCCTACTGCAGGCTGAAGACGCCGGGCTTGAGAACCTGCGTCTGATTCAGGCTGACGCGGTCGAATTGCTGACGACCTGGTTGCCGACTTCCTGCCTGGCGATGGTGCGCCTGCTTTTCCCCGATCCCTGGCCACGCAAGAGGCACCACAAGCGGCGACTGGTCCAATCCGGGTTCCTTACGCTGCTTGAGCGCGTGCTTGAGCCGGCCGGAGTTTTTCACGTGGCTACCGACTGGGCGCCGTACGCCGAACACATCGAAGGAGTAATGGCCGCGAGCCCGGCGTTCGAGCGCATACGCGAACCGCCTGCTCGTTATCCGACGCGATTCGAGTTACGCGGCAGCGCCCTGGGGCACGAAACCTGGGATGCCGCCTACCGGCTCCGGCCTCAGGGCTGACCCAGGTCCGTCTCGGAACTACCAGTGAAGACCTTGAGCCGAGTCACGTATATGGCCAGCATTATGGCGGGAACGCCGGCCAGGCAAACGATCACGAAGAAATTTACCCAACCTATCTGCAGCGAAAGGAAGCCCGACCCTCCGGACATGAACTTACCGGGCAGCGCCATGAGTGAGGTAAGCAGCGCATATTGCGTAGCGGTGTACTTGCGCGAGGTCAGACTGGATAAGAATGTGATGAACGCAGTACCGGACAGGCCCGCCGAAAAGTTGTCGCCGGTGATTACGCCGGCCAGCAGCCACAGGTCCGTCTCGCCCGCCGTGGCCAGAGCCGCGAAGGCCAGGTTGGTCAGTGCCAGCAGGATTGCCGAAGCGATGAGCGGTATTCGCAATCCGAATCGCGTTACAACCACGCCTCCCACCAGAATTCCCACCAGGGTCGCCAGGGTCCCGTAGAGCTTCGCTACCGCGGCGATTTCGCTCTTGCTGTAGCCCATGTCCAGGTAGAAGGGCAACGCCATGCTGCCCATCAGGTAGTCGCTGACCCGGAACAGTGCCACAAAGGCCAATATCGCCACGGCATGAACCTTGTAGCGGCGGAAAACGTCGGCCAGCGGCTCCAGGACATGGGAGTTGATCCAGGCCGCGACACTTTTCCTCACCCGAACCGCATCGTCGTATTCCGGCTCCCCAATCAACAGCACGGCCAGCACCCCAACACCCATGCAGGCTGCCATCACCAGGTAGGTCAGTCCCCAGTCGTATTTGTCTGCCAGGAAAAGCGCGCCAGCGCCGGAAACCAGCATTCCCAATCGGTAGCCAAGCTGGTAATTGGCTGCCATGGCCGCCTGGCGGTCTGCTTCGACTGCCTCAATCCGCCACGCATCTATGGCTATGTCCTGTGTGGCCGCGGAAAAAGACGCCAGAACGGCAAACAAGGCTACATTGACCACGTTATCCAGCGGGTTGGTTGTGGAAAGCAAGGTCAACCCGGCAATGATGCCCAGTTGGGCCAATAGCATCCATGAACGGCGGCGCCCCAACAGGTTGTGAAGCAGGGGCAATCGGACTGCGTCCACTACGGGAGCCCACAGGAACTTCAACGAATAGGTCAGGCTCACCCAGGCGAGCATGCCTACCGTTCCCCGATGCACGCCGACGTCCGCGAGCCAGGCCGTCAGGGTGCTGAAAACGAGAAGGTAGGGCATGCCGGCTGCAAAGCCCAAAAACAGCATTGCCAGCACGCGCGGGTGCCAAAAGGCCCCGAAGCCGCCATAGCTGTCCGTGCGTATCGCCATCGCCTCAGCTCCGAGAGGGCCCGGAGTGCCGGTGTTGCAAGCCGCCGGACTCAGTCCGCATAGTCGATTGTCAGGGGTGCGTGGTCGGAGAATCGCTTGCGCTTGTAGATGGATGCGGAGGTAGCGCGCTCCGCCAGGGCCGGCGTAGCCACGTGGTAGTCGATGCGCCAGCCCACGTTCTTGGCCCAGGCCTGGCCGCGATTCGACCACCAGGTGTACTGATCCGGATCGGGATTGATGTTGCGGAAACAGTCGACGAAACCGAGTTCCCCGACCAGCAAATCCATCCAGGCGCGCTCTTCGGGCAGGAAGCCTGAATTTTTCCTGTTACCGCGCCAGTTCTTGAGATCGATTTCGCGATGGGCGATGTTGAAATCCCCGCACAGGAGATAGTGGCGCCCGCTGTCGCGGGCCGCGGCAAGCAGAGGAGTGAAATGGTCGAGAAAACGGTACTTGGCCAACTGCCGTTCTTCGGATGAAGATCCCGAGGGCTGATAGAGGGAAACTACACTGAGTGAGCCGAAACGCGCTTCAAGGTAGCGCCCTTCCGCATCGAATTCAGCCGAACCAAAGCCCCGCAAGACTTCGTCGGGCTTCCGGCGTGCATACAGGCCTACGCCCGAATAGCCTTTTTTCTCGGCACATTCGTAGTAGCAATGCCAGTTGCGCGGCCAGAATTCGCGGCCCTGAAGCTGGTCCTCCTGCGCCTTGAGCTCCTGCAGGCATACGATATCGGCCTTTTGGCGCGCCAGCCAGTTGTAGAAACCCTTGCGCGCGGCCGCGCGAATTCCGTTGGCGTTAAGCGTAATAACCCGCATCGCTTGGCGGCGTTACCAGCGCAGCCCTCCGTCGAGATCGATGACGCGTCCCGATATGTAGTCGTTCTCAAGAATGAACTGCGCGGTTTGCGCGACCTCGTCGGGCTCGCCCAGGCGCTTCGCCGGCACCATCGCCGCGAGCCGATCGCGGGCTTCGGGCTTCATGGCGGCAACCATCTCGGTGTTCATCAGCCCCGGGGCGATGGCCGCGGTGCGGATCCCGTGACGGGCCAGTTCCTGCGCCCAAAGGACGGTCAGGGCCGCGACCCCGGCCTTGGTGGCGGAGTAATTCGACTGGCCGAAATTTCCCGCTCGCGACAGGCTGGAGATATTGATGATTACGCCTCCCGCTCCGAAACGGGCCATGTGAACGGCCGCCTCGCGGGCGCACAGGAAGGTTCCGGTCAGATTGACGTCCAGCACTGCCTGCCAATCGCCAAGTGACATCTTGCCGAGCAACTCACCGTCCTTGAATTTCATCAGGAGACCGTCGCGGGTGATGCCGGCGTTGTTGATCAGCACGTCCAGCGCGCCGCAATCCGCGGCCACCGCGTCCATGAACGCGATCACGTCTCGTTCCTCGGATACGTTGGCGCCGTAGCAGTGCACTTGAGCGCCGGCCTTTTCGCACTGAGCGGCCGTACCCTTGAGGCTGTCGCGTTGCAGATCGCATAGCGCCAAACGCGCGCCCGCCACGGCCAGACGGCGCGCCATCGCCGCGCCCAGCCCGCGCGCCGCGCCGGTAATGACTATGGTCTTGCCCTTGATCTCCACCCGTAACTACTCCTTTAAGGAAAAACGGCGCAATCCTACTCCATTGGGCTTGCGGTTTCGCCCGCGGGCTTGTTTCCGGCCACCGCCCAGCCCATCAGCGCTTCGCCCCGATAGACCAGTGGGAACCAGCCCTCCACCGCAAGTCCCGCCGCACGCAGATGGCCCAACAGCCGGTCGAATTGCCCCGCGTTGGGTGTGGCGGCCAGGAGGTCCTGCATGCGGCGCTGATAGGCGGAGCAGGATTCCTGTAAACGCCGGATCGCCTCACGCCTTTGCGAGGCTTCAAGCCCCGGGGCAAAAGCGCTGCTTAGTCCATTCAAGATAAAACCGATACCGTTGCCCGGATCACGGTAGCGCTTGGCGTGCTGGTGAAGCCGCTCCACCGAGGCGTTCAACTTGCGCCGCAGGTGCTCGGCCTTGCTGTCGTGTTGCAGCAGCCGCTTTTCAAAGTTGGAACCCGACGACGCCATGGCGTCGATGACCTGGCGCGCCTTGGCAAGCAGTTGCTCCCTTTCCAGGCAGAGTCGATGCTGCTCCAGTCCTTCTGTGGCTTCCCGAACCACGACCGAGTTGGCGTGATGAGTAATGAAGGCGATCCGCCCGCCAGGCTTCAGAACCCGCATGATTTCCCGGGAACTGGCGGCGGGATCGCCATATTCGAAGCCGTACTGCGAGGTGACCAGATCGGCGCACTCGTTCTCAAGTCCGGTGCGTTCATTGGGCGCTCCCCCATGAAACCGAACGGCGCTCAGCCATTCCTGCGCCGATTTCGCCTGCTCAAGATCCCGCTGCGGCTGAATTTCCGCCTTGTCCAGGGCATCGATCTCAAACTGCATGCCGTTGTTCGAGGAATACTCCGCGGCCAGCAAGGCGATGGCGCCATTGCCGGTGGCCAGGTCCACCACTCGCGCCCCTGGCGGCAAGGCCCCGAACTGAAGTTGCCAGAATTCCTGGATTTCGCCGTCGTAATTCGGGTTGCCGCTGCGCTCGAAGGTGGTGACACTGCCGTGGCGCCAGAACTGCGTCCACTCGTCGTCGTTGAGCAATCCCTGTGCCTTACCCTTGCGGCGGGGGTTGGCCATGGCTAGTGTCGTGTCCCGCAAATAACTTCACTAGTCTGCGGCCCTTTTTCCTCCCCGGCGGCGTTGCTCCTCCTTATGTGGGGCCTACCACACTGCGTCGTCGCGCCTTGCCGGGAAGGAAAAATGCCTCGCATCCTAAGCAAAGTTATTTGCGGGACACGACACTGGCTGCGCGCTATTCGCCCGTGAAGCGGGGCGCCCTCTTTTCCAGAAATGCCGCTATGCCTTCCGCCGCATCCGCAGTCTTGCTGCATACCTCCTGGGCGTCGGCCTCGGCCAGGAACAGGTCGTCGAACGACCCGGCGCCGGCTTTGCGTATCAGCCGCTTGGTGGCGGCCAGGGCCAGCGGCGCCTTGAGGGCCAACTCGCCGGCCCAACTCTCCGCTACCGTCAGCGCCTCGCCCGGCGAAGCCAGGCGATTGACCAGGTTCAACTCCCTGGCTCGCGCCGCCGGCATGCGATCACCGCTGATGGCGAATTCGAAGGCCGCACGATGGCCCAAGGATTGAGTGAGCGTCCAGGTGGATCCGCCGTCGGGGATCAGGCCGATGGTGGAGAACGGGCAGAGCAAGAAGGCGTTTTCCTCCATGACAACCAGGTCGCAGGCCATTGCCAGCGACATGCCGATGCCAGCGGCCCCTCCCTGGACGGCTGCAATAACCGGTTGCGGCGCCTGCATGACCGCTTCAAACAGGGGCTTGTATTCGCGGATGAGAATATCGCGGATCGATGCCGTGCCGACGGTGCCACGTTTGAGGTTCGCGCCTGCGCTGAAGAATCTTCCGCTTCCGCCCAGGACAATTGTTCTTACGGAGCGGTCCTGGGCCGCATCGCGCAATGCCTCGGCCAACTGTTCGCGCAGTTCGGGCGAAAAGCTGTTGAGATTGTCCGGCTGGTGCATCAGCACCGTGGCCACGGCGCCCTCGCGCCGGGTCAGGACTACGGCGTCTTGCTCTTCGCTGTCGGCGCTTGGAACAACTCGGGGCGAGGTCGTCTTGCCCTCGTCGAGGGCGGGACGCCCTCGCTCCCCGGGTGCAGTCACCTAGACTGTGCCTCGGGAGCGGTCATAGGCCGGGCGGCTCGTGCATGCCTTGAACCACTTGTCCACCTTGGGCCTCGACTCGAGACTGAACTGCAGCATCGGCAGCATCACCAGCACCGACACGCATATCAGGTCGGCCGCCGTGAATTGTTCACCCAAAAGATACGAGCGCTTTACCAGCCTTGTTTCAAGCACGTCCAAAGGCTCGGCCAGTGCGTTCTGCGCCGCCTGGGCGGCTGCTTCGTTGTGGTCGTCGCCGGTATGCACGAATCGTTGCATGAACATCGTTACGATGTGCGGTTCCAGCTCGGTCATGGCAAAGAAAGACCACTGAAGCACATGGGCTCGCTGGGCCTGGGTAGGGGGCCACAACTCCCGGTCGTCGTACTTGGCGGCCAGGTAGAGATTGATGGCGGTTGATTCGAACAGCTTGAGACTGCCGTCTTCCATGCCAGGCGCCTTGCCGGTGATAGTAACCTTGCCGATCGCCTTTCTGCGCTCTTCCCGCGACATGCCGTCCAGCGGCACATGCTCGTACGGGATGGCCAATTCTTCGAGCATCCACAAGCAGCGCGCCGCGCGCGAATTTAGCGGGCCATATAGCCGAATCATCTAAGCTCTCCTTGGGGTAGGAAACAACTGCATTTCACCACTACGGGCCGAAAACTGTGCCCGAGAACGCGGCCACGATCGTCATGGCGTAAATGAACAATACCCATCCGTACACCGGCTGCAACTGCGCATGGTACTTCTGCTCCAGTTCCGGCGTAGTACCGGACTGCGCAATCGTCGCAAAGGTCACGGTAGCCGGGGCAAAGCCGCGGTCCAGGGGCACGACGGCAAAACCAATCAGCCCGACCGCCACCAGCTTGATCGTCAGCCACGCCGGCGCAGCGAGAGCTTCGGCCGTTTGGGTGGCAAGCGCGAAAGCCAGCGCGCCCACGCACAAGAGCAAGCCGAGCGGCATGTTGGTCTTTTCGAACAGCTTCTCAGCCTCGGTGCCGGGATTGAGAAAGCCGGCCCACATAATCACGACCCAGGTCAGGCCAACCATCCAGACCAGCGCCAGCAGCCACGTGGGCACGCTGAGCAAGCCGAGCCCGGCAATCAGATGCAGCCCGCTTGGGAAGATCAGTGCATTGCAGGTGCGCGGCAGGCGGTCCAGCACCAGTCCCAGGCGCAACACGCTTGTGCGCGTTTCGATGCTGAGCGACGAGTTCTCCGACATCTTTGCGGCCAGAAACACGCCAAGGTCGGTGCCCAGCCAGAAAACCCACAGGGAAATGTGGAAGAAGACCAGTATCTTGTAGCCAGGAATCATTTTTTCTGCTCCTCGCCCAACTCCTGAAACGGGGCCAGCACCTTGCGGATCAGTTCGCCGTTGGCCGCCGCCCAAGCCCCCGCTTGTTCGGCATCCGGTTCAAATTCCTCAATTTCTTCACGACTAACGATGCCCTTGTGGAGAATCAGCGTCTCCAGGCTCATCAGCCGTTCCCGGACTACCCAGTGCTCGGCCATCAGCTTGAGCAAGCTGGCCAGCAACGCATCGGTGGCCGAGTCCTGAAAAAAATACTTGCGGCCGCCTTTGATGCGGCGGCTCAGCCGTTCGCCAGCTGCCGCGTCCATACTTAGCCCTGCTTGACCGAACCGAAACCGTACCAGAAGATCACGTCGGAAAGCCGGCCCGTGTTTTCGCCGAACTCCGGCTCGGAGACGGCCATTGTGATGAAGTCCTCTTCGTCGGTATAGGTGTAGCGTGGCATTACGCCTTCAAAATATCCACCTGCCGGGAAACCCGACGCAATCGTCAATTCGCGTGGGTCCTGATCGCGAAAGTCCTTGTAGAACGGCTCGTTGTTGTAGTAGCTGTCCCAGTCAAGATAGAACTGATCGTAGGCCGCCATGCGGTCGTTGGGCGGTAATTCCATGTTGAGCAGCACTCCGCCGGGACGCAGTACGCGGTGGGCCTCGGCCATATACCTTTTTATCGCTTTATTCGGTAACTCGTGCAGGAACATGGAACTGAACACCACATCCATGGAGTTGTCGGGGAAGCGGATCTCCTCAGCGCTCTGCTGGTGAAAATGCGCCTCTACACCCATGGCCTCCGCGCGGGCGTGGGCATACCGCAAGCAGGGCGCTGCCACGTCAATGCCATGCACCTCCGCTTCCGGGAACACCTGCTTCCAGGGCAGGGTGTTGTGGCCGATGGTGCAGCCCGCATCGAGGATACGGAGCGGTTTGCGGCTGCTGAAGCGGGCCTTGTAGAAATTTGCCATGGACCAGCCGATATCGTTTAAGTCCTTGCCCATGGCGCCGAAGGCGAATACATTCAGTCCCTGGTCGTAAATGGCCCCCGCCGCAAGGTCTTCGCCGCCGTATTCCCGGTAGTAACAACCCGGCATGAGGTGAAGGTCAACGGCCTCTACGTAGCGGGGAATTTCAAGATTGGGGTCGAGTTCCAGGCTGCCGCCTGCCGGCGCCTGCTCCATCAGGTTCTTGCCGGTTGTGTTGAGTTGCTCGCGCTGCTCCTCCAGGCTATCCATGACGACGTCCCAAACCATTTGCTGGGCAGTACAGCGCGCGGACGAATAGGCTTTGAAAATTTCCCGTTTGCGAATAGTCCGGTGCACGTCGGCGCCCTCCCGATACTCGGTCTCCGTTTCATTGCCCGCATCCCGGGCTACCCCGGATTCGAAATCGGTCCGCATGGACGCTGCGAGATCGTTGAGCACGAAACCGCGAAGTCCCGATACAAAC
Source organism: Candidatus Foliamicus sp. (assembly GCA_965249285.1). GTDB lineage: Bacteria > Pseudomonadota > Gammaproteobacteria > Steroidobacterales > Foliamicaceae > Foliamicus. The sequence goes on from OZ252226.1 coordinate 2,889,669, forward strand.
CTTTCCCGGGCCCGGGTATCACGGTTGCGGTCCAGGGCAAGAGCATGGGTAATTGGTTGTGTCATGACTTGGGCTCCCCCGTTCTTGTCACCCGCGATTGTTGCGGATTCGAGAAGAAAATGCAAAGCGAATACAATCTCGCGCCGTGCCCGCCGAATTTGCCCGCCGCATAGAGAGTAATCGCTGATGCCAGGCCCCCTGGACGGAATTCGGGTGCTGGAACTCACCAGCGTGGTGTTGGGGCCATGGGCCTGCCAGTTGCTGGCCGACATGGGGGCCGACGTCATCAAGGTGGAGCCGCCCTATGGTGATTCCAACCGCAGCCTGGGAGCCTCTCACAACCCCGGCATGGCGGCGCTTTATCTGACCTGCAACCGCAACAAGCGCGGCGTGGTGCTGGACCTGAAACAGGATGCCGGGCGGGAAGCGGTGCTGCGCCTGGCGCGTGACGCAGACGTGCTGATTCACAACAACCGCCCCGGCGTCATGGAGCGCCTTGGGCTCGATTACGACGATGTTCGAGCAGTAAATTCCCGGATCATCTATTGCGGGACCTACGGCTACGGCAAGGACGGTCCGTACGGCGAGCGAGGCGCGTTGGATGACTCAATCCAGTCCATCAGCGGTTTTGCGATGCTGCACGAAATGGTGCAGGGCGAGCCGCGTTACGCGCCCAGCGTGATAGCGGACAAGACCACTGCGATTACGGTGGTATACGCGGTGCTGGCGGCCCTTTTTCATCGAGAGCGGACCGGCGAAGGACAGTCCCTGGAAGTGCCCATGTTTGAAACAATGGTGTCTTTCATAATGGCGGAGCACCTGTGGGGCCAGGTGTTCGATCCCCCATTGGGGACGCCGGGCTACAAGCGCCTGATGAGCCAACATCGAAAACCCTACCGCACGCTGGATGGCTATATTGCGGTGCTGCCGTACCTGGACCGCCATTGGGAGCGTTTCTGCACGCTGGCGGAACGCCCCGATTTGATTGAAGACGAGCGTTTCAGGACTCTCTCGGACCGGGTACGGAATATCGACGACACCTATGCGGAAACCGGGCGCATTCTTGCTACCCGGACTACGGCCGAGTGGATGGAACTATTCGCCGGCGGCAGCTTGCCGGCTAACGCGGTGAATACGCTGGACGACCTGCAACATGACGAGCACCTGGAGGCGGTGGGGTTCTGGAACGAGATGGATCACCCCACCGAAGGCAAGCTCAGGATGCCCGGATTTCCCGTGAATTTCTCCGCCACGCCCGCAAGCATCCGGCGCCATCCCCCCAACCTGGGCGAGCACAGCGTCGAAGTCTTAAGTGAAGCGGGTTATTCAAGCGAGCAGATCCAGGAAATGCTCGCCAACGGAGTTACGCTCTCGCACAAATAGCAAGACCCGCCACGCAAGCGCGCAGCAGGTCTTGAACGGGTGCCAGCCTCAGGCTAGAAATCCTTGCGGAAGTTGACTGCCCAGGTGCGCGGGTCCTGCAGGTAAAGGCCAACGAAGAACGAAGTGCCCTGCTCGCGGTCGGCGCAGTTCTGGCACTCGGCGCTGATCGACCAGTCCTGGTCCAGGTTGCGCAGGGTGACCGACGCGGTTACCACCGCATAGCCGTCGCTAAGCGCTGTCGGCGCGCCGCTGGAACCGATGCTGTGCTTGCCGATCTTGTAGACATATGCGCTTGGCGCCAGCTCCCAGCCGTCCGCGATCGCGATCTCGTAGACCCCGCCTGCGGTGAGGGTGAATTCGGGTGCGCGCACCGGGTCGGCAATCTTTCCTAAGTGATTCACCACGCCGGCGCCGCAGAATGGACTCTCCGTATACGCAACGCCGGCCGAAAGATGGGCGTTGCAAAGCTCCAATTGCCGCACGATTGAAGGGTTGAGTTCAGCGTGCTCGGCATCCTGCGTGCCGAAATTGGCAAACACGGTCAAACCGTCGATAAGCAGGGCGGTGATTTCAACCTCAATGCCCTGGTTCTCCAGCGACGCGTAGTTACGCGTGCTGAAGGTAGGCGCTCCGGTTACCGGGTCATACACCGCCGACGGCAGCTGGAAATCGGTTACATCCGACCGGAACGCGGTCACGTTCAGACGCAGCCGACCGTCCATCCAGTCCGAGCGCATGCCTGCCTCATAGGACCAGACTTTCTCCGGACCGAACACTTCAATTGCGCCGGCGCTGGTGCCGCGCGCGTTCCAGCCGCCCGATTTGAAGCCGCGCGTTGCCGAGACGTAGAACATCATGTCGTCGCTCAAGTCGTATTCCAGCGCCAGGCGTGGCGTAAGTATCTTGGCGTTCTGCTCCAGGGGGTAGCCCAGCGCGGCAATGTCGGCGGAATTGAAGCCGAAGGCCCAATTGGGATTGGGCGTGAAGCCCACATCCTTGGTCTCGTCGGTCCAGCGGACGCCGCCTGTCAGCGTAAGTTGCTCACTGGCGTGGTAGTCCAGTTGCACGTAGGCCGCCAGCGCGTCGGTATCGTTTTCCAATACCCGGTCGGCCAGCAACAGGGGCTGGAAGCCGTTGAACGCGCCGCCGATGCCGAGCAGGTCGGCGAAGTCGGTTGTGTTTTCTTCCTTGATATAGAAGATGCCGGCCACGTAGTCCAACATGCCGTTTTCCGTAGCGCCGCTAATCTTGACCTCTTGCGTGAACTGGTCGTGTTCACCCGCGTTGGCGATGGTGAATCCCCCATAGGGTCGGGAAAGGTTCAGGAAATCCAGTGTGAAATCGTGGTCCAGGAAGCGTTGGCCGGTAATCACGTTGACGGTGCCCCAACGCGTTTCCGCCTCGATATTGGAGTACAGCGATAGTGAGTTAACCCAGTTGCCCAGAGGCCGGCCGGCCTTGGCGCCGTGTATGGGGTGCGGCCACGGCGGGGGTTGATCGGACCGCAGGCCGGTAAGCGTGAAGCGATCGCCGCTATCCGGATCATGGTTGTTGAGCAGGTTGGCGTGTTCGTTGTCAACGTAGGCCACCGCTACATCCCAGCTAATGCCTTCGCCCAGCCAGGTTGCGGCAGCGCGCAGGCCAATGTTCTTTTCGTAGTTGATGCCGTCTTCGCCGGTGGTCCGGTTTTCCACGAACCCCTCATCATCGACTGCATATGCTGAAAGTTTGAGAAGGAGGTTTTCCTGGATCGGCAGATCGACGCTGCCGCGGAAGCGAACCTGGCTGAAGCGCCCGAATCCCAACTCGACGTAGCCGCCCAGTTGTTCGGCGGGCTTCTTCAGGATCACGTTGACTGCGCCGCCGGTGGTGTTGCGGCCGAACAGCGTGCCCTGGGGTCCGCGCAATACCTCGATGCGGTCGATGTCGAACAAGGCGAAGTTATTGGCGTTCTGGCGGCTGATGAAGATGTCGTCCACGTAGCTGCCCACGGGCGGGTCGAAAGTAGCGATGGATTCGGTGTTGTTCAGCGCTCGAAGGGAATAGACATTGGCGGAGCCCAGACCGGTGTTGTTGCTCCCGATCATATTGGGGACCAATCGGGTCATATCCAGGCCTTCCGTGACTTGCAGCATTCGCAGCTGGTCGGCGGAATATGCGCTTACTGCGATCGGTACTTCCTGCACGCTTTCGGCGCGCCGCTGAGCGGTAACGATCACTTCCTCAATCAGCTCATTGTCCTGAGCGACGGCAGGCGCGATCAGGGCGATGCCGGTAAGCGCCAAGGTGAGTTTGCAAATGGATTTCATCCGGAGAGTTCCCCAAGGTTTTCAGTGGGAGAGGCGCTTTACGCGCAAAAAAACCCGCCGGCCCCACGCAGTGGACCGAAAACGGGTAGTGCCGACATTATATACAGGCCTCCGCGAAGTATCCAAACAGCGGCCCCGCTTGCCGCGAGTCTTGGCGTGGCGGTTTCCGTTTGCATTGGCGGGGTCTTTGTGCCAGTATTCTGCGCCGGCTGAAAGGCGGAGGGGTTTGGGAATTCGTCAATCCCCCACCGCGTTAATGCAAGCGGCGAACCGGTTCGCCGGCATCTGGGAAATCAAGGGAGGCCATCAGGTGGCTAAATTGATCGATTACGAGAAATCCGCGGCGGCGGACAAGTGGATTCGCAATGAAAGCGCCGAGCAGGAAGAGCGCTACAAGGAAATAGCCAAGGGAATGGACGACCTCGGGCCGGAACGCGACGTCTGGGTCGAGAAATTCTTTGAACGCATTCAGACGCGCGGATTCAACGTGCACTACAACAACCGCCGTGCAATAGCTGCCGATGAACTTCCGAGCCGTCCGGCGCGGAAGTTCAAGGTGGTGTTTTGAGAGGGGAGCAATCGCAATGAGCCGTCCACATATAGAACCGTATGTAGAAACCATGGTTCCCTTCCGGCGCATGACGTTGCCGGGTTTCGGCAAGGGCATGCATTACAAGGTGCTGAGCATGGACCGGGACAACGGCGCCTGTTCACTGGTTGTCAAGTTCGAGCCCGGGTACTCGCTGCCGCCGGGAATGAGCTATACCGAAATGGAGCTGTACGTGGTTGCCGGCAGCTTGCAGTATGGCGACCAGACCTTTGAGCGCGGGCACTATCTGTGGTTGCCTGCCGGAGTTTCAATGCCTGCGATGAGTTCCCCAAACGGAGCGCGCTGTTTGATGTTCTACAACCACGGCGAACCGAGCTTTGTGGAGTCGGAAGAGGATCACCCGCGCGCCGAACGCCACAAGATGGTGAGCGTCAACTCGCTTGAGGATGTGGTGTGGCAACCGGCCGATCTGATGCCCGCGGTTGCGCCGGGCTGCATGGTGAAGATCTTGCGCTATGACCCTCTGACCCATGCCTTCAGCTTTCTGTACTGTATGACGCCGAATTTCTGGCAGGACAACATCAGTTACCACGACTGCATGGAAGAGGGCTATCACATCTGGGGCACTTCCTGGATGATGCAATTCGGCTACCTGCCCACCGGCGGATACTTCTGGCGTCCGCCCTGGATCAATCACGGAGCGTTTCAGAGCGACTACGGCTGTCTTGCGATCGGCCGGACCGACTCCCAGTTGCACAATTACTTCCACTTCAATCCGTGGACGACGCCGGAAGAGAACCAGGAGCGCGCGGCGGCGCAATTGCACCGGTCGAAGCCGCAGCTGTACAAGTGGATTCAGGCGCAGGATGGCCACAATCACCCGCACGACTTCGAGCATCCGCACTACCACGACCACGATCACGATCACGACCACGATTGATTGAGGCTGAATCCGGCAGGCGGGTAGCTGCCTGCCGGGCTACAATTCTTCTGGTGAAGCGCCGGTTGCGCGCGCTTCCATCGCTACCCGCTGAGGAGTCATTGCGCCGAACCCGGCTCTGCTTCAATCATGGCCCGCGCCCTGCGATTATTGGCCCTGCCTGCGCTGGTGGCTATCCTGGCGCTGCCGATACGATCCGCCGTTCCCGACGCCTCTAAGGGACCATCAGGCGAGCCGACTCATTGTGTCGTGCTGCTGCATGGCATCGGGGGCTTCGCGCTGATCATGAAATCAATCGAGCGGCGCCTTGAAAAGCAGGGTTATGTGGTCGCGAATGTGACTTATCGCTCGTTGGCGGACCCGATTGAGACGTTGGCGATTGACGCGGTGGAGGAGGGCCTCGACCGGTGCAGGGCTGAAGGTTTCAGCAGAGTTCACTTCGTCACGCATTCCATGGGTGGAATCCTGGTGCGCCAGTACTTGTCGCAGAAGGAAATACAGGGCCTGGAGAGGGTCGTGATGCTCGCGCCACCCAACCAGGGCAGCCAGTTTGCGGATTATGTGGGCGCAAGTCCTCTGAGGAAGGTGTATGAACCGGAAGTGCTGACGCAGTTGGGGACCGGCGAACACTCGGTGCCGCGCCGCCTGGGGCCGCCTCAATTCGAGCTGGGCGTTATTGCAGGCACTCGTAACCTGCGCAAGCTGCTGCCCGGAACTCCCACTGAGCCAAGCGATGGCGTGCTTACCATCGAAGAAACCAAGGCTTCAGGAATGACCGATTTTCTCGATATCCCGGCTACCCATACGTCCATAGTCTGGAACGAAGAAGCTCAGCGCCAGGCGGTGCACTTCCTTCAAAACGGCAAATTTGACCGGGCGCCTGAGAAAGACTGATTTTCGGTGCGGCGTGTGGGGGAGAGGGCGTTCCGGCCTCGTCGAGGGCTGGAAGCCCTCGTTCCCAGGGGGGAGCCGTCGTTCCCAGGGGGGAGCCGTCGTTCCCAGGGGGGAGCCGTCGTTCCCAGGGGGGAGCCGTCGTTCCCAGGGGGGAGCCGTCGTTCCCAGGGGGGAGCCGTCGTTCCCAGGGTTAGGTGGGGCGCTGGTTGACCTCGAGGATGAAGCCGTCGGGGTCGAAAACCGTCATCGATCTCATTTGCACCGGTCTGCCGTCGGGCCCGCTGATCGTGAACGGATGAGGGGGAGAATAGATTTTCACGCCCGCGGCCTTGCATTGGCGGTGCACACGATCCAGATCTTCGGTCTGCATCACCACCACCGTGTCGCCGATTCCAACGGGGCGCACAGGCGGCTCGGGCAGCCTGGGGTCCAGGTGTTCCAGCAGTCCGATCAAGCTGCCGCCGGGATCGTTGCCCTGCATCATCACCAGCCGGATACGGTCGCCGGCTTTGCCCGCGGGGTAACCACTGCCGGACATCGTGATCTCAGAATCGAACGCGGTTGTGAACCCCAGGACATCGCGATAGAAAGCCATCGATCGCCTGGCGCTTCGAACCACCAGCGTGGTCCGCTTTACCGCGGTGCTCATGACTTCGCCGCCGAGGAATCGTTGCAGATCAGCGCCTGGCCGGCGGGTGAGCTCGCCAGCCTGCCGTTATCCCAGATCCTTTTTCCGTTTACGAAGGTCGTATCAATACGCGCGCTGAAGCGATGTCCTTCAAGCGGCGACCATCGGCACTTGTAGAGCAGACTCTCCCGGTCCACCTTCTGCCCGCCGTCGGGATCGACGATGACGCAGTCGGCGTAGTAGCCTTCCCGGAGATAACCGCGTTCGGCGATGCCGTAGAGGCGCGCGGGGGCGTGGCAGGCCCTTTCCACTACGCACTCAAGAGTGAAGTGGCCGGCCCGCACGAGGTCCAGCAACATGAGCAGCGAGTGTTGCACAAGTGGCAGTCCGGCAGGCGCTTGCAGGTAGCCGGCGGATTTCTCATCCTGCGTGTGCGGGGCGTGGTCGGTGGCGATTACGCTGAGGCGGCCGTCACCCAACGCTGCCCGCAAGGCATCCCGATCTTGCAGGGACTTGACCGACGGGTTGCACTTGATCCGGTTTCCAAGGCTCGAATAGTCGGCATCGTGAAACCATAGGTGGTGAACGCAGACCTCCGCCGTGATGCTGCCATTGCTCGCCACGTCCACTGAGGGACTGAACAGTTCTAACTCTTTCTCGGTCGTCAGGTGCAGCACGTGCAGCTTCGCACCGTGCTTTCTCGCCAGCGACACAGCCAGCGTGGAGGAACGGTAGCAGCACTCCGCGTCGCGGATCTCCGGGTGCGCGCTCGCAGGCATGTTCTCACCGTAAGTCTGTTTCGCGCGGCGCATGTTTTCTTCAATTCGTGACCGGTCCTCGCAATGCGTTGCGATCAGAACCGGGCAATTTGCGAATATGCGCTCAAGTGCCTGCGGGTCTTCAACCAGAAGATCTCCCGTAGACGGGCCCATAAAGATCTTTACTCCGCAGGTCTCGCTGCCCTCAAGGGCCTGGATTTCCGCCAGGTTGCTTTCGGTCGCGCCCAGGTAGAAGCCAAAGTTGCCATAGGCGCGGCCACGCGCGGCCGCGTACTTTGCCGCCAGCCTTTCCCGGGTCACCGTGGCGGGCGATACGTTGGGCATGTCCATGAAGCTGGTCACTCCCCCGGCCACAGCCGCCGCCGATTCCGAGGCGATATCGCCCTTGTGCACATGACCGGGCTCACGGAAGTGCACCTGGTCGTCGATGAGTCCCGGCAGCAGCCATTTTCCGGCCGCGTCGATTTCGGTGGCCCCACGGCGCAGACCGAGCGCGCTGCCGATCTGCTCAATGCGCTCGCCGCGGATCAGCACGTCCTGCTCCGACCGCCGCCCGTCGCTGATCAGGGTCGCGTCCCGAATAACAGTATCGCCGCGCCGCCGCGCGGCAGCGGGTCTCACAGCACTCCTTCCCTGGAGAGACGCTCGATATCTTCCTGTAGCCGAGCACGAAACTCGCCCTTCTCCGGCATGCGGACCTTGCCCGCGTCGTCGAGCAGCGGCCTGCCCGAATTCATTACCCGGCCGGCGTAGGTTGAAGCGAACGCCTGCATCGGAACCCGGGCCAGCATGTTGGTCATACCCGCCATTCTTCTCCGGGCGCGCAAGGCGGCCAGATCCACGCTGGCATGCGCCACCATGCTCTCTCCGCCGCTGGCCGCTTCCGCCAGCACATGGCCTTCGAAGTCCACGATTTTTGACATACCGGTGCAGGAATGGGAGGGAATCGGTATGTTCTCCAGCCAGGCCGAATTGGCGCTGACCACATAGGCGACGTTTTCGACCGCTCGCGAACGCCTGGCGATCTCCTTTCCGGTTGCCCGGTTGCTCCCGGCCTCGCTGGTCGGATGCACGAAAATTTCCGCGCCCCGAACCGCATGGGCGCGGGCGATCTCGGGATAAAGAATTTCTTCCGAAGCGATCGCCGCGATCCGGCCGATCGGCGTATCCGCGACCGGAAACACGCCATCCTCGCCGTACAGATCGAGGTAGGCTTCCCACACATCGAGAGGCGTGGGAGCACTCAGCGAGATCATCCTTCGGTAGCGAAGTATCACGTTCCCGGCCGGGTCGATTAGGAAACAGGTCTGGAAGAACAGCTCGGGAAAGGCCGGATCGATTTCATAGCAGTTGCCCGCAAGGAAAATCTCGTGACGGGCCGCGATCTTGCAGAGTTCCTCATACTCCGCTCCTTCTTGCTCCAGCGCGGCCAGATGCCGCCACTCATCAATTGAGGATCCCATGGGGAATCCGGTCAGGAAATACTCGGGCAGCACGATAAGCTTGGGAATCTCCCCCGCATATTGGTTGGAGAAGGCGCAACCGCCGGCAACCGCTCGCGCCGTGAGCTTCAGGTTCTCGCGCATCCGCTCGCGCGCTTCGTCGCGGCTGCTGCAGAAGCTGACTGTATTGGTGCCGATCTGCAGGGCCAGTGCGATGTATCGATCCAGCGTAGCCATTCCGTCATTATGGCTCGCAAGGAACAAACCGCAAACCCCCTGGGAGGGAGGACATCTTGTCCTCGTCGAGGGCTGGAAGCCCTCGTTCCCAGCCCCAATAAGCCAGCGGCGCACGCCTTGTCTGCCGGGCAACTTGTATAATTCACCAGTCGAGCATCCGACCGGTCATCTCGCGGGGCTTCCATGCAGGCCACCGACATACGTAATCCTGACTATTTCCATCGTGTAGTCGATTGTCAGTGGGGCTGCCCAGCCCACACCGACATTCCCGAGTACATCCGGCTGATCGCCCAGGGCCGCTACGCGGATGCCTACATGCTCAACCGCGAGTCAAACGTGTTCCCGGCCATACTCGGGCGTGTTTGCGATCGCCCCTGCGAGCCGGCCTGCCGGCGGGGCCGCGTTGAGGAGAAGCCGGTGGCAATTTGCCGGCTCAAGCGGGTGGCGGCGGACTTGCGAGGCGACATCGATCATCGTCTTCCGAAGGCCGCCGAGGAGAAGAACGGCAAGCGCGTAGCGCTGATCGGGGCCGGCTGCGCTTCGCTGACGGTGGCCAACGACCTTGCGCCGCTGGGCTACGAGTTGGTGATATACGAGACCCTTGGCAAGCCGGGCGGCCTGATGCGCACCAACATTCCGGCGTTTCGATTACCGGTCGACGTTCTGGATGAGGAGATGGATCAGATTCTGCGCATGGATATCGACCTGCGGCTGGGGCAGGGCGTTGAAAGCATGCGCGACCTCTTGGAAAACGGCGGTTATGACGCGGTGTTCGTGGGAACCGGTGCGCCCAAGGGCAAGGAATTGAACCTGCCGGGCCGGCATGACACGAAATCCATCCATATCGGTATCGAGTGGCTGGAAAGTGTGGCCTTCGGCCATCTCAATTCGATTGGCGAACGGGTCCTGATCATTGGCGTGGGGAACACTGCCATGGATTGCTGCCGCACTTCCCTGCGCCTGGGAGCGCGCGACGTCAAGGTGATGGCGCGCAAGCCCCGGGGCTTCTTCAAGGCTTCCGATTGGGAGCTGGAGGACGCCGAAGAGGAACGCGTGGAAATCATAGTGAACCACTCGCCTAAGGAATTCGTTGTCGAGGAAGGCCGGCTCAAGGGCATGATCTTCGAGCTGATGGAATACGAAATCGACTCATCGGGGAAGATCGCCGGCAGCCGTGTAACCGGCGAGAAATTCTTCCCTTGCGACGAGGTGATTCTGGCGATCGGCCAGGAAAACGCCTTCCCCTGGGTGGAACGGGATATCGGCATCGAGTTCGATCGCTGGGGTGTCCCGGTAGTCGATCGGGTCACCTATCAATGCACCCGCGAAGGGGTCTTCTTCGGCGGCGATGCGGCCTTTGGCCCCGAGAACATCATCTGGGCGGTCGAACATGGTCACCAGGCGGCCATTTCCATTCACAAGTATTGTCACGGCGAGTCGATTACCGAGCGTTTGCCCCCGGGCATGAACCTGCTGGCCGCCAAGATGGGCATTCACGAATGGAGTTATTCGAACGACTACGAGACTGCCGCTCGCAGGCCGATGCAGCATATGAGCCTGGAAAAGCGTTTCCGCAAGCTCGACATTGAGGTGGAGTTGGGCTTCACGCCGGAACAGGCCGCCCGCGAGGCGCAGCGCTGCCTGAATTGCGATATTCAGACCGTATTCGAGGCGCCGCTGTGCATCGAATGCGATGCCTGCGTGGACATTTGTCCGGTGCATTGCCTGACGATTGCGCCCAACGGCGAGGAGGCCGACCTGCGTGAACGGCTGACCGCCCCGGCCCTTAACCTGGACCAGCCGCTATACGTGTCCGCCGATCTTCCCCAGACGGGCAGGGTAATGGTCAAGGACGAGGACCTCTGCGTACACTGCGGCCTTTGCGCCGAGCGCTGCCCGACCGCGGCCTGGGACATGCAGAAGTTTGAGTTACTTACACCGTATGTGCACCACGAGGCTGAAGGCCACCGCCCGCACGGGTCCGACGGCGGGCGGAGTACATCGCCGCAATCGGAACAGTCAACGGTCCGCTCGGCCGCCTGATCGCCAGGGCTCATGCCGGCAGATAACGATTTCACGATACGCATCGCCAACGTAAACGGCACCGGCTCCGCCAGCGCCAACTCGTTGCTGATGAAGACCCTGTTCCGGATGGAAATTCCGGTGGCGGGCAAGAACTTCTTTCCCTCCAACATCCAGGGTCTGCCGACCTGGTACGAAGTGCGCGCCAGTCACCGCGGATACCTGGCGCGCTCGGGAAGCGTGGATATTGCCGTGGCCATGAACGCGGAGACCTACCAGCGGGATCTTCGCGAACTGTCAACCGGCGGATACCTGCTCTACGACTCCACCTGGCCGCGCCGCGACGTGCTCAGGCGAGAGGACGTGCATATCCTGGGTGTTCCGCTGGCGCGCATGTGCAACGAGAGTTTCGACAACGCCCGGGCCCGCATCCTGATGAAGAATATCGCCTACGTAGGTGTGCTGGCTGCGCTGCTGGAACTCGATTTGGACATTATCCGGGAACTGCTGCTGCAAACCTTTGCCCGCAAGAAGCCGCTGCTGGAGGCCAATCAGATTGCCATCGGCCTGGGCTACGACTACGCTCGCGAGCAGCTGCACTGTCCCCTGCCGTTCGTAGCGCGCTCCATGGATGGACCGGGCTCGAATATCATCATCGACGGCAACACCGCGGCGGCTCTCGGCTGTGTGTACGCCGGGGCGACATTCGGGGCCTGGTATCCGATTACGCCCTCCACTTCATTGATGGATGCTTTTCGCAGCTTTTGCGCGCGGTTTCGCACCGCCGAAGACGGCACGCGCGACTATTGCGTGATTCAGGCCGAGGACGAGCTGGCGGCGATCGGTATGGTGCTGGGCGCCGGCTGGAACGGCGCGCGGGCCTTTACTCCCACATCGGGCCCCGGCATTTCGCTGATGTCGGAGTTTCTGGGCTACGCGTATTTCGCCGAAATCCCGGCGGTTCTGTTCGACGTGCAGCGGGTCGGTCCCTCTACCGGCATGCCCACCCGGACCCAGCAGGGCGACATCCTGTCCTGCGCCTACGCTTCGCATGGCGATACCCGCCATGTGCTGTTGTTCCCGTCCAGCCCCAAAGAGTGCTTTGAGTTGTCGGCGACGGCATTCGACCTGGCCGAGCAGCTTCAGACTCCCGTAATCGTCCTGTCAGACCTGGACCTGGGAATGAACGACTGGATGAGCGAGGAATTCACCTGGGACGATGCCTACCGGCCGGATCGCGGGAAGGTGCTGCACGCCGAAGATCTCGAGAAAATGGAGGCGTTTTACCGCTATCTCGATGTGGACGGGGACGGGGTTACTTACCGCACTCTGCCCGGCGAGCATCCCAAGGGGGCTTTCTTCACGCGCGGCTCGGGTCACAACATGTACGGGGACTATACCGAAAACGCAGGGGAGTACCAGGAGGTCATGGACCGGCTGCGCAGGAAATGGGATCACGCCGCGACGGTTGTGCCGCGCCCCGAATTGCATATCACCCCAGGCGCGCAGGCCGGGATGATCAGCCTGGGCACGGGCGACGCCGCGTGCCGGGAAGCGCTGGATATTCTGGCCGGCCGCGGAGTGGCGCTGAATTACCTCAAGATCCGTGCTTTCCCTTTCGGACAGGAAGTTGAGAGCTTCTTGAGTAACCATCGGCGCGTTTACGTGGTGGAACAGAATCGCGATGCCCAGCTTCGCTCCCTGCTGATCAACGAGGCCGGCGGCCGCGCGGAGCAGTTGGTGGAAGTGCTCCATTACAACGGCATGCCGATACCCGCCACCTCCGTGGTGAGCGCGGTGGAAGCGGACATGCTGAGGGACCAGGCGGCATGAGCTACTCCCAATGAGTTACATCGCCAGACCCAAAGTCAGTCATCCGGCTCTGGCCCGCAACGATCTGGGCCTGACGATGCGCGATTACGTGGGCGGCATGTCCACGCTGTGCGCCGGCTGTGGGCACGACTCGATCACCGGCGCCCTGATTCAGGCCGCGTTCGAACTCTCAATTCCCCCTCACGGAATGGCTAAACTCAGCGGGATCGGCTGTTCTTCCAAGACGCCTGCCTACTTTGCCTCGTCTTCGCACGGGTTCAACTCGGTCCACGGGCGCATGCCCTCCGTATCGACCGGCGCGGCGGCGGTAAACGGTCGACTGCAGTACATCGGGATTTCCGGTGACGGAGACTCGCTTTCCATCGGCATCGGCCAATTCGTGCACGCCATGCGGCGCAATCTCAACATGCTGTACCTGATTGAGGACAACGGTGTTTACGGCCTTACCAAGGGACAGTTCTCGGCCTCGGCGGACGCCGGCAGTACAGCCAAGCGCGGTGAAGTCAACGAGCAGCCGGCTATCGACCCCTGCCTGTTGGCCATCGCCTCGGGATGCCGTTTTGTGGCGCGTGGATTTTCCGGAGACCGGGCCCAGTTGGCGCCGTTGCTCAAGGCCGGATTGGCGCACCGCGGGTTCGCGATGATCGACGTCATTTCACCTTGCGTTACCTTCAACGATCACGAAGGCTCCACCAAGAGTTACCGTTTCACACGCGAAAACATCTATCCGATAGGCCACACGGATTTTGTGCCTCCGGAGGTGGAGATCAAGGCTGAGATCGGAGTGGGGGAAGCGCACCGGGTGGGCCTGCACGGCGGCGAGAGTATTCTGCTGCGCAAGCTGGCCAAGGAATACGACCTTGGTGACCGGGGAGCGGCCTACCACTATCTCAGTCGGCGGCAAGGCAAGGGCGAAGTCGTGACGGGTCTCCTTTTCGTGCAGGAAGGCGGGGCGGACATGCACCAACTGAGTCGCCTGGGCGAGACCCCGCTGTCGACGCTGCAACACGAGCGCCTTTGCCCCGGATCAAACGCCCTGGCGGAATTGCAGGACCGCCTCCGCTAAAGGCACGCCTGTTCTTTGCCCTCTCCCTTCAGGGAGTGTCTGAGCCAGGGATGGCGAAGCCAAGCTCCATGGATGGATTCATGCGGCTCCCGGAAGGGAGAGGGCAAGAAACAGGCTCCAGCTGAGGGCTGGGAAATCAGGGGGCTTCGGGTTGAGCCTCGGGCACAGGCGGGCAGCGCACCCAGGCGTCCAGCGCAACTGAAGTCTGGGCGGACGTTTTCCTGTCCTTTGCGTTGCGGCATACCAGGGCGCCTTGCGCGGTGAACCGTGACTTCAGGCGCAGGACCGGGCCGGGGTTTGCCTCGGGGGCGGGGCAGAACAATTTGGGCCTCATGCCCTGCAATTGCCCACTGGGCACCTGAAGCGTAAGCACGCGCCACCCGGCGCGGTCATCGGCGCCGAATTCGGCCCGAACCGTGGTGTCGGAAATTGAGACCAGCAGAGTCCCGCCTACCGTGTCGGGCGGACACTCGTACTCGGCGGTAACGGTGAACCGATGCTCCTTGGCCGCCTGATCCGCGACCCAAACCGGCGCATCCGCGGGAGCGTCGTTCTCGAGGGCCGGGCTGTACGGACCCTGCGCCAGTGAGAGCAAAGCGCTGGCCAGCAGAGGCGCCATTAACCGGGTGACATCACAATCAGCGGGACTCTGGAACCGGGCGCCGGCTCCAAAGTCGTGGACAGGTTCCCACCGGTCAGTGGTTCAGGCGGAAAAGCTTGAACCGCACCCGCAGGTGCTTTGCGCGTTTGGGTTGCGGATCACGAAGCGGGCTCCGCTTAAGTCGTCTTTGAAGTCGATCTCCGAGCCTTCCAGGTATTGCAGGCTGGTTGGGTCCACCAGCAGCGTGACGCCCAGTTGTTCCACCGAGGCGTCGCCTTCTTCCTGCTTCTCATCGAAGGTGAAACCGTACTGAAAGCCGGAACAGCCGCCGCCGGAAATGTAGACCCGCAGCATCAGCGCGGGGTTCTCTTCTTCCTTCAGCAGTTCCCCCACTTTGCGGGCCGCGGCCTCGGTGAACACCAATGGCGCGCTGTCCGGCTCTTGTGCGTAGTATTGCGGATCCATACCTGCTACTCAGCCGACGGCGGGCTGAACCTTATCCCCGGTTTCAGGCCGCGCCTGGTGCGCGGAATGCGTCGCGGTGGATTTTCCGGCTTTTGCCGACAGCATGGTGAGGCTACCTCTTATGATCGCGCCTTTCTCTATTTCAATCTCTCCGTACTCAATGGATCCTTGCACCCGTCCGGAGGAGGAAAGCGAAACCGTCCCGCTGCAGCACAAGTCTCCTACAACAGTCCCCTGGATGAGCATGCGCGCGGCCTGGGCATTGCCTTCGACGCGACCGCCTTGCGCCACGGTGAGCTCAGTCTTCTTGCCGCCGGCCACCATAACGTCGCCTTTGACCACACCCGCCACATGGCAGCCATGCTTGAACGTGAGGTTGCCCGTAATGATGGCGTCCGTCCCAACCAGTGTGGTTACGGAGTTGTTTAGTCTGCTTTTCATGTCTTTGGTGTCAACGGCGCCCACGGAAACTCGCGCTCAAAGCTGTTTTGCTCGTCCGGGACGGGTGTTACGCGTACCCGGATTTTGCTCGGTTCGAAGCTCTGTGGCAAGGTCAGGTCGGCCCGCAGTTCCGTGCTGCTCTCGAAATTGAATTCTATGCGGCTTGCATTTCGCTTGCTGAGTTCGCCCAGTTTCACTTCCGCGCCGTCTCCATCCCTGGTTCCCGCAAGGAGTAATTCCACATGACCGCGAGCGCGATCCGATCTTACCAGCAGCGCCTGGGTGAGCCCCACTGTCAGTCTGTAGTCCTGGGCCTGGGGTCGCGGTTCTACGCTGATCGAGTGGATTCTCAAGCCCGCTCGCGCTTCCTGGGGCGTGATTATTTCCTGAAGCCCGAAAATCGTCATCCGCTGGTTCATGACCTGACCCTGCAGGTCCCGTACCTGAGACCTCAAGGCGTCGACAGTTTCTTCATCGATGAGTTGGCTGAGTTCGCGGTTACGCAGCTCAAGACTCTCGATTCGCGCCTGCATTGAGATGGTTTTTTCTTGCGTGAGGTCGCTTTGCAGCCACCATCCGGCTACTCCGCCGCAGACAAATGCAGTCGCAACAAAGAACACCAGCACCGCGGAGTAGCGCCCGCGCCAAACCAGAATTTTATTTCGGCCGAGCAAAGCCCGCTCCCGAAGTGGCTAACCTGCTCTTACTTTACCGCATATTGCCTGCCACGCGCAGACCGGCACTGTCCTGGAACTCGCTCAGCACCTTGCGGTAAACGTCCTGCTTGAAGAGCACGACTTCCTTTACGGGAAGCCAGTAGTCGACCCATTGCCAGTCGTCGAACTCGGGCTGCCCGGAAAGATCGAGACAAATGCTCTCCTCGCTTGAGCACAGGCGCAACAGCCACCAGAGTTGTTTTTGCCCTATACAGTGGGGCGAGCTTGCGCGGCGGTGGCGGGCCGGCAGCTTGTAGCTTACCCAGCTCCCCATGCGCGCCACTTCCCTGACATGAGAAGGATCCAGGCCCAGTTCTTCCTTGAGTTCCCTGTACATTGCTTCGCGCGGTGGTTCGCCCTGCCGGACGCCGCCCTGCGGAAATTGCCAGCCGCGGTGATCACGGCGGCGAGCCAGCAGCAGCCTGCCGTGGCCGTCACAGACCACGATTCCAACTCCTCGCCGATAGCCGTTGTGATCGATGATGTCGTGATCCGCCACCTGCCGCTTCCTCCCCCGCAGGTCCTGTTGTCGTGCACTTGCGTGACACGATACTAGAATACCCTCAGGCGCTAAACACCTTTGTTTTGCCTCCCGTCCGGCCGCAACCCCGTAGTATTACGGTCTCGTTCGGCCCCGGGCGAAAGACGCAGACATCACTTCTTCCAATGGCCAAGCGACTAACCAGGCAAACCCGGGCATGAGTCATTCCGTCAGGCAGCACCTACGGCTGGAAATCAAAGCCTACGATTCATTGATCCGTAAGTTCATTCCGGGCTACGAAGAGGCCCTTGCGCGGGCGGCGGAAGAGATTGCTGGCGCAAGCGCGGAGCGCGTACTGGACCTTGGCGCCGGAACCGGAGCGTTGGCGGAAGCGATTCTGGAGCGAAACGCAAGGGCAACCGTCGAACTGCTGGATGTGGACGCGGAAATGCTCGCCCAAGCCAGGGTCCGACTCAAGCGCTTTGGGCGAAGGGTTCGCTTTCGGCAGCAATCATTTCACGATTCCCTGCCGGGCTGTGACGCGGCCGCAGCGTCATTGGCGCTGCATCATGTGCCGGTAATGGAGGACAAGGCCGAGCTGTACCGGCGAATTTGCGAAACTCTGGCGCCCGGCGGGGTGCTGGTCAACGCCGACGTAACCATGCCGGCCGCCGGTCCGCAGCGAACCGAGGATTACGCCACCTGGGCGGCCCACCTGGTTTCCTGTGGCATCGATGAAACCCGTGCCTACGAGCACTTCGAGGAGTGGGCGGGCGAGGACACCTACTTTCCCCTGGAAGCTGAACTTGGCGCCCTGACCCGGGCGGGATTCGAGGCCCGCTGTGCATGGCGGGACTTACCCAACACACTCCTGGTGGGGCGCAAGGCCTGGCCCGTTTGATTGCCTGTTGTTCCTGGCTCCCGGTGGCCGCGTAGCTGCCGCGATCTCAGGCGTTCTCGTTCGCCCTTACTCAATTGTCGCCGCTGTCTTCCTTCCGTTCGGTCTTGACGTTGTGCATGATGTCGCGATCGTCCAGACCGGTGCCTTCCGGGGACTTGTAGCTGTCGATACGGGACGGAATGATGCGCCGCGGGTAATAGTTATTCTCCATATCGGTGTCGGCGGTTTCCTGCAGCGGATCCACTACGATGGCGGTGATCCTGTCCTCCGACACCAGCAACTTCTTGAGGCTGTGCGGTGAACGCCGCCACGACTCCGCCGGCAGCCTGATCTCCATTTTTTCGCCGCCCTCGTATTCCAATTGCAGAATGACGGGCATTACCAGGCCACCGCGATTCGAGAACTCCAGGATGTAGTAGTTCTGGTCTTCGTCTATCGCCCGTTCGAGCGCGGTGCGCTCCCAACTCTCAAGCCCCGCCAGGAATTCCATATAACGATTGCGCTCCTCGTTGGTCACCGTGAATTCATCGTTTTCGTCGTAGAAGTCGCGCACGTCCGGGTTTTTCTCGACCCAGGTCTTTTTGCCCTCCGAGCGGTTGCGTTCAACGAAGACGGATGGGGGTTCGGCGGCCTTGGTTTCGCGCAGTCGGGCGAAGTCGACGTCCGGGTCTTCGGTGTCCAGGCGCATTTCAACCACCCGCTCCAGCGAGATATCCACGTGGTCGGTGGTGTAGAACCAGCCGCGCCAGAACCAGTCCAGGTCCACGCCGGAAGCTTCTTCCATGGTGCGGAAGAAATCAGCCGGTGTAGGCCGCTTGAATTTCCAGCGGCGGGCGTATTCCTTAAAAGCGAAGTCGAACAACTCCCGTCCCAAAATGGTCTCGCGCAGGATGTTCAAGGCCGCCGTGGGTTTGCCGTAGGCGTTCGCGCTGAATTGCAGCAGGCTGTCCGACTGGGTCATGACCGGCACCTGATCGGTGGACCGCATGTAATCGGTCATGTCCCGGGGCTCCACGGCCCAGCTTAGTTCCGGGTCCCACTCCCGCCCGGCAACGGCGTCTAAGTAGCTGTTCAGCCCTTCGTCCATCCAGGTCCATTGGCGCTCGTCGGAATTCACGATCATGGGGAAGTAAAAGTGGCCCACTTCATGGATGATCACCCCGACCAGGAAGCGCTTCTCCGCCAGCGAGTAGGTGCGAGTGCCGTCTTCCTGCAGGGTGGTGCGCGGTCCGTTGAAGGTGATCATGGGATATTCCATGCCCCCCAGGAAACCCGCGCTTATCGATTGGGCGATGGGATAGGGGTAATCGAAAGTGAAGCGGCTGTAGACCTCAAGCGTATGAATCACCACTTCTGTGGAGTAATCCGACCACAGCGTGCCGCCTTCCTTGGGGTAGAACGACATCGCCATGACCAGTTCCTGCTCCGCGCCGGGCTGACGCAGCCCCTTGGCGTCCCAGATGAACTTGGGTGACGAGGCCCAGGCGAAATCCCGCACGTTGCTGGCGGAGAAGCGCCAGGTTGCAGTGTCCGGCGACCCTTCGCGCTCGTTCTCGCGAGCCTCGTCCGGCGTCACGACGAAAACCGGGCGCTCGGCGTTCTCGGCCTGCTTGAGGCGCGCGATCTGTTCGCTCGTCAGTACTTCCTTGGGGTTCTCAAGTTCGCCGGTAGCTGCGACGACGTGATCTGCAGGTACGGTGATAGCCACGTCGTAATCGCCGAATTCCAGCGTGAATTCGCCGCGTCCCAGAAACTCCTTGTTGGTCCAACCCTCATAGTCGGTATACGCGGCCAACCGCGGAAACCACTGCGCTATGGCGAAGAGGTAGTTCCCGCCGGTGCGCGCATCGTCCGGAAAGTGTTCAAAGCCACCGCGAGCGCCTAAAACGCCCCCGTCGACAATGTTGTAAGCGTAATCCAGCGTGAATTGCACTTGTTCCCCCGGCGCCACGGGACCGGGCAGGTCGATGCGCATCACCGTGCCCACGATCACGGTTTGCAGCGGCTCGCCTGACAACCCAGCTACCGAGTGGATTTCAAATCCGAGATCTTTGTCGGCCATGTACTGCAGCCGGCGGAGATTGTCGAGGCTGATTTGCGCGGTGTTGCCGTTCTCCTCGCCTTGCGGCCCGGTGGCATCGAATGTGCGGCTCAACTCGGCAATGGAATCGTCACGAAAACGGTTCTGGTCCAGGTGCAGCCACAGGTAGGTGAGCGTGTCGGGAGAGTTGTTGTGATAGGTAACCGTCTCGGTTCCGGAGAGGCGCTGCTGTTGCTCGTCCAGCGCCACCTCGATGGCGTAGTCCACTTTCTGCTGCCAGTAGTCGCGCCCCGGCTGCCCGGCGGCGTTGCGATAGGCATTGGGCGTGGGAAGTATTTCCTCCAGCTGGCGGAACTTATCTTCGAACGGCGGTTCCTGTACGTTCTCCGCGCCCCATCCGGCCGCGCATGCGAGCAACGCGGCGGCACCCAAGGAAAAACGCTGCAAGCGAGGCTGCTTCCGCCCTCGATGGAGGGCAGGATCCCCTCCCTCCCGGCGTGTGCCTTGCGCGTCAGCGCAGCGTGGTCGCTGTGAATACTCCCATCCGGCCCAAGCATTTGCGGTTCTTTGTGTCATTGCCCTTTCGCTCCTTTCCCTGCCGTGGCGACTTCGCCCAGCGGTTCTTCCCAATTATCCTGATGCGGCAAGCCTAGCGCTGAAGCCAAAGTGGGAGCAATGTGGCGTGGCGTGATTGGCCGCTCCACTACCTGAGGTTCGAGAGCCATCCCGTAGAACAGTACCGGGACCCGCCGGTCGCGTAAATAGGGTGATCCATGACTCGCCGCGTAAATGGGAGGATACAGGCTGACGAAACTGTTTCTTGATCCAACCACGTACATCTCTCCGCTGCGCCCTTCAAATGTAGTATTACGTATCAATTGGCACAGCTCGTCTTCGCGGCAGTCGTCGAGGCGGGAAACCGCTACCGTTCGGGCAATCTCGGGGCGGGCCTGCAGCCACTCGGTGGCGATGTCGTAGATGGAATCCAGATCGAGCTCGAGCTTTCCTATCACCGAGAGATCGAAGTATGCCCACGGCATCACAATGCCTGTCACCAGGTCTTCGTCCACGCTCAGGGTCGAACGAAAGTGCCGGTTCAGACCGTCTGTCAGGGGTCGGGAAAAAATGCGCGTCGCCTCGAGGTCGGCGCCGGGCGTGTACTCGGGGATCGGACTCATCCCGTGGTCGGAACTGAGCACCACAAGGAAGCGGCCGGGTCCCACCCGTTCTTCCAAAAAGTCCAGAAACTCATTCAGCAGGAGGTCCAGACGGTGAAGGTTGTCTTCGGATTCGCGGCTGTTGGGCCCGAACGCATGGCCGATCCGGTCGGTAACCGACAGGCTGATCGAGAGCAGATCCGGATCCCCGTCCTCCCCAAGCGCTTCGTTCTCGATAATGGTTCGGGCCAGACCCAGGGTGATGCGGTCGCCCTGCGGCGCATAGCGGAGCTGGTCGTAATAATCGGACGTTCCCTGCGCGGCAAAAGTATGGGGGAAGACCCGGGTCCAGCCTCGCGGCGGCCGCTCGTAGTCCCGGTCGTCCTCGTGTTGATAGACATCGCGCGGCATCAGCAGGTCCCATGCAGCCGGCAGGTCCATGTAGGCGGTCTCGTTGTAACCGGAAAGCCAAGCCGGTTCAGCGCCTTCGGGATAGTAGAAAGCGTTGGTCACGAAGCCCCCCTTGCTTCTGGAATACCACAAGGCCTTGCCGTGTCTCCCGGCGATGAACACCGCTCCCCGGTCCTTTATGGATACGGAGAAGATCTTCCCGCGACCTTCATGATGGGAATACAGAATATCCGCCAGGGTGGGTGCGGCCAGGCGCAACGGGGAGACGCCGAAATCCGGGTCCCACACGCTGGGCGCGGGCCGCCCAACCTGGCGTTCGAACCAGAAGTTGGAGATCACACCGTGGCGTGCCGGATGGACACCGGTCGCGATCGTTGCATGGCCCGGCGCGGTGCTCGTAGTGGCGTAGTCATAGGCGGCGTTTGCATACACGACGCCGCCTTGCCATAAGCGCCGGAATCCGGAGGAAGAAGGCTTCTCTGCCCATTCCCGGGTGCGGTCCGCGGTGAGCTGGTCCACTACCAGTATGACGGTCAGGTCAGGCGCTTCGCCCGCGATGGCAAGGCTCGGCGCCCAGCCCAGGTTGAGCATGAGCGCTAGAGCCGGCAGCAGCAGTCGGCGCAGTAATTGCATGGAAGGCCTCTCCTACAGCGAGCGTGCCAATGTACCGCATAGTTTCGAACTCGACTTCGCCCTGCGGGCGCTTGTAACAGAAATGTCACCTGTGTGTCACATGGCTGTCGCTCGCTGGCCGCAAACTTTGCCGCGAGCTTAAGACCCCCAACCCCGCTCGACCTTGCCAATCCGGGAGATTGCGCCATGTTACGAAAGTTCCCCCTTGCCCGCGCTGCATCGCTCGCAGGGCTGCTTTTCCTATTGCCTGTTTCGACGCTGCTTGCCGAAGGCGCGCTTGAAGGTCGCGTCGGCGACCAGTCCGGCACTGTTTATTTCGAGGGCGCGATCGTAGCCTTGCCGGATCTGAACGTAGAACGGGTTACGGATGCGGCCGGCCGCTATCGTTTTCAGAACCTTCCGGCCGGCGAGTACCGCCTGGAAGTCAGCTATGTCGGTGCGGAGCCGGTATCGGTGGGCGTGACGGTGCGTGAGGGGCAGACCGAGCGTGCCGACGTGCGGATCGGCTCGCCGGTCGAGATGATGGAGAACATCATCGTGGTAGGGCAGGCTGCCGGCGCCTACGGCGCAATCAACCGCATGCGTTCCGCCGACAACCTCATATCGGTGGTCACCAGTGATTCCATCGGCCAGTTCCCCGATGAGAACGTGAGCGAGGCGCTGCAGCGCATCAACGGTGTGTTCATCGAGCGCGACCAGGGCGAAGGCCGATTCGTGGGCGTGCGCGGCATCGATCCGCAGCTTAACGTGGCCAGTATCAACGGCCTCAACGTGCCGGCGCCGGAAAGCGACCGCCGCAACGTGGCGCTGGACGTGATTCCTTCCGACCTGGTGGAAAGCCTTGAAGTCACCAAGACGCTGACCCCCGACCAGGATGGCGACGCCATCGGCGGCACGATCAACATAAAGAGCCTGAGCGCCTTGGACCGCGAAGGGATGAGCTACAAACTCAAGGGCCAGTCCTTCTACAACGATCTTCAGGGCAGCCGCGGCCACAAGTTTTCCGCAACCTTCACCAACGCCTTCAATTTCGGCGGTGGTGAATTGGGGCTGGCAATGAGCATTTCCACCAACGAACGGGAGTTCGGCACCGATAACCTGGAAGCGGACGGCGGGTGGGCCGAAGACAACGGCGTGCGCTATCACGAAGAACTGGAGATGCGCAATTACGAAATCACGCGCCAGCGCGACGGTCTGGCGCTGAATGTGGACTTTCGCGCCAGCGACACCTCCAGCTACTACCTGCGCACCTTGTACAGCGATTTCTCCGACCACGAAGTTCGCAACCGGATCGAGTTCAAGCTCGACAAGGGCGACCTGGAATACGACAGCGACAGCCTGACTTCCAGTGATACGCGCATGCAGCGCGAATTGAAGGATCGCTATGAAGAACAGGGAATCCTTTCGCTGCAGATCGGGGGCGAACACCTGATCGACGAGTGGACCGTGGAATACAGCGCGGGTTACTCGGAAGCCAGCGAGGAGGAGCCTGGTCGCATTGATTCTCAATTCGAACTTCGCGGCGTCGAGTATGCGCGCTACGAAAATATCGGCCGGATTCCCGCGCTCTCGTATAGCGCCGATGGCGCAGTGGCGGAGAATTTCGAGCTTGACGAAATCGCGATCGAGGACAACTTCACCAGCGACGAAGAAACCGCATTCAAGTTCGATATCACGCGTGACATGACCTTTGCCGGGCATCCGGGCTATATCCGCTTCGGCGCCAAATACCGGGCACGGGACAAGCGCAGGGATGCGGGATTGCGGGTGTTCGAGAAATTCGACAAGGCCTTCGACTCTGCGCCCACACTCGGCCAGTTCGTCTCCGGTAACGCCGACTACATGCTGGGCGCCTACGGTCCCTACGTGCAGCCTGGACTGCAGCGCTCATTTGTGTGGGGCAATATTCGCGGTGTTGCCGCCTGCACTCTTGAGGGATACGACAAGGACGCCTGCCCTTTCATCATGGATGAGGACGCGTCGCGGGTAGGTTCGTCGGCCGACTATGACATCGAGGAAAACGTTTCCGCCCTCTACCTGATGCAGAGGATCGATATCAACGATCTCAGGCTGGTGTATGGCGTTCGCTACGAGGGAACCGACTTCACCGCCAAGGGCGGGTACGTGCGCCAGGTGGACGTGGACGGCGAGGACGACATTCAGATATCCGGGTCCCGCTACGAAAGCGATTACAGCAGCGTTCTGCCCAGCATCAACGTACGTTACAAGCTGTCGAAGAACCTGATCCTGCGCGGGGCCTATACTCAATCGATTGCCAGGCCGTCGTTCGGCGACCTGAACCCGACGCCCGGCGCCATCGAAATTGAGCAGGACGACGACGAGGTTGCGATGGCGGTTGAAGCCGGGAATCCGGAACTCAAGCCGTACAGGTCGCAGAACCTGGACTTCGTCGTTGAATACTACCCCGGCAACATTGGTGTATTGAGCGCCGGCGCGTTCTACAAGCGAATTGAGGACTTTGTGTTCGACGCCGACGTGAGCTCGGTGGTGGACCCGGCGGAATACGCCGGACCGATAGCGGTAACCGACATTGAGGTATTGAAGCCGCTCAATGGGCAGTCCGCCAGCCTTTACGGCCTGGAGTTGGGATGGACCCGTCATTTCTCGGAGCTTCCCGGACCCTTGAGCGGCCTGATGCTGATGGCCAACGCCACGTTCATCGACAGCGACGCCGATCTGGGCTTGGGTCCGGATACCGGCCGGAGCGCGGATTCGAAGCTGCCGCTGCAAGCAGACCTGGTTGCCAACTTCGTGGTGGGTTACGAGAACTACGGCTGGAGCGTCCGGCTGTCATCGGCTTACATCGGCAATCGGGTTGCCGAAATCAACCTCGAAGACCCGAACAACGACCTTTATGAGGACGGGCACCACCAGATCGACCTGACCGTCAAGTACGATGTTACCGAGCAGCTGCAGCTGTATTTCAACGCCATGAACCTGGGCGAGGAACCGAACTATCGCTACTACGGCCGCTCCCGCTACAACGCGCAATACGACGAAATCGGGCGCTCGTACGTGTTCGGAATCTCATTCCGCAGCTTCTAGCCTGGCCATCCAGTGCGGTTGGAAGTGAGTGTTCGCAGTGGGCGCCGCGGCGCTGACGCGCAAGGCGCAGGTCGGGAACGAGGGCATCCTGCCCTCGTCGAGGGCGGGGACGCCCTCGTTCCCGGGTTGTTCCATGCAAACGCGCGCGGCTGCGTGGGCGCGGCCGGGATCGCCGCGATATTGGGGTTCTGCCTGGTTTCGGCAAGCGGATGCGGCGGCGAGCCGGCGGTTGCCCTGCGGTCCGAAACCGAGGCCGTTCATGCGGTGGTGGAAACGGAACCGGTTCGGGGCGAAGGCGACGCAGCCGACGATCCGGCGATCTGGATTCATCCTTCCCATCCATCGCTCAGCCTGATCCTGGGGACCGACAAGCGCCGGGGCCTATCGGTCTACGACCTGTCCGGGCAGGAAGTGCAATTCCTGCCGCGCGGGCGCCTGAACAACGTGGATTTGCGCCAGAACGTGCCCATGGTTGCCGGCCCGGTCACCCTGGCGGCGGCCACCAACCGCACCGAGCGCGCCCTGGACATTTTTGCAGTCTCAGGAGACGGCCGGGTGGAGCACCTATTGGCGCAGGCGCTTGAGATTGAGGATCCGTACGGCATTTGCATGCATCTGGATCCCCACGGCATTGCCTACGCCTATGTGAACGGTAGCGACGGGGCCTACGAGATATGGCAGCTGAACGCCGGTGGTCAGCTGACCCCCGAACGTATCGACCGTTTCTCCGTCGAGACCAAGCCCGAAGGGTGCGTTGTGGACGACGTGACCGGTATCGCCTATGTGGGCGAAGAGGAACGCGGGATCTGGAAGATGCCGGCAGGAGCCGGGGGATTTGAGGAGAAAACGCTGCTCGATACGGTCGAAAGCGATCGCCTGGCTGCCGACGTTGAAGGACTTGCGATCTATCGGGCCGCCGAAGGCCCGGCGCTCCTGGTTGCTTCCAGCCAGGGGGACCATACCTACGCCGTATACGACCTTGATGACGGTGACGCCTACCTGGGGTCTGTCCGAATCACCGATGATCCGGAGGCAGGCATAGATGGCGCCGAAGAAACCGACGGACTTGCGGTGAGCGCCGTGAACCTGGGGCCCGGATTCGAGGCCGGCGTGCTGGTCGTCCAGGACGGCTATAACCGGCTGCCGGAAGCACGCCAGAATTTCAAGCTCGTGCCCTGGAGTTCCGTCGCCCGCGCATTGAACCTGCCCGGCGCCTAACCCGCCCTCCCTGGGAAAGAGGGCATCCTGCCCTCCCCCTACCGCTGCCACTTCCGTACAATGCCCGCTTCGCTAATCGGTTGCGATTCCATGCCTGACCTCGAAAGTTTAAGAAAACAACTGGGCGCCATCGACCGGGAGATCATCGGATTGCTGGCGCGGCGCCAGGAAATCTCGGCGGAAGTCGGCAAGTACAAGCATGACGCCGGTATTCCGACGCGCGATTTCGCCCAGGAAGTGCGCGTGGTGGGCCGCGCGCGCGAGCAGGCGGAGAAGGCCGGCCTGCCGGGCGACCTTGCCGAGAGCATCGTGCGCTTGTTGATCAATGCTTCGCTATCGAGGCAGGAACGAGTCCGGCTGCGCGCCAGTGGCCAGGGAGAGGGCCATCGGGCCCTGGTGGTCGGTGGTGGCGGACAGATGGGACGCTGGTTCTGCGAATTCTTGAGTTCGCAGGGTTACGCAGTTACCGTGGCCGACCCTACGAACACGCCCCGCAGGCTGCCGCACGTTGCGGATTGGCAAGCGGCTTCCGGGGAATTCGAGCTTACCGTGATCGCCGCGCCCGTGACGGTCAGCGCCGCCATCCTCATGGAAATGCAGGAGGCTCGCTACTCCGGGCTGATTTTCGACATCGCCTCGGTCAAGGAACCGCTAACGGAAGTGCTCCTGAGCATGGCGTCCGCCGGGATGCAGGTGGCTTCCATCCATCCGATGTTCGGTCCGGATACCGACCTGTTGTCCGGCTCTCACATCCTGCTCATGGACGTAGGCGCTCCGGACGCGGCCGAAGCCGTGGCCCATGTGTTCGGCGGCACCATGGCCGAAATCCTGCGCGTGCCGCTGGACCAGCATGATCGGCTCATCGCCTGGGTGCTCGGCGTTTCCCATGCGATCAACCTGGCGTTCATCCACGCCCTGGAGGAGAGCGGCGAGCAGGCGCCGGTGCTGGCCGGCCTTTCCAGCACGACCTTCGACGCCCAGTTGGACGTGGCCCGTTCGGTGGCCGGCGATAATCCGCACCTCTATTACGAGATCCAGCGACTCAACCCGCACGGCGCCGAGGTCCTGGGCGAACTGGTGGCCACGGTGGAAAAACTGACACGAATCGTGGGCCAAGGCGACGAAGCATCCTTTGTTCGACTGATGGAGAGCGGACGCCGCTACCTGGCTGAGCGGGAATAGGCCGTCATGCAGGCCAAAAAGCGCGTGGTGATTAGCCGTCGATGGCCCGAGAGGATCGAATCGCTGCTGGAGAAGGATTACGAAGTCTGGCCGAACACGCATGACCAACCCATGACCGCGGCGGCCATGCGCCAGACTTTGCGCAAGGCGGACGGATTCTGCCCCACCGTCACCGACCGGCTGGATTCGCGGGTGCTGCGGGTGCCTTCTCCCCGTACTCGAATCCTGGCCAATTTCGGCGTGGGTTTTGAACATATCGATTTGAATGCGGCGCGGCGCGCGGGCATTGTGGTCACGAATACGCCCGACGTCTTGACCGACTGCACCGCCGACCTGGCAATGGCCCTGATCCTGGCCACGGCAAGGGCAATCGTGCGCGGCGATCGCATGCTGCGGGCCGGGGACTGGTCAGGTTGGCGGCCCGTGCATGTTCCCGGCGTGAGAGTGAGTGGAAAGACCCTGGGCCTGGTGGGCTTCGGCCGCATCGGGAAGGCCGTGGCGAAGCGGGCGGGTCCCGGCTTCGGCATGCGGGTTCGCGTTTTCACGCCACGCCCCCCGACCGGGCACGAGGCCGGGGCACTGGGAGTGGAGATTTGCGCCAGCCTCGATGAACTGCTCGAATCCAGCGATTTCGTATCGTTGCACTGCCCGGTTACGCCTGAGACGGTGGGGATGATGGGCGAGCCGCAATTCGCCCGCATGCGAGCCGGTGCGATCCTGATCAACACGGCGCGTGGCGCGCTGGTGGACGAATACGCCCTGGTGGAGGCTTTGCGAGCCGGGCAGCTGGGTGGGGCGGGGCTCGACGTGTATGCGCATGAACCTGTAGTTCCCGCAGCGTTGAGGGAAATGGATCGCGTGGTCCTGCTGCCCCATCTCGGTAGCGCAACCCGCGAAACACGTCATGCGATGGGGCTCAGGGTGAAGGAAAACCTCGACCGTTTTTTCGCCGGAGAGGAGCCTCCCGACCGCGTGGCCTGACCCTGGTGTCACTGCAAAATTGCGCCTTACAATGCCTTGTGAATGAAGGCTTACACGAACCAACTGGAGCGAGTGCAACGAACGCCGGGAGCGAGGGCTTCCAGCCCGCGTCGATTGCAACGAACGCTGGGAACGAGGGCTTCCAGCCCTCGTCGAGGGCAAGATGCCCTCGTTCCATTGGTTGCCAGGAAAACTTATAGGGGGAAACAGTAATGAAAGCGCGAGCAGCCGTAGCCTGGGGCGCCGGAGAGCCGCTTCGAATTGAAACCGTGGACGTGGAGGGTCCGCGCGAGGGAGAGGCGCTGGTGCGCATCGTTGCAACCGGCGTATGCCACACCGACGCCTATACCTTGTCGGGTGCGGACCCGGAGGGCGCATTCCCTGCCATTCTCGGTCACGAAGGTGGTGGGATCGTGGAGGACGTTGGTCCCGGAGTAAGCAGCGTGAAACCCGGCGACCATGTGATTCCGCTCTACACCCCTGAGTGCCGCGAGTGCGAATTCTGCAAATCCGGCCTGACCAATCTCTGTCAATCCATACGCGAGACCCAGGGCCAGGGGCTCATGCCGGACGGCAGCAGCCGTTTTTCCTGTGGCGGCAAGGCGGTGCTTCATTACATGGGGACTTCGACGTTCTCGGAATACACCGTTCTGCCCGAGATTGCGCTGGCGAAAGTCAACCCGGCCGCCCCGCTGGACAAGATTTGCCTGTTGGGCTGCGGCATCACCACCGGAATCGGCGCAGTGCTCAACACGGCCAAAGTACGGGCCGGTTCGAGCGTCGCGATCTTCGGACTGGGCGGAATCGGCCTCAGCGTGATCCAGGGAGCGGTGATGGCGGGCGCCGAACGCATCATCGGCATCGACATCAATCCTTCCAAGTTCGAGATGGCCGGCCAACTGGGCGCCACCGACTTCGTAAATCCCAAGGATCACGGCGCGCCGATACAGGAAGTCATAGTGGACCTGACATCAGGCGGCGTTGATTACTCGTTTGAATGCGTAGGCAACGTGGAACTGATGCGGGCGGCCCTGGAGTGCTGCCACAAGGGCTGGGGTGAATGCACCATCATCGGCGTGGCCGGCGCCGGACAGGAAATTGCAACCCGCCCGTTTCAACTCGTTACCGGCCGCGTGTGGCGCGGCACCGCATTCGGCGGCGTGCGGGGGCGCAGCGATTTGCCGGGCATGGTGGATCAATACTTAGCCGGCGACATCGAGGTGGACCGGATGATTACCCACACCATGCAACTGGACGGCATCAACGACGCCTTCGACCTGATGCACGAAGGCGAGAGCATCCGCTCGGTGGTCTACTTCTAGTGTCGTGTTCCGCAGATTAACGCAGTTAATTGCGGGACACGACACTAGGCCGAAAACGGTGAACATTGTTGCGGAGAGCCGGTGCCACGAAGGCCGGCAGCTTACCGTGGAGCACCCGTCAAGCGCATGCAACTGTCCGATGCGCTTTGCGGTGTTTCTGCCCCCGCTTGCGGCTGAAGGCGCTACCGTTCCCGCGGTGTATTTCCTGTCCGGGCTTACCTGCAGCGAGGAAAACTTTACGGTAAAGGCCGGCGCCCAGCGCTTTGCGGCGGAAACCGGACTGGCGCTGATCGTCCCCGACACCAGCCCCCGGAACGTGGGTATCGCAGGCGAGGACGACTCGGACTTCCTGGGCTCCGGCGCGGGCTTCTATGTCAACGCAACCCGGCCGCCCTGGTCGGCTCACTATCAGATGTACGACTACGTGAGCAAGGAATTGCCGGCGTTGGTCGAATCAATTTTTCCAATCGAGCCTGTGCGGCGCGGCATTTGCGGTCACTCCATGGGCGGTCATGGCGCGCTGGTCATCGCCTTGCGTAATCCCGGCCGGTACCAGTCCGTGTCCGCGTTCGCGCCGATCTCGAATCCATCGGCCTCGCCGTGGGGGAGAGCGGCATTCTCAGAATATCTGGGTAAGGAAGGCTCCCAATGGGATCAATACGACGCCAGCAAGCTGGTACGTGAGTCGCCGCTGGATCTGGAAATTCGCATCGACCTGGGCAGCGCCGATCCATTCCGGGAACAAGAGCTCAAGGTCGAGCAGTTCGTGGCGGCCTGTCGCGAGTCCGGTCAAGCGGTGAGCTTTCATCTGCGCGGCGGCTATGATCACGGGTACTTCTTTGTCAGTACCTTCATAGAAGCCCATATCCGCCATCACGCCTCGGTGCTAGCAGGTGCAAGCGACTGATCTTAGCGGGACACCGCCGGCTGATCCCCTGGCGATCCTCAAGCAATGGCTGGCGCGCGCGGCCGAGCTGACCGACCGCCCCAATCCACACTCGCTGGTGTTGTCCACGACCGGCGCACAGGGCCGGGCCGATGCGCGAGTGGTGCTGCTCAAGCATTTTGACCACCAATTGGGCTACCTGGTTTTCTACACCAACTTCCTGTCGGCCAAGGGGCGGCAACTGGCCGCGCGCCCGGAGGCCTGTGGTGTATTCCATTGGGACCGGCTTGGTTTGCAAGCCCGCGTTCGCGGCCCGGTCCTCATGTCTCCGGCCGCGGAAAGCGACCGCTATTTTGCTTCCCGTGGCTGGCAGAGCCAACTCGCCGCCTGGGCCAGCGATCAAAGCAAGCCGGCTTCCTCCAGGGCCGATCTGGAAGCGCGGATGAATGATATGGGGGCGCGCTTCGGAGGCAATCCAGGGGACTGGCGTAAGGCCGCCCCGCCGAAGACCGTGACCCGCCCGCCGCACTGGGGAGGCTATCGGCTCTGGGCGCGGACGCTGGAACTATGGGCTCAAGGCCAGGCCCGCTTACACGACCGCATCCTCTGGTCCCGCGACCTGAAGCCGGCGGGGGAAGGTCAGTTTCAACCGGGCCCGTGGCGCGCCCAGCGTCTCCAACCCTGATGCTCCAAGTTCTGGCAAAGCACCTCCTGACGTAACGCAACAGCTCCGGACGACTTCGAAATCATATTTCTCGCTGGCTTGGCAAGCGCAAAATCTTGCGCATTTCCCAGGCAATTTCGCCTTGACGTGAATGGTGAATGTGGTCTATATTAGACTATGTTATTTTCCGGGAGAAATTATGGCTTCGCAATCCGCCGACATTCATCGAGTGTGGACCGTCGCGGAAGCCAAAGCACGCTTGTCCGAAGTCTTGCGTCGTTCGGAAACGGAGGGCCCACAACGCATTGGCGCCAGGAAGGCATTTGTAGTCGTTCCCGCCGAGACCTGGCAAGCACATATTGCCCCACGCAAGTCCATGGGCCGATGGCTTATCGATAACGTTCCGCGAGGGACGGACCTTAAGGTCCCTGACCGCCGTGAAACCGGGCGCGCCATCCCGTTTGTCACGCCGGTCAATGAATGAACGGGTTTCTGCTTGATACAAACATTGTCTCTGAACTGACGAGATCATTGCCGGATCCCGGCGTCGTTTCGTTCTTGGCGGAGCGGGACGACCTTTGGCTTTCGTCGGTCGTTCTTCACGAGTTGGAATTCGGGGTTCGATGCCTTTCTCCGGGGCGCCGGCGTGACAGCCTTCAAGGTGCCATAGCAGCCCTGGTCGCTTCGTTTGAAGACCGTATCCTGCCAGTGGAGCGCAAGGAAGCCGAAAATGCAGCACGCCTCCGGGCGCGCGCACACCGATCAGGCCGAGTGCTTCATCTTGGCGATGCGCTGATTGCCGGTACCGCGAATGCGCACGACCTTGCGGTGGCGACTCGGAATGTCAGCGATTTCGATGGCATAGGAATCAAAATCGCCAACCCCTGGAGCCCAGGGGCGGCTTAAGACTTATCGGTACTAAAGGCTGGCTAGTAGACCCAGCCGAGGATCATGGCTACGACCAGGATCGGGCCCCAAACGAAGATAAGGCTGCGCTCAACGAGTGCGACGGCGCCGCGCACCCGGTCGGGGCGATCTCCCAGCGCTTGCGCGCCCACCGCGCCCAGCACCGCGCCCGTGCCTTCAAACAGGTTTGACTGCTCCTTAGCGGGTATGCCGCGCCAGGCGTTGATGGCGTCGTCGAAATTGCCGGCCAGGGCAAAACTGGCGGAGGTGATACGCGCGGGGACCCAGGCGACGATTCCGTGCAACAGAACCGCGGCGCGGTGCAGTTCTTCGCCGCCGGGAAGCGTCGCCGTATAGCGGCGCAAACTGTTGAGCACGCGAAAGCCGAACGCAAACGCGGGTCCCACGGGCCCGGCCACCAGGAACCAGAAGATCACGCCGAAAATGCGGTTGTTGGCCTTCAGATAGGTTGCTTTCTCCACGGCCGCCGCCTGTTCCTGCGGCTTGTCCGGTGGACTTGCTCCGATGATGGCTTCGGCCTGCGCCTTAGCGCCGTCGTCATCGCCGGCATCCGCCTTGTCGTGATAGGCCAGCGCTTCCGCCTTGAGGTCGCGCGGCCCGAAGGAAAACAGCAGCACGAGCACTGCGAATACGAACCAGGGGATCTGCTGCCATTGGTCCCGCAGCAGCCATGCGACAACCCCGATCGGCGCCGCGAAGACCAGCGTAATGCCGGCGACGATATAGGGCGCGGTGCGCTTGTCCAGGCGCATCAGGCGCTCCGCGAGCCGGTTTGCCTGCTCATCCAAACGCCGAAACTCGCGCAGGTGCGACCAGCGCGCCAGGTAGCGTTCAGCGAGAATGCCAATAAGCAGGGCCAGTAGTTTCATTCTTTGTGTTCTCCCACCCGGGTTAATCCTGTCGCCATCCTTCCCCAGTCGAAGGTCGCCCCCGGGTCCCATTTGCGCCCGGGGGCAATATCGCTGTGGCCCACAACCGGGGCGCTTTGCAGGGACGGCAAGCCGGCCCGCAACGCGACGATAGCGGCACACGCCTGATTGTATTGCCTATCGGTAAAAGGTGTAACTTCGTCGCCCTCCAATTCGAGTCCCACCGAAAAGTCGTTGCAGTTCTCCCGCCCCCGGAATGTGGATTCTCCCGCATGCCAGGCGCGCTCCAGAACGCTCACAAATTGCACCAGTTCCCCGTCGCGCCGGACCAGGAAATGTGCCGATACGCGCACCTCGGCAAGCCTCCGGAAGTAGGGGTGCGCGGAGGGGTCAAGCCTGCCCCAGAACAAGTCCTCAATTTCCTCGCCGCCGAATTCACCCGGCGGCAGCGAGATTGCGTGCAGCACTATGAGGTTGATATCGTTGCCGGCCGGCCGGGCGTCGCGGTGAGGGCATATGGAGCGCCGGGCACCCTGCAACAGGCCGGTGTCAGGGTCTAGAACGAGCACTGTTGACTCATATCACGGTCGCCGGCGGTTCGGCGCCGCCTTACAATGTGGCCGGCAAGCGTCAATTCAAGACCTCTGACGATGACATCCCGCAGTTTGGGCGTGGTGATGGACCCGATCGGGACGATCACCCCGCAAAAGGATAGCACCCTGGCACTGCTCCGCGAGGCGCAGCGGCGCGGGCTCGACCTCTATCACCTGACCCTGAACGATATCGACATTCGCGAGGGCCGCGCCTTCGGGCGTGCGGCGCCGCTGACCGTTACCGACGATGACGGCGACTGGTACCGCCTTGAGTCACCAAAGGACATGCCCTTAGGCGGGCTTGATCTGCTTTTCATGCGCAAGGACCCCCCTTTCAACGCCGAGTACATATTCGCCACCTACGTGCTGCAGCGTGCCCAGGACGAGGGCGCGCTGGTGGTGAACGATCCGCAGGCCTTGCGGGATGTCAACGAGAAGGTGTTCATCGCCTGGTTCCCCGAGCTGACTCCGCCCACGATCGTGACCCGTTCCATGAGCGTTATGCGTGGCTTCCTGTCCGAACATGGTCGCATCGTCGTCAAGCCGCTGGACATGATGGGAGGACATTCGATCTTTGCCCTGGATGAAGCGGACAAGAATCTGGCGGTGATCCTGGAGACCATTACGGCCGGCGAAACCCGCTACGCAATGGCGCAGCGGCACCTGCCGGAAATCGCCGCCGGCGATCGGCGCGTCCTGCTGATTGACGGACGGGCGGTCAATCCGGCACTCAACCGGGTCCCTCGGCTGGATGACAATCGCGGCAATCTGATGGCTGGAGCGAAAGCGGAGCTTTGCGATCTGACGCCGCGCGATATTCATATCTGCGAGCGGGTCGGGGCGGAGCTGGCGGTTCGCGGCGTGGCCTTTGCCGGTCTGGACATCATCGGCGACTACCTCACCGAAGTGAATATCACCAGCCCGACGGGAATCCGCGAGCTTCAGAAGATGGCCGGCGTGGATGCCGCGGCCATGTTGTTCGACAGCCTGCTTGAGCGACTCGGGTAGTCCGCACCGCTATAATCTGCACAGACATTCAGCCTGGATTTCTCATGGACGAATTCAATTCCTTATCCGGCAAGCTCCTGATCGCCATGCCGGGATTGCCCGACCCGCGATTCCGCCAAGCGGTCACCTATTTGTGCGGTCATAACAGCGATGGTGCGTTGGGAATCGTCATCAATCGCCCTTCCAAAATGAAACTAGGAGAAGTCTTCGAACAACTCTCGCTGGACAACGGCGACCCCGACCTGGCCAATCAGAGCATCCTCAAAGGGGGGCCGGTGAACCGCGAACGCGGCTTTGTGCTTCACGAGGCCGGAGGCTCGTGGGATTCCACCATTTCGATTTGCGGCAACATCGAAGTAACTACCTCGCGCGACGTATTGTCGGCGATCGCCGGCGGCACGGGTCCGCGCCGGGCCCTGCTGGCTTTGGGCTGCGCCGGCTGGGGTGAAGGTCAGCTTGAGCAGGAACTCCACTCGAATTCCTGGATGGTGGTCGACGCGACCGAGGAGATTCTTTTTGAAACGCCGTTCGAACAGCGTTGGGCCGCCTCGGCCGCCCTTCTGGGAGTGGATGTCGCCCGTTTGGGATTGCACGCCGGCCACGCCTGAGCGTCGATCTTGCTGTCGGCGCCGGGGCTAGTCATGCGCACTGAGCCCGCGATCGCTTTTGACTTTGGACTGCGGCGCATCGGAGTAGCCACATCCAGCGGTGGTTTGATCACGCCCCGCGAGCACTTGCCGGCGCGCGCCGGACACCCGCAATGGGAAGCGCTTGACCGGCTGGTGAGCGAATACCGGCCGCGGGTCCTGGTGTTGGGTTGCCCCCCGGAACCCGCGGCGGAAATGGGTCGGGCGATAGGACGCTTTCGCGAACAGCTGGAAGACCGTTACGGGCTTTCTGTGGAAACCGTGGAGGAACATCTCACCACCCGTGAGGCGCAGGACCGGATGCGGGAACGTCGCTCTTCGGGGCGAATGTCCCGCCGCGCCCGCAAGGGTGAAGTCGACAGCCTGGCCGCCTGCCTGATCGCGCGCGACTGGCGCAACGCCGCGCCTTGAGGCTCCACGCCAATAACACCCAGGAAAGTGGGCGCCTCGCCCTTGCCGCTGGCGAGGGCGTCTCCGCCCTCGTTCCCGAGTTTGGCACGGCGCTTCCGCATCGTGCGTCGGCTGGCGTTTACCGCGCTGGCATTAATGGCGGCAAGCGGTTCACTGGCCGCCGCCGAACTGGTCTTGGTGGCGGGCGCCTCCGGACGCAGCGGCAGCGCCGCGATCAAGCTCCTGGATGCTCAGGGCTATGCGATTCGAGCCCTGACTACGAATCGAGCTCGCGCCGTCGAGCGCCACGGGGCCGATTGGCCCTGGAGGGAAGTCGACGTGCGTGATCGCTCCGCGGTGTTCGCTGCCATGGAGGGCGTGGATTACGTCATCTGCGCCATCGGAACGCGGGTGCTGGAAGGTCCCGGCGGGCCGGAATTCGTTGATTACGGCGGGGTGGTAAACCTGGTTGATGCCGCGGTGGATGCCGGGATCCGCCATTTTGTCCTGATGTCGTCCGCGGCGGCGGGACCCTACCGCGAGCGCAGCCGGATGCTGAGGCTGGGAATGGTCCGATATTGGAAGACGGCGGGCGAGAATCACCTCAAGCGCAGCGGCCTGTCTTACACCATCCAGGGAGCCAGTGGCCTGATCAACCGGCCCTCGCAAGGCGCCCCCTTGCGCGTCATGCCCCGTGCGGAATATGTCACCGGCCGGTTCACGATCGGCGACGCGGCGATGCTGCTGGTGGACGCGCTCACAAACCCCGACGCCCGCAACAAGACCTACGCCGTCATCGGCGACGACTCGGTGGCGCCCGGCGCCTGGCGGGACATGCTGAAGACGCTGCAGGTCGACAGCGAGACGGAGGAAGCGCCCGGCGACTTGCCTCCGCCCGGCGGTTAGTCGGAAACGTCCGTCCAATCGGGCGTTTGCTCAAGCACGCCCGGAGTTTGTTCCTCCAGGGCGGCCCGGAACGCGGCGGGCAACTGTTCCGCATGCAGGTAGGTCTTGCTGACGGCAGACCAGAACATGTGTCCCCGTATGTCCCCCATATCCAGAAGCCGGGACCAATCCCTCACGGCGTCCCAGCTGTACGACGGCGAAAGACTGGTGATGCCGGTATCGGCGAGAGATTTCGCCGGCAGCCCATTCATACGTGACGCGGCCCGCCAGGTCGCCCTTGAGCCGCATCCAGGTCTCCATCGCAACCTTCGGGTCCGACAAATCGGGAAGCTCGGCCGCCGCCGCCGGGGCAGCGAAAATCACGGCAAGGAGGAAACAGGCAACGTGACGAGCCCGCTGCGCAAGACAGAACGATTGGTGCGCTGTACGATTCATATACTTAACGACCATGTTGCTCAATGTGTACAAATTATGCGCGTTAGCCCGATTTTCGTCGAGGAAGGCGAGGTGCTTTGGCACCGGAAATTTCCGGGGGAACAATATCGAATCCGCCTTCGCGCGCCGCGCTGTGCCGCCGCCGCCCAACCCGGCAGTTTCGTCCACTTGCGCTGCGGATCGGAATTGCCCCAGCGGCGCCCGCTGTCGGTCATGCTCGCCGATGCTGAAGAGGGTTGGGTCGAACTGTTGTACAAGACGGGAGGTGCAGGGCTCACGCTGCTGTCGCAGGCCGAACCGGGATCCATGCTGCATTCCATGGGCCCGATCGGAAACGGGTTTTCTCTCAGCGAAGAACGTCCGATCGTGCTGTTACTGGGTGGAGGAGTGGGGATACCGCCGGTGCTGTTCCTGGCTCGGCAACTGGCTGGCAATCCAGCCTGGCAGCCCCGTCTCTTCCTGGGATCGGAACTCCCTTATCCGTTCCGCCTTCAGCGCGACAGCGAGGACAGCCGTTTATGCTGCGCCGAAGAATGGGGCGTGCCGTCGCACCTGGCCAGCAACGCCGGCCTTCCTGGCTGCTACCGCGGACACCTGACCGAGTTGACGCGTGACTGGTTACGCGAACTGCCGGCGGAGCGGTTGGGCGAAGTGGCCGTATACGCTTGCGGTCCCACGCCGATGCTCAAGGCAGCCGCACGGCTCGCAGCGGATTTCGACGTGTATGCGGAACTCTGTCTTGAAGAATACATGGCGTGCGCGGTGGGCGGCTGCGCCGGGTGTACGGTCGAAGCACATACGCCTGACGGCGTTGCCATGAAGCGGGTTTGCGTGGACGGGCCCGTGTTTCCGGCCTCGTGGATCTATCCCGCATAGGGGCCAGCCGTGCGGCCACTGTTTATCGGCCTGATTTCCGGCACCAGCATGGATGGGGTGGACGCGGCGCTGATGGATTGCTCCGCGGACCGTCCGTGGTTGGTCGACGCGCTTCGTATGCCCTATCCCGAAGACGTGGCCGAGCGCTTGATGGCTGCAGCGCACAGCCAGGGAGAATGCAGTCTGAAGGAAGCCGCCGCCCTGGACGCGGAAGTAGCGGGCACTTTCGCCATAGCCGCTCTGACTGTCCTGAGCAAGGCGAATCAAAGCGCCTCGCGCGTGGCGGCAATCGGCAGCCACGGCCAGACGCTCTGGCATGCGCCCGGTGGGGACCCGCCGCACACGGTGCAGATCGGGTCTCCAGCGCGAATCGCGGTGATCTCGGGAATGGTAACTGTGGGCGACTTTCGTACCGCCGACATGGCGCTGGGCGGTCAGGGAGCGCCGCTGGCTCCACGGTTCCATGACTGGTTGTTCCGCCGTCCGGACGAGGAACGGGCAGTCGTCAACATCGGAGGGGTCGCCAACTTGAGCGTGCTGACGGCCGACGGCGGTGTCACGGGCTACGACACCGGACCCGGAAACACGTTGCTCGACGCCTGGATACGCAAGTCCCGAGGCCAGGGCTTTGATGAAGACGGTTGGTGGGCTCGCTCCGGGGCCGTGTGCCCGGAGCTGCTGGAGCGTTTACTTGCCGACTCCTATTTCTCAACCGCGCCGCCCAAGAGCACCGGCCCGGAGTACTTCAACCTGGGCTGGCTGCAGCGGGCAGGCGTCGCGGATAAGGCGCAAGAGGACGTGCAGGCGACTCTGGTCGAACTCACTGTGGTCAGCATTGCCAACGCCGTTAATGCCGCATGCCCAAGGGCCGCTGTCGCGGTCTGTGGAGGCGGCGCCTCGAATGTCTTTCTGATGGAGCGCCTTACGGCCCATTTGCACGGGCCGCGGCCGGTCACGACACAAGAGTGGGGGGTGCATCCCGATTGGGTGGAAGCCGCCGGGTTCGCGCTGCTCGCTCGCGCCCGGTTGCTCGCAGAACCTGGAAACGCCCCGGCCGTTACCGGAGCAAGAGCCACCCTTCCATTGGGCGGCGTCTATATGCCGATTTTGCGCTAACGCGGATCCCCCCTGGGAACGAGGGCATCCTGCCCTCGGTAAAGGCGCCGCAGATACGGGAATTGGGAAGTCTTCCCCCTCGACAAGGGCAGGACGCCCTCGTTCCCAGGGGACGCCCTCGTTGCCAGGGGGTTCCATGCAAGAATAAGGAGGCAATGAGCGGGAGCATGAGAACGGTTGATCACGGGGACGCGCGTTCGCACAGCCTGCCCGCCCGCTGGAAGAGGAATTGGGCGTTGGCGCGGCGGATTCTGGGCATGCTGTGGTTCTACTTCACCGAAGGCCGGCGAGTCCGCAAGGCGTATGCGGCCTGCGAGCGAGAAGGCAGGACTTACTGGGTTGACAAGGCCGGCGGAGAACGTGGATGAGCGAAGCAGTTCAGCGCATTAAGCCCAAGGACCCGCCGCCGCCGGAATATGCCTTCTCATACCGGGACCCACCACGCTCCGGCAATGAGATCAACGGCTTGGGCGAGCGGGAGTGGCGTCCCGCCACCGCCGTTTTCCACAACGCGGGCAACGCGCAACTGGAATGGCAAGCGCTGGATGACTTCTTCGGCTCCATCAATCCGTGGAGCGTCGTGCGCCACGTGGTGGCCAATGCCTGGCAGTTGCGCAAGCGCGATGGCCCGGTGGCGCAGCGCCGGGTCGAAGCGGACCCTGCGGAAATGAGCCGTCGGATCAAGGATGCTGCCCGCGAGTTCGGAGCGGACCTGGTGGGGATTGCGCCGGTCACTGACCAGGCGATCTTTGCAGGCCGTACGCCTCCGCATGGCACGGCCATCTGCATCGGGCTTTCCATGGACCAGGAGAAGATGGCCCATGTCCCGCACGATACGGCGGCCGTTGAGGTAATGAGTGCGTACCGGCGGATTGCCCGCATCGCCCTGCGAGTAGCCCGATTCATTCGCCGCCAGGGGTGGCCCGCCCGTGCCTACGGCAATCCCAACAGCACCGACATCCTCCATATACCCCTGGCCGTTGCGGCAGGGCTGGGCCAACTGGGCAAGCACGGCTCCATGATCAGCAAGGAGCACGGATCCAACTTTCGCCTGGCGGCGGTGCTCACCGACCTGCCGCTGGAATTTGACGAGCCGGTGGATATTGCCGTGGACGATCTTTGCATCGGCTGCCAGCGTTGCGTGGTGGACTGCCCGCCGGACGCGATATTCAACGAGAAGCAGTGGATCCGCGGGGAGAAGCGCTGGTACGTCGATTTTGACAAGTGCATTCCGTACTTCGTCAAGACCCACGGCTGCGCCATCTGCATCGAGGTGTGCCCTTGGAGCCGCCCGGGTCAGGGCCCCAAGCTGGTAGAAAAACTCATGGCCAAGCGCCGCCAGCGCCCGGAAGCATCGGATTCACCGGCGAGCGCCTGACGGCGCCGCCGCCGCCGCTGAGGCGGAAATCTAGTCCGGTCGTCTGCGCAGGCTTGATCGGTCCATTGTCGACTCCTGGTTTGGCGCCAGGAGTTCTCCGAGGAGTCGGAATTCTTCGGCTCGCGGCGAGGTGGCCCGCCAGGCCAGGCCGATGGTTCGGCTTGGTCCCGGTTGGCGGAAGGGGCGGACGGCCAGTGGCGAGGGCGGCCGCGTTTCGACCTTGAGCGAGATCTGCGGGAGCAGTGTAATTCCTATGCCTCCCGCGACCATCTGGGCCAGCGTGTTGAGGCTGCCGGCGCGAAAATCCCCAAACTCGCCGGCGCCGGCCCGGTCACAGACCCTCAAGGCCTGGTCGCGCATGCAATGTCCGTCCTCCAGCAGCAGGACCTGCTCTCCGGCGAGATCGGCTTCCTCTATCTGCTCGCGCTTGCTCAAAAGATGTCCCGCCGGCAAGGCCGCCACGAAAGGATCCGCCGCCAGCGGCAGGGTGGCCACGTCGCCGAGATCAGCCTCAAGAGCGATCAGAAGTAGATCGAGCTTGCCTTGGGTCAGTAGGGTGAGCAATCGCCCGGTAAGGTCCTCGTGCAGCAGCAGCTTGAGCTGCGGGTAGCGCTGGCGGATGCCGGGCAGGGCATTCGGCAGAAGGTAAGGCGCGATGGTGGGAATAACGCCCAGCCTCAGCTTGCCGCATAGGGGCTGAGTCAGGCTCTCGGCGGCGTCTTCCAGGTCGGAGGCCGCGGTCAATACCTTGCGGCGCGCCCGCGGCAGCAGGGCCGCGCCGGCCGGCGTGAGAAGCACTTTCCTCCGGCTGCGTTCAAACAGTTGTACGTCCAGCACGCGCTCGAGATTCTTGATCTGGGCGCTCAATCCCGGTTGGCTGACGTAGCAGGCGGCGGCGGCTTTGCTGAAATTCAGACCTTCGGCCACCGCAACGAAATACTGAAGCTGCCTAAGCGAACATCTCATAAGTAAAACATATTATAAAGATCAATATTATTACTTTTACTTTTCCATATTGCTGTCCTATATTGGATCCAACTACCGAATTCCAGTCAGGAACAACAAAGGAGAAGCAGCATGTCAGAGAAACAATGCCCAGTAATGACCACCACCGCCGGCGCGCCGGTATCCGACAATCAGAACGCCTTGACGGCCGGCGAGCGTGGCCCGGTCCTGTTGCAGGACTACCAGCTGATCGAGAAGCTGGCCCATCAGAATCGCGAGCGGATACCCGAGCGGGTTGTGCATGCCAAGGGTTGGGGGGCGTACGGGAAATTCACCGTTACCGGGGACATCTCCCGATACACGAAAGCGCGATGCTTGCAGCCCGGCGCGGAATGCGAAGTGCTGACCCGGTTTTCCACCGTGGCCGGAGAGCTGGGCGCCGCGGATGCCGAGCGCGACGTGCGGGGGTTCGCCTTGAAGTTCTACACGCCGGAAGGAAATTGGGACCTGGTCGGGAACAACACCCCCGTGTTCTTCATCCGCGATCCCCTGAAGTTCCCCGATTTCATCCGCACCCAGAAACGGCATCCGAAGACCAACCTGCGCAGCCCCACGGCGATTACCCGCTCATTGACGTGGGCGTGCTGGAACTGAACCGCAACCCGGAGAATTACTTTGCAGAGATTGAGCAGGCCGCGTTTTCCCCCTCGAACATCGTTCCAGGAATCGGCTTTTCCCCGGACAAGGTGCTGCAGGCGCGGATCTTCTCGTATGCCGAAGCAATGCAGAGTGTTCCGCAAGACATTGTTGGGCGCCAGCTTGCTCACTTTGCCCAGGCCGATCCCGCTTACGCGCAGGGTGTGCGCAAGGCTCTGGAAAAAATGTCCGCCGATTCAGGTAATCTGGCGGATGTCATGACTCTCTCCCTCGACGAGCAAAGTGCACGCCCTGCGCAACCCCACGCCACTAGTTGATCCACCCCTGGGAACGAGGGCGTCTCGCCCTCGCCGGAGGGCAGGATGCCCTCCTTCCCAGGCTGAGCCAAGGCAGCTAAGGCGTGGATAAGAACGAAATCGCCCGGCGCCTACAGGCGGTTCGGGCCCGGATTGCCGAGGCCGCGCAGCGCACCGGCAGGGCGCCCGAAGAGGTCCGCATCCTGGCGGTGACCAAGGCGCATGGCAAAGAGGCTGTGCGCCCCGGACTGGCGGCGGGGCTTAGCGAATTCGGAGAGAACT
Source organism: Candidatus Foliamicus sp. (assembly GCA_965249285.1). GTDB lineage: Bacteria > Pseudomonadota > Gammaproteobacteria > Steroidobacterales > Foliamicaceae > Foliamicus. The sequence continues at coordinate 2,932,243 of OZ252226.1, forward strand.
TTGTTCGCGAGGGCATCGCCAAGATGGATTCGGTCGAGCAGGTCGCGAACTGGCACTTCATCGGCCAACTGCAATCGAACAAGACGCGCCTGGTGGCCCAGCGCTACGACTGGGTGCACACTGTAATGCGGGAGCGCATTGCCCTGCGCCTGAACCAACAGCGCCCCGCGCAAGCGCTGCCTCTCAATGTATGCATTCAGGTGCGGATGCAGGAGCAGGACACTCGGCCTGCGTTACCTCCCGAAGAAGTCCGCGGCCTGGCGGAACTGATAGACGCGCAGCCCCGTTTGCGCTTGCGAGGTCTTATGGGCCTGCCGCTGCCCGGTGCACCTCGCGATGCGTATGAGAGCGTGCGTGCCTTGTTCGACGAGCTTAGGCGGTCGGGAATAAACCTGGACACCCTGTCCATGGGCATGACCGCCGATCTCGAAACAGCGGTAGCCTGCGGCTCCACGCTGGTGCGCGTAGGTACCGGCCTGTTCGGCCCCCGCTCTTGATTCCGCTGCCTTTTTCCACTATTCCCGCCTCGGTACATTGCACAACAAGATCCGGCGCGGACGCGGAACGTTTGACCTGCAAGCCTTTCGGGAGCAGGTGTATGCCCCAGCGCTTCAGGATTGATCCCTCAGTCCTCCGCCCACACAGGCTAAACCAGCGATCCACGCCACAGCAGTCGGGCAAACTCCTCGGCTGGAAGAATGTCAATTCCATCTTCAGTGCGCCGCGGCTTTGGCTCCAGGCATACGAGTATGCGGTGATCAACTTCCGGGTGCGCCCGTTGCAACGCGCGGAGCCCTCGTAAATGCCGGTGCGAAATTTGCGCGCTGGCCTTTACTTCCAGCGCTACCCGCATGTCCCCCAACACGAAATCCACTTCCACGCCTCCCGCCGTTCGCCAGTAAGCCAGGGATTCATCGCGTTCTTGGTAGTCGCAAAAGGCCTGCAATTCGTGGTGTACCCAGTTCTCCATGGCCTTGCCGAACAATTCGCCGCCCGGATGTAAGGCGCCGCGCCGCGCCAGCCGGTTAACCGCCCCTACGTCTGCGAAGTAGTACTTGGGCGCGGCGACCACTCGGCGCTTCGCGCGCTGGCGGAAGGAAGGCAGCGGGCGTATCAGTAGAGTGTCCTGGAGTATGTCCAACGTTCTACTTCAGAATTGCATGATATTTCGAAGTATTGATTCAGATACGTACACTTCTGTGAGAGAAAAAAGTGGCGCTGTCTGCGCCGGAATTCTCATCTGGGGCCGGCCAGCTCTGCCGGCGCCTTCACAATCGCATCGACCTTCAGCCCGTCCTTCTCACGGTAGTGAAAGACGCGCGGGTCCGCGGCCTGAGCATAGATTCGAAGGTCGCGGATCACCATCGACTCGAACAGCAGACCCAGGAACTCAAGATCGTCCAGCAAGCGTTCCGGTTTGACCCGAAGTGCGGCAACCGCCATTGAGGGATCCACGAAGTGTCTTACCGGGGTGGACCGAAGGCTTGTTCTCGACCGCAGATGCGTGGGCCATGCGGGTTGGTTTTCCACCACCATGAGCTGTTGCAGGTCCTCAAGGTATTCGGCGGCCATATCGCGTTTCAGCCCGTTGCCCCCGCCGCCAATGCCGGCAGCGAGCGCCCATCGCTCGCTCGCCTGACGTGGTTGCAGGTGGTGGGCTCAAGTTGCCATTCGTCGATAAGATGGAGCGTATCCCAGCCCGGAATCCTCCGTGGCTCGCCCTATTTACTTCGCTGCTGGCGTTTACCGTCAGCGGGGGACATCGTCCAGTGATCAGGGTCGTGAGTTGGAATATCGGCAGGCGGACAAGACCCTGGCGTCAATTGGTTGAGATGGCGTAGCGAGGGGAGGCGGATTTGGCGCTGCTGCAGGAAGCCGGACCCCCGCCTGGCGCCCTTACGCACCTGGCGCCTGTCGAGGACGACGTTTTCTGGGGGCGACTCCTGTACGACCGCTGGTGCCTTGTCGTTCCGTTATCGGAGCAGGTCGAGGTGGTGCGCTTTCGCCAGGTCGCGCCGGTTTCCGGGCTTGCGCAGGATGAGATTGGCGTGAGCGGAATCGGCATCCTGGACGCTGCTCGGATTACGCTGCGTAGCCAACCGGATGATAGCTTCATCGCAGTTTCCTTCTATGCGCGATGGATAGGTTCCCATCCCTCGACCGGCAAGAAGCGCTGGATTGCATCGGACGTGTCCGCGCATCGGATTCTTTCGAACCTCTCGACTCTTGTCGCCTTCATGGACCCATCCAAGCACCGCATTCTCGCGTCCGGCGATCTCAACATGTTTTACGGCGCAACCGGTCACACACTTTCGATGCCCCAACGCGAGCGCACGGTTTGGGACCGGTTTGCGGCGCTGGGGCTGGAGTTCCTCGGACCGCAGGCGCCCAACGGCCGGCAGGCCGCCACACTTCCAACGGATGTGCCTGCAGATACGAAGAACGTGCCGCCTTACTACACGGTCAAGCAGACCCCTGCGACTGCCACGGGCCAATTGGACTACGCTTTCGCCTCACGAGGTTTCCACGAAAAGATAACGGTTCGCGCCCTCAACGAAGTCCACGAATGGGGGCCAAGCGATCATTGCCGCTTGCTGATCGAAATCCATTAGCCCCAGTCAATTCCGCAAACCCAGAATCACACGCCTAAACAATGCAAACGCTGGAAGCTGTCTTTGTGTTGGTCGGTCTTGGGGCCGGAATTCTCTCAATCATGAGTATGATGCATCCGATCAGGGCAATAGGCTTTACAAATCGCGGGCATGCATTTTTCGTGCTCGTCCATTCCTATTTTCTACTTCGTACTTCCTCCAGCCAATTAGCGGTAGGCGGCCGAACGCGCAGGGGTGAGCGTTCGGACGGTGCACAATGTGCGCTGGCGGGGTGTGTTGGAGGGACTGCACAGAGTCCTGCGGCGCCGTCCGCGAAGCCGCGAGCGGTCCCGGGCGCTGGACGGGGCGGCCGAGGCGCAACTGGTGGCCATCGCCTGCGGGGAGCCGCCCGAGGGGTGCGCGCGGTGGACGCTGCACCTGTTGGTGGACGAGTTGAAGCCGCGCCGCATCGTGGTGTCGGTGTCGCATGAGACGGTGCGCAAGGTCTTAAAAAAACGCGGTCAAACCCTGGCGCCGGCAAATGTGGTGCATTCCGCCAAAGCAGGACGCGGCGTTCGTGTGCGCGATGGAGCAGGTGCTGGACGTGTACACGCGACCGCGCGATCCGGTGGTCTGCATGGATGAGACGACCAAACAGTGCGTGAAGGAAACGCGCCCGCTGCAACCGCCCGCGCCGGGTTGCGCGGCCCGTTAGATGCCGAGTACGAACGCAACGGCGTGGCCCATCTGCTGCTGTATTACGTGCCGTTGGAGAACTGGCGGCGGATGGACGTGACGTCCGATCATGTCGCCACCGCCTGGGCCGAAGGCGTTCGCCAGCTGGTGGAGGAGAACTTCCCCGACGCCGAGCGCGGGGAAGTGGCCGCCTGGACGAGTCGCCGCAACGCGAACGGACCCCCCGCAACATGGCGATTCACCACCGCGGATGCACCCATCAAATTGCAAGGCTTGTACCTGCATTTGTCTGATTGATTGAGTACCAGAGGCCGAGAAAATGGACAACGGCGAGAGCGTGACCCTGGCGAAACCGTGTCATCCGGGAGAGGTATTACGCGACTGGATTGACGGTTACGGGGAAACGGTGACGGGCGCGGCTCAGCGGCTGGGTGTATCGCGGGCGAAGCTCAACCGCATCCTGGCGGGCAAAGGCGGCTTACGGGCCAATACTGCGCTGGCGCTGGAAGGTTTGGGCTGGTCTTCGGCGCGATTCTGGCTGCGGCTTCAGAACGAATACGATTTGGCGCAAGAACGCATCAAACAAAAGACGGCGTGAGCGTGAACCGGCTGTGGGCATAGCGCGTGGCTGCGGATTGCGCCGCCTTTATCGGCGCGGGCATCGCCTTTGTGGCGGCGGCGGATTCGTACTTGGTTATGTTCCCTCCCCTGATGCCGGGAGTTGCCGGACTCCACCGCAACGCTATTTCAGGGGCCCAGTGCGCCGATTGGAATCACGCCGACTTCCGGGGCATTGGCGAAACCGTAACCGTTTGGCGTGATGACCGCCAGTGCCGACGGCGGTTCGCGGTCACTTCCCTTTATGCGTCCGGCCAGTTTTTTGAGGCTCTTGGCTCCTTCGGCCACTCGCCGTTCACCCAGCTTGATCTCAAACGCCGCCCACCGCCCGTCTGCCGCCTCCACAATTGCATCCACTTCCAGCCCGTCCTTCTCACGGTAGTGAAAAACGCGCGCGTCCGCGGCCTGAGCATAGATTCGAAGGTCGCGGATCACCATCGACTCGAACAGCAGACCCAGGAACTCAAGATCGTCCAGCAAGCGTTCCGGTTTGACCCGAAGTGCGGCAACCGCCATTGAAGGATCCACGAAATGTCGTACCGGCGTGGATCGGAGGGTTGCCCGCGACCGCAGATGCATGGGCCAAGCGGGTTGGTTTTCCACAACCATGAGCCGTTCCAGATCCTCAAGGTACTCGGCGGCAGTATCCCGTTTCAGCCCGTTGCCGCCACCGCCAACATCGGTAGCGAGCTTGGAGATGGCCACCGGAGTTGCAACATTGCGGGCCAGGGACCGGAAAAGGCGTTCCACCTTGATCGGATCTCTCCTCTTGTGGCTTACTCTTGAAATGTCGGCGCGGCTCATCTCGTCAACGTAACCGCGGTTCACGCGCAGGGTCGCCGCCAGGGGTTTTCCGATGTTCCCCGGCCAGCCCCCGGCGCAGATGAGTTTCGCAACCGAGGCTATCGACAGCTCGGAGCGTTTCGACTTCTGGCCGTGGCCGTTCAGAAGACGCCGCAAGGAAATCTCGCCCGAGGAGTAGCCCGCCTCGTAGAGCGACAGCGGGCGCATGCGGAGCCGGGTAAAGCGGCCGGCTCCCGTGTGACGCGACACGTCGTCAGCGGGAACGGCGGATCCGGTAAGGATGAACTGGCCGGGCAGCGAGCGCCTATCGATCGCTCGCCTGACGTGGTTCCAGATGGCGGGCTCAAGTTGCCATTCGTCGATAAGGCGGGGTGCATGTCCTTGAAGCACGATCGTTGGCTCCACCCCGATCATCTGGCGGGCGTTATCGTCCACGTCCAGCATCACGCTGCTCTTGGCGGCCTGTAGTGCCGTAACCGTCTTGCCCGAAGCTTTGGGACCCTCAATGACGACGGCGCCGGACGCGCCGAGCAATTCGGCGAATTCCGCATCGACGATTCTTTTCAAGTACTTTGCAGTCATAGGGCTAGCGGAATGGAGAATGCAGCAACAATAGCCGCGCCGATCCCGAATTACAAGGGTTAACGGGTAATATATCGGAACGATAAAGGGTAATATATCGAAAAAGTAACGGGTAAGTTAGAAAATAACGGGCAATTCAGCGAAAATGGTTAATATTTCCTACAGTGAATGCAGACGCTGGGCAGAACTTTCGCGATCAGTCCAGCGATTCGTGGACGAGAATCCTGATCCCGTACCAAAGACGGCGGACAATTTTGCCGCAAAGCTCCTGTCTGTTGCGGGGGATGATTCCCGTAGTGCGGGTCAGGGCGTCTGTTCGGGCGTGTAGTCCGCAGGCGGTGGAAGCGCCTATTGCAATTACATCTCCACGGCCGCCAACTTCTCGCGCACGCCGGCAAAGTCTCCGCGAAGTTCCCGGACATCCTGGCGGATTTCGCCGATGTCGGCCCGGAGACTACCTGCTTGCTGCAGCACCAGTGCCGCAAGACATCCGCTAACCTTACCCATAGGAGGCAGTCCCCACTGACAGTGTCTCTGATTACACCGCTACTCTGGGCCTTCGAGGATATCGGTTAGGGCACGGATGGCAGCAAGTTGAGCAGGAGCTGCCTTAGCCAGTGTGCGTAACGCTTCGGCCTCAGCTTCGGTGTTTGTGGGGGCACTGACATAGGCGGCGAATTCGCTTGGCGCGGCATTTCGGAGAGCATCAAGCACACCAGTTTGAAGCGCAGCATATTCAAATGCGGCAAACTCGTTCGGGGCTGCGGTATGAAGTGCTAATGCGGTCGAGTCAGCTTCCACGAATGCGTTGGGTGCGGCAGCGTAGACGGCCCTCTGTACGGTGTTGAGTGCGGCGAATTTCTCCTGTGCTGTATTACGGAGGTCTTTCCAGGCGGTGTTGTAAGTGGCAAATTTATTTGGTGCCGCATCAAGGAGAGCTTTCCCGGCTACGGTAGCCCTAGCATATTCTTCGGGCGCTATCGTGGCGTAGAGGACTTTCTGATCGGCGCCGATGGCGGCAAATTCCTTCGGAGCGGCATCGTGCAGCTTTTTCCAAGCAGTGTTCCAAACAATAAATTCGTCAGGCGCTGCAATGAAAAGCGCTACGCCAGCGGTGTTATAGGCAGTGGATTCACTGGGTGCACCGGCTGCTAGGGTTTCGATGGCTGCGCCGTAGGCAAGAAATTCATCGGGCGCTGCTATATGAAGGGCTTCGATGGCATTCTCAAGAGGTTCGGCTGGTGCTTCGTAAGTGGCATTGTTAGGTGGATCGCCGGCGGGCATAAGGCATCCTTTCGCGCTCATTGCTGCCTCAATCCGCGTGAGTTCTCGTTGGATGCCTGATTTGTAGCCAACGGCCCCTAGCCCGGCGCGAGCTGCCTCCCTCCATTCTTCCCGCTGCATAATGTAGAGAGTCATGAGTTCTTCGCAGGTCGCACTTGCCGGAATCATCACTGGCGGCACGGTGCAGCCGAATAGGCCCATAGCGAAACCAATTGTTGTTGCGGCGACTGCGTATCGGTTTGCGGTGTTCATGGACGAATTCTACTGTTGCTGCCGAAGTAATACACCCCATTTCTGCCTGCCCAAAGTGAAAACCTCCAGTTATTGATCTTGGCGGCAGGGTTGCCGATGGTTCCGTACGCCGAGAGTATGGAACAGTTTCGGCAGTAGGAGTCTCTCTACTCTATTGATCAGGACTAGCTTGCAAAGCGGTAACAGCCAGCGCCATACAGCCTGTGTTTGCTCTTGTCCTTACGGCCTATTGTTCGGAAATTACACTTGGCACAGGAAGAGTCTAGAATTGATTTCACGCCCGGAAGTTTGTCGTAAACACGGGTGCCCACGGACTGGTTGAGGATTTTCTCGGAGGGAGGCGTATGCAACATGGAATGGCTTAAAGCGATATCGGCCGGTTGCGCTGGTGGAATCATCGTTGCGTGTCTGAATATTGCCTACAGCGAGTACAGTGGGCGGTCAGATCGTTCGCGATCAGCGCGGAGATTCGTTGACGAAAATCTTGATCCCGTACTAAAAGCGGCGGATGAGTTGGTAGCAAAGCTCCTGTCTCTTGCGAAGGACGACTTTCGCAGCATTCACAATATGGATCAACAAGATCAACCAACCGACAACAAGGACTTCACCAGCCTGCTCTTCTTACTGGCTAAGCTGTGGGCCCACATTGAGATGTTTCGGCATAAGGGCCTGTCTATTTCCATTGCACAGGACAAGCGCGGAAAGTGGTTTCAGGATTTCATGAATTGCGTGGAGTCGCGCAGAATTCGGATCGTGGACAGGATTTCTCAACGGGCCGTTGGAGAATTGATGCAGATGGAGCACAGTGGCCCGGACAAGACGGCTACCTTCATAGAATTCATGCGGCTACTCGAGCCCAGTTCCGACGCGCAAAGGTGGCTGTTACCGGTGGCTCGCTTTCTCAGCAGAACATTGCATACCTACGAGCGGC
>OZ252226.1:2945000-3200688 GCA_965249285.1 Candidatus Foliamicus sp.
ACGATTTTCGTCCCGACTACCGCTACATTGGGCGCTTTATCCGCGAACGGGCCGAAAGCCTTCAGCCGCGGAGTGCGATGGGACAAGCCTCACGAGAAACCACCGCACCGCCAGTAATGTGCCTGACCGCGACGGCAAAACCCGACGTGGTGGCGGAAATTCAAGCGTACTTTCGCGCGGAACTCGGAATCCGGTTCGCCGTGTTCAACGGAGGGGCCCGGCGAGAGAATCTCGATTTTGTTGTCATCCCTACCGAGACACCGCGCAAATTTGACGATATCCACCAGGTGCTCTCGGCTGACCTGCCGCCTGGAAAACCCGGCGGCGCCATCGTCTATTGCGCGACCCGCCGCCAATGTGAAGAAGTTGCTGAATATCTGTGCCGTAAGGAGCTGGCGGCCGCGCACTATCATGCAGGGCTGCCGCCGGAGACCAGGAAATACACCCAACAGCGTTTCATAAACGGGGAATTGCGGGTAATTGCGGCCACCAACGCGTTCGGCATGGGCATTGACAAACCCGATGTGCGGCTGGTGATTCACGCTGACATCCCAGGGTCGCTGGAGAACTACCTGCAGGAAGCGGGACGGGCCGGCCGGGATCGTGAACTCGCGCGTTGCGTATTGCTCTACACGCCGGACGACGTTGAGCGGCAGTTCGGCATGTCGGCGCGATCCCGCCTCAACCGGCGCGAAATTCATGGCATCCTCCGCGCGCTGCGTCAAGCGGACCGCAAGCATCAATCTCGGGGTGAAGTAGTAGCGACGCCCGGAGAAATCCTGTTTGAAGATGAAGACCACGCGTTCAGGCGGGACGACGCCACCGACGACACGCGCGTGAAGACGGCTGTCGCCTGGCTGGAGGAAGCCGCCCTGCTCAGGCGGGAAGAGAACCGCGTGGAGGTGTTTCCCTCGTCGTTGCGGGTGCAATCCGTGGATGAAGCGCGCCGCAGGCTGGACGCCAGGAAAGACTTGACGGAAACCCGCCGGAGCACACTGTTGCTCCTGGTGGAAGCGCTGATCGCTGCGGACCCGGACGAGGGTATTTCTACCGATGAATTGATGGGCATCGCCGGCTTGAACTCTTCGGAGGTTCGCCATGCCATGCACGACCTGGACCACCTGGGTCTTGTCGCCAACGATATGGCGTTGACGGCCTATGTGCATGCTGGCATTGCCCGGTCTTCGCAGCAGCGCTTGCAGGAAGCCCGCGATCTGGAAGTCGCCCTTATCGATTTCATGCGGGAAGCAGAGCCCGATCTCGCCAGGGGTGAAAGCTCCATGCTGCATCTTCGCTTCGCCGCGCAAACGCTGAAGAACAGTGGATTAACGCATGCCTTACCCGGTCGCCTGCTACGCATTATGCGCAGCATCGCGCAGGACGGCCGGGGGGACGATAGAGCGGAATCCGGCTCTGTCGGCAGTATCGAAATGCGGCGCGCGGACCGCGAGACGGTCAGGGTCACGTTGCGGCGCGAATGGCAGGCGCTGGCGCGAACAGCCGAACTGCGCCGCAACGCGGGACATCTGTTGCTTAATCACCTGCTGGCAGCGTTACCGCCTGGTCTAAGCGGCACGGACCTGCTGGTTGAGACGACCCTTGGAAAGTTACGCCAAGCGCTGGCTGACGACCTCGTATTGAAGAGCCAGGGTCGGGACTTCGGCAAGCTGCTCGACCGCGCGCTGCTCTGGTTGCACGAGCAGGAAGTGATTCGCGTGAACAAGGGCCTCGCCGTTTTCCGCCCTGCCATGACGATCCGGCTTTCAGAGAAACCCGTCCGAGGCCGCCGCCGGCGAGGATTCGTTGATGCCGATTTCGAACCCTTGAAAATACACTATCGCGAACAGGTACTGCAGATTCACGTCATGGCCGAGTTTGCCGCTCGCGGCCTGGATGCCATGGCGGATGCGGTGCGCCTCGCGATGGACTACTTCAGCATGGAGAAGCAGGCGTTCATGGACCGGTGGCTGCCCGACCGTCAGGCCGAAGTCACGCGCGAGACTGCGCCCGAGACCTGGAGCGCCATAGTTGAAGAGCTGAGTCCCGCGCAGCGGCGCATCGTCGCGGACGACCGGCAACAGACCAATGTGCTGGTGCTCGCCGGGCCGGGCTCGGGCAAAACCCGTGTACTCGTGCATCGCATCGCCTACCTCGCCAGGGTGCGGCGTGAGAATCCGCGCGGCATCATGGCGCTTGCCTACAACCGCCACGCAGCCGTCGAGATTCGCCGCCGCCTCGCGGAGTTAGTGGGCAACGACGCCCGGGGGATCACCGTGCTCACCTGCCACGCGCTGGCCATGCGGCTGGTTGGCGCAAGCTTTGCGGCCATGAAGGTTCAGGACCGCGAAAAGTCGGACAGCGTGTTCGCCGACGTGCTGCGCGAGGCCGTGGCGCTGCTGCGCGGCGATGGTCTGCAGCCCGAGGAAGCAGACCTCCAGCGGGAACGCCTGCTGGCCGGATTTCGCTGGATACTGGTGGACGAATACCAGGACATCGACCAGGATCAATACGAATTGATCTCGGCCTTGGCGGGTCGCTCCCTTGAGCGCGAGGACAGCAAGCTGACGCTGTTTGCGGTGGGCGATGACGATCAGAACATCTACAGCTTCAAGGGCGCCTCCGTGGCGTTTATTCGCCGCTTCACCGCCGATTATGCCGCTCGCCGAGCCTGGCTTACCGAGAACTATCGTTCGACGGCTCACATCATCAATGCTGCCAACGCGTTCATCGAGCCCGCCCGGCAGCGGATGAAGGAAGACCGTCCAATACAGGTCAACCGGTCGAGGAGGAGAAACGCGCCGGGCGGCGAATGGGGCGGGCTGGATTCCGTCGCAAAGGGCCGCGTACAGATACTTCCCGCCGGCGCTGACGGCAAGACCCAGGCGTTGGCGGCCATCGGTGAGTTTCGGCGATTGGAAGCGCTTGCGGCTGCGCGCGGCGATTGGGACTGGCGCAGGTGCGCGATCATGGCGCGGGAATGGCGCACGCTGGATCCAGTGCGCAGCCTATGCGAGCTGAAAGGCATTCCGTCGCAAATAGCCAACGAAGACGTTAGCTATTTCTGGCGCCTGCGCGAGACGTGGGGGCTGCGCCGCTGGCTGGATGACAGGCGCAGCCGGCTGGTGGCTGCCGCGGCGGTCGAAGAGTGGGTGAAGAGACAGCCCGGCAGCGTCTGGATAGACACTCTGCGCGAAGCCGTTGACGACTACCGGCTTGAAGCTGGCGATGGGGAGCATCCGGTGGAGAGTTTCATCGAGTGGCTTGCCGAATGGGGCAGAGAACTGCGCCGCCGTCAGACGGGCCTGTTGCTGCTTACCGCCCACCGGGCCAAGGGGCTGGAGTTCGACCACGTTATTATCCTGGACGGGGACTGGCGCAGCAGGGGCCGCAATGAAGACCCGGATGCATCGCGGCGCCTCTATTACGTGGCCATGACCCGGGCCAGAAAGACCCTGGCGCTGGCAAGTTTTTCGGCGTCGAACGGTCAAGGGAGGATGGCAAGGTTCGGCGACTCGGTGCGGGGCGGATTGGAAGTGCGCGATCAATGGTCAAACTTCCCCTCGTATTCGGCTCCCATCCACGAACTGAGCGGCCATCCCTCCGTACTGCATCGCGAGGCATATTCGCTTGGGCCGGCCCCGCCGGGCCTGGACCTGCGCCGGGAGACGCTGCCGCTCAAATCGATCAATTTGAGTTTCCCCGGTCGATTTGCCCTTACACACCCTATCCACGACGCCATTCGTCAACTTCGGCCGGGCGATGACCTTGGGGTACGAACCGGCTCATCCCCCTGGGAGCTTACAACCGCAAAAGGACAGACAGTCGGTCGCCTCGCAGGGCAATACCAGCCGCCCGCCCGGATTTGTTCCGCGCGCGTGCATGCCGTGGTGAACTGGCGTCGCGAAGACAATGAACCGCAGTACCAGAAGGGCTTAAGGCGCGATGAATGGGAGGTGGTGGTGCCGGAGCTGGCTTTTGGCTGACTCCGGAACCAGGTATCACGGGCACACGCTTCGCGGGAATGACAATGGAGGGGCGGGAATGACTTGTTCCTTGCACGTCAGCGACATGCGAATCTTTCCATGATATGGCTTGCCCATATAAGGAAATATGGCTAGTATGGGCCCATGAAAACAACTCTCGATATTCACGATGAACTGCTGACGCGGGCCAAGCGCCGCGCCAAGGTTCAGGGGCGTTCCTTGCGCGCTCTGGTTGAGGACGGCCTGCGGCTTGCGCTTGCGCCGCCGCGCGCCCAACGCCCGTACGCGATGCTCGACCTGCGGGAGGGCGATCCGCAAGCGCCTGATCCGTTGGAACGGTATTCCTGGCCGGAACTGCGCGAACTGATCTACGGCGATCCTGGCACGCGGTGATTGCGTTAGATACAAACGTTCTCGTTTACGCCCATCGGCGGGAAGCGAGGGTGGGCGCCGCCGCTCATGCGCTACTGACCGATCTCGCCCAGGGGGATCGCCCCTGGGCGATTCCGTGGCCTTGCTGCTACGAGTTCTTGAGCGTGGTAACCAACCGCCGAATCTGGAAGGATCGCGCTACGGCTCCGCACAATGCCTGGCGTCAGTTCCAGGCATGGGCCGGGTCGCCGTCAAGCCGGATGGTCGGCGAAACCGAGGATTTTCCTGGTGTTTTGCAACGCTTCGTGAATCGTCCGCACGTTGTTGGCGGGGTGGTCCATGACGCGCGTATCGCGGCTATCTGCATCGCGCACGGTGTGGAAGCCTTGCTTACCAGGGATCGGGATTTTTCTCTGTTTCCCGAATTGCGAACCCGGGACCCATTCGCCGCGGGTTAGACTGATGGGCCGCATTTTGCGGCCAGGAGAAATACATGGCGGCTTACATCGTCGTTGCGGCGCGAGTCGATCATCGCACCGAAGGATTCATGGAATATTCGCGTCGCGCCGCGGAACTGACCTACCGCTGCGGAGGCGAATACATCGTGCGCGGCAATGCGGAAACAGTCCTGGAGGGTGATATGTGGAATGATCGCGCGTGCGTGATTTCTCGCTGGCCTTCCCCGGAAGCAGCCAAGAAATTCTGGAACAGCGAGGAATACCAGGAAGTGCTCAAGCCCCTGCGCGCCAATACCGGCCTCTACGAAGTGGGAATGTTCGAGTCCAATTAAGCTGTTTCAGGCTATTCCCGGGTCGGGCAGGAGGCAACAATGAAGATTGAAGGCTGTGTGGCGCTGGTGACGGGCTCCAATCGCGGGATCGGCCTCGGTTTCGTCAAAGTGTTGCTCGAACGAGGCGCCGAGAAGGTCTACGCTACGGCGCGCGATGCGGCAAATTTGCCCGATGTCGTAGCGCTCGATCCGCAGCGCATCACGGGTCTGGCGCTGGACATTGATGACGACGCGCAACGCTTGGCGGTGGTGGAGCAGGCCGGCGATACCAGCCTGCTCATCAACAACGCCGGTATTCCCGGCAGCGAGGACGAGGACGAACGGCGCTTCTTGCGCGCCGGCAGCCTGGAAGACGCCCGCCAGGTCATGGAGACCGATTGTTTCTCTCCGGCGGAAATGTGCCGGCTGTTTGTTCCGGACATGATCAAGCGCGGCGAAGGTGGCGTGATCAATATCCTGTCGATCGGCGCCATCTTCTGCCTCCCTTCACATGCGAGCTATTGCGCCGCGAAAGCCGCGCAGGCCGTCATGACCATGGGCTTGAGGGCCGACCTGGACGGTACCGGCGTGCAGGTTGCCGGCGTGTACACGGGTGGCGTTCGAACCCGCATGGCGGCCGCCAACACGGCAATCCTGGTTTCACCGGAGGAACATGCAAGGGAAGTGTTCGACGCCTTCGAAGCAGGGGAAAGGCACATTTTCGCCGGCGCGCGCGCGCCCGACATTCGCGATGCGATTCTCGCCGATCCGGCTGGCTTTGAGCAGGCCCAGATCGAGCGCTTCCGCGACCCCGCATAAGTTGCCTGGGAACGAGGGCATCCTGCCCTCGACGAGGGCTGGAAGCCCTCGTTCCCAGGGGGGAAGCCCTCGTTCCCAGGGGGGAAGCCCTCGTTCCCAGGGGGGAAGCCTTCGTTCCCGGCGGGCTAGCGGTTTTTCCAGCGCCACCAGAGGAGGGGTCCGCTTAAGACCAGCAGCACGGCCAATGCTCCAACCAGGTCGTTGACCCACTTGAACTGTGCGTGAATGACGTTTCCCGTGTGGATGTCCACCACGAACAGGTAGAAGGTGGCGCCTTCGAGCCGCGGTGACTTCATTTCCGTCAACTCGAACTCTCCGCTCGGCGTCTCCTTGTAGAAGCCCTTGCTGTTCTTCAAATGCAGCGCGGAATCGAGAAACATTCCATCACTGATCATGGTGGCGGGCCCGTCAATCGGCGACCAATCCCCAGCGCCGGCGCTGCGCTGCAGGTGAGTGCCTGTGTTGTTGCTGAAGACGATACGATCCCTGACCCGGAACAGGTTTCCGCCTTTCGAACCGGCGCGCGAGTCCGCCCGCCAGATCCTGCCGCCGTCGTTGGTATGAAGCAGGCCCAAGCGCGTGCTGATGCTGAGTCGTCCTGGCTGTCCGGGATAGGCCACGACCTGCTCCAATTCCTCGCCAAGTGAACGGTATTGGTATACGGGCGGCAGGGATGAGCGTTCCATCGGCGCATCCCACGACCAGTCCCCGAAGACCGTCACGTGATCCAGCAGGATGCCGGTAACGCTCAAATACACAATCGGGATCAGCGCCAGCAGGCCGAATATGGTTGCGTGCGTCCGATATATCCAGGTGTGAGTAATCCGGAGAACCTGCGGCGCCGGCCCGGACCTGCGGCGCCAGCGCCACGGCAGATACCAGTAAAGAAATCCGCTTATCGCCAACATCGCCATCGCCAGTCCGCCGAAATCGTTGATCAGCGTGGAAGCGGTGCGGCCAAACAAGCCGTAACCGAAGTGCAGGTCGAACACGAAGTCGTAGACGCTCAAGGTCCAGGGAAGTCCGGTCACGTTTACCTTGTTGAGATCCAGCCAGGTCAGCCGTGATGGATCGCTCCGGCTGATCCGGAAGATGCGCTCGTGACCCACGATGCCGATCAGTTCATCCGCGTGACTGCCCGAAGTCAGGCTGCCGATGCGCATTCCCTGCAGCGCAAAGCGCTCGATTCGCGTGCCCTGGCCGGCTGTTCGCCATAGCCCGTCGTCGGTGGCTACGATGACCCCGTCCAGGCGGCAGCCGTCAGCCCCGCCCATTTGTGGACCGTAAGCAGCGTCCGATTCAGCTGCGTGCGCCGCTTCGGCCCCCGCTTTCTGCTCATCGAACCGGTACCCGCGGCTTCAGGTGGCTTTCCTGCTATGCCGGATTGGTGTAACTCAGAAGTCGTATTGCGGCCGCTCGGGTTCCGTCAGCACCACGAACGGCGCCGAATCGGGCACTGTGCGAAGAAATGTGCCCATGCTCACGTTCTCGCCGGTCTTCTCCTTGTCCCAGCGCATTTCTTCAGCACCGCAACGCTGAACCGTCTTGAACCAGAGTATCCGTCCCGGCTCGTCGGGCAGGGCTGCGCGAAACACGAAACGTCCGAATTGCGGGGACGGCAACTCTGAACCGCTCCACACGATCTCATCCACGGTTCTCGCAATCTCAAACCCACCTTCCATTTTCACCGGAGGGTCCAGCTTGCGCATGACAATTTCGATTTTCCAGTCGTTGCTGTGCTCGGCGCGCACCCGCGTTACACCATCGGGAATCTTCACCCGCACCTCGGTGGTGGGCAAGCTGCCGCAGCCGTGCGGCACGCGAACCTCGATATCCTGTATCCAACCCGCGGGCATATGGGTCATATGCACATAGACGTGCCCCAAAGCAGCCCCGCTTACGCTTGCAAGGCCGGCTGCCGCCAAGCATTTCAGTACGGTTGGCTGCATTGCTCCAGTCCCTCAATGAGCCTCCAAAATCCTCCACTATGGATGACGGCTCAATCGAACTCCTGTTGAAGGATCCCAAAGGTATGAATTTGGCTGGTAAGCTTACCCTGCGTTAGATCACCCGCGTCATGGCGCTCCGGGACCGGATTCAATTGATTGCAATGAGTGTGCTTGCCGCGTTATTTGTGGCGCGGGTGGCGGCACAGCTTGTACAGGCGATTTTTCCGCTGTCCTGGCTTCCCTCCTTTGAGGTATGGCATAGCGGAGTGTTGCCGTACCCCATCCTGCTGGCCTGTCAGCTTTGCATTATTGGCCTGATGAGCTATTGCCTGCATGCGGTGCGCAGCGGCTGGAAGCGTCCCAGGCGCTGGAAATACCGCGGATGCTTTGCCTTTGGCGGCGTGTATTTCGCGTTCATGGCTTTCCGCTGGATCGCCGGAGTAACATTTCTGGCCGAACATTCCTGGTTTGCAAGAACTTTGCCGGCCTTTTTTCACCTGGTTCTCGCAAGCTTCATTCTCTTGCTGGGCTTGCACATTTACGGGCGCCTTCGCTATCCAAGGATCTTCCGCTCCTCCGGTCGTCGCTAAGCTTTTGGCGCTTGCGATCGCCCGGTTTGATTTTGTATGACTGGTCTTTCACAATGTCCGCTTCCCGCCAGGGACTTATGCGGCCATAGCGATCCCTTGACAGCCTTATGAACCAGGATGGACCCCATGTGGAATTACGCCTTGTTTTCTCACATGAGCGTGGGCGCCAACCTGGCTTTTCCCTTGGAAGTGCGCGGACTTGGCGAACAGCAGCGGCGCGAGCGGGTCGCCAGGGCGCTTGAACTCGTGCGTCTGGATGGACTTGAGGGTCGCCCGTCCCAACCAGCTCTCCGGTGGTCAGCAGCAACGCGTAGCCATCGCCCGCGCCTTCTTTAAGGGCGGATCGTGTCGGCGGTGCGAGGGGTCTGCCAGGTGGACGTGGGCGACCAGCGGGTTCAGGCTGCCCATATCGCCGATCTTGCCCCCGGAAGCGAAACGCTGGTTGCCATTCGACCGGAGCGGGTGAACATTGCACCGCTGTCGATGCGCTACTCCAATGAATTTGACGCGCAGGTCGAGGACATCAGTTTTCTGGGCGATCACTTGCGGGTGCGCCTTGGCGTGTGCGGCAACTCGGATTTCATCGCCAAGATTCCCAATATCGTTGGGCATGGCGGTATATTGCCCGGCGCGCGGGCGCGTTCCTTGTGACCGTGGATTGGCTGCGGCGACGCTCCGCGCCGCAGCAGAAAACGTCCCAATCTGGTTAAATGCCCCCATGGGGAGGGGAATGCCGTGAGTTCGATGGAACGATTTGTATCCGGCCTTGCCTATCCCTTCGTGATGGTATTGGCATACGCACTGTTTGCAGGCTTCACGCAGTTCGGACTGTCCATCACGCTAAGCGCCTACGCTGCCGTATTGATCGGCGCCGTGCTGATCACCTTGCATGAGATCAAGCTGCCCTATCGTCGCGCGTGGCGGCCCGCTGCAGCCGAAGTCGGAACCGATGCGCTGTTCCTGGGAGCAGTTCAGATCGTGCTGCCGCTGTTATTGAGCATTTCCCTGGTGATTGCCCTTGCGGATTGGCTTCAAGCCGCCGGCTACGCGGTCAAAACCCTTTGGCCCCACGGGCTGCCGATTTGGGCGCAAGCCGGCCTGATGATGCTGGCCGCCGATTTCGGACGCTACTGGTTGCACCGGGCGTTCCATGAGTTCGGGCCCATGTGGAGGTTGCACGCCGTTCATCACTCGCCGCATCGTCTGTACTGGGTCAATGTCGGACGCTTTCACCCGCTTGAGAAGGCCATCCAATACGGCTTTGATGCGCTGCCGTTCGCGCTGGTCGGCGTATCCGGCGAAGTGCTGGCGGCGTATTTCGTGTTCTACGCGATCAACGGCTTCTATCAGCATTCCAACTGCGACGTGCGGCTGGGGCCGCTGAACTACCTGGTTGCCGGGCCGGAGCTGCACCGCTGGCACCATTCCGAACTGCCCGAAGAATCCAACCACAACTTCGGTAACAACCTGATCGTGTGGGACCTGCTGTTCGGCACCCGGTTTTTTCCCGAAAATCGCGAAGTCGGATCCCTGGGCCTGGTAAACCGAAAATACCCGATGGGATTCTGGACCCAGATGAGAAGCCCCTTCATTCCAGGCGTCGAAAGCGCTTCCTCAGACCAGTGACCGAAGATCGCCCGCCGCTGAAATATGCTGCGCTGCGCGCCGCGCTCTCGCTCCAGCACGGCGGCCGTTACCAGACGCTGCTCAATGCCACCGGGAATCCCCGGGCCGCGCAGGCTACTCTGTTGCGCCGGATACTGGTTACCAATGCCAATACGCATTTCGGGGCCCGCCATGAGTTCCTGCGGATCAAGGATCCCGAGGCCTATCAAAGCGCTGTTCCGATCAAGAACTACGAGGACCTGCGAGAATACGTGCAAGCCCAGGAACGCACGGGAGAACCGTTCCTGACCTCCCAGAGGCCCGTCTACTACCATCGCACCAGCGGCACCGTCGGGGCCTGCAAGGACATTCCGGTAACCGAAGCGGGTTTGCAGCGGGTCAGGAAGAACCAGCAACTTTTTGCCTATTCCGTGGCCAGGGGCACACGGGCATTTGAAGGAAAAGTGCTGGGAATCACGGGCCAGGCCGTGGAGGGTTTGATGCCGGCAGGGGTTCCTTATGGCTCCGCCTCGGGGCTCCTGTACAAGCGGATGTCGAAACTGGTCCGGAAGAAGTATGTTTTGCCGCCCGAGGTCGCGGATATTCCCGACTACGAGCTGCGTTACTTTGCTACTGCGGCTTATGCGCTGGCGGAGCCGAACGTAACCGGTCTAGGGACGGCCAATCCGTCGACATTGGTTCGGCTTCTCGACCTGATCCGGAGCGAGCCCGATGCACTGATTCAAGCCGTCCATGACGGGCGCCTGCCCGAAGGCGCCGGCATACCGCTGGAACGCAAGTTGCCCCGCAGGCGAGGAAGGGCCCGAGAGCTGAAGAAGCTTCTGGCGGCAAAAGGCACGCTCAATTTTTCCGATATCTGGCCGAACCTCAAAGGAGTCATGACCTGGACCGGGGGAAGTTGCAGTGTTCCGCTTCGCCGCCTGGCCGATTCAATGTCGCCTGAGACCTCGATCATAGAACTGGGCTACATTGCCAGCGAGTTCCAGGGCACGGTCAATATCAATGCGGTCGAGAACGTCTGCGTTCCGACATTGCTGGATAACTTCCTTGAGTTTGTCGAGCGCGCGGCGTGGGAGGAGGGCGGCGCAGATTATTTGCTGCTGCATCAGTTGGAAGAGGGCGGCGAGTACTACATTTTCGTCACCACCCAGGATGGCCTGTACCGCTACGACATGAACGATATCGTGCGGGTGACGCGCAAGATCAACGCAACCCCCTGCCTTGAGTTTGTGCAAAAAGGCAAGGGCGTAACCAGTATTACGGGCGAGAAACTGTACGAGAATCAGGTGCTGGATGCCGTGATGAAGGTGATGACCCGGCAGAGCGTGTCGCCGCAGTTCTTTGTCATGCTTGCGGATCCGGAGGCTGCTTCGTATACCTTGTACATCGAGGCTCCAGAGCACGACCCATTCCGATCGTTTGACTTGGCAAACGAAGTGGATTCCGGTTTGCGGGCGGTGAACATCGAATACGACAGCAAGCGGGGAAGCGGACGGCTGGCGCCGACCGAGCTCAAGTGGTTGCACTCGGGCGCTGGCGCCGAGTACCGCGCCAACCGCGTCGCTGCAGGCCAGCGGGACGCGCAATTCAAGTACCTTCACCTGCAATATGCCCAGGAATGTCCGTTTGACTTCGATGCGCACGCAGAACCGGGCTGAGGAGCCGTCCGGCGCGCATGCGTATACAGAACCTTGATGTTTTTCACTTTCCCGTGCCGTTCAGGGTCGTTTTTCGGCACGCTTCCGCCAGCCGCGCCAAAGCCGCCAACATAATCGTCGCGGCGCGCGGTGGGGGTGGCGCCACCGGTTACGGCGAAGGTTGTCCGCGAGACTACGTAACCGGCGAGACGGTCGCTTCGGCCGTAGCGTTCATCAAGAAACACGAGGCGGCGATCGCCAACGGAGTCCAGGACGTTGACGATCTTCGGGAATGGATGCAGGCCCATCGCGAAGAAATCGACGCCAATCCGGCCGCCTTCTGCGCGCTGGAGATCGCCGTTCTGGACCTGTTCGGCAAGATTGCGCAGCGGCCGATTGACGATTTGCTCGGCATTTCCCGCCTGGCTGGAACTTACACGTATTCGGCTGTTCTGGGCGATGCGTCATTGTCTGCTTGTCAGCGCCAGGCGGAACAGTACTGGGGAATGGGCTTTCGCGATTTCAAGGTCAAAGTGTCCGGCGACGCGGAAAAAGATCGGCGCAAGCTGGCGCTGCTTGCTTGCCACGGCGACCCTAATTTGCGGATTCGGCTTGACGCCAACAACCTGTGGCGTGACGCGGCCGACGCCGTTGGCTACCTGAAATCCTTGGGCACGAGTGTTCTTGCTATCGAAGAGCCGTTGCAGAGCGGAGACCTGGCAGGGTTTCGACAGGTGGCCCGTGACTGCGCCGTCAAGATCATTCTGGATGAGAGCCTGGTTCGCACCGGGCAGCTAAGGGCGCTGGACGATTCGGAGAATTGGATCGTGAATCTCAGGGTGTCCAAGATGGGCGGAATCATTCGGTCGCTGGAATTGGCGAAAGAGGCAACCCGGCGAGGCATCGGCATCATCGTCGGCGCACAGGTCGGCGAGACCAGCATCTTGACGCGTGCGTCCCTGGCGGTGATGCACAAGCACCGCCCGTCGCTGATTGCAGCGGAAGGCGCCTTCGGTACGCTCCTGCTGGAGCGCGACTTGACCGATCCCTGCCTGATGTTCGGTCAGGGCGGGAAGCTCGACGTGGAAACCACGCTGGATTCCGCAGCGCCCGGCCTCGGCCTGCAAATTCACGGCGCTTTGCTCACCCGATTGTGAGTGTGGACGCGCAGACGGTCTTGTGCCTGCGCGTTATGATGGACGAGTCATCAAACCTGATATCGGGTGATGGATGTTCCCGATATTTTTCGATGGAGCAATCACCGCTGTGAAGACCTGTTCGGCCAAGCAATTGGAACGGCCGGCGCCAGTCATATTTCGCGCCGCCAGGACCATGATTCTCGCGGCGGCAGTTTCCTTGGCGCTCGCAGCCTGCAGTTCTACTCCCGTATCCAGGACCAGTGATCTGGACCCGCGCTTTGCCTGGCCCTGCGACCGGCTGATCGTTGAATGGGCTTTGCAAGAACAGCGCCTGCAGCAAATGCTGGGCGGGTCGCTCAAGGTCCGGCGGGTTGACGGCGCCGGCCGGCTGGAGCTTCACCTCATGCGTTGCGAGCCGCCGCGGGCTGTGGCGCGAAACACGCCGGCGCTGTCTTATTCCTACGTTCTTATCCCGGTGTCGGGCGAGAGCGCGCCAATCGCGATTACCCGCATTCCTTCAGACGGGTGGCTATCCGTTCAGTACGCAATCGCCAGCGCGGATTCGCGCGAGTTGTTTGCGGATTTTGGCTACGACGTGATTGTTGCGGCCCAGGATTTTACGATTGAGGAAAGGACCGGCGGCACTGCTCTGACGGTTCAATTGACCTTCGACAGCGGCTACATTTCAATAGACGCAAATGCCGCCGCCAGTCCTTCGGCCCGAGTCGCCTCAAATGCGCTTCTCGGCGGCGGGGACGCATTTGTTTCCGCGTATTTCGGTGAGCAGTCGTCTCAGCGGTACGCGGCGTCCGCCACCGTGCGGGTCGCCGGCGAAACGCCGCTTGGGATATTGCCCGCCGTGCCGGCAGCAGTCAATCTTGACCGGCGCCTCATTTCCAATCGTGTCTATTGGCGCATTCTCACGGACTAAAAATACAGGTGCCCGAAATTCGCCGAAATTCACTCTACATCCAAAGAAGCCAAAAATAGGTGATTGTGCTGCGGAACAGCGTTGCGCAAGGTAGCCGGAAGGCGGCAGCCAATGGATCGCAGTATGTTCAACTGCTGCGGTTTTTGGCCGCTCGTCTTTCCAACGAGCAGGATGCGCAGGAGTTGGCGCAGGAGGCCTATCTGCGGCTGCTGCGGGCGTCGGATTCAAAGTTGATTCGCGACCCGGCGGCATATTTGTTTCGCATTGCCCGCAACCTGCTGCACGAATGGTACACATCCTCGCCTCCACCCCAGGAGTCACTGGACGACCTGGAACTGGCCGACGAGGGGTTGACGGTAGAGGATCATGCCTACATTGCACAGAATATGGACCGGTTGGAGAAGGCGCTGCTGCGTTTGTCGCCAAAATGCCGCGCGGTTGTTCTTATGCATCGGCGCGACGGCATGACCTACGACGAGATCGCCGCGGCGCTTGGCATTTCATCGTCCATGGTCAAGAAGCACCTGTCCAGGGGTTTGGCGCATTGCCGCGTCAGCATGCGCCGGTTCTACGAGTGTTGAGAGATGAACGAGCGAAAAATTTCCAAAAGCAGTGATGTGATCGCCGAGGAAGCGGCGGACTGGGTTGTGGCCCTGACCGATGGCGATGAGCGCACCAACAAAGCGTTTGCCGCCTGGCTGCGGTTATCGCCTGAGCACGTCAAGGAGTTTCTGTCCGTTTCGGCGATATGGGGAACGCTGCCGGGACACGCTGCACAACCTTCAGCCGCAGAACTGGCGCGCCTGGCTGACATGCAGCCGAACGTAGTGGCGATGCCGGGCGCTGCGGCAAATGAATCAAGGCCCACGGCGCTGCCGGCAAGCTCCCGGCGGCGTTGGATGGCGCGAGCCGCGGTGGTTCTTGTAGCGGTGGCGGCCGGCGCGACCCTCCTGGTCCTGTTTCCTCGCAACGATCCGAACCTCTACACAACCGCCACCGGCGAACAATCCTCCATGCCGCTGCCGGACGGTTCGCTGATGACGCTTAACACCCAGTCAGCAATCCGCGTTGCATACACCGAAGAGTATCGGGATGTCCATCTTGCCGATGGCGAAGCGCTGTTCGATGTCGCGCGTCACGTTGGGCGGCCGTTTCGCGTCATTACGCGCCAAGCGGTCTTTCAGGCTGTAGGCACGGAATTCAACGTGCGCCAGGACAGCGACAAGGTCACGATTACGGTGATTGAAGGCGCCGTGGATGTGTCGCCCCTGACCGGCGGCGCCACCCTGAGCGCCTTCGCGGAAGGCCGGCGAGAGAAATCGGAATTGGTGGGACGGCTGCGGCTTGAGGTGGGTCAGCAGGCGCAGGTGGCGGCGGGTGTTGTCGAGACAACTGCTGAGGATGCCGTCGTTGAGGCCGCGGTGGCCTGGCGCCAGCACCGCCTGGTGTTTAAAGACTTGCCGCTGAAACAGGTGATCGAAGAATTCAATCGCTACAACGCCCCGCCGGTGGAAATCCGGGACCCGAAGCTGGAATTACTGCCCATCAGCGGCGTATTTCGTTCCGATGATCGTGATTCCTTCCTGCAGTTCCTGTCCCAGATGCGACTTGCGGAATCCTCCACGCGCGCCGACGGCACCATTGTCTTGACAGGCGGGGAGGGCGGCCAAGCACGCCAATAATCCCGCAAGGGTGCCCGATTTCCGGGGAATACACCTCTTCTATTGCAAGGGGGCTCTCTATCAGAAGCCACAAGCTCGCACTCTTACGGTCCAAAACGACGCTCGAAGAGGGGTCATGCCGTATATTGGGCGTTGTCGGCTCACCTGGGCGCCTCCTCCTTTTGCACACTGGGAGAC
This sequence comes from Candidatus Foliamicus sp., assembly GCA_965249285.1. GTDB lineage: Bacteria > Pseudomonadota > Gammaproteobacteria > Steroidobacterales > Foliamicaceae > Foliamicus. The sequence goes on from OZ252226.1 coordinate 2,960,675, forward strand.
CCCGATCCATGAGTTTCAACCAACATCTCAAGCTAGCCTGTTGCACCTCGCTTTGCGCCTGGCTGTTTACGCTGCCCGCCGCGGCGGAAGACGCGGCGGCGAGTATTGACATTAAGGAACAGCCCTTGCCTGTCGCGCTGCAGGAATTTTCGGAACAGACCGATCTGCAACTCGCCTACGTGGCCACGCTGGCGAACGGCAAGACTTCACGCGGCACTCAAGGCAAGATCAAGCCTAGCGAGGCGCTGTCCGACATTCTGGAGGACACCGAACTCGAGTACCAGTACGTCAACGACGAGACGGTAGCCATCGGAGCCCGGCGCACTAGGGCTGAGACCGGGAAGAAAGCCCAACCGGCAGGTGGCCGGTTGGCGCTGGAACCGATTCTAATGGCCCAAAACCTGACCCAGCAGCAAGCCGACTCGGACGACGAGGATTCACAGGCCGACGAAGCCTTGGAACTGGACGAGGTCCTGGAACTGGAAGCCCAAACCGTCACGGGCAGCCGGTTGCAGAGCGGAATTGGAGCTTCTCCGGTATTCGTAATCACCCGGGCCGATATTGACGCCCGAGGGCTAGCGAACATTGAAGACATTGTTCGCTATTTGCCGCAGAACTTTTCCTCGATTACCAACGGGGGCAGGTACGACAGTCTGTCACCCCGGTTCCAGATCGGTTCGGTCACGCTCAATCTCCGTGGCCTGGGGGAGGGATCCACGCTGGTTCTGGTAAACGGCAGGCGCCTTGCGGCTTCACCCGCAGAGAGTGGCACCTTTACGGACGTTTCCACGCTCCCTTTCAGTGCGATTGAGCGGGTGGAAGTGATGACGGACGGCGCCAGCGCCGTGTATGGCTCCGACGCCGTCGGAGGCGTCGTCAACTTCATCATGAAGAAGAATTACCGGGGCTCGGAATCATCGATACGTTACGAGAACAGCAGCTCCGGCGGACACCGAAAGGTTGTCGAGCAGTCTCTCGGATTTTCCTGGGACACCGGTAACCTGACAGCGTCCGTCAATTGGCGTGACGAAGATGCCGTATATGCGGGTGATGCGGGACTTGACATAGACGGGGATTTCCGCGAGCAGGGCGGCAGAGCCTGGGCCCCTAACTACACGCAACCCGGCCATCTCCGGTCGGGGGGGGCTGGACTCCCCTCGAACGCGCCACCGAACACGAGACGTGGAATCCTGCCCGATGGTGACGGCACGAATATCAATCCGGATGATGTCATATGGGTGTCCAATGAGGAGTTTGTGACCCAATCGGGGAACTTTAATCTGTTTCCCTTTACGCGCAACGCTAACTCTGCGGGCGAGGCGATTCCAGCTTCCGAGCACCTGTCTGCGTACTTAAGCCTGACGCAAGAATTCGGCGAGAGCTTGACGCTGAGTTTGTCCGGATCTTTCGCGCGGCAAGACTCCTATCAAAGTGCCGTCTCCAGTGATATCAGAACTACCGTTCCTGCAAGTAACTACTACAACCCATTTGGCAAGGACGTGCACGTGGGCTACGCGTTTGAACGTGAAATCGCCGATGGCAAACTTGTGGGTTTTGCCAGAACGACGGACCTGGAGCGCTTGAATCTGAGCGCCTCGCTAAGCTGGGAGACACCCATTGAGGGTTGGACAGCGACCTTTTCCGCCAATCACGGCACGGATAAACCTTACGCCGGTTATCCAGGTAGCTTAAGCTCCAGGAACCCCGAATTAGTAGTGGCGCTTGCCAGCAGCGATCCGGCGGAAGCAATCAATCCGTTCGGCGATGGCACCGTGCAGCGCGCCACGCTCCAAGAGTTTGTAACGTACGAAACCCGAGGTGCACGAGACGGCAGTCAGGACGTCGTCGGCTTGAGTTTGGCCGGTTCGCTTTTTAATATTTCCGGCGGGCCCGTCGAATTGGCCGTGGGAACTGAAGCACGGACGGACACGCTCGACTTCGATTCCTTCCTGTTGAATCCGTTCACGTTCAGAGTTCCGGATGCCCCGGAAATTGTTCCCGAGTCGGAAAACACGGCCTGGTTTTTTGAACTCTCGGCGCCGCTTATCGGCGACTCCAATTCACGCCCCGGCATCCAGAAACTAAATGTTTACGCCGCCGGGCGATATGACGAATACGAGATCGAAGGGCCTTTCGAGGGCATTCTGCAGCCGGCAAGCAAGCGAAAATACGATGACTTCGTCACAAAACTTGGCGTCGTCTACTATCCAGTGGAGGCTCTCAAGTTGCGCGCCACATGGGGCCAGGCTTTCCTAGCGGCCACATTGCCGGAATTGTTCAGGCCAAGAATAACCTATACCCACCTTGGGTATACTGATCCACTCAACCCCATTGAGAATGGGGGGCCGTATGTACGGATATTTCCCACATCTGTTCGTGGCGGAAGTCCCGACCTGCTACCCCAAACCTCCGATACCATCACTCTCGGGTTTGATTACACGCCCGTGGACATGCCGGGGCTGTATCTTTCCGCTTCGTGGAGCAAGACCGAATACGAGAACCTGATCTCGAGCGTGTATACCAGTTTAGGCAGGTCCTACGTGTATGCCTTGGAGAATTGGCAACAGTTCCCGGACCAGGTCAGGCGCGATGCAAATGGCGTCTTGACATACGTGGCCGACCGTCAGAGTTTCAATTTGTCCGGCAGGACCAGTGAGGCGGTGGATTTCGTTGTGAGATATACCTTCGACACGGCGATGGGCGAGTTCGCGGCAGGGATTCTCGGCACCCGCACACTAAAACTGGAAACTGCCCCCCTGGCCGGTGCCGATCCCATTGCACAGGAAGGCACGAATCAGGGGCCGGTCAAGATGAAAGGCAGTGCGTACCTGGATTGGTCGCGGGGTGATTGGGGCGCCAACCTGACCATTAACCACGAAAGTAGCTACGAGAACATCAGTGCCGGCGCACGTCTGACCGATGTGGACGGCTACACGACAGTTGACCTTCAAGGGACGTACACTCTTCCTGAATCCGGCTGGCGCATTACGGCGGGCGTGCAGAATATTCTTGACGCCGATTTCCCGTTCTTCGACGGCTTCAATGGCGTTCATTCCGCACACGTGGACTTCCGCCGCCGGGTCGCCTTCGTCGATATCGTCAAGGAGTTTTCCTGGTAGAACTTACCGAGACCTCGCTTCCGCAAGATGCTGTCGGGAGCGAGGTCATTCTCCCCTGGGAACGAGGGCACCCCTGCCCTCGACAACAACAAGATGTCATCATCCTCAACGCAAGCACACTGTTTCATATTGTTTCACTACTGTCCGGTTAACTTCTCGAATAGATTCAATTGATTAGGGGCAATGAGGTTGTTGCAAGCGTAATGGGGTTGCAAAAACTCTTTGTTTAACAGGATCTTCTCGAACAGGGTGACGGAGAAAATCTGTAGCAAAGTGTAGAGGGAGGCATCCAGCTTGACGCGCTTTTTGACAATGGCCACGAGAACGTAGACGGTCACCGCCACCCAGATTTGCGTCTTTACGGCGTTCACGGAGGTGCCGTAGAACTTCTTGATGCGGAGATGCTGCTTGATCCATTTGAAGAACAACTCGACTTGCCAGCGCGCTTTGTATAACTGGCAGATGGCCGACGGCGGAGGATCGAACCGGTTGGTCAGGAACACGAGTGCTTTCTGCGACTCGGGGTCCTTGAAGCGAATGCGGCGCAAATGGTGAGGGAAGTGTTTTCGGCTGTAGTAGCCCGACAGCGCGACGGTCTGGTCGCAGATGATCCCTTGCGCCCGGTCGCTCGGCGCCGAATAAACCCGCCGCAGGCTGGCGTTCGATTTGGCCCGGGTGACGAAGAACGCGCCGGCCCGGTGCAACGCAAAGAGTCGCTCGTAGTCGAGGTAGGCCCGGTCCATCACGTAAATCGCCGCCGGCTCGGGCAGCAACAGGTCGAGCACGTTGACGTCGTGCAGCTTGCCGTCGGAGATGTGGATGAAGCTGGGGATGTTGCCCCGCAGATCCAGCAGGGTGTGCATCTTCACCGCGGCCTTGGACCGGCGAAACAGCGCCCAGGGAAACAGCGACAGGCAAAGGTCGATGGTGGTCGAGTCCAGCGCGTACACCGTATTCGACAACTCCAGGCCCAAATCTTCTTCGGCATAGAGCCTGCGGGCCTGCCCGATCAGCCGTTGCGCGAACTCGGCGAAGATCCGCCAGTCCCGGCGCTCGTTGGCGTCGGCCAGGGTGGAACGCCGCACGGGGGATCGGATGCCCATGTGGTACAGCTTGGCCGACTGCGCCGAAAGCACCGCTTCGATATCGCGAAGGCTCTCGCGGTAGGTCAGTTGCGCAAACGCCAGCACGCGAAAGTGCTCGGTGCAGGGAAGGGTGCGAACACGGTGGTTGCCGCCGTAGCGGGCGACGATTCGCGCGAAGGTCGTCCACGGCAGAAAATCCATCAACTGCGCAAAAAGCGTCTTGCCGGCATACACGGTGCGGCCTCCAGGAATGCGTTCCCGAAAGGTCACCCGAAAACACCGGCGCGTTCAAGTCGGCACCACCCATTTCCGACAAAAAACGACCGTTATTCATGCGGTTGCATAAACATTAGGCTCAGTTAACCGGACAGTAGTGATAAGGGGTATCTCCACAAGTCATGATGGCCGTATAACGACGGCACTCAATGCACATTCCGATCACGAAAAAGATAGGCGTTGTTTTGAGATGTAGCGCGCATTCGAGAAAGTGGGTTCACGCTTTCCCGAGCCGCCGGCCCTATGCAATCCCACTCACGATAGAAAGTCACCCGGCCTATTGCAACAAGCCTCAACGGACCGGCAGGGCTTTCCCACGCTAAATTTGCTTGATTCGTTTGTGTTTGTATTTACGAGGTTTTTGTTGTTGCGCTGGCTTTTCTTCCTGCGCTGTGGTATTGGTGGTGCATGGAAAGGGAGTCGGCCATCTTTAAGGTTGCGCCCGAGGGGTTTCGGCTGGCGGAGGTGTCGGTGCGTCTTGCGAAGCCGCAGGAGCGTCTTCGCTGGGATGCGCTGATGGATGGCCACCATTACCTGGGCTTCAAGCGGTTTGCCGGGCGTGGTCTGCGGTATGTGTTTGAGTGGCGCGGGCATTGGATCGGTCTGGCGGGCTGGCAGTCGGGCGCGTTCAAGTGCCGGCCGCGGGACCGGTGGATCGGTTGGTCGGGGAAGGAGCAGTTTCGTCGTCTGCACCTGATCGGCAACAACACGCGTTTTCTGGTTCTCGGCGCGCCGGGGGTGTTTCCCAATCTGGCCTCGCGGGCGCTGTCGGCGATGACCCGGCGTCTGAGCGCGGACTGGGCGGCCGAGCGCGGTCATCCGCTGCTGATGGCGGAGACGTTCGTGGACCCGTCGCGTTTTTCCGGCGGGATGTACACGGCGGCGAACTGGCGGCGGCTCGGGCGCACGCGGGGCTTTGCGCGGGCGAACGGCCGCTACACCGATCCGCACGGGGTGCCCAAGGCGCTGTACGTGCGGCCTTTGCGCCGGGATGCGAGGCGGCGTCTCGCCGCCCCGGGCCGGCTGCCGGACGCGCTGTCGCCGAACCCGATGGGCGGGGTGTCCGGTCGGCGTCCCCCGGAACTGCGTTCGCTGTACGAGGAGTTGATGCAGGTCCCGGACTTCCGTCGGGCCCAGGGCCGCAAGCATCGGATCGCCTCGGTGCTGGCCGTCTACATCGTGGCCCGGCTTGCGGGCATGGGCAACGGTGTGGCGGCGGTCCAGTACGCCCGGTCGCTGAGTCAGGCGGAGCTCGAGGCGCTTGGGGCGTGGCGCAACCCGAACACGGGCCGGTATGAGCCGGTGTCGAAATCGGTCCTCTACCGGGTGATCGGCAACGCCGATCCGACGGCCATCGAGGCGGTGCTGAAGCGCTATGCGGCGCCGCGGCTACAACTGGGTGCGGCGCTGGCTTCCGACGGCAAGCGGATCCGCGGGGCGAACCGCCACGGGGAGACGCGCCACGAGACCGCGACGCTGGTCGAGCACGGCACCGGGATGCCGCTTGCGAGCCTCGGCTTCCACGACGAGAACGGCGAGCGGGCGGCGGTGCGGGCGCTGCTGGAGGAGGCGCCGCTCGCCGGCCGGGTGATCACGATCGACGCGCTGCACACGGTCCGGGACACCGCGCGGTCCATCGTCGAGAGCCGCGGCGCCGACTACCTGATGACGGTCAAGGGCAACGCGCCCGAAACCTTCGCCACCCTGGCCGGCATCGACTGGGAACAGGACGCGACAGGCGGGCACGAGGAGGCCTCCGCGAAGGCGCACGGGCGCATCGAGCGCCGCCGCATCCGCACCCTGACCCCGCTGCGGGGCACGGTGAACTACCCGCACCTCAAGCAAATCTTCCGCGTCGAGCGCCAGCGCATCGACGCCCGTTCCGGACACCAGAGCCGGGAGCTGGCCTACGGCATCACCTCCGTCCCGGAAGAACGGGGCTCCCCGGAACAACTGCTGGCCTGGAACCGCGGCCACTGGGCCGTGGAAAACCAGAACCACCGGACCCGGGATGTCCATTTCGCCGAAGACGCCTGCCTCGCCCGCAAGGCGCACGCGCCCGTCAATAACGCGCTGTGCAACTGTATCGCGCTCGCCATCATCCTCAGGCGCGGCAAAAGCGTCGCTGAAGCCACGCGCCACTTCGCTCTCCATCGCAACGACGCGCTCGACGCCGTGCTCTCGCCCGGCTAAACACCGTTCCCCTCGCGGCGCCTCGAAACCCCGCCGGCCGACCGGATCGCCCGGATGGCCCCAACCATCACCAACCACCCGCCACAACCACCGCCATCCGGCATCCCCGACCGTGCGTCATCCGCCGACAACTCAATCCGAACCCGACAACCCTTCAAGCCGGACTCCAAAACCACTCAATGCCACAAGCGTGGGAAAGTCCTGACGGACCGGGCAACAGGCGCTTGACCCACTTCTTCCAAGTGAAGCTCGCTGTGGCCGGCGCCTGTCCCTGCTCGTAGGCGGGTGCAGGACTGGCCTGTGCTGAGATTTCTTGCTCTCCGGGGATTCTCACACCCGGCGCGGTGCTTGCTGCTACGGGCGCTCCGGGGGCCATTCCTGGCCGATCTGCGGGGCGGATTTTGCAGAAGTGTTGCCCGGCGGCGCGTCCGGGCTTGGTTTCAAGTTGTGGCAGAAACTTGCCACCTGGACGGAACGCGCCCGGGGGTTGCCTGCGGCAATGGCATCCCTTGAACGCTGCGTATAACCCTTCAATGGGCCGAAAGCAACGGGCCAGCCCTTACAGCCAGGGGCCTCAATTGCCACCGCGCCAACAACAGAAGCGGGCGACGTAATGAAATTGTGCGCTTCCCCTTGCAGAATACCCGAACTAAGATTAAGAACGAGCAGCCCAACAATCAGAACTGCCGCAACGCTCCGCCTGGCCTTTTCCTTCGGAGCGGAACGCACGCTCCGTTTGTACAGGACCCAAAGCCCCCAACCAATGAGGCCATAGAAGGCCGCCGCCCCGCGATCCCCGCCCGGTTCATCGCATCGACCGTGTGTTGCACACTCTTCTCATCGTCCAGCGCCACCGGCGCCTCGCCCTCGGCCAGCACCCGGAAGGTAAGGGGGAGGCCCTCGTGCAAGACACTCACCTCGCCGCCGAAGGCGTCGCATACGGTCACCGAGGCGCCCCGCAAACGGTAACCCTAATATACCAATCCAGTAGTTCCTGGGAAATTCTCTGCACTCATGCCCAGCCCATCCATCTGGATTCTTCCTTTGACCGTTCCCTTGGATCCGAGCCGCCCTCAAAAAAGGGGTCCTTCACCAACGGCGTGACCATGGCGTTCTCCCGGCCCGGAAAGCCGACGGACAATGCGTTCATCGAGTCGTTCAACGAAAGCCTTCGGGATGAATGCCTGAATGTCCACTGGTTCGACGATTTGACGGACGCCAAGGAGAAGTTGCAAGCTTGGCGGCGAGATTACATCGAGAGTCGGCCTCACCGGTTTCTCGATGTACTCTCGCCCCTGGAATTTAAGGCCCGATGGACCGAACGAAGGTCAGAAATTCGCTAACGATCTGACCCAGGAAATGAAGGCCTCTCACCTGTCAGGCCTGAGAGTTCACACAACAGGAACTGTCATGCTGCCCGATCCGCCGCCTCAGACAGCATTGAGTGCCGTGGAATAGCCGGATGAAGAGTCAGTATCCGCTCCCGGCGACCGAGCATATGGCCTTGGCTCGTTCCCCAACCTGCGTTTTCCGTTCGTGCTACTCGCGTGCAACCAACGCGTGCCCCAACTGCCCGGATCGTCTTGTGAACGCATGGCGGAACTCCAGCACCGCATCGCCGCTGCTGGAATTCGGTGTGCTGAACATTGACACGACCGCGCGGTCTCCTTTCAATTGGAGGTGGGCAAATCCCCACGTCATGCCCTTGGCGAAGAGGACCCGGTTGGCCGGATACCGCGCACTCTGATGGGCTCTGAACGCCGTATTGACGCCGCGCTGCTTGGACGCGGCGCCTGAGACAATTTGCAGCAGCGGCACGCTTTCGTCGCCCAATACGGCAGCGCAGCTGTCTTCGTGTAATTCCAGGGAGTGATCGTGGCCGGCCAGATAGCCGTCGGCATGCCGGCATAGGGCGGGCAGCAAGAGGCGGCGCAGAACGCGCGCCTGTTCGAACTTGTAGCCGCCCGTGGACCAGATCGGATGATGCGCCGCCACGAATCTCCAGCGCGCGGTGGAGCCCCTGAGGCTTTCTTCCAGCCAATCCGCCATGTTGCGTTCCCGCGTGGTGGCGGGCTTCGCCCACGGATCGAAGGACTCGATCTTGCCCGTGGCCGCTTCGCTGCCATCGGGATGCAGGCCCGCCAGGGGAACGGTTTCACCGGCCAGTAGCACGGTGGTATCGATTACGAAGATCTCCACCTGGCCTTTGGCCGCAGGTGGTTTCACGCGGTACACGTTGCCGTCCATGAAAAACGGTGGATTGTCGCGCAGGAAGGTCACCTGGGCCATTGCCCCTTCACGCGACGTGCGCCAATCGTGATTGCCGAGCGCCGTGTAGATGCGGTAATCCGGGTTGCCGGATCCAAAGTCACCAAAGGGTTCGGAGAACATGACCCGGAAGCGATGCCGGTCGTCCTCGTTCGCCTCGGCACCAGAGGGATAGATGTTGTCGCCCAGCATGACGGCGAATGCGCACGAAAAATCCAAGCAGAGGCGTTGCATGGCGGAGGCCACTGGCTGCATGCCGCTGGCCATGACGAAGGAGTCCAGTTTACCGTGGAAGTACGCGGGTGGCGGCCGAAAATCCCTGGGGTCCCGGCGGTTGCCGATCCAGTAGCGCCGGTACTTGGCGATAAAGGCTTCCTTCGTCGGGGCCGGCGTTCCGGTTTGCATGTAGTCGTAATGCAGGCCGCTGTCGCCGAAGGCGAGAAAGCCGATTTCGAGCGGCTCGTTTTGCGGGGCCTCGGCCGCAGGCTGCCTTGCCGGCGCCGGGCCATCGACCGCCCCGGCGCTGGCGAGAGTGGCGATCAGCAAGGCCGCTAACGTCCACCCGCACAGGCCTTGCCGGAACCGCCCGGCGCGGGGCGATCGAACGGCGTGTAAACGAGGCGGTCTCACCGCGGCCGGCTCATGCTCATGGCGGGCACGCCGAGCTGGCGGCACGGGCGCATCTCTTGCCAGTCCGGCGCGTTGCCGGTTTGCGCCAGGTGCTTCAGCAGGTTCAAAGCGGCGGTAAGCATGTTGTCTGATTCACCTATGAAACACTTCGGCTGCGGCGCGACGCAGTGATCGACTGCAACGCCTTTGCCATCGAACGGTTGTCCATTGGGCCGAAATGATACCTCGGACGAGATGCCGACTTCAATATCGCTCTCCGGCAGCGCAGGACTTTCCCACGCTTGTGGCATTGAGTGGTTTTGGAGTCCGGCTTGAAGGGTTGTCGGGTTCGGATTGAGTTGTCGGCGGATGACGCACGGTCGGGGATGCCGGATGGCGGTGGTTGTGGCGGGTGGTTGGTGATGGTTGGGGCCATCCGGGCGATCCGGTCGGCCGGCGGGGTTTCGAGGCGCCGCGAGGGGAACGGTGTTTAGCCGGGCGAGAGCACGGCGTCGAGCGCGTCGTTGCGATGGAGAGCGAAGTGGCGCGTGGCTTCAGCGACGCTTTTGCCGCGCCTGAGGATGATGGCGAGCGCGATACAGTTGCACAGCGCGTTATTGACGGGCGCGTGCGCCTTGCGGGCGAGGCAGGCGTCTTCGGCGAAATGGACATCCCGGGTCCGGTGGTTCTGGTTTTCCACGGCCCAGTGGCCGCGGTTCCAGGCCAGCAGTTGTTCCGGGGAGCCCCGTTCTTCCGGGACGGAGGTGATGCCGTAGGCCAGCTCCCGGCTCTCGTGTCCGGAACGGGCGTCGATGCGCTGGCGCTCGACGCGGAAGATTTGCTTGAGGTGCGGGTAGTTCACCGTGCCCCGCAGCGGGGTCAGGGTGCGGATGCAGCGGCGCTCGATGCGCCCGTGCGCCTTCGCGGAGGCCTCCTCGTGCCCGCCTGTCGCGTCCTGTTCCCAGTCGATGCCGGCCAGGGTGGCGAAGGTTTCGGGCGCGTTGCCCTTGACCGTCATCAGGTAGTCGGCGCCGCGGCTCTCGACGATGGACCGCGCGGTGTCCCGGACCGTGTGCAGCGCGTCGATCGTGATCACCCGGCCGGCGAGCGGCGCCTCCTCCAGCAGCGCCCGCACCGCCGCCCGCTCGCCGTTCTCGTCGTGGAAGCCGAGGCTCGCAAGCGGCATCCCGGTGCCGTGCTCGACCAGCGTCGCGGTCTCGTGGCGCGTCTCCCCGTGGCGGTTCGCCCCGCGGATCCGCTTGCCGTCGGAAGCCAGCGCCGCACCCAGTTGTAGCCGCGGCGCCGCATAGCGCTTCAGCACCGCCTCGATGGCCGTCGGATCGGCGTTGCCGATCACCCGGTAGAGGACCGATTTCGACACCGGCTCATACCGGCCCGTGTTCGGGTTGCGCCACGCCCCAAGCGCCTCGAGCTCCGCCTGACTCAGCGACCGGGCGTACTGGACCGCCGCCACACCGTTGCCCATGCCCGCAAGCCGGGCCACGATGTAGACGGCCAGCACCGAGGCGATCCGATGCTTGCGGCCCTGGGCCCGACGGAAGTCCGGGACCTGCATCAACTCCTCGTACAGCGAACGCAGTTCCGGGGGACGCCGACCGGACACCCCGCCCATCGGGTTCGGCGACAGCGCGTCCGGCAGCCGGCCCGGGGCGGCGAGACGCCGCCTCGCATCCCGGCGCAAAGGCCGCACGTACAGCGCCTTGGGCACCCCGTGCGGATCGGTGTAGCGGCCGTTCGCCCGCGCAAAGCCCCGCGTGCGCCCGAGCCGCCGCCAGTTCGCCGCCGTGTACATCCCGCCGGAAAAACGCGACGGGTCCACGAACGTCTCCGCCATCAGCAGCGGATGACCGTGCTCGGCCGCCCAGTCCGCGCTCAGACGCCGGGTCATCGCCGACAGCGCCCGCGAGGCCAGATTGGGAAACACCCCCGGCGCGCCGAGAACCAGAAAACGCGTGTTGTTGCCGATCAGGTGCAGACGACGAAACTGCTCCTTCCCCGACCAACCGATCCACCGGTCCCGCGGCCGGCACTTGAACGCGCCCGACTGCCAGCCCGCCAGACCGATCCAATGCCCGCGCCACTCAAACACATACCGCAGACCACGCCCGGCAAACCGCTTGAAGCCCAGGTAATGGTGGCCATCCATCAGCGCATCCCAGCGAAGACGCTCCTGCGGCTTCGCAAGACGCACCGACACCTCCGCCAGCCGAAACCCCTCGGGCGCAACCTTAAAGATGGCCGACTCCCTTTCCATGCACCACCAATACCACAGCGCAGGAAGAAAAGCCAGCGCAACAACAAAAACCTCGTAAATACAAACACAAACGAATCAAGCAAATTTAGCGTGGGAAAGCCCTGCGGCAGCGTGAACGAGCGCATCCGCCCGCTGGCGCCGCTGCTGGGCTGGCCCACCAGGTGGGTGCCGGGGATTTCGCAAAACCCATTGAGAAAGCCGTCCGTGGCGGACAGGGCATGGGCATCCGACAGCACGGCCACGGGGCGGTCGTAGTGATAGACGCGGCGCGTGCGGTCAGATTGGCGGTTGATGAGCATGAAGTGCCATTCCGAGAACTGGCCGGGCGGCAGGGTCCACGCGGGCCGGAATTCCTCCTGTGCGACGCGGATAATGGCTCGCTCGACTTCGGTCCAGTCCGGGTGGTCCAGGCGAAAGGTCGGGCGGTCCGCCAAGTGGTCGGGCCGGAAATGAGAGGCCAGCCGGTAGGCGGCGATGTTGGTGACGATCGGCGGTGCGTCCGGGGGCAAAAAGTAGGGGGCGAGCGCACGGAGGATTTCGAGGCGGCCGCCTCCGTTGCCACGCACGTCGATGATCAAGGCGTCGGTGTTGCGGGCCTCGTCCATGAATTCGAGAATTTCCGGGATCCGGTCGATCTCCATTGCCGGGATGCGGAGGTAGCCGACATTGTCGGACAGAATGCGGCTTTCGCCGATGACCACGCTGCGGATGGAACGGGGGCGCTGATCGGTTAAGCTGAAACTGCGGGTCACCGATCCATGGGAGCCCGCAAGCGTAACGATGATGTCCTCGCTGCGGGCAAGCCCCAAGTCTTCGCGCAGCTTGTCCACGCGCCGCAGTGCGCGCACGGTCCGGCGCCGATTGAGTTGCGGGGATGCGTAGGCGAAATGCCGGGCGGCTGCGGCCACCCAATCATCGACCGCAACGCCGTCGATGGCAGTGATGAACGGATAGCTCGGTTCGACGAAGGCACGCTCGGACGACCCGCCGCCGATGGCGAGGACCGCCGTGCCGGTATCCGCGATACGAAACGGCAGATACTTGGCGCCTTCGTCTTCGAACCAGGCGCCAGCGAACGCATGGCCGTCGCCGAGCAGCGCGATGATGCGTTGCACGCCGCGCAGCAGGTCGATGCGCCGCATGGCCTCGGGCAGCTGACGGACGACGGCATCGAGCGCACCGATGACATTGTGGTCGCTCTTGTGCAGATAGGAACTTTGCGTCAGCAGTTTGTGGCGCAAGAACGCCAGGTCACGGCGTGCGCTCTCGCCGAGAACAATCTCCGCGGGAATGCGCACGCTGCTCAGCGCCGGGTGCAACGTGAAATCCGACATGTCCCGGTCCACGTTTCGTCCGTGGACCGCAATCACATTGCGCCGCGGCTTCAGAGCGGCAGTGGACACCGCGAATACTTCGCGGCGTTCCGCTTCGTGGTCGCCGACGACCCGGCCGCGCGCTACTCCAACGCGGGCGGCCAGACGGCCGTTGACGTAGGCGAGAAACGCGTCATCGTAGCGGACGTGCAGGTGCAGTTTCTCCGGCACGGCGGGCAGGTGGAACTCGCCGCGCAGGTAGACGCTGTCGTAGCCGCCCTTCATGTCGGTCAGGATCGTGCGGTCGTCATCGTCGCCGTAGCCGAAACCCGCGCGGCCCGTGCGCCATTGTGTATCGTCGTAGTCCGGGCGAAGCCAGCGGGGGTCCGGCGGGGTGGGTGCAGCGTGATAGCGCCACTCCGCCCCCATCGGGATGAGGAACGCGGAGGTCGGCTCGTCGCTGCGCGCAACGGCGATCGCCCCAAAGGCGATCAGGACGGCACCGGCGCACGCGGCTGCGGAGCGCATGGTTGTATTTAAGGGGACATATGCCTTGCCCCCTGTGCATCTGACGGCTGGCGGGCTTTCAGCCCTCCGCGCTCGCCTCGCCTTATCACGAGGGCGCGGCTATTGTTTCTTTGGCCAGGTCATTGACCGGGTTAGGATGGCCGTGTGATCGAACGGGTCTACTCCTTTCATCCTGCGCTTCTAAGCTACATGCTGCCCGAGGGCGCGCACATGGCCAGAACGCTCTATCGGGACCGAAGAGTATACGATGGGCGTTCAGCCGAAGGCAAAAGGCGATGGCCAGCACACGGCGCGTCGGGCGACGGGTAGGAGCGATGGAGCCCGGTGCATCCTGCACCTCGGGGACGTGCGCAAAGCCAATCCACTCGATCAATGAATTCGTTGGCCGTCCGGTGCAGCCCGCCGGTGGCATACGGCTCACTATATGCGCATACATCATGGTATGCTAGTGTGCTGTCCCGCAAATAACTTTACTTAGTCGTTCCACTTTGGCGAGGATGGAATCGGCGGTGGCGGTCCAGACGAACGGGCGGGTCTTGGTGTTGTAGTCATTGACGAAGCGGTCGATTTTTCCGGTGAGTTGCTTGACCGAGGAAAAGGTGCCGCGGCGGATGGCTCTTTGGGTGATGATGCCGAACCAGCGTTCGACCTGGTTGAGCCACGACGCGTAAGTCGGCGTGTAATGCAGGTGATAGCGTGGCCGCCTCGCCAGCCAGGCTTTCACTTTGGCGTGTTTATGGGTGGCGTAGTTGTCCACCACCAGATGCACGTCCAGGGTTTCGGGGACGTTGCGGTCGATGTGGCGCAGGAACGCCAGGAACTCCTGATGCCGGTGGCGGCGCTTGCATTGGGCCAGCACTTCGCCGCTGGCGACGTCCAGGGCCGCGAACAAGGCGGTGGTCCCATGCCGGACGTAGTCGTGGGTGACCCCCTCAACATAGCCCAGTCCCATCGGCAGCATCGGCTGGGTGCGCTGAAGCGCCTGGATCTGGCTTTTTTCGTCCACGCACAGCACCACGGCGTGATCCGGCGGATGCAGATACAGCCCGACGATGTCGCGTACTTTCTCGATGAAGAACGGATCGTTGGACAGTTTGAAGGTCCGCTGGCGGTGCGGCTTCACGCCGAACAACTCGAACCAGCGCGCCACGGTGCTTTTGGAGACGCCGCAGTGCTCGGACATGGAACGCACCGTCCAGTGGGTGGCGCCCGGCGGCGGCGATTGCAGCGCCGCGCTGATGACCTCGGCCACCTGTTCATCCTGATGCGACCGGGGACGCCCCGGACGCAGTTGGTCGTGCAATCCGGCCAGGCCCTGCGCAAGGTAGCGGCGGCGCCACTTGCCGACCGTGGGCTGACTCAGCTTCAGGCGCCGGGCGATCGAGGCGTTCGACTCGCCTTCGGCGCAGGCCAGAACGATCTGCGCGCGGCGGACGATGCCGTGGGGAAGCGAACGGGAGTTCACGATCGTCAGCAACTCGGCTTGGTCGTCTTCTGCCAGGGACAGAGGGGCAAGAAATCGGCCACGGGGCATCGGCGTACTCCAGTCAATGAACAGGCCTCCAAGTATATAACTAATTTATGGGACAAGACACTAGGTTGCGCTGGTGGGGTGGATGGCGGGCGCGTTCAAGGTGAGCGCGGACCTGTAAGAAATTTTGTGTGTGAGCCGGTTGTCATCGTTTAGGCTGCCAGTTGAAATCGCTCGCCGAACTGGATCGCGAACTGGTTCTTGGCAGCATGCCACTCCTTGGGTGGTTTTTTTCCACTTGGCCGTGATATTCCGTAGCGCCAGGTAGATCAGCTTGGTGGCAGCCTCGTCGCTTGGAAAATGCCCTTTGTTGCGGATCGCCTTGCGGACCTGGCTGTGCAGGCTCTCGATTGCATTGGTTGTATGAGGATTTTCCGCACTTCGGGCGAAAAGGCGAAAAACGGAATCACTTCGTCCCAACGCACACGCCGACCGGACCATATATGCGAAAAATACTTGACACTACCACCACCCAACACGGCTCCTGTACGGCAATGCCTCCTGCTGTCGACCGGGCGTTCGTGGCTGTACCACCGTCGAAGGGAAAAGTGCTGAGACGCTCCGTGAGCAGCGTAGGCGGATAGGCTGTTTCCGTCGCCAGCGGTAAACGTTCGGGGAAGCTGTGGAGGGAGACGTTGAACGCGTCACCACGGCACTGAATAGAACCCCTCCGGGGTCTGGGGGTCTGGTAACGGACGCTGCGATGCGCTATTGTGCGGCGCGTGGCGGCTCTCGACAACGACTTCTCCGTAGATATATCCGTAGATGGCGGGCTGGCCGAGTCGGCGCCGTTGGACACGCCGGCGGATTGGCGAATGCTGTATGTGCGGGAACGGGCTCGCGCGGACGCGGCTGAAGGTCGTTGTGAAGAACTTCGCCGGGCGGCGTTGATCGCCCGCAGCGATGCCGGCTCGTGGAAGTGGCGGTTCAAGTCCTGCCGGGGGAGGCTGACCGAGGCGCAGCAGCAGGCGAAGGCGCTGCGCCGCGCGCAAAAGGCGCTGCCCTTGTTGCAGACTGAATTGGCCCATGTGGAGCAGCTTCTTGGCAGCGCCGGACCTGGGCCGGACGAGGACGCCGGCATCGCAATCGCGCGCCGGGCGGTTGGCCGATTGCGCGGGCTCGTGTCCAACGGCCCCGCGGAGCGGGCCGGGGCCGCCCGCTGCAGGCGAATACACAGGGTACGGCACGCGTCGGTCAAGTCGCTGCGCAACGAAGTCGATCGGCTGAACAGGCTTCTGCGGGAGCAGACGGAGGAGACCGAGTGCCTCAGGGCGACGGGCAAGAAGCTGTCCAAGGATACCGTTCGGCTGTACAAGGAGCTGGCCGTATTGCACGACACCGAGGTCAGGCTTGGCAGGGTGTTCGACGAGAACCGCCGGCTGCGCCATGCCCTGGACATCGCCCAGGCCGGACAGGAGAAGCTGAAGCGCCGGCTGGTCAAGCTCCGGGCGGCGGGAGCGACGTTGTCGAAGCGGCCGTTCGACGAGGCCGCTCACCTTCGCACCGCGCTGCGCCGGTCGCGGCGCCACAAGGCCGCGATCAAGTTGCTGTCCCGGGGGAACGCCCGGCTGCGCCGGACCGTGAAGGGATCGCGGCGCCGGATCGAGAGGCTGGAAGCGCGCCTGGCCCGATTGCGCGCGACCGGGGCGGTGCTGTCGAAGCGGTTGTACGGCCGCAAGAGCGAGCGGCAGGACCGGGCGCGCTCGCCCCGCCCGCGCGGTCAGCAGCGCGGCGCGCCCGGCCACGGCCCGACGCCTCGGCCCGGGCTCGAGCAGCGCGTCGAAGAACACCGTCCGCCGCCGGAGGCGTGCGTGTGCGCCCGATGCGGACAACGCTATGCGCCCAACGACGCCGGGCAGTCCACCGTCGTCGAGATCGAGGTCAAGGCCTACCAGCGGGTGATCCACCGTCCGCGCCTGCGCCGCAGTTGCGGCTGCGCCGGTTCGCCGCTGGAAGTGTCGGCGCCCCCGGCGCCCCAGAACACCGCGACGCTGCGCCACGCCGACGAGACGTCCTGGCGCGTGCAGGCGCTACGGGGGCAGGACCGCTCCAGCCGGGCCTGGCTGTGGACGTCGGTCAGCGACGACGCGGTCTACTTCCATATCGATCCCTCGCGCAGCGCCGAGGCGGCGCACAAGCTCTTCGCCGGCGCCGTCCTGAGCACGGTCATCGTCTGCGACCGTTACAGCGCCTACAAGCGGATGGCGCGCCTGCTCGGCGGCACGGTGACCCTGCAGTTCTGCTGGAGCCACATGCGCCGCGACTTCATCGAGTGCGCGGCCGGCCAGGAGGAGCTGACGCCCTGGTGCCAAGCCTGGATCGAGCGAATCGCGGCAATCTACCGGCTCAACGAGGCGCGGCTGGAGCACTATGACCCGGGCCTGCAACGTCAGACCCCGCCGTTCGACACGGCGCAGGCCGTGCTCAAGCAGGCGCTCGATGCACTGTTCGAACACGCCGGCGCCGAACTGGCCGCCCTGCCGGAGCAGGCGCGCGAGGGCAAGGCGTTGCGCTCGCTGGTGAACCACCGCGATGGGCTGAGTGTGTTCCTCGACCGCCCCCGCGTCCCGCTCGACAACAATCGCGCCGAACGCCTGATCCGGGGCCCGGCCATCGGGCGCAAGTTGAGCTTCGGCTCCGACAGCACGGACGGCGCGGCGTTCACCGCGACGATGTACTCGGTGATCGGCACCCTCGCCGCAAACGGCATCGACACGCTGCGCTGGCTGGAGGCATGGCTGGCAGCCTGCGCGGAGAACGGGCGTCAACCGCCGCACGACCTCTCGCCCTGGCTGCCGTGGACGATGAGCCGGGAGCGCCGCCGCGAACTCACGGCGCCCGGATGACCGACACGATCGAGTGCCGCTATCACGGGCGCGACTTCACCGCCGGGGAAATGGCGCTGCTGCGCGCGCTCATCGCCGGGCCGCCGGCGCTGAACCGCCATGCCCTGTCGAAGGAGTTCTGCCGGCGCATCGGCTGGGTCAAGCCCGACGGCGGGCTCAAGGACATGATGGCCCGGGTCGTCATGCTCGCCATGCACCGCGACGGCCTCATCGTCCTGCCGCCCCCGAAGTGGGGGCATAATCGGCCCGGGCCAATCGCGTTCGGACCCGACACGGAACCGCCGCTGTTCCCGCCTCCCGCCAGCCTCGACGAGGTGCGCCCCGTTCAATTGCGCGCGGTCGTGCGCCGCACCCGCGGGGGCACGCTCTGGAACGAGTTCGTCGCCCGTTACCATTACCTCGGCTACAAGACCCTGGTCGGCGCTCAGATGCGCTACGCCGTGCATGACCGCAACGGCCATCCGCTCGCCATGCTCGGGTTCTCCACCGCGGCCTGGAAGCTCGCCCCGCGCGATGACTTCATCGGATGGTCACCGGAGCTTCGCAAGAAGAACCTGCCCCTGGTCATCGACAACCCGAGGTTCCTGATCCTGCCCTGGATCCGGATCCCCAACCTCGGCTCACACCTCCTCGCCCTCGTGCGCCGCCGACTGCCGCGGGACTGGGCCGAACGATACAACACCCTCCCCGTGCTCATTGAGACCTTCGTCGAAACACCGCGCTACACCGGCGCCGTCTACCGGGCCTCGGGCTGGATCCATGTCGGCGCCACCCAGGGCCGGGGGCGTTACGATCGGCACAAGCAATGCGACAAGCCCCGTAAGGACGTCTGGCTCCGGCCGCTCAGAAAAGACTGGCAACGCACCCTCAACCGATAAAATCCCACACGGTCGGTGGCGGCTACCTCTGAACGTGCCAGCCAGTCGATGACGGGTTCATCAGCTAACGTCTCCACGGCTTCCCCGAACGTTTACCAACGTCTCCACGGCTTCCCCGAACGTTTACCGCCAGCGCCACGACGATATGCGCCCGAATTCACCCGAATCCGCTTCCGATACGCTTACGGAGTTAAGGTGCAAGGTTAGAAATAATGTAAAAACAATAGCTTAGATATATAGGAAACGATATATTACATTCGTGTCGAGCGCAATCATTCCTCGCACGCGCCTTCGGCTATTGCGCGCTCCATGTCCTTCAGCGTTGCGGCGGGCGTGCCGTCGGGGCGCCGCAACAAGCCGTACAGACGGCTGATCGGACGCACGGGCCGAATGCGCACTTCATCTTCGAGAATAACGTAGCGGACGCGATCTCCTTCACCCACGCCAAGCGCTGTCCGCACCGGTTTCGGCAACGTCGTCTGTCCTTTTGAAGTAATTGCGGATTCAACCATAATGCATACTCCCTTACGTTTATAAATAATACCTTACAAAAGGACAAAAGGTAAGGAAAGAATCAATCTGCATTTCCTGTGTGAAACAGGAAGTCCGTGATCATGCCGTCGGCCGGCCCGTCTTGAGGTCTCGCAGGATCTCGCGCGCTGCGTTGCGCCCCGGAATGCCGCTTACGCCGCCGCCCGGATGTGCCCCGGCGCCGCAGTGGTAGAGACCGGCGATCGGTCCGCGGTACGCGGCATAGCCCATCACCGGGCGGTTGCTCCACAACTGGCCTGGGGTGTGGGCGCCGTGAAAGATATCGCCGCCCGGCAGACGGAAGCGTTGTTCAAGGTCCGCGGGCGTCAATATCTGGCGGGCGATCACCGAGCGGCTGAAGTTGGGAGCGAAGCGGTCCACGGCGGCAAACACGGTATCGGCGGCTTCTTCGCTGCACTGCTCCCAATCTCGCTTGCGGGGAAAGTGCTGGCAGAACAGGCTGGCTACATGCTTGCCCTCAGGCGCCAGCGTGTCATCCACGGTTGACGGGATCAACAGTTCGATCACCGGATGCTCGGACCAGGCGCCGCGGCGCGCGTCCAGATACGCGTTCTCCATGTAGTTGAGGGTCGGGCCGATGACAATGCCGGCGCCGTGGTGGTCCTGGTTTCCTATGACGTACAACAGATAGTCAGTCAGTCCTTGTCTGCACTTGTCTGCACGCCTGAGCTGGTTGCCGCGACCCCCTGACATATGTTAGGTTCTTGAAACGGGAGGAGGGACAGTTGCACCCCCCCCCCACGATTGCGTGGGTTTCGTGGCCGCTGTTACCTCCTCCCTGGGATCAATCGGGGCATACGGAGGGGACACTCATGCGCACTCGTACCAATAGCCGCTGGTTCGCGGCTTTCATCCTGGTTTTCCTGGCGCCGGCAATAGGCTTGCCGCAGGATGCCGATTCGGACGAAGACGATTCACAAGGGGGGGGGCGATAGAGGCGCCCGAACCGATTCTAATGGCGCAGGCGCAGCAACCGGCGGCGGAGACAGAGTCGAGTCAGGATGAGGCGGACGAGGACAGCGCCGATGCCGATGCGGAAACAGGCGATACCGTGGTTGAGGATGCACTCGCACTCAAGCAAGTCGTCGTCACCGGCACACGTCTGAGCCGAGCGCCCAGTCAGATCGCGGCCAACCTGATAACTTTGGATGAAGGCATGCTTCGGGCCACGGGTGAAACAAGTCTCGACAAAGCGTTGCGTACGCTGCCTCAAAACCAACTCGGCTCGAGTTCAACGGCGACTTATGCAAGACTTGGGGGTCAACATTTCAACGGCGCGACCAATTTGAGTGGCGCATCGGCGATCAACTTGAGAGGCCTGGGGGATGGGGCGACCCTGGTGCTGGTGGACGGAAAGAGGATGGGCTCCTCGGGCCTCACCGGTGGGGTAACGGATATCTCCGGTATCCCGACCGCCTCCATTGAACGCGTGGAAATCATGCTGGACGGCGCATCCGCCATCTACGGCTCCGATGCGGTGGGCGGCGTGGTGAACATCATTACCCGCAAGGACTATGAGGGCGTGGAGCTCGAAGTCAGTCACTCGGTGCCGGGCCGGGGCGGATTCGACGAAAGCTCGCTGACGCTGACCGGTTCATGGTTGTGGGGTGAAACGCGCATGCGAGGCAACGTGCAGGCCAGCAGCCACAGCCCCCTCTATGGCAGGGACCGCCCGGGCAAATACGATACGAACAACTATTGCAAAAAGGGTTGCTTCCGGGGCTCTCGCAACATCTACGAGTACCAGGGAACGCTCTACCGGCCGAGTCAACTTCCACCCGGCATAACCAACAGTTCCCCCGGGGTAACGGATATCTGGTTGACGGAACTGCAACCCGATGGCTCCCTGGTAATCAAGGCGAGATCTCTAACTGGCGATTTGACCGGGCAGGAGTCGACGATGGACAACGCATCGCTCTTGCCGGAGCAGGACCGGATCAGCGCGATGCTGGGATTCGATCATGATTTCGGCGCCACGCGCCTGTCAGCGCAAGCCTACTATATGGATCGCACCACAACGACGGATCAGGGCGACGCAGACTTTGCCCACTTCAATTTCCCGGGGCCCGACGGTGACAATGCGTTCATGTATTGGTCGGTGTCAGGGATCGAAAGGGACTCCACCGCAACACAGGAAGTATTTCGAGTGAATTTCGATCTGACCGGCTCCGTGTTCGGCATGGAGTGGACGTTTGGCGCCGGCGCCACCAATGATCGAAGTGACAATCATCATACGGGTAACTTATTTGCCTACGAACCTGACGTACCGCCGCACCTGGCGGATCAGGTTCGGGCGTTCGAATTAGCATCCGTGCGACCTGACTATGTTGAGTTCATAGGAATTGAGACCTTCAGGGAATTCTTCGGCCAGGAGCTGTCAAGCGGTTGGACGAATACCACCGACTGGGCCGAAGCGACGCTGTCAGGTTCCTGGCTGAGCTTGCCGGGAGGCGACGCTCGGTTCGTGGTAGGCGCTGCCTGGCGCTCGACGGGGTTGAAGACTGATAACAAGCAAAATTCCTATGGTCACAATAGCAACAATGGTAGTTATTGGACCGAGGAGCCGCCTTTGGGAACCCGATTCAACGTTTGGGACAAAAAGTTCGGAGATGACAACATCGGGCTCTTTGCCGAGTTCGCGGCGCCTGTTCTGGAATCGCTGGATCTGTCCGCGGCGGTAAGGTGGGATGATTACGACAACTATGATTCCGACACCACCTATTCGATAGGCGCCGTCTGGCGGCCGGTCGGCTCGGTCAGACTGCATTCGAACCTTTCGACCTCGTACATCATCCCAACCCCCCGGGACGCGTTGGAAGATCCCAATAATTTCTTTATCGGGCAGGATTTCCGCTGCAGGAGAAACGCAGATTGGCTTGAACTGGGGGGACGCGACGACTGTCCCGGTGAGCCGATCCGAATGCAGAATCCCGACGGCTCGTTGGCGACCACGCCCGGGGAGTCGTTCATCTACTTCTCCCACTTTGTAATTGGTGGAAACCCGGATATATTGCCCGAAAAAGGGGAGAGCATTTCGGTGGGTGTCGAGTTTGCGCCCCAGGCCATACCGGGACTGTCGCTGGACCTTACCTGGAGATCGGTGGACTACACGGACAAGATTGTCAGGGCAAGCAGCCGCAGTGAAGTCCCTCACTATGTTGGCGTGGACCCGGCCGAAGCGTATGCCTTTATCTTTCCCGATCCCAGTGGCAGTGACGCATACTACGCGGATCGCAGGGTTGTTAACGCCGCCGCCTGGACCAACGAAGGGCTGGACCTTGAAGCTCGATACGATTGGTCAACCGATAGGGGTAGCTGGAGCATTGACGCTCTGATCACCCAAACCAGTTCGTTTTACAAAGACATCGGAGATGGTAGTGAACCATACGATTATGTCGGCGATGTCGAAGCGAATCGCCGTATCTGGGCTTTGGTGCCCCAGTACCGCAGTTTGCTGAGTGTCGGGTTCGACTCTGCCGATCAGCGCTGGTCGGCCTGGCTGAGCGCTGTTCACACCTCGACCGTGAGTTCAACCTATTTGTTTCGAGGGGTACCGAATAAGGTGAGTCACGATGAGCCTCTGTACGTGAATCTGAGCGGTCAATATCAAGTCGGCGAACGGTTCGGCTTGTTGTCGAATTCGGTACTGAGCCTGCGGATTACCAACCTGTTCGATGATCTCTCGGAACATATGATCGTCCATGGCGATACTGGTGAACTGCTTAATAATGGAGTAGTTCACGCCAAGTTCGATGATCCTCGGGGCCGTACCTATACCCTGGGTTTGAAGATGCAGTTCTAGGCCGTGCCGGCAAGCATCGCGCAGCGCCGGAGACTTACATCGGAGTCTCCGGCGCTCCCCGTTTCCGCCCCCGCTTGTATGTTTGAATGGAGCCACCCTCGGGGCCCTCGAGCTGCCGAGGGTGGCGGTGGTAGGACCGTGTCCTCGCTGGCCTTTAAGAGCCGTATGGGAGTTGGGTCGCCACCGTCTTTTCTCACCGTCCTGAATGGATACATGAGCAACAAGGCTCGCATTACAAGCACAGGAGAAGAAAAGATGACTGATCATACCGTAGGAGTGGATATCTCCAAGAGACACCTGGACGCCTTCCAACTGCCCGAGGAGAAGGCCGCCCAGTTCACCAACGACGCCGCGGGCTTTAGGAAATTGATCGCCTGGATCGGCAAGTCCATCGAGTGTGTGGCCTATGAACCCACCGGACCCTACCATCGTGACTTTGAGCAGGCCCTTCTCAAAGCCAAGCTGCCAATGGCCAAGGTCAATCCCTGGCAGGCAAGGCGCTTCGCCCAGGCCACCGGACAGCGCGCCAAGACCGATGCGGTGGATGCGCGCATGCTGGCGGGGATGGCCGCCACGCTGGCCCTGCGGCCCACCTCGCTTGCGTCGAAGTGCCAACGCGCATTGAGCGACTTGCAAACCGGAAAAAACAAACTCATCCGGGACCGCACCGCCGAACTCAACCGGGGCGATCATCTCCGTGATCCCCTGCTCAAACAGCAGCATCAGACCCACCTGAATATGCTCAACCGCCATCGCCGCGCCATTGACACCAAGATCCAAGAGCTCATCGCCGCCGAGCCAACGCTCGCCCGCAAGGCCGAGATCATCGCCTCGATCCCCGGTCTGGCGTCGAACACCGCCGCCAACCTGTTGGCCGAAATGCCCGAACTGGGCACCCTCCGCAACCCGGCCGCCGTCAGCCTGGCCGGGTTGGCCCCCATCGCACGCGAATCCGGCGCTTGGCAGGGCCGCCGCTTCATCCAGGGCGGGCGGCATCCCGTCCGCCGGCTCTTATACATGCCCGCGGTGGCCGCGATCCGTTGCAATCCAGACATGAAGCAAACGTATCGGACACTGGCCGAACGCGGAAAACCCGGCAAGGTCGCGGTCGTGGCCATCATGCGCAAACTCCTGATCCTGGCCAACGTCTTGATCAAGCAAGATCGCCTGTGGACTCCCCAACGACCCCAGGCTCACACCAAACAAGCCATCGGCCACAGCCCCTTGCCCATGCCATCACCCGAATACACTCCGCCGGAATCCAACCGGCCAAGCACCCAAAGGACAAACCACACACCCGTCCCAACTTGCCCATCCATACCTCTGGCTGCCCATGCTTGACAACATGGATACTCCCATTTCTCGCCCGCTGAAGATTTCGCTGATGGCAGCGGGTGTTACGGCCAAAGCCCGTTTGTTTGCAACGCATTGAGAAACTGTTTCACTGGCCACACGTCAATGCCATCTTCGGTCCGGAAGGCGCGTTCTCCGTCGTAGATAAGGATGCGGCGAACCAGGCGTGGCAAGTTGGTGATGGCGCGCAACCCCTTGAGCAAGGTGGTGTTGTACCGTCTTGCCGCTTTGGCCTCAATAGCGAGATATTCGGTATCCCGGCTGAGCAGGAAATCAACTTCCGTGTAGGATTCTGCGGGAGCCCAGTAGTGGATGGCGTCGAATACCGGCTGTTCTTGCGCGTGGGCGCGCAATAGCGCGAGAATCCAGCCTTCGAACAATGCGCCGCGTTCCTCCGCCGACACGGGTCCGAATTGGCGTTTCACGGCTCTCGTCAGGCCAGGGTCCACCCAAAAGAGTTTCGGGCGCCTTCTTTCGCGCACCCGCAGTTTGGCCTCGAAGGCGGACAAGCGCGAAGTGAGCAGTGTGTCTTCAAGAACATCCAGATAGCCGGAGACGGTAGTGCGCGCTACGCCGGCGTCCCGGGCGATGCCCGCCACATTCAGGGATTGTCCGTGCAACAACGCGGCAATGGGCAGGAAACGAACGAAACCGGGAAGGTTGCGGACCAGGGCCTCGGCTCGAATCTCCTCACGCAGGTAAAGCTGGACATAGCTTTCGAGAACTTCACGGCGGTTGTCCGCGGCCCGGACCAGGGGGATGCTGCCGTACCGGAGCACGTCCTCCAGGTTGAAATCGGCGCCGAGTTCCTGCGGAACCAGGGGATACATTGCCTTGCGGATTGCCCGTCCCGCCAGCAGGTTCGTACCCGCGGTCTTGAGTTTTCGCGCGCTGGAGCCAAGCAGGGCGAAGCGCAGGCCGCGTTCTTCCATCAGACGATGAACCTCATTCAGCAGCGCGGGAATACGCTGCACCTCATCGATAACAACCCAGTCACCCTGCATGATGGTGGAAACCAATTTCCGGAACAGAGACGGATCAGCCAACAGATCAAGAAACAGCGCTTCATCCAGCAGGTCCAGACGTAGCGCGTCCGGTAGCGTTGTACGCGCCCATGAACTCTTGCCGACCCCTCGCACACCGAACAAAAAAAAGCTGCGGCCGGGTAGTCGAGTAAGTCGTGTGTATACCATGCCGTCAAAAATACCCGAAAAGTGACGACATAACAAGCAAGTTCTTTGATATGGGCGATCACGTCCCGCGGTGTTCCGGAGATGCCCAGGCACGGCACGGGGCGATTTGAGTGGCATTTTCCGACTCTATAGTGATTGAAATGCCGTCCGGGGCAGGACGGCGGAGCCGCGAAGGGCATGTCGAAAGCGCAAACGCGAGCCAGAGTCGCACAGCTTTTTGCCGATCATCGTGATCGACTGGAAGCGTATTTGAGGACGCGGCTGGCGAATCGGGACGATGCCGCGGAATTGGCGCCGAAGTGCCAGGCAGCGCTGTTGTTGCGTTGGCGCGAAGGCTTGACGCAGGCGGAGATCGCAGAACGCATGTTGGAAGGACCGACGCGCAGTGGGGTCGGCTGCCGCCTCGGTCGCGATTGCGGCCATGGTCGGCATCTGGTTCTTCCTGACCTCTGGCCCTGTCGTGTATTCCACGGGCGTAGGGGAGCAGGCGTCGTTCTCGCTGCCGGACGGCTCGGTGGTGAACTTGAACGCGCAATCGTCGCTTGAGGTCCATTACACCAAACAGGAAAGAACTGTACACCTGTTGACCGGCGAAGTGCTGTTCAACGTCAAGAAGCGTCCGGATCGACCTTTTCTGGTCCTGACCGAGCGCACCAAGGTTCGCGCCGTGGGTACGTCTTTCAATGTGCGACAGCGCGGCGTGACTACGACCGTCACGGTCGCTGACGCAAACATCGAGAAAGCAACATCCTGGCGCCAGCGGCGTCTGGTGTTTGACTCGTGGCAAGTTGCCGACCTTGTGGCGGAATTCAATCTTTACAGCGACACGGGCATCGTGCTCGAAGATCCGGACTTGGCATCCAGGTCGATCAGCGGGGCGTTCGACGCAGATGATCCCGACTCGTTCGGGTTGTTCTTGTCCGAAGCCGGTCTGGCTCTGACTATTCAGCGTGCGGACGGCGCCATGGTGTTGCGCCGCCCCCGTGAAGCCGATTGATTGGCGGCTCGCCTGCGCCTTGAGAATGTGTCTCCTGATATCAAACGAGGACTTATATACCTGACTCGCCAGCGGGGGGACGCTGGCTCCCGACATGCGTTCCGAGTTTCGGCCCCATTAGGGAGAACTGAGTGGCTCCTCTGTTGTTGGGCGGGCAGGTAGCGAGAAACTCGGACAATAAAAGGTATAATATGACCTCTAATAATTTCCATATTCGTATAGAGGGTTATATATGTCCTTCAATCTTTCCGGGAACCCGTTCCGACTGGCCAAGGAGATCGGCCAGCGCATCGCACGCTTGCGGCTTTCGCGGAATATAACCCAAGAGATGCTCGCCAACGAAGCAGGAATGAGCCCGAGGACGCTGCGCCGAATGGAAGCGGGACAACCAGTGAGCCTGGATAACTTCCTGCGTGTTGCGATTACGCTGAAACTGGCGGATGGCTTGCTGGCCACGGTGCCACTGTACGATGTCCGACCGATAGAACGAGTGGAACGCCGCCGAAGGGAACGGCAGCGTGCGCGACCGAAGCGAACCGATCCGCAGCCGCCTTCCTGGAGTTGGGAATAGGCAGGCGATGACTGATGCTGCCGTCAACCTGTGGGGGCGCCAGATCGGCGCGGTGTCCTGGCTTGCCGAACGCGGGATCGGTGTGTACCAGTACAACCCTGATTTCCTTGCCGCCGGGATCGAGTTGTCGCCCATTGCGATGCCGGCGCACGCAGATCCCTATGTATTTCCCGATCCAGGCCAAAGCGCATTCCAGGGACTGCCCGGCCTGCTCGCCGATTCCTTGCCCGATACGTTCGGAAACCAGTTGATCGACGTTTGGCTGGTAGACACCGGGCGCAGAATCGAAGATTTCAACCCCGTGGATCGGCTTTGTTATATCGGATCGCGCGGCATGGGTGCGCTGGAGTTTGAGCCCGCGATCCCCCGCCCGGGCGGGAACACGCAAGTGGACATCGCGCAATTGCGCGAATTGGCCGATCTTGTGCTGGTTTCACGGGGAAAACTGCGCGGTGTTCTGAAAGGGATCGACGATCGCGCCGCTTTGGAGAACATTTTGGCCGTCGGAACCTCTGCGGGCGGAGCCCGCGCGAAGGCCGTGTTGGCGTGGAACCCGCAAACCGGCGAGTTCCGATCCGGACAAGTGGATATCGACCAGGGCTTTGAACACTGGATGCTCAAGTTCGATGGAGTGACGGATGGGAACCAGCAAATCAGTCATCCGCAGGGATACGGAAAAATCGAGTATGCCTATCACCTCATGGCGCGAGCGGCAGGGATTGAGATGTCACAGTGCCGCCTGCACCACGAAAGGGGGCGCAGCCATTTCATGACCAAGCGCTTTGATCGCACTGCGACGGGGGAAAAGGTGCATATGCAGACATTGAGCGCGCTGCGGCACTTTGACTACAACTATCCCGGGGGCGCTTCTTACGAGCAGGCGATCGAAACGGTTCGAACATTGGGGATGGGAGTGCAAGAGGCCAAGCAGCAGTACCGCCGAGCGGTGTTTAATGTCGCAGCACGCAACCAGGATGACCACGTGAAGAACATTTCGTTCTTGATGGATCGCAGCGGTCACTGGCAGCTGTCGCCTGCCTACGATGTCGCGTACTCGTACAACCCTCTTGAAGGGTGGACGAAATCGCACCAGATGAGCTTCGCCGGCAAGCAGGACGACTTTGTGCGCGACGACTTGTTTCGATCCGCCCGGGTTTCGGGGATTCCGCTTCCTGCAGCCCGACGAA
Organism: Candidatus Foliamicus sp.; assembly: GCA_965249285.1. Classification (GTDB taxonomy): domain Bacteria; phylum Pseudomonadota; class Gammaproteobacteria; order Steroidobacterales; family Foliamicaceae; genus Foliamicus. Next base: position 2,989,251 of record OZ252226.1, read on the forward strand.
TCGTGGACGAAGTGCTTTCCGCTGTGGCGAACTGGCCGCAGCATGCTGCCCAGGCCGGCGTGCCTAAGCGCGACATAGACCGAATCGGTGCGGTGCATCGCGTTGATTCTCTGAAGGCGACTGGCGTTGGCCTCCAACTGAATCGTGAACATCAGGACGTAGGAAGCTGTCAGCCATAACATGAAGGCGGATCGCCCGCGGCAATCGCGTCCGCCACGAACCGCAGTTCCGCAAGATGAACGGCGCTTGGAAACGCCTGGGTAGCGTTGGGAGGCGTTGCCGTCGCCATTTGGCCAGTTAGGTATATAAGCCCCAGATCTCTAACTGGCGATTTGACCGCGCAGGAGTCGACGGTGGACAACGCATCGCTCTTGCCGGAGCAGGACCGGATCAGCGCGATGCTGGGCTTCGATCATGAGTTCGGCGCCACGCGCCTGTCAGCGCAAGCCTACTATATGGATCGCACCACAACGACGGATCAGGGCGACGCAGACTTTGCCAACTTCCTTTTTCCGGGGCCCGACGGTGACAATGCGTTCATGTATTGGTCGGTGTCAGGGATCGAAAGGCTCTCCACCGCAACACAGGAAGTTTTTCGCGTGAATTTCGATCTGACCGGCTCCGTGTTCGGCATGGAGTGGACGTTTGGCGCCGGCGCCACCAATGATCGAAGTGACAATCATCATACGGGTAACTTTTATGCATCCTACGATCCTGACATACCGCCACACCTGGTAGATCAATTTCAGGCGTACGAAATGGCATCCGCGCGGCCTGACTATGTTGAGTTCATCGGAATAGAGACCTTCCGGGAATTCTGGGGCCAGGAGCTGTCCAGCGGTTGGACGAATACCACCGACTGGGCCGAAGCGACGCTGTCGGGTTCCTGGCTGAGCTTGCCGGGAGGCGACGCTCGGTTCGTGGTGGGCGCTGCCTGGCGCTCGACGGGGTTGAAGACCGACAACAAGCGGAATGCCTATGGTCAAAATGACAACAATGGTAGTTATTGGACCGAAGAGCCGGGATTGGGAATCCGATTCGGCGTTTGGGACAATAAGTTCGTAGATGAGAACGTCGGGCTCTTTGCCGAGTTCGCGGCGCCTGTTCTGGAATCGCTGGATCTGTCCGCGGCGGTAAGGTGGGACGATTACAACCACTTTGATTCCGACACCACTTATTCGGTAGGCGCCGTCTGGCGGCCGATCGACTCGGTCAGACTGCATTCGAACCTCTCGACCTCGTACATCATCCCAACCGCCCGGGACAAGGTGGAAGATCCCAATAATTTCTTTATCGGGCAGGATTGGCGCTGCTCGCGTGTCGCAGATTGGTTTGAACTGGCGTTACCTGGCGGCGGGCCGCCGGGACCCGAAGATTGTCCCGGTGCCCCGATCAGACGGCAGAATCCCGATGGCTCGTTGGCGACCACGCCCGGGGAGTCGTTCATCTACTTCTCCCACCTGGTATATGGTGGAAACCCGAACCTATTGCCCGAACAAGGGGAGAGCATTTCGGTGGGTGTCGAGTTTACGCCCCAGGCCATACCGGGACTGTCGCTGGACCTTACCTGGAGATCGGTGGACTATACGAACAAGATTGTCGGGTCAAGCAGTCGCGATGACGTTCCTCACTATGTTGGCGTGGACTCGGCCGAAGTTTATGCCTTTATCTTTCCCGATCCCAGTGGCATCGACGCATACTACGCGGATCGCAGAAATGTTAACGCCGCCGCCTGGACCAACGAAGGGCTGGACCTTGAAGCTCGATACGATTGGTCAACGGATTGGGGTAGCTGGAGCATTGACGCTCTGATCACCCAAACCAGCTCGTTTTACAAGGACATCGGAGATGGCAGTGAACCATACGATTATGTCGGCGATGTCGAAGCGTATCGCCGTATCTGGGCTTTGGTGCCCGAGTACCGCAGTATGCTGAGTGTGGGGTTCGACTCGGCCGATCAGCGCTGGTCGGCCTGGCTGAGCGCTGTTCACACCTCGGTCGTGAGTTCAACTTATGAGGTTTGGTACCTGCCCGGGGAAACACTCAAGGTGATTCACGATGAGCCTCTGTACGTGAATCTGAGCACTCAATATCAAATCGGCGAGCGGTTCGGCTTGTTGTCCAATTCGGTGCTAAGCTTGCGAATTACCAACCTGTTTGATGATCTTGCGGAGCATAAGGAGATCAAGGCCTCTAGCGGCGAACTGTATAGTGATGGTGTGGTTAACGCCAAGTTCGACGATCCTCGGGGCCGTACCTTTACCCTGGGACTGAAGATGCAGTTCTAGCCGGCAAGGATCGCGCAGCGCCGGAGACTCACATCGGAGTCTCCGGCGCTTCCCTTGGCCGGATTCCCACCATTCCTTACGTGATGTTGCGCGGAGGGCGGCGCCATCGCAAACCTTCAAAGCGCGCGAAATCCCGATCGAGAGTAATCCATTCACAGCCACACTCGATCGCCAAAGCAGCAAAATATGCGTCCGGTATCAGGTTGCCCCAGACTTCCGCGTCCCGATAGAATCGCGTAAATATCTCCCAATGCCTGGGGCCTGGGCTGACTGGAACACAGTGGGGCTGGCGCCGGATCACGGTCGCGAACGCAAGCGCCTGGTCCGGCGGGCTGGGGAGGGCGAAAATGCGGGGATGGGTGACGATGCGGAGGAATCCGCTCAACACCAGATCGGATACGGCGAATGCCTCCTCCCCGGCAAGGACGGCCTCAAGCCACGGCCGGCAAGAAGCGTGTTCCTGGGCGTCGTCACGATACGCCGCAACCAGCACGTTCACGTCAGGCAGGACCATTGTCCTTTTTCATAAGATCAAGCAGAGCGGCAGAGTCGCTCAGATCCACGCCGGGCATCACTCCGGTTCCATGAAACACGGGCAGATCAATGGCGGGCCGAGCGGTTGCGCTGCGCCGGTACAGAGACTCGCGGAGAGCGTCCTGAATGACGGCGGTCAGCGTCCTCCCGGTGTCGGCGGCAATCCTCTTCAGTTGGGCGAACAGGTTGTTATCAATATGAATTGTTGTGCGCATGCACATAAACATACAGGGTAGGCATATTTATGTCAACAGTAAATCAAAGCCCAGTCCTCTTGAGGTCGCGCAGTATTTCCCGCGCCGCATTTCGTCCCGGTATTCCGCTGACGCCGCCGCCGGGATGGGCGCCGGCGCCGCAGTGGTAGAGGCCGGGGATCGGCCCGCGATAGGCGGCGTAGCCCATCACCGGCCGATTGCTCCACAACTGATTCAGGGTGTGCGCGCCGTGAAAGATGTCGCCGCCCGGCAGGCGAAAGCGCCGTTCGAGATCGGCCGGTGTGAGTATCTGCCGGGCGATCACCGAGCGGCTGAAGTTGCGTGCGACGCGGTCCACGGCAGCGAATACCGTATCGGCGGCTTCTTCGCCGCATTGCGCCCAGTCCCGCTGGCGCGGGAAGTGCTGGCAGAACAGGCTCGCCACGTGCTTTCCGGCGGGCGCCAGTGTGTCGTCCACAGTCGATGGGATCAACAGTTCGATGACCGGCTGCTTTGACCATGCGCCGCGGCGCGCGTCCAGGTAGGCGTTCTCCATGTATTCCAGCGTCGGGCCGATGATGACGCCGGCCCGGTGGTGGTCCTGGATTCCGGCGCCCGGCTTGCATTTGAACTGCGGAAGTTCTGACAGCGCGACGTTGATCCGCAGGACCGCCGACTCGGTCCGGGTTCGTTCGATCCGGCTGCGGAAATCGGCATCCAGAACATCGCTGTCGATCAGGTCCAGGTAGAGGTGTTTCGGAGCCAGGTTGGCGGCGATCACTTGGGCGCGGCGAACGGAGCCGTCGGCGAGAACTGCGCCGCGTGCGCGGCCGGCCTCGACAATGACTTGCCTGACCTCGGCGCCGATCTCGACGGCTACGCCCAGAGCGCGCGCCTGGGCCAGCATGGCCTGGGTGATCGCGCCCATGCCGCCTATGGCATGTCCCCACACGCCCTTTTGGCCGGCGACATCTCCAAATGCATGGTGCAGGAGCCCGTAGGCCGTGCCCGGCGCGTAGAGAGAGGCGTGATTGCCCACCAAGGCGTCGAAGGCGAATGCCGCCTGGACATGCGGGTTCTCGAACCAGCTCTTCAGCAAATCCGCGATCGGCATCAGGAAGAGATCAGCCAGGTCCCGCCGCCGGCGCATGCTGAGGCGCTGCGCGTCCTTCGCCGCCAACGCGGCGTGGACCCAATCGCGCAGACCGCCGCCCACATTCGGGGGCGGGCGCCGCATCTGCCGGAGAACAACGTCGCCGACCTCCCGGATCATTGCGCGAAACCGGGGGAGCGCCTCGGCATCGCGCGGCGAGAAGCGGGCGAATTCCCTTGCGGTGTCCTTGTCCTCGTTGTGGATGGACAAAGACTCGCGCTCCGACAGGGGCAGGAAATTCGCCATCGGCCGCGGGACGATTCGCAGGCCGTGCTGGTGCAGCTTGAGATCGCGGACGATTTCGGCGTCCAGCAGGCCCACGGTGTAGCTCGCGGTTGAATTGCGGAACCCGGGATGGAATTCTTCGGTGACTGCAGCGCCGCCAACAATTCGCCTACGCTCGAGGATGCGCACCCGCAGTCCGGCGGCGGCCAGGTAACAAGCACAAACGAGGCCATTGTGGCCGCCACCCAGAATGAGGACGTGGTCTTGAGTGCTCACCCTGCCGATTCGTTGCCGTCAGTGGCGCTTGGCCGTCAGTCCTGCCCCGGGCCGTACCACGACCCGCGGCCCGCGCCGTAGCGGCGCAAATGACCCAGGCGCGTCAGCTTCCTCAGATGGTCCTTGATGGTGTTGCGGTTTGCGCCAGTGGCTTTCACGGCTGCGGCGACCGTGAGCCGGCCATGTTGTCTGCACAGTTGCAGAATCTGCGCAGAGAGTTGCGGCAGGCTACCGAAAACCAGGCGCTCACGCTCCATCTTCTTCTCGAGTCGCTTGGCCTGCGCTTGCATGGACTTGAGAAAGAAGCTCAGCCAGGGATGCCAGTCCGGAGACTCCGTTCGTATCGTGCGCTGGGTGCGCCGTAGCGCTACGTAGTAGTCTTCTTTGGATTGTTCGACAATACTCTCCAGCGAGCCATAAGGCGCGTAGGCGTAACCGGCGCGCAACAGCAGCAGGGTAGTCAGAAGGCGTGAAAGCCGGCCGTTGCCGTCCTGGAAAGGATGGATTTCCAGAAACACAACGACGAATATTGCGATCACAATCAGTGAATGCAATGTCTTCGCCTTTAGATTTTCATGTGTCCAATCCACCAGCTCCGTCATCAGGCGCGGCGTGTGGAACGGCGACGCGGTCTGAAAGACCACGCCAAGACGCTTGCCGTCCGGCGCAATGGCTTCCACGTGATTGTCCAGTTTCTTGTATTCGCCGCGATGCCGCTCATCCCTGGACGAGTACTTGAGCAGGTCGCGATGAAGCTGCCTGAGGTGGTTTTCCGTAAGCTGAATTTCTCGCCAGTTTTCGATGATCGCATCCAGCGCATCGGAGTAGCCGGCCACTTCCTGCTCGTCGCGAGACGCCAGGCTTGTGACTTTCAGATCTGACAGCAGCCGCTCAACTTCAATGTCGCTCAATCCAGCTCCTTCGATCCGGGTTGACGAACCAATGCTCTCAACCGAAGCGACGCGCCGCAGCGCCTTCAGCCGCTCGGGCGCAATCCGGCCAATGGCCGCCCAGGCACCCTTGAATTCATCAATCTCCGCAATGAGGCGCAGGATACCGGGCGAAATCACCAGCGACTCCGTCCGTATCCCCACTACCATTCTTTCCTCCATTACCATCCATTCTACAACCCTCTCTCCTCCATTTACCCAACCATTTCCCTCCATTAAAGAACGGGCCCGCCTAAAGCGCCGCCAGATTGCGCGCTCTGGTGCTGTCCGGTTCATGGTTGTGGGGTGAAACCCGGTGGCGAGGCAACGTCTATGAATACCGGGGAGTGAACTACCCGCCAAGTCAGCTTCCAGCCGGCATAACCACCAGCTCCCCCGGCGTAGCGGATATCTGGTTGGCGGAACTGCAACCCGATGGTTCCCTGGTAACTAGGGTGAAAGAGATCGCTGGCGATTCAAAGGGGCGGGAGTCAACGGTCGACAAAGTATCGCTTTTGCTGACGCAGGATCCGACCAGCGCGAGGTATATCATCAAGTTATCGTTTATGATAACTTTACGGTGTCCGCCGAAATACTGTTGCCGATGGCTTGGAAGGTCACTTTCTACAACGAATAGGTCGAGGGAGAAGCCTTGGCATTGCCGCCGGGTATCCTCGCAAGCCTATTGCGGATTACAGAGTTGATCGAAGAGTTCGGCCCCGATCTCGGCAGGCCGCAAACCGCACCGCTTGGCCGGGGGCTGTATGAGATGCGGGCCAGAGGCCCCGAGGGTGTCGCCCGCGCCGTATTTTGTACCGCGCCCAACCAGGAAGTTGTGATCCTGATGACCGCAATAAAAAAGAGCAATAAGCTCCCGAAGCGACTGCTCGAAACGGCGCAAAAGCGCATGAAGGAGGTTTGAAGTGAATGAACGACCGACGATGGTGGGATTCCGGGAAAAGGCGTTGGAGAATCCCGATGTCCAGGCCGCATATGACGCCATGGCGCCTACTTTTGAAGTTAAGCGCCGGATGATAGCGCTGCGCAAGAAGGCGGGGCTCACTCAGGAACAGATGGCGGATAGGCTTGGCACAAAAAAGAGCAACATCTCACGCTTGGAAAGCTTGGGCTACGCTGGCTCGCCACGGCTTTCGACGATCGAGGAATATGCCCGAGTCCTGGGTTACACCACAAAGGTAGCGTTCCATGCAAAGCGTGGAAGACCGGCTAGTCGCGGAAGGCGGGGATGACCTCCTCGCCCATCAGGCGAATGGCTTCTTCCGGATCCGGGCCCAGCGGGCCGCCCAGGTTCACCTCGTTGACGCCGGCCTCGGCCAGTTGCTCTATCTGTGCGATTACGTCCTCAGGCGTGCCGGAAATGCCCAGGCGCAGCATGTCCGGGGTCACCAGCCGATGGGCTTCTTCCATGCGCCCGGCGTCCACCAGCTTGCGCAGCGGCGCGAAATCACTGGCCTTGAGCCCGATGGTTTGCAGGGCATGGTCTTCGAGATAAGGCCCGAAATACGCCGCCAGGTTCTTCATCACTTCCGAGGCGGCGGACTTTTCTTTTGAGAGCGACAACCAGCCACAGCCTGATACAACGTAGGCTTCGGGCGGATCCGAGCGCTTGGCCAGGCCTTCGCGTATCGGCGTGACCATTTGCCTGGCCGAGGCCGGGGGAGTGATCATCGGCAGGCTGCCGTCGCCGATTTCGCCGCTTAGGCGCAGGAATTCCTGGCCGAAAGCAGAAAGGTAAATCGGAATATTTGGTCTCAGCGGCTTGAACCGCAGGTAGCATTCCGGCCCCCACTGATACACCTCGCCGCCGTATTCCATGACTTCGCCGCGCCACAGCCCGCGGATCAGGTGCACGGCTTCCCGATGGCGTTGGAGGTAGTCGGAGCCGTCCACGCCGGCCCAGCCGATCATGTCCAGCGTGTGCAGCCCCATTCCCAGGATGAAGCGCCCGCCGGAAAGTTCGTCCAGAGTGGCGGCGTATGAGGCAAGTTCGAGTGGGTGCGTGGTGTAGGGATTGGTGCCGACGGAGCCGATTTCGATGCGTTCCGTGGCCGTTGCGACCGCCGAGGTCGTTACCCAGGTGTGCCGCATGAAGGTGTCGTGCGGGAACCACACGCTGTCGAAGCCGGCTTTTTCGCCGGCGACCGCCAGCCGCACCAACTCAGGCACGGGGCCCAGGTATTCAATCAACCTCAGACCGAATCGCATTATCCTGTTACCTCAGGTTGCCGGGAACGAGGGCTTCCAGCCCTCGACGAGGGCAAGATGCCCTCGTTCCCAGCGTGTTCCTTGCGCGTCAGCGCCTGCTGCGAAAACTCCCAGCGTGTTCTCAGTAATACTCAGCTTCGGATTCAACCTTGGGGGCGTATTCCGCCAGTTCGGGCGGTAGCACGGGATTGAGTTTCGCCTTCCAGCTGAACAGGTGCGCGCCGGGCTCGAAATGCGTGGACAGCGGGCCGCCCTTGGTGCGGAAGAACAGCAGGTTGCCGGTCTTGGATCCAAAAGGACCGTGTGGTTCGCCGGCCGGTCGCCAGAAATAGGCGCCGGCCTTCATCAAGCCGGTATCCCCGGTCAGATCACCAGTCACCAGGTACATCTCCTCCACCACCGGGTGGATCTCGATCACGTCGTTCCGCCAAAGCGGAGGCGCGGACAGCATCCAGGTCTGATCCTGCGTGTGCGGGTCTTCCCGGTACAGGACGCGGGAAAACGCCTTGAAGCCGTCGAGCATGCCGTCGCCTTCGTCTACATCCACGCCCAGTTCCCGCAAGCTCGTGTCCACCTTGGAGCCGAGAGTGTCCACCTTCTCGACCAGGCGTTCCTCATCATCGTCCGGGCCCTCACCCGCCGTGGTTTCAGGGCTTTGCGACACAAAGGTAATCGCCACGCAGCCATTCTCGCTCGAGGCGCTGCGGCGCGTATGTCCGGCCGGCAGATGGGCGTAGCAAAATTCCGTGTAGCTGACGCCATTGATTTCCATGGCGCCGTCCAGCACCAGCAGTTCCTCGTCGGCATTCAGGTGCTCGGCGGCGTTGCGCGACCAGCCGGCGAGATAGCGAACCAGCGTGCTTGCCGCGCCGGTTTCGTCGTCCTCGCTCATCACCTTGACGGCAGTTCCGTCAAATCGTCCGTTCCAATGGTCCTCGAGCCAGGGCAGCGCCTGCGATTGAATGAATTCGATATGGGGTCTGGCCATTGCATCCTCCCGAAACTTCAGGGAAGCAAGAATGCCATAGATTTGCCTGCCGGGGAGAAATGCCCGGTGCCACGACACTAGCCAATAACGGTAATGGCAACCGTGACCGGTACACGCTCCGGCGGATAGCAATAGTCAGCGTCACAAACCTGAATGCGCAGTTGGCCCGAAACGTCAAGCTCTCCGGGACCGGCATCTTTTTCGACAGTCAGCCGGGCCAGTATCACTGCGCCATCCTCAAAAACCGGCAGCGGATCCTGGGAGTACCACTCGATTACCTCGGTAGGTCGCGGGTAAATCACCTGGTCCCACAGTACGCCGTCAATTGAATCGGGGAAAAAAGTCGTTGGAATCAACGCCGAATCCGTCGGCGAGTCCGAGTTTGCGTGCGTGCCGGGAACCAGGTCCAACTCAATCTTCATGAGGGCGTGCGCCCCGGCCGGCAACTCCCTGGGATTGACAGATGCGATTACGCCGGCAACAGCGGGTTCTTCATCTTCCGCCTGCTCAGGATCCGGTACAACAACGTCCGAAATGAGCCCGCCTGCCGCGCTCTTTTCCGGCAATAGCGACTCAATCTGGAGTTCCAGCGTCCTGACTTTCGTTCCTGAGATCGGCGGGAGTCTGAGCACTTTGCGCCCCTCCATATCCAAAAGGAAATTCGTCGGCATACCTCGCGCCTGGAACTCCGCCTGAGCAAACTCCATATTGCTTCGCAACTGGATGAAATCGAAACCATTGCCGGTAGCGTACGGCAAGACGAATTCGTCTTCCTGGGGGTGTACGTTGAGCGCAAGAATCTCGAAACCCTCGGGGCCGTACTTCTCCAGGACCTTCTGCAGTTCAGGATTTTCGCCCCGACAGGGCCCGCAGAACGGGTACCAGAAGTTCAAGAGCACGACCTTGCCCTTGAAATCCGAAAGTGACACCCGCTCGCCGTTGTCGTACCGCTCAAAGGAGTAGTCCTTGATTTCCTCCGCGTCCTCTTCCAGCACATCTCTGATCTCGGCCTTGATTGTCTTGTCGTCCTTTCCGAGTTTCTCCGCATAAAAAAGTGTTGCCGTCCACACCCTGTCCGTCGGCTCCGTCGCCGCCAGCCGAAGCAGATACTCATAGGCTTCGACGGTTTGACCGGCGCCGTCCATCGCCCTGGCTCTAGTGTCATGAAATGCATTGGCATCGACAAATCGTGGAATCGTTATGTCTTGCAGCAACTCCACGGCCTGCTGAAACTGTCCGTCGGCGATCAGTTCATTGCCCTTGATCACGCTTTGCTGAAACAACAGCCGGTCGTTCCAGATACTCGCGCCCCAGCCATCCGGTTCTTCGGCTGTCGCCGCAACCATTTGCTCGGCTATGGCGAGGGCCTTTTCCGGCTGCGTCTCCGAGTACAGGTCCGCCAGGAGGCTCATTCCGGAAGCGGACCAACCAAACTCTTCGGGCGGGTAGGTCGCGCGCAGCCGCTCATACAGGGAAATCCGCCCTTCGCGGTCCTCGGTGCGGTACGCAAGCCAGTACAGCGCCTGCGCGCCTCGCTCGCTCTCGGGGAATCGATCGGCAACTTCAAGGGACTTCTTTCGCCCCAACGCCGGGTCGGACTGGTTCAGTCTTGACGCGTAGTAGAACGCTTTGTCAGGACTGTTCGGCGCTGTTTCCACGGCTTTCTTCAACAGCTCCAATTCCCGGTCCTTGTCTCCGCTTACATCGGCAATGAGCGCCAGGGTGCTGTAGCCGTCAGCAAGGCCCGGATCCATGGCGATCGCCTCGTTCGTGTACTGTCTGACCTTGTCATAGTCCCGATACATGTAAAGCTGGCCAATCGCCCACTTGTAAGCTGCGATATCGGACGAATCCTGTGACCATTCCTGGTAGAGAGCTAGCAGATTCTCAAAGGAATTTTCCGCGGCGGCTTTCATTGCCGCATCGCGCGCGCCTTCATCCAGTTCGGCGCTGATTTCCGATCTGCCCAGGTCCTGAAACGCAAATATGAACCGCCGATGCGCTTTGGTGTTGTTGGGGTTGAGTTCGATTGCGGCCCGGAAGTGCGCGACGGCGTCAGCAAGGTTGCGCTCCCGAAACGCCCGCTCACCCTCGTCATAACTGGCCTTGGACGCAGCAGCAGCGTCACTCGACGGTTCGTCATTGGTGACTTCCTGTACACAGGACGTCGCAGCTAGAAAACCGCTCGCAATAATGAGAGTGGCGAAAACCATTTTTCTGGTAAGCATTTGTCGGCTCCTGTTGGGAATCCTTGCTGAACATTCGATCGAGGACATTCTTGCTGCGTATGTCCCCGCCCGAATGTCCAGTTTAGCGTAACCCTCTTCGGTTCATTCCCCGTTACTACGGTATGTCCGGATTCAGATACAAGTGGGACTGGGATTGGGGTAACGGGGATGTTGTTTCTGTTCGGTATGGGCGGGGCCTTTCGCACCGTTATCCCGCAGGGACCGTAGCGACCAAATCACACCCTTGGCTCGTAAGCGTTCCGTGAAAGGGGGCTGGTAACGGGACCGGAATTTCGCTATTGTTGTGCGCATGGCGAGTTGCGCACGGAATGTTGGCGCCGTACTGACGGTTGTCGAAGGGTCGGAGGGGTCTTGTTCCTCGCGCGACTGGCGGTTGCTGTATGAGGAGGCGCAGGTATGCTTGGCGAAGGCCGAAGGCCGCGCGGAGGAGTCCCGTTGGGCGGAAGTTCGCGCCCGTAGCAAAGCCGTTTCCTGGAAGGCCCAGTTCGAGTCCGGTCGCGGCAAGCGGATCGAGGCCCGCGAGGAGACCAAGGCGGTGCGCCGCACGGCGCGGGACGCGCTGTCGTTGCAGGCGGAGGTGGAGCCGCTTAAGCGGCTGCTGTCGGCGGCGGGTATGTCGTGGCGCTCCACCCCGGTGTTGTTACGCCGGCGAGTCGGGCAATTGCAGCGCAAGAATACGGAGTGGTGTCGGAAGAATGCAACACTGCGCCGGAGCAACGCGTTGCTCCGGCGGCGGAACGCCGAACTTCGCCAGGGAGTGCGCGCGGCGGTGTCCGCGCAGGACGAGATGAGCGCCCGCATTGAGGCCTTGGAGGCCGAGTTGGCGGCCCTGCACGCGAGTCGCGCGGTGCTGTCGAAGACGCTGTACGGGCGCAAGAGCGAGCGCCAGGAAAGGCCGCATTCCGAGCGTCGGCGCGGCCAGCAACCCGGGGTTCGGGGTCATGGCCGAACGGCGCGGCCGGGGCTTGAGCAACGGGATGAAGTGCAGGATCTTGCGGCCCGGGCGCGCCGGTGTTCGGGCTGTGGCACGCCGTACGTCGCCAACGGTGATCGGTGCACGGAGATCGTCGAGATCGAGGTGCGGGCGCATCGGCGCCGTATCGTCCGCCCCCGCTGGCGCCGGGCATGCGACTGTGAGGACTCGCCGCAGGCGGTCATCGCGCCGGCGCCGCATCGGCTGTACCCCCGCACCTCCTACGGGACCAGCGTGTGGGCGTGCGTGCTGTTCGAGCGCTATGTCTGCCATCGCCCCCTCAACGGGGTTGCGGGTTGGCTGACGCACCAGGGCCTTGCGGTCTCCGCCGGCACGCTGGCCGGCGGCATCGCCCGGTTCGCGCCGCTGTTCGAGCCGCTGGCGCGGGCGATTCTCGATCGCCAGAACCGGGCGGCGGTGCGCCACGGTGACGAGACCGGCTGGCGTATCCAGGCACTGCGGCAGGCGGGGCGGAGCGGTCGAGCCTGGCTGTGGGTCTCGGTCACGGGGGATGCGGTGTACTTCCACATCGACCCGTCGCGGAGCGCCGAGGCGGCCTTGACGGTGTTCGGTGGGGCCGCGGGCGAGCAGGTGCTGGTGGTCGACCGGCTCGCCACCTACAAGAAGCTGGCCCGCCTCCTGGAAGGCCGGATTCTCCTGTCGTGGTGTTGGGTATATGTTGCGCTCACGATTATGTTGCGCAGAGGGAGCATTGTCCGACAGGACGTAAGTAGTCGCACATTTGCGGCAACATAATTTACCGACGCGCGTTCGTTTGCAATGATCGTGTCTCCAACCACCAGGAGGTACGATTATGTTCGAGGATCTATTCACCAAGCGGGGCGCCATTGCCAGCTATCGGGCTGCACCGTTTCTTGAGGAACGGCTGAGTTATCTGAGCCATTGCGCGCAGGCTGGAGCCCGGTCAGGCACATTGCGTAGTATTGCGGCTCATCAGATCAAGCTGATTCAGCTTCTCGATTTTCGCGAAGGCGATCGGGTGAGCGTGGCCCGGATCGAGGCCGCCGCCCGGCGATGGTCGCGACCAGGCGGGCGTCGATGCAGCCAAGTCGCCAAGCCCGAAGCCTGTCGCCGATTCGTTGGCCACGCGGTGCGCTGGCTGCTGAATCATCGCGCGGGCCTGACCGTGTTCCTTGAACGCCCCGACGTGCCCATGGACAACAACTTTGCCGAACGCACGCTTCGTGGCGCGGTCATCGGACGGCGCCTGTCGTTCGGTTCCGATAGCGAAGCCGGGGCGCGGTTCACCGCGCTGATGTACACGGTGATGGAGACGCTCGCGTTGAACGGCCCCGATGTGCACCGCTGGCTGCGGGAGTGGCTCAGCGCCTGCGCGGCCCAAGGCGCACGGGCGCCGCCGCAGTGGGACGAGTGGCTGCCCTGGTCGATGAGCCCGGCGCGCCGGCGCGAGTGGATGGCGCCGGGATGACCGGAGCCATCGAGTGCCGTTACTACGGTCGCGACTTCACCGCCGGGGAGATGGCGGTGTTGCGCGCGCTGATCGCCGGCCCGCCAGCACTGACCCGCCATGCGTTGTCCAAGGCGTTCTGCAAAAGCATCGGCTGGTACAAGCCCGATGGCGGGCTCAAGGACATGATGGCGCGGGTGACCATGCTGGCCATGCACAAGGACGGGCGCATCGAACTGCCGCCGCCCAAGTGGGGGCAGAACCGCGCCGGGCCGATCGCGTTCGGACCCGACACCGACGCGCCGCCGGATCCGCCACCGCAACGACTCGATCCGGTGCGCCCCATCCGGCTGCGCACCGTGCTTGGCGGCACGCCGCAAAGCAAACAGTGGAATGCGTTCATCGCCCGCTACCACTACCTCGGCTACAAGACCCTGGTCGGCGCCCAGATGCGCTACACCGTCCATGACCGCCACGGCGGCTTGCTGGCCTTGCTCGGGTTCTCCACCGCAGCGCGCAAGCTGGCCCCGCGCGACCGCTTCATCGGCTGGACACCGGCGCGGCGCGAGAAGAACCTGCCGCGGGTGATCGACAACGCGCGCTTCCTCATCCTGCCCTGGATCACGATCCCCAACCTCGCCTCGCACATCCTCTCCGCCGTCGGCCGGCAACTGCCCCCGGACTGGGGCGAGCGCTACAACACAACCCCGGTGCTGATCGAGACGTTCGTCGAGACCCCACGCTTCACCGGCACCACCTACAAGGCCTCCGGATGGACACCGGTCGGCATCACCCAGGGCCGCGGACGCTACGACCGGCACAAGCAATACGATAAGCCGAAAAAGACCATCTGGCTGCGCCCTCTCCGAAAAGACTGGAAACGAATCCTCAACCGATAAGCCAGCAAATCACCCGGTAACCGAACGCTTACCCCGGCTCAGCCTTTTGGATGGCCCTAAGTGAGCCTGTAAAGGCCCATAAGGGCTTGAGTTGACTGGTGATTCATGCTATAGTTCCGATTACGTCAACGGATTGAACGGAGCCTCGAAATGGACCTTCAGCACACTGCCTCCCCCGCTCCTTTTTGCGATGCTGAGCTGCCCCCGGTTGTCGCGGTTGATCATCCCCCCGCTGGCGCTGTTCAGTCTTCCGCAGCCCGCAATGTGCGGTATGCACACCCGGATGCCGATGTGCGGATCGCCCGAAGGAACCGCGAAGAGGAGGCCCTTGACGCCCTGGAGGCACGGATCACCCAGTTGTGGGGGCACATCAACGCGGCCACGGCGCAGTTTCTGGCCCTCGTTGCGGATTTCGACCGCAAGGAAGGCTGGGCCCAGCACGGCATGGCGAGTTGCGCCCAGTGGCTGAACTGGCAATGCGGCATCGGCCCGGTGGCGGCGCGCGAGAAGGTGCGCGTGGCGCGGGCCCTGGAATCGCTGCCGAAGATACAGGCGGCTTTCGGCGAAGGTCGGCTGTCGTATTCGAAGGTACGCGCACTCACGCGGGTGGCGACAGCGGCAACGGAGGACACGCTGTTGCACATTGCCTTAAACGGCACGGCGGCGCATGTGGAGCGCACGGTGCGGGGGTTTCGGCGGGTGCAGCGTGTCTCGAGCGTGACGAGGCCGAGGCCACGCAGGAGCGGCGCTACCTGGACTACCGGCGCGAGAGCGACGGCAGCGTCAGGCTTGAGGCCCGCTTAGCGCCGGAGGTGGGCGAGTTGCTGCTCAAGGCGCTGGAAGCCGCCGCAGCGCAGCTCGACGAAAGGGGCGGGGATGCGGAGAGCGCCGAGGCGGTCGCGGCTGATGCTGATGCTGATGCTGATGCTGCGGCGGATGCGGTTTCCGCAGATGTTTCCGCGGAAACACCCAGTCCTCGACCTGCGCTGCGGCAATGGCGAAGCGCGGCGCCTGGCGGTGTTTCCGCGGAAACACCCCCTCGCAGCGCCAGTCAGCGTCGCGCGGATGCCCTTGAACACATTGCCGAGCGGTTTCTGGCCGGGGGCGGTTCGGGTTCGACCGCGTGCGCTCATGAGCTGGTGGTGCATATTGCCCACGACGCGCTACGTGACGTGCCGGAGAGCACGGGCGCGTCGTTTGAACACGGCGGTAAGGTGGCGGTGGAGACGGCGCGGCGGCTGGGTTGCGACGGGGCTTTGATTGGGGTGGTTGAAGGCGCGCAGGGCGAGCCGCTGGCGGTCGGGCGCCGGACCCGGGCGGTACCGCCCGCCATCCGTCGCGCGCTGCGCGTTCGCGACGGCGGCTGCCGCTTCCCGGGCTGCGATCGTTCCCGCTTTGTGCAGGCCCACCACATCCGGCATTGGGCCGATGGGGGCGAGACCGCCCTGGGCAACCTGGTGACCTTGTGTTCGTTTCATCACCGGCAGGTGCACGAGGGGGGATATGGCGTTCGCGTGCGCCAGGGTGCGATCGAATTCACGCGCCCGGATGGGCAGGTGATCCCGCCGGCGGGCCGAACGCACAGGGGGTGTTTCCGCGGAAACACCTCCGCGGTGTGCGGCGCGCGGCGGCTGGCGGCGTTCAATGCGGCGCACGGCCTGGCCATCAACGCCCACACCGCCCGCTGCGGCTGGGGTGGCGAGCGCATGGACTACAACATCGCCATCGAAGCGCTGTGCTGGGATGCGGGTTATACCTGACGGGCCGGCTGAACTGTGGATGAGTCCCTATGGCCCCACTACGCTCTGGACCCGAAAGCCCCATGTAATACCTTGGCCAATACAGCCCAGCCGAATCAGCACAGTCCCACATGGCGTGAACCCGTACACGGTATTGACGCGAAGTCGAAATCGCCTACAATTACGAATCACCTGACGTATGGGCACGTCAGGGCTTTTGTTCTTTTACAACAGCACGCACTATTGGGCGCCCGCTGTCCAGCGGGTCGGCATTTTCGTGTGCATGGAGAGCGGGTCTGTAGCTCAGTTGGTTAGAGCGCACCCCTGATAAGGGTGAGGTCGGAAGTTCAAATCTTCCCAGACCCACCAACCAAGGGCGTATCAGACCAAAACCGAAGGAGTGGCCGGGTTATTACACGGCCTTTCTGCCGCCCCCGGGGCTGTAGCTCAGCCGGGAGAGCGTCTGCTTTGCAAGCAGAAGGTCG
This sequence comes from Candidatus Foliamicus sp., assembly GCA_965249285.1. Classification (GTDB taxonomy): domain Bacteria; phylum Pseudomonadota; class Gammaproteobacteria; order Steroidobacterales; family Foliamicaceae; genus Foliamicus. The sequence goes on from OZ252226.1 coordinate 3,005,838, forward strand.
TCGGTTCGAAACCGATCAGCTCCACCAGATTTACTTGCGTAGCCTTATTGGCCGCGCGGCTCTTTTTACAAACAGGATTGTTCCAATGCATGAGGCAGGCCAAGCCCTTTTGGGTGAAAGCTTGCTGCGCATTGTTGAATTGTGGGAACTGCATTCGCGTGGTTATTTCACACGCCCCGTACAGGACCTTTTTGGGAATGTTTCGGGTGACGTGGTTTAAGTAATCAAGCGCGCATGGTGGATGCCTAGGCGGCAGAAGGCGATGAAGGACGTTGTAGCATGCGATAAGCCTCGGGGAGCTTGCAAACTAGCTTTGATCCGGGGATTTCCGAATGGGGAAACCCGACCGTTTACGGTCATTGCGCACTGAATACATAGGTGCGTTAAAGCAAACCCGGGGAACTGAAACATCTAAGTACCCGGAGGAACAGAAATCAACCGAGATTCCCCTAGTAGCGGCGAGCGAACGGGGAACAGCCCAGTTCACCGGAATCACGTAACAACCTAGCAAAACAAACTGGAAAGTTTGGCCATAGAAGGTGATAGCCCTGTATGCGAAAGGATGCGACGTGTGGGTGACAAAGAGTAGGGCGGGGCACGTGTAACCTTGTCTGAACATGGGGGGCCCATCCTCCAAGGCTAAATACTCTCTGCCGACCGATAGCGAACTAGTACCGTGAGGGAAAGGTGAAAAGAACCCCGGTGAGGGGAGTGAAATAGAACCTGAAACCGTGTGCGTACAAGCAGTGGGAGCCTGGTCCTCGGACCGGGTGACCGCGTACCTTTTGTATAATGGGTCAGTGAGTTACTTCTCAGTGGCAAGCTTAACCGTGTAGGGTAGGCGTAGGGAAACCGAGTCTTAAATGGGCGTTTGAGTCGCTGGGAGTAGACCCGAAACCAGGCGAGCTATCCATGGCCAGGGTGAAGGCAGGGTAATACCTGCTGGAGGCCCGAACCGGGTAATGTTGAAAAATTATCGGATGAGCTGTGGATAGGAGTGAAAGGCTAATCAAGCCTGGAGATAGCTGGTTCTCCCCGAAAGCTATTTAGGTAGCGCCTCGTGTATTACTATCGGGGGTAGAGCACTGTTTCGGCTAGGGGGTCATACCGACTTACCAAACCGATGCAAACTCCGAATACCGATAAGTACAGCACGGGAGACACACGGCGGGTGCTAAGGTTCGTCGTGGAAAGGGAAACAGCCCAGACCGCCAGCTAAGGTCCCCAAATTACGGCTAAGTGGTGAACGAAGTGGGAAGGCCCAGACAGCCAGGAGGTTGGCTTAGAAGCAGCCATCCTTTAAAGAAAGCGTAACAGCTCACTGGTCTAGTCGGCCTGCGCGGAAGATTTAACGGGGCTTAAGCCGTATACCGAAGCTGCGGCTCGGTACGTTCTTCGGATCGTATCGGGGGTAGGGGAGCGTTCTGTACGCCAGTGAAGGTGCGTCGTGAGGCGTGCTGGAGGTATCAGAAGTGCGAATGCTGACATGAGTAACGATTATGCGGGTGAAAAACCCGCACGCCAGAAGCCCAAGGTTTCCTGCGCAACGCTAATCGGCGCAGGGTGAGTCGGCCCCTAAGGCGAGACCGAAAGGTGTAGTCGATGGGAAACAGGTTAACATTCCTGTACCGGCCGTTATTGCGATGGGGTGACGGAGAAGGTTAGGCCTACCGGGCGTTTGGTTGTCCCGGGGAAAGTAAGTAGGCGGGCGCTTTTGGAAAATCCGGAGCGTCGTTAACGTCGAGATACGAGACCACCGGCATCTGCCGGGAAGTGGCTGATACCATGCTTCCAGGAAAAACCTCTAAGCTTCAGATAACGGACGACCGTACCGCAAACCGACACAGGTGGGCAGGGAGAGAATCCTAAGGCGTTTGAGAGAACTCGGGTGAAGGAACTAGGCAAATTGGTACCGTAACTTCGGGAGAAGGTACGCCTCTGACGGTGACGAGACTTGCTCTTTGAGCTGTTGGGGGCCGCAGTGACCAGGTGGCTGCGACTGTTTACTAAAAACATAGCACTCTGCTAACTCGCAAGAGGATGTATAGGGTGTGACGCCTGCCCGGTGCCGGAAGGTTAAGTGATCTTGTTAGCCCTTTTGGGCAAAGCTCGTGACCGAAGCCCCGGTAAACGGCGGCCGTAACTATAGACCAATGACCGATTGTAGTTACGTAAATAAACCTGGCTATATGCTGGAAACTCCGGTGTATCCTCCAGTACTCGTCTCAATCAAGAGGCAGTGACAATCTGAGAGGTGCGGACAATCAGCAGGAAAGATTCCTTAATTGGAGACAATTGATGGCAATTGAAGTGAAACGAGTGCCTGAGCGGATTGGCTACTATCTGGCCGGATTCGCTGATGGAGAAGGCAGTTTTAACGTTTCATTCAGAAAGCGAAAGGACTACGCAATGCCCTGGAAAGTTTCACTTTGTTTCAATGTATCGCAAAAGGACAAGGTAATACTTGCCTTGTTCAAGAGATACCTTGGATGTGGAACTTTACGAGGCAGAGACGACGGAGTCTGGTATTACGAAGTGAACAACTTCAATGCCATCGAAGAAAACGTGATTCCTTTTTTTGATCGATTCAGGTTTCTATCTGCAAAGAAGAAGAGAGACTTCTCGAAATTCAGGCAGATGGCGAAGATCATCAGGGAAGGCAATCACTTAAGCAACGAAGGTATTCAATCCATACTTGATATCCGCAAGGATATGAACGATGGAGGAGTGGGAAGACGAAAGTACTCCGACGAAGAAATACTGAGATGCTTCAATTGAAGAAAATCCTCAGAGACTATACGCCAGGCAGCATGTGTTGCTGAAGATATAGTCCGATCTGTATAGCGATATGCAGGGGTCTTTCAAAGACCCGCAATGTTGATGGAATCCATCCATTGTTAACATAATGAACGGTCCTAAGGTAGGAAACGCTGCCTTAGTAAAATCCGGCCAAATGCTGGAAACTCCGTGAATCCTCCAGTACTGGTCTCAAATCGAGACAGTGACAATCTGAGGGGTGCGGACAATCAGCAGGAAAGACTGACAAACAGTGGTCAGAATCCTCAGAGACTACACGCCGGACATCTGCATTCTGCGGATGAAGATATAGTCCCATCTGCAAGGCGACTTGCAGGGATGGTTAGTAAGCTATCCGCCTAATAATTCCTTTAAGGAAATTAAGGTAAGAAATCGAGCGAAATTCCTTGTCGGGTAAGTTCCGACCTGCACGAATGGCGTAACGATGGCCACACTGTCTCCACCCGGGACTCAGTGAAATTGAAATTGCTGTGAAGATGCAGTGTACCCGCGGCTAGACGGAAAGACCCCGTGAACCTTTACTACAGCTTTGTACTGGATTTTGAGCACGTTTGTGTAGGATAGGTGGGAGGCTTTGAAGCGAGGACGCTAGTTCTCGTGGAGCCAACCTTGAAATACCACCCTGACTTGTTTGACGTTCTAACCCAGGCCCGTTATCCGGGTCGGGGACAGTGCATGGTGGGTAGTTTGACTGGGGCGGTCTCCTCCCAAAGAGTAACGGAGGAGCACAAAGGTACCCTCAGCGCGGTCGGACATCGCGCAGTGCGTGTAAAGGCATAAGGGTGCTTGACTGCGAGACGTACAAGTCGAGCAGGGTCGAAAGACGGTCTTAGTGATCCGGTGGTTCTGTATGGAATGGCCATCGCTAAACGGATAAAAGGTACTCCGGGGATAACAGGCTGATTCCTCCCAAGAGTCCACATCGACGGAGGAGTTTGGCACCTCGATGTCGGCTCATCACATCCTGGGGCTGTAGCAGGTCCCAAGGGTATGGCTGTTCGCCATTTAAAGTGGTACGCGAGCTGGGTTTAGAACGTCGTGAGACAGTTCGGTCCCTATCTGCCGTGGGCGTTGGAAACTTGAGGGGAGCTGCTCCTAGTACGAGAGGACCGGAGTGGACGTACCTCTGGTGTTCCGGTTGTCACGCCAGTGGCATTGCCGGGTAGCTATGTACGGAAGGGATAACCGCTGAAAGCATCTAAGCGGGAAGCCCACCCCAAGATTAGGTTTCCCGGATCTTCGGATCCCTGAAGGGCCCTTGAAGACTACAAGGTTGATAGGCTGGGTGTGGAAGCGCGGCAACGCGTGAAGCTAACCAGTACTAATTGCCCGTGCGGCTTAAACCGCGTCACACCGAAGCATTTCCCATTTCTTGAATGCAATGCATGGAACAAATCCTATGGCGCGTCCCTTTGTCGGGACGCGCCACCTTTTTCGCCTGGTGGCAATAGCGGACGGGTCCCACCCGATTCCATTCCGAACTCGGAAGTGAAAACGTCCAGCGCCGATGGTAGTTCGGGGTCTCCCCGCGCGAGAGTAGGTCACCGCCAGGCATTTATTCGGCCGCCTCGGGGCAAAACCTCGGGGCGGCTTTTTTTGTGTTCCATCCCGGCTTGGCCGGCGGCATAATCGGGCGTGACCGGACCGTCGGCCGGGCCCGCGGAAAAATATCGAACGGGAGGACGAATGACCACGATTTCGAACAGCAAGGAATTGGTTTTGCGCTACTTTGACGAATTTGAAGGCGCCGGTGCGGACGGTGTGGCTGGAGTGCTCGATGGCTTTGGCGGTGACGACTTGCGGTTCCGCGGCGTGCATCCCTTCAACGAGATTGAAGGCGCGGAGGGGGTTGCGAATCGAGTCTGGCGCCCTCTTCGCGAGGCCTTTCCGTCTATGCAGCGGCGCCAGGAAATCTTCATGGCCGGTTCGAACACGATGGATGGGCGTGTTTGGGTGACCAGCATGGGTAAGTTTCTTGGATTGTTCGACCACGACTGGTTGGGCATTCCATCCACCGGCAAGATTGCATTGCTTCCGTACTGCGAGTTTTTTCGAGTCGAGGATGGAAGGATTGCCGAGACGGCGTTTTTCTGCGACATCATCAGCCTCATGCAACAGGCAGGGCTCAATCCGCTGCCGATGCAGACCGGCTCGAGCATTCCGCATGCGCCGCCCAGGACACAGGACGGGATTCTGCTTGAATCGCAGGACGAGGCGGAAACGCAAAAAACACTGGAACTCATACTGCGAATGTGCGATGACTTGATTAACAAGGATGGCTTCCAGTCTCCGAATTCATCGCTGGCCTCAACCTGGCATGACGACATGATCTGGTTCGGCCCTGCCGGCATCGGTTCTACGTTTACGATCGAACGCTACCAGCTCCAGCATCAGGGGCCGTTCCGGGAGGGCCTGGAAGGCATTGTTTACAACGGACATGTGCTGGAGCACGCCGAAGGATGTTACGGCGGCTGGTTCGGATGGGCCAATCTAAGCCTTAAGCAGGGGGACGGTTTCATGGGACTTCCGGCCTCTGATCGTCCGACCGAGATGCGCGTGGTGGACATGTACCGGCGCAACGGGGACAAGTTGGCCGAGAACTGGGTCTTCATCGATTTGCTTCACTACCTGTTGCCTCTGGGCGTGGATCTGCTCAGCCGGTGCCGGAGAATTACTCGTCGCTAAATGGGTATTGCTACTTCTTCCACGCTGCGCAACAAGCAGCGCTACGCTGAACTCGTCGGCGAGTATTCGGAGTGTGATCCCGGTCGTTTGAACTCTGCCCTAAGGGCGTTCTTGCATCCCGACGTCACGGTCAACGTGACCCAGCCCATCAACGAAATTGCCGGTAGCGACGCTTTTGTCGAGCGCCTTATGCAGCCCATGCTGCGGTCCTTCGATCATCTGCACCGGCGCGCCGACATGCTCTTCGGCGGTGAATTCAAAGAGGCGGAATGGGTGGTCAGCCATGGCCATTACATGGGCGTGTTTGCGAAGGATTGGATGGGGATTCCGGCCCACGGTGACCCAGTGTGGCTACATTACGCGGAGTTTCATCGCATGGAAGGCGGCTGGTCGGTCGAATCCTACCTTTACTTCGACATTCTGGATCTGCTCCGGCAATTGGGGCGATGGCCCTTGCCGCCCAGTAACGGTTATGAAGGCTTCGTGCCGGGTCCGGCGACCGCTGACGGTATCCTCACCGCCGAACAGGAACCGGAGCAATCGCAGCTAAGCCTGAAAACGGTTGAGGACATGCTCGCGGGCCTGTGGACCGAAGATGAAGCCTGGCGTCCTTACTGACACCGCAACATGTGCTGGTACGGGCCGTCGGGTTACGGCAGTTATTTCGGCCTGGCAGGCTTTTGCCGATTCCAGCAGCCGTACGAGAGCATTTTCGAGCCCGGGAAGTTTTCCAGCACGCTTCGAGACTCCGGCGACCCCGAGCTGGATCAGCGTGTGAAAGGCCATTTCGCGCGCTTCGCCGACGGGATGTACGTGGCCTGCGGAGGCTGGCCTTCCCACGGCGGCTTCATGGTGCGCCCCTGGCTTGGAGTGGAAGGGCGCGGCCAGATGTTCACCGTACGGGTCGCGGATTTTTGGCGTCGCAGAGGCGATCAACTGGTGGAGAACTGGGTCTTTGTCGATCTCACCGATATGCTGCTGCAGCTGGAGTTTGACCCCTTCAAGCAGGCCGGCGTGGCAATCGATTTGCCCTGATTCGGGGTCGCTTAGATCAAGCGATAGACGAAGGCCAGGGCGGCCACGCAAAAGACGAAGTAGACCAGAAGAACCCAGCTCGAGCGGTCGATCTTTCCGGGGATCACGTACCAGCCGTCGCGTTTCTCGGGCAGGCCCTTGCGTGCGAACTCTGCGCGCTGGCCCTTCACCGTCCAGAGAGAGTATTCCTGCCGACGGCCGTCCAGCACAAGGCTGGCCAGCAGCGAGACGCCGATACTGACCGCGCCGCCCAGCACCGCATACCAGGGCCACGCCACAGCCCATTGCGGATAGTCATTGTTCCAGAATACTTCAACGTAGAAGAGCGCGAGGAAGCCCGCGGCTACCCCAATCAGCACACCCCGCTCGGTAGTGTGTTTCGAGTAAAAGCCCAGGCCGAACATCGCCAGCTTGGATCCGACCAGAAAGACACCCACCTTGCTGAGTATTTCCAATACCGATGTGTTCGCCGTTCGGGCGACCATGATGGCCGGCACAACCATCACTACAGCCCACATCAGGGTGAACCAGCGCGACGCGCGTAAATAATGCTCCGGTGATTCGTCCTTCTTGAAGAACTTCTCGTAGAAATCCAGCGTGGTTACCGTAGCCATCGAGTTCAGGCTGGAATCCAGGCTGGACATGGCCGCAGCCACGATAGCGGCCGTGATTACGCCCATCAGCCCTGGGATTCCGATCGTGGCTACGAAGTCCAGAACGATACTGTTGTCGTTCTCGAATTCCTTTCCGCCGTAGTAGCTGTAAAGGAGAATGCCGATCCCGAAGAACACCACGTATACGACAAACGCCGCATAGCCCATGAAAGCGTAGGCTTTCTTGGCGTCGCCCAGGGTCTTGGCCGCCAGGGTGCGCTGAATCATCATCTGGTTTACGCCGTACACCACCACGTGGTAGACCGACATGGCCACCACGCCGGTCCAGATTGTCGCTACCACCGATGGGTGAACGGAGTACTCGAAAGGATCGGCCCTGCCGATTTCCTTCAGGCCTTGCAGGGAACCCAGGAGTCCGTCGGGCAACTGCAGGATCAGCATTACGCCAACGATCGCCGCGCCGACGAACAGAATGATGCTCTGCACCAGGTCGGTCCAGATCACCGCGGAGATTCCGCCCAGCATGGTATAGGTCACCGCCACCACCGCAATAATGAGGATAGCGTCGATCACGTCCATGCCGGTAATCAACTGCAGCACCAGCGCGGTGGTGTAGAGCATGATGCCGGAATAGGCGATGTTGCCGAACAGGAACACCGCAGACATCAACGTCCGGGAAGCGATGCCGAACCGCCGCTCCAGGTAGTCAAATATCGACGCGACACCGGTGTTGTAGAAGAACGGCAAGAACAGCGCGTTGACGATGAAGATGACGATCGGGTAGTTGATATGGATGAAGATGACCGCGAAGCCGTCCTTGTACGACCATGCCGGGCCGCCCAGGAACGTGATGGCGCCGAAATAGGTCGCCACTACCGATACGCCGATCACCCACCAGGGCGTGGTTCGCTGTCCCAGATAGTAGTGCTGCGCCGTCTGTACGCGTTTGCTCAGGAAATACCCAAGCACCAGAGTTCCCGCGAGATAGGCGACCACAATCGTCCAGTTCAGCGTTCCAAAGTTCGCCATGCTTTAATCACTCCCGGGAACGAGGGCGTCACGCTGCGAACGAGGGCAGGATGCCCTCGTTCGCAGCGTGGAGGGGGGTGCCCTCCGTTCCCAAGTCTTGCTTCATACAAAAATGGCCGGGCTCCGCCTTGGCAGAACCCGGCCGTTAGTCAAAAAGGGTGCGGTTTAGTACCGGTAGCCCACCGTGAGACCCCACATCCGCGGGTTGCTGTAGTCCGTTACCGCCACGTCTCCGCCGAAACGCGTGGCCTTAAGCAAAGTCGCTTCGTCTTCTATGTTGTTGACCCACAGGCGCGCCGTCCAGTCCTGATTGACCGACATCCAGGTCACACTCAGGTCCGTCTTGGTGAACGCATCCTGGTTGCCGAAGAACCACGGCGAGTCATCCACTCGGTAGTCGGAGGAATAGTAGAAAGTCACGGCCGGCAAGAGCGTTCCAGAGCCGCCCAGATCCACAATATAGCTGCCCAGCAGCGTCGCCGTGAAATCAGGCGAGTTCTGCACCTGCAAGCCTTTCAGCTGGAACAGGTTGTTCACGCCGTTGATGGTCGTTCCGCCTTCCTGGAAGACGTTCGGCAAAGCAAAGTCACCGTATTCCGACTGCTGAAGAGCGATTCGAGCGCCCAACTGGAGTTGGTCGGATACCGCCCAGTCCATTTCCACTTCCACGCCCATTGCGTCAATCGCGCCGGCGTTGTCGGTAAAAGCCAGGGTCGTGGCGCCCGCATCGACAAAGCGCGTCGCCAGCAGATCTTCAAACTGGTTTATGTAGAGCGAGGCGTTCAGGCGCACGCTGCCGTCAGCCAGCAGGCTCTTGCTGCCCACCTCGTAGGCCGTGACTGTCTGCGCGTCGTAGGAGCTGGTGCCATTGAAGGCGCCTTGCTGGTTACCTGCCAGGAACCCCGTGGATACGGTGGCGTAGAGCATGGTGTCTTCGCTTAAGTCATGTTCCACACCGCCCTTCCAGGTCGCCTTGCTCCAGTCGCCCTCGCCGTCGGGTGTGGCCAGCACCGTAAAGGAGTAGGTGGAGCGGTTGTTGGGGTCCTGACCGTAAATCTGCCAGTCGCGTTGATCGTCGGTATAACGAACGCCGGCAAGCACCCGGGTCGTGTCGCTTATGGCATACGATGCCTGTCCGTACCCGGCCGCCGAGCTTGTGTCCACGCGAATCTGAAGAGTCCAGCCCGCGTGCATGTTGATGTCCGCAGGACTCACCGGCACGTTGTCCACGACTGAAGCCAGGTCTTCCCAAAGGAAGGCGTTGGTCAAATCTTCCTGCAGCAGGAACACGCCCAGCACCCACTCGAAGGGACCGTCGAAATTCGAAGTGAGCTGGAACTCCTGCATGTTGGTCTCTGACGTAATGTCGTTACCGCATTCGATCGTCGGGTACGCAGACATGTCGCAATCGGCCCAGCGGTATTCCTCGTAATCCATGTAGGCGATGGTCGCTTTCAGATCCGCGAAACCCAGGGACCAATTGATGTCCCCTGCAAGCGTCAAATCGGAAATATCCCGTTCGGTATTCGCATCGTCGGCAATCTTGTACGGGTCTCCGGTAGTCGGCGCCACGGTGTCCGGACCCGGGGTCGCGGCGAAATCAAATCCGGCGCCGTAGCGGCCACAGGTGCCGGCGCACTCGTCCGAACGTCCGATACGCGGGCGCAGCGAGCCCGATACGCCATTGGTCATTCCGGTATTCAAGTTGACCGGAATCCCCTCCACAAAGTAGCCGAAGTGGCCATTTCCGTTAGCGTCATCCTGCCAGCTTTCCACCCGAAGGTTGATATCCAGAGTATCGCTGGGCGCAAAGGCCAATTGGCCGCGGAAATAGGTGGTATCCGCATCCTTCAATCCACCCGCATTTCCAATCGTGATGTTCTCTACAAAGGGATCGCGGGTCTCCCGTTTAAGCGCAAACCGAACCGCCGTGTTGTCACTTAAGGGCGCGTTGAAAAATCCGTCGAAACTGGCCAGTGAGTAGTCGCCGCCGGACACCGCGAAGCCATAGTCCGTCTCGGAGGGATCGGGCTTGTTGCTGATGACGTGAATCAGGCCACCGAAGGAGTTTCGCCCAAACAGCGTGCCCTGCGGGCCACGCAGTACTTCAACCCGGTCCACGTCCACGAATCCGGCCAGCGCCTGACCGTGGCGTGGCCGGTAAAGGCCGTCGGTGTAGAACGAAATCGCGACGTCGTTGGCCTCGACCTGCTGGGTTCTGGCGCCGCGCAAAGCCGGACGGGGATCGGCGCCGGACATACCAAGTTGCAAGCCGGGCGCGAGAATTTCCAGCCGGAACGCGTCGGTGATCCCCCAAGCCTTCAGCTCGTCTCCCGACACGGCGGTTACCGCCACCGAGACGTCCTGCAGGCTCTGGTCGCGCTTCTGCGCGGTGACCACAATTTCTTCCAGCGCTCCCTGTGCCTGTGCGCCGGTGACAGCGCAAAGAGCGGCAACTGCCACCATAGGAATTGATGCAAGTATCCGTTTGGCCTTAAGGATCATGAGTCGTCTCCCAAAAAAGAAAAATGAGCGGAGTAATTACTATACTGATCCTCGCCCACAACGCAAAAAACGCCGCGCAAAGCCTCCAGGTGTTATTCTAAAAACTGGTCAACGAGAGAGGGATTCAGCATGGCTAAGGATGTGGAGAGCGGCCTGCCGCGGCTTGCGCGGGCGCACATGCCGGCCGACTATTCCATTTCCCTGGCGCAATACACCCGGGGCGGCACCGACCGCTTCTTGCGTGAAGGGCGCGACGACATGCCGGCGCAATCCATGCGCGGCTTTGAACCGCAATACCGCAACATCATAGATTACATCGTTCGCATCACGCACCGTATATGGGAAGAGAAGGACATCGGCTACATCTATGACACCTATGCGCACAACAGCCGCGTGTACGACGACTACGGATTGCAGTACGGGCGCGACAAGATCGTGGCGGACACCACGCATACGATCAATGCTTTCCCGAACATCCGCCTGGTGGCGGATGAAATCATCTGGGCCGGCGACGAGGATGTGGGCTTCTACACTTCGCACCGCACGATCATTCAGGGTGACAACACCGGCTACAGCCGCTACGGACCTCCCACCAATCGGCGCGTCTCCTTGTGGTGCATCGCCAACTGCGTTTCGCGCGAGAACGAAATATTTTTGGAACACGTTCTCTACAACACCTCGGCGATGCTCCGACAGTTGGGCCTCGACCTCACCACGGTGGCGCGGCAGATGGCCGAAGCTGGAGGGCTGTCCGTTCCGGACGACTACACCGTAGGGGAAGCCGCGCGGCAGCGCGGCCAGGACAAGCCAGCCTACCCGGCGGTTCCGTCCTCCGCCGGTGAATTGGATGTCGAGGACTTCATTCGCAGCCTGTTTCAATGTGTGTGGAACCGCCGCATGTTGGGCATATTGCAAGGCCGGTACGCGGACAACCTGGAATTCAACGGGCCTACTGACCGGGCCTTCAGCGGCCTGGGGCCCTACCAGGCTTTCGTGTTGTCCCTGCTGGCGCAATTCCCCGATTTGGCGCTGGACGTCGATGAGGTGTACTGGATGGGCAACCCGGATGACGGCTACCTGGTGTCAACCCGCTGGAACGCCTATGGCGCCCATCGCGGCAACGGCATCTTCGGCCCGCCTACAGGACGCGAGGCACGCTTGTGGGGCATTACCCAGCATCGCATCGAAGACGGCCGGATCACCCAGGAATGGATGCTGTTCAACGAGCTGGACGTGATGATGCAGCTTCTCGGTGCGTCCTCCGAGTCTCCAGCTTACGGCAGCGACGACGCGGAGGCGGACTAGGGCCATTGTTCGGCCGCTTCTTCTCGGCTGGGAGCGAAGGCATCCTGCCCTCGTCACAAAAGATGTGTTTCTCCGCGAGGGCAGGATGCCCTTGCTCCCAGCGTTCTAACTGACAGGACCTCCTGACGTATGACGAGTAGTTTGAGTGGCGACAAGCGTGCCGTGCACGACTTGATCGAGACATGGCGCGTTGATGGAGCGGGCGCGTACGAAAAGCAGCTTCTCAAACGCATGACCTCCGACGCGTTGTGGCAGGGGCCGCATCCCATCAACGCCCTTCATGGGCGCGATGCCTACCTGCGGGACTTTCTGCATCCTCTGATGGCTTCGTTCCCCGACATGGAGCGCCGCGCCGACCTGCTGTTCGGCGGACAGAGCATCGAGGCCCGCTGGGTTTGCAGCACCGGCTATTACGTGGGCACCTTCGGCGCGGACTGGCTGGGCATCCCCGCCACCGGCAATTTGGCTTACCTGCGCTACGGCGAGTTTGTGCGCATGGAAAAAGGCCGGATCACCGCCAGCTACGTGATCCTCGATCTTCTTGACCTCATGCGTCAGGCTGGGATTTCCCTGCTGCCGCCGGCCATCGCCGTAGAAAGGCTTGCGCCCGGTCCCGCCACCCGCGACGGCGTGCTGCTGGATGAGCAGAAAGAAGAGGAATCCCACAAGACCCTGAAACTGGTGGATGACATGATCTTCGAGGGTCTTCACGAGTATGATGGCAAGAACCTGGATACCATGCTGCACCATCTGCATTGGCACCCGGATTTCATGTGGTACGGCCCTGGCGGGATCGGAACCACCCGCGGTATTGACGGTTTCAAGTACTGGCATCAGGCGCCATTTCTCGGCGCCCTGCCGGATCGCAAGGGAGGCACCCACGTGGCCCGCTTCTCCGACGGCTGTTATGCCGCGTCCACCGGCTGGTACAGCCTGTCCGCCACCCACACTGGCGGCCTGTTGTACGGCCTGGCCCCTACCGGCAGGAAGATCGGCATGCGGGTTATGGATTTCTGGCGCAGGGAAGGCGCGCTCTTGCGGGAAAATTGGGTGCTGATCGACACCATCGAGTTTTGTCTGCAACTGGGCTACGATTTATTCGAACGCCTGCACATGCAGATAGCCAGCCGCACACCACCCGGGCACTCCGGATAGGGAACGCCAAGATGACTCGCTACCTAAAGAAGGGCATTGCTGCCGGGAAACAGAATGAGCGCGACGCGCGCATTCAGTCGGCGGTGGAAGCTATCCTCAACGACATTGCCGAGCACGGCGACGAGGCCGTGCGCCGCTACTCGCAGCAATTCGATAGCTGGTCGCCGGAATCCTTCCGCTTGAGCCGTGAGGAGATCGACGCCTGCCACAAGCTCCTTGACAGTCAAGCGATCGCCGACATTCGCTTCGCCCAGGAACAGATTCGCAATTTCGCCCGCATCCAGCGCGAGGCGCTCACCGACGTGGAAGTGGAGACGCGCCCCGGCGTGGTGCTGGGTCACCGCAACATTCCAGTCAAAAGCGTGGGCTGTTACGTGCCGGGAGGCAAATATCCGTTGGTTGCGTCCGCGCACATGAGCGTGGTCACCGCGCGGGTAGCCGGAGTCGAGCGTGTGGCGGCCGCCTCGCCGCCGTTTCAGGGCGCCCCCAATCCCGCAGTCGTGGTGGCCCTGGACCTGGCCGGCGCCGATGAAATCTATTGCCTGGGCGGAGTACAGGCGATCGGCGCCATGGCGCTCGGAACCGGAGCGATTCCCGCCGCGGATATGATCGTGGGTCCGGGCAACGCCTTCGTTGCCGAGGCCAAGCGGCAGCTTTTTGGCCGGGTGGGCATAGACTTGCTGGCCGGTCCGACAGAAACGCTGGTCATCGCCGACGATTCCGTGGATGCGGAATTGTGCGCGGCGGACTTGCTGGGGCAGGCCGAGCACGGCCCCGATTCGCCCGCTATCCTGCTTACGAACTCTGAACGGTTGGCGCGCGCCACTATGGTCGAAGTGGACCGGCAGCTTACGGTGCTGCCAACTGCGGAGATCGCCGGTCGTGCCTGGCGCGACTACGGCCAGGTCATTGTATGCAGCGATTACAAGGAGATGCTGGCGAAAGCCGACGAAATCGGCTCGGAGCATGTGCAGGTCATGACCCGCGATCCGCAATACTTTCTGGACAACATGAGCAACTACGGCGCGTTGTTCCTGGGACCGGAGACCAACGTGTCCTACGGCGACAAGGTAATCGGCACCAACCACACTCTGCCCACTCGCAAGGCGTCGCGCTACACCGGCGGCCTGTGGGTGGGCAAATTCATCAAGACCTGCACCTACCAGCGGATTACCGAGGAGGCATCAGTGGAAATCGGCGAATATTGCTCCCGATTGTGCGCCCTCGAGGGCTTCGCCGGGCACAAGGAGCAGGCTGATATTCGCTTGCGCCGCTACACCGGCCGGGAACCGGCCTCGGAGATCTGATCATGCTGCATTCGTCCGATCGCATTCTTACTACGCATGTGGGCAGCCTGCCTCGTTCGGAGGCGGTGACGAAGATGGTGTTCGCCGAGGAGAAAGGTGAGCGTATGGACCCCGCGGACCGGCATGCCCTGCTTTCCAAGGCGGTTGACGCCGTTGTGGCGCAGCAGTGCGATGCCGGCGTGGATGTCGTGTCAGACGGCGAAATGAGCAAAATCAGCTACGCCACCTACATCAAGGATCGAATCACCGGGTTTGAAGGCGACAGCCCCCGGAGTCCACCGTCCGATCTGGAGGAGTATCCAGGTTTTCTTCAGCGTCAGGCCACAAGCGGTGGTACGCCGACCTATCGCCGTCCGCAGTGCGTCGGCGAAATCCGCGTCAAGGACAGCGCGCCATTGGAGGAGGACCTGGCGAATTTCCGCGCCGCCGTGGACCGGCATAGTCCCAAGGAGGCATTCATGAATTCGGCGTCTCCCGGTGTAATTGCCTTGTTTCAGCCTAACAAGCACTACTCCGGTCATGAGGCGTATCTGTACGCGCTAGCCGAAGCCATGCGGCCCGAATACGAGGCCATCGTGGAGGCCGGATTCCTGTTGCAGCTCGATTCGCCCGACTTGGGCCTGGGGCGCCACATGATGTTCAAGGGCCAGCCCGATACGGAATATCGGCGACAGGCCGAACTGCATGTGGAGGCGCTCAATCATGCGTTGCAAAACGTGCCCGCGGACCGCGTGCGTCTGCACGTTTGTTGGGGCAACTACGAGGGCCCCCACCACCACGACGCGCCCATGGAAATGGTCTTGCCAATTGCGCTCAAGGCAAGGCCCCAGGCGCTGCTGTTCGAATCGGCCAATCCCCGCCACGCCCATGAATGGACGGCATTTGCGTCGGCGCGTTTGCCGGAAGACAAGATTCTGGTACCCGGAGTAATTGACTCCACCACCAACTTCATCGAGCATCCGCAACTCGTGGCCGAACGCATTTGCCGCTTCGCCGATATCGTGGGTCGCGAGCGCGTAATCGCCGGTTCGGATTGCGGGTTTTCTACCTTTGCAGGATTCGGCGCGGTCGACCCGGACATCACCTACGCCAAGCTCGCCACAATGGCCGAGGGCGCCGCCATTGCGAGTAAGCGTCTCTGGCCCGCCTCCTGATCTTAGTTCTGAGGTGACTTGACATGCGTGCGGCATTGCCGCATATTTCGGTTTGTGCGCGTCTTCATTACAAAGACGTATGAGCGCGCCGTCAGGAAGCTCTTGCCGGAGGCGGAAAGGTGTGCCATGGAGGAGGCCATAGGTGCCGATCCCTTCGTTGCGCCCGTCATTCGGGGAACGGGAGGGCTTCGCAAAATACGCTGGGCCCGACTCGGAAGGGGGAAGCGGGGAGGAATCCGCACAATTTATTTTCATCACGTTGGAACTGACGCGATCTATCTCTTAGCCGCTTACGCAAAGGGAGATCGTGAAGACCTGAGTCCAGCGGATAGAAGGGCACTATCGCGGCCCGTGGCCAATATCAGGAAACAGGAGAGAAAAGGATGAATGCGGATCGAACAATACTCGGTCGCGAACTGGAAACGGCCCTCGGAGAGGTCCTTGAGCATGCTCGTGGAGATGCAACTCTTCACTGTAGGATCGTGGAAAATCCGGCAGCGGCGCATATCGTTGCGGTGCGAAAGCGCCTAAAGCTGAGTCGCCAAAAATTCGCCGACCGCTTCGGCCTGGATGCGCGTGCGGTCCAGGACTGGGAACAGGGGCGGCGCGTTCCGGATCGGGCGGCCCGCGTCCTTCTGACCGTTATCAATCATGACCCCGAGGCCGTCGTACGCGCGCTGGGTAACTAAGTCTTTGCGGGGAGCTCAATAGGAGTTCTCGCAGCGGGCGCCGCTGCGCCGACGCGCAGGAAACAGCAGCGAGGGCGTCTTGCCCTCGCCGAGGGCTGGAAGCCCTCGTTCCCAGGGTGTTCCAACCAAGTGGCGCAGAATCTGCTCCATTTGCGCGAGACGACCAGGCAGATTGAATCTGACAATGCCCTGGCAGACGCGGAAGCCACATAAGGCGACTTTACGTTGGAACCTATTGCCGTTAGGCTCTCATCAAAACCGATAAAAGGAGAGGGGACCCATGCGCGCCGTCGTCTTCGCTATCGCTTTGTCTTTGCTGCCTTTGCCCGCGACCGCCACCAACTCAAGGCCCGAACTGATGAAGGTCTTGGAGGATCTAATGGCTTGGCTGCCGGGCGAGTACACGTCCATCCCCCAAGTGTTTTTGGAGCGCAATCTGGGTGCGCCACCGGATGGCGAGCATGAAATTTTCTATAGGGTGTTTGCCAAGATCGAAGCGCCTCATCTGGCCGAACATGTAATCTATACACAGATCAGGCTCGATGGCGATGACGGCCCGGTGTTTCCTGGGCAGCAGGTACTGTTTCTGATTTCGATGAATGAAGAACTGGGCGCCGTTTCCATTTCCGGCCGGCGCATCAAGGATCCCAAAAAGTTTGTTGATGCCCATCTCCGTCCCGACGTATGGCCCGACTTGGAGCCTGATCCTAATTTCGGTGGCAATTGCACTTTTAATTGGCGGCGGCACGGCAAACAACTGCGAGGTCTGCTCGGTGAGTTCGGTGAATGCACCATGGTGTCCAAGAACACCGGCCATCAAATGACCTGGGATGCGGAGTGGATCCTCAACCCCGAAGAGCTCTGGGTTTACGATAACGGCTATCTGGAAGACGGTTCTCTCATTTCCGGGCGGGAAGACCGCACCCACCTGCGCATGTACAAGGCAAAACGCTTTGAGTGTTTCACCTCATTGCAGTTCGAGGACGGCAGCGATCAGGTAATCAACCCCTATTTCATGCATGACCGGGGAGACGTCTTCACCATCACCACTAACGAGCCCGAACCGCGTGAACTCCATATGGAATTCCTGACATCTCTGTGGCCGTCCAATTCCGGGCGCAACTTTGTCGACCTCATGCGCCTCACGCTGCATGACGGAGAGCCGGGCGAATATTCGGAAAAGGATGTCATCGGTGTTGCCTGGGCAACACCGGAAAGCGGCCGGGTGGCCTTCACCACCGAATGGGCCTCCGCCCGGTGCAAACTGGCCGACCCGGAAGATCCGCGGCTCATCGAAGCGACGCAGTGGAAAGGTGAGGACTAACGCACCGTTGATCTTAACTGCGGTGACATAGTCCGGCCCGGCCGGAATCAGAACAGCAACGCCTCCCTCATCGAGATCGCCCCTTTCTTAAGGTTTCGTAAGCCGCAAACGGGTCTTGCGACTTGTAGCACATCAACTATTGTGCTTGCCGGGAGCCTGGGCGGCGCACAAGCAGCGGCGCGCTCCATAGGCATCAGCATCGTCCACAAGGAGGAAGTGGTAACTCTTACCCGGCGTGGCGGAGGATTTGCTCCATAAGCGCCAGGCGGTCGAATACAGTCCACTCGCGCGCGATCCGCTCCCCCGTCAGCCACCAATGGGTGATGCCAATAAGGAACAAGGGCGCGCCCCTTGCCTCCAATCCCTCAAACGTCTGCGCATGTTTGGCCGCCGCAGTCCAGCGCGCGGCCAACGTCAGGCCTTCCTTGCCACGCGCTTGTACGCCGGCATGATCGACGCTGAGACGAGACACGACAAGGCTTTTCTTCAGGGCCGAGAAATGCTGGAGTATTTCCCCAGCGCCGGCTATCTCGTCACCTGAATCGCTCAGAACTGCGTAGGGAGCATATGCATTCCGTGCGAAGTCCGAGGCGCCCTGCCAAAGGCTCAACAAAACCGCCCGCGCGTAGTTCTTGGGACCCAGAACCGGGTCGGGCGTGGCATTGGAGGCGGCCGCCTGTGGGGAGTTGAGTACCCGGTCGCGCTCGCTCATCAGCCAATGCCGATGCTCCTCGTGTTGAATCCGCCCGGCTTCGCGGTGAGCAACCTCCAGCGGGTCATAGCCAAGTTGCCGCACCAGGCTAAGGTTGTCCCGCGTCAGCCATTCCTGTTGGATCATCTCGTCCTTTACGACGCAGTCGGCGAACACGTGCGCTGTGACTTTCCTGCCGGTGGCCGGGCCATACACGTTCTCCCCGAGACTGGTCATCGGGCTGCGGATACGATGGGAGGACAGCCAAGCGCCATCCTGCAACGGGCTGCAGACGACGTCTTCGCCGATAAGCAACCGGTCCGGGAACGCGGTCTGCATGGCGCGCGTATTCGCCGTGACTTCGGCTGCGCCACGCATGATGCCGCCCAGAGCATGAATCCGGGCTTCAGGCGCGTAGTAACGCGGCACCTGGTCCGGGTTGCCGTCCTCCCAGATTTCGCGCGTTATGCGAAGGATGTAGTCGGTAATTTCCCCGGGGCTGACATTCGCCTTCATCACGGGCCTCGTAGTCGATAGGCATGAACATAAGCGGCGCCTGAGCGCGCCGGCCTCGGCTAGTATATTGGGCGGGTTTTCTGGGGGGCGCACATGCCGTCCGCGAACAGCGTAACCATGAAGGACATGCGGGACCGTCTGGTTCGCTATGGTGAACTGATCCCGTGCCGTACGGCGTTTATTGATACGCGTACCCCAGGCAGCGAAATGAAGGAGAACTTCACCATCATCGGACCCGGCGTTGCCGAGAATCCGGATCAGCATGTTCATATCCGCGAGCCGCACGGCTTTAACATCGGCGCCGCCCGACAGCCGCCGGGCTGCGTCAACTCGCAGCACAGTCACGAGACCGCCGAGGTTTTCTGGATTCACTCGGGCCGCTGGCGCTTCATGACCGGCGAGCATGGGGAAGACGGCGAGGTGGTGCTGGAGCGAGGCGACACCATTTCGATTCCGATTCACGTATTCCGTGGTTTCGAGAACATCGGCTCGGGCGTGGGTTTCATGTTCGCCGCGCTGGGCGGGGATGACCCCGGCAGGGTGACCTGGGCGCCGTACGTGTTCGACGACGCGCGCAAGTATGGGTTGGTGTTATTGGAAAGCGGCCGCTTGATCGACACCCATGCCGGAGAATCGGCGCCCATGGACGAGCCGGCAATGCCCGTTACGACCGCGGACCAGGTCGCCCGCCTGGATCGCCTGGACAGCGCCGCCCTGGAACGCTGCGTAGCGCGCTACTCTGCCGCAAACGGCGGCGCAAACTCGGCCCTGACAAGCAGAGCGGAAGGCGAAAGCGTCGAGGAATCACCGATCATCGGTCAGCCCAACGGAAAGGAGAATGTTGCCGAAGCACCATTGAGCTGGCAGCACGGCTTTCACCTACGGCGACTTGGGTTTGATCCCGGAGCGCGTCTCCCGCTTCATTCACGCCTTGAAGAGGAAGTGTGGACGATCCGTGAAGGACGCTTGCGGATTTGCTGGGAGTCTGAAGCCCTGGGGCTCGGTCCCGGCGATGTGCTGACCGTCCCTTTAGGCCTTACGCGCTCAATCGAAAATCGCGGCGATCAGCCGGCTGAAGCCTTCGTGGTGCGCGGCGGTGATTCGCCCGCCGCCCCGCAGTGGAGCTAGGCAGCGCTCTTGCGGCGTGTGCCGGCCGTGGAACCGCGCAGCATTCTCGCCAGGTAGCGGCCGGTGTAGGATCGACGCACTCCCGCGACTTCTTCGGGCGTCCCGGCCGCCAGTATTTCACCGCCTGTTTCCCCGCCCTCCGGCCCCAGGTCAATGATCCAGTCGGCAGTCTTGATCACGTCCAGGTTGTGCTCGATGACGACCACCGTGTTGCCCCCGTCACGCAGCCGGTGCAGCACCTTCAAGAGCTGAGCCACGTCGTGGAAATGCAGCCCGGTGGTGGGTTCATCGAGCAGGTACAGAGTTCGGCCCGTGGAGCGCTTGGCCAACTCACGGGAAAGCTTCACTCGCTGGGCTTCGCCTCCCGATAGCGTGGTAGCGCTCTGCCCGAGTCGGATATAGCCCAGGCCTACGTCCAGCAGTGTGGCCAGCTTCTGCGCCACCTTGGGCACGTTGGCAAATACCTCCGCTGCCCGCTCGACGCTGAGTTCCAGCACTTCGTGAATGTTCAGCCCACGGTAGCGGATTTCGAGCGCCTCGCGTCCGTATCTGCGCCCCTCGCAAACGTCACAGGGCACATAAACGTCCGGGAGAAAGTGCATCTCCACCTTGATCAGCCCGCCTCCCTGGCAGGCCTCGCAGCGGCCGCCCCGGACGTTGAAACTGAACCGCCCCGGCTTGTAGCCGCGTGCCCGGGCCTCGGGCGTCAGCGCAAACATTTCGCGAATTGGCGTGAACAGGCCGGTATAGGTAGCCGGGTTGGAGCGCGGCGTGCGTCCGATAGGGTCCTGGCTGATTTCAATGATCCGGTCCAGGCGCTCGGCGCCACGCAAGGTCCGAAATTTGGCGCCCGGGCAAGGTTTGCGGTCCAGCGCAGCGGCAACCGCGGGGAGCAGGGTCTCGTTGACCAGCGAGGACTTGCCGGATCCCGACACGCCGGTCACGCAGGTCATCAGTCCCAGCGGCAATTTGACTTCCAGGTCCTTGAGATTGTTGGCGCTGGCTCCTTCGATGGTCAGCGTTCGATCGGGCTGCGGCGGGCGCCGCTTCGCCGGCACCGGAATGCTGCGCAAACCGCTTAAGTATTGCCCCGTGAGCGAGGCGGGCTCGCGCTTGATCGTCTCCGGCGGGCCTTGTGCGACCACCTGGCCGCCGTGCGCGCCGGCCCCGGGTCCCAGGTCCACCACGTAGTCGGCCGTACAGATGGCCTCCTCGTCGTGCTCCACGATCAGCACCGTGTTGCCGAGATCCCGAAGTCGCGCCAAGGTGGCCAGCAGGCGCTTGTTGTCTCTCTGATGCAGCCCGATGCTGGGCTCGTCGAGTACATACATCACACCCACGAGGCCGGATCCGATCTGACTGGCCAGCCGGATCCGTTGCGCCTCGCCGCCGGACAGCGTCTCCGCCCGCCGGTCCAGATTGAGATATCCCAGGCCCACGTCGGCCATGAAACGCAGCCGTTCGCCGAGTTCCCGCATGATGCGATCGGCGATTTCCTGCCGCCAGCCTCTCAGCTTGAGCGAAGTGAAGAATTTGAGTGCGGCTTCCACGCTCATGGCGCTTATGTCCGTGATCGAGCGGCCCGACACCAGCACGTTGCGCGCAGCTTCGTTCAGGCGCCCGCCACCGCATTCGGGGCAGGGGGTTGACCCCAGGTAGCGGGATAACTCTTCGCGCACGCGGGGCGATTCCGTCTCCCGGTAGCGCCTCTCCATGTTTGGCAGCACGCCCTCGAACGGGCGTGTCCGGGTGAACTTCCGGCCGGTGGAAAAGCGGTAGGTGAATTTCACCCGGGTTCGCCCGCTGCCGTACAGCACCACCTGGCGAATCTTCGCGGGGAGCGTTTCGAACGGAACTTCAGGATCAAAACCGTAGTGGCGTGCGAGGCTCTCCAACGTGCTGTAGTACCAGGCGTTGCGCCGGTCCCAGTTGCGCACCGCGCGTCCGGCCAGGCTCAAGTGGGGACGCACAACCCTCTCCGGATCGAAGAACCGCTTGGATCCCAGGCCAGCGCAGGATTCGCAGGCGCCGGCCGGGTTGTTGAATGAAAAGAGCCGGGGTTCCAATTCCGGAATGGCGAAATCGCACATCGGGCAGGCAAAGCGGCTGGAGAACAGCAGATCGGCCCGGTCCGGTTCGTCAATAAAGCCCACCAGCACCGTTCCATCGGTAAGCGACAGCGCCGTTTCCAGCGATTCGGCCAGCCGCTGGCGCAGTTCGTCGCGAACTCTGAGCCGGTCCACCACGACCTCAATGCTGTGATTGCGGCGGAGATCAAGTTCCGGCGGGTTGTCCAGCTCGCACAGTTCGCCATCCACCCTGGCGCGCACGAAGCCTTGGGCCAGAAGGTCGGCAAACAGCTTGCGGTGCTCTCCCTTGCGGTTGCGCACCACCGGCGCCATCAGGTTGATCGCGGTGCCTTCGGGAAGTCTCAGTATCTCGTCGACCATCTCGCTGATGGTCTGGACCGCAAGCGCTCTTTGGTGCCTCGGACAGCGGGGTGTGCCCGCACGGGCGAACAACAGACGCATGTAATCGTAGATTTCCGTAACCGTAGCCACCGTGGAACGCGGGTTGTGCGATGCAGAGCGCTGTTCTATGGCGATCGCCGGCGAAAGGCCTTCGATATGGTCCACGTCGGGCTTGCTCATCACGCTCAGGAACTGGCGCGCGTAGGCCGAAAGCGACTCCACGTAGCGCCTTTGCCCCTCGGCATAGATTGTGTCGAACGCAAGCGAGGACTTGCCCGAGCCGGACAGCCCGGTTATCACGATCAGTCGATCGCGCGGCAGCGACAGGTCGATCCCCTTGAGGTTGTGGGTGCGCGCCGAACGGATACGGATTTCACTCATGGCAGCCCCCCAATATACCCTCGCGGGGCCGTGCGGCGAAACCCGCCAATGGGTTGACAGCTCTTACCCACTATTGCGTCAATGACGCTCCGCGGACAGGTACGGCGGGTTGTGCCGCCGGCGGTCGTTCCAAACAAGCGTGGCCGAGAGATTCTGGATGGTTTGGTGTTGTAAGCTGTAGCGCATGGGTTCGCATCGGAATCCGCTCACAAGGCGCAGTGTTGCGACGCCGTTTCCGTTACGGCGTTAGTATTCCTTGGGGGAATCGGAAATGACCTTGATGCGCCGCTTCGCAATCTTCGTGGTAACCCTGCTCGTGTTGTCCGGCGTCGGCGCTTCCGGCCCGCCGGCGCTCCCATCCTGCGATGCTCCCGCGGAGAAGGAACCGCCGCTTGATGTTGAGAGTATCTATTCCAATCAACAGCGGCTGGTGCAGAGTGCCCTGGACAAGGTGCGCGCCTCTGAGGAAGGCGTGGCCGAGACCTATTTCGTTGGCTTTGGCTCGTCCGCGGAGCAGGATGTTTTTGAGAATGAGGTCAAGCTTGTCGAGGCCCTTTTCCGGGAGCAGCTCGGCGCCGACGGCCGTACCGCAATACTGATCAACAGCCCTAATACCATTGATGATCTGCCGCTCGCCAACGGAGAGAATCTCGCCTCGGTACTCAGCGGAATCGGGCGGAAGATGGGGGCCGAGGATCTGCTGGTGCTGCACATGACCTCTCACGGCTCCAGGCGGCACAAGTTCTCGGTTTCGTTCGAGCCGTTCCAGCTTAAGAGTCTTTCCGCCAAGGATATCGGCGAAATCGTCAACGGCGCGGACCTGCCCTGGCGAGTGGTGGTCGTTTCCGCCTGCTTCTCCGGTGGCTATATTGACGCCCTGAAGTCGCCGCGCGCACTGGTTATTACTGCCGCAAGTGCCCGTCGGATGTCGTTCGGCTGCGCGAACGGGCGCGACTACACCTATTTTGGCGCGGCCTTCTACCGCGACAGCCTGACCGATGGCGATTATCTCGGTGCGTTCGAGCGGGCGGCGGTGCTGGTCCGCAAGCGCGAAAAGCGCAAGGGCTTTAAGCACTCCCGGCCACAAATCTGGGTGGGTGAGGATATCGCGGACAAGCTGCCCCCTGCTCGCCTGTCGGACGACGGATGGAAGCCGGAAGAGGTCAGCGCACATCTCTTGCGCTCATCCACTGTTCTTTCCCTGCAGTGAAATTTCCTGTTTGCCTGGCAGCCCGCCACGTGGTCTATTGCATCAGGCGGCGCAAAGCGCGATTCGCTAGCGCTGCGGAGTGATGGCAGAAAATTCTGTGTCCTGCCCGATGGAAGTGTCCGGATAAACAGGATTTCGCGTGAATCCGCTTTCATGCGGTCCGGGGCATGCGAACCTCTGCTGACACTGTTCCTGCTTTTTTCAGGGTGCTGGATTGCGCTTGCCGGGGACCTTTCCGCCGCAGCTGAGGAATCCGACAGCAACGAGTATCTGATGGCGGCTACGCAGGGCCGGGAAGTCGTTGTGTTACCGACTGCCAAAGCGTCCGGTCAGTTGCAACCGGCGGAGGGTCCCATCAGCGGATATTCGTATGAGACAAGGTCTGAACGAGTCCACGTCATATATTTTGAGGGGAGGACTTTCCGAGCCGCTACGCCGTTGGAGGGCCTTTCATCCCGAATCGCCTTTGATCCTTCCCGGCGGACCTTCGCTCCCTTGCTTCCCAGTATTCGGGTCGAGTTGGACAATGAAGCGCAATTGGAATCAATCACTGAGCTGGTTGGCGCCACCAGAGCCGTGTTCTTTGAGAAACTGGGTTTCGCCATCATCGACCTTCCCGAGACCTTGCATCCCCTTCACGCCATTTCGCGATTGGAATCGGTTTCAGGCCTTTCGAGGGCGACCATTCGTCTCCGCGGGCCGCCAATCCAGTGGCGATAGCGTCCAGGTTCCGTACCCACTCTGCGCTGGTTTGTTGCCTGCTGGTGAGCGCTTGTGGCGGCGGCGGAGGCGGAGATGAACCCGCGCCGCCGGTAATCGTGTCGCTATCGGTAGCGTCAACGGCCACGGTTCAGGAAGCCGGCAACCCGACGGTGCAAGTCAACGTTGGGGTCAATTCAACGGCCCACGCCGGCCTGACCATCCCACTTGAATTTTCTGGTTCGGCAACCCGGGACCACGACTACGTGGTAAGCACGGATTCCATCGTCTTGCCCCCGCACGTGGCGCTCTCCGGCATTGCCATTGACGTATTCAGGGATTTCGACATGGAAGGGGACGAAGCGGTCGTAATCAGTCTCGGACCGATCCAGGGAAACGCCCAGGCCGGACCGGCGTCCAGTGTCACCGTGACGATTGTTGACGGCGAGGCGGCGATTGTCGACAAGACCCCGGACGAGGCCGCCGACGGAGGGCTGGTCGTGCCCGCCTTCTATTCCGTAACCGAAGCGTCGGTTGAATTCGTGGTCCTGGCCTTCACTTTCCCCGGCCCGGACGACCCGCCCGTTCAGCTTATTGCAGAGTGGTCCAGCGAAGCCGACTTCGCTACCGACGTGAATTTGCTCGGCGTCTTTGATATTCCCGTGTTTAGCTTCGACACGATGATATTTCTCCCCCCGTACGCATTCAGCCCGCCCTTGAATCGCCTGGCGTCGAATGCAAGCTACTTCGTGAGAGTTTATCTGCACAGCGCCATAAACGGGACCGGCGACGGACAGGTCGATAACGGCGCATTCCGATTCTCCTTTGCCACCAATACCGAAGGAAAGGTTGTCACCCGATGCGAAGCCCCGGCCAGGGCAGGCGGATCCACCGGACCTGATCCATTGTTTGCGGAACAATGGCATTTGCGCAACAGGGGACAAACCGGATTTTCCGGGAACCGAGGTGTTCCGGGCGCCGATTTGCAGATGAACGCGGCCATCCGCAACGGCCTGACCGGCGTCGGCTTTTCCGCGGATCCCCAAGCGAACCTGCTGCAGGGTCTCGGCGCAAGTCGCAGTCATCCCGACTCGGCAAGCGTTGACGTATTCAACATGAGTTTCGGGACTATAGCGCCGTCCCAGAATTCTGAAGAGGATTTCGTTGGACTCATGAAAATGGGGACCAGCGAACTTCGGTCGGGCCGAGGCGCGCTCTACGTCAAGGCGGCCGGTAACGGATTCAACGAATGCAGTTCGCCGCATCCCTTCAATTCGGAAATCGGATGCCTGGGCAGTAACGCGGATCCGGACCAGAATCTCCCGTACCTGATCAATGTGGGGGTCTTCAGCGCCGACGACGTCAAAGCGTCGTATTCCAGTGCGGGCGCCAGCCTCTGGATCCTTGCTCCCGGTGGCGAGGGCGGAGTCGAGTACCCGGGCATCATCACCACGGATCAGGCCGGCGTTGAGAAGAGTTACGACCTTGCCGGCGGCGACAACCTGCCGGGTGGCAATTCGATCGACCCCCACGGCGACTATACGAGCACATTTGGAGGGACATCGTCCGCCGCTCCGGCTACGGCCGGAGCCACCGCAATTCTGTTGGGAGTCAACCCTGAGTTGACCTGGCGCGAAGTCAAGCACATCCTCGCTTCTTCTGCGCGAAGAATAGACCCGAGCCGGGCGGAGGTGCGGGCCGCGTTTAACGGTCGGCCGTACGTCGCGCAGCATGCCTGGCTGACCAACGCAGCGGGGTACGGCTATCACAACTGGTATGGCTTTGGGGCGCTAGCGCTGGATGAGGCTGTGGCTATGGCTACTGCGCATGTGCCCGGCAGCCTGGGTGAGTTTGTGGAATCCCAATGGTTCCCCGCGTCCGATGACAGGGACTTGTTCATGGTGGTTCCCGACGGAGACGGAGCCGGTGTCTCGGATACGCTCTCGGTTGCGGGTTTGCCTGACTCGGCCAACATCGAAGCTGTGATTCTCGAAATTTGGGTTGGCCACAGTTACGCCTCCGATTTGGGCGTAACCATAACTTCGCCAGGCGGGACCAAGAGTGTCGTGAATGCGCCATTCAACGCCGCGCTCGACAGCTTCCCCGGACTGCGCCGGTGGCATTTGCTCAGTAATGCGTTCTACGGCGAAGGACCGAATGGCGAATGGCGAATTCGGGTTGTCGATCTGGCGCCCGGCGATATCGGACATTTGAGATCCTGGCGGCTACGCTTCTTCTACGGAAGTCATTCCCAGGAGTTTTCGCAGCAGGCGCCGCTGCGCTGACGCGCAGGGAACACGCTGGGAACGAGGGCTTCCGGCCCTCGACGAGGGCGGGGACGCCCTCGCTCCCAGCGTGTTCCATGCAAGATTCGCCTTGCGTGCTTTGGCGAGGCTATGCTCGCCGGCCATACCCAACGCCCCAAGCCGCGATTCTTGTTCCGGCGGCGAAGGGCGCCGGATATCCGCGGAAATGCTGCTATTAGTGCTGCCTGCGTCTTATTCGGCAAAGTCACACAAATGTGAACGGCCCGATGCGTATGTGTTCCGGTGAGTTGGTGGCACAATAGTTTCGGCGCCTGGCCAAGAGGGTCAGGAATTTTTTGGAGAGTGAGGAATGCGCGGAGTAAACAAGGTAATTCTGGTTGGCAACCTGGGGCACGATGTAGAGGTTCGGCAGATGACGAACGGTAACCCGGTCGCGAACATACGTATCGCCACCAATGAACGGTGGACGCGGCGGGAAACCGGCCAGGTGCAGGAACATACGGAGTGGCACAACGTGGTGTTGTTCGGCCGGCGCGCCGAACTGGCCCAGCAATTTCTGCAGAAGGGATCAAGAATCTACGTCGAGGGCCGTTTGCGCACGCGCTCGTGGCAGGATCGCGAAGGACAGGAACGGCGCAGCACGGAAGTGGTTGCCGATGATATGCAGTTCCTGGATCGGCGCGGCGGCGACGGCGACTACGATCAGCAGCGCGGCAGCGGCGGCAGCGGCGGCGGGGGCGGCGGGGGCGGCGGGGGCGGAGAGTCCAACGCGGCACAGAAGAGTAACTACGGCAATGCGGACGATGGCGACATGGACGACGAGGTTCCGTTTTAGGATAGCCTTTTAATTCAGCGCAGAAATCCGCGAGAATCGCGGCACGCAAGCGCGGGCTTTACCTTAAACCAGAGTCTTTCAGGCATGAGCGGCAAACTCTACATCCGCACTTTCGGGTGCCAGATGAATGAGTACGACTCCGCTCGCATGGCGGACGTGCTTCGCGAGAGTCAGGGCTTCACTGTGACCGACAACCCCGAGGAAGCGGATGTTGTGCTGATCAATACCTGTTCGGTGCGCGAGAAACCGCAGGAGAAGCTGTTTTCGGAACTTGGGCGCTACAAGGCCCTGAAACGCAAGCGCCCCCATATGAAGATCGGCGTAGGGGGATGCGTGGCGAGCCAGGAGGGCGCGGCCATCGGTAAGCGCGCGCCCTATGTAGATGTGATCTTCGGCCCGCAGACGCTGCACCGGCTACCCAAGTTGCTGCGCCGTTCGGCCTCCTCCTCCGGCCCGGTGGTGGACATTGCGTTTCCGGCGGAGGAGAAATTCGCCGAGTTGCCTGCGCCCAGGGCCGCATCGCCGGTAGCACATTTATCGATCATGGAAGGATGCAGCAAATTCTGTTCCTTCTGTGTCGTTCCCTACACCCGCGGCGAGGAGATCAGCCGTCCGGTCGCGGACGTGCTGGCCGAGGCGATCCAGCTGGAGCGCCAGGGGGTGCGGGAAATCAACCTGCTGGGCCAGAACGTCAATGGCTACCGGGGCTCTGCGCCCTCGGGAGGACTGGAGGACCTGGCGGGCCTGATACGCTACGTGTCGAAGCTCGAGGGGATCGCAAGGATTCGTTTCACCACCTCGCATCCGATGGAATTCGACGACCGGCTGATTGGCGCCTACGCACGCTTTGACAAGCTTCCCTCCTATTTGCACCTTCCGGTCCAGAGCGGCTCGGACACGGTCCTCAAGCGGATGAAACGCGGCTACACCGTGGCCGAGTACCAGGACAAGATCGCCCGTCTGCGGCGCGCCCGGCCCGGCATCAGTGTGGCGTCGGACTTCATCGTGGGTTTTCCCGGTGAAAGCGAAGAAGAGTTTGCCGCTACCCTGGCCCTGGTCGCGGACATCGGTTTCGATCATTCCTTCAGCTTCATGTACAGCGCGCGTCCCGGCACGCCCGCCGAACGCATGGCTGACCTCGTGCCTCACGAGGTCAAGCTTGAACGCCTGCAGCGTTTGCAGGCTCTGATCACCAGTCAGGCGCGGCGGATTTCGCGGGAGATGGTCAATACCTCGCAGCGCGTTCTGGTGGAGCGTCCGGCGCGACGGGGTGAGGGTCTGATAGCGGGACGCACGGGCAACAATCGCTGGGTGAACTTTGACGGCCCGCCCTCGCTGATCGGGAGTATGGTTAACGTGGTGATAACCGAAGCACTCCCCAATTCACTGCGCGGCCGGCTGTTGCCCCAATCCCTTGCCGCCTGAGGCTCACCAACGCCCTGAATAGCGAAACCCATACCATGGAGGTTGTCCTCCTCCCGGCGAACAACGGTGCGCTGGCCAACCTGTGCGGCGAATTCGACAAGCACCTGCGGCAAATCGAGCAGGGTCTGGGCGTACGCATCACCAGCAAGGGCAACCGCTTCCGGGTGCGCGGTCCGGAGGAAGCCGCCCAGGCAGGCGCCGCGGCGCTGACCGAGTTGTACCGAATGGCCGCGGATGAATCGCTGGATGCCGCCCACATTCAGGCCTGCCTCAGTGAGTGTGCGCAAGGCGCAGAACGCGAGTCAGTTACCAATGGGGCCGATCGCGAGGGGAAACCGGGAGCCGCTGCCAGCGTCGATGATGAGTCGGAACGGGTGATTTCCACTCCGAGAATGCAGGTGCGGCCGCGCGGCGCCAACCAGTGGCGCTACGTTACGGAAATCCGGTCACGCGATCTGACTTTCGGGATAGGGCCGGCCGGCACCGGCAAGACCTGGCTCGCGGTAGCTTGCGCGCTTGAAGCGCACCAGGCCGGGCAGGTGCAGCGCATTGTGCTGGTGCGCCCGGCAGTGGAGGCGGGCGAAAGGCTCGGCTTTTTGCCCGGCGACCTGGCCAGCAAGGTGGACCCCTATTTGAGGCCCGTGTACGACGCGCTTTACGCAATGTTGGGACCGGAGCGTGTGGCGCGGTGGGTGGAGCGCGGCGTGATCGAAGTGGCGCCGCTGGCCTACATGCGAGGCCGATCCCTAAACAGCAGCTTTGTCATCCTCGACGAAGGGCAGAACACCACCGCGGCGCAGATGAAGATGTTCCTGACCCGCTTCGGCGCTGATTCGCGCGCCGTGGTGACCGGCGACATCACGCAGGTCGATCTGCCGAGTGACCGAGAGAGCGGTATGCGCCACGCGCTCAAGATCCTCAAGTCCGTGCCGGGCATCGCCACCGTCTATTTTTCTTCGCGCGACGTGGTTCGTCACGCCCTGGTGAAGCGTATCCTCGAGGCGTACGGCTCGGAGGACAAGGCGTGATCCGGGTTACCTTGCAATATGCCGGGGTGGGGCACGCCGAACCCCGCGGAGAGCTTTCAAGCGCCGCGATACGCAGGTTGGTTCGGTCAAGTCTGGCGGACTTTGCTCAGGAAGGCGAAGTGACCGTACGGCTGGTCGAGAAACAGGAAAGCCGTGAACTGAATCGGCAGTGGCGCGGCATCGACCGCCCGACGAATGTGCTGGCTTTCCCCTCCGACCACGCCGTGGGCGAGATCGGCGACATCGTCATTTGTATGCCCCTGGTGCGGTCGGAAGCTTGCGCCCGGGAATCCACAGCTGCCGCGCATCTCGCCCACCTGGTGGTGCATGGCTGCCTGCACCTGGCCGGACTTGATCACCAGGAGCTGCAACAGAGCCGGGCCATGGAATCGCTGGAGTCGGACTTGCTAACGCAAGCCGGCTGGCCGGACCCCTGGTCGGAGGAACGCGCATGACCGCTGCTCGGGGACTGCTGGATCGTTTGGCAGGCCGCAAGCGGCTGACGCGCGCAGGTCTCCTGGAATTGCTCGCCGAGTTGGGCAGTGAAAAGCAAATCACTGCGGGCGAGAAGGCGATGATCGAAGGCGTGCTGGAGGTTTCCCAACTCGAGGTGCACGAGGTGATGGTGCAGCGCTCCAGCATGGTGGTTCTGAATCTGGACGACAGCCGTGAGCGAATGCTGTCCACGATCATCGACTCCGGTCACTCGCGTTTCCCGGTCATCGGCGAGAACCGCGATGAGGTGGTAGGAATACTGTTGGCTAAGGACCTGCTGCGGGCAATGACCGAATCGCCCGATGATCGGCTGGAAATCGCGCCGCTGCTCAGGCCCGCGACGCTGATTCCCGAGACCAAGCGCCTGGATGCGCTGCTCGACGAGTTTCGCCGCGGACGCAATCACCTGGCGGTGGTGGTGGACGAATACGGCGGTACCGCGGGACTGCTGACCATTGAGGACGTGCTTGAGCAGATCGTGGGGGAAATCGGCGACGAGCATGACCTTGAACAGGCGCCCGAACTGGTCCGCCAGGAAGACGGAAGCTACCTGGTCAGCGCCAAGATGCGCATTGAGGAGTTCGACGAGCAGATCGGCTCGGAACTCGATACCGGCGAGTTCGACACCGTGGGCGGTCTCGTCATTCATCGCCTGGGACGGCTGCCCAAGCGCGGTGAACAGGTCCAGGCCGGCGACTGGATGTTTGAAGTGATGTTGGCCGACCGGCGCCGAATCAAGCGGCTTAAGGTCGATCGCGCCCCGGTTCTCCGTGAAGCTTAAGGGCGCGGGTTCGGTTAGCCTTCTGTTTTATTGAACAAACGCGCCCTGCGGCGCGGGGGATAGTTGCGTATGAGGGGTGCAATCAACCGTTGCGCTAAGGTGCGGCACTGGCTGGCCGCCCTCAGCCTGTTTTTCGTCGCCCAGTGGAGCGCAGCGGCAAGCGACGAAGATCTCGGGCTTGAAGAGGCGATCAGTCGAACACTGGCCCACAACCCGGGTTTGGTAGCGTTCGGCTATCAGGTGCAGGCCCGGCAGGGGCGCGTTACGCAATCGCAAATCAAACCCGGTCCGAAGCTCGGATTGGAGGTGGAGAATGTCCTCGGGACGGGCGGCCGCAGCGGCATCAAGGGGACGGAGACGACGCTGAGTCTGGGCTGGGTGCTCGAACGCGGCAAGCGTCGACACTACATAGAAGCTGCCCGGTCCGGCGTCTCGGCCCTGGAGGCCCAGGCGGAAATCGGGCGTCTGGATGCGGTAGCTTCCACGGCTCGCCTGTTTCTCGACAACCTGGAATTCCAGGAGCGCTACAAGATTTCACAGGAAGCGATCGGCATGGCAGAGCAAACCGTTGCCACGGTCAAAAGGCGGGTTGAATCCGGACGCGCACCGGCCGCTGATCGCGTCAGGGCAGAGGCGGAACTGGCGAAAGTGCGTCTGGTGGCCGCGGACATGGAACACGACTTGTCCAACGCCCGGCATCGCCTGGCTACGCAGTGGGCGCAAGTGCATCCGGACTTCCGGCAAGTCACCGGGAACTGGCGGCAACTGCCCACGCCAGACAGCGTCGCCGCGCTACTCGAACTGGTTGATGGCGCTCCCGATGTGTCGACCTACATGAGTCAGCAGCGCCTGCGGGAGGCCGAACTCCGCCTGGCCGAAATACAGTCACGACCGGATTGGCTTGTGAGTGCCGGTATCCGCCGTTTGGAGCAGGCTGACGATTACGCATTCAGCGTTGGCATAACGATCCCGCTGAAAGCAAAGGACCGCAATCGAGGGCGCGTGGCCGAGGCACAAGCCAACCTGGCGATGGTTGACGCCCAACGCGCCGCCACCCGTCTGCAGGTTGAAGCTCAACTGTTTGCGATCCATCATGAGCTGCAGCACAGCCTGTACCGGGCCAAGACACTGCGGGACGAGGTGCTGCCGCGATTACAGGAGGCAGCTGCGCAGACCCGGCAGGGCTATGAGGCGGGCCGTTACAGCTATTTCGACCTGCAGCAGCTGGAGTCCGAACTGTTGTTGACGCGCGCGGGGCTGGTGGAAGCGTCGATCGATGCTCGCCGTCTACTGATTGAGATCGAACGGCTGACGGGTACGGTAGTGCCCTCGGCAGTCCAGTAACCCATAGGTTTGATATGAAGAAATTACTGAGTTCGATTGGACTGCTGGCGATTACGCTGGCGATCGTAAGTTGCGGCGTTTCCGAGGAGCACGAGCACGAACATGGCGGGCCTGGCGAGATGGAGGCGCCTAAGGGGCCTCACGGTGGGCGATTGCTCGCCGATGGCGACTTCAGCCTTGAACTGGCCATATTCGAAGCGGGTGTGCCGCCCGAATACCGCGCTTGGGCAACCCGCCAGGGAGCACCGCTTGCCCCGCAAGACTTTGAGCTGAACATTACCCTTACCCGTCTGGGCGGCGTAAGAGATCAGATCGGCTTTCGTCCGCAGGACGATTTCCTGCGTGGCGATAGCGTGATTTACGAGCCTCACTCGTTTGTCGTTGCGGTCCAGGCCCGGCATGGCAACGCCACTCACCGTTGGCAGTACGACAGTTTTGAAGGTCGAACCCGGATCCAGCCGGATCTGGCTGAAGCGTTCGGGCTGCAATCTGAAATGGCAGGCCCCGCAACCATTCGCCAAACGATCACGGTGTATGGTCGGGTAGCGCCCGATGCGGAAAGAGTTCGCCGCATTGATGCGCGCTACGCCGGCATCCTCGAATCGGTTGACGTCTCGGTCGGTGATCGAGTGCAGAAGGGGCAGACGCTCGCTACGGTCGAAAGCAATGAAAGCCTGGCCCCCTACGCCATCACGGCGCCGATCGACGGGGTTGTCACGGAGCGCAACGCCCATCCCGGCGAACAGACGGGCGATCGGACGATCTTTGCATTGATGGATACCGGGCGCGTCTGGGTGGAATTTGCGGTATTTCCGCGCAAACTGTCACGCCTCAAACAAGGAGCGCCGGTCCGGATCATGGCTTCCGACAGTGGACTGGAGCAAACCGGTGAGATCAGCTACATCGGTGCGGTCGCCCGCCCCGATCAGTCAGTGGTAGCCAGGGTGACGCTGGATAATCCCGACGGCGCCCTGGTGCCAGGTATGTACGTGACCGGCGAGATCCAGGTCGCGGAACACGACGTGGGCCTGGCGGTCAAGCGAACCGGATTGCAGAGTTTCCGCGATTTCACGGTGGTGTATGCCGAGATCGGAGACCAGTACGAGGTCCGCATGCTGGAGCTGGGCCGGCAGGATGCCGAGTGGGTCGAAGTGCTCGGCGGCCTGGCGCCAGGGACGCGTTACGTCACCACCAACAGCTATCTCGTCAAAGCCGACGTTGAGAAGTCCGGCGCTGCCCACGATCACTAGGAGCGGATCATGTTGGCGCAGATTATTCGATTCTCGCTATCTCGCCCCGGGCTGGTAATTCTGGCGGTGCTGATACTTGCGGGTCTGGGTACCTGGAATTTCACCCGCCTGCCCATCGATGCGGTCCCCGATATCACCAACATTCAGGTGGTGGTCAACACCGAGGCGCCGGGATATACGCCGCTCGAGGTGGAACAGCGGATCACCTACCCGCTGGAAAACGCCATGGCCGGGATGCCGCGCCTGGACTATACGCGGTCGTTATCCCGGTACAGCCTGTCGCAGATTACTGTGGTTTTCGACGAGGACACGGACATCTACTTTGCGCGTCAGCTGGTGGCCGAACGCCTGAATGCCGCCAAGGCCGCTTTGCCACAAGGACTGGAACCCACACTTGGGCCCATGGCCACCGGATTGGGTGAGATTTTCATGTTCACGGTGGACGCTGAGCCCGGCGCCCGAAATGCCGATGGTTCTGCGGTAACGCCCACCGACCTCCGTTCGGTTCACGACTGGATCATTCGCCCGCAGTTGCTGCGGGTGCCCGGAATCGTCGAGGTAAATCCGGTCGGCGGATTCCGCAAGGAAATCCTGGTCGCCCCGTTCCCGGCCAAAATGCTTGTCCACGGGCTCACCTATGAAGACATCGTCAATGCCCTTATGCAGAACAATGCCAATCAGGGCGCGGGGTTCATCGAACATAACGGCTCCCAATGGCTGATGCGCATGCCCGGTCAGGCGGAGGACATCGAGGCGCTGGGCCTTATTGTGGTGAAGGTCACCGAGGGCGTTCCCATTCGCTTGGCCGATGTCGCCCGGGTCGGGGTCGGCAAGGAGTTGCGCAATGGCGCGGCCACCCAGAATGGCCGTGAAGTGGTCATGAGCACCGTGTTCATGTTGATCGGCGCAAACAGCCGTGAAGTCGCGCAGGCCGCGGCGGCAAGGCTGGAAGAGATCAAGGCCAGTCTGCCTGAAGGGATTACCGCCACAGCGGTATACGACCGCACGGCTCTGGTGGACAAGACCCTGGTAACGGTACGGACCAATCTCGTTGAAGGCGCCCTTTTGGTGATTGCCGTGCTGTTCCTGTTTCTCGGCAACATCCGGGCGGCGCTGCTGACCGCAGCGGTCATCCCCATCGCCATGCTGATGACCATCACCGGCATGGTGCAGAGCCGCGTAAGTGCGAACCTGATGAGCCTGGGAGCGCTCGATTTTGGCCTGATCGTCGACGGCGCGGTCATCATCGTGGAGAACTGCCTGCGACGCCTGAGTCAGGCCGGCCGCGATTTGATGCCGGTCACCAAGCGCCTGGAAATCGTATTCAGTGCGACCAACGAGGTGATTCGCCCTGCGCTTTTCGGGGTATTCATCATTACGGCGGTCTACATCCCGATCTTTGCGCTCACCGGTATCGAAGGCAAGATGTTCCATCCCATGGCGACCACCGTTGTTATCGCCCTGGTGAGCGCCATGGTGCTGTCGGTGACTTTCGTGCCCGCGGGAGTTGCCCTGCTGTTCAGAAAGCCGTTGAAAACGAAAGACAACGTGATCGTACGCAGCGTGCAGTCACTGTATCGCCCGCTATTGCTGGCGTCGCTCAGGTTCCGATGGCTGGTGGTGAGCATGGCGATCATGCTGGTTGTCCTGTTTGGCTGGCTGGCGACGCGGCTGGGGGCTGATTTCGTGCCCAATCTGGACGAGGGTGACATCGTCATGCATGCGCTGCGGATTCCCGGCACCTCGCTGGAACAGGCGGTGCAGATGCAGGAGCTGTTGGAAGCCGAGGTCAAGCGGCAACCGGAAGTCCAGTGGGTCTTTTCCAAGATCGGCACCGCCGAGGTCGCTGCCGATCCAGTCCCGCCCAGCGTCGCGGACGTTTTCATTATCCTCAAGCCCCGCGATGATTGGCCCAACCCCGACAAGCCCAAGTCAGAGGTAGTCAGGCAACTTGAGGCTCGGGTCACACCGTACCCGGGCAATCGCTATGAATTTCTGCAACCGATACAGATGCGGTTCAACGAATTGATCGCCGGCGTTCGGGCGGAACTGGCGGTAAAGGTATTCGGCGATGACTTTGACACCCTGATTGAACTGGGTGATTCCATCGAGTCCGCCATAAGTGGGGTACTCGGCGCCGCGGATGTTGGAGTCGAGCAGGCCACCGGGCTGCCGGTGCTGACGCTGGCGCCCGACAGGGAGGCGTTGGCGCGCTACGGCGTCAACCTGGCTGAACTTCAAGCTGTGGTGGCGACAGCGATCGGTGGAAGCGTGGCCGGCCAACTGTATGAAGGAGACCGGCGCATTGATATTGTGGTACGCCTGCCGGAGGAATTGCGTGCCGATCCGGATGGCTTTGACAGCCTGCCGGTACCGCTGCAAGCCGGTGGGTTTGTGCCGCTGGGTGAATTGGCCAGCATGCAGTTGGTGGATGGCTACAACCAGATCAACAGGGAAAACGGCAAGCGTCGTGTGGTAGTGACGGCCAATGTCCGCGGTCGCGATCTGGGATCTTTTGTCAATGATGTCCGCCGGGCGGTTGAGAGCCGGGTCGAGATTCCTTCCGGCTATTGGGTCGAATACGGCGGCACCTATCAGAACCTGCAGTCGGCAGCCAATCGATTGAGTATCGTCGTGCCGGTCACTTTGTTACTGATTGTGGCGCTGCTGGTGACCGCGCTGGGCACGTTCCGCGACGCCGCCATTATCTTTTCAGGGGTGCCTTTGGCGCTTACTGGCGGGGTGCTGTCACTGATGCTGCGCGGCATACCGTTCTCGATCTCGGCGGCGGTCGGGTTTATCGCCCTGTCGGGTATCGCGGTCTTGAATGGTCTGGTCATGGTGTCCTTCATTCGGGACTTGCGGCAGGATGGTCGTTCCCTGGAGGAAGCCATTGTGGAGGGCGCCTTGACTCGCCTGCGACCGGTGCTGATGACGGCGTTGGTCGCGTCGCTGGGTTTTGTGCCCATGGCACTGAACACGGGCATCGGTGCGGAGGTCCAGCGCCCCCTGGCCACGGTGGTTATTGGCGGCATCGCTTCCTCCACCCTGCTGACTCTCCTGGTGCTTCCGGCGCTGTACCGGCTGGTGCATAGGGAAGAAGAACGAACCGTACAGGAAGAACAGCTTTCGTTGCAGTCCTGATGGTGGATTGCGATGACGAAGGTGAACCCGCTCATCCACATGACTTCGGTCTGTGGGCCGAATGGCTTTCAGCCCCTTACCGGTGGCGGGTTCCTTTCGGCGAGTACTCCGACGCCGCTGCAACGCAATTACAGCGTTTTCAGGTAGGCGATCAGCGCAGAGCGGAGTTCGGCTTCCTCGATGCCGGCGAAGCTCATTATGGTTCCCGGAACCATGGCGGAAGGCTGCTGCAGCCAAAAGTCCAGCTTTTCTTCGCTCCAGACAAAATCCTGCTCCTGCAAGGAAGCCGAATAGGTCGCACCCTCCAATGCAGCCACCGGCCGATTGATGATGCCTGCAAGGTGCGGCCCGATCTTGTTGTCGGACGACGCGTCGGTTGAGTGGCAGGCCTGACAGAAAACGTAGAGCCGTTTGCCCAGTTTAACGAGCCGGGCGTTCACAGGTTTCGTCCGTTCAGCGCCCGGGCCCGCCTGGTCTTCGTCGTAAGCCTGCACGCGAGGCAACGCTGCAATTGCACCGAGGATCAAGATACAAACAGCGCCGGTTATTGTCCTGGTTCGCATTTCGGAGAGTGTCATGCGCGCTGAAGGATCTCGATGGCCGCGCGCTCGCCGCTTTCCAACGCGGCCTCCATGCCGAAATCCATACGCCGCGTGTGTTCGCCCGCAAAGTGCAGCCGGTGGTGGGGGACGATCATTTCCCGGGCAAACCGGTTGATCTGGCCGGGGGCAAACATGTGCCGGCAGCCTAGAATCAACGGGTTCTTGCGCCAGCCGTATAGCGCCACGAACCGCAATTTGCCTTGGGTTGAAGGGCGAATTCGGGCGATTTCCGATTCAATCAGGGCAATGGCCTGATCATTCGGCAGCTGGTCGATTCGCGCTGAGGCGGGTCCTGTGAAAATGACCGCGAATCGATGCTTGTCCTCGCCCGGTCGTTTCTTGAGCACCCAAAGCGCCTGAATGGTCTCATCCGTAAAGAATGAGGGCTCGATGCCATCGTCCCAGTAGGGTTCCTCAAGTACCCCGTAGGCGCGTGTCGTGCCCCTGTAACCCAGCGTCTGGACCGCTTCAGCCTGCCGGCCGGTGTATCCGGGCGTAACCGAAATATTGCGCAAGGTCGAGAATGGCACGGCGGAAATCACGAAGTCCGCACGGTAACGGCTGCCGTCCAGGCAGCGGATTTCGGCGCCGGCCCCGGACATGTCGATTTCCGCAACGACCGTGCCCAACCGGACACGGTCCCCCAGCGCCCGGGCGATCGCTTCGGGAAACCTTGATGTGCCGCCTTCAATGTTCCGAATCGGCGCGACTTCGTCTCCTTCCTGCGGTCTTGCGGCGAGTCCGAAAGGCGCATCCGTTTCTTCAATAACTGTTCTTCCGAAGTTGGCGTCAAACTGGGTTCGGATCCTTTCCTGCATCATTCCCAGGCTGGAAGTCGTGCGGAGATTCATCGACGCGCTTGCCAGCTTGAGGGCGGCTTCCGATACACCGTTCTTCTCGAACAATTCACGCATCGAAATATCTAAGGAAGCGAATTCCGGCGAGAGCCAGTCATCCAACTCTTTAAGGGGACTCATCCTGGTCAACAATTGATTTCCCAGCATCAAGGGTGGTATTCGGCGCTCGTCTCCCTTCGTTTTGTTGACCGGGGAATCCGGCCAGTCTTCGGATGTGACCCATGTCGCGTCCACATAGTTCGATATCGGCAATATGCCGCGTTGCTCGGGGATGAGATTGAGATCCAGGCGGGAACACAAGTCGATCGCCCGCGCATAGGAGCGGCCAACCTGGCTGGCGCCGTATTCCGGCCGGGTTTCGACATCATCGCCCGTATGAGCTCTCCCGCCGATGCGGTTCGACCCTTCCAGCAGAATCACGTCGATACCGAAATCGGTCAGCAGCAACGCGCTGTTGAGCCCGGACAAGCCGCCGCCTATGACGACCACTGTGGTTCTTTCTGCTGCGAAGGCCGCACCTGGCCTCAACAAGGGATAGGAAAGAGATAAAGCGGAAAGCGAGAGCGCTCCCTTGAGGACTTGTCTTCTTCTAATGCTCATGCTCGCTCTCCGGGTGGCTTTGAACGCCGGTAGCCGAAATCCCGTGCAGGATTCTAACCGCGACAGGAAGCACCACGCCCAGCAGCAGGCAGAGAATCACAATGGGCCAGTCTCCGTAACGCACATAGGGCGTGGCGCCTGTAAGGCGAGGCACGCTGACGTCAAGGAATCCCGCTTCGTACTTGGGTAGCCGGGCCAGGATGCGGCCGTAAGGATCCACCGCCGCGGTAATGCCGGTGCCGGTGACCCTCAACAGGTATCGCCGAGTTTCCATGGCCCGCATGCGCGCCATGTCCAGATGCTGTTCCAGGGCGACGGTATTGCCGAACCAGCCGTCGTTGCTCACATTGATCAGCACTTCCGCCTCGGGCGCCCAACTGCGTTGCTCGGCTCCGAACGCCGCCTCGTGGCAGATACTAACGCCGCACAGCGCATTGCCCGCGCGAATCAGTCGCTGTTCAACGGGACCCTTGGCAAGATCGGTGGCGGGGAGTTTCATTCGAAGCAACCAATCCTTCACCGGGTCCGGGACCGGGAAGAATTCCCCGAATGGCACCAGGTGACGTTTGTGATATTCCCCCTCACCCTCGCCCAGCACCACAAGGGAATTGAATCGTCCTGCGTCGCTGTCGGTAAGAATTCCAACAGCCAGCGATACGTTCCTTTCACGCAACAGCCGATCCATCTCGTCCAGGTAGTCCCGGACGGCGTCCTGCGTAGTGGGAATCGCGACTTCCGGCCAGACAATCAATTGAGGCATCGGGGTTGAGGCGCCACTTTGCGGCTGGCCAAAGCTCATTGTCTCGTAGGTCTGGAGCGTTGGCCAGAACTGTTCTTCCAGCCACTTCCGTTCCTGGGGAATTCCCCCCTGTACCAGGCGCGCGTGCAATTCACCGTTGGACTGGAATTCCTGGTCAGGCAAGGGCACTTGTCCGAGGCCGGCAAACCCGCCCAGCAACAGGAGCAGGCCGATTGCCCTCCGTCCCGCGCCGGCCGGCGAGCGCAACAGCAGCAAGCAGGCGCCGGCCAGGCTTGCGGTAAGCCAGCCTACAAGGTACACACCGCCGAGCGATGCAAGGACCGTTGGTAAATTGCCCGCGAACACGGGTCCGGTCAGGTAGCCGGCGTTTAGCCATGGAAACCCCGTAAATGCCCAGCCTCTGAGCATTTCCGTCAGCACCAGCACGGAAGGCAGGATCACGATCAACCCCAGCCAGGAGTTCTTTGGCTGAGTACGCGCCGCCCAATAGCCCCCCAGGGCGTACCAGCAGCCCATAAGGGCAGCCAGCAGTATCAGGAGCACTATGGCCAGCGCCACCGGTCCGCCGTTGACGATTCGCACGCTGTAGTAGATCCAGTGACAGGCAATCGAAAACGCGCACAATCCGAATGCGAAGCTGCCTACCGCCACCGCCCTTGGGTTCTGTGCGGCCCGCTCGCCCGTCCACAGCGAGAGTAGCAGCACGAGTCCCGCCAGGCCGGTGAACCACCGGACCAGCGGCCAGTCGATGAATATGCTGAACGCCGCGGCCCACAAAAGCCCGCCGAGAGCGCCTATCGCAATCATCCTTTTCA
This sequence comes from Candidatus Foliamicus sp., assembly GCA_965249285.1. Taxonomy (GTDB): domain Bacteria; phylum Pseudomonadota; class Gammaproteobacteria; order Steroidobacterales; family Foliamicaceae; genus Foliamicus. The sequence goes on from OZ252226.1 coordinate 3,046,756, forward strand.
TGCAGAAGCCACAGTGATCGGACGATATTGGCTAGAAAGGAGTTGACACATATTCTCTGGGGGCCGCAGCCAATACTCACGCACGTCCTCTTGAGCAATACGAAATGCCTGTGCAAGTTCGGCCTCATCCCACGTCAATTTGAATTTGTTTTGCACGAGCGCCTCCGCACCCCCCTCGCCTTGCCGTGCAATTCACTAAAGGCGTTGCAACAGCACGATTCGATTTGTGTTAGTTCCCTTCGTTCCATTAACCACACCCCAGCAATTTGCGGTCTTTGTGAATTTCTGATCGTTGATCATGACCCCAATCCTATGGAACGGGAGTGATTCTGCAGCTTGCCAAACAAGTCGCTCCAGCAAGACACGTCCTCCGCGCACCTCACCCACTTCAAATGCAACGTAGCCGCCGGGTCTAACTATCCTCGCCTGTTCGTGCAACACATTGTGGACCATCCTGGTCCAAGCTTCTTCTGTTCGATGCGTGTCGATAGCGATTGTTGACGGATCAATACCTGCAAACCAGCAGCGTAGCCAGTTGTCCGCCGCGTATTGAACCACATCCAAAAAAGGCGGTGACGTAACAACAAGATCGACGCTTCCGTCGGCTAACTCAGCCACATGCCACGCGACTCTCGTATGTAAGCTGGTTCCCACAGGTCGAGCAACACACCCGTCTCGCACCAGAGACTTTGTCTTTCTGACAATTAGTTCCTCAATGTCACGTTCGGGCGGTTCAGCACCCAATCTCTCGTTGATTTTCAATTGCGACTTAACAGACACCGCTTGGTTCGGTGGTAATGAGCGCCCGGAGAAGAAACCTGGCGAATGCCCGGAAAGGCGACTTAGGGCTACCATCCGTATCCAGTCCGCAGCGGGATCAAACTGTTGCGCGTCCAGCGGAATGCGTTCGTTAGTCCAAGACTTCAAAGCTTCGAGCTTCCTCAGAGTGGCTGGGTGATAAAACGCCAGGAGGTCATTTCTATCGATCTCTCCCCCATCCCAGTCCACAGTCCGTAGGGCGTCTCTCACCTGCTGAGTCTTTATTGGCCCCAATCGAGGGCGAGTAAGCATTATCGAAAGGGGATTCACATCGTTACCGAACGCACAGCGTTCCATTAGCGCAGCCTGAACCAGCGTTGTGCCGCGGCCCATGAATGGGTCAAACACAACATCTCCAACTCTCGTTAGACGAGCAATGAAGAACTCAGGCAACTGAGCCTTGAAGCAGGCACGATATGAAATTTCATGAATCGAATGGGACCGCCTTTGACCTGCTGTCCAAAACTCATTTATGTAGTAAGGAATGCCGCCCTCACGCAGCATAGTCGTGGCTTGCCCAAAATCATTGAATTCGCGCAGATTCGCTATGAAGTGTTCGGACGTCTCGACATAGGGGCGCCGGTCGGGAATGCTGAGTTGTAACATGCTGGGTTGGTTAGGATGACACTAGGCTTCCTTCGCTATGTAAGAGAGTGAACCTAGAAATGTTGCAAAGAAATAGCTAGACGAGTCTGCGTGCTGCCCAGATAGTATTCGCGCTAGCTACGGAGCCTCTTGCCATGAAGCGTATGCTGCAAGTTCGGTTGCGTGCTGCTTTTGCTTGTCACGCCGGTCATTTGCATCAACGTTTAAGAAAATGTCCGAGTGGTAGATGTTCTCCCGTATGGGCGTTGCCTCAACTGTTCGACCGCCTAATGCAGCATTTTCAACTGTGATGACGGCCCACCCTCGGCATTGCCGAGGAGGCATTCTGGCGGCTGCGCGTTTTGAACATAGCTCCGCCATTTCCGAAAGCGGTGCCTGATCCATCCGGTCTACCGATAAAGATAGAACTCCCTCACTTTCCAGAAAAACGTCTGGAATGATTGTGTTCCTTGTTCGTGCTCGCTTTGCCGCTCTGCTTGCAGCAACACTTCGGCCAAGTCTTTCTTCATTCGTGAGCTTAGGTAGCTTGGGTAGCTTAGGTGGCATTCTCTTGCGCTAGCGGGCTCTTCAGTGCTTCCAATTGAGCCTTTACGAATTGGTCTGGTAGTTCTGACGAGTCGTCATAACGGGCGCGGCGACTCTTACCATGAGTATGCGAAAAACATGCCCCTTGTCCTTCATTGTTTATTTCAATGAGAACGGCTGCAGGCGCTACCGGTGACTTAAAGTGAATTGCAATTTCTCCATCCTTTGTGGGATATATCGTGGGAGCGATGTAATGATTGCGAAGTTCCTTCAAGATTCGTCTTGCTTCTCCTCGCGCCGTGTCGCTGACTTGAGGTAGGCCGTCTTCCTTTATCTCGTCGTCAATGGACTCTAGTTCCTCAAGAACAGCCGGGAGCCATGTTCCCTTTTGCAATTTCTCCAGGACACTTGCAGACCACACCGTGATGTGCCAATCATGCCATTCGCTGAAGGCGATCATCAGGTTCGTGGCTTCTGTTTGTTGTTCTTCGGAAGCAAATGTCGGTTTTCGGTGTTTCTTGGCCATTACTCCATAGTCAGGAATAAGTTGCCAAGTTTCTCTGTGACGTGGAACTTGCATCGGACGGTATGCGTATGGGTCTTCATTCAAGCCGATTGCCAATGGTGTTGCTGAGGTCATGCCTCACCTCGACTTAGGCCAACCGCCCGGTCAGCTATTGCGGAAAGCTGATTTGTGAGTTGTTCAATGTAGTCAGTCCCGCTGGCTTGACTAAGGGAAATAGAAATATTCGTGCTTACGAACAATCCGTCACTAATTTGAAGGGATTTCTCAACCAATCGATTAAGACTCCAAGTCTGTTCGGTGTCCGAGAGCGCTATTCGTACAGAAGATTGGTAGGATACTCCTGATTCAGACGCCAAGGCCTGCATAATCTTTGGCTGTGCAAACTGGTTCAGGTAATTGTTGGCAGACATGTTTTGCAATAGCTGCACATGTTCGTTGGATCGGAAATGCAACCAGTCCTGCTTGTGGCTACTGAAATCTGATGCAAGCCAGTCCAGCGAAGTTCGGATTGTGGAAAAAACCGCAGGGTAGGCCTGAGGGTTGACACTAGTAAAGCTCAGCTTTAGTTCATTGGGATTGAGTGTAATCACACAGGCGCCACCATAGAGTTGACAGATGCATGACACGTCCCCCAAGGAACCAGACGAGTTCACGCGGAAATCCTGAGCGCGCGCCAGGCCGCTAAACTTGCTTGCGATTCCCGCAAGAAATTTCTGTGTTGCACTTGGCCAGTCTGTAATGAACGGAACTAGCGCAACACTGAATTCGAGTTGCTGGTCATGGGGTCTGACTGGGAAGTTCATGAGTCGAGACCTATGTTCCATCGGTGAAAACTCAAGCAGTTTACCATTGACACCTGGTCTCCAAATGCCTAACCCTACCGTGTTCTTTTGACTCCGCGCGACCGCCAATCTGTGATAGCTGATAAGAATCGGACCTTCTGTTTCCGACCCGGATACCATCGCCAATTTGAAGCCGAATGCAGTGCAGTTCCAGCCCGCCTGAAAGAAGGCTCATTTCAGAATGTTGTAACGCTCTTGTGTGTTCAGCGCACGCGGCGGGAGCAATCCCCTACAATTCCCGGCATGAGGCCATATGCGGTATTGCTCGCAATGCTCTTCGGATTTTTCGTCGCGTCGGCGTGGGCTCAAGAAGCCCTGGCAGCTGAGGCCTTTCGGGATTGCGATGTATGCCCGGAGATGGTTGTGGCGCCGAGCGGCGAGTTTGTTATGGGAGCGGAAGGCGGTGAGGAAGGCCGCCCGGAAGGACCGTTGCGGACGGTTCGCATCGCGCGACCCTTCGCAATCGGCAAATTCGAGGTTACCAACAGGGAATTTGCTGCGTTTGTTGCCGAAACCGGATACGAAACTCCCACCAGTTGCGCGGTTCGCGTCGGCGACAAATGGTTGATGCACCCCGAGGCGCACTGGACGGATCTTCGCACCGGGCAGGAGTCCGAACCGGATCACCCGGTGGCCTGCGTTAACTGGCTGGATGCGCGCGCCTATGTGGCCTGGCTGGCCGAGAAGAGCGGTCAACCCTACCGGCTTCCCAGCGAAGCGGAATGGGAATATGCGGCGCGCGCCGGGGTAAGCGGCGATTTCCCCTGGGGTGACGATCCCGATAGTGCCTGCGCATATGCCAATGTGTATGACTTGAGCGCCAACGCTGAACACGGTTTCAGCTGGGAGGTTGCGAATTGCGACGACGGCTTTGCGCTGCTTGCGCCGGTGGGCCGATATCGGGCCAACGCCTTTGGCTTGCACGATGTTGCCGGCAACCTCTGGGAATGGGTGGAGGATTGCTACCAAGCGCCCTACGCCGCTCACATGCCCACCGACGGCTCGGCATACGGCCCGCCGCCGGGGCAGTGCGAGCGCCGCAGCGTTCGGGGCGGCAGCTGGAGCAGCCGGATCAGCCGCCAGCGTCTTACTTTCCGCGGCCGCGACCCGGAAGACCTGCGCTACTCGATCTTCGGCTTCCGTGTCGCCCGCTCGCTCACGGAACATTAGCGGCCGATTTCGCCTTTCCATGACGCACTTTGTGCGGGGAGACGCATGAATCCATCCTTGGAGCTTAGCTTCGCCATCCCTGGCTCAGACACTCCCCGCACAAAGTGGGTCATGGAAAGGCGAACTGAATTGGGTTGGGATTTGCGGGATAGAATTCCCGGCATGTATCGATCTATTCTGCTATTGGCCCTGATGCTCGGGCTCACCATTGAATCGGCGCCGGCCGACGAGCCGGCGCAGCCAAACACGTTCAGGGATTGCGATCAATGTCCCGAGATGGTCGTGGTGCCGCCCGGCAAGTTTGTGATGGGATTCGAAGGCGAAGTCGACGGCCGCCCGATGGGGCCGCCTCATGAAGTGCGAATCGCCCAACCGTTCGCGATGGGCAGGACCGAGGTCACCAACCAACAATACCTGGACTTTGTGACCGCCACCGGTTATGAAATGGCGCCGGGCTGCCGGAGTCGAATCGACGGGGAATGGGCGATGGATCCGCAAGCGAACTGGACCGATTTGCGGCTGGGGCAGGAGTCGGAGCCGGAACATCCGGTGGCTTGCGTTAGCTGGCTGGACGCGCGCGCCTACGTGGCCTGGCTCTCGGAAATCAGCGGCCAGCCCTATCGGCTGCCGAGCGAATCGGAATGGGAGTACGCGGCGCGTGCCGGCTCCAGCAGCGATTACCCCTGGGGCCACGATCCGGACGAAGGCTGTGCCAATGCCAACATGTACGACTTGAGTTCGGATGCCGTGCACGACTTCGGCTGGGGCTTGATCAACTGTGATGACGGTTATCCCACCCTGGCGCCCGTGGGTCAGTTTCAGCCCAACCGTTTCGGATTGCACGATGTGACCGGCAACCTTTGGGAGTGGGTGGAGGACTGCTACGAAGTTCTCTATCCCGATGACACACCAACGAATGGTTCCGCATACAGTCTGCCGCCGGGTCAGTGCGAGTATCGCGGCGTGCGGGGCGGCGGCTGGATCACCAACCCCGATTGGCAGCGGCTCCCCTTCCGCGGCCGTGATCCCGAAACCGTCCGCTACTCCTTCTTCGGCTTTCGCGTCGCCCGCTCCCTGAACCAACACTAGTACTCAAGCGTATCTTGCGTTACCCCTCTTGCCGGGAGTTTCTGAGGCAGGGATGCCGAAGAAAGCTCCAGGGATGGATTCATGCGTCTCCCGGCAAGAGGGGTAACGCAAGATACGCGCAGGGTTAGCTATGGGTTAAACCTACTCAGGCAGCCTGGCCGTAGCCGAGGACAGCCTTGGTCTCGAGAAATTCCTCCAGCCCCTCGGGTCCCGATTCACGCCCGTTGCCGGATTGCTTGTAGCCGCCGAAGGGCGCGCTGAAGTCGCCCGAGTCGCCGTTCAGGCACACTTGGCCCGCGCGAAGTCGCGCCGCGACGCTTCGTGCCTGGTCCAGGTCGCTGCCCCACACGTACGCAGCCAGACCGTACTCCGTGTCGTTGGCGATAGCCACCGCCTCGTCCACATTCTGGTAAGGAAGTACGCACAGCACCGGACCAAAGACCTCCTCGCGCGCTATCGTCATGTCGTTACGTACGTTGCCGAATACCGTCGGCTTTACGTAGTAGCCGCGTTCCAGGCCGTCCGGCTTGCCGGGGCCACCGGTTGCCAACTCCGCTCCCTCTTCGATTCCCTGCCGGATGAGCCTCTGCACTTTGTTGAATTGAACCTCGCTGACCAGCGGTCCCATAGTGGTTTGCTCCGAGTCCGGAGCACCGACCCGCGCCCGTTGCGCCGATGCGACGGACAACTCCACCGCCTTGTCGTGGAGCGCCGCCGGAACAAGGAGCCGGGTGGGGGCGTTGCAGGACTGGCCCGTGTTCATGCAAACGTCTCTCATTCCGCTGCTAACGCCTTGCGCCAGCATCGCTTCGTCGAGAATGATGTTGGGCGACTTGCCACCGAGTTCCTGGCTGACCCTCTTGACCGTACCTGCGGCGGTAGCCGCGACCGCAATTCCGCCACGGGTGGATCCCGTAAAAGAAACCATGTCGATATCTGGGTGACCGGCGATCGCTTGACCCACTTCCGGCCCGTCGCCGTTGACCAGGTTGAACACCCCCGAGGGGACGCCGGCCGCCTCGATTACTTCGGCGAAAATTACGCCGCTCAAGGGTGCTATTTCGCTCGGCTTCAGCACCATCGCGCAGCCCGCCGCCAGAGCCGGCAGCACCTTGAGCGTGATCTGGTTGATGGGCCAGTTCCATGGCGTAATGAATCCGCACACGCCGATCGGTTCGCGCCGGATCAACGTGCCGCCCCTTTGCTCCTCGAACTCGAAGTTTTCCAGTAGCCGCCGCGCCGTCTTGGCGATGACCACGCCCATGGCCGCCTGCGCTTTGCTGGACAGGCTCTTTGGAGCGCCCATCTCCGCGGTAATGGCTGCCGCCATATCGTTGTAGCGGGCCTTGTAGGCGTCGATGAACGCGTCGATCAATTCCAGACGCTCCTGCCTGGTGGTCCGGGAATAGCTCGCGAAGGCGTCGCGAGCCGCTTTCACGGCTCGGTCCACGTCCGCGGCGGAGCCCAGAGAGATCACCCCGGAGGGCTGTTCCGTCGCCGGGTTGATAACCGCCAAGTCACGCGGCTCGGCGGGGTCAACCCACTGTCCGCCGATGAAGAACTTGCGAAATTCGTATAGCTGCATTGCCGATGCGCTCCCTTAGTCTCCTGAACAGGCTGGCGAGGATACACTGCTCCCGCCCCGCGTGCTATCCTGCCGCGCTACGCTTGGGAGAAAGCCAGTGGAAGAATCCGCACAAGCGGGTTTGGAGCGGGACACGGTTCCGATATCCTTACGTGCCGGCTGGGGTGTTGGCGCCTTAGGAGTGGCGTTGCTGTTCAACACCTACTCGACGCTCCTGCTGTTCTACCTCACCAACATCGCCGGCGTGGCAGCAGGTACTGCGGCGGTGCTGCTGGCAATAGCCAAGGGCTACGATTGGGTCACCGACTTACCCATGGGCATTCTCAGCGATCGCACCAAGAGCCGTTTCGGCCGTCGCCGGCCCTGGCTGTTGCTGGGCGCTTTCGTTTGTGGCGGCGCCTTCGTGATGCTCTTCTCAACGCCGACGGAAGTGCCGAATGCCGTAAAGGTGGCTTACGTGCTGGGCGCCTTGCTGCTGTTCAATACGGGTTACACGCTCTTCAACGTTCCTCATTTGACCATGCCGGCGGAAATGTCCGACAGCTACGACGAGCGCACCGCCATCATGTCGTTCCGTGCGGTGGCGATCCTGCTTGGAACATTCATAGTGGTAGGGTTCGCTCCTCGCCTGGCCCACCAATTCGGCGGCGGAATCGAGGGTTACGCGGTAGTCGGATGGACCCTGGGTATTGGCGCCATGGTTGCTATGCTCGGGTGCTTTCTGGGTACGGCTCGCGCCCGCGCCACGCAACACGTCAAGTCAACTCAGAGCGTCCGTGGGCAATTCCAAACAGCCTTCCGCAACGTGCACTTCGGCAGGCTTGCCCTGTTTAAGATGTTGACCCTTCTTTCTACCGGCGTGGCGCAAGGCAGCGTCTTGTTTTTTGTCACCGACATTCTCGGCCACGCCCAGGATGTCATGTTCTACTACGCCCTGGGCTATGCATCCGTGGCTCTCGTATCGGCGCCGATCTGGGCCCGGATTTCACGGATCATGGGCAAGCACAACGCACTGATAATCGCCACTTTGGGTTTCATGGCGTTCGTCATGTGGTGGTGGATTGCCCAGCCGGGCGAGCCGGTCGAGTTGCTGATCGCGCGGTCCATGGTCTTGTCCTTTTTCGGCATGGGCAAGCTGCTGCTGGGTATGTCGCTGCTGCCCGACGTGCAGGAATACGATTACCTGAAGACCGGACTTCGGCGTGAGGGAGTGTATGCCGGCGCCTACAACATGGTGGAGAAAACAGCCTTTATCGCCGCGCCGCTGGTGGTGGGTTCTATCCTGCAAATGTTGGGCTACGAGTCGACCGTCGACAATATAGCCGTAGACCAGGATCCGCGCGCACTCATGGGAATTCGCGTATCTATTGCAGTCATACCCGCCGGCTGCAACCTGGTGGCCGCAATTATTCTGCTGCGCTGGACCCTGACCCGCGAAAGCCTGGCCGAACTCCGCGCTCAGCGCACAGCGGCAAGCGCCTGAAGCTCAGGAGCGAGGGCAGGATGCCCTCGTCCCAGCGTGCTCCCTGCGCGTCAGCGCAACGGTACCCGCAGCGAATACTCCCAGGGGGTGATCAGGCAGCCTGGTCGGCTTCTACTGCGCGTGCCGGCGTGGCCGGAAGCAGGGGGATCGCGTCGATCACCCAGCCTTTCCGTTCGCGCCGCTCCGGACTCGGTATGGCAAAGGCCGTATGGGCGCCCAAAGCGTTGACCTTGTCTGAATCTATGCGCCAGCCGCGCGCCTGCCATTCCTTGAGTCGCTCCCGATAGCGGCCCACGGGGTAGTCCGAGGGGGTGAACAACTCCTTGGTGTTGACCCGGGGCGTGACCTTGGGATGCAGGTTAAAAAGCACGTCGCGGTCCTGGAAGGCCACGTACTGGTTGCGCTCCTTGATCGTGTCGTCATACAGATCGTCCTGCATGAAGTTGCGCATCGTGATCAGGTAGAGGCGCGTGTGCGTCCCATCGATCGGAACTTCGTAGAGGTACTGGAAGATATGCATCACGGGCGTGGGATTGATGAAGGTCCACACCGACGAGGGCCCGTGATGGCCCGTGCCTACGTCGATGGTGCGGTTCTTGGACTCTCCGGACGCTTCGCGCATCTTCTTCTCAGCCAGAGGCGGAGCGTACGCCTTGTTGAAGAATCCGGTGCCCCAGTCGGTTTCGCGAATGTCCAATTCACTTACCTTGTAATTCTCGTTCTCGCCCTTCATGCCGTGGGTGTCGTGCACGAACTCGTTGTGGGCCGGATCGATGCCGTTTTCGATTGAGCGCTTGTAGTCGAGGTTCCAGTTGAACTCCTGGCAGGTGGAGGACCATCCCTCCTGATCCCACTCGGGAATTTCCAGGATCGGCGGGCGCTCGGACTCGTCGAGGTCGCCCAGAAACGCGAACACCAGGCCGTAGCGTTCCGTTACCGGGTAGGCATCCACCCGTGCCCTTCCCGGTGGCTTGGCGTTCATGCCGATGGATGGAACGCGCACGCAACGACCGTCGCCGTTGAACCGCCAGCCGTGATAGGGACATTGAATGCAGCCGGCCGCCACCAGTCCATCGCCAAGGGAACCGCCGCGGTGGCAACAGGTATTGCTAAGGCAGTGGGCCTGACCTTCCTCGTCGCGCCACAGGACGAAGTCCTGCCCCAACATACGTCTTTTCAGCGGTTCGTCGGCCAGATCCTTGGACTCAACCGCCGGGTACCAGAAGTTGATAAACATGCCTATGCTCCAGGGTTGTTGTGGAAATAGTTTATACCGGAACCGTCCAGGGGTCGTAGTGGAACAATCCCAGCGACTCTTCGTTCGGGTTGTCGCCTTCCGCGAAACGATCCGTGTCGGGCGCAAAGAACCGGTGAATGATCTTTCCGGACTGCACCATCACCAGCGTCGTTCGTTCCACTCGTGCATCCTCGTAACGCCGAAACGCTTCGGCTACGTTGCCGGCCGCGGCCAGACAGCGCGCCAGCACGATGCCGTCTTCAATCGCCATGACCGCACCCTGGCCCATGAAGGGCAGGGTGGGATGCGCGGCGTCCCCGAGCAGTGAGACCCGCCCCACGCTCCAGGTTTCCAATGGCCGGCGCGAAAACAGCCCCCATTTGTAGCAAAGCTCCGGCGGTGTTGAGCTGATGATCGATCGAACCAATTGGTGGAAGTCCGAGAACTCGTCCAGCACTTCCGATACCTTGGAATGCTGGGACCAGCTCTCCACCTGCCAGTCCTCCCGCTCCACGAAGGCCACGTAGTTGACCGTTTCGCCGCCGCGAATCAGGTAGCGCACGAACAAGTGTCCAGGGCCGATATAGATCCCCGAGGGCGGATCCACGGCCTCGGGCGGGACGCTTGCGGCCGGCGCCAGGCCGCGCCAGGCGATATAGCCGGTGAAGGTGGGGGATTCGCTTTCGTGCAATTGTGAACGGACCGGCGACTTCACGCCGTCGCAGCCGATCAGTGCCCGTCCGGAAGCGCTGCGCCCGTTGCGGAAATGCGCGCGCGCCTCGGCCTCGCTTTGTGTGTAGCGCTCGAATTCGTGACTTAAGTGGATACATTCCGGATCGTTGGCTCGCACGGCTGCAGCAAGCATTTCATGTAAATCGGCGCGATGGATTTGGTAATAGGGAGCGCCATACTGTTGCCGCGGCAGATCGCCCCGCTCACGACGCACGAGTACGCGGCCGGTCTGATAGTGATGCACTGCCTGGTAGCTGGGCGGATCGGCGGCGCTTGTCAGTTCGTTTTCCAGGCCCAGGCCGATGATGCCCTTGGACCCGTTGGGGCTGAGCGTAAGCCCGGCGCCGACCTCACCCAGCTCCGGCGCCTGTTCGTACACCAGCACGGCAATGCCGGCCCGCTGCAGGGCCAGCGCACAGCTCAATCCGCCGATGCCGGCGCCAATCAACATCACAGGAGGATCATTCATCATTTGGCAAATGCTTGTCGGGAATGCGGTTGCTGTGCCCGTCTCTGGTGGGAGTGTCGGAGCCAGGGATGGCGAAGCCAAGCTCCAAGGATGGATTCATGCGTCTCCCGGCAGAGACGGGCACGGCAACCGCATGCAATGTCATCCACGCGAATTGTATGCGCGCAGTGAAGTGTGCCCATCCAATCAATGCGGGCGCGTGGCAAGGATAAAATGCGCGGCGTCATGTCATGCGGAACTTACTCATGCGCATCCCCACCATCGCCGTCGGCCTGCTGGCGTCTTTCGTCCTGATGTCCGCCGCCCAGGCGCAAACCGTGCTCATTACCGGGTCCAATAGCGGACTTGGCCTGGAGTTCGCCCGCCAATACGCCGCCAAGGGCTGGACGGTCATCGCCACCCACCGGCGCGACACGACCCCTAGAACGTTGGCCGAACTTGCATCCGAACACGATGGCGTGCGCGTGGAACGGCTGGATCTATTGGATCATGCCAGCATCGACGCGCTGGCGGAAAAGCTCGCCGGCATGCCCATAGACGTGCTTATAAACAATGCCGGCATTACCGGGGACTTCACCAAGCCCCGGCCGCAAAGCCTGGGCACCCTGGATTACGAAATGGCACTTCGCTTCTTCCGCACCAACTCTCTGGGCGCGCTGAAGGTCAGCGAGGCTTTCCTGGATAACGTGGCGGCCAGCGATCAAAAGAAGATAGTGGCGGTGAGTTCCCTGGCGGGCTCGTTCGGCGGCGAATCCGGCGGTAAGGGCAGCATTTACTGGTACCGATCCAGCAAAGCGGCCTTGAACATGATGATGGTGGGGGTGGCCGCTGATACAAAGCGCAAGGGTATAACCGTGGCCTTGCTCTCGCCGGGGACTGTGAAGGTGGAGAAGGTGGCGGAGATGGTGGAACGCGCGGGCCTAAAGGGTTTCATCGAGCCTCAAGAGAGCATTGCCGGCATGATCGAGGTCATTAAGGGACTCACGCCGAAAGACTCCGGCAGCTTCATCCGTTACAACGGCGAGCGGCAGCCCTTCTAGCCGCGTCGCCGTGTTGTTCATGCCGACTCCCGGGCGGGGCGGCAAGCTATAATCCAATGTGCAGCCAAGGGCTATGCCCAAGGAGGAAGGCGATGAACTTTGAGGAATACGTGCCGGCGGCGATCATTGCTGCGGCGATTCTGGGGACATGGATAGACGTGCGCCGGGAAATCGGCGATGTGCGGCGGGAAGTCAGCGGACTTCGAGGCGAAATGTTTACACTCAATGGCCGCGTTAGCCATATTGAGGGCCTTTTGTCGCCCAAGCCTGCAAAGCCACCGCCCGCAGCGGCAGGCGAATCCCACTAAGAGTGGGACGACTAAAGGAACGTCACGCCGCCATCGACCATCAGGGTCTGGCCGGTGGTCATCCGGCTCAGGTCGCTGGCCAGCCACAGCACCGCGCCCACCACGTCCGCGGTTTCCAGGGGCCGGCGTATGGCCTGCTGCGAGGTCGTGGCGCCCAGGGCTTTCTCTAGCTTGTCGCCGAAGAATTGCGCTGAGGCCTCCGTGGAAACGATGTTGGGGGCCACCGCGTTGACCCGAACGAGGTAGCGCCCCATTTCCCTCGCCAGGCCCCGGGTCAGGCCGATCACCGCGGCCTTGGAGGTGGTGTAGTGAATCACGTTGGCCATTCCGTAGGTTGCAGCCAGCGACGCGATGTTGATGATTGAGCCGCCGGCGCCGGACTTCATGTATTGCGCGGCCGCCCGGCTGGCCAGCCAGACGCCCCTGACGTTGACGGCCATGGTCGCGTCCCACAATTTTTCTTCGACCTCGTCGAAGCGTTGCAGCTTGAGGTTGCCCCACCAGGCGGCGTTGTTCACGAGCACGTCGATGCGCCCGTAGGCTTCGGCGGTCCGGGCGGCCATCGCCTCCAGGTCGGAGAGCGAAGTCACATCCGCCTTACAAGCCAGGGCTTCGCCCCCTGCTTCCTCCGCCAGGGCCTGGGTTTCGCCGCAATCGTTCAGATCGCACAGCATCAGCCGTGCTCCGCGACGCGCAAACTCTACGGCGTACGCTTGCCCTAATCCCCCGGCCGCCCCGGTAATAACCACTGCTCGCTGGTCAAACTGCATCTTGTTCTCCATGTTTGCGGCGGTGATGCTAGCATTTTCAAGTTATGCCCGGCCCGATGACCGGCAAGCGGTCCGGTTTGCCGCTGCCTTCCACCACTCTCATGCTGCTTCGCCGCACGCGCGGCGCGATGGAGGTGCTGCTGCTAAAACGCCCGGCAGGCGCGGCCTTCGGCGGCGCGTGGGTATTTCCGGGGGGCGTGCTGGACGATCAGGATCACGATCCACGCCTCTACCGCCGGTGCCTCGGCATCGATGATGCGCGCGCAAGCAGGGCGCTCTCGCTGCCGCGCGACGGCTTGGCCTACTGGCTGGCAGCTATTCGAGAGACCTTTGAAGAAGCCGGATTGCTGATGGCCGTCAATGGCTGCGGGCAGGCGTTGCGCGGCACTCTCGCGGATCGGGTTGGGCTGCTTGACGGCAGGATCGGGTTTGCAGATCTATGCCGCCGAAGTAACTGGCGTTTGCCGGCAAACCGGCTGAACTATGTCGCCCATTGGATCACGCCCAGCATGGCGCCACGCCGCTTTTCCACGCGTTTTTTTGTGGCGGCCGCGCCGCAAGGCGCCACAGCGCGCGCCGACGGCAGGGAAGTGTTGAACGCCCGATGGTTCAGCCCGGGTCAAGCGTTGCAGCAGAGAATTCAATTGGCCCATCCGACCCGCCATTTCTTGCGATTGCTTGCCGGCCTGGGAAGCGTGGAGACGACCCTGGATTGGGCCGGCGGATTGGATCGGCGGTCCATTCCCGTTACTCGCCCGGAGGTTCGGCGCATCGACGGAAAGCTGATGTCATGCCTGCCCACTGGTGAGGTGTTGGGGCCTTTCAATATGAAAAGCTATCCGGTGGGATCTCACCAATTGCCGTCCCGTGCTGTGGCGGATGACCAAGCCGCCGGCTCGCGCAACAACCAACGTGGCGGCGAATCGGGCATGCGGGCGGTATAGCGTAAGGACATGTCCGAGACAGCCGAAGCCATTCGTCCGGGCGAGTTGGTGAGCCTTGCGCCTTCCATCCACCGGATTACGGCGTTCAATGCCGGGATGATGACCGGACCTGGCACCAACACCTGGATTCTCGGCGAGGAGGAACTGGCTGTTCTGGATCCCGGGCCCGAATCGCCTGAACACATCGAGAACGTGCTGGCCAAGGCCCCGGGCAGGGTGCGCTGGGTACTCGCTACTCATACCCATCCGGACCATTCGCCGGGCGCCTCGATGCTGGCGAATCGTGCCAATGCCACGGTAATCGGGCCCGCGCCACCGGCGGGTCCAAGGCAGGATCAGACGTTTCGCCCCAGCATTGAGCCGCGCGATTCCCAGCAATTCGACCTGGGAGGATTGACGCTGCAGGCCGTTCATACTCCCGGCCATGCGTCCAACCACATATGCTGGTGGTATGCGGCGGCCGGCGTGCTGTTCACCGGCGACCACATCATGCAGGGTTCAACCGTGGTGATCGCGCCGCCGGACGGCGATATGAAAGCCTACATGGCCTCCTTGCAGCGAGTGCTCAAACTACCGTTGCGCGCGCTGGCGCCCGGACATGGGCATTGGGTCGATCATCCCCGGCGGGAGATCAAGGCCCTGATCGCACATCGGCGAGGCCGCGAGCAGAAGGTTGTAGCGGCATTAGAGTTGCTCGGCGCCGCAAAGCTCGAGGATATGCTTGCCCGCGTGTACGACGATGTCCCGGAGCAATTGCACCCTGTGGCCGCCAAGTCCCTTGAAGCTCACCTCCTCAAGCTTGCGCAGGAACGGAAAGCCTGCTGCGATGCGGGACGTTGGCGGCTTGCGACAGAAAGGACGCCATGAGCGAATTGCTTATACGTGCGGCTCGCCCCGCCGATACGCCCACGATTGTCCGCTTCAACATAGCGCTGGCCGAGGAATCCGAGGGCTTGCGGCTTGATCCTCAGACGGTCGAGGCCGGCGTGCGGAGGATGTTCTCCGATCCGGCCCTGGGGCGCTACCTGGTGGCCGTTTCGCCTCGGGAGGAAACTGTAGGGCAGGTGATGATTACCACCGAATGGAGCGATTGGAGAAACTGCATGATCTGGTGGCTGCAAAGCGTATATACGGCCCCCGAGCACCGCGGCCGCGGTGTGTTCCGGTTGTTATGCGAGCACGTCTTGGGCGAAGCCCGCGCCACAGGGTGCCGGCTGCGACTCTACGTGGAGCGCAACAACAGCCGAGCCATTACGGCCTATCGGGCCTTGGGTTTCGACCGCTGCGGCTACGATGTCATGGAGCACGCGGGATCGGCGTGAATCGTCCCAACTGGCCGTGCATTGCGGTAGTGGCACGGGGAGTTGTGGGGTTCAAAGCTGTGTGGCTATGCACCGTGCTTGGCGCCGCCAACGGCTGCTGGCGGCCTTGTTCGGCGCCGTCGGGGCGCCGTTTGCATACTATTCGGGAATCGCCTTGGGGGCCGCATCCGGCGCCGCCGTGGCTTTCTACGTTCTAGGAGCTTGCGCCATAGGATGTTTCTGCTGGGCGCCCCGGGGGTTCGCAGGCAATGAAACGTCCGATTGCCTCCTCCAAAGCGCCACGCGGGGTCATAGACCCGCAGGCGGGCGGGGAATGCCGGTGGATGGGCCCGCCGGCAGGGCGGATTGGGGCCGAATTGCCCTTCTTCACGCCGCCGCCAGCCCTTGTATCCGCTTCATGTTCAATGCCAGACACACCAGGGCCCACTCGCCCCGCGCTTGGTCAAGGCCGCGCACGCTGAAGCGGCGAAAACCCAGCGCCTGTTTGATCCAGCCGTTGGGCGCCTCCGACAGCCACTTGCGCTTGGCGTACTGCGCCTGACCTTCGGGCGTCGCCAGCTTGTTGGCCATCCGCGCCCGCGCCGGATGCGCCTTGGCGTTGACCGCCACCGCTTTGTGGCCCTCCCGGCCCAAGGCCACATAAGCGTCCACGCCCCGCTCCTCCAAAGCCGCCAGGTCCAACTCGTTGCAATACCCCGCGTCCGCCAACACCCGCTCCGGCGATTCCCCATAGGCCGCCTTGACCTCGTCTAAGCGCGGCAGCATCTGCCCCTGATCGCTGGCGTTCGACGTCACTTCCGCCGCCACGACCAACTGGTTCTCCCCCTCCACCGCCAACTGCGCGTTGTAACACTGCTGAAAGCCTTCCGTGCTGGTCTTCATGATCCGACTCTCCGGATCCGTGAAGTTGCTCTGCGCCTTGGCTTCCGGCTCGCCATAGGCGCGCTTATACGGACGCCCGCCCTTCGGATTGCGGGCCTGACCCGGCTTGCGCCCGCGCGCATCGTCCAAGGCCCGCTGACGCGCCTCCAAGCGCGCCTTCGCCTCAACGATCGCCTCCAGCCGGTCCTCGCGCCGCTTCAACTCCTCGGGCAACTCGTCGCCGCGAACGTCCGCCCCATACCGCTCATCCTCCTGATCGTCTACCGCACGCGCACGGCCTACCAACGCCTTAATCTCCGCCTCAAGGCGCTTCTCTTCCTCCACCATTCGCCCATAACTCATCGCCTTGCGCTTGGAGGCGTTCGCCCGAACCTTCGTCCCATCAATCGACAAGGTCCCGAAACGCGCTAAACCCAACTCACCCGCCAAACGAACCACTTCCACAAACAACCGCTTGAAATCGGCCAAATGACGCCGCCGAAACTCGCAGATCGTCCGGTGAGAAGGAAAGTTGCCCGCGCCCAATACCCGAAACGCCACGTCCTCTTGAAGCTTCTTCGCCAGCCGCCGCGAGGAAAACACGCCCGTCGAATACCCGTAAATCAGCACCTTCAGCATCATCCGAGGCTCATACGGCGACTTGCGCCGGCCATCGCCTTCGTAGCGCTCGTAAAACACCCGCAAATCCAGCCCGTCCACCAAGTCGCTCACATGCTGCGAAAGATGACCTTCCGGCAGCCATTCCTGCAAACTCTCCGGCAACATCAGCAACTGATCCGGCTGATACGGGCGAAACGTCGTCGGCATCTCACACCTCCATGAACATACCATCCCTATTGTCGCAAATTTCTACGGCGCAGGCTCCTAGTGGGTTTTTTCTATGCGGGGGCCACGCCGCTGTTGGTGGAATTGGGAGGCGCTTTGAAGGGCGGCGGGGCCGCCCCCGGAGGGAGGAAGATACCGGGGGCGACCTGACCTTGCTCCTGGGATTGGGGGGAGGTCTCTTGGGAGGGGAGATCCAGGAACAAGGCTGCCGCTGCTTGTAAGGTCGGCCTAGCTGCCAAACATCGACCAGTAGGCCGCAAACGGGCTGACAAAGGCTATGGCAAACAGCACGGCCTCACCAATGACGCCCAGGTTGCCGGCGTCAGTTCTTGAAATCAGGTTCATATCTCTTACTCCTTTGCATTTCTTGTTGATGCACTGCATAAGATAAGGAC
Organism: Candidatus Foliamicus sp.; assembly: GCA_965249285.1. Classification (GTDB taxonomy): domain Bacteria; phylum Pseudomonadota; class Gammaproteobacteria; order Steroidobacterales; family Foliamicaceae; genus Foliamicus. Next base: position 3,064,325 of record OZ252226.1, read on the forward strand.
AAACCAGTTTTTTTTCTTCTCACGGCGGTAACGTTTCGTAACATTTTGTAACGGAGCCGCTTTTTCTCCCCAAAACAGCCAATCCACCCATAAAATCGCAACAGCATGACGGCACGTATCCTGCTCATCGACGACGACGCCAAGCTCGGCATGCTTCTTCGAGCGTATTTCAGCCGCTTCGATCTTGAGCTTGAGTCAGCCCTGGAAGGGGACTCGGGCCTTCGCAAACTGGCCGCTTTCTCCCCGGACATGGTGATTCTGGACGTGATGCTTCCCGGCCGGGACGGTTTCGAGTTGTGCCGGGAAATCCGCAAGACCAGCGCCGTGCCCATCATCATGCTGACCGCGCGCGGCGACGTAACCGACCGTGTAGTGGGATTGGAGGTCGGCGCCGATGACTACGTAGCCAAACCTTTCGAGCCGCGCGAACTGGTGGCCCGCATCCAGACGATCTTGCGCCGGGTGCAACGCCCGGCGGCGATGTCGGGAATGGCCGAGCATGGTCCCTTGCAACTGGACTTCGACCGGCGCGAGGCGCATTTGAATGGTGATCGGATCGAATTGACCGCAATGGAGTTCAACCTTCTGCAGCTGTTGTCCGCGGAGCCGGGCCGCGTGTTTACCCGTGACGAGATTCTTTCGGAATTGCGAGGCATCGAACCGAACATTTTTTCCCGGTCCGTCGACATCAACATCAGCCGGCTGCGCCAGAAGCTGGATGATCATCCATCCAATCCTCGCTTTATCCGCACCATCAGAGGTGCGGGATATGTGTTTCTTCGGGGGCAAAGCGAAACGTGAACGAGAGATTTTCCTCCATACTGAGGTGGCTGGCGCGCAAGCCGCTGAATGCGTGGCGCTCGCTGCCCGTGCGCCTGATCCTCATCTTTGTGGCGAGCCTGTTTGTCATGTCCGCGGGCGTTGCCGTTGGCTTTGAGCTGTTTCCTTCGGAGCACAATCGGACATTGCTGCGCGTCTTTGTCTACAGCATGTGCGCGGGGGTCGTCGGCGGCTGTTACCTGGCGGTGCGGCGGCTGTTCTACCCATTGGAGGACATACGCCTGGGCGCTCGGCGTATCGGGGAAGGACAACTCGATTATCGGATTCCGGTCCGCCGCCAGGACGAGTTTGGAAGGCTATCTGAGCGTATTAACCGCATGGCCGACGAAGTTCAACGCATGCTGGGCGGCCAGCGCCAATTGTTGCTTTCTCTGAGTCATGAATTGCGCACGCCGCTGACCCGCGCCCGCCTTGCGCTGGAATTCATCCACGACAAGGAGGTGCGTGCGCACCTCGATTACGACCTTTCGAATATGGAGAGGATGATCACGGAATTGCTGGAGGGCGAACGGCTGAATACGCGCAGCCAGGAAATGTCGCGCTCCCGGGTCAACCTTAGCAAGCTGATGGCGGAAGTTATGCGGGGCGATTTCCCCAATGACCGCCATCGTGTGTCCTTAAGCCTGCCGCCCGCTGCCGCGCACCTGAGCGTCAACGCCTCGCGCCTGCGCATGTTGGTACGCAACCTGGTGGAGAATGCGCTGGGCTACAACCCCGCGGACGGACCGCCGGTGGAAGTCAGCCTGGAGATGGAGGACAACATGGCGATCATTCGGGTTGAAGATCACGGACCCGGAATCGAGCCGCAACATCTGGAGCAGGTTACAAGCGCGTTCTACCGGGCCAATCCGTCGCGGGGCGCAGGCACCGGCCGGCACGGCCTGGGCCTGTATCTGTGCCGCCTGATCGCGGAGGCCCATGGCGGGAGCGTGGAAGTAGCCAGCCCGCCGGGAAGCGGCGCCAGCATAACCGCGCGTATCCCGGGAGCCCCGCCAAACTGATCCTCCGCCCTCGCTTCCAAGGATATCGCTCCGGCGGCACCTGCCCTCGATGCAAAAAATGCAACTCCGACTATCTCCCCAAATCAGTGTTTGAAACAAATCAGTTTTACGTTTTTTTAACTCGTGCATAATTGACCGGAATTATCGGCCGGCACGGTCGATAGGGAGGAGATCAAATGAGACTAAGACTTGCCGTTTTCGCCACTCTGGCCGTTGGGGTGATTATTGCCCCGCGTCCCGTCTTCGCACAGGAGGGTGCGTTGGAGGAAATCATCGTGACAGCACGCAAGCGCGAAGAGTCCGTGCAGGACATCCCAATCGCGGTCAGCGCCTTCACCGCCGACGACATTCGCGAAATGGGGCTTACGTCCATTGACGATATCGCCCTCTACACCCCGGGCTTTTCCTTCCATTCCGCCTTCGGGCGTCAGTCTTCGCTGGACCGGCCTGCCGTACGCGGTCAGACGACCATCCTCAACGGCATAGCCGGAGTGAAGGCGGTATCTACTTTCGTGGACGGCATTTACGTGGGCGGCCTCGTATCGTCGGTTGACCTGTCCAATGTCGAACGCGTGGAAATCATCAAGGGTCCGCAGTCGGCGCAATATGGCCGCGGCACATACGCCGGCGCCATTAACTACGTAACTCGCCGTCCAACGGAGCAGTTTGAAGGCGAATTTTCGGTGGGCGGCGCCGAGCACGAGACGTACGACGTCAAGGGTTGGGTCAGCGGCCCGCTGTCCGAAGGTCGCGCGTATTTCCGTATCGCTGCTGGCTACGATCAATACGGCGGCGAACACATCAACACGCTAACCGGTGACGAAGTTGGCGGTCAGAAAACCACCAACGTCTCTGCAAAGCTCTTTCTTACGCCTAACGAGCAGTTTGAAGCCACGCTGTCCGTCGCCTACCAGAAAGTCGATGATGACCATTTCGCCATGGCGCTGCAGGGCCGGGAGCACAATAACTGCTGCTTCCGGGGGCCGCCTTCCGACGGCTTCGACCTCACGGGCGTAACCGGGCCGCGCGCTCGCGAGTACTACATAGGCGAAGCCAAGCGCAATCTGCCAGTCGCTCTGTTGACCGAGGAGCTCGATAGCGTAGGCGGCGCGGGGAATCGCAATGACCGGATATCCGCCTCACTGGCAATGCACTATGAATTCGCCAACCAATGGCGGATTTCCAGCCTCACAGGAAACATAGATGACGAGAACGAGAGCTTTTTCGATGCCACGTACGGCGGCTACGACTATGGAACGGTCATTGTGAATGGTCTGCCGCCCTTCTTGCGCGGTTCCTTCAGACCTCCAGCAGGGGGGGGCTTCTTTTGCGTCATTCTTAGACTGTGCGGCCTATTCAACCGCATGGGAGCCTACGACCAGACCGATTTTTCGCAGGAATTGCGCCTGTCATCGCCGTCCGACACTTCCTTGCGAGCTACGTTGGGCCTGTACTATTATCTCGGGGAAAAGTACGAAACGCGTGACGAAAAAGTGCTGCCTGACGTTGTGGAGACGTTGGGTTTCGGACTGGTGGCCCGCACCGTTTCTCCCAATTCGACCTTGTCCTCCGAGGACGTGACCAATACGGCGGTATTTGGCGCCTTGGAGTGGGATATCAACGACAAATGGGCTGCAACGCTGGAAGCCCGCTGGGCCACGGATGATGTCAGCCTGAAAGTCCATCCGCCTGGCGACCGCACTTCCATCACAGGCGAGTATGACGATGAGTTTTCCTCTTTCAATCCTCGCGCCACGCTCAGCTATCGTCCAAACGAAGACACCAATATTTACTTGAACGTTTCCAAGGGCTCCAAACCGGGCGGTTTCAATGGCAATGTGCCGCTAAGCGCGACCGGCGGCCCTGACGAGTCTTTCCGCGCATATGAGGAAGAAGAAGCGTGGAACTACGAAGTGGGCTACAAGGTTCGCCTAATGGACGGGCGGATGGCCATGAATGTTGCGGCCTACCGCACGGAAGCCGATGACCAGCAATTTACTTTGGTGGTGGAGCACCGGCCGAATCAGAGCACATCGATTGTGGACAACCTGGGTAAGACGGGTATTAGCGGCCTGGAGGTGGAAGTGGAGGCGCTAGTGGCCGAAAACCTTACGCTTAACCTTGGATACGCATGGACCAAGGCGGAAATCAAGGATTACCTGAATACGGACCAAGCGGACTTACGAGGCTCGGATGGCTCCTTGTACGACGACCATAGACTTGGTTCCGCCGCCGGAAACAGGATTCCGCGCATTCCGGAGCACCAGGCATCGCTCGTGGCGCGCTATGAAGGTGAAACGATGGCTTCCGGTTTTGCATGGTTCTTCGTGGGCGACGTGGTTCATGAAGGCTCGCGCTTCTCGCAGATTCACAATCTGATCGAAACCGGCGCGCTCACAAGAGTTGGAGCTCGTCTGGGCGTGCGCCGCGATAATTTGGAAATCACCTTGTGGGGCAAGAACCTCTTCGACGATGACGCCCCCTTGGATGTACTGCGTTACATTGATCGCCGCTCCGGGTCGCTGCCAGGTTGTACCGGGCCACGGGGCATACCGGGCTGCATCGCTGGTGAAGTGCCCAACGCCAGCGGCACGCCACGCGGCTTCGCTATCTCGCTGCCGCGCGGCCGCCAAGTCGGTGTAAGCCTTACCTACAGCTTCTAAGCCTTAAACAAGCGGGTGATGCCCGCCTGCCAGCTGGCGGGCATCCGCATACGCGCCACCCGTTCCCCCGCCGGCAAATCTGGAGTTGACCCGTTTTCGTGGGTACCTGATCCTTTGGGAAGGAGGACCCCACGATGCGAAAATCAAGACCACCCTTTGCGCGGGAATTTCGGCGGCCGATGATTGAACCAATCCAGCCCGGCAAGGGTGGGAACTGTCAGAAATTTCGTGTGTGAGGTCTTGGGATGGCCTGAAAGGATGGCATCTTACGACGAAGCACACGCACCGGATCAGCAACAAGTTATTGGACGGGTTGTTGGTGGCGAGGATTGGGCCAACCGATAATAGCGCTTGGCGCCATTAGTGAAGAGCGCTATGGTCTGGATGTGATCCGGAGTTTCAGGGATGTCAACACCGGATCGGTTGCAAACCGCGAACGATGCAGGAAATTTCCCGCAGGCATCCAGCGCCGCGCTCAGGCCAAGCTGATGATCTTGAACAACTTCAAACGTTTGGACGATCTGCAGGTCCCTCCGGGGAACCGGTTGGAGGCGCTCTCCGGAGACCGCGGCGGGCAGCACAGTATCCGTATCAACGACCGGTGGCGGATCTGCTTTTTCTGGAGGCAGGGGAATGCCTATCAAGTCGAGATCTTGGATTACCACTGAGATCGCGAGGATTTGAAAGGACAAAGGAGTCAATAACATGAGCAGAGCGATGGCGCGCCATCCTGAGAAACTACCTCCCATTCACCCCGGTGAGATTCTCGGCGAGCAATTTCTCCGTCCCTTGGGTATTACTCAGTACCGGCTGGCCCAGGGCATCGGCGTGGACGCCCGGCGGATACACGCAATCATCCACGGCCAGCGGTCCATAACGGCGGAGACGGCGCTGCTGTTCTCGCGCTTCTTCGGCAACTCAGCAGAGTTCTGGATGGGGCTGCAGAGCCAGTATGACCTTGAAAGGGAACAGGATCGTTTGGCCGACAGGCTCAATCACGTGCCGAAGCACAGCGTCCGAGCCACGGCCTGATCCGCCGTTACCAATGGCGGGGCGAGGATTTCGGCCAGAGACAGGCGGACCGGATAACGAGACCAGTTGACGGATCAGGTATCCGCGCCCTAATACAGCAGCAGGGGCGTCTTCAGGTAGGCTACGGCCACCACGTAAGCGAACAGGACCAGCGCTACACCGCAGAACAATTTCTTCCTTCCAGGTGTTCCCCCGTAGTGCAGTCCCACGGCGCCGGTCAGGATGTAGAGCACCACGGCTGTGATCTTGCAGATCAGCCACACCGGGAGCGGCCAGTAGCCGAGCATGGCCGCCAGCCAGATAGCAGCCAAGAAAAGCACGGTGTCGTTGACGTGCGGGGCGATTCGGGTGATCCGGTGACTGAGGAGCGGCGACCCGCGCCACATCCACAGTCCGCGCAGCACAAAGCCCGCCAAGCTTGCGCCGGCCGTCAACAGGTGAACCGCCAATACGCTTGTGTAACCCATCGCGAGGCTGATTGTAAGTCTTTTCCAATTCGGAAATGAGCCTGAACGGAGGGTTGGGGGAGAGTCAGTAGCGCAAGGGATCGAGGGGTTGAAAATGAGGAGGCGATGATGCCTTGTTGGGCGTGGGTCGCGCAAGGCGCGGAGGCCTCGCACAGAGGGTTGGCCTCGCTGGAAGGATTGCCGCCGGCTGTCCAGTAGCCGGCGGGCCACCGCGTAGAGTGTTTCTTCCGGTGTTTCTCCACCGACCAGGTTGATCTGCAAGACCGGGTAGTCGGTCGTGGCGGTTTCCTGGACCAGCGGCTCCTCCGGGGTTGACGGAAACTACGGTTTGGCGCGATTGACCGCTTCGCGCACATCACTAAGCGCCACGTCCAGATCGGTCTCGGTGGTGAACTCAACGCCAACGATGGCCATATGCTCGGCGCCGGCGCCGGTAATTTCCTTTATGCCCTCTACGGACTTGAGTTCGATCTCCAGCGGCATGATCAATAGCCGGGTCGCGTCTTCGGGCGAGATGCCCTCATAGGGCCCCGGTGATGACGAAAAACGGCACTTCGATGCGCGGTTCGCTCTCCACCGGAATCGACACGCGGCCCAATTGATTGAGTTGGAGTATAACTGAAAGAAGAATTTGCGAAGTATTGGTTTCAGGATGACCTTGATCTCCATTTCCGAGGCGATTGGCGCTATTTCGGCGGCCTGTAATCCGGCGCCGGAGAAAACGATTCCGGTCGGGGAGGCTCTGGGCGCGGCGCCGGCCCGATCGGCCGTCGGAGTCGTTGCGTCTCCGCCTTTCAACAACGCGGCGATGGACGGGTTTGCGGTTCGCGCCGAGCATACGGCCGGCGCTACGCAAGCCTCGCCGGTGGAACTTCCCGTTCTGGGTGAACTGAGGGTGGGCGCATATGCACAAGCGGCCTCGTCCGGATCAACGGGCGCTCTGCGGGTGGCCACGGGCGCGCTGACGCCGCCACCTCTGGACGCGGTAGTGGCGCTGGAGCAGGCGGCTGTCATTGAACGGCGGGGTACAGTGTTCTTACGCTTGACCCGGCCGGTTGAAAAGGGCCGAAACTTAAGGGTCAAGGGAGAGGAATACTCGGCCGGCGCCGCATTCAATTTTATCGGCAAGCGCCTTAACGCGGGGCATATCGCGCTGCTGTCGGCGGCGGGAATCAGCGAGTTGTCGGCCCGCACGCCCCCACCCCTGGCCCTGTTGACCACCGGTAACGAGGTCCGCCCGCCCGGCGCCCCGCTCGCGCTTGGGGAAATCGCCAACGCCAATGCTTCCTGGCTTGCCGCCTGGTGTGCCGAGCGCCGGCTTCCAGTGGCGGCATTGCGTCACGTTGCGGATGACGCCGGGAAGCTGGCGCGGGAGTTTCTGGACGCCCGGGAGCGTGGCGCCCGGGTGTTGATCTCCAGCGGGTCCGCGTCGGCCGGAAGACACGACATTGTGCGGGCCGCCCTGGAAATGCTAAAGGCGCGAATCGTGTTTCACGGAGTCGCAATGCGCCCGGGCAAGCCGATATTGTTCGCGCTGCTGGAAGACGGCACGCCTGTGTTCGGGCTTGCCGGCAATCCGCTGGCGACGGCTGCGGGTATGCGTTTTGTGGCCTGGCCGGGCATTCGAAGGATGATGGGAATGGATTCGGAAAGGCCCCAGAGCACACGGCTTGAGAATTCCTGTGACTTGCGGGGGGGCTACACGCATTTCCTGCTTGCCCGGCGCGCGAGGGAGGCGGGCATCGTGATGTTGGTGCATCCCCAACGCCCCGGACAGGCCGGCGCACTGGCTGGCGCCGATTGCTGGCTCCGCCTGGAGGGCGGGCATACACCCGCCGGCGCACTCGTGGATCGCTATTCCCTTTGACCTGGGGAAGAGGGCATCTCGCCTGGGAACGAGGGCTTCCAGCCCTCGACGGAGGGCAGGATGCCCTCCCTCCCAGGTCGAGGGCTGGTAGCCCTCGTTCCCAGGGGCGAACCTAGGCTTCCTTCGCGGCGGCGCGGAAGTGCTTGAGACCGTAGAACAGGAAAAGGCCGGCCACGGGCGCCGCGACGGCGCTGACCATCGCGATGGCACTTCCCACCGCCTCGTCATTGCCGAACACGCCGTCGATTACGAAACCCACCGCCGTAGGGCCCGCCAAAGCCGACAGAATGTTCAGCGCCAGCATCCACACGGCCGACACCGTGGCCCGCATTTGATTCGGGGTTACCAGTTGCAGCGCCGCAGGTCCACTGGCCACCGCGAAACATCCGAAGAAAGCGTACGGGCAGAACAGCACCATCGTCCAGAATGGACTGTCAAGCTGGGTAGTGATCAGGCAGATTGGAGTGAGGATTGCCGCGGCAATGATGCCGACTAAAAACGGCGCATCCAAGCGCCCGCGCCGCCTCAGAAAGTCGGTGAACCAGCCGCCTGCGAACACGGCGGCTGGGGAGCAGAACAGAAGTATCAAACCAAGTAGTCGCCCCGCCTCGGGCGCGCTGTAGCCGAGGTTGCGGATCAGGTGGGTCGGCCCCCACAGGAGCAGATTGGCGATCGGGGCGGCGAGAATTGCGAACCCGAAAAAGTGGGCCAGGAACATCCGCCATCGTTTCCGGAAAAACGAAAACACGGCCGGCCACGGTATTTTCTGTTCCACGCCGGCCATCAGGCCCTGCCGGGCAGGCTCACGGATGGTCAGCGTGAGCAGGGCCACCAGGATGCCGGGCAGGCCCACGATCATGAAAGCCAACTGCCAGGGCTTGAACTGAGTGAGGAAGTCGGCCAATCCAACGGGTAGGCGGTGAAAGGGAATCGCCGCGACCAGCTCGATCACCTGGGCGCCTAAAATAAACGCGATGCCCGCTCCGATAAAAGCCGAGCACTGAAACACGCCCAACGCGGTTCCGAGGCGCTCCTTCGGGAAATAATCGCTAATGAGGGAATAAGCGCAGGGCGACAGCGTGGCTTCGCCCACACCCACTCCTACGCGGGCCAACGCCAATTGCCAGAAATTCCGCGCCAGCCCGCATGCAACGGTCATCAGGCTCCACAGGAATATCCCCGCGCTAACGATAAGTCTCCGGCTGCTACGGTCGGCCAGCCGGCCCAGCGGCAGCCCCATCAGCGCATAGAACAACGCAAAATACAGCCCTCCAAGCAATCCTATGGCTGTATTCGTGACGTTCAGGTCCTGCATGATGGGAGTGACCAGCAGGGCAAGGATGAGGCGATCGAGGAACGAGAAAATAAACGCGATCATCAGTACGCCCACGGCGTACCAAGCCAGCAGCGGGCTGGGCCGTCGCACGCTATTGCTCAAACGAAAATTCCCCGGGAGTAATCACAGCGGCCGCGCCGCGCTGACGCACAGGAAGCAATGGAACGAGGGCATCCTGCCCTCGACGAGGGCTGGAAGCCCTCGTTCCCAGGGAACAAACTGGAAGGCGTCTCGCCCTCGCGAGCCAGCACTGCCTATCGTTCAAAGGGGGTCCCTTGCGACTCGGGAAGCGCGCTACCAGCTACGAACTCTCTATATCCACGTCGGTCTGCGGATCGCCGGTGGGTAGGCCCAGCAGCAGCTTGCCGGTTGGCGTCATTGCATTGTCCCAGTTGATTCCGCCGTGCGTCGATATGGTGCGCATGTCGCGGAAGTGACGCTGCACAGGGTTCTTGCCGGTTTGTCCCGTAACGCCCATCATGTTTGCCAGGCGTGTAATGGAACTCATGCAAAGCTTGGCCGCCATCGCCGGCTCCCGGCGGATACGAAGGCGGTCTATGCCCCTGATTTTCTTGCCGGAACTGCCGGCCTCATGCAGGAAGTCCATCAGGCTGTCGGTGATCAGGTCGGCTACGCGAAGTTCTTCGAACGATTCCGCCACCCTTATCTGGACGGGGATCTGATCCACCACGCTTTCTCCGAACATCTGGCCGGTGCGGCCCCGGGTTTGCTCCAGGTAGTGTTCCAGTCCACCCCGGGTCGCTCCCAACATCGGCCCGCAAAGCAGCGTGTAGAAATATTGCTGCAGCTCCACGCGGTAGATGTAGCTGTCGTGCAGCTTGGCGCCGGGAGGTTCAGAGCCGGCCAGATCATCGGAAAGAACGGTGCGATATTCCGGAACGAACAGATCCTTGACAAGAATGTCCTTGCTGCCGGTGCCCTTCAAGCCTTCGGCGTGCCAGGTGTCGACGATCTCGTATTCGCCGGGAAGCAGGTGCGCCATGCGGAATTTCACCAGTGATCCTTCCGATGAACGGCCCTTCATGTTGTAGCGGCCGCCCACGATCGCGCAGTCCGCATGATCCACTCCACTGGCGAAGCGCCATTGACCTGAAAGCAGGTAGCCGCCATCGACGGGCTCCATCTTTCCGCTGCCCGCGAAGGCAGTCGCGACTACGGCATCCGGATGGTCCGGCCAGAATTCTTCCTGGGCACGCACCGGGAAGCGTCCCAGCATCCAGGTGTGCGACATCACAACGGACACCACCCAGGAGGTGGAGGCGCAACCGCGGCCGAGTTCGCGGGATACATCCACATGGGCGCCCCAATCCATCTCGAATCCGCCGTAGCGCCGCGGCGTAAAGATCTTGTGGATGCCCGCCGCCTTGAGGTCCGCCACCGTTTCGTCGGGCAGCGTGCGCAACTCGTCGGTCGCCTCCGCCCGTTCCCGCAATACGGGCACCAACTTGCCGGCTTCCCGAACCAGCTCCTCGCGGCTGGGAATATAGCTTGGCTGCGCGCCGGAAGCACGCACGCTCTTGGTCTGCGCCACTGTCTAGACTCCTTTGGAAACTCCCGATCAGTGTGGCCAGCCGGAAACCTCCGGTGGACACAGGCTGGCAAGTTTAGCCGCAAATTCTCGCGAGGCGAGCAGGGCGTAAGGCTCGCTTACAATCTGCCACGGGAGGATCGTTCATGAAATCCAGCTACAGAATGACGCCGTCGGCCCGGTTTGCCCTGATAGTTTCAGTCGTTGTTCCGGCTCTGCTGTTGATTGGGGCGGGCACCGCCAGCGGCGCTGAAGCGTCGGGCGAGGGCTCTCAAACCGTTCTGATTACCGGCTCCAACCGCGGTATCGGTCTGGCGTTTGCCGGGTTCTATGCAAGCGATCCGTCCTGGCGGGTTATTGCTACCTGCCGGCGGCCCGAGCAGGCCGACGATTTGAAGGCGCTCGCCGCGGAGCACAACAACCTGGTGATTGAACAGTTGGACGTAACCCGGGATGATCAAATCAGCGCATTGGTTGAGCGCTATGAGGGGCAACCGATCGACTTGCTGATCAATAACGCGGCGATCCTCGGTTCGCTTCCGCAACAGAGCTTCGGCGGTTTGGACTACGAGAGCTTTGAGCAGACCATGGCGGTCAATGTTTTTGGTCCGCTGCGGGTGTCGGAGGCCCTGGCCGACAATGTCGCAGCCGGCGGCGGCAAAATTGTTGCGCTCACCAGCGGGCTTGGTTCCATCGCCCTTATGGGCCGCATGCGCGGTTTCTATTTCTATCGCATGAGCAAAGCCTCCCTGAACATGGGCTGGCAGGCTCTGCGCGCTGATCTCAAGCCGCGCGGAGTGGCCGTGCTGCTGGTCGCACCCGGCATGGTGGATACTCGCCTGCTGCGCGAGTCCGGTTACCGTGGCCCGGCGCTTACTCCCGACGATAGCGTGGCCGGCATGGCGGAAATCATTGCCAACGCCACGCTGGACGATCCCGGCCTTCCCATCAACGTGGATGGTAAGGTAATCCCCTGGTAGGAGGTTATCCATGAAGAACACCACAATCACAATGCTTGCCTGCGCCGTCCTGGCGGTGTCATCCACTTGTCTGGCCGAGCCCAGCGGAGACGCGCAATTCAGCGGCGCCAGCAGCGGGCTGGAGGGGCGCGAACGCGAGCTGGGTCTTGCCATGGGGGTAGTGCTCAAGACCCTGCACGAGAACGAGTCCTATGTGCATGAACTCAACGACGCGCTGGTCAAGTCACTGCTCTCCTCAATGCAGTTCGCCAAGAACAACGACATGATCGACGCTTTGATTGCCCACGAAGTCAACACATTGAAGCCGCTGTTAAAGCGCATCCGCAAGCACTATCAGCGGACCGGCGACCTGGAATTTGTGATGGTGGGTATGATCGATCGCACGTCTTGCCACTACCAGCTTGTGTTCGAGACTGAGAGCAAACCGGGTTACCGGGCCTGGCAATCACCCTGGTCCAATGTGCTCACGCAGACCCGGCGGCTGGGGCAGCACGATCTCACCGAAGAGGAAGTCCACGATATCTGGGTCCGGCGGCGCCTGCAGGCTTACGCCAATGAGATAGGCGTGTATCTGCAAGTCTCGCCGCTTGGTGAAGACGGCCGCGTGTGGGTCAGGGCGCAGCGGGAGGCGACTCAAGCAGCCGCCCAATAGCGCTCCGAGCGGGAGCCTCTAGTGGGCTAACTGGAGGCATTCAGCGGCTCAAGATACTCCGGGACAGGGCCACGAACACGCTGTTTTCGGGCGCGGCCCAGGCCACGTGCCCGGGCTGGAAGGAACGCGAAGCTTCCAGGCGTATCCGCCAGCCTGCGCTATCGGACGTCGCGCCGGGCAGCATTGCCGCATAACCCAGCGTAAGGTCCACCTGCCGTCCGGAAGGCTCGGCGTTAAGGAACGCCGTGTTGCGCAGCACCTGACCGGCGCGGGTGCGGCCGGCGGGATAATCAAGCTCCAGGCCGCCGGATTCGTTACGCAGAGGCTGCGAGAGGCTGAGCCACAATCGGTGCGAGCCGGTGGGTCTGGTCCTTGCCCAATGCAGGCTGGCGCTGAATGCGCTGCTGACTACCGTCTGTTTGCCTCGAAAGAGGCCGGAAATCGTCTGGCCTCTTGTATGGCCGCCTTGCGCCACGGCCATGATGCTCCAGCGCTTGCCCAGATCCTGCTGAACCTGAAGGCGGGTAAACCAGGTGCTCCCGGCCAGCCCGCCATAGGCGCCCGCGGCGCCCGCGCCCAGCAGTCTCTCTCCTTCCTGCAAATGGCCGGCTTCGGCCGAAAGCCGCCGTCTGTTGCCGGCAAGATCAATGCTGACCAGCGCGCCACTCGCCCGTCCCGGCACAGCCAGAAGTTCTCCCCGTGCGGTGCCGCCTTGTTGCAGGAAGAAGCCGGCGCGCACACGGCTATTGCGGCCGAACTTGAGTATTTCGCGCGACAGGCCCAGCCCATGCGCGCCCAGGGCAATAAAGGCATTGGCAACGGGCGTGCTCCATTCCAGCGGACTGTTATTGAGGGATCCACTTCCAAGCGAAAGGGCAGAGCCCAGCGCCCAGTCGCCCGATACGGCGCCGCTCTCCAATGCCCCGGGGAAGGCACGGCGTACGAATTCATCGAAATTGCGATCCAGCCTCCGGCGGGGGTCCAACGGCCACTCCGCGGTCAGAGCGCGCATCGGAATGAAGAACGGGGCGTTCAGGCTGTCGAACACCGCCAGTTCCAGCCCGGCCAGCGAGCCATGCAAGGCGTCGCCCCAGGCGGCTCCCGGCGCTATCCGGCTGCCCGTCAGGGCCACCGATGGGCCGTCCAGAGACGTCGAGAGCGCAGCTTGCATTGCACCGATGGGCCGGGTCGCTTTTTCCACGTCCAACAAGCCCTGGCCATACACGTCGCGGTTGGCATAGATGCCCGACTTGTCGGCAGCTGCCAGCAAGCGGGTGACTATCTCGGTGGATCCCAACTGCCCGCGGAACGCCTCCTCCATCAGCGCCAGCGCGCCGGCTACCTGAGGCGCAGCCAGCGATGTGCCGTTCCAGGCTACGTAGCTGTCGGTGCTGCGGGCGAACGGTCCGTAGATTGCGGAACCGGGAGCGGCAATGCAAAAGTCCGCCGCGACGCCGCAGCGGTTGGAATAATACGCAATGCTTCCGTCGGACTGCGTAGCCACTACAGTGATGAAGTGCCCTTTCAGTTCCGGGAAAAGGTGTGGCGTACCCGCCGTGATATTCGGCGAGGAAGCGTCGGCGAGAACGCCGTTCGCATCCCGTTTACCGAAGGAATTACCGGCTGCCCATACCAGGATGATCTTCTCGGAATCGGCAGTCCCTGCCTGCAGAAGGCTGTCCACCGTCCGTCCGAATGCGGCCCGGTACTGACTGGCCGTATAGTCCGTTACCACGCCCTCGTAGCCGAAACTGTGATTCACAATGCGCGTGGCGCCGGACAACCGCCGATACACACCCTGGCCCTGCTCGTCCAAACTGCGAAACGACGCGGCATTGCTAAGATTCACGGGCCGATATACAGGGGTGCCGCTCCCCAACTGGATGCCGATGGCAAGCAATTCGGCGTCGTATGCCACGCCATGCATCTGGTTCCCGAGTTTGGCGGCGGCTATCACACCACCCACGGCGGTGCCATGCGAGGCCGTGTCTCGGATCGGGCTGAAAGAGCAATTGCCGCCCGGGCAGCTTTGTGAGGCCACGCCGGACCGTGAGTGCAGTTTTCCGGAGAGTGCTTGGTGGTCGGAGTCGACGCCGGTATCGATGATGCCAACGGTCACGCCATCCCCGGTATATCCCCGGGCATAGGCGTATTCCGCCCCGATTCCCGACAGACTCCATTGGCCCGTGAATTCGGTAGAACCGGCAATGGCGCTGCGTTCGGTTTCCTGCGCTTCGGTCAGCCCCGCATCGGCCGGAAAGCTCGCCGGATCCGGCCGTGCCGGCGGCGGAGGAGTAACAACGGGAGGCGGAGGTGGCTGTTGGCTACCGCCGCTGCTTCCGCAGGCGCCCAATGCCAGAGCCGAGAATAAAAGGAAAGCAATAGTATTTTTCTGTATCACTTGTAATACTCCTTTGAACCAGCCCACCAATCCCAATCTATCATTCACCAGTATAGCAATCGGCGTGCAGCGCCGAGCAGGCGGTCATCATCCGAAGTGGGACGGAGAATTAGAACTGATGCCACAACCAATTCAGAAATCCAGCGTTTCCAAACAACGCTCTGTTGCAGGAATGTCCGCAAGATTTCTTGCCTTCTCCTTCGCGTGCTTTGCCGCAATCGGCTTGGCGGATACGGCGCCCGAGGCCTACAAGACCGAGTGGGGCCCTCATGGAGTCCATGTTATCGACAACCATATGTTGCCGGCCGAATCCGGACAGCGCAGCTTGCGGGCGCGCATCGCGTATCCCGACGCTGAAGGCCCGTTCCCCCTGGTGGTGTATTCACATGGCTTCAATTGCTATCGTGAGAGCTATGCCGGGCTCACGGACCATTGGGCCTCGCATGGCTATGCCGTCGTGCTTCCCGAGCATCCCGACTGCCCCACATCGGAGGGCAAACTCAGTCCCGAGGATGTCAGAAACCTGCTGTACATCCGGATTTCCGACGTGGCTCGCGTGCTGGATGCGCTGTTCGCGCCCGGACAGGAACTGCCGGGCCTGACCGGCCGTATCGGCTACGAGCGCAAAGTGATCGCGGGTCATTCCTTCGGCGGCATGATCGCGCAGATTACCTGGGGGCAGCCCCTGAAGGACCTGCACAGTTCGGAAAGGGTCAGCTACGCATTGGGCTTTGACGCGGCTATCGTGATGAGTGGCGTAGGCCAGATGGCGCAGATGGCCGACGGTTCCTTTGACGACATGCCTGGACCGGTATTGGTGACCGGCGGCACTTTGGATACGGGAAATACCGGCGGGCCGACAGTTTTTCCGTGGGAATGGCGGATGTCGGCCTACGACTTAAGCCCGCCGGGCCACAAGTACTCGGTGGTGCTGGAAGAAGGTGACCATTACCTGGGAGGGCTGATCTGCCGCGAGGACCGTGGTGGACTGGAGAATCGCGGCGGCGCACACGACACGGAAGGCTTGGAAATCCTGGCCGGAGTCACCACAGCGTTCCTGGACGCCTGGCTGCGAAATGACGCTGCCGCGATGCGCTTTCTCGAAGAATTCGAACAACACGCCGCAGTTACCGCCGGTCGAGCCCGCCTCGCCCAAAAATAACCCTCACCGAAAACCACTGTAGCCCTTCGCCGGAAGTTCTTCCCCGTCCTTGTGGGAGTATCGGAGGCATGGATGCCGGAGCAAGCTCCATGGATGGATTCATGCGTCTCCCGGAAGGGCCGGGGCAAGACTTCCGGCGCACCGGCCTCAATCAGCAGAGGACTTCGCGCCGTCAGGCTTGCCCAAGGGCCACGCTGTCGCGCCAGGATTGGATCATGCTGGTTCTGAGCAGGAAGGCGTGGGCCAATTCGGGGTCCGCCGCGGTACGCATGAACTCGGCCTGACGCTTACGCTGCGCCTGCGGGTCCAGCGACTCCATGCGCTGCTTGTTTTCTATGGTCTGCTTTTGGATAAAGTCGCGTGCTATCGCGCGCCGCTGTTGGTCGTACACGTCCAATAAATCCTCGCTCGCTCCGTTTCGCAGAATCTCAATCAGCTTCTCGGCCAGCACGATGGAATCGTGAATTCCACCGTTCATTCCCATGCCGCCCAGGGGGTTATTGATGTGGGCCGCGTCGCCGGCAATCATCAGGTTGCCCACGCGGTAGGTCTCGGCTACGCGCTGATGTACGCGGTACAGCATCCGATGCACTACTTCATACGGTTCGCCACGAGGAACGACCGCGTTAAGCCGCACTTGCGCATATTCGGGCGCCAGGAATTTCTCATCGGGCTCGCCCGGAATTGTGGGCAGCAGTACCCGCCACAAATCTGCCGTGCGCAACAGCACGCACCACTCATCCGGATCCGCCACATAGTTGACGTTGCTTAAGCCTTCCATGTGCGCCGCAAAGTCAAAGGGCGTGCTCAAGACCAGGAATTTTTCCGGGTAGGTAAAGCCCTCGTAACGAATCGTAAGGCTCTTTCGCACACTGCTGTTGGCGCCATCGGCCCCGATCGCGTAGCGCCCGGTGTAAAGCTCTTCCTGCTCGCCGGTAAAGCACATCACCCGCACTCCATCACCGTCCTGGCGGGCGCCGATCACCTCGCGCCCGAACAGGACTTCAGCATTCGGCATGTCCTTGAGCATGTCGCAAACGACCTGAGTCAGCTTGTACTGCTCACACTGCAAGCGGTACGGATGCCCGGTATCACCCGCCAAAAGCCCCAGATCGAACACCGCGGCCTCGCCGGTGGAGCGGTCACGGTACTGATAGTCGCGTGTGATCAGGCCCAGTGGAATCAGGCGTTGCGTGAGATCCAGCTCATCCAGCAAGTCCAGAGTAGGCGGATGGAAGGTCGAGGCGCGCAGTTCCAACGGCAGGCTTTCACAACCTTCCAGCATGATCACCGACAACCCGGCGCGGGCCAGCGCCAGGGCAGCAGTACAGCCGACCGGTCCTGCGCCGGCAATGATGACTTCAGCGTTGTTTTTGGGCATGGGCGCGTATCTTACTAGCGCACGTGGGCGCCGCGGGTCCTCTGATGTGGATATGAACAGGCAGCAGCCGGTAAGGTTCCTAACCCTCTCGTTGAACTACGTCGGCGCCGAAACGCTCGGCGGCCCGGAGCGTTGTGAGAACATCATTCCATGCCGTGTTGTGGTTGATGATGCACAGCCGCAGCGAAAACCTCCCGTGGGGAGATGCCGACGAAATGAACGCCCGATCGTCCCAGAATACCCGCGCTAAAACCTTCCGGTTGATTTCTTCCAGAGTTTCGTCATCCATGCCGCCGTTTGCGGGGTTGACACGGAAACACACCACCCCCAGCGACGCCGGACTGATGACCTCCAGCATAGCGCTGGCTCCGATGTACTCTTCCGCCTGGGCGGCCAAGAGGATTCCGCTGGCGACCGCATCCCGGAACGCTGCCAATCCGAAGGTCTGGATCGACATCCATACCTTGAGCGCCCTAAAAGAGCGGCTGAGCTGCAACCCGCGATCGGAGAAATTCGGATAATTGGCGCCCCAAACGGTTTCTTGAAGCACGTCGTGATGAACCCCGAACGCCGTCTCAAGCGTCTTGGGGTCTCTTACCAAAAGGCAGCCGGCCTCATAGGGCTGGAACAGCCACTTGTGCGCATCAGCCCTATGGAGTCGGCGCGCTCGATTCCGCCCAGCAATTCCTTGCCCTCGTCGCACAGCACAGCGAAACCACCGTAGGCGGCGTCCACATGCAGCCAGATGCCCTCCGTTTCGCAATAGTCCGCCATTTCTTCCGGGGGTCGATCGCTCCGGTGCTGGCGGCGCCGGCATTGGCGCAGATCGCTACCGGTGTGAAACCGGCGGCGCGGTCTTCCGCCACCGTGTGCTTGAGCGCCGCCATATCGAGGCGGAAGCACTGGTCGCTGGGAATCACCCGTACGCACTCGCGCCGGATGCCGGCGATGATTGCCGCGCGGAAGAACGCCGTGTGGCTTTGATTGCTCATGTACACGGTGGCGCGTTGCGGATGGCCGGCGGCTTCCCGCGCCGCGACGAATGCATCCAGACTGGCGGCCGAGCCACCACTCGTGAACAGTCCTCCCGCGCCCTGGGGATAGCCCATCCAGCGGCGGAACCATCTCAATCACCACTAACTCCACTTGACTGGGGCCGCTGGCCACCAGCCAGGTACAAGCATTGATGTTGTAGCCGGCCGCGATGAAATCGGCCAGCACCCCCGGCCAGGTGGGCGCCGAGGAAATAAAGTCGAAGGAGCGTGGATGATCGAGTCTTAACGTGAACGGAAGGATCTCTCTGGCGGCCCGATCGATCACTTCGTCTCCGGGCCGCCCCTGTTCCGGCGGATCCTCCATCAGGGCTTCCGTCAGCCCTTGGCGGAATTCTCCGTCCCAGGCTTTTTTGCCGGGCAGGCTGTGGATCCGCTCTACCAACAGCTCCGCGGCCTTTCTGGCCAGATCCAGCATTTCATCCGGCGCCATTTGCAGGCCATCGACAGCCTTGCCTGGTTCCGGTGCGATCCTTTCCTCGGCTCTATGGTTCAAATTCCCCGTCCCCCTTGCAGCGATTAGCTGACCGCGTCGGTCAGCAATTGCATCAGCGTTCGGATTCTAGCCCGTTCCTTGAATGCGAAAGTTCGCCGAACCAATTGGAGCAATGCGCCGGAAGAAATCGGGATGTCTGTTGAGAGGTCAAAGCGTAGCCTTGGAGTGCGAGGGAGGTACGCGCAAAGAGGTGCGGGCATAATGCCTGCTGTTTCTCGGTGGGGCCAGGTGTATGGCGATTATCTTTCTGCTTGTGCTGCTCGGCGCGATGGGTTTCAGCATTGTGCTGCCCTCCATCATGTTCGTGGCCGAGGACTTCGGCGGCGGAGCAGCCCAGGCTGGCTGGATTGTGGCCAGCTACGCAATCGGTCAGCTCGTCGCTACGCCGATCTGGGGGCGGATGAGCGATCGCTACGGCCGCAAACGCGTGCTTGCCATCTGCTCGGCCTGCACCCTGGTTGCTTTCCTGGGGCTGGCTTTTGCCTATGACGCCCTGACGCTGTTCCTGGCGCGTGGATTCGGGGGTCTGGCGGGCGGCTTGTTTTCGGTCAGCCAGGCGTGGGTGGCCGACACCACCACGGCCAAGAATCGGGCCAAGGGCATGGGGATCATGGGCGCCGGGATCAGCCTGGGTTTCATCCTCGGTCCGTTTGTGGGCGGCGTGCTGGGCGGTGAGAGCGCCGAAACCGCAAGTCTGTTCCTGCCCGGCCTGCTGGGCGCCACGCTGGCGGCCGTGCTGCTGGTTGCGATCCTGGTTTTCATGCGCGAAAGTCTGCCGCCGGAAAAACGATCCACGCCACAGCCGTTTGGAGCGGAAATGCGGCAGTGGGGCGCCGTTAGCGCCCGGCCTGTCGTGACGCGCCTGCTGATTCTCGGTCTGTTGTGGATGACTGCGGCGGGAATGTTCGAAGTGATGATGCCCTTATGGGTAGGGGCAACACTCGGATGGGGGCCACGCCATGTGGGTATGCAGTTCCTGTACCTGGGCCTGCTTGTGGCCATCGTGCAGGGCTTTGTTGCGGGACGACTGTCCGTTCGGTTCGGTGAAGTCGCGGTAATTGCAGGCGGTATTGTTCTGTATGCGCTAGGGCTGATGCTGATCGCCTATCTCGGCACCGTGCCCGTCTCAGGCTTGACAGTGGCCGGGTTCGAGGTGCTGTCGGATTTCCTGGGACAACCCTGGCTGGTGCTGGGCCTTGGCTTGCTGGCAAGCGGCAGCGCGTTATTGGTCCCGAACATCAGCAGCCTGGTTTCCAAGTATGCATCGGTGTCGGAGCGCGGCACGGTGCTGGGCCTGTTCCAATCCTCCAACTGGATGGGCAGGTCAGTTTCGCCACCCCTGGGCGGTGAATTGTTTGCGTCGCTGGGCCCGAACGCCCCGATGTTCGGTTCGGCTCTTATTCTGGTCCCATGCTTGGCGGGACTGTTGATCTGGTTTGGCGGCGCGCGCGCGCAGCCACGTAAGGAGGTTGAGCAATGAGTGATGAGTCCGTAACGATTGCCCGGCATTTCGTCAGCATCCGGGGCAAGTACGGCGACCGCCAGGTGCACTATCGCCGCGCGGGGGCCGGACCGGCCCTGGTGCTGCTGCATCAGTCGCCGCAATCGTCGCTGGAGTACGTGCCGCTGATGAAGGAATGGGGGCGGCATTTCACCATAATCGCACCGGACACCCCCGGCTACGGCTCATCGGACCCGGCTGAAGGCGACAACCTCACGATGGCCGATTTCGCCGACTGTGTGGCGGAATTTATTCGCGCCCTGGGTATCGGAAAAACAGGCCTGTACGGCTTTCATACCGGCGCTGCGATGGCGGTGGAAACGGCCGTCCGGCACCCCGGCCTGGTCACTGCGGTGGCCGTTAACGGTTATGGCGCCTTCAACGACGAGGAGCAGGCGGAGTTGTTGGCCAACTATCTGCCGCCCTTTGTCCCCGCCTGGGACGGCTCGCACCTGTCCTGGTTGTGGGCGCGCCTGCGCCAGCAATTGATGTTCTTTCCCTGGTATGACACGCGCGCTTCCGCTCGCATGAGCTATGACCTCCCGTCGGCGGAGCACCTGCAGGAAGAAGTGCAGGAGTTCCTGCGGGCCGGAGACAACTATCGCAAGGCCTACGGCTGCGCGTTCTCCCACGATGGCGCCGAAGCCGTTGTCGAACTGACTGTTCCGGGCCTGATTACCGCTTGGGAAGGCGATGTGCTGGCGGCCCAACTGGAAAGGATCCCGCCGCCGCCGGGCGTGGCCGTGTACTCCAGCCCTACGCCGCAAGCCGCGCGGGACAACTGCCTCGAATTACTTTCCAACAATCCTGCACCGAATCCGCCCGCCTCACCCCCGGCGCAGGCTCTGGAAGGGAGGCTTTGGAGCGAAATGGTCTCCATTCCGGGCGGCCAGATACGGGTGTACCGCAATACCGACGTCGATGGCTCCACCGTGGTGGTACAGCACGACGCAGCCGGTTCCGGGCGCACGGTACAGGCGCTTGCCGAATCGTTTATCGGGACGCAACCGGTACTGGCCGCAGAGCTTCCCGGGCACGGTGATTCGGACAATACCATCGGCGAGGGTGATGTGCGCGTTTCCCACTATCGCGAGGCCTTGGCGCAGGTTTTGGACGTGTTGGGCCTTGAGCAAGTGACCGGCTACGGCGTGTGGGGTGGCGGCTCAGTGCTGCTGGACCTGGCCATTGCCAATCCCGGCAGGGTGCGGCGGTTGGTGGTGACCGGGCTGATCGATCATTCACCGGAAGAGCAAGAGTACCTGTTGGCGCACTACGCCCCGGAAATTGCGCCGAAATGGCACGGTGGACACCTGCTTGAAGCCTGGCACATGATGCGTGACCAGGGTGTGTATTTCCCCTGGTACTCGCGCAAAGCCGCTTCGCAGTTGCAGGGTGAGCCCTACCTGGATGCGGACATGGTGCACCGCAGGGTGGTCGAGGTGCTTCGCGCCCCGGTCATGTGGCGCAAGGCGTACCATGCGCATTTCCGGTATCGTGCCGGGGAACGCTTGGCCGATGCCGGGATTCCGGTGCTGCTGGCCACCGCCGAATGGGATGTCGCCCGCCACTTGAGCGAGCGGCTGGCGCGCGAATACGCGCATTGTGACTCCCTTTTGCTCCCGGATAATCCGGCGCAATGGGGCGCCGCCGCAACACCGTTTCTTCAAGGAGCCGCATAATGACTTCCGAATCGACCCTAAAGCCCTTCAGCGCCGGCGACGTGTTGGTGGGCGCCACGTTACTGAATGATCCCGACGATGACCATGCCGGACGCGGCCGCATCATTCAATACGATGCGGGCCTGGTCGAGAAAGGCGTGCTGTGGATCGACGACAGCACCCACCTGGTGGGTGGGCTCAAATTCGACCCGGATGGGGTGCTTTGGGCATTCGACAGCAACGCGCACCTGGTGATACGCGTAGGCCCCGACGGGCGCCGGCTGCCCAATATGGAATTTGCCAAGCGCTCATTCTCCAACGTGAATTTCGGCCCCAACGGTCACATTTATCTGGCCGAGCACCTGGTGGGATCCGAAATTCGCCTGCCGCTCAAGACCACTTTGACGCGCATGCCCGGCAGCGACCGAATGGGCGACGGCCATGTGTTCGAGTACACCGCTCACGGCGAGTTCGTCGCCGAACACGCGACCGAGACCCACGGCGGCATGGGTGGGTTCCTGGGAGTTACCCATTCCACGCTGGCGCCCGACGGCAAGACCCTGGTCTACGCATCCGAGACCGGCAAGCGCATCATGCGCTTCGATCTGGAAGCCTCAAGGCAGGGAACGGACGTTCTTACCCTTCCGGAAGAAGAGCGTCGCGCCATGTGCTTCGCGGTGGGATACAGCCGCGACGGAGAACTGCTGCACCTGCGCGGCAGCGCGGTGGAAGTCTTGAGCGAGCAGGGCGAGCGGCTCAGGGAAATGCCTCTGCCCGGATTCGGCTGGGCCACGATGTGCGTGTCCGCGGACGGGCAGCACGCCCTGGCCGGCAATTTCTTCACTGGCGATTGCGCGCGTGTGAACCTTGAAACCGGCGCCATAACCGCGAGCGCCAACGTCGGCGTCGAGCGGTCGTTGGCCGGTATCGCCGAATTCCCGCCCGGCTGAGGGTAACGGCCGGGCAGGTAGCAGGGGCGCGCGGATGCTTGACCGCAATGTCGTGATCGCCGGCGGCGCGGGATTCGGCTCAATGCCGTTTGCCCGGGGCCGATCATGTCGGACCGGGTGATCGACGAGCGCGTGATTGACCCGATCACCTCCGAGCACCGGACGGCCGATGAAGTCAAGGAGGAAATCCTGAGTGATATGCCCCTGGCGCGCTTTCATGGCTGCATCCCTCCGGTGGAATCCGTTGTTGACGCGGTGAACTTCCTGATCAGCGACGAGGCGAAGTTCATTACCGGCGCCGTGCTGCCGGTCGATGGGGGCAAATCCCTGGGCGGTCCAACTTGAAGGACAAAAGGCACGCAGTGGCGCGGTTCAGCCTGCCCCGATCCCTGGTCTTCCCCGGGAACGAGGACATCCTGCCCTCGACAAGAGCTCCACACCCTCGCCCCGATCCCTGGTCTTCCCCTGGGAACGAGGGCATCCTGCCCTCGCACCAAGAGCCATGCGCCATGCATGTTCACGCCATCACCTGCTGCAGCGGTAGGCGGATCTTAGCAAGCGGGGTCTACAGGATCAAAAAGGGCAGCTTCGCGGAGCATCCGGCTACTACTTCTGCAACACGTCACGTTACGACTTTGAAAAGCTGCTTGCGGATGCACCTCAGCTTGCCGCAAACCTGAGGAACTGCATCGCGGGATTTAGCGAGAATATGCGCGAGGTGTTGGCAAAGTTCGACTTCGACAACACAATCAGCAAGCTGGACGAGGCGGGCCTCCTGTTCCAGGTGATGGAGCGGTTCATTGAGGATCCGACGGGCCATGACGCTGACAGGATCGCTTTTGGGAGCACGCTTTCCAATGACCGTCATGCTTCCCAATTATTCGATTACCTGATCGCCAATCCCCCCTATGGCAAAGACGGGAAGCGTG
This sequence comes from Candidatus Foliamicus sp., assembly GCA_965249285.1. Lineage (GTDB taxonomy): Bacteria > Pseudomonadota > Gammaproteobacteria > Steroidobacterales > Foliamicaceae > Foliamicus. The sequence goes on from OZ252226.1 coordinate 3,088,242, forward strand.
ACCAGGAAGCGGTGCGCCGTGAACACGAACGCGGCGCAACCGGCCGCTTCGGCCGCGAGCTGCCGCGCATCAGCGACGGCCAGACACTGCTTCTGCTGCGCATGCTCGCGCGAGTCGCCGGCACAAGGGATTGATCCTGTGCATGCTGATGGCGTTTCCGCCAGCGTCTATGAATTCTTCAAACGCGAGGTAGAGCCCCACGTGCCAGACGCCTGGATTGACACGTCAAAGCGCGATCACAAAGATGGCTATTTTGGCATGGTGGGTTACGAGATCAACTTCAAACGCTACTTCTACCGCTACAGGCCTCCTCGGCCGATCGCGGAAATAGAAGCTGAAATCCAAGCCAGTGATCGCACTCAAACGGCGTCGCAAGAAAAAAGCGCCAAGTTTCTCCATGGCGAATAATCGTGATGGCTAACGTGTCAAGTTTGCTTGTTTCGATTGTTCACGATTGGGTTCGGGTTTTCGTTTTGGCAGCCTTGGGCTAATTGAAGCTGGAGGACCGCCTCCTTTTTCGCATGTTGCCGCATGCGTCTTTCCTGAAAACTGATATTGCCCGGGGGTAGAGCGTGTTCGAAGTAAATTACCCTGATTCCCCGCCGCTGAGCGCTAGTGATAAAGGAACTCTTTCCCCGCAAGCGAAGGAGTTGCGCTTCGGAAGAGGACCATTCCGCCTTCAGAGTCTGGCAGTCATAGCCGGCATATTTTTCGAGGTATGCAGCCTTGTATTGGCCATGAGTAGTGCATCCAGCAAGTGCCAGGGCCACCATCGCTAACAAAATCTTCTTCATATCTCTACCTTGCTACAAGCGGAATACGGGGTTTTGCGGTGTCATGTGTCTACGGCGGCATCTCCAGGGCGGCAGCTCTTGCTCTTCTGGAGCTCAAGGATAACCTGCTGTTTTGCGTGAACCCGCATCCGGGTTGTCTGAAAAAGACTACCGGGCGAACCATTGGGAACCCAGCCTTCGCCGAACACAATAAACTTCCTCAAAAGCTTGGATTTTTCTCGAATACGACTCTCTTGCTCCCGGGCAGCCAGCATTTCCGACTCAAGAGCGTTGCAATCGTGCGTCGCGTATTCCTGGAAGTAGGAGGTCTTGTACTGCGCATGGGCGCAGCCGGTTAGGGCGAGGGCGGTGATTACGAGCAGAAATTTCTTCAAGTCTCTCCTCCTGTGGGCGGAAGAGTGGCGGTCCGACGATAACCGGCGAGTCGCCCACCATCATCTGATACTAGCACAGGGAGTTGCGAAATCGCGGCAGGGTTGCGCGCAGGCGCCGGGATTGGCGAAAAGAAGCGCTGAGGGATAAAATTCCGCCGCCGAGTGAAGGTTTGCCGGGAGAAGGGGCCATGACGATACGCATGCGGGACGTGGAATACACCCACGGGGACAAGGTGCTTGAAGCGCGAATGTACTGGGACGACGCGCGGGGTCCGGCGCCGGCGGTGGCCGTGGCTCACGCATGGAGTGGGCGCGCGGAGCACGAATGCGAGGCGGCCGAGAAGCTGGCCGGGGAAGGCTACGTAGGGTTTGCGCTGGATGTCTACGGCAAGGGCGTGCTGGGTCAGAGCGTTGAGGAGAATATGGGACTGATGCAGCCATTGCTGGAAGACCGGTCTCTTCTTCAGGCGCGGCTGCAAGCGGGCCTGGATTGCGCGGCCGCCCAGGACGAGGTGGACGGCGACAACATGGCGGCGATCGGCTATTGCTTCGGCGGTTTGTGCGGTTTGGACATGGCGCGGGCCGGGGCGCCGGTCAAAGGCGTTGTTAGCCTGCACGGTTTATTCAACGCTCCGGGGAATACACACGGGAATCAAGTCAGCGCCAAAGTGCTGGTGCTGCATGGCTGGGACGATCCGATGGTTCCGCCCGACACAGTGATTGGCTTGGCCACGGAAATGACCCAGGCGGGAGCGGACTGGCAGATACATGCCTACGGCCACGCGCTGCACGGCTTCACCCATGACGCTCCGGCGATCGCAGACGGAATCGGCTACAGCGAATCGGCGGACCGCCGGTCGTGGCAGTCGGTGCTGAACTTTCTGGCGGAATTGTTCGTTTGAGGCTTGTGTGGGAGAACCGTAGGAACGAGGGCATCCTGCCCTCGACGAGGGCAGGATGCCCTCGTTCCCAGGGATGCCCTCGTTCCAGCGGCCTTCACTGAGAGCTTTAGTGGCGTCGTATTCCACCAACGAGTTCAAGTCCGGCCTCAAGGTGATGCTGGGTGACGAGCCCTGCTCCATCCTGGGGGCCGAGTTCGTCAAGCCGGGCAAGGGGCAGGCGTTTACGCGCGTCAAGCTTCGCTACCTGCGCACCGGGCGTGTGATCGAGCGTAGATTTCGGTCCGGGGAATCGATACCTGCCGCCGATATCGTTGAACGGGAAATGGATTATCTGTACAGCACCGGCGATCAATGGGTATTCATGGACGCCGAAACCTATGAACAGTACGAGGCCGCAGCGGAGGCCATGGGCGGCTGCGAACGCTGGCTGGTGGAGCAAATCCGCTGCCGTGTGACGCTGTTTGAAGGGGCTGCGCTAACGGTAACGCCGCCCAATTTCGTCGAACTCAAGGTTACCCAATCGGATCCCGGCATGAAGGGCGATACCGCCACGGGCGGAGTGAAGCCGGCAACGCTGGAGACGGGAGCGGTAGTGCGGGTGCCGCTGTTCGTGGAAGAAGGCGCGCTAATAAAAGTGGACACCCGCAGCGGCGAATATATCGGCCGCGCCTAGTGTCTGGTGTTCTGTCCTGCTAGGCCGAGGCGGCCACCCTCGCGCCCAAGGCCTGGCCACATCGTATTTCCTGACCCGGTTCGCATTCCGGCAGCCACTCAAGCAGGTCCCCGGTGGCGACCAGCACAACCGTGGAACCGAGATTGAAATGTCCGAGGTAGTCGCCGCGTTCGCGTTTTGCGCCGAGCGGGCCGGGGAATCTCCAGCGGGTCGGAACGGGCGGAATGTTTGCGTCGGTCCGGATGCCGAAGGCCGTGCTTATGGAACCGACGTTCAATGCGCCCACCATGACCACGCAAAATTTTCCGCCGCCGGTGTCGAAATGCAGGGCAACGCGCTCGTTGGTCGCCAACAGCCGGGGCGTGGCCTTGATGATGGCCGGGTTGACCGAAAGGCGTCGACCGGGGAGGTATACAATTTCGCGCAATTGCCCGCTCATGGGCATGTGCACCCGGTGGTAGTCCGAAGGACGCAAATAGACCACCGCTACACGACCGTGTCCATAGGGTCGAGCACAATGCGGCCCGCCCAGCAATTGATCAATGGAATAGCCCACTCCCTTGGCCTTTGAATTTGCCAGGCCGTCAACAGGGCCGAGTTGCGTGATCAAGCCATCGGCGGGACACGCCACTGTTTCTTCACCGCCCTGGGGGTTGCGCGCTCCCGGCTTGAGCTCACGCGAAAAAAACTCCCCGAGGTCGGCGTAGCCATGCGGCACGGGCTTGTCCGCCTCGGCAGTATTGATGGAAAACACCCAGGCGAACGAACGAATCAGCAAGCCGCCGGGTCCGCGAAACCGAGCCACGCGTGCCATCAGGCGGCTGAGCGTCAGGAGCGGCAGAAGAAAATGGAGCCGTACGAGAAGTCGGGCAAGCACGATAATAAGAAAGTTTCGGGACCGCCGATTGTAGCCGTTGGGACGACTGCCGTGGGTGAAGAAGAAGGAAAGAGGGCATCTCGCCCGGGAACGAGGGCATCCTGCCCTCGACGTGGACAGGATGCCCTCGTTCCCCGGAGCCCTGTCGTTGTGTCCCGGTAATGGCAAATGCGTTTTTGCGATCTTGTTGATGAGCTAAGTTCCTGCCTTGCGCGCGGGCGAGTCCACTTCGGGCACGGGTTGGGCAGCGCGCGGGATGAAGCACATGTGTTGGCGACCCATGTTTGCCGGGCGGGAAACTGGCAACGGGATTCACTGCTTGAGCGGCGGGTCTCCTTGGCTACCCGGGCACGCGCCCTGCGCCTGGCCCGCTTGCGGGTGTCGCGACGCATTCCGCTGGCCTACCTGACGGGGGAAGCCTGGTTTGCCGGACTGCGGTTTGAAGTGGACAAGCGCGTCTGCATCCCCCGCTCGCCGTTTGCGGAACTGATAGAAAGCGGTTTCGAGCCCTGGCTGCGCCCCAACGGCGTGCGGCGCATCCTTGAGCTGTGCACGGGCTCGGGCTGCATAGCGGCGGCCTGTGCCTTCGCCTTCCCCGAGAGCGAAGTGCTGGCCACCGATATTTCTCCGGCGGCCTTGTCGATGGCCGAGCGCAATCTGCGCCGATTGGGGCTGCGGGACCGGGTGGTGCTCAGGCAGGGAGACCTGTTTGCAGATACCCAAGGGCGATTTGATCTGATTATCGCCAATCCGCCCTATGTGCCGACCGGCGTATATCATTCACTGCCGCCGGAATACCGGCATGAACCGCAACTGGCGCTTGAGAGTGGCGCCGACGGGTTGGCGGTGGCTGAACGTATCCTGAGCATGGCCTGTCAGCGTCTCACCACGCAGGGTCTGCTGGCCCTGGAGGTGGGAGACGTCGCACCCGAACTGGCGGCCTCTCACCCCGAACTCCCATTGTTCTGGCCGGACTTGCATCGGGGCGGCCACGGCGTGCTGCTGCTCAGGAAAGAGGATATTGGAGGCCTGGACGAACGCCAGGTTTAGGCTGCGCGGGATCCGCAAGATCAGACCTTGCATGGAACCCCTGGGAACGAGGGCCTGGGAACGAGGGCATCCTGCCCTCGCCGAGGGCTGGCAGCCCTCGTTCCCAGGGCTGGCTGCGTTACTGCCTGCCTATTCGGGAGGCAGGTTCTTTTGCAGCTTGGCCAACAGTCTGGCGATCTCCAGGCGCATGACCCGGCGGTCAAGAATCATGTCCAGGGCGCCATGCTCGAGAAGGAATTCCGCGCGCTGAAATCCTTCGGGCAGGTCCTCGCGCACTGTCTGCTTGATCACCCTGGGGCCGGCGAACCCGATCAAGGCGCCGGGCTCGGCAATAACGATGTCGCCCTGCATCGCCAGGCTCGCGGATACGCCGCCCATTGTGGGATTGGTAAGCACCGAAATATAGGGGAGGCCGGCTTGGGCCAGGGCATGTAGCGCCGCGCTGGCCTTGGCCATTTGCATGAGGGAAAACAGCGCCTCCTGCATGCGCGCTCCGCCGGACGCGGAGAAGTTGATCAGGGGCATGCGGTGCTCCCGGCAATAGTTCGCGGCGCGGACGAACTTCTCGCCCACCACGGAGCCCATGGAGCCTCCCATGAAGGCAAACTCGAAAGCGCTGGCCACCACCGGCTTACCGTGCAGTTGGCCGGCCATGGTCACCAGGGCTTCCAATTCGCCGCTGCCCTCCGTTGCCTGGGTAATTCGGTCGCTGTAGCGCTTGGTGTCCCGGAACTTCAGTGGATCCTTGGGTTGCAGTCGGGGGGCAAGCTCCTTGCCCGTGTCCTTATCAAGAAACAATTCCAGCCGTCGCCGGGCGGAAAGGCGCATGTGATGTTCGCACTTCGGGCACACATGCTGGATGCGTTCAACCTCGGTCCGGTACAGTTGCGTGCCGCAGGCATCACACTTGACCCACACGCCCTCGGGCACGCTTTTCTTCGGTCGCCGCGTGCTGATCCGCGACGGCATTAATCTCCGCAACCAGGAAATCGCCATAAGACTTTGATTTTAGCCTAAATATTTCTCGAAAGAGGAATTTCCGCCTGGCAAGGAACCGGCTCCTGACTGGCAATCAGCTTTTCCGGGTATTCGATCCGTTGAAGATATAGGCCCTGCGCGGGCGCGGCCGGGCCCGCGGTCTCACGTTTGCCGATCTTGAGAATCTCCTCGATCCATTCGGGGGCCTGGCGCGCTCTTCCCACCAGGGCAAGGGAACCGGCAATATTTCGCACCATGCGTTGCAGGAAGCCATTGGCCCGGCAGGTAATCCACAACCGATCCTGGTCCCGATGCACCTGGATGCCGAAGATGGTCCGCACCGGCGATTTTGCCTGACAGTCGGCCGCGCGGAACGAACTGAAGTCGTGTTCTCCCACCAACGCCTGCGCCGCCAGGTGCATGGCGCCGTCGTCCAGCGGGTCTCGAATCAGCCAGGCGCGGTCCCGCGCAAGCGCTGATCGCACAGCGCGATTGAGGATCAGGTAGGCGTATGAGCGGGAACACGCGGAGTGCCGTGCGTGGAATTCGCCCGTTACTTCGCGAACCCATAACAGGTTGACGTCTTCCGGCAGGTAGCTGTTTGTTCCAAGCAGCCAGTCCCGGATACTGCGCCTGGCGCGCGTATCGAAATGCGCTACCTGCTCGATGGCGTGGACCCCCGCGTCGGTCCGTCCTGCTCCCATGCAACGCACTTCGTGATTCGCTACCCGGCTCAGCGCTTGATTGACGGTGCCCTGGACGCTGCGGCTTCCGGACTGCTCCTGCCAGCCGTGATAGCCGCTGCCGTCGTACTCCAGGCCGAAGGCGAGCCGTGTAAGAGTCATGCGCTCCCGGAGATGTCCCGCCTTAGCTTGTGGCGGAGGCGGCGCAGCGCCGCGGCGACTTCTTCCTCATAGTCGCCCTCCTTGCGCTCGACAACCTGTGCAAGAACTTCCAGGGTATCGGCGTCCCTTCCCATTTCCTGCAATGCCCGCGCCAGGTCCATGAAGTTGTCCGGTTGAAGTTCGCTCAATGCGTCCGCGAGGGTGATGTCCTGCTCCTCGTCGGCGTCATCCTCAGCTTCCGTTACCGGCTCTTCATCCCCGGATGCGTCGCTTTCCTCAATCTCGTCCCCGCCTTGGCGGGTGTAGGTCCTTACCAGGACCATCGGGCCGGCAATAGCGGCCAGAACAACCAAAAACAGGCATAGCGCGGCGAGTACGGACAGCGCCCAGGAGTCACGCAGTGAAAAGAGTCCCTCCTGCAGTATCCCGGGCGCGGCAAGGAGCGCGACAAGCAGCGGAATGGCCAGTAATCGCGGCGCGACGCTGCCTTTCATTTCAGGCCCCCGGAAAATGATCGCGGATCAGCAGCTCGGCGATCTGCACCGCGTTTAGCGCGCCTCCCTTTCGCACGTTGTCCGCGACAATCCAGAAGTTGAGACCCATTTCATGCGAGATGTCCTCGCGCACCCGGCCCACAAACACGGCGTCGGATTGGGCTGCCTCAATGCCTGGCGTGGGATACCCGCCGGCCTGGTCCTGACTCATCAGGATGACGCCGGGAGCTCCGCGAAACAGCCCCAGCGCCTCGTCAACCGGCAGCGCGCGCTTCAGCTCAACATTGACCGCTTCGGAGTGACCGAAGAACACCGGCACCCGAACCGCAGTGGCGCTGATGCGCAGCGCTTCATCCTCAAGGATCTTGCGGGTCTCCCAGACGATCTTCATTTCTTCCTTGGTGTAGCCGTTGTCCTGGAATTCATCAATATGCGGAACTGCGTTGAAGGCAACACTCGGGGCGGCCATGGCCGCCTTGCCGTTGTGGCCCGATTCTTCGCTGGCACTCTCGGCGGCTTCTTCGGGACGGCCCTTGCCGGCCATCATGTCGGCAGTGTGCCGAACCAGATCCTCCATGGCCCGTCGACCGGCGCCGGAGATGGCCTGATAGGTGGCGACACTGATCCTGTGGATGCCGGCGGCGTCGTACAGCGGCTTGAGGGCAACAACCAGTTGTATGGTCGAGCAGTTGGGGTTGGCCACAATTCCCCGCCGCCGACAATCGTTCAACGCTTGCGGATTGACTTCCGGAACCACCAGCGGCACGTCATCGTCGTAGCGAAAAGCCGATGAGTTATCGATTACCAACGCTCCCTGCCGGGCAGCTTGGGGCGCATGCTCGGCTGCGACGGAGGCGCCGGCGGAGAACAGTGCTATGTGAACGCCGGAGAAGTCGAAATCGTTGAGCTCGCGAACCCGCACATGCCGGTCGCCGAACTGCACCGTTTTGCCGGCCGACCGTTCGCTGGCGAGCGGGTGCAGCTGTTTGACCGGAAACTTGCGCTCGGCCAGAACCTGAATCATGGTCTCGCCCACCAGCCCGGTGGCGCCCACCACAGCTACGTTGTAACCGTCCATGTCAGCTCCGGGCAGCCTGCGGCCCGGCGGCAGGTTGCGCAGAAGAAGCGGCGGACGTGGACTTGCGCTGGACATCGCCGCACTGCGCCCGGTCGCGAAGAAAGTGGTCCATGAGGGTTATCGCCAGCATCGCCTCTGCGATGGGTGTGGCGCGCAAGCCCACGCAAGGATCATGGCGTCCGCCGGTGCTGATCTGCGTGGCCGCTCCGCCGCTGGTCACGGTGGCGCCTTTCTTGCGGATACTGGATGTGGGCTTGAGCGCGATGCTTGCCAGCAGATCCTGTCCCGAGGTAATGCCTCCCAGCGTACCCCCGGCGTCATTCTTGAGGAACCCTCCCGGCCCGATCTCATCGCGGTGCTGCGAGCCGCGCTGCTCCACGGCGGCGAAGCCGGCCCCGAATTCGACCCCCTTTACCGCATTGATGCTCATCAGCGCATGGGCGATGTCCGCCTCCAGCTTGTCGAATACCGGTTCGCCCAATCCCGGCGGGACGCCTTGCGCGCAGACATTGATGCGCGCGCCGATCGAGTCGCCCGCCAGGCGCAATTCGTCCATAAAGGCTTCCAGTTCCGTGAGCCGTGCGGGATCGCCGCAGAAGAACGGGTTGTCATTGACGATCTGTGGCTGAGGACAATCAAGCCGGATCGGCCCCAGCTGCGCGAGATAGCCGCATATCGTCACTCCCGCCTTCTCGCTCAGGTACTTGCGGGCGATGGCGCCGCCGGCCACCCGCATTGCGGTTTCCCGGGCCGAAGAGCGACCGCCTCCGCGATAGTCACGGATACCGTACTTTTGCTGGTAGCTGAAATCCGCATGCCCGGGACGAAACTTGTCTTTGATGGCCGAGTAGTCGCGGGAGCGCTGATCGGTATTCTCGATCAGCAGCCCGATCGGGGTCCCGGTGGTTTGGCCCTCGAACACCCCCGACAGAATCCGAACCCGGTCGGCTTCCTTGCGTTGGGTTGTATGGCGCGATCGCCCCGGCCGGCGCCGATCCAGGTCCGCCTGCATGTCGGCCTCGCACAATTCCATCCCCGGGGGGCAGCCGTCCACAATGGCGCCTAAGGCCGGGCCATGGCTTTCGCCGTAAGTTGTGACGCTGAACAGGCGCCCGATGGTGTTGCCGGACATGTCGCAATCCGCAGGCGGCAGGAACTGAGCGCTATTTTACGCTCGCCCCGCCCCCGGCGACTCAGCGGGGCCGGCAGCATATAATCGCCAACGATGCAATCACCGGTGCTTGAGCGGCTGGTGGGAGGGGCGGTCCTGGTAGGTCTGCTCTTGTTACTGGCCCTGGCAATCGGCCCAAGGGACGGGCTGCACATGCCCGATAAAGGGGATTTGACAGTCTCCGTGGCCGAGGACGCACCCGAACCCGGCGCAAGCGGGATTGCATCCTTCCCCGCCGAACCGGACAACAGCATCGAACAGGTTGAGGCCCTTGATTGGACCCCGCCAGACCCGGCCCCTGCGAACGAGGGGGCCGCATTCGCATCATCTGAACCGGCGCCATCCATTTCCTCGCCGGATTCCGCCGCTACCTCCGCACCCGCCGGCCGCTGGGCAGTGCAGGTGGGTAACTTTAGGGTGCGAGCCTACGCGGACCGGCTCTCCGAGTGGTGCCGGGAGCAAGGCTACGGCGTGAAGGTTGTGCCCCACACACGCGGAAACCAAACGGAATACCGCGTTCGCGTGGGCCCCTACGCGTCAAAGGCCGAGGCGGAATCGGCCAGGGCGGAGCTGGCCTTGCGTAACCGTGACGGGTTTTTTGCCGGCTGGGAGGATGGATCGCCTTGATGGTGTTCGACTGGATCATGCTGGCGATTGTGTTGTCCGCCTGTTACCTCGGAATGAAGCGGGGCTTCTTGTCTGCGGCCTTGAATCTTTGCGCCTGGGTTGCGGCCGTGTTTCTTGCCTTTGCCTTCGGCGACCTGATAGTGGCTACGCTCTTGCCCGGCTTTCCAGACCGGGTCGCAGCGTGGCTGGCGGACAATCCGATCGCCGCTGCGCTGTTCCGAGGCCCTTCAGTGGCCGAATCCGTGGCGCTTTGGACTGCCCGGCTGGGCGTACTGGTAATCGTGCTGATAATCGGGACGACTGTTGCAGGCCTGGTATCCAAGGCAGTGGACGATAGCGTGTTCGCTTCCGCCAATCGCGCCTTGGGCGTATTATTGGGGGCGGCCAAAGGCTGGCTTATTGCAGGTGGACTTCTGCTCTTATGCACGCATGTCGGGCCCGAAAGCTGGGTGCAGGGCTCGATGAGCCTGCGTTTTTTAAAGCCGGTCGGTGACGCCTTGGGTTTGCTCCTCCGGGCACTGGGAGGTCAGTAATGTGCGGGATTGTCGGCCTGATGGGCCAGGGGGCGGCGGCGCCCGACATCTACAACGCCCTGATCATGCTCCAGCACCGCGGCCAGGACGCGGCGGGCATCGTGACCGATGACGAGGGAATATGCCGCAAGCGCCGCGCGCGCGGACTGGTGCGTGAGACCTTTCGAACTCGGCATATGCAAAACCTGCAGGGTTCGGCCGGCCTCGGGCATGTGCGTTACCCCACCGCAGGTTCCGACCGCAATTCCGAGACCCAGCCGTTTTTTGTCAACAGCCCCTACGGAATCGCCCTTGCGCACAATGGCAATCTCACCAACGCTCGCAGGCTGGCGGGCGAAATGCGTCTCCGCGATCGCCGATATCTGAATACGAATTCCGACAGCGAACTCCTGTTGAACGTGTTTGCGCACGAATTGCTGCGCACTTCGCGCCGGTCGATGGACGCCGAGGCGATATTCCGGGCGGTGCGCGGCGTGCACAAGCGTTGCGAGGGCGCCTACTCGGTGGTGTGCCTGATTCTTGGCTACGGCCTTTTGGCTTTCCGCGACCCGTACGGCATTCGGCCGATGGTGGTCGGCCGCCGCGAGGGCAAGGACGGCCCGGAATACCTGGTCGCTTCCGAAAGCGTCGCGTTGCAGCAGCTTGGCTTTGAATTGGTGCGCGACGTCATGCCCGGCGAGGCCTGGTTTTTCGGCTACGGCGAAGAGGCGGTGACCCGGCAGTGCGCTACCCGCCCCCAGTACACCCCCTGCATCTTCGAATACGTGTACTTCGCGCGCCCCGACTCGCTGATGGACCGTATTTCAGTGCACAAGGCGCGCCTGAGAATGGGTGAGCGCCTGGCGGAGAAAATTCAGCGGGAACACGACACCTCCGACGTGGACGTGGTGATCCCGATTCCGGACACCAGCCGCACCAGCGCCCTTGAGGTGGCCAACCGCTTGAACGTCAAGTACCGCGAAGGCTTCATCAAGAATCGCTACATCGGCCGCACATTCATCATGCCGGGGCAGGAGGAGCGCACTCGCTCGGTGCGCCAGAAGCTCAACCCCATAAACCTGGAGTTTCGCGGCAAGAACGTGCTGCTGGTGGATGATTCCATCGTGCGCGGCACCACTTCGCGGAAAATCGTGGAAATGGCTCGGGAGTCGGGCGCGAACAAGGTGTATTTTGCTTCGGCCGCGCCGCCGGTTCGCTACCAGAACGTTTATGGGATCGACATGCCGGCTCCCGACGAGTTGATCGCATCCAATCGCACCGTGGCCGAGGTTCAGGATTCGATTGGCGCTGATTGGCTGGTGTACCAGGACCTTGGCGATTTGATTTCCGCGGTGAATTTCCGGCATGCGGAGATAACGGGTTTTGACGTTTCCTGTTTCAATGGCGAGTACGTCACCGGTGGCGTGGACCGCAAATTCCTCCAGCGGGTAGCCCGGGAACGCTCCGATGGAGTGCGGACCAAGCGCGGTTCGCTCAAGCGCAAGGCCAAGCCGGCTCCCCGGGTGGCCGCCGCCAAGCCGGTGAAAATTGCCGAATTGCCGGCTCTAGAAGTCGAAGGCGGCTAGTTCCCCCTGGGAACGAGGGCTTCCAGCCCTCGAAATGCGCGCTAGAGTTCAAACTCCTCCAGCCGGAACCCGTCGTCACTGTATTCCAACACCCACCCGCGCCGGAACCAATCACCCAGGACGGTCCGCGTGGCCGGGTGGCCGTCCAGCTCGAATTCATGCACCGCGGGGCGGTGCGTGTGGCCGTGAATCAGCCGTCGCACGTCGTTGGCGCGCATCGCTTCAGCCACGGCGGATGCGTTGACATCCATGATTTCCATGGGCTTCCCGCTGGTTGAGATGCGGCTTGCGTCGCGCGCCTGCGCCGCCAGTGCGCGCCTGGCCATCAGCGGCAAGGCAAGGAACTGGGCCTGCCATTTCGGATCGCGGACCATGGATCGGAACTCCTGGTAGTCGTGATCGTCTGTACACAGGCTGTCACCGTGCATCAAGAGCACCCGCTCGCCCCCCAACTCCAAAACGCTGCTTTCGGGGAGCAGCGTGAACCCGGTGCGGCGTCCGAAATCATCTCCGACCAGGAAATCCCGGTTGCCGTGAACGAACCACGCCGGAGTGCCACTTGAGGTAAGTCGTCCCAGGGCGTCGATGATTTCGCACGCCAGAGGGTCCTGATCGTCGTCGCCCACCCAGGCTTCGAACAGATCGCCCAGAATGTAGAGCGCCTCGGCTTTGGAGGCTTTTTCTGTGAGGAACCGGTAGAAGGCGCGGGTCGCTTGGGGCCGGGTGGCGTCCAGGTGGAGATCGGATATGAACAGCACACTCATTGAGTCACGCGTAATACCCGTTCGATAATCACCGGCGCGACGGGCACGTCCCGGTCGAACTTACCGCCCGGCCCGGTAGCGCGGTTTCCGATCTCGTCCACTACTTCCATCCCGCTGACCACTCTTCCGAACACCGCATATCCCCAACGGCCTGGCCTCGGGTCAAGCGCGACGTTGTCCTGCAGATTGATATAGAACTGGTTGGTGGCGGAATGCGGATCACTGGTGCGCGCCATGGCGATGGCGCCGCGCAGGTTGGAACGACCGTTGCCGGACTCGTTAGGCAGAGTCTCGTCTATGGCTCGTTCCTGAAAATCGACTGACCATCCGCCGCCCTGGAGGACGAAGTCCTTGACCACGCGATGGAAGATGGCGCCTTCGTAAAACCGGCTGGCGGTCAGGCGCAGGAATTGCGCGACCGTAAGCGGTGCGTCCAAGGCGAAGAGTTCCAGCGTAAACGCGCCGGCGGTGGTTTCCACGCGCACTCGGGGGAAGGGGTCCACTTGTTCTTCAGCTTCACCCGGCTCCTGGGCGTGCACGCCAAAGGTAGCAAGCGCCGCCAGGCAAAGGCTTGCGGCCAGGGTTGCTTTACTCGCTCGTTTCATTCTCAAGACTCCTTGGTAACTACCCTGGGAACGAGGACATCCTGCCCTCGACGAGGACAGGGTGTCCTCGCTCCCAGGCCGAGAGCAGGATACCCTCGTTCCCAACCTGTTCCCTGCGTGTCAGCGTAGCGGCGCCTGCTGCGAAAACTCCCAGCTCTATCTCCCAGCGGTGTTGTGTATTGCGGCATCGAGTGTGTTTTGCAACAGCATGGCGACTGTCATCGGGCCCACCCCGCCCGGCACGGGTGCAATCCAGGCGGCGCGTTTGCGGGCCTCCTCGAATTCTATGTCGCCGCGCAGCTTACCGTCGCTCATACGGGTAATTCCGATGTCGAGCACCACCGCGCCCGGGCGTATCCATGAGCCGGGCAGCAGTCCAGGCTTGCCCACCGCGCTGCACAGGATTTCCGCCCGCTGAACGTGCTCTTTGAGGTTGTTGGTAAAGCGGTGGCAAACCGTGACTGTGGCGCCGGCCAGGAGCAGTTCCAGGGCAAGGGGACGGCCGACCAGGTTCGAAGCACCCACAACGACGCAATGCCGGCCTTTGGGGTCCACCCTGATTCGTTCGAGCATGCGAATGACGCCCACCGCCGTACAGGGACGCAGCCTGGGGGTGCGCAGCGCCAGGAGACCAAAAGTCAGAGGGTGGAAGCCATCCACGTCCTTGCTCGGGTCAATCCGCTGAATGACGTTCATGGGGTTGATATGGTCGGGCAGGGGCAACTGCACCAGGATGCCGTCAATGCCTTGGCTACCGTTGCATTCGTCGATCAACGCCAGCAGGTCCTGCTCGGCGGTATCCGACGGCAGATTGTGATCGATGGATGTGATGCCCGCCCCGGCGCAAGCGCGCCGCTTGTTGCGAACGTAGATGTGAGACGCGGGGTCCGCTCCCACCAGAATCGTCACAAGCGCAGGAGCCCGGAAACCGGTTGCCGAGCGCTGCGCGACGGTCTGCCGAATTTCCTCCCGGAATTTAGCCGCGATGGCCTTGCCGTCAATGATTCGTGCGGTCATGCGGGAATGGTATTCGGCGTGGTCCTTCAAGCACCCAGCGATGAGGCAGCTGGTGGTCTTTCGGCGATTCAATTAGTGCTTCGCTCATGCTCAGTCTACCGGATAAAGCCGTGGGAACCAGCGCTCGACAACATCAAGCGGAAATCCAAGGCGCACGGGCGCACGCGGCCCTTTGGACACCAATAGACCCTTCTTCAGCAATGTTGACAGTATCTCGCGACCTCGGCGTTCCTGGTAGCCTGTGATTTCCGGCGCTCGACCGCGTTTGACTTCGCCCACCAGCAGCGCCTCACGAAGCAACGCCATGGCGCGCGGCGGGAGGCGGCCGGCCGCTCCTTCGTCGTCGGCGTACAGCTTCATGCGGCGCAGCAACTCGCCGGGTTGCAGGAGCGATTCCATGAATTCGACCTGATCAATGCAAACACGCAAGAAGAACGTGCAGAATTCCTCGAGTTGCGCGGCAGACCGTTCCCCACGTCCATCGTAGTTGCCCAGTGCAGGCGCGTCCGCGTTTGCGAGCTTGGCCTTGTATTGAGCCGAATCTCGTGCAAGCCCGCGTGCAACCGACCAGATACTGCTGCCCACGCCGGAACGCAGCAGCATTGCGTGGGTCATTAGTCGCGCAACCCGTCCGTTACCGTCGTTAAACGGATGTATCCACAAGAAACGATGGTGCGCAGCCCCTATTGCAATGATGTCCTGCGTCTTCGATAGCCGGTTGCTAGCGTAGGCGGCTTGGAAACGATTCAGGAAGCGCGGCAAGTCGGCGGCCGGCGGCGCTACGTGCCGCCCTACCGCCACTCCACTTTCGCGGAATTCTCCGGGTACAACCCGCGCATGTGCGCCGGTAGTCGGGTTTTCGACCCGGAGTAACTCGTCCGGCAGCCGGCGACAAAATTCTCGGTGAATCCACTGAATGTAGGTCTTCGAAGTGGGTGATTCCTCGGGATCGTCGCCGTAGTCGATCAATCGTTGAACCTCGATATGCGCCCGGGCCTCGCGTTGCAGAATTCGCTTCTGCGGGTCCGGGGAATAGTCGTCCTCCAGCGCTGCATCAATGTCGCGCGGGTGGGTGTTGTGCCCCTCAATGAGATTGGAGTAATAGCAATTCATTGAGCGCACGAGATCGCCGATGCCCTCCCGCACCGTCCATTGAATCTGCCCTGCAAGCTTGCTGGCCCTTGCCACGAGCTCGACGGCCAGATCGCTTAAGCCAGCCTGATCGTCTCGTGGCAGCATTGGTTCCATGGCGGCCGGGATCATATTGCCGGATAGAATGCCGCTTCGTGTGCCGGATGTCAAATTATATAAATCAAATACTTAAATACAGGACATAGCAGAATATAAGACAAATAATGCCGCTCTTTTTGCCGGTATTTGATCGCCTTCATTCCCGGTATGTTGGCAACTCTGCCGTCCAAACACATTCTTACCAGGATATTCAGGTGACGGAAGCCGAGAAGGTTGCTATGATCCGGTGCTTCTTGAGTGGACTCTGGAAATCCGCGTCCGGGAGAGGGTTACATGCGATTTTCGATCATTCTTTGGGGGATGGTGCAAGCCTTGCGAGTCACTGCACTCTTGTACCCTAAGTTCGCAGACCGCCTTAAAGAAAGAAACCTCATCGCGCAATTCAGATTGCAAGACAACTCGATTGGCCGCTGGGTCAAGTTGGAGAACGGAAAAGTACGCTCGAGGAAGGGAATACACGACAATCCCGGTGTTTCGTTTGTATTCAAGAACAAGGCAATAGCGGGAGAGTTCCTGACCCCGCCTTTCGACCAATTGGTGCGGGTGGATGCCGCCAAGAATTTCAAGGTCAGCGTGGAAGGTTCCGACGAGCTGTCCGTTTGGTTCAGCAGAACGCTGAACCGCATGCAACGGATACGCTGGAAAGGCGGTACCGATGTCGGTAATGGTGAAATGCGCTACACCAACGGCACCAACGGCGGACCGATATTCGTGTATGTCAAAGAGGGCAAGATCGTACGCATCACTCCGATCGACTTTGATGATGAAGATGCGCCTTCCTGGTCCATAAAGGCGCGGGGAAAGACGTTCACGCCACCTCGTCGCACCACGCTGGCCGCCCATGGCCTGGTGCAGAAGTCCATGGTCTATTCCAAGGACCGGATCCTGTATCCCATGAAGCGGGTGGATTTCGATCCCGACGGCGAACGCAACATTCAAAACCGCGGCAAGTCTGAATTTGAACGGATCAGTTGGGATGAGGCGCTGGACATCGTGGTCAAGGAGATCAAGCGCTCCAAGCGCCATGGCCCCGGGGCGGTGCTGGTGGCGCATGGTTCGCATCACCAGTGGGGCAACCTGGGTCATTATCTGAGTGCTTTCAATCGCTTATGGAATCTGCTGGGATGTTCCAAGCTGCACAACAACCCGGATAGTTGGGAGGGGTGGTACTGGGGTGCGATGCACCATTGGGGCAACAGCATGCGCTTGGGGACGCCGGAGTTCTACGGCACGGTCGAGGACTGCCTCAAGGAAGCGGAAATGATCGTATTCTGGTCCAGCGACCCGGACGCGAGCTATGGCTACGAGGGGACGGTACGGCGCGACTGGGCCAAGGAACTGGGCATCAAGATGGTTCATATCGATCCCTACCTGAATCACACGGCTGCCTTTTTGGGCGGCAAGTGGATCTCGCCCAAACCAGGCACCGATTCGGCGTTCGCCCAGGCGCTCTGTTACATGTGGATAAGCGAGGATCTCTACGACAAGGAATTCGTCGAAAAGAGAACCACGGGATTTGGAGAATGGAAAGCCTACATACTCGGGCAGGAGGACGGGACGCCGAAAACGCCCCAATGGCAGGAGGCGGAAACCGGCGTGCCGGCGCGCGAGGTTCGGGCGTTGGCCCGGGAATGGGGACGCAAGAAAACCTATCTCGGCGCCGGTGGCTGGGGCTGCGGTCTCGGCGGGGCGAATCGGGGGCCGATGGGCATCCAGTGGGCCCGAATGATGACCATCCTCGGCGCAATGCAGGGATTCGGCCGGCCGGGCGTCAACTTCGGCAACCTGCAGTTCGGAGCGCCGTTGGACTTCTCTTTCTATTTTCCCGGCTATGCCGAAGGAAGCATGTCCGGGGACCTTCAGTACAGCGCCAATGCTGCCAACAACTATCAGCGCATGCCGCATGTCGTGACGATGAACTCGTCACGTCAGAACATTCCCAAGATCCGTCTTCCCGAGGCCATCATGGAAGGGAAAGCGGTCGGCTTCCTGACCGACGTTTCATCCGTGCAGGGCCAGTTCCAGCGGTTCGGCTATCCGGCGCCCGGGCACGCCAGGATCCAGATGATGTACAAGTACGGGAGCTCTTCGTTCGGCACCATGGTGGACTCGAATCGCTGGGTGCAGATGTATCAATCCGAGAACCTGCCGTTTGTGGTCAATCAGTCGGTGTGGATGGAAGGAGAGACACCGTATTCGGACGTCATTCTCCCCGCCTGCACGGTGTTCGAGCGCTGGGACATCGGCGAGTACTACAATGTGGGCGCCGGTTACGTGCATCACATGTATTCGATGGTCAACCACCGCGTGGTATCGCTGCAGCACAAGTGCATCGAGCCGTTGGGCGAGTCCAGGTCCGACTACAACATCTTTCTTGCGGTGGCGGAGCGCTTGGGCCTGGGCGCGATGTATTCCGAGGGCGGTAACACGGAGCTCGACTGGTGCAAGCGCGTTTTCGATTCGTCGGATCTGGTCAAGCACATCTCCTGGAAGAAGTTCCTGAAGAAGGGCTACTTCGTCGTGCCGGCCGATCCGGAATCTGCGCGGGCGCCGACCGCGGGGCGGTGGTTCTACGAGGGTCGGCGAAAGGACACGCCGGAACCCTATCCGCTGCCGTCGGACTATGTAGGCGAGTATGGCGAGGGGCTGCAGACGCCTTCGGGCAAATTCGAATTTGTTCCTGAAACGCTCGGCAGAATCGAGGACCCGGCCCGGCCTCCGCTTAACGAGTACCAGCAGAATTACGAGAATGCCAGTGCCGACGAATCACTGGCGGATTTTCCCTTGCAACTGCTGACACCGCATTCGCGTTACCCCTTTCATGTGATGGGTGACGATGACGGCAGCAACTTGAGAGACATCAGGGAGCACCGCGTGACGGTCGACGGCCACTCCTACCTGGTCGCTCGGGTAAACCGGCAGGATGCCGAGCAAAGAGGCGTGAAGAGCGATGACCTCATACGCTTGTGGAACCACCGCGGCTCGGTCGTCTGCGCCGCCCAGGTGACCGATCGGCTGAAACCGGGTGTGGTGAGCGCTTCCACCGGATCCGCGCAGTATCGGCCGGTCGGCGAGCCCGGCAATTCCACCGATCTGGGCGGCTGCGTCAATATGCTCAATCCCAAGAAGACCATCACCGAGCACGCCAGCGGCATGGCGCCGAACACGAGTTTGATTCAGTTCGAGAAATGGACCGGCGTCGATACCTGGCAACGCTCGGAGGCAGCGTGATGGCGCGGAAGTGGAACATGATCGTCGACATCGCTCGCTGCGATAACTGCCGCAACTGTTTCCTGGCGACCAAGGATGAGCATATCGGCAACGAGTTTCCCGGCTATTCGGCGCCTCAACCGAAGCATGATCACAGCTGGGTGGACATCAAGCGGCATGAGCGTGGCCGCTGGCCCGCTGTCGAGGCGAACTTCATGCCGGTGATGTGCAACCACTGCGACGATGCACCGTGCATGAAAGCCGCCAAGGATGGAGCCATCACCAAGCGCGCGGACGGCATCGTGATCATCGATCCGAAAAAATCGAAGGGGCAGAAAGAGATTGTGGATGCTTGTCCGTACGGCGCGATTTACTGGAATGAAGAAGAGCAGATTCCACAGGCCTGGTTCTTCGATGCGCATCTCCTGGATAAGGGTTGGACCAAGACCCGGATAGAGCAATGTTGTCCCACTGACGTGTTCCGATCAATCAAGGTCGAAGACAAGGAAATGCAGCGGATCAGGGAGGAGGAGCAACTGGAGGTCCTGCAGCCTGAAATCGGCTCGAAACCCCGTGTCTACTACAAGAACATGCATTTGATGACGAAGTATTTCGTTGCCGGGTCAGTGGTGGCCGATGTAGAGGGCGCCGAAGAGTGCGCGGCGGATGCCGAAGTCATCCTGAAACAGAACGACAGCGAAGTGGCGCGGGCAACAACGGATATGTTTGGCGACTTCCGCTTCGACAAACTCGAAAAGAACAGCGGCCAATATCAGCTGGAGGTCAATTCGGCTACATCGGGCCGCGCCTCAATGGAGTTCGATCTCGGCGAGGAGAGTCTCCACCTCGGGGCTATAGCACTGGCTGCTTGAGTCTGGAGGCAATTTCTGTGTCAGCGTTTATTGCTGCGCGACACACTATTCGTTTTGGCCTCAGGCAATGCTTTCCTTCAGTTTTTGCAGGTCCGTAAAACGGCTTGGTATGTCGTCGCGATCGACCGCGGCCCGAAGGTCGCTCAGTGTCTTGAGCGCCTTTAGCAATACCGGCAGAGGTGGACCGCTGGCGGTCATGTTGGAAGCCTCCGCCAGCCCTTTCTGGTGGGCGGGATTTTCTATGAAGCGCTTGACCAGCTTTTCGTGATGTTGAACTGCTGTCTTTCCGTGTGCCTCGCACACTTCAAGAAAAAGTCTGGTGCTGGTTTGAAACCAGTCGGAAGTGGCATCTGTATCCAGGTGCTCGAGCAAGCTGTCAAGCAGGCTTTTTTGACGCATGCAATCGCGCAGCACCGCTTGATCCCCGGGGCGCATGAAAAGTAATTTGTCGACCAGCAACTGCGAGTAGTACGCATCGTCTGCCCGGCACAGTCCCAGCAGCAGATCGATCACATTGATGCCGGCGAAGTCACCGGCGTTCGCGCCCCGGTACTCGTGCAGTCCAACCCGATGCGGCTTGTAGTAGGTTCGCACACAGTGAAAAAACCGATCGACGTCGAGTTCATTGAAGAGTTTTTCGTTCGAGGCCAGCACATCGTGCAGTGCATCGCGCGCCACTGCCAATAGATCGACCGAGAGCGGGTGCGAAACGCCGAGCGGCAGAATGCGAAGCAGCGCTTCCGACGCCCTGATGTAGCATAGCGCCGCCCGGGTATTGTAGGTAATGAATAACTCTTCGTCCTTTAACGACGTAAAGGTCTTATAGACTCCCTTTACCGCGAAGTTATGGGTCTCGAGGTGCGATGACGCAAAGCGCGGAACCATGCCGATCGAAGCGCCCACTTGCATAGCCAATGCGGAAGCCTCGACCAGCGGCGATTTCGTTTCTCTGGAGGGCTCGGTAATCATGTGGCGTCGGCATGCCGCCATGTATAAGCCGACGTTGCCCATGAGGTTGAAATTCGCTTCGAATCCCTGGTTGGTGTTGCCTTCGTCAAGGAGCTTGACGATGTGAGCCTTGCCTTCCTCGACCAACCTCTGCTTTAGCTCGCCACCCACACCTTCGATCTCTTCTCGATCGTCCAACGCGAAATAAAGTTCCTCAAGTTCGGTGTTGATTGCCACGAAGTCATGCCGAATCCACGTATCGAAACTTAAAGAGTTCTCCGACATCAGTTATTCACGGCACTGCGAGATCGATGAACATCCATCAGTCATAACTTTATTGCTGCGCTTGGACATACTTGTATTCCCCCGGAAGGCCGCTAACTCTTGGACCGCCGAGTCAACCTGTGTTGCCCGCAGGATTGATACGGTACAAGTTTACAAACCCATTCTACGTGGGTGCTGCCGTCCCCGTCGCGTGTGAATGGCCTGTTGACTTCGCCAGAAATATACTCTATATTACAGAGTATTACTTTTTTGAGAGTTACAATTCCGTGCGGAGAGGAGGAAATATGACCGACAAGCAGCTACTCAAGGAAGACCTCGCATACGTGCGCGCCGCGGCCCAACGTTCGGGGTCTATCGAAATACCGGAGATCTACCTGCTATGGGCGGTGCTGAGCCTGTGCGGCTTCACACTGGTGGACCTGGTGGGGCCCGGATCGGGGTGGATCGGCGTGTACTGGGGTATTGCCAGCCCGGCGGGTATGGGGCTTTCCTGGTGGTTCGGCATACGAGCAGGCCGCAAGGCTGGACAGGCCAATCGCCAGGAGGGGAAACGCTGGGCATTTCACTACCTGGGATTTATGGCTACCGGTGTGCTTGGATTCGGCCTGGTGGCAACCGGGCAGCTGACCTGGGCTGGGCTGAGCTCGCTGTGGATACTACTTCTGGCTCTGACCTACTTCCTGGCGGGCTTGCACGGGGATCGCCGCCTGCTGCCGATTGGCGCTTTGCTCGGCGCCGGCTACCTGATCACGCTGGCATTGCCGTCGTATGGATTTACAACGGTGGGTGTGCTCCTCGCTGTGGCGCTCTCGACGCAGGCATTTCTTGGTAAACGGGCGCAACATGCCAAAGATTGACCCGGACCTCTCGGGTCTCGGCGAGCTGGGTTCGCTTAAGGGATTGTTCGAACACAGGGTGCGACTGGCAATCTGCGTGCTGCTCTCCAAGCACGATGCGATGTCTTTCAGCCGACTGAAGCAGGTGCTTGAAGAGAACGACGGCAGCCTCGGCACGCACCTTCGCAAACTCGAGGACGCCGGCTACCTGGAGATAGAGAAGAGTTTCCGGGACCGGCGCCCGGTAACCTGGTATCAGCTGACCGATTCGGGACGGACGCAACTCACGCAGCATATCGCCAACCTGATGCGATTGATCGAGCGTGCAGGTTAGATCCGTGAAGGTCTGCCTTGGCAAACCAGGCATCAGTGTATAAAGCCCATAGGAGCATGAGTCGCTGCTCTCATGAATCGCATTGGAAGAAGGACTGTTATGAAGAAATGGACGCACATGGCATCAATTGCCGTGGTTTTGGCCCTGGGATTCGCCTTGGGTTCTCTACGTTCGGATGGCCAGGCGGACAGCTCTGATTTGCGTTGGGTTGCAGGTGAATTTCCGGCAGAATTCTTGCGCAGCATGGAAGAGTCATCTGCTGCATTTCTGCGCAAGGACATGGAAGCGACACGCGCTCATATGACCGAGGATTTCGCAACCTACGAATTGCATGGCCAGGATGCGCCCAAATTATTGGTCAAAGGCCGTGAAGAAACCATTGCTGCAATGAATTTCTTTTTTACGGGAGATTTTGGCTCCCGCTGGCAGGGCGCCGATGTTGAACGGGTCGGGTCCATAGGCGACACCATGGTTCAGATCGAGCACGATCAATACCAATACGATGACGGCATACGCACTGTTTCGACGTTGGTTCTCATTCAATACAAGGACGGAAAACGATGGCGCGAGTGGCGCCTTAAGCCCGGCCCGAACCCCGCCGGATCAACAACCAGCGATTAAGGGCCTATAAGCACCGAATTTCGATACGCCGCTCTCGAAACGAGATGTAGTTTTCTTCAGCGACCCTTCTGTTGACCGGCCTGTTGCGCCGCTTTTTGCCGCTCCAGAAACTTCGCAACCTCCGCGGCCGGATCCATTATGGTGTCCGAATACATGCCGACGGCTGTATTCCAGTACTCACCACCCTCCACGTGATCCAGAATGAAGGCAGCAAAGTCTTCGTAAGTGATTACCCGGGCCGCGGGTGTGTTTCCGCTTGTATCAAATTGCATGTCGTTACGGGCCGGTTCTTCCACCATGAAACCCGGGCGCAACAATAAGTAATCAAGTCCGCTGGCTTCGATCATCTTTTCCATCTCATACATGTCGTTGTAGAGATGGCGTGCGTTCCACCGCCACATGTTCGACATGTCGCCTGGTGGAGGCTTGGCGCTATCAACATCGGCCCGGTGCTCCACACCGGTAGAACTGGCCATGATCAACCTGGTGTTGCCCTTTTCCTGCATGGCCCGGATGAGGTTTTCTCCCATCACCGTGTAGATATCGACAGGACCGACTTCGGCCAAAGGGTCCGACGGCGTTCCGCGCCCAATCATGGACAGCACCACTTCATCTCCCTCGAGCACCGCGTCGATGGACGCCCGGTCGTAGATGTCGCCCTTGTACAAGGTAAGATTCTCGTGCTCGATCCCCAGCTTGGACGGCGTGCGGGCAAACCCCTTGATGGTGTAGCCGCGTTCCAACCCCTGGCGGATGATTTCCCGCCCGGACCGCGCCGTGGCGCCAAACAAGGCGATGACCGGCTTTTCTTCAACCGCGGCCCGCGTCGCTTGCTGCAGGTACAGGATCAGGTTGGCGCGGTCTTCCGGGTCCTCGATGCCGGCAAAGACCATGCGATTCCCCGGCAAAAAATCGCCGGGCCGGGCGAGAAACTCGTCAAGAGGCCGTGGCGTCCAGACAATCCCGGACTCCACCAGCACATTCGAGTATTCAAAGCCCTCTACCTGGCCCGCGGTGCTGCCCAACAGCCCTTGAAGGCTCGGCCCCACCTTGATGATGTCGTCGTTTTCGAAGCTGTGGCAGTCCCGGCACTGCAGGTACATCAGCTTGCCTCGCGCGGCGTTGGCCGTCTTGAGTAGTTCGTCGACAGTCGGTTCGGTGGCCTGTGCTTGCGCGGCCGCCTGATCCGCGGCGCCGCTCGCGGCCGGCGGCGGCCACGAAGCGCAAGCAATGACGAACAACGCGGCGACCAACCCGGGCACGAGCCACCGCCTGCAGGAGGGCATACCCACTGAGGCTGCGGGTGTCACGTTTGCGCTCTAAAGTTCCAACAACGCGCCAACCGCTGCACGTTCGGCAGATTCCATGGCGGCCTCCATGCCCCGATTGGAAACCGCAGTATGTTCACCGCAAAAGCGTACGCGTTCGAAAGGTTCAGAAAACGCCGGCAGAAAGGTATGCAACTGGCCCGGTAGCCATTCTGTCCAGCTGCCCCCCGCATACGGATCCATGTTCCAGCTCTTGTAACCAACCGCTTTCAGTTTGCCCCGTGCCGCCGGCCGGAGTCGCTCATACTCTTTCACCACAAGTGCGCGCGCCGCGGCTTCGCCGAGTCGATCCAGCCTCTGGGCGGTAAAACCCCGTGCTCGGGCGACCAGACCAGTAATTTCGTGGCTGTCGGGCGATTGTCGCAACGCGCGGACCTCGCCCAGCGGCGTATCCGTCCACATGGCGGGATCCAGGCCATCGTGCTCCCAGAAGTTCTGCTCGGCGTGCAAGATGATCTTGGTAATCATCATGGAGGGCAGCACTTTAGTGGCTCGGGCCAGGACAGGCGGCAGGACAGGGTCGAAACCGACCCAACGCATCGGAGTAATGGGCAGTGCGCAGATAGCCTGCTGGGCCAGATGCCGCTCGCCGTCATCCGTCAGGACTTCGACGCCCGTTTTGCTCTGCGTAATCGCGGTAACGCGGCGCTGGAGTAGCACGTCACCCGGCAACGTTGCCGCCATAGCTTCCGGTAGCCGTTGGTTGCCACCCTGGATCTTTGCGGCAAGCGTGCCCAACTGTTGCTGTATAGCATCCCAGGTCACGCGGAAAAACCAGGTCAGAACGGAACAATCATGGGCTGAGGTACCGCGGCCAATATTGGTTTCGTAGTTTTGTGCGATAGTGGGGTCGCTCCAGCCCAGTGAGTTCAGGAAACCGTAAACCGACTGATCCAGGGCGCGGCTTTCCGGTAGTAGCCAGTCATCATGGTTGGCCAGGGGATTATTGGCCCTGACGGTTTTTTCGAAGAACCGGCGGCCGGGAAACTCGTTCCTGGAACCGGTTGGCAATAGGTTGCTCGGATGCTTAGGCCACGCGGCGCGCGGAATAATCTCGCCGTGAAGGGCGATCTCCGGTATTGATAGTCCGCGCCGCGGTGCATGGTCGATAAGGCTTAATCCCAGTCGCCCAGCCGTTGCCAGCACCCGTCCATAGCCACCGAGAATACTGTCGCCACCCGCTTCAGGCACTCCCGGTAAATCGTAAAAACTCTCCAGGCGACCGCCGAGCCGGTTCCGGGCCTCCAGTAGCGTGACTCTTGCGCCCTCTCCGGTCAATATTGAGGCGGCGTGCAGACCAGCAAGCCCGGCGCCGATCACGATTACGTCGGACTGCGTGTTGGTGCGCACGGCGTTGGACCGGCCGATCGCAGGCCATACCGCTGCCACGGTCAACCCTTTAAGCGCGTCTCGCCGGCTGATGAGTCGAGTTATGAGTGAATCCTCTGGAACCCGCGCAAGGGCAAAGTGTAAGCGCTAACCGTGGGGCCGACGATGACACCAGCAAACGCGGTCACCATGAATCGGCGAGATGAGTTCCCGTACACTGTAAGGCCTACACGCCCACACTGCGTAGTGTACGGACTCGGGGAGAAATGCCTGGTGAACACTAATTGGTCAATGCACCGCAGGCAGCTCCTTGGTATGCTCGGCGGTGGCGCTGTGCTGGCGGCCGGTTGCGCCGCAAGCCCTTCCGCTGGTGTAACGGCCGGTTGCGCCGCAACCCCTGCCGCAGGTGTAACGCCCGGCAAGGGGCCGGCGCTTGATCTTGAGGACATTGGGTCCCGCGTGCGCACCTTCATCAAGGCAAGCTCCCGGATTAGGGAAGGTCGCGCCATATGGTCCACCCGCGCCGAAGTCTACGCCATATTGCCTCCTGATCGCGTAGTGCCGGTTGTGCGAGTGAAAGGGTGCGAGCAACAATGGATCAGGCCGCTTTCCCATACGGAATACTTGAGCTTCGATAACCTGGTTACCTACTACTGCGATTTCGACAGCGATCAGGTGATTCGCGAATTCCGCAATCCGTTCACCGGCGCACTCAACACCGTGAAGCCTTATGTCAGCCGTATGAAGGAGGGGCGCGAGATTTCGCCGCGCGGCGTGGTGTTTCGCGTCATGAGGGAAGCCTTCCCGGATTTCTACGCCGAGACGAAGTTTGATGTGCTGGTTCGGCAAGTGGGGGAGAGCGTGTCATTTCAAGGCGAGTACAAGTGGCCGGCGGAGTTTATTCGACCGCCCGCTGGATCCAAGCTCACCACGTTTGCCCGCGCGGCTGAGCTTGCCGACCCGAATCTCGACAGCGTGCCGGCCAATTTCGCGGGGTACGTGTTGATGCCGTTTTTCCCTTGGATGGAGATGGCAGACCATCCCGGCCACCTCTTGTGGCATGTACAGGGCTATAAGATCGACTCCCTCAACGATCTGGACGAGGATTACCTTGCAGCCGCTCACGCCGACTTTGGCGATCGATTCGAACAGTCGCCGGAGTTCGACACCGAGCCTTCCGGGTTCGCGCGCCGATTGCGGGCCATGGGCCGGCTGTCCCAATGAGGTTAACCTGATGAAATTTCATGAATAATTCCGATCCTGTTTCGCTCAATCGCCGTGGTCTACTCGGGGTAGCCGGTCTTGGCCTGTTGCCGGGAATCGCCGGCGCTTTGCCGATACCGGGTTGTGATGCGGACTTTGTCGATTCACCGGATCTCAAAGACCCCTGGATGCTGGACCCGGAGAAGGCCTTTGTTAATTTCCTGCGCGCCCAGGGCGATCTGTCAGGTTTGATCTCGCCGCAATGGTGGCGCGGCGCTTATCTGGCCATCTACGAAGACCGTAATCCCGAGTTGCTGTTTCGCATGGAAGGTTGCGAAATGAAACGCATCGTTGACCTCGGCAACGGTGAATATCAGTTCCAGTACAGGATCTTTAGCTCATTTAAGGATCCTGAGACGAATGAAACCTTAAATGGCCGGATCTGGCGCAACCCCATTACCGGAAAAGAGATCACCGTCGAACCCAGCATCTCCGGCGCCCAGCGGATCGTGACCCTCACCGAACGCGGCATTGTGGAACGGCATCCAGGCAGCGGCTTCGAGGCGCTTATCCATTTACTTTGGACCGCCCAGGGTCCCTACGTGATGTCCAACGGTTATAAGGACCGGCCCGCCAAGCGTCCCATACCGATCAAGGAGTTCGCAACGAGTTTTCAAAATCGAGCGGCAGCGGCTGATTTTGCCGCCCCGCGCCTGGACGTTCGGTTCAACTCCACCTTTGTCGCGCCGTTTCAGAGCTGGATGCAAATGCCGGTTGATGCGGGCATTGCCGTTTGGCACGCTTCCGGCCACAAGGTGCGCGATGTGATGAGCCTGCCGCAAGAGTATCTGCAGCAAATGTTCAAGTACCGCCCGGAAATGCACGAGTGGATCGGCAAGGACGGCAAGGCATGAGTGCGCCGGCCAGTCACCCGCAGACAACGGACAAGAACCTCGAGCTGCAGACGCCGTGGTACACCATGGCCGCCTTTGGTTTCGGCACCTTGCCGGACAGCATCAAGAACTTCTCCTGGGACCTTTTTGTACTGTTCCTGTACACCCAGGTGCATGGCTTGTCCGGCACGCTGACTGGTTTCGCCATCCTGATTGCGCTGGTAGTTGATGCAGTGTCCGACCCTTACCTTGGTTTTCTCTCCGATCGCGCCCGGGGGTTGAAGTTCGGGCGCCGGCATACCTTCATGTTGCTCGCCACCGTGCCGTTCGGACTTTGTTTCTACGCCCTGTTTGTGCCGCCCGCCGAACTCGGCCAGTGGGGATTGTTTGGCTGGCTGGCGGTATTCGCAGTACTCAGCCGGATTTCCATTACCCTGTTCGCAGTGCCGGTCAAAGCGGTCGGGGCGGAGCTCAGTCGCGATGTGGCCGTGCGCCCGAAGATCATAGCGTTTGGAACCGTTGGTTTGACGGTGGGGCGCATCGGCTTGCCGTTACTGGCGTTCGGTTATTTCTTCCTGGATAGCGCTGAGTATTCGCGCGGGCAACTGGACCCGGCAAACTATTCACCCTTTGCAGCGACTTTCGCCATCGTCGCGGTAGTTGCCATGCTGATCAGCATCGCCGGCACGCTCAAGCCCGTACTCGGCATCGAAAGGATGGAACCGCCGACGCCGAAACCGCGCATTGGGCCGCTCGAGGGTCTGAAAGCCGTTGTTTCTGCAATGACCGTGACCCCCAATGTCCGTAGGTCGTTGCTCCTGGCGATTGTTGTGTTCTTTTCTATTGTGTCGATCTCGGTTCTGAAAGTGCATCTCGTTACGTACCTTTGGCAAACGCCCGCGGACCTGACCTCGTGGATCGTTGCGGCTCAATACATTGGCACCGGCGTTGGGGCCATCGTCCTGCCATACGTGGTCAAGACGGTGGACCGCAAGCTGTGCCTTTCGGTTGGCATGGCCGGCTTCACTACCTTGTCGGCAGTGGCAGTCTTGCTGCCTGTTTTCGGGCTGCTGCCGCCACCGGCTTCCCGGGAGCTGGCCTACGCCTTGATCGGTATTTTCCTGGTCGCCGGTTTGCTTCTGGGTGTGTATTTCGTTGCCATCGGGTCTTTGTCAGCCGACGTAGCAGACGAACACGAAGTCAATACGGGCAAGCGCCAGCAAGCGCTGGTTAGCGGGTTTGGAATGTTCGCCATCAAGGCGGCCGGCGCAATAATGACGTTGTTGACCGGAATTTACCTCGATATCATTGCGTTCCCAGCCGGCGCGCCGGTGGGCTCGGTGCCGGTGGAGAAAGTCGAAGCACTGGCGTATTTTGCCGCCGGGTTCTGTCTGCTGGGTGCGTTCCTGGTGCTGCTTGTTGTGTCGAGGTTTGATGTTTCGATAAGCAAACAACGGGAGATTAACCGGCGGCTGCAAGCGATGATGAATGCCGAGAGCAGGGAGCCGGAATGAAGAATTCAGGGGCGTGACCATGTTGATCATTTCGCAACAGGCCTGGAGCACTGCAGACATCGCTGCGCTCGCAGCGCATATCGAAAGCACCATGAGACTGGTGCGTCGCCGCCAGTTGGGGTCTGCCGTGGAGCCGGTCCTGCTATTGCCGCAGGCCAATTCGGCGGATCAGCCTCTTGGGCAAGGCGAGCTATTGGCTGCTCTCGGAGGCATCGCTTCCAGGCAGCGCATCATGCTCGCCGGTGCGGCTGCCGTAGCGAGCAGTAACGGGCTTGCGACCATCGGCTTCTTGTTGTCGGCGACCGGAGAACCGCTACTCACGGCGCCCAAAATCTCTCCGGATCTCGTGACCGGTATCGGGGAGGATTCGACGTCTGCCTTGGGTCTTTGTGGGGAATTTCAGACCGCAAGCACCAGCATCGGTCAGGTAGGCATATTGCCAGGCGAAGACATCCTGTTCGCCTCCCTGGCGCGCGCACTCACATGGTCGGGCGCCGAGATTATTTTCAACCCGGTTTCCGAGGTCAGCGATCACCTTTTCCCGGCACGCCGCAACGCCCGCAACGCCCGTGCCTGGGAAAACACGGCTTATGTGGCCATCGCCGGGGCTGTCGGTGGGGCGCCCCGAGGGCCAAGCTGCTCCTGCCTGATTGATTTCAACGGCGCCACAACGGCTGCGGTCGGGGATGCCCACGTGCTGCTACCGGACCTCGATATCGAGCGGCTGCGGCGCCGGCGCAACGGCATCTTCGCCGTGCAGCCGCTGCATTTGCGGGCGAACCTGTACGCCGACGGCTACAAGCGACTCATCGCGGCTCGTCCCGAACCCCTTGCTCGGCCACCACGGGGTCGCGATGCATGGGTCGCCGAGTGTCAACGCCGGCAGGCGCAATGCCCTGCTCCGGCGCAGCCGGGGCGAATCGAGCAGTATGACGTGATACTGACGCAGACCGTAGGCAAGATCATTCAAAGCGATGACGATGTGGTTGAACTGCGTCGCGAAAACACCCGGCATGCGATGACGCTGGCGGGACGGCTGGCTTCAAGCCCCAGCATCAAGTTGGTGGTGATGGGCGAGTTCTTCATGCATGGACAAGGCGGACATGGGTTTCGTTCGCCGGCCACCCTGCAGCGCCTGGCCATTCGTTATCCGGGCCCGGAGCTGGAGTTGCTGCAGAACTTCGCCGTCAAGCATAAGGTCTACGTGGCCGCGTCCACCTTCGAGATCGATGACAAGCTGCCCGGGCATGTCTTTAACTCCGCCTTCATCATTGACGATACAGGCGAACTCATTCATCGCTATCGAAAAATACAGTGCGCCGACGTTTGGGGTTCCTTGCCGGACACGACCCCGAGCAGTGTCTATGACCGGTATCTGGACATTTACGGTTACGAATTTCTGTTTCCGGTCGCCGATACGCCCATCGGCAAGCTTGCGACCATGGTGTGCTTTGACCAGGCCCACCCTGAAATTGCCCGCATGCTGACCAAGTTCGGGGCGGAAGTGATTATCCATCCCTCCTCCGAGGGACATGGCTGCGGGCGGTCGGGCTGGGATGCCGCGCGGGCCACACGGGCGTTTGAAAACACCGCATACGTGCTTTCAGCCATGCCCGGGGGTGAATATTTCAATCCCGGCAGCGGCGATTTGCCCACCACTCAAATGCGTGGGCACTCGAAGATCATCAGCTTCGATGGTAGCGTGCAGGGTGTAGCGGACGGACCGGGCGCGTGTATTTTGACCGGGACGGTCGACCTCCAAGCCTTGCAAAGGGCCCGCTCCAACCCGTCGACCCATTTGCCGCTGTGGGACGATCCGGAAGTCTATGCCCACGTCTACGCCGGGGAGGTAGGCCTGCCCAACAATCTCTGGGGCGCCGATCCGATGGAGAATCCCTATGTCGGGTTCGGCCCCTTGAAGGCCCGTCTCGAGAGTTACTATGAACGCGGCGTTTTCGTCAGGCCCGGCGGCGTGGATCCCAACGCGGCGGTGACTTCGAGTCACGTCTACGGTCCAGTGCGCAAGCCCCCTGAATCCACGCGGTTAGCGGATCAGGAACGTCTGGACGGAGAGTCCATTCAAGTCTAGATCGCCTTTGTTTCGTTGTGAGGTTCCCGTTAGGGCACTGCCAAGTCTGTGTTAGATTGAGCCGCCGCAGAGCCTTTCCGGTTCGCGGCGCAAACAACATGGGGGACACCCGAGAATGAGACCAAGACATTACTTGACGGCGATTGTCGTTGTCGCGCTGGCGATTCCTGTTAGCCAGCCGGCTTTTGCCCAGGGCGCGGTCCTCGAGGAAATCGTCGTTACAGCGCGCAAGCGAAACGAAGCGCTGCTCGACATTCCGCTGACCATATCTGCGTTCAGTGCGGAACAGATTGAGCAGGGAGGCTATAGCACCATCGGCGATCTCATCACCGCGGTGCCCGGCGTTACCTACGAAAGTTATGAGGCAGAGGGTCGTGGCGATTCACCCAGCTTCCGCGGTGTGTCCACCAATACGGGCGACCCCACACTGCAAAACTCATCCAAGTTTATTGATGGAGTCTACGTGTCCGGGTCGCTGTATACCGTCCTGTTGGACGACCTGGAGCGGGTGGAGATCACAAAAGGCCCGCAAAGCGCATTATTCGGCCGGGCCTCGTTCTCTGGCGCCATCAACTACATCACCAAGAAGCCCACCAATGAGTTTAAGGGCAATTTGCGCGCGTCGATCGCCGAGGAAAAAGAATATCAATTGGGCGGATCGCTATCCGGTCCTCTCGTTGCGGACACCTTGCTCTTTGGTCTCAGCGCGGGAACCTTCAGCCAGGGCAGCCCGTATACCAATATCACTAACGGGGCTGATATGGGCGAGCAGGATATAACCTCGTTTTCCGCCTCGTTGCGTTTGATGCCGTCGTCGCAGCTCACCGCCGACCTTAGGCTGATGTATACGGAAGCGCAGTTCGGCGAAGCCGCCCGGGCAACGACTGCGCTGAACATGGGCGAGCTGGATTTTCCGGCAACGTCCGTTATCGGGGGCAACACCGATCAGCTACCCAATCCCGGCATCGACTCGAAGACCTTCCGCGCCAGTTTGAACGTGAATTACGAGATGACCAACGGTTACGAGTTGAGTTTCATTGCCGGCGCCGGCCAGGAAGATACGGTGAACGAGTCGGACGGCAACTACGACCCCAATGTGAGTTCGTTTCTTTTCTTCCTCTGTTCCGGTCCCTACGCAGGAACTGGTTGCAGCATCTTTCAGACGGTAACCGAGCGCGAAATCGAGTCCAGTTTCGCGGAACTCCGCATTGCCTCCCCGGATGAGGGACAGTTCCGCTGGCTGGCCGGTGTCTCCTACTTTGACGAGGATTTCAACACCGCACGGATTCGTAACTTCCGTAGACCGCCGTCGTTCAAGACTTCCACCAGTTTTTCGGTATTTGGTTCAGTGTCCTACGAAGTATCCGACAAACTGACCCTGAGTTTGGATGGACGTATGCAGGGCGAGGAAATTGAACTCAATATCCCGGAAACCGGCCGTAATCAAACCGATGATTTCGATTCCTTCCTGCCTCGCTTGCTGGCCGAGTATCAACTCGATGACGACACTTTGCTTTACTTTAGTACCGCCAAAGGCAACAAGCCCGGAAACTTCAACGCATCTGCGCCACCTGATTTCCTCACGGTTGATGAGGAGGAAATGTGGAATTACGAGATCGGTACCAAACGATCCGCCTTGGAAGGTAAGTTGACCATCCAGGCCGCGGCTTACTTTATTGATTGGACAAATCAGGTGTATCGCTTTAACGATCCTGATCCGGAATATGGAAGCTATTTCATCAACGCCGGGGAAACCGACGTTGTGGGTGTGGATATTTCGTTAGCCGCCAGCCTAAGCGAGTGTCTGAGCGCGAGCTTGGCCTATAGCTGGATAGACACGGAATTCCAGTTCTTTCTATCCAACAACGCCCTGACTGTTCTGGGAGACGCCAATGTGGCTGGAAACGAAACGCCGCGAACGGCGAATAACTCTCTTTTTGCGTCCCTCCAATACCGTGCGCCGCTCAACGCATTTGGCAGCGAAAGCGAGTGGTTCGCCAGAGCCGATATCAGTTATCGCGGCGAGATGTTCATCGATGAACTGAATCTCGAGACGGTCGAACCGCGTACTTTGATAAACGTCCGCGGTGGCTTTGATACCGGCACGGTCCGTGTAACGGCATTTGTGAACAATGTAGCGGATTCCGATGCGCTGACCACCGGATTTCGGTTTGGAACGGTAGCGCTGGTAGGTCTTCCCATGCCGCGCCAGGCGGGTGTCAGCGTAAGCCTCGATTTTTAGTGTCGTGTCATGCGAGTACAGTCGCACCAGCGCTGACGCGCAGGGAAAACCCTGGGAACGAGGGCATCTTGCCCTCGACGAGGGCTGGAAGCCCCCGTTCCCAGGGTTCGTCGGGATGCTGCGGGTGGAACAATGACTAAGCCCATGTTGCCGGCCGTAGCACGTTTTATTGGGGCGCTGAGAGATCTGCACGTGAACGAGCCCGATGAAGCGGTGCGCTGGAGCACGGCAGCCGATTTGCTGACAGCGCTGCTGGCTGATCCCGAGCTACAGGCCCATGCACAAGGCTGGCCGACGAGTCCCGCCAAACTTGGGCTGGAAGGCAAGCACGCCAATTTGCTGTTCTACGAAGACCCGGACTATGGTTTTGTCATCAACGGGCTGATCAAGAAGCCCGCCGCGAAAACCACCGTGCACGATCATGGCCAATCCTGGACGCTCTATGGTGTGTTGGACGGCGCAGAATCGGTGTTGCGTTTTCGGCGTACTGATGGGGGCAAGCCCGGTGAATTGCCGAACCGTACCGAGGTTGAAGCCACCGAAACGATCCAGGTGGGCACAGGGCACGTGGATTGTATTGGTCCCTGGGAGATTCATGCCGAATACAACGACGTCACGGTGCGAACGACCGCTGTGATCGTCCGCAGTCAGAAGAGCGGTACCTTCATTCAAAACATCTTCTATCAAAAGGATGGCTCGGTGGAGCAGTATCCCGGGCCGGCGCAGATTCCCTATCATCTTGGCTGAGCGCCGTCTGTCCAACAAAGTATTCGTACTACCCGGCCCCTTCCGGGTGCATCGTATCGTCGAGTTGGAAGGCGCGTTCCAGGCGCCGGAAACGCTGTTTCCAAGCGCAACCCCTGAAGAAATAAGCGCCACTGCCGCCGCCCGGGACCCGAACCTGTTCGACCGGGACCGCAATCTCCTGGTCATGTCCTTTCATAGCATCGTGGTGCGCACGCCCGGTTGCACGATTCTCGTCGACAGTTGCGTGGGAAATGACAAACCGCGGCCGAACAACCCCCACTGGCACCAGCGCCGGGGCACGTTTCTTGAAGATCTCGCCGTTCACGGGGCTAGCGCCGGAGGATATCGACATCGTCATGTGCACCCATCTGCACGCCGATCATGTGGGCTGGAACACGCGGTTGCGGAATGGCGAATGGGTGCCGACTTTTCCGAACGCACGTTACCTGTTCGCGAAAACAGAAGTCGAGCACTGGCAACAGGTCCTGGAAAACAGCCCGCCCGATGAGATCAATCACGGATCGTGGGCCGACAGTGTCGCACCGATCCTGGAGGCGGGGCAGGCGGTGTTGGTGTCTACAGACCAACAGGTCGCCGATGGAGTCGCGTTGATCGGGGCGCCGGGCCATACGCCGGGTAATGTGATCGTCAAGCTCGAACAGCGGGGTGAGCGCGCCTACCTGACGGGCGATGTGATTCATCATCCCATGCAAGTCGAGCATCCGCAGTGGTCAAGCTGCTTTTGTTGGGACCCGGAACTGTCTGCGGAAACCCGGCTGAAAACGTTGACCACCGTTGCCCGGGAAGACGCGTGGCTACTTCCGGCTCATTTTCCGACGCCCACCGCGGCCAAAATCCACCACACCGCGGCCGGTTTCCGGATGGCAAAACCATGATGACCCGATCCGCGATCATTTTGCTTGCCCTCGGGCTGTTCGCCGGTTGCCAGCCAGGCGACGCACCGGTGGAATCGGCGCCGGCGGCGGCCGCCCCTGCGATCAGTGGCGCAAGCGCGCATACGATTCTGGCGCCCGACGGTGTCACCATTCATTACGATGACCAGGGCGCAGGCAAACTCTCCCTGGTGTTCGTGCACGGTTGGAATTGCGATCGCAGTTATTGGAACGCCCAGCGTGAATTCTTCGTCAAGTCCCATCGGGTTGTGACCCTGGACCTGGCTGGGCACGGTGATTCGGACCAGGATCGCGCCGACTGGACCATGCAGGCATTCGGCGAAGACGTTGCCGCGGTGGTTACGGCGCTTGATTTGCACAAGGTGGTACTGGTCGGTCACTCCATGGGCGGCAAAGTCGTAGTCGAGGCCGCCAAGCAACTCAAGAGCCGCGTTGTCGCCGTAGTGGGTGTGGACACCTTCCACAACGGTGGCCGGGAAACGCCCCAATCCAGGCAGGAAGAAGTGCTGGAAGAGCTCGCTGACGACTATGCAGGCTTTATGAAGCAAATCGTGGGCCGCATGTTCGTTGCGCGAAGCGACCCGGCAATCAGGGATTTCGTCATGGCGGATATGGCAGCGGCGCCCTACGCCGCAGCGATTGGCGCGCGTAATGCGACCGGCAACTACGATGCCACACCCACCATTGCGTCCCTGGATGTACCGCTGATACTGATCAGCTCGGACTACCTGGCAACGGATATCGCCCACCTGGAAGCCAACGCGAAGGCATTCCAGTATCGCGAGATGTCCGGCGTTGGGCACTTCGTTATGCTGGAAGACCCGGAGTCCTTCAACGCCCATCTCGCGGCCGCGCTCGCAGATATAACATGACGGATACAGATGATTGGCCGGAGTCACTATGAGCACAGGCATTAGTCGGCGGGAGTTTGTGAAGGTTGGTGTGGCAGCGGGCTTGAGTAGCCGCGTTGCCCGCGCCAGCACTATTGCCGCAGATCCCGACGTGATCGTCATCGGTGCGGGTCTTGCCGGCCTCAACGCGACATACCTGCTCGAAGAGCTGGGTGCGAGAGCCATTTGCCTGGAGGGACGCGATCGCCCCGGGGGCCGATTGCTCAGTCACCCGACCGTGACCGGAAACCCCGAATGGGGCGGTGACTCGATTCTTGGCGCCTATGGTCGAATGCAGGATGCAGCCAGGCGCCTGAAGCTCAATCTGATCGATCACCACTCGCGCAGGGACATGTCGCCGGAGGCCCATCGCGATCCGGCCCGGGTGGAACTGGCATTGGGCGGAGCGGTCATTCCACGGGAGCTATGGTCGGAGCATTCGCTTAATGCAATGCCCGCCGGAGCCCGCGACCGCTTTCCCGGGCGTGGTTTTTTCCAAGGCGTGATTGCCGAGCACAATCCGCTGGCTTCGTTCGCCGATTGGGCAGACCCGAAAAGCGCCCAATATGACCGCTCGGCCTATGAGTTCTTCAAGGAGCTGGGCTGGAGTGACGCGGCCATCGAGCTGAACTACAACACCAACGTTCAATATGGAACATCGGCCCATGATGTTTCCATGTTGATGTGGTTCTTCGTCCAGGCCTGGTTCAAGTTGCAGAGCGACGTTGCGCGCGTCGCTTACAAAGTCGACGGCGGCAATCAGCGTTTTGCCGAAGCCATGGCCAACGCGCTCAACAGTGAAGTGCATTACGGCAAGCAGGTTGTCGGCATTCGCACCGGGGAATCGGATGTGGCGGTCCATTGTCACGACGGCAGTGTGTATCGATCCTCTCGCGTGGTTTGCTCGCTGCCCATTCCCACCATGCGCTGGGTGAAATTCGACCCGCTGCTGCCGCCGGCAAAGGCCAAGGCCATTCGCACAGTGCAAGTGCAGAAAATCACCAAAGTCATCATGGTTCCCAAACAGCCGTTCTGGGAAGACGACGGACTCAATCCTGCCATGTGGACCGACACGGCAGCAGGCGAAATCCGTGCGCTCAGGGAAGGCGAGGATTCAAATTCCGTGACCTGCCTGATGGTGTGGGCCCGGGGGCACCTTGCGGATCGCCTGGATACCCTGGGGCCTGAGGCCGGTATGGCGCGGGTGCTGGCAGCCTACGAGCAGTTGCGCCCGGCTGCCAAGGGCAAGCTTGAACTGGCAGGAGTAAAGTCCTGGCAAACGGATCCCTTCGCCGGCGGCGACTGGGCCATATGGGCCCCCGGGCAGGTTACCGAGTGCCTGCCGGCATTGATCGAGCCGGCCAATCGAATCCATTTCTGCGGCGAACATACCGCCACCACCAATCGCGGTATGGAGGGCGCCATGGAGTCCGGGGTGCGGGCCGCCTTCGAGGTGTCGAAACTGCTGTGAAGGATTGCAGCGGGACAGCTCGCCAGCAATACAAGGGCCTGTTAATACTAACGCCGCCATGCATTCGTGCTGCGCGCGCCCATTCCATGCGTGCACCACGGCCACCGCCGCGCCCTGCGGCGAGTTCACTACCCCGTGTGCTAGTACTCCGTCAATCAGACAGTTGCGGGTGTTAAAGTAGTTTCTCAACACATTGAACCAAGGTATTGAGAGGTTACACATGAAGAAACTGTATGTAATTCGTTTGACGTTGGACGAAAGGGATCGGCTGAACGCGCTGGTACACACTGGGCGGGTGGCGGCTTTCAAACGCCGGCGCGCCCAGTTGCTGCGGTGGGTGGATCAGGGAGAACAAGGCCCCGGTTATTCCGACGTGGAGGCGGCGGACCGCGCGGGGGTCTCCTGCCGGACGGTTGAGCAGTTGCGCAAGCGTTGTGTGATGGAGGGGCTGGAGGCCGTCCTTACGCGGCGCAAGAGAAGCCGGGAACGCGCGGTGGCGTTGGACGGCGAGGCGCAAGCACAATTGCTGGCCATCGCGTGCAGCGAACCGCCCGAGGGGCGCAGCCGCTGGACGCTGCACTTGTTGCGCGATGAGTTGCAGCGTCGCAAGATCGTGCTGTCGGTGTCGCACGAGACGGTGCGCAAGGTCTTAAAAAAACGCTGTCAAACCCTGGCGCCGTCAGATGTGGTGCATTCCGCCCAAGCAGGACGCCGCCTTCGCGTGCGCGATGGAGCAGGTGCTGGAGGTCTATAAGCGTCCCCATGATGTGCGGTATCCGTTGATCTGCATGGATGAAACCACCAAGCAATGCGTCAAGGAAACGCGGACGCCGCAGCCCGCGGGTCCGAATCGCCCGGCCCGATACGATGCGGAGTATGAGCGCAACGGCGTGGCCCCTCTGTTGCTGTATTACGCGCCGTTGGAGAATTGGCGCCGGGTGGACGTGAAGGCGGATCACGTCGCCATCACTTGGGCGGAAGGCGTTCGCCGGCTGGTGGAGGAGGACTTTTCCGCCGCGCGCCGCATCACCCTGGTGATGGACAACTTGAACACGCACGCGGGCGCGTCGCTGTATAAGGCTTTTGCGCCGCAACAGGCTCGCCGTTTGCTGGAGAAACTGGAATTCGTGTATACGCCCAAGCACGGGAGTTGGCTCAACATGGCCGAATGCGAATTCAGCGCGCTCGCGCGTCAGTGCCTGAATCGCCGGATTCCCGATAAGGACGCCGTGAGCGGGGAGGTCAGCGCCTGGACGAAACGCCGAAATGACCATGGGTCGCCCGCCCAGTGGCGATTCACAACCGAAGACGCGCGAATCAAGTTACGCAGCCTATACCCTAAAACATCAGATTGATGGTATACTAGTATCGTTCGACGGCGGGAGTTTCCCCATTCATCGGCAGGCCGACGCTCTCCCGCCCACAGGAGAAGAAACATGAAGAAATTTCTACTCGCCTTCGCCGCCGTGGCGCTGTCCGGCTGCGCGTATTCGCAATACAAAGCGGACTCCCTGCAGACATACGCCGGCTCCGACTGCAGCAGTCTGAAAGTGGAACAGAGATTGGTCGAATTCACAATTCAACAAGACCAGCAAGCTAGACGAGGGAAACGTTCCCCGAGGCTAGATTTCTCAAGGATGGCGCCCCGAGGGATAATACGAGAATCGTACTATTCCCCCTCCCCCGCGCAGAAACGAAGAATGCTTCAAAGATTTCAAAATCACGCCAGACTGAATGCCATTCTTGAGCTCCAGGTCAGCCAGGGCTGCCAGAAGAGCTAGGTTGGGCCGAATACCTGCGGCGTTGCGACTGCCGAGCGCAACTGACTTGAGGGCTATAGGGGCCTGTGGACACTAGCGCACTCGATTTCGAAGTGCTGCGTTAGTGTTAACAGGCCGTAGTTTCTTGCGCTAATAGGGGGACAGAGCCAATGCCGAAACCCACACTTAAAGAAATCTATCGTCCCAGCCATGACGAGGCGGCGAGACACGCATTCGTGGGCGCGCTAAAGGGTTACGTGAACGGGCCCCTGGAAGAGCGGCTTGCCCGCCGCTACGAGGAAGATTTGAAGCCCGCCTTCGTTGAGAAACACGGGCGCACGCCTGACAACCGCCTGGATGGAACCGAAGCCTTCAGTGAGGACCACCTATACCAGCTGTGGGGAAGTTCAGTGTTTACCTCCCAGGACCTGATGTGGGAAACGGTGGGCGCGACCTGTGATCGATTGTTGCCTGGGTTCGAAGCTCGCCGACAGTCGCTCTCGAAGCGCGAGGTTCTCGGCCGTCTCGAACTGACAGAGGATTTCGTTCCTCCGGATCCCATTCGCCACGTGGAAATTCATCGCCAACCGGGCGGCTATTTCGGGCTACCGGGCGATACAAGCCTGAATTTGGGTATGAACTACCTGGGCACCGGAGAGCTCTATCGTGCCGCGAAGGGGCTGTCCGAAGGTGACGAGGTAGGTGATCCGGGGATGGGTTTGTACCTCCTCGGCGTGCTGCAACGAAGGTTCCCGAATACCCATCCCGTTTCCGTACTCGACCTTGGCTGCGGCGCCGGCATCCATACCGTTGCCTACAAGCAGGCCTTTCCAAACGCGCAGGTGTGGGGCGTGGACTTGTCCGCGCCTTTCTTGAGATTCGCTCATGTGTGGGCAGAAGATCAAGGCCTCGCCGTGAACTACCGGCAGGCCAATGCAAGCGATACCGGTTTCGCCGACGGCCAGTTCGACCTGATCATTTCACATATCCTGTTCCACGAAACCTGGCATGACATTCTGCCCGGCATCATGAAGGAAGCCCATCGTTTGCTGGCGCCCGGCGGCATTTTCCTGAATGGAGATACGCCATACCAGCCCGACCGCCTGTCGATTCCCAAGCAAGTCACCAACCATTGGCAGGTCGTCAACAACGGCGAACCCTTCTGGACCGGATATGCCGACACCGATATCCGTCAAGCCTTGATCGACGCCGGCTTCCACCCGCAACAGGCATTCGCCGACTACGACCCCCTGGGCGCAGGCGAGTACTACATCTTCGGCGGGGTCAAGGCGTGATGGCCGCCGCCACCGCCACCGACGACCCAAGCCGGCCCTTCAAGCTACCGCGCCCGCGCCAGCTCGACGACCTAACCCCCGATCAAATCATCGCCGTTGTCTGGCGGATCGCAATGGAAATTTGCGTGCTGCGAGACCGACTCAGCACCCATGAACAGTTGTTTGCCGAGCAAAGCCTGTTGTCACGCGAAGATATTGAACAATTCACGCCGTCGGAAGGCGAAGCTGCTGCGCGACAAGAAGCTCGCAACGAACTGATCGAGAGCATCATCAACGATTTGAGTTAGGGCTGTACCGCTGACACGCATTTCGGGATCCTGATGGTGTTCGCAATCAGGTGGTTGAGCGGCGAGAGTAAGCGTTGAGATAGAAGCGCTCGCTGCTCAGGATGACTCGCGAAGTGAGTTATTCAAATGTCCACTTGGGTCAGCGGAAATCGGCTAGCGGCTAGCGCTATCTCCACTCAGAAACTCTGCGGAATTGAGTTGCGATCACACTGAGTTACAGGGCAAGTACCGAGTGGTCGCAAGGATTGATGTACGCACCTTCCTGTTATATTTCGTCGGAGTGAATCCGAGTTGAAACCAAACCAACGGGCATGACTGAAGGTACGATCTATAGCGCTTCCCGGCGCCTTCATGCCAACCCGGGGCTTGTAGTCCGGAGCAAGTTCCAAGTCTTACTCCGCGTATTAGGACTTGCCGTTGCTACGGTTATCGCGCTCGTGCTTCTGTCCGGATGCACGAGCTCCCTTCCCTGGCAAATGACTGACTGGTTTTCTGCCAAGAAAGCGGAAAGCCTGAAGGGTTGGGAAACTGTTGCCGTTGACGGCAAGCCGCCAATGGGATCCTTGGGGCCACGCGTCGCCATGCTGATGATCAACTTCGATTACGTCTCAGTTGAAATCGATGAGTTAGGGGTCCTCATTAAGGGAGAAGGTACGGGAGAGCGGGGCTTTGGTTCGGCTGTTCCTATTTCGGATGATGGTTACTTCTTGACTGCCTCCCACAACATAGAGGACGGAGAGAATCTGCACCTGTTTGTCGGACTATCCAAGGATGGCGGTCCTACGCAAGCCAAGGGGATCCCAGCTCGCTTGATCTGGCAATCATCAGTTGCTTTTTGGGCCGATGACGATGGGTCGCCCGCCGGACCCATGCCGGCGACGGACTTTGCCGTTATTCATGCCGAAGTGGACTCACTACCTCCGTTCACGCCATTCAGGCTGGCCGGCAAAGTTCCCCAGGACGACGAACCGGTTCTCATCGCTGGCTGGTCGTTAGAAAACTCCGAAGATTTCCGGTTTGGGATGCGCCTGGCGGCGGGCAAGATTGTGTCTGTTCAAAGGCGGGACGCCCAGGGGTCCTCACCTGCGTTCATGACCTTGCACCACGACGCACCTCTTGCCCCTGGCGATAGCGGAGGTCCGCTTCTGGATCGCACTGGCGACCTTATTGGGATCAACACTACCGTCCGTATTACTAATTCCCTTTGGAAAAAGGTCGCGTTCAGCCTAGGCCATAGACCGAGTAAGCTCAGAGACCTCGGATACATTGCCACAGCAACGATCCCCGACCCGAACTGGCTGTGGGAAGTCATTGACCAGGACCGCCTACAAAGGAACGCAGGTTCAGCAACCTCCGTTCCACAATCGCAGGACGAGCTTCACTAGCAAGAACTTGCGTTATCACAAACCTGAGGAGCGCCGCCCGCGGCCTGTCGGGCAACAGGCAAACAGCGAGGTAAGCGCCAGCCCGACTGCGAGGACTCCAGCGCAGTGCCGGCGCTGTTGCACGTCTCCCGGGAATCCGGAAGCGGAGCGTCCAAGAAGGAGTCAGGAACAGGAGGCGGGATGGCCATAGCTCTAACTTCCAACTAGGAAGCCTGGCTTTGGCCGAACACGCCTCGGGGCGATTCGGGCTTTTGCCGCGGGCAATGCGCTATGGCGCTGCTCGCCTGCCTCTTCGTGCGGGTTGCTTAGGTTCCGGATCACCGGACCCAGCCGCTGGGTAAGCCCCTGAAAGGCCAGGCCGTTGAGGAACTGCCTGCGCCAGAGATGGCGGCGTTCATCGGACGGAAGGGCCGCCTCGTTGCAGACCGCTTCCCAGTTCTGTGCAATGGCCGCGATCTGCCGCCGCATGATCGCCAGCGCACGATCCTCGGAAAGCAGGAATTTCGGTGCGGCAGCCAGGCATATTGACAGCTGGGCGCGGTTCTCGTTGCCGTGGATGAGCATCGCCTGCGAGGCTTCGCCTCTCACCCTCGACTGTGGACAGATATCGTAGGCCGGCGTGAGCGCCAGACGGTTGCCGTCCCAAAAGCACGCATGGTTGCGCGCA
The DNA here is from genome assembly GCA_965249285.1 of Candidatus Foliamicus sp. GTDB lineage: Bacteria > Pseudomonadota > Gammaproteobacteria > Steroidobacterales > Foliamicaceae > Foliamicus. Next base: position 3,130,960 of record OZ252226.1, read on the forward strand.
TGGTCGTCCGTATTGCCGCTCAAGACGTTGAACGTCATGCGCGAGAACAGCTCCTCAAGCGTCTTCCTGCCCGGCGCAGATCCCCGCGTGCGCAGGGTCTCGGCCAGATCGTCATACGAAGCATAGCGCGCCATCATTTCGTCGAGGCCGAACATGGTGAGCGCCGACACCACCGCCCGCCGCTGGCCGGGCTTGGCCGGATCGCGGTCGAAGCGCTCCACCAGCAGCACGTCCTTGTCCATGGCTCGCGTTAGACGCACCGGCGCCACGTCCAGTGCCGCCAGATGCGCCAGACGCATGGCGACGTACTCCGCCTTGACGAGGTTGTAGGACAGCGCAGAAGAACACAGGAATTTCGCGATGTATTGCTTGTTTCGGTCGCGGATCTGCGCCTTCGGCATGGCGCCGCCGATGGAGGTGGCGTGCAGCAGGGCGGCTTTGAGATCCGGCGCCATGGGCAGATCCCGTTCCACGCGCTCGGCGGCCGTAACCAGGTGCTCCAGAGGCGCGGGTGCGGCCTCGCGGGGCATGTAACGGTCCGGCGAAGCCTGGAAATCCAGCGCCCCGAAGCGGTTGGATCCCGACTGAAGCATGAAGGCCAGCTCGTCGATCTCCTCCAGCTTGTCTTCGTCCCTTCCGCGCCGGTGCAGCCGGTAGGCGATCACGCGCCGCCCCCAGGCGTCCGGCGAGGCATCGCGCAGCGCGCTGGCGATCGCAAGCGGCGCTTCAGGCATCCGCGTGCCTTCCTGCAGGGGCAGTTCGGGCGCATAGATGGGGATCGCGTCCTCGCGGTGCAGGTAGGACCGGCCGTAGGCGAAGCTGAAGCGGTCCCCCACGGCGCGGATGCGCCCGGCCACTACCGGTTCGGTCTGTCCGGGCAGCCAGATCCAGACGTAGGCCTGGCGCGGCGGATCAGAAGTCATTGGCGTCAAAGCTCGGGTCGGCGTCCGGGCTGCGGACCGACCGCGGCATCAGCGCGAGCTTGTCGCGGGTGCGCTCCAGCTGCGGCGCCAGCGTGGTCGCCTCCGGAACGAACAGATCGACCCCGGTCAGCGTGGCGGCCTCCATGATCAGGCCGACGGCCACCGTCGGCGCGCCCTTTTCGATCATCTGCACGGTCGTGCGGGTCACGCCCATGCGGTCGGCCAGTTCCTGCTGAGACATGCGGTAGCGCTTGCGGCCCAGGCTGATTTGCCCAGCGAGCAGGGATAGCGCCTCCCGGGTCAGGTGCGAATAGATGCGGGGAATGCGGGACATCGGACTAGGATTTGATGGTTTTAATATGCATAAGTATACCTTATGACTATTGTAATATGCAATTTGATTTAATCTCCCGCTGACCAAGCCCACCGGTCCCTTCGGTGGGTCAACCTTTTAGCTTATATACCTAAGTTGACCGCAGCGCTGTCAACTTAGGTATATAAGCCCCATTCTTAGTCACCGACAGATTGCACTGTTGGTTTCCATGCGAAAGCACCCCGATCAACTGTATACGATCCACAGTCACCGGACTTCGCACAACGTAACCTATCAGACTGCTCGAACCGACCTGCTTAAGCTGACTGAGCTCGGCTTGCTACACATGACCAAGCATGGACGCTCATTTACCTTCCTACCTGCAAAAAACATCGAAAAGCGGCTGCGGGACCTGGGCCAACCCTAGAAGGCAGGATCACCACCGCGCCCAATGCTCACCACAACGGCGACATAAAACACCAATGCCGCCGCCGGTGCCGCGAGAGCTGTCACAAAATCTCCGCCCAGCAAACCCGCCGTGGTGACATATATCGCGGCCAACGGAAGCGGCAGTGACAAGACAAGCATGACTCGACTACTACGCTTGGACATTCTTACATTCTTGCTCGACTACCGCGAGGGATCTTCCGGTCTTGGGCTTCTCCCAAGCGATCCAAGCGGCGTCGCTTGGCTTGTTCGGACTCGTCTTCCTCATGCGTGATCAACCGCACAAATTCCAACTGCGTGGCCTGGTATTTGTCCGAGAGACGCCACGAGTTGTACACGACATCGTTGTAATAGCCGCCTTCGATGTCGAAATAGTTGCCGGGTAGCAACCGAAACTTGAGTTCGCCCGGCTCCAGGATGAAGTTGTTACCCATGCTGACCGGCCCCATGAGAAATTCGTCGCTGGTCATTGCGTTGAAAATGGAGAAGTAGGCGGTCCGAGGTTTGTCCACCGCGATTTCCAAGCGGAATTTGCCGTCTGGACCAATCGTTGCCTGTCCAATGGCACCGGGGGGGAATTCCCCGGAAGGTGGCGCATCGCTCGGCGTTGACAAAGTGAAAGCGGTCACCGTCTTGGCTTGGCTCCTTTCGAGTTGTGGATCGAAAACCGTGAAGTCGCCACTGACGTACAAGGCGGATACATCGCCTTCGAGCACTATGATTGAGGGTTCGTCGGCGAATGCCGGCGATGCGGCCAGCAGCCCAAGAATAAGCGGGCATACCCAGCTCCGCATGAAGTTCGCTTCGTGGCTCATTGGGTGATTCTGCATTCTGACTTCCTGACTTTGCATAATAACTTGATGCATACGGCCTCCCGATCACTCTTTCTTCCCCCCCTTGCGCTCCCGTGCCGCCATCATTTTGGCCTGCGCGAGTTTCTTGAAATACGCCCGATCCTCAGCCGATACGCTGCGGCCCGTTGGAAAACGTTGTCGAGTCGTGGCGTGGAGTTTACCGCGCCGGCATCCGCCGCCACGCCAGCCACACGCCGGACTCGGCCTGCGGACTCAGCGCCCAGGACCGCCCGCTGACATCCAGCGATCCGGCCAGCCCGGACCGCCACACGCCTTGCAGGGACAACTCATGCAAGCCGAAGCGCTTGACCAGCGCCGCGGACAACCTGGATTCGCGAAGCTCCGCACCTTCCCAAAGCGACCGTCCCTGGGTGGCCAGGGTGCGCCAATAGTCGGCTTGCAGGTGTGCGCTGAAGCCGCGCGGCAACGCCTTGCCGTAGGCTGCGGTGAGGGCTGCCGATGCAGCGGCCGGTGCCCGGAACGCGCGCGATCCGGTCAGCGAACCCACACCTTCGGGCTGCAAAGCCATGCCACCACGGAGCGTCAGCCCGCCGACCTGCCAGCCGGCGGTCGCACCGATCGCGTTGCCTGCAGCGGTTAAATCAACCGTCAGGGACCTGCTTTCCCACAGCCTGCCGCTGTAAGCGCCTCGGGCGTATGCCGGGCCGTAAACTCCGGAAATCGCCTTTACAGTGCTTGGATTCGCCGTAGCGGCCAGCGCCCAATTCTCGCGGGCCACCGGATACGCGAACCCGTAGCCGAAATCCCGGCCGGTGTAATCCACGCCCGTGATTGTCGCGCCCGTTACTACGCCCGCCACCGGGCCGTAGATGCCGCCGGAGATCGGGTTGCCGGTTACCGGGTTCTGTAAACCCCCGTTGGGGGTGAACAGGCAGGTGAGGCTTAAGATGCCGTGTCCCCACCGGGAATTGGTGTTGCTGGTGAACGTGCGTCCGTTCTTGTACGAGTAGCTGCGCGTCACCGGCTCTTCTCCCGCCGGAGCCGGCATGTCTTCCGCGCAGTCGAAGGCCAAATTACGCAAGTCGAGAATGTCCATGTCGGGCCATACGGCCCACACGGTGTCGAGGGCGGCGGCCGCCTGGGGGGCGGCGATCGACGTGCCCCGCGTGCCATCGTGCTCAAACGGAGCAAACAGGCACAAGGGATCGGCGTCGCCACAGATCGAACTGTCCGGGTCCGGCGAGCGGTCGTTGCCGGTGCCGGTGTAGCCGGCCACCAATACCCACAGGGCGGTGTCCTTTGCCTCCAGGGCGGCCTGGAAAGACGAAATCCACAGCAAGGCGGTTACCAGGCCATCATCATTGCCCGCGCCCTGAAATTGGAGTACCCGCTGTCCGTCGCGCTTCCCGTCGAAATCCATGGGCAAATGCGTTGGTGCCGGATAGGGCCTGGATTCCCTCGAAGGGCGGAGGGCGCCAGCGGAAAGCGAGTATATTGCGTCTCGGCCATCCTCCATGCGGGCCTGGGCCCTTGCCGCGGTGTCCGTGAAGTAGTGATCTTCCGCCGAGCGCACCGCGCAGGCCGTGAACGTCGCCCACACACGCGCCCCGTGTCTGGAGCTTTCGGACAGCTCGCCCACATCGGAGATCCATACCCGCGAGGTTCCTAGTTCGCGGCCATCATTCTTGAGCCACCCGCCCAAAGCCTCGAATCCCGGCGTCTGCGCCCGGCAGGCGTTTGGATCGTGTTCCGCCCAATCCGCCAGCCGTTTCTCGAAGGCCGGCTCCGGTGGCGGAGGTGGAGGTGTTACGGGAGCGGGTGGTGCGGGCGGATGGCTACCGCCACCACTGGACCCACAGGCCGCCAGGAACAGGGAGAAAAGGAAGAGAGACGCAAAGCGGCCTACAGATAGAAGCCTCATGTCGTTAGGCCTCCAATCCAGGTATTAGACATTCCCCGAGGCCTGTTGGCGCAGCGCGCGGGGGCAATTTGTTGCAGGTCCGAGTGTAAAGAGCAGCTTGAGATTAACACAGGCTTTTTGAGCTCAGGGCAGGCATGCCTGTCCTGAGCATGTCAAGCAATGTTCAGGAGCTATTGCAGCAAAGAACACAGTTGCCCACCACGACCCCAATAGGACAAGGGCTGAATTCATGCGCAGGATTCAAAGATGGCGCCCTAAAATCAACACAAACCTAGATTTGTACCTTGCCGATGATGAGGATGATGAATGAAAGAATATCTGCGCATTGAATACCTATGAGGCGCGTGCGGTGTTCTGAGCGCCGCTGATAGCAAGGGTTTGCGGCGGTCCTGATTTTTCTTTACCCCAGGAAGGGGCGCTTTTCGGGCGTTTTCGGGGCGTTTTCGGGGCGCGGCCCGGGTTTTCACCCCAACGCTGAAGGAAGGAGCGTAAAGAGGATATTTCTCTTGTAAATCAACAGGATGATGGAAAAGAGAGGCCGTCATGGGGCACAATGGTTGTTATTCACCGCAACCCGCCGCTCCCGGCTAAGGAGACAACCATGACGACCGCTGCAAGTAGGCTCTTTTCGTGGGCCGATGTCGAACGCTTGGGGGACTTGAAGCGGCTGGAGTGGGTTCTTCGGTATCTGCCGGACGAGCCGGTGATCGACGCCTTGAAGGCCCGGCGGGGCCGGGGCCGCGACGACTATCCCATCGAGGCGATGTGGCGGGCTTTGATGGCCGGGGTGGTGTTTCAGCATTCCTCCATTGCTTCGCTGGTGCGCGAGTTGCGGCGCAATCCGGCCTTGCTGGAGGTCTGCGGTTTCGCCGCTTTGCCCCGCCAGGGGCGCACGGTTCGGACGATCGAGCGGGATGCGCAGACCGGACAAGCGAAGGTGGTCAGTTTATCGGCGCCGGTATTCGACAACGTGCCGGCTCCTTCGAACTTCTCGCGTTTTTTGTCCAACGTGGTTGGCGTAGAAGAGGAGCGGGGCCTGGTCAGCGGGATGCTGGACACCTTGCGGGATCGGCTGATGGAGGTTGTGCCGGACTTCGGGCGTCATCTGGGCTATGACGGCAAGGCGGTGGAGAGTCATTCGACGGGTCAAGAGAGCCGCAAGACGGGCCGCACCTCGGATGCGGACGCCGACTGGGGCCAGCACGAGACGCGGGGGGTGGACGCCAAGACCGGCAAGCCGTGGGTGAAGGTCAAGAGCTGGTTCGGCTACGAGTTGCATTGGATCGCCGACAGTGCCTATGAGATTCCGCTGTGGTTTCTTGACCTGCGGTCAAGCCTCTTACGTGGTGACGTGACGAAGGCGTCGGCCTCGGAGTGCAAGCGGCTGGACAAAGCGATAGACGAGTTGTTTGGGAAGTCGCCGGAGTTGGCGGAACGCTGCGCGGACTTCAGCGCCGACCGGGGTCTGGATAGCGGCCCGCTGAAGGCCAAGCTGTGGGATCGGTACCGGATTCGTCCTTTGATCGACACGCGCGAGATGTGGCGGGAGGAGAAGGCGAGGCCGGGCTACGATCCGTCGAAGCCGATTCTTCGGTCGCTGGATCCGGACCGGGTGGATACGATCCTGCATAGCGAGAAAGGCGAGGTGTTATGCCATGACCCCGCGACCGGGGAACAGCGTCCCATGGCGTTCCAGGGCTTTGAGTCGGACCGGGGGACTTTGAAGTACCGCTGCCCGGCGGCGGCCTATAGCTTTCGGTGCAAGGGCCGGGCGCAATGCTACCGGGGCGCGGGAGTCAAAGACAGCGCCTACGGGCGGGTCGTTCGGATTGCGCTTGCCGATCAGGATCGGCGCATTTTCACGCCCACGCCGTGGGGCAGTCCTTCGTGGCGCCGGGGGTATAAGCGGCGCACGGCCCTGGAGCGGATCAACAGCCGGGTGGATTCAAGCTTTGGTTTCGAGAATCACTTCATCCGGGGACAAGCGAAGATGAAGGCGCGGATGGGGCTGGCCGTGTGCGTGATGATGGCGCTGGCCTTGGGCGCGGCGCTCGAAGGCCGCCCCGGCCGGATGCGCTCGCTGGTGAATCCGCCCTTCTTGGACGCCGGATAGCGGCTCCCCCGGCCGGGGGAACGCCTGCCGATGCGAATCCGCCGGCCCGGCGGAGGGCGGCTTTCGCCTGACCGCCGCCGCGGTGCGTCAAAGAGCCGTAGTAGCGCCCGTTCTTGCCGGGCAAGGGACCAGGCAACCTCGGCAAAGCCCTCTTCCGCGCCCAACCAGACGCGGTCCGCCTTCAATCAGCGGGCGGAGAACCCCCGCGCCACGCAAACGCTCCCGAAAAACCCCACAGCGCATGCGCCTCCCTATACAAGCTGTATGTCTGTATTAGGAAGTCCGATTACCCTAGGTGGAAAAACAATACAATTTACTCAGGTCGCTCTTGGTAGGCGAAGAATGGAGTTGGCGTGTAGTGGGCATCTCAGAAAGAGGTGGCCCCATTTGTTTGGACAGCTAAACCCGATTCTATAAGTGGATCCAAGCCTGTCGTTTAAGCAGCCAGGGTTAGCGGCTGCTGAGAATAATAAACCTGATCCGGTGTTTTTCCTTTCAAGCTGGAATGCGGCCGTCTTTGATTGTACAGATTGAAGTAGCAAGCGATACCAGCACGTGCGTCAGAGACCGTGTCGTAGGCGTGAAGATAAACCTCTTCGTACTTCACCGATCGCCACAACCGCTCGATAAAAACATTGTCTCGCCAAGATCCCTTGCCGTCCATGCTGATGCGGATGCCGTGTTTGCTGAGTAAGCCGGTGAACGCCTGCGAGGTAAACTGAGAACCCTGATCGGTGTTCACGATCTCAGGTGCGCCGTAGCGGGCAATGGCTTCTTCGAGCGCCTCAAGGCAGAAATACACGTCCATGGTGATCGAGACGCGCCACGACAGGACCTTGCGCGAGTACCAGTCCAACACCGCCACCAGATACACAAAACCCCGTGCCATCGGGATGTAGGTGATGTCCATGGCGTACACCTGCTTTGGCCTAATGATGTCCAGGCCTCGCAGCAGGTACGGGTACACACGGTGCTGAGGATGCTTGTTCGTGGTCTTCGGCTTACGGTACAGGGCCTCGATGCCCATACGTTTCATCAGCGTCGCCACATGCTTGCGGCCGACCTTGATACCGTCCTGGGCCAACAGATCGCGCAGCATGCGAGAACCGGCGTACGGCATCTCCAGGTGCAATCGATCAATACGCTTCATCAGATCCAGGTCGCGATCCGAGATCGGTGCTGGCAAGGCATAGACCGTGGAACGAGCCATCCCGAGCGCCTCGGCCTGGCGTGTGATCGGCAATGGGTGGGTCCGGTCTATCATCGTTTTGCGCTCAGCAGGCCGGCCTTGGTGAGCGCTCCTTCTAAAAAATCGTTCTCCAAAGTGAGCTCGCCAATTTTCGCGTGCAGTGCCTTGATGTCGATCGGCGGCGGCTCATTTTGCCCGCTGCCTTCGAACACAGCGCCCGCTCGCTCCAGCAGCTGGTTCTTCCACTGCGTGATCTGGTTCGGGTGAACATCGAACTGCTGGGCCAGCTCGGCGACCGTCTTGTCGCCCTTGATGGCCGCTACAGCGACTTTGGATTTGAATACCGGCGTGTGATTCCGGCGGGGTCTTCTGGGCATGATTGCCTCCTGATATCGTTGCCAATAACATGGCTCATATCAGACTCAGAATCCACTTATAGCGCTGTCCGATTTTCCGGGGCCACCTCTGAAGATGCACTGACCAAGTTTGCGGAAAACAAATTCAAAAAACCGAAGAACAGAATAGAAAGGCATCACCATCGGCAATCATTTGCTGACGCTGCAAAGCCAATGCTGGAAGGGAAAGTGATAATGCCCAAAAATGAATGGTGCAATCAGATAATTGAAAATGAGGAGGTGCATCTAGTCACCAAAGAAGAACACAAAGCAAAGGCGATCAGCAGAATTATCCCTATAGATTCTGAAGAAGGTCTGTTCAGGAACAATCAAATGGTAGGCTTTCGCTACCTACAAGAGGAGGAAGAACACTTAAGAAAGCTAGCAAGAGACCATGGCATATAGGGACCTCCAACTAGGATAGTCCCAAGAAATACTACCCGATCACCACAGGATCGCAGCCCTGTTTTGCGTGCGCTATAAGGCGCTAGGAGCTTGCGCCGTAGGATAGTTCTTTGGGGTCGTTAGCGGATTCGCCCCCGTCTGGGAGTGGATTCACTTTTCCCCAAGCATTTTTCGGGGTCGTGCGCCAGGAATCCGGCGGATCGGGCCGCTCCGCGCGACTCATTGGCCTGGTGAGCAGGCCCAGTGGGGCTGATTTCCCTCGCTTCACGCCGCCTGAAACCCCGGCATCCGCTTGATGTTGAGCGCCAGACACACCAAGGCCCACTCACCCCGAACCTTTCGCAGACCGCGCACACTGAACTGCCGAAAACCCATCGACTGCTTGATCCAGCCGTTGGGCGCCTCCGAAAGCCACTTGCGCCGGGCATACTGCGCGCGGCCTTCCTCACCCGCCAGCTTCTCCGCCATGCGCGCTTTGGCCGGATGCGCCTCGGCGTCGGCCTCCGCCGCTTTCTTGCCCTCCCGGCCCAGGGCCACGCAGCCGTCCACGCCCCGATCCTCCAAGGCCGACAAATCCCGCTCGTTGCAATACCCCGCGTCCGCCAACACCCGCTCCGGCACGGCCCCATACGCTGCCTTCACCTCGTCCAGGCGCACCAGCAACTGGCCCTGGTCGCTGGCGTTCGCCGTCACCTCCGCCGCCACAATCAACTGATGCGCATCATCCACCGCCAACTGCGCGTTGTAACACTGCTGAAAACCCTCCGATGACGTCTTCATGATCCGGCTCTGGGGATCCGTGAAGTTGCTCTGCGCCTTCTCGTCCGGCTCCCCGTACTCGCGCTTGTACGGCCGGCCGCCCTTCGGGTTCCGCTTCATGCCCGGTACGCGCCCGCGCGCATCGTCCTTCTCCCGCTGAACCGCCTCCAATCGCGCCTTCGCCTCGCGGATCGCCTTGAGACGGTCTTTGCGCCGCTTCAACTCCGAAGGCATCTCATCGCCCCGTACGTCCACCCCAAAACGCTCGTCCTCCGCCGCGTCCGCCGCGCCCGCACGGCCCACCAGCGCCTCAATCTCCGCCTTCAGACGCCGCTCGTCTTCAACCATCCGGCCATAGCTCATCGCCTTGCGCTTGGACGCGGACGCTCGAACCTTGGTCCCGTCAATCGACAGGGTCCCGAAGCGAACCGCACCCACCGCGCCCGCCAAACGAACCACCTCCACAAACAAACGCTTGAAATCGTCCAGATGACGGCGCCGAAACTCGCAAATCGTCCGGTGAGAAGGAAAGTTGCCGGCCCCCAATACCCGAAACGCCACGTCCTCCTCCAGCTTGCGAGCCAAAGCCCGCGAGGAAAACACGCCCGTGGCATACCCGTAGATCAAAACCTTCAGCATCATCGAAGGCGCATACGGCGACTTGCGCCGGCCGTCGCCCTCATACGGCGCGTAAAACACCCCCAAATCCAGACCGTCCACCAGGTCGCTCACGTGATGCGCCAAATGACCCGCCGACAGCCAGTCCTGCAAAGCCGGCGGCATCAACAGCATCTGTTCCGGATCATACGGGCGAAACGTCGTCGGCATATCTTTAAACCCTTGGCCTTACACTTCCCCCATTATCGCCGTTCCTACGGCGCACGCTTGCATGGAACAAATCATAAGTCATTGATATGCAAAGAATACTTTTCTCCTTCTCAGGCGGCTTGTTCGACCAGGGCGAGGTTAAAGCGCCGCGCCTGCCGCGTAAGGTTGCGGATCTGCCGCTCGCGGCGTTCGGCCTCCCAGTGGGCCAAGTCGCGCCCGACGTATTCCTCCCCCCGCGTCAGCATGGCGTAGATCAGCCGCGCCAGTTGATGCGCGGTGGCCTTGACCGCCTTGGCGGCGTCCATTCGGCTCAAGCGCCGGCGATGCGCCGCGCCAAGGGCCGTGTTGCTGTTGCGCGCCGTGGAGGCCGCCATCCGCAGCGCTTGGCCGACCCGGTTGGTTTGGCGCGCCGACGGTCCGCCCAGTCGCTTGTCGCCGCTGATGCGGGTTCCCGGCGCCAGGCCCAGCCACGAGCAAAAGTGCCGCGCCGAAGGAAAGCGCGACAGATCCGCGCCCACGAGCAAAAGTGCCGCGCCGAAGGAAAGCGCGACAGATCCGCGCCCAACTCCGCCGCCACCATAAGGGCCGTCTCCACCCCAATGGTCGGAATGGCGGTCAAGTCCACCCCCAAGACCCCCCGCAGCCGCTGACGCAAGAGCCGGTCGCGGCGCCGGCCCGGCGCCCCGCCGCCGCTCCCGCCGCCGGGCGGCTCATCCGTCCCGTCCCCCGGCAACGCGTCCAGTTCGGCGTCAATGCAACGCTCGCAAGCTTCAATCTGCTCCCGCAGCATGTCATAACGGGCCAGCGCCTGCTCCAAAGCGAACAAATGCTCGTCGCGCCAGTTGCCCTCAAGACTCGCCGCCAAGGTTGCCTCGTCCGCTTTGCACCGCCCATCGCGATGCTTCGCCAGAATCCGGCCGTCCCGCTCGCCGGCCACAATGGCGCGCACGATCTTTTGGCCGGTCTTGCCCATGACGTCGCTGAGCGCGTTGTCCAATTGCACGTTCATCTGCGTGAGCGCCTTTTGCATCTGCTGAACCGCGCGGCTGCGGCCGCGGATCAATCGGCTGCGCTGGCGCGCATACGAGCGCAGCGGACATAACGCGTCCGGGGCCCGGAACGCCCCGCGCAACAGCCCGTAACTCATCAATTGCCGAATCCACTGACAGTCCAATACGTCGCTCTTGCGCCCGCTCACCTGCTTGGTGGCCCGCGGATTGACCAGATGCACCTCAAAACCGGCCCGGTCCAGCACTTCAAACACCGGAATCCAATACACGCCCGTGGATTCCATCGCCACTTGCTTGACCCCGCACGAGGCCAGCCAATCGGCCATCTGCTTCAAATCGCCCGTGAACGAGCCGAAATGCCGAACCGGGGACTCAAACCGCGACGGGTCCACCGCCACGTAGTGCTTGCGCTTGCCCACGTCGATCCCCGCGCAGTCCGGGTGAACCACCTCCAAACGCGCCGCTTTCGCCTTGCCTTTCATCGCTTCCTCCTCCAACATGATTTCAGGGCCGCGTTGGGCGAGACTGCGGCGAGAACGTTCACTCTTGCATACGGGGTCGCGGTCGAAACCGCGCCGCCAGCGTCAAAACGCCGATCACAGTCCGGGCCAAACTCCTAGACGGGCGCCCGCGCACCAGTGCATACGACGGCCTCGCGGCAATTGCCGAATCCACTGACAGTCCAATACGTCGCTCTTGCGCCCGCTCACCTGCTTGGTGGCCCGCGGATTGACCAGATGCACCTCAAAACCGGCCCGGTCCAGCACTTCAAACACCGGAATCCAATACACGCCCGTGGATTCCATCGCCACTTGCTTGACCCCGCACGAGGCCAGCGCTTCAAATCGCCCGGCCTCCTTTCGAAACCGCGCCGCCAGCGTCAAAACGCCGATCACAGTCCGGGCCAAATAGACGGGCGCCCGCGCACCAGTGCATACGACGGCCTCGCGCCCAGCGCGGCCTCCTTTATACCGGATGACGCAACCCTTCCATACCCCCCGCTTGTTCCCTGCGGCCAGCGCCGCGGGAACCGCGGTGAACACTCCTAGTGTGCTGTCCCGCAAATAAGTTTACTTAATCGTTCCACTTTGGCGAGGATGGAATCGGCGGTGGCGGTCCAGACGAACGGGCGGTTCGTGGAGTTGTAATCGTTGACGAAGCGATCAATCTTGCGGGTGAGTTGTTTGACCGAGGAAAAAGTGCCGCGGCGGATGGCTCGCTGGGTGATGATGCCGAACCAGCGCTCGACCTGATTGAGCCAGGACGCGTAGGTCGGCGTGTAATGAATGTGGTACCGCGGCCGCCTCGCCAGCCAGGCTTTCACCCTGGCGTGTTTGTGGGTGGCGTAGTTGTCCACCACCAGATGCACGTCCAGCGTCTTGGGGACGTTGCGGTCGATGTGGCGTAGGAACGCCAGAAACTCCTGATGCCGGTGGCGCGGTTTGCATTGGCTGAGCACTTTACCGGTGGCCACGTCGAGGGCCGCGAACAAGGTGGTGGTTCCATGCCGGACATAGTCGTGGGTGACGCCTTCGACATAGCCCAGTCCCATCGGCAGCATCGGCTGAGTGCGCTCCAGCGCCTGGATCTGGCTTTTTTCGTCGACGCACAGCACCACGGCGTGATCCGGCGGGTTCAGATACAGGCCGACGATGTCGCGCACTTTCTCGATGAAGAACGGGTCGTTGGACAGTTTGAAGGTCCGCTGGCGGTGCGGCTGCACGCCGAACAGGTCGAACCAGCGCGCCACGGTGCTTTTGGAGACGCCGTAGTGCTCGGACATGGAACGGACCGTCCAGTGGGTCGCATTGGGCGGGGGCGATTGCAGCGCCGCGTTGATGACCTCGGCTACCCGTTTGTCTTCGTGGGTGCGGGGACGTCCCGGGCGCAGTTGGTCGTGCAATCCTTCAAGGCCCTGCGTAAGGAAGCGCCGGCGCCATTTGCCGACGGTGAATTGACTCAGCCGAAGGCGCTTCGCGATGGAGGCGTTCGTCTCGCCTTCGGCGCAGGCCAGAACGATCTGCGCGCGGCGGACGATGCCGTGGGGGAGCGAGCGGGAGTTGGCGAGGGTCAGCAACTGGGCTTGGTCGTCTTCGCCGAGGGCGAGGGGGGCAAGGGTTCGGCCGCGAGGCATGAGCGTACTCCGGTCAATGAAGAGGCTCCCTATTATATAACTTATTTATGGGACAATACACTAGGCCTTGGCGGCGATTCAGGCGTGACACGACACTAGTCCACCGCAAGTTCCAAGTCTTGCTCTGGGCAATTTCGCTTGCTGTGGCTATCGGTGTCACGCTCTTCTCATCCTGGTTGTCGCGCTACATCTCTACAGCGACAATCAAGATGAGAATTTACCGACAATCAGGATGAGAAAGCCGCTGGCTAATGATCGCCAAGGCGTCGTGGCGGCAACTGGCCCGACGGCGCGGGTCGATAAGCACCCGGGCCACCCGCTCGGTCACAGCGTAGCGCTTGACTCACGTCAAGAAACCCAACACCCGGTCGGCTTGACGCAGCAGCAAAACGCCGCCGTTGGAGGTGATGTCGCCGCCGGAGAAACTCGCTTGGACCCGGCGTCCTTTACAGCGTGGAAACGGCAGCCGTTCTTGGATACAATCTGTCATGGGCAAGGTCTCTTTCGATATCAGCGTAACTAACTGAATTATATCGAATATCAAAGGCCTTGCCCCCTTTACTCATGCAATATCCGGGCTGATATGGCCTTTCCTTGTCAAGCGCACACGGCTGATTCCGCGGCGTGTTTTCCGTGTTGGGTTAGATCGGTTGTATTCCTGCGGCCGGAGCAGCGCAACGCGCGAGCTTTAATTTGCGACGATGGATCCTGCTGATATGCGCGTGTTGGGTAACGCCTTTCTTCATTCGGTTCGTGGAGCTGCCTCGCTCTAGTATCGGAGATCATCCGTAAGGGATGCTCACATAGCCCGGTCGAGGGTTCTCCTTACCGTGGCTCACGCATCGCGCTGTCCGGGCGCGCCATCGAGGTGCTTTACGAAGTGCGGGAGATCAGCGATGGCAGCGGACTGGTGTTCCCGAGCCCGCGCGGCCGCGTGTTGTCCAACATGACGTTGTCTAAACTCGTCAAAGAACTCGGCATACCGGCGGTCCCGCACGGTTTTCGGAGCTCGTTCCGCGACAGGGCCTCCGAGCAGACCGATGCGCCCCGGGCCGTAATGGAAGCGGCGCTTGCCCACAAGCTCGGCGACGCCGCCGAGCAGGCGTACGCGCGTAGCGACCTGTTCGAGAAGCGGCGCAAGCTCATGGAGGCGTGGGGGCGGTATGTCTCAGTAGTGAGCACTGTTTCGAGCTAATCAATCCCGAAGGAGCAGCGCCCGGACCAAGACTAGAACGAAAAGAATAAGCTTTTGTTCTTATTCATTATTTCTCATAGTACTTGTCTTGTTTCCAACCTTTTGCCCCACGCAACCGCTTTCGTGGTTACGCAATGATCCTATCCGACCTCTATCCTGGTCGCAAAGTGCTTGACTAGCACTGCGGGGGCTTATGTATTTTCGTTCCCGGGATCGGATTGGGCAATTGGCATTGACGTAGGATGTTTGGCCGAATGTGCCGCAAGAAATCCGCATGTTGCCTAAGCTCTTTCGACACCCTCCGCCGGCCTCTCACTGGTCCAATCTTCGTGCTCACTAGTCCAATTTCTTTATTGGAGTGTTTCTTCACCAAACGCATTGCTTCCGCAATATCACTATCGTTGGTTACGACTGCCGCACAATCATAGGCGTTTAGCCAGCAGTCGTTCAGCATGTGTGCGGCAAGATTCACATCCGAGCCTTTTTCCTCGGTTCGAATGACTCTCGCTGTGCGTTGGCTGCCAATTGGCGTTTCCAGCGGCAGCGACACGGAATGGCGCAAAAAGTGCCCGTAGTAGATTTTCAGGTTGGGCGAAGAGTGCTGCAGCGCTCGAATATAGGATCCTTGTCGCAGCGTTTTTGAGGGGTCAATTGGCGTGCCGGATACTTGAGCCGTGAAATACTTAATGCCCTGAATGTTGTATTGAGAGGGCAAAATTTTCGCGAACAGTTGATGCAAGTCAAGCCACTTATAATCCGTTCCCTTTAGTGCGCCGTAGTACAGATTCAGGGCATCAACATAGACAATCGTGCGCATGGAAGCCCCTAGAAAAAGCAAGGGCCTCCGAAGAGGCCCGCGGCTTGCGGTCGAAACCACAAGGGGTGTTGGGCAAGACGGTAGCGACGAAAAAGTGAAATGTCAAGCGAAATCGAAAAAGAGGCGCTTGCGCTGTGGGGTATTTCGGGTGGTTTTGGGTGGCGCGGGGGTTCTTGGCCCGTGGATTGAAGGCGGATCGCGCCTTGTTGGGCGCGGATAGGGGCTTTGCCGAGGTCCGCCCGGTCCCTGGCCCGGCAAGAACGGGCGCCAAAACGGTTCTTTGGCGGGCCGCGGCAGCGGTCAGGCGAAAGCCGCTCTCCGCCGGGCCGGCGGATCGGCATCCGTAGGCGTTCCCCGGCCGGGGAAGCCGCTATCCGGCGTCCAAGAAGGGCGGATTCACCAGCGAGCGCATCCGTTGGGGGCGGTTCTCCAGCGCCGCGCCCAGGGCCAGCGCCATCATCACGCACAACGCCAAACCCATCCGCGCCTTCATCTTCGCTTGTCCCCGGATGAAGTGATTCTCAAAGCCAAAGCTGGCGTCCACCCGGCTGTTGATCCGTTCCAGGGCCGTGCGCCGTTTATATCCTCTCCGCCACGACGGACTGCCCCACGGCGTGGGCGTGAAGATGCGCCGATCCTGATCGGCAAGCGCAATCCGAACGACCCGCCCGTAGGCGCTGTCTTTGACTCCCGCGCCCCGGTAGCATTGCGCCCGGCCCTTGCACCGAAAGCTATAGGCCGCCGCCGGGCAGCGGTACTTCAAAGTCCCCCGGTCCGACTCAAAGCCCTGGAACGCCATGGGACGCTGTTCCCCGGTCGCGGGGTCATGGCATAACACCTCGCCTTTCTCGCTATGCAGGATCGTATCCACCCGGTCCGGATCCAGCGGCCGAAGAATCGGCTTCGACGGATCGTAGCCCGGCATCGCCTTCTCCTCCCGCCACATCTCGCGCGTGTCGATCAAAGGACGCACCCGGTAACGATCCCACAGCTTGGCCTTCAGCGGGCCGCTATCCAGACCCCGGTCGGCGCTGAAGTCCGCGCAGCGTTCCGCCAACTCCGGCGACTTCCCAAACAACTCGTCTATCGCTTTGTCCAGCCGCTTGCACTCCGAGGCCGACGCCTTCGTCACGTCACCACGTAAGAGGCTTGACCGCAGGTCAAGAAACCACACCGGAATCTCATAGGCGCTGTCGGCGATCCAATGCAACTCGTAGCCGAACCAGCTCTTGACCTTCACCCACGGCTTGCCGGTCTTGGCGTCCACCCCCCGCGTCTCGTGCTGGCCCCAGTCGGCGTCCGCATCCGAGGTGCGGCCCGTCTTGCGGCTCTCTTGACCCGTCGAATGACTCTCCACCGCCTTGCCGTCATAGCCCAGATGACGCCCGAAGTCCGGCAGAACCTCCATCAGCCGGTCCCGCAAGGTGTCCATCATCCCGCTGATCCGGCCCCGCTCCTCCTCCACGCCAACCACGTTGGACAAAAAACGCGAGAAGTTCGAAGGAGCCGGCACGTTGTCGAACGCCGGCGCCGATAAACTCACCACCTTCGCCCGGCCGGTCTGCGCATCCCGTTGAATCGTCCGAACCGTCCGCCCCTGGCGGGGCAAAGCGGCGAAACCGCACGCCTCCAGCAAAGCCGGATTGCGCCGCAACTCGCGCACCAGCGAAGCAATGGAGGAATGCTGAAACACCACCCCGGCCATCAAAGCCCGCCACATCGCCTCGATGGGATAGTCGTCGCGGCCCCGGCCCCGCCGGGCCTTCAAGGCGTCGATCACCGGCTCGTCCGGCAGATACCGAAGAACCCACTCCAGCCGCTTCAAGTCCCCCAAGCGTTCGACATCATCCCACGAAAAGAGCATACTTGCAGCGGTCGTCATGGTTGTCTCCTTAGCCGGGAGCGGCGGGTTGCGGTGAATAACAACCATTGTGCCCCATGACGGCCTCTCTTTTCCATCATCCTGTTGATTTACAAGAGAAATATCTTCTTTACGCGCCCGCCCTGGGCGTTGGGGTGAAAACCCGGGCCGCGCCCCGAAAACGCCCCGAAAACGCCCGAAAAGCGCCCCTTCCTGGGGTAAAGAAAAATCAGGACCGCCGCAAACCCTTGCTATCAGCGGCGCTCAGAACACCGCACGCGCCTCAGGCAATAGTCGCTTGTCTGGATGCATTTGCTGATGCAAGGCGCGGCCGCTATGCAAATTTCTCGGAACTGGGCGATCCGGATCTTGGAACCGAAGAGCCGATAAGCGAGTGGTGGAATCAAGTTGCGAAAGAGATCTTATGGAAGCATTACTACGGAACCCGCGCGCAAGAGAGAATTGAGAGGAACGCGCAGATCGTAAACAAGAACCTTTCTCCCTTTGCCATTGTGCAACATACCGACGAGCAGGGCCGTGCAATGACCGATGTTCTCACAGCATCAATCCATACAGGAAAAACTGAAATTGTGCAGCGCTTTGGCCGATATCACACGCTCACTGTGGTGCGCTGGCTCTCAGATATCTTCTCCCAGATCACGCAAACTGCGTGTGTCACACAGCGTCATGATGCCTTCTTTGGGGTTTCCGCATTTGTTGCGACGTACTTGGTCGACAATCGTTCTATGAAGACTCGAAAAACTTGGCCTTCACGTTAATTGCGATATGGCCGATCCCCATTGGATCCAAGCCGTAATGGGGGCCTCTCAAATACAAGGACATTCTTTATCCCATACGGCTCGGATTACGGGGGAACGGTCACCGGTAGTCCCTCAGACGTACTATGGCATGCCGCACTAGGTGTGCTCCTCCATGCACCAACGGGATGTCGTACGGGCGTGAAGACAAGCCTGCGGGGCTTGGGGGGCATTATGCTTGCATGGAACAAACTATAACTCCTTGATAATAAAGGAATAAATATTTTGGGTTTTACACAGGTCAAGGTGGGCAAATCCAGCGCTTGTTCCCTGCGGCCAGCGCCGCGGGAACCGCGGTGAACACTCCTAAGAAAGTCCTCACAATTCCGCAGGGTGGGGCCGCAGACGCGCGGTGGGGCATTTGCCTGCGTATTTAAGCCGTGAGACCCTTCTCATTGCATATTGCTCCGGATACGCGCCAATTGCTTAATTCTAGCGCCCTTCGTATTCCAGCATCGCGCTGCAATCGCAGCCGCGTCGTTGGAAAGCTGCCGGCGATTCCATCATCGCTAGGGTGGAGCCGATTAGGCACAAATGGAAATCTTTCACCGAGTAGCACACTAGATTGGCTCGCATTTCACCCGCGTTTGTCCTCATCGAGCCTGCCCGCCGCGAATTCCCGCGCCGGCCCGTCGTTATGCTCTCCCGCCACAGCCCCTCCCAATTCAATGGTTCAGAGCAGGGGCAGTTGAAAGTGAGCGGGCAAGCTTCAGAAGGTGTTGCAGATCAGCTCGAAGGTAGCCCTGGTAGCCTTGTTGTTCCAGCTGCGATTGGGCGCTGGCGGCGTCGCTCCGACCGGGGAATGGCCCGACCACCACGCGGTGATAGTCGCTGCCGTCGATCGTGATAGCGGCATAACCTTTTTGCCGTAGCTCGGCGGTGATCCGGGCAGCCCCTTCCGCATTCCGAAAAGCGCCCACCTGAACGACCACGCCTGCGCTTGGCACAACCATGGGGGCCGGTCCGTCGGATGAAGTCACAGCAGGCGTTGATTGGCGGCGAGTCTCGGGTTGCGATGGTATCGCCAGGGCTTGCATCTCGGCGGTTTGCGTCAGGGCTGCCGCGAATCGGGGCGGCGACGCCGGCTGGACATTGACTACGCGCGCTTCTCCTTTGGCGGGTGCAGTAGTTATTGATGGGGTTGCCACGCCTTGCAGCTGGTTCGAAGCTTGCGGGGGCTGCGAAGCAGCCGAGGCCGGCTCGGGCGTCGCGGGTTCGGGAGGTGGATTCGCGTCCTGTTGTGCGGCACTGACTGTCTCGGCGGGTGGTCTGACAGCAGCGGCGGTGGCCTGCGGCCCGTCGGCGCCAGACTCGGCATTCCCGCGCGGAATCGATTTCGGATCGAGCGCCTGGGTGGTAACGTCGGCCCGGCCGGCAATGACATCCCGCGAGCCGCCGAAGGGGATTGACGCTCGCAGGAACACCCCCAGATCGGCCGGACCTGTCAGGTTCTCCCTTCTGATGGCTTCCAATTCCAACATCGCGGGCAGGTCAACAACCGGACTCCAGGACGTCCCCCAGGCCAGCTCCCGATTGTGCCCGGACCATCGCAGCCGGCCATAGGGCGTCAGCACGCCCGGTAAACCCGGCGCCTTGATTCCGGCGTAGGCCACCTCGCTTCCCATCCTAAACTGGGAGCCCAGACCCGGTGCTCCCATCCGCGCCGGGCGCATCAGCGCATCCGCGTTGTCCCACAGCGTCGTCCGGCCACCGCCGTCCTGACCCCAAGAGGACATTACCGATGCCCGGAACCCGCGCTGTTTCTCGCCCGGATCCCAACTTGCCTGCACCCCCACGCCCCAGTCCCGGTAGTCGCTCTCATGCACCACCAGCACCCGGCCGTGCAGCGCCACGTCCAGTCCACGGTTTGTATCCAGGTATCCCAGACGAAAACCGGTTTCCACCCCAGCACCCCGATCCGCATCGCCCCCGTCAAAGCGCCCACCGGCCTCCGCCTGCAAACTCAGCGATCGCCACACGGACAGCTTCCTTTCGTAAACCCACTCCAGCATCAAGCGGCCCCGGTGGGCCGCGCCGCTCGCCTGCGCGATGTCCTCCAAGGCGTCAGTCTCAACTTTCGCCGTGAAGGCATCCGCTCTCAGACCCCATGCATTGCTGCCCCGCCTGCTCAGCACCGCTCTCACGCCCCCAGCCAACATCCGAAAGTCGGCGTTGAAGTCGTGCCGCCGCGCCGCCTCCTCGACATCCACTTGACCTCCCCCCAAGCCGCCAATGCCCCAAAGATCCACCCGTTCGTTCGGCTGCCAGTACAGATACGGGTGAACGGTGTCCATTCGACTCTCCAGCACCCCGTCCGTTCCATCGTCGGTGTACTCAATGTCAGCCCAACTGCGCATTACGGATAGCCCGGCGAGCATCCGATCGTTAACATAAAGATCCAGCCCGACGTGAGCGGCCGCGAGACCGCCTCGATAGTCCATCCCGAGCTGCGCCAAGTCCCCGTTGAACTGCTGCAGATCGCCCTGTGCCCACAACACCGGTGCCCAGCTCGTCTCCTGCTCCTGCCTTCCCAGGGACGCCGCGAAGGAGACCTCCGACAGATTCAGCTCTCGATCCCTCAGCCGCGACGCGTGCTCCGTTCCCGCCGCCGCCGCTCCGATCCTAGAACCATATTGTGGATCCTGACCGTCGACGTTCCCACCAAGCTTCCTACTGAAGCCGACGAAATTACCCGAGTCGCGCTGGCCGGAGCCGACCGGGTTCACCAACGAACCCAGCGCAACATTCCGCAGCCACGATCCCGGCGTGTCTGTTTCTCGATTCTCTGAGTTCGGACCCGTTCCTGGGGTGGCGCTGGTCTGAGTTGTGCTCCCAGCGCGCGGCACCGCGAAGCCTTCTGCCCCTCTGCCGCCGGCGCCGTCGCGGCTCATCCGCTCCGACTCTCCCAGGCGCAGCGCCGCGGCGCCATGATCGCTCGCCGGCGGCGATGACGGAAGCTCGGCAACCGAGGTTTCCAACCGATTCCGCTGCCGATGCCGCTCGAATCGACGCTCAATGGCCGTCTGCGCGCTCGCCGCCGTCGCGCGCGCGATCACCGCCAGCGTCCCCTCAAGCGTTTGCGAAAAGTGCTCTAGCATCCGTCGCTGCTCGAAATGCGCCTCTGTCGAGGCGGGCTCGCCCGCACTCACGGCCTCCGGCATCCTGTCAAAGATCAGGACAATCCCCTCCCCGGGATCGTTCACATCGTCCATCGTGACCTCCAGGGAAATCGTGCGCCGACTCTCGCCTTCCTCGAACACCAACGACGCCGGCATTCTGCTAAAGTCCTCGGGCGTCGCCCCGCCCTGGAGGGCCACCGCCAGGGGCACGTCCACCCGCCGGTCCGCAGTCGGCGTCATCGTCACCTCGATGTCAGCCTGCTGGCCTTCCATAACCGTGTACGTCGCCTGCCCGAAGCTCACCTTCATCTCCACCAGCGGCGGGGTCGTCGTCACCGACGCCTGCACCTCGATGCCGAAGCGCCGCGCAGCCGTGTCGCCGTCCGCGTCCGTCGCGGTGTAGGTGTACGCGGTCGCGGCCTGGATCGTCGTCGGCGTGCCGCTCAGCGTGCGCGCCGCCGGGTCGAACATCAGGCCCGGCGGCGGGTCCGGGCTGAGCGAATAGCTCAGCACGCCGTTGCCGCTGCTCGACAGCGGCAGCGTCAGCACGTCGATCTCGACGCCGCGCGTATAGGTCCGGTCGGCAATGGCCGCCAGGCTCGGCTGCGTGTCCGCCTGAACCGTCACCGCGAAGGCGTCCGAGGCCGACTCCGTGCCGTCGCTGGCGGTCACCGTCACCGTGGCCTTGCCGGCCGCCACCCCGGTCAGCGTCAGGCTGGCCGCCGACAGCGTCACGCTCGCCGCGGCCGGGTCGCCGGAGGTCGCCGTGTAAGTCAGTTCGTCGTCGTCGTGGTCGTCGAACGTCGCTGAGATGTCCACGACGAGCGTCTTGCCCGCGGTCAGCCTGCGGTCGGCGAGCCGGTTCTGCACTGTCGGCGGGTTGTTGCCCACCCTCGGGGTGGCGCTTGCCGTCGCCGAGTCGCCGTTGCCGACCGCGTTCACCGCGCGGAGCTGGAAGGTGTAGGCGGTGCCGTTGACGAGCGACTCCACCGCGTGCGCGGTGGTGCCCGGGCCGCTGCCGGCGATCGCCGTCCAGTCGCCGTAGTCGCCCGTGCCTTCCCGCTGCCAGTACTCCCAGCGGAGGATGCTGGCGTCGTTGGCGGTGTCCCAGGTCAGCGTCACCCGTGCGTCGCCCGCCGTGGCGGCGAAGTTGGCCGGCGCCAGCGGTGGCGCGGTCGCCGACGCCGACTCGCGCACCGCGATGGCGAAGCCGCGGCTGGCCGTGTCGCCGTCCGCGTCCGTCGCGGTGTAGGTGTACGCGGTCGCGGCCTGGATCGTCGTCGGCGTGCCGCTCAGCGTGCGCGCCGCCGGGTCGAACATCAGGCCCGCCGGCGGGTCCGGGCTGAGCGAATAGCTCAGCACGCCGTTGCCGCTGCTCGACAGCGGCAGCGTCAGCACGTCGATCTCGACGCCGCGCGTATAGGTCCGGTCGGCAATGGCCGCCAGGCTCGGCTGCGTGTCCGCCTGAACCGTCACCGCGAAGGCGTCCGAGGCCGAGTCCGTGCCGTCGCTGGCGGTCACCGTCACCGTGGCCTTGCCGGCCGCCTTGCCGGTCAGCGTCAGGCTGGCCGCCGACAGCGTCACGCTCGCCGCGGCCGGGTCGCCGGAGGTCGCCGTGTAAGTCAGTTCGTCGTCGTCGTGGTCGTCGAACGTCGCTGAGATGTCCACGACGAGCGTCTTGCCCGCGGTCAGCCTGCGGTCGGCGAGCCGGTTCTGCACTGTCGGCGGGTTGTTGCCCACCCTCGGGGTGGCGCTTGCCGTCGCCGAGTCGCCGTTGCCGACCGCGTTCACCGCGCGGAGCTGGAAGGTGTAGGCGGTGCCGTTGACGAGCGACTCCACCGCGTGCGCGGTGGTGCCCGGGCCGCTGCCGGCGATCGCCGTCCAGTCGCCGTAGTCGCCCGTGCCTTCCCGCTGCCAGTACTCCCAGCGGAGGATGCTGGCGTCGTTGGCGGTGTCCCAGGTCAGCGTCACCCGTGCGTCGCCCGCCGTGGCGGCGAAGTTGGCCGGCGCCAGCGGTGGCGCGGTCGCCGACGCCGACTCGCGCACCGCGATGGCGAAGCCGCGGCTGGCCGTGTCGCCGTCCGCGTCCGTCGCGGTGTAGGTGTACGCGGTCGCGGCCTGGATCGTCGTCGGCGTGCCGCTCAGCGTGCGCGCCGCCGGGTCGAACATCAGGCCCGCCGGCGGGTCCGGGCTGAGCGAATAGCTCAGCACGCCGTTGCCGCTGCTCGACAGCGGCAGCGTCAGCACGTCGATCTCGACGCCGCGCGTATAGGTCCGGTCGGCAATGGCCGCCAGGCTCGGCTGCGTGTCCGCCTGAACCGTCACCGCGAAGGCGTCCGAGGCCGACTCCGTGCCGTCGCTGGCGGTCACCGTCACCGTGGCCTTGCCGGCCGCCACCCCGGTCAGCGTCAGGCTGGCCGCCGACAGCGTCACGCTCGCCGCGGCCGGGTCGCCGGAGGTCGCCGTGTAAGTCAGTTCGTCGTCGTCGTGGTCGTCGAACGTCGCTGAGATGTCCACGACGAGCGTCTTGCCCGCGGTCAGCCTGCGGTCGGCGAGCCGGTTCTGCACTGTCGGCGGGTTGTTGCCCACCCTCGGGGTGGCGCTTGCCGTCGCCGAGTCGCCGTTGCCGACCGCGTTCACCGCGCGGAGCTGGAAGGTGTAGGCGGTGCCGTTGACGAGCGACTCCACCGCGTGCGCGGTGGTGCCCGGGCCGCTGCCGGCGATCGCCGTCCAGTCGCCGTAGTCGCCCGTGCCTTCCCGCTGCCAGTACTCCCAGCGGAGGATGCTGGCGTCGTTGGCGGTGTCCCAGGTCAGCGTCACCCGTGCGTCGCCCGCCGTGGCGGCGAAGTTGGCCGGCGCCAGCGGTGGCGCGGTCGCCGACGCCGACTCGCGCACCGCGATGGCGAAGCCGCGGCTGGCCGTGTCGCCGTCCGCGTCCGTCGCGGTGTAGGTGTACGCGGTCGCGGCCTGGATCGTCGTCGGCGTGCCGCTCAGCGTGCGCGCCGCCGGGTCGAACATCAGGCCCGCCGGCGGGTCCGGGCTGAGCGAATAGCTCAGCACGCCGTTGCCGCTGCTCGACAGCGGCAGCGTCAGCACGTCGATCTCGACGCCGCGCGTATAGGTCCGGTCGGCAATGGCCGCCAGGCTCGGCTGCGTGTCCGCCTGAACCGTCACCGCGAAGGCGTCCGAGGCCGACTCCGTGCCGTCGCTGGCGGTCACCGTCACCGTGGCCTTGCCGGCCGCCACCCCGGTCAGCGTCAGGCTGGCCGCCGACAGCGTCACGCTCGCCGCGGCCGGGTCGCCGGAGGTCGCCGTGTAAGTCAGTTCGTCGTCGTCGTGGTCGTCGAACGTCGCTGAGATGTCCACGACGAGCGTCTTGCCCGCGGTCAGCCTGCGGTCGGCGAGCCGGTTCTGCACTGTCGGCGGGTTGTTGCCCACCCTCGGGGTGGCGCTTGCCGTCGCCGAGTCGCCGTTGCCGACCGCGTTCACCGCGCGGAGCTGGAAGGTGTAGGCGGTGCCGTTGACGAGCGACTCCACCGCGTGCGCGGTGGTGCCCGGGCCGCTGCCGGCGATCGCCGTCCAGTCGCCGTAGTCGCCCGTGCCTTCCCGCTGCCAGTACTCCCAGCGGAGGATGCTGGCGTCGTTGGCGGTGTCCCAGGTCAGCGTCACCCGTGCGTCGCCCGCCGTGGCGGCGAAGTTGGCCGGCGCCAGCGGTGGCGCGGTCGCCGACGCCGACTCGCGCACCGCGATGGCGAAGCCGCGGCTGGCCGTGTCGCCGTCCGCGTCCGTCGCGGTGTAGGTGTACGCGGTCGCGGCCTGGATCGTCGTCGGCGTGCCGCTCAGCGTGCGCGCCGCCGGGTCGAACATCAGGCCCGCCGGCGGGTCCGGGCTGAGCGAATAGCTCAGCACGCCGTTGCCGCTGCTCGACAGCGGCAGCGTCAGCACGTCGATCTCGACGCCGCGCGTATAGGTCCGGTCGGCAATGGCCGCCAGGCTCGGCTGCGTGTCCGCCTGAACCGTCACCGCGAAGGCGTCCGAGGCCGACTCCGTGCCGTCGCTGGCGGTCACCGTCACCGTGGCCTTGCCGGCCGCCACCCCGGTCAGCGTCAGGCTGGCCGCCGACAGCGTCACGCTCGCCGCGGCCGGGTCGCCGGAGGTCGCCGTGTAAGTCAGTTCGTCGTCGTCGTGGTCGTCGAACGTCGCTGAGATGTCCACGACGAGCGTCTTGCCCGCGGTCAGCCTGCGGTCGGCGAGCCGGTTCTGCACTGTCGGCGGGTTGTTGCCCACCCTCGGGGTGGCGCTTGCCGTCGCCGAGTCGCCGTTGCCGACCGCGTTCACCGCGCGGAGCTGCAAGGTGTAGGCGGTGCCGTTGACGAGCGACTCCACCGCGTGCGCGGTGGTGCCCGGGCCGCTGCCGGCGATCGCCGTCCAGTCGCCGTAGTCGCCCGTGCCTTCCCGCTGCCAGTACTCCCAGCGGAGGATGCTGGCGTCGTTGGCGGTGTCCCAGGTCAGCGTCACCCGTGCGTCGCCCGCCGTGGCGGCGAAGTTGGCCGGCGCCAGCGGTGGCGCGGTCGCCGACGCCGACTCGCGCACCGCGATGGCGAAGCCGCGGCTGGCCGTGTCGCCGTCCGCGTCCGTCGCGGTGTAGGTGTACGCGGTCGCGGCCTGGATCGTCGTCGGCGTGCCGCTCAGCGTGCGCGCCGCCGGGTCGAACATCAGGCCCGCCGGCGGGTCCGGGCTGAGCGAATAGCTCAGCACGCCGTTGCCGCTGCTCGACAGCGGCAGCGTCAGCACGTCGATCTCGACGCCGCGCGTATAGGTCCGGTCGGCAATGGCCGCCAGGCTCGGCTGCGTGTCCGCCTGAACCGTCACCGCGAAGGCGTCCGAGGCCGACTCCGTGCCGTCGCTGGCGGTCACCGTCACCGTGGCCTTGCCGGCCGCCACCCCGGTCAGCGTCAGGCTGGCCGCCGACAGCGTCACGCTCGCCGCGGCCGGGTCGCCGGAGGTCGCCGTGTAAGTCAGTTCGTCGTCGTCGTGGTCGTCGAACGTCGCTGAGATGTCCACGACGAGCGTCTTGCCCGCGGTCAGCCTGCGGTCGGCGAGCCGGTTCTGCACTGTCGGCGGGTTGTTGCCCACCCTCGGGGTGGCGCTTGCCGTCGCCGAGTCGCCGTTGCCGACCGCGTTCACCGCGCGGAGCTGCAAGGTGTAGGCGGTGCCGTTGACGAGCGACTCCACCGCGTGCGCGGTGGTGCCCGGGCCGCTGCCGGCGATCGCCGTCCAGTCGCCGTAGTCGCCCGTGCCTTCCCGCTGCCAGTACTCCCAGCGGAGGATGCTGGCGTCGTTGGCGGTGTCCCAGGTCAGCGTCACCCGTGCGTCGCCCGCCGTGGCGGCGAAGTTGGCCGGCGCCAGCGGTGGCGCGGTCGCCGACGCCGACTCGCGCACCGCGATGGCGAAGCCGCGGCTGGCCGTGTCGCCGTCCGCGTCCGTCGCGGTGTAGGTGTACGCGGTCGCGGCCTGGATCGTCGTCGGCGTGCCGCTCAGCGTGCGCGCCGCCGGGTCGAACATCAGGCCCACGGCGGGTCCGGGCTGAGCGAATAGCTCAGCACGCCGTTGCCGCTGCTCGACAGCGGCATCGTCAGCACGTCGATCTCGACGCCGCGCGTATAGGTCCGGTCGGCAATGGCCGCCAGGCTCGGCTGCGTGTCCGCCTGAACCGTCACCGCGAAGGCGTCCGAGGCCGAGTCCGTGCCGTCGCTGGCGGTCACCGTCACCGTGGCCTTGCCGGCCGCCACCCCGGTCAGCGTCAGGCTGGCCGCCGACAGCGTCACGCTCGCCGCGGCCGGGTCGCCGGAGGTCGCCGTGTAAGTCAGTTCGTCGTCGTCGTGGTCGTCGAACGTCGCTGAGATGTCCACGACGAGCGTCTTGCCCGCGGTCAGCCTGCGGTCGGCGAGCCGGTTCTGCACTGTCGGCGGGTTGTTGCCCACCCTCGGGGTGGCGCTTGCCGTCGCCGAGTCGCCGTTGCCGACCGCGTTCACCGCGCGGAGCTCCAAGGTGTAGGCGGTGCCGTTGACGAGCGACTCCACCGCGTGCGCGGTGGTGCCCGGGCCGCTGCCGGCGATCGCCGTCCAGTCGCCGTAGTCGCCCGTGCCTTCCCGCTGCCAGTACTCCCAGCGGAGGATGCTGGCGTCGTTGGCGGTGTCCCAGGTCAGCGTCACCCGTGCGTCGCCCGCCGTGGCGGCGAAGTTGGCCGGCGCCAGCGGCGGCCCGTCGTCGTCGCTCAGGGTCAGCGTCGCGGTGCCCGGATGGTCCACGCCGTTGCCGCCGCTGGCGCTGCCCGACACCGTCACCGTCTTGTCCGCGGCGTCCACGGCGTTGTCCACCCCGGTGATCGTCACCGTGCCGGTGCTGTCGGTGTCGCCGGCGGCGATCGTCAGGGTCGATCCCGTCAGCGTAAAGTCAGTCGCCACCGCCGGCGCGTCCGGCGCCGCCGTCACCGTCACCGTGGTCGCCTCGCTCGACGCCCCGCTCAGGCTCGCCGTCACCGCGGCCACGCCGCCGTTCTCGCCGATCGAGCTGGGGTCCAGCGCCAGCGTCAGCGTCGGCAGGTCCTCGTCGTCTTTGAGGGTCAGCGTCGCGTCCGGGATCGTCAGGGTCCCCGACTCGCCCGACACCGTGACCGTCTCGTCGGCCTCGTGCACCGCGTCGTCGGTCGGGGTCAGGGTGAAGGTGCCCTCGGCCGAGGCCGCGCCGGCCGAGAAGGCGATCGTGAAATCGCTCACGGTGTCGAAGTCCACCGCCGCGGCCGCCCCGCTGCCGGTCACCGAGATCGTCACGTTGGTGTCCGCGGCGAAGGCCATGCCGCCGGTCGCCGTCGCCGTCACCGTCACCGTGGTCGCCCCGGCGTCCTCGTCCAGCTCGCTCAGCGCGGTCCCGGACGCGTCGCTCAGCTCCAGCGCGATCCCGGTCGGCGGCCCGTCGTCGTCGCTCAGGGTCAGCGTCGCGGTGCCCGGATGGTCCACGCCGTTGCCGCCGCTGGCGCTGCCCGACACCGTCACCGTCTTGTCCGCGGCGTCCACGGCGTTGTCCACCCCGGTGATCGTCACCGTGCCGGTGCTGTCGGTGTCGCCGGCGGCGATCGTCAGGGTCGATCCCGTCAGCGTAAAGTCAGTCGCCACCGCCGGCGCGTCCGGCGCCGCCGTCACCGTCACCGTGGTCGCCTCGCTCGACGCCCCGCTCAGGCTCGCCGTCACCGCGGCCACGCCGCCGTTCTCGCCGATCGAGCTGGGGTCCAGCGCCAGCGTCAGCGTCGGCAGGTCCTCGTCGTCTTTGAGGGTCAGCGTCGCGTCCGGGATCGTCAGGGTCCCCGACTCGCCCGACACCGTGACCGTCTCGTCGGCCTCGTGCACCGCGTCGTCGGTCGGGGTCAGGGTGAAGGTGCCCTCGGCCGAGGCCGCGCCGGCCGAGAAGGCGATCGTGAAATCGCTCACGGTGTCGAAGTCCACCGCCGCGGCCGCCCCGCTGCCGGTCACCGAGATCGTCACGTTGGTGTCCGCGGCGAAGGCCATGCCGCCGGTCGCCGTCGCCGTCACCGTCACCGTGGTCGCCCCGGCGTCCTCGTCCAGCTCGCTCAGCGCGGTCCCGGACGCGTCGCTCAGCTCCAGCGCGATCCCGGTCGGCGGCCCGTCGTCGTCGCTCAGGGTCAGCGTCGCGGTGCCCGGATGGTCCACGCCGTTGCCGCCGCTGGCGCTGCCCGACACCGTCACCGTCTTGTCCGCGGCGTCCACGGCGTTGTCCACCCCGGTGATCGTCACCGTGCCGGTGCTGTCGGTGTCGCCGGCGGCGATCGTCAGGGTCGATCCCGTCAGCGTAAAGTCAGTCGCCACCGCCGGCGCGTCCGGCGCCGCCGTCACCGTCACCGTGGTCGCCTCGCTCGACGCCCCGCTCAGGCTCGCCGTCACCGCGGCCACGCCGCCGTTCTCGCCGATCGAGCTGGGGTCCAGCGCCAGCGTCAGCGTCGGCAGGTCCTCGTCGTCTTTGAGGGTCAGCGTCGCGTCCGGGATCGTCAGGGTCCCCGACTCGCCCGACACCGTGACCGTCTCGTCGGCCTCGTGCACCGCGTCGTCGGTCGGGGTCAGGGTGAAGGTGCCCTCGGCCGAGGCCGCGCCGGCCGAGAAGGCGATCGTGAAATCGCTCACGGTGTCGAAGTCCACCGCCGCGGCCGCCCCGCTGCCGGTCACCGAGATCGTCACGTTGGTGTCCGCGGCGAAGGCCATGCCGCCGGTCGCCGTCGCCGTCACCGTCACCGTGGTCGCCCCGGCGTCCTCGTCCAGCTCGCTCAGCGCGGTCCCGGACGCGTCGCTCAGCTCCAGCGCGATCCCGGTCGGCGGCCCGTCGTCGTCGCTCAGGGTCAGCGTCGCGGTGCCCGGATGGTCCACGCCGTTGCCGCCGCTGGCGCTGCCCGACACCGTCACCGTCTTGTCCGCGGCGTCCACGGCGTTGTCCACCCCGGTGATCGTCACCGTGCCGGTGCTGTCGGTGTCGCCGGCGGCGATCGTCAGGGTCGATCCCGTCAGCGTAAAGTCAGTCGCCACCGCCGGCGCGTCCGGCGCCGCCGTCACCGTCACCGTGGTCGCCTCGCTCGACGCCCCGCTCAGGCTCGCCGTCACCGCGGCCACGCCGCCGTTCTCGCCGATCGAGCTGGGGTCCAGCGCCAGCGTCAGCGTCGGCAGGTCCTCGTCGTCTTTGAGGGTCAGCGTCGCGTCCGGGATCGTCAGGGTCCCCGACTCGCCCGACACCGTGACCGTCTCGTCGGCCTCGTGCACCGCGTCGTCGGTCGGGGTCAGGGTGAAGGTGCCCTCGGCCGAGGCCGCGCCGGCCGAGAAGGCGATCGTGAAATCGCTCACGGTGTCGAAGTCCACCGCCGCGGCCGCCCCGCTGCCGGTCACCGAGATCGTCACGTTGGTGTCCGCGGCGAAGGCCATGCCGCCGGTCGCCGTCGCCGTCACCGTCACCGTGGTCGTCCACCCCGGCGTCCTCGTCCAGCTCGCTCAGCGCGGTGCCCTCCAGCCGAGGCCGCGGTCGGCCGAGAAGGCGATCGTGAAATCGCTCACGGTGTCGAAGTCCACCGCCGCGGCCGCCCCGCTGCCGGTCACCGAGATCGTCACGTTGGTGTCCGCGGCGAAGGCCATGCCGCCGGTCGCCGTCGCCGTCACCGTCACCGTGGTCGCCCCGGCGTCCTCGTCCAGCTCGCTCAGCGCGGTCCCGGACGCGTCGCTCAGCTCCAGCGCGATCCCGGTCGGCGGCCCGTCGTCGTCGCTCAGGGTCAGCGTGGCGCTCGCCGTCGCGCCGCGGCCCGAGTCGTTCACCGCCCGCACCGCGAAGGTGTACTCGGTGCCGTTGGTCAGGCCCGTCACGGTATGGGTGGTGGTGGTCGCGCCGCTGGGGTCGATGTCGCTGAAGCTCGTACCGCCGTCGGTGCTGATCTGGTACTTCGTGATCGTGTCGTTGTCCGGGTCCGTCCAGCTCAGCGCCACCTGGCGGTCGCCCGGCGTCGCCAAGAGATTGCTCGGAGCGGCCGGCACCATCGTGACGGTCACGGTGGATGCGGCGCCGTCTCCGAAGCCGTTCACCGCCCGCACCGCGAAGGTGTACTCGGTGCCGTTGGTCAGGCCCGTCACGGTATGGGTGGTGGTGGTCGCGCCGCTGGGGTCGATGTCGCTGAAGCTGGTGCCGCCGTCGGTGCTGACCCGGTACTTGTCGATCGACGTATTGCCCGG
The DNA here is from genome assembly GCA_965249285.1 of Candidatus Foliamicus sp. Classification (GTDB taxonomy): domain Bacteria; phylum Pseudomonadota; class Gammaproteobacteria; order Steroidobacterales; family Foliamicaceae; genus Foliamicus. The sequence continues at coordinate 3,161,798 of OZ252226.1, forward strand.
GTCGTCCCACGTCAGCGCCACCTGGCCGTCGCTCGGCGTCGCCGAGAGGTTTGTCGGGGCGGCCGGTTTCGCCACGGGCGTGGCGCTCGCCGTCGCCGCCGGGCCGTCGCCGGAGTCGTTCACGGCCCGCACCGCCAGCGTGTAGGCGGTGCCGTTGGTCAAGCCCGTCACGGTGTGGCTGGTGGTCCCGGCGCCGCTGGGGTCGATGTCGGTGAAGCTGGTGCCGCCGTCGGTGCTGACCTGGTAATTGTCGATCGACGTATTGCCCGGGTCGTCCCACGTCAGCGCCACCTGGCCGTCGGACGGCGTCGCCGAGAGGCTGGTCGGGGCGGCTGGCACCATCGTGACGGTCACGGTGGATGTGTCGCCGTTTCCGGAGCCGTTCACCGCGCGCACCCTAAAGGTGTAGTCGGTGCCGTTGGTCAGGCCCGTCACGGTGTGGCCGGTGGTGTTCGCGTGGCTGCCGTCGATCGCCGTCCAGTCGCCGTAGGCGCCCGCGCCCTGCTTCTGCCGGTACTGCCAGTACCAGATGTCGCCGAAGCTGGAGGGATCCCAGGTCAGCGCCACCTGGCCGTCACCGGCCACCGCCTCGAGGCCGCTCGGCGCGTCCGGCACTTGAAACCTGTGCGCGATGCTCGCTTCCGTCTGCGCCCGCAAGCCCGGCCCAGAGACGTTCACCGCCCGCACATAAAAATTGTACGACTCGCCGTCGTCCAGGCCGGTCACGGTATGGCTCGTGGTTTCTTTGTCGCTTTCGGCGATGGCTGCCCAGTCGCCGTTGTCGACGCGCAGCTGGTAGCCAGTGATTGTCGTGTTGCCCGGGTTGTCCCACGTCAGCACCACCTGGCTGTCGCCGGTCACTTCGGCTGTGAGGCCGCTCGGCTGCGCCGGCACCGCCACCGGCGTGGTGCTCTCCGATATCGATGCCGGGCCGTTGCCGGAGTCGTTCACCGCGCGCACCGCCAAGATGTAGGCGTTGTCGTTGGTCAGGCCCGTCACGATATGGCTGGTGGTGGTCGCGCCGCTGGGGTCGATGTCGCTGAAATTGGTGCCGCCGTCGCTGCTGACCTGGTACTTGGTGATCGTCGTATTGCCCGGATCGTCCCACGTCAGCGCCACCTGGCCGTCGCCCGGCGTCGCCGAGAGGCTGGTCGGGGCGGCCGGTACCATGGTGACCGCCACGGTCGATGCCGCGCCGTCTCCGGAGGCGTTCACGGCCCGCACCGCCAGCGTGTAGGCGGTGCCGTTGGTCAGGCCCGTCACCGTGTGGGCGGTGCTGCCGGCGATGTCGGTGAAGCTGGTGCCGCCGTTGGTGCTGACCTGGTACTTGGTGATCGTCGTATTGCCCGGATCGTCCCACGTCAGCGCCACCTGACCGTCGCTCGGCGTCGCCTCGAGGGTCGTCGGGGCGGCCGGCACCGCGATCACCGTGACGTTCACCGTGGCCGCCGTCGATGTGTTCGTCGCGTCGTTCACCGTCATCGAGAACGTCAACGTCACATCGTTCGACAGCTGCGTCGGTGCCGTGAAGGTGGGACTTTGCGCCGTCGTGCTGCTCAGCGTCACGCCCGAGCCCTCGCCCGAGTCCGGCGCCGTCTGCGACCAGGAATACGTCAGCTGGGCGCCCTCCGGGTCCGTGCTGCCGCTGCCGTCCAGCGTCACCGTCGCCGCCTCGGCCACCGTCTGGTCCGCGCCCGCGTGCGCCGTCGGCGCGTCGTCCTGCGCCGTCACCGTGACGTCCACCGTGTCCGTCGCCGCCGAGTAGGTCGCGCCGCCGTCGTCGCTCACCTTCAGCTCGAACGTCAGCGTCACGTCCGTCTCGCGCTCCGGCGCCGTGAACGTCGGCTGCTCCGCCGCCGTGCTGCTCAGCGTCACGTCCGCGCCCGCGTCCGGCGCCGTCTGCGCCCAGAGGTAGGTCAGCGTGTCGCCGTCCACGTCCGCGCTCCCGCTCCCGTCCAGCGTCACCTCCGTCCCGTCGGCCACCGTCTGGTCCGCGCCCGCGTCCGCCGTCGGCGCGTCGTCCTGCGCCGTCACCGTCACGTCCACCGTGTCCGTCGCCGCCGAGTAGGTCGCGCCGCCGTCGTCGCTCACCTTCAGCTCGAACGTCAGCGTCACGTCCGTCTCGCGCTCCGGCGCCGTGAACGTCGGCTGCTCCGCCGCCGTGCTGCTCAGCGTCACGTCCGCGCCCGCGTCCGGCGCCGTCTGCGCCCAGAGGTAGGTCAGCGTGTCGCCGTCCACGTCCGCGCTCCCGCTCCCGTCCAGCGTCACCTCCGTCCCGTCGGCCACCGTCTGGTCCGCGCCCGCGTCCGCCGTCGGCGCGTCGTCCTGCGCCGTCACCGTCACGTCCACCGTGTCCGTCGCCGCCGAGTAGGTCGCGCCGCCGTCGTCGCTCACCTTCAGCTCGAACGTCAGCGTCACGTCCGTCTCGCGCTCCGGCGCCGTGAACGTCGGCTGCTCCGCCGCCGTGCTGCTCAGCGTCACGTCCGCGCCCGCGTCCGGCGCCGTCTGCGCCCAGAGGTAGGTCAGCGTGTCGCCGTCCACGTCCGCGCTCCCGCTCCCGTCCAGCGTCACCTCCGTCCCGTCGGCCACCGTCTGGTCCGCGCCCGCGTCCGCCGTCGGCGCGTCGTCCTGCGCCGTCACCGTCACGTCCACCGTGTCCGTCGCCGCCGAGTAGGTCGCGCCGCCGTCGTCGCTCACCTTCAGCTCGAACGTCAGCGTCACGTCCGTCTCGCGCTCCGGCGCCGTGAACGTCGGCTGCTCCGCCGCCGTGCTGCTCAGCGTCACGTCCGCGCCCGCGTCCGGCGCCGTCTGCGCCCAGAGGTAGGTCAGCGTGTCGCCGTCCACGTCCGCGCTCCCGCTCCCGTCCAGCGTCACCTCCGTCCCGTCGGCCACCGTCTGGTCCGCGCCCGCGTGCGCCGTCGGCGCTTCGTCAACCCCGGTCACGGCAACGGACACGTCAAGCCTGCCCGCTTCACTGCCATCGGTCGCCACCACCGTTACCTCATAGACGTTGTCGGTGTCGGCGTCGGTCGCATTCTCGTGGTCGGGGGGGCTAGCGAAGCTCAGGGCACCGCCGCTGATGGTGAAATCGCCGCTGTCGTCTCCCTCCAGGCTCCACGTCACGCTAACGGCCTGCCCATCGGCATCAGTGGCCGTGTAGGTGCCCACTGCCGCCGTGCCGTTTTCCGCGTAATCAAGCGTTGCCAATCCGCTCACCGCCGGCAGGTCGGTGACGGTGACGGCGACGATCAGACCACCGTTATTACCGCTCGGGGTTGCGGCATACAACAGTGCCCCATATACGTTGTCGCTGTTATGGTCCGTGGGAGCCTCGTAGTTAGGAGGCGGATTGAATTTCAGTTCGCCATCGCCGTTAGAGAGGGTGCTGACCGAGAATGAATTCCAATCCTCTGTTCCCGGGATATTGAACGAGCTCACGCCCCAAGTGATGGAACGCCCTTCCGGGTCGGTGGCCGAGTAGGTCGCTATCGCATTCGTGCCGTTCTCGGCAAAAGTAACCGGGGGGGGCGGTCCGGTAATGACGGGGGGGTCGTCGTCGCCGGAGATGGTGATGACGACGTTCTGGGTGTTGCTGTCGGAGGCGGTGACGGGGAAGGTGTCGGTGACGTCGTCGCCGTCGTCGAGGGCGTTGGTGTCGGCGTCGGTGTTGTCCAGGGTGTAGGTCCAGACGCCGTCGTCGGCGATGGAGAAGGAGCCGTAGGTTCCGTTGGTATCGGTCTGAGCGGTGATGGTGGGATCGGTGTCGTTCTCGTCCTCGTCGGTGATGGTCAGGGTGCCGGTTGCGGAATTGGCGGCGCTATCGTCCTCGGTCACCGCCCCGGTGGTGGTGCCGGACCAGACAGAGACGTCGTCTACGTCGGTCACGGTGACGGTGATGGCCAGCGCTGTCGTTCTGCTGCCGTCGCTGAAGTTAAGTGTTACCTCGTAGTCGTTGTTGTCGTCGCTGTCGGTGGGAACCTCGTAGTTAGGCGCAGTCGTGAAATTCAACTCGGCAGTGACCGTGGCGGTGCCGCCGCCGGTGTTGGGAAGGGAGAATCGGCTGACGTCGATTCCAGTCAGGTTCAAGACCGAGACGGTATCACCGGCGTCCGCGTCGGTGATCGTGTAGGTCTCGATCGCCGCCGTGCCGTTTTCCGCGTAATTAACCGTTGCCAATCCGGTCACCGTGGGATTGTTATCGTTCACGCCGGTGACGGTGACGGTGATGTCCAGGTCTGTCGTATTGCTGCCGTCGCTGCCGGACAGCGTTACCTCGTATACGTTGTTGCCGCCGCTGTCGGTGGGCGCCTCGTAGTCAGGCGCGTCGATGAAGTTCAACTCAGCAGTGACGGTGCCATCGGCGTTGTCGGTGGTGGTAAGGGAGAATTGGCTGGCGTCGTCTCCACTCAGGTCCAAGACCGAGACGGTACCACTGGCGTCCGGGTCGGCGATCGTGTAGGTCTCGATCGCCGCCGTGCCGTTTTCCGCGTAATCAACCGTTGCCAATCCGGTCACCGTGGGGGGCACAGCCACCGGCGTGGCGGTCACGGTGTCTTCGAAGCCGTTTCCGGCACTGCTTACCGCGCGCACCGCAAAAGTGTAGGTGGTGCTGTTGGTCAGGCCCGTCACGGTGTGGCCGGTGGTGGTCGCGCCGCTGCCGGGGATGTTGGACCAGCTACCGTAAGAGCCCGAGCCTGTTTTCTTGCGATATTGGTACTTGGTGATCACGGAGTTGTTCGGATCGTCCCAGCTCAGCGCCACCTCAGCGTCGCCTGGCGTCGCCGACAGCCCGTCCGGGGCGGGCGGGACGAGAGCGTACCCGAAGACCCCGATTTGCATCGAAGTCGAGTACGTACCACCACCACCCTGCCAGGCCCCGGTTGCGCCGGACTGGCGCGTGTGGCGGTGATCGCGGATGCTCCACCCTGTGGCCGCGCCGGAATCTTCAGCGTTGTTTGTCGTCAAGTTCCATCTGGGGATAGTTCCGTTGCCGCTATAGGCCACGTGCACGAAGTATTGGGAGTTTGCATCCAGACGGGCGCCATTGGGGGCGTCGAACCTCTTGATCCCCGCCGTTCCCAGGTTGGGGTTGGTCAAGAGGTATTTGACCGTGTTGCTCGGGTGCCCCGATCCGTTGTCGCCCCTCACCGTTACCGTCAGGGTGATTCCACTACCCGGAGCCTGTTGCATGTCCAACGTGATGGCGTTCAGGGCGTACTTCAGATGCGGGCCCGCGGTGAAGCCCTGAGCACAGTCTAATGATTGAGAACCTGAGACACATGCTGTGTAACCGTCGGTGGATTGGCCCGTGTTGCTCACGAGCACCGCCTGCGCCTGCGCCTGCGCCGTAAAGCCGAGCAGCAGGGCGGCGGCGCCAAGGAATGCGCCGACGGATGGCAGGTGCGGGGAAGCTCTCCGTCTTTGCCTTCGTGGTCGCCGGGGGAGGGACATATGCCGTTAACTCTTGCAATCGGCCGGCAGTGTGCTCGGCGTTTGTGGATGGCTTGCGTGGGCCCTGCCGGCGGGCGCGATCTCCGCTATGCTCACCTTCAGCTCGAACGTCAGCGTCACGTCCGTCTCGCGCTCCGGCGCCGTGAACGTCGGCTGCTCCGCCGCCGTGTTGCTCAGCGTCACGTCCGCGCCCGAGTCCGGTGCCGTCTGCGACCAGGAATACGTCAGCTGGGCGCCCTCCGGGTCCGTGCTGCCGCTGCCGTCCAGCGTCACCTCCGTCCCGTCGTCCACCGTCTGGGCCGCGCCCGCGTCCGCCGTCGGTGCTTCGTCACCCCGGGTCACGGTAACGGAGACGTCCCGCCTGCCCGCTTCACTGCCGTCGGTCGCCACCACCGTTACCACATAGACGTTGTCTTTGTCGGCGTCGTCCGGATCCTCGTAGTCGGGAGAGTCTTCGAAGACCACGGACAGGCTCATGCTTGTAAGCGTCGGGTACGATTGCAAGACTGAGAAGTCGTCTGCGTCAGCTCCCGACACATCAAAACCCAACAAGTCAAGGCCGTCATAGACGACAGGGTGGCTCCCGACTTCTACATTTTCTGCTGTGTTCTCCGCCCATTGGATCTGTGTATCTCCGTTGATCTGCGGCGGGGCGTACAAATACGCGTAAAAGCTCCGATCGTGCTGCCCTACAATGTTGTTAGGGAACGCGGCACTCGCGGTTACCTGGTTCTCTCCGTGACTAATATAGTTAGCATTGGGGTCCACGGTCACCGACCACCACCAATTTCCGCCGTCCTGGGTATTCGAGGTCGTTTGCCACGTCTTCGTGCCGAGGGTCACATCGACAGTTATGTCTTGCTCGGTACCCGTGTTGCCAGTGATGTTGAACCCGTCCGAATACTCCGAGGCGTCGAGAATGTCATTGAAGGTAATAGCGCTAATGGTAATTGTGTAGGTCTGCGCGACAGCCTCGGTCGGCCAGGCGAGCCAGGCTAAACAGGCAACGGCGGCCAACACGCGCACGCCCCCCGAGCCGCGACGGCGGCGCTTGGGGATATGGTCTTTGGGAACCAGCCCCGCCGGTGGACCAGGAGCGAGAGCGCCGTCCCATTGGGCCGCCGAGCGGGACTGGCCCGCTTCGGCATTCGGTCTCGATCGGGTCGACTGGCTCATGCGAGGCGGCTACGACAAGTCAACGGCGTGGACTTGACGGGTTGGACCGGGCATAGAGCGTGCGCTAAGACTTTGATTTTCATGGAGTCTGTGTAGCTAATGGTGATTCCACGACTAGGAGCCCGCTGCATGTCGAGCGTGATGGCGCTAAGGCAGTACTCCAGATTCGGGCCCGTGATGAACCCCTGAGCACAGTCTTGCTGCGAACAGGCTGTGCTACCGGAAGTGGTTTGGCCCTGGTCGCTCATGGCCGAGCGCCAGGCTTGGGCGGGCGCCGAAAAGACGAGCAGCATCAGGGCGATGGTGAGCAACCCGCCTACATTTTGCAGTCGGTTGACCGTGTCCATCACGATGATCTCGCTTACATGGTCAAATTCGCCGGAAAAGGTTGCATGGATGTTGCAACATGGCGTAGCATCAAGAAACGTGCGCGGATTCACGGCGCAGTTCAAGAAATACGGGGCCTTCAAGGCGCTGCGGTGATATCGCTCGGCCCAGCCGGCCCCCGCCTTGCAAGGTCTCGTTGTCCATCACCATCGGCAAGTTCAGGATTAAGATGGGGCGCACGGACCGACCCCCCGCACTTTTGGCCGATGCCCCAAGTAAGAGATAATACAGGATTGAGCTACGAGGCACAATCCGGAAACGAGTCTCGCGTCTCAGCCGTGCATCTGTTGCTGACTTACCGGCGCCGGGTGCGCACTCTCAATCCCTCCTAGGAATACACGCGATAGCTGCGCTTTGGATTAACCACCAAGCCCTGTTTTTTCCGCAGTGGGTGCAACAACCGGTAACCGTAGCGCGAATAGTGCTGTGCCAACGCCCTCAAGTCCGCCACAACCGCTCAATCATCCCGCTTTGAGGTCGATCGATACCGTGATCTGCTCCCCGATTCTTGGGCCATTCAAAGTGAGAAAATTCTCGGTTAGGTTTTCGATCACCAACCGAGGACGAAGGGATGAAGAGATCGAAGTTCAGCGATCAGCAGATTGCGTTTATTTTGCGCCAGGCGGAGGAGGGAACGCGGGTCGATAAGTCTGGCCGGACCATCGTGATCGTGGCCGGGCCCGTCCGGATGGGCCGTGGATGGTGCTTTGCCGATCAGGAACGGTTCCTGAACCGCCAACTCTCGTTGCCCGTCTCGATGATGTCGCAATGATGGGTGAGGCGGTCGAGCAGGGCCGCGGTCATTTTTGCATCGCCGAACACGCTGGGCCATTCCCCGAAGGCCAGGTTCGTGGTCACCGCGATGGACGTGCGTTCATAGAGCTTGCTGATGAGGTGGAACAGCAACTGGCCGCCGGCCTGGGCAAAGGGCAGGTAGCCGAGCTCGTCGAGGATGATCAAATCCCGTCGGCCCAGTTGGTTGGCGGTCCGGCCCTGGCGGCCGTCGCGCGCCTCGGCCTCGAGGTGATTGACCAGGTCCACAACGTTGTAGCAGCGTGCCCGAGCCCCGTTGCGGATACAGGCTCGGGCGATGGCCACGCTCAGATGCGTCTTGCCGGTTCCCGTTCCGCCGACCAGCACGAGGTTGCGTTTGTCGCCCAGGAACGCGCCGGTGGCCAGATCCCGCGCCAGCGGCTCGTTGACCGGGCTTGAGGCGAAGTCAAAGTCGGCCAACTCCTTGACCGTCGGCAGCTTGGCGATGGTCATCTGGTACTTGATCGAGCGCGCCTTCTCGTCGGCGATCTCCGCCTGGAGCAACTCGCCGATGACGCGCTGGATCGGGTGACCGCGCTGGATCGCCACGGCCACGATCTCGTCGAACACCGTGCGCATGCCCGACAGACGCAGCGCGCGCATCATGTCCAGTACCTCATGCCGCTCCACGGCGCACCTCCATCAAGCCCTCGTAACGAGCGCAGTCGGCCGCCGGCTCCAGGCGCAACCGCAGATCCACCGGTGTCGGGATCGGCGCCGGGGGTGCGGGCTGGCGCCGGCGCGCCAGGATATTGAGCACCACATCGGCGCTGCAGGTCTCTTCGGCCAAGGCTTGGGCACAGGCCGCCTCCACCGCCTCCAGACCGTCCTCCAGCGCCGCACCGAGGATCTTCACCACTTGGCGGTCACCGTCGGCATGACGGCCCAATCGAGCCCGTACACGCCCCAGCGCGCTCGGCAGTGCCCAGTCCTTGAACGGCGCCCCGTTCCTCAGCGCGCCGGGCTTGCGCTGGAGGATCGGCACGTAATGCCACGGGTTGTACACCACCTGGTTACGCTCAAAGCAGCGCGGATGCTCCCCCACCGTCTCGCCGTCCTGACGGATCACGATCCGATCGGCGTACGCACACACATCCACCGTGCGGCCCACCGCGCGCGACTCCACGCTGTACTGATTGCGGTCAAAACGCACCAGGCACGTCTTCGATACCGCCGCCTCCACCGCGTGGAACCCGTCGAACGGACCCCGGTAAGCCATCAGATACGGCCGCTCGGCCTCGAACACCTCCCACACCGTCTGGTCCTTGAGGGTGGGATGGCGGCGCCGCTTCACCTCACGGATGCACTGATCCTCAAGCCACGCATTGATCTCCGCGTAACTGCGCCCGCGCGGGCGCGGCACGAACAGCCGCCCGCGAACGTGCCCCACCTGGCTCTCCACCTGGCCCTTCTCCCAACCCGCCCCGGGCGTGCAGGCCACAGGCTCGATCAGATGATGCGAACACATCTCCACGAATCGCCGGTTGTAGGCGCGCGCCTTGCCAACGAACACCGTCTGCACCGCCGTCTTCCTGTTGTCGTAGATGCCGCGCCGGCATACCCCACCGAAGAACCGGAAGCTGCGCTCGTGCGCCTCAAACACCATCTCCTGGCTTTCCCGAGGAAAAATCTGAACCAGGAACAACCGACTGTGGCACAACCGCAGGTGCGCCGCCTTGACTCGCGTCGTCGTGCCCGCCACCACCGCATACTCGTGGCTCCAGTCAAACTGGTAGGCCTCGCCCGGATCGAAAATCAACGGCACATACACTTGCGAACCCGACCCCGAACGCCGCCACCGCCACGACATCGCATAACGTCGCACCGCATCGTAGCCGCCGTCATAGCCCCGCCCCTGTAACGCCTCGAAAATCCGCAACGCCGACAGCCGCTCGCGCCGGCGCTTGCCCTCGTTGGCCTCCAATAACCGCTCCAGCTCCGCCACCCACGGACCCAGCTTCGGCAGCGGCTGTACCGTGCGCTTGTAACGAAACGCGGCTACATCCCCACGGATCGCCTTGCGAACCGTGTTCCGCGACTGCTTCAAATCCCGGGCAATCTGCCTGATCGGTATCCCCCGCTCCAGATGATCCCGACGGATCCGCGCAATCGTCTCCACTATCAACATCTCCCGTCACCCCGTCCGTCCAAACAACGAGGCGAGTTGAATCGCTCAACTTAAGGGGGGTCAATATTGGACGCCGATTCCCCCGCTAGGGGGTCACTATTGCACGCCGATTAACATGCCGATAGCGGCTTTCAGTACGTACCCCGATCCTTTGGTTGCTTCCGAAGAGGAATCTCCGAAACAACGACCCGGTCTCCGGCGTCGCGCACGCCGGCCTCTTCCAGGAGCCTTACGAACGCGGTCGCACTGACGTACGGGTAGGCCGTAGGGCCAATGATGATTCGGTCCAGCAGACTTCCTATGTCCGCGCCGTGCAAGCCCTTACGCGGGGCATTCCTCAGGGGCAGGGTCCAGACCCTTTGCGGGATCCCGTCGATCACGACCACTTTTTCTTTGAAGATCGCTTTCCGGTCGGGTTGGTCCATTGGCCGAAACCACACCCGCCACTCTTCTTCCTCCGCGAAACCTGGATGTTTGGTTCGGATCCCGTAAAGAAAAGCCATCTGGGCCAGATCCTCTTCAAACTTCCGTCTTCCTCTGCTTTGGATGCTTGCGGCGTTGCTGCGAATGTTCTCCGCTACCTGCTCCACTTGCGCCTCGCAATCACTCAATGAGAAGTAATTGACCGGCAGCGATCGCGTGCCCGATTCGTCGCCGATAGCATGAAACGCGCGGTTCCGCAATACCAGGGCGATGTCCCCGTACGCGCGCCACATGGAAAGCCGACCGTTTTGATCTTCGGAACGATGGTGCAAAGACCAGCAAGAGAGGTAGGTTTCCAGGTGCCAATCTGGAATTCGCGGCTTTAACAAGACTCCCGCCGATCCAGTCGCATCCGGAAACAGGCCGTTTGCGATGCGCCCAAATCTTTCTCCCGCCGGTCCCGACACCGCGGGGGTAAAGAGCTTCAGGCCATACGAAATCTCCGAGAAATCGCTCATCAGCGCGGCGTTGCGGAACCAGATCTCCCGGTTCTCAAGAATCGACATGGCCGTTTTGGCGCTGGTGTAGTAGACGAGTTTCGCACCTGCTACGATTTGGTCAAGACGCTGAGACTCCCCTGGACAGAAAATATCAAAGAAGCGGTCTGTTTCTTGGTCTAAGTCCATCGTCTTTACGGTCTCCATTCCATGCGGATGTTCGAGCGCATCTTAGGTATGACTCCTTATCCGCGCTGAAGCCGCCATTCTCTGGACATCGTAGCACTTTCCACGAAGGCACTTGCAAGCCATCGTCGCCAGAATTGCGTCTGGCCTTGAGATCCAAGGATTCGCTGAAGCCGCCATTCTCTGGACAAGAGCGTGCCGGGAACCGTCTTTGAGACCCTCCCACCAGTCAGGTCTCGTGTGAACATTTTCGCAATGTTCGAAGAACAACCGAAGCAGCGCAGCGGTAACGTGAGTATCGTCAATCACATGCAGACTTTCGATCAAACGCTCACAAGTCCGATCGCTGTCTGCCGTCCACGCAAACACAATCGCTCCAGCTTTTCCTCCAAAAAAGGACGTGAAGCTCAGCAAATCGGGCGTTGTCGTGAGATCTCCGATGTCTTGCAGTTCGAGCCCGTTGAAATCTTGCTCGGGAAACACCGCTCCACTGCACATGACATCGGGCGCACCCTCCACTTCGATGACGTAGTAGCGCACCGCTGAGAAGTCCCGCGTTTGAAGTATCTCGTCATAGATGGGCTTGTAGTGGGCATTGTCACTCAGCCCAGCTCGGACGCCAGTCTCGTTGAGAAAGTTGAGCGTCTGGATGTCCAGTTGTTCCTCAAGAGGTTTCCCGCGATCCATGGTTCGACGAAGATCGATAAGCGAAGCTGCGGCCAGCTTTGTGAATATCTCTCGCGCCAATGCCCGATACCCGAGCAAGAAACACTGCTCTGGCGTCGCTGAGAAAGGTTGCTTTTCGATCGCAGCGAAGATTGCGTCATCATGTTTGGAGCAGAAACCGGTAAAGGTCGACGCGCGATTTATTCCTTTCAGTTCGGGGAAACATACGCCATGATGCTTAATGAGTTTCTCAGGACTTGGCACGAACGAGTACACGTGGCCATTACGAGCGATGTGACGTAGGCTACCCGCCCTCGGGACGGTATGGGCGCGAGCGGTTCTTGAGCAGTCGGAACGCCAGCCTTCTGGTGCCAAGCATGTCTTCAAGGCATATGCCTCTCGAAATTCCCGAGCCGCGTCCCAAGGGGCGACCGGCTTCTCAGATCCCCGGTTCAGATGGCAACGCTTGAATTTTTTTCCCGATCCACACCAACAGGGATCATTCCGTCCGAGCTTGCCAGGATTCATCGCATATATAGAAAAAGTGGTGGGCCGTGAGGGAATCGAACCCGCAACCAATGGATTAAGAGTCCACTGCTCTACCTAGTTGAGCTAACGGCCCAGTGTGGGTGTGGCGTCGAACGCCAGCCGGTGATGGTGCAATATTGCCATAGCTTGCAGGCGCGGCGAGTAAGGGTGGGGTGGACGATGGGACTCGAACCCACGACGACCAGATCCACAATCTGGGGCTCTACCAACTGAGCTACGCCCACCATTGTTGCTGCTTGATTTGCGTTACCGGCAGCGTGTCACGCTTGTGCCGATGGCGCGCCTGGCAGGACTCGAACCTGCAACCACCGGCTTAGAAGGCCGATGCTCTATCCGGTTGAGCTACAGGCGCATCGCTTGGCTGCACCAATTGCGCGCCGGCTCTCAGCGCTTTGGTCGGGGTAAACGGATTTGAACCGTTGACCTTCTGCTCCCAAAGCAGACGCGCTACCAGCCTGCGCCATACCCCGCCAGTGTGCCGAGCCAGCAGCCGGCATGATAACACTGGGCGTGGATTTGGTTCGTAATGTTGGGTGGGGAGGGGCGAGGGCGTTCCGCCCTCGTCGAGGGCTGGAAGCCCTCGTTCCCAGGTTAGGTGGCGGGTTCGGCGTAGGCGTCGATGCCGCGGGCTTCTGTGGATTGGTCGGTCAGGATTAGTTTGTGGCGATAGAAGCGTTCTACGCCGGCTGGGCCCATGCGTGAACGGCCTAGTCCGGAGTAATTGAAGGGGTCTTGTTCGAATTCGTGGACTGTGCCGGACAAGGATGCTTCGTTCACGCTGATTACGCCGCCGTGCATACGGCGGGCAACTGCCAGGCCTTCTTCCTCGGTGCCGGCGAATACGCTTGCGCTTAAGCCGTAGCGTGAGTCGTTTGCCAGTTCAACCGCCTCGTCCACGGTGTCGAAGGGCATGACGGGTAGCACCGGTCCGAAGGTTTCGTCGGTCATGACCCGCATGCCGTGGTTGACGCCGCTCAGGACGGTCGCGGGGTACCAGGTGCCTCCGTCTTCAATGGGCCGGCCACCGCAGTGCAGGGTCGCGCCCTTTTCGACGGCGTCGTCGATGTGTGACTGGATGGTTGCCAGTTGCTTCTCGAAAATCAGTGGACCGATGTGCCCCTTGTCGGGCGCTTCGGTGTTTAGCGTTACGTTCGCGGCCAGTTCAGCGAGACGCGCAACCAGAGCGTCGTGCAATGGGCGCGCGACGTAGATGCGTTCCACGGATTGGCATGCCTGGCCAGTTGCCGCCACGGATCCGCGCAGCAACACTGTGGCGGTCCTTTCCAGGTCCGCGGATTCCAGGATGATGGCGGGGTCCTTGCCGCCCATTTCCAGGAATGCGGGAATGAAGTTGCTTGCGGCGCGTTCCGCAACCAGTCGGCCGGTCCGCACGCTCCCGGTAAAACACACCGCGTCCACGTTGTCGATCACGGCTTGGCCGGTTGCGCCGGCGCCCATCGCGTAGTCCACCACATCGGCAAGTTCGGGAACCTGGTTGAAACACTCGCGGACCGGGTCCGCGTGCCGGGGCGTGATCTCGCTTGGTTTGTAGAGGATTGCGCTGCCCGCAATCAAGGCCGGAACGGAATCGATCATGCCGAGCAGAAAGGGAAAATTCCAGGGAGAAATAATGCCCACCAGGGGGAAGGGCACCAGTTGCGTGCGCGCCGTGATGGTGGGTATCGAGCTGTTGCGGGCTGCTTCGTTCTTGACCAGTTCGCGCGCGAAGCCGGCCATGCGGTCGGTCATGTGCCGGAGGTTGTCGATTTCGATGTGGGTAATCAGCACTCTTCCGGTGTCTGCGCAGAGGGCGTCGAATATTGCCTGGCGGTTGTCCTGGACGGCGTCGGCGAAGGCGTTTAGCGCCTCGACGCGTTTTTCGAGTCCCAGGTCCAGCCAGGCGGGCTGGTTCATATGCAGGCGGTCAGCGGTTGCTGCTACTTCGTCGGGTGTTGCGGGTTTGAGCAGGTAGTCACGTTCGCCGGTACGCGGGTTTCTTACTTTTATTGGGGCGAAAGAGGTGGTGGCGGGCATTGGTGGGTTTCCTGCGGGGGTAGAGAGGCAGGCATTTTGCCACGGTGCTGGTGTGTGAGGAAGGAGGGTGGGAGGGAGGCAGCGCCTTCGTTGGAGGGCTGGAAGCCCTCCGTCCCAGCGGAAGCCCTCACTCCCAGGGGGTTAGAGGGTGTAGGTGTTTGTTGGGGTGCCGACTATGACTTTGTCGGGGCGTTGGCGGGCGAAGAGGCCTACGGTTACTACGCCGGGGATTTGGTTGATTTCGGTTTCGAGTTCTACGGGGTCGAGGATTTTTAGGTTGTGAACGTCGAGGATTTCGTTGCTGTAGTCGGTAATTACGCCTTCGCGATATATTGGCTGGCCGCCTAGTTGAATCAGTTTGCGGGCTACGGCGGAGCGGGCCATGGGGATGACTTCTACGGGCAAGGGGAACTTGCCCAGCAGCTTGACTTGCTTGCTCTGGTCCACGATGCATACGAATCGCCGTGAGGAAAACACCAGAATTTTCTCGCCGGTGAGCGCCGCGCCGCCGCCCTTGATCAGGCGACGGTGCTCGTCGGTCTCGTCGGCGCCGTCAACATACAAGTCCAGGGTGCCGCTTTGCGTCAGCGGAACAACTTCAAAGCCTTGCGAGCGGAGCAATCCCGTGGTTGCTTGCGAACTTGAGACCACCGCCGAAATTCGGTTGCGTATGTCCGGCAGCAGGGCGATGAACTCGGTGGTGGTGCTGCCCGTTCCTACTCCAAGAAGACAGTCCTGGGGGACTAATGCAATCGCGGCCTGCGCAGCGTTGCGCTTGGCCACCAGCATTTCCTCTTTGCCGACTTTCTTCGATCCCAATCGGTTAATCCTTAGTAAGGGGGCGAGAAACCAACTCAACCGTTTTTGAACACTGCCATTATAGGGAGCAAGCCGTTGGCGGGATCAGGGCCGGAGCTCGATTCTTCGCTGCTCGCTGATCACGGCGTCCAGCGGCACATCGGTGGGTTTGGCGGCGAGCTCTCCGACGAGCTGAAAGTCATAGGCCAACCCGATCAGCAGGGGACGGCCCCAGTGAACGCAGTGGCGCCGAAAGGCGAATGTGCGATCGTAATATCCGCCCCCTTGCCCAAGGCGGTTGCCGGATGAGTCGCACGCCACCAGGGGCACAAACGCCACGCTTGGAAACCTTGGCGCAACCCAACGCCGGGGTTGCCAATCAGGCTCCAATATTCCCCAACGGTTCGGGAACATCCGTTCGCCCAGTCGATGCGGCGCAAGCCTCATACGGTTTCCGGCAACCACGGGCAACAGCACTTTCTTGCCCCGTGAGAGCGCCCAGTCGATGATCGGCGTGCAGGACATCTCGCCCTGGTAAGCCATGTAGAGTGCGATGCTGCGCGCCCGCCGTACCGCCGCCATTTCACGCGCCAGGTGCGCACAGCGGATAGCCGCGTTTTCGCGTTGGGTGGCGGTCAGGCTCCGGCGCGCCCTGCGCATCGAAGAGCGCAAGTCCTCAACCGGCATTACAGGTCCGTTTTGCGTAGTTCAGCTTGCAGCAGGCAATTCGGCCTTGCTGTCGGAGACCTTCTCAAGGCGCCGCTCCAAACGCCGCCTCACGCTGCGGACACTGTCGATGGTCTCCGCCGTGCTGCGGTCGTCCTGCCGTTCCGATTGCAGCAAATTGGTGGCGAGTTTCAGTGCCACCAGCATTAACACGTTGGGGGAATCCAGCATCGGATCCTGGCGCTGGACCGCCTCAATGTGCTCGTCGAGAAGCGGTGCGGCGCTCTTGAGCAACTCGCGGTCCCCTGGCTCGCAGGCGATCGTGTAGTCCTCTCCCAGAATTCGAAGCCTTACGGTTTCGAACTTATCGGTCACACGCTGCGTTCCATGCTGCGCAGCCGCTGAACCATCTCAGCGACACGTTGGCGTGCATCCTCCCGGGTATTGAACAGCTTGGAACGCTCGCCTTGCAGCTTCTCGCACTGGGCGAGCAGCGCGGCGTTCTCGCGTCGCAGCTGATCGTTCAGATAGAGCAACTCGTCCACGCGCTCGGACAGCAACTCAATCTCTTCTCGCAGGGTTTCTTCCTGGTTCATGGGGCGAGAATATAGCACGGACGCGCCACAGTCACGCGTGCGTGGCGAACCGCACGAACGGCTAAAATCGGGAAATGAACAAACCAGACGAATTCGCCCGGCGTCGCCGGGCCCTGCTTGGCGCCCTGGAATCCGGATGCGCGGCGATCGTCCCCTCAAGCCCGGTAAAGGCGCGAAGCCGCGATGTCGACTACCCCTATCGGCCGGACAGCAATCTCTTCTACCTCACCGGTTTTTCCGAGCCGGAGTCGGTCGCGATCCTCATTCCGGGACGGCCCGAGGGCGAGTTCGTGCTGTTCTGCCGCGAGCGCGATCCCAAACGCGAACTGTGGGAAGGCAGGCGATCCGGCCCCGAGGGCGCGAAGAAGGATTTCGGCGCCGATTCCGCCTATCCCGTCGATCGGATGGACGAGGTCATGCCGAAATTGCTGAAGGGCTGCGATACGGTGCACTTCGATATTGGCCACTATCCGCGCTTTGAAGCGCGGCTGGGGGGCTGGCTGAAGAAACTGCGGGACCAGTCCAAGGAACGCAACAAGGCCCCGGTGCAGATTGCCGCGCTCGACTATTACCTGCATGAGATGCGCTTGTGCAAGACCGAATGGGAGCTGGATTGCATGCGCAGTTCGGCAGCGGTGGCGGTGGACGCCCACAAACAAGCCATGCGGCGCACCCAACCGGGCATGTTCGAGTATGAGATCGAGGCGGAATACGTCTATCGATTCAAGCAGAGCGGGGCCACCGAGTCCTATCCCTCGATCGTGGCCGCGGGCGCGAATGCCTGTGTGTTGCATTACACCGAGAATTCAAGCCGGATGCGCTCCGGGGACCTGTTGCTGGTGGATGCCGGTTGTGAACTGGATGGCTACGCTTCCGACATCACCCGGACCTGGCCGGTGAACGGCAGCTATTCCCCCGAGCAGCGCGCCGTTTACGAAATCGTCCTTGCCGCCCAGCGGGCGGCGATCGAGACCATTGAGCCGGGCGTATCCATCCTTGATCCGCACCATGCCTCGATCGACACGGTCACGCGCGGCTTGCGGCGCATCGGACTGCTGAAAGGGAAAGTGTCCTCCCTGATCCGCGACGAGGCCTACCAGGCGTTCTTCATGCACCGCACTTCGCATTGGCTGGGGATGGACGTGCATGACGTGGGCGATTACGAGGCCGATGGCAAGCCCAGGAAGCTGGAACCCGGTATGTGCTGCACGGTTGAGCCGGGCATCTATATTTCACCGGACAACCAGGATGTGCCTGAGGCTTTTCGCGGCATCGGCGTGCGGATCGAGGACGACGTGGCGGTGACCCCGTCCGGCCACGAGGTGCTGACGGCTGCGCTGCCGAAGGATCCCGACGAGATCGAAGCGCTGGTCGGATCCGGCTGATGTACAGCGTCCTGGTTGCCGGCGGCGGGCTGACGGGCGCCAGTCTGGCGGTCGCGCTGGCGGACCGGGGGATGCGGGTGGCAATCGTCGAGGCCGTTGCGCCGCAGAGCCCCGCTCAACCCAGCCTCGATGACCGAACCAGCGCAATTGCGCGGACCGGCGTTCGCATCCTCGATAACCTGGGGGTGTGGTCGCAATTGAAAGAGGCGCCGAGTCCGATCCACGCCGTGGAAATCTCCGAGCGCGGCTGCTTCGGCGGAGCCCGAATCGACGCCGCGTCACAGGGTCTGGACAGCCTGGGCAGCGTGGTCCGCAACCGGGTCCTGGGCGAAGCGCTGTGGGACCGGCTGCGGGCGCTCGGAAGCACTCACAGTGACCGCGCTGGCGCGCAGGGAACAAAGGAACGAGGGCTTCCAGCCCTCGTCGAGGGCTGGAAGCCCTCGTTCCCAGGGTTGTCCCAAGGGAGCGTGGATATTTTCTGCCCGGCCCGGGTCACGGCGGTCTCCACGAAGGACGATCACGTCAGCGCCCGCGTTGAGGGTGAAGGCGAGGCAAAGGCACACACGATAAAGGCGCAGCTATTGGCGGTGGCGGAAGGTGCACGCTCGCCGTTGCGGGATGAATTCGGCATTGCCGCTGAACATAAGGAGTACCCGCAGGTCGCGGTGACCGGGCTGGTTGAAGTCCGCAAAGTAATCAGGCCGGACACCGCCTGGGAGCGGTTCACTGCCCAAGGACCGCTGGCCGTGCTGCCGGCCGGCGGGCGCCGCTACGGATTTGTGATCGTGGCAAACCGCGGCGCGGCCAGGATCAAGGAAATGGAGGATGCCCAACTGCTTGCCTATCTGCAGGACCTGATGGGTTATCGGGCCGGCGAGTTCGTTCGCGTTGGCAGGCGCGCCACCTATCCGCTGGCGCTTGACCGGGCAGACCGGGTTACGGCCCCCCGCGCGGTGCTGATGGGCGCAGCGGCCAATAGTGTCCATCCCCTCGCTGCCCAGGGATTCAACCTGGCGCTCAGGGACGTCGCGGCGCTGACCGAGACGCTTGCCGATGGCGGCAGCCCTCCCGCCGATCCCGGGGCGGCTGGCTTGTTGTCCCGCTATGCCGAATGGCGGCGCCGCGACCAGGACAATGTGGTGCGATTCACCGACAGCCTGGCCCTCTTGAGTCACAGTGCATGGCTGCGTCCGCTGCGCGGGCTGGGATTGCAGGCATTTGATCTTGCGCCCCAGGCCAAGCCGCTGCTGGCCCGGTTTGCCCTGGGCCAGGGCGGGCGCATGTCGCGTCTGGCGCGCGGACTGCCGTTTTGAACTCCCCAATTCAAGCTGCGGTTGCCGGAGGGGGAACTGTTGGCCTGTCGTGCGCGCTGCTGCTGAACCGGCGGTGCGGCTGGAAGGTGGCGCTGGTCGAGCGATCAGCGCCACGCGAAGCCCCCGACGACGGGCCGCAACGGGCACTGACTCTTTCACCCGGCGCTCGCGAAGTATTGTCGGAATGCGGCGTATGGGGTGATGGCTGGGAGCGAGGGCATCCTGCCCTCGAAGAGGGCGTGGACGCCCTCTTCCCAACGCTTTCAAAGCAAGTGCCGTGCCACTCCTTCTCCCGCATGGTGGTGTGGCGAGGTGACGGTGGTCCCGCACAAGAAACCGCCATCACCTTCGATGCCGCCGAACAGGGCGTGGCCGCGCTGGGTTACGTCGTCCGCGAAGCTCCGTTGAGACGCGCGCTGTGGGAATTGGCAGAACAACGCAGGGGTATTCGCCTTCACTCGGGAGCAGCGCTGGCGTCGGTGCGGATCGAGGAGGAATCCGGATACCTTGGGCTGGAGGACGGCGGTGAGGTTACCGCGGAGCTGCTGGTTGGCGCGGACGGGGCGAGATCGAAGTTGCGAGAGGCCCTGGGGATTGGATTTGAATCGCAGGGCTACGGGCAGACCGGGCTGGTATGTGAAGTGGAGTGCAGCGAGCCCGGAGGCAATACGGCATGGCAACGATTTGTCGATGGCGGCGCCCTGGCGCTGCTGCCGCTGGAAGAAACGCGGCTGAGCATTGTGTGGAGCCTCCCGGATGCACAGGCGGAGCAATTGCAACAGCTCAACGAGAAGGACTTTACGTCTGCACTGAACGAAGCCTCCGCTTCGGTAGCCGGCGCTCTGGCTCCCGTGATGCCGATCGCTTCCTTCCCGCTGCGCCGCGGCTCTGCTGCAAGCGCGTCCGGAGAACGCTACGCCCTGGTAGGAGAGGCGGCGCGAACCGTGCATCCGCTTGCGGGGCAAGGGCTGAACCTGGGACTGGGCGATGCCGAAGCACTGGCCCGCGTTTGCCGCGATCAGGGCGATGCGCTGATTGGCGACGCCCGCGTGCTGAGCCGGTTCGCGCGCGAGCGGGCCCGGTACGGGCACGAAATGTCAGCGGGAATACACTCCATCAACGCGGCTTTCGGCGGCGCGGCCGCGCCCTTGGCCGCGCGCGCGCTCGGCGCGGTTAACCGGGTGCCGCCCTTAAAGCGGCGGCTGGCAGCGCGCGCAATGCGCTAGCAGTTTGTGGAAGCCCCCCTGGGAACGAGGGCTTCCAGCCCTCGACGAGGACAGGATGTCCTCGCGCCCAGGTCGAGGGCTGGGAGCCCTCGTTCCCAGGTGGAGGGCTGGAAGCCCTCCTTCCCACGCGGTTCCGGCTCAGTCACCGATGCCGACGCGCTGCCATTCCCCATCCTTGAACAGCAGACGCGAACTCGGCCAATAGCCGGGGTCGAGCTTGACCGTGGCAACCCTGGTTGCCCCGGTGCGCGTAATACCCTCCAGGCGTATGATCCGGTCGTCACCGGCGCGCTGCAGCTCGGCTCCGAATGCGTCCAGGCCATCGGTTGGCTTGCCGTTTACGCTGATAATCTGCAGGAACTGGGTGGGCAGCAGGTAGCGGTGGGCCGGCGAGCCGAAGGTGTAATGCTGGAGGGCCACGCCCTGGGGCTTGATCGACATCTGGGCCGCCATTGCCCGTTGCGGGTTCTGCACCAGCGCGCCCGCCCAGAACAGCACTTCACGCAGGCCCTCCCAGCCGAGTTCCACGGTGTCGAACTCAAGTTCCACCTCTTCCTGGTTGCGCCAGACCCGGATCTCGGCCCGGGGTTGACCGGCAACGGCACGCTCGACTTCGTGCGGTCGTGTCGCCAGGCTTCCGTTAATGCTGAGCAACAGATCGCCCGGACGCATCGCTGTTGAGGCGGGCGTGGCCGCGACCGTGCGCGAAACCGAGAGCATCTGGCGCCGTTCCTTGTCGTGCTCTTCCACCCTTGCCCGCCAGCTTTCCGGCAATCCTCGCCGCAATGCCACCGACAAAGGCGTGCGCTGCCATGTAACCTCCAGCGAACGCCATGGAGCCTCGCGTCGAAGGTGATCGAGCATGACCTCCACATGCTCAATGGGAAGGCCGCCAACGATTTCTCCGGCACGATTTCCGGAGCCGGAGGCAAAACTGCTCCAAAGGGCGCCTACGCGTCCGCGGGAGTCAAGCAAGACGCCGGAGATCTGCTCGTCGGCGTTTTCCACTTCCAGTATTTCCAGGTTGGATTCGCGAAAGGCGCGAGCGTTGCCGGTCGCAAGGTCGATGGGCTTCAGGTCACCGGCCTCGTAGGATCGGATCACAGGCTCAAGGTCGGGTCGAAAGCCGGCGAGAAAGATTTCCTCGCCGGTCTTGGGTGGGCGCGGGGCAAATGAGGCGGCACGCATGGGTGTGTCGCCCAAAAGCACCGGGTCATACTTCAACAGGGCGAGGTTGTGTACCGGGTGCACGTAAGCCACCTCGGCGGTAACCTCCAGCGTGCCGTTGAAAGTCAGAACCGCGTCGCCGATGGTTGCCGGCACGGTGTTCCTATCCACGACCACCCAGCCGCGTTGCGCATCCACGATCAATCCGGCGCCGTAATAGTGCTGCCCGTTTACCGCGGAAACGGCGTAAGGCATGTCAAAGCGCACGTGCGCCAGCGAAGAGGCGATGCGCCGGAGTCTGGGATCGTCGAATTTGCGCGGCTGGCTCTTTCGCGGCTCGGCGGGCTTACCAGGCGAGGCCGCGGCCAGCGGGCGGCAGGACCACTCCTGGTCAGCGGCGCCCTGCCGGCAGCGTTCCGCGGCAAACCAGCGCCGGCCGGTGCGCGCGCTGCGCAGCTCGTTGGCTCGCGGATTGCGCGGCGAACTGAAGCGGAACTGCACCACATCCTCGTGTCCGAGTTCGGCAAGCGCCTGTTCCACGTCATCCAGAGTTTGCAGCGGCTGTCCGTTGATTTCCCGCATAATGGAACCGTTATCGATCGAGGCCAGTCCCAGCATGTAGCCGGGCTGCGCCACGTAAATGGTGTTCAGCGGCACGTTGAAGTGGCGGGCTTGCTGGTAGGAGGTCTGGTGCAGGAAGGTTCCGCCGAAGGATATGTACTCGGCGGGAGTAACATCCTGCAGGTTGCTGACTTCTATGAAGACCTCGGCAATTTCCCCCTGACGCTCCACGATAAGCGTCACTGTTTGCCCCACGCTGTCGTCAAGCACGCTCTCCAGGCGAATGAAGTCCGGGAAGTCCTGTTCCTTAATCCGCAACAGAATGTCCCCGGGCCGGAGTTCGGACGCCGCCGGCGACCCGTTCAGAGTTGAGCGGACCACCAGCAGGCCGGCGCTCTGGGGATAAGCGGCCCGCGCGTCGGCCTCGGATTCCTCTCCCAGTGCAAGCCGGCGAAGTTCATCGTAGGGCAATTGCTCGAAGGTCGTAAGCAGGCCGCCGCGCGGCACGGGCTGGTTCTCGCGAATCAGTTCCAGGGCCCGGCGCACGCGATCCAGCGGCAGGAAATAGCTGGTCGCTGCGCGCACCTGGGCGCCCGCGTTCAAGGCAACGGCGCGCCCCCGGATGTCGATGACCGGACTGCCCGAAGAGCCGCCCGAGGTGCTGGAAGCCGCCTGAATATAAAAGGTATTGAAATCGTTGTAGCGGCCAAAGCCGTAGTTGGGCGCCTCCCGATCGAGCCGCGCAATGGTGCCCGCGAGAATCGAGAAGCGTTCGCCCGCGTCGTTGCCGACAACCCGGATTTCCCGCCCCAATTGGGCGCCTTCGGGCGCCAATTCCAGCCCTTCGGGCTTGATGTGACGCAGGGCGGCCGGGTTATAGCGGAAAAAGCCGAAGTCATGCACGGGGTCGGCATAGATCCGCTCCAGTTCGATTTCCTCCTGGTTGGCGAACAGTGCCTCGCCTCGAACGGGCCCGGTCGATACGATGTGCCGGTTGGTCAGTATGATCCCCTGTTCGGCGTCCACCACGAACCCGGTCCCGTCCAGCAGCGTGTTGGACTCGGTGTCGAAGGGGCGGGTCTTGTTGACCCTGAGCGAGACCACCGAGGGGCGGATTTGCTCTAGCGTCTGCCGCCAGGCCGCCTCGCTATCCTGGGCCTGAACGCTCAGGGAGGCCAGCGCCAGTATCGGCGCCGCCGAGATCGATCTCATAGCCGTAGTTCTGCTTGAATTTCGCATGCAATATCTCTCGATCAAAATGATGATTCTGGGTACCCGCGCTGCCCGCCTTGATCGCGCCCAGCAGGGCCGCAAGCCGTCCCGTGTCCCGCCAACTCCATCCACGCACGATACCGTAAGCCAGACCCGCCCGGAAGGCGTCTCCGCAGCCGGTCGGATCCTCTACTCTTGAAACGTTCGCCGGCGGAATGCGCTCACACCGGCCCGAATGGTAGATCCGCGCGCCCTGGGCGCCTTCGGTCACGATCAATGCCCGGGTTTCAGCGCACACGCGCTCGCGGGACCAGCCCATGTTGCGACACAGCATCTCCGCTTCGTAACTGTTGACCGCAACCCAATCGGCCATGCGCACAAACTCGCGCAGTTCCTCGTCGCTGAATTTGGGCAGGCCCTGGCCGGGATCGAACAGAAAAGGCATCCCCGCCTGGTGCATTTGCGCGGCATGGTCCAGCATGGCCTGGCGTCCGTCCGGTGAAATCAATCCCAGCCCGGCGCCGCTATCGGCGGGCAGCGGGCGCCGATGCGCGTGGTCCATGGCGCCCGGGTGGAATGCGGTGATCTGGTTGTTATCCAGGTCGGTGATGATGTAGGCCTGCGCGGTGAGCTGATCGGGCAGTTCGGTGATCAGCGCCGTGTCCAGGCCCAGCTTCTCGATTCGCTCGCGATAGGGACCGAAGTCGCTGCCCGCGCTGGCCAGCATCAGCGGTTTGTCGCCCAGCAGCGCGAGGTTGTAGGCAATATTGCCGGCGCAACCGCCGAGCTCACGGCGGAGATGCGGTACATCGAAGGCTACGTTGAGGATATGTACCTTGTCGGGCAGGATGTGTTCGCCGAAACGCCCGCGGAACAACATGATGTTGTCATAGGCGAGCGAACCGCAGATGACGGCTGCATGGGCGCTTGGCGATTGCATGGCGCCCGCTGCCTTGTTGAGCGATGCCCGAAAAAAGCGCTGGGGTCAGGAACCGCCCAGCGAGGCGAAATTCGCATCGAGACTCGCCTGCGGTTCGCCGTCCACTGCGTGAATCTCAAAGGTCTTGTTTCGCGCTGAGTCTTGCCCCAACGCGGCAACGCAAACCCGCGCCAGATCACCCCGGGTAATCCAGATTCCTTCGGACCGTCTATCGCCCTGCTCGAACACGATCGTCTGGGTCCCGCCGGGGTCGTCGCTCAAGCCGCCCGGCCGCACGATCGTGTAAGGAACTCCACTGGCTGCAACCGCCTCCTCGCCTCTGCGCTTCCAGATCAGTATGTTGTTGAATGCTTTGTTGAGGTAATGATCGTCATCGGTAACGCCGCGGGAGGAAACCAGCACGTATTGCCCAACGCCCGCCGCGACTGCTGCTTCGGCCAGGTTGCGGGCGCCCTCGTAATCGACCTTCTCCGGCGTGTTGTCCCCGCTGCTGCGGCTGCCCGCGCCCGCGGTGTTGATCACCGCTCCCACACCGTCCAGCGCGGCGGCGATGCTGGCCGTGTCCTTGAGGTCTCCGGCCACGGCCTCCACGTCAGGCCCCAGCCGCTCGGCCGCCTTGGCGGTATCCCGCACGAAAGCGCGCACCGGGTAGCCCTGTGCCTGCAACTCGGCAACTACCAGAGTGCCGGTCCGGCCGGTGGCGCCGGCCACCAGGACCAGCGGTTTGAATTCCTCGGGCGCTGCGTCCTCTTCAACGCCAGTCTCGGTCCCCTGCCCGCAAGCCGCGGTCAGTAAGGCGGCTGCCAGGATGCCAAACGAGTTGCGAGGGCGCATAGGAATTCTCCCGAAGATTTGAGGCCGCGTATCTTACCAATGTCGGTGAGCGCAGTTGCGCCAGCTTCAGGACCCGGCAAGTGCGGCAAATTCGGCAGCGAAATCTGTTTGGGGCTCGGCGTCTTTTGCCTGGATCTCAAACACCTTGTTGCCGGCGTCCTCGTACTCCAGGGCGGCGACACAAACGCGGGCTACATCGGCGCGGCTGATCGCGTCGCCCTGCGCGGAGTTGTCGCCCTGTCGAAAGTCGATCGCCTTAACGCCGCCGGGACCGTCGTTCAAGCCCCCCGGGCGCACGATCGTGTATGTGACTCCACTCGCCGCTACGGCTTCTTCGCCCTTGCGCTTCCATATCAGTACGTTGTTGAACATCTTGTTCAGAGGATGATCGTCGTCCGTCACGCCCTGGGAAGAGACCAGGACATATTGGTCTACGCCGGCATCCATCGCTGCCTCGGCAAGGTTTCGGGCGCCCTCAAAATCCACTTTCTCCGGTGTGTTGTTGGCTGGGGCGGCGACGCCGGAGCCCGCGGCGTTGATGACCGCCCCAACGCCATCCAGCGCGGCGACTATGCTGGCCATGTCCTTGAGGTCGCCGACCACGGCTTCGACCTCGGACCCCAGCCGCTCTGCTGCCTTTGCCGCGTCACGCACGAAGGCGCGCACGGGGAAGCCTCTCGCCTGCAACTCGGCCACCACTTTGGAGCCCGTCTTGCCCGTGGCGCCCGCTACCAGGACCAAAGGCTTGCGATCCGGCGCCGGCGCAACCGTTTGATCGGAGGCCTCGCCGGTCTGCCCGAAAGTAACGGTAAGGACCGCGACTGCGAAAAGCGGCGTGTGGATTCTGAGTGCTTGCATGAAGCCCCTCCAGGAATGATCAGGCCCGGTATCTTACCAACACGCGCCTGTGCCGCAGTGTACCGGACTGCCCTCGCTATTTTTTGGGGGCATCCTGCCCCCCGAGGGCTGGAAGCCCTCGTTCCGGGCGCTGTTCCCTGGGAGGGAGGGCATCTTGCCCTCCGAGGGCTGGAAGCCCTCGTTCCCGGGGTGTTCCCTAGGAGTGTTCACCGCGGTTCCCGCGGCGCTGGCCGCAGGGAACAAGCGCTGGATTGTCCCACCTTGACGTGTGTGAAACGCAAAAAATTTATTCCTTTGGTATCAATGACTTACAATTTGTTCCATGCAAGCGCAGCGAGCGCAGTCCTACCGCAGCCCGAATGTCCTGCATAAGCGGTTCGCTGATCGCCCGCGCCCTGGCCGCGCCACGCTGCAACTCGGCTTCGACGTCGCCCGGGTTGGCCAGCAGCCGCTCGTATTCCGCCCGACCGGGCGCTAACAGGGCGTCTAAGTACTCATACATCTCGTTTTTCATCTCCGCCCAGCCGATGCCCGCTGCATACCGCTCGCGCATTGCCGCCGTCTCCTCGGAGCGGGCCACCGAGCGGTACATGTCGAACAGAATGCTGTCTTCCGGGTCCTTGGGTTCGCCGGGCGTTTGCGAGTTGGTCTTTACCCGCATGATGAGCTTGCGGAGTCTCTTGGCCGGGCAGAACAGCGGGATGATGTTGCCGTAGCTCTTGGACATCTTGCGCCCGTCGGGGCCCAGCAGCACGGCCCGGTGTTCGTCGATATCCGCGTCGGGTACTGTGAGCAGGGAGCCATAGTGGTGGTTGAAGCGCTGGGCAATGTCGCGCGCCATTTCCACGTGCTGCCGCTGGTCCTTGCCCACCGGCACCCGGTCGGCGTGAAACATCAGGATGTCGGCCGCCATCAGTATGGGATAACAGAACAGCCCCATGGTGATCCCCCGGTCAGGATCCTTGACTTGAGCGTTCAGATTGGCGTCGGTCTGAGCCTTGTAGGCATGCGAGCGGTTCATCAGCCCCTTGGCGGTGAGCGTAGTGAGTATCCAGGTCAGTTCCGGTATCTCTCGAATATCCGATTGGCGGTAGAAAACCGCCCGCTCGGTATCCAGGCCGGCTGCCAGCCAGGCCGCCGCGACTTCGAGGCTGGAACGCGCCACTTCCTCGGGATTGCGGTTCTTGACCAGCGCGTGCAGGTCAGCCAGGAAGAAGAAGCTGCTTCCGCCGGCGGCGTTGCGGCTGGCCTCGACCGCCGGCCGGATAGCGCCCACGAAATTGCCCAGGTGAGGCGTGCCGGTGGTGGTGATCCCGGTCAGCGTAATGAGTTTCTTGTCGTTCACGAGTGAAGCGGACTATAGCCCCGCCGCCTGGCCGTCCTTGCGCGGGTCGGAGGCGCCGGTCAACACGCCTGAGGAGTCATTGCGCATGACGGCCTGGTATCCGCCGAACACGCCCTGAGCTTTTGAGATGTTGTGTCCCATGTCCGATAAACGCTGGCGTACCTCTGTACCGAAGCCGGGCTCAAGCGCCAAGCTGCCGCCATCGGGCGCAGCCGCTTGCCCGGTGGGCTGGCTGGAGCCGCGGTGGTAGGCGCGCGGAGCGTCGCCCGCCGCCTGCAGGTCCATCCCGAAGTCCACAACGTTCATGATCACCTGTGCCTGCGCCTGTGGCTGCATCGCCCCACCCATCACGCCGAATGCGAGACGCTCGCCCTCGGAGAAGCGCGCGAAGCCCGGAATGATGGTGTGAAACGGACGCTTTCCCGGGACCAGGGCATTCGGGTGATCGGGGTTCAGATTGAACAACTGGCCCCGATTCTGCAACACAAAGCCGAGATCGCCGGGAGTCATGCCGGAGCCCATGCCGCGATAGTTGGACTGGATCAGCGAAACCAGCATCCCGTCGCGGTCGCCCGCGGCCAGGTAAACGGTTTGCGGCGTGTCCAGCCTCGGGTCGCCGTGGAGCACTGCGGTCGCGGCGTGGGTGGGATCGATCAACTTGCCCCGCTCGCGTGCGTAGTCCCTGGAAATCAATTCATCAACCGGTGTTGCCACGAAAGACGGATCGGCATAGAACCGCGCCCGGTCCTCGAACGCCAGCTTCTTGGCTTCGGTCAGCAGATGCAGGTGCTCCGCCGAGCCGAACCCCGTGGATGCCAGGTCATAGGGTTCAAGGAGGTTCAATATCTGCAGCGTGGCGATTCCCTGGGTATTGGGGGGCAGGGCGTAGATGTCATGGCCCCGGTAGCCCGCGGACACCGGCGTGACCCATTCCGAACGGTGTGAGGCGAGGTCGGCTTCGTCCAGGTAGCCCCCATGTTCACGCATGTAGGCGGCGATCTTCCATGCGATTTCGCCGCGATAGAACGCTTCCCGCCCGCCCGCGGCCAGCAGCTTGTAGGTACCGGCCAGGCGCGGGTTCCGGAAAACCTGGCCCTTATTCGGCGAAGCGCCGTCGGGCAGAAAGCAGTCGCCAAAACCCGGGTAATCGGCCAGCACCCGGGCATTGGCTGCCCAAGCGTCGGCGGTCAATTGGGCTACCGGAAAGCCTTCCTCGGCCAGCGCGATGGCAGGGATGAGCAATTGGGCAAATTCCTTGCGTCCGTATCGAGCGTGCAGTTCAAACCAGCCGTCCACGGCGCCCGGCGTCGAAACCGGCAGGGGACCGAGTGGAGGGATGTACTCAAGGCTGCGTTCGCGAAAAGTGTCCGGCTTGAGTGAACGCGGCGCGCGTCCGCTGGCATTCAGCCCCGTGGGAGCGCCTTTTCCGGCTTCCCATACCATGGCAAACAAGTCGCCGCCGATGCCGCAGCCGGTGGGTTCGGTAAGGCCCAACATGGCGTTCGCAGCGATGGCTGCGTCCACCGCCGTTCCGCCCAGGCGCAGAATCTCCAGGCCCGCCTGGGTGGCGTATACCTGGCTGGTCGCCACCATGCCCCGGGTACCCAAAGCCTCGGAACGCGAGGCGAATGGCAGCCCGGCCCCGCGCTCGTAGACGGCTCTCACAGCGCGTCGGCCAACTCGTTCATGGCTTGCGCCAACTTAAAATCGAGTTCGGTAATACCTCCGGCTTCGTGGGTGTTGAGGTGCACATCCACCTTCGACCAGACGTTGAACCATTCGGGGTGATGGTTGAGCTGCTCGGCGGCCAGCGCCGCGCCGGACATAAAGGCGAATGCACGCCGGAAGTTCGCAAAGCGGAACGAGCGGTACAGTTTGCCTTCGTCCAGACTCCAATGGGGCAGACTCTTCAGCCTGTTCGCCACTTCTTCCGCGCCAAGCAATTCAGCCATGATATTCGCGCCCCCGGCGCTGTCGCATTTCCCGAAATAATCTCACAGGTTGAAGTCTATCCTTCTTCCAGAGCCGCCAAGTCCTCGGGACGCAGCCGGTAGCGGATCAGGTTGCCCTCATGCAGCCCGCGTATCTGTTTTCCTACATACTCAACAACATGATCGTGGTCCGCTTCGGGAATCCCGGCTTCGATCGCCAGGGCCGCCACTGCGTCGGGCCGGAAGCCCCGCCATTGCTTCACGCTGCGCCGCACGGTGCTGCGAACGAACTCGCGATAAGCAAGAACCGCCTTGTCAGGATCTGCTAATTCTGCGCGCAATACTCTGTAGTTCCCGGCCGAGGCAATGTAGGCGTCAATATAAACCTCCTTTAAGAGGGAGACATCGTTCATCTCATAGATTCCGATCAGGCCGTCGATATACGCGGCGTCATCAACCGTGACAAACGACAGGGGCGCCAGATCGGCCTTCAAGAGCGGAATGTTCGAGGCGACGCGCGCCGTCCGCCTGTTGATGTCGTCGAAAGCCTGCAAATAGGGGATGTGAACCAGCAGGAAGAAGGATTGCTCGAAGGGGTCGACGATTTCAGCCGCCTTGATCATCAGAATATCGAATTCCTCCTCGATCGCGTATCGGTCTTCAAGTGGCCGGTAGCTTGAGTAGAAAATGCCCGCGGGCGAGCGCCGCAGCCGCCCCGTCATTGCCGGATCAATCAGGAGACCGTCGGCAAGCAGAGCGTGAATGTTGAATACGTCCCGGCGGGCAACGGTGATATCGGCGAGATTTTCGATCACGTACTGTATGGCCTCCTTGTGGTTGAGGATCATGACCGCTTCCTTGCGGTCCCTGCCGGAGGCCTCTTCCCCGAATCGGATCAGCCGTTCGGTTTGCAGGAGGTCGTAGGTGTTGCCTTCCATGCGCGACGACGCCCAGGCCAAGTCCACCAGCAGCCGTTCTAGTATTTGTCGCGCATAGGTTCCGGCCGCCGGCGGCGGAATGGGAGTCCCCGCCTCGCGGAGGCGCCGCCGTTCCTCCTCGGCCAGATAGAAACTCTTACCGGGCACATAACGATCAACGAATTCTCCATTATGGGTAACCGGTTTGCGGCGGCCATAAGGCGTCTCCAAATGGGCGCGCACGAAATCCGCGCCCGCGAGCCTGTAGCCGGTGGCCCGTGCCTTGCCTGATCGCTTAAGGCTGCCCTCCTCGATAAGCCGTTTGAGCGCGCGCCACATCGTCGGCGCGCTTGCACCTGGAGCGACATGACGCCTTATCGCTTCCCGGCCAGCGCCCGGGTGCTCGGCAACGTAGTCGAGAATGGCTCGTTTGGAGACAGACATGAAATGATAAAGCCGTTACTATGAAACGATAAAATACCGAATGTAATAGGATTTCTGCCGATCTCCAACATATCGTTTCAAGCATTATGAAACGATTAACGCTCTTATGCCGCCTCGCGCACCGCCGGGTCCGCTGAATATTGGATTATCCCAAAGGGTTCCTGAGATTGGCCGACATGGCCCCGAGAACCCGCGGGTTGCTGGTCGCCGTTTGTTTGCCGGTGGAACGCGGCGGGGCCTCCGCCACGGCTACTAGGCGGTTCCCCAACCCGGGTGAAAACCCAGCGGCAGGCCGGCGTCCGGCGTGAAGCCGTACATCTCGGTGCTGGGCAGAGCTTCATTGACCACTTCGCGCACTTTGAGCAGCCGGCCCAGGTCGATGCCGGTGTTCAATCCCATGGACTCCAGCATGTAGACCAGGTCTTCGGTCACGATATTGCCGCTGGCGCCGGGCGCGAACGGGCAGCCGCCGATGCCGCCCAGGGAACTGTCCAGCGTGGTAATGCCTTCTTCCAGCGCTGCCATGGCATTGGCCAGTCCCAGGCCGCGGGTGTTGTGCAGGTGCACGCCGGTCAGCTTCTCGGCGCCGATTTCGGCGCGCACCAGGCGCACCAGGCGACGAATCTGGGCGGGGTTGGCATAGCCCGTGGTGTCCGAAAGGCCCAGTTCACGGCAACCCGCCTCCATCAGCGCGTTGGCCAGCTTGAGCACCATGCTTTCCGGCACCGGGCCTTCCATGGTGCAGCCGAAGGCGGTGGCGATCCCGGCCTCGAAGTGGGGGCGTTTCGACTCGGGAAGTTCGTTCAGCATCTCGTTGATGCGCCTGACTTCCTCGAGGATTTCGTCATGTCCCTTGCGGAGGTTGGCGCGGCTGTGCGTCTCGCTGGCGGAGATCGGAATGCTGACCTTGTGCGCGCCTGCGCTGACCGCACGCTCGACGCCTTTGAGGTTCGGCGCCAGCGTCGCTACGTTCAGCCCGGGAATGGTGATCGCGTAGCGCACCAGCTCTTCGCAATCGGCCATCTGTGGGAGTAGTTTCGGCGGCACGAAGGATCCCACCTCGATTTCGCGCACACCCGCGGCCGCCTCGGCCTTGATCCAGGCCTTCTTGGCCGCGGTGGGCATGATGACCTTGAGGCTTTGCAGGCCGTCGCGTGGGCCCACTTCGCTTACGAGTATGTCAACGGTCATGAGACGTTAACCATAGCCAGTCTAGCCCCGCCGACCCGGCAATCGCAGCGCTGCCGCGCCCGAATCAGTTGTTGCGGCCGGGCTGGACCCGGGCCTGGCTCTTGCGCCCAATGCGGGTGAGATGAACCCGGCTGGTCTTGCCGGCGCGCCGCTCGTTCAAACGTGCCACCAGGCTGGTAATCTCTTCCTTTACCTCGTCGGCTTCGCCCTGCTTGTAGCCGGTAATGGTGGTCGTTCCCTGGGTCAATTCGTAGCGATACCAGTCGTCCGTATCGGCCCCGTCAGGCGGCGCGGTCTGCTCCAGGCTGATGATCTCAAACGGCCGGGCCGCCGGCATCACAACATTGGCTTCGTCCGTCATAACCAGTCCATTCTACACTGCCGGCCGAACTTGCTCTACCAATGTACCGGCCCCCGCCTCCCGCTGGGAACGAGGGCATGCTGCCCTCGGAGAGGGCGAGACGCCGTGTTTCCAGCGGGAGGCGATGGCTACCAATTCAGGATTTCCTGGCCGAGCAAGCGCCCGAAGGTGAGAGCCGGCATCAGGGACATGCCGCCGACGAAGGCGTTGCCGCTGACTTTCGTAAACCCGATGACCTCGCCGCCGGCATATAGATTGGGGATCGGTGTGCCATCCTCCCTCAAGACGCGCAGCCTGGCGTCAACATCGAACCCAGCGGGGCTGAGCACAGAGAAGCCCACCGCCTTCGCGGCATAGTACGGCGGCGTGTCGATGGGCCGGATCATGTGCTCGCGGCCATACTCGGGATCGTGCCGGGTTTCGACAGCCTGGTTGAAATTCGTGACAGTCTGCTCGAGTGTTTCCGCTTCCATGTTCAGCTGCCGGGCGAGTTTGGCAAGACTGTCGGACTTGAGGAAGTAGGGATGGCTGCCGAACCTTGCAGCCAGTTCTTCTCGCGTTTCCAGGTTCAGCACCGGCGCGTTCTGGCGCATCGGTTCATCGAATATGACATACAAGGTCAACTCCGGCAGAGCCAGGACCGACCGTTCAATATGGTCGATACTTGGGTGATCTTTTCGCACCAACCGCTTGCCTTCTCCATTCACGTAGATCTCCCACGGCATGCGAAGAGCAGGATTCAATCGATAGGCGGTACCCGACAGGGGATCATCGGGATCTTCACGGAAGCCCGCGACGCCCGCGAGAAACTTCTCTCCGCCACTCACTTTGGCGGCAACGGGATGGCCGGGCAGGGGCTCGAAACCGATATCCATCAGCCAGTCGAAGGTCTCGGCGGCATTGTCGATCGCCAGCCGGCCCAGGGCCGGATCGATGGCGCCATGGCTGATGCGCATGGCATCTTCATAGTGATCATCGGGACAGTCCTCAATCCCCTCGGACTCCTGCAGCCGCGTGCCGGCCGCACTCATCTGGCCTGACGACTAGAACAGCGTTGCGCCGATCCGGTTGTCAGCCTCGATCTGCAAGACGCGTGCGCCGCGGTTGGCGGCAAAAATGCCGGTGGGAAGTCCGGTCGAACCCGCACCTACGATTATGACGTCGGAGATTTCGCGCATGATTGTTTCCCGAATGCGTGCGTTAAGCCAAGTGTTGCTGCCCTGGGCAATACGTTCAGTATTCCCTGCGGGCTGCGCCTTGCATTGGCGCGCTTAAGTCCGCTCTGATGCGAATGTACTCGCGTGACACGACACTAGGCTTCTAGTCTCGCGAGCGTGTCTCGTGCGTGGAAAAGATCTCGCTCGACACTGTTCGAGGCGAGATAGAAAAAGCCTGCGCCCCCAAGACTGCACACGGTGGCAATCATCAACAGCGCCATGCCGAGCGCTTCGTCGCCTAAGGATCCTGCCAGGAAATCGCTGATTACGCCGACCGATTGGGGGCCGATGATGCCTGCAATCAAGTTGATGATCAGAATCATGATGGCAGATGCAACGGCACGAGTTCGGACTTCGGCTACACCCTGAGTGGTGGCGAACAGCACCGGTCCCTGCATGACCCCCACGCAGGCAGGGACGATCAGCCAGAGAAGCGCCGCCTTCGGGTTCGGGCTGAGTAGCACGGCGGCGTAGAAGGGCGTCGCAATCACCTGGACGCATGCGCATAGCAGTACCGGCGGTCGAGTCCCATACTTGGCGAGTTCGTTGGCCAACAGCCCGCCAAGCAATGTGCCCGCCGCGTGAGGCAAGGCCTTGGTGTAGGCCAGCCAGGTTCCGACGGTGGCCACTTCGAGGGCATGAGTACGGGTGTAGAAAGACGGCAACCAAACCAACAGGGCAGTGCTTACCATGCCGTACATGCTGCCGCCGAGAACTATGTAGCGGAACGTTTTCTTGGCCCAAAGACGTTGGAACGCCGGATACATGACAGGGGCTCTTGCCACGCTGCTCACGCCGTCGCTATACCCCCGTGGCGGATCGCGCAAAGTGCCATAAACGATCAGCGCAAACACCACACCCGGTGCACCGAATGCAACCAGCGTTACCCGCCAACCAAAATTGTCGTTAAGCCAACCACCGAGCAGGAAAGCGAGGAAGACCCCCAAAGAGGACCCGAGACCCAGGATGGCCATGGCGAAAGCGCGTTGGGCGGGCGAGAAGTAATCGGAACCAGGGAATGAGACGGGGGCGTGCAGCCCGCATCGCCGATGCCCACCAGCACTCGGAAGACGGCCAATTGCAGAAATGACTTGGCAAGACCGTACAAACAGGTCATGCCACTCCAGAGAACCAGCGCCCAGGCGATGATCTTCTTGCGCGAGTAGCGATCGGCCAGGCTGGCTATGGGCACGCCAAGCAAGGCGTAGAAAATAGTGAGTGCGGCGCCGGTGACAAAGCCGATCTGAGTATCCGACAAGTCCAGGTCGAGCTTGATGGCCGGCAGCAAGATGCCGATCACATAGCGATCGGCGTAGTTGAGGGTCATCACCAGCAGCAATAGGCCGAGCACGTAGCGGCGAAAATGCTTGGATACCCCAAACGGGGTTGCGGAGGTGCGCGGCAATTCGGTCACAAGAGACGCATCCGAGCGAGGGCGTTGCCGGGACCGAAGGCATCCCCGCCTGGGAACGAGGGCTTCCAGCTCTCGACGAGGGCAAGATGCCCTCGTTCCCAACGTGTCGCTTGCGCGTCAGCGCAGCGGCGGCTGCTGCCAAAACTCCCGGGAACGGCTGCGGGATGCGGCACTAGGCCGCAATCACTTCGATCAATTCACCGACCGCGCCGCGGAGCGTGAATCCCTCCGGCTGGGCATTGCCGTGCATCGGAAGAGCGCCCTCACCGACCGGCACGATTCCATTGGAACGGCACCTGTCGCGGCACTTGCTCAAGTCATTTACCCGCATGGTCAGCATGGCGAGTCCGGTTCGATCCAGGGAAGTCGGGTAGACCGTCCCGCTGGCCGCTTTGAATTCCCATACTTCGATATTGACGCCGGAGCCGATGTTTCCCCACAGGAAGTAACTGTCATCCGGTGCGCCGATCAATTGGTTGGCATTGCGCTGAAAACACTCCAGCTGTGAGGACCGTTTAAGTCCCAGCGCCCTTTCATAGAAAGCGTCCACCGGCCGCTGGTCCAGGCTGGTTATGGAGGCGCTGGCGAATCCGGAATGGATTCCGGGCAGTGTCCAATCCGCCTGGTTGCTGCGCACCTCGGCGGTGATGAACATCTGCTCTCCCCCCGGGCCAAAGGCCGCATAGCTCATCACATCCAGATCGCGGCCCCAGGTGGTGTTGCGGAAGTAGTAGTAGCGGGGCGAAGTGATCACCGGTGTGTTTGCGGAAGCCAGGCGGTGGTAGGACTCTGCCGGATCCCGGGTGAGTCCTTCCATCACCAGCAAACCCGGATCCATGGGCCCCGACAGCGGGCGTGGCCGATTGGCGAGAGCGTCTCGGGGCGCTTCCAGCACTCTCACCTGCGCGCTTAGGGATGGCTCCGGCATCTGCAGGATGGCATAGCGGCGTCCAGCCTTGCCGGCGCCCGGTGCGGTAGTCAATTCGGCAGGCAGCGTATCCTCGTCAGCTAAGGCCATGCCGATGACGTCGCGGTAGAAGCGAATGCTGGCGTCCACATCCGGCGATACGGTCGTGAACACTACAATCTTGGCTTCAAGGGGATTCGCTTCTGCCAGAGGGGTCAAGATAAAACCCTCTTGCTCATATGGTTGTGACTCATCGGCCCGACCTTTGCTCGCCGCTGGGCCGAATGCGCCTGCGGATACAGCCAGGGCGGACGCCTGCAACACCTGCCGTCGGTTCATCGTAGTACCTCCCGAGATCGCTTAAAGGGTGCGAATGTATCATGCGGTTTCGCGACGCGCGAGAAGGGTTGACGAAGCCCACTGATTTCTTCATTCCCGGGCGGGCCGGGCAACTCGCTGCGCGAAGCAAGGGTCCGGCCGCCCGACCCGCCGATGTCGTGGTGCTCGTGCAGGGGGCGAACCTGACCGGCCAGGTTCTCTGTCTCGCATAAGGTCGTCATAGCTGGTAGGGGCACGATGCCTTTATTCTGTTCGGAACCGGCTGTCGCCGGCCACGCCTTTATACATTAGGGGCAGCGAAGTAACCAATTCGCATCTCAAGCCCAGCGGGTCCGGACAGCTGCTTTTGGCGCTTGCTCGTATAACATGTACAGCACCAGGAATCGCTGAAGAAGGATCGTATCCATATGCCCATTCTCGTAGTCGGCGCCACCGGTAATGTCGGTCGCCCAACCGTTGCCGCGCTGACGGCCAAGGGTGAGTCGGTGCGGGCGCTAAGCCGCTCGGAGGACAAGCTGGCCGCCCTTCCCGAGGGTGCTGGCGGCGCCATCGGAGATCTGGAAACCGGCAACGGTCTGGATGCGGCTCTGGACGGCGTCGATCGAATGTTTCTGATCACGGCAAACGGAGAAACGGAAACGGCTCGCGGCTTGAATGCCGTCAATGCCGCAAAGGCGGCAGGCGTTCAACGGATCGTTTTTCTATCGGTCCAGGACCCCGGCCAGGAGCCTGCGATTCCCCATTCCCGCAGCAAGTTACCCATCGAGGAAGCGATCCGGGAGAGTGGCGCCGAGTACACGATTTTGCGGCCCAGTTATTTCAATCAAACGGACCTTTCGGTGGCCCAGGTAATCCAGAACTACGGGGTTTACCCGATGCCTATCGGATCCATTGGCCAGAACCGCGTGGACACGCGCGATATCGCCGGCTGCGCGGTACGCGCACTAACCGAAGACGGGCACGCCGGCGCCGAGTACGCATTGCACGGGCCGGACACCATCTCAGGTCCCGGCGCAGCGGCGGTTTACGCCAAGCACTTCGAACGCGAGGTCTTCTACGGTGGTGATGATGTGGAGAAATGGGCCGAGCCCATCAAAGCATTTATTGCGCCGTGGCTGCTGGATTCTCTGAAAAAGCTGTTTCTGGCCCAGCAGGCCCGCGGCCCCGCAGCCGATGAAGCCGCTGTCGCCGCCTCCCGCGAAGCCGTTGGCCATCCCTTGCGGACCTTTGATGCGTTTGCCGCGGAACTGGCGGCGCAAATGAAGGCCGCGTAGCTCGGGACTTCACGCAATTGCGCGATCCGGCCGGCATCGTCTTCGCCGCCGGAACCCGAACTTCGCCCATTGGGCCTGTTGCCCGTCCTAATTGTGTTGCGATTCGCAGAACGGGCCGCGTCCGTAATCCAGGGCGTAGGCGTCCTGGACGTATAGAGCCCCACAAGAACCGCAATTCGCGATAATCAGCTCGTGAGTCTCTCCGAGCGCACGCAGCAGTGTGGCGGCAAGTTCCAGAGACAATTCCCCGTAAGGCATCAAGCTGCGGAGCATTTCGTACGCGTCGCAGAGGCGATGTCCAATAGTCAGCGGGCTCAAGGTCTTTGGCAGGACGCACGTCACTGTACTGCCTGGCACCAGCAGCCCCGCGTGCATGAACAGTGCAAGCAGGACCGTCGATTCACAATGTTGATCCGGAGTCTTGACGAAACGAGTGACCTGACTGGGTGGTCGCCCGCGCTTGCGACTGGGCAAATTGTTCTTGCCATGTTCGACTACGTAGCTTGTGTAGGCTTTGCGTATCCGGTCACTGGAAAGCCCCGTGTAACGCCCGATCGTGCTGGTGCGCGCCTGAAGACCCAACATACGTACTGCCAGGTGAAAGCGGTCCAATTCCCCTTCATAGCGACTTTGGGTAACACGCATGACAGGAGCTTTTTATCGATTCCGAACTGGAATTACAACCGGAAAGCGCGGCGAATCACCTACCATTTTGGGGTTGATTTCGCACGGCGATATTGACTCAATACCCGGGAAGCCTTGCAAACCATGCGAAACCATACCTCAGCACAGCGACGTGCGTGGCTCGGTCGCAGAGGCGGGGAAGGAAAACAAAGCTAGGGAACACCGGAGGAAATGATGATAAGAACAGGCGGACAAAAATCACGACTCGACGAAATTCACCAGATTAATCGGAGATTCCTCGAATTGATTGCTATGCGGGCATGCAACAACAAGAACGATATTTATGGGCTGCCGGCAGACTTGTGCCGCCAGATTGCCGGATTGAGCAGCGTGCAGCGCGACATCATGGCAGTGGTTCCTTTGCTCTTGGTTACCGCCACCGGCCGCGCAATCTCTGAAGCTTCGGCGGTGCGTGACGAGGAAGTGACTGAACCGCAAGAGTACATGAGAGTTGACGTGGCGGAGCAGAACTTTACTACCGCTCTCATGACCTGGCTGACTCGGGGAGATCAGCCGGAGCATACTCTGGCATCTCTTTGGCAGGGGACGCCGGAATCTGAGGGCGAATCCATCAGGCACCTGAGTCTTGTCGAGATTCAGAACCTGGCGCCCTTTGCCGGCAGGATACTCCGGGCTCGTCTTGTGGACCGGCCTGGTATGTGGACTGAATTGATTCTTGCCGCCCAGTCCAAGGATTCACGGCGCCAGCAACTCGCGCGCCTTGGGCTGCTTCCGCATTCCTATCCGAAACCAAAGCGGCCGCGGCGCGGCCCGCCGCCCAAACGCCGGAAGTAAGCCACACAGGTCTTCGGGCCGGGTGCCGCGCGGGTTGTTTCACGCGCGGGTCGTAACCGACAAAAGGGATATACTTGAAGGCCTTTTCGGGGGCCTGTAGCTCAGTGGTTAGAGCAGGTGGCTCATAACCACTTGGTCGCAGGTTCGAGTCCTGCCGGGCCCACTCCAGACTTCAAATAAGACATTGATTATACGGTATTTGTCAG